>CAWUEY030000002.1:0-40425 GCA_963921245.4 Rhodospirillales bacterium | reverse complement strand
CACAAATCAGGGCGACGGTTCTTGAGCCAGAAGATCGCCGCGGTCGTGTCCGGCGCAATCTTCGCCGTGTAGGGCGCGTAGACCGGCTGGCCCGTGTTTCTATCATAGAAAATCTTCACCTCTTCCTGCTCATAGCCGATAGCACGATGATACAGCGAGCGCTCCACCCGCGCGTCGGCTTCCGCCTTACCCGCTTTTAGGGCATGACAAAAATCGGGGTGTGAATGCTTCCATCGAATGACAGTGCGTACGTCAACGCCAAAAAAATCCGCCAGCTCCGCATCGGTCGCCCCCAGCAACGCCAGCTTTTCTGCCTGCTTGACAAAGGTCTTGCGGTAGGCGCTGGGCCGACCACGTGAGCGGGGTGCGGACGTGGTCATGGGCGACTCACGTTGTCGACATTAATATTGTCATTGATATGGCCACGCGGGCCGCGGTTCTGGGCTTGATAATAGCGTAATTGCCAGGCCGCTTCGGTGACCCACCGCAACAGCTCGGCATTGTTGCGGGACAAATTCTCATAATAAGGCGGCGTTAATGCGATATAGACAAAGTCGCCCTGGCAGGCAAACTGCTTGTCGCCTATTTTGCTGGACAGCACGGTCCATTTAACCGGCAACAAGGCAACACCGCTCGGCAACGGCAAATTGGTGTGTGGCGTATCAGGCAGGCTGGCGACGATGGAATCGACCACTAACCGCTCGGGCTTATCTGGCAGCAGGCTGCAGGCAGACACGCCCCACAGCATCGCCACCAACGCGGCGCTAGTGCGCAGCCGCCCGCTACGGCGCGGTGGCCATCTCAAAATCATTGAAAATTTCACTGGTCGCTGCATTCACTTTGCTTTCTATCAGACCCGGCTTTTTAAACGCCATCGCCGTAAAATCATGCGCCGCAAAAATGTCATTGAGCCTGTTCTCTTCTGCCGCGGCGGTCTCGGACACCTGCCTCATGTTGTCGACGTCTATTTGAAACTGCGCTAATTGCGCGTCCCTGATTGCAATGTTTTTTCGCGCCGCCTGGTAAGCCGCTTGCTGTTCTGCCACCGCGTTTTTAAGTACGGCATTGTTGGCAGACATAGTCTCCTGCGCATGCAGTAATCCCACATAATGATGCCACGCCAACAACACCATGGCGCCGACGCTGACCGCCAACGCCGTTTTCACATAGCCGATGACAGGCATCACGGTTTCGCCCCAGAATTGCAGTACAACCCAAAAAAAGCCGCCGCCGCCCCATACACCGTTGAAATCAGCAAGCCATGCGCGTTCGTCGGTGTGTCCAGACCCATAAACCACTCGGTGACCCGGTAGAGCTGATACGCGTACAACAGCAGCATCAGCCGCGGTATCACCCGCCAGGCGTCAACTTCTTGCCTGAGGTTAAACCGTTGCATGGCTTGTCGCGACCCATCGGTTTGTGTTGGCATCGCATGTGTTGACATCCCGTGGATTGACATCACCCGCATCCTTGCACCGCCTCATGCGGCCACCATGACGTAACGCGCAAACCGCTTGTCACCTTGCCAAATCATGTGTGTCGCGATCTGGTGACCCATTGCCTTCAGGTCGTAGATTCTTGCGCCCAATCGGTAGCAGCGAAACTGCTCGACGGCTTGCACCTGCGTTAACCCGTTGGGGTGTGTTTGCAGGTAGTTCAGTATCTGGGTGTTTTGACTCATGCTTTGCCCTTCAGATTGTGAACAAATAAGCTGATGTCTGCCGTTGCCATGGACCACGCTAAACCCTTGTCCCGGCAGCCCTTCCATTCTGGCGTCTCTGCAAGCTCTGCCTTGAATGCGCTCCAGTGTTTGTTGAACACTTCACGGATACGCGCTGCGGCTTGTCTTGCTGTGTACTTCATGACGCGATCTTGTATTGCTCTCGTTGGTTAACCACTTCGGTTCTGCGGTTGGTGGAAAGCTCGCAAGCCGCCTGGTATTTCACCCTTGCTTTGTCGGCCTTCTCCCGGGCTGCAACCATCCCGTCAATGTGAACCTGATAGCGTTCGTCTGCGTAGGCTTTGGTTTCTGCGTTGGCGTTTGAATCACCGTTTTCGATGTGTTCAAGTTTGAGTTGAGCCAGCACAATTTTTTTCATTTCCTCCAGACGGTCCGCCTGGCAGAGCGCCGCCGCCCACTCGTTACCAGCCTCGGCCATTTGCCGGTAAATATCGTTTGGCGCAAATCTCATTTCAGGCACACATCCACGTGGCGTTGTGAGCGGCGGTCAGCGCGGCATTGCGAACAAAAATTACTCATCTCTATCGCGGTACCGGGCTTCGGTGTATTGATCTCTGCAAGCAATTTCTTGAATTCTCCAATCGTCGGCGCGAACCGGGGAAAGCGTTCCGGCGCCAGCAGCGCGGCCGCCTCAATGTGTTCTATTCGGTAAGATTGCAAATGCGCAAACCAAATCCGCTTGGTTTCTATCTCCGGCTGGCCATTCAAAAATGTGGGATACTGGAGCTTCAGCGTGCCGAACAGCTTGTCGATGATTGATTTACCAATTTCCTCCGCTTGCGAGCTCAAGCGCGCTTCTGCTGCGGACAGGGTTTGGTTTTGATTGCGCATCGTCGTTCCTCCAGCTGATCCAATTCGCGGCGGCTGATCGCCACTTGGTCATTTTGTTTTTGCCAACCATCCAGTTTTTCGAGTCGTAAAAATTCCAGAAACGATTGGCTTGCGCACTGGCGGTTGCGGCGTCCAAGCCGTTTTCGATCATGTAATCCATGACGTCGGTTTCTGGTGGCGGTTTGAATCTTGCTGTCGACGCCGGTTTTTTCATCGGGGGCGAAGAAGCGATCTCCTCGACTTGTGCTTGACCCATGCTTGGTTCATGCATGGCTTGAGCATGGGTTTCCCCCTCTACACAGGAATCAGGAATCAGGAATCCGGAATCAGGAATCAGGGGTTCTCTAACGGTTACACTTTCGTTAGATAACGGTGGCTTAACCGTTAAATCACAACTATCTGTTTCTAAAGGGTTTTCTGGCAGCACGCTCGCTTTCTCTGTCTTGTGCGGAGATTGGTGTTCCTCAAAGGCCAAAACCTTGATAACGGATAGATTTCCTACCGAATATCGGTCGATAAAACCTAGTTGTGAAAGCACCGTTAAATAACCGTTAATGCCCGGTTCTTCACCGTTAATGCCGGGAAGCTCACGGTAAGGGAAGATTTCTGCCTTGATTCTTTTGGGTCGGTCTTCCAGTTTTCCCTCTCGATCTGCCATACACCAAAGACCCTCAAAAAGGATGGTTAGCAGTGGGTCTGCTTCACCTAGAATCTCGTTTTTAAACAGAGCGGGTTTTATATTTCGTGAACGCATCCCCTACCCCCGGCTACCGATGAAAATCTGGGGATGCTTTCGACGTTTTGCCGAGCTCTCCCAGGCCAGGCGTTTGTTTTTAAACACCCCTGGTTTGCTAATGTCTGTGGCCTGTGTTCTGGCATCGGGGATACCCTCCTCCCCAACCGCAGGGGAAAGGGGGAAACCTGCGGCTCCAGAATGGGGAGGGACTGCGGGGAAACCGTTACTGTTTGGGAAATATTCCCGACCCACCTTCGATAACAGATCAAAAAAAGGACTATTTCGGTACACGTTTAACCCCCTTGGCAACGCTGTTTCTTCGCAGTTTTCGATCTACTGGTGATCAACTGCATCTGCTCTACTAGGTCTTGTGACTTGTAGATGTCGTTGAGAATTAAATGCCGAATGTAACCAGCCTGGGTCATCCCCTTGGCTTCAATCACCTCCAGCATCGCTTTGTACTGACCATCGGTCAGGCTGGTTTTTGCCTCGAAGTCTTTCACAGATCTACGTATGAGAAGACATTAAGAAATTCATCCCGAACTAACTCTGCAGCCACAGCAGGATGTTTTTTTTCGAGGATCGCCCAAACAGTCGGACGATACATAGCAGGGATGCCTCTATGCACCCAGTTATGAACAGCCGTTGCCCGCACTTGCAACGCGCGCCCAACAAGTCGAGGACCGCCAATTTTGTAAATGATTTCTGCATCTGTCATATGGCCTAAATTATCACATGACGTGATTTTCTTTTCAAGAATATTAGTGAATCGCCAGAAGCAGGTTTATGAAAGACAATAAAGCGATGCCACAGTTACCCACAAATCCAAAAAATATAGCGGAACTAGATGAAGTAAAAGCCGCCGGGCTCCGTTTGCGGTGCGCTAGGCTCGCTTTAGGTCTGACTGCCAAAGACTTGTGCACAATTCTTGATGTACAACAAAACACTTTTTCTCAATGGGAAAATGGCGCCCGGGCCCCTTCATGGTATGTCATGGCCCGGCTATCGAAGACTTATATGGTTACGTTAGATTGGATTTATGCGGCCAATCCATCCGGAATGCCTTCTGATTTGATGCGACGAACCTTGATGCAATGGGCGGAATTGACATCATCAAAGAATAATAATAATTATGATTACGAAGATACCGAGATATAGAAACTACACGTCTTTTAGAAAAGGGCTATTCTCGCACGCCTAAGCAAGCGCAAGCATGGGCCCAGGCACCCGCCACAATAAAGGATTGGCTTCCAAATAATTAAGTGCGATTTGCACGGCTTGCAAATTCTTCATTCCCTGAACACACCAACGTCCTCCCGCGAGGAGGGGTTATTTCCTGCGTGGCATCCAACAAACCCTTGATTACTAATCAAAACTTAGTATTTGTTTCATTTTGAAATTATAACGCACAGATCGAAATCACATGACGTGAAAAATCCTTTGACTTGATCACGTCATGTGAATATTATATGCATAAGAATTGAATAGAGAAACAAATCAGATGAACGCACTCCAAGAGTTTGTAGCAAAAGGCAATGCCGCCAACGTCACAACGCTGGCGGAAAAGATCAAGGCCGAGGCACGGGCAAAGTCATATCACTACGCCCGGCTCAATGAACACGAACTGCACTTTGATGAAGACGTGTTTAACGACTTTACCAAACGGGTGGACGGGCTGGATTTCTCACGCGCAACAAGCTGGGTTGAGTTTTTCGAGATCGCGTTTGATGCCTACGATGAACACGCAGCGGATTACTGGGGATAAGACATGATCGACGAGAAAGTTCGAGAAGACCTCAAAGACGAACTTGAGACGCTGTACGACCGGCAGGACAACTTCAAAATGCAGTTTGAGTTGTTGCTGGGCATGGCCTACCGCAAGGGCTTTGACGCTGGCCTGGACAAGGCGGGGGAAGTCAACGCCGAGGCCACCAACAAAAAGACGTTCGCATGATTATCGAACCATCAGGCAACGGTTTTCACGCCATATTCAAAGGGCCATCTGGTCAGGTGTATTGCGGGTTTGGCGAAACTCGCCAGGAAGCATACAGCTACTGCGCCCAACTCGTTTTTCAACAGCACCCGGTTCACGCGACGAAAATTGCTGACACTGCCATGGCGCGTGTGCCGGGTGTTAAGGAGCCTTAGATGACTGAACTGAAACCAGTGGACAACAACAAAACGCATTACCGGCAGGCGTTCAAATCGCCCTACCTGTCGAACGAAGAGCTTACCGAACCCGTCGTGCTCACCATCAAAGAGGTCCGCTACGAAAAGAACCAGGCCGGTAAAAACGAACAGCACATGGTGGCCTATTTCATTGAGCCCGAGATACGGCCTGGCATGAAGCTCAAACCCCTCATTTTAAACGTTGGCAACTGCAAAATCATCAGGGGATTTGCAGACGACTCGCCGTTCATTGAGGACTGGGCTGGCATCAAAATCAGGGTTTACCGGGATGCATCCGTGAAGTTTGGTCAGGATATTGTCGGTGGTGTCCGCATCGATCCGAACCGGCCACGAGACGAGCGGGCAAAGGTGACACCCGGATCTGATTTATGGAATAGAGCCAAGAAGGCGTTTGAGCGAGATAAGACATTAGACAACGTGAAGGCTCACGCCGACATCACGCCAGCACACGAACAGCAGTTAATCAGGGAGGTGATGGGCGATGTTTCATAACGTCCAACAGAACAGCGAGGAATGGTTTGTGTTACGTGCAGGCAAGCTCACGTCATCGAATCTATCGAAGGTCATGGCGAACCTAGGTAAAGCCTTCGGGGAGCCTGCCAAACAGTTAGCCGTCAATATCGCGCTGGAACAGATCACCGGTAAGCCTGCCGGGGAAAGTTATTCAAACCATCACATGGAACGTGGCCACGAACAAGAACCGATGGCGCGGCTTGCTTACGAAGAAGATCAGTTTTGCACGGTAGCAAACGGCGGCTTCTTTGACTTCGGGTTTCAGGGTTGTTCACCCGATGGATTGGTAGGCGATATCGGGGTGATCGAAATCAAATCAGCCATCCCCTCAGTTCACTATGCCAGGGTGAAACGTCAAGCGCTTGACCCCCAGTACAAATGGCAGTGCATCGCCAACCTGTATCTCACAGGGAGAGACTGGCTCGACTTCATCAGTTTTTGCCCTGACTTCCCGGAAGAAAAACGGCTGTTCATTCACCGGATACACAAAGGGCAGTTCGACAAGGCATTTGCAGACATCGAAGCCCGTGTAGAGGACTTCCAAACCCTGGTCACCTTCACGAAAGAAACGATCCTGGAGAGCGAGTACAGAGCAGCATGAGCATACATGTCTACAACTGCGCAGACGGGTGTATTCGGTTTCGCGTGTATTGCACAAAGAAGGGACGGAAAAACTGTTATGTCGGCTCATACGAAAGCTACGAGGAAGCCTATCAGGTGAATGAAGCCCACAAGGGACAACCTGATAAGCCAGACAAAGCAAACGAAGTATTGAGAATGGCTTGGTGATGTTCATTAAAGAAGACAGGAACCTTCGAGCGGTGTGCCCGCGCGGTGTTCCGAACCTTAAGGAAAGGAAGAAATGGAAACAACAACAGTAAGCACGATTGAAGAACTGAAGAAACTGATGGACGACAAAAACTGTGTGGAGATTGAAGGTAACCTGCGCATTGAATGCGATGTGCATTTTTTTAATTGTCCTATGGGTTTGTCAGTAGATGGGAACCTGTACTGCAGTGGGAACCTGTACTGCAGTGGGAACCTGTACTGCAGTGGGAACCTGTACTGCAGTGGGAACCTGTACTGCAGTGGGAACCTGTACTGCAGTGGGAACCTGGACTGCAGTGGGAACCTGGACTGCAGTGGGAACCTGGACTGCCGTGGGTACCTGTACTGCCGTGGGTACCTGTACTGCAGTGGGAACCTGTACTGCAGTGGGAACCTGTACTGCAGTGGGAACCTGTACTGCCGTGGGTACCTGGACTGCCGTGGGTACCTGGACTGCAGTGGGAACCTGTACTGCAGTGGGAACCTGTACTGCAGTGGGAACCTGTACTGCAGTGGGAACCTGTACTGCAGTGGGAACCTGTACTGCAGTGGGAACCTGTACTGCAGTGGGAACCTGTACTGCAGTGGGTACCTGTACTGCCGTGGGAACCTGTACTGCAGTGGGAACCTGGACTGCAGTGGGAACCTGGACTGCCGTGGGGATTACTTCGTTATACGCGGCGATTTCTACTGGGGCCAGTTCCACATCCCTGAAATGCCTGAGCAACGCTACATCAAGCGTGTACTGCCTCCTAAGCATCAACGTAAGCATTGGCAAGAGCGCATTGGCATTGATTTTGGCGAAGGTTGTTACGAATTAATCTGCCGGAAAGTCCTGAAGCAGATCCTCAATATTCTGAAAGATGAAAAGTGGTCTTCCACTGAACGCTGGATGCTGGAGACGCTAAGAAATTCAGCTAAGCCTGTGCCTGAGTGGGTTGAGGAGTTGGAAAAGAAAGAAGCTCCGGCAGCCGCATAGGGATAAGGGAGAGATATATGGAATTTCACGGTTACACATTCAGCCACGACTATCTGCAGGAACGAGAAGCAGTATGAGCGAAAAAGTATTTGTAGACGGACTCCGGGCATACAAGCCACATCAGAACGCACCCAGTTTCGTCATAGCCGACTTTGCGGTTGAGCGTGACGGAAGCTTGTGCACTGGCTTAACAACCGGCCAGAGGAAGTCAGATTGAGCCTGAAGGAATCAAAGAGCGGGGCGTTCTACGTCGAGCTAAACGATTTCAAACCACAGCGCCAGGAGCAGCCGAGAAACGACAACATGTCCCCTGCTGGTTACAACGATGAGCCGCCCTTCTGATGTTCATCAAAGAAGACGGCCCAACAGAGACACCCTTCACCCTTTACGTTATGGGCAAGGTTCACAGTCATTGGAAAAGTGAGAAGGAGCTGAAGGTTTACATGATTGCGAGAAGACAAGCGAAACGGAAGGTGAAGGTAAAATGAATGATATCGAGGCACAAATCGATGAGCTCAGGGCTGAAATAGAATTCCTGAAGCTCGGTCGTGCCTCAATGATGGGTATGGATATCAAAGCCTACTGTAACCGCACAGGTCACCCCGTGAGACGTGTACGTCACTGGATACACTCGAAATGGACCGAAGGCGTGGAGTACAGCCATGAGGGGCGTAATATTGTGATTCACCCCATGGCCGTTGAGAGGAGGCGTAAATGGCTGGAGTTAGTGTAAGGGGGCGCACTGTCTGGATAACTATCGGTTCAGGCAAGAATAGACGTAGATTCTCACTACCAGGTGAAAGCACATCCCAGGAAAACCGCAAACGGCTGGCACGAGAACGAGAAAGGCTCGTAGATCGCTGGAAGTTTGGCGAAAACCTTGACGCCCTCATCGAAGAGTGGACCGGCGAGAAAAAATCCCCCAACACCCTGAAATACTACCGCGATCACTTTTTTGCCGTGGTTGCTCCTCAATCCCTTCGAGATTCGACCATTGGCGGCTACAAAAGCGTCTACAACGCCAATTGGGCAGTATTCGACGACAGGCTCATAGAAACGCTCACGAGGACCGAAATAGAGCGCCACCTGGCTACGCGGAAGGATTTAAGCATCAAGGGCAAGAGAAACGCTCTGAGCGTCCTGAGACGCATTGTAGCCCTCGCCATAGACGATGACGCCATAACACGGTCGTTCGTCCCTGTAATCGCCAAGGGGCGGGATGAGGACAACCCTGAGCCAGATCCGTACACTAAAGAGGAAAGGGACGCCCTGCTCTCCTGGCTGCACGAAAACAGCATCATTGCCTGGCGTTACTTTCTTGAGGGCTTCTACACCGGGAAACGCACTGGCGAGCTTCTAGGTGGAGCCTGGGCGAAGTATCAAAAGCCCTACCTCACCGTTGACCAGGAGATGGTAAGACGCGAGATACGGCTTTACACGAAGAATGCGAGCGGTAAAAAGTCTAGGACTATAGTGGTTTCGAAAATCGTTCAAGAGATGCTGGATAGCAATCCCACCAAATTTAAACGCGATCTGATCCACCTATCGCCCCAAGGCCACCGGTTCAAGGATGCTGATTGGCTGATGAAATGGTGGTGGCGAGCGCATGATGCTACCGGCATAAGGCCCAGGATTGACTGTAATGGCTCTCAAAAGCTATACCCCTGGCGATCAACCTTCATATCGATGTGCGTGTCAGACGAAGTTCCCCTGGATGAAATCGCAGAGATGTGCGGTACATC
This sequence comes from Rhodospirillales bacterium, assembly GCA_963921245.4. Taxonomy (GTDB): domain Bacteria; phylum Pseudomonadota; class Alphaproteobacteria; order Rhodospirillales; family Casp-alpha2; genus JABJGO01. Next base: position 30,865 of record CAWUEY030000002.1, on the reverse strand, counting down.
TGTGGACATGATCAAGAAGCACTACTTCAAGCGGGAACAGGACAAAGACAGGGACGAAAAGCGCGTATCAAGACTCGACGGGGCGTTAAAATGACACAATGCGGGCACAAAAAAAGGGTTGTATTGGCTGCAGCCCTTTGTTTATAAGGGGTGAGTGGCGGACCGGACGGGACTCGAATCCGAAAGCCATGTACATCTATAATACCAAATGACACAAAGATGCGGCCTTCAGGCCATTCCAGTGTCACCGATTACCATCAATTATCAGACCCGGTCACAAAAGTTGGCACAATCGGGCACATAGTTCCCGCACCGCACAAAGTCCTGCTACGTCTATATATATACCCCTTTCCCCACCTTTCAGGGGTGATCATGCATAAGTTCTGGCCTCCGAATCACGACCGGGATGTCTTCCTCCGATACCTGGCAGGTACCATGGAAGACGAAGAGAGAGTATGAAGCTGCCTTGGAGGCTCTGTATTTGGATTAACAATGCGGAACTGAGAGCAAACGCTCACCCACCTCACTCGTGACTTTACACTTGCCTTTTTTGTATAACCGCCGCTGAAGGGAGCGGATTTTTACCTATGACTGTGTTGGCGATCATTGTGGATGAAGAGGATGCGCAGTTTGCGCTGGATCTCGAAGAACGCTACCCGGTTAACTATCACGTACAGTCCAGGGTGTGGCTTGTGGCCACAAATGATCTCACCAAAGAAGTCTCGAGCAAACTGTTTTTCGACGGCGGTAAGGACAAAAGTGACGCCAGAATTAAGCATGTTGTTCTATCAACGAACGGTTACTGGGGATACGCAAACAACGATCTCTGGGAGTTCATGGCGAGGAATGCGTGAGCGATAATACCCCCACCCCTCCACATCAACCAGCAGGAACGCCTCCGTCAGGTGCGGTAGGTAAAGAGGATTGGATTCTCCAGCAACTGAATAATCAGAGCGGAGACAGCGGAGACATTAAGGCAATGGAACGAACACTCGAACACATGAATGACTCCCTGAAGGAACTGTCAGGTGATGTCAAAGAACTGGCGAAAGGTCTGCAACGGATCGATCTTGTACATGTTCGCGTTCTCAGCCGGTGTGCTGGCTGTCGTAGCATTCATCCTGGAGTCCAGATTCGATCGAATCATGGAAGTGCTTTTGAAATAGCTTAAAAATGTGGAGGTAAGGGGTCAGACTCACCCGCCTCACGCATGACTCTTGAAGTTGTTTATGAGCCGACTGTAAAGCCTAAGGCTTCGTTCTCTGCATAATCGTCTTCAACATGGATTCCATGACATCAAGTACCGCTAAACTTTTTCACCTTTCCTTCAACACTTTTCAACCAGTTCTGAGAACAACGTCACAGTAATATCACGTTGATTCGATAGTCTTCTAGGCCCACATTGGAGAAGACGATGATTTCCTATGATGAGGATGAATTAGAGGAGTTTTTGAAAGCAGTAATCACGTCATTGGAAGACGGGGACATAGATAGTGCGGTTTTAGCGTTGGAGGCTATGAGGAGGGAGATGGCGGCTTCAGAAATAGAGAAGGGGCCCCGAGGGACCCCTTCAGAATTGTCCAACAACCCCAACGGTTTAGGACTTGCTACGGCAACGCATCAACCGCAGTCTTAGTAACTGCTCCAATTAAGGAACAGGGCCGGTTATAGAATATAAAGTCTGTTTTGCGTTTGTCAAACTTTAGACCCATGGTCATTTACCCAGTTCCCTCATCTAAATATTGGCTCAAATGCCCTAGTTTTAAGCCTTGCAGGACGCATGCCTGCACTTTTTTTAGCTCTACTGGCCATATCTTTTCTTTCCAGAAATGGCCCTTACGGTCAGTTAGCCAGGATAAGCGGTCAAGGCTGATTCGATAGATCATGCCCCCCTTTACCCATGTGTCTACCTTCTGCATGTGCTGAACCTTGGGCAATCTGCTACGCGGTATCTGGTAGTAAAGCGGTGAATTCTGCTTCTCGGGTACCGTGGAACTCAGGGCCACAACTGTAACCAAGCCATCACTACTGGGGTTCAACGCAATGACCGGCCTGTCCTTCTTGGTCATCTCTCCCTTCGCCAGCCCGCGGAAGTCGCATAACAGAACTTGTCCGGTCTTGCAGAATTCTACTGTGTTACGCCTCATGCAAGAGATCGTATCACGCAAGAAGCGCCGTATCTGGCCATTTACAATTCTCTAACGGGTAGAGGGGTATCCCCCCCCCCCGCTGGGGGTGCCTGGCGGTTGAGTTTCAAAACGAACGTAGTGGAAATTGCACCCCTGTCAATCCAAAGATGAAGATACAGGCATTATCACTTCAAAGGCTGGGTCATAGTCTCGGAGCCGTTTGATCAGCTCCCGATACTTCAATATGATTTCATATTTTAGACGGCGGCGGCAAAATCTCCGGGCACGACAGCTTGAGGCCACGGCAAACCGCCCAGACGGTAATCATCACGTTCGCGTGATTGCTTGCCCGCGATAAGCGCATCGAGCCTCTGCCGCTTCAGGTCGTTAAGAATATTCCAGTATTCAATGGGAGCAGGATGCGATACCAAGGATGGATCTTGCTTGAGCGCAGCAAATGACAACTGCATATCAATGAGTTCGTTCAATTCCTCACATGCTTCTTCAAATGTATCCCCAACAGCGACAATGTCCATTTCCAAAGCGTGAGCCACCCAATCACCGTCCTCAACGTAACCCAGTACGTTGATGGTCAACATTTCCGTCATTTCATTACCCCCACGTCCTCAGCTGCAACGGGTTTTTTTAAGATTGGTTACCAGCCAGGTACTTTATGCAGCGCGTAGCTCTTTTTCCTTGGACTTCGTTTCCTTTTCGAGATGTGATGCGTATGCATCGTCAAGCAGTTTCATTGCTCTGGCAATTTTCGCTTCAGCTTCTTTGCACAGAGAGCGAATCCGCATTTCATCGTTTCTGTTCATAAGAATGACCTCTTGTTTAGTTGCTCCGTTAACTCCTCCAGCTTGGCTTCATCCCCTTCATTGATAGCAGCTGCCATCTGGGTCATGAAAGTAGCATACTCCATCGCTTTCACACCGGCCAAAGGGTCTTCAGCAAGCTCGCTCAATTCGCCAACGATCTGCGCCACACGTCTCATCGAGGTGGCGATCTCCTCGTGACTGGGGTCCCAATCTTGAAGAGTTTCAATCTGAAACATCTGCGGGCAGGACGAAAGGATGCGGCTTCGCTTCACGTGAGGCCGCTTTCGCTCGTTTAGGGCCGCAGTGGACCAGATAGGGGCAGGCAAGGAGCTCCGCGGCTCCAACCCGCCTGTTTATCCTCCGAATAATGAAGGATGGATACTGCAGCAACTAAACAATCAATCTGCGCCTGCAGGCTCTAACTCAACCACCAATGGGTTCGGTTTGTGCGAATGCATCGCACCGGTGCCAGCATCAACGCCAGCACCAATAATGCCGCCAAACAGAAGATTACCCGCCATGCCTGCCCCGCCGGCGCCATCAATAGCCGACTGAATTGTCGTCATGAAATCTTGGTAACCGTCCTTCACGATCTCGATCATCAACATGCCTTTGCGTTTGACCTGGACCGAGCACGGACTGGTACATTGTTCGTATCCACCTGCATGGGTTATCGATACCGTCGCGCCACCAGGGGACGTCTGTACAGCGTAGGCTTCATTGGTACCTCGTGTGATTGACGCACACGACGTGGTCAATGCGACAACAAACAACGCAAACAGCATCGCTTTCATAACGTTTAACTCGCCTTTGCACTACGATAGGTAGGTAATGATAAACGCAAAGTATAGAATTTCAATTAGGTTAGAAAACACACCTGATGGCTCATTTTATGTAGGCAGGGTCTAAGAGTTACCTGATGTGTTGTACGCCGGGAACCGTAACCTTAGGAGTAACCCCAAGGGCAAAACAAATATCAGAAAAGGTACCAAGCGTCATGTTGCTGTTACCTTTGAGGAGTTGGGATATATGAGGCTTGCTCTTCCCCAGCTTCTTGGCCAGGCCAGCTTTGCTAACACCTTTTGAATCCATCAGGACTAAAAGGTCTTCGGTGACGTTGTAGATCCAGCGCTCTCGCTGATCGTCTCTAGCAAAGTCGTCGCTCTCTAACGCTGCTTCTGAGAAGTAATGATTCAAAATGCTCACTGTAGTTTCTCGTTAACTTTGTGCCAATTTGCATTTACGCTTGTCAGGCCGTACAGAATGGAGCGCTTCTTCAAGGGATTCCATGCAACCCTCACATCCCAACACTCGACATACGGACCCCTCTTGGAGAACTTTCACGCTTGCAACAGAAAGTTAATATATATGTAAACTTTCTCGGGTTTCAACCCTTGCTCCGACAGCGGGTGAAACTGAAGGATAACCTGCTGATGCGCCGCCCAGGCCAACGGTAGGCACGAGTAACAGAGTCGAAAAAGAAATCCGTATGAGATATGCTCACTGTTTCGTTTCACCAGGGTCACCCAAACATGCAAGAGCTCGTGCTTCATATCGGCGCGGCCAAGACGGGCTCAACCTCCATCCAGGCATTTCTTGAGAAACACAAGGAACGACTGAAAAAACAGCAGGTGCTCTACCCCGACACCGGCAAAACATCCAATCATCACTACGACATTGCCCGGCTGATCCCCGATATTGACTCACTCAAGCAGAAGCTTGAAACAGAAACACAAGGTTACGATCGCATCATCCTGTCGTCAGAACATTTTTCCATGTTTGAAGACAAGGCAAGAATACAGGCTTACCGCGATATTCTTTCAGCCTATGAAGTTACCGTCTACTGCTACCTGAGAGATCCTTTGTCCTGGCTTGTCTCACTTTATGGGGAGCACATCAAGTGGGGCGGCAAACGCAGCATAGATGATTTTTTTCGAGCCTCCCGCTGGCGGTTCAACTACGTGGCCCTCGCCCGCAAATGGCAGAACGTGTTCGGCGAGGAAAACGTCCGCTTTGTGAACTACACCAAACACAACAACGTGCTTGAACACTTCTGCGAGTCAGCGGTGCCTGAGCTTTTAGATAAAGTCACTGAAAAAAGAGCCAACAAGAGCGAACCCGCAGCGTTTCTTGAAATACTGCGCCGATTAAACGCGGCCTTCCCGCAGGTAAAAACCCGTATACTGCTAGATCAGATGCGCGCCCAGGTAGGTCGACGAAAAATTGAATTGCCTCACTACACCTGGCCCATCCGCAACGTCATCGTTGACACCCTGGCGGCGCAGCGGGACCGATTTAACGAGGAAATCCTCACAGATTTTTTTGATACGGACAAATACCCCGTGGTATCTGCAGACGATGAGCAGGAGAACCGTCTGTCCGGTGTCATCATGGCGTTTCTGAAACCACCTTTCAGCCTCAAAACCACCCCAGCCGTAGAAGTACAAAACGATAACGAAAACTAGTTGGTCTCTACATCAACCAAGAGCTTATCAATCGTTGCTTGCGGCACAACCGCACCCATCATCCGCTCAACATACATTTCTATAACGACATCTGGCTTACGGTTAGAAATGTAAGCCTGCATTGCTTCAAGATTAAAGCGTCTGTTGATATGATCTACTCGTTTAAAATCCTGTTCAGCAAATTTTAGTAATAGGTTGCGATAGGAATCACCAAAGAAAACTGCGTTTAGCTGTCCGTCAGCACAGCCTACCGCAGCTATGTGAACACCTTTGTCATCAAAGTGCTCGGAGGATATTTCTGGGGCTAGTTGACGACCGCAACCTCCATCGTCGGGTAGATAGTTAACCCGGGTTTCGTGATAGAGGCCATCAATGCCGATCATCTTGCCCATATCACCCTGGCTTCCTAACTCCCAGCGAGTCATGTAGCGCTCTTTCTCACGTATCGTGAACCCCGGGAAAAGCAACTGAAGTCTGAGTGCTATCGCTTCATAACCAATTCGCGCGCCGTGTAGGTTCCAGTGCGTATCTGTTTTGTGGTACACTCTCTTGTCTGACTTGGCTACTTTCATGTCTTGCCGAAAATCAACAATTTTGATGTCTGAGTGTTCTGCAAGATAACTGATCAGCTGGTCGAGTCTGGATGGTGCAGGAATGGTGCTAATTCTGTCGGGAATATACTCGGGATAGATAGAGTGCTTATCAGGTGCGACAACGTAAAGGTATTGAACTCCCTTTGCCGCAAGCCAATCTCTCTTTGCTTCAAGGTAGTCTTTGATTCGTCTAAGTTGGTGCTCCTTGTACGGTCTAAGACGTTGGTAGTTATCCATTACTTTATCGCCTGTATAAAAAAGCCACCCATTGGAACCGATAACGACCTTTTCCGTTGGTGAAACCCGGGAAATAATTTTGAATCTAGCGTGCGCCTCTATCAGTGAGGCACGCCAACCAAAGTTGTCTTGGTAGTACGCATCAAAACCCTTGCTGAATGTCTGCGGTTCTCGCCAGTTAAAACTACTGGGCATTGAAGCCTTCTCACGCTGTTCTTCTGTTTCCCTATGATCTAAACCGAGCAACTGGACCGCCATAGGGGTGGAAGCTAAAGCTACAAACGCAAGCGTCATTACCAAGTTAGGTATTGGAGAAAGTGAGTTGGTCATATCTAGAAGCGAAAATAGATGAAGGGATTGTATGTGCCTACTGCAAGATAGCTCATAGTTAGATAAAAAATTAGCAGATACGCAGCGACAGTGATGAGTTCTGACAGCAAAAGACTGATGCGATTTTGCGCCAGAAATGGTACGAGCTTCTGTGAGAGATAGGGTATGGCCGGAGTCGACAGCAGCATACCTGCTAACAGGGCGAATGCGACGCTGGTATCGTAGAATAAGCCTGGGTCATCAAATTTCCTTGGTAACCCTTCAAACTCGAACATAGTTTGAATGAATGCTACCGCCTCTGGAAAAGTTTCAATCCGGAAGAAAACCCAGGCGAGCATTACAACAAAGAGCGTATAAAAATGCCTTATCAGGGAAGGGAATTGCGCTAGAAGACTTCCTAATCCAAGCCTTTCAATCACGAGGAAAGCGCCATGGATACTGCCCCACACGAGGAAATTCCAGCTTGCACCGTGCCATAGACCGCAAAGCACGAATACAATCACGAGGTTAAAATAGGTACGGATATTTCCTTCGCGATTGCCTCCCAACGGAATGTAAAGATAGTCCCGAAACCAATTAGATAGGGATATATGCCATCGTCTCCAGAACTCCTGAATTGATTTTGAGATGTACGGATAGTTGAAATTTTCTAGAAACCTGAAGCCGAACATCCTGCCTAAGCCAATCGCCATATCGGAATAGCCGGAAAAATCAAAATAGATCTGTAGCGTGAAGCAAGTGATACCAAGCCAAGCAACTTCCGGGCTTATTTCATTTGCTGGTAGAGCGAAGATGCTATCAGTAACTTCTCCCAAAGGATTTGCAATTATCATTTTTTTTGCGAGGCCTGTGATGAACCTCTTGGCACCAACAGAAAAGTCTTCTGTGGTTATTTGTCGTTTGCTGATTTGGTTTGCAATATCGTGGTATCTGACGATGGGCCCAGCCACCAATTGCGGAAACAGAGAAATATAGAGCGCCAGGTCTATAGGGTTTCTTTGTGCAGGATTAGTACCTCTATAAACATCAATCAAGTAAGACATTGCTTGAAACGTAAAGAACGATATCCCTATGGGTAGGTGTACGGGCGCGATCTCGATGGAAAGAAAGCTGAACAGCCCTAGCGCGACCGAAACGTTGTCAGCGATGAAGTTTGCGTATTTGAAGCTTAGTAGCAAAACGAGATTGGCAGAGATGGCTGCCGCTACAATCCATTTACCGGCCGGAAGTTCACGCCGACTTTCTATCAATGCTCCGAATGCACAGTTGATAAAAATGGACACAAGCATAATAACGACGAAGTAGCCCTCACCCCATGCATAAAAGAACAGACTTGCAAATAGGAGAACCACATTCTTGAATCGCGTCGGGCACAAAAAGTAGACGCACATTAGAATTGGGAGAAACAAGAACAGGAAGGTTGGTGAGCTGAATACCATCGTTATAGGAAATACTGGTCAACTCTTCCAGTATCTCATAACCTGTATTAGTTGATCCTTAGTGACGCCCTCTCTTCCCCCTGAAGAAAGAGAATAGGTTTGAGCACTATGTAGCGTCAGGCTTGGGGTGCTTGGATATTATCAACCCACCACTTATCGTCAGTGTAATCCTGGGGTATTGGCTCCATGGTTTGTAGTTTTGCAGAAGCTTCGATCACACCGCTGACATACATGACCACTGCGCCATAAATACGCTGCGCTTCTGCCAGAGAGTTTATGCTGAGCGTATCACCATGGCTGGTTTTATAGGTGACGCCATCGACAGGAACAGCGTCGCTTTCAAATAGGTCTATGAGACCACGCAGACGCGTCACCGTGCGCACGTCACAAACAAAAGGCCGCCCGTTTATTCGGGTACCGACCGCTATTCTTCGTTCCGCTTCATTTCTGACGTCATGTATAGAGGCTTGATGTAGCACCTGCTTTTCAGGCAGATCACTGTTGTTTATTTGCGTAAACAAATCACGTCCAAACCCCTCGACGTCTTCCGGGCTGGCGGTAAAAGGCACCCATCCATAGGTTGGATGCTTCACTTCGCAATCAATACTGCCGTCAGGATTTTTAACATGGTTTTTCGTTTCCATTTACAAAATCCTTTGCAAAAGCGCAGCATGATAAGAGTTATTCACGGTCGCGCCACCAGACTGCATTCGCCACGTACCTGTCAAGGTTCTCCCTGGGTTTATAAATACTTCTGCAGGACCCCCATGACTCCCTGGCGAAAGAATTGTCGCTTCCAACACGCTTAATGTTAACGCTGAACCAGACAGTGTACCGCCGAGCGGCACATTTATGTTCATGCTTGCCATAATATATGCACCCACGCCGTATTGATCTGGAATGAGCGCACTACTGGCCAGCTTGTCCGACGTGACGCTGCCATTGGCCAGCTCGTCGGTGCCGATCGCGCTACTGACGATCTTGTCCGACGTGACGCTGCCATTGGCGAGCTCGTCGGTGCCGATCGCGCTACTGACGATCTTGTCCGACGTGACGCTGCCATTGGCGAGCTCGTCGGTGCCGATCGCGCTACTGACGATCTTGTCCGACGTGACGCTGCCATTGGCGAGCTCGTCGGTGCCGATCGAGCCGGGCGGGGGCAAATACGCACTGTTATAATCAGGCACCGGCAGGTTCATGTCTGTCGAGAATGGCACGATCAGACCGGCCGCGGGCACAAACTGGTTCGTTTCCATCGTAATCTTGAGACGGTTACCGCTGTCCAACTCTTCTACCCCGGTCACAATCATCTGCACCAGGGTCGCGGCGCCAGTATCGTCTTCCAGCAGCCGCGTGCGCAGACTGACGACACGACCGAGCCGCAGGGTATCTCTGTCCTTGATATCGCACAGAAACGTCACCTCCTGCGGCGTGATCAGATACCTGCGAAGAATGCGCACCGCGGCCTGCAGGGCCTGGAACGGGTTGCCGTTTTCGCCTAACCACGGGTTGAAAATACGCAACACACGGTGGGACCGGTATTCGCGCTGACTGGTCACGTTGATGTCCACCGCGGCGCGCAGGTTGCGATAATTCGACGGCTGGCTGCGCGACTGTGTCGCACTGAGGTAGCCGTGATAAAAGTACACTTCCGACAGCCGTTGATCATAGAGGTCTTTGACCCGCATCGATCCCTTGAGGACCACGTCGGCATCTGAAACCACCGGGATGGTGTCGCCGGACTGCGGTGCCCGGATCACCTGCAACCGGATCGTCCGGGCTGTCTCATCGGGATACAGCAAAATCCCAAAATTAATAATTTCACTGATGAGTTCCAGCACCGGCGTGGGGCGGGCAATCGTGTTGGTCAGTCGCAGATCGCTGAGATGTGTTGACGTTTCGCTTTGCCAATCGGAAAGATTGATCCAGTCTGCCGGAATGTTCGCGCCTGATACGAGCAGCTCCCGGATAACATTGGCCACGGTGTCGTTGTCGAAGACGGCGCAAACCTGCACATCGGATCGTGCGGTATGGATTTGTGGACGCGTTCCAAACTGGCCGCGTGCGCCAATTTCAAACTGATTGCCAAACCGTGAGGCCCTGATAATCTCGTCACCAATCGCCACATAGCGAACGCCAGCATATTCACTCAGGATGCCGTCCGGCGCAAGCTGGACCGGACCGGTATAGTCCTCGCTCAGCTCAACCGTGGTTGCCCCGTAGCTGGGGGCTGGGTAGACGGCCTGGTTTTCGCCGAGCAGCACAAACGGGTCTTGCGCGACGATTTCCACGTTGCCTTGTGCATCCGGGCCGCGCCATTCCGTCATGAGATAATGGCGCGTCGGCATGTCTTCCGGCCGGTCGCCCACGTAGCCGTTTCGCACCCGCAGCGCTCTTGCGTTGTAGTACGGGAACCGGGCGCGCAGCTTGGCAAAGAATGTGCCGCGATCCAGCGGTTCGTACCCCACGCCATCTTCTTGCGCCGCGCCCGTACGACGCTCAGCGGCGTAGCGGTCCGTCAGCGCATCGCTATCGGCAAAATCTTTCAGGCGCACCGTGACCCGCGACCGCGTGCCCAAAGGACCGCTGCGTCGGTCGGGCGAACCGCCCAGCGTGATCCGTGTGGGCGCTGTCTTCACTTCTTCCAGACAGGGATAAACGATCCGGTCTGTCGGCAGCCCCGCCTGGTTGTGGCTAAAGCTCAGCGTCAGCGTGCCAAGATTGATATTGTCGCGGTCCTGGCACGTCGCCAACGTGTTGAAACATTTACGGGCCCCTGACGTACCAAGCGCCGCAGCACAGGGGGCTTGTCCGTAGGTCAGCTGACAATAGTCGATGTCAATTTCGACAATCTGAAGCGGCTCGCGGCCCAGCGTGCCCATCACGTGGCCCCTTCAAAAAATCGCATGGGCATCGTGATGCCTGTGAACGCGGCGGGGCCGGTATTATCAGGCAACAGTTCATCGCCGTCGCGCCAGGCGTAGTGTACGTCGTCCGGGTACTGTTCAGGCCGCCACGCCCAGAAAAAACCGCGACCATCATTAAAATGCCGCTGGAAGCCCGCCCAGGCGGCAGAGCGTACAAAGGCTGGCGCCAGGTGATCGATCCGCGCCGTGGCCGTAGATCCGCGCTGCACGACACGGCTGCCGAGCAGGTTCGCGCCTTCCGATACGTTAGATTGAATATCAACGGCGTTGGGCGTGTAGGGGGGCGCATAGCCCTGGTATAGCCGCTGCGGCAGCACGATCTCCGGCCCGGCAAACAACACGGATACACGCGGCAGCACCGAGGTATCGGTGACCGCCAAACGAAACTCGTAGCGCGTAAAAGGCAGCGTGGCTGTATCCGAAATACAATCGGCGACGCACCGGCAAAGGGAATATTGTGTGTCCTTGAACCAAACGTGCCAGATCGGATCAACTGTAAGGAAGCGCCGCCGATGTCATGAAAATTATGCCCGGCAATCGCCACGGTCTGAAAGGCGGTGGCCGATGTCAATATTACTGAAAACGTGCCCACACGGGCAGCGGTATATTGTGTGGTGGCAAAATCGTAAGTCGTTCCCGTGGCAACGTTGCTGGCCGGCAATCCGTTAACCGCATTATTGACGGCGACATTGGTCGGCGTGACACGGTTGTCCCACAGCACAAACGGGTTGTTTGCCTGTCCCGCTGCGTGCAATTCGGTTTGACGTGCCGGTGTGGTGAGGATCGTCATGCGACCGCCGATATAATGATGCCGCGATCGCGCGCCTCATCTTGTAAACGGTTTAACAGCTCTCCGATCTGTTGACCGGTATACATCTGATCCTGCGCGATGCCGGTTAAGCGGACCCGTAGCGGCCCCTTTGGCGCCGCCTGTGCCGCCGCGTCGATCGATGCTTTAAAGCCAGTGCCCGCGTCTTTAATGATCAGGCCCAGATCCTCGGCAATCTTGCGCAACCGCTCTTCGGCGCTACGTGCCTTCATCTCAAGTCGGTAGGCATCGGTCCGCGCCAGGACATATTGCGCAAATGTTCCAGTACGAGCGCGCTCGCGGGCAAGGTCGGAGAGATAGGCGGCCCGGCCCTCCGCGGTCGCTTGCTCCTTAAACAGGCTTAACGCCGTGCGAGCCTGTTTGGAGTGCCTGCCGACCGCGTCGGCGATGCGCATAAAGAGACCAAAACTTTCTCCGCCCGAACCCAGGGTCCAGGCCTGACGCGTATTTTGGTACACCTTGTCCATCACACCCGCCAGGTTCAACAGCGCGGCATGCATGTTACGCCCACTTTCGGTGGCCAGGTTCTGGCTCTCCACAAGCTCACGGAACGCAACGCGGGTTTTGGGCATGACCAGGCCTAATTCTGTAAACACGTCGCTCATGTCTTTGGTGAGCATCGCGGTCTTTTCAACCGAACTGTGAAACCGGTCCAGGTAGACAGCGGTGGATTGCTGCATGGCCTGGATGCCGCCAAACGCATCCACCAGCTGTTGTGCCGTCGACGCGCCGGCAAGGCCTGCGTAGCGAATGCGCCTGCCCAAAACACCGAAATGTTCATTGACACTGGTCAGGGCCTGGGCCAGCCGTGTCAGCGTTTCCAAACTGCCTTCCGTGCCGCGCTGATAGGCTTTAAGGCCTGAGAGCTGAAGGTTTACGTTCGAGCCCACAACACTGACAATGCCATCCAGTCCCTCGGTCAGCTGCCCGATATGGTCCGCAATGTTTCCTGTGATGCCCTCAAAGGCTTGCGTGTTCACAATCGCATCGGCCACCGCATTGCCGTAATCGGTGATCTGCTGCGTCAGTTCCTGGGTGATCTGTTCCTGGCTTTTGTCTTTTGTCCTGATATCAAACGAGCGGATGGTCGTCTTGAGCGCACGATCGAACTTAAGCCCGAGGGTCTGGGCGCTTTCGGTCAATACCCCCTGAACGCCGCGCACGATCTCATTGAGACTGGCGCTCGTCGCCGGATCTAAGAATTTTCTTTTGGTCTTGTCCGAACGAAACAGGCCGCCTTTGTAGAAGTCGTACGTATGCCCTTCGAGCCCGGTATCGCGCAAGGTGCCCTTGATACCGGAATATTTGTATTCACGACCGAACGCCTTTTTGATAAGAGGGCCAGCAATAGCAGCAATCGCCGCAATCGGGCCTAATACCGACAGCACAGAGCCTAATCCCGCAAAGGCACCGCCCGAGGCAAACAATTTGCCGATGGCGCCGGCCTTTGTGAAGATGCCGCCGGTGATTTTTGTGAAGACGCTACCGACACCGCTCAGCGCCCCTGTGGCAGAAAAAATACCTGAAGACCCCAAGATGCCGGTGCTGCTAAACAGTCTAGAGACAGAGCTCAAACCACTTAAAAGCGAGCTCGAGCTACCTGAAGACCCAACGCTGCCGGCGCTCCCAAAAAAACCGGCTAATTGACCTAACTTGCCTGTTGAACCATTAAAAATGTTACCGATATTCTGCAAAGACTGCAGCGCATTGCTGATTTCACCGAATTTATTTTGAGCAGTCTGGCTTAGCTTCGCCATCTCATCCCGTTGTCTCTTGGCCAATCGTTGAACCGCTTCAGCTCGTCCGCCAAGAATCTTGAGTTGCTCGTCCGTGGCTTGCTTGAGCGCAGCGGTCTCCGCTGCGTGGGTTTGCTCGACAACCTCGCGCTGGGTCCTGAGCGACTTGACCACGCGCTCAGTTGCCGCCTCCATGTCGTCAGCACGTTGGCCTACCGCGTCACCAAAGTCCTCGGTGTTTTCGCCGAATAGCTTGATTGTCTGGCTGTCCTCTGTAGCCAGCGAGGACAACAAATCCCGGAGCTTTCTAAAGGCTGCTAAGTGTTTTTTTGACCCGGCTTTCACCAGGTTGTCCGCGAGTGCGTCCAGCTTTTTCGCCGCCACCGCAGCTTGTTTGGCAACGCTTTTTAGGTCTTTAGACAGCGGCTTGGCATAGTCCTTTTCAAATGCCTTGCGAAAGGCTTCGGACATGTCGCCTGTGAGATCAACAGCCTCGCCAACCGACAATTTGAATGCGGATAGATCTATCGCAGGTATGATAGGCGCAGCCACGCTCGATAACAGTTGATTGATGCCCTCGACAACCACCGACAGCCCGCGCTCAAGCGTGTCGATGAGTGCATTGACGACTTGCCGGCCAATCCTCAAAAATGCCGCTGGCAGCGCCTCAAAGGCAACGATGATGGCGTTTTTCGCCCCGACAAACGCGCCAATGATGGCGTTCATGGGGCCTTGTAAATGGTTAACCAGCCGCGCCATTTTTTCAGACACAACCGCCACCATTCGCTCATACACTGCGCTGACCCGCAGGGGTAGCGTGCGCCAGTTATCCATCATGTATTTGATAACGCCAACGGTTGCGTCGCCCAACAGTTTAAATGCCGCGCCTGCCGCGCCAGCTGCCTGGGCAACACGCGTAAACTGATAGATCAACTCACCCAGACCCACGATCAGGGCGCCAATGCCCAGGCGGATCAATGTTGTTTTCAGCAGGCCCAGTGTGCCCACCAAAGACAACGTCGCCACTCTGGCCGCGGCAAACGCAGCGACCCACTTGGTCGCAAAGAAACCCGCCACCAGGCCGCCGGTCACCAAGAGCCGATCAAGATGGTTGATGACCGTTTCAGCAACACTTCTCACCAGCGGGCCGGTCTTGCCAAACGCCTCAGCTACACCCTGCGCCAAAGGCTGCAGCGTGCCAAACACGCGGGTGACGTCCTTGCCCTGTGTCGCAAGGTTTTTCATCCCCACCGCCAACGGCACTGCCACCGCGACCACGCCGCCCAGCACCGCCCCTAACGGGCCAAACGCGCCCAGCAGCTGCGAGCCTTGTTGTGCAAAGGCGCGGGCCGGACTCACGCCGAGTTCCAGCTGTGTGGCCAGATCGCCGACCTGAAAAGCGGCGTTCTGGATTGAGGCACGCATCGCACCGGCACTACGCCCGATCGCGGCGTTGCTTTGGATCGCGGCCTTGGCTGCCTTGCCTGCCGAGCGCGCCATATTGCTGTTGGCCGACGTCACCTGCTCGGTGGCTGTCGCCGCCTGTCGCGCACGACTTACCGTGTCTTCGAACTCCTGGGCCAGGCGCGCCTGACCTTGCGCTGCCTTGAGCGCCGCACTGGCAACCGTGTGCTTGGCCCTGGCGGTCTGCAATGCGGCTTGCCCAAGCCGGATAGCCGCGCGGGCCGCCTTGATGCTTTCGGCATTGCCGGACGCCAGTGCCGCTTCGGCAGATTGCTTGGCGTGCGCCAGTGCGCGCTGTGCCTGTGTGACCTGTTTGGTGCGGCCTTCAAACACCGCCGCGGCGCGAGCGCTGCGGCGCATGGCGCTGTCCAAACGGGTCGCGCCATGCGCTGCGGCCGCCGCGTTCTTGTCAAACGTTTTGAGGCGCGCTGACACATGTTTGAGCGCCTCGATCGCTGCTGAGCTGTCAGACGTGATATCAACGCGGATATCCTGGACGGGTTCAGCCATGCGACGGCCCCATCAATTGTGCAGCAAGCGCTTTGTCGGCGGCGCCCTGCGTGCCCTTGTCCACGCCCCACCAGTCTGCATCCGACATGGCCAGATCGGCTTGTAGATCCGCCACCGTGGTGAGCTTCGAGCCGTCTTTATTCTTCGGCGCGTGCAGGTCAACGAGGGCATAATATTCTGCCAGGGTCATGGACCAGAACTGATCCGGCGCGATCCTCCAATTCATCGCGTTTTTAAACATGTCAGTCCACGGCAGCCTTACGCCGCGTTCCCGGATTTGCGGGCTGTTTTCGCGGCCGCCGAGCCTTTGGAGTTTTTTGCCACATCCTCGGTGGGGCTGACGGCCTGCGCAATCACTTCACACCACTGCGTGAATTGTGTGGCGCCGTCCTGAATGTCGTCCATGATCACCGCGTAAATGTCATCTTCGGCTGTCTCGACACCGGCTTCCATCAAAAACTCCGCCACCACCAGCGCGACATGGCTCAGCTTTGGCCTCCCGCCGGCAATGCCCGCGATCACATCGGTCAGCGCGACTTCTTCCTCAATCCGCCGCAACAGCCGGTTGGAAGGGGTAAACAGGTAATGTTTGCCCTTCCAGCGTATCTTTAGTTCACGAAACACAGCCATTGTTTTCCCCTTTATGACGTTGCTGCCGCCGGCACAAAATTCATTTCGCCCGCTGACATGATATTGGCGGTAAAAGTGATGGCTTCAGCCCCTTCCGTACCGGTGGCCTCGAAACTGGAAATGAACCAGGGGCCAGAGAACGTGCCAAGACCCGCCACGTCAATCTCGTAGAGACGTGTGATCTGCGTCGAGGGTAAGTTTGAAGCAACAAGGTCAAGCAGGCGCAAATCTTGCAGCACGCCCTCGATACTGGCCTCGATATTATAAACCCCAACTTCACCCAGCAGGTGCTGAACGCCTATGTCGTCCTTGGTGGTAATGTCAATGGATTCGCGGTTGATCGTGAAGTTGTCACTGGTGGCCCCCGCAATCCTTGTCCTAGAGAGGTTGAGCGAACTCAAGCGTTGCAAGACACTGCCGACTATATATCCGCGCCGACTCTGACTGATCGCCAGACCTTGTGGCGAGGTCTCACCGATGTTAAACCCCGCAGGGCCAATCTCGGTGGCGATACCAGTGGCCAGGTTGAGCGTGGCCAGGCGATCGCGTGCAGCACCGACGAGATAGGCGGTGCCATTCGGCGCGATCGCCAGACCCCGTGGAGAAACCTCACCGATGTTAAACCCCGCAGGGCCAATCTCGGTGGCGACACCAGTGGCCAGGTTGAGCGTGGCCAGGCGATGACGTGTCGCACCGACGAGATAGGCGGTGCCATTCGGCGCGATCGCCAGACCTTGTGGCGAGGTCTCACCGATGTTAAACCCCGCAGGGCCAATCTCGGTGGCGACACCAGTGGCCAGGTTGAGCGTGGCCAGGCGATCGCGTACAGCACCGACGAGATAGGCGGTGCCATTCGGTGCGATCGCCAGACTCCCTGGTTCGGTTTCGCCAATATCAAAATCCTCAGGGCCAATCTCGGTGGCGATACCAGTGGCCAGGTTGAGCGTGGCCAGGCGATGGCGTGTCGCACCGACGAGATAGGCGGTGCCATTCGGCGCGATCGCCAGACCCCGTGGCTCGGTTTCGCCAATATCAAAATCCGCAGGGCCAATCTCGGTGGCGACACCCACATCGCGCATATCGCTAATTCTTAGTCTTCTGCCTGCAAAAGCCATGTTCGTTCTC
The DNA here is from genome assembly GCA_963921245.4 of Rhodospirillales bacterium. GTDB lineage: Bacteria > Pseudomonadota > Alphaproteobacteria > Rhodospirillales > Casp-alpha2 > JABJGO01. Next base: position 13,630 of record CAWUEY030000002.1, on the reverse strand, counting down.
CTGTCATGTTGTATAAACTCGGCTCGACTGAAAGGACGCGCAAACATCAATGACGCCCGCACTTTCAGCCTTAATTGGTTGTCGTTCTGCAAAAGCCATCACATATCCTCCACCATGCAGCGCACGCGCAGATCGAACAGTGCACGGTTGTTTTGCAGATAGCGTGGCCCGTCATAGTGGCCAAGCGGGACCGCGTTGAAGGCGTTGCCGTTGTCGCTCATGATCTCGAAATGTAATCGAAAGTATTGCAGGATCGACAACATTCTTGCGTCGCCTGCGGTCACCTGATCGGGATTGCACAATATCTGGATCGATACGTCAGGGCGCTGGATGACATGTGCGCCGGGACCATAGGTGCCCGGTAGGTTGAACAAGATAATCTGACCCGACTTCATGTCGCTGTCGACCCAGCGATAAAATCGCACGGCGTAGTCGCGTAGCAGGCTGGGCGTTGCCGCTGCTAGATGATCATGAACACGTTGCAGCAAAGAGACGCTCATGGCGAGAACGCCTTGATCAAGTCGTCAAGATCATCGCGGATGAAGTCCTGGACGCCTTTAGCGAGGAACTTGTTGGAGGCGCCCGGTTTCTGCCAGTTGCGTTGCGGGCCGTCATGCACGTAGCGAGCATAGGCCACGCGTGCGCCGATATGCTTGTCTCTCCTGACCGTACCGCCATAACTGAGCGTGCCAGTGACGCGCGTGCCTTCCGTGCTGCTGGTGACGTGTCTTGAGTTGACCAGGTTTGACGTATCCACCGGTACATAGGGCACTGTGTGCTGCTCAATACCGGTCAACGCGGCAAAGACAAACTGTTCGCTGGCCTCGGGCATCTGGTGCTTGACCTTGTTCAGCGCTCGCCTGGCTTTTTTTATGCCGGTAATCTTGATGGCCATCAGGTCATCACCTTGTAATCGGGCAAGGACCCCGCTTCAAACTGACTGATGTCGTAGGTCTGAACCACACGGATCGGCTCTGCGCTGGTGGGGCGGTCGCTGTCATGCTCGCCCACGGCGATATGCCATTGCCGCTGCGGCGCCGGTTGACCCGCACCCAGCTCGAACCAGAAGGTCGCGTTAGGGATAAACTCAATATTGTCATCATCCCGCGCCGCCGTGCCGCCGGCCTGAAACGAGCCATTGACGCGATAGGGCTCGCCAGCTTGCGGCTGGGCAAACTGGTCATACGTGATGGGCCAGATGGTCAGACGAGAGCTATAGGACCAGGCACTGAAACTGCCCATCACCAGGTACTCCGTCGTTCTGGTCTACGCCCAATTGAGCGAAGTTGGATCGGCGTGTTGCTCACTGCCAGCCCATAGACACAGCCCCAACGATCCAACCGCTTGAGCGTGTCGAGATAGCCGGTCTTATCGCCGCCCATATCGCTATAGCTGCGCGAGGCGCCCGAGACCGCTCGCTCGTTGGTCACCGACCCGCCATCACGCTGCGTGGTGGCGATGTGGCGGATAAAGAGCCGCTTGAGCGTCTGGCCCAACGCCTGTTCGACGTTGTTGTTGCGCAGGCAAGTATCAGCGGTGTCGGCAAAGGCAATCAAGCCAGCCATGTCGGTATCCGAGACGGACACGCCGGTCAGCCCGTCGCGAACCTCGGCCGCGGTGATGGGATACGCCGTCGTCATCGCACACCGCCTCCGAAACCTTGGGAATCCGCACCGTCTTGCCGCGCGGCGGCCCTATCACCCGTTTGACGTATGCCGTTGAGAAACAGATCGGACTCGGCCTCACGGCGACGCACCAGTCCTTGCAGCACTTTACCGTCCGCCTGGTTGAACCAGGTGAGCGCTTCGGCCGCGCCCTCGATGTCGCCCGCGTTGAACCGCTTCAAGCAGGTCGATTTTCGAAACGCACTGATCCCAATATTGTAAGCCAGTGACACCATCGCGCCGAACTGGTTGTCGGTGGGTGCGCGCGTGAGTAACGCCAGCACCTGGTCAGCGCACCGACTGAGACCTGCTGCCAGCATCGCGTCGGCCTGCGCTTCAGACCACACGTCACCCAGCTTGACGCCGGGCCCAAACCCGGCGCGATTGGTATAGCCGTAGCCAATGGTCACCACCCCTGCCGAACAGTGATAGGCGGTCAGGCGCAACCCTTCGAAACGTTTGATTAGATCACGTGTGTCCTGATTGATGTTCACCATGTCAGCTCCCCCCTATGTTGAGGCCGCCGCGCAGCAGGAACGCCACCACGGCCAGTATGACGGCGCCCAGGACCGTTCGTGTTACCCAAACGCGGTGCGTGTCCATGCGGTCAAGTCGTTGCTGGATGTCTTCCAGTTTTTCAAAAATGCGCTTATCCCGTTCCGAGCGCAGCGCACGGGTCTCGCCCACCTCCTGCTCCAGCACACGCACGCGGGCCGTGACGCCCTCCACGTTTTTTTCCAATCGCTCAACGCGGGGTCCGAGATTGGGGGTGAAGTTGCTGCTATCGGTCACAATTTACCCCACCGGGAAGCTGAAATTGGCGCTGCTTAGTGTGCTGGCGTTCCCGCTGGCAAGATTAACGCCCTGGATATTACCATTGGTGTTCACAACACCTTGTCGATAGGCTGACCCAGATACCCAATGGAAGGTTACGAACCGTAACGGGCGCACGCTGGCGGGTAAGATTGTCGGGACCTGCACGGCACCCGATACTGTGCTGGCGGTGCTAACGGCCAATTGAACGTACACAACGTCACCAATCCTGCGGTACCGGCTTGGCCAAGAGCCCCCAAAATTGCCCCAGGGCGACCTCGGCGACAGAGTAATCCAACCGGTATCTGCGAGCGTGACCTCCGGCACCGGCAGCGCCTGCCAATTGGCGGGTGTGTTTGCAGTGGTATTGTTGGTCGTGCACCGATAGGTGGTCCCGGCGACAAGCGCCGTGCCGTTCACGGTGCCCGGAGAAGCTGCCGCGACCACATAGTCACCCCGATCGGCTGCGGGAAACGCACTTAAGTCCGCCCCGGACGCGGCGATCGTGCCGCGAAACCGGTCAAACGACAGCGTTTCCAGCCTGTTTTGCAACCGATAGGGCGAGACAATCAGGTCCGTTGCTGTGGCCTGATTAACCTGCGTGCCATTGGCAAAGGCGGCTGTCGCCAGTTTGTCGGCCGTGACACCGTCATCTGCAATCGACAAGGTCAGATCGGTGCTGAGGTCGCCGCCGCCCTCCAGCCCGCCGGATGTGGCGATCGTGCGCGCACTGTCCAGCACCGGGTAATCAACCCCGCCATGGCCGTAAAGGGCAAAGGTGGTGCCGTCTGTCTGCGTCAGGAGTTCTGCGCCATTGGCGTCCACCTCGATCTCGAACCGCAACGGCACGTTTTGGGGGAGATCAACTTCCGTGTTCAGGCTGAAATAATAGACCGTCGGATGCGCCGGGATGTGCCGGATCACTTCGACCGGTCCAGATTGGTTGTTATAAAGCTCCGCATTGGTGTCGGTGCGCAAAATGCGGTCGATGCGCACCGACAGGGTGTTGCGGAACACCGGCAGCCCCAGCGCGTTGGTGTCCACGTGTCGCTGCGCGCTCAGACCCACGCTGTTGATCGTTTGATCCGCGCTCAGTGTCAGATCGACGCTATTGCCGGTTGTGGGCGCCTGGGCATAGGTCGCGCCCGTTTCCGGGGCAAGCAGCGCAAATGTGCCGTCGCGCCGGACGGCAACCGTGTTGCCGACCTGAACCAGCACAGAATCCTCTAAGCTGTCCCCCTCGGCCCGCGGAATGGTGTGCGCGGTGACGCCCGTTAATTTGCCCAGGTCCACTTGATCGGCAATGCGCGTCGTGCGGTTGTAGCGCCCGATCAAGTGTTTGCGTTGCGCATCCCGCCCGCGAAGGGCAAACCGATCTTGCGGCGTAAAGGTCACGCGCAACGCATCAGCGGGCAGCGCGACGTCCTGCGTCAGGGGCACGAACCGATCTTCAAAAGCGTCACCCAGAAACCGGAGCGTCTCAAAATCGCCTGACGCGTCATCGTAAATGACACTGTTGGTCGTTGTGTTGCGAATTTCTGTGACACGCAAACGAACGCTGGTTGGCGACGCACCGGTGGCCGCATCGGCGCGTTGCATCCGCAACCCCAACGCATTGACAACCTGCGCCGAGGAGAGTGTGAAATCCACGCCAAAATCGACGTTGGTCACAGTGGCCGCTGTCGATGTGCCAGACTCGTCGCGCAACGTCACATCTGTGCTCTGTGTCACGGTCGCAAAAGTCTGTGTCTGAGCAATGCGGGAGTTGATCAGGTTGTCGCTTTTCGCCACCGGCAGCACGTTATCGGCGACATATTGCGCCGGATCGGGCGCCGAAACCGACCCACCAGACGCCGGAAACAGCACCCGCGCCCAGTTCGCCGCGGTGCCCGCTGCGGTCTCGTCGCGCTCGCAGACCCACCAGTCGTTCTCGGTCAGATCCACGCCACCAATCGTGATGTCGGCATTGGCGCGAACATATTCACCCGCATGGGCCGCAGGCCAGTCCTGAAAATCCGCCGCCGCTGTCCCAATCGTCCCCAAGGGCGTCAGCGCGCCGCGATCCTGCAGCACGACACGAGACGCCAGCTGGCGCAAAATGCCCATGGCGGGCAGGCTGTCGCTGGCGCGTTCGGTCAAGGTCCCGCCATCGGCACGCAGCTCAACGCGGTAGGTGATGCTGGGGCTGGCAAACATCGGCGCGGTCACGCCTTGCAGCGGGATATCGATCTCACCGGCGGCGTAATCCGGACCACCCTCGCCGGTCTCCCAGGCCATCTCATTAGGAAACGAATAGACCGCACGGCCATTGTCGTTGTTGACGATGCGCATGCGGAAATTGGTGACCGCGCTGGCGAAGGTAAAACGGAACTCCCAGACCCGGCCAAAGAAACCCGCGTTCCATTCAAAAGACTTGTTGTTCACCGCCACATTGCGGCGATCCCCAACAGGCGCGTTGACGACGTTGGTAAAAGACGCTTCGCGCGCGCCATAGGCGATGCGGGAGGCCGGCCCGCTGGCATCGTCGCCTGGGGCCTCATAATCCACGACCTCGTAGACCATATCCGTCACGGTGTTTTGAATATTCAAAAACGAGCCGGTCGACAGCAACCGCCCGCTGGAGCCCAGAAACGCCGCACGGCTCTGGAGTTGCGTGGTCTCCGGCATGATCAGGTTGGTGCCGATCTGGCGGGCCCCTGAGGCGGTCAATCCGTCGCCTGCCGCATTGGCCATAGGCACATCGCCCGCCGCCAAGGCGCTGAAATCCACAAAAGGCGGCTCTAAAAGCTCTGCCCAGTTTGCGCCGGTGCCCTGTGCGGTGCCGTCCGTGGTGCAGCGATAGCGATGCCCTTGGCGCACCGTCACCGTGTTGATCGTGGCATCAGCCAGCGCAATGACAAACTCGCCCGCATTGGCCGCTGGAAACTGGGCAAAATCCCCGCCCGCGCCCAGCGTGCCCAGATATTTGTCCGCGTCCACATTGGCGAGTGCCGCCTGGATCGCCGCATCAACCTGCGCGGCGGTCTGGCCGGAGGTTGTCGTGCTGCCTGAGCCGGCAAAGGGCGGATAGGCCATTAGTCACCTCCAGCCCAGACCAGCATCTGCACCGAGACGGCGCCGGTGATCCCGTTGAACGTGGCCCGAATGCGCTGCACGCCGCCATTGAAGGCGGGCATCTCATAGGCGCTTGGCACATTGCCTGCCACCAGTTGTGTGGCATTGATGCTTTCGCCTTGACTGGGCGCAAGCCAGACGCCGTCAAGTATATTGCCATGGAAGGTGATCGTGCCGCCTGTGGGGGTCACTGGATCGCCCTGGGCGTCAAGAAACCGGATATGCACTTGTGCCTGATCGTGCACGCGTCCGATCTCAACGAGATGGGACGCGTTTGCAACCGGGATCAGTGTGGCGCCATCGGATGTCTTGAAATCGTAGGTTTGCGCCACGGCTTACGCCTCGGGGTCAGGCGCTTTCGGCTGTTGCGTGGGCGCGGGTTTCTGGCGCTTTGGCGTCTTTTGACTGGCACTGGCAGTAGCTTTTTTGGTCGGCTTTGGCGGAGACAGTGCTTCCACCGGTACCTCCCGGATCAAGATCAGGCTGCGCGACAGTGGGTGCGGTTTCTCGTCCACCACGGCGCGGGCCCCGCGCGCCGCCGGTTGCAGAAAGCCGTTGTGGGTCCAGCAATGATCGTCGCTGATGGTTTCAACCAGATAGGGCATTAGGCCGTTACTCCCTCACCCTTGGAAGGCCTACCGCGATTGCGCTTGACCGGCTCTGCTTTCGATCCTTTGCCCTCGGTCGCGTTGGCTTCGTCGGCCTCTTTAACCTTGCCTTCCGCGCGCAGTTTGGCCGCAATTGGAGTGTCGTTAACAATCAACTCACCGTCATCGACTTCGCGGATCAGTTTAAGTTTGGCCCCCCAGCTCGCGGGCTTTGCAGCCACCACGATCTGTGTGCCAACGGGCAATGCTCGAAACACGCCCTGGTGAACCGAATAGTAGCCCGGCTTGGTGACCTCAACGAGATAAGCCATGTGCTGTGCCTCCTTAAGCCATTGCGTTGATCACGCCGCAGCGCCCATTGGCGTCTTCACGAATTTCGATGCCGAGCGCCTGGAACACCTTGAAATTGTAGTCATCCATCATGGTGAGGCGCGGGATCGCGATGGTGGTCAGCGCCTGACCGACCAGCGGGCGGATATATTTGGATTGCGGCGGGAAGGCGAAGAAATGGTTGCCCTCGAGCTCATAGGTCATCTTAATGGACTCGATGAACGAAATGCCCTCTAAAAACTGCTTCAGTGTGCCGCCCTTGAAGCCCGAAGCGCCTGAATAAGACCGGCTGAACCGACGTTCGATTTCCGGCGAGATGTAGAGGTTGACCGGATCGCGCACCAGGTTGTCATGCAAGACCTGCTGGAATTGGGTGACAAAGAATTCTTCGATATTGTCTGCCGTGGTGGTAAACGCGGTCAGATCGATATTCGCGCCGGCCGACCCAAGACTGATCTCATTGGTTGCCGGATGCGTGGTGATGCCGTAACCCTCGTACTGGTTGACCCGAATACCGGTATTGCCATTGAGCACATATTGCGCGGTGGTCTGGCGCAGATTGGCCACGGCCGCTTCCTGATCGTCGGCAATGCCGTCAAACCCTTCCGACTGCATGCCGCGCCACTTGCGCCAGTTGAGACCGTAGCCGGTATCGAAGATCGGCACCGGGTGGCCTTCATAGGTGTAGTCCACCTCATCCAGCAGCGTCGGCGACTGACCATTCATGGTCACATTGACCCGGTTAGCCAGATCGGACGAGCGGCGATAAACATGCGCCGTCTTACCGATATCGACCGCGCGGGCAAGCGGCATCAGGTCGGCCATGTAGACCTCACCTTCATCCTCACGCAACACGCGCATAGTGACCTCGTCGACCTCGCGCCAGGCATCATCGGGAATGAGCGCGGCGTTATTGGTGACACCGCGCATCCGCTCGACATCATTAAACTCGCGGCGCGAGTCCAGAACCTCGTCATGACGGTTGCGCAGATGCTGACCGCCGGTGATCCCGAAGAGCCGCTTGTTGGGGTAGATGTTCAGCCCCGGGGTGGCGTGCGGGCTCTGTTGTGCATTCACTGTCATGTGTAATCTCCTTATGGCACCGCGTCAAAATACGGACGCACCAGCACCAGCTGGCTGGTCGTGTCGGCGCCGGGCACGGTGTAGGTCTCAGCGGCCACGAAAAGCACCTCGTCATCGCTGGCACCGACCTCGGCGACGCCGTCGCCCTTCGATGTCAGCAGCGTGACCTCGGCCACGCAAACAGAACCGCCCTCGACCAGCACGTGGAAAAAACAGTTCTGGTCCGGATAGTATCCGATCCCGGTGGCATTCTGGGCGACCGTGTCATCAGTGCTTTGCTGTGCCAGCGTATTTTCCGATAGGATGAAATAAGCGCCGCGCAGGCCTTGCGTCGTTGCGGCCACAAACTGGCCGGTGGCGTTGACCCGAACGATCGTGCCGGGCAGCAAGGCCGCGCCCATCGGACGTTCCAGCGTCATCGGCTGGGTCTTCTCGACAGGGCCGGCAAAAATGGTGTGGTAACGGGCCATAGGTTAATTCTCCGGCAGTTCGTAAACAGGGGCTGTAGTGTTCATCTGAAACCCTGGCACAATCGGTGCGGCCAGACCGCTTTTCTCCAGCACGGCTGCCAGCACGGCGACATCGGCCTGCTCGGCGACATCGCGTTTGAGCAGGTCCGCATTGACCACGGCGTCCACCAGCTTGGCCTTGTCGGCGCGGGATTGTCCCGCCGCGAGCGTCGTCTTGACGGTGTCGGCCACTGCGTCGAGAAGCGCGTCTCGCGCCGCATTTGTTATATTGGCATCGGGCTTGTCCTGACCCATCGACAGCAGCTGGTCCATCATGGTCCGCATCTCATCCATATCGGCGTTATCTGCGTCCATCATGGTGCGCATCTTCTTCATCATGTCGGCTTTCGACATGTCGTCCCCGCCGTGAGTGTGCATTTTCTCGGTTTGTTCAGTCATCTTGTCTTCCTGTTTGACGCCCACCACGCGGTTGAGAATGTCCGCAATCATGCCGAGCGCGGACGAGTTGTTGTTGGTCTTGGCGCTGTCTAGATCGCACATCATCGCGTCGATCTCCGCCCCGCTCCGATCCCGCGCCTTGTTCGCCAGCATCATGCCAACGCCCTGTTCGGGCGTCGCCGCACCCGGCTCATCAAGCAGGATCGCGTCATGATCAAAGATGATGTTGCGGGCGATGTAATCGGCCTCGTCGTCTTTGTCGGCCTTTTCGAGTTCGGCGATCAGGCCGGTCGATGTGTGGATCGGATCACCCTGATCAATGGCGTTGAGTACGCGCTGGCCAAGCTCGCTCTCGCCGGCACGCTTGACATCGATCACTTTGTCGAGCAGCACGCGACCCTGCTCGCGCTTGACGCCCGAGTTGTAACAGCCAAAATAAAATCCCGCCAACGCGTCCGGGTCGACCGCGGAAAGAAAATTGCCCGCCTCGTCGACCGGATGGTGTAATGGCGCCAGCGAACGCTCCAGCGTCTGATAACTGTTAGCAATCGCCTCCGCCGGATAACGAATACCGTTCATGACAATATCGTCTGGCATGGTGGCGCTTGGCACCACGATCACCTCGCGATCATTGCGCTGCTCGCGGCGGATGGCATTGACGGCGACGGGCGAACGAACATTAACGCGGACTTTTTTCAAGGCACGGCTCATCATGTTGTGATTGTGTTAAATATACTAAATATTAGTCAAATATACTAAATATTAGTAAAATATAATAAATATATTAGCTAAATATGCTAAATGTTAGTCGAATGCTGTGGTTTCGGCGGCACGCAAAGTCGCGCAACTCAACAGGAAGAGATCGAAGAAGCCTGGTTAAACCTGGTCGAGAAGGCCAATCTGCCGCCCTCACTGTCCCCCAGAAAAACCCTAACTGCGCGGCGTGCGATCCGTCGCGAGAAACGTCCGCCGTGCCGCGCGCATGCGCTGGATGAGCTTGCCGCCGGTGATCGGCTTGCCTTCTGCATTGAGTAGCACGGCGGAGGCACTACACAAACAATTCTGAGGATTCCCATCGACCGAATACCACTCAGCCTGCTCTTCGATGCTGACGATGCGCCCGTGACGGGCGGCGTGGGTCGTGCGCGTGCGTCCGGGAATAAGAGCAGATTGATGCAGCAGATATGTGTTCAATCCCAGCCGCTCCCCGGCATCGCGGGTCTCGTCCCAGTTGCCCCGTCGCGCCGCCATGGTGATCTCGGTCCGCGCGATGCGCTCGGCGCGGCGGCCCTGCATGGCAAACCGCTTCCGAATATCTCTCGCCGTCTCACGCGGGTGCTGGCCGTCCTGCACTGCCCTGAGCAGCAGAAAGGCCAGATCGGCGCGGGTATCGCCCCGGAACCCGTCCATCAGCTCAAACACACGCGCAGCAGCCAGAGCGGCGCGACGCTCGTACTGCATCACACTTAAGGCGCGCGCGATGTCGCGGTTATAGTCGCTGGTCAGGCCGATCAGGTTCTGTGCGGCACGGGCTGTGCCTGAGCGATACGCGGCAATAACCTCCTCGCGCAGCACCTCACGCCCGTCATCCTGCAAAGCCTGCCAGACCAGATCTGCAATGTGGTCCAGCGCGTCGGGACTGACCTCGTATTCGTAACGTCGCGCGTTGGTGATCACGGTGACAGGGAGCGTGTCGACCGCCCTGAGGGCGATGTCACGGGCGACCTTGAGGCGTCGCTTTATGGCACGGGCGGCGCGGTGGATGCGCTTTGTCTCGCCGATCGGATTGGTCGGGTGACGGCTCAGGATCGGCGGGCGCGGGATGTGGGGGGCGTGATCAAACATCCGTGCGGGTTGCGTCGGCCAGATCAAGGCGCCGTTCGATCCGGTCGAGGCGTTGACGCAAAATATCCACGGCGTGGCGATCCTCGATTTGATCGCTTTGGTTCTGGCTGGCGTCGCGAAGTAAGTTCGCCAACGCTGTCTCGACCATCGTTAACCGGCGCAACAGTTCCGCGTCGCGATCACGGGCAGCGGCTTGTTCGCCGCGAATGCGCTTCAACTGCTCCAACAGCAATTCATTGGTCACGTTTTCAGACACCTGCGTCCCCCATCGGGTCAGCCAATTCACTCAGCCCCTCATCCTCACGCGGCCCGTATTCGAGTACGTCGCGTATCTCGTCATCGTCGAACACCGCCGCACCGCTGGCCAGCATCTTCGCGTTGATCTCCGCCATGCCTTTGGCCTTCTCAAGCCGCTGGACATCCGTGGCCCCGGTCAGATCCTCCCAATCGAGCACCCAGTCGGCCCGCGGCAGCACGCCAAAGCGCATCAGCCGCGCGACGATATCCATGATGTTGGGGATCACGTAGTTGCAGCGGCGGCTCATGTTGTGCCGGTTCCACGCCACCTGATCCTCGGTGCTGGCCCGCTCGCCGGTCTGTGATCCGAACAGGATTTTTTCCGGGATGTTAAATGCCGCCGCCGCCTCAAGTGCGGCCAGCCGGTAATATTCTGCCGGCTGCGGCGGCAGCGTGACACCCAGCGTCTTGGCGCTCATGCCCTGCAACATCAACGACTGATCAAAGCCCTTGTTCCAGTCAGACACGACGTTGTCGAGCGCCTCGGGCAAACCTTCAAGATCCGTCCCCAGCATCGTCGCCAGCTGTGCGAAATCAACCTCTTTTTCCGCCTCGAGCACCGGTTGCGATTTGGCGTTTTTCCAAAACCCTTCGGCGCTAGCGCCTCTGATCTTCACCATATCGGTGAGCGCATCATAAACCGGCTCAAGCGCACTGTCGTTGAACGTGGTGCGGTCCTGGCTCCAGATATAGACCCGATCCGGATGGACCTGGAAGCTCCGCGTCTTGCCTTGCGATGCGTCCACCGAGGACTCGGTATAGGTCATCACCCTGGGCTGACCGTAGTGTGGGCTGTCGCGGTCCTGCTCCCATTTACTGACCTGCAACTGGCCCTCCCACGCCGGCACCAGGTTGACCAGGCCCTTGAGACCTGCAGGCACATCGCTCACCGGCGCCGAGAAGGGCTTGCCGTCAGCTAGCTGAAAGATCACCCCGGCATACTCGCCGACCAGGGAGCGCTTGTCGGTCTCGGCCAACATCTGCCAGAACCGGATGTGCTCGAAATGCCGGGCAATCTCTGCCTCGACTGGATTGTCGTCCGTATCGTCTTCGTCCAACGTCAGCGCGGGATGCGTTTCCCAGGTCTTGGCCGCCGTCTTCGACACCAACGCGTTTGCCACGCCGTTGCGCTTGTACAGCGCATAGAGGTCGAAGAAATCGACATCGTCCTTGTAGCCAAAGTCCAGCCGGAAGTCGTGCTTAGTGCTCAGCAGATCGGATGTGCCCAACAGCGATCTCAAGTTACGCGCCGGCAGCACCTCACCAAAGGCGCGATAGGTCGCCGCGTTGCTCAACCGGCGGGCGGTGGCCATCTGGGTCTCTGTGAGGGAAAGCGTCATTGCATCTCTTCCGTCAGATCAAGCCTGGTGTTGCATTCATCCATGTCATTTTCCTCTTTGATTCGGACGCATTGCATTCATGCAAAAATCCCCGGAGCTTTCTTGCTCACGCCATCCGCTTGTGCCGTTTCTTCACTAACATGCCCGCCACGCCCCGGTGGCGGATCATCGCGGCAAGGGCGTAGCGGCTCGCGTCTACGTAATGGTTGTGTGCATCGACAATCTTCGGTTTCACATCCCCTGTTAAGCGGTCCACCTGGTAGCTGTATAACCGCATCTCGCGGGCCGTCGCGGGGCACTCAGGGTGCACAACGATTTTATCAAAACTCTTTATGAACGCCACGCCGTCCTCGACCGAACCGGCCCATTTCGACGCCCCCTCAATGCGCGGCAGCCCGTGGCGCTTGAGATAGCTGATGGACTCAGGCCGCGCGCTGTCGGCGCGCACCACATGCTTGGCCATATCCGGCATCGCCGCCGTGACAAACGCAGCCGTGTCATCCAGTTCAAGCCCAATGCGCCCCGCCTCGCGGCGAATGTAGAGACGCCCGTCGCCGACCCAGCACTCGACCGCCGCCGTCGGGTCCCGGGCAAAACCGAAGTCAAGGCCGTAATAGGGCCCGTCCCAGTCTTCGCGCGGCTCAAAGGCGGCGATCTCCCAGTGACCCGCAAACACCTGGGCATCGGTGAGTGTCAAAAATTCACCCTCCCAGACGTGATCATAGGTCTCGGGGCGCTTGCGCTTGTCGTCCAGACGCTGGGCGTTGAGCGCTTTGGTGAACCACGGATTGTCGCGCCAGTTGATCTGCGTGACCACGCAGTCGGCTGGTGGGTCCGCCACCCAGCGCCGCCAGGTGGCACTATCAGGGCTCTCGGGGTTGAAGCTGACCCAGTTCTCGACGCCCGGTTCGCGCAAGGTCGGCATCAGCTTGCTCCAGGCAACCTCCGAGACCGTCTCGGCTTCATCGGTCCAGTTCAGCAGGATCTGAGACTTCGACTTGATGCTGTCGAGGTTGTGGCGCAGCCCGGAAAAGACAAAGCGCACATGGCCGTTGCAGGTGCGGATGTATTTCTCGCCCATGTCATAACCCGCCGCCAGCCAGGGAAGAGACGCAATCGCCTGCTTGATCTCATGCATGGAGCTCTCTTCGAGCGAGCCCAGATGCTCGCGGCTCGCCAAAATGACGCCCTTGCGGCCCTGGTAGGCCAGCTGATAGCCCCTGATCGCAGCAGCCATGGCGAGGTTGCGGGTCTTGCCGGACCCACGCCCGCCATAGAACACCCGGTGCCGGGCGGGCTGCGCGAAGTTCCTGGTCATTTTGTAGGGCAGCGCGATCTGACCGCTGAGCGGCTCACTGAGGGCTGCCGTGGGGGTTTGGGCAGGCGACTGGTGTTCGGACATGGCTAGAAAGATAGCTCGCGCTAGACGCTCAGCGGCTCGCTGAGGGACAGTACAGACCTGGCTTAACCACGTGCTTTTTCTCGGCTCGATGCATGACGGTTGTTCGTCCCGCTTGCGTCAGTACTGTGTCAATCATTCAGGCGCCTCGTCCTCCGGGAACGGCGCCGGCATCACCGCCACCATCTCGATCTTGTGAACGATAGGCGCGGTCTCGAGCTCCTGACGG
>CAWUEY030000001.1:1950000-2787328 GCA_963921245.4 Rhodospirillales bacterium | reverse complement strand
GCCCAAAGTCCGGCCTGGCCCGGAAACGCCGCCGCCGCAACCTGTAGCGCGGCACATGGTTTTGTAGTAAAAAATTTCCAATGACTTCGTGCGCCACCAGAGCGGTACTGACAGTATCGAAACACACAGACGGAGGTGATTATGTTTAACGACATGGACATTCAGACCACGAATTCAGGCCGGGGTTTTCATGGAACAATAAGCCAAAATTTCAAGCCTGGCGAGGCAAATTCTCCAGTTCCGCCAACCCGATAGCACACTCGCCGCCGCCGGTGTAGAGCAGGTAAACATTGTCTCCTTCCGCAAACAGACACGGATCGCGTAACTGATTCACACGTGAATCCGCCGGACCATATTCAGAAGGATAGATCGACTCAAACGCCCCCTCCCATTCTCGCTCTGGCCGCAAGATTTCTTGTTTGTCTGCAAGAACTAGCTTTTCAAGTGGAGAAGACAGGTCAAGCCACCCGATATACAACCGCTCCGGTGCCGCACCTACTTCAGACCATACGATCCACAAGGTATCTTCACTAACCAGAACCGCGTTGTGGCGGCTGGAGGCGGGTAGAACTTCTGCTATTTTGCGGAACGGTTCCAATCCATCGGGCGACATCATCAGGTCCCCGGGCATAACAATCCCGTACCATACGTTCCCATAAGAAAAGGCTCGGAGGTAGGCCGGACCTACGACCTCATCAACGGCGTCAAAATGTATACCATCGGTAGAATGGGCAACGCGGGTTGATTGACTTCCATCGAGATTGAGACCATGAAAATACATCCGCAGATGTTTTTGATCCTCCAGTATATGCAGATCCGGTGATGCGATATGGGCATAGTGATTAGGGTCAGTTTTGCGACGCTTCGGCGATAAGCTATCCGCGGCGGGAAATCCGGAATTTTCAAGATGAAGCGTACCGGGCACATAGACCGTCCATGGCCCTTTCAGATCATCCGCGTAAGCCATCCGGATGAACGTGCCCCGATGATCGGCGAAATACAGATAGTATTGTGCCAGTGGGCTCTTAACCCATGCCGGTACCTTGATCATGGAGGGTCCATTGATGTTTTCACCAATACTTTCATCCAAACCAGCATGGATGATGTGATCTTTGGTCAGGCGACGTACACCTACCGTCATGGAACCAACATGCTTTTTATCGTTACCAGTATCATATCGTATCCCTATCAGCATTCGAGCCTGGAAAGTGAACCCCGAAATCAGAATACCGGGTGGGCCTTCGATACAACCGATCAGCGCGCGTATCCGTCATCCTTTCCACGATCAGAGGACCGGGAAATCATCCGCGATTTTAGTAATTTCGCGGCGGAAGGGAACACCGTCCGTTTCCGGCTCACCCAGATCACGGGCGTAGCGATGACCTGACCACACCGCGGCACCGATGATGGATGGCGCTTCTGCGTCACCACATCGACGAACGGTTCGAATGCCGAAATCCGCCCATTCCTCCTGCCGCGCGATCAGAGCATTGTATAGGGCCAGGCGCGGCAACATGGCGGTAACCAGAACCACTGAATTCGCCTGCATCACTTGTTCGCGTCCTGTGTAGATACAAGAAACCGTCACGGCATCCGAGCCCACAGATGACAAATTGTGGCTCGTTACAATCTTTACGCCGATGTTGAGCAAATGCGCCTGTATGACGTGCTGCTCCAGGGAATTATGGGTAAAGCTGGAGACATCCAATTCCGGAGTCATCAGAGTTACGCTATGCCCGTCATTCAAAAGTTTCTCGGCAATCACCCCGCCGAGGTAGTAGCTGTCATCATCAAAAACAACGACGGGGCCTTCCACCGAACCGCCGTTCATAACATGTGTTGCGGAATAGACATGAGCGGCATCGGTTCCAGCGATAGCGAAGTGGTTGCTGCGCCCCACACCGTCTTTGCGCCAATCGGCTCCGGTGGCGATCACCACGTGGTCGGCGGCAAATTCCAGAACTGCGTCCGCATTCAATTCGCTATACAGGTAGGTTTCCACGTTGGTCATGGGTTGGATTTGACTGACACGATAGTCACGAACACGCGCCCAGGCACTCAAACCCGGCAAAGCACTCTCCAGATTAACCCGTCCGCCCGGCTCTTGTGTTGCTTCGGCAAGCACAACCTCGACACCG
Organism: Rhodospirillales bacterium; assembly: GCA_963921245.4. Lineage (GTDB taxonomy): Bacteria > Pseudomonadota > Alphaproteobacteria > Rhodospirillales > Casp-alpha2 > JABJGO01. The sequence goes on along the minus strand of CAWUEY030000001.1, from coordinate 2,785,190 downwards.
CGTTCACCGAGCACCCGGGTCGCTTCGAGACCGGCTGGCCCCGCGCCCACCACAAGAACCCGCTCATCGTTTTTTTTCGGCGCGAATTTTTCAGGATGCCAGCCGCGCCGCCATTCCTCACCCATTGTTGCGTTCTGAGTACAGCGAATGGGTGCCATCACGTGGTCACCGATCACACACAGATTACAGCCGATGCACTCGCGGATATCCTCGATACGACCTTCCTCAATCTTTTTCGGCAGGAACGGATCGGCAATAGAGGGCCGCGCCGCGCCGATCATGTCCAAAACGCCTTTTTTGACCAGCGAGACCATCTTGTCGGCAGACGTGTATCGCCCGACACCGACCACAGGTTTAGTCGTCAACCCCTTTACAAAGGAAATGAACGGTTCCTGGAACCCCTCTTCAGCAAATCGCGAGGTTTGGGAATCATTTTCCCAGGTTGAAATGTTCACATCCCAGAGGTCGGGCATTTCTGCGAGCATCTCAACCACATCCCGGCCTTCATTCTTGCAACTGATCCCGCCTTCATCAAGCAGCTCATCAACGGCAAAACGAACCGGTACCGCACAGTCGCCGCCGACAGTATCCAGCGTATCTTCTAGGGTTTCGCGGAACAAACGGACCCGGTTTTCCAGCGATCCACCGTACTCGTCAATCCTGTCGTTGTGGCGGCGAGACAGAAAATGCATCTGCAACGTCAGGTCATGACCACAATAGGTGTAAATCAGGTCATAGCCACACCGCTTGGCGCGGATAGCGGCCTCCCGGTGCCAGCGGCGGAAATTCCGGATGTCTTCCTTATCCATGGCCCGGCTATGCAGAGGATCGAGTGCTGTCACCGGCCGACAGCTTGGCCCCATGACCGGTTCGCGCGTCAACCGTGCTGTACCCGCCAACCCCTGATGAACCAGTTCAATCCCAGCAAGGGAGCCATGGGCCTGAATGCGCTCCACCACACGCTGATGCGCCGGCATGTCACGATCATCCCACAATCGCCCTTCGTTGTAGGGCGTGGTATCGCTTGTGTAATGGAGTTCCACTTCCTCGGTACAAACAACCGCCCAGCCTCCTTCGGCCTTGACGCCCCGCATCTCCGCCAGTGTTGATGGATGGGTGCGCCCCATACCGTTACAGTGCGGCACCTGATAGAACCGGTTGCGAGCGGTCTTCGGGCCGATTTTTACCGGCTCAAACAGGATGTCATAACGTGGATCACGCGCCATATTGCTTTTCCTTCTTCATCTTACTGATGCGGCGATACCCATAATAGAGAACGACAGGGACACCGGAAAGAACCAGAACAATGGGCATGCCATCGGGTCCAAGTTGATCGATGGCGTGGCCAACAAGAACAGGTCCACAGACCCCGCCAATTTCGTACATGGTCACCAGCGCGGCATTGGCACCGGCGAGCGTCGCCGCATCGAACCGGTCTCCAAGGATGATGATACACAAGGTGTAGAGGCCAAAGGCAACACCACCCCACAACACAAGCAACGGCCAGATCGCATAAGTGTTGTGCAGCGAAAACGGAATCAGCCCGCCGCTAATAACGGTCAGAACCAGCAGCGACCATAGCAATGCATTCCGCCCAATTTTGTCGGCTATGAAACCGAGTGGAAACTGTACCACCAGACTGCCGATAACGATGGCCGTCAGCATGTAGAGTGCCGTTTCAGTGGTGAAGCCCTCACGAACGGCATAGACCGGATAAAACGAAATCTGTGTGGCGTCGGTTACACCCGCAAATAGAGCAATAATCATAAGCCCCGGCGCAGCGCGAACAGCGGTTCCAAAGGACCATCCCTCTGGTTTAGGTAATTGAGGTGCCACGTTACGGGCCAATGCAAGCGGCATAAGCGCCACGGCCAGAACCCCCGCGGCGAGATAGAACGCCGTCCAGTTTTCAACACCGATGTAGTTGACCGCCGGCGGCCCCATACCAAACCCGATGGTCATGGTGATCATAAACCCCGCAATGGCCCGCCCGCGCTCCTCGTCACTGACCAGCGCATTGACCCAGGTTTCACTGAGAATCCAGATGGTGGCAACCCCCAAACCCGCGACAAATCGGGTGATGACCCAGGGCAGTGCACCAAAGATACTGGGCATAATCAAAAGTGAGCAAACAACAATCGAACCGCCTAATAGCATGGTGCCCAGCAACCCGAGCCGGTTGACCAGATGCCCGATAAACGGCCCCATCACAATCAGGCCAACAGGTGCCGCCGCGACCACGTAACCGATTTCGGAGGCCGCCATGCCACGCAGTTCCATGGACATGGCAATCATGGGCATGACCGCACCAATAGCCAAACCGGCGGCGAACGCTGCAACAAAGATGGCAAAGAGCGCCTTTCTCTTGTCCGCCGCCGAATATTCTGTCACGTGAGCGTCCACGTGGATGTTCCCCCATCAAAAATTCCTCTCAGCATCCTTGCATGGCCCGCCGTTTCGGGCGATAGCTCGTTTAGGGTAGGTTAAAATTGATGTTTTCGCCTTCAAATATTGCCGAGTCTGTTTGGTCGTTTTTACGACGTCAGACATCACAACTGGAAACCGTCTGGAGTGTTTCCACCTTCGGTGCCGTTGCCGAATTCCACGGAACTGGCGAAGACGTTGTTGAGGTCAGCGGCGGTGATCAGACTATCTCTCTTAGATGTTCGGGCGGTTCTGCCAGGATCGAATTCAACTCGGCCATGCGGGCCGTTGGATACGAAGGTTTGACCAAAGATCCTCGGCTATGGTCCCATGGTGTTGCCATCTGCCTGCCCGAAGCGGATGCCGCCATGAATGCCAGAACTGTTCTGACCAGGGAGGACGAGGATGGGCTGTTCGATCTTGGTCTCGGCCTGCCGCATCTGGACGCCTGCATCCGAACAGAGGACCCTGCTCTTGTAGCGGCCCTTAAACTTAATTTGGGCAAAAACCTGTTCCACGATTGCATTGATCTTGTCCATCAAATGACCGAAAGCAGCCCTTTCCGCGTGTTTCACACGGCCCTTGCCCGTATCGAGGTGAATACCCCCATAGCCAAGCCTGGTACGGTCACACCGGATGGGGCGCACACCCACATCCTGCCGGAGCTATTGGCCCACAACCGCACCCATGCCGCCACTGTACCCATTCCGAGAGGATGGTTACCCGTGCTCACGCTGTACCCCGCCAATCCCGTACGGGATGAACATGGCGAACCCCGTGAGTTTGACGGTAAGTTGCATACCGAGTTCCAGAGCATTCTGGAGCAGTTTGGCGATCCGGCCATGGTCGCGCTCAAGCAGTCAATCAGGGCATCTATTGCCCAAGGTGAACTGCCGCTCAGTTTTTTCGAGCCGGAAGATCGGCACCACCGTCTGGCGGCGCGGGTCTGCCTGCGGCAACTCCGAATGACAACGGCGGACACACCGGCTCTTCGACAGTGGATTGAGTTTTTCGACAGAGGCAACCCGGGCGAGGAAAACGCCCCCTCCCCTTGACGCCTGCCGAGGCGTGGGCCTTAATCGCGACAACCATAATAATCATCATCAATCAATCAGGGCATTATCATGAAGTACCTCCATACCATGGTCCGGGTTCGCAATCTGGACGACTCACTGGATTTTTACTGCAACAAGTTGGGCCTGCGTGAAACCGGGCGTTATGAGAGCGAAACCGGGCGGTTTACCCTGGTGTTCCTGAGCGCCAGCGAAGACAGCGATACGAAAGGCGAAGGACCGGAACTGGAGCTCACTTACAACTGGGATCCGGAAAACTATGATGGCGGACGTAATTTCGGCCACCTGGCTTACCGCGTTGAAAATATCTATGACATCTGTCAAAAGCTCATGGATTCGGGCGTCACCATCAATCGCCCGCCGCGGTGTGGCCACATGGCCTTTGTCCGTTCTCCCGATGGTATTTCCATTGAATTGCTGCAGGAAGGCGATAATCTGCCGCCACAAGAGCCCTGGGTTTCCATGGCAAACACCGGCGAGTGGTAAGAGCTTTTCGGTTATGAGAGTGGCTCATGCCTATCTGAGTGTCTTAAAGAGTGGCATAAAGCTAAGCATGGCAATGAAAAACAAGTATGCGGCCCGTTCAAGAATTTCCGAAGCTAAGATTCGCGAAGTCGTTCGGTATTTTGCCGCCGCCCTGACTGCCCTCCAGACGGCGCAATTGAGCCCCCTGAACCGCAATACGGTGAACCGTATCTATCGCTGTTTGCGCGAGCGGGTCTTACAGGCATACGAAGCCAGGTGTCCGCTGTTTGGCATTGTCGAAGTGGACGAGAGCTCCTTCGGAGCCGGGCGCGTCAAGGGCAACCGCGGTCGTGGCGCTTATGGCAAGATGGTTGTCTTCAGCATCTTTGAGTGCGACGGCCAGGTTTATACGGAGATCGTACCCGACTGCTCAAAGCCCACGTTACAGGGCATTATCAGGGGCAATGTCGATGCCAGGACCGTCATCAACTCCGATGGCTGGCGGGGCTAGAGCGGACTCGTCGAGCTCGGCTACGGGCATTGCCGCGTCGACCATTCCAGGAACGCGTTCGCACGAGGGCTGCCCATATAAATGGTATAGAAGGCTTCTGGGGCAGGGCGAAAGTCCGCCTCGCCAAGTTCAAGAGCCTGCCCAAACACACTTTCCGTCTGCACCTGAAAGAAACCGAATGGCGAGACAATCATCGACGTGACGACAAGTATAAAACTCTGCTAACCTACCTAAGGAAAAACACTCTCACCTAAGCATGACCCATAATGAATTATGATGAACCGTGGTTCGTGGCGAAAGACGTGTGTGATATCCTTGGATTGAATAACGTGACGAAAGCATTATCGCCGCTGGATGATGATGAGCGGTCTAACTTTAAGTTAAGGCGTCAGGGTAAAACCAACATCATATCCGAATCCGGCTTATACGCCCTGATCTTCAAAAGTAGAAAGCCGGGCGACCGGAAGTTCCAGAAATGGGTAACATCGGAAGTGCCGCCCGCGGTCCGCAAAATAGAATCATACAGCAGAAAGCAACCACAACTGATCCCGTTGCGGGAACGTGGCTATCCGCTAAAAATGATCAGCGATATGCGTGTGGCACAGCTGAACGAAACACCGATCTATGAGATCGCTACACGGTTCGGCATTCATAGCGTGTATGCCTCACAGCTATCACGCGCCCAATACTCCCCCAGTGAAATCCTGTCAGCATTAAAGCTGTACTGGGATTGCTGCGCATTTGATTTTTTGCACGGGAACGATTTCCATCACGACGTTATTCGCAGAGAAATGGACGGAGAATGAGAACGCGGCAGGGTTCGCGCCACGCCATTCCTTCTGAAAAGGAAAGCATATGACACAGCCATACACAAACAGCCCACTCAAGGCACAGCACGACCTAGTTGTTTAGTCCCGGTGCGTTGGGGCCTTGTCTAAAGTGCCATTTCGATGGTTTTGATGATCCGGTCGGTTTTGGAGAGGATTTTGATGATCCGCTGATAGTGCCTTACGTCGCCAAAGTCGAGCTTTCGGCCCTTGCGATCCTTGAGCCATTTCTGCGCAGGCCGATAGCCGCCGATGAAAAATTCCCAGGAGCCCGCCGGGACTCCCTCGAAGCACTGATCGGCGTTGATCCAGACCTTGCCGCCGCCATATCTGGCGTGTTTGACCACATTGTCGCCGTCGCCTGTGAAGGGATCAGGCGCATCGCCGATGGCGTCGGGTTCCATCAGATGAAGCCGTCGCAGTGCCGCACCCTTATCCGAAACGGACCAGAAATCATCCGGTGTTTTCGGCCACGGGATACCCGGAAAAGCGGTTTTCAGGAATTCGGCGTAAGCCTCGCGGTAGGTCGGGCAGTAGAGCACGCCGTAGATGTAGTCGAACACCTGCACCTCGTCGGGGACGCCATGCTTTGGATGTTCGGTCAGGCCCCGTAATTTCATGTAGAACTTGGGATCGAAGTTGACGCGACGCTCTCGATCCAAATCCTGTTCGCCAAGGTAAAGATAAGCTGGGAAAGTAGAAGTAATTTCAGAGGTTTTATTTGATACTATGGGGCTGACCCAGATAACGACCTTGGATGACGTTTAACCCACCTCTCGGTGAATGCTCTACATTCACCTGTCGATCAACGATTGTCTTAATTGCGTTAATTGATCCGAAGGGTCACTGTTGTTAAAATGCCACTCACATTCCTTCAAATACAGCCCGAATTGGGCCTTCAGAACATGATTGAAACGGCGCATGTAGCGATTCGCTTGAGACCAGAAATACTCGATCCCCCCTCTCGGGCATGTACCATGCCCTGACAGGCAGCGATTGATGTGATTGTGCTCATCCACAAAGTGCTCGGAATGGTTGATCCGGAAGTGGTGAAAGTCCGATATATCAAGCGCGTTATAGCCTTTCCAGCCGTCGGAACAGACGATGCTATCGGGCACCACTTTGCGCTCGATAATCGGCATCAAGGTGGCCGATGAGGCATCTGGAATGATCTTTGTGTAGACCCTTCCACCCCGCTTCAACAGGCCGAAAACCCCGACTTTTCCCGCAGAACCCCGGCCGCGCTTGCCTTTGCGCTTGCCGCCGAAGTAACGCGCGTCCACTTCAATCTCGCCGCCAAACAACGCCTCGCTCGCCGCGTCCAGCTCAAGCACGACGATCTCGCGCAGACGGAGAAAGAAATAGACCGCCGCCGAAGCGGTTCATCCCGCACAGCCTGGCCGCCGTCAGCGCCGTCGAGCCAGACACAAAATGCTCCATCAGACGATCTTGCTTATACACACTCAGACGGCTTTTGCGCATAACACCCATGATAACTCCAAATCCGAGCTATCTGAGTCAGGCCCAAGGTCTTTTCTGGCTTTCGGGCCAGTAATGGGAACGAATCAAACCCCATCAGCCGTATCGCGCTGCAGGGTATCGGCGGGTTGAGTGAGGTGTCGGGTAATCTCGGGCATCATCCATGTGTGTTGCAATCGGGTTGCTGCTGGCGGGATTGTCCCGGAGAATACGGCCCCTCGACGACGATCTACAACCGCTATAACCGCTGGTCGCAGAAGGGAACTGGCAATACCTGTTCGCCGCCCTGACAGCGATGCTGTCCGGAACACCGGATGAGATTTACATCGACACCCGATACAACAAAAGCGCCGACAGCTTCATGGCCGCATTATGTATCGCGGCGCTAATCTGCTATTGGATTTGAATGAGTCTCGACTCTAACCGGGCCTGAAGGGCCACGGTGGTTAAAATGCCACTGACATTCCTTCAAGTATAGCCCGAACGGGGCCTTTGGGACACCATTGAAACGGCGCATATGACGCTTCGCCCCCGCTCGGGCCTGCAAGCAGTCCTTGGCCGGGCAATGGGATCAGAAATTCTCAATTCCCCTTCTCGAGCATGTACCATGCCCGATAGTGTCAAGAAACCTGCGCACTTTTATTTTCAGGCGGTGTCTGCTCTGGTGTTGGTTTCCATCTGTTTCAGCAGATCCATGTTCATGTAGTGCCGTGTGCTCCATTTGGTTCCAGCGATGTGTCTCAGCCTGGCTGCGGCCATGCTGAGACAGGATTGCGCATCCGGGAAGGCGCCGCCGACTTGAGCCCGCTGATGATTGATGCGAGCCGCGTCAAAGCCCACCGTATCGCTGCCAATGGTGTTAAAAAAAAGACCCGTGGCGGGCGCGCTATCGGCAGGACCAAAGGCGGGCTGAATTCGAAGCTGCATCTGGTCTGCGATGGCCGGGGGCGGCCCGTGCATCTGCACGTGAGCGCAGGCAACAAGGCCGATATTGCGCATGCCCGTCAATGCCTTGAGCCCTATGTCACCAAAGGAACAACGGTCACTGTGGATCGGGGATATGATGCCATCCACCTGCGGGACTGGTTGACGGATATGGAGGCAAAGCCCTGCATCCCGCCCCGCAAGAACCGGACAATCCAATGCGCATACGACATTGAGCTCTACAAAACACGGAACATCGTCGAACGCATGTTCAACCGGCTCAAGGACTGGCGGCAACTCAGCCCGCGCACCTTCAGATGTCCGGGAAACTTCCTCGCAGCCGCACACATCGCAGCAATCGTCATATGGCTCTTATGAGTCTACGCCCTAAGGGACGCCGGTGTTGACATAATGATGCTGACCGTTGACAGCATCACCGGCGGCAACCGGGAACGTGACCTGCGAACCGGTTTTTCCATTCCCTTTCGGCTGACACTTGGCGGCATGATGCAGTTTGCCCTCAAGCCCATGTGGGGACTCAACTATGTGACCCATGAGCGTTTCAGTCTGCCGCAATTGGACAACCACATAGATATGAGCGGCGGGGCTCTTTCCATCGGTCGATACTTCACGAAAATGCTCGACCCCTCCATGAGTTGGCGCGACGTCGAGGAGATGGTCAAACTCTGGGACGGGCAATTTTGCCTCAAGGGAATAATGAGCGTCGAAGATGCCCGAAAGGCGGTCTCCATCGGTTGTACCGGCATCATTTTATCGAACCATGGCGGGCGTCAACTGGACGGCTCGAGAGCGCCTTTCGATCAGCTCGCAGAGGTTGTCGATGCGGTCGGAGACAAGATCGACGTTCTCATGGACAGCGGCGTACAGCGCGGCACTCATGTTTTGAAAGCCTTGTCTTTGGGTGCGAAAGCGGTGGGTGGCGGTCGATTTTACCTGTTCCCTCTTGCCGCGGCGGGACAGGACGGGGTGGAACGCGCGTTGGAGTTGATGCAGGCCGAGATCGTGCGCGGTATGCGTCTTATGGGCTGCCGGCGTGTCGACGATCTCACGCGCAACAATCTACGGTTCAGATCAACCACGGGGCCATAAGGTAATCCGGAGGCCTGTTGATGTGATGGTCACAAGGGCCGATTAAGTGGTCATCGCGGATGGGAATGGTGGTTTCTGCCTGGGGTTGGAAGCGGGCTAAACAATCATAGGCCAATCATCAGCCAATCATCAGATTGCAGGGTCCAAAGCTAGCCCGCCGCGGATATCGCCGTACCGGCAGGCCCTCGCACGGAACAATACAGTCTCTTTTACAAAACGCCCGGTCCTTCACCAAAACATCATGGAAGGTTCACGAATCTGTCGAAAACGACGGTTGAAAATTTATTATCTGGGTAGACAAGGGCTAATCCGTGCTTAAGAAGCCGTCCGATATAATAGGTGTTTAGTCCCGGCATTTAATGGATCGGATTGAGTCTGAATCTTTCCGTCTCATTTGTCCAGGTCTTGCAGATGTATTCGTATGGCGTCATGCCGTTCAGGGTCTTGAGCCTTCGGGCGGCTTTTCGCAGCAGAGCCTTGAGCTTTGAAAAGGCCATTTCGATCACTGACCGACAGATGAATGCAGAGCATTCACCGAGAGGTGGGGTCGAAATCCAGGCTATAAGGCGGCAGATAGAGCAGGTGCGGCTTTGCGTCCTCCATATCCGCCCGCTGCCAGATGTGATGCCTTTATAACCGCCGGGGTGTAGCGGGATGGGCCTATAGCAGGCGATGCTGATATCCAGTGTTATTGTCGTCTGTTTGCACGGATTCCGGATTACAAACAAACACGGGGGACATGTGGTGTCAGAAGAGGAGCTTCGTGTTCAGAAGGTAACGCGAAGCTAATCAGGGTTTGCCGGCCCGATAGGCCTGTGCTTGGGCAAATCGTTCCCGCAGATAATCCATCAGATCATTGATCGCATCTTCAGCGGCACCGACATCACTATCGCGAATGGCCTGTAACAGGGTTTCATGATACCGAACAATTCTGCTTCGCTCACGGAACCTGAAGATAACGAGATTTTCCACGGGCTGTAGTGCCTCAATAACAGTAAACATCTGAAACTGGAGGGCAGGATTATGTGTCGCATCGACCAGGGCGCGATGGAACCGGACGTCCGAGGCACAGAATTCCTCGTCACTCATCGAAGAGTCCTTTTGCATCAGAATTTCAGCTTCCATACGGTGGAGTTCGGCAGCCTCGCGACGATTCGCCGCCAATCTTGCACATATCAACTCAAGTTCGTGGCGGGTTTCCGCTATATCTGAAAGGTCAAAACCTCCGAGGCTGACCATCAGCGCGACAGAAGATTTTAAATCATCCGCCAGTTCTTCCTGCCGCGGAAGATTGACAAAGGTTCCCCCGCTCGGCCCACGACGCGAGCGGATCAGGCTTTTCGCCGCCAGCCTTTTCAAGGCTTCCCGGATCGTTGGTCGAGATACTTCGAATTGTTTGGCGAGCGCTTCTTCCGTTGGCAATTTTTCATCGGCCTTCAGTGATCCATCGGTGATCGAAGCCTCAATCTGTTGCGCAATCTGCTGCGCAACGCTTTGCGTGACGATAGGTTTGTACGAAACGGTCATTAAGAGCTGTGTAACACAGGAATAAACATATTTCACTATTTGTTTGACAAATAGTGAAAACCAAGAAAAAACAGCACGGACGTCAGCTAATATTCAAAGGAAATACGCCTGTCATGTCCAATCAAGTCCCTGATCTCGTCGCCCTTGGAGAACGCCCCGAACTCGGTGTCGTTCCAAAGAATATGCACGCTTTTATGGTCCGCCAGGATCGTTTTGGTGAGCCAAAAGATGCCTGGCAGCGCGAAGTTATTCCGGTTCCCGAAATGGCGCCTGAAGATGTCCTCGTCTACGTAATGGCAACAGGCATTAACTATAACAACGTATGGGCGGCTTTGGGATATCCCGTGGATGTTATCAAGGACCGCCAGAAGAAAGGTGAGCCGGAAGATTTCCACGCCGGGGGCAGCGATTGTTCCGGTATTGTCTGGGCGGTCGGGTCCGAGGTTACCAGTGTAAAGATTGGCGATGAGGTTGTTATCCATAGCGGTTGGTGGGCGCCGGATGATCCCTGGGTGCTGTCCGGTAAAGACCCAATGTTGGCACCATCTACGCGGATCTGGGGTTACCAGACCAACTATGGGAGCTATTGTCAGTTTGCCAGAGCCCAATCCCACCAATTGCAACCGAAACCCAAACACCTGACCTGGGAACAGGCGGGATGTTATCTGCTTTGTGCATCTACGGCATACCGAATGCTCATGGGCTGGAATCCCAATGTGGTTGAAGAGGGTGATGCTGTTCTCGTTTGGGGCGCGGCGGGCGGTCTTGGCAGTATGGCCTTGCAAATTACTGCCGCACAGGGCGGTCTGCCCGTTGCCGTGATTTCCGATGAAAGCAAACGTGATTTTTGCCTGGAAAAAGGCGCTGTGGGAGTCATCAACAGGAACGATTTCGATCATTGGGGACAGATGCCCGATACCACCGGCGATGATTGGAGAACCTGGATGCAGGGTGCTCGGTCTTTCGGTAAAGCCGTTTGGGATGCCCTGGGCGCGCGTAAAAATCCGAAAATCGTGTTTGAACACCCCGGCGAATCCACGTTGCCCACCTCCGGATTCGTTTGCGACACTGGTGGTATGATTGTGATTTGCGCGGGCACCACTGGTTACAACATCACCATGGATCTGCGATACCACTGGATGATGCAGAAGCGCTTTCAGGGCAGCCATCTGTCAAACGATGAACAAGCCGCCGCGGTAAACGAATTGGTTATGGCCGGTAAAGTGGACCCATGCTTGTCGGGCACCTATACGTTTGACGAAATCGGTCATGCACATCAACTGATGCATGAAAACAAGCATCCGTACGGCAACATGGCGTGTCTCGTAAATGCGACAGGTCAAGGACAGGGGGCGTCCTGAATGACTCTCTTGAGATTTTTCTGAACGGGTTGTAGAAGTCTGCCGTCGAAAGTGTAACCACGATATCAGACAGGAGGTTTCCATGGCCCGCAGAAAGCCGCAAACCCGCATTCGAACAATCCTGTTCAACGTGGAATACGAAGATGGAACCCTGAGCTCCAATCGCAAGATTTCCAGCGATCTTCTCGAAAGCCCTTTCGGCGAGCACCCTGATGAGCTGGCCCGTGTCGCCCTGGAAGAACAGGATCGACAGGTCGCCGAACGATCCGGGCGATTAGTAGGAAAGATAAAGACGATTACGCGGGTGAGATAGTTTTTACATCGCTGCGGTCCGAGGCTGTCTGATTATCCTCAGCATCATCCGGGGCGAGGAAGCCGCCTGACTGTCTGTTCCAGAGTTCCGCGTACAACCCACCGTTTTCAAGCAGGGATTCATGCGTGCCGTCTTCCACAATGCGGCCTTCATCCATGATAATGAGACGATCCAGGGCCGCAATTGTCGATAATCGGTGCGCGATGGCGATCACCGTCTTTCCTTCCATCAAGCTGAACAGGCTATCCTGAATAGCGGCTTCAACTTCCGAATCGAGAGCGCTGGTGGCTTCATCCAGAACCAGAATCGGCGCATCTTTCAACAATACGCGGGCTATGGTTATACGTTGACGCTGACCGCCTGAGAGTTTGACGCCTCGCTCGCCAACATGAGCATTATAGCCTGTTCGACCCCAAAGGTCTTCTAACGCTAGTATGAAGTCATGAGCATGCGCTTTTTTTGCCGCAGCGATCACATTGTCCATCGTCGCATCAGGGTTGCCATAGCGGATGTTTTCAAAGATCGAACGGTGAAGAAGCGATGAATCTTGCGTTACCATGCCAACATTGGCCCGCAGGCTATCCTGGGTCACATTCGCAATGTTCTTTCCATCGACGAGAATTTCGCCTTTTTCCAGATCGTAAAACCGAAGCAGAAGGCTCACCAGAGTGGATTTACCCGCCCCCGACCGACCAACCAGACCAACCTTCTGACCGGGTTCGATGGTCAGGGAAAGGTCATCGATAACGCCTTGTTTTATATCCGCACGATCTTTGCCGTAATTGAAGCTGATGCCGTTGTAGATAATGCTACCGTCCCGCGTTTTCAGTGGTTCAGCGCCTGGCGTATCAATAATTTTCTGCTCCCGGGCAATGGTTTCGATTCCGTCCTGAACAACACCGATGTCTTCAAACAGACGGGCGACTTCCCACAGAATCCACTGCGACATACCCTGTAAACGGAAAACCAGCCCCATTGAGAAGGCAATGGCTCCCGCTGTTACCGAACCCTCGCTCCAAAGCCAAATTCCCATTGCAGACACGGAAAAAAACAGCACACCATTCATAGTGTTGAGAATACTGACGAGAACAGCTGAAAGCCTCATCTGTCGATAGACGGTATCGAGGAAAAGTTCCATGCCATCCCGTGCGTAAGCGTCTTCCAGATCAGCATGGGCAAACATCTTTACCGTATTGATGTTTGAGTAACTGTCGACCACCCGTCCGGTGACAACGGAGCGGGCATCCGCCTGTTCCATGGAAACCCGTTGAAGTTTCGGGATGAAGTACCAGAGGGCGATAAGATACCCTGTTAGCCAGATCAGCATGGGAGCTGTCATGCGGATATCGCTCTCGGCAAAAATGTAAACGGCGGCGGTGAAATAGACGAAAACGTAGAGAAATACTTCGGTAAACCGCATACAGGTGTCACGAACGGCCAGTGCGGTCTGCATCATCTTGGTCGCAATGCGACCGGCAAAATCATCCTGAAAAAAAGAAACGCTCTGACGCAACAGATACCGATGGGCTTCCCATCGAATGCGCATGGCAAAATTGCCCATCATGCCCTGGTGTATGACGGCTTCGTAATAAAATTTCAAAACAGGGATCGCGATAACAACAAGTACCGACATCCAGATCAGGAAACCACCGTGTTCCGTCCACAGAGCTTCGGGGTCGGTGGTAGCCAAAAGATCAATAACATCGCCAACAACGGAAAACAGATAGACTTCCAGTATCGCGATAACGGTTGCCAGCGTTGAACTGGCCAGCAGAAGCGGCCAGAAAGGTCGGGCATAGTGAACGATAAACTTGAAAAACGAGGTTGGCGGCATGCCTGGTTCTTCCGGAGGGAAGGGTCCTCTGAAGTTTTCCAACCAGCGAAACAAAGTCGAAACCACGTTCTGTCCTCGAGTGCTGTGGCATTACGCAAATGCCGCCCAAAAATACGTCCACTGGAGAGTGAATGCCAGCCGTCTGGGGCAAAATTGTTACGATGCGAGATTATATTGTGTCCACAATCCTTGTTCTGACCTACTATGAACCCTCGGCGTAAATAAAAGAGAGACAAGACAATGAAAAATCTGACAGAGATTGCTGAAGAAGCAACAACAGGGATCAACGGCCTGCTCATGAACAAACTCACGGATGAACAAAGTGAACAGGTTGCCGGGATCGTTGAAAAGGCTGTCATTAAGGCCTTGCTGGAAGGACAGCACAGAGCCGTGGATGCTGCGCGCCGATGCGCCGCCCACAATGAAGAAGAGGCGCAAAGATACGCAGATGCTATCAGGCGCGAAAACGATATGATCATCGCTAATCTTTCGAGTCTGAGATAGGCAAAAAACCATGACCATTACACGACTGGAAACCGCTACACGCATGAGCCAGGTCGTCATCCATAATGACACGGTTTATCTTGCAGGCCAGGTCGGCAACAGCGACGAGTCCGTCGCTGATCAAACCCGGACGATCTTGGATAAGATTGATCGTCTTTTGGCGGATGTCGGCAGCGACAAATCGCGAATTCTTCAGGCGGTTATCTGGCTCGCCGATATGACCGATTTTGCAGAAATGAATAGTGTTTGGGATGCCTGGGTTGAACCTGGTCATGCACCGGCACGCGCATGTGGTGAGGCCCGACTAGCCGCACCAGAATTGCTGGTCGAAATAATTATAACGGCTGCACAGGATTGATTTCAGGCGTTTACGTCGATCAGAAACCCCCGGGAACTGAGGCCATCACCCGACGCAAGAGCGTTGGACAGATTTCGATCTATAATCGAATTGAATCGGAGTGTGCTGGCCAGGGTCTCCAGTGTCGATATTCGGGTAAGTGTCGTTGCCACGGCGATATCCAGGCGATATTGAGAATTCTGTGCATCGGCACGGTTCACGGTGTCGAGATTCTGAATGTTTAATCCGATTGAATCCAACGGTTGCGGATTAACACTCACCCGCCCACCAAAATCGGATGTCTGGATTCTGATCGGGCGAGAGGAATTGGATATCAAGTTGACACCGGCAACAGATGTGTTGGCAACGAGAGTGTCGATGGCATCTGTAATCCTCGTTGCAGAAGCCTGAATGTTAATACCGGACAATCGTGTTCCGTCAGGTGCGATGCCAGAAATTGAAGCTGTGAGACTGGTTGCCGCGGCAATCTTCACAGAATCGGACAGCGACTCCAGGGCATCTCTGATTTTGTAAGCCGCGCTCAGAGCATTGTTCAGGAGGGCACGTGCATCATCAATACTGATATCAGCGGGTTTTGCCGAGGTGCCGAGTGTCCCCAAACCATCGGGCAGTGCGAGTCTTGCCGGGTTCTGAATGGGCGCGATGTTTCGGAGCCTCGTCGTATCCGGACTGAGAATCGTGGTCTCTAGCGCAGGTTTAGAAAAATCGTCCAATGCCTGTCGGGCATTGGCGGCAAACCCCAAAGTTTGTGTGGCGGCGATGTCAACCACAACCTTCCCTGTCCGTTGTTTTTATGCGTTTCGGGCTGTTATTTTCTGCCTCCAGATTGCAAGCCTACATTTTTTTCAGGATTTTGCGAGGGGGTGTAACCAAAAGGTTAACAGACGCGTTGCTGTCCAGGGTTTCCGTCATTTTCTCACTGTCCTACGCTTGTCGGCCAAGTACCGGATCAGGTAGGGTGCAAACCATGAACCGCGACCAGATTATTTACCACATGTGTCGGTCCGACGAATGGCAATCCGCTACTGAACGCGCGCAATATTATGGCTCCTCTCAGGATATTGCTGATGGATTTATCCATTTTTCAACTGCGGCACAGATTAAAGAAAGTGCCGCCAGGCATCGGGCGGGACAAGACAATCTCGTCCTGTTGTGGGTTGATCCAACGCTTATCCGGGGCGCAACCCTGAAGTGGGAAAAATCGCGAGGGGGACAGTTGTTTCCGCACCTGTACGGACCATTGACTAGAGAATCCGTGATTAGAACGGACGCCCTTAACCTGGGGGCGGCAGGACTCCATGTGTTTCCGTCTGACTTCCCCGGCAGCAATCCGGACGATAATTCATGAGCGGCTTCTATGACTGGCTTGGCCCGCTACTTCGAATATTTGATCCGGAAACCGCACACAAGATAACTGTAAAGGCACTGAAGTGGGGGCTTGTACCGACGCAGAAGCCTGTAAAGCATCCCTCTCTTGAAACCGAGCTGTGGGGGATAACTTTTCCCAATCCACTGGGAATATCTGCTGGGTTTGACAAAGACGGGGAGGTGCCAGATGCCCTTTTGTCTCAGGGCTTCGGGTTTGTCGAGGTGGGCTCAATCACGCCACGGCCACAATACGGGAACCCAAAACCGCGCCTGTTTCGTCTGCGGGAAGACCGTGCTGTCATAAATCGGATGGGGTTCAACAGTTTTGGCGCCGATGCAGCGGCCGCGCGATTTTCGAAGCGCAAATTCCAGAAAGGTATCGTCGGGATCAATCTCGGTAAGAACAAGGAAACGGAGGATGCTACCGCTGACTATGTCATAGGTGCCCAAAAATTGGCGCCCTATGCATCCTATATCGTGATCAATGTTTCCTCACCCAATACACCGGGGCTCAGGGCTTTGCAGGGTAGAGAGCCTTTAGAGGCCTTGTTGAATTCTGTCCGGGAGGCTTTGGTTCAGACGTGTGGTGACAAACAGCCTCCTCTGTTACTTAAAATCGCGCCCGACCTGACGGAAGAGGACAAGGCTGATATTGCATCCATCATCGACAGTACCGGCGTAGATGGACTGATTGCCACCAATACAACCATAACTCGCCCCAATGGTTTGAAGGACATGCGTGCTGACGAAGCAGGCGGATTAAGCGGTCGCCCGCTCAAGGATACTTCTACCGAGATTATCCGGGATATGTATCATTTGACGGGGGGCTCAGTTCCAATCATTGGCGTTGGTGGTATCGACGATGCCGAAAGCGCTTACGCGAAAATCAGGGCCGGGGCCTCTCTGGTGCAGCTCTATACTGCTCTGGTCTATAAAGGCATGGGGCTGGTTCCTGAGATTTTGGCGGGATTGCTACACTGTCTGGAGCGGGACGGTTTCCATTCTATTTGCGATGCTGTCGGGGCGGCTCACCAGAAGAATTAGAGATCAAACCGCTTTTTGATCAATTGAAAGATCACTGGGGCGACGATGATCAGGAGGATTACTCTATAGAGGTGGTGGGTGGCAACAAATGCGGGATCAGCCCCCAAAACCAGGCTGATCATTGCCATTTCCGCCAACCCTCCGGGGGCGAATGCGATCCACAATGCTGTAAGCAATAAGATGTCTTCGAAATTGATATTGCCTGGTGTGCTCCCCGTCGGAAACGTATCAGTTGTTACGATACCTTCAAAGAGGCGAAACCATAACGGAATAATGAGAACCGTCAGAAGAATGCGAAGCGAGTGAACGAGGGCAATGGTTTTTTCGTCACCCCCTGTTTCCCCGCCAGCAATGGTCATATCGTTGATCTCACCCGGGACAGCGGAAAAGTAGGTCGTCGTTGTATCAAGGTTCATGAAACGGCGTAACCCCCACAAACCAGTAACCGTGACGATTCCGACAAAGATTGTCATGGCTGTGATTGTGCTGATCCATTCCTGAAGACGGCTCAGAATGGACGGTGTGAACCCGCTGCCTAGCATGACACCGAAGACGGCCATCATGATGGTTCGCAAGCGCATTGGTCGTTGCAGGATTGTAACACCACCATTGCGCAGATTGTCGTTGCAATCATCGCGCCCAACATCCAGGCCAGTGGGAACTTTAACAGACTGAGGAACCATCCCCCTGCGGTTCCAATCAGTAACGTAAGCACTAATCGTAAAAGAGTACGTTTAGGGCATAACGCTCTAGACCAATCTTCCGGAACGTCGCTGGAAGGTGTTACGGCAGAAACTGTTCCTTGATAATGCGTTCGTCCAGATCGTGCTCAGGGTCGAAAAGAAGTGTTGCGCAGGATTCTGTATCCTGGCTAATCGTAACCGATTCTACATTGCAAACCTGATGGTAATCTGCAACGGCATTCACCGGACGTTGCCTGTTATCAAGAACGTCAATCATGACTTCTGCGCGTTGAGGTAAAAGAGCACCCCGCCAACGTCGTGGTCGGTAGGAACTGATCGGCGTCAGAGCAAGTAATTCTGCGCCAATCGGTACGATAGGGCCGTGTGCGGAAGCATTGTATGCGGTTGATCCGGCAGGCGTGGCAACCAGCGCGCCGTCGCAGATAAGTTCACTCATTCGCTCAATACCATCAACCCGGATGCGCAGCTTTGCCGCTAGGTGATCGGCTCTTAGCAAAGAAACTTCGTTTATGGCAATCGCGTGATGGGAGGTGCCATGAATGTCGCGAGCCTCCATTTTCAAGGCTCGCAAATCCACAGATTCCGCAGTGTAAACTCGATCCAGAAGGTCTGTTTCGTCATAAGCGTTCATCAGGAAACCAACGGAGCCTCTATTCATTCCGTAAACGGGTTTTCGCTGATTGAGGTAGGCATGAATGGTGCGGAGCATAAAACCATCGCCGCCCAGAGCCACAACGACGTCGGCATTGTCCGGAGCAACATGATCGTAAAGCGATTTGAGACGGCTTAGGGCGTCCTGCGCTTCACCACTTCTTGCGGCAACAAAACCGAGAGACTTTGCGGTCACGGTGATCTCCTGTCATCTCGGTGTGATCAGCCGCCCGTAACACTCATGTGTCTCATAACAGACGGTCCCCCATGATCGCGATCGATCACAAAATCATGACCTTTTGGTTTACGGCCAATGGCTTCATCAATAGTGTCGCTCAGAAGATCATTGCCTTCACTGGCACGAAGCGGGGTTTTCAAATCTGCGGCATCGTCTTGTCCAAGACACATGTACAATGTTCCTGTGCATGTTACGCGAACCCGATTGCATCCTTCGCAGAAGTTATGCGTCATGGGTGTGATAAATCCCAGTTTCCCTCCGGTTTCGAGCACGTCAACATATCGTGCCGGACCGCCGGTGCGAAACGGGCTATCACGTAATGTAAACATCGATTCCAGTTCGGTTCTGAGTTCTGACAAGGGTAGATAATGATCGCCGCGGTGGTACTCCACTTCGCCCATGGGCATGGTTTCGATTAATGTGAAGGCAAAACCTTCGTTGCCACACCATCGGATGATGTGGGGGATTTCTTGTTGGTTTATGCCTTTCAGCGCGACAGCATTGATTTTAATACTTAAACCAGCTTGTTTCGCGGCGCGAATTCCCTCCATAACCTGATGGAAGTCGCCGCGGCGGGTCAGGGCACGAAATTTGTCCGGCTCTAGCGTATCAAGTGAAACATTGATCCGGCGGACACCACACGCCGCAAGATCCACAGCATACCGCGACAATTGGCTGCCATTGGTTGTCAGGGTTAGTTCTTCTAATGCGCCGGATTCCAAATGGCGGCCCAGGGTTTTGAACAATGTCATGATACCGCGCCGAACAAGAGGCTCGCCGCCTGTCAGGCGCAGTTTTTTGACGCCTTTTGCAACAAAAGTCGAGCACAGGCGGTCCAGTTCCTCGAGCGTCAGTAAATCCTTTTTAGGCAAAAACTGCATATCTTCCACCATGCAATACGTACAGCGAAAGTCACACCTGTCGGTGACCGATACGCGCAGGTAAGATACATGCCGTCCAAAGGGATCAACCATTTCTCGCATGAGTATTCTTCGACCGTTTAGCTTGCACGAAGTTTAGGGTTTCACATAGGTCCGGAACTGTCAAAAACAATAGAAACTCCAAATTGTCTTGGAAACTGAGTTATCCAGAGTGTTTCTCGATCTCGACCAAAATGTCCTGAAGGCTGGCTGAAACTGCACCATCCGGGATGCTGATCGCGGGCAATTTGACCAGAGTATTTCGGGTGAATGTCTTTCTTTCATTTTCAGGCAACCGCGCCAGCAGTTGATCGGGATTTTCAATGGTGATGTCCAGGGAGGCCTTGATTCTCGACCCGGCAACGGATGCGCGCGAGATCATTGCCCACGGGATAACGGGTATACGCCAATCTCTGTACCATATTCCCGTGTTATCGATAACCAGAAGCTCCTTTGATTGAGCGCTGGTTCGATAGGCCATGGCAAGTACAAGGGCCGCAAATCCGAGTTGCAGATAACCAATCATAGCAGCATCGACCGACTCATTGTCAAAACAAAAAATGAAGGACAATCCCACAAGGGCGAGAAACCCCGATAGCAGGTAGCCCTGTCGAGTCTTGGGCGGTGATATACCGACAATCCAGGCAGATTCGTTTGTGTTGTCTGTACTCATCTGACGGGTTTTTTTACCCAAGGAAGTGCTTGAAATGCTCTGGGTAATGAAGGTTACTTCTCTTGTAAAAATGATCAAGGCACCAAATGTCAGATATTCCTCCTGTTCCATGCCCTATGTGTGGTGAATCGCAAAATTCTTTTGCCGGCGAATATGCTGAAGACAGTGCGAACCGGGTGGTTGTAAGCTGCATGGTCTGTGGTCATGTTTTCGCTCAAGAAGAGTTTGCCGCGTTGGTAGAGCAGGTAAAATGGACACCTACTGCACCTTTCCAAGGTTAAGGAAAATACCAGACAACACCAGCCGATAGTCTGTTTGTGTGCTCATTTTGGCGGCGCGGGTGTATGGTTACGCGCGCCTTTCGATTTTCGCGTCCACCACAGGAGCTCGCCGCGAATGAATGCTTGTGCGAGATCGTTCCTTGGGTTTTCGAAAAACTGTTCTGTTGGTGCCTGCTCAAGCAATCGTCCCCTGTGAAGAAACAGAATCTCGTCGGCGGTTCGTTTTGCCTGCCCCAGGTCATGGGATGTCATGACAATCGTCGTCCCGGACTCATGAATGGCTCGAATGATGTCTTCAACGACATGCGTTGCTGCCGGGTCCAGGTTCGCTGTCGGTTCATCCAGAAACAGGATTTCCGGTGATGTTGCCCAGGCACGCGCCAGTGCCAGACGCTGTTGTTCTCCACCGGATAAAATCCGTGCAGGTTGCTCAGCACGCCTACGTAACCCCGTTCGCTTTAAAACTGCCTGAATGATTTCTCTGCGGTCTCTTGGCCGGATATCCTGAAACTTCAGGGCATATTCGATATTTGCGGCAACCGATCGTCTAAGCATCACCGGACGTTGAAACACCATGGCCTGGCGACGACGAATGACTGATTCATCGTATGACGTTGACGGGCCTAACCAGGAAATTTGCCCCTCCGTTGGTTCGATTAAACCATTACAAAGCTTCAGCAGGAGGCTTTTCCCAGCGCCATTGGGACCGATAATCACATATCTACGGTCTGGTTGGAATTCGCATGCAAAATCCTTGATCAATCGAAGGTTATCGACGGCATAAGAAACGGATTCCAGCAGCAATGGCAGGATCGTTCGTTTTTCGGAGGATATATCGGTCATCCGTACCGGACCTCCGAAAAATACCTGACGGCGAAAACCGTACCGTTGACGATGACCGATAAGACAATCAGCACGATACCCAGGCCAAGAGCCAGTGACAAATCACCTTTGGATACCTCAAGCGCGATAGCTGTGGTCATAACACGCGTAACATGATCAATATTGCCACCCACAATCATAACGGCCCCCACTTCTGCGGATGCTCGTCCAAAACCGGCCAATAAAACGGTAATCAGGGAAAATCGCCCGTCCCACAGAAGGGTTGGTAAGGCCTGTAGAGGGCGGGCACCAAAAGAGCGAAGCAGTTGCTGGTACTCTTGCCAAAGATCGTCGATGACCTGACGCGTTAAAGCAGCAATTATGGGGGTTATCAGCAATGTTTGTGCGATGATCATTGCCGTTGGTGTGTACAATAACCCCAATACGCCAAACGGGCCTGCACGGGACAACAAAAGATAAACCACCAATCCTACAACGACGGGTGGCAACCCCATGAGAGCGTTGAGCACAACTGTAATCCCCAGGCGCCCTGGAAACCTGAAAACGGAAAGAGCGGCACCAAGTGGCAAACCGATCACCGTTGCCAGTATCAATGCGGAAAGACTGACATTCAAGGAAAGCCATACAATCTCTAACAGGTCCGGATCCAAATGGATTACCAGATCAAGAGCAGACGCAAGGGCCGTAAGAAAATCCGTCATGGTAAAATTGACGCTAACAGTTTAGGGAATAATGTTGCCACTATAACAAGGGCTTATCGGTCTGGCATATGAATTCCGTTTCGACCGAGTGAACGTGAGCAGGGATGTGAACATGCGAAACAAAACACATCAAGAAGGTTTGGACGCATTGAAGATGCCCCTGGTCTGTCCCAACCCAAAAGACCCTCGACTGACTCAGAGCGTCACCGGCGTCAATCAGGACGGGGCAAGGGTTGATACCGCCGTAACAGTTGAAAGGCCGCTGACCCTTTATCTCAATCGTCGAGAAATCGTGACGATGATGACTATTGCGGATTTTCCTGAATACCTGGCGGTAGGATATCTCGCCAATCAAAACATGTTGGGACCGGAAGATGTCATAACGGCAGTCGAATATGTTGAAGATGTGGATGCGGTTATTGTCCGCACGCCATCAGAGACAGACTTTGAAGACAAGTTACGAAAGAAAACACTAACTTCGGGGTGCGCCCAGGGAACAGTGTTTGGCGATGTAATGGAGAAGTTCGACACGATTGATCTCAACGAGAACGCAATCCTGAAGTTGAGCTGGTTGTATAGGCTACTCCACGATATCAACACGATGCCCAGCCTGTATCTCGAGGCCGGCGCAATACACGGTTGTGCGCTTTGTGAAAAAGATCGTGTGTTGTTGTATATGGAAGATGTCGGTCGTCACAATGCGGTTGATAAAATTGCCGGATACATGCACATGAACGGACTATCTGGTCGGGACAAGATATTTTATACAACTGGTCGTCTGACCAGTGAAATGATCATAAAAACGGTTCAAATGGAAATTCCCGTTCTGATTTCCCGGTCGGGGTTTACCGCGTGGGGAGTCGAACTTGCCAACAAGGTGGGACTGACCCTGATCGGTCGCGCCAAGGGGAAACGCTTTATTGCGCTGGCCGGCGATCATCGAATTGAATTCGATGTTTAAAGGTGGATTATGATTACCGAGCCGTTTGTTCCAGTTGTCGGCGTATTGTTGGCGGGCGGGAGGGGCCGCAGGATGGGGGGTGGCGATAAACCATTAAACGAACTTGGCGGCAAAACGCTGCTGCACCATGCGATTGATCGAGCAAAACCGCAGGTAAGCCGGCTGATTTTAAACGCAAATGGTGATGAAAGCCGTTTTAATAAATACGGTCTACCGGTTCAGGCTGACAGTATTGCCGGTTATGCGGGGCCATTGGCCGGTGTCTTGACAGGGATGGAGTGGGTGGAACGCAATTGCCCTGAAGTTGAGTGGATAGCAAGCTTCGCAACGGACGCCCCCTTCTTTCCAAGCGACATGGTATCAAAATTGCTGCAACGTCAGGCAGAGGTTGGCGCAGATATTATCTGCGCTGAATCAGCGGGGCGTACCCATCCGGTTTTCAGTATATGGCCGGTGAGATTGAGCAAGGCACTACGCATTGCCATGCTTGAAGAAGGCGTGCGGAAAATCGATAAATGGACGGCACAGTATAACACGCTCACTGTGGATTTTGCGTTTAACGAGTTTGTTGTTGATCCTTTTTTCAATATCAATCGAAAGGAGGATTTGTCCAAAGCCGAATCAGTTCTAGAATCGGTTCCAACACCGAAGAGCATTTAGATAGATAAGGTCTCCCAAGAATGAAGGATGAGTTTCCCTCGATTAAATTGGCGAATCTTATGTGTTCCCGGCTCTGCCACGATCTCATCTCACCCGTGGGCGCGATCAATTCGGCCCTCGAACTATTGCAGGAAGAACCCGGAGGAAATGTGGGTTCCGATGTGCTGCCTTTGATGATGCGGAGCGTGAATGAGGCATCGGCCAGGCTTGCGTTTTTCAGAACAGTTTTCGGTTACGGCGGCGGGCCTGAGGTGGAACTGTCTCTGTCTCAGTTAATGGAGCTGGCAATGTGCATCCTGCCGACTGATAAAATAAAAGTGAATTGGGAAACCAGTAGTTTCGATGTTTTGTCCCATCAGACAGCAAAAATTCTACTCATTTTGCTTTTAACGGGTGTTGAATCTCTACCGCGTGGTGGGCAAATCGGTATTACTCTTCAATCCATTGATGGCGGCATCGGTTTGGCGTGCGTTGCCACCGGGCTGGGGGCGAACCTTCGTGACCATGTAAGTACGGCTTTACTTGGCGCGGCCGAAATGGATTCCATTTCGGCTAAAAACGTAGCGGCATATTATGCAAACTGCCTTGTTCAATCTGAATCGGGAAGCCTTGAAGCTGGTGGAGAAGAAGGTAGGGTGACGCTGGCAGCATTTTTGCCCTGATCCAGGTTCCGAGACGCACGTCCTTGTAAGTTTTCTTGGATTTCAACATCATAGCGTCATCATAATCCTGTCGAACATTCTTATAAACCTACACTTGACAAGAAACACCGGATTCTCCACTTGAGGGAAAAAGAAAAATGAACAGAAGGAAAAACTGAACCATGAAATCTTGCCTAATTGTCGATGATTCACGTGCTATCAGGATGGTTGCCCGCAAAATACTCGAAGAACTTGATTTTGAAATCCTGGAAGCGGCTGACGGTCAGGAAGCTATTGATCAGTGCAAGAGTAAAATGCCGGATGCGGTTCTATTGGACTGGAACATGCCTAACAAAAACGGCATTGAGTTTTTGAGAGAGCTCAGAGAAGCGCCTGGCGGTGAGGACCCCGCCGTCGTTTTCTGCACAACTGAAAATGATATAGAACACATTCAGGAAGCTATTGCCGCCGGTGCAAACGAGTACATTATGAAGCCTTTCGATGGTGAGATAATACAAGCAAAGTTCGCTCAAGTCGGGGTGCTCTAATACATTGTTGTTGGTGACAGAGTTCAAGCGTTCCAATTACCAGAAAACTCGGGCTGCCGTCTGCGGATGAATTGATTTCCGAACTTGGGTTAAGGATCCAGCGGGCGCCGTTATGGAGGCATTGAGCCGGCAGGAACCATATTCGCTCGCGATGTCCATGAAAAACCCGGTAAAAAGCCTACAAAAACCAGTAAGTCCCGAAGGCTGTTTTTCTTGAACAGTTAGACGTCGATCTTAACTTGCTTCAGCCTGTATGGCTTGCCGGGTCTCTTCCGGATCACGCAAAGCGTATCCTCTGCCCCAAACGGTCTCAATATAGTTATCGCCATCGGTCGCGTTCGAGAGCTTCTTGCGGAGCTTGCAAATGAACACATCAATGATTTTCAGCTCGGGCTCGTCCATGCCCCCATAGAGATGGTTGAGGAACATTTCTTTGGTGAGAGTTGTTCCTTTCCGTAGACTCAGCAATTCAAGGATACCGTATTCCTTACCCGTGAGATGTATCGATTGCCCATCGACTTCCACCGTTTGGGCATCAAGATTGACGGACAGTCGACCTGTTTCGATGATGGATTGTGAATGTCCTGCCGCGCGGCGCACAATTGCCTGAATTCTTGCGAGTAGTTCATCCTTGTTGAAGGGCTTTGTAAGATAATCGTCGGCGCCGCTGCCCAATCCCCTAACCTTGTTTTCGGCTTCTGTAAGCCCGGAAAGGATGAGTACAGGAGTACGAACTTTGGCGGCGCGCAATCTTCGCAAAACCTCGAAACCATCCATGTCGGGGAGCATAATATCGAGAATGATTATGTCATAATCATAGAGCTTGCCGATTTCCAGGCCATCCTCACCAAGATCGGTTGAATCAACAACCATTCCAGCTGATTTGAGCATAAGCTCAATGCTGTCTTTTGTATTGACGTCGTCTTCTACGAGTAGGACCCGCATTCTCGACCCTCCAGTTCCTGTTAATATTTGTTAACCTTAATTTCCTCAGGACTCTAGTGCAAGAGCGCATCGAAAAAACATTGGATTTATCGTAAAAAAAGCCCCTAAGTCTTTAAAATCATTGCTTTAATGTTACATAAAGACTTTATGCTCATAATTTTGTAAAACCAGAGGGGTTTGGTGAATTGGCGAATCGAGCAGAATCAGCGATTCGCAACCATGGTTTTGACATGTAGGGCGGGGATTTTTTCTTGAGCGTTGTAGGCAGCACAATCATCAATCAAATTGCCCGAATTCCCGATTATCGGGTATATGGTCATGTCACCCAGATTCTGGGAATGCTGGTCGAGATCGGGGGCGTTGAAGGCAATTTTTCTGTTGGCGATTACTGCCGTATTATGGGCCGGGGTGGAAACCAGGTGCTCTGCGAAGCGGTGGGTTTCAAAGACGGTAAAGCTCTCGCCATGCCCTTTGGATCACTTGATGGTGTGGGGCTCGGTTGTCAGGTCGAAATTAGCACGACTGCTCCGGCAATTTACCCCGATGGAACATGGCTCGGGCGTGTGGTGAATGCGTTTGGAGAGCCCGTTGACGGTAAAGGCCCTATCGGGAATGGAACAAGACCGTACCTGATCCACAATCAACCACTGCCGGCACATACTCGTAGCCGGATAGGTGGTAAAATGGATGTTGGCGTGCGGGCACTCAACACGTTCCTGACAGTTTGCCGCGGGCAACGCATGGGGATTTTTGCCGGATCGGGTGTCGGTAAATCTTCCGTTCTTTCAATGATGGCTCGAAGTACTACTGCTGAGGTCAACGTAATTGGATTGATTGGCGAACGTGGGAGGGAAGCCCGCGAATTTATCGAAGATGATCTGGGTGAGGCGGGTTTGGCGCGAAGCGTGATCGTCGTTGCGACATCGGACGAAACGCCGTTGGTTCGCCGTCAGGCGGCATATCTGACTTTGGCTGTGGCCGAATACTTCAGGGATCAGAAGAACCATGTGCTGTGTTTGATGGATAGTGTTACACGGTTCGCAATGGCCCAGCGGGAAATAGGATTATCTACTGGTGAGCCGCCAGCAACAAAAGGTTATACACCGTCGGTGTTTGGTGAGCTACCTAGGCTTCTGGAACGCGCGGGACCCGGCGTGGATGACGAGGGGAGTATTACAGGTTTGTTCACCGTTTTGGTCGAAGGAGATGACCACAACGAACCGGTTGCCGATGCCGTGCGAGGTATTCTGGATGGCCATGTGGTTCTTGATCGAGCAATCGCGGAACGAGGTCGATATCCCGCCATCAACGTGAATAAAAGTGTTTCCCGTACCATGCCGAGATGCAATTCCGATAACGAGAACGAACTGGTGCAGCGGGCGAGAATGCTTTTGTCGACATACGAGGATATGGAAGAACTCATTCGTTTGGGGGCGTATCGTCGTGGCAGCGACCCCGCGATTGATGAGGCAATCCACTATTATCCGATGTTGGAAGAATTTTTGTCTCAGGGAATAGATGAGGTCTCAACATTGGAACAGGGGTATGAAGCATTATCAAAGATATTGGGGATCAGCATGCCTGAAGCCTTGACTGAAGAAAATACACCGGAAGAATCCGGTGATCCGTCTGCGGCAATCGATACAACATTACAAGCCCAGGCAACTGCGTAATGACTGAGAGAAGTTGGGAATTAGGTAAAAAAAATGGCTAGAGACCTTCACAATCTCATTCAAATTCATGAGTTTGATGTTGATGAGAAACGGAGGAAACTCGGTGAACTTCTTCGATTGCTGAACAATCTTGAGGCCCAGGCTCAGGCCCTGGAAGACGAACTATGCAGGGAGCAGAAGACCGCGAAGGATCATCCTGAAGAAGCGGGGCATCTCTATGGTGCCTACGCGGAAGTTGTTATTGATCGTCGAGAGAAAATCAAACAATCAATCGCAGAAATGGAGTTGGCCGTGGGTGAGGCCAGAGAGAATCTTCGGCTGTCGTTCATAGAACTCAAAAAATATGAGGTCGCTCAGGAAATCCGTGATCGCAAGGCGGCCGAAGAAATAGCCCGCCGCGAACGGATAGAACTTGATGAGGTCGGCCTGCAGATGTTTCGGCGCAACAAAGCCGGATAGCTCTATCCTCAATCGACAATTGCCTGGTTCACTAAAACTCTCAGTTCTCTTCTGATTGGATAGGTATCCGATGGATAGAGCTGGGTCAGGAAGACCACAGCTAACTCCTCGGCCGGGTCGTTCCAGAACGCTGTACTCGCGGCCCCACCCCAATTGTATTCTCCCCTGGAGGAAAGCAGGTCGGTTTTTGGAGGATCGATTACGACAGCAACCCCGAGGCCAAACCCAATGCCGTTAAAACTTACCTCACCGAATTTCGGTTGTCCCATACTGGCGAGATCACCGTCGAGATGATTCTGCGTCATGAATTCAACCGTTTTGCGACCTAAAACACGGTTACCATCTAACGATCCCTTATTCAGCATCATCTGTTGAAAACGAAGAAAATCGGAAGCTGTGGATACAAGGCCGCCGCCACCCTGAAAGCGCTTAATCTCTCCGCGAAATTGAGAATCCTGTTTGCTCTCCAACAATGAAAACCTATCGCCCGTTTTGTATTTATAGAGAGAGGCAAAACGATCTGACAAGGAGTCAGGGACGGAGAATGAAGTTTCCGACATCTCAAGCGGATCAAGCACGTGGTCTTTGAGGAAAACGTCGAGCGGTTGGCCGGCGATCACTTCAATGAGGTGCCCAAGCACATCAGTTGCAATGCTGTATTTCCAACGTGAGCCGGGATGAAAGGATAACGGTGTTGCAGCAACGTCCTCTATCCATTCGGAAAGAGGCGCACCCTGCGAATTGTAATCGAGGTCCTTCGATATGTACTGTTCATTGAGTGGTGACTCTGAATCCAGGAACGCGTATGTGAACCCGGCGGTGTGCGTCATCAAATGCTTGATTGTTATCGGTGTGTTGGCAGGTTCAACAATATGATCATCGCCATTGCCAGAGACCAATACCGACATATCTTTTAGTGCTGGGAGGTATTCTGAAACAGGATCATCCAGTTGAAACAGCGCGCTCTCGTAAAGGATCATCGCGCCGACGGTTGTTATGGGTTTTGTCATGGAGAAAATACGAAACAGGGTATCCATGGAAACAGGGGTGGAATCTTCAACGCTGCTGTATCCCTGCGCGTCGACAAATACCATCTCTCCCCGACGCATAATGGCGGTTATACAGCAGGGCAACTTTCCCTGATCAATGTAGTGTCGCGCCCACGTTCGGATCGAATTCAATCGCTCCGGACACATACCGACAGCAGAAGGTTGGGTTGTGATATCCATTTTGATGAAACAACAACGTGTTAGAAACTATTGAGACGAGCGAGCATATCTTGATTGTCCCATCCTGGTTGCCCATCATGGTGGATAATACCACTCAGAACAAATATGTATTCAGCCTGTGGCTTTGGGTTTCTGGTCAGTTTCAGGATTTCCCTGCGGGCACTGGTGCTCTCTCGCTCAGATGATCAAAGGCTGTCATACGATAACCCCGGAACGGTCCGGACTCTGGCTGGTTTCAGGTGAAAACTCAACAAACACGTCCGGGGCCGCTTGAAACGTCATCGCTCCATTTAAGCCAACAATGTCATTCGCTGATTCGAAGATATCCATCATGTCAGAACGAACCTTTTTAGGTAGCGGTTGTGAGGTTCTGATAATCATATCGAGCCGTTTCTCCTGTTTGCCAACCATCCCATCCAATTGAATTCTTCCAATGTTGCTCAACGTAACATCAATCAGGAAACGGCTATCTGATGGGGTTTCGCCGTCCTTCCCTTCGGCGCGAGTTTGATCTTCAAAGTATCTCGTATAAAGACGGATGTGCTCGATACTGTCGCCTGTGAGCATTGGCAACAACGTTGCGCGCCAATCCGCCGTCCTTGTTGCAATAGCACCTTCTTCATCCATGCCGCCAAGTACACGAAACTCGCCGGTGAGCTGTCGAAGTAGATCCGGTTTCAATTTTCCGAGAATTTTGATGGCATGTTCGCCAATCCAGCTCCGAATATCCCCTCCACGAAGGGCACTCAAAAAAAACAGAGCCGTCGACGTAAGTCTGGCGTTGGGTTGTGGTAGGATACGATCGGCAAGTTGTTGTGCCACAGCAGGGGCAATTTCCTTGAGCGTTTCATAACTCTCTTCGAGCCCGGGCCATTGCTGGTTGAATACCATACCCTCTCGTAAATTCGGACTCAGAGCGATTGTGGGAGACGAAGGCGGTTGCGGGAAGCTCTCGACCTTTACAACAATCTCGGTGCCTGCAGGAACTGGCGACTGTGACGGGATCCTGATCGTTGTGCCGGGCAGGCTGAGTGTAACACCTGACACGTGGGGCTGTGCAATTGCGGTGCCGGTGAGTGTTAATCCGGGTAGAAAAGGCTGCGGTTGGATGGTGCTGGAGACCGTTGCCCGGCCCGGTGTCGGTGGAGATATGGACTGGATGGTAACCTGAAACTCCTCGCCAGGAGCATGTCGAAGCAAAACTGGACCAACAGGATTGATTGACGTGGGCGCGGGCGGCTGAGATGACGTTTGCTGTCCTTGACCAGTTGATGGACTCAACACGTTACGTTGTTGAGTGATAGGGGAAAGGTTAGGACGTTGCCCGCCTGCGTCGATCACACCTTGGTTTAGAGTACCGGATGTATGGTTTTGCAGGCTGGTTATTTGGCCAGGGGAAAGTGAAAATGTAGGCGTTAGGGTAAGAATAGTCGCGGAAACTTTGGACCCGACCGATAAGGAAACAGTGGATGAGGGAGGGATGCTGCTTTGGGGATGAAGTGCGTTTTTCTGAGTGGCGGCGGCCTCAGGCGGGCTTGCGATCAGATTTGTTGCAGCAGTGGTCACAGTATTCTGTGGTGTGCCTGTATTTTGAGGAGGGAGCCCGTCTGGAATCATGCCGACGAATTTGGCGGGTTTCTGTGTTGTGCCTGTATTTTGAGGAGGAACCCCGTCGATGGTTACAACTTGCAGAAGCAAATTGGTGCCTGATAAACGTGAACGTGTTAGTGCCTGAAGTACCAATGATTGCCCGGGTTCAAGTGGCGTCGGCGACTGAACCTCAAAACGTCCGAGCGGCGTTTGAACGTCACTCCTCCCTCCTTGAACAGATGCTAGGACTTCTGCGTTGATTGTGGTGTTCGGGGCTAACCTGATCAGGTCAGGCGTGGGATTGAGAACTGACACAACTGCCACCTGAGCCGCTCTTAGTGCGGGGGCAACAATTGTCGAACCAGGTGGGGGTTGAATTGTACTCATTTTTGAATGATCAATGCTAAGTATAGTTAACTTTGCTCAACTTCCCTCAGAAATTTTGAAACAATAGCTTCAACATCGGTGGCAGCTTCACAACCCGGAGAATAGTTGAGGAGCGACACCTGCTTCCTGATTGCATCCCTAACTTTCTCGTCCCGGCGGACGATTCCCAAAAGGGGCGGCGTGTAGCCCAGAAACCCCTGACAGGCCTTACTAAGGGTGTTGTAGGTCCGCTCTCCTTCCGTGGCGGAATTTACTATATTGGTGACCACCTGAATGTTCGTTTCCGGTTGTTCCGTACGGGTAACCTTAATGAACGCGTAGGCATCAGTGAGAGATGTGGGTTCATCGGTAAGAACTACAATGCATTTCGCGGCATATGTCGCTAGATGACGCACTGTGCGTTCAATGCCCGCGCCGAGATCAAGAAGAACCATATCGTAGTTTCTCGCGACCTGGGCGAGGTCATCCGCTATCATACGTAGACGACTGGGCGGCAAACTGGAAAGCGATCCGGTTCCTGATCGGCCAGCAATGACGTCAAAACTCCCCTGTTCATAGTAGGTAATTGCCTGACTCATTGTCATTTTACCGGCGACAACACTGCCGAGATCGTGTTTTGGCATCAAACCCAGTTGAATATCCAGGTTGGCAAGGCCCAGATCGCCATCAAAAACCAAAACTCTCCTGCCTTTTCGGGACAATGTATGCGCCAAGGTTATTGTAAACCACGTTTTGCCAACGCCACCCTTTCCGGAAGCAATTGCGACCATGTTTCGTCCGTTGGAACGTGACTCCGTAACAGGGTTTGTTGGTGATTGTTGGATCATGAGCTCACCTGCTGTTCATCGCCTTGTTCATTGTTTTTCGTAACTCTTCGGGCAATGGCTCGATTAACCGGGCAAGCACCCTCGAATTTTAAAGTAGACAAACCGGTTCTGCGCGGGCGGCCTGGATGATTTCTGTCAATTATTCCATGTCAGCATCACTGTAGGGCTTCACGCCCGCAGTATCGATGAAAATCTGATCAAAACCCCGGCGTTTCTGAATTTTCCTCGGTAGTTCGGAAGCTGTGGAAGTGAAACAGAGTTCGACGTCCAAAATGATGGAGAAAAGCTGAAAAGTTGCATCAGGTGAACCGGCAAAGGTGGTTGGTGAGAACTCTGTTCCCAACGAGGTTGCCAGTCGTCATAATCGGTGGGTGAATGAGGGCGGTGTAGGTTTTCAGGCGCATAAGTTTCGCAGTCCTTCCCTAAATCGTTGCGAACGGATGCGCAATGAATTCCCTAAATCTGCCCAACCGTTTTAATCCGCGCTTTTGGATGGACCTCATTCTGGGACAAAACAACAGTCAGTGGACGGAACCGTTCAATAATTGACCGGACATAAGGTCGAATCCCGGGGCTTGTCAGGAGGACAGGCGTTTCCCCCATCATTGCCTGCCGTTCGAATGTCGAACGAAGCGCATTGATGAATTCCTGAAGGGCGCTGGGAGCCAGTGAAAGCTGCCGTTCCTCCCCCTGACCGACAAGGGATTCGGCAAAAACCTGTTCCCAATTGGGCGTTAATGTAACAATCGGAATAACGCCCTCGGCGTTTTCGTTCATATCGCTGATCTGCCGGGAAAGCCTGCCTCGAACATGCTCTGTAATCAGCAACACATTGCGGGTTTGGCTACAGGCTTCCGAGATGGCTTCAAGTATGGTTGGAAGATCACGGATGGAAACACGTTCACTCAACAAGTTCTGTAGAGTCCGTTGAACGCCTCCAACGGTAATCTGATTGGGCACGAGATCACCGATAAGCTTTTGGTGCTCTTTCTCAAGATCATCAAGAAGTTTCTGTGTTTCCGCATAAGACAGTAACTCAGCCATATTGTCTTTGATGATTTCTGTAATGTGGGTTGTTATGACCGTCGCCGGATCAACAACGGTGTATCCGCGGAAGAGGGCTTCCTCACGGTTGGCTTCTTCAATCCACATGGCGGGCAAGCCAAACGTCGGTTCTGTTGTCTTCTCTCCGGAAAGAGTAATTTCTTCGCCTCTCGGGTCCATGACCAGCATCTGGTTGGGACGCAGGTCACCACCGCCGGCTTCAATCTCTTTGACCCTCACGACATAGGAGTTTGCGGGCAACTGCATGTTGTCCTGAATGCGGACACTGGGCATGACAAAACCCACATCTACAGCCAATTGCCGTCGCAATGCTTTCACCTGATCCGTCAATCGTTGACCGTCACGTGGCGTGTTGATAAGGGGCAGCAATCCATATCCCAGTTCCAGACGAAGATAATCGATTTTAAGGGTAGCGGAGATAGGCTCTTCGACAACCGGCGGCGCTGCTTCTTCTGCCGCGACCTCAAGCTCGCGGCGTTGCTCCGCAATCTTGTCGTTTTCGTGATTGATGTATATCGCGATACCACCGGTAATCAGCGACAGAATAATAAATGGTAAAGCCGGGATGCCGGGCAAAAAGGCAAGGGCCGCTGTAAGGAACGAAACAAGCCCCATGGCTTTCGGCTGGCCGCCAAGCTGTTTGAACAGGGCCTTCTCGGTTTTCCCGGAAATACCGGCTTTGGTGACAACCATACCGGCCGCCGTAGATACGATCAGAGCCGGAATTTGAGTGACGAGCCCATCACCAACGGTCAGACTAACGTAGGTGTCCGCTGCATCGCTAAATGACAGGTCTTGTTGTGCAACACCAATGATCA
Organism: Rhodospirillales bacterium; assembly: GCA_963921245.4. GTDB lineage: Bacteria > Pseudomonadota > Alphaproteobacteria > Rhodospirillales > Casp-alpha2 > JABJGO01. The sequence continues at coordinate 2,751,254 of CAWUEY030000001.1, read as the reverse complement.
TACCGCCAATAACATTGATGAACGTAATCAACAGACCTGCAACGGCATCACCACGAACGAACTTGGCCGCACCATCCATTGCCCCGAAAAACGTACTCTCGTCTTCCAATGTCCGTCGCCGGGTTCGAGCTTCATCTTCATCGATGAGGCCGGATGACAAGTCAGCATCGACAGCCATTTGCTTACCGGGCATGGCATCAAGGGTAAAGCGGGCTGATACCTCAGCGATACGACCGGAGCCCTTGGTGATCACGATAAAGTTTACAATCACCAAAATGGAAAACACGATAATACCAATCACGAAATTCCCACTCATAACAAAACCGCCAAAGGCTTCGATCACCTGACCCGCGGCATCCTTTCCTGTGTGTCCGTCTGCCAATATCAGTCGCGTTGAGGCCAAATTAAGGGCCAGACGAATCATCGTCGCTAATAACAGAACAGTAGGAAACGCGCTGAATTCAAGGGGTTCATCGATGAACAGCGCGGTCATGAGGATCAAGACGGAAAAAGTGATGGAAAACGCCAATGCCACATCAAGCATCCACTTGGGCATGGGAAGGATGAGAATGACCAGGATAAGAACAACACCAAGGGCCAGCGCAATATCGCCCCGGCGCAGCGTGTTGAAAATACGCATTGAGGCCTTACCGGCAGCCTCGCTGAAGAAATCATTGCCGGGAGCAGCGTCGACAACTTCTTCGACAGCATCTGTATCAGGTATGCCCGGGTCGGGAATTGCTTCGGCCATGTTTGTCCTGATCCTAACCTACAACGCGATAAAAGGGTTACTCATCACCAGGAGAGGGTACGGAAACACCCTGCTCGTTGTAGAGTTTCAGCTTGTTTCGCAGCGTTCGGATGGAAATACCGAGAATATTCGCTGCGTGGGTTCGGTTGCCGAGACAATGATGCAGAGTGTCGATGATCAGTTGTCGCTCAACGTCTGCAACCGTTTTACCGACCAGTGACCCCCCAGACGCGCCGGACTCATCTGATGGCCCAGCATCTCGCCCATTCCCCGCGTGCAATAGGATTGCATCAGGTGAGATTTCATTTTCCGTGGTTAACAGCACGGCGCGGTGAATAGTGTTTTCAAGCTCTCTAACATTGCCAGGCCAGGAATGATCTCGAAGTAGTTGATCTGACTCCCTAGATAGAGGTCGGGCTTCCACACCGTTGGCAGCGGCATATTTTTCGATGAAAAAATCGGCAAGAACGGAAATATCGTCGGGGCGCTCTGCAAGCGGCGGAAGTCGCAGGTTAAGTACATTCAGTCGAAAAAACAGATCTTCGCGGAAGTTACCCTTTGCGACTTCCTCCTCCATTTTTCGGTTTGAGGTTGCAAGGATACGGACGTCAACCTTGACCGGCTTGTTTGAACCAATTCGGTCGATCTCCCGCTCCTGTACCGCTCTGAGTAGCTTGGCCTGGAGTTTCGGGTCCATCTCGCTGATTTCGTCCAATAGCAGAGTGCCGCCCGTGGCTTCCTCAAATTTACCGATTCTCCGGGCCACGGCACCTGTGAAAGCCCCTTTCTCGTGGCCGAACAGTTCACTTTCCAGTAGGTTCTCAGGGATTGCTGCGCAGTTTACAGCCACAAACCGTTTGTCGTTTCGGCGGCTTTTTGCGTGAATATGTCTGGCTAAGACTTCCTTACCTGTGCCGGAAGGGCCGGTAATCAGAATACTGGCTTCGCTGGGCGCCACCTGTTCCGCCATTTTGATGACATCAGCCATTTTAGGGTCTTTGTGGACGATGTCATACTCTTCCTCTGCAACGGCCGTCAGAACAGCCGCGATGAGCTCCGCATCGGGCGGTAAAGGTACATACTCCTTCGCACCGGCTTTAATGGCGCGGACGGCGGCCTGGGAATCACTACCGACACCACAGGCGACGACCGGTACGTTCATTCGTTCAGACTCCAGACGCTCGACAAGATCGGCGACATTCAACATCACATCTGCCATGATCAGGTCAGCACCATTTCCGGACCGCAAAGCATCGAGCCCCTCGTCAATTGAGTAGACATGCGACACCTGAGCACCACGTGACATGGCTATTTGACTGGCGGCCCCGATTTGGCCACCCAATGTACCCAGAATCAAAACGCGCATCTGATCCCTACTGCTTTCCTGTAGCCAATGATTTCGATTTATTAGTCAAAATACCGCCTCCGCTCCATCGGGGGCAAAATGCTGTTGAGCAAATTTTCCAACCTGTGGGGGTTTTCCTGTCGTCCGAATGGTTTTTCTTACTTCCGTTACGGAGTAACATATAGTGGTCACGGCAAGTGTTCCGCCAATGAGGATCAGGATTGAAGAGATAGTCAGGAAAGATACTGGAGAACCGCCCGGATAAATTGCAATGGATATCAAACCGACCCCACACAGCAGGCCCAGAATTGTTGCGAGGGCGGGACCAGTGCCCGGTGGCGGAAGGTGTATGGTGGAAGCGTCTGCCATAGACTCTAGGGTCAGTTCCGTTCAGCCTTGATAATCTCTGTCATGGTAACGCCAAGACGATCCTCAACAACCACAACCTCGCCACGGGCAACGAGGCGATTGTTCACATAGATGTCAATGGCTTCACCGACTTTGCGGTCAAGCTCAACCACGGCGCCACGCCCCAGTTTCAACAATTGGCTAACCTGCATAGTTGACTTCCCGAGAACAGCCGATACCTTGACCGGAATGTCATAGACAGCCTCCAGGTCTTTTGCGCTTCGGGGCAGGTCCGACATATGAATCATCGCCTGCCCGACGTTCGCGGGGGCTACGTCACCAGCTTCAAGCGTTTCATCCCCGGCATTGTTTTCACCTGCTGGCTCGGTCTCGAATTCGTCAAGTGACAGGTCTTCATCTGCCATGATCTGCTCCTGTGTTTCGAATCAGTGAAACAACATCAAATTTTCGCGTTTCACTCTTTTTTTTCATCCACGGCATCACTTTCTTCGCCTGAACCATTTGAATCTGGTTTATCGGCTTCGGGTTTTGCGACAGAGGATGAGTTATCTGTATTCGACGATACCATATCGCTATCCTGTCCCTGACGAACAGCCTCCGAAACACTAGCCTCAGAATCCCCGGAATTCGGCGGTTCCTGTGTTTCGTCGTTAGCCTGTTCGACGTTTTCACGGACAGAATCCTGCTGTAAATCCGCAGGCGATTCGCGGCTTTTGCCTTCCTGTTCACCACGACTGTCGGATGGCGCGGGTTGCGGCTCTGTCGATCGGGACTCCGTTGACGCCTCTATAGATAGATCAACGGCGGCTGTTTCCGATCGAACGACCGGGCCGATATTGGCTTCGACAATCTCGTCGATAGCGTTCCAGAGCGCCTCAACATTGCGTTCAGCACTTCCGTCACCCCATTCAAGACGGCAATCCCCCGCTGACATATTGGGGTCTTCTTTAAGAACGAACCGGCCCTCGTATCCGGCACCGGCTTTCAAACCGTCAAGACGGGAGCCAAGTGTTTCGGAAAGAACAGGGTTTATCCTGATAACCACCCGAGGTTCCTCAATAAGACGGAGTAGGGTTTGCTCAACCAGGCGGCATACCTCTTCAGACCCGTATTGCTCGTCCATGGCCGGAAACATTTTCCGAACGATGGACGCGGAAACACCAATCCCATCCTTGATCAGCGTATTGTTGGAATGTTCCTGTTTCCCGAACAAATCGGTCATGTGCTGGGCGATGGATCGAAGAGCATTCAATGTTTCCTGTTCAATCGATTTTCTTGCTTCTTCAAGCCCTTCCTGTTTGCCGACTTCATGCGATTCTTTTTTTGCCGCTTCAAGTTGCTCTTCACTGTAACCCGGTTGTTCCTCATCCGACTGTTCGACGGCTTGCTCTTCCGTTTCCTCGGCGGGTTCATCCCGTGCCAGCTCTGCTTCAACGATATCTACAGGGCGTGGTTGTTGAGGGGCGCTTTGAGCCAGTGCCGCGCTGCCGTCAAAAGTTCGTTCAAACAGAAATTTCTGTATAGTAGCCATAGAACCAAAGTTTCGTCGTTCTATCAGTAGGTTAGCGTTTCCATAGTCTACAGTTAGTAGACCAACTCGTCTTCGTCGCTTCCGCTTAAAATGATGATCTCGCCAGAGTCAGACAAGGCTTTTGCGACCTGGACGACGGCGGATTGTGCCTCATCCACATCCTTGAGCCGAACAGCACCCATGGCCTCCATATCCTCACGAAGCATCTTGCCAGCACGTTCAGACATATTGGTAAAGAACAGATCGTTTACGTCTTCTGACGCGCCTTTCAGGGCAATTGTAAGTTGATCCTTCTCAACCTGACGCAGAAGCAACTGAATACCGGCTGCATCAACACGAACGAGGTCATCAAAGGTAAACATCAAGCTCTTGATGCGTTCAGCAGATTCGTTATTACGCTCTTCCAGCGCGGTCATGAAGCGATTTTCAGTGTTCCGGTCGAGTGAGTTGAAGATTTCGGCCATAACCTCGTGGCTGTCCCGTCGCGCTGTCCTGGCCAGATTGGTCATGAACTCGGCGCGCAGGGTTTTTTCCACGTGATCCAGAATATCTTTTTGCACAGCCTCCATACGCAACATGCGCATGATGACTTCCATGGCGAAATTGTCCGGCAAAACAGCCAAAACCCGGGATGCATGATCCGTTTTGATCTTGGAAAGAACAACCGCAACGGTTTGCGGATACTCATTTTTTAGGTAGTTTGCGAGCACATTCTCGTTCACGTTGCCCAGCTTGTCCCACATCGTACGACCAGCGGGTCCACGGATTTCCTCCATGATCATAGCAACCCGCTCTTCTGCTAGGGAGGCACGTAACAATCTCTCCGTTGAGTCGTATGTACCGACAAGGCCCCCGGCGGAACTAAGTTGATCGGCAAAATCTACGAACAGCCGTTCCACAGTCGTTGAGCTGACCGTACCCAAAACGGACATATGTTGAGAAAGTTCGCGGATTTCTTCGTCATCCATCCGCTCAAAGAGCCGGGCAGAATGTTGTTGCCCGATAGCCAGCATAAAGATTGCCGCTTTTTGAGGGCCTAAGAGATTCCGATAATCGTCCCGACTCGCCATGCATTAACGCTCCCGGATTGCGAGGCCTAGTTTTCCTGATACATCCAGTTCCGAAGAATTGAAAGGGCTTCTTCGGGATGTTTTTCAACGATTTCGCCGACTTTTTTGACCGAAGACGCTCTCACACGACCTTCAACCCTGTCGATATCAATGAGCTCCTCAACGTCTTCGACCTCTGGTGTTCCTCCTTCAACCATTGCTAGGCCGCCACTGGCCAGAGCAGCATCGGTTTCGGTTTGGTCCGCTAGGAGCCGTTCTGGTGAGATACCTGTAGCGCCTGGAATGGCTTCGAAAGCCCGGGAGATCAACGGCCGAATCACCAAGAGAATTACCAGGACGGCAACGATACCGAGTACAAGGAATTCAGCCAATCGCAGCAAGTCGTTCTTGTCCATGCCGAAGAGCAGTTCCAGCGGGGCTTCTTCCGGTACAAAATCGACGAATTCCATATTCATCACTTCGATAACATCTCCCCGCGAAGCGTCATATCCGATCGCCCCCTGAACCAGAACAGTGAGCCTTTGCAGGGCCTCGTCAGTTCTTGGTACATAATCCATATCGCCTGTTTCTTCGTTTTTTATACGGGTTCCGTCAACGAGCACAGCGACAGAGAGGCGGCGGACTTCACCCACCTCACGGACATGGTTGGTCACTTTTCTCGAGATTTCAAAGTTAACCGTTTCTTCAGTCCGGTTTTCAGAGTTTGAGGAACTTACACCTTCGATCGCGGCCAGATTGGGATCGGGCAGGTTGGTACCGACGGATACCGGCGGTGGGCCCTCGATATCCTGGGCATTTGCGCTGTGTTCAATGGTTTGCGTAGACCGAACGACCTGACCATCAGGATCATATTCTTCTTCTTCAATGCTGATACGATCAAAATCAAGTTCCGCGGAAACCTCGGCCCGAACTCTGCCGAAACCAACGGTTTTTTCCAGCAATTCTTCGATAGTTTGCGCCATATGACTTTCAAACCGCCGCCGGCGATCAGCCGTTTTATCGGCCATGGTACTGACATCGTTTTCGTCTTCAAACCCGGCAGCCAGCAAATTGCCTTTATCGTCAACAATAGAGACACGACTGGGCAGAAGACTGGGGACAGCCGTTGCAATCAGGTACTGTATGGCCAGAACCTGTTCTTTTTCCAACCGACTGTTGCCCGACATCCGCAGAACAACGGACGCGCTCGGTTCCTGTTTTTCACGACTAAAGAGCTCCCGTTTTGGTAAAACCAGATGAACACGGGCGGTGTTAACAATATTGATGGACTGGATGGTTTTGGCGAGTTCGCCCTCTAGGGCCCGGATCAAATTCACGTTTTGCATGAAATTCGTGGCCCCCATGGAGTCCGTATCATCAAAGATTTCGTAACCCATGGAACCGCCGCCAGGGATACCCTGATCGGCGAGCATTAATCGCGCCCGGGCAACGTCTTTGCCAGGTACACTGACTTGTGTTCCGCCTTGGTCGATTTCGTAGGTGATTCCCTGAGAGTCAAGGATTTGAGTGATTCGGGATGTGTCTTTTGCATCAAGCTGGGCATAGAGAAGTTCAAGATTGGGTGCCGCGAGGCGTGAGGTCACGTAGATGAAAAACCCGATCATGATCAGGACGACGCCACCCATCAATGCCAGGCGCATTGGGCCCAAGTTTCTCAATGTTGTTACAAGTGCTTCCACGGGCGACCCCTTGATTTCTCTTTATGTGTTTCAGACCCTTGATCCTGCGGAATTATGGTTTTCCGCACGTCAAGTCGGTGTATGGTAGCGAAATCGGGGTAAACAAGTGGTTAACACCCGGCAATTATTGCCTAGTTGTGGCCACGCCACGCTGGCCCGTCGAAATAAAGAAAGCGCGGTAAGGACATCACGCGTTCACATTCACGCTCGAGGATTTGTCTATTCCGCTGCCTTGATGGCCTCATCGGTATGACGGTAGCCGATTGTCTGATGATGAACGGGTTTTCTGTAGTCAGCAATGCGCGTGACCTTAAGACCCTCGAGTCCGTGGTTGTCAAACTGACGTTGCCACAACAGGAACTCGTCTATGGAGAGCGAATATCGCTCGCAGGCTTCGGAAAGACTGATCAACCCGGCGCGAACGCCCGCGACAACCTCGGCCTTTCGCCGGATGACCCATCGCTTGGTATTCGAAGACGGCAGATCATCTCTGGTTAACGGATGTCCGTCAGGCCCGATGACGAGAAGGCCCTTCGGTGCCGCAAGTCCAGGTTTTTCGTCGCTGGTTTGCATGGTTTAAGGATTGATCCCGGTGAGCGTCTTTCGTTGGTAACCATGGTAGCGGGGACCTCTTAAAGAACACCTAATGGGCACAGTTAATGAGGTCCTAAATCTAAAAAAATGACCCCGGTTCGAGGGAATCGAAACCGGGGTCTGGGTTTGGAACATTTGGGTATGGTTCCTGTGGTATGGTCTATAAAGCCCGAACAGGCGAGGCGTTAGCGGATCCTCAACAGCTCATCGAGCATCTCGTCCGTCGTGGTAATGATCTTGGCCGCGGCGGAATAGGCCCGCTGGGTCACGATCATGGAGGTAAATTCTTCACCGAGGTCCACGGTGGAGGCTTCCAGTGAGGCACCTGTAACGGCACCGGCACCGCCTTCACCAGCCTCACGAACCGTTGGCTGACCTGAGAAGTCGGTTTCGATAAACACGTTACCGGTCAAGGACGTCATTTTATTGGGATTCACGAAGGTTGCGATGGGAATCTGGAACACAGGTCGCGTTACACCGTTATCGAACAGCGCGGTAACCACACCATCCTCACCGATACTCACCCCGGCGTAGTTGCCGAACTGGGCACCGTTCTGGGCGACGAAGTTGATCTGGTAAGAGCCCGCGAACTGGGTCATGCCGTCGGAGATGTTCTCGTTCCCCAGGAACAAACTGATCCGGGTGTCGTCGTTGGTGGTGGTGAACTCCTGGTCGGATGCGCCGTTTGCCCACTGAACATCAATGTTATCGACCAAGATTTCAGAAGGTGTGCCGTCACCGTTGAAGGAGACGGCGGATCTCTTTGCCCCATAGGTGGTTTCGATCATGTTCATGATCTCACCGTCGGCCGCAATATTGGCGGCACCGGTCAATGAGTCTTGCCATACGCCGGTGATGATACCCGTTGTATTGTTACCGGTTGTCGAGTCCATGACAATATCGATGCCGGCACCAATGGGGCTTTGTTCAAAAATCAGGCTGGTACCGTCAGAGGTGAAACGGGTCGGTGTTGTAATCTCAGAATTGTCATTTATATCTTCTGCCAGCTGCCTGACGATATCAGCCACAGACGTTGCTGAACCGATATCCACGTAATCAATGTTACCGGCGGCGTTTCGATCAATGGTGATGGTCATGCTCTCATCGTTGGCATTGTCGGTTGCCAGGGTTGTCGTCGCAGCACTCGCGAACTCGACGTAGGTGTTGCCATCGGTACCGACAATGCTCAGTGTCTGGTTGTTGCCGGGATCTTCACCGTTCGTGATCGTAATGACGTCACCAACTCTGAAACCACCAAAGGTGCCGGGAAGGGCCGTAATACGATCACGTAAGTAATCAATCGTAGAAGCACCGTTGCTAGCCTCAGTTGAGTTAAAGCTGCCGGGGGCGAACGTCAGTGTCGTGCCATCCGCCGATACGGCGGTAACGGTATAGTCACCGTTGTTGGCAGCATCGGTTTGTCCGCTGAGTGTGATGACGTCTCCCACGACGACGTTTCTGAAAACATCCGTAGTGGCAACGATAGTATCAGGGTTGGCGCCGTTATCATTCACATCGAAAGATACCCCTGCGGCGGCGTTGTCGATCGTGTCTGCACGACCACCGATTGGGAAATCGTTATCGATGCCAAAGGTGTTTAGCAACGATGCCTGTGCCGGGTTGTGCAACCGGAAGGTGATTGCGGTACCCGTATCATCCGGTGTGATAACCGTATCTAGGTTGTCATAGACTTCCCTCGGCGTGCTGTTGTTATAGATTGAGAATGTACTATCATCGGATTCGGTCGACGCGGAGGGGAAAGAACCCGGCGCAACGGTGATAACCGTGTCGGTTACGGTGAGGATTGTATAGGTTCCATCATTGTTGGCGGTGCCGGGGGCCGTTGGAGACATGCCTGCATCGACCGTAATGGTGTCACCGACCTGCCAACCGCGGAAAGGGTTACCGGAAGATGCCGTGATGGTGTTACCGCCGGAGAATACGAAGTCGAGACCGGGTGCCGGTCGCGCATACGGCGGCTGAAAATCGATCCGGGCACCATTCTTCAATGCAAAATCGATTTCCGAGATCGTGAAAACACCATTGCCGATGTCAGTTCTATTTGCTGCGTTCTGCGCTACCGTCAAAATGCCGCTAACGTCGATACCAATGCCTGAGCCCATAATAGATTGAGTAATCACCAAATCAGAACCATTGGAGTCAAAGCGACCGGTACCCTGGAGGTTTGAGTTGTCGATAGCGGTTTTCAGGAGCGGTGTAACGTCAGTGGCATCAACAATGGTAGGAGAGCTGATGTCAATCCTACGTAGCGTTGAGGTTTCGACGACAGTGTTGTCCGTATCGAATTCAAAGGTAATGGGCACGCCCGTACCGTCTGTGATGACGATGGTTTCACCATCCCTTGGAACACCGGTGAACTCCAGCAAACCAGACGATGCAAACACATCCGGACCGGCATCGGTATTATCGGTGGCGTGAATTTCTATGGTGGCGGCACCCGAAGGTGTTTCAAGAGACAGCCCCCAGCCATTTTCTCGATCCTTTGCCCAGAGCAGTTCCAGGTTGCTCTTGTTGCCCAGGGTGTCGTAGACAAGCACGTTGGATTTGTACTCATCGCCGACATCAGCCCCGGCGGGCAGATTGGCACCCAGGCGGATGTTCTGGGTTTCCGCCGCTGTGCCGCCCACCGTGTTGAGGTTGAGGGGTTGCAGAGAATCGCTGGTAACGATGTTGTCGTTAATGGCAACCGTGTCACCGTTGGTGTTTTGATAGGCCTTGATATAGGTATCGTCACCAACCTGGACCGTAGCGAAGCCCGAAATGTTCTGACCGGCGGCCTGAAGAGGCCAGCCCTGCAAATACCACCCAGACGTATTCTGAAGGAAACCGTCCTTATCCACGCCGAAGGAACCGGCGCGTGTGTATGCAAACAAACTGCCGCCGCTGGCGGTGGGTTGTTCGTTTACGACGAAGAAGCCCTGCCCGGAAATGGCAACGTCGGTCGAGGATGTGGAGGCTCGCAACAAGCCTTGTCGATCAACATCGGTATCCGGCGCGGATAGCACCCCACCTGGTGAATACTGAGTCAAGGACACCTGGGCTGTAACCAGGGTCTGGAACTTAACCAGAGTGCTCTTATAACCGACGGTGTTTACGTTCGTGACGTTATCGGCGATGGCACCCATGGCACTGGACTGTGCCTGAAGGCCTGATACACCGGATGACAATGCGCCAAACAAACTCATGACTCTACTCCTTACAAAAGGCGACCGTTTATTCTTGGGTTCATGGTCGCGGTTCTTATTTCTATTCCGACGCGGTTTACTTAAAATTTAGATTGTTACTCAGTTTCCTCTGCTTTGGTCTCCTCTGCTTCATTTTCCGCTGCTTCGGTTTTTGCTGCTTCAGTTGCTTCTGTTTCTGTTCTCTCTTCCGGTAGGGAAGCAGGACTGAGTATCGTAAACGGTGCTGTAGCTGCGGGAGGCTGACGGACAGAAATCACGTCATCCACGTTGTAGTCCGTTTCGCCCACCGAGAGGGTTGCAATGCCCTTATCAATACTGACGCCAGTTACGGTGCCGGTAACGGTTTGGCTGACCTTGACCGGATCGCCATCAGAATCCAGGGCCGCGACTTTGATGGTGTAAACGCCATCGGGAACCGGGAAGCCAAAATTGTTTTGGCCGTCCCATTCGAACGAGTGTTTACCGGGGGATGTTTCACCGCCGGTGAAGAACACCACTTGACCCTTGGAATTGGTAACGCTGACGGTCGTCTTTTCAGCCTTGGACAATAGCTGGTAGTCAGCACGGGCATGGCCATTCTCAAGTGGCATTTTGTTACCTTCAACCTCGACCTGCTTGCCGATGTAATCAACGACCGTGCCGAGAAGGCTGGTTTGTTGCAGTTCCAGCATGCGTTCCAGGTTCGCGTTGCTTTGAATTTGCTGTTCAACACTTGCGAACTGAACCAACTGGGATGTGAACTCGTTGGGGTCCATGGGGTCCAGTGGATCCTGGTGTTTAAGCTGGGTAACCAACAGATTCAGGAACTGGTCAAGGTCTTTTGCCAGCTTTTGCTGAGACGTTTCGGACTTTGTCAGAGCCCCTGCGGTTGATGATTGAATGTCGTCTAACATGGAGAGGTCCTATGCTCTGATGTCCACGCGCTTGTCGGTAATGATGTCGCCGATGCTACCGTCGAGGATTCTGGCCGCCAGTTCGGCTTCCAGATCCCCGTCGATCTGTTCTTCGTCATCTTCCGCCACGCGGTTTTCGGAATCGGATCCGTCAGGATTGTCCTGTTGGTTCCTCAAGTTGAAACTGAGATCGCCTGCGTTTGCCTGGAGACCTGCTTCCTGCAGGGCCTTTTCCAGCGAACGGGAATCATTGCGGAGGGTATCCAGTGTTTCTGGTCGATCTACGATGACCTGAGCACTTACCCGTCCATCCTGAGCGACCGTCAATTTAACTTCTACACGGCCGAGGTTATCAGGACGCAAATTGATGGAGATTCTATCCATTCCTTCGGCGATTGCCTTGGTGATGTTGACAGAAATCTGTTGAACAATGGGTTGTGGTTGTTGCGGCGCACGAGGCGCTTGCGCAGCCTGTGCTTTTGCGGTTTGGGCCGTTTGCTGAGTCTGTGTTGTTGAAGCCGTTGTTGATCCCGATGCATTGTTTAAAGACTCCGCACCGCTGGATACGCCATGTTGCCCGCCGCCACTGAGCTGCCCAATGGTTCTGGCAGCGCTCCGCTCACCTGCGGCCGCAGCGGGATTTTGCGCTGCTTGAGCCTGCGCCTGCGTCTGAGCCTGAGCCTGCACATGTACATTTACACCGGTCTGTTGTTGCCCTATGTTAGGTTGTGCCTGCAAGATTGCCGGGCGGTCACTTCTTTGTGGGTTGCTGGCGATGGTTTGCGCGGCACCCTCTGCGGTTTGTGCGCTAGCGGCATTGGCACTCAGATTTTGTCCTGGCTGAGAGACCGCCACTGCGGCACGATTTTCCACGGTGACATTCACATTCACCGGCTTATCGGGCTTCAAGCTGTTTGAAAGTGTCTGGGCCTGTTGCTGAACAATAGTCTGGTCGGCGGATTTAGCCGCGGCATCCGCTGTACTTCCGGGTGTTGTCGTGCTTTGACGAACAACTTGTCGAAGAGCCTGTTGAACAGCTTGCTGTAACTCAGCCTCGGCGTTCGGGTTCATGGCATTCTGTTGCTGACCCCTGGCATCCGTTCCCGGGCCAGTGTTTTGAGAAACCATTGTTTTTTTGATGGCTTCAACAACCTCCTTGGCCATTTGCTCCGGCGTTGCGGGTCGATTGGCCTGGATAATGTCTTGGAGGGCCGCATTGATCACCGGATCAATATCACCACCGGCAACTATGGCCTCAGTGGTTTGAACACCTTCTGAATGTTGGGGGAGAGTTTCTGCTTTATCTTTACCGGAATGGTTTTCACCTTCGCCGGGATCGCTATTGTCGTTCGCTTTCGAGACGGGAACGCCATTGCCGTCAGCCCCTGAACCAAGATCGCTATTATCGGCAGCTTTTGAGACGGGAACGTTACTGCCGTCAGTTTTTGAGTCGGGATCGCTATTGCCGTCAACTTTTGAGCCGGGATCGTCATTGCCGTCAGTTTTTGAGACGGGGTCGCTATTGCCGTCAGCTTTTGTAACGTCCTCATTGGATTTGTTCTGGGCTTTATCATCGCGCGTGGCTGAGTGCTGGTCACGTTGATCGCCGCTATCGCTACGATTATCACTTTGCTGGTTGTTGTTTTCGCGGCGTTCATCTGTGTTGTTGTCCGCCCGGTTATTGGAATCGCGCGGGGCGTGCTCTGATGATTCAGAGCGCTCAACAGGGGCTTCCCGATTTTTATTTTGCTCCGGCTCGGGGTCACGCTGCTCTGTTGGCGCGTCGGAGGACGTAATCGGCTGATTATCAAGGCGGGGCAAAAGATCGGTTACCGAAAGCATGGGTAACTTAATCAAATCTGCAAATGGCATCCCTAAGCCGGAGCCCGCTGAAGGCGCAGAATCGGCTTTTTGTCCGTTCTGTACGTTGCTTCCCTTTGCCTGTAGAGCGACTTTCTCTAGATCCATGGTGTCAAGCCTCGACATAAATCACGTAACTCTCCCCTCACAAAAGCAAGACCTTTGCCAATTTTTGAGAATTCCATAAGTTGTTGATAATTAATGATAAAACAAAACAGCTTGAGCGGCTTCTTCTTTGTGGGATGCCCAGGGGGCAAAATCAACCAGCCCACTGGGAAGAAAGTGCCTATCCCCGAACAGACTCTGGATTGCCCCTTGACCTTCGCAGGTTTGCAACCCTATAGATGGGACACAGAAGTGTTGTGTCGAGGCATTCGTGAAGAGGCACAGGAGAGGGCAGAACGCTCGAAAGGAGGCAGATTATGCCGTTAAAGCTCGAACTCAAGATGGGCGATCGTATTATCGTCAACGGTGCCGTCCTCGAAGTTGCTTCATCTCACGCTAAAATAATGGTCCTCAATCAAGCTGCTTTGTTGCGCGGGAAAGAGATTATTTCTGAAGAACAGGCAGTGACACCCGCAACAAGGGTCTATTTTGCTCTTCAAAGCGCATACCTGTTTCCGGAATTTTCTGCCCAATATCTCCAGCAATTTGAAGAATTCGTGGATCAGTATCGCGAAGCCTGCCCCAGTGCCGGGGATATCGTAGACAGCATGAAATCAGAGGTCGCTGAAGGCCAACTGTATCGTGGCTTGAAAAAGGCACAGGAACTGGTTGGCCATCAACAAGGTGTTCTCAATGACTTTGAAGAACAACTTTTGCAAGCCCTGAGTGAGGAAGACATGTTTCAGGAAAACAACGATACTGCCGTGTGATCCGTTTTCCTCCCCGGTTTGATGTCAGGTAACCAGGTGAGGGTAGTATACTGCGAGCATATCTTCGCAGTTTTTTTGCACGAGGACCTTCAAGTCTTGCCCCAATTCATACTGGGAGTCTGTTTCGGCTTCGTTGTCGCAGGCAATTGTATCATTCCTGAGGCCGCGGATATCCGTAAAATCTTCCAGGTGTGAGAGGAATGCTTCCGTCTGTTCCGTCGCGTCCTCGTATTTCAGTTTCAAAATACGATCGATCGAAATCGACAGGAAATCCTTCATTGAAGCATTCCATAATTCGCAGACATCCCTGATGTTTGTTTCGGGGCGGTCACGTAAGGCGTCGCGGACAATGTCGAGAGGGTTTCGATAAATGATAATGGCTTTTGATTTCGGAAAAATGGACAACAGGTCGTTCAATCGCCAGGCTGGAACACTTGCCCGTGTAACCATCCATACATCCCGTCCATTTTGCTTTGCAAAATCCTGAGCCGTAAAGGGCAGGTTAAACACGCTGGAAAAAAGTGACGCCATGTACAGGTCGAATTCGGGTGCCAGTTCCGGCATCCATTTTGAGGGCGCGCGCTCAAGCGCGTCTTTCAGAACATCCTCTTCAATCGATTTTTGTTTTTGATGGCGCTCTAACAAGCCAACGGACCAATCCAGAAGGCTTGTTATCTCGTCAAACAGGTTGTCGCCGTAACAGAAACCGTTCTCGCTTTCACAAACGGCACGTTGCAGCAATGCCCCACCACTATGATTGCAAGGAGAAACGACAAAGATCGGTGAAAGAGTATCGGCAACCGGTGGCAGTTTGACTTCGATGTCCATGGCGTATCGCCCTTGTTTGGTAGAGATTAGGTCTTATGAGTATCCGGCACTAAACTTACATTCAAAGATGTGAACCTGGTTAACGCGGCGCAGAAAAATCAAGTCAGCTTTGGCGTTCCGTTCTGGTGCGCTATTCACCAGGAGGAGTGTACTAAACATCGCAAACAGACTCCAGAATCAAGGTTGTGGCCGTTTCAAGAACATTGCTCGCCTTGTCGGAAAATTGCACAGCGGCTTCCTGTTTTTGCCTTAATACGTCGGAATCTTTGAATAGGGAACCCACAGTTTGCGCTAATTCTTCAGCATTATGAACCAAAACTGCGGCCGAATTTGTCACCATGGAGTCACTGATCTCTCTGAAGTTATCCATGTATGGCCCCATTAAGATCGCACAACTCAATTTTGCCGGTTCGATGGGATTCTGCCCGCCGCCAGGCGATAACATCGATTTTCCGATAAGCACAATGTTACTCAATCTAAAGAACAGCCCCAATTCTCCCATCGTATCAGCGATATAGATGCCAGTTTCAGATGAAATTGTTTCTCCTGCGGAACGCAGGGCAACGGTTTGGTTCCTGCCGCGAAGTGTATCGGCGATTTGTTGACCGCGGTGCGCATGTCGAGGGACAATGATCGTGAGAACATCGGGAAACAACTCCCTGATTTGGCTATGAACGTCACAAGCGATCGCTTCCTCGCCCGGGTGCGAACTGGCGATCATCCATCGGGGCCTGACATCCAAAACATCCTGCAAGGCATGGAGCTCGCCAGTGTCCGCATCCAAAGGCGGCGCAGCAAATTTGAGGTTTCCTATGTTCTGGACGTTTTTTCCTCCGAGTGTTTTTAGCCGGTCAACATCCTGACCGGATTGACCCAAACAAACGGAAAATTTTCTAAGCAGCCCGCGAATGAAGGGTTTCATCAGTTTCCAACGCTGAAAAGATCGCTCAGAAATGCGACCGTTCATGAGAATCAGCGGTATTTTACGTTCATCAACCAGATGAAGCGTGTTTGGCCAGAATTCGGATTCCATCCACACAACACACTGTGGCTTCCAGTGGGTTAGAAAAGCAGCAATCCATTTTTCGCGATCAAGCGGGATAAACTGGTGTATTACGCCAGACAACGCATGCTGCGCCAGCATATTGGCAGACGTAACCGTGCCCGTTGTCATAACAACACTGGTATCAGGTTTTTTTTCCAGAATTCGTTTTGCGAGTGGCATCGCTGAACGTGCTTCGCCGATGCTTGCACCGTGAATCCAAATGACCTGACCTGGTGGGCGAAGATGAGATGTTATGCCAAAACGTTCACTGATCCGGGCCGGGATTTCCTTTCCCCGTGCGGCACGCACATTCAGCGTATAGCGGAGTGCCGGTGAACACAGTGTCAGCAGCGCAGAGTAAACGGGACGGATCAGATCAAAGGCCATCATGCCTTTCCTTCACACGTATTCAACCAATGTGTAAGGGGTCCATTTTCTTATTTGCCAAGCGGCACCTTAAACCAACGATGTTTTTATGTCGGTTCTTTTATGAATTCGAACATGTATCGATCACGGTCACCTTGACCGATTGTTTTGGAGTGCCGGAACCCGGGGAAGAGATTTTCCAGACCCGCTATCAGGCTTTCGACATTTTCATGTTCCCAAACTGTCGTGGAAACCCATGTGTCGCCAACAGGTTTCGCGCCGTGTTCTTTCTGACGGCATTCTATAACGATCCGGTTGCAAAATTTCGCAATGCGTGCAGCGTTTTGATGGATGTTTGCCGTATGATGAATCACTGAAAAGAGAAATATCGTATCGAAGTGACCGATTGGTCCACCGTTATCAATGTCGTGGCACTCGAAGTTCAGTCCTTCTTTATTGGTAATGTTCGCAAGAATTTTTGCCCCGTCAATGACACTCGGATCAATGTCAATTCCCCAAACGTCACAGCCACGGTCTTGCAGATAGTGGCAAAGTAACCCCGCGTTACATCCTATATCGAGAACCCTCTCGTTCTTGGAGAACTCAATTTCATCGAGAAACTGTCGCCGATCATCGAGAGTCCGTTCGCCTTGGGCAAAAACGTCAGGCGTACGGAACGAATGGTATATCTTGTTTTTATTCATCGTCGTTTCCTGCGACTTGAACAAATAGGTCATGCCGATGTTGAAGCAATTCCCTTCGAAGAAATGCAGGAAATGTGTTTCGAAGTCGACATTTTCTATGTTGTACAGAAAATTATCCTGATCAAATCGCCCGAACCTTTCCTGGGCATGGCTGTCTAGCCACTCAAAGTATGCAAGATTTGGCATGTTGATCTTGTGCTCATCGAGCATCACGGCCTGATCGTAATCGACAATCTTTATGCAATTCGTCTTCTTATCGACCAAAATGTCGCCGGGTGTAATATCACCGTTCCACACACCCAGCTTCTTTTGCTCAATGATTGCCATGGCGATATCCGGCGTGTAGATCGTACTGAACCGGTCACAGGCCGCCGTAACCATGTAAGGGAAGTCCTGATCAAGCGCGACGTCTAGTTTGCCATCAAGTTGAACTGAAAACGCGCGCAACAGTTCCGCACCGGAACAGGAAGACACAGCATGTAGTTTCGGGCAGGTCCGCGATCCCTTGTCATTCAGGTACTTGATGATTTGAGCTTCGCTTCGAAGATTGTGAAGCTTCTTGGGGGTTTCGCGCAGCTCAATTTTGATAAAAAACTTTTGATCTGTAGAGATACCATACAGGGCTCTTTCTTTGTCAGTAAAGTCGACTTTCTGGAAATTCGTAATTACGCCGGTATCAAGGTGTACTTTCATTTACGTTGCCCGATTTTTGAAGGGGATAAGTATTGACCGTGTTAGATATAAACCACGATTATCGTTAAAGATCAGTTGTCGTTTAGATTAAAAAGCTGCCGCCACGCATAACCATTCTGAAGCTCAGTGAAATAAAACTGGTTGCTGGCCAACCAATGAAACATCTCCAGCCGGTTCGGCTCGCTACATAGCTCGGGTTCTTCAAGGTGCTCAATATCGAAGGAAATCGGATAACATGCATTGGCATTTGTTGTGATAATAGGAATACCTCGTCGCGTGGCCTCAATAGTCGTGTTTGAATTGAATGAAACCACACAATAAGCATTGTTCAAATCATCTTCCAGTGACGTCGCGTCGGAGGGATGGGTAACCAAACCTGTAAATATGCCATTTTTGTCGACTGTCGGTTCCTGAGGTTTTCGTCTGATCTTAATCGGGCGGTTGGTCTTTTTTGTGATTTCCTCGATTGTTCTATCCAACCAATCATGCGCGTCGAACAGCCAAGCGGTCGCGGCGGAGGGCGGAAGAACCAAAATATTACCGGAGTCGTCACGCTGTGCCGTTTGCCACTCCGAAAGCGGGTAATCCGCTGCAAAGTACTTTTGCCAGCGTTCGGCGGACGCGGGTTCGAGCCGGCTCATTGTGTGATGGTTTTTCGTAGCGCGCAGCCAGCCACGCTCGTACCCGGGTTTAAAATAGGCATGATCAAGATAAATGAAATCAATCTGTTTTCGCTGACACTCTTTGTAAACATGGCCTGGTCCGTGCAGGATTCCGAACAAAACGAAGCAATCGATGTTTTTCGCCAAACCATTCTTCCAGAATTGCTCGATATCGAGAAAGATGGCATCCATATCCGGGAGTTGATTCAGACAAGGAACGAAACTTTTCAACAGGTTTGTCGCATCGGCTCTTGCCGTTGAATAAATACCGATTGTTGCCATTGTTAGAGTGTCAGTGGTTAAAATTTCGGCGGGAAGGCAGCTTATTCAGGTTGATAATTCACGACCTCGGCAAGACAAATCCGACCACCGTGTGCTGATGGGTCATCGGACTCATGGATGATGTGTCCGGGAATCTCGTCAACAATCAGATTGCATCCGAATTGATGGGTGTGTGGATAGTCCATGTAATAGTCATCGAAAAGAACAACCTTGCAGCGTTTGACCATTTCATAGTCTGAACGAATGGTTTCCACACTATGTCCGCCATCAATGTAAACAAAATCATCGGTATGCTCACGCAGGGTTTCCCGGGTATCGCCTTTGATCAATTCGTAGGTGAACGGCAAGCCACTACCTTCAAAAATTTCTTCAATTTCCTCCACACTCAACGGGATCTTGATCAAGCCGTTTCGGGCTTCGCTGTAATTGAATTCTCGTTTGTGTGTTTCTACATCGGAGGTATCGAAAAGATCGTAACCGGTGTAATGCACGTGGTTGCAAAATTGTAGTGCCGCTCGAACCATTTTCAGGGCCCTTACACCGTTAAATGTTCCAATTTCCACAATGGTTTTTGGTTTATGTTTTCGGACAATGTCTGTCACCATTCTGTACCGAAGCATTTTTCATCCCTTCCGAGGTGCCCGGGCGTGCAAATTCAGCCTGCCAGTCTAGCAATGTCCTGACAGCATTGCGATTTCCGAGACTTTTACCTGACATATCATAAGAGTTTATTAAGGGCATAGAATCAAAGATCGCGAATACCGAAAATGCCAGAGTTCCGAAAAATGTTTATTTTTTGGGACATCCCATTTGGTGTTTGGCCGAAGTACGCGGTGATCGTTTGTGGAATACCTGAGACATCTGGGAGCAGGCAAGGATGGTGTAACATCACTTGTCAGGCGCGATGGCAGGGAGATCGTTCGCAAGGAACTTTCCGACTACGCTCTGAACTGGATGCCATTGGTCAAATTGTTTATTGACGCAAAAGTTGAGAGTACGCACATCTACACTGTGCAGCTCGTCGACGGTAAATTTCTCGAGTATGATTACGAGCCTTTGGAGCACATCCCTCACGCACAGACACTCTCTTATGTTGATCAACTCTGCGACATGCAGGTTGATCTGATCAAGAGGGAGTTGCTTTTCTGGGATTTCGGTGGGGTGCAGGGTTTTGAAACGAACAACTACATGATAAGTCAGGACGGCGTCGTGAAGTGGATTGATTATGGTGGCAACGGGATACTTGCCCTGAACCCTGTGCGTGGTCCGGAGTTGAAAGAAAGCCTTCTATCGAATCCCGATCTGACTAATCGTCGCAACCTCGTATGCCCTAGAAATGACTTCATGCAGATGATGCTCGTTTTTCATCTCGCGTTTGTTGTCGAAAACAATACGCCTCTTATGATTTATTTTGGAGCCGAAATGCAAAAAGTTCCTGATATTTCAGAAGGCTGGACTTTCTTCAAACATGTTCTGGGCGACTCCCCAATAGCATCCCTGGCGTGGAAAATTCGTGATAGAGATTTGGATTTCCTCTGTGCTGACGGCTGGAAAGAACTGAAGGCGCTGTTATGAAAGTACAAGTTCCCGCGGACATTCGAAGTGTCGAGGATTTTGGGGATCATGTTGAGGTTCGTGGTTATCAGAATTATGACGCTTATGCCTACAAGGTTGTTCCGGTGGGAACTGGAAAACAGCATGCCTGGGCCAACACAGAAGCCAAATGGAATATCGTAAACAATGCCTTGAGCGGTTTACCGAATATTCGTACTTACGCTGACATCGGATGCAATCTTGGTTTATACGTCATGACAGCGGCCCTCAATCAGTGTTTGGTCGCGACAGGGTATGATTATGATCAGGCATATATCGATGTCTGTAATGGCGTAAAAAACAAGTTTGGCATTCCTTGCACCTTCAGTGCCAAACCATTTAGTGAAATTACGGAATCCTTCGACTGTGTGTCTTCTCTCGGCTTGATACATCACCTGTATCACCACACTGAATCCTACGGGAACCTCGAACAGATCGTTGCCCGGCACTCCAGGCTTACGGAGCGTTATCTGATTCTTGAGTTTCCCAACGAAAAAGATCCGAAAGCGGCCAAGTGGGTCAATATGAGTGGCCGCGTACGCGCCGGTGAGTATAGCGAACAGGAATTTCTGCGTTTAGCCGGCCAACATTTCGAATCAATTTCGGAACTTGAACGCGTACACCCCGATAGACCTATGTATTTAATGAGCAAAGTATAGCGATCAGGTACGAAACATGCCCCTCCCTGACCCGATCAACCGCAGGGTTGGTACGGCGGGCGCGAATCAAACCAGACTTAAATTCTATCACCCTCGAAGGAATGCCCGGCTTCTTTTCTTTCCGGGCCTTTAAGGTGATCCATGTAGCTGCCCAGGACACTGTTGACAAATGGATGTTCCGAATTGATTCCCTTGCCGGAGATGTTTCTATTTTCAATACCCTCGACTTTTGCGAAGTGCTCTCGCATTGCATCGATCATCATACAATCATGCCACTGGGGAAGCAGAAATAGCTCCCCGTTCAAGTATTCGGTTGTCAGTTGGTTCATAAACACACTGTGGATTCTATTGCGCCGGTTAAATACCATGAAACCGCATTCACTATAGGGGCTTTGAGTTTTTTCCCGCCCGAGATAACTCAAGTGACCAGACCCGGGTGATACACCGTCGAAAAATGCCTGGTCAATTGAGGAATGGGAAAGGGTATCACCATCCAGCCAGATTAACTCATCACAATCATAGCTTCGATCAACACCGAAAATTGAGAAAACCTTGTGAGAAAACCGAATAGCGTCGAACCGAAAATTGTACAACCTAAGAACCTTTGTTCCTTCATCCGTTTCCTTGAATTCAATAAAATTTCCGTTTGCTTCAGAAAATGAACCAAACTTTCTTTTGAAATGATTTCCCTCGGGTGCGAGTTTGCCGTAGTCCCTGAACTCAACCCGATTGTCATTAAGGATAGGAAGAGGGTCTTCTGAAACAACGATAAGCTTGACGTCCTCGGGCCAGTATTCCTTGAACGTTGCAATCATGTTTTCGCCGTACTGTTGAAAGCCCTTTGCGTTGAAGGATGTGACCACAATTCGTTTCAAGCTGGCCAAGGCATCCTCCTGTGTTTCGGGTTGAAATCTCAGATGGTTCGATTGAGTCCATGCCGACAAGGCTGTCGATGGGTATCATGGACAATGTTTACGCTTTATGAATGAGCTTAATCTATTACTCAGAAGCAAAAGAACAGGACATCAAATGTGTGGTATACACGGGCTGGCTTGGGCGGATTTACCTCTGATAGAAAGCATGATTGACCTTGCACGTCATCGTGGACCGGACGGCAATGGTCACTACATCGATGAACATACGACACTCGGTCATAACCTGTTGAATATTACCGAGACCGTCGCGAACTCAACCCAACCCTATATTCTCAATGACAATGTGCTCACTTACAACGGTGAGATTTACAATTACCGGGATCTTCGGGAACTTCTGCAACAGCACGGTTACAGGTTTGATACAGATTGCGACACGGAAGTGCTGGCAAAGGGGTTTGACAAATTCGGTGTCGATTTCGTGTCTGTTCTCGACGGCATGTTTGCGCTCTGCTGGTACAACAAACGGGAAGGGACATGGACGCTTGCACGCGATAGTTCCGGCATCAAACCACTCTATTACGCGTTGACGGAGCGTGGTCTCGCGTTCAGTTCTGAAATCAAACCTTTGAGACTTGTTGGCAATTTTTCACGGATTGATCTCGACGGATTCAAACTGTTCTACAAACTGGGATGCAATCCAGGATACAAGACACTGTTTGGCGGCATTTCAAAACTTACACCTGGCGAGGTCATTCAAATTGACCTCAAAGAAAACAGGATATTCAGTTCGATTAACCTGAACGACCTGCAGTTCCAGAAAACTGCCGAGTGCGATGACAACGAACTTCGGGCGCGGGTCTCGTCATCCGTAAAAAAATGCCTGATGGGGCGCCGCAAGATTGGGCTGTATCTGAGCGGTGGTATGGATTCTTCAATGGTATTCGCAGAGGCAAGCACGCATTCAACCCATGTGAAAAGTTTCTCTCAATACTACGATTGTCACCCGCTCTACGGTCAACTCGTGAATGAAGACGATCAATGTGCGCGGCAACTTGCACAGCAATTTGGGGCGGTGCATCAATCCATGATTGTTAACGTGCAAGAGTACTCAAACGCCTTCAGACGTTCGATCAGTGTGATTGAAGAACCCAGAGCGAACATGGGGACACCTTCTTACTATCTGATGAATAAGTTTGTTTCTGAACACGGCATTACCGTTACGCTTTCCGGCGATGGTGGTGACGAACTCGCGGCGGGCTACAAACATCACAGAAATGCACTGAGTTATACCGGTGAAAATCCGTATGGTGCCTGGATGGCAAGGGTGCGTGATTTTAGTGCCAGTATTAATGCGATTCGCGACCCGCAATTTTTGGCCACAGAGGATTACCTGACAGATTACATGAACACCTGGTTCCCAACCAAGTCACTTGGTTCCGATCATATGAATAACCTGATGATGCTGGATTCACTGGTGAACATGAGTGAGGATTTTCTAGTTCGAAATGACAAACTCGCAATGAATTTTTCAATGGAAGGGCGTTTTCCGCTGTTGGTAAACGACGTGAAGATTTATCTGAGGGGGCTTCCCTCAGATCAAAAGTACTCTGCAGCTTTCTTTTCTGAGAACTGGTCAACGGCGAACAAGCATATCTTTCGAAGATGTTACAGGAACAGGCTGCCCGGTTTTATCTTGAACAAAAAGAAATCCGGGTGGACGTCGCCCATTGCGGATTGGCTGACCCGCAAATCTTTGACCGATTTTATTGTCAGCTCAATCTGCGGTTCTGATCTGCGACGGTTGTTTGGGATTTCAAACCCGGAGTCGGTGATACATATGATTGAGACTCACCACCGGCGTCGAGAACTGTTTATGATTCTCTATTTCGTGATTTGGGCAGAGGAATTTAGTATGAGCCTGTGACTTACGCATCACAACTCCGGTTTTGAGGCTAATTTTGTTTGTAATCTGGAAGCAACAGATTCAATAACGGGGATCCAGTCCCTATCACCCGCCTGTCTGTGCTTGCTCACGGACTTGTACCAGAGCGAGTCTGGACGATCGACGAACCAGTGCCAACAGGGAACCAGACTGAGCATCATCCAGGCTTCCTTCCCCAGAGCACCTGCCATATGAACTGTCGCATTCGAAATAGAGATAACCAGGTCTACCGCTGAAATCTGGGCCGCACACTGTTCCAGGCTTGCCAGCGCGGAAATCTCAGGATCAACGACGATATCAACACCAAAGTGCTCTTTCGCTTTGGCAACATCTTCAGAAACTTCACCGTACTGCAGGCTTACAAAGCGGCATCTGGGTAGCCGAAGGATTGGCTCCCAAAACTCAATGTCGATATTTTTTTGGGTACCGTGTCGTTTGCTGCCTGACCGCCAGGAGATACCGATAATCAGATCATTGTTATCTGTCTGGTATCGTTCTCGGCATTTCCGAACGAGAGCTTCATCTGCTTTCAGAAAACCTTCACGGGGATGAAAGTCGCCCACAGACGTTCGATACTTTCTTCCGAGAGAGCCAACAGCGCATCTGAAATCAATATCCATTTCGTCCAAAACAGGGGATTGGGGTTCCTTGATCAGAGCAAGAGGGACAACGGTGATATCCGGACAAGAACGTTGATAAAGTGGGGCCAATCGTTTCTCGCATTCAAAAACAACGTTTGCTCCATCTGCTACTAGATCAGGTATCATTGTTGAAAACATGAGTTGTTCACCGATACCTTGTTCACCAACCACATGAATTGTTTTTCCGCCGACGGCCTCACCCTCCCAAAAAGGTATGCCAGATGACCTTAGTGGTCCCCTGTGTCCGGTGAGAAAGCCGTATTCGTATTCTTCCCAACCATAGGAAAATTCTTCGATTGCCAGGGCCGTATGTGCGATATTGTTATGCGCCGCAACGGATTCGGGATCAATCTCAAGAACCTTTCGGTACATCTCGAGCGCTTCGCGATACCGGCCCTGACCAAAGATACCCAGACCTGTGTTGGTATATGCTAGCGGATTGTCCGGTAGCATCTGGATAGCATTCCTACCCAGGTTTTCAGCAAGAACATGTTCGCCGATACTGCTCAGCGAACGGCTTACATTGATGTACGCTCGAGCGTAGTCCGGGAATGCAGATATGCATTTCTGATATTCAATGATTGATTCTTCCCAGCGCTCTACGCTGTCATAGGCACGGGCTAGGTTGTAGTACGACTCAGGTAAGTCCGGGCGGAGTTCGACACCGCGTTTCCCCGCACTGATAGCTTCCTGTCCTGCTTCGAGTTCCTGAAGTACACCGCAGAGGTTTACCCACGCCTCTCCGTGATCGGCATCAATTCTTATCGCATTTTTAAATGCATTTTTTGCCGGTTCGTATTCGCCAAGGCTGTTGTATGCGAGACCTAAGGTGTTCCACGCCTCAATGTAATCAGGGTTCAGTGTGAGCGCTTTCTGTGCCGATTCAATACAGTTGGCAATTTGTCCCAGATACTGTTCAGTCAATGCCTTGTTAAAATGAAACTGGGACACGGTTTGATCGAGCGCAACTGCCTCAGCAAAGTGTCTCAGAGCATCTTCTGGTTTTTCCATATGAAGGAAAGTCACGCCAAGGGTGTTGTGGGCGTGGCCCGACATGGGGTTCTCGTTCAGTTCTTCCATGCAGAGGTTCAAAACCTCCTGGTGTTGTCCGGCGAGAGAGAGTTGTCCCGCATGGATCAAGCGAGAAGAGAGCTGATCGGAAACGGTTGTATTTTGTGCAAGTGGTTGTTTTTTAGCAGTGACTTTGTTCTTTTTGCGTTTTGTCTTTTTTGCCATAGCATGACTTTACATTGCTGCGAGAAATGGATGATCAATCATTGACCACAATCGGTTAGTCGGAACGGTGCCCAAGCTTCAAGACGACCATGCTAAACGAAAATAGTTTTATTCCATTAACGCGGCGTGAAGGATTTTGGCAATTTAATATGGCACCAGAATGGTTTTTCCTTTTCTTGTAATATCGGTAAGAAGTTTAACAGGCCTTTCTCGGACTGGTGTAAATAATGATTAGAGTGTTTGTCGGTTATGATTCTAGGGAGTCTGTGGCTTATCACACGCTGAGTCACAGTATCTTGAGCAGAGCCTCAGAACCTGTTTCTTTTTCCCCCATCGTCATTTCTCAACTTGAAGGGTTAATGTGGCGAGAAAGAAATCCTCTGCAATCAACGGAGTTTTCGTTTTCCAGGTTCTTGACACCCTATCTTTGCGGGTTTGAGGGTTGGGCAATTTTCATGGATTGCGATATGCTTGTGTTGACCGATATCGCCCGGTTATGGGCGCTTCGCGATGATCAATATGCGGTTATGTGTGTAAAACACAACCACGTACCCGAAGAAACAACAAAGTTCCTGGGAGCCGTCCAAACAAAGTACGAGAAGAAAAACTGGTCGAGTGTGATGCTCTTCAATTGCAATAAATGCACCAGTCTCACGCCGGAATACGTTAATACGGCAAGTGGGCTGGAACTTCATCGGTTTCACTGGTTGGAATCGGAGAACCTTATTGGCGAGATACCACACGAATGGAACCATTTGGTCGATTATGATCCGACAATACCTGTGGAACAGATTTCCAATCTTCATTACACAATTGGCGGTCCCTATTTTGAACAGTACCGGGATTGCAGTTTTGCCGATACCTGGTGGACGGAAAACAGGAGAATGGTCAGCGTAGGGACTGAAGAAGATTGACAATCTTTTCGTGTTGGAGAGCGTCGCGTGAGTGAATTCATCTGGATTGCATCCTTTCCAAAATCAGGCAGTACCTGGTTGCGGTTCATCGTTTCTCATCTGATGGTAGATATGGACGGGCACAAGGGCCTGGTGCGGGAAATCGTTCCCAATATCCACGATTGGACCGGCGGTTTGCGGTTTCCCTGGCATGGTGCACATGCCGCAAAAACCCATCTCAAATACGATAATCTTCCACCAAGAATGAAGACTCGATCTGCAATTTATGTGGTACGCAACCCACTTGATGTGGTTGATTCTGCGATAAGTTATCTGGCCCCGCAAAGCGAAGAGCAAAAGGAAAAAATTGTCGAATCATTTGTTGAACAGGGGAGTGTCGAGCCATGGCTCGATACATTGGGTTATGGAAGCTGGCAAGAAAATGTTCAGAGCTGGACACGTGAAAAGAGGGATTTTCCATTACTGGTTTTGAGATATGAAGACATATTGGACGATGCGTCTAAGTTGATTTCTATGGTTGCGGACTTTTTGGACGTTGATGTTGATGAAAAAAAAATCGAGTGGGTAAAGGATCAGACTGCGTTCTCTTCAATGAAAAAAACCGAAAAGGCTGAGATTCAAGCCGGTTCCAAAGGGGTCTTCACAGATGAACGCCTCTTTGACAAAAAAGAATTCAACTTTATGCGAAAAGGGAAGGCCGGTGGTTATTCGGATAGCTTAACCGATAAACAGGTTGCAGACCTGACCGCAGGATTTGGACAATCTATGAAAAACTTCAATTACGCTTAAGACCGGTGGATTTTAATCGTAGTTCAGGAGTTTGAGTATAGCGGCGTAGTCATCAGAAGCCTGCATGCGCTCGAGCATGTGATCCGGTAGCTTTGGATAAAACTTTTTAACAATCATATCGTGCGCACGGGCCTCCAGTGGCCTCGCAAATGCATCGCCACCAACATCCGCACTGAAAGGCCACTCGTCATCGAAATCGGGATTAAACTCCAAATCAAGATCGGAACAAACCTCTTGGAGAATACCTGTTGGGTTTTCACTGAAATCTTCGATTTTGTAGAACTTCTCTCGATTGGCGTATTCAGCAAACTTGCGGTATCCGTATAAGAATTCTTCCGGCGTTACGTGATCTCCAACATTTGTTTCCGTTGTGTAAGCATTCCACTGTGTCGCCGGATGGCCCATCACAAAAATTTCCTGCAATTCGAATCGCTCAGAAAGCGCACTGTCTGTTGCCAGCTCATAAGCAGGAACAGGCAGGTAGGGTTGGGCAACAAAATCCAGGTGGCACCAATCCGTTATCACGAGGTTTTTATCCCGTTGGGTCAACTTTTCATAAATTCTGGCAATCGCCTCATCGTATACACGAGGTTTTTTCAACAGGTATTCCATCTCTTGTTTTTCAAACAATCGAAACCGCTTTTGTGCTTGTTGATAGGGGGGGAAAATCAGCATGCCCAGTGGATGCAAATCACTGAGCAAGGCAACATTCTTCATCACGCTCAGGCATTTGCTAAACTGCACAAAACCCGCGTTGCCCAGGGCATGTACGAGACGGACAACGGGTTTGTAAGGCTTGGTTTTTGGTCGCCCCAATCGTTCCCTTTCCTGACGTCTTTTGGGCTCCTCTTCGCACCATATTGACCACATCTGGCGATAGGCTTGTTCGACATTGCGCGTGTGCTGCTGCTGATCGCATAGTGGAGAGTTGATCATATTCTCGCGGAGATCCACCCGAATTGATTCCAGACGGTCAAGGTCATTTGCCAGTTCTACGGCTTTATTGACATAGTTCTCAACGTTGTTCGTGGCGAGATCACCCAATCCGACCTGGTGAAGTAGGCTTCCGGTAACCCTGGCAGCATGTCGATCACCGAGAACAGCAACGATTGGCACGCCCATGAACAAAGCCTCACAACTGGTTGTGGTCCCGTTATAGGGAAACGGGTCGAGGCCAATATCGATGGAGTCATACAATCTCATATGATCGTGAGAGCTTAATTTTCCCATCATTTCGACTCTCGACGAGGGCACGCCATGAGATTCAAACATGGTGAAAAACCGCTCTTGAGTTCCTTCGTCGACAAGCGAGGCAGATTTGAGAAGTAATCGGGAGCCTTCTACTTTGTTCAGGATTTTGGCCCATGCTTCAATAGTGGCAGGAGAGAGCTTGGACGCGTTATTGAAGGAACCAAAGGTAACTTGTCCGGTTTTCTTCGCCGCCAGGGTTTTGCTATCTGGCAGAGCGGCTTGCGGCGTGTAACAGGTAAAACATTCCGGCAGTCGCCAAAGCTTTTCCGTATGAAATTGATCTGCCTCGCCGGTGGGGTCCGTGATTTCATCGACAAACCGATAATCGATTGTATTAAGACCGGTTGTATTCGGATATCCGATCCACGTAACCTGTACCGGTGCGGGTTTGTAGCCAAAAACCTGAAGCCTGTTACCGGCAGTATGCCCTCCCAAATCGATCAAGATATCGATTTCATGGCTTTTGATTAGTTCGACAACCTCTTTCGTCGACAGATCGTGAATATAAAACCAGTTTGGAACAAATTCTCTCAATTGTTTTGTCATGCCATCCGGTTTCCTCACGTGAGCATAACAAAAGACTTCGTAGTTCGAACGGTCGTGATTCTTGAGGGCCGCTTGGATGAAGTAGCTAACTGCATGGCCATACAGATCGGCGGAAACATAGCCGATTTTCAGTCTCCGGTCGGGTGATGGGTCATTGGCATGCACACAAGTCCCCTCAAGAAAAGGTTCGGTGTGCATAATGGCGAACCGTTTGTGTTCTTCGAAAATCTCCTGTGCAGACATGCTGGAGAGATAATTCATATAAAACAGCATGTTGGAATGAGCACCCGTGTACTGAGGTTTGTCATCGAGCGCTTTTTTATAGTACTGGATACTTTCTTCGGGTTTGCCCATCTCCATGGCAAGAATCGCGAGATTGTTGTAAACATAGCTCTTGTCCTGCTCACGTTTTGCGCATTCAAGATAGTACTTTTCGGCCTCTTCGAATCTGTTTAGATCACGAAGGATGATCGCCAGATTGTTCAACATTCCGGCATCGTCAGGCCGCAGAGCAATATAGCGTTCATAAGCGTCCAGCGCTTCGGTATGCCGACTTATGGATTGAAAAAAAGCCCCGGCACTACGGAGTACCTTGGTGTTTTTAGGCGCCAGTTTCAGGGCGTTTTGATAGTGCTCTTCCGCTTCGTCAAACAAATTTTGATCACGTAGAGTGCCACCCAATTCAATAATCAGTGTGGGATTGTTCGGATGAACAGAGAGGGCGGAGCGGTAGATTTTCTCCGCTTCTCTATTTTGGTTTTGCTGACGAAGGAGCCTGGCAAGCGTGAGAAAGAACTCAACACGATTGGGATCAGAATCTACGGCTCGTTGAGCATGAACCAATGCTTTGTTATGGATCGTTTTTCGCGATAGAAGCTCGGCCATCGCGTTGTTTGCGAGAGCATGGTTCGGGTCAATTCTCAGTGCCGCCGCTAGTGCTTTTTCGGCTTTTCCGGGTTGACCAGTTCGATCGTAGCAAAATCCCTGGTTAACCATGGCATCAATATGATCCGGTGCTAGACGGAGTGCGCGATCATAATACTCAACCGCCTCCTCATTCATGCTTTGCATTGATAATGCGTTGCCCTTGAGGAAGAGTGCTTCTACCTGTTCAAGCGATATGCTCAAAGAACGATCAAGGTATATTAGGGCGGTAGGTGCATCTTTTGTTTCGAGAGCTATCGCGCCCGCCAGGTTTTGCAGCTTCAAATTTCCTCTGGCGATGTCGGCGGCTATTTTTGCGTGGGCAAGGGCATCCGTAAAATTACCCGCACGGAAGTACTGGATAGCGAGGGTCTGCGCTTCCATTATTTCTTTGTTCTGCTGGTCTGAAAGTCCTTGGTTGCTCACGCGATAGATTTCCTACCTTCCATGGTTGATGCACCTGTATTCGCCTTACAATAGAGAAAAGGCTTCTAATCCTCGCTGGCATTTTTCCTTCCGTCATTCATCATTGTGTGAAGATCGGAATCAAACATTTCCTGAACCAACTGTTCGAAATTTGTGGTGTGTTCCCACCCGAGTACATTTTTTGCCTTGCTGGGATCTCCCAAAAGAAGATCAACCTCCGTCGGCCTGAAATATCTCGGGTCAATTTTTACAAGAACCTCACCCGTTTTGGCATCCAATCCACGTTCATCAATACCGCTACCAGACCATTCGACTGTACGGCCACCGGCTTTGAATGCGAGTTCTACGAATTCCCGAACAGAATGAGTTTCGCCGGTTGCGAGAACATAATCGTCCGGTGAATCCTGTTGCAGGATTCGCCACATTCCCTCTACATAATCCCGGGCGTGTCCCCAGTCGCGTTTTGCGTCAAGGTTTCCCAGATGAAGGATCGAATTGCTTCCTAGGGTCTTCGCAGCCACAGCCCGGGTGATTTTTCTGGTAACGAAAGTCTCGCCTCGGATGGGGCTTTCGTGATTGAACAGAATTCCGTTGGAAGCATGCATGTCGTATGCTTCCCGATAATTCACAGTGATCCAGTAACCATAGAGTTTCGCCGCTGCGTAAGGACTTCTCGGATAAAAAGGCGTTGTTTCACTTTGCGGCACTTCCTGAACTTTTCCATAAAGTTCAGAGGTAGATGCCTGATAAAATCGGGTGTGGTTTATCAGCTCCAGAATTCGAATTGCTTCGAGGATTCTCAATGGCCCCATCGCATCGCCGTTGGCCGTGTATTCGGGGGTTTCAAAGCTTACCTGTACGTGACTCTGGGCCGCCAGATTGTAAATTTCGTGAGGCTGCACTTCCTGAATGATCCGGAGCAGGTTTGTGGAATCGGTCATGTCACCGTAATGCAGGAACAGGCGAACATTTTCACCATGCGGATCTTGGTACATATGATCAATTCGACCGGAATTGAAGGACGACGACCGCCTCTTCACACCATGAACAATATAACCCTTGCTCAATAGAAGCTCCGCCAGGTAGGCGCCATCCTGGCCGGTAATACCGGTGATGAGTGCGATTTTTTCGGACATCGTCGTAGGTTCTTTCCAGTTCGTGTTGAATGATACGTTACCCTGGCCGAGTAAACGCCACAGATATTAAGTCGTCCGGATTATGATCGTCCGTAGGTGTCTTCCAGTCGTATTATGTCATCTTCACCAAGATAAGTTCCAGTCTGGACCTCAATGACGTGAAGGGGAATCTTCCCGAGGTTTGCCAATCTGTGTACGGTGCCAACGGGGATGTATACGGATTGGTTTTCGTGTAACAGCATTTCGTCGTCACCTCTACGGATTTCTGCCGTTCCATTGACGACCACCCAGTGTTCAGACCTGTGCTGGTGCTTTTGTAAACTCAGGGATGATCCGGGAGTCACCATCAGTTCCTTAACCTGAAAACCCGGTGCGGACAGAATAGAGTGAAAGCTTCCCCATGGACGATAGACGGTCGAATGATGAATATGTTTTGAACTGTTGCGATCCCTTAGTGTATCGACGATTCCTTCCACGTTGCCAGCATATTTGAGACTACTTACAAGAATTGCGTCATCTGCTGCGATGACACACACGTCTTCAAGCCCCACAAGGGCCGCTAGGTGGTGTTCCGTATGAACAATGGAATTTCTGCTCTCGGTGGTAACCACATCACCGTGGAAAGCGTTTCCCAGACCGTCTTTCTGGTGGTAACTCCAAACGGAATTCCATGTTCTAATATCTTGCCAGGCCGTTTCCAACGGTGACATAACGGTTCGAGCGCTATTTTCCATGATGGTTTTATCAATGGACGAAGGAGTAATGCGCTCGTAGGATTCGGCTTCGAGCCGCGTGAACGCTAGGTCGTGTACTCGGTTTTTCCAGGCCTTCTTACATAGGGACAGCGTCTCCGGGGCAAATGCCTCCATCTCATTCAGATAGACCTCAGCCTTCATTAGCGATATGCCGCTGTACCACGAAAAGCCCTCCCTGATGAGTTTACTGGCCACATCAAGCCCCGGTTTTTCGACGAAATCATCCACCATTGGCACCCGTTCAATTGCTTCCGCCTCGAGTTGGGCAGCTTTGATGTATCCCAACTCGGGATCAGCAAAGGTCGGTGGTACACCAAATGTTACAATTTTTCCTGACAGCGCATCAGGAACCAGAGCCAGGATCTGATCGCAAAATTGCGGGTCATCTTCGATGACATGGTCTGAGGGGAGAACCAGGAGTAAACCGTCCGGATTTTGCTCATACAATCTGAGTGCCGCAATGGTAATGGCGGGCGCCGTATTTCGTTCAGTGGGCTCGAGTATAATCGCGGTTGGCGATTGATCGAGCTCCCGAAACTGCTCGGCAGCAATGAAGCGATGTTCCTCGTTGCAGACGATTGCGGGAGCAGCGAAGCGCTCGTCTCTGAGGCGCAATGCGGTTGATTGCAATAGGGTGTGCTGGCCTAAAACCTTCTGGAACTGCTTTGGGTATACGGATCGTGACAGGGGCCAAAGGCGTTTCCCTGATCCGCCCGACAATATGACAGGATAGACAACAGGTGGCTTAACGCTACTCATACATTCAGTGCCAGAACTATCCACCCTCGCCGATTGGGGGCAAGTTGCTTTGTTAATCCATCATATTTTCCGACCCGTTTCATATTCGTTAACTGTACCTGGGGAGTCGCTACAATCCATTGATCATTTCGGCAATTTAATGTTGTCTAAACCCTGCTTAAGTTTTTTTCAGTGTAGATAGTCCTTATTAAGAACACTGTTTAAGGACACTGTATCAGCGAGAGGCAAATTCAGCGATGCCAAGAACCCGCGATAACGATATCAAGATGCGAGAAAAAACCAATGCGATGATCGAGCAATCTAATCAGGGCAACAAACAAGACGTATCGAGGATGATTGCAGAGATTTGGGATGAATATTTCTCCGCCGAACAAATCGGTCCCGGCGATTTACCTATCCTGAGCGTTCTTCGGGATATCTCAATGGACTATCAGCTATCTGAATATGCCGCTCTCGCCAGTGATGCGATAGCCTCAATCGACGAAAAAATGAAACAGCTAAACAGCGGAAAAGAAGTGTTTGACCTTCCTGAAGATGCCAGTCAGGCCAACCTTATGAACCAGTATCGGATTTTACATGCCGAAGGGGAGTTTAAGGGGCATGCGCTACAAGAATTTATACCTTGTATCCAGGAACTGATTGTTGAATGGAATGCACAATCAATGTTGGATTTTGGTAGTGGGAAAGGATTATTGCATCCCGATTGGGGAATCCCTCTCCGCCTTTACGATCCGGCGGTACCCGGTATAGAGACCAAACCAACGGGTCGTTTTGACCTGGTCATTTGTACGGATGTGCTGGAACATATCGAAGAGCCTGACATCCCTGACGTTCTTGATGACATTTTCGGGTACGCTGAAAGAGGTGTATTCCTGACCATATGCCTGAGAGAGTCAGTGAAGCTTCTGCCAGACGGAAGAAACCGTCACGTTACTGTGAAACCGAAAGACTGGTGGTTAAATAAAATTGGTGACCAGGATGTTCAAATGGAAATCCGATGGACTTAAGATTGAGAGAAATCAAGGCCCTCGGTTTGAGCTTGTTGGCGAATAAGGTCAATGCGGCCTCCACACGGTGTCGTTTTTGCCCAGAACCGCAACTTTGTGATAGTTGTAATCCATTAGAATTTCATCAGGCGTGGGTAAGCCGGAAGAACCCCGTTCGTGAAGGAGTTTCGAATACTCCACCATGATTACAGGGCGGTGATTAGCGATGGTTTCCTTCGCCCCGAGCAGTGCCCGGCTTTCGTAACCTTCCAGGTCAAGCTTCAAAAGTCCGAGTGATTTGAACGAAATGGAGTCCAGTTTTACCAGTTTAACACCTGTGCCGAACTCTTCGATGTAATGACTGACAACGCTGAGTTGTCTGACAATTCCTACTTCTTTATCATCATCACCGATAGCACTGTTTAGCTGGCTGATGTTGTTCAGGCCACGGTCTGCAATATTCTGGCGTAAACACGCAAATGTAAACGTGTCGGGTTCAAAAGCGTAAACAGATTCAAAATGCAGCGCGAGTTCTGCCGCCCAAGTGCCGACGTGTGCGCCGCCGTCAATACAGGCGGTGAAATTATCGACGTAGCCTAATAACTCCGGGATTCGGTCCGCTTGAAACCCGCCTGCTTCCAACTGTTCAATGGTGCGAGGGTGAGATTCCAAATCAGGGCACCACCAGTTGCCGATTTTTTTCACGAAGTTACTCCATCACTGGGGTTGAGCCATCAATGATATGTGTCGCGAGTAAAGGAATCCTTAACCATGTTCCCAGGCCTAGCGAGCAGGACTGACGGTACAAATGAAAACCGCCGCTGCGACGAACGCAGCGGCGGCAAGGTAAAACACCTTTGTTTGGGATTTGCTGTTATTACGAGAACAACTGCAGAATACCCTGTTCGGACTGACTGGCAAACGCCAGGGCCTGAGTACCCAGAGCCTGTCGTGTCTGCAAGGCCAGCAGGTTTGCACCTTCTTCGTTAAGGTCAGCCAACACCAACTTACCGGCACCACTTTCAAGGGTGTTCACAAAGTTTTCGGTAAAGTCCAGACGAGTCTGAAGCAACGAAATGTTGGTACCAAGACGAATAGCCGATGTGCGGAGAGACCGCAACGACCCATCCAGATCGTTCACGATCGAATCCAGGGTAGCCGTCGCCCCAGCCGTAACAACTCTGCCACCCAAACCGCCACCAGCGGCAACAGCTGTCTGCTCCAATGCGTTCTGGGAGGCGACAGAAGCCTGCGTCGCAACGGCAGCCTGAGAAGCGAGAGAAGCAACAGCAGCCTGAGAGGCAATTGAGGAACCACTGGCGATGTCAGCTACAGAAGCTACTGACGCACGGGAAGCTACGGAAGCTTGCGAGCCAAAAGATGCTTGTGATGCTACAGAATCCTGATCACCAAAGGCTGCCTGAGAAGCGATGGAAGCCTGAGATGATACAGCAGCCTGCGAGGCAACCGATGCAATTGACAAGGTTGAACCCGTAGAGGCCGTGGATGCTGCTGAAGCAACAGAAGCCCGTGAGGCAATGGAAGCCACAGAGGACTGTGAAGCCACAGACGCCTGAGAACGGATCGCCGCCTGGGTCGTGCCAACCTCAAGCTGTTCAAACACAACAGCTTGAGACGCGCGAGACGCCACAGAAACCGTCGATGCAACTGAAGCAATTCCTGCGCGGGAAGCGATAGACGCACCACTGGCAATGTCAGCTTGTGCAGCGATCGACGCATGGGAAGCCTGAGAGGCTTGCGAAGCGTAAGACGCGGCCGAAGCAACAGAAACCTGAGAAGCAATAGAGGCTTGAGATGCAACGGAAAGCTGAGAGGATACTGCGGCAAACGTGCCACTGGCAGCCAGAGAAGCCACGGAAGACTGGGAAGCAACAGAAGCCTGGGAAGCAACAGAAGCCTGAGAGGCCAACTGAGCCTGCGATGACACAGAAGCCTGCGAGGCAACAGATGCAATTGACAAGGTTGAACCCGTAGAGGCCGTGGATGCCGCTGAAGCAATAGAGGCGGTACTGGCAATAAAAGCCTGAGAAGCCTGCGAAGCAATAGATGCAATCAATTCCTGACGGGCGACAGAGGCCTGCGTAGCAACGGAAGCCTGAGAGGCAACAGATGTTAAGCGGGTAATATTCAGGCCGGCCGTACCAGAACGAATATCTTCCGAAGAAATGGAAATAGAACTTGCAGTTCGTTCGGAGAACTGAACCCTCAGAGTCTGACCAGTACCATTGATCAGGTTGACACCTTGATAGGAGGCGTCAGCCGTCACGTTGTCAATTTGCGTCCGCAGATTGTTAAACTGATCCAGAATGTCACTCAACTGAGCCGAATCAGCGGACTTAGCGGACTGAGCAAGCCCCTTAAGCTGACGAACGATTTTATCAACGGTTTCAAGCCCGTCGTTGGCAGCCGTCAGGGTGCTGATAGCCTGATCAATTGTGTCTTTCTTTTCGTTAAAGTCAGAAGCACGATCGCTCAGCGCCTTCGCCTGGAAGAAGGCAACAGCGTCGTCAATGGCGCTGCTAACCTTCAAACCAGTCGCAAGACGACTGTTTGTGCGGTTAATCAAATCTGAAGTACGTTGAAGGGACAGCAGTGAATCACGCACTGATGCCGAAAGAGTAATATCAGACATTTTTGACTCCTTTCTAGAGTGTTGGCCTGATTGATACAGGGCACTTCTTGCACCCGGTTAGTGCCGCCATTATTCTCATGACGACTTCCCCTTGCTAGCATATTTTGATTCAGAATGCTAGAGTTTAAATTGACTCTTACGGATTTTTTTCGTTTCCCGATGCTCAGAAAATATTCATTAATTCGGTAGAACACTGAATTCGGTGCAAAAAAGGGTACTGAAATCGATTTTATCCTCGCATCGTGCCAGGAAACGTCTGTAAAGCCGGAGTAGGTGAGTGACCGATCAAACAAACCAGAACACGGATCCTGTTTATCAGCACCAAATCGCAAACGCGGTTCGGTGTATTAATAATCGGGATCTGGATGGCGCGGCGGATGCCTGTGGGGCTGCTCTGCAACGCGACAGTGAGCGCTATGAGGTGTATTTCCTTTTTGCCGTTGTTGCTTATCTGGTTAATGATCTGGGCCGGGCCATCGAAATGGCTAACAAAGGCCATGAAATAAATCCGAACTGCGTTGAGGGCTGCGATATTCTGGCACACATCCATGCTTATGCGGGAAACCTTAATGACAGTGTTTTTTTCGGCAAACTGGCGACTGCCGGTGTTTCATGCCCCGTCTTGTCAACGCTGAATGTTGAAGGGCTAAACGATCTGTCCAAAGCAATGGATGATGTCGAACGGGTTTCCTATAAAGTTGAGGCTTTGCGTGCGTTTTATGCGGAGAATTACGATCTCTGCGTGTCATCGTGCGAAAAGGAAATGCGGTTGAACAACGGAGACGCGGAGCTCTTTCAGGTATACGGACGGGGGCTCTTGAAACTGGGATTTTTCACTCGTGGTATTGCGGCATTACATGGTGCGCTACACCTGAACCCAGATGATGCGATGGTATATGCGCGGTTGGGAGAGGGATATGTATTGCGAGGGGAGCGGGAACTGGCGGTGACCTGTTTCGATAAGGCCCTGGAACTGTCCGACGACGCGATCGGCATCCTGTCAATTGCCTCACAGTATGCTCATTTGATGCCAAAACCATGGAAAGCCCTTGATTCGGGTATAAAGAAGTGGCTCAAAACGGTGTCACCGCTGGAAATGAGCCCTGAGGATCAGTCAACCGAAGAAAATTCGAGTAAAAATATACAGATAGGCCTGTTGATTGATCGCGCTTGCAGTTCAGAGGAATTTCGCTATCTCGAGCCGTGGTTTTGGGAGATCGACCGCAGTCGGTTTGATCTTCATGTGTATTCCCTGGATCGCCCGGAAGATGATGTCCCGGCAAAACTCAGGGGATTGAGTGAAACATGGGTCGATGCCAACGATGTGAATTCAAAAACCCTGGTAGCGGCGATGAGTGCGCGAGAGCTGGACCTGTTGGTCGATGTCAGGATACGGAACCTGGACACATTCGCAGGCGTTGTGTTGGCACATCCCGCCCGAAAAACGGTCGCCTGGAATCTGGTGTCCGCGGGAATACGCCGACATGGCTATGACGTTACGCTTCATGACGGTGCAAAAAAGGCAAGGAATTCAACATCCATGGAATACGTTGCGACCTCGGCAGCAGCCCCGGCCCTGACGCGTGACGGGTTGCCGCAAATTGAGGGGATGTCACCCGTCCAGACGTTGAACCATATTACCTTTGGCGCGATGTGCGATCTTTCAAAGGTTACGCCGACCGTGGCGAAAGTATGGTCAACATTGCTTCTTCAGATCCCAGGTTCCCGGTTGTTGCTGGGTAATGTGGGCGAGATACCTCAGGAGATTAAATCTAGGTTTCAGGAGATGTTCTCTGCATTTGGTTGCGTGGGGCGTATTGATTTTGCGCCCCTAAACTCTACTGCGCCCGCTGAGGTTCTGCTGTCGCGGTTGGAGTTTATGGTAAGCACGGATGTCTATCTTGATACATTTCCTGTTGGCGGCAGCGTTGAGCTTTCGGATGCCCTTTGGTCCGGCGTTACAGTTATTGGTCACTCAGGAGACGAACAGCCAGGATCGCTCGGGAATGCCTTGTTACGCGCCGCAGGCCAGGATCGCTGGATTGCAAAGAACGATAAATCCTATGTCTCTCTAGCGGTAGAAGCTGCTGAGAAAATTACGAAAGATCCAGCCTGGCGAGCGGGCATGCATGAAAGCGTGCGGAATTCCAGGTTGTTTGATACCAAGCAGTGGGGCGGAGCGCTCAATGAGGTGCTTGAGAAACTTGCCGAATAAGCGGTAGGGTCAGGTCAGAATCGAAAGAATGGAGCCTAAGGGCGGGTCTTCCGATGGCGCTGCGAGAGCAGCAGACAATCCCTGCACGCCGTGGATGTTTGTATCGAAAGCAACCTCGATAGAACGCAGAAACGTCGCGTTTTTGATCCGCAGCATCTGTATTTCAAACTCGATTTCAGCAGCACGGCCAGCATTGACCGTTTTTATCTCGGCATCGATTTGATTCAGCTTGCTGTCGATCTGATTAACGATAAGTGTTGAACTGCCCCGAAGGGTTAGCGACGTGTCTGCAGCGGCTCCCGCGGTCAGGGCGATATCCTCCAATACGTCAATAATCGCGCGGTTATCGTTGGACGAGGAGGCGGAATCTTCGTTGTCAAGTACGCCCTCTGTTGCTGTAAGTTCCAATAACCGGCCAACCAGGGATCGTACCTTCGTGGCTCCGTTCCCGTCGATGAACTCCGGATGAGACAACTCCACCAGCTGATTCGATAGAGCTTTGATGGCATCCTTGGATTCTTCAAGGGAGCTGATTTCGCTAGCAGAAATATTCCCTACATTTGCATCGCCCACAGAAAACTTAAAGGACGCTTCCAGGGCCAGGTTTGAGATGCTTGAGAAGCGCTCTTTGTTTGCTTCGTTCCTGGATGCGAAGTTTACAATTGTTGCCCGCCGCGCAACAAGGTCATCATAGGCGGCGCCGAGGGCGTCCAGCTCCCTCTGGTTGCCTTCCACATTTGAAATTTTCGCGATTTCTTTGTTCATCCGGTCGATGACCGTATTCTGAAGGTTGTTAAACGCGATGTTGAAGCCGACCGCCTGCCGCTGCGCGTTGACGTTGGTCAAAAGCCCATCAAGGACAGATGATCGATCAAGATTCAGTGGCAACACCATGATCACACTTCCCGGCGAGGCTCTTCTGTCTCGCGTTTACCGTAACAGCATCCTGTTACTTTGATTAAAGCACTCCGGAATCGCGGGGGCGTTCTTCCCCGCCGATCCCCGATCTGACGAATAGCCTACACGTTGGTCGCAATGCTTGTCACGTTGTTTTCGTCTGAGGAGCCTCCACCAGAAGCATCCTCACCCATTTCCTGCTGAAGCTGTTTTAGCGAATCCAGGAGGCCCGCCGCAATATTCCTGTTGATTTCTATCAACGTGCTGACTTTCTCTGGCGTTGGTTCTCTCAGGGTTTCAATCGTGTGTTGATCAACAAACTTACACAGGGTCAGCATGTTCACCCGGATTTCGTCAGGAACCGTATGGGCGTCATCAACGGTCATTTCGGCCTGGAAAATTGTCCAAAGCCGCCAGTTCAACCGAATGGCATCACGGACCTTGTTGCGATCAGTGGTATTTTCCTGATCAGCGAAGTCCGCCGTCGTTGCCATGCGACGTGCTGCTTCAATCAACGCCCATGCTTCGGTGTATGTGGGCAGACCTGGTTGAGGAACACGACCATAGTTATCGCTTTGCTGATAGGCTTTCAGCTTGTCTTGTTCCGACATTTTGGCCCCTCCCATTCGCAAGTCTGCGGTTCCAAAGCCGACCGGGCTCTCATTATTGTCATCTAACCCAGTGTTTTCACCTTGTGCAAGCAACTTAAGCCTCCTATTCTTTTTTAATCACTAAAATTGTGCAGAAAAGTTGTTTATTTCTGTTTTTTAGCGTTTCTGTTTATAGAAAATCAGCCAGGCTCATCGTAAAGACGCGGGACATAGCCTGGTACGACGCACTTAACGCACGTTGCTCATCCAGTAGACGCGTGATCGCCTCCAGTTTGTCAACGTCTTCCGTGTCGGTGATAAAACCTTCCAGCAGATTGTTGAAATTTTCCTGTGAAACATTTGTTTCTTTGATGACAACCTGTTTTAAACCCAGGTCAAAGAAAATGTCATCCATACCTCTCTGTATTTCGTCGCCGTAAGGTGGCGTTCCCTCGGCCGGTGACGTTATAGAATCGTTCAAAAGGTATAATGCGTCCTTGATACGGTCCGTATTTTGGTCCAGTCCGCCTTCGCTTCCAAACTGCCCTTGGGCAAGGATGCCCATGGCACGGATGGCTTTTTCAAATGCCGGATGAGAAGCATTCACATCCCAATCAATGAGCCGTCTCTCATCGACACGATGGGTCGTCACAAAATCATTGCCCCCGTAGTAGGACTGTGAAGACTCTATCGTTCCATCTGCGGAAAATATCTGCAGACTTACTTGCGTACCCGCAGTACTGGGGTCGAATGTTTCATCGACGGTAATGTCTTCACTGACGGTAAAGCTCGCTCCATCCGGTGCGATAGAGGCGATTGTGAATGTTCCGTTGTTGCTTGCTGTGCCTGAAATCGTGATCTGCTGACCGACACGAAGATTATCGAAGATATCCTCTGTCCCTGCAGCGGAAGTAATGTCCTGAAGGGTTATTGTGTTGGATGATGCTGTGAAGACAATTCCATTGCCGGTCCGCAAAGTGAAGTTTCGTGCAGGCGCGGCAACACCAGCACCGTCATTGTCGATAGCATCACTGCCGACAAGAGGTGTTGACGCTGCGAGGGTAATCGTTGCGCCATCCGTTGAGATTGATCCGACCGTATAGATACCATCGTTGTTTACAGTGCCGGACAGAGTGAAGGAATCGCCAGCTTCCAGTTCACTGAACGCACCCGTTAATAGACTGCCGTCGATGTTTTGTGCCTGAATGGTTTCTGCCGTGGCGTCGAACTGGAAACGGGTTCCGACGTTGTAATCGAAGAAAGTGCTGCCGCTTCCGGATCCCTCATCGGTCAATTTCGAAGACGCAATGGTTATCGTGCGTCCATCATCGGATACGGAGCTGACTGTATAGTCGCCGTTGTTGTTAAGCGTTCCCGCAACGGTAAACTTGTCTCCGGCCCTCAAATCACCGAATACCGCGTTGTCTGCGGTAATTGTATCGTTCGTCCGATCAAAAATCATCCGGGCCGTATCATTCGCATCAATGACAGTGCCATCAATGGTGGTGATTGTTGCACCTGCTGTAACAGTTAGTGTCTGGTTACTCGCACCAATGGCTGTCACCGTAACATAAGTGCCCTTGCTGGCATTATCACCGCTGATATTGATCACATCACCAACGGATACCGCGTCAAAAGCATTGGCGTTGGATGCTGCGATGGTGCCAGCGGAACGATCAAACGTAACATCGCCGGTCAGGTCATTTGAGATTGTTGTACCATTATCAAGGGTGAACGTTACATTTCCGTCGTTGGGCGTCGTGTTGGTGATCGTGATTGTGCTGTCGTCGGTTACACCGCCATTTGCCGCGAAAGCTGTCGTTGTAAAGGAAACACCGGGGTTATCCGCGGTTAGCACGAGTTCACCGGCGCCACCATCACTTGCCGTGACGATTCCGCTAAGCGTGGGATCGGCATTGATTGCAGCGCGCAGAGAGGATCGAACACCGTCAATGTCGATGTCACCGGCAACAGCCGTGTAGGAGAGGGGTGTCCCGTTAATATTGACCGTAAACACGTCACCAGCTTCAAATGTTCCGCCCAATGTCAATGTATCCACCTGGGCAACACCGGTTGTTGTTTCATCGGTCAAACCCAGCGGGGTCTCCTCCGCGGTTAGCATCTCCGTCGTAACGAATATCTTGGTGCCGTCGCTTGAAACGCTTTGAACGGTGTATTCACCATTGTTATTGGCTGTGCCGGTAACATTGATACGGCTACCCACTTCATAGTCTGAAAAAAGGGCACTGGTAGCTTCTATTGAGCTCGTACCCCCGTCAGTCGCATCACCATCGTCATCCTGACGAAAGGTTAACCAGTTTGAGGACGTTATGTATTTCAGATTCTGCTTTGTTGTGTCTTCGCTCATGCTCAGTTGAACCAGATGGGCATCCCGAGTGGTTGGATACTCACTGATGCTGCCATCATAGTCTTGCTGAAATGCCTCAAGGTTCGTCAGCCCCAGATCGACCGGAAGTTCATTCGTGCGACTACCGGAAAACAAAAACTGTCCGTCGATTTCCACATTGAGGTATGCTTCTAGGTTGAGCAGGGCGTTGAAGGCAAACTTTTGTAGATTCTCAACACTGTTCTGGTCAAATTTCCCGGCGGTCAGGAAATTTCCCAACATTCTTCTCATATCCTTGATAGTTTTCTCTGACGACTCAATAGAATTCGTCATGGTGTCGAGGCGAAGCTTCGCGATTTTATTGTTCTCTATAAACCGAACATTCAGA
The DNA here is from genome assembly GCA_963921245.4 of Rhodospirillales bacterium. Classification (GTDB taxonomy): domain Bacteria; phylum Pseudomonadota; class Alphaproteobacteria; order Rhodospirillales; family Casp-alpha2; genus JABJGO01. The sequence continues at coordinate 2,707,979 of CAWUEY030000001.1, read as the reverse complement.
TCCCGAGTGGCTTCCATACTGACCAACCGTTGAGATTCCCGTGCGATACCGGCGTATTCGCGCGAGACCTTGCCGCTTACAACTTGAAAATTGGCGTCATCGACACGTTGCTTGGTTCGCATCATGTTGTTGATCAAGCTATTGATCGAGGCTGCATCGGAAATTCTGATCATATCACTATTTCCTGACCGTTAGACCGCGTTTTCAAGGGCTTCAAACATCCGCTGAATCACAGAAATCACACGTGCTGAAGCGGAAAATGATTGCTGGAAGACAATAAGATTGGACATCTCTTCATCGATGTTGACCCCGCTAATACCCTCTGACTCCAGTTCCAGGGCCTGGGTCAGGCTAATCTGAGCGTCTAGCTGGGACTTGTTGATGTCTGCGAGGTTTGCCTGACGGGCTAAAATGTCGATAGAGAACTCTTCGATTGTTTTGTCTGATCCGATGAGGCCACCGACACTATCAAAGGCCTGTTTTGTGCTTAATGCATCGGCCATTTGCTGAATAACCGTGTTGTTACCAGCGTTTACGATATAGCGGCCACGGGTTATATCGTATTGAGCTTGTGCCACCGCCGCCAGGCCGGGTGTCTCCTGAATATCATCGCGAACGTGTAAGGTCGCAGCGGCGCGAGCAGTTGACTGTTTCAATCCGATATCGTTTAGGAGCGTGTCGGATGGCCCTTGGGTAATGATCATCTCTCGGGCGTCGTCGTTAAGTAACCGCAGACGGAATCCTGACCCATCGGGAATAATGGCAGCTTTTACGCCAAAATTTTCATCATTAATGGCCTCGGCAATCTCTGATAACGAGGCCATCGCGTCAATGGATACGGTCCCGATTTCATTGCCGTTGCCGACACCACCAGCGGAATCATAAAACGTCAGGGTCGCGGCGGAGGATGTGAATGAACTTGAAAGTTGCTCAGAATCATAGAGGTTGCCGTTGGAACTGTCGGCATATAAATCGTTCAGTTTAAAGAAGTTGGAAAATCCGAAGATGATCTCATCAACATCACCGTCACCATCAGAATCGAAACCGATTTCGGCGTCTGCGGGTGCACTGCCGTCAGCGGTGGCCGTTTCATCACGGAAGGCCAAATAAACAGAGATGTTATTGAGTTCAATATTCAGTTTATAGGTTTCGGGGTCGACCGAAACCGTCGCTGAACCAGCGCCATTGGCCTGTAACCAATCTTCTACAGTTGCGGCGACCTCCGTAATTGACCATGGGCCAAAATTTGCCTGAGTGCCGGTCCCGTAGCTTCCGGAGACCATGATGGTGTTCAGTGTTGTTGTATCCAATTGTTCGCCGGAACTGTCGAACAGCAAAATGGAGACATCATTACTACTATTTGTCGGGTCTAGGGTTATGGTCTGGGTTTCGGCGTCAATGAATCTGCGATTTCCTGACATGCTTTGAAGACCAGGGACCGGCGTGCCTCGATTGTGGATGGAATTCACGAGATCACGTACTTCCGATGCCAGTTCATCAAGCTGGCTTTGTAGATTTGGGAGAACGTCATCTCTTTGGGCAATCAATGCTGCCAGTTCACCGCCGGTAATCCGATTTGTTATCTCGTCATCTTCGCCTGAACCACCAACAAAAATACCGTTGATGTTTCCGGCTGCAAACGTCGATGTGGTGGTCAGGTTACCAACAGCGGCGTGGGTAACTATGTTGGCGGTTCTGTCAACGAGGGGAAAACCATCTGTGGTAAACACGACCAAATCACCATCATTGCGCGGGAAAGTCGTTATCTCTACCAAGGAGGACAGGTCCTTCAAGGCCTGGTCACGAATATCAAGCAGGTCGGTAACATCATTGGAAATCGCTTCGTTACGGATAATTTTGTCACTGGTCTCCGCAATTTTCCCTGTGAGCGCGTTGATCCGGTTGACGGCCTCTTCGATTTCCTTATCGGCCTGAAGACGTAAGGCCTGGATTTCTTCTGTCATCGATTGAAGTTTGAGGCCGATTTCTTGAGCAAACCGAACAAACTCGCTTTGCTCCAAAGTTTTGTCCGGAGAAAGAGCCAGAGATTCAACCGCCTGATGGAACTGGTTCACCACATGGGAGAGGGACGTATTGTCACCGGGCGAGCCAAACATGTTTTGAATACGTGTGAAGTAGGTAACCTGTTTGTCCAGTAAGCTGGTTTCTGAAAGCTCGCGGCGCAGATCTTTCAGCAACCCTTCATCAATGGATCTCGTGAATTCCGAAAGCTGAACACCAGCACCATGACCGGCAAGGACCCGGTTTTCGAAGTTAATGATTTTCCGGGAATAACCCTCTGTATTCGCGTTCGCAATGTTCCTAGCTGCAGCATCAACGGCGGCTTGCGTGGTTAACAATCCACTCTGAGCAGCCCGCAATGCACCGGTAATGGTTCCCATGGGTTCTTTCCAATATCCCTACAAAACCTGGTTAATCGAGACCGGTGACGGTGACTTGGCATCAATACGGGCGCCTTGCGTCATGCTTCCGGATTGAGTGTAGTATTCGGCTTTTGGGGTGCATTGAATAGCAGCATCCCTTACCGCATTCATAAGCCGTTCATTTGCAGAAATGGCCTGTTTCAGTGAACTCATGTTCGCGTCGATGAGAGCTTTTAGTTGCCCACCCATGTCACGGAGCCGGGCGCGCAGTTCCTCATCAGAATCGTCAATGTTGTTTGCATCCTTTACCAGGCCGCGAACCAGCAATTCAAAAGCCCTGCACAAACGATCCTTTTCCTCCACGGAAGTGCCGATTACGTTGAATTTGCGCTCACTCAGGTTTGCGTTCTCCTCGCTCAATATTCCAATCAGCCGCTCGATAACGCTCATCAGCGTTTCTGTTTTCTCGTTCATATTCATTGCTGTGCATTCTCCTGTGCGATCAGAAGCTGCTTCATGACAACATCAGCGATTCCAATGCCGCCGTTTTTCGCGATGGCCTTGCCGTATTCTTCCACCTGCATGGATTTCCAGATGTCATTGGCTGGGCCCCCTCCAAAAGGACCTTCCGGTTCGACGTTGGCGAACATGGGTTGAAGAGCCTGACTTAAGAACAGGGATTCAAAGTCCTGTGCAACTTTCTGGAGTTGCCGCAAGTTCGCCTTCTTGGGTACCTGAGGTGCCTGCGCGGTGTTTTGGTACGCGTGCGTGGCGTTTGTGATATCCAGTCCACTCATCACATCACCTCAATATCAGCTTGCAGCGCACCGGCAGCTTTAACCGCCTGCAAAATCGTGATCATGTCGCGTGGACCGATCCCGAGAGCATTCAGACCGTTCACCAGCTCCTGCAAGGTCACACCACCATCAACAACAGTGAGTCGGCGATCTGGACCTTCATCAATCTGGATATCCGTGCGCTCCACGGTGGCGGTTGTCCCGATTTCGGCAAACGGTCCAGGTTGAAAAACCTGTTCAGCTTCTGTGATACGGATAGTCAGGTTGCCCTGGGCAATCGCGACGGTGCTGATCCGTACATGGTCTCCCATGACGATGACACCGGACTGCTCATCAATGACGACTTTGGCCAAAGAGTCAGGTTCAACACGGAGCTGCTCAATATCCGTCAGGACGCCAACGGCACCACCGGTGTACCCGTCGGGCACGTGAACGACGACCGTACTGAGATCGGTGACATCGGACATGGCGGAACCCATGAACGCATTGATCGCCTGTGATATCCGCCGCGCCGTGGTGAAATCCGGATTGCGGAGATTAAGAGTGATCTCCTGCATGTTTGACATATCGAACACCAATTCACGTTCGATGATGGCCCCGTTTGCGATCCTGGCACTTGTAGGAACACCTTTGATAATCGTTTCTGCGTCACCGGCAGCAGAAAAACCACCAACAGCGAGCTGCCCTTGCGACACGGCGTAGACCTCACCATCAGCACCAAGCAGTGGTGTAACCAGAAGGGTGCCACCCAGGAGGCTGGATGAGTCGCCGAGAGCACTGACTGTAACATCAATCCGGCTACCCTGACGGGCGAAGGGCGGTAAAACGGCGGTGACCATGACCGCGGCGATGTTATCTGAATCGACCGCATCATCGGTCGTCTTGATACCCATGCGATTCAGCATGGATTGCAGGCTTTCCTTGGTAAAATGACCGTCGTCGATTGAATCACCAGTTCCGTCGAGACCAACAACCAGACCATATCCAACCAACATGTTTTCACGAACACCCTGCACCTCGACGATATCCTTGATGCGTGAGGCAGCCATCGCGGTATCGATCAGAAAACCGACCGTCATCAACACGGAAATAGCGGCAAAAATAAACCGTTTTGGCATGGTGTTCCTACCTGGGGTGTCTTCGCTGTCTTTGTTATGTCCGTTGTTCAGGCATTTTCATGTGTTACTTGGTGTGTTACTTGCGAAAACCGTGCCAATATGGGTGATGTGCAAGTAATTGATAATTAACAGTTTCTGTGGCGTGGCTGGAGGCATCACCGGATGCTTCCGGCAATCGATTCAGCCCAGGTAGGCAAAATGTGCCGGGAGGATAAAAAACGGGCCGTTTCCGGAGGAAACGGTCCGTTGGGGGGCGTTCCGGTTTGCGCCGGAAGCCGGGGTTCCTATCGTTTCATTTGGGTTGCGGCCTGATACATCTCATCCATCGTTCTGAAGGCATTGGCGGATGAGTTGTAGGCCTGCTGTGTCTTGATCAATGTCGTGAATTCGTCGACTAGATCAACGTTGGAAACTTCGCGAACCGATGTCGCAAAGGTTGCTATTTCGCTGAGGTCAATGGTTTCTATGGTCGCCGTGCCGGACTCCGTCGTTTCCAGAAACACCTGACCATTTTTTGTTTCAAGAGCGTCAGGGTTGGCAAACTTGGCGAGGGGAACCTGATAGAGTTCCCGGCTTCGACCATTATCGAAAAAACCGACCACTCGTCCCCGTGAGTCAAACGTAACCTCATTCAGGGACGAGGCCTCAAAGCCATTTTCCGAATACCCCTGAAACAGGAAGCCGTTGGCAAATTGGTGCAGGTTCGAGACATCCATATCGAACGTGGCCGTCGCAGCCGGGAGTGTGGCACTCGCCGGAATGGAAAAATCGAACGACACGGTATCCGGCGATAAAATCAACCCGTCTCCCGTGAAGGTCAACCGTGTTAGGCCTGTTGTTGTATTGATTGCCTCTGCCTCAACGATCGTGGTCACGGATGCCGCGTTGGCAGAAGCCGTGAAGGCCGCAGTTGTTGTTGTGTTGTCGATACCGGTTGTCTGCGCGGTGGCGTTGGCGATTGTCGTTGACTGCCCAATGATATTGTCGGCGGTGGCACCACCATTCACGGCTCGGGAGGTTGTGATGTGTGCCGTGCCGGCATTATCGGATGTCAGAAGAATTTCCCCCGCCGCCGTTCCCGCCGCCGCCGTTACCAGGCCCATCACCGTGGCGTCCGAATTGATTGCGGATACAATCGCATCCCGAATTTCCGCAAGATTGGCTTCAAGGCCGGTTGTTACATATGAAACGTTGTTGCCATTGACGGCGACATTATAGATATCACCAGCTTCAACTGTTCCGGCGATGGTGACGGTATCGACCTGAGCTGTGTCTCGGGTGCTTGTGATGCCGACAACATCCCCGGCCGTATCGCCAGTTAGCGTCAGAGTACCGGGCGCAGCACCCGCCGCCGCCGTTACAATCGTGTTAACGGTTCCGGTTGCATTGATAGCACTGACAAGGCTGGCCGCAACGGTAGCAGCGGTGTCGACAGCGGTAGCGGTATAGGATACAGTTGTTCGGTCTATGATCACGTTGTAGCGCTCACCCGCCGCAACGCTGCCTATGGTTATGGTTTCCAATTGCGCACCGTCGGGACCATTGGTTGTGCTGGCAGTCGTCGTAACCGGGGTATTCACGGCCGTTGCAGTCAGTCGTAGAGTCCCGTTGTCGGCCCCTGCGGTTGCCGTGACAGCGGCAGATACAGATGGGTCTGCATTCACAGCGGCAACCAGTCCGGAAACAACATCCGTGAGGGTATCGCCTGAAACGGCGGTGTAAGATACGCTGGTCCCATTCACGGTAATGCTGTAGACATCGCCCACATCAGTAGGGTCGCCGCTCAATTCAATTTCATCAATCTGTGCTGTACCGTTGCCGTTGTATGTTGCAGACACGTCCCATTCATTGGTATCGGCCTTGGTAAAGTTCAGACGGGCGGTTTGCCGTGTGCCGTTGGAATCAATGAATGAAATCGCCAACAGTTCCATTCCTTCAGCGCGAGTCCCGCCAACGTCCAGCCTGGATACTGCCGTCAGATGGTCGCCGACGATGGCAGCGTTGGAATCCAGATTAGCCTGTAATTCCGCGGATGTGGTGACCGCGCCCAGATCAATGAAGGCGTTTCTGTCCACCCTCATGGGCACTGGCTCTCCCGTGGTAGGAAATGTCCCGTCCGCACTGACCGGGTAGCCGAGCAGGAAATTTCCGTTCTTGTCCGCGAGGTAAGAATCGCTGGATTGAAAGGTATCGCCGGTTTGCCGGTCGGTGACCGTGATCTCATTGACCACCCGCGTCTCAAAGCTGCCGTCGCGGTTGTAGAGCAACTGGCCATTGCCGTCGAGTGTGGATTGGGTAACAAAAAAGCCGTCACCAACAATCGCCAAATCCAGCAACCGGTTAGTGATCTGCAAATGCCCCTGAATGGAGTTCCTCTGCAAAATCTTTGGTCGGGTACCATTGATATCGGATTGTTGAAACAGTTTTTCACTTATCAGGGTCTGAAACTCGACATCGGTTCTTTTGAAGCCGCCGGTCTGGACGTTCGAGACGTTGGTGCCGATCACATGGAGCGCGGTTGCCTGGGCGCGCATACCCAGGGTGCTGATTGATAATCCGTTCAGGATAGGCATTCAGGGCTCTCCATCACTCAATCCCATGATCCTTGGACCGCGGACAATTCTTACAAAAGGTGCCCGCCGTCATCCCCTGACGAGCAAATCCGGTGCCAGTTTTTACACCTATACAAGCATTTGATTTATAACAATTTATAGACTTTTCGTGTCCTGAAATCCGGCGGTTACGGCAATAATTGATGCGGGCGGAGAAAATCTTGCCGGGTCAGTAACTGTCGGGAAACACAAACACCTGTTGTGAGTCGAGCGACAGGGAAAGCCGGGTGCCGGGTTGGGAGACAAATACACCCGGCACGCGCGCGTGTAACAGCGGGAATCCGGGTGGTGCATTGTTCAGAGATACGCGGATGGCCGTGGAACGACCCGTTGGATAGCTGGCGACCAAAGTCCCCTCCGGTTTGCATCCATCGGTTCTATCTTTTTCCTGGTTGATCCGGATTGCGTCCGCCCTAACGATGACACGCCCCGTTTCTCCCGGCTTCATGCCGCTCGCCTGCAACGGCCCGAACGGTGTTTCCACCTGACCGGATACAGTGCAGGTCGCAGGCAAGCAATTGGTTTCACCAAACAAAGTCGCCACAAATGCGCTGGCTGGTGATGTATAGACCTCGCCCGCCGCCGCATTCTGAACGATCACACCCTCATTCATCACAAGAATGCGGTCCGCCATGAACATGGCTTCTTCCGGGTCGTGGGTGACCATGAGCGCCGTATGCCCGGTTTCCCTCAGAAGCTCCAGGGTCTGTTCACGGACCTGTGCCCGTCGGTTGATATCCAGCCCAGAAAACGGTTCATCCAGCAACAAAATGCTGGGCTCAGAAGCAAGCGCCCGGATGAGGGCCACTCGTTGTTGCTGCCCGCCCGAAAGCTCATGCGGGTAGCGGTGCATGAAATCTGCCATTCCCATGCGTTCCATGGTCTTTTCAACCCATGTGTTGTGGCCATTTTGAGTGGTGCGTCTCCCGAAGTCGATATTTTCGCGCACGCTCAAATGGGGGAACAGGGCAAAGTCCTGAAACATCAAAGCAATGTTTCGACCCTCGGGCGGCAGATTGATCCGCGGACCTGGCGAAATCGTATCGGCAACGATCCGATCACCGATGGTAATTTTGCCCTGCTGTAGGGTTTCAAGACCTGCAGCCAGCCGCAGCAGGGTGGTTTTTCCACAGCCTGATGGGCCGAGCAAACAGGAAACCTCGCTGTGCCCGATATGCAGAGACACATCCCTCAACACCGATCCGGTATCAAAGGTATGGACGATATGCTCCATGGAAAGTGCGCTCATGATGCCGCTTTCTCAAATCCATTCGGGGCGGGATCGCCTCAAGTCCGGTCGAACCCCCAGGGTGTCCTGGCTGTAACGCCCCATCGTTATTGCGAATGAATTGCAATTACAATCTTATTTTTTAGAAACTTACTTGAGGTTTGGCAGGCGTGGTCGTTTCTGACCCGGTCGATTTACCGGGTGGCTTCGGGCAAGGATCGGAACAGACTGGCGTTTGAGCCGTGAATTGGGCACACTGTATGAAAGGGACCGGGCGAGGGTGATTTTCGTCTGATCCATCCGTTTGAGGATACAGATATGTCCGATATCAAAGTCACGAACGTCGGTGCGAGCAGGGGGCCTGCATCCGCCCGAAAAACCCGCAGGACTTCGGAGTTAAATTCATCCTTTTCCGACAGTTTGCGCGAAGTCCCGGAAACCGCGGATGCTGGTGTCGCCGCCAGCGTCGGGGGGATTGCGCCGGTGGGCGGCATTATCTCGGTACAGGAAGTCGGAGACGCAACCGATGGTCGGTCAAAAGGGTTGCTGGTCAGATACGGTGACGAGTTGCTGGACCAATTGGAGGACATTCGATTGGGCATTCTAACGGGCTCTATCTCGAAAGACCGGCTGGCTGAACTTGCCCAGAAAATGCGCCAGAAACGCCAGGAAGTGGATGACCCGCGCCTCAATGAAATCATTGATGAAATCGAGCTGCGTTCCGAAGTGGAAATCGCCAAGCTGACCCGCGGTCTGTAGGGTCAGAGAACCCGAAAACCGGTTGCGGTTGATCACCCGCGAGGCCAAGCTGACCCGCGGTCTGTAGGGTCAGAGAACCTGCATACAATCCGCTGGATTACATCGGTCGCCGTGAACGGGAGTTATCGGGTAACGGAAGCTAGACTGACCGGGCGCTTTGGGCGACCATACGGGTGATGGACTGAACAGGAACCCGTCACCATGAAATGCGTCATTGCACTTATGCAGCACGAAACCAATACATTTGCGCCTTGGAAAACGACGTTGCCTCATTTTGCGAGGATTTTCGGGACAGAAATACCGCCGCAAGGTGCCGCCGCAATAGAAGCCGTATCCGGTGTTGATATGGCTATAAACGCCTTTGTCGATCTTGCCCATGATCAGGGATGGGAAATGTCGGTTCCTGTTGCGGCGTGGGCAGAACCTGGCGGAACGGTTGAGGATGCCGCTTTCGATGTTTTGTCCGACAAGATTTGTACCGCCGTCTCAGAAGGTTGTGATGTCATCATGCTCGATCTACACGGCGCAATGACAACAGACAGTTACCCGGATGCTGAAGCGGAATTGCTGCGTCGGATCCGGGAGATAGCTCCCCATACGCCAATTGCCGTGGCACTTGATTTTCACGCCAACCTGTCACGAGAATTCTATGAGCGGGCGACAATCGTAACCGGATACAGAACCTATCCACATATCGATATGTACGAAACCGGCAAACGGGCGGCGCAGGCTCTGATGCACGTTCTTGAACGTGGCTGTAAAAGCGAACTGGTTTCGGCGTACCTGCCGATGCTGACCCACATGAACCGACACAGCCCCTCGTTTGAGCCCATGAAGAGCATTATGGATCGGGCTATTGAGGCTGAAGCCAGTGGTGACGTGTTGACGGCATCAGTATTTGGTGGGTTTCCTTTGGCCGACGCACCACAGGCGGGGTTGAGTATCGTAGTCGTGGGGACATCGGATCATCAAAATCACATGGGGTTGCTTCGGGAGTTAACGGAGATGGCCTGGACTCGCCGGGCGGATTTTGTCTTTGATCCGGAGCCACTGGAGAAAACCATCGCCCGAGCATTGGCGCTGGAAGGCGGCCCGGTGATCCTAGCCGATCATGGCGACAATAGTGGCGCGGGAGGCCATCACGACAATATGGAGGTTTTACGTGTCGCGTTGGCGGCGGGCATGCGTGACATTGCTGTTGCACCAATCCCCGACCCGGAAGCGGTTGAGGTCATGTGGCAGGCGGGCGTCGGTGCCGAAGTTGAGGTTGGCATTGGTGGAAGAACACCGTCACCGGAAATGGATATTCGGGCCAAACCATTGGTTCTCCGTGGTCGGGTCAAAGCCCTGACCGCCGGAACTTTTACCATCACGGCCCCAATGATGACGGGAATGCCCATGTGTATCGGGCGTTCAGTGGTTCTGGAAACGGATCAGGTAGAGATCATCGTCAGCGAAGATCGAACCGAACTCTTTGATATTGGCTTTTTTACCCATGCGGGCATTGATCCCACAGCAAAGAAGTATTTGCTGGTTAAATCCCGCCAGCATTTTCGAGCCGGGCTGGAATCCATTGCCAGGCATATCCTGATGGTGGCGGGACCAGGTGTTTGTAGTTCGGATTACAGCCAGTTTCCGTTCAAAAACGTCACCCGGCCGATCTATCCGCTGGACCCGGATATGACGCTGGCTACCTAGGCGGACTTTCCTTTGGCATGGAAGATAAAACCCAGGATGTTCATTAACAATTGAGCCGCCAGAAACGCCGTGTTTCCCGTATGGTCATAGTCTGGAGCAACTTCCACCAAATCCATCCCGACCACGTCGCCTTTGCTGACAAGACCCTGCATAATTTCGAGGACTTCGTAATACAGGAAGCCACCATGACTGGGCGTGCCCGTGCCTGGGGCGATGGAGGGGTCAAAGCCGTCGATATCGATAGTCAGGTAGTACCGAGCGCCATCGGGGATATTTGCCAAGACGCCTTCCGTACCGAGTTTTCGGCAATCCCGAACAGATAAAATAGTCGAACCAGCAGCGCGTGCCGCTTCGTAGTCATCGCGATTGGACGAGGACACATTGCGGATGCCAAGTTGTGTGAAGCCCGTAACATGGCTCATCTCTGAAGCCCGCCTGAGCGGATTCCCGTGACCGTAGCGAACACCATGGCGCTCATCAACGAAATCCAGATGGGCATCCACATGAATAATATGAACAGGGGCCTGGTCGTTGAAGGCCCGAATACATGGAATGTGGACGGAATGATCGCCGCCAATGACCACCGGCAAGGCTCCGGATATCAACATCTTGCGGACGCCGAGCTCAATATTGTCATGACTTTTAATGGTATCGGTGTGAATAATGTCTGCGTCACCGATATCAACCATGCGCACCTGGTCAACAGGAAGGTAGGTAACGTCGTCCTCAAAGTCATAGGCACCACCATGACCGAAGGAAAATAGGGTCGAGGCCTCGCGGACACTCCGCGGACCGAACCGCGCCCCGGACCGGTACTGTGTACCCATATCAAAGGGCGCACCCATAACAGCGATGTCCGCGGCGATGTTGTCCCAATCCAGACACGCAGGTTGCTTGCCAAAGGTGCAGTGCCCCACAAAAGGCAGGTTCAGACGCCCGGAGTCATAAGTGTTTTTAGCCATTTGTTGACCCAAAAAAAGAAGAAACGGCAGGCTGGTCACCCTGCCGCCTGCGGCAATCAGGGAAAATCTGAATTATTCTCTCAGATAATCTTCCATGGAATCGTCCAGACAATCCTTCCACGGCGTGTGGTGAGGCGGAGAGTCGTTGCCCGTCATCACAGAGGCATGTGAATAGTTGCGGAACTCCATAATGTTCTTCTTCTTGTATTTCTTCCATTCGAAGAACTTTTCGTTCGCACCATCCACATCGAAGCTGGGATAGTCAGTTTCGGCGATGAGTTCCTTCACATAGTCACCCTGGTAACGAATGGCATCGTAATCATCCTCACCTGCATCTTCACGGGCAACACGATCAACCACATCGGCGGCACGGGCATCCCTTCCCGGCACATCGATGCGACCCATAATCACATCGCGCGCGTACCAAGCTTGTGCATCAAACATGTTGAAGGTGTACCACTGGTCCTGCATGCCCAGGTAGAACAGCTTCGGGTTATCGACCCACACAACACCTTTATAGAGGTCTGCCGTTGCAAGACGGTTGGCGGTACGCAGCTTCATGTTTTCAGCCATAAAGGGAAAATGGTGAATATAACCTGTGCACAGGATAATCGCGTCGACATCGGCTGTTGTGCCGTCCTTGAACGTCGCCGTGTTTTTTTCAACCTTCTGTAAAAGCGGAACCTCTTTCCAGTTATCCGGCCAGTCATATCCCATCGGCGCGGTCCGGTGAGAAACCGTCACAGACCTACAGCCATATTTCCAACACTGTGATCCGATGTCTTCAGCCGAGTAGGATGTGCCGATAATCAGAATGTTTTTATCCTTGAATTCCATCGCATCGCGGAAATCGTGCGCATGAAGAACACGACCGTTAAAGGATTCAAAACCCTCAAATTTCGGTACATTTGGTGTCGAGAAATGACCTGTTGCAACAACGACATTGTCGAATTCTTCGGAATATTCCCGGTCATCGGGCAGATCGTGAACGGTAACCGTAAACATACCGGTTTCCTCGCTGTAGGTGACATGTCGTACCGCTGTGGAGAAGCGGATCCATTTGCGAACATCGGCCTTTTTTACCCGGCCTTCGATATAGTCAAACAGCACAGCGCGTGGTGGATAGGAAGCAATCTGTTTACCGAAATGCTCGTCGAAAGTGTAGTCGGCAAACTCAAGCCCCTCTTTCGGGCCATTGGACCAGAGGTATCTGTACATGGAACAGTGAACAGGCTCTCCGTACTGGTCCAGACCGGTCCGCCAGGTGTAGTTCCACAGCCCGCCCCAGTTATCCTGTTTTTCAAAACAGACGATTTCCGGAATTTCAGCGCCTTTCTGGGCGGCGGATTGGAACGCCCGTAATTGCGCCAGACCAGATGGCCCGGCGCCAAGTACTGCTACTCTTGTCATCATTGTCTCCCTATTTGATCAATCAATTTATTCCGTGGCTTCCGTTAGGATCTTGGCCGTTCTTTTTGCGGGTCGTAGAACGGGAAGGGAACCACCGTCGCCGGCAGGCGTTTACTGTGCCCATCCAGTTTTCCGACCTCAACTTCTGTGCCCGGTTCCGCGTGTTCCACGGCCATCCTGCACAGTGCGATGTTCTTTTTCAGTATGGGTGAGCGCATACCACTTGTCACGACCCCGACCTGTGGTCGGCCGATATGTACACAATCGCCGTGCGCCGCCGGTTCATCCCCGACCAGTTCAAGGCCGACCAGTTTACGCTGCGGAGTTTCTTTCCGTTTCATCAGAGAGTCGCGCCCGCAGAAATTTTCGTTCTTGGAGTTGAGCGGTACGGTGAAACCGATACCCGCTTCAAAGGGGTCCGTCTGGTCGTCAAATTCATAACCTGCAAAGATCAGACCTGATTCAATACGCAGCATATCAAGCGCTTCCAACCCCAGGGGCAGCATGCCGTGGGGCTGCCCTGCCTCCCAAACCGCGTCCCAGACCGCCGGGGCATCCTTGGGGTGACAGAAAATCTCATAACCAAGCTCACCGGAGTAACCTGTGCGTGAGACGATAATGGGAATTCCATCAAAGTCGCCGATGCGGGCGACGGCAAACCGGAACCATGCCATTTCCTCCATGTTGGGTTGGGTTGGTGGCGTCCAGATGATCTGCTTCAGCACATCCCGGCTGAGGGGACCCTGAATGGCCAGATTATGCAACTGATCCGTTGAAGATCTCACACGCACATGAGGCAAACCCAATTCATCAGCTTTCTCGCGGAGCCATTCCCCACCATAGTCACTACCGCCGATCCATCGAAAGTTATCCGGCCCCAACCGGAACAACGTGCCGTCATCGACCATGGTCCCGGTTTCATAACACATGGCGGTATAGACAACATGATTGTTGGCCATGCGGCGGACATTGCGTGTAAGGCAATATTGTAACAGCGCTTCGGCATCGGGGCCGACAACCTCGAACTTGCGAAGGGGGGTAAGGTCCATAACGATGCATTTCTCGCGGGCGGCCCAGTATTCGGCAACCGCCCCATGATTGGTGTACGTGTTAGGTAGCCAGTAGCCGTTGTATTCCCCATAATCGCGGGTTAGTTCGGACGTACGGGCGTGGAATCCGGTTTCCTTTGTCATGGCAGCATCCGAGTCAGGTTGTTTTCGGTAACCGATAGACCGGCTGAAGGTCTCATCGGGAGAATAGGTACGGACATGAATGTCCGTGGGATTCCAGGCATTGGCCGCATCAATATCGCAAGGGCACGCCGACGACACACACACCATGTCTGTGAGAGCACGTAAAAGAACATGGTCGCCCGGTCGCGACCACGGTTCATCCAGGAAGAACTGGTTCGCGTCATCAATGCCGGTGTTATAGAAAAAATTCATGGCCATCCATCCAACGCGCGGCGCGATAGGATAGCGGGACAGGGCATTATTGAAGTTCTCCGAACAGTTGACGTGTCCGGGATAACCCATGTCGTCGTAGTACTTTGCCGTACAGGCGAGGCCAAAGGCATCATGACGCATGCAGTTATCTTGAACAATCTCGATCAGGGGCTGCATGTCCTGGTCATAGTACTTCGCGCGAACGCCAGGACCGGGATAACCCTGCCCCATGAGTGTTCGCGTCGTTGTCACGTCGAGACACCGCTCGATTCCTTTGTCTAGCCCGGTGAGCGTGAATGTCTGCAGGTCAGAGCATTGTTGTCCCTGAACGTCAATAATCTGGATGTATTCGCCGGCCTTGACCTCGTAGGATTGGGCGGTGGCTCGATCAATTCGGATATCCAGCCTGGGATTGCCAAGTGGCTCGGGTAAAACGGCTCCCGGGACGGGCCCTGGATTGGCCCTGGTGACCATGATCTCGATATCGGTGGGCGGGTTCTGCTCATCCACCAGCATTGGCGGTGTTGCCGTGACGAAAACGAGTTGTCCATCTTCATGGCATTTCCCCTCAACCGTATGACCCCAGGGAGCATCGGCACTAAAAAGGTCGATGGTGGTCATCTGATCCAGGGAAATCCTGTGATTGGAAAGAGCGTCGTAGACCGGTGAGCCCGCGCCCATACTCTCCAGCCACTGTTGGAACCGGTCAGCGGATTTCCGGTTTTCGCCAGACTCCAGTTTCACCATCGCCGCCCGGGGTTCCCAATCGGTTGTGAAGGCGGCGATTTCGCACACCTGTCCACCCTCTACATTGGTCACAGCGAGCATATCACCGGCTGAAACGCGAATGGTTAGCGCCCCGTCGCCAGGAATGCGGTAGCGTTCAACGCCCAAGGGCAACGTCCGCCAGCCCGGCCAGGCTGCACGTTCTCTGCCGCCTGCTCTGCCATCTAAGTCCAATGGGGCCGCCGCCGCGTCCATGGGTCTACCCTGTCTCTTCTTAGCGCCAGAGCCAGAACACGTCCTTCACTGGTCGCATTTTATGGTTCTATCGGTGACTGTAGTGAGTTCGGCCTGATTTCGACAATAGTTTCTTTGGACCATTTTTGGTCACGTCTGTAGAATAGCCAATCCATAGCCGCCACAACAACAGAGATGAATGACAATGTCCGACGAGACAAAGGATTACGGCGATACCCGTTTTGTTACCAACATCTACGAAACCGAATTTTTGCCCTATGACATGGATGGCCCTCTACAGGAGAACATGAGTTATCTGCCGGTAACCTACAACAGGGACGGAAAGCACATGGGGGTCTATGTCATCCGCATGGAGCCGGGCACTGAAACCATTCCGCATACCCACCGCCACAATGAGGATTACCTGATTTTGGAAGGTGAATTGATCGAGCCCGACGGCCGTGTCCTGAAAAAAGGCGATTTCGTCCACTATGATCGCGGAACCTGTCACAATTCCCGGACCGAAACGGGGTGCCTGATCATCGGTGTGGACTGGTCCAGTGATGGCGCAGAGGCAGTTGAGTAGTCAGCTAGCAATCCAGGCACCGTAGGTAACATACCCGCCCAGGACTATGGTTCCCGATCCCACGCTAACGTGCACGATGCGATTGCCCCAGGTCAGATAGCGGGCCGAGTAAGCCATGGGAACAGCAATGATCATGGACAAAAGCGCCATTCCGAGGATAGAACCTGCGCCGAACAGGGCGACATAAAGCAGCCCAATCCACGGTGTTTCGGCAAGCCCCGCTGACAGCACGATCAGCACCGCCGATCCCGCCATACCGTGCATGATACCCACACTCAATGTTTTCAGGCGAGCGGGTTTGCGGTGCGTATGGTCATGGCTATCGGTCTTGTGATCGATGTCCGGGGTATGGGTGTGGGCATGAAAATGGACATCACCGCTGTGGTGTCGGTGGACGTGAAAATGGACGCGGTCCCGATACAGTCGTCGCAGCACGTCACCGCCCAGAACGATCAGCATCAGACCAACCACGCCTTCCAGCCAGGATGACCACGCCGTTACCGGCAAAGCATCGCTCAGGATCGCCAATGCACAGAACACAAACAGCGCGGAAGCATGGCCGCAGCCCCAGATTGCGCCCATTTTGACCGTATCTTTGACTGATTTGCTGCCCGCTACCATGCTGGCAACGGCGGCCAGATGGTCGGCCTCCAGCGCGTGCTTCATACCGATCAAAAAACCGAGAAAAAGAAACGAACTCATGGGTTCAGTTATCTATGGAATTGAGCGGCCTGTCCACCTGTAGTTTGTTTTCGGGGATGTTGTTTTGAGATGATTGTTGCTATACCAGGCCCATGGTCGGGGACTGTTCACATCATACAACGGCGGAAGGCTCCGATGCCGACCCGGAAGCAGAAGCAGAAACGGTTCTTCTGGCCGCTGCCTTTTATTCGTCAGGCCAGCAGCAAACGGGATTGCTGCGGAGCTTCGCTGATGAACTGGCGGCCAGTGGGTGGCGTGTGGGTGGCATTGTCCAGGAACTGTTGCTGGACGCCGACGGCAGAACCCGGGGGGTGGATGCCGTGGCGCTCGATACCGGTGAACATATCGCTTTGAACCGTCCCACAGAATCGGACCGTATCAATCACAACTGTTCGCTTGATGTCGCCGCCCTTGCCGAGGCCAGCGGTGCTGCCGCAAGGGCCATTCGCGACGGTGTGGATGTGGTGATCATCGAGAAATTCGGTGAACAGGAACAGCGCGGAGAGGGGCTTTCACAGGATATCTTGCACGCCGTCTCAGAAGGCATCCCGACCCTGGTTGCCGTACCGGACGGGGTTCGGGACAAATGGCTGGCCTTCAGCGGTGGCTTGGGCGAGGACCTGAGTTACGGACCAGGGTCTTTTCACGACTGGTGGGCGCGTGTTAAACCCGCCGCACACATACCCACAAACACACCCCACCAACGCTAAACGCCGCGGAGATCGCCATGAACGAGATGAGCACGCCAAAAGAAAGCCGTTTCCGCCGTCGCCATCCTGAGGGCAATACCCCACCGCTTGAAAAATGGGGTGCCAACAGTGAGTACGGCACCCTGCGCGACGTGTTGCTGGGCCCGCCCGAGACCTTCCGCTGGATGACGACGGAGAATGCCGCCTGGAGTTCTGTGGTCCGGGCCGCTGAACGGGATGGTTTACAGTTCGACCACCAGGTCGCCATGCGCCAGCACCGGGAAATGGTCGAGGCCTACCGGGAAGCCGGCGTTACCGTTCATACACATCCGCCACAGGAAGAGCTGTGTTATCAGGTCTTTGCCCGTGACAGCAGCTTCATGACACCGTGGGGGGCGGTAATTACCCAGATGGCGAACCCGCGCCGCCGGGGTGAGTATTCGGCGGCTCTCCGGTTCTACGAGTCCCGTGACATCCCCATTTACGACATGGTGTCTGCCGGGAACTTTGAAGGCGGCGATTTCAACATCATTGAGCCCGGGGCTGTGATGATCGGTTACACCGGCCTCCGCTGCGAAGAGGTTTCCGCCCGCCAGATCGCCGCCTGGGTGGAAAAAGAAGGCTGGGAAGTCCATTTCGCACCCATCGACAATTTCTATGTCCACATTGATCTCATGGTCTGCATGATCGCGCCCAGGCTGGCGGCGGTCTGTCTCGATACCACCCCGGATCATGTTCTGAACTGGCTGAAATCCAGGAAGATCGAATTCATCCCTGTCAGCTTCCGCGATACCATGGCGCTGGGCTGCAACGTGGTGTCGTTGGGCGATGACCGGGTGCTGGCCCCTGAATCCAGCAAGGATCTGATCTCCAGGCTCCGGGCCTATGGCTTCAAGGTCTATGATCCGGATGTGTCCATGTTCCTGAATGCCGGTGGCGGCGTGCACTGTATGTGCCAGCCCCTGCGCCGCGATAGGGTGTCGGCCTGACCGGTGCCCCTGGAAGGCACGCGGGTTCAGGTGCTGGCCCTACCAAAGCTGTGACGGGTGTCACAGATTGTCACAATATGCGGGGATTTCGGGTTTTTCCCCTGGTTTTTGTTAACCGGCAAGGCGTATTATGGTCCTAAGTTATAGTCCTGCGTTCTTCGGGACGGAAGCTGCGGGCCATTCTGCCCCAGCCGAATTGGGAACGGAGAGTGAAAGATGGCCGGAACACATGATACTCAACCTTTCGCGTTGAGCACCGAAACAGACACAGATAGCGCCACTGCGGGCGAATTTTCGCCGCTAGGGGCATCATTGAGCAGCTTTACCCTGCCGGACGGCGAGGGTGCGGAGGCTTACGCGCCAATTGTTCTTTCCGCCGAGGAAGCCCTTGCGACGGGCGAACCTGTTGTGGTTCCCGGTGGCGCGTGGTTCCTGCGCGGGGACTTCACGCGTGACGGTTCCGATCTCATCATTACCGGCCCGGACGGACAGGAAGTCCTGATTGAGGATTACTTCGACGCCGACTATCCGCCCGCCATCGCGTCATCCGAAGGCGTGACGCTCGATGGCCTTGTTGTGGCCCGGCTTGCGGGGCCTATGGTTCCCGGTGAGTTTGCCAGTGCCGAGGACGAGATGGAGTTTCTGGCCCAGGTCAGCGAACCCGTTGGTACAGTGGAAACCCTGGAGGGGACCGTTGAGGTTACCCGGGCGGACGGCACCGTTGAAAATCTCTCGGTCGGTGATCCCATCTATCAGGGTGACATCATGGATACCGCCGCCGACAGTTCCGTGGGCGTTCTGTTCGTGGATGAAAGCAAGTTTTCTCTGGGCGAGGACGGGTATGTGACCATTGATGAGTTGGTCTATTCGGCGGAGGCTCAGTCCGGCAGCGCGGCGCTGACCATGTTGCAGGGAACCTTCAGTTTCGTCAGCGGAGCCATTGCCAAGACCGACCCGGACGCCGCCGTTATTGACACGCCCGTTGGCACCATTGGTATCCGGGGTACCGGCGGTGGCGGCAGCGTCAGTGCCGACGGTGACCTGACGGTCGCTATTCTGCCGGAAACGGGTGGCATTACGGGTGAGATCATTGTCGCCAACGCCAACGGCACCACCATCATCAACACGCCTAACACGGGCGTGAACGTGGCACCGGGTGCTGCGCCGACGGTTCCTATTCCCTTCTCCGCCGAACAGATCGGCCAGGTTTTCGGCAGTGCGCTGTCGGGTCTTCCCGGTGTGGCGGACTCTTTCCCAGAGGCCGTTGTTGAGGGCGCCGAGGCTGGCGTCGAGGCGGCTCGGGAAGCCGAGGCCGCTGCCGCCGAGGCCACCGCTGCCGTTGAGGAAGCCGCGGGCGAAGCCGCCGCCGCTGAAGCCGAGGCCGCCGAGGCTGCTGCTGAAGCCGAAGCTGCGGCCGCGGAAGCCGAGGCCGCCGTCGCCGAAGCGGAGGCGCTGGCCGCCGCTGCCACGACAGAAGCCGAGCAGGCTGAAGCCGCCGCCGCCCTGGCCGCCGCCGCTGAAGCTGAGGCCCTGGCCGCCGAAGCTCAGGCCGCTGTTGCTGCCGCCGAAGCCGAGGCCGCAGAGGCCCTGGCCGCCGTTGCTGCCGCCGAAGCCGAGGCCGCAGAGGCAGAGGCCGCTGTCCTACAGACCAGTCCCGCCGGGGCCACGGCGAGCGCTGCTGCGGATGTGGGCGTGACCACATCCGCATCCGATGCTCTGGAAGCCGCCGCGCAGGACGTTCAGGCCGCACAAGCTCAGGCCCAAGCTGCGGCTGCTGAAGCCGAGGCCACCCAGGCCCAGGCTGAGGCGGCGGCTATTGCCGCCCAGGCCGCAGAGGCAGCGTCCCAGGAAGCCGCTGCTGAAGCCGCCGTCACTTTGGAAGGTGAAGAAGTCGCGGCGGAAGCGGAAGCCGCCGTTGCTGCGGAGCCGGAAGCGATCGTTGCCGAGGCGGTAACGGAAGAAACCGCGCCGCCAGAGCTCGCGCCGCCGCCGCCACCCATTGCGGTTTTCACGCCGACGTTGCCACAACCCGTGGTCGCCGCCACGCCTGCGCCTGAACCGGTGCTGGATACGGGCGTCACCGAGGCCACCGCGCCGGAAGAAGACGAGGATATCGCCCCGGAAACCACGGACGCCGCACCGGAAGAAGACGAGGATGACGCGCCAGCAGCCGTTGCGCCGGAAACCACGGACGCCGCACCGGAAACCACGGACGCCGCACCGGAAGAAGACGAGGCCGCCACGGAAACCACGGACGCCGCACCGGAAACCACGGACCCGCCGCATGAGTACATTTCTGGAGGACCTCTCAGAGACGACATGAATCTCGATCTGGTGTATTCCGCCGTTGTCGGTAGCTGGCCGGATCGACTCCTTATTGAGGGCAAGGGCGGTGATGATTTCATTGACCTGGCGGGTATGCCAACGGATGTGGAGGTGAACTTTCTCTACGCCGACCCTAGTGATGGTGGCGACGAAATTGTCGGCTCGAGCACCTTCTCGTTTAACGGCGGCTCCGATGTCAAATTCGTGTTCGACGCCAACAACTTCACTGGCTCGGACGAGAATGGTGATCTACGGGCTGAGACCTTCAGCAGCAATTACCATCATGACGCACCAGATGCGAACGTCTTCTGGTTTTTTGATGATACCAGCGGTGAACTGCGGTATGATGCGGACGGCTTCGGCACAGGCAACGCTTACGTTACGATCGCCACAGTTTTCCATCCGACGGAAGTAGTGGAGATTGAAGCGGAGGATATCATCTTCGTTGAAGATGTTGCCGCCGCTTATGGTGTCACCTGACGAGTCCGATAGAATCACCATCGCCTGATCGGGTTCCGGGCGGGTAAAGATCCCGCCCGCGCCGCCCTGCCGATTTACTGCCCTGTATTTACCGTGCTGTGCGCTCTTGCATAGCCTATCCCAATGGTTGGTAGCGCCTGGTCAATAACGCCACAAAAGGGCGGAAAACCGGCGTTTTTTCCTGTTACGGGTGTCAAAGCTGTGACGGGTGTCACAGATTGTCACAATATGCGGGGATTTCGGGTTTTTCCCCTGGTTTTTGTTAACCGGCAAGGCGTATTATGGTCCTAAGTTATAGTCCTGCGTTCTTCGGGACGGAAGCTGCGGGCCATTCTGCCCCAGCCGAATTGGGAACGGAGAGTGAAAGATGGCCGGAACACATGATACTCAACCTTTCGCGTTGAGCACCGAAACAGACACAGATAGCGCCACTGCGGGCGAATTTTCGCCGCTAGGGGCATCATTGAGCAGCTTTACCCTGCCGGACGGCGAGGGTGCGGAGGCTTACGCGCCAATTGTTCTTTCCGCCGAGGAAGCCCTTGCGACGGGCGAACCTGTTGTGGTTCCCGGTGGCGCGTGGTTCCTGCGCGGGGACTTCACGCGTGACGGTTCCGATCTCATCATTACCGGCCCGGACGGACAGGAAGTCCTGATTGAGGATTACTTCGACGCCGACTATCCGCCCGCCATCGCGTCATCCGAAGGCGTGACGCTCGATGGCCTTGTTGTGGCCCGGCTTGCGGGGCCTATGGTTCCCGGTGAGTTTGCCAGTGCCGAGGACGAGATGGAGTTTCTGGCCCAGGTCAGCGAACCCGTTGGTACAGTGGAAACCCTGGAGGGGACCGTTGAGGTTACCCGGGCGGACGGCACCGTTGAAAATCTCTCGGTCGGTGATCCCATCTATCAGGGTGACATCATGGATACCGCCGCCGACAGTTCCGTGGGCGTTCTGTTCGTGGATGAAAGCAAGTTTTCTCTGGGCGAGGACGGGTATGTGACCATTGATGAGTTGGTCTATTCGGCGGAGGCTCAGTCCGGCAGCGCGGCGCTGACCATGTTGCAGGGAACCTTCAGTTTCGTCAGCGGAGCCATTGCCAAGACCGACCCGGACGCCGCCGTTATTGACACGCCCGTTGGCACCATTGGTATCCGGGGTACCGGCGGTGGCGGCAGCGTCAGTGCCGACGGTGACCTGACGGTCGCTATTCTGCCGGAAACGGGTGGCATTACGGGTGAGATCATTGTCGCCAACGCCAACGGCACCACCATCATCAACACGCCTAACACGGGCGTGAACGTGGCACCGGGTGCTGCGCCGACGGTTCCTATTCCCTTCTCCGCCGAACAGATCGGCCAGGTTTTCGGCAGTGCGCTGTCGGGTCTTCCCGGTGTGGCGGACTCTTTCCCAGAGGCCGTTGTTGAGGGCGCCGAGGCTGGCGTCGAGGCGGCTCGGGAAGCCGAGGCCGCTGCCGCCGAGGCCACCGCTGCCGTTGAGGAAGCCGCGGGCGAAGCCGCCGCCGCTGAAGCCGAGGCCGCCGAGGCTGCTGCTGAAGCCGAAGCTGCGGCCGCGGAAGCCGAGGCCGCCGTCGCCGAAGCGGAGGCGCTGGCCGCCGCTGCCACGACAGAAGCCGAGCAGGCTGAAGCCGCCGCCGCCCTGGCCGCCGCCGCTGAAGCTGAGGCCCTGGCCGCCGAAGCTCAGGCCGCTGTTGCTGCCGCCGAAGCCGAGGCCGCAGAGGCCCTGGCCGCCGTTGCTGCCGCCGAAGCCGAGGCCGCAGAGGCAGAGGCCGCTGTCCTACAGACCAGTCCCGCCGGGGCCACGGCGAGCGCTGCTGCGGATGTGGGCGTGACCACATCCGCATCCGATGCTCTGGAAGCCGCCGCGCAGGACGTTCAGGCCGCACAAGCTCAGGCCCAAGCTGCGGCTGCTGAAGCCGAGGCCACCCAGGCCCAGGCTGAGGCGGCGGCTATTGCCGCCCAGGCCGCAGAGGCAGCGTCCCAGGAAGCCGCTGCTGAAGCCGCCGTCACTTTGGAAGGTGAAGAAGTCGCGGCGGAAGCGGAAGCCGCCGTTGCTGCGGAGCCGGAAGCGATCGTTGCCGAGGCGGTAACGGAAGAAACCGCGCCGCCAGAGCTCGCGCCGCCGCCGCCACCCATTGCGGTTTTCACGCCGACGTTGCCACAACCCGTGGTCGCCGCCACGCCTGCGCCTGAACCGGTGCTGGATACGGGCGTCACCGAGGCCACCGCGCCGGAAGAAGACGAGGATATCGCCCCGGAAACCACGGACGCCGCACCGGAAGAAGACGAGGATGACGCGCCAGCAGCCGTTGCGCCGGAAACCACGGACGCCGCACCGGAAACCACGGAAACCACGGACGCCGCACCGGAAACCACGGAAACCACGGACGCCGCACCGGAAACCACGGAAGCCGAGGCCGTTGCGCCGGAAGCCGAAGAATCGAATTATTACATTTTTGGAGATTCCGGGAACAACAACATAGAACCCGCGCTGTATCTCAGGCTTGTCGACTGGCCGGATCGACTCCTTATTGAGGGCAAGGCCGGTTCGGATATCATTGACCTAGCGGGTATGCCAACGGATACGGAGGTGAACTTTCTCTACAACGACCCTAGTGATGGTGGCGACGAAATTGTCGGCTCGAGCACCTTCTCGTTTAACGGCGGCTCCGATGTCAAATTCGTGTTCGACGCCAACAACTTCAATGGCGCGGCCGAGAATGGTGATCTACGGGCTGAGACCTTCGTCAGCAATTACCATCATGACGCACCAGATGCGAGTACCTTCTGGTATTTTAATGATTCCAGCGGTGAACTGCAGTATGATGCGGACGGCTTCGGCACAGGCAACGCTGCAATTACGATCGCCACAGTTTCCCATCCGACGGAAGTAGTGGATATTGAAGCGGAGGATATCATCTTCGTTGAAGATATTGCCGCTTATGCTGACGCTAACGCTGACGAGCTCGATGGCATCACCATCGCCTGAACGGGTGCTGGGCGGGTAAAGCTTCCGCCCCTACCCCGCCAGTCTGCCCTCCCGGGTTGCTGTTCATGTGGTGGCGGTGCTGGGGGGCGGGTGTATTTTTGTCTGTGTTCCCGATTCCCGCCCCAGATATCCATGCATTGACCGATCAGGGTGTGCAGACCCGGGCGCGGCTCCCGGTGAGTGCAGCACCCTGGTAAGTGTCGTGGCGGTGCCTGAGCGAACCCGTGCGCTTTGGATCAGCGGTTATTCGTGCTCCCCATGATCATGCTCTCCGTGGGGGTGATCACTGTGATCATGGTCTCCATGATCATGCTTTCCGTGATCCATCCCGGACCCGGTACCGGCATCCACGGCCAGGACCGGCACGGTTACGTCCATCTCCCCGGCATTTTCGAAGGTCAGGGTCATTGTGAAATCGTCACCTTCTGCAAACGGTTTTGCCAGTTTCATGAACATTACGTGCAGGCCGCCCGGTTGTAACGCCACCCTGCCACCGGCGGGAATTTCAATGCCGCCCTCGATTTTCCGCATTTTTGCCACGTCGTTTTCCATGACATGGGTGTGAATTTCGGCGCGACCGGCAATGGTGCTGCTGACCGATACGGCAATTAGGCGCTCTGCGGTCTCACCATGATTGTGAACCTCCATGAACGCCGCGCCTGTGCGCCCCGCCCCGGCGGACGCCCGGGCAAAGGGGTGCACGATGGTCAGGTTTCCCGCCTTGACTTCATGGGCCAGGGCGGGCAGGGTTACAACGAACAAGGCCGCAACGAGCAGGGCGACAGCGGACAGGGCCACACAGCACCCGGCAACAAGGCCCAGGGTGCTGTCAGCGGTTCTCAGACCAGCAGTTCTAAGAAACGTCATCCCGGTATCCTTTCGGCGCAGGGTCATGTTAGCAACCATGGGCAACCACCAGCACGCCCGGTCGGGCGGTCGAGCCTGCTCATATGGTATAACTCTTCATAGTATTACTCCCCAGTGCGCGCCACCACTCATTCGCCGTTTTTTCCAGGGCCTTGGCTGAAGGCGCTGATGCAGAGCAGGGCATCGTAGGTTTGAGGGCAAGCCTCCGTGGCTTGCGCGTTGCCGCCGCCTTTCAGGCGTTTCTCCCGAGCTGTTTCAGGATCGCCGGTCATGTGAGCAGGAACCCGTGTTTGAAGGGGTCGCGGTCATGGATATAGAGAACATTGTCACCGGTAATCCGGGCCCAGCCCTCCACCGATGGAATGACGGCGGGCCGGTCGCCCAGCATGGTGACCCCTTCGACGCGACCGCGAAACAGGCTGCCGATAATGCTCTCATGGATAAAGTCTTCGCCCGCGCTCAGATCGCCACGGGCCGCCAGATGAGCCATGCGGGCCGAGGTGCCGGTGCCGCAGGGTGAGCGGTCGATGCCCTTGTCGCCATAGAACACGGCATTGCGGGCGTCGGCGGTCGGATCCTGAGGCTTACCGGTCCACATGACGTGACTGAGTCCCCTGATATGGGGTTCGCTCGGGTGTTGGAAATCGTAGGCTTCATTCATCAGCGAACGGACAATCGGGCTCAGGTGCTGGATGTCAGCGGGGCTGAGACTGGTTAGATCGTGAAACGAGTCCTGTGCCTCAATGATGGCATAAAAATTACCGCCGTAGGCAACGTCAGCCGTCACGGTCCCAAAATCCGGCACATCAACCCGGAGACCCGTTGCATAAAGGAAAGACGGTACGTTGGTGAGGCGCACATTTTCGATAAAGCCGTCCCGTTCGGTGTATTCGGCAACCACCGGACCGGCGGGGGTGTCTAGTCGGAGCACACCCGGTGTTTTCGGGGTAACCAGACCGCGTTCCAGGGCAACGGTCACCGTACCGATGGTACCGTGGCCGCACATGGGCAAAGAGCCGGAGGTCTCGATAAACACAATGGCCGTATCACAGTCGTCCCGGGTAGCGGGATAAAGGATGCTGCCGGACATGGCATCGTGGCCGCGCGGCTCAAACATCAGACCGGTTCTGATCCAGTCGTATTCGGCCAGGAAATGCAGGCGTTTTTCCATCATGGTTGCGCCCGCGAGGGCCGGAGCGCCATCCGCAACCACCCGCACCGGATTGCCGCAGGTATGGGCGTCGATACAGGTAAACGTGCCGGTTCCGCCGGTCATGATTTGATACTCCTGCTACACGCGTGCCTTAATGCCGCCATCCACGGGAAGAGCAACACCTGTAATATAGTTGGCCGCGTCGGAAAGCAGAAACAGACAGGCATTCGCCATGTCGTCGGTAGAACCCAGCCGGCCCATGGGAACAAATCTGGCGGCGCGTTCACGGGCGGCGGCATGGGCGTCACCCTGCCAGCGTTCCTGCATGGGCGACAGGGTGCCGCCAGGCAGGATGACATTGGAGCGAATGTGGTCGGCGGCGAACTGAACAGCGAGAGACTTGCCGAGGCGTATCACCGCGGCTTTCGATGCGCCATAGGCATCCTGAGGTGCACAATCGCCGCCGGTTCCATCGATGGAGGCGAAATGCACCATGGACCCCGCACCGCGTGCCTTCATGTGGGGAACGGCATAACGGGCGGTCAAGGCAAAGGACTTCACGTTGATTTTCATCACTGTGTCCCAGACATCCATGTCCATCTCTGTCACGGACGTGTCACGATCGAACCACAGTACACCCACGGTGTTTACCAGATAGTCGAGACCGCCAAAGCTTGCCACGGTCCCGCCAACGGCACGCTCGACAAAACCTTCATCGCTCAGATCGCCTTCGGCGTAAAGGTGTTGGCCCGGTCCGGCGGCAATATGGTCCGGTTCGCCCTTGAGATCGGCCATGCCAACGTGACAACCCGCCGTAACAAGGGCGTTGGCAATGGCGAGGCCCATGCCGCCGGCAGCACCGGCAACGAAGGCAACCATGCCGGAGAAATCGTAGGTCACCGTCATGCCACTAGTCCTTGCAGTTCATCCCTGGAGGGCGCGTAATAGTAGGACCCTGTTACTGCCGTGGAGAAATCCGTGATGCGGTCGCGAATACCATCTTCCGTAACACCGTACATCCGCCGTAACTGAAGGTCGAAACGGGATTGATCACACGCGAACGCCAGAAAATACAGGCCGTGCTCGGCAAGTGTTCCATAGGGAAAGCTGCGCCGGTAAATACGCTGGGTTTCGCCAGCAACGGCGACGTCCGTGCGGCTGACATGGGAATCTTCCGGCATATGGTCGCCTTCCAGTTCGATGCTGTCAGCCTTTGTGCGACCGATGACGCTTTCCTGTTCGGGAACACCCAGCGCATTGAAAGCGGGCAGATCATGCACCCAGCGCTGGGTCAATACAAAGCTGCCACCCTGATCCGGCTGATCACCGGCAATAAAGGCGGTTTCAGCGATCAGGTCGCCTTTGGGATTGGCACTTCCGTCCACGAAACCCGTCAGGTCGCGGGATTCCGCTCGCACAAAGCCCGGAATTTCCAGCGCCCGCATGAAGGATCCGCCGAGAATGCCGTTGATCGCCATGGCGGCGTCAAATACGCGGTCCCGCTCCGGACCGTGCATCCATATCAGCAGATCATTCTGTGTCCCGGGCGCGGAGGTTCCATCTTTCCCGGCAATGGTTTCAAACCCGGCGGGGGTCCGCGACAGGCTCAAAGCCTGGCAGAGGGTGGGGCCAAAGGCGATCACATGTTCTATTTCTTCTATTTTGCCCGGATTGCGGCGTTCGGCAAGGGCTTTACCGACGGCAGACGCCGCCACCGCAGGCGCGACATCTGTCGTCAACGTGTATTCGAGGGCGTAGTGATGCGGCTGTATCTCGGCTGTTATGCCGGTTTGGGGTGCGGCCATGATACGGTTCCGCCTATTGTTCTTCGGGCACGTGAACAACCAGTCCGTCGAGGGCGGCGCTCACATCCACCTGACAACTGAGGCGGCTGGTTTCCCTGGGCTCAAAGGCAAAATCCAGCATGTCTTTTTCCACGCCCTGGGCTTCGCCCACTTTCTCCATCCAGGCGTCATCAATATAGACGTGGCAGGTCGCGCAGGCACACGCACCACCGCACTCCGCGAGGATACCCGGAACCAGATTGTTTACGGCACCGTCCTTAACGGATTGACCGTTGGCGACGTCGACTTGGCTGGTGGTGCCGTCGGGTTGAACGTAGGTGATCTTTGCCATGAATTTGCCCTTATGAATGAACGGAAAAGCTGTTTCGGAGCAGGCCCCGTAATAATCGGGCGAACCTATCAGAACCGCCGGGCGACGCAACAGGTTTTCGCGGTCGGTGATGGCGGGCGGTGGGGCGTATTTGCTTGACCCTTCGGGAGAACTCAGTCGTGGGAAATCGCCTCATGGGATGTCGATTTCGCGCCGGGCAAGACAGGACATTCTATAGGGGCAGCACATTCTATAAGGGCTGCGTATTCTATTTTGACTATTTTAAACGGGCCACCGTTGATGTAACCGGGCTCCAATCACACCAGGTCTTTCACAGAAACCTCAGTATCGGCGATTTTCGCTGGGTTCGGCCTTGCACCATCCGTAATCAGCTTACGGCCCATCATGTATTCCCGGGGGCTGTTGATGGCATCGACGGCGACCAGAGTGCCCTGTTTCAGATAAAAAACAGAAAATGCGCCGTCGTCCGGGTTTCCCCGAACCACGGCATTGTCGTAACCCTGAGACAAGCCAACGATCTGTAGTTTGATATCGTACTGATCGGACCAGAACCAGGGCACCGCGCAATAGGTTTCCGGTTTGCCACAAATGGTCTTGGCGGCGGCTTTCGCCTGATCCACGGCGTTTTGTACGTTTTCGAGGCGCAGGTTGACCCCGTAGACGCCGTTGGGGTGGTTGGTGCAGTCACCGGCCGAGACAACATCCGGATCATCCGTTTGAGCCCTGTCGTTGACGACAATTCCATTGTCACAGGCGAGGCCCGCGGCGGCGGCTTCCTCGACATTGGGAATGACACCGACACCAACCACAACCACATCGACCGGGTAGCTGTTGCCGTCCTGGGTCTTGACGGCACTGACAGTGCCATCCCCCTCGAAGCCGGCGACCATGGCCTTGGTCATGATGGTTACGCCATGGTCGGCATGGGCCTTTTCATAAAAATCAGAAACTTCAGGTGCGACGACGCGGTTCATGACCCGGTCCGCCATTTCCAGAACGGTGACAGTCATGCCCTGTTTTCGGGCCGCGGCGGCAACTTCCAGGCCAATATAGCCGCCGCCGACAACAACCATCTTCCTATCCGCGTCGAACCGTTCGCGAAGCCCCAGTGTATCGTCGATCGCACGAATGTAAAAAATACCGTCCAGTTCCGCGCCCTCAAGGGTCAGCTTTCGCACCCGGGTGCCGGTTGTCAGGGCCAGCTTGTCGTAGGCCACCGTTTCACCATCGTCCAGGGTGACGGATTTGGCCGCCCTGTCGATGGTCGTGACACGTTTACCGAGGGTCAGTTCGACACCGTTTTCCGCGTAGAATTCGGGCGGCTTCAGATAGACCTGTTCCCGTTCCATGTCCCCGGAGAGCAGTTGCTTGGATAGCGGTGGTCGCTGGTAAGGTGGATAAGGTTCATCACCAATCACCCGGATGGCACCTTCATATCCTTCCATGCGGAGGGAGGCGACAAGCTGTCCGGCAGCATGACCGGCACCAACGATGACAACAGACATGGTCAACTCGCTTCCGAAATTTTTGCTGTTGCGCTCACAAATGGGCGCTTATCGTTGAAATCCATCTATCACAAAAAATTCGCCACTGCCATGCGGAAGTTTACAGGTAGCGGCTCCGCAGATGATCCTTGAAGATTTGGGTATTCAGCGTCTCGCCCGTCGCTTCGATAAGCAGATCGGCGGGCGACAGCAACCGGCCCTTGCTGTGCACATTGTCGCGTAACCAGGTCATCAGCGGCATGAAATCGCCACGGGCAATGCCGGGTTCGATTTGCGGGTCCGCCGCCTTTGCCGTCGCGAAGAGTTGCGCCGCCGTCATGGCCCCCAGCGTATAGGTCGGGAAATATCCCCAGGCACCATCATACCAATGCAAATCCTGCAAACATCCGACCCGGTCATCCGGCGGGGCGATGTCCAGAAGATCCTTCATGCCGTCGTTCCAGGCACCCGGTAAATCCTCAAGCGGCAGGTCACCCGACAGCATGGCCTGTTCCAAACGATAGCGGAGAATCACATGGGCGGGGTAGGTAACCTCATCAGCATCGACACGGATGTAACCAGGCTCGACCCGGGTGTAGAGGCGTTGCAGGTTGCCGACCGCCCAAGCAGGACCCGTGCCTTCAAAGACCTCCTGCATGATCGGCGCCGCAAACGACAGGAAGCCGGCGGACCGGCAGACCTGCATCTCGATTAACAGAGACTGGCTTTCGTGCGTGCTCATGCCCAGCGACTGTCCCACAGGCTGGCTCCGCCATGCCTGTGGCAAACCGCGTTCATACATGGCATGACCTGTTTCGTGCAGCACGCCCATCAGGGACGATGTGAAATCGGTTTCGTCGTAGCGGGTTGTAATCCGTACATCATCGGGTACACCTCCACAAAACGGATGCAGGCTGATATCCAGCCGCCCGTGATCGAAATCAAAGCCGATTACCGTCATCAGGCGTCGAGCGAGCGCCTTTTGTTTTTCAATGGGAAAGGGGCCTTCCGGCATCCGTACCGATGGTTGCCTGGACTGATGGTCGCGTACGTCCTGTAAGAAATCCGGCAGGAACGCAGCGAGATCGTCAAAAACCGGGTCAATATCGGCTCGGCGACCACCGGGTTCATAGTCGTCCAGCAGGGCATCATAAAGGCTGAGTCCCAGGACATCGGCTTTTGCCTGCCCGGTTTCGCGGACGAGCGCCAACAGTTCCTTCAATGTCGGCAGCATGGATTTGTAATCGTTGGCTGGGCGGGCTTCACGCCATTTGGCTTCGCACGCCGTCGCCGCCTTGGTCAGGGCAGCGACCAGGTCTTCCGAAAATGCCGCCGCCTTAACCCAGCGATGTCGGATTTCAGCAACATTTGCCTGTTGCCAGGGGTTAAGCCCCATGTCTATCTCGGCGGCGCCCAGAAGGTCAGGCATGTCCGCCGTGGTCAACATAGCGTGGGTCACTGTATTGAGGGCGGCGAGCTGCTCACTGCGGGCCGCGCCACCGCCGGTCGGCATCATGGTTGCCATGTCCCAGTAGAGCATCTCCGTGGCCTGACCGATGGCGGTCAGGCGTGCCATGCGTTTTTCCAGTTCAAGATAGGGTGTCAGCGGGCTCACGGCATGTCTCCGGCAATAGGCTTTCGGGAAGAAAATGATGCACCCTGATAGCCCGAGAGGCGCCGCATCGCCAGGAACAAATGCGCGGGATTTACCCATAAAGCGCTGCCCGTGGGCTCTGGTTTTCCAGCGGGATTATCCCCAAAAGCCCGGAACGGTCGCTATTTGACAGAGGACAAAAGTTTGCAAGAGAAGACAGGTGCTGCCTATAAGGCGAGCAGGCTCATCATACCCTTGTCCGCCAGCAACAGCAGGAAAATCATGAACAGATAGAAGATGGAATACAAAAACAGCGGTCTGGCGGCGGCTTCATCGGCTTGCTTTTTCATGCGCCACGTCCGCCGCAGGAACTCCATGCCAAGGGCAGCGGCACCGATGCCGTAGAGCCAGCCGGACATGCCGATGGCGACGGGCAGGGCGGTGGAAGCGACCATGAGAATGGTGTAGAGGACGATCTGACGTCGGGTTTCCTCTTCACCGGCCACAACCGGCAGCATGGGCACGCCGGCATTCTGATAGTCGCCACGGCGGAAAAGGGCCAAAGCCCAGGTATGCGGCGGTGTCCACAGGAAGATAATGGTGAACAGCGCAATCGCACCGAGCCCCACATCCCCGGTGACCGCGGCCCAGCCTATCATTGGCGGCAAGGCCCCCGATGCGCCACCAATGACGATGTTTTGCGGCGTTCGGCGCTTCAGCCAAACGGTATAGATAAAGACATAATAGAGAATGGTGAGTGCGAGCAAAACGGCGGCGGCCGTATTGACCCAGGTTGCCATGGTGATGACGGAACCGATGCTGAGAGCCACACCGAAGCAAAGCGCTTCCCAGGCGTTCAGGCGTCCGGCGGGTATCGGGCGGTTGGCGGTTCGCGCCATGATCCGGTCGATATCACGATCGTACCACATGTTGATGGCACCCGAAGCGCCCGCCCCAACGGCGATGCACAGGATGGCGACCAGCGCGATGTCCAGAGAAACAGAACCCGGTGACAGCATCATACCGACCCATCCTGTAAACACTACAAGCGACATGACACGCGGTTTCAGGATCAACGCATACTCGACCACCCGGTAACGCGGCTCGCGTTCGCGAACGCCATCGGTGTGGGCCTGCTCACCGGTACCGGCCGCCGTCTTCGATGTTTCACTTACCGACGTCATAGTCTTTTTTTGCGCCCCATTCGAATATGCCGCACTATGCCTCAAAGGTGTTCGTATTTCCACCCAAATGAGCCTATTGAGTATGCCGCAGGAGCGCTTTCGCGCTGATCCAGATAAACATTACGCCTCCCACCACGGCGATTGCCGCGCCGAGACCATTCATCCAGAGCCCTGCAATGGCTCCGAGATCTTCGAGTCCCTGGGCCCCACCAGCTGTTTTTCGCGGAGCACCATATCCGCCAGCCATAAACAGACCGATGGCAGCGATCATCTGTCCGACGGCGTAGAGCCAGACCAGGGCCCGTAGAGGCCGCCCATCAAGAGCCTCCCGACTGATGGCCGGCAGGAAAAATCGAAACAGCAATCCCATGAAAACAAGGTTCACGGCGGCAATCATGGCATGGTAATGGGCGGGCGTTCGCGTATCCGCGCCATCAACGAACAATCCAAGAAATCCACCAATAGCAAAAGTTGCAAGCGACAGATAAACACACAATAAACCCGGATCAGAGGGCAGGTTCTGCCGCTCGCGGACTAAAAATCTCAGGATACCAATACCTGCCAGCGCCACCGGCGGAATCATCAGGTACTGCATGGTGGTAAAAGTGCTAATCAGGGCACCGGAATTTACACCGTAGATCCCATAGAGAAACGGTGCGCCAACGGCGGGAGCCAGACACAAAAGCATGGCGTACCTCAAATTAGTCTCGCTCAGAGGGGGTGTGCCGGAACCCAACTGGATAAGGACATACCATCCCAGGATCATCAATGCGGTATTCAGGTATTGCAGAACGTGGCCGCCCCCCCAGAACAGATCCTCAAAATACCGTTCACTCAGGTTGTGATGGTCCATGCCGATCCAGGCCAGAGCGATACACAGAACGGCCAGCACGAAAATCAGGCTGTATAGCCGCGCCGCGTGAATTAAAGATGCGGTTTCGGGGGTTGTTGCCGATGCCTTGAGCCAGAAACCCAGAACGACAATGCCAACAGCGCCTGTAAAACAGAACAAACCCGTTAGATACATTGGGTCAATAATCACCGGGATGTAGTTGTTCAGCGACGCAACACTGTCATCCAGAAAGGCGGCTGTGGACATACAAACGAAGCCCACAGTCGCCAGCACAAGGCTGATCGGCAGGGAAGCCGAACGTGTTGCAGCGGGGTTATCGGCTCTCATCATTGCAAGCAAGGCGGCAAAAACGGCAAGAAACCAGACAACAAAAGACATGATTACATGAATGACCAACCCTTTTTCGAAAAACCCGACAGGCCAGGGAAAGACGGTTTCCGCACCTGGTATGCGGCTGACAGCCAGCATCAGCGCGAACACCCCGGCAAAGGCCAAAGCAGCAATTCCGGTCCCCAGCCAGCACCGAATGGCGCTTCCCAGTTCTGCCCGTTCCACCGCTAGGCGCCAGGTCTCGATCATGAATTGTTATCCCTGAAACGGGAACAGATGGATCGTCATAACGTAAACACCGACACCGGAAACACCAGTCCACATCCACAGAGGCCAGGTAATCCTGGCAATTCGGCGGTGTTTCTCGAAACTGCCGGAAAAGGCCCGCCAGGCTGTCACCGGAACCAGACCGGTGATGGCAATAGCACCCAGAACGTGTGTTGCCAGAAATGTAAAGTAAATGGGCCTAATCAGTCCCTCACCGCCAAACCTAGCGAATCCGGAATTGGCTTTGTAATAGACGTAAAAAACCAGAAAAATGGCAGAGGCGACAAGCGCACCGATCATGGCGGCCCGGTGCTTCAATCGGTCATGTTGGCGAATGTAGTAGTAGCCGATGCACAAAAACACCACGGAGATGGCGTTCAGGGCCGCGATAATATGAGGAATATCAGTAATTTCCATAGGCTCGGGCCGGCCTCCAGCTCGTTAGGCCATCTTTGCTATGATCGCGAAATACATGAAAGCCGCGGCACCGAGCAGAATAGCCAAAAGAATCCATTTGTTCATTTCAAACCTCGTTGTCATCGCGAACGTCCGGATAATGTGCCCGGCAGAGCGCATGAATAGGCGGGATCACCTTAAAGATCAATCCTCGGCAGCGAGAATCCCGAAAAATAGGGGCAAAACATCTTTGCAAAGGTCCGGCACCATGGTACCAAAACCTGACAATTGCCGATGAGGCACACAAAAAATAGGGCTTATACAGGCTGGCCCATATAGGTTATTGTGCGCCGCCGGGAAATTTCGTGATATACATGCTTCAATCTTGTTGTGATTTAACCGAACTGGATTTGGATGGGTGACATGCTGAACAGATTGTATGTCTTTTTTACGGCACTGATTTCGACCGTTATAGTTTTTGGTGGAGAGGTCATGGCCGAACAATACCGCTCCAAGCCGTGGCAGATGGGGTTCCAGGAACCCCGGTCGCCGCAGGCCGAGCAAGGGTTTGCTTTCCATGATATGCTGCTCTGGATTGAGGGGGCGATCGTCGTTTTCGTTCTGGTGATCATGGGCTATATCATCATCAGGTTTAACGCTAAATCCAATCCGGTGCCATCGAAGACGACCCACAATACCCTGTTGGAAGTGGTTTGGACGGTTGCGCCGATCATTATTCTCGTGATCATCGCCGTGCCGTCCCTGAAGTTGCTGTATTTCACGGACCGGACCCCCAATCCGGAAATGACCATTAAGGTTGTGGGTAACCAGTGGTACTGGACCTACGTATACATGGATAACGACGGGATGGAATTCGACAGCATCATCATTCCTGATGATGAGCTAGAAGAAGGCCAGCCGCGGCTGTTAAGCGTTGACAATCCGTTGGTTCTGCCGGTGGAGACCGACATTCGTTTTATTCTCGCAACAAACGATGTGATCCATAATTTTGCCATGCCAGCCCTGTACCTGAAACTTGACACCACACCGGGCCGCGTCAACGAAACCTGGACCCATATCAATGACGAGGGCGACTATTACGGTATGTGCTCTGAATTGTGTGGGGTGAACCACGGCTTCATGCCGATCCATATCAAGGCAGTAAGTAAGGATGCCTACCAGGATTGGCTGGTTGAGGCGCAGGAAGAATTTGCGGCGAAAGACGATGGCTCCGTTGTCGACGATATTGTGAAACTTGCGGCGATGAACCAGTAGGGCTGCGTTGTGCTGATGACTATAGGAATAGGTGAGTAAAATGTCTGATGATCATCATTATCCGGGTGGCATGCGTCGCTGGTTGATGTCCACAAACCACAAGGACATCGGAACCCTTTATATTATTCTGTCGATCATTGCCGCCCTTATTGGTGGCGCGATGTCCTGGTACATTCGTCTGGAGCTGGCCGAGCCGGGTATCCAGTATATCGATGATTTCCAGTTCTATAACACTCTGGTGACGGCCCACGGCTTTCTCATGGTGTTTTTCGTGGTGATGCCGGCCATGATTGGCGGCTTTGGCAACTGGTTTGTTCCGCTGATGATTGGCGCACCGGACATGGCTTTCCCGCGCCTCAATAACATCAGTTTCTGGCTGCTGGCGGCGGCGCTGGTTCTGCTGATTTTTGCCGGGTTTACCGGCGGCGGAACGGGTACGGGCTGGACCGTTTATCCACCACTTTCGGCGGCGGATTACCATCCGGGCTGGGCAGTAGACTTCGGTATTCTGAGCCTTCACCTGGCGGGCGCGTCGTCCATTCTGGGTGCCGCTAACTTTATCACAACCATTCTCAATATGCGTGCACCGGGTATGACCATTCACCGGATGCCGCTGTTTGTCTGGGCTATTCTGGTGACCGCGTTTCTGCTGTTGCTGGCGTTGCCCGTGTTGGCGGGTGCCCTGACCATGCTGTTGACCGATCGTAACTTCGGCACGACGTTCTTTATCGCTGAAGCGGGCGGTGATCCGCTGTTGTGGCAGCATTTGTTCTGGTTCTTCGGTCATCCGGAAGTGTACATTATCATCATCCCGGCCTTCGGTATCATCAGCGAGATCGTTTCCACGTTCTCCAAAAAACCCATCTTCGGCTACCTGGGTATGGCGTATGCCATGTCCGCCATTGGTGTTGTTGGTTTTGTTGTATGGGCCCACCATATGTTTGTGACCGGCCTGGACGTGGATGCCCGCGCCTACTTCACCGTGGCGACCATGGTTATCGCGGTGCCCACAGGCGTTAAAATTTTCAGCTGGCTGGCCACCATGTGGGGCGGCTCAATTGATTTCAAAGTACCCATGATGTATGCCTTCGGCTTTATCTGGCTGTTTGTTCTGGGTGGGGTTACCGGCATTACGCTTGCCAACGCCGGTATGGACATACCCTTCCACGATACCTATTTCGTGGTTGCGCATTTCCACTATGTGATGGCGATTGCGGCGATTTTTGCCATGTTCGCCGGATTTTTCTACTGGATCGGCAAAATGTGTGGCCGTCAGTACAATGAAGGCCTGGCGAAACTTCAATTCTGGATTTTCTTCGTCGGTGTCAATGTCCTCTTCTTCCCGCAGCACTTCTCGGGAATGGCTGGCATGCCGCGGCGGATTCCGGATTATCCCGATGCGTATGTGGGATGGAACTACGTCAGTTCCATCGGTGCTTTGATTACCATGATCGGAACATTCCTGTTCCTCTATATTGCAATCCGGACCGTTACCTCGGGTGAAAAAGCCGAGGCCAATCCCTGGGGCGAGGGTGCAACGACACTGGAGTGGTCCGTAGACAGCCCGGCACCGTTCCACACGCACGAAACCATGCCCGATATGACCGGAAAGGCCCCCGCCGAGTAATCCCGCTCGCCATAAACGGACACGTCGCTTAATAAACGGGGAAACTGGAAGTGAGCAAAACCAACCTCAAAACACGGAACCTTCGGACAGGTGTCCTCATCGGCGTCGGCATTGTGGGAATGATTGGTCTGTCGTTTGCTTCGGTTCCCCTGTATCAGCTTTTCTGTCAGATCACCGGTTATGGCGGCACCCCCCGCATTGGCGAGGTTGTGGCAGAGGCGACGGGCGAAGCCGCAGAAAAGGTCATCACTGTAACCCTGGACGCCAATGTTGTGCCGCCCCTGAAATGGGATTTTCGTGCCAGAGTTGACGCTATGGACGTTGGTTTGGGCCAAGAGGTTCTGGCGTTCTACTCTGCAAAAAACGAAAGCACGGAGCCGGTTGTCGGAACCGCGACGTATAATGTCCTGCCAGTCAAGGCCGCTACCTACGTGAGCAAGATCGATTGTTTCTGTTTTACGGAACAGAAATTGGAACCCGGCCAGGAAATTCCCATGCCGGTTTCATTCTATATTGATCCTGAAATCATGGACGATCCCGACACCCGATATCTGGAGCATATTGTCTTGTCCTATACGTTCCATCCATCGCACAAAGCTGCCAGCGTTGACGATGGCCAGCGTGATGATGGTACGGATGAGACTGACAGTTAAACTGATTTGTTGAATGGCGCAGTAGCCGGGCAGGAGAAGAGAAACATGTCAAGTGACGCAAAAACCCATCCCTTCCATATGGTGGACCCCAGCCGATGGCCGTTTGTGGGATCACTGGCGGCATTCGTTCTGGCCGTCGGTGGCATCATGTATATGCACGGGGCGACCCTTTGGCTGACAGCACCCGGTTTTGTCATGGTGGCCTATACCTTCTATGTCTGGGGCCGCGATATTGTTCGCGAGGCCAACGATGGCGTAAGCCATACGGAAGAGGTCAAACACGGTCTCCGTATGGGCATGGTTCTGTTCATCACTTCCGAGGTCATGTTCTTCTTCGCGTTCTTCTGGGCCTGGTTCAACTCCAGTGTCCCGGCTTTCAGCTTTGCAGCCAATGAGATCTGGCCGCCCGTGGATATCGTACCCCTGCCGACCTGGGGGTTACCATTTTTGAACACGCTGATCCTTTTAACGTCCGGGGCCACCTGTACCTATGCGCATCACGCCTTGCGTCACAATGATCGCGAAGGACTGAAAAAAGGTTTGATCCTGACGGTGGCCCTGGGGCTGATCTTTACCGCCTGTCAGGCCTACGAATATGTGCATGCGGAGTTTTCCATCACGGACGGTATTTATGGGTCGGTCTTTTATCTGGCGACCGGCTTCCACGGTTTCCACGTCATTGTGGGCTCTATCCTGCTGATCATCTGTTATGTTCGTGCGGTGAAAGGCGATTTCAGTGCGGAAGCTCACGTCGGTTTTGAATCGGCCGCCTGGTACTGGCACTTCGTTGACGTGGTGTGGCTGTTCCTGTTCTGCTGTGTCTACTGGTGGGGCAGCTTCGGATACGACTTCGCAACGTAAACATCTGATTGGCGCGGCCTTTGCCCGGTGGGCCGAGGCCTCCTTCTCGGGTGTATCTCTGAGGGCCACCTTCGCCGAGGCACCAGGGGACGTTATCCTGTTGTTTAGTCCCGGCATTTGATGGTGTACTGAATATCATCATTGGCTCATGCCTATCTGAGTGTCTTAAAGAGAGGCATAAAGCTAAGCATGGCAATGAAAAACAAGCATGCGGCCCGTTCAAGAATTTCCGAAGCTAAGACTCGCGAAGTCGTTCGGTATTTTGCCGCCGCCCTAACTGCCCTCCAGACGACGCAATTGAGCCCCCTGAGCCGCAACACGGTGAACCGCATTGACCTTGGCCTGCGCGAGCGGGCTTTCCAGGCATGCGAGGCCAGGTGTCCGCTGTTCGGCGTTGTCGAGGTCGATGAGAGTTTCTTCCGTTGCCGGGCGCGTCAAGGGCAAACGCGGTCGTGGCGCTTATGGCAAGCCGGTTGTCTTCGGCATCTTTGAGCGCGACGGCCAGGTTTATACGGAGATCGTACCCGACTGCTCAAAGCCCACGTTACAGGGCATTATCAGGGGCAATGTCGATGCCAGGACCGTCATCAACTCCGATGGCTGGCGGGGCTAGAGCGGACTCGTCGAGCTCGGCTACGGGCATTGCCGCGTCGACCATTCCAGGAACGCGTTCGCACGAGGGCTGCCCATATAAATGGTATAGAAGGCTTCTGGGGCAGGGCGAAAGTCCGCCTCGCCAAGTTCAAGAGCCTGCCCAAACACACTTTCCGTCTGCACCTGAAAGAAACCGAATGGCGAGACAATCATCGACGTGACGACAAGTATAAAACTCTGCTAACCTACCTAAGGAAAAACACTCTCACCTAGGCATGACCCTACTTCATTTGCAGGCGTTCAGGCTTGCATTCCATGAAATTTCGGCACATATCATGCGCGAAAATTTAAACCCGTTCATCAGAAAACAACAGCGAGCAGAGAACTCCATGACTCAGGAAACATTTACCTTTCAGGCTGAAGTTGGCAAGCTTCTTGATATCGTGGCCCAGTCTTTGTACAGCCACAAGGAAGTTTTTCTTCGTGAACTGATTTCCAATGCATCGGATGCTTGCGACAAACTCAGATACGAAGCCCTTACAGACAAATCCCTGAGCATCGGTGACACGTTTCAGATTGATATTTACATCAATAAAAAGAAGAAGACTCTCTGTGTTTCTGATAACGGGATCGGGATGAGCAGGGAAGAACTGAATGACTTGTTGGGCACCATCGCGAAATCGGGCACGCGGGCTTTTACAGAGCAGTTAAGCGGCGACAAAGACGCAGACATGTCCCTGATCGGGCAGTTCGGTGTCGGGTTCTATTCAGCCTTTATGGTCGCCGGCAAAGTGGATGTTTTGACCAAACGTGCGGGGCAGGACGAGGCCTGGCTGTGGTCCTCGGACGGCAAGGGTACCTACACCATTGAAGCGGCTGAACGTGAACACGCCGGAACCGACATCACGCTTCATTTAACCACCAAAGAGAAAGAGTTTCTGGAGCCCGACCGCATCAGGAACGTGGTGAAGACCTATTCGGATCATGTCGGCGTTCCCGTTAAATTGATTGATGGAGAGGAATCCGAAACCCTGAATACGGGTTCTGCGCTTTGGACCCGGGACAAAAAGGATATCTCGGAGGAACAGTACAAGGAATTTTATCATCACGTTGCTCATGCATTTGATGAACCGTGGATGACCCTGCATAATTCGGTGGAAGGGGTTCTGTCATACACCAACCTGATGTTCATTCCGTCCATGCAGCCCTTTGACCTGTTTAACCCTGAACGCAAGGGCAGTGTTAAGCTGTATGTCAATCGGGTCTTTATCACTGACGATTGCGAGGAGATTCTGCCGTCTTACCTGCGTTTCATGAAGGGCGTTATCGATTCCGAAGATATCAGCTTGAATATCAGCCGTGAGATGCTGCAACGCGAGCCTGTTCTGGCTAAAATCAAAAAAGGTGTCGTAAAACGAGTCCTGGGTGAGCTAAAAAAGAAAGCCACCAAAAAACCCGACGAGTACGCCGGTTTCTGGAAGAACTTCGGTGCCGTCGTCAAAGAAGGTATCTATGAAGACTTTGAAAACAAAGATAAAATTCTTGAAATCAGCCGGTTTCGCTCGACCAAAGGCGATGACCTCATCGGCCTCGCTGACTATGTGGAACGGATGCAGGAAGGCCAGGAACACATCTACTTCATCACCGGGGAAGATGAGGAAAAGGTTGCCCGAAGTCCGCAACTGGAGGGGTTTCGGGCAAAGGGCGTCGAAGTTCTGTTGCTGTGTGATCCCATTGATGATTTCTGGATGAACGCTGTCACGGCGTTTCAGGAGAAGTCTTTCAAATCCATCACCCGCGCCAGCGGCGATCTGGACAGTCTGAAAGATAAAGGCAGAAGCGAAAAGTCAGCCGACGAAGATGAAAAGGACATCAGTCCGGGCATGGACGCTCTCGTCGCCCGGATCAAGGTCGCGCTGGGCGAGTCCGTAAAAGATGTTCGGCAGTCCTCTCGACTGACAGATAGCGCCGTATGCCTTGTCGCCGATGACGGTGATATGGATATGAATCTTGAACGGATTCTAAAGCAGCATCAGCAAGCCGGTATGGCAGGGTCCACACCTCGTATTCTGGAAATAAACCCGACGCACCCTTTGATCGACAAATTGGCCAATCAAGCAAAGGAATCGATCGACGCCAATCCGGAAATCGAAGACGCGGCCCATATGTTGCTGGATCAGGCCCGCATTCTGGAAGGGGAAGGTCCGCTCGACATTCAGGCCTTTACACGGCGGGTTTCGCAAATGATGGAAAAGGGGATGACACTCTAACGTCTGAGCCCTTTTCACATCGAATTTGAATTCAGTTGTTGAGGTTTACTGCAGCGGCGCCGATTATCCGCCCGCCGCCACGTTCCTGCAGCAGGACGGCACACCCGATGGCAGCACCGGTATAGGCAGGTGGCGGGGTGGTCAGGCTAAGTTCCACATCATCCCAATGGCCGATACGTTCAAACGAGCGAACGATGTTGCGATGGGTTAGAAACCGTCCGGCATTCTCGCCGCGGGTTACCTGTGATGCCGCTTCCCGTATATAGGTAACCAGCAGGACATTCGCATCATTCCCTTTGCCCGCCCCAATTTCAATATGCAGCCGCCCGTCGTCACCGACATGTATGCTAACAGGAATTTGCGGCACCTTTCGAGCGGCGGCAAACCCGTCTTCAACCTGACCCACGCGCGTTCCAGGTGTGTGATAGTCGCCCTGGAAAACCATCTGTGGCGTGTAGATCACCCGCTCGCGAAAATATTGCGCGTATTGGCGCTGGCGCTGAGTATTCTTTGGGCTGGCAAACGGGTCAACCCATCCAATGTAATCCCAATAATCTACATGATAGGAAAGCGCGACCACACCCGCCTGATCCGCCATTTGATTGAGCCGGGCTTCCGCAGGAGGACAAGACGAGCACCCTTCCGATGTGAACAGCTCAATAACCGTCACGGGCTTCGATTGATTCAGGGCTTCAGAACCGGCGGCGGCGTTTTGCATCAAACTGACCGTCCCGGCGATCCACACAAACGTGGCAACAAATAGCGTTTTCATGGAGACAGACTACCCCTACTGCCCCGGAATCCCAAATAACAAGATCGTCAACAATCAGTGATTACGTCGTCTTATGAGGTACCTCAATAAAAATCTTGGAGCTGATCCGGATAACTCGAATTTGGCGTTATTATGGGTGTTATGCGCAAGAGCCGTCTGAGCGCACCGCTTAGGTCATTATCGCGATAGAACAGCGTCCACCAGGTTGCTGTTGTCTCTATTTAGGGGGGAGGGTGGGTCCGAAGCCAGCCGTGAGTCAAGAGCCCTTGCCCAATCCGATCAGAAACCGGGTTTCCCGCGCTCTGCTTTACAAAATCTCGAGAACACTTTCCGGCGGTCTCCCGATCCGGGCAAGACCGTTCTTCACGACAACGGGCCGCTCGATGATTTGGGGGTTTGCCACCATGGCATCAATCAGGGCGGCCTCTGACGAATCCGCGATGATCACACCAGCTTCCGCCGCTTCCTTTTTCCGGATCAAGGCGGCGGGTGCCACGCCCAACATGGAAAGAATAGACTTCAATTCTTCTGCTGTAGGGGGCGTCTGCAAGTACTCAATAATATCCGGCTGCTCGCCATTCTCTTCCAGTAACGCCAACGTCTGGCGCGATTTTGAACATTTCGGGTTGTGATAGATTGTTGTTGCCATTTCAGGTTTCTCTCGCTTTCAATTCTTTTAAATATGTCATTTCACCAAAAACATCCCTAGGCCGACAGGTTTCACGTGCAGTATGGATACGCCGGTTCTCGGCTTCTTCATCCGCCAGCGCGGGAAATGCCGCTTTAGGGTCACGCATGAGAGAGCACCTTCGATCGCATGTCTGGTGTTGAGGAAACCCTAAAAACTCTGTCACATCGGGTCAAATATGGCGGTGGTAAGAGCACGCAACAAGCGGATCATCAGCATCCGCATCGATAATTCGTAGTGCGAGATCGTAACTGAACCCGGCGCGGGCCATGGCCGCAAGGTGCCTGTTCCGTAAAGCGGAACGCGCTTCGCCCGGCGCGAAGGGACCTAGTCGTCTTTTTCGGGCGAAAGCCAGGGCCGCGGTCTCTTCAACACTGCCGTCCTTTTCGAAAACCTCTACCAGCGCCCCTTCGACCAAATGCCGTGAAACTCCTTTTGAAAGGAGTTTGTAGCGGATGGATTTGTCACTGTTTCCGCGTTCCCTGAGAGAGCGCACCTTTGTTTCGGCATAGGCGCGATCATCAAGCAGACCGGCTTCCTGGAACCGTTGAATAATCCCGGCGATCCAGGCGGCTCCCTGCTCCGGGTCGGTCCCGTGATAGTGCGCCGAGCGGTGGACTCTTCGCATCAAAACCGCCCGCAAATTTTCCGCCGACGAGGAAAACCGTTGCATGTAATACAGGGCGGCATTCCTCAATGATGTCTCCGACACCTTCCGGGGAACGCGCCGGTTGTTCCTGCTCAATTGTTGGCCGCTCTGATCCGGGCCACTCATTGTACCCTGTCCAGTATTTCCATTTTTGCGGACACCCTGTAAAAGTAGGCAACACCATACATTAGCAGATCACAGCGCAAAACCATCATGACACCCATAACCACATCCAA
The DNA here is from genome assembly GCA_963921245.4 of Rhodospirillales bacterium. Taxonomy (GTDB): domain Bacteria; phylum Pseudomonadota; class Alphaproteobacteria; order Rhodospirillales; family Casp-alpha2; genus JABJGO01. The sequence goes on along the minus strand of CAWUEY030000001.1, from coordinate 2,663,942 downwards.
CTGGATTGGTCTCTGGACACTCTACTGCCGGGAAGTCCGCCGGTTCCTGAAGGTCTATACCCAGACTCTCGCGGCACCCTGTGTCACGACACTTCTGTTTCTCACTGTGTTTGCGCTCGCTCTCGGTGGGTCTGACAGAAGCGTCGCGGGCGTCCCCTTCGTCGAATTTCTGGCCCCCGGTCTTATCATGATGGCGATAGCCCAAAACGCCTTTGCAAATACAAGCTCCTCCGTTGTCATCGCAAAAGTTCAGGGCAATATTGTCGATACGCTGATGCCGCCTTTCACACCCCATGAATTGACAATGGGTATCGCGCTCGGGGGCACCACGCGGGGCATACTTGTCGGCGCGGTTGTCGGGGTTGTCATGGCTTTTTTCGTAGACCTTCGGATACACAATATCCTGTTCATCGTCGCCACCGGGGCTTCCGCGTCCCTCATGCTTGCCTTGCTGGGCACCATTGGCGGAATCTGGTCGGAAAAATTCGACCATATCGCCGCGGTGACCAACTTTGTCGTAACGCCCCTGTCGTTCCTGTCAGGGACATTCTATTCCATCGATCGCCTCCCGGCGTTCGGCCAGACCCTGGCCCACATCAATCCGTTTTTTTACATGATTGACGGCTTTCGGTTCGGATTTATCGGCTACTCGGACACTGACCCTGTCCTTGGCCTCGCCGTTCTGACAGGAGTCAACATCGGCCTCTGGCTGATGTGTCATCGCATGTTTGCCTCCGGTTATAAACTGAAGAGTTGAGCGGATCATCACCATGGATCTGGATATTCTTCTTGTTTCCTACAATCGACCGGATTGCGTATCCGGCCTGGTGTCTTCGCTGAGCAAACAAAACGCCGGTGACTATCGGGTTCGCGCCGTTCATCTGATGCAGGATGGTCCGAACCCGCTTCGGGTTGAGGACGACCAGGAGAAAATCGACCAGTGCATTGACGTGTTCCGGAACCACTTCCCGGAGGGGCGGGTTCACGCGCCGAAACAAAACGTCGGGATCGTCGGAAACTATAGCGCGGTGGTCAATCACATGGCCGCCACAACAGCCGACGCCGTCATCGTTATTGAAGACGACCTAGAACTCTCTCCCCATTACCTGAACGTGATGGTGCAGTTGCTTCGATACGCAGAAACATCGCGACAGGTCGGCATGGTTTCGGCGAAGGGCCTGTTGGGGGCAACCCAGGCCATGCAGCAGGAACGCAGCCGTGCCCTTATTCCCATGGGGTCAACATGGGGCGTCCACCGCTGGGGTTGGGGCATTGTCCGTGAAACTATGGCAGAGTACGTTCCGATCCTGAAGATGTATCTGGATTACGCCACGCGTCTCGGGTTTTCCGATAATGGGGATCAGGAACGGCGCGCCAGGATGTATCCGCATGTTGCCCGTTTCATTAACGCGATGGGGTTCCGGCAAAAATCAGATGGGATCGAAATCGACTGCATCTACGATCTCGCCGCCGTTGTTCTCGGGCGGGTGAATTTATGCACCTATGCAAATTTTATCCGTTCCGTTGGCGCACGTGGTATTCACTATAACGATCGTCTTTTTGAAGAAATCAGTCTGAACAAGAGTGTCTTTTTTAACGGTCCGCCACCGGACTTCGCCTGGTACGAACCGGGCATGATGCTGGACATTCTGACCCTTATTCGCCGCTTTCACGCGTCCCTGCATTTGAACTACAACTCCGGAACCTTTGCCTGTTCACCCCCCTTCAAAAACCTGGAGATTGCTGATCTTATCAGGTTTCTGTACGAAGATATTTTCGGCTGGCCGCTCACCATGGCTGACCTGAAGGCACACAAGTTTCATAGTCGCGTGGAATTGGGAGAATTCTGGAACAAGGAAGCGATCGGTATCCTAAGAACCACCATACCCATCAAGCAAAGCTATCCGGTTCCGTACGCCATCGAGAGAACGGGGAGTATCTGACCGCTGAACAAGCTAATTCACCCGCCCTCCCTAAACCAGACCGCCCCGCCGTTGACAAGAAACGTGCCCCACAATCGGGCAGTGTCTCACTTTGAAATTATCCCGTTTTGTTCGCGGTGGCGTTTCCTTTTTCCTAATGTATAATGGGCACAAATGTATAAAGTTTGAGGGAGTTCTGTTGTGCCTGAAGGACCGAGCGGCGGCGGCGAGATGGAGAAAAGGCGGGTGACACAATCCCGCCCGTCGGATAGAATGAAAAAAGGATAGCCCGACAGCCCGACAGCCCGACAGCCCGGTGAAGCAAATTGGTCTGATCAGACCATATGGACGGGCGATAATCTACCCATCATGCGGGGCATGAACTCAGGTTCTGTTGATCTGATTTATCTCGACCCGCCGTTCAATTCCAACGCCAATTACGCCGCGCCCATCGGCTCAAAAGCCGCCGGGGCCGCGTTCAGGGATACCTGGACGCTTTCGGACGTGGACGTTGAATGGATCAACCTGATCGAGGCCAAGCATCCGGCCCTTTACCGTGTCCTGTTGGCGGCTGGGACCGACAGCGATAAGTCCTACTTAGCCTACATGGCAGCGCGGCTGTTGGAGATGCGGCGCATTCTGAAACCAACCGGCTCAATTTATCTGCACTGTGACCCGACCATGAGCCATTATCTGAAACTGGTCATGGATGCAATATTCGGACGCAAGAATTTCCGAAATGAAATTATTTGGTGTTACACAGGTCCAGGTTCGCCGGGAATGCGTCAGTTTAACCGCAAGCACGATAATCTGTTTTGGTATAACTTCGGGAAAAAATGGACCTTCAATGGTGACTCTGTTCGGATGCCGCACAAAGATGGAAAGCCGCATAGCGGTGGATTTAAAGGGAATGGAAAATCTATTGATTCGCCAGAATATTCAGAGAAAGGGAAAATACCTGAAACGTGGTGGCCAGATTTTTCGCCGGTCGGTCGCTTAAAAAAAGAGCGCTTAGGCTATCCAACACAAACGCCCCTTGCCCTTTTAGATCGTATCCTAAGAGCCAGTTCCAACGAGGGCGACGTGGTGCTTGATCCGTTCTGCGGCTGCGCGACGACACTGGTAGCCGCCGATAGGCTACAACGGCAATGGGCCGGGATCGACCTATCGGCGAAGGCGGCAGAACTGGTCGTCCGGCGGCTGGGCGAGGAAGCCCCACACGGCAAGCGAGGAAGGGCGGCGGCCCTTAATAGCCTGCTTAGAAACATTACTCACCGCACGGACATCCCGCACCGCACCGACATCATGGCGCTCAAACGCTACAATCACCCGGATAATCGTAAGTTTCTCTACGGCGAACAGGGTGGGCATTGCGCCGGGTGCGGAGAGCATTTTGAGGCCCGGCACCTGGAAGTTGATCACATCATCGCCCGCCAAAAGGGCGGGACGGATCATATCGGCAATCTTCAGCTTCTTTGCGGGTCCTGCAACCGGATCAAGGGCGCCCGGGGCATGGAATACCTCAGATCAAAGCTTCAAATTGCCGCTTGATTTATCTGACACGCGGCACCATATGGCATGGATTGTAGAGCCGCTCGCCGCCCGCGCCCCGAAGCCAAAGCCGCGAGGGCTGTACAACAGAGGCTTGTACAAGAAAAGAAACTCAGACTGAGACACTACCCACAATAGACATTTATTGACACGGATGCCCTCTATCAACATAATCGCCGGCTTCCCGGAACCGGGTATCTGAGATCACCTCAGAGCCTAGACCGGGGTTTGTTTTTTCGGGCGCGGGCTTGTGTCGGCTCCCCATAACGCCATTAGAGATAAAGGAAGTACCAGTGTTTCCCACCCTGATGCCCACCTATGCCCGCGCCGACATCGCCTTTGAGCGTGGTGAGGGTTGCTACCTGTTCGACGGGGCGGGGCGACGATACCTGGACTTTGCCGCCGGTATCGCGGTGGATTCACTGGGGCACTGTCACCCGCATCTGGTTGAAAAGGTCAAGGGGCAGCTCGACAGGCTCTGGCACGTCTCCAACCTCTATCGCATTCCCGGCCAGGAGCAACTGGCCGAACGACTGGTTGCGGCAACTTTCGCGGACTCTGTATTCTTTAACAATTCGGGGGCGGAGGCTCTGGAAACCGGCATCAAGATGATGCGCAAGTTCCACTGTACCAGCGGTAATCCGGAAAAATTCCGGATTATCTGCTGCAACAATGCCTTTCATGGCCGCACGCTGGCGACCCTGGCCGCAGGGGGTCAGGAAAAGCATCTCAATGGTTTTGGTCCGGTTGTAGAAGGGTTCGATCATGTGGCCTTTGGCAACCTGAACGAAATGCGCGCCGCCATCACGCCGGAAACTGCCGGCATTCTGGTCGAACCCGTGCAGGGTGAAGGCGGTATTCGCCCGGCACCAGCGGGCTACCTGCAAGGTCTGCGCGATGTGGCCGACGAATTCGGTCTGCTGTTGATGTTTGACGAGGTTCAGTGTGGCGCCGGGCGGACCGGCAAGCTGTTCGCCCATGAATGGGCGGGTGTAACGCCGGATATTATGGCCGTTGCCAAAGGTCTCGGCGGCGGGTTTCCGGTTGGTGCATCACTGGCGGTCGAGAAGGTCGCCAGCGTCATGACCGCGGGCAGCCACGGCACCACCTTTGGCGGTAACCCGCTGGCCATGGCGGCCGCGAATGCGGTGCTGGATGTGATGCTGGAAGACGGCTTCCTTGAACGCGTTACAAAGACCGGTGACTATCTGCACCAAACGCTGGAGCGACTGGTTGCCGAGTTCCCGGCCCTTTATGAAGAAAAGCGCGGTTTGGGCCTCATGGCAGGTTTGAAATGCCGGGAAGACGGCCAGAACGCCGCCCTTAACGGCAAATTGGCGGAGCTTGGTATGCTGGCCGTGATGGCGGGGGACAATGTTCTTCGTCTGGTGCCGCCACTGGTTCTGACCACCGCCGAAATCGACGAAGCCGACGGTTTTATCCGCCAGGCCAGCCAAGCCGTGCTTGCCGAGGGGAATTGAGCCATGACCGCTGGAAATGGGAACGCTGAAAATGGGCCCGATAGAAATGGACCCGCCGGAAATGGAAACGGCGAAACCGGGCAGAATGATGTCCGTCATTTCCTTGACCTTGATCAATTGTCGCCGGACACGTTGCGCACCATCCTCAATCAGGCCCATGCCCTGAAGATCGGCAGCAGGGAAACCCGCCCTCTGGCCGGCATGACCCTCGCGATGATCTTTGAAAAGCCCTCAACCCGAACCCGGGTTTCCTTTCAGGTTGCGATGCAGCAACTGGGCGGCGATGTGGTCGTGATTTCAAACACTGAGTCCCAGTTGGGGCGCGGTGAAACGGTTGCCGATACCGCCAGGGTGCTGTCGCGGTACGTGGATGCCATCATGATCAGAACCAACGATGCCGCAAAGCTTCAGGAAATGAGCGAAAACGCCTCGGTTCCCGTCATCAACGGCCTGACCGATGCGTCTCACCCCTGCCAGCTCATGGCCGACGTCATGACCTTCGAGGAACATCGCGGCGATATCTCCGGGCGGACAATTGCCTGGGTTGGTGACGGCAACAATATGGCCCGAAGCTGGGTTCAGGCGGCGGCACAGTTTGATTTCACCTTGCGGATCGCAACACCGGCGGGGCGGCGCGTCGATCAAAACGTGATTCTCTGGGCCCGTGACCACGGTGCTGAAATCATTGAAACGTCGGCCCCGGACGTTGCTGTGGCCGGGGTTGATGCCGTGATCACCGATACATGGATTTCCATGGGGTCGGAAGACAGCAATGTCCATAACCTGTTTATGCCTTTCCAGGTCACGGAAGAGCTGCTGGCGAAAGCGGCGAGCGATGCCATTTTCATGCATTGCCTGCCGGCGCATCGCGGCGAGGAAATGACAGATGGTGTCATTGATGGCCCTCAATCCGTGGTCTTTGACGAGGCTGAAAACCGGTTGCATGCACAGAAAGGCATTCTGTCATGGAGCCTGCTGGGCTGATCCCGACCACAGAAAATCAGGTTCGCGCTCTCGAACACCGCGCGGCGCGCGCATGGCCGCCGGAAACGGTCCGTGACCTTGACGGCTGGATGTTGCGCCGCACCGCCCAAGCCGGAAGCCGCCGGGTCAATTCCGTGCGTCCGGAAATCTGGCATAGGACCCTGACTTTTGATGACATGATCGGGGCGGCGGAGGCGTTTTATCGCGATGTGGGCAAGCTGCCGCGCTTTCAGGTCACAAGCCTTGCCGCGCCTGACGATCTCGACGGGCGGCTGGAAGCCCGGAACTACGAAATTGAAGCCCCGGTGCGGGTGCAGGGTGCGCCGCTAACGACCTTCGCGCGGGTTGCGGATGCCAACGTGGATATTGCGGTGTCTCCGACCGTGACAAAGGATTGGGCGAACGTCATGGCCCAGGGTGCGAAGTCCGCAGAAGACGTGACAGATCGCATCCAGACCATCAACCGCATACGGCCTTTACGGACACTGGTCTGTGCCTATGTATCGGCGGAGCCGGTTTCCATTGGCCTGGGTGTTTATGATGACGGTTGGTGTGGCATCTTTTCCATGCAAACCCTGCCCGCGTTTCGCCGCCAGGGATTGGCCAATAGTGTCCTCGGCTCCCTTGCAGATTGGGCCCGGAAACAGGGTGGCAATTTCCTTTATCTGCAAGTAGAAGAGAACAACCCCGCGGCGATTGCCTTTTATCAGCGCCGGGGGTTTGAAACTGTGTATCACTATCACTACCGGACCTTTTTCGGGGCAGGAACACCGAACCGCAGATGAGTCTTCTTACCACAGATTGCATACAGAACTTTGAGGTCGAAAACACCGCCCTGCGCGGCCGCCTTGTCCGCGTCGGCCCGGCGCTTCGCCACGCCCTGGAAGCCCATCGGTATCCGCCGCTGGTGGAGAAACTGCTGGGAGAGGCCGTCGTTGTCGCCATTACCCTGGCCAGTGTCCTGAAATATGATGGCATCTTCACGTTCCAGGCCAGTGGCGATGGTCCGGTTCACACCCTCATGGCAGATATGACAAGCGGTGGCCACTTCCGGTGTTATGCCCGGTTTGATGAAACAGCTGTGGCCGAGCTTGCGGAAACCACAGAAGCGCCCTCCCTGCCTCGTTTGATGGGTGGTGGGCATCTGTCTTTCACCCTGGACCAGGGGCCGGATACGGAGCGATACCAGGGGTTAACGGCGCTGAGCGGAAGGACACTGGCTGATTGCGCCCACCACTATTTTCGCCAATCCGAACAGATTCAAACCGCCATGGTTGTGCTGTACGACGGTGTCACCAAAACCGCGGGCGCCATTATGGTTCAAAAGCTGCCGGAAAAAGATTTCATTCCCGGCGAGGACATGGAAGAAACCGAAGACTGGCGCCGTGCCGTCATTCTTATGAGCAGCGTTCGGGCTTCAGAGTTGCTCGATGAACAACTTCCTGCGCCCGACCTTCTATACCGGCTATTCCACGAAGGCGGCGTTCGTTTGTTCGAGGAACGCTCGATCGGCAACCGGTGCCGGTGCTCGGAGAGCAAGGTTCGCACCACGCTGCGATCCTTTGATCGACAGCAAATCAATGACATGTTGGACAATAATATGCTGGACGTCACATGCGAGTTCTGTATGACGACCTATACTTTTGGCACATCGGAACTAGATACCCTGTTCCCGGAGGACTGATCGAACCATGTTTAAGGCTTACCCCCGGTCATTTCGTTTACTCACAATCACTGCTGTCCTGTTTGGGTTGAGCGCCTGCGCCTCACCGCCGACGCGGATCAGCTTCCCGGAAATCACCTTTGATCATATGACACCGCTTGTCATGGGCGTCAGTGACGTCACCGTGGATGATCGCTATGTACCGCCCCGGACCAACCCGAACGCCGAACATCGTATTCCTGTCTCGCCACAACGCGTGCTCAATCGCTGGGCGGCAGACAGGATAATAGCCAACGGCGGCGATGCCACGGCGACCTTTGTCATTCTTGATGCCAGTGTCATCGAAAAGGCCCTCGATACAGATGGGAACATCGCTGCCATCTTCACAAATGAACAGGCCATGCGTTATGAAGCCCGCGTTGAGGGTATGCTTGAAATCAAGAGCAACGACGGACTATCGCAAGGTGAAACACGTGCCCGCGCATCACGCTCCATTACCATTCCGGAGGACGCATCCATAAATGAACGGGAACAGGCTCTTTTCACCCTGATAGAACAGCTCACCCGGGATTTCGACGCGCGGATGGAACACAATGTTCGCAAGCACCTGGGTGCCTGGATTTGGTGACACCGCAATCAGGTCACGGCTTCTGTGGGCCCTGGCCGCCAGGTATTCACCGCCCCGCCGGTCCGCCTGTTTCTGCACGAATATGCCGGGCGGGGCGAATACCCGCCAGGTTATTACTGATTTTATCCAGCGCGGCTCTCCGAGGGGCGGTGCCTGACTAAAAGCCGCGCAAGCCGTTTTCGTCCACTGTCACGTGATAATAAGCGCCCGTTTTTCGGATCGGGCTAGCGTCGCCGTATATATCAAACATCGTCGCAAATCGGGGTGGATTGACGGGCACGCCCGTCATATCCCAGGCAAACAACAAATCATCAAACTGTAGAGCGTCGAATTCAGCCGAAGGCCAGGCATAGGCATTGTAATAGAATTGCCCGTCGCGGCACGCGGCGGCCAGCCAGAAAAATTTCTCGGAAATCAGATACAAGCCGTCTTTGCCGCCAGAAAAGACGCCGCCATTTTCCATGACGGCCCAGAGCAACTCTTTATCCTCTATCCTTATGCGGGTTGTTGCCGTATCGCCCAACCAGGGGCCGAGAATGCCGCGCGCCAGCCTTGAAAGATTGGCTGGCCCAAGTACACGTGATTCCAGTACGTACTGTGACGGGTCTTCCGAACTTATGAATAAATCATATGTCCGAATTTGTTCTGTGTGGATTGCATTGTAAATGAGGCGGGCCGAATCAGGCTGACCGAGTGCGCAGGATTCTCGAAGGGTGTCACCGTTCAGATAACTGTACCAGCTAAGTTTGCGTTCGAGCGGGTTAACATAAGCGCCGCGATCCGCACATGCTGCCGTCAAACACAGGATGGAAAACAAAACTGAGATGGCTTTCATGGGCCCTCGTTTATGGCCGGGTTATTGGCTCTGGCGTTCAGGACTCCCCGGGGTTTTCACGTGTTATACCTGTTGAGTTGTATGCGAAATGATCCGGACCCCCGGAGGGAGACTCCTGAGGACCTGGGCGGAAAAAATGGAGCGGGTGATGAGATTCGAACTCACGACATCAACCTTGGCAAGGTTGCGCTCTACCCCTGAGCTACACCCGCTCAACAATCAACAGGCAATACCGCCGATTGAAGCCCGGCGATCATAGTCATCCGCGCGCTCATTGCAAGGGCCAAGTTACGCTCTTTCCGAGCATCACCTTTGCCCTGCTATCACACATATGATCTTGAGCCGCCCCGCCTCGGAGCGGTAGTATTCCGTGCCATGAGCAAGACACGTGATGACCTTTTTGCCCGTTTCGAGGAACTGGGCCTGAACACAACCACCGTGGACCACAAACCTGTATTCACGGTCGCAGAGTCAAAAGCCGAGTGCGGACACATTCCTGGCGGTCACTGTAAGAATCTTTTTCTGAAAGACAGGAAAGGAGGGCTATGGCTAGTCGTAACCCTTGAGGATCGTGCAATCAACATGAAGGCGCTGGAAGACAAGATCGGCTCCCACCGCCTTTCTTTTGGACGGGCCGAGCTGCTGACAGAGATTTTGGGTGTGGAACCCGGATCTGTGACACCGTTTTCTCTGATCAACGATTCAGAGAACCGTGTCAACGTGGTGTTGGATGCCGAGATGATGGCGTGCGGCACGTTGAACTATCATCCGTTACAGAACAACGCGACCACATCTATTACCCCGGATGATTTGCTAACATTCATTGAGTCATGTGGCCACAAACCGGCGGTGGTGCGATTGTAAACCCGTGATCACGCCCCTTGATAATGCGCCCGAATATGCCATTTTCTGATATAGATTAACCGATCGACGTTAAGCAGGAAGTACACCCATGGCTATCATTTCCGGACCCGGCGATTTTCCACCCCCAGACGCCCAGGCCGAAGAAAAAACACCTGAGCCCCTGGTCGGCTCGACCGGACCGGAGGATCAGGCATCAACCGCGGCACTGGGCGAAGGTGCCAGCGGCGGTGGAGCCGACCTCATCAAGGATGTTTCCATGGAAACTTTCGCGGCGGAGGTCATTGAGGTCTCCATGCATACGCCGGTAATCGTGGATTTCTGGGCACCCTGGTGCGGCCCCTGTAAACAGTTGGGTCCCCTGCTGGAAAAGCACGTGAAACAGGCGGGTGGTCTCGTGCGCATGGTGAAGGTGAATGTGGATGAGAACCAGCAACTGGCCGCGCAAATGCGCGTTCAATCCATTCCCATGGTTTATGCCTTCTCAGAGGGCCAGCCTGTGGACGGATTCCAAGGCGCGGTTCCCGAAAGCCGGATTAAGGCGTTTGTCTCCAAACTTACGGGCGATGCCAAGGCCCCGATTGACCAGGCCCTGGAAATGGCGCAGGCGGCCCTTGACGCCGGAGAAGCAGAGCAGGCCCGCCGGATTTTTACGGAGGCCCTCGGCATGGACGACGGTAACCCTGTGGCCCTTGCCGGGCTTATCCGCTGTGCCACGGCAAGTGGTGATCTGGAAAGCGGTCGTGAAATCGTTGTGAGCCTGACCCCGGCCCTTCAGAACAACCCGGAAATCGCCGCCGCCGTCGCGGCACTGGACCTGGCAGAGCAATCCGGGGGTCAGGGTGAGGATACCGGCGACATGGTTGCAACGATTGAACAAAACCCGGACGACCATCAGTGCCGCTTTGATCTTGCCCTGGCGCTTTACGGCAAAGGCCGCAATGAAGAGGCCATTGATCATCTGATTGAAATCATCCGCCGCAACCGAGCCTGGAATAATGAGGCGGCCAGGGAACAGGTTCTGAAGATTTTCGAAGCGATCGGACACGGTGATCCGGTAACCATTGAAGGTCGTAAGCGACTTTCTACTGTTCTGTTTTCCTGACCCTGTTATAACAGATGGCACCCGACAACACCTCACCTGACGCGGCGGAAGAGACGACGGAAAGGACCCCACAGGTCCTGCCGCAGGAGCTGCCTGTGTTTCCCTTGACCGGCGTCCTGTTGCTGCCGGGCGCGCGGTTGCCGTTGAATATTTTTGAGCCACGGTATCTGAACATGGTTGAAGATGCGCTGGGGAATGGGCGTTTCATTGGCATGGTGCAGCCCCGCGATACAGACCGGGAATCACCGGATGGCGAACCGCCGGTTTATTCCGTAGGGTGTGTCGGGCGAATAATTTCGTTCTCGGAAACCGGCGACGGCCGGTTCACTATAACGCTCACGGGTATTTGCCGATTTGCCATTCAAGAGGAGCTTTCCCCTGTCAATGGATACCGCCTGGTTATTCCCGACTATCGGCCATACATCGGGGATTTGGACGCCGAGCCAGCGGGACTCCTGGACCGAGAGACCCTGCTGAGGGTGGTTCATGATTACTTTGAGACCGCCGGCGTCGAAGCTGACTGGAAAACCGTTGAAAACGCGGATGACAACGCGCTGGTGACCACGCTCTCCATGCTGTGCCCCTTTGCCCCCAATGAACGCCAAGCCCTGCTGGAATGCAATACCATCGCCGAACGCGGAGAAATGCTTGCCAATCTTATGACAATCGCCCTGCACGAGGCGGGAAACGATGGTATGGTGCGTCATTAAACGCCATTTTTGAAGGCTGGATTGTCATGAACAACAATACGGTAGACCCCAAACTCCTGGAGATTCTTGTTTGCCCGCTGACCAAAGGCGAGTTGCGGTATGATGCGGAAAATCAGGAGCTGATCAGTGAGCGCGCCGGGCTCGCCTATCCGATCAGAGACGGCATTCCGATCATGCTCGCAGACGAGGCACGGGTTCTCGGTGAAGACGGGCCGGTTACGGCAGCAAACAAAGACACACAATGAGCACCTACGGCACACAGATTCAACCAACGGAAATTAAGGTTCGCAAGCAAGAGAAAGCCCTTGAAATCACTTTCGAGGACGGTTCTGCATTCACCCTGCCCGCGGAGCTTCTCAGAGTGGAAAGTCCATCCGCAGAAGTTCAGGGACATGGCGAGGGACAGAAAAAGGTGGTTTCAGGCCGGCGTCATGTTGGCATTATGGGCGTTGAGCCGGTGGGTAATTATGCCATCCGTATCAAGTTTGATGATCTCCACGATACCGGCATCTTCACCTGGCAGACCCTTTACGATTATGGTGTCAGAAAGGATGCTCTCTGGCAGAACTATTTGAATGCCCTTGAGGATCAAGGCTTGAGCCGCGACCCCTGACACCTGAGTTGGCTGGCGCCTGTCAGCCCAGCGCCTCGCCCCGCATGAGCCTCGGCAGGTCACCCACCAGCCCCATGGCATTGCGCATGAAAAACCGCTTTACGGGTGGTACCCTGTTGATCGTTGCAAGACCTATATCCCGCGCAAGGCGGAGCGGTGGGACGTCATTGGAAAACAACCTGTTCAATGCGTCTGTTGCCGCCAGCATCAGGGTATTGTCAAACCGCCGCCAACGGGCATAGCGATCCAGAACCATAGCCGACCCCATATCCAGGCCCAGACGATGGGCATCAAACAAGACTTCGGCCAAGGCCGCCGCATCACGCAACCCCATGTTCAAACCCTGCCCTGCAATGGGGTGCATGGCGTGGGCGGCATCACCAGCCAGCGCCAGGCGTTTTTCGGTGGTACGGGCGGCAAACTGCAATGACAGAGGATAACACCATTTCGGTCCGGCGAGCTCGATGGCACCGAGAAAGCCGCCCACCCGCTCAGAAAGTTCAAAATGAAAGTCGCTGGCGCTCAACGCCATTATTGCCGGCGCCAGCGCGCGCTTTGCGGTCCAGACAATATTGGAGCGGTTGTCCCTGAGGGGTAAAACGGCGAAAGGCCCGGCGGGCAGAAACCGTTCATGGGCAATGTGTTCATGACTCTTTTCATGGGCGATTGTGCACACGATTGCGGATTGCGGATACGACCATTGTGTCACGCCGATACCGGCCTCGGTCCGGGTTTGCGACATTTTTCCGTCACTGGCTATCACAAGATTTGCCTGAATGTGCGGCCCGCTCTCGAGCCGGGCCGTTACACCGCAGGACGTGCGTTCCAGAGCGATAAGGCTATCAGGGGCGAATACATCAAGACAATCTGTCGCCCGAAACAATCCTGAGAGCGCGGCTCTCAAATATCGGTTTTCGACCATGTAGCCGAATGGACCAATGTCCAGGTCGTCATGGCCAAAGTGAAGAAACATCAATGAATCGCTATCGGATACACGAATATCACGTATCGGAGAACTTGCGGGTGCGAGGTCGTGCCAAAGACCGGCTCCCGCCAAAACCCGTTGCGTTCCCAGCGCAACGGCGGACGCCCGTCCGTCATAGTCGGGATCGAGGTGTTCTGACGGTGCGGCCCGGTCCACGATGGTGGTGTGAATACCCGAACCGGACAGCAAACAGGCCAGTGTGCCGCCAACAAGGCCGCCCCCAACAACAAGCACCTCTGTCGTGTGCATCCTGAAAACCTCTTGTATTTCTAACCTTAATGGTCCGATGCCCTTAAGCGGATGTCCAGCAATTCCATCCTGTTTTGTTGCCGTGCGCAATTTCTGCGTAACCTTGTGCCCGTGCGCGGCGTCATGCGCAACTTTGTACCGTGCGCAATTTCTGCGCAACTTTGTGCCGTGCGCAATTTCTGCGCAACCGATGAAAATTGCACAAAAATTATGCAAAGTAGCACCCGATTATAACATCAATGGAACATTGATGTTGGTAACACGTTGATTTCAAAAAATAAAAAGTGACTGTAAAAAAACTGGCATGATCCGTGAAAAGGACGCCCTGAAATAAACTGCATTCAGGGACGCAATCGATGCAAGCGGAAACCGTTTATATCCTCAACACCTTTTCATTCCTGATTCATGGCGTACTGGTCATGTTCATGGCGTCGGGATTTGCCATGCTGGAAGCGGGCCTTGTTCGCACCAAGAACGTTGCGGCCATCTGCCTTAAAAACGGCGCGTTATACGCCTTGGCCGGTATCATGTTCTGGGCCATTGGATACAACCTGATGTATATGGATGTTGACGGCGGATATTTGGGTAAGGCCGTTCCCTGGACCGGCGACAACCTGGCCGCAATGAACGGCCGGTTCGATGGCGGGTATTCGGCCGAAGCAGACTGGTTTTTTCAAATGGTCTTTGTTGCCACAACCGCGTCCATTATTTCAGGAACAGTAGCCGAACGGATTCGTCTCTGGCCCTTTCTGTTGTTTGTGGTTGTCATGGCGGGGGCGCTCTATCCCATACAGGGGAGCTGGCACTGGGGCGGCGGCTGGCTCGCCAATCAGGGGTTTGCAGACTTTGCGGGATCAACGGTCGTTCATTCTGCCGGTGGGTGGGCGGCGCTGGCCGGTGCCATTGTGCTGGGTGCCCGGAAGGGGAAATACAAAAAAGACGGCGGGGTGTCCCCCATCCCCGGATCATCCTTGCCGCTAGCCACCCTCGGGACGTTTATACTGTGGTTTGGCTGGTTTGGTTTCAATGGCGGCTCGCAACTTGCATTGGGCAGTGCCGCAGACGCCATTGCGATGGCTAAAATCTACGCTAACACAAATATGGCCGCCGCGGGCGGGGTGGTGGCGGCCATGATTGCAACACAGGTTCTTTACAGGAAAGTCGATCTGTCCGTGGTTTTAAACGGTGCGCTGGCCGGATTGGTCAGCATAACAGCGGGGCCTGATACGCCGACAATTTTCGCCGCTATCCTGATTGGCGGCGTTGGCGGGATCATTGTGGTCATCGCGGTTCCGTTGCTGGACAGATTGCGCATCGACGACGTGGTTGGCGCCATCCCCGTGCATTTGGCAGCCGGGATCTGGGGAACGCTTGCCGTCCCCCTAACCAACGCAGATGCATCTTTACTCACCCAGATTGTCGGTATTCTTGCGGTCGGGGCCTTCATGTTCATCGGCAGTCTGATTGTTTGGATGGCAATTGATCGGCTCATCGGTATCCGGGTCAGTGAAGAGCAGGAGTATGACGGGCTGGACAGGACGGACCTGGGCCTGGAAGCCTATCCGGAATTCGGGCAGGGTTCCCGGAAAATTTGAAGCAGGAAGAGCGGAAAGCAGGGGGAATTTCCTTGCGGACATCCGGAGAACACCGGAAAACCTCTGCTGGAGAAAACAAGGGCGAAAAAACACCGGCGGGCGCGGAGATCAAGGATGCAGTTCAACCCCAATCTGGAAACCCTGCCGGATTTTCCGTTTGATCGATTGCGCACCCTGCTGGACGGTATCGCGCCGCCAAAGGACATGGAGCCTATCAGTCTTGCGGTGGGCGAGCCCCAGCAACCGGCCCCGGCGATGGTAAATCGTATCGTTTCGGAAAACGCACATCTCTGGAACAGGTATCCGCCGTTTGAAGGATCGATTGCGTTAAGGAAAGCCATCGGCGGTTACCTTTATCGCCGCTATGGACTATCGGACGGCTGCATTGATCCCATGAAAAATGTTCTGGCGTGTGCCGGTACAAGAGAGGCGCTCTATCTGTTGCCCACCTGGGCGGTGCCCGGAAACAGGGCAGGAGGACGGGCAATCGTTGCCATGCCCAATCCGTTTTATCATGTCTACGAAACAGGGGCGCTGGCCAGCGGGGCCGCACCACTTTACCTGACGGCCTCAAAAGAAACCGGTTTCCTGCCGGATCTTTCCGCCCTGACGGAGGAACAGCTTGAGAGAATGGCAATGATGTTCCTCTGTTCACCGGCCAACCCACAGGGAACCATGGCCGATGCGGCATATCTGGAAAACGCCATCCGCCTGGCCAGAAAACACGATTTCCTACTCGTCGTCGATGAATGTTATGCAGAGATATATGATCATGAACCACCCGTCGGTTCCTTGCAGGTGTGCCGGGATATGGCGGCGGGAATCCCATCGGATCGATACCGCAATGTTATCGCCTTTCATTCCCTGTCAAAACGATCGAACGGTGCCGGTATGCGGTCCGGTTTTCTGGCCGGCGACGCAGAGATTATAGCGGCGCACGGGCGGTTTCGGCGTTACATATCCGCGACCCTGCCCGGACCTGTTGATGTGGCATCGGCGGCCCTGTGGAACGATGATGACCACGTTGAAACCATCCGGCGATTTTACCGGCAGAATGTGGATGCTGCTGAAAGCGTGCTGCAATCCCGGTTCGGGTTTTATCGCCCGCCAGGCGGATTTTTTCTCTGGCTGGACGTTGGCGACGGAGAGCAGGCGGCGCAAGCGCTGTGGAAAGATGCCGGCGTCCGCGTTCTGCCCGGTGCTCACACAGCCCGGAACGATGAAAACGGTGTAAATCCGGGCGCGGCCTATATTCGGGTTGCCCTGGTCAATCATCAGGAAGCCATTCGCCAGGCGTTTGAGCGGCTTGTTAAGGTCTTGTAAACCCCCCGGCTTTACTAATCTGGTATGGCGAAAACCCTTATCTCTGCGCCGGAAGGCGGGCTGTTTCCGGCTGGATTGACCGCGTTTCTAAAGCGTCGGATGGCCGAAGGTGTAGGCATTGCGTGTGCCGGTCTCGCCCTGGCACATATCGCAACCCTGATTTCTTACTCACCCGTTGATCCGTCCCTTAACAATGCAACCGATCAGGCCGTGACCAACTATCTTGGTTTGATTGGTGCAATTGTGGCCGATGTCAGTCTTCAAACTCTTGGTATAAGTGCTGCGATCCCCGCTATTATTCTGTTGACCTGGGCCTTCCGGCTTATTCGGAAAAGACCGCTGGGTGGCACCCTGTTCCGCCTAAGCGTCATGGTCGGTGCCGTGACCCTCAGCTCTGTCGCTGTCGCCGCCATCAACACGCCAGCCAGCTGGCCTCTGGTGGCGGGGCTTGGCGGATTTACCGGAGACGCCCTGCTTGATCATATCAGACCCCTGGCTACCTATGTGCATCCGGATTACGGGCTCGCCCTAGCGGCGGCACTCCTCGGCGGGCTGGCGGCCTTTATGACCGTTTACGCCCTCGGATGCACACGGGAAGACTGGGCACAGGCGGCGCGTGGATTGAGCCTTGCGTTCCGCCGCCTCCGCGCAGGCCTCGGTTTGCCTGGTACAGCCGCGGGGCGGCTTGAAGAACTGCGGGCGCGTTTTCTTCAAGACGGTGACGGCGATGAAGAGCTTGCCCGCCATGATAAGGACATAAAGCCGGCAAACACAAAACCGCGTGTGCGTAAAAGCAAGGATGTGGCCGACCCTCTGGTCGAAGACAGAAAAAGGCGGCTCAAAACCGGCCAAAAAGCGGACAGGCAGCGCCAGAAAACGCTGAACCTCGGTGAGGCAGGGGTTTACAGCCATCCCCCACTGGATCTTTTGGAAGAAAGCGAGGCCGCCGCGCCCACCCGGCGAATTGATAAAGATCTGTTGGAACAAAACGCCCGTTTTCTGGCGTCTGTTCTTGAAGATTTCGGCGTGCGCGGTGAGATCGTCAAGGTCCGCCCCGGACCTGTGGTAACACTCTATGAACTGGAACCGGCACCCGGCACCAAAACGGCGCGGGTTATCGGGCTTTCTGATGATATCGCACGTTCCATGAGCGCGATCTCTGTCAGGGTTGCCGTCGTGCCGGGTCGAAGCGTCATCGGTATTGAGCTGCCCAACAGTGGTCGCGAGATGGTTGGTCTCCGCGAACTGCTCGCGTCAGAGGCCTTTGAAAAAACCGCCGGTGATCTTCCGCTGGCCCTAGGCAAGGATATTGGCGGCGCGCCGGTATGTGTTGATCTGGCGAAAATGCCGCACCTGCTCATCGCAGGTACAACGGGTTCCGGTAAATCGGTTGGCATGAACGCCATGATCCTGTCGCTTCTTTACCGCCTGAAACCGGAAGCGTGCAAATTTATCATGATCGATCCGAAAATGCTGGAGCTTTCGGTTTATGATGGCATCCCTCATCTTCTGACACCGGTTGTTACGGATCCGTCAAAAGCGGTTGTCGCCCTGAAATGGACGGTTCGGGAAATGGAAGACCGCTATCGCGCCATGTCTCAGGTGGGTGTGCGCAATATCGCCGGGTTCAATGCCCGACTGATCGAGGCCCGAAAACACGGCGAAACCCTGACCCGGAAAGTACAAACCGGGTTTGATGATGACGGTCTTCCCGTCTACGAGGAACAGCCCATCGCCAACGAACCGCTGGCGCATATTGTTGTTGTTGTCGATGAGATGGCTGATCTTATGCTGGTGGCGGGCAAGGACGTGGAGGCCGCCATCCAACGCCTGGCACAGATGGCGCGGGCCGCCGGTATCCATCTGATCATGGCGACACAACGCCCGTCCGTTGACGTGATTACAGGCACCATCAAGGCCAATTTCCCGACCCGCATCTCATTCCAGGTAACGTCAAAAATCGACAGCCGAACAATCCTGGGTGAACAGGGTGCGGAAAACCTGCTGGGCCAGGGTGACATGCTGTACATGGCAGGCGGCGGACGCATTTCACGGGTGCACGGACCCTTTGTTTCCGATGAAGACGTCGAACAGGTTGTAAAATTCCTGCTGGGCCAGGGCGTGCCGGACTACATCGACGCCATAACTATCGACGATGAGGGCGGTGCGCCCGAAACCGGCGGTGGGCGCAATCAAGGGGGTGACGCCCTTTATGACGAAGCCGTTGCGCTCGTTGCGCGGGAAGGGAAAGCCTCAACCAGCTTTATCCAGCGCCACCTGCAAATCGGCTACAATCGTGCCGCCAGGATTATAGAACAGATGGAATCAGAGGGTGTCGTCAGCCCCGCAAACCGGGTTGGGCGGCGGGAAGTATTGATCGGCAGTCATTGAGCGACTACATCTGAGCCGCCATGGTTTCTGAAAACATCTCCCGTTCGCGTTGCCGGACACTTCCTGTCGTCCTGTCAGTGTTGGCCCTGTTGTCGCCGCTCAACGAGCCGCGGGCGCAGGCGGAGACGCATCAACAGGCGTTGCAGGCTGCCACTTTGTCTGACCGCCAGCGGGCCTTGTTGACCCGCATAGAAGATTACCTCAACACCATAGATACCGTCCAATCCCGGTTCGTTCAGGTTTCGTCAGACGGCCAGGTCGCAGAAGGGTTGTTTTACCTGTCCCGTCCGGGAGACCTCCGGATTGAATACGACCCGCCGCTACCCATCCTCATGGTCACCAGTGGTTCGTTTCTGGTTTACTACGACACAGAACTGAAACAGGCGACCCACATCCCGATTGCGACAACGCCCGCTGGGATACTGGTGGAAGAACAGATAAGGCTAAACGATAGCGCCCTTCGTGTTCTGGGCGTGGAGGAAAATGCGAACACCGTCCGGGTCACGCTAAGCCGCGCGGACGACCCTGACGCCGGGACCCTAACACTGTTGTTCACGGACGCGCCTTTATTGCTTCGGCAATGGACGGTGATTGACGCACAGGGCATTCAAACTGATTTTGCACTCAATAACCCGCGTTTTGGGGTTGTGCTTGACCCCGCGCTCTTTCAGTTTTCCCAAAACCCGGTTGTCAACGACCGTCGATAGAAAAATCCCCTCGCAAGCCCTTTAAATCTGCCCGCCGGGTGACTATCTGAATTAAGGAGATATGAGACTCTCCTTTACTGGCGGTTCCCCTGCCGCCAGCGGAGTTTTCAGGCCCCGCCTGCGCCCGGCCTGCCCCGGGTCGGGCGCTTTTTCTAAGGGATCAATCTGTATCCGCCCGGCGCGGTAACAAGAATCCGGGCATTTGACGGATCTTCCTCAATTTTCTGACGCAGTCGATAAACGTGCGTCTCCAGTGTGTGCGTTGTCACGCCGGCATTGTATCCCCACACCTCATCCAACAAGGTATCTCTGCTCACCGTTCTGTCGCCAATGCGATACAGGTACTTCAAGATTGCGCCTTCTTTATCCGTCAGGCGTATTTTCTTGTTGCTGTCCTGATTGTGGACAAGCAGCCTGGCGGCGGGCTGGAACGTATAGGGACCGATCGTGAACATGGCATCGTCGCTCCGCTCATGCTGGCGAATTTGCGCGCGCAATCTGGCCAGCAATACGCCGAGTCTGAACGGTTTTGTGACATAATCGTTGGCACCGGCATCGAGACCGAGAATGGTATCCGCATCTGTATCGGCACCGCTCAACATGATAATCGGCGCGCGCACACCGGCTCGCCGCATGAGGCGACACGCCTCGCGCCCGTCCATATCGGGAAGGCCCACATCCAGAATGATGACGTCAAAATAATCAAGCTTTGCCTTCTCTAGGGCTTCCGCGGCCGTATAGCCGACAGATATGTTAAACTCTTCATGGAGCTGCAACTGCTCGGTGAGCATCTCAATCAATGTCGTATCGTCATCCACAAGCAGGATGCGTTTTCCGGTGCTCATGCCCTGTATTTTCCTGTAACGCTCAGACCACGGGGTGCCCAAAAGCTGATTTTGGGCAAAAACACAACTGTGGTTCTGCAACATAATATTTGTAATTGACCTACCTTTATACAATAACCGTGCAATAGACCAGTCCCGAGGGACGGCATTCAGGGCCTGAACACGACATGACCCGCTCGACAGATATCGTATCCATACCGGCATCCCGAGAGCCCCGGTCTCTGCTCTCTGTTGACCGGGCGATCTCCGAGCTCAGAAGGGGCAGGATGGTTGTGTTGAGGGGTGCCGAGGGGCGGGCTGTGCTTATGCTGACCGCCGAGGCGGTCACGCCGAAGGCGCTTGGGAGCCTAGGGAGGATTTCGGGCTCAAAACCGGCCCTTGCCATCACCAGCCGCCGCGCTTCGGTGCTGGGATTACATCATCCGAAAAGCGGTGTCGCGGTGTTATCCACGGAAGGCAGGCAGGATTTTGATGCGCCGATGATTGTCTCTCTGTCCAATCCGGTCAGTAAATCGAACACTGAAGAGCGGCACGACCTGCTGAGCAGCCTGCGGGTTACAGAAGTGGAACGGTTTAGCTGTTACTCGGCGGCGGTTCTATTGACGAAGCAGGCCCGGTTGCTGCCGGCGGCCGTTGTTGCACTGATAAACGACCCACTCGCCAATGATGTGACCGCCTGGGCCGCCAGACACAACATTTTTGAAACCGATGCCGGTGATGTGTTTCAGCATGAAAAAACCGTGGCGCGCACGCTGGGTGCCGTTAGCGAAGCCCGCGTTCCATTGGAAGGGGCGGAAAACACGAAAATTATTGCGTTCCGTCCCCTAGATGGCGGTCTCGAGCATCTGGCCATTGTTATTGGTGATCCGGCCCCACAAGAGCCGGTGTTAACACGCCTGCATTCAGAGTGCTTCACCGGTGATTTGCTGGCGAGCCTGAAATGTGATTGCGGCGATCAATTGCGCGGTGCCATCGCCGAGATCGCCGCCGCGCGGGCGGGAATACTGCTCTATCTGGCACAGGAAGGCCGCGGCATTGGATTGGTAAACAAGCTCAGGGCCTATGAGCTTCAGGAACAGGGCTTCGACACCCTGGACGCCAACGAACAGTTGGGTTTTGATGCCGATGAAAGGGTCTACCTGCCTGCCGTACAAATGCTGAAGTCCCTTGGATTTCATCGCATCCGGCTGATGACCAACAACCCGGAAAAACTCACGGCCATGGCAAACTGTGGCATCGATGTTGTAGAGCGGGTGCAGCATGCGTTCGCGTCCAATAAACACAACGAGCTCTACCTCGATACCAAATCCCGGCGCAGCGGGCATTTGTTCTAAAAAACCCGCAAAGCCTCGAAAAACCTGCCCGGGCAACCGGAAATTTTTGCCATCGGTTCGGCGAAACCCTCACCAGGGCACCGGTAACTTATTGAAATATAACACCTCTCGTTTGGCATACGTCTTGCTTATACTCTGAGCGAGAATAATCCCTGTTGGGCAACGAGCTGACGGAACAATGCGGGAAGAACAATACCTGACGGTCGGTGCAAATCCGATCATACCGGCGCTAACCAACCAGGCGATGAGCACCGAGGCCCGGAAAAAGGACAACGTCTCGGACGAGGTGGCGCGCCTCAATCGCGTTCGTGACGAAAAGTTCCTGAGCCCTCGCCAGCGCACGGGGATCGAAGCGCCCGAGGTTGAATTAACATTTTCGGACCTGATTGATACGGTCAATCCGCTTCAGCACATTCCTGTGGTTTCCGCCATGTATCGGTCCGTAACCGGCGATGAAATTTCTTCCGCGTCACGGCTCGCCGGAGGCTCACTCTATATGGGCCCGTTTGGCGCCGTCGCGGCGATGGTTGACTTAGGCGTTGAGGCGTTTTCCGGCAACGCCATTGGTGGTCACGTGACGCGCTTCTTTCAGGATTCCACATCCGATGCCGCCGTTGCAGAGACCGGCACACTCGAAAGCGCGGCGGTTGGCCCCGCAACACCGAACATATTTACGGGCGGCGAGGCCCTGCCGACAGCCGCGGCCCTGCCGCCGTCCGAGGCCTTTAGCTTCGAGCCAACAGATAGTGATGAGCGTGTTGAGCAGAACACTGTTCAGGTCGCGCAAGCCCCGCCGGAGAACATCAACCGGGCGGGCGCTTCGGAATCCGGGGTTGCCGTCGCACCAGCGCCGGCACTCGACCTCAGGCAGGCACCCTTGCCGGAACCCTCTCAACCGGCAGCCGGAATAATTACCGAACCCCTGATAACGGCCGAGATGGTTGCCCGGGTTTACGGACACGATGTTCACACGCTTCAGGAGGAATATGGCGCTACAAATTTCCAAAGCGGCTACGTACCGGCCCTGATGCCGGAGATTGTGTCCCGCTATCATGACGCCTATCTTCTCAAATCCGAAAACAAGGGTCCGCTGGTCGATATTCGAAACTGATTTTTGAAATGCACAGGTCTCGGAGAGTGTCTGACGCTGCAAAAATTGTGCGCGTTTCCAGCGCGGGGCGCCTGGAAGTGGCTGGGCGGTCATTCCGCTGTGCATTGGGGGCGGCGGGGATTGTTACATCCAAGATCGAGGGCGATGGCGGGACGCCCGCGGGCCGTTTTCCGTTGCGAAGCGTCTATTATCGTGCCGACAAACTTTCCAGGCCCTTATCGTATTTGCCGGTTATTCCCATAAAGCCGGACGATGGCTGGTGTGACGACCCCGAAAGTCCGGCCTATAATCGCCTTATTCAACGACCGTTCGCCGCCCGGCACGAGACCCTGTGGCGGGGCGACAGTCTCTACGATGTTGTCGTCGAGATAGGGTACAATGACGATCCACCTGTATCGGGCAAGGGTAGCGCAATCTTTATGCATGTCGCCCGCGAGGGATACAAACCGACGGAAGGATGCATTGCTTTGGGCGTAACAGATTTACTTCGGGTGGTTGCCCGGGTTGGCCCCGATTCCATCCTTCGCATAGATCCTCGCACAGCCCCTTAAGGGGGATTGCTCCTTAAGCGGATTGCTCCTTTACGCTCAATAGTGGCGGGCGCGCGCCGAAAATTGCCGTGCCCACGCGAACATGTGTCGCACCAAACCTAACGGCGATTTCGTAATCAGAACTCATGCCCATGCTGAGGCCTAAAAGCCCGTTTCGTTTGGCCATGTTGGCGAGAAGAGAAAAATGAAGCGACGGCTCTTCGTGAAGCGGTGGAATACACATAAGGCCGATAACCGGCAGCGCGAGAACATCCCGGCACGCGCGAATAAATTCATCAACGTCGGCGGGCAACACGCCGGCTTTTTGCGGCTCCTCGCCGGTGTTGACCTGTATGAAAACGGACGGGCGATGGCCTGTTTTATCCATCAGATTGGCCATCCGGCGGGCAAGCTTCATTCGGTCCACGGTCTCAATCACGTCGAAAAGGGCGAGCGCCGCCCTGACCTTGTTTGTTTGCAGGGGACCGATGAGGTGCAGTGAAACCGTCGTTGTGGTTTCCTTCAATTGCGGCCATTTTTCTTCCGCTTCCTGAACGCGGTTTTCGCCGAAAACCCTGTGCCCGGCATCCAGAGCCGGTTGAATTCTGGGCGCGGAATGGGATTTGCTGACGGCGACAAGCGAAACATCATGAGATAAGCGTCCGCAAGCCTCGGCGGCGGCCACTATATCGCGTTGTACGGTGCGCAGATTTTCCCGGACATCGACCTGCATTTCTGACGCAACCCTTCCCTGTTTGGGCCGTTATTGATTCATTGCGGAACTGTTTGCAAACCCGGCTCAAGTCATATTTATCAGAGTGATGAGGATGATGACAAACCCTGATGGGTGCCCTGACGGGCCTGGGCGCGTCGGCAAAGGCCGCGGCAAAGGCGGCTACAAGGGCGGCGGAGGGGCGCGTGCGTTACCCGGCGTTCTGGTGATGACCGACGAAGAACGCCTGCCCGACCCTGCATACATTATTCCCGATCTGGGGTCGAATTGTGCGATCATCATCCGTCACCGCGACCCGGGCGAGCGCCGAAAGCTGGCGGAAGCCGCGCGGCCCATGTGTCATCACCGTGGCGTATCGCTCATTGTCAGCGAGGATGCCCGGCTTGCCCACCGTGTGGGTGCGGCGGGTGTGCACCTGAGCGACAGCAAACTGGCAACGGCAAGGCGAGAGCTGTATTTCGCCCGAAAACTGGGGCTCTTTGTTACCTGCGCCGTTCATGGTTTTGCGGCACTTCAAATGGCGGGGCGGTCGGCGGTTGATGCCGCCATTGTGTCCCCGGTTTTCAAAACCGACAGCCATCCGAATGCCCGATGTCTCGGGGTTCTCGGGCTGGCCCGGTATGCGCGAGCAGCCCCGGTTCCGGTCTTCGCGCTGGGCGGGGTATCGCCAAAAACATGGCCGCGCCTCAATTCCTGCAACGTCCATGGCTGGGCGGGAATTGGCGCGTTTCAGCCATAACGCGGATAACGTGAATACAACCAAAATCACGTGGCAGGTATGGCGCTCCGGGAATGATTGGTATATGTAGGGTCCCTCAAATCCGGGCCATCAACCTGTTCGTTAACCTGTTCAGCAATCTGTTCATAAACTTAGGGACTCTAAAAACGTGCCTGCCGCTCAAGCAACCCGTTACAACGCCAAAGTCACGGAACAAAAATGGCAACAGGAATGGGATCGTCTCGAGAGCTTTCGGGTCTTTGAGGACTCGGCGTTGCCGAAATACTATGTCCTGGAAATGTTTCCCTATCCGTCCGGACGCATTCACATGGGGCATGTCCGCAACTACACATTGGGAGACGTGGTTGCGCGGTATAAAAAAGCCGCCGGGTACAATGTGCTCCACCCCATGGGCTGGGACGCTTTCGGTTTACCGGCAGAGAATGCGGCAAAGGAAAACAAGGTCCATCCGGCGAAATGGACCCGCGAAAACATTGCGGCAATGCGCGCCCAATTGAAAACCATGGGCCTCTCCTACGACTGGTCGCGCGAGATTTCCACCTGCGAGCCTGAATACTACAAACACGAACAGAAGATGTTCCTGGACCTCATGCGGGAAAACCTTGTTTACCGCAAGGAGTCCTGGGTCAATTGGGATCCGCTCGAGGATACCGTGCTGGCCAATGAACAGGTCATTGACGGACGCGGCTGGCGCTCCGGGGCTTTGGTCGAAAAACGAAAACTGTCGCAGTGGTTTCTGAGGATTACAGACTATGGCGAAGAGCTGCTGGCGGCGCTCTCTACGCTGAACCGCTGGCCGGATCGCGTACGGCTCATGCAGGAGAACTGGATCGGCAGATCAGAAGGCGCCCATATCCGGTTCGACATCATGGGCAGGGATGAAAAGCTTGAGGTATACACAACCAGACCGGATACGCTTTTTGGCGCGTCTTTTTGTGCCGTCGCGGCCAATCACCCCCTTGCTCTTTCGCTGGCTGAAAAACGGGATGATATTCGCGATTTCATTCAGGAATGCAATCGATCGGGAACGAGTGAAGCCGCCATCGAAACGGCAGAAAAGCGGGGGATAGATACCGGATTGGAAGTTCGCCACCCCTTTGATGACAACAAAATCCTGCCCGTTTACGTGGCGAATTTTGTCCTCATGGAATACGGCACCGGGGCCATTTTCGGCTGTCCTGCGCATGATCAGCGCGACCTGGATTTTGCGCGAAAATACGGGCTGCCTGTCGTGGCCGTTGTGGCTGGAAAAGACATCGATCCGGAAACCATTGTTATCGGGAATGACGCCTATAGCGATGATGGCGTGCTCATTAACTCACATTTTCTGAATGGCCTCGACGTCAGCACGGCCAAGGCAGCGGTCATTGACAGACTGGAAGAGATCGGTGCCGGCAGCCGCGCCATCAATTATCGACTGCGCGATTGGGGTGTTTCCCGACAGCGGTATTGGGGCTGTCCCATCCCTGTCATACATTGTTTATCCTGTGGCATCGTCCCTGTTCCGGAAGATCAGTTACCGGTCGAGTTACCCGAAGATGTGGATCTGTCCGGGGCCGGAAATCCGCTGGATAAACATCCCACATGGAAGCAAACGCCGTGCCCGATTTGCGCCCGCCCGGCGGTGCGGGAAACGGATACGTTTGATACGTTTTTTGAATCATCATGGTACTTTGCCCGGTTTGCCGCGCCGCATTCGGATAGTGTCGGTTTTGAAAAAGCCGCGGCGGATTACTGGTTGCCTGTCGATCAGTACATCGGCGGCATTGAGCACGCCGTTTTACACCTGCTGTATTCACGGTTTTTTACCCGCGCCCTCAAGCAATGCGGTTATCTGAAAATATCAGAGCCGTTCGCCGGCTTGATGACCCAGGGCATGGTGTGTCACCGAACATTCAGCGACGAAACAGGGCGCTGGCTTTTTCCCGCCGAGGTGAAACAAAAAGACGGCGCCTGGGTCCACAAGGATACAGGCCAGGCCGTTACGGTCGGGCGCACGGAAAAAATGAGCAAATCCAAAAGGAACGTCGTGGACCCGGAAACCATCATTGCCACCTATGGGGCCGATACCGCGCGGCTGTTCATGTTATCAGACAGTCCGCCGGACAGGGACCTAGAATGGACAGACGCCGGTGTGGAAGGCGCATGGCGGTACGTCAACAGGCTATGGCGAAGTGTGTTCACCAACCCTGAGCAGTTTTCAGATGTGGGCGCAGCCCTGCCCTGCCCGTTATCGGATGAGGCGCGCTCTCTCTATCGCATGAGCCACAGAACCATTGCCGAGGTTTCCAGGGACCTCGACAGGTTCCACTTCAACAAGGCGGTCGCGCGGGTGCGGGAGCTGACAAATTCCTTAGATAGCCTGAAGGGTGGGGGGCCGGATACTGCATGGGTCAAACGGTTCGGCTGGGAAACCGTTGTGCAACTGATGGGGCCAATGATGCCGCATCTTGCGGAGGAAATGTGGCAGGGGCTGGGACATGAAACGCTTTTGGTTGATACGCCCTGGCCGGAATATGATCCCGAGCTGATAAGCGAAGAGTCCGTTGAAGTTGCTGTACAGGTAAACGGCAAACTGCGGGCGAAAGTCATATTGCCAAAAGATTGCGATCAATCGGCCGCCGAAAAACAAGCTCTGGCTATTGAAAGTATTCAAAAAGCAATCAAAGATAAGACTGTTCGGAAAATGATCTACGTGCCCAACAGGATCGTAAATGTCGTGGTCTAGGATTTTTACCGCTGTTTTTTTATCCATTTCCGTTGCTGGATGTGGATTCGAGCCGCTCTACAGAAACCCCGCTTCAGGGTTATCTGTTCGCTCGGCGCTCCATGAAATCCGAGTAGACCCAATCGCAGACAGGGTGGGACAGGTTCTGCGAAACCACCTCCAGACGGCGTTAAATCCGACCGGTCAGATTTCCGAACCACAATGGGGCTTGAGCGTGAGCCTGAAAGAAAGTGTTTCCGAAATTGCTCTGGAAGCGGCGAATTATTCAACCCGGGCAAATTTGAGCCTCCATGCGGAAATTGTTTTTAGTCCGCTGGAGGGCACCGCCGCAAAGGTCCGGAAAGCCACATTTCGCGCCGTCAGCAGCTACAACCTCGTAGACTCAGAATATGCCAATCTCGTTGCCGAACGCGATGCCCGAAAACGCGCGGCCATTGATCTGGTAGAAGACATCCGCCGTCAGCTTGTACTCTGGCTGAGATCGGAAACCGGAACGGGATAATCCGTGAAAGTATCCGGGTCAAAAATTCAAGCTGTGCTGCAAGCCGAAACAGTCGAGGCGGCGGCTGTTTTGGTCTATGGTCCGGACCAGGGCCTCGTCTCCCGGCGGGCGAAAATTATAGCCGGGAAAATCGTTGAGGATCTGTCTGATCCATTCTCAGCCGTTGAGCTCTCACTTTCGGATTTAAAGGAAGAGCCGTGCCGGCTTGCCGATGAAGCCCGCGCCCTGTCCTTTGGTGGTGGCGGGCGGTTGATCCGGTTTCGCGAGGCAACGGATTCCCTGGCCGGCTATCTGGGCGACTATCTCACCGATCCCGCGGAACACGCCCTCGTTCTGGTCAGCTCAGGAGATTTGGGGCCGCGCTCGGCGCTTCGGAAATTATTCGAAAATCATGAGAGGTCCCTGGCGCTGCCCTGCTATGTGGCAGAAGGCCGCGAGCTGGAAGATGTGGTTACGTCCCTGTTCCAACAGCTCGGGGTGTGCTGTGATCGCGAAGCCCTTGGAATTCTGGTTGGCCGGCTTGCCTCGGACAGGGGCCAGATCGAACAAGAAATCAACAAGCTCGGTCTTTATGCGGCTCAGACCGGCCGGATTACAGTGGCGGATGTCGAGGCCTGTATGATTGACTCCGCTTTAACCTCCCTGGAAGAGCTGTGTTATGCCGTCGCCGACGGGAATGGCAGAAATGCCGACCTTTTCCTGCAAAGGGCGCTCAATGACGGTGTTGGTGAAGTTGGAGTACTTCGCGCCCTGCAACGGCATTTCCTGAAATTGGAGTGGGTTGTTTCCCAGGCAAGCCATCATGGTGATGTGAGCGCGCTTGTCGGCAGCCTGCGCCCGCCCGTCTTTTTCAAGCTCAAGGGACGTTTTGAACGCCAGGCAAGCCGGTGGACAGCGCCCGGGATCAGGCGCGGCCTTCAAAATCTTGTTGAAGCTGAGATTTCCTGCAAAACCACGGGCAACCCAGCCGCCCTCGTGTGTGGCCGCACCGTATTGGCCCTGGCCCGCCCACATTAGACGTAAAAATCTTGGAGGGGCGCTTCCCCGGAGAACGCTGATTTGGGCTTATTATGGGCGTTGTGCACAGGAGCCGCCTCAGCCACCGGCTCAATAAACACCTCAGTGACCGCCTCAGTTTCTGTCAGTAGCCGTCTCAGTTCCCCTCAATAGCCACAGGGGATGTCGCGCATGACGTCGGCCATGGCGGCCTGGGTTTCCGCGTCGAGTACCTCTTTCCATTCATGGATCCGTCCCGTGCGGAAATGGGTCGCGGCGGTCTTTTCCGGGAAAACCAGCGGGTAATCCTTTAAGGACAGGCCGAGAAAATCATAGATGGAGGCCATAAACGCCGTTTCGTCCCGGGCCAGGTCCTCATGACGAACCACATGGATGTCGATATCGCCCGCATCGCGCGCCTTAAGCCAGGAATTGTTCCAGAGCACAAACCGCAGAAAATCTTTCTTGATAGTGCTGAATTGACCGCCCGCAAGCCCCGAGCCGGAGCCGAGTTTCTCATAATAATGGACGAGCGACAGGGCCGCGGCGCGGGGATCGCGCATCTGGATCACCACTTTCCCGATACCCTGTTCGCGGATAACGTCCAGGTTCTCCGCGTGCCCCGAAGCGTGGCCGCTGAGCAATACCCCCCCCCCCCCCCCCCACTGGTAAGGGCAACAAGCGCCGGTGCGAGGCGGTTAAAGCCGGAAAAACCATGAACGCCGCCCAGACGCTCCACGCAAGCCTGGTAGGGCGCGAGGTCCCGCCCGAAATTATGGAAGGGATTTAGATATGTGCAGACAACATTGGGTATATTCAGAGAAGAACAGAGCGTACGCATCGTGAAAACAGTCCCGGATTTCGGCAGGCTCAGGAACAGAAAGCCTGGAAGGTGCGCGCGCTCCGGATTCTGCGGATAACCGCCCCGCGCGATCATATGGGCGATCCAGTCACGCTCGAGCGGCGCCGCCGCCTCGCCGCCGTACATAAAGTAGGACGAGACGGCGTGACGCCCCACGCGCGGCGGCCACTTTTTTATGACCCATTCGATCAGAGGCAATATCTCACGGGATTTTTCTCCGCTATCCACGCGCCAGGCCACATCGCCATAGGCCAGGATCGCCTCCGCAATCCGGCTTTCCAAATCGTCCGCCTCAAGCAGGCTCCTTGGCAGTCCCGCAACCCGGCCGTAGTCACCTATCCATTCCAGAACCCGCCCAGGCAGGGTCTCAAGGGTTCCATCCCGCTGCCAGACAAGAAACACGACCATGCCCAAAATCAGGTTTTGTTGGGACATCTTTTTTCTCTTGAGCCGCCGTGCGATGCGCTCGAATAAATCCTGCCGGGCGTTCCGCCCGGCGACCGTCGGCGCGAAGGCGTGGCGGTATCTCACCAGTTCGACAGCAACCCGGTCCCGGATATCCCTGTACCGCCGCCGTAACCGGCGGAATTTATCCACCGCCGTTTTCACCCGAGATAGTGCCCCGTCCATCCGCTCTCGTATCCTGTTTCTGGTTCTAGTTTTGCTCTTACAGGCCCGGCATGATCTTGTAAATGGCTCAGCCCCTAAAAGCAAAAACCTTCTGGGGCGGGGCCCTCCTCAATGAGGTTCCGTTTTCCGGGGCGCATAACGCAACCGCAACACAACATCATCCAACTGGTCCAGGGTTGAATAAAACACTGTTAGTGAGCCACCCCTCCCCTTTGTCGCGCCCTTTGTGGCATTTGAAAGAGTGACCCGCATCCCGAGAACATCGGACAGGTCCTTTTCCAGGGCAAGGGTGTTGGCGTCCTTGAGCGGTTTTGTTTTTGTGGTGCCCGCGCCCTTCGCGGACCAGGTTTTGGCAAGCTGCTCCGTTTGCCGAACGCTCAACCCTTCTGCGACAACGCGCCCCGCCAGTTTTTCCGGATGGGCGCATGCCATCAAGGCACGGGCGTGGCCCGGCGATAACGTCCCCTCGTCCAGCAGGGCTGTGATGGTGGTGGGAAGATTAAGAAGTCGCAGGGTGTTGGCCACGTGACTGCGGCTTTTCCCCACCACTGTGGCAAGCTGTTCCTGGGTGTGCTGAAACTCTTCCATCAGCCGCCGGTATCCCATCGCTTCTTCGCTCGGGGATAAATCCTGACGTTGTAGGTTTTCGATCAATCCCACTTCCAGCGCGTCACGGTCCGAGAGCGCCCTGACGATCACCGGTATTTCATGAATGCCGGCTTTTTGCGCGGCGCGCCACCGGCGTTCACCGGCAACGATCTCATATTTTTCAGGGTCCGCCTCATCGCGGCGGACCAGCAGGGGTTGCAGAATACCCTTTTCACGCATTGACGCCGCCAATTCCTCAAGGGCACCTTCCTCCATTACGTGCCGCGGCTGATAGCGTCCGGGATGAAGGTGTTCGATCGGAATGGTTCCGGGTGATCTGATTTTATCCGGTTCCCGGGCGGCATCTTTTGTTTCCTCGCCGAGGAGGGCGCTCAGCCCCCTGCCCAATCCGGTTTTGTTTTGTTTGTTCATGCCCGTACCATTTGTCGCTCCCGGTGGATCAATTCACTCGCCAGATTCAGGTATGCCTGTGAACCGGCACAGTTTATATCGTAAACAAGGACAGGTCTGCCATGCGACGGCGCCTCCGAGACGCGCACATTCCTCGGGATCACTGTCTCATAGACCACGTCACCGAAATGCGCGCGAACATCATTGGCCACCTGTTCCGATAGATTGTTACGACGATCATACATGGTCAAAACAATTCCCTGGATAGTTAGGCCGGGATTAAAGCGCGCACTGATCCGCTCAATTGTTCGTTTGAGGTGACTGACCCCCTCAAGGGCAAAAAACTCACACTGAAGGGGAACCAGAACCGCGTCCGCCGCAACAAGAGCGTTGACCGTCAGCAGGCCAAGGGCGGGCGGACAATCAATAAGAATATAATCATATAACACGATGCTGCTGCGAACGGCATCACGCAGCTGGTGCTCTCGTCGCTCAACGTCAACAAGCTCAATCTCCAATGCCGACAAATCCATATCGGCGGGAATAACGTCAAGCCCCGGAATCTCTGTCGAGCGGATACCGGCCCGCAAATCCGTGCCACGGCTCAAGAGATGATAGATGTTCGTTTCCCGGGCCGTGTGAGGGATCCCCAGCCCGGTCCCGGCATTGCCCTGTGGATCAAGGTCAATGAGCAAGGCCCGCTTTTGAACCGCCGCCAGCGCCGTCGCCAGATTGATCGCGGTCGTGGTTTTGCCGACGCCCCCTTTCTGATTGGCGACAGCAAGAACGCGCGGGCCCCCCGCGGGCAACACACCCAGGGCCGCCGCCTTATCGGGATGAGAATTCATTAATCTCCACAATCACGCTGTTGGCGTCTGTCAGGCTGGGGTGGCATTCAAAATCCATGTGCCAGGCGGCTGCCGCCCGGCTCAATTCATCGCGCCACTGATTGCCCTTCAAAAACAGGCCGTGCGCGGCGGCGCCACAGACACTGGCCGTATAGGCCAGCAAGTCCGCCAGGGGCGCACACGCACGGGAGACGACCGTTGTCGGGCGCGGCCCGTCGTAGTGTTCAATCCGGCAACAATGAAGATGGGCATTAGCCCCTGTTTTCAAGATCACCTGACGCAGAAATTCTATCTTGTTTGCATCGCTGTCAACAAGGTGCACCTCCCGTTCGCACAAAATGGACAAAACCAGGCCCGGAAACCCCGCCCCGCTGCCCAGATCAACCAGACAGGTATCGCGGTCCGTCAAATAGGGTTTCAGCTGAGCACAGTCGAGAAAATGGCGGGTATAGGCATCATCCAGAGTGCTGGCGCTGATCAGATTGAAGCGGCCCTGCCATTTTTCCAAAAGAGCCAGATACGCGGCAAGGGCCGCCTGTTTCCCAGGATCAAGGGTTTGCGCGGCACAAAACGCGGCCCAGTTCGCCTGTTTTTCTGATTTGGCGGCGGTTGGGGCCATGTCAGAGCGTCTCCGGGGTCTGTAACAGACTGATCAGATTGGCCTGAGTGCCCCATTGTTTCACGTGAAACATCCCCTCAGGCGACATTTTTCCGGTGCCGTTTTACATGGGCGAGCAAAACCGAAAGGGCGGCGGGCGTAACCCCGGAAATTCGCGCCGCCGCACCCAGGGTTGCCGGCATGGCGGCGCCAAGCTTTTCGGCAACCTCTGTCGATAACCCGGGAAGGGCGGCGTAGTTCAGATCACGCGGCAAGGCCAGGGCTTCATCCCGGCGAAAGGCTTCGATATCCGCGGCCTGGCGCGCAACATAGCCCTCATAAAGGCCTTCGATCTGGAGTTGAGCAGCAATGTCGGGGCTAAGCCCGCGCAATTCCGGCCAGAGGTGCTGGAGCGTCTCGAGGCTCACCTCTGGGTAGGACAGCAACTCCCACGCCGTCCGCCGCACCCCATCCATATTCACCGTCAATCCGTGATTTCTCAGGGCTGTCGGCGTGGCGCTTTTTTCGACCAGCAACGCCCGCCCCCAGGCCATGGCGGCTTTTTTCTCATCAAACCGGGCGCGGCGATGGCGGCCAATCAGGCCAAGGCCCTGACCGATAGGCGTCAGCCGCTGGTCCGCGTTGTCGGCGCGGAGCGACAGCCTGTATTCGGCGCGGGACGTAAACATGCGATAGGGTTCACGGGTGCCGAGGTGCACCAGGTCATCGATCATAACGCCGATAAAGGCATCGGCACGGTCCAGCACAAAGGATGGGGCGGCACCGCCCGCGCTCCTCGCCCCGCCCGCGCTACTCACATGAAGGGCGGCATTGACGCCCGCCACCAGCCCCTGGCCCGCCGCCTCTTCGTAGCCTGTCGTACCGTTGATCTGGCCCGCCAGAAAAAATCCCGGCACCCGGCGCGCTTCCAGGGCTGGTGTCAGTTCCCGCGGGTCAATGTAATCGTATTCGATGGCATAGCCGGGTTTGAGCATTTCTGCCCGCGCCAGACCCGGAATGGTTTTCAGCATGGCGAGTTGGACATCACTGGGCAGCGACGTGGAAATGCCATTTGGATACACCGTATCCACGTCCAGACCCTCCGGTTCCAGAAAAATCTGATGGCGGTCGCGCGCGGCAAACCGCACAACCTTGTCTTCAATAGACGGGCAATAGCGCGGGCCGGTTCCATCAATCCGCCCTGAGTACATGGCGGACGCCGTAATATTGTCGCGGATAACGTCATGTGTAGCAGGGACTGTCCCGGTCAGATAGCAGCTGATTTGAGGCGTCCGTACCGCCTCGGTCATAAACGAAAACGGCACCGGCGGGCGATCCCCCGGCTGCTCGGTTGTGGCCTTCCAGTCAATCGTTCTGCCGTCCAGCCGCGGCGGCGTTCCGGTTTTCAGGCGAGCCGTCGTAAAGCCCAGACGACGCAGGGTATAGGCGAGCGCAACAGCGGGTTTATCGCCGATCCGGCCGGCTGGAATTCTGGTGCGCCCCACATGGATCATGCCCCTTAAAAAGGTGCCGGTTGTCAGCACCGCCGCACCACAACGGACGAGGGTTCCCAGGCCTGTTGTGACGCCGGCAATGTGACCCGCCGGGTCGAGAACGATATCTTCCGCGGTCCCTTCTAGAATGCTCAGATTGTCGATTTCCCCAAGCAGGTTCTGCACCGCCCGCTTGTAGAGCTTGCGGTCCGCCTGCGCCCTCGGGCCGTGAACGGCGGGCCCCTTGCTGCGGTTCAAAACCCGAAACTGGATGCCGCCCGCATCAATCGCCTTGCCCATGACGCCGTCTAGGGCATCGATCTCGCGGACAATCTGGCCCTTGGCCAGGCCGCCAATGGCCGGGTTACAGGACATTTCACCAATGGTATCCCGGCGATGGGTAATGAGGGCTGTTCTAGCACCCAGGCGCGCCGCCGCCGCCGCCGCCTCCGTTCCGGCATGGCCGCCGCCGATCACCACCACATCAAAAGTCCCGCTGGACATGGACCGTTTCTCTCCCTTCCCTATGGGCGACGGACAGCGGCCTATCTGATTGTGTCCATCATTGTGCGCGTCATCATACAAATCATCGGGCGCGGCATCATGCACATCATCAGGCGCATCATCGTTGGCGGGTTTTACCGGGAAAGCCGAAAAATCGCAACCGGATTCCGGCATCTAACATGCTTTATCATGTTTCACGTGAAACAATCGACTTATTTTCCGATACAGAATTCGCTGAAAATAACGTCGAGAACATCCTCGACGCCAACCTGGCCCACGATCTGGCCTAGGGTGCGCATGGCGAGCCGCAGGTCTTCCGCCCACAGTTCAGACCCAACACCCGACAGCGCGCGCTCAAGATGCGCTTGGCAGGCCTCCAGGGCATTGCGGTGGCGTATCCGGGTGATGGCAACGCCGTCGCGAAACGTCCACTGGCGGGCAATATTTTGTTCCAGCCGCGCCAGCAGCGCCCCCAGACCATAGCGGGTTTTCGCCGAAATTAGGATCGGGTCACTGTCCCTGTCACTGGCCCTGTATCCGTTTCCTTCCCCAGCCCCGTATCCATCTCTGGCCCTGTATCCGTTTCCTTCCCCAGCCTCGTCTCCGTCTTCGACCACGGCACCCGGCACGCCGGGCGGGTCGAGAACATCGATCTTGTTAACCACCACAAGCGTATGATTACCCGCAAAGTCATTTTCGAAGAGTTCCCTGTCCGCCCACGTGTCGCCGTCCAGTAAAATCAGCCGGATGTCCGATTTTTCCGCCACATCCCGGGCCCGGCGTATGCCCTCCCGCTCAACTGTATCTTCTGTCTCGCGGAGGCCCGCTGTATCAAACAGGGTTACCGGATAGCCCCCTAAGTCCATGTGAACCTGCACAACATCGCGGGTTGTGCCCGCATGCTCAGAGGTTATGGCCGCGTCCCGACCCGCCAGCGCGTTCAACAGCGTTGATTTTCCCACATTGGGCGGCCCGACAATGGCAACGGTAATGCCATCCCTTATCCGCTCTCCTGCGCGCGCATCGCTCAAACAATCGTCAATTGCCGCGGCGATCGCGCACACGCCGCGACGGGCCTCTTCATCAAGCCTATCGGGCAGGTCCTCATCGGAAAAATCAATGTTTGCTTCCACATTCGCCAGCGCCCGTTTCAAGCCATCCTGCCAGGCTATGCATTGCGCGGCCAGGCGGCCCCCCAATTGCCCGAGAGCCTGGCGGCGTTGAAGCTCTGTTTCGGCAGCAATCAGATCCGACAGGGCCTCCGCGCCGGAAAGATCCATTTTTCCGTTATCAAATGCCCGCCTCGAAAACTCACCCGCCCCCGCCAGCCGCAAGCCCGGTTGCCGTGATAGGACGTTCAAGACCGCCGCGACCACGGCCGGGCCGCCGTGGACGTGCAACTCCGCACTATCCTCGCCCGTAAAGCTGCCGGGCGCGGGAAACCAGACAATCATGGCCCTGTCGAGAACATTGTCTTTGTCCCCTGGATCCCGCAAGGCCCTGACCTGCATCAGCCGGGGGTCCGGCAAGGCACGCCCGCTCAGAGAGCGCAGCACGCGGGGCGTGGCCGGGCCGGACAGGCGGATCATGGAAACGCCGGAAGGCGGATGACCGGACGACAAGGCGAATATGGTGTCTGTCATGAGAATTTGGACTGAGGTGGGGTGGGTTGAGTTGGATTGCCTAAGCAACGATTGTGAAGGAATTTATTACCACATATTGTGTTTATTTAATGTCAATATACAATATATAGTGAAACTCATTCTCTGGGACGGTTAATCCGAGCCTTTTGGCTTTCCAGTTGTCTGGTGGGCTGTCTTTCCGGTTGTCTGGCCTTTTGTCTTTCCGGTTGCCCTTGCGGTGCCCGACGACATTTGTGACCAGAAAATCTTCTGCAAATCCTCAAGGCCCCGGATGTTCGCAGGGAGCCATGTCTTCAGAAACGTCTCCGGGTCGGTTGCTGACAGCGCGGCTTTGAGGCGCGCCTCGACGTCCGCCATCATGTTTTCCTGAAGCGGTTTCAGATCAGGAAGCCCGAGCGCGGCGCGCGCTTCTTCAGGGGTGCACTCAATTTCAATGGTGACTTTCATGGCGGGCCTCCAAAATTGTCAGGTGACAAACTGTCGCAGTCAGGTACTTTGATTCGGCGTTTTAATTTTTGTTACGATAATGCCCCGCTGCCACCGTCGCAACATCTGAACATCCCACCGGAGCGTGCCCGCCATCATGTCCAAAAACCGCCTCGCCCAGGAGACCAGCCCCTATCTTCTGCAACACCGCGACAATCCTGTTCATTGGTGGCCCTGGAGCCCGCAAGCCCTGAGCGAAGCGCAGGAAAAGGACAAGCCCATCCTGCTGTCCGTCGGGTACGCCGCCTGTCACTGGTGTCACGTTATGGCGCACGAAAGTTTTGAGAACGCCGCCATTGCGGCGCAAATGAACGGGGCCTTCATCAACATCAAGGTGGACCGCGAAGAGAGGCCGGATATTGACGCGATTTATCAGGCCGCGCTCAGTGTCCTCGGCGAACAGGGCGGCTGGCCCCTGACCATGTTTCTCAAGCCCGATGGGACGCCGTTCTGGGGCGGCACCTACTTCCCGCCGGAAAGTCGCTACGGCAGGCCCGGATTTCCCGCTGTGCTTGATCAGATTTCATCCATTTACCGGGACAAGAGGGATCAGGTGGAAAAGAATGCGGCGGCCCTGACCCGGGCACTCCGGCAAGCGGGCACATCCGGTTCGGCGGGGGCGCTGTCGCTGGATAAGCTTGCCGCCGTCGCCCGTGGCGCGCTACAGATGATCGACTTCCATAACGGCGGCACCATGGGCGCACCGAAGTTCCCACAGCCCACGTTTTTCCGCTTTCTCTGGCACAGCTATCTTCGCACCGGCGAGCAACAGCTTTGCGAGGCCGTTGTCATAACCCTGAGCAACATTTGTCAGGGCGGCATTTATGATCATCTTGGCGGCGGGTTTTCCCGCTACTCGGTGGACGCCTACTGGTTGGCCCCGCATTTTGAAAAGATGCTCTACGACAATGCCCTGCTGGTAGAGCTGCTGTGCGATGTCTGGCAGGAAACCCGGTTTCAATTGTTTGCAACCCGCATTCATGAAACCGTGAACTGGATGCTGCGGGAGCTGAAAACTGAAACCGCCGACGGTCTGTTTGCCCTTGCCAGCGCCTATGATGCGGACAGCGAGGGCGAAGAGGGAAAATACTATGTCTGGTCGCTGGAAGAAGTAACCGAAATTCTTGGTGAAGACGCGGGCGTTTTTGCTGCCGCCTATGATGTCAGCCAGGCCGGAAACTGGGAAGGCAAGTCGATCCTAAGACGCCGCACCGATGATCTGGACGCCGATGAAAAGCGCGCGCAATTGTTGGCGAAGGCCCGCAAAAAACTGTTGTCTGTGCGCGGTGGTCGCATCCCGCCCGGG
Source organism: Rhodospirillales bacterium (assembly GCA_963921245.4). Classification (GTDB taxonomy): domain Bacteria; phylum Pseudomonadota; class Alphaproteobacteria; order Rhodospirillales; family Casp-alpha2; genus JABJGO01. Next base: position 2,625,452 of record CAWUEY030000001.1, on the reverse strand, counting down.
CGCGACGACAAGGTTCTGGCCGATTGGAACGGTATGGCCATCACAGCCCTTGTGCGCGCCGGTATCCTGTTTAACCAACAGGGCTGGATTGCCGCGGCGAGGACCATCTATGCCTTTATCAAAACCCACATGATGACGGGTGAACGATTGCACCACACGTGGTGTGCAGGCCGCCCCCAAAACCCGGCGGTCATTGACGATTACGCCAACATGGCGCGCGCCGCGCTGGCGCTGTTTCAGCATACCGGCGATAAGGGCTATCTGAACGATGCAAGAGGCTGGGCCGATATTGCCGAGGCCCACTACCTAGACCCCGAAAACGGCGGATACTTTATTGCCGCCGATGATACGGCGGACCTGATTATGCGGACCAAAACCCTTTATGACAATGCCGTTCCTTCCGGCGGCGGTGTGATGCTGGAGGTTCTGGCCCGGCTCTATCATTTGACCGGTGATGGGGATATTCTGAGCCGCGCGCATGATCTCGTCGCCGCCATGACCCCGGCGGACGAGCGCGCCATCATGAACCAGCCCTCTCTGGCCCTGGGCTTTGAAATTCTCAGCGGCGGCCAGCAGATCGTGATTGTCACGCCCGACACAGCCGCCCGTGAAACGCGGGAGCTTGTCCGAAGTGCAGAGACAAACGCCGGCGCCCTGGCAACGCTTCTGGTTATCCATGCCGAAGAGAAACTGCCGCCGCCTCACCCGGCCGCTGGAAAGGGGTTGGCGGGCGGCGCGCCCGTCGCCTATGTCTGTCGGGGGCAGGTTTGCGGCGCCCCGGTAACGGCGGCGGCGGACCTAGCAGATGCATTGAGACCATTTCAGTGAAAAACGACCCGGCGGAGATAGGGCAGGGCAGCACTTCCAAGGCCGCAAATTTCCACAAGCCGAGCGCCGCGCCTGTCGGCGGGCGCAGGCACAACCTAAGGTAAAATCCGAGGCCGATTATTCTTCCCCGCCACAGGGTGCTTGGCCAGAGTGACAGCAGGGGCGGGTTTTCCGGTGGCAACGGCGGAGAAACCAGGGTATGGCTGTTACAGCACGAAGGGGTGCGGTTGGCCTAAAGGGGGAAAAATGACAAAAGCAATTATCTTCAACCAGCACGGTCCCGCCAGGGTCCTGAAATTTATGGATGTGGACCTACAAAAACCGGGTCGTGGTGAAGCCCTGGTGCGCAACAGGGCGGTCGGGCTGAACTACATCGATGTATACGTTCGGACCGGTTTGTATCCAAATAACGGCTTTCCTTCCGGCATCGGCTTCGAGGGGGCCGGGGTGATCGAAGCGCTCGGCGCCGGGGTGAAGGGACTGAGAGTCGGTGATAGAGTTGCCTATGGCCACAGCCCGCTTGGTGCCTACGCGGAAGCCCGCGTCATGCCCGCCAAGGATCTGGTCAAAATTCCCACAGGTATTGATGATCCAACCGCCGCCGCCATAATGCTGAAAGGCATGACGGCGCGGTATCTCATCCGCCAGGTATACAGGGTTGGCAAGGGCGACACGGTGCTTTTTCATGCCGCCGCCGGTGGCGTCGGGCTGATCGCCTGTCAATGGATGAAGGCCCTCGGGGCGACCGTGATCGGTACCGCAGGCGCCGCCGACAAAATGAAACTCGCGCGGCGCATGGGCTGTAAGTGGGTGCTGAATTCACGCAAGGAAAACTTCGTGGACCGGGTCCGCGACATCACCAAAGGGCTGGGCGTTGACGTTGTCTATGACGGCGTGGGCAAGGCGACCATGATGGGCTCCCTCGATTGCCTGCGGCCGCGGGGGATGCTGGCGCTCTTCGGCAATGCCTCCGGTGCGCCCGATCCTGTCAATCCGCTGATCCTGACACAAAAAGGGTCCCTGGTCATGACCCGGCCCAGTCTTGCCCACTTTATCAGCACCCGCGCGGAGCTGGAAAGCTGTGCCCGCGACGTGTTCCGGGTCGTCAAACAGGGCAGCGTCAAAATTCGCATCGGCCAGACCTATGCCCTGAAGGACGCGGCCAAGGCCCATCGGGACCTGGAGGGTCGAAAGACAACGGGATCGACCATTCTGCTTCCCTGATTGTTTTCTAAGCCACACAAAAAGCGGCTTTCTGCCGTTTGAGCGGCGGCGCGCCTCAGGTGTTCATTGACTCGAAGAAATCGCTGTTATTCTTGGACACCTTGAGCTTATCCAGAAGAAAGTCCATAGCGTCCGTCACGCCCATGGGCATGAGGATACGGCGCAGCACATGCATCTTTGCGAGCTCGCCCTTGTCAACCAGAAGCTCTTCTTTCCGCGTCCCGGATTTCGTAATGTCGATGGCCGGCCAGGTGCGTTTATCGGACAGCTTGCGGTCCATGATGATCTCGGAGTTACCGGTGCCCTTGAACTCTTCAAAAATAACCTCATCCATACGAGAGCCGGTATCAATCAGGGCCGTACCGATGATGGTCAGCGAACCGCCCTCTTCGATATTCCGGGCGGCACCAAAGAACCTTTTGGGGCGTTGCAATGCATTGGCATCCACACCGCCGGTAAGAACCTTACCCGATGAGGGGACAACCGTATTGTAGGCGCGGGCCAGGCGAGTAATGGAATCCAGCAGGATAATGACGTCGCGTTTGTGCTCAACCAGTCGTTGGCTTTTTCCAGAACCATATCGGTGACCTGAACGTGACGGGAAGCCGGCTCATCGAAGGTTGAGCTGATAACCTCACCGTTCACCGAGCGGGCCATGTCCGTCACCTCTTCGGGCCGTTCATCAATTAGCAAAACAATGAGATAGCACTCCGGGTGATTTTCCGCGACAGAATGGGCAATATTCTGCAGCATGACTGTCTTGCCGGTGCGCGGCGGGGCAACCAGAAGGGCGCGCTGGCCCTTGCCAACAGGACAAATAAGATCGATCACCCGGTGCGTGGCGTCCTTGAGTTTGGGATCGTCAATTTCCATCTTCAGGCGAGCATCCGGATAAAGCGGCGTCAGGTTGTCGAAGTTAATGCGATGGCGGACCTTGCCGGGATCTTCAAAGTTGATTTCATTGATCTTCAGCATGGCGAAATACCGCTCACCTTCTTTCGGAGAGCGAATTTCACCTTCAACCGTATCGCCGGTGCGAAGACCAAAACGCCGCACCTGGCTGGGTGAAACATAAATGTCGTCCGGTCCCGGCAGATAGTTGGCCTCAGGGCTTCTCAAGAATCCAAAACCGTCCTGAAGAACCTCGAGCACGCCGTCGCCATAGATAGCAACCTCGTTTTCCGCCAGCTTTTTCAGAATGGCAAACATCATGTCCTGTTTCCGCAGCGAGCTGGCATTTTCAATTTCAAGGCTCTCCGCATAGGACAACAGCTCGGCGGGGGATTTGGTTTTAAGCTCTTTGAGATTCATGGCTTCTCTTTTCAAAAACGCACGCCGGAACATTCCGGGGGGCGGGCTGAGAATGGGCGGTAAGGACCTTTAAAGTTCCAGATTGAACTTCAAACCCCGGAACAGGGCAGGCGAAAGATCGGAATTTGTTGTGACTGAATCAGAATATCATTCGAACGGGCAAACAATTAGCGAAGATAGGGCGGCAAGTCAATTCCGGAATTTAAATGTTTTCCGGACCTCTGATAGCTCAGAAGGGCTTTACGACAACAAAGATAACCAGAACGATCATCAAAATGGTCGGGACTTCATTCATGGCTCGATAGAAAGATGGTGGTTTTGTGTTTCGATTTTCCGCAAAGGCGCGGCGCCACGCGCCCATCATCATGTGAACCATCGACAATAAAACAATACAGACCAGTTTGACATAAATCCAACCCTCTGACCAAACGGATGGATCAAGGCTCAGAAGCAGAGCAATCCCAGAGCCAAAAGAGAAGATCATGGCCGGTGCCATGATGACCCGTAACAGGCGCCGCTCCATGATCTTGAAGGTTTCCGATTGCTGGGTGCCAGCATCACACTGGGTGTGATAAACAAACAGCCGGGGGAGGTACAAAAGACCCGCCATCCACGCGATGATGCTGACAATATGAAGCGCCTTGACCCAGAGATAGGCTTCCGCCGAAAGTTCTAGGGGTGTCATGAAGGGCGCGGCCTCTGTTTCGGGTTTTCCGGAATGACCATCTATCGCCCGAAAGGACAAAGGGTCTGTTTTTGTGGGCAAAGCCGCGCCGCGCCCGCCGACAGGCAAGGGTTGGCGAGCGCGGGATCGATTGAACTTATTCTGTCTCGAACAAGGGCCGCCAATCCTTCGATAAACCGGGGATGGGTTCCAACCGTTGGTACCCTCAGGTAGGTTTTCATATTGAGCTCATCCGCCCGTTCCCGGTATTCAATATCAAGCTCCACCAGGGTTTCCGAGTGTTCCGATACAAAAGCCAAGGGCACAATGACGACCCCGATACCGGCCAAGGCGGCGCGCTCAATTTCAGCTTCCGTTGATGGGCCGATCCACGCCAATGGCCCAACCTTGCTCTGGTAACAGACTATCCAATCCAGATCATCATACCCACATAATTTTATCTGTTGAACAATGGCATCAGCGGTCAGTTCAACGTGGTACTGGTACGGGTCTCCCTTGTCGATAATTTTTTTGGGTAATCCGTGGGCGGAAAACAGGACCCGTATGCCCGCCGTGTCCTGTAATGATCGCAAGGCATCCAGCAACAATTCACTTTGCGCGGCTATCCATCCTTCTTGGCCGGGATAGCAACAGATACCAGATGTCGGGGCCCTAAGATCAACAAGCCTGGCCGCGCGCAACCATTCCTTCCACGACGATCCGGTGGTGGTTGTCGAGTACTGTGGATAGAGCGGCAGGAAGATGATCCGGTCCGGATCAAAGGCGCGAATGTTTTCTGCTGTCTCCAGACTCATAGGGTGCCAGTACCGCATGGCGATAAAGCTTTTGAAGACAGTATCCGGATTATCGTCGTTCAACACGTCATCAAGGGCCGCCGCCTGGTCCTCTGTCATGGGAACCAGCGGTGAGCGCCCGCCCAAATGATCATAGATTGCCCGGGCAATCGGCGCTCTTTTGTACGCTATCCACCGCGCAAGAAGATAACGAAACGGCTTTGGCAGAGAAATAATCGCCGGATCATTGAACAGGTTAAACAGGAAAGGTTTAACCGCTTGCGGGCTATCAGGCCCACCGAGGTTGACAAGGACAATCGCCGCTCTGGTCATGTTTTGTGGCGATCGCGAAGTCATCTGTCTCTGATCAGCTCAACAACCCGGTCGACATTCTCCGGCGGGGTATCGGGCACAACACCATGGCCTAAGTTGAAGATAAATGGCCCGTTTCCAAGTGTATCGAGAATTTGGATGACCTGCTTTTCCAACACCCCGCCGCCCGCGGCCAGAAGCTGATTATCCAGATTGCCCTGCACCGTCACCGCCCGCTGCAACGTATCAGCCGCCCATTTCAACGGTATGTTGGAATCGAGGCTCACCCCCTCGACCCCCGTTTCCGCGATGAACGTCTCTATCATCAAACCGCTGCCTCTCGGAAACCCGATTACAGGAACCTCAGGATAGACTTCCCGAAGCCCTGACACAATTCTCCGGGTTGGTTCGATTACTAGGTCCCTGAACTGGCTTTCAGATAAAACACCAGCCCAACTGTCAAACAGCTGTATAACCTCGGCGCCATGTCGAATCTGCTCCAGCAAATAGGCGGTCGTTGCCACAACCAGGATGTCCATCAGGCGGGCAACCTCATCCGGGGCGGCATAGGCCCAACGTCTTGCCCGGGAACCATCGGTACCACCCTTTCCCTCAATCATATAAATCGCCACGGTCCAGGGGGAGCCGGCAAAACCAATCAGTGCCTTGTCGGCGGGTAGTTCTTTGCGAAGCCGGCGGACAGTTTCAAACACCGGCGCAAGGTGCGGGACGACACCGTCGATATGAATGGCGGCAAAATCCTTTTCTGAGCCCAGAGGCTCAAGAACAGGCCCCTTGCCCTCCACAAATGAAACCTGCCTGCCCAAGGCATCGGGAATAACCAGAATATCAGAGAACACAATAGAGGCGTCAAAATCGTATCGTCGAATGGGCTGGAGCGTAACTTCGACGGCTAGGTCCGGGGTGTAGCAGAGATCAAGAAAGCTACCCACTTGCGAGCGGATTTGACGATACTCCGGGAGGTATCGCCCCGCCTGTCGCATGAGCCATATTGGCGGCGGCTTGAGAGTTTCGCCGTTCAAACAACGAACGAGTGACTTCTGATGGGAGTCCATAGGTGTCTTCGTCCCATGTATGCACAGCTTCACAGGGGCCTATCAATATCATTTATTTATATTTAAGAAAGATTGTTGTTGTTGTTGTCGCCCAGGAATTGGGGATTAAAGATTATCCGCGTGTTTATCCCCAGGACTTCCGTGGTGGTTCCGTTCTATCATCTCTTTTGAATAAGCTTGTTGGTTAAATCCAGGGAATAGGGTTTTTCATACGAAAAACCCTCGCTCGGCATTGCGGGGATAGATTGTATAAGTCTCAACAGAGGCTTTTTTCATCGCCGCCGATGGGCGGGGGTCACCCATGTTGAAGTAACTGTTCACGGGCGAACAACGTTGACAGTCTGTCCTAACGGGTGTGAGAAAGTACCCCTGAAACCCCGTGCGGGATGTTTTCCCCAGGTTTTTCAGGTATTGTTCGGGAGAAAATTGCCGTGGCCGACATTCACATTCACCTGGTATCCGACTCAACCGGTGACACCGTACAGCATGTTGCAAAAGCGTCTCTGGTTCAATTCGACAACGTGGTTGTTGAAGAGCATCTATGGTCCATGATCCGCTCTGAAAAACAGGCCTCAGGGTTGCTTGATGAATTCGTCCAAAAACCCGGATTTGTTCTCTATACAGTTGTTGATCAATCTGTCCGCGCGGTTCTTGAAAAAGGCTGCCGCGAGAGAAACATCCCCTGTGTCTCTGTTCTCCAGCCGGTTGTCGATCAGCTCCGTTTGTTTCTGGGCCAGGAAGAACACGCGCGCCCGGGCGGGCAACACGTTCTGAATGAACAGTACTTTGAACGCATTGCGGCCATGGATTTTGTTATGGCCCACGACGACGGCCAGGCCGCCACGACGTTGGAAGAAGCCGACGTCATTCTGGTTGGTGTGTCTCGCACATCAAAAACCCCAACCTGTATCTATCTGGGCAACCGGGGCGTCAGGGCGGCAAACATTCCCATCGTACCGGGGAGTCCCCTGCCAGAGGAACTGTTTGACGTCAGATCACCGCTGATTGTGGGGCTGACCAAAGATCCGCGACGCCTGGTTCAGATCCGATTACAGCGCCTGAAAATGCTCAATCAAAACGAGGATACAGATTACGTCGATCCGGACAGGGTCTCCAGGGAAGTCAGCGATGCTCGACGGTTGTTCACGCAACATGAATGGCCAACCATTAATGTCAGTCGAAAATCCATCGAGGAGACCGCCGCCGCCATTATTCAATTGATTGCCCGGCGCCGGGAGAATGAGCCCTGATACAATTCCAGCCCCTTGTTTTGGCGTCCGCCAGTCGGGCCCGTCAGAACCTTTTGAAAACGGCGGGGCTGACGTTTGAAATCGTCGTTTCCAACGTCGCAGAAGACCCGCTCAAGAAGACAATGCTGACCCGGGGGTGCGGTGCTAGTGAAATCGCCGCTGCGCTGGCCAGGGCCAAAGCGCTGAACGTCTCGGCGGGGTGGAAAAACAGCATTGTTATCGGTGCCGATCAGACATTGTCCTGTGAAGGCCGAATGTTTGATAAACCCCGGTCCAGGGAGGAGGCGAGAGAAACCCTCATGTTTCTCTCAGGGAGAAGTCATGAATTGAATTCGTCCGTGGCAATCTGTCAAAATCAGGAGATTGTATGGCATTACCAGTCGATCCCAGTCCTTAAAATGCGCCCTCTCAGCGCAGGAATGATAGAGGCGTATCTTGATGTGGCGGGCGCAGGCATACTGTCTTCTGTTGGCTGTTATCGGCTGGAGGGGGTCGGTTCCAGATTGTTTGAAACCATAGACGGGGATTATTTTTCAATTCTGGGGTTGCCGCTCTTGCCTTTGTTGGCGGGCCTGAGGGATATTGGCGCCATCGATTGATCTTAACCCTGAACAAAACACGAAAGGCGCCACAAGCGAGGCGCCCTCATTTTATGACAGTGTCGGAAAATCATCAGCCATTGAAGGGGGCCGGATTATGATCGGCGAGGCAATTTCTCATTACAGAAAACAGTTGGGAATTACTCAAAAAGAGCTTTCTCAGCGCACTGGCGTTGAGGTGTCGCGGGTATGCAGAACAGAGAAGGGCAAACATGAGAACATGCAGATTGAAAATATTTTTCGTTACGCTGACGGATTGGGCGTTGATCCCTGTGACCTGATTAAGTCACATGCCCGCTACGATTGGGACAGCGAAATGAGTCTAAGCGCGAAGGCACGTCTGGCGGGCGTTATGGGGTGGCCCATCGGTCATTCCCTGTCGCCGCGCCTCCATAACTATTGGCTTGAACAGCTAAAGCTGGACGGGGTCTATGTTCCCCTGGCGGTTCATCCTGATCATGCCGCCGATGCTATTGTGAGCGCCGGGAAAATGGGCTTTCGCGGGCTGAATGTCACGGTTCCGTTGAAACAGATAGCCTTGCAGGCTGTCGATTCATTAGAGCCTGTCGCGCGCCGCGTGGGTGCCGTGAACACCATTGTTTTTGATGATCGGGGTAAAAGCGTTGGCACCAACACGGACGGTTTTGGCTTTGTCGAAAATATCAAACATCGCCACCCCGGCTGGCGGTTTTCGCAGGGCCCGGCAGTGGTGTTGGGCGCGGGCGGCGCGGCGCGCGCTATTGTGGTTGCCCTGATGGACGAGGGTGCGCCGGAAATCAGAATTTGCAATCGAACATATTCGAGAACGACGGCGCTCATTGCCGCGTTGGAAGGCCCGGAAAACAGGGCCTGTAACGTGCACGCCGTTCCCTGGGGGGAGCGTGAACAGGCCCTAGGTGGTGCCGCGTTTCTGGTCAACACAACAACCCTCGGTATGCAGGATAAAGAACCGCTTGATATTCGGCTTGATGACCTGCCGACGGCGGCGTGTGTCAATGATATTGTCTATACCCCGCTTGAAACACAGCTGTTGCGCGCGGCATATCACAGGGGCAATCCGACCGTGGACGGCATCGGTATGCTTCTGCACCAGGCGCGCCCGGGGTTCGAGGCCTGGTTCGGCGCCGTGCCCGAGGTTGACGCCCGCGTCCGCCAGCACGTGCTTGCCGGAGCCGCCGAATGATCGTTCTGGGCCTTACGGGCTCAATCGGGATGGGCAAAACGACCACGGCCCAGGCCTTCAAAACACGGGGTGTCCCGGTGTTTGATTCTGATCTGGCGGTGCATAAATTACTCGCCGCAGGCGGTGATGCCGTTGAGCTGGTTGCAAGGCGGTTCCCCGAAAGCCTGAAATCCCGCGCTATCGACAGAGCGGCTCTGGGCACGGCTGTTTTCGCCGATCCCGCCGCCTTGCGGGATCTGGAAGGCATCCTGCACCCCCTGGTCCGCCGACACCAGAGCCGGTTTCTGGCGATAAGCGCCAGACGGCGCTTGCCGGTTGTTGTGCTCGATGTTCCGCTGCTTTTCGAAACCGCCGCGGAACGGCGGTGTGACTTTGTTGCGGTCGTTAGTGCCAATCCCGTGGCCCAGGCACGGCGGGTTTTGTCTCGCGCCGGGATGACGCGAAAGAAGTTTTCCAGCGTCCTCGAAAGACAGATGCCGGATCATGAAAAACGCAAACGGGCTGATTTTGTTATTCGCACGGACCGTGGAAAACGGTATGCTTTTCGCCAGGTCGAAACCGTTCTGGAAACATTGAGCGGGTCCACGAGTACGGTATGGCCGCCGGGTGCCCGCGGCAGTCGGAGAGCGCCCCGTTAGTTAGCCAGTATTAGTCAGCCCGCATTGGTTGGCGCCACCATTGGTTAACCACCACTGGTTAGAACCACTGATTAGAAAGCGTTCCGGATATGATGCGTGAGATTGTCCTTGATACAGAAACAACCGGCCTGGACCCGAAAAGTGGTCATCGGATTGTGGAGATCGGCTGCGTTGAGCTTCTCAACCATATGCCGTCCGGCAATACCTATCATCAATATATAAACCCTGAACGCGATATGCCGGAAGAGGCATTTGGTATCCACGGTTTATCGGAAGAGTTTCTCGGCGGGTTTCCGGTGTTTTCTGAAATCATCGAGGATTTTCTCGCCTTTGTCGGTGACGCCAGGCTTGTTATTCATAACGCAAGCTTCGATATGGGCTTCATTAATGCGGAAATCGAACGCGCCAATGGCCCGCCGCTCGATATGGCGCGCGCGGTGGATACCGTTTCCATGGCGCGTGAAAAATTCCCCGGCGCACGGGTCAGTTTGGACGCTCTCTGTCAACGATTTGGCATTGATAACACGAACCGTGCGCTGCACGGCGCGCTGCTCGATGCGCGGTTGCTCGCGGACGTATATCTTGAATTGACAGGCGGTCACCAACCCGACTTCGTTTTAGGACCCGGGTCTCAAAAAATAGGCCCGCCGACGGCGCAAAAGACGTTTCGCGAGCCCCGGCCCCATGATCCGCCCGCAGAGGATTTGGTGGCACACCGGGAGTTTCTTTCCAGGTTGGAAAACCCGGTTTGGCTGGTGGCGGCTGCCGAGAGCTAAGCTTTGTGGACGGACGCTGGGGCTGTTTACGTCTCTTCGGTATTCTTCTGATTGAGGCTATCGCGATACAGTGCCGCAAAGTCCATCGGGTTTAGCATTAATGGCGGGAAACCGCCGTCACGCGTAACATCAGCCACGATATTGCGGGCGAACGGAAAGAGCAGGCGCGGGCATTCAATCAGCAGCACAGGTCGCAAGCTCTCTTCGGGAAGATTAAGTGTGAAAAGACCGCCGTAACACACCTCAACAACAAAAGCCGGTGCCTCACCAATCCTGCATTCCCCATTGATGTTAAGTGTAACCTCAAAGGTTTTGTCTTTAATTCCTGAAGCCTTCACATCCACGTTGACCTTGATATCCGGTGCTGAGGTCTGGGGCTCAATAAGCACACCGGGTGTTGCCGGCGCTTCAAATGAGAGATCTTTTATATATTGAGCGTTGATGGTGACGGCCTTCGCCAATTGTTCGGCCGGGTCGGGCTGCATCGATGAGGCGGCGGCGTCTGCGTCTGTATCGGTTTCAGCTTCAGTTGTATCTGCGACCATGATTTTCTCCTGGTTTTACGAGATAACCAGTTTCTCGAGACAATGAGTTTCACGGGACAATAACGGCGATCTGACGTACCCGTTTGTCTCATTGCCGTGTTCACTTCGGGGTGTGGCTAACATAGATTTTATCAAACAACAACCACTGAGACCGTTATGGTTTTCCCTGCTCACTCTGACTGGTCAATCCGGCGGGTCAATCCGTCGGGGATTGTTTTCCTCTGAGCCCCGGTTTTCGGCCTCCGTTACGTCTTCAAAATCACCATCGATAACGGGACCCCTGCCGCCATGTTTTTTGCGCCCGCCGTTCGTATGCGGCGCGCGGGTTGAGAAGGAAAACCCGTTCGATCTTTGTGCGACCCTGGCCGCCACCAATGCGCCGGCAGCGCGTCTGAACGGCGGAAACAGCAGACAGAAGCCAATGGTGTCCGTGAAAAACCCCGGTGTCAGAAGCAGGGCCCCCGCCATCATCAGGCACAGGCCTTCCCAAAGCTCTCTGAGCGGTTTTTCGTTTCGGGCCAGGCTGTCCCGAATTCTTTTAAGGACACCCGGGCCCTGAACCCGGAGACAGGCCATGCCGATGATTGCCGTGCCAAGGATGGCACCAATCGTTGGCCACAGCCCGAATTTTTCGCCCGCCTCAATAAAAATTGCGATTTCCAGAACAGGAACGCTCACAAATAGAAGCACGATGATGAAGCCCATGCTTGCCCTTTTACTGTCATCGTCCTATCTAAAATGATGCAAAGGCCACAAAAAATACAGCGCCACGTGAATGTAATCCGATGATCTTGTTTAAAGTATGGTACAAACATCCTAACATGAAACGTCTTGGCGGGTTGGAGAACGTATAGAATGGGCGACGGATTCCAGTTTTTGGACATTATCCTGTTTGCCATGGTGGCCGCTTTTCTGGTTTTCCGGTTACGCAATGTGCTGGGCAAACGCGATGGCCATGAGGGCGGATATCACGATCCCTTCAAACAGGAACGCGATACGGATACCGTCGAAAATGATGAGAATGTCATCCCCTTACCCAACAGCAAAGAAACAGGGGTGCCCCCGCCCCCGGAGAATGGTGACCCTGATAAACGTTCTGCCGCCGCCGAGGCGGGCGCAGAGGACGGCGTTGATATGCTTACCCCGGGTATGCGCGCGATTTCAGCGGCGGATTCGTCCTTTAGTCCCGCCGGTTTTCTCGCCGGCGCCGATGCAGCCTTTGAAATGGTTCTTAACGCTTTTGCAAGCGGTGACACGGTAACACTGAAAAACCTGTTGAGCGCAGAAGTGTTCAGTAACTTTTCAAAGGCGATCAGTGATCGCGAACAAGCGGGCGAGACCCTGGAAGATACGCTGGTTGATATTCGCTCATCCGAGATTGTCGAGGCATACCTAGAGGGTCGTCAGGCTGTGGTGACCGTTAAGTTCATTACGGATCAGGTCAATGCTACCCGGGATGAAAACGGTGATGTGGTTGATGGTAATCCTACGGAAATTGTTACAATTACGGATTTTTGGACCTTTGCCCGCGATACGAAATCACGTGACCCGAACTGGATCCTCACCGCGACCCGCAGCATGGACTGATCGCTTTCGCCCGGTTTTTCAGGCGGCCTGCCTGAGCGCGCTGGTGGGCGCTTGTGCGCCGGGCCTGCCGTACCCCGAACACGATACATCGGCTTCGACACCTTCCCTGGCCCAGCCCGGATTGGACGAGGCGCAGCTTACCTTGCGCTATATTCCGTTCGAGGACGTGCCGGGTTGGGGCGAGGTTGACATCAACGGGTTTCTACCAGCGTTTCTGAGATCCTGCGCCCAGCTGACGGACAAAGACCCGGAAACACCAATAGGCGATAAAGAGCGATTCGGTACGGTTGGTGACTGGCTCGACATTTGTCAGGAGCTGGGCGGAAACATGGGTGCTCAGGAACCTGTGCTGCGCTATTTCTTTGAATCGAAACTGCGGCCCTATCTTGTCGGCAATCACGACGAAACGGTTGGCCTGTTTACCGGCTATTACGAGGCAGAGCTGAAAGGTTCCTGGCAGCAATCGGGAACCTATACGGTCCCCATCTATGCCCGCCCGGACGATATCGTGTCCGTTGACCTGGGCACCTTCCGTCCGGAGTGGCAGGGCCAAACCCTTGCCGGTAAAATGGAAGGCAATTCTCTGGTCCCCTACCCCGACAGGGCGGCTATCAGCGCCGGTGCGCTAAATGGCCGCCAGCTGGAGATACTGTGGGTCAATTCCCACATCGACGCCTTCTTTTTGCATATCCAGGGTTCCGGCCGGGTACAAATGACGGATGGAAGCATCGTTCGGGTGGCCTATTCGGGCCGCAACGGCCACCGATATTTCCCGGTCGGACGGGAACTGATTGCCGCGGGTATAATTTCTCAGGAAGATATGTCCATGCAGGCGATCCGGGCCTGGATGGATGTCAACCCGGCCGCCGCCCTGCAACTGATGAACCTCAACCCGTCCTATATATTCTTCCGGATTTCCAACGAGACAGATCCCGTCGGTGCCGAGGGCGTACCCCTAACGCCTGGCCGGAGTATCGCTGTCGATGATGACTTTATTCCCTATGGCTTGCCCATGCTTCTCGATACCCTGGATCCGCGCGATCCGGACAGAAAAACGCCCTTGCAGAGGCTTGTGGTTCCCCAGGATACGGGAAGTGCCATTCGCGGGCCGGTCCGGGGCGATTTTTTCTGGGGCTTTGGGCGCGAAGCCGCCGCCGCCGCCGGGTATATGAAAGAGCCGGGCTCCTACTACATGTTCCTGCCGCGGACGCGTGATCCGATTACGGATGCGCTGCTGGAGTAACCCTGATGAAGCAACGGGCCGATGAAGCAATGGATCGCCCCCCTTGGGCGATGTCAATACTTCAACAACGGAATCAAAAACGACTGTTATCGTCGTTTCCGCGGATAACCTTACGCGACCTTTCCGGTTCTTGACGGTGGTGTTATGAAAGACAAGGGCACCCGTAACAACAAACAACCCCCCTCAGCAGAAGATGCGCAGTTGTGGTCCCGGATCACCGAGGGGGTTCGCCCCTTGCACAAAAACAAGGGGATCGTCTCGTCTGAAATCGACTCGACTGAAAATGCATTGGGCACCGCCCGGAAACCCGCTTCCACAGCGGCACCCCGCCACACTGGCAATAAGACCACTCGCGACCCCCTTTCATCGTCTGTCCCGGCCCCGCTTCCCGCGTTGGATCACAGGAATGCGCCCGGGCTGGATAAACGCAATCATCGGCGGCTTCTAAAGGGTCAAAGAGAGATAGAAGCCAGACTGGACCTGCACGGAAAAACCCTACAAGAAGCGCGCAGGGCGCTGACTGCGTTTATTCAGCGTTGCCACGCTGACGGCAAACGGGGCGTTCTGGTCATTACGGGCAAGGGGTTGCGCCCGCCATCCGGTGAGATTGGTGTGATCCGCAAAAGCGTCCCAGGATGGTTAAACGAGGCGCCCTTGCGGCCTTTGGTTCTTGCCTTCAGTTATGCGACACCAAAAGATGGCGGTGAAGGCGCTTTATACGTATTGATCAAGAGGAAAGCATGACACCTTTTGGTGTTCGGGTGCGCGAGCTTAGAAAGAAAAAAGGGGTCAATTTGAAGCAAATGGCCGAGGATCTCGGTGTTTCAAGTGCCTATTTATCCGCCCTGGAACATGGTCACCGAGGCCGCCCTGCGCCTGGAATGATCATGCAGATTTGCGGCTATTTCGGTCTGATTTGGGACGAAACCGAGGACCTCAAGCGTCAGGCGGTGCTTTCCCACCCCCGTATAGTCGTGGATACGGCGGGTCTTCACCCCCGGGCCACGGAACTGGCCAATCTTCTATCGGAGACAATCGCTGAATTGGATGAAGATACCCTGGATTGGGTATCTGCCGAAATCCGCGGCCGCCTGGGCGCAAAAAAAATCCGCGCAAAGGGCGGGCCCGGCGATGACTGATGGCGGGCCGCCTACAGGATAAAGCGCGAAAGATCACTACTTTTCGCCAGCTCGGAGACGGTTTCGCGCACATAGTCAACTGAAATTTCAACGGCCTCACCACTTCTTTCGCTGGCGGAGAAACTGATATCTTCCAACAGCTTCTCCATCACTGTATGAAGGCGGCGGGCACCGATGTTTTCGACACTTGTGTTGATTTCGGCCGACAGCGTCGCAATTTCCTCAATCGCCTCATCACTGAAGCTGAGTATGACATCCTCGACCCCGATCAAAGCCGTATACTGCTTGATCAAACTGGCTTCGGGCTCGGTTAGGATACGAACAAAGTCTTCTTTGCTCAGCGGCGCCAATTCGACGCGAATCGGGAGCCGGCCCTGAAGTTCCGGCAGCATGTCAGCCGGTTTGGCGACATGAAAAGCCCCGGACGCTATGAACAGAATATGGTCGGTTTTGACCTGACCGTATTTTGTGGCAACCGTTGTTCCTTCAATGAGCGGCAGCAAATCCCGCTGTACCCCTTCACGGCTGACCTCGCCCCCACCGTGCTCCGACCGCGCCGTTATCTTGTCGATTTCGTCCAGAAAAACGATGCCATTGTTTTCAACCGCCTCCAGCGCATCGCCAATGACGATGTCCTCATCGAGCAGCTTGTCTGATTCTTGGTTGACCAGAACGGGGTAGGAATCCGCCACAGACAGCCGTTTGATTTTCTCGGTCCCGCCAAAGGCCTTACCCAACATATCATTGAGATTGAGCATACCCATTTGTGCCCCTGGCATGCCCGGGATATCGATGGTCGGCATGGCGGCGCTGGTGGTATCCGCCACCTGGATTTCAACCTCGCGCTCGTCCAGCTCTCCCTGGCGCAGCATAACGCGGAACTTCTCTCGGGTTTCCGCGCTGGCACTGTCGCCGACTAGGGCGTCGAGAACCCGTTCTTCGGCCATTAGTTCAGCTTTTGCCTGAACCTGTTTGCGCATGGTTTCCCGGGTCGTGTTGATGGCGATATCCACAAGGTCGCGGACGATCTGTTCCACATCGCGCCCCACGTAACCGACTTCCGTAAACTTCGTCGCTTCAACCTTGACAAACGGCGCATGGGCGAGCTTCGCTAGGCGGCGCGCAATCTCGGTCTTGCCAACGCCGGTTGGTCCGATCATGAGAATATTCTTCGGCAGAACCTCTTCTCTCAGCGCCTCGTCAAGCTGTTGTCTGCGCCAGCGGTTACGAAGGGCAATGGCAACGGCTCTTTTGGCATCGTTCTGACCAACAATATGGCGGTCCAGTTCGGAGACTGTTTCGCGGGGTGTAAAACTGTTCATAGGGACTCGATCACAACCTGAGTATTTGTATAGACACAGATATCTGCGGCAACGGACAGGGATTTGCGGACGATTTCTTCGGCTTCCAGATTGTCCTGGTCGTATAGCGCGCGCGCCGCCGCTAGGGCGAAATTTCCGCCGGAACCAATGCCAATCACACCATCTTCCGGTTCCAGAACGTCGCCTGTTCCCGTCAACACCAGCGAAACGTCTTTGTCGGCAACGGCCATCATGGCTTCAAGTCTCCGCAAATAACGGTCTGTGCGCCAATCCTTTGCCATTTCAACACACGCGCGGGTTAGCTGTCCCGGATATTGTTCCAGCTTTCTCTCCAGCCGTTCAAACAGGGTAAAGGCGTCTGCTGTCGCCCCGGCGAATCCCGCGACCACGGCCCCATTTCCGAGCCGCCGAACCTTGCGGGCGTTGCCCTTGATAACGGTCTCGCCAAGACTGACCTGCCCGTCTCCGCCAACGACAACGCGGCCGTTTTTTCGCACGGACAATATGGTTGTTCCGTGCCAGGTTGATGAGGAATCCAAGGCCATAGAAGGCTCTCTCCGTTTGCACCCGGGTTGCGGGTCCACTGGTTACGGGGCGAAGGCGGTCCCCAGGACTCTCCCGTTCGCAAGACTTCCCCGCTCGCTAGAAATAGAAGTTTACTTCCGGGGGTCAACCCCTAACCTCGATTTCCGCGACCTTCTGTTGAAACAAAGGCTGCTGGTGATATAGGGATTCACCTGATAAAAAGCCCACCGTCGCCATAGTCAGTCAAAGAGTCAGTCAAATAGTCAGTCAAGAGGAAGGCCCCATGCGTACCGCGACGATTGAGCGCAGCACCACAGAAACCAGTATCAGGGTTTCTGTCAATCTGGACGGGACCGGTGAATACACCGTGTCTACCGGTATTGGATTTTTGGACCATATGCTGGAACAGTTGTCGCGCCACAGCCTGATGGACCTGAGCGTCGAGGCAAAAGGTGATCTGCATATCGATTTTCATCATACAACGGAGGATACGGGCATCGCCATCGGTGAAGCTGTATCCCGGGCATTGGGCAATCGGGCCGGTATCACCCGATTTGGACATGCAACCATACCCATGGATGAAACCTTGAGCCGGGTGACGCTGGATGCGTCCAATCGACCCTATCTCATCTGGAAGGTGGGCTTTTCCAAACCCAAGCTAGGCGATATGGACACGGAGCTTTTCAAGGAATGGTTTCAGGCCTTTGCCCAGGCGGCGGGCCTTACCCTGCATGTCGAAAACATATATGGCGAGAACAACCACCATATTGTCGAGAGTTGTTTCAAGGCTCTTGCGCGGGCGCTGCGGACGGCGATCACCGTTGATCCGCGGAAATCAGATGCCGTTCCGTCTACGAAGGGTGTTCTGGGCGGCTCACTCTGATCGGGACCCTGTTCTGATCAGGCCCCAGTTCTGATCGGTAGTGGGTCCCGCCACATAATTTTGGCGAAGACGAACAACAATGATGAATGTTTACACTGTTCATATCCGAAGACATGGCCTGAGCCCCGACACGGATATCCGTCTGGTTAAAGACGGTTTTTCATGGGCCGCCCTGGTGTTCACATTTTTCTGGACGCTGTACCACAGGCTCTGGCTGGCTTCCGTGATCCTGGTTGCTGCGTTTGTTCCCCTTGCGGTGCTGCTCGAAGCCGGATTTCTTTCGAATGAACTGGCTATTGTCGGGAGCATTGTTCTTTGTCTGTGCACCGGCTTGTTCGGGAATGATGAGCGCCGCCGCGTTCTGCGAAATGCAGGCTTTGATGATCAGGGTGTCGTTGTTGCCGCCTCCCTGACGGAAGCCGAACAGCGCCACTTCGATCACAATCCGCTCGCTGCACAAACGCTGAACAGGTAAAGGAAAACCGTTACCGGATGATTGTGGCAATTATTGACTACGGTTCCGGCAACCTTCGCTCGGCGGCGAAAGCGTTTGAGCGGGTGGTTCGCGATGACGGTCTCAAGGCTGAGGTTCATGTTTCCAATGATCCGGATTTTGTGCGCCGCGCTGATCGTATCGTTCTGCCGGGTGTTGGTGCCTATGGTGCCTGTGCGGCGGGCCTTTGGGCCATTGCCGGGATGGTGGCGGCGCTGGAAGAGGTCGTTGTTGAAAAGGCCCGCCCGTTTCTGGGTATCTGTGTTGGTATGCAGTTGCTTGCGGATGTCGGGCGGGAGTTCGGTAATCATCGCGGCCTCGGCTGGATTGCCGGCGAGGTGATTGCGCTTGAGCGAGGCGATCCCGCGCTAAAAATTCCCCATATGGGCTGGAATGAATTGATTGTTCCGGATGACAGGGCCCACGCTGTTTTGAGCGGTATTGAAACAGGCGATCATGCCTATTTCGTTCACTCCTACCATTACCGCACGGACCATAACGATCATGTTCTGGCTGAAGCGGCGTATGGTCAGACCTTTTCGGCCATTGTTGGTCGGGACAACATGGTTGGTACGCAGTTTCACCCCGAAAAAAGCCAGCGCACGGGTCTGCGGCTAATTTCCGGTTTTTTGACCTGGATGCCCTGAGGCGCGGGAAATAAGAGACCATGATCCTTTATCCGGCTATTGATCTGAAGGACGGCAACTGTGTTCGCCTGCTGCGTGGCGACATGAGCGCGGCCACCGTATTTAATGAAGACCCGGCCTCTCAGGCCCGGGCCTTTCAGGATGCCGGCTGTCAATGGATCCACGTGGTTGACCTCAATGGTGCGTTTGAAGGCAGGCCGGTCAACTCTGATGCCGTGGAACGGATTGTGGCGGCTGTTGATGTGGATGTTCAACTCGGCGGCGGTATTCGCACCCTGGAGACGATTGAACACTGGCTTTCAGTCGGACTGTCGCGCGTCATCTTGGGCACGGTTGTGGTGAAGAACCCCGCTCTCGTTGTCGAGGCGTGCCGACACTTTCCGGGCCGGATAGCGATCAGTATTGATGCCCGCGGCGGGTGGGTGGCGATAGAAGGCTGGGCGGCGGACGCCGCGCTGTCGGTGCTTGATCTGGCGCGCCGCTTTGAAGGCGCGGGCGCCGCCGCCATCGTCTACACCGACATCGACAAGGACGGGGCCATGGAAGGACCCAATGTGGCGGCGACCAGGGCTTTGGCTGAAGCCGTTTCGATCCCCGTTATCGCCTCCGGTGGCATTTCTTCCATGGCGGACCTGGAAACAGTGCGCCGCGAGATTCCAAATCTCAATGGCGCAATCTCTGGGCGCGCAATTTACGATGGAAAAATCGATATCACATCTGCCGTTGAACTGTTGTCATTCGGGGCTGGGAAACCGACATGTTAAAGGTCCGTATTATTCCCTGTCTGGACGTTAATAATGGCCGCGTTGTCAAAGGGGTTAATTTCGTCGACCTTGTTGATGCGGGTGATCCGGTTGAACAGGCGCGCCTCTACGACAAAGCCGGCGCAGACGAGCTGTGCTTTTTGGATATCACGGCCAGCAGCGACAACAGGGACACTATTCTGGATGTTGTCGCCCGGACCGCAGAAGAGTGTTTCATGCCGCTAACCGTCGGCGGCGGCGTTCGCACCCTCGAGCATATTCGCAATCTATTGCTGGCCGGCGCGGACAAGGCGTCAATCATGACCGCCGCCGTCAAGGACCCGGAACTCGTTAGGCGCGCCGCCGAAAAGTTTGGCAGTCAATGCATCGTTGTTGCCATTGATGCCAAATCTGTTGCCGATGAAGGAACGGGGAATGAAAAATTCGAGGTGTTTACCCACGGTGGGCGAACCCCAACCGGCATTGATGCGGTGGCCTGGGCCCAGAAAATGGCGGCCTATGGCGCCGGTGAAATACTCCTGACGTCCATGGATCGGGACGGCACGAAAGCAGGCTTCAACCTGCCCTTGACGCGGGCGGTTTCCGATGCGGTCAATATACCGGTTGTCGCCTCGGGCGGTGTCGGTACGCTGGATCACTTGGTCGAAGGTGTTACGGATGGTCATGCGTCCGCTGTTCTGGCCGCCTCGATTTTTCATTTCGGGACGTATACAGTCGGAGAAGCCAAGGCTCACATGCATGAGGCGGGGATCCCCGTTCGATTGGATAGCCTTTGATCCTGAAAGTAAAAACGGCATGACTGAACACATTTCAAATGGCAATGATAACGTCCTCCAGGCGCTCTATGAAACCATTGCATCTCGCAAGACCGCCAGCCCGGATTCTTCATATACGGCAAAGCTGTTTAATGATGGGCGGGCAAAGATCGCCTGCAAAATCAATGAAGAAGCCGTAGAGGTTTTGGTTGCGGCCCTCCACGAAACACCGGAACGTGTGGTTAGCGAAAGCGCTGATGTGCTGTATCACCTGATGGTTCTCTGGGCCGACACCGGCGTGACACCCGATCAGGTCATGGCGGAACTGGCACGCCGCACGGGCCAATCCGGTATCGACGAAAAACGTTCGAGGGCGATGGAATAAGGACAGACATCATGTACGACACTGACAACATTTTTGCGAAAATTCTGCGCGGGGAGATTCCCAGCAACCCTGTTTACGATGACGACTATGCCTATGCCTTCCCTGATATCAGCCCCCAGGCGCCTTCCCACGTACTTGTGATTCCCAAGGGGCCTTACGTTGATATGGACGATTTCACGGCCAACGCCTCAGATGCTGAGATACTCGGGCTCTTCAGGGCCGTTGGTCATGTGGCGCGCGATGTATTGAAGCTGGAGCAATCCGGCTACAGGGTCCTGGTCAACAGCGGGCCGGATTCAAATCAGGAAGTTCCCCATCTTCATGTGCACATCGTCGGCGGGCGCAATCTCGGGTCGCTGCTTTCCTGACAGGAAGCCTGGGCAATCCATGGCCCCGTCCCTTGCCGCCACCGCTAGCCGTACAAATTTCGCCGGAAACTGAGCGCCTCTGCAACGTGAAGCTGACGAACGCCGTCACTATTATCCAAATCGGCCAGCGTTCGGGCAACCCGTAGAATTCGATGATAGCCCCGCGCCGTGAGTTTCAGGCGATCAATTGCGCTTGCCAACAGAGAGCGCCCTGCGGAATCCGGGGCGGCGACTTCCTCCAACAGCTTGCCGTCCACATCCGCATTTGTGCGCAGGATTTCTCCCGCACCTGTATGTTTATATCTGTCTTTTTGAATGGCGCGCGCGGCGTTCACCCGCCGGGCGATTTCCCCGGATGTTTCCGCCGCCGGCGGCAGGGTAAGGTCCATGGGATTCAGGGCCGCCACTTCGATATTGATATCGATCCGGTCATACACAGGGCCCGATATTTTTGATTGGTAGTCACGGGCGCATCTGGGTGCGCGAGAACATGCCTGCGCCGGGTCATCCAGATAGCCGCAGCGACAGGGGTTCATGGCGGCAACCAGTTGAAACCTAGCCGGATAGGTCACATGGGCATTGACCCGCGCGACCGTTGTCATGCCGGTTTCAAGCGGCTGGCGCAAGGACTCCAGGGCGCTACGCTGAAACTCTGGGAGCTCATCCAGAAACAGCACGCCGAGATGGGCCAGAGAAACCTCACCGGGCTTTGCCCGCGCTCCGCCGCCAACCAGCGCGGGAACCGAAGCGCTGTGATGAGGATCACGAAAGGGTCGCTGCGCCATCAGGCCCCCATCCGGTAGAATGCCCGCGAGGCTGTGAACCATGCTGACTTCGAGGATTTCGTCTGAATCGAGCGGCGGCAGCAGGCCCGGAAGCCTCTGGGCGAGCATGGATTTACCCGCCCCCGGAGGGCCCGTCATCAGCAGATTGTGTCCCCCGGCGGCGGCGATTTCCACCCCGCGTTTTGCTGTCTCCTGCCCTTTGATATCTGCCAGATCAGCATAACGACCACCCGTAATGGCGGGGTCGGCCTCGGGTATCGACAACACCTGTGCGCCCTTGAAGTGATTGACCAGGTCCAACAGGGATCGTGCCGCCAGGATGTTCAGCTCACCGGCCCAGGCCGCTTCACCGCCCTGGACCGCCGGACACATCAATCCCAGATCACAGGCCCCGGCGTGCACGGCGGCGGGCAAAACCCCTGCTACGGCAGCAAGAGAGCCGTCCAGGGCAAGCTCCCCGATGGCGAGAAAGTTTTCAATCTCATCGCCGGGCATTACCCCCATGGCACACAGCAGGGCAACGGCAATGGGAAGGTCAAAATGACTGCCCTCTTTTATCAGATCGGCCGGTGCCAGGTTAACCGTGATCCGTTTTGGTGGAAGCGACAGGCCCATGCCGTGCAGGGCGGCCCGGACGCGCTCCCGTGCTTCGGAAACGGCCTTGTCGGGCAGACCCACAATTGTAAACGCCGGTAAGCCATTGGCGATTTGCACCTGGACGTCAATATCCAGTACGTCTATGCCATTGAATGCCACTGTCTTTGTTCGTGCGACCATATCTGAATCCCGAAATGGAGGGTCCGCCGCCTGATGAAAGAACACTTTGGCCGATTAGGCCAACCTAATTTCTAGCAGAACCTGTTACGTGCCCTGAACCCTGGATTCAATTGCATCCCAGATCTGTCCGGCGAGATTGACATCGTCATACCGGCTGATCTCCTGCAATCCGGTGGGCGAGGTCACATTGATCTCTGTCAGGTAATCCCCGATAACGTCGATACCGACAAAAATCTGTCCGCGCTCTTTCAGGGCCGGACCGATACGATTGCAGATTTCGTGTTCCCGTGGCGTCAGGCTGGATGCGACGGCCTTGCCACCAACATGCATATTGGATCGTGCCTCGCCCTCTGCGGGAATACGATTGATGGCCCCGCCCGGTTCGCCGTCAATCAGGATTATACGTTTATCGCCCTTGCGGACCTCGGGCAGATAACGCTGAACCATGACCGGCTCGCGCGAAGCGGTGAGAAACATTTCCATGAGGGCGTTCAAGTTTTCATCGCCCGGCTTTAGATGGAAAACCCCTGTGCCACCATTGCCATACAAGGGCTTCACGATAATGTCCTTGTGTTCTTCACGAAACGCAGAGACGCGGTTTTGATCACGCGTAATCAGGGTCGCCGGTATCAGGTCCGGAAACGCCATGACGAAAAGTTTTTCCGGCGCGTTGCGAACGTGTGCCGGGTCGTTGACGACCAGGGTCGCCGGGTGAAGATGTTCAAGGATGTGCGTCGCCGTAATATAGCACATATCGAAGGGCGGGTCCTGTCGCATCAAAACCACATCAACGTCCGCAAGGTCCAGTTGCTGATCGGGACCCAGAGTGAAGTGATTGCCAGGCACCCTTCGGACGGTCATTTCCTGTGCCTTGCAGACGACCCTGCCGGAATCCATGGAGAGTGAGGCGGGCAGATAGTGAAAAACCGTGTGGCCCCTGTCTTGCGCCTCCAATGCCAGCACGAATGTGCTGTCGCCGTTTATATCGACCGTTGAAATATGGTCCATCTGAATGGCCACACTCAGGCTCATGGCTTGGCTCCTGATCTGTTGGGTGCCGCATCCCTGTTACAGAAGCCTGCTGCGCAGCTCCTGCAAAAGAACACTGGCGGTGTACCGGCTTGCGCCGCCGGTATCAAGGCGCATGTATTCTTCCAGTGCCTCGATTGCCTGCGCTGTGTGATCCAGCTTCACATGGATCATCCCTGCTTCCCGCCAAAGCGCCGCGTTATCCGGTGCCAGCAATAACATGGTTTCAATAACCTCCAGTGCGGCATCAATATTGCCGGAATGAAGGTGTCGCACCTTCAGATTGTTCTCGAGGCGCAGCAAAATCCCTCTATTGTCCAACGCCTGATAATGATGGGGGTGCAGTTCTTGCTCGTTTCCCATGGTCAATTTCAGGATATCGCGCAGGTCCCTAGGCTCCATCACGCGCCCGCCATCGAAGGGGTTAAGGATGACACGTTCGCCATCAACGTCTAGGCGCACCATAAACCGCCCGGGAAAATCCACCCCCACCGCCCTCCAGCCAAGCCGCCGCGCCGCCTGAATGTAAAGGATGCCTAATGCCACGGGCAGGCCGGAACGCCCATCAATGACATTCATCAAATTTGCCGCGCCCGGATCGTCGAATGTTTCCTCTGTTCCGCCGTAGCCATAGCGTTTGGCGATGATTTGACCGAGCGCATTGGCGCACCCCCGCGCATCGATGGCGGGCCCCGCGAACGCGGCAACCTCGGCGTAAAGTGTCTCAAGGTGCCGCTTGTAGGGCTCTTTGGACTTTTCGTTCAGGGCCAGGCTGGCCAAATCCAGGGCAGCCTCCGCCAGGTCGATTTGGAAATCTTCGCTCTCTACGCTCGCGCGCAATCGTTGCAGGGCACAAGACTGTAGATTGAGACTCATTCGGCTTCCGGTTGTTTGATGCGGACGTGTGAAATCACCCGCCTGACGCGGTCGAGTCCATGGACATGATCAAGGATTCGATCCAGTTCCGCCTGATTCTGGGCGATACCGATGAGGTAAACAGCACCATTAACGGTTTCGACGCTGTAGTTAATGGCGTGGATATTCTCATCAAACGTCATTTTCGCCTGTAGTTGGGTCGTTATCCACGAATCATATGCAAACTCGACAACACCCTCCTCGGTGCGGAGCTGTATCTCGTTAAGAACATCCTTGATCCCGATGACCGCCCAGGCCAGTTTTACAGCTTCGGCGCGATCTTCATCGGTTTCAACCAGGCCTGTCAGGAGCGCGCGGCCTTCGTACACCTCTATGCCTACATGGGTTGCGAGAGATGCGCTGTTTTCCAGGTATGCCAGTCTGATTTGCGTCGCCAATTTTGTGTCTTGTGCGACACCCTCGACACCGCGCTCCTCATAAGCGGCCAAGCCAACGGTGGCCCCCGCCCCCAAAACGGTTTCAACACACGCTGTCAGGCTGAAACAGGCGGCTATTACCAGAAAAACCCGCGTAGACGACCTGATGAAATGCCCGGAGATCGTGATCATGTTGAAAGTTGCTTTCCTGGATACATGGATATCGAAAACGGCCCTGTCATGGGTCGTGGTCTACAATAGGCTGGATTATGTGTCCGGCAAAATACTACTGGCTTATCCACGCGTTCTTCAAGTGTCTCGGCCACCGCCAGGGAATAACAAGAACGGCATCAAATCGCTGGGTGAGCGTGGAAAAACCGGGGTGTTTCTGAAGATAGGCTCTACTGCTGTTTATGATCCTGTTTTTTTGCCGCTCGGAAATAGCGTGGCGGGCCTCGGCGTCACTGTTGCGTGTTTTCACTTCGACAAAAACAACCGTGTCCCGCCGCCGCGCGATGATATCGATTTCTCCCACAGGGCACTTGTACTGACGGGCGAGAATTCTGTATCCCCTGACCATCAGGAACATGGCGGCAATCCACTCCGCCGCCTGGCCTTTTTTCCAGTATTTTTTCCGCTCACCGCTGTCCATATCTACCGCCGCCCCCTAACGCCGCCCGTTAACGCCGCTCCCTAACGCCGTCTGGCCGTTGGTTTGCCAAGCGCCAGTGCCCGTTTGTATATGTCCTGTCGGGGTTTGCCAGTTATGTTGGCTATTTCCCGGGCGCAATCGCGAACAGAGAGCGTGGCAAGACCCTCGACAATCATCTTGTCGATCTTGTCCTGGGTAAAGTCTGCCCTGGACATATCGGGCGGGCCAACGACCACCATGATCTCACCCTTGGGCTTCGGCGCGTTGTTGTAAAATTCCGCCAGCTCGGACAGCGCACCGCGGCGGGTTTCCTCAAACATTTTTGTAATTTCCCGAATAACAGCGGCGTCGCGCTCACCAAGAACCTGAACCATATCATTCAGGGACTTTGCGAGCCGGGCGGCACTTTCCATAAACACCAGTGTGGCCGGTAATCCGACCAGGCCGGACAGAGTGTCGCGCCGGGCGGATGTTTTGGCGGGGAGAAACCCCTCAAACAAAAATCGGTTGGACGGCAGACCCGACAAAATCAGGGCACTCAGAACAGAAGAGGCGCCGGGAAGTGTGGTAACGGATAGGCCGGCCTCGTGACATGACCGCACCAGCTTGTATCCGGGATCGGAAATCAGCGGGGTTCCCGCATCGGATACAAATGCCACGGATTTGCCATCTTTTAGATATTGAATGATTTGTGGACGGACCCGGTCCGCATTGTGGTCATGATAGGAAACAAGGTCACCGGAAATGCCATGCATGGACAGCAATTTCGACGTGACGCGGGTATCCTCACAGGCAATAAAATCCACCACCGCCAATACGGTCAGCGCCCGCAGGGATATGTCTGAGGCGTTGCCGATGGGCGTTGATGTAACATACAGAATGCCGGATTGCGCTTCGTGTTTTTTCATTCATGGTCCTCGGGCGGTGCTGAAACCGCTGCGGTTTACTAACCGGCATGACACGGTTAGGGTATCGCCAGCGTACCAACAAGGTCCAGCCACCATTTTAACCCAGCCACCATTTTAACGACGGGAAAACATGCGGTTTCCAAAGCTTTCGATTCTTGAACAGGATCTTTTCAAAACACCCGGGACGGTGCGCTCTGTCTGTGTATTGGTCTGTGTATTGGTTTTGATGATCGGGGTGCTGGCGGCCTGCCAGAACAATGGCATTCCTGTCATGTCCTCACCGCCGCCACCCCCGCCTGAAGAAGGGGTCGCCTCGTTACCGCCGCTGCACGGACCTAAGTACCCCGAGCAAACACAGGATACTTCCCCACTGGAAACAGGTAGCGGTAGTGCCATCGAGGAAGAATGGCGGAAAATGCTGGAACCCTATCTGAAAGACCAGCTATCTGGCGGCGGGGCATCGACCAGCGCACCCGGCGCCGAGATGGCGGCACCCGGCGGGCAAGCGCCGTCTCCGGGGCTTACACCCATAACGGGGGGTGCCATCCGCGTCGGATTGCTGTTGCCCCTCAGTGGACCGAGTGCGCTTGTGGGTAATGCCATGCTGAACGCCGCTCAAATGGCCTTGTTTGATTTCGCCGACGCTGATTTTGAACTTCTCCCCCATGATACGGCGGGCGTGCCGGAAGAGGCCAGTTATGCGGCAAGCCTGGCCATCAGTGACGGCGCCAGTTTGATCATTGGTCCGTTGCTGTCCCGCTCTGCGCAAGCCATCCGGCCCATGGTGCAAACATCCGGCGTGCCCGTCATTTCATTCTCAAGCGACGGCAGCATTGCCGGAAATGGCCTGTACACCCTGGGATTCTTGCCCCGCAATGAAGTTGAGCGGGTGACGTCCTTTGCCTTGTCCCGTGGCCATCAGCGCTTTGCCGTCCTGGCGCCAAATGATCCTTACGGCCGATCTGTGGTCCAGTCTGTGAGTGTATCCATGACCCGGTATGGCGGGAGCCTGGTGGATGTGGCGTATTACGACCGGGCAGGTTCAAACATTGAGGATGTGGTGCGCCGTCTGGCTGATTACGACAATCGTCGTGAAGCCTTGTTTAGGGAAAGAGAGCTTCTGGAAGACAAGGAAGATGAATTGTCCCGGAAAGCTCTCGAACGTCTGAGCCTTTTGGAAACTCTTGGTGATCTGCCCTATGACGCGCTGCTCATTGCCGATGGCGGTGACCGGTTGTTGCAGGTTGCGGCGCTTCTGCCGTTCTATGATATTGATCCAGGGAAAGTGCAGATCATGGGTACGGGGCAGTGGGACGTTCCGGGCATTGGCGCAGAACCGGCACTTCTGGGTGCCTGGTTTGCGGCGCCGCCCCCCAAGGCACGGACGCAGTTCCAGCAAAAGTATGCTCAGATTTACGGCAATCCCCCGCACCGATTGGCAACCCTCGCCTATGATGCGACGGCCCTGGCCGCCGTTTTGGCAAGAAACGGAAGCTCAACGCCCTTTGCGCCGGAAGCCATGATGCAGCCCAGCGGTTTTTCAGGGCGTGATGGTGTTTTCCGGTTCGCGCCTGACGGGACAGCGGATCGCAGACTTGCCGTTCTTCAGGTAGACCGGCGTGAGAATATTGTTGTTGACCCGGCGCCTTCAAGTTTTGTCGAGTTATCGTATTAGGTTAACAGCTTCTCCAGCACAGCATTCAGCCGAAGACGGCCTTTGTCTGTTGCCCGCAAAACGGCCCCGTTATCTTTCATGTCAAGAAAACCCCGCGATTGGAGCAGGGACAGGTTATCGATGTTCAGGGCGTCGATAAAGGTTTTGCCAGTCGCCGCAACCAGGTCCTGTTCATATAACCCGGCCCGTAACCGAAGACCCATCATGACAACCTCCTCTACGCGCTCGTCTGTGGGGATCAACACCTCCTTTGCGGTGCCGTGGCCTTGCTTGAAAACCTGGCCCAGCCAGCGGCGGGGATTGTGGATTCGATAATGTGATGACCACTCACCGCCGCCGTCTTGTAAACGTCCGTGAGCGCCGGGACCAATGCCAAGATGAGCCCCGCTCCGCCAGTACAAAAGATTGTGCCGACACTCAGATCCGGCACGCGCATGGTTGGATACCTCATATGCCGGCAATCCCGCAGTTTCCAAAATGGCGTTTGTTTCCTTGAACATGGCTTCCGCCACGGCTGGCGGCGGCTCGGCAATTTTATCGCGGAAAAATGGCGTTCCCTGCTCGATGGTCAACTGGTAGGCGGATAAATGTTCCGTTTGGAACAACAGGCCCTGCTTCAGTGTTTCAACCCATGCCCGTAGAGATTGTTCGGGAAGGGCGTAGATGAAATCGCAGGAAACACGGTCGAATGTTCTACAGGCCGTTTCCAGCGCTTTCCGGGCTTCTGCACTATTATGTCTGCGCCCCAGAAACGATAGCTCATCATCATTGAAAGACTGGATACCGACCGAGACCCGATTGACCCCGGCAGATTTGAAGGCGGAAAACTGCCCTGCCTCCACCGAAGATGGGTTGGCTTCCAGCGTGATTTCCACGGCGGCGGCAACACAGAAAAGACGATGAACGGTCTCAAGAATTGCGGAAACCGTTTTAGGGTCCATCAGAGAGGGCGTGCCGCCGCCGAAAAAAATACTGGTGATGACGGGGCGTTTATTCTGTTCATCACTGAGCAGGTCTGCCGCCCAGGAGATTTCCAGATCATAGGCCGCTCGCCATCTGTCATGATCGATGGCATCGGCGACGTGGCTGTTAAAATCGCAATAGGGGCACTTTTTTTCACAAAACGGCCAGTGGACATAAAGTCCGAAACCCGGCCCTGAATAAGAAGGTTTATCAGGATCAGACATAAGATCGATCCCTACTGGGTTTTGAAACAGGCTTCTAACAGCTTCCGGAAAGCGGCCGTTCTGTGGCTGATGGCATTTTTGTCTTCAGGGTTCATTTCGCCGAAGGTGTGCCGGTGTCCCCGGGGAACAAACATGGGATCGTAGCCAAAACCCTTTTCGCCGCGTGGTGGCCAGGTTAGTTGTCCGTGAACGTACCCCTCAAACGTTTCACAATGACCGTCCGGCCAGCAGAGCGCCAATGCGCAGACAAAGTGTGCCTTGCAGGTTTCATAATCCGCCGTCGCTTCCATGACTCTTTGCATGGCGACACCAAAGTCTTTTCCGGGCCCTGCCCATCGCGCCGAAAAAATGCCCGGCGCGCCGCCTAGGACATCGACACAAAGACCGGAGTCGTCGGCCAGCGCGGGAGTGCCGCCGCCCAGGGCAGATGCCCTGGCTTTGATAATGGCGTTTTCGATGAAGGTCTCTCCATTTTCTTCGGGTTCCGGCAGACCCTTTTCACCGGCACTTGTCACAGTAATCTGCAAGGCTTCCAGCAGTTCCCCAATTTCCCGAACCTTACCGGCGTTGTGGCTGGCGATTACAAGTTCTGATCCCGAGAATATCCTGGCCGTCATGGACTATCCATTAAGCGTGCTCAAGGGCCTGTCTTTGTATGTCAGTCAGGGTCTGGATGCCGGCTGTTGCGAGCATCATCATCTCATCAAAGTGTTCGGCGCTGAATGGCTCTTCTTCTGCGGTTCCCTGTATCTCGACGATACCGCCCTTTCCCGTGAGCACAAAGTTGGTATCCGCTTGTGCCGCGCTGTCTTCCGCATAATCAAGGTCCAGAACGGCGGTTCCGTTGTAGATACCGCAGGAAACAGCGGCGACCGCGTCAATAAGCGGGATGGATTTCAGCACACCGATTTTGACAAGGTGTTGAAGAGAAAGATGAAGAGCAACATAGGCCCCTGTGATTGCCGCCGTTCGGGTGCCGCCGTCGGCCTGTATAACGTCACAGTCCAGCCTGATCTGGATTTCGCCCAGGGCTTTCAGGTCTGTGACGGCGCGCAGGGACCGCCCGATCAGGCGCTGGATTTCCTGGGTGCGGCCGGACTGTTTCCCGCGCGCGGCCTCGCGGGCGGTTCGGGTGCCTGTGGAACGTGGCAGCATGCCATATTCCGCCGTCACCCAACCCTTGCCACTGTCGCGCATCCACGGTGGTAAACGCCGGTCCACACTGGCGTTACACAGGACATGGGTATCGCCGAATTTTACAAGGCATGACCCTTCGGCATACTTGCTAAAACCCGTTTCCAGGCTCACATCACGTAAAGCATCAGGTGCGCGACCGGACGGTCTCATGGAGTTTTTCCCAAACAGGCGGCGTGGAATGTCATTCCGGGCAAAACTAACCATTAGCCTAGATGCCGTAAAGGGCCTATGCGGAGGGCACGCCGGGCATTCGATCACGAGGGCCACGGGCAATAGGACCGGTTTGTTAGTTTTTGGCGGCTTTTGGCGTCCACTGTCTCGCGGTGGATGATATGGATCATGTGATCCCCGCCCCAATCACCAAATCAGACACCAGGCGGAATCAGAACGAAATTGCCGACGTGCTTTTTCTCAAGAAACGCCCTCTGCGTATCGGCGATTTGATCCAGCGGAAAGGATTGCGCAACGAGCGGTCTTATCTCGCCGCGCTCAATGTATCCGATCAGGTTTGGAAACACCGGTTCATCCCAGGCGGTGCATCCGATCAGGGTAAGGTCCTTGAGATAGAAATCCCGCATGTCGAGATTGACAATGGGCCCTGCGATGGCCCCGGAAGACGCGTACCGGCCTCCCCGCTTCATGACCTTCAGCAAACCGGGAAAACCGCCGCCCGCAACATTGTCAATCACCACATCAACGGATTTTTCACCGAGAACTGAAATCAAGTCGGCGTTTCGTTCAAGAACCCGGTCGGCGCCCAGTGCCTTGACCGTGTCCATTTTTGCCCCGCTGGCAATGGCGGTAATGGTTGCGCCCCGTCTTTTACACAATTGAACAATCGCTGATCCAACCCCACCGGACGCCCCGGGGACCAGAACATGATCATGCTCTGAGACGTTTGTGCGGTGGACCATGTTCTCGGCGGTGCCATAGGCGCACGGAATTGTCGCCAGCTCTTCATGGGTCCAGGTGCACTTTACGGGAAAAATCTCTGTCGCCGGAACGGTTACAAACTGGGCGAACGCGCCATCGAAGTCCGACGCCATCCAGATATTTTCAAGCGAACTGAAACCGTTCGTGCGCATACAGGCCCGAACGATAACGCGCGTGCCTGGATCATATGTCTCCGTATTCGGACCGGGGTGAACCACTTCGCCACAGCAGTCCGTGCCCTGGATGAGGGGAAACGGCGTTGCTTCGTTCCAGCCGCCATCGGATTTTTGAGTTGCCGCTTCTTCTTGGGTCTGGGCAGTGGTTTCCGTATCGCCTGTTACGGAAGAGGAATACCAGCCAAGCCGCGTGTTAATTTCCGTATTGTTGACGCCGGCGGCAAGAACCTTCAGCAGAACTTCACCCGGCCCAGGCTTTGGTCTGGGAACATCACGGTATACCAGTTTGTCATAGCCGCCGTTTCCCGTTGTTACCACAGCCGTCATAAGGTCGTTGATGCCATACGTCGTGAAGCGGTCAGGATTGAAGGAAGTCATGCTCTTTGCCCATTCAACTTATCGCTGGTTCATTGTATTGATTGCAGTGTCGATTGCGGGGATGATCGCATCGTAGCGGAAGACACCGCGGCTGTACGCCAGAAAAACGACTACCGAACGGCGTTCGTTGACGGTTGCCGGGACCGGGATTACATTCCGGACATGATTAAAGAGTTAAATGACCGCTCCCGGGAAATTTTTCGCCTGATTGTTGATTCCTATCTGGATACGGGCGATCCTATTGGCTCGCGTACAGTGTCGCACCGGCTGAAATCAAAGCTCTCGCCCGCAACCATCCGAAACGTTATGGCCGACCTCGAGGCCGCGGGGTTGCTGTTCTCGCCTTATACGTCTGCGGGCCGCATTCCTACTGACACTGGCCTTCGCCTGTTCGTTGATGGTTTGCTTGAGATTGGTAATCTGACCGCCGCCGAACGGGCGAACATCGAAAGCAAATGTGCCGCTGTTGGCAACAGCGTGAAGGGAATGCTGGAAGAGGCCTCGACAGCGATTTCCGGGCTTTCCGGATGTGCGGGTCTGGTAATGGCGCCGAAAACCGACACGCCGCTGCGTCATATCGAGTTTGTCAGTCTCAGTCCCGGAAGGGCGCTGGTCGTGATGGTGACGGAAAATGGCGTCGTCGAGAACAGGGTCATTGAAACACCGCCCGGCTTACCCCCTTCGGCATTGGTTGAGGCAACAAACTATCTTGGCACACGATTGGTCGGTCGTACCGTGTCCGAGGCATACAACGACATCCATCAGGAACTGGAGACCCATCAGGCCCAAATCGATGAGTTGACCTCACAGGTGGTGGAAAGCGGCCTTGCAAGCTGGACAGGCGATGACCTTCAAAACCGAACATTAATCGTGCGCGGCCAGGCAAACCTGCTTGATGACGCGACGGTGCAGGCGGACCTAGAACATATCCGAACACTGTTCAATGCGCTGGAAAAACGGGAAACCATGCTGAAGCTGCTGTCTCTCGCGGATTCAGCGGAAGGCGTTCAGATTTTTATTGGTGCCAGCAATACGCTATTCAACATGGCGGGCTGTTCCGTCATCGTCAGTCCCTATCAGAATGCGCGCGATGAGATTGTCGGCGCGATTGGTGTTATCGGCCCGACCCGGATGAATTATGCCCGGATTGTTCCCATTGTTGATTATACCGCAAAATTGATTGGCAAACTGGTTGGCTGAGACTATGTCAATGCCACCGAAATAGGATACGAGAATTTAGGAGCCAGGATTTACCATGTCTCAGTCTCAACAAACCGAGAATACGGAAACACCGGCGGACAACGAACAGAATGCCGTTGAGCCTGCTGAACAACAGACCGATAGTGACTCCGGTGAAAATGAGCCCGCGGGTGAAGCGGAAGCACCGCCCCCGGAGGGCGCCGGCGAGCCCGTTGAAGCCCCCAGCGAAAGCCCGGAAGACACCATCGTCAAACTGGAATCCGATCTGGCTTCCACACACGACAAGTTGCTTCGGGCGGTTGCGGAAACTGAAAATGTTCGCCGCCGGGCGCAACGTGACAAAGAGGATATGGCGCGTTACGCGGTTACCAACTTTGCCCGCGACCTGATAGGTGTCGCCGATAATTTACGCCGCGCGCTGGAAAGTGTCGACGAAGGGACCCGAAAAGAAAACCCGTCTATTGAGAATCTCCTGATCGGTGTTGAAATGACGGAAAGGGAACTTCTGACGGCATTCGAAAAGAGCAATATCCGGCGCATGGAGCCGGTTGGACAAAAGTTCGACCCGAATGTTCACGAAGCGATGTTTGAGTACGACGACCCTTCCCGGCCCGCGGGAACCGTGGGCCAGGTCATTGAAACCGGATACATGCTTCATGACCGCCCGCTGAGGCCCGCAAAAGTTGGCATAACAAAGGGCGGCGCAAAGAGCGAGGCTTTGCCCGAAACCCCGCCCGCACCCGCCGATGAGACCGCGGAACCGCCCGCCTATGAAAACCGGACCGGTGAACCGGGAGAACATATCGACGAAGAGCTGTGAGGCACTTTTTGCTGGTGCCAGTATCGTGGACTGGGCCCGCAAGCCCTGAAAAAAATATCCCTGAAAAATTAAGGGTTTTCGGTTGCGGACCGGCGGCCATGCACATATATAACGGCCCGGAACCGCGTAGTTTTGCTGCGCATCATGCGATATTCGATTGGGAACCCTGAAGACAGGTGAACCAATTGGATCGGGATCTCTGGTTAACAGCGCTTTTTGAAAGGCTGTTCGCCCGCTGGGGGCAGGGAGATCGCCATCAGGAAAGGAAATGTTATGAGTAAAGTTATTGGAATTGATCTGGGTACAACAAACTCCTGTATGTCCATTATGGAAGGCCAGGATGCCAAGGTTATTGAAAACGCGGAAGGGGCGCGGACCACGCCATCCATGATCGGCTTCGCCGATGGTGAGGAGCGACTCGTTGGTCAGCCGGCAAAGCGCCAGGCGGTCACCAACCCGGAAAACACGCTGTTTGCCATCAAGCGTCTGATCGGTCGCCGATATGACGATCCGGTTACCAAAAAAGACCAGAAAGTTGTCCCCTATTCGATTGTTGAGGGCGACAACGGCGATGCCTGGGTTGCTGTCGACGGCGAAAAATATTCTCCGTCGCAAATCTCCAGCTTTATTCTGCGGAAGATGAAAGAAACCGCTGAAAATTACCTGGGTGAAGATGTTACGCAGGCGGTCATCACGGTTCCCGCCTACTTTAACGACTCCCAGCGTCAGGCAACCAAGGATGCCGGTAAAATTGCCGGTCTGGAAGTTCTGCGCATTATTAACGAACCGACGGCGGCCGCCCTCGCCTATGGGCTTGAGAAGAAAGAATCCGGCGTGATCGCCGTCTATGACCTCGGCGGTGGCACCTTTGATATTTCCATTCTGGAAATCGGTGACGGTGTTTTTGAGGTTAAATCGACGAACGGCGACACCTTCCTGGGGGGTGAGGATTTTGACAACCGCATCGTGGATTATCTCGCCGATGAGTTCAAAAAGGAAAACACCGTTGATCTGCGGGAAGACAAACTTGCCCTCCAGCGTTTGAAAGAAGCGGCGGAAAAAGCCAAAATTGAGCTGTCTTCGACCATGCAAACGGAAGTCAACCTGCCGTTTATTACGGCCGATCAAAGCGGCCCGAAGCACCTCAATATCAAACTGAGCCGTGCAAAGCTTGAAGCGCTGGTCGAGGATCTGGTGTCCCGCACAGTTGGTCCCTGCAAGAAAGCCCTGAAAGATGCCGGACTGTCTGCCGGGGAGATTAACGAAGTTATCCTCGTTGGCGGCATGACCCGTATGCCAAAGGTTATCGAAACCGTAAAGGAGTTCTTTGGGCGCGATCCGCACAAAGGTGTAAACCCGGATGAAGTTGTCGCTGTTGGTGCCGCCATTCAAGGCGGTGTGCTAAAAGGCGATGTAAAAGACGTTCTGTTGCTGGACGTTACACCGCTTTCACTGGGCATCGAAACGCTGGGTGGGGTGTTTACACGCCTGATCGAACGAAACACCACGATCCCGACACGGAAAAGTCAGACCTTCTCAACCGCCGAAGACAATCAAACCGCGGTTACCATCCGGGTTTTTCAGGGCGAGCGGGAAATGGCGGCGGACAACAAAATTCTGGGTCAATTTGACCTTGTCGGCATTCCGCCTTCCGCGCGCGGTGTCCCGCAGATCGAGGTTACCTTTGATATTGATGCAAACGGCATTGTGAACGTCTCGGCGAAAGATAAGGCCACGGGCAAGGAACAGCAAATCCGAATCCAGGCGTCTGGCGGTTTGTCGGATGACGATATTGAAAAAATGGTTCAAGACGCCGAAGCCAACGCCGATTCAGACAAGCAACGCCGCGATTTGGTGGAAGCGAAGAACCAGGCAGAATCGCTCATTCACATGTGTGAGAAAAACCTCTCGGAACATGGTGATAAAGTGGCCGATGAGGATCGCAGCGCCATTGAAACGGCTGTTGCTGAATTGAAAGAGGCCCGTGAAGGTGATGATCTGGATGAGCTAAACGCGAAATCGGAAGCCTTAAGCCAGGCCTCCATGAAATTGGGCGAAGCCATGTACAAGGCAGAACAAGAGTCTGCTGGCGAAGACCTCAGCGAAGATATGGGTGGCTCGACCCGCGATACGTCCGACGCAGCAAATGCGTCTGATGATGCGACGGTTGTTGATGCCGATTTCGAGGAAGTTGACCCGGATCACGACGATAAGAAGAAGGGTGAGTAATCACCCTTCTATTGTCTTCGCGTGAGAGCTTCGGCTTAACCGCTGCCTTCATGAACTTTGGGGATTTGCGATCATGGCAAAGGATGACTACTACGACATCCTGGGGGTCGGTAAGGATGCTTCCGACGACGAGCTGAAGCGATCCTACCGTAAGCTCGCCATGAAGTATCACCCGGATCGTAATCCTGACAATGCCAGGGCGGAAAAAAAATTCAAGGAATTGAACGAAGCCTATGATGTTCTGAAGGATGACCAGAAGCGCGCGGCCTATGACCGGTTCGGACATGCCGCCTTTGAAAACGGCGGCGGGTCCGGTGCCGGCGGTTTTGGCGCGGGCTTCGGTGGTGGCTTTGGCGGTGGGTTCGGCGATATCTTTGAAGAAATGTTTGGCGACATGGGTGGCCGCCGAGGGTCCAACGTGTCGCAAGGGGCCGATCTTCGTTTCAATATGGACATTACCCTTGAGGATGCCTTCAAGGGCAAAAAAACCGATATAAGGGTTCCAGCGTCCGTAACCTGTGACGTCTGTAGCGGTTCCGGCGCCGCAGAAGGTACGGCACCTTCTATCTGTGGCACCTGCAATGGCAAAGGCCGTGTAAGGGCTCAATCCGGGTTTTTCACCGTCGAGCGCACCTGTCCTGCCTGTGGCGGGCAAGGCCGGGTTATCAAGGACCCGTGCCGTAATTGCGGCGGGGCGGGGCGGGTGCAAAAAGAAAAAACCCTCTCGGTTTCTATCCCTGAAGGGGTCGAAGACGGTACGAGAATCCGCCTGTCCGGTGAAGGTGAGGCCGGTATGCGCGGGGGGCCTTCGGGCGATCTTTATATCTTTATCGGTGTCAAACCTCATCGGTTGTTTCAACGTGATGGTGCCAACATTCATTGCCGGGTACCCATAACCATGACGGCCGCTGCCTTGGGCGGCTCGGTCGAAGTCCCAACCGTCGATGGAAAGCGTGCCAGGGTCACAATCCCCGAGGGGACGTCAACGGGGCATCAATTCCGCCTGAAGGAAAAAGGCATGACGATCCTGCGTTCGCGGGCCAGGGGCGATATGTTTGTACAGGTCAATGTGGAAACACCGCAGCAACTGACCCGAAAACAGAAAGACCTGCTGAAGGAATTCGACAAGGCTGGTAAAAACGAGCAGACCCATAGTCCCGAATCAGCCGGGTTTATCTCAAAAGTCAAGGAATTCTGGGGCGACCTGACGGAGTAATCCGCGTGATTGCTCATATCCGCCCCTTTGGACAAAACGACTCTCAGGATGTGGCGGAAAATCCCGCTCTCGAAATACTGCCGCCCGCGAAGAAAAACGGGGTTGAATTGATCGCCGCACCGGACGGGCCGGGCTGTTTGCCAAAGAGGCGCGGCGATAATCGGTTCTATGGTCTGGAATTGCCAACGGAAACACTCTAAGACTGAGCTGGTCGAAAAAGCCTGCCGGAGTATTCACGATGAAAACCGGAATTGTCGGTTGCGCGGGCCGCATGGGCCGGATGCTGATGCAAACTGTTCTGTCTACAGATGGCCTAACGCTTGCGGGCGGCTCAGAGCACGCTGGCAACGAAACCGTCGGCCAGGATCTGGGTCAACTGATTGGCGCCGCCGATATTGGTGTTTCGGTCACCGAAGATGCGCCCCGGTTGTTTGAGGCCTGCGATGTCGTTATCGATTTTACCGTACCAATGGCAACCGTTATGCACGGTCATCTGGCAGCAGATACCGGCACAGCCCTGATTGTCGGAACAACCGGTATGGATGATGACCAGTTGGCACAGTTGGCGTCTGCCAGTGATAAAACCATCATTGTACAGGCCGGAAACATGAGCCTTGGCGTCAATATGCTGCTGGGACTGGTTAAAAAAGTCAGCTCCGTTCTCGGAGAGGGTTTTGATATCGAGGTCCTGGAAATGCACCATCGCCACAAGGTTGACGCGCCATCGGGGACCGCGTTGATGCTGGCCGCGGCGGCGGCGGAAGGCCGGGGCGTGGACGTAAAATCGGTTTCCCAACGTGTCCGCGATGGTCAGACCGGCCCTCGGCGGTCGGGTGATATCGGCTTTGCAACGTTACGCGGTGGCGACGTGGTCGGTGAGCACACCGTCATGTTTGCGGGCGAAAGGGAACGAATTGAAATTACCCACAAGGCAAACTCGCGCGCGATCTTTGCAAACGGGGCCATCCATGCCGCCCTCTGGACGCGCGGCCGGGAACCCGGGCTCTATTCCATGCAGGACGTGCTGGGATTTTAACTACTACCATATATAGTATTTATATTCTTCGCAGAGACACTAGTCAGCTATTTTGTATATCAAAATAATTGCAAAATGAGATACAATTCAATTTGTATATCATGTGCCGTATGCTATGTAGTTTGTGTATCAAATTAACAGAAATATGAGATACAAATGCCCGGCAATCTACATGATTACGATCTAACAGACGCGACAGCATATCATTATGGCCATTTTCCGCCAGAAAAGCTGGACTACAAAAAAATTCTAACTCCTTTGCGGATTGCTGCTTCAAGAATTTCTCAATACGACACGCTGCTCTCCAATCTTCACAACAAAGATCTTTTATTGCGGCCACTTAAAAACCAGGAAGCAGTGGTTTCATCTCGTATGGAAGGTACAGTAGCCACATTAGATGAGGTGCTGAGCTATGAGGCTGAGTCTGATGACCTCAACCTGGACGAGAGCAGGAAGGCTAAGTACCGCTCAGAGGTTATGGAGGTTCACTCATACACGAGGGCGCTTAATAAGGCTCAGGATATGCTCAACAACGGTGTTCCAATTTCGGGGCGGGTGATACGCAAGGCGCATGAGCAAATGCTGTTTTGGAGCCAAGGCGCTAAACCACAACCCGGCGTTTTCAAAACTGAACAGAATTATATTGTCGATAGGAGGAAAAAGTCAGTCCTATTTATACCGATTTCACATGATAAATTGAACGTCGGATTTAGAGAACTTGAAACCTATATCAATTCATCAAACGATGACTCGCTCGTTAAAATTGCTTTGTCGCACGTAGAGTTTGAAGCGCTACATCCTTTTAAAGATGGCAACGGTCGTGTGGGCCGTATGTTGATCACGCTTATGCTCTGGCAGTCAGAGTTTCTGGTTGGGCCGTATTTTTACGTGAGTGGTTTTTTTGAGAATAACAAGGATGAATACATTGATAGAATGCGGGCGGTCTCGTCCCATGGAGAGTGGACAGAATGGTGCATGTTTTTTCTTGAAGCACTCGCCACCCAGGCTGAACAAAACATAGATACAGCCAATCAAATAATGACATTATATGAAGAAATGAAGGAGGAGTTTAGAAAACAGCTTGCCTCCCAATGGACTATTAATGCGGTTGATTTTATGTTTCAGCGCCCGGTTTTTCGAAACAGTCGGTTTACGAGCACAAGCGGCATTCCCAAACAGACAGCAGCAAGGTTCACCAAAACCCTTGCCGATCATGGATTTCTAAAAACAATGATACCGGCAGCAGGCAGTCGGTCTGCTGTATATGCTTTTGAACCGTTGCTTCAGATTGTCCGAAAATAGTGCATAGGGATTCTAGATAACCCCTGCTATCGGGCGTGCAGGACGGAAACCTGACTTAGGGCATTGCGGAGCGTCGCGGCCAGCCCGGCTTTTTCGTCGGTGCTGAGAAAACTTCCGATCGGCAACCGACATGACCGATTGCGAATTTCCAGATGATTGTGGTGCTCATCAATGTCTTCCAAATGAACCCTCAACCACCGGGGTTCAAAGTTCCATATCTTTTTCCGGCCCCAATGATCACGTTGTTCAATGATCAGGGCGGTATTGGATATCTCGATGATTTCCCGGGCGCGCCCGGCAAAATGATGGAAATGCAGAAAGGCCGCCAATAGCACGATATCAAAACCGATGAAGGCGGTCGCGGGCCAGGCACCCAAAACAGCAAAAGCAATTCCTACGGGTATCGACGCGCCGGCAAAAATGCCGATGACTGTGTTTCGCAGGCGGCGCGAAGCGCTGCGCTGAGGGGACAGCGTCGCCCGAAACAATAGATTTTGATCCTCAACCATGGATGAAGAATGCCAAATTCCGGGGTGGGCGTCCATGGCTATAATGGTGCGAACCCCACCCCTTGCATTTCAGTCTATGTCTTGCCACAGTCGCGCATGGTCAAAATCGCCGATATCGATGAGTTCTATCGCCGTCTGTCCAGGGCAAACCCTGATCCCACGACCGCGTTGCAATGGACCAACCCCTATACGCTCCTGGTTGCCGTTGCCTTGTCTGCACAAGCCACCGATGTCGGTGTTAACAAGGCGACCGGACCTCTTTTCAGGGTGGTTGGCACACCGGAACAAATGCTGGCTCTCGGCGAATCCAGACTGAAGGATTACATCAAGACCATCGGCCTGTTTAACACGAAGGCCAAAAACGTGATGAAGGCGGCGCATATCCTGGTCAACGACCATGGGGGTGAGGTACCGCGTGACAGGGCCGCCCTCGAAGCCTTGCCGGGTGTCGGACGAAAAACTGCCAATGTGGTTCTGAATGTCGCGTTTGGCGAACCAACGATTGCTGTTGATACCCATATCTTCCGGGTCGGAAACCGTACAGGACTGGCGCCTGGCAAGACCCCGCTGGACGTGGAAAAGAAACTTCTAAAACTAACGCCTGATCAATGGGTGCTCAATGCCCACCACTGGCTGATCCTGCATGGTCGCCACATCTGCAAAGCCCGAAAGCCGGATTGCCCCGCTTGTACGGTTGTCGAATTCTGCCGCTTCAAGGGCAAAACCACAGTGAGCTGAACACGGTGAGCTAACCTATGACGCCGTGTTTTCCTGACGGGCGGTTATGACAGATCGCAGGCAGGCCTCTTTTTCTTCCAGGCTTCGACCTGTCCCCCGAAACTCCAGGTGGGACACGTGGTACGCATCTGTACCATCGTCATAAAGGAACAGGTACAGAGCGCACCCTTCTGTCGCGTATCGCCACAGCTGTGCAGGCTCATCGACGCGCACAAATGACGGGTTGCCAAACAACAGACGTAAACCCGATACATCCTTTCCGACCAACGAAGCTGGCGCGGGAACGGGAGTGGGGGCGGGCGGCGGCGCTTCCGTGACCTCCGACTTTATCGGCACGCTTGCGGAGACCCCGCCAGTCTGGACGCCGCCGCCCGCTTCCGGAACCTCCGGTTCTACTGGCACGTCGGCGACCAATGATGAATTCTGTGTCTCGATGTGCTGCCCGGGCTGTTTCGCTGACCCCGCTGACTCTACCGCCTCTGCTGTCTCCGGGGCCGGGGCCTGGGTTGCACACCCTGAGACGATCACGGCTCCGGACAGGACAAGAAATGGAAGCGGGTTTCGAAACACGATCAGATTGATGACGTTGCAGATTTTCAGGTGTCGCTGGCGTCCGTGATGGTTTGCATGTCACCGCTGATAGACCCGCCGGGCTGAATCACGATGGAGCCATATTTTACCGATCCGGAAATGCTGCCGCCGTCCTCGATAGTCAGGCGGGTACTGACGGTCAGTTCACCTTCGAAATGACCCCCAATCACGGCCTCATCGACATGGGCCTTTCCCTTGAAAACACCCTCCGGCGAAACTTCCAGTAGCCGCGCCCTTGCGAGGTTGACGTTGTCGACTTCGCCGTCCAGAGAAAGCCGGTCACAGGCGGATATCTCACCGCCCTTGAGTTTTATTTCCCGCCCAATGATTAGACGATTAGGCTCAATGGTTTCGGGGGCTGCCTGTCGGTTGTTTGTGCTGCCTATGGCGCCCGGTATACTGTGCCGCCCCGGGACATCGGGATGAAAAGCCGCCCGTTGAGTGCCCGTGGCGGCAGCACCAGTTGGTGTAAATGGCGTCAGCGGCGTTCCGGAAGAGTCGTCAATCGCCGCCTTGGCATCTGTATTGGTCTTTTTATCCATTGGTCTATCTCCTTTGTGTCCAGATCCCTTCGACGCCACGTTAATGCCTCGGAAGCATATGGGCCTTCTCCTGCCAGCCCTGGAACATATGGATCATCGCCGCCGTTGCAACGATGGGTGTTAACAGATTGATGACCGGGATGGTTAGCATAAATGCAATGGCAACGCCAATGAAGAACAGCGAACCCTGTCGCTGTTTTCGCATGGAGCGTGCCGTTTGTGCATCCAACCGCCGGAGGGCGACCAGCTCGAAATACTCCCGACCCAGCAAGTATCCGTTTACAGCATAAAACACGAACGGAAACACAGGTCCCAGAATAAGGAAGGGTAAAATCAAAAGGTTCAGGGCAACGAAAACGGCCAGGAACCTGATGGTGTTGACGATATTTTTGCCCGGTGTTTGGCCTTCAGGCTTGCCGAGGTTCGGATAATGGTGTGTCTCCACGGCATTGGCAACGTCCTCCAGGAACAGCGCCATAAAGGTACTGACGATGCCGGGAAACAGAAACCAGGTTAGAATCAGGGTTGCCAGGCCACCGAGGAGATCAACAACCGTTTCCAGCCAGCCCCAGGTAAAAAACGCGGTGTTACCCAACAAAAACCCAACAACGGACCAGAGCGCAACAAACACCACTATAGCGGCACCGACACTCAGGGCCAGTGTTTTTTGAATGGCGCGATCATTGAGCTGGGCAATGGCTTTTGCGAAGGCGTTAAACATGGCGATCTCCGTCGATTTGCGGCCCCTTGTTTATCCGCGTCAGGGGTTTGGAACAAGGCGCAAGATCATCCAGAGGTTTCGGTTGTTTTCTGTTGGCACTTCGCTACATATAGGCGCGTATTCACCATGCGGGAGGTTTCCTTGGGAAACAAAAAGTATCATGTGGTTGGTATCGGCAATGCCATTGTCGATGTGTTGGCAAAAACCGAGGATGCGTTCCTAGAACAACATGGCATGACGAAAGGGGCCATGACCCTGATAGATGAACAGACTGCTGTTTCTCTTTATGGTGAATTGCCCGCTCCCATGGAGCAGTCCGGCGGCTCTGCGGCCAACACCATGGCAGGGCTGGCCTCGCTCGGTGCAAACTGCGCCTTTGTTGGCAAGGTTTGCGACGACATGCTGGGTCAGCGGTTTATGGATGCCATCCGTGAAATCGGCGTGACCTTTGAAACCTCGCCCGCGGTGGACTCCGTTTCGACGGCTCGATGCCTGATTTGTGTTACCCCGGATTCGCAGCGAACCATGATGACGTTCCTGGGCGCGTGCGTGGAATTCGGGCCGCGAGACATTGATCCCGAACTGATTGCCGCCAGCGGGATTATCTATCTGGAAGGCTACCTCTGGGATCCCCCCAAAGCGAAGGAAGCGTTTGTTCGTGCTGCCTCTATCGCTCATGAAGCTGGCAATAAGGTCTCTCTCAGCCTTTCAGATGCCTTCTGCGTTGACAGGCACCGTGCCGATTTTCTTCAACTGCTGGAGGGGCATGTGGACATCCTGTTTGCCAATGAAGAGGAAATTACGGCGCTATATCAGGTCGATGAATTTGATGAGGCGTTACAGAATGTTCGCGGATATTGTGAAATTGCGGCCCTTACACGCGGCCCAAAAGGCTCCGTTATTGTTTCCGGCGATGACGTGCACGTGCTCGACGCGGCGGATGCCGACCCTGTTGTCGATACAACGGGTGCTGGTGATGCCTATGCCGCTGGTTTCCTCTATGGCCTTACCCACCACATGGGTTTGCGGGATTGCGCCCATGTTGGTGGTGTCGCCGCCGCCGAGGTTATCCGCCATATGGGTGCCCGTCCCTCAGAGCCGCTTGGAAAACTGATTGAGCATAAACTCAACATTCGACAATAGGCCCCGAACAGGCTAAGAAGCCGCTGCCCC
Organism: Rhodospirillales bacterium; assembly: GCA_963921245.4. Lineage (GTDB taxonomy): Bacteria > Pseudomonadota > Alphaproteobacteria > Rhodospirillales > Casp-alpha2 > JABJGO01. Next base: position 2,581,075 of record CAWUEY030000001.1, on the reverse strand, counting down.
TGATATAGCCGGACGGGATATCTCTGTCCGATGAGCCGTATTTGCGAGACCCAATGACCGAGCTTCGAAACATCGCGATCATCGCGCACGTTGATCATGGCAAAACCACACTCGTGGATCAGCTATTGCGTCAGAGCGGCGCCTTCCGTGAAAACCAGCAGGTTGCCGAACGGGCCATGGACAGCAACGACCTGGAACGGGAGCGGGGCATTACGATTCTCGCCAAGTGCACATCCGTGGAACGTGGCGGTGTGCGGATCAATATCGTCGATACACCTGGACATGCGGATTTTGGCGGCGAAGTGGAGCGTATCCTCAGCATGGTAGATGGCGTGTTGCTATTGGTGGATGCCGCCGAAGGCCCAATGCCGCAAACCAAGTTTGTTACGACAAAGGCCTTGCAAATTGGCCTGAAGCCTATTCTGGTTATCAACAAGGTCGACAAACCCGCCGCCCGGCCCTACGCCGTTCAGGACGAAGTTTTCGATCTGTTTTCTGTCCTTAATGCCGCGCCCGAACAGTTGGACTTCCCCACGATATTTGCCTCCGCCAAGGCAGGTTGGGCCGCGCTCGCGCCCGAAGGACCACGGGACAATATGGACGCCTTGTTTGATCTGATCCTGGCGCACGTGGCCGAGCCTGATGCCGCCGCAAGCGGCCCGTTTTCCATGCGGGTCACCATGCTGGACGCCAACCCGTTTCTGGGCCGGGTGTTGACCGGCCGGGTTCAGTCCGGCGCGGTCAGGGTCAACACGCCCATCAAGGCTCTCAGGCGTGATGGCTCCGTGGTGGAACAGGGACGCATTTCCAGTCTGTTGTCATTTCGGAATCTGGCGCGCGTGCCGGTTGACGAGGCACATGCAGGCGATCTGGTGGCGATTGCCGGCTTATCCGCGGCGACCGTTGCCGATACACTGTGCGATCCGTCGGTAACAGAGGCCCTCCCCGCGCCGCCCATTGATCCGCCGACGCTGGCAATGACGTTCGCCGTTAACGATTCACCGCTCGCCGGAACGGAGGGCAGCAAGGTTACGTCCCGGGCCATTCGAGATCGGTTGTTGCGGGAGGCCGAAGGCAACGTCGCCCTTCGCATTTCCGAAACCGACAGCAAGGATGCCTTCGAGGTGGCCGGGCGCGGAGAGTTGCAACTGGGTGTGTTGATCGAAACCATGCGCCGGGAAGGTTATGAGCTGTCCATCTCGCGCCCGCGTGTCCTGTTCCGGCAAGACCCCGATACGGGTCAGCGCATGGAGCCGGTGGAAGACGTTGTTGTTGACGTGGATGAGACGTATTCCGGCGGCGTTGTGGAAAGCATGAGTGAGCGCAAGGCTGAAATGCAGGAATTGCGACCGTCCGGGGGCGGCAAGGTACGCCTGACGTTCCTGGCCCCTTCCCGCGGTCTTATCGGCTATCATGGGCAATTCCTGACTGAAACGCGCGGTAGCGGTATCATGAACAGGGTGTTTCACGGCTATACACCGGACAAGGGTGCTATTGCCGGTCGCCGCAACGGCGTGCTGATTTCCAATGCTTCGGGCAAGACCGTCGCCTACAGTTTGTGGAATCTGGAAGGCCGCGGGGCGCTCTTTGTCGGTTCCGGCGTTAAAACCTATGCTGGCATGATCATTGGTGAAAACAGCCGTCCGGGCGATCTGGACGTGAACCCCATGAAGACCAAACAGCTTACGAACATTCGCGCCGCCGGATCCGATGAAAATATTCGCCTGACCCCGCCCCGGCGTATGTCCCTGGAGCAGGCGCTTGCCTATATCGACAATGATGAGCTGGTAGAGGTTACGCCGGAAAGCATTCGCCTGCGCAAGTACCACCTGGACCCGCACGAACGCAAACGTGCCGCCCGCCGCCACAGCGCTGCATAAAAGATATGCCGTGATAACAACAGATACGATCAGGACCTGGAGCAGATCGTTTTCTGTTTACCGGGAACGCCGGGTTGCCATTCTGCTGATCTTCGGATTTGCCAGTGGCCTGCCCCTGGCGTTGGTGTTTGCCACGTTGTCGGCATGGCTGAGTGAGTCCGGGATCAGCAAAACCGCTATCGGCCTGTTTGTCTGGGCCAGCACAGCCTATACCCTGAAGTTTCTCTGGTCACCATTGGTGGACCGTATGCCGCTGCCCGGCCTCACCCGGTGGCTGGGGCAGCGCCGGGGCTGGCTGGTGTTTTCGCAAGTATCCGTGGCGGCGGCCATGATGGTTCTGGGTGCGACAAACCCTGCGGCGGACCTGTGGTCCGTGGCCCTGTGGGCCGTCATCCTGGCTTTTGCATCGGCGACACTGGATATCGTTGCCGATGCCTATCGGGTTGAAAGCCTGTCTGAGGAACAGCTGGGCGCGGGTGCGGCAATCTTTGTCTTTGGCTATCGTATTGCGACCCTGGTGTCCGGTGGCGGCGCGCTGGTTGTGGCGCAGTGGGCGGGATGGTTTTGGGCCTATGGTGTGATGGCCGCATTCATGGCCCTGACCATCGTGGCGACCCTGATAAGCCCTGAACCGGATCGACCCCAAAATGACGGCGCTGTTGAAGACGGAAAAAACATGATGGTCTGGATTCGTAGGGCCGTCATCGAACCGTTTTCTGATTTTCTCCGTCGGCGTGATTGGTGGCTAATCCTGGCCTTCGTCGCGCTCTATAAATATGGCGACGCTTTGCTGGGCGTGATGGCCAATCCGTTTTATCTGGAAACCGGCTTCTCCCTGAGCGAGATCGGCGTTATTAGCAAGTCTTGGGGTTTAGCCATGACCATCATCGGCGCCTTTGTTGGCGGGGCCATGGTGTCGCGGATGGGTATCCTGAGGGCATTGTTGATTTGTGGTGTATTGCAGGCGGCTTCCAATCTGGTTTTTGCGGCACAAGCCTGGATCGGGTATTCTCTATCGGCGCTGGTGGTGACGATCGCCGTGGAGAACGTCACCGGTGGTATGGCGACGACAGCGTTTGTTGCGTATCTATCCGGTCTCTGCAATCTTGCCTACACGGCGACCCAGTACGCTCTTTTATCTTCATTCACGGGGTTTGCGCGAACAATCTTCGCCTCGGGTGGCGGGTGGCTCGCCGACAACGTAGACTGGATCAGCTATTTTTTACTGACCGCGCTGGCCGCCATTCCCGGGTTGGTTTTGCTGGTGATATTGATCCGCCGCTATCCGCCTGATGATATGCGAGTGAGAAACCCTTGACCCCGAAGACGACAGGGTTAAAACACGGCCATCAAAACAGGCGTCAGTTTTTCCGCGGAGACAACCCATGGATCTGAAAAAAATACCCACCGGTCGCAATGTGCCCTATGAGATCAACGTGATCATCGAAATTCCCATGGGCGGCAATCCGGTAAAATATGAGTTTGATAAAGAGTCCGGCGCTATGTACGTAGACCGATTTCTGCATACGGCCATGTACTACCCGTGTAATTACGGGTTCGTGCCGCACACTCTGTCGGATGACGGCGATCCTATGGACGCGGCGGTTCTCGGACAAATTCCGGTACAGCCGGGTGTTATCATTCAGTCTCGACCAATCGGTGTTCTCATCATGGAAGACGAAAGCGGTGTGGATGAAAAGCTGCTGTGTGTTCCGATCGATGATCTCCATCCCTTTTATGGCAATGTCGGATCCTACCGGGATATTCGGCCGGTGCTGTTGGAACAGATTTCCCATTTCTTTGAACACTATAAAGACCTGGAACACGGAAAGTGGGCCAGGGTCAAAGGATGGGGCGAGACAGAAGAGGCCCTAGACCTGATTAGGCAAGCAATTGAGCGCGCTGAAAACTGACCGGATCAGTTGATATCTTCCCTATTTTCATTGTGCATTTCCATTGTGACGGGCGGCATAACCCGACAGCAATCCGCCGCCGTCATGAAAAAGCCAGCGCGGTTTTTCTGCGCCAGACTTAAAAGCCGTCATGGCCCTGGATGAGGCGGCTGTGATAGGATTGGGAAGATTGTGGGGCGAAATCCCGTAGGAATTAGGACGGTGTTGTGGGCAAGGCGATTGCTGAGAACGTGAATTCCGAACAACAGACTGGCGCATCTGCGACCCTCTCTGTCGCCCGTGACAAGAAAAGCCAAAATCGAAGCACACCGATGATGGACCAATATTTGTCCATCAAACGCGCCCATCCGGACTCCCTGCTGTTCTATCGAATGGGGGATTTTTTCGAACTGTTCTTCGACGATGCCGTTCAGGCCGCCGAGGCTTTAGACATCACTCTGACCAAGCGGGGCAAGCATTTGGGTGAGGATATCGCCATGTGCGGCGTCCCCGCACACAGTCATGAAACCTACCTGGAGCGATTGATCCGGAAAGGATTCAAGGTCGCGATCTGTGAGCAGGTTGAGGACCCGGTCGAGGCCAGGAAGCGCGGCTACAAAGCCGTCGTGAAGCGGGACGTGGTTCGGATTGTTACACCGGGTACCTTGACCGAGGACACACTACTGGACGCGCGGTCCAACAATTTTATGGTCAGCATCGCCACGGCAAAGGGTGAGCTGGGCGTGGCGTGGGTTGATGTATCGACGGGCATTCTGTTTACCCAGGCGTCAGACGAAGCTGCGATTCCGTCTGTTCTGGCGCGGCTGGCACCCGGTGAAATTCTGATCTCGGAGACCCTTCTATCGCGGGAAGACCTTGCCGCGCGGCTGGCGGATTGGCGCGATTGTCTGAGCATTGAGCCTGCTAGCCGATTTGACAGCGAGAATGCCCGCCGCCGCCTGCAACAGATTTTTAACGTGGATACGCTAGAGGCGTTCGGGGCTTTTTCCCGTGCCGAAGTTGCCGCCGCCGGTTCTCTTGTGACCTACATCGAGCTTACGCAAAAAGGACATATGCCCCGTATAGCACCTCCCCGGCAGTATGCCCGGGGCGAGGTTATGGAGATCGATGCCGCAACCCGGCGGAATCTGGAATTGACGTCAACGCTGATGGGAGAGCGGCAGGGGAGTCTTTTATCGGTTCTAGATCGCACGTTGACCGGCGCAGGTGCACGTCTTTTGATGACGCAATTAGGGGCACCGCTCACGGATATTGATGCGATTAATGGACGGCTGGATGCCATTCAGTGTTTTGTGGACAGCGTCTCTATACGCGATGATATTCGCGGAATTTTGCGGGGCACGCCGGATCTGGAGCGGGCATTGTCCAGAATCAGTGTTGGTCGCGGGGGTCCCCGGGATCTATCTGTTATTACCCATGTTCTGGACGTTGCTGCCAGGATCAGGGCAGGGATTGCCGGTATGGACGGCGTGCCAAAGGCGATGGAAGCGGCACTGGAGTCCCTTGATCCGCATGTCCGCCTGCATGAGAAACTGAGCGCCGCGCTTTCCGAAGACCTGCCTTTGCAGGCTCGTGATGGCGGCTTTATTCAGAAGGGCTATTCGGCGGAACTTGACGGGCTTCGGGCCTTGCGTGATGACAGCCGCCGTTTGATCGCCAATCTTCAGGCGGATTACCGGGGAATGACCGGTATCAGCACCCTGAAGGTGCGCCACAACAATGTGCTCGGCTATTTTGTCGAGGTTCCGGCCAGGCAGGCGGACAAGATTCTGGTGGAGAGGGTTCCGGGGGGCAAGGAGGGGCCGTTTATCCACCGTCAGACCATGGCCAATGCGGTTCGGTTTTCCACCACAGAGCTCGGAGAGCTCGAGGGGAAAATCGCCCAGGCGGGCGAGCAGGCGCTTGCGCTGGAAACCGAAATGTTCGCGGCGTTGTCCGCAATGGTGATGGAACACGCAGAGAGTCTGGCGCGTACAGCACGCAGTGTTGCGATCATGGACGTATCAGCGGGTCTTGCGGAACGTGCAGTTGCCAATCGATATGTCCGTCCCGTGCTGACAGATAATCGAGATATGACCATTGTGGCGGGCCGACATCCGGTGGTCGAAGATGCACTGAAACGAAACGGCGACGGACAGTTTGTCGCCAACCATACCCAATTCGCGGACGGCGGCCGGCTGTGGTTGCTGACGGGGCCGAATATGGCGGGAAAAAGTACGTTTTTACGACAAAACGCCCTGATTGCCCTGATGGCTCAAATGGGTAGCTATGTACCCGCCGATGAGGCACGGATCGGCGTGGTAGACAGGTTGTTTTCCCGTGTTGGGGCCGCGGATGATCTGGCGCGCGGACGATCCACCTTTATGGTGGAGATGGTCGAAACCGCCGCTATCCTGCATCAGGCCGGGCCCAATTCCCTGGTTATCCTTGATGAAATTGGCCGCGGGACGGCAACTTTTGACGGGCTGTCTATCGCCTGGGCTGTGGTTGAGCAGCTCCACGAGGTAAACCAGTGTCGGGCCCTGTTTGCGACCCATTACCATGAACTGACAACCCTTTCCGCCCGTCTCAACAATCTCAGTTGCTACAACATGAGAGTCAAGGAATGGGAGGGCGATGTAATCTTCCTGCATCAGGTCGAGGCCGGTGCCGCCGATCGTTCCTATGGAATTCATGTCGGACGTCTGGCGGGGCTGCCGCCTGGCGTTATCGAGCACGCGGAACAAATACTCAGAACGCTTGAGGCGGGTGAGCAGTCTTCCGCGCTAACCAGGCTCGCCGATGATTTGCCGCTGTTTGCCGCGCAGCCACGCCAGGTTGCCGGAGGTGATGGCCATGAGAAGAGCCATCCTGTGATGGATGAGCTTAACAAGATCAGTGCAGATGACTTAACGCCGCGGGAGGCATTGGAGCTTTTGTATAAGCTAAAAGGAATGCTCTAAATCTCCGATCTTAAGATTTAGACATCATCGTTATCTTTAAATAGTTATCTTTAATTAGCATATTTTGGTGATTTTAATTCACACTGTTTCATGATGAACATAGCTGGAAACAAAACAAAGGAATTTGAGGGCTTTCAAGGTGAATTGAATGACCTTCTTTCCTGGTCCGGATACACGGCGAAAACCCATGATTCGTTTCTGTCGATGTTCCGAAACTACCTTGAACGTGGAGAACGGATGATCCGTCAGCGGTTTGAAGAACAGGCGGTTCCCGCTTCCCGGATCATTTCACAGCGTTCCATGCTTATCGATACACTCATCGCCTCGTTGACGGACCTGGCCCTCAATCATGTTTATCATTCACCGAATCCAACAAAGGGTGAACAGATCGCCATCGTGGCCGTGGGCGGATACGGGCGCAGCGAACTGGCACCGCATTCCGATGTGGATTTGCTGTTTTTACGCCCATACAAGCTGACACCTCGCATTGAGCAGGTTGTCGAGTTTATGCTCTATTTCCTGTGGGACCTGAAACTGACGGTCGGGCATGCCACCCGCACTGTGGACGAGGCCATCCGCCTTGCGAAAGACGATCTGACCATTTGCACAAACATGCTGGAATCCCGATTTATTACCGGTGATGCCGCTCTGTTCGAGGTTTTTCAGGAAACATATGCAACAAAAGTCATCCGAAAATCCAAGGATACCTTTGTTGAAGAGAAACTGAAAGAGCGTGACCGGCGGCATGATAAAATGGGTGATACCCGCTACGTGCTGGAACCCAATGTAAAGGACGGCAAGGGTGCTCTTCGCGACCTGCAAACGCTCTATTGGATCGCCAGGTATCTGTATGAAGTCGTCGCCATGGATGAACTGGTTGAGCGGGATGTGTTTACCGCGGAAGACGTTAGGATATTTGAAAAAGCCGCCAATTTTCTATGGACTGTACGCTGCAATCTTCATTACCTCACCGCCCGCGAAGAAGACCGTCTGACGTTCGATGTTCAGCCCGATGTGGCGCGGCGCATGGGGTACAGGGACCATGCCGGTGCCCGTGGCGTCGAACGGTTCATGAAACACTATTTTCTGATCGTGAAAGATGTTGGCGACCTGACCCGGGTCCTGTGCGCCGTCATGGAAGAACAGCACCGAAAAAAAGCCCGCCGCTTCCGCGTCCCCGGTCTGCCTGTCGGGTCGAAATCCGTGAACGGCTTTGCTCTGGAATCCGGTCGCCTAAGCGTGGACGGACGATTATCATTCCAGAAAAGTCCGGTCAAATTACTGACTCTGTTTCAGACGGCGCTTGAGCATGACATGGATATCCATCCCCGTGCCTTCCGTGCCGCCCGGCAATGTCTTGGGTTGATTAATCAACGGCTGCGTAACGATGGGCAGGCCAACGCGGCCTTCATGCAAATTCTGACGTCGTCTCGAAATCCCGAAAAGATTCTGATGTCCATGAATGAAACGGGTGTGTTCGGGCGGTTTATTCCGGACTTTGGGCGGGTTGTCGCCCAGATGCAGTATGACATGTATCACGTCTATACAGTTGATGAACATACCATCCGCGCCATCGGTATTCTCCATCGTATTGAAAAAGGTGAGCTCACCGAAGATCACCCGACCTCTGCCACCGTGGTGAAGGAAATTCAGTCGCGCCGCGTTCTATATCTCGCGGTTCTGTTGCATGATATTGCCAAGGGACGGAAAGGCGATCATTCCGAAATTGGTGCCGATATTGCCCTGCGGCTATGCCCTCGTCTTGGTCTGAACGACTGGGAGACCGAAACCGTGTCGTGGCTGGTCCGGCATCATTTATTGATGAGCCGGATTGCATTTAAACGCGATCTGGACGATCCCCAGACCATTCGTGATTTTGTCAATGAGGTCCAATCACCGGAAAGGCTGCGCTTGCTCCTAGTGCTTACCGTTGCCGATATCCGTGCCGTCGGACCGAAGGTCTGGAATGCCTGGAAAGCATCCCTTCTTAGAGACCTCTATTATCGTACACAGGAAGCGTTTAGCGGGCCTCTTGATGAAACCAGGCGGCAGCAAAGGATAAATGCCGCAAAATCCATGGTTCGGGCGCGGCTGGAAAACTGGGATACGGATTGGGTTGAACAGTTCCTGTCCTGGGGACGGGCGCACTATTGGGCCAGTTTCTCACCGGATGTTCTTGTGCGACATGCCGCCGCGGCACGAGAAATGGACGAGGTGGCGGGCAAGCCGGTTATCCGTCATCTGAGCGTGCCTGAGAGCGATATCACCGAAATCATCGTGTATGCGCCTGATCATCCAGGCCTGTTTGCCGCCATTGCCGGCGCCATGGCGCTGTCCGGCGCGGCGGTGGAAGATGCCAGGATCGTCACATTTTCCAACAGTATGGCCATGGATACATTCTGGATCCAGGATGAAAACGGGTCTGCCTATGATGAGCCCAGAAGGTTGGAGACTCTGAAAAAGCGTATTGCCCGCGCGGTTTGCGGCGAATTGTTTCCGGCACGGGAGCTGGCCGCGGCGCGGAAAAAATCGCTTGCGTCCAGGACCCGTGTATTCAGGGTGCCGCCGCGTGTTATCTGCGACAACTCGATCTCAAACAGCGCCACCGTTATTGAAGTCAATGGTCGGGATCGTCCGGGACTGTTGTTGGACCTAACGGCGGTTCTGACCTCTGAATCCCTTCAAATCACCAGCGCCCATATCTCCACCTATGGTGAGCGGGTCGTTGACGTGTTTTACGTTAAAGACGCTTTCGGCCTGAAGGTCACGAACGAGAGAAAGCTTGCGAATATTCAGCAAAAACTGACTAACGCCCTCCAACCCGCCGAAGGAACGAATGATCAAGCCGTGTTTCTTGCGAGAAATTCGCCGGCTCCCGGGAAGCCTGTCCCGGCGTATCGGGGCCAATAAATCAACCCTTCCCTTTGCGGGATTGATTAACTATTGAGGAATCATGAATTTACTGCGCGCCGTAACAGCTGTTGGCGGGTTCACCATGCTGAGCCGTATTCTCGGATTTGTTCGGGATATGCTGCTGGCGGCTGTCCTTGGCGCCAACTGGATGGCGGATGCGCTGTTTTTGGCATTCAAGTTTCCGAATCTGTTTCGCCGCTTGTTTGCCGAGGGCGCTTTTTCGGCGGCTTTCATTCCGTTGTTTGCCGCCAAACTTAAGGAAAGCGGACAATCGGGCGCGCGGGATTTCGCGGCCCGTACCTTTAGCGTTCTGGCCCTGGCTCTGACGCTTTTTGTCATTGCTGTTGAAATCATCATGCCCTGGATCATGCATGTATTTGCACCGGGGTTTCTGGATGACCCGGAAACCTTTGATCTGACCGTGGTTTTGGCCCGGATCATGTTTCCCTATCTGATTTTTATTTCCCTGGTGTCGCTGGCTTCTGCGGTTCTGAATGCGCTGGGGCATTTTGCCGCCGCCGCTGCAACACCGGTTCTCCTGAATATTGTGGTGATCGGAAGCCTGCTAGTTCTGGTTCCCCACATGCCGTCGCCCGCCCATGCGTTTGCCTGGGGTATCAGCGGGGCCGGGGTTGTACAATTACTCTGGGTGTTGTGGGCGTTGGCACGGGAGAACACCGTTCTATCCATGTTGCCACCAAAATTCACAGAGGACATAAAGGTTTTGTGTTTGCGGGCTTTGCCGGTTGCAGTGGGTGCCGGAATTTACCAGCTAAACATTGTCATTGATGGCATTATTGCATCCTTTCTGCCCGATGGATCGATTTCCTATTTATTTTATGCGGATCGCGTAAATCAGTTTCCGTTGGGGATCGTTGGGGTGGCGGTGGGCACCGCGTTGCTTCCCATGCTGTCGCGCGTATTGAAAAGCGGCGACGAGACCGCAGCGCATCATGCACAAAATCGTGCCCTCGAATTTTCCCTGTTACTGACACTACCGGCGGCGGTTGCACTGTTTGTTATTGCGAAACCGGTGATCATTGTTCTCTTTGAACGGGGAGAATTTTCCCCCGCGGCTTCCCTGGCAACGTCTCAGGCGCTTGCTGTTTATGCGATCGGTTTGCCCGCCTATGTTCTGGTGAAGGCCCTTTCACCCGGGTTCTTTGCCCGAGAAGATACGAAAACACCGGTGGTTGCATCGGTAATTGCCATGACCGTGAACGTGGTCCTTTCGCTTATTCTCATGGGGCCGTTTCTGCACGTGGGCATTGCCATTGCGACCGTCGTTTCGGCGTGGTTGAATGCCTGTATGTTGGGGTTCATTCTGTACCGTCGCGGGCACCTGATATTGGATGAGCGGCTGTGTGGACGATTCCCCCGCGTCATCATTGCAAGCGCCGTGATGGGCACTGGGCTAATTTTTGGATTAGACATGCTGGAACCCGGGTTTACCGAAGGGTTGGGTTCACGGGTTGCGGGGCTGGCGGCCCTGGTCGTTGGCGGCCTGAGCATCTTTATGGTCGCGGCGCTCCTGTTGCGGGCTGCCCGTTTTTCTGATCTTCAGGCATTGAAAAAGCCAAATCGGTGACTTTCGGCGCGGCTTGACCCGCCGGACGGCACGCGCCATAAAACGGTGCGCCGAACGGGCGGCGGACAACGAAACCGAAAAACTGGGGCACCGGACATGAACCGGATATTTTCTGGCATTCAGCCAACCGGCAACCTGCACCTCGGTAATTATCTTGGTGCCATGCGAAACTGGGTCGCCCTGCAGAACGATTTTGACTGTATTTTTTGTGTCGTGGATCTCCACGCCATCACCGTATGGCAAAACCCAGACGAATTACGGGCAAGTACGCGCGAAGTCGCGGCCGCGATGATTGCCGCCGGCGTTGAGCCTGAGAAAAACATTCTGTTCACACAGAGTCAGAACCCGTGCCATGCTGAACTGGCATGGATTTTTAATTGTGTCGCCAGAATGGGATGGCTGAACCGGATGACACAGTTCAAGGAGAAAGCCGGTAAAAATCGAGAGAACGCTTCGGTGGGCCTGTTTGCCTATCCCAATCTCATGGCGGCTGATATTCTGGCGTACAAGGCTACACACGTTCCTGTTGGCGATGATCAGAAACAGCATCTGGAGCTGGCACGTGACATCGCGCAAAAATTCAACAACGATTTTGGCCGGGAGCTTTTCCCGATTATTGAGCCTGTGATCATGGGTGAAGCAACACGAGTGATGTCCTTGCGGGACGGGACCTCAAAGATGAGCAAGTCCGACCCGTCGGACAATTCCCGGATCAACATGGTGGATGATGTGGACGCAATCGTCCGCAAAATTCGGAAAGCCAAAACCGACCCGAAACCGTTACCGCAAACCCGCGCCGGGCTGGAGGACCGCCCGGAGGCCGCAAACCTGATGACGATTTTTGCGGCCCTCACAGACACGACGATGGATGGTGTGGTGAGGAAATATGCCGGTCAGCCGTTCTCGGTTTTCAAGCAGGATCTGGCCGATGCCGCGGTGGAAAATCTGGCACCTATTCAAAACGAAATGCGCAGGCTGGTTGGCGATCCGGAGTATGTGGATCGTGTTCTGAGTGGCGGTGCGGCGCGCGCCCGGGAAATTTCGGAACCCATTATCCGTGAGATTCACGACGTTCTCGGTTTTTTGAACGCCTGATCCCTTGATTTTCGCGTCCGCGAGGGCCACCTTAGGGACAGACCCCGCCGCCTAACAGAGCCAGGAGTTCCTGGCAGGAGTATTCGGATATGTTTATTCAAACCGAAGCCACCCCAAACCCGGCGACCATGAAGTTCCTGCCCGGAGAGATTGTGATGTCCATGGGGACGGCGAATTTCACGGTTCGCGATGACGCGGCGCGTTCGCCACTTGCGCGGCGGATTTTCGATGTTGACGGCGTGGCGGGGGTATTTCTGGGCGGTGATTTCATTACAGCAACAAAAACCCCCGAGGGTGATTGGGATGCGCTCAAACCCCTGATACTGAGCGCGATCATGGATCATTACACGTCAGGCGATGACATTATTTCCGAGAATATTTCGGAAAACGTCCCTGAAACAGCCCCGGAAGATGATGGTGTCGTGTCTCAGATCAAGGAACTTCTGGAAACCCGGGTACGACCGGCTGTTGCTCAGGACGGCGGCGACATAATTTTTCATGGCTTTCAGCAAGGGATTGTCTATCTGCGAATGCAAGGCGCCTGTGCCGGTTGTCCCAGCTCAACGGCAACCCTAAAACATGGCATCGAAAACATGTTGAAATATTACATTCCGGAAGTTCAGGAAGTTCGTCCGGTCGAGTAAACTCTTGATGCTTATGTGTGATTTTGGATGATCCTGCCGCGCGCGGTACACAGTTAGGAACTGAGGCCCATTCAGGAATCCCTCCGTATAGAATTCCCGCGCGAATTGTGATAGAAGATCACACAATTCATGGGGTACTCGGTTGGATGCCTATTCGATTCAATCGTTGTTTGCTGCGCAACTGAGGCTTTGTTTGTATGTCTCAAAACACGATCAAATCACCTGAAGCTTCCCACAAGGCATCGGTTTATCTGTCACGATTGCACAAGATCGCATTGACGATTTCCATCTGCCTGGTTGTTGCCGGCGTGATCGCTACACTGATTGCGCCACCAGATGCTGCTACGCGGGCTCCCATGGCCTCACCGGGTATCGCGACACTGACAACGCTGGAGGCGGCACCGCTGCTAACCGTGGAACGTGAAGACCTGCCACGGCTGAAACTGGAGCCCCGCGGAATTACAGTTGCTGAAATGCGACAGATTCTGGCTTACGATCTGGAGCATGTTCAAACCGGCGGTGTTGTCCCCCGCGTGTTTCTCGCCTCCATTCCGGAAGGTCTGGCGGATGTTCCCGAGACGGAAATTCGCAAGGGTTTGTTTTACAAGAGTGTTCTGCCGTTGGTACTACAGGTGAACAACGAGATTCGTGAGAAACGGGAGCGGCTGAAAACGCTCGCAAAGATTATCAAAAGCGGTGAAAAACCGTCCGCCGTTGACCGGCTATGGCTTGCGGCCATGAGTGAACGCTACAATGTTGAGCGCAACGATATTGCTTCACTGCTGATTAAAGTCGATGTTGTGCCGCCGTCTCTGGCACTTGCTCAGGCCGCAAAAGAAAGCGGATGGGGTTCTTCCCGATTTACCCGCGAAGGCAACGCCTTATTCGGCCAGTGGACGTTTGCAAAGGGTAATCTGGTTCCTTCCGATCGGGACGAGGGCAAGACCCACATGGTCAAACGGTTCGACAGCCTTATCGACTCGGTTCGCGCTTACGTCAGAAACCTGAATACGCACCGCGCCTATCGGGATTACAGGAAACTTCGTGCCGAACTGAAGCGGAAAGACAAGCCTATGGACGGTCGTATTCTCGCTGGAACGCTGCGGCACTACAGTGAATTGGGCATGGAATATGTGAACGCCATTCGGTCCATGATCCGCTTTGACCGGCTCAATCGATTTGATGACGCCCGGCTGGATGCTGAAAACGTCGACCCTGCTGCCTGACTATTCTTCCGACTGATAGAATTGCTGGCCAAACCAGTACCACCGGCCGGCGTTGTCACCACTGCCCGGCAACGTACAGTTGAGACGGGTTCTGCCGGCGGAAAACGGTATATCGGTCCTGATCTCAAAGCGTCTTTCCCCCAATCGGGACACATCCGCCTTCCCGGCATGAGACAGGAAACAGCTCAACTGGTCGAGCTTCGGGAGCGGTTTGCGCAACGTGAAACCCATCACAGGTGCTGTATATGATGGCGAAACATGCATATCTTCGGGAGTAATGTCCGTCGCTGACATGGCCAGCGCGTTTACGGACGTCTTGAATCGACCCATATCGCCAAATTTCTCATTCAAAGGAAATCGGGGCAAATAATATGGGAAATCCCCGGAATCAAAGGCCCCGGAATGCTGCCCGAAAGCGGCGATATAACCGGACTCCTGGACCAGTTCAATAACCTTCTGACTGGCCTCGCCGTAAGGATAGGCAAAGAGTCCAGGGACTTTCCCCATTTCTTCCAGATAGCGCTTGTTGGAGCCCTCGATTTCCTCTCGAAGGCGTTCTTCGCCGTACTCAGGCATGTGCAGATGGGTGATGGTGTGTGCACCGATGGTCGCCTCTCCCGCAGCCATCTCCCGGAGATTGTCCCAGGACATCATGTCCTCAAGCTGATCGTCTACCGGCCCGGTTGATACAAAAATTGTAAACGGAAGCCCCGCGTCGCGAAGCCGAGGCCATGCTTCTGTATAGACTGATTTGTAGGCATCATCGATGGAAATACCGACGGTTCGGTTGGGTAAAGCTTCGCCGGCCTGTTGGCGGCGGATGATTTCAGGCAGCGGTAAAACCGTATACTTCCCATTGGTCAATTCAGCGATATGAGCATCGAACTGTTCCAGCGTGATATTGGTCGAAGGGTACCGACCATCACCGAAACGGTGATACATCACAACAACCGCCGAATCTTCTGCATGGACCTTTGCCGGGAAAAGCCATGTACCAACAGTGGCGCCGGCAACCAATATCAGGACTGTCACCATCCGGATCATGCAGGGGTGATTTTTATTCTTCATTTCCGCCCTGATTAATTGTCACCAGGTTACTGTCAGATCAGAAAATGTGACAAAGTTTACATAAGTGCAAGAAAGATTGATACTTTTCCCCATGCGGATACTCGCGTTTGATACCTCGATGGCGGCCTGTTCGGTGGCCGTTCAGGGCAACAATGAAATTCTGGCGCAAGAGTTTCAGGAGATGGCCCGCGGTCAATCCGAACATCTGGTTCCCATGATAAAACGTGTTGTATCAAGGGCGGGTCTTGGTTTCCCTGATCTCGACGGTATTGCGGTGACGGTTGGCCCCGGGGCATTTACAGGTGTCAGGATTGGGCTTTCAACGGCGCGCGCCCTGGCACTCGCGGCCAACAAACCGTTATTGGGTCTAACCTCTTTGGAAACGCTCGCCGCCGGTGTAGGGGCGAGCGAACAAAAAAACGCAAGCATTCTGGCTATGATCGATTCAAAACGAGGCGATGTGTTTACCCAGGCATTTTCCACAGACCTCTTTCCCCTAGGTGAGCCCGCGGCCCTATCCCCTGATCAGGTCATGACGCATTGGGGCGATCTTACGCCGGCACCTGTCGTGGTTTGCGGTGATACGTCGAGCGATGTTTTGCAGCGGATTCAGGCCGATCCAAGCAAGAATGTGTCCCGCTCAGCCGTGATTTTCCCCGCTGCGGTGACGGTCGCCCGCCTTGCCGCGGAACGCGGCTTGCCAGGGGCTGGGGAAATCCCGCTGGGACCGCTCTACCTGCGCCCGCCGGATGTCAATCTGAAGGAGGGTGCCGGATGGTTGCGCCCTATTGGATGATTGAGCAAATCAGGCGGATTTACGCAAAACAAGCAGGTGTGGCCCGAATTCCGATGTTTCAGGCGTCTCACCTTCCAAAGAAAGGATTTCGTGTCCGTAATCCGTGACGGAACGGGGGACGTTACAGAGCGGCTCTTCACCCTGAAGGCGGATGCACGCTGTTTCGCCGCGTGCCATGCGCTCAATGAGGAGCTTTGCCTTCACGAACGTCATCGGGCAAACCTCGCTGGAGATATCCAGATAATGATCGGCCATTGGCGGGCGGGCGCTCTTTTCAAAGGGTTTTATCATGATACCAATTCGAATCCCGCGTCGCCTCCTGGACGATAGTAGTTGAAGTGTTGACGCTCATATTTATGATGTAGCTGCCGCCGCCGCGGTATTCAAGACAGCCGAACACCTTGTTTCCATGTTGTTTTGATGAATCAAGGGCCTAAAATCGGGGAGAACAGGGATATTTCCAAAGAACCTTCCACAATAGAAGAGTTATGCATAGAGCGCGGCATGAAAATGACCGAACAACGCCGTGTTATTGCCCGGGTTCTGTCCGATGCCGATGATCATCCTGATGTTGAAGAGGTGCATCGCCGGGCTGCAAAACTGGATGACGGGATCAGTATCGCCACAGTATACCGCACCATGCGTCTTTTTGAAGAGGCGGATATTGTTGAACGGCATGATTTTGGCGATGGCCGCGCCCGCTATGAGGAAGTGACCGCCGAACATCATGATCATCTGATCAACATGCGGTCCGGTCAGGTCATTGAGTTCCAAAACGAGGAAATCGAGACGTTACAGGAAACGATTGCAAAAAACCACGGCATGAAATTGGTCGGCCATCGCCTGGAACTTTACGGGGTGCCTCTCGATGAGGGCTCAGAGGAATCGGATGACACATAAGGTGCGGTGATTTCAGGCGTGGAATCCGCGATAGGTATTGTCTATAACAGGTTTTTGGCTTATACCGCGTGCCTTCCTGTCAGGGTGCCCGTTGGTCCCGGTCAAGACATTCAAGGCGTTCGGGGCGTTGTGTCTGGTTCGAGTTGTAAATGTGTAATTTCTGAATGATGTTCTGCACAGATTGATCCTGCCTTGGCAAAATCACTTTTCATAAAAACCTATGGATGTCAGATGAACGTATACGATTCCAATCGTATGACGGATATTCTGGCGCCTTTGGGGTATGAAGCCCAGTCCGTTCCCGAAGGGGCGGATATGGTTATTCTCAACACCTGTCACATACGGGAAAAAGCGTCGGAAAAAGTGTTTTCCGAGCTCGGCCGCCTCCGGCATCTAAAAGAAGAAAAGGCCGAGAACGGCGAACAAATGATCCTTGCCGTAGCGGGATGTGTCGCTCAAGCGGAAGGTGCCGAAATCGTTCGGCGGGCACCCTATGTGGATATGGTTTTCGGCCCCCAGACGTATCACCGGCTGCCGGAGATGGTGGCCCGCGCTTCTCGTCAGGCCGGTTGCGTGCTTGAGACGGATTTTCCAGCGGAATCAAAATTCGATGCGCTGCCGCCAACCGCGCGGGTGAAAAACAGCACGGCGTTTCTGACCATTCAGGAAGGATGTGACAAGTTTTGCACGTTTTGTGTCGTTCCCTATACGCGTGGCGCAGAGTTTTCGCGTTCTGTTGTCGAGGTTCTCGACGAGGCGCGGCAATTGCGCGACGCGGGTGCGCGCGAAATCACACTGCTTGGACAGAACGTCAATGCCTATCACGGTTTGACGGCGGGCGGCGCGGAACTCGGTTTGGGCGATTTGATTCGTGAACTGGCGGAGATCGACGGCATTGATCGCCTCCGCTACACCACCTCTTATCCCGCAGAAGTGGACGCGGCCCTGATCGCCGCCCATCGGGATGTGCCGCAACTCATGCCATTTCTGCACCTGCCGGTTCAATCCGGCTCTGATCGTGTGCTTGCTGCCATGAACAGGCGGCACAACGCTCGGCAATACCGCGAATTGGTGGCACAGTTACGCGCGGCGCGCCCCGATATTGCCCTGTCCTCTGATTTTATTGTTGGCTTCCCCGGTGAGTCCGATACGGATTTTGAGCAAACCCTGGATCTGGTCCGCGACGTCGGTTTTATTCAGGCGTATTCGTTCAAATACAGCCCGCGCCCAGGAACACCGGCGGCGGCCATGCGGGGCCAAGTCGATGAGAACCTGAAGCGGGAGCGTTTGGCGCATATACAGACTCTGCTCAATCAGCAACAGATTACCTTCAATCAGGAGTGTGTGGGTAGATTCATGCCTGTTTTACTTGAGCGCAACGGCCGCCATTCGGGACAACTTGTCGGGCGCAGCCCCTATATGCAACCTGTTCACGTCAATGCACATGAAAGCTTGCTGGACACCATTGCATCACTGGAAATTGTTGCCGCACACGAAAACAGTTTGTCCGGGGCGCTCGTTGATTCAAATGTTCCCGGGCTAACCTCTATACCATCTGAACGGATAAGTGCCTGATCGTCATGAAAGGTTCAATGGCGCGGTCTGGAAAGGACCGGAAACCCTCACAAAACGCGCTGGAAATGTCATTCGATGACAACGGTTTTGCGCAAGAGTTGTTTGGGTTTCATCACAGCAATCTTGTTCGTCTGGAGCAACTGCTGGAGATTTCCATTCACCCCCGCGGTAACGAGATTGTGGTGACAGGCGATCAAAACACCATCGAACGCGCCCGCGATGTATTGGATCGATTGTATGTAAGATTGAAACAGGGATTGGAAGTTACGAAGAATGAGGTGGATGCTGCCGTGCGGATGGTGACGGAGCCGGCGGGCAGGATGGAAGACTCACAGATTGTCGTTCAGACCCGAAACAGGTCGATCTCTCCGCGCTCCGGCTCGCAAGCCGATTATCTTCGGACCATCGACAAACATGATCTGACATTTGCCCAGGGCCCGGCCGGGACGGGGAAGACCTATCTCGCTGTTGCCAAGGCGGTCGAGCTGTTGGTCAATGGCACGGTTGATCGCATTATTCTCTCCCGTCCTGCTGTAGAAGCTGGCGAGCAGCTGGGGTTTTTGCCAGGTGATATGCGCGAGAAAGTCGATCCTTATCTGCGTCCTCTTTATGATGCGCTCTACGATATGTTGCCCGCCGAGCAGGTTTCCAAGCGTCTGGAAAGTGGCGAAATTGAAGTTGCCCCGCTTGCCTTCATGCGCGGCAGGACACTCTCCAACGCCTTTGTTATTCTGGATGAGGCACAGAACACTACTGCGGTTCAGATGAAGATGTTTCTCACCCGCCTTGGTGACAATGCCCGCATGGTCATCACCGGTGACCTGACCCAGGTCGATTTGCCACGCGGTATTCGCTCTGGTCTTCGGGATGCTATGGAAACACTGACAAAAATAGAGGGAGTAGGGTTCGTTCAGTTTACCGCCGCGGACGTGGTGCGTCATCCGCTGGTTACACGGATCGTAGAGGCCTATGACGCTGTCGAGCACGCCCGGCGGGCTTCTGCACCGTACGAAAAAAACAATGCTCAGAAAGGGACGGAAAATGAATAGGGCTTCCGTGCCTATATCATTGGACCCGGAACCGGAACCAGGCTCGACAATCCATCTGGACGCTGACGTCCGGGATTCCAGATGGTATGAGAAAATCTCCGACATTGAAAACCTGTGTCAAAAAGCAATTGACGCGACCTTTCAGGAGGTCAGGATTAACGCCCGGGAAATCGAAATCTCTGTTGTTCTCACGGGCGATGATGATGTGGCCGTCCTGAACAGTCAGTACCGGGATAAATCCGGTCCAACCAACGTCCTATCCTTTCCTGTCTTTGATACTCTGGACGAGATTGCGGACGTTTCTTCAGAAATGCCGGCAATCCTGGGCGATGTCGTTATTGCTTTTGAAACGGTGGTTCGCGAGGCCGATGCATCCGGTGTTCTTATTGAGGACCACCTCCAGCACCTTGTTGTTCATGGTGTATTGCACTTGCTTGGTTACGATCATATCTCTGAAGATCAGGCGATGATCATGGAATTTTTGGAGTCGAAAATTCTAACATTGCTGGATGTACCCGATCCCTATGGCGAGGAATGCGAAAATGTCTGATGACATGCCAGAAGCCGTAGATTCAATCATCCGCCCAGGATCAGGTCAGAACGGATCAAATGGCAACGGGTGCCGAAAGTCCGGGTTTTCCGGATGGCTCCGCTCAGTGTTTGGCATGAAATCCAGCGAAAACTCGTTGCGCGAATCTCTTGATGAGCTGATCGAGGAAAGGGACGACGGCGAAAGCCGGATTGACGAGAGTGAACGGGCGCTCATTGGCAATGTGCTTGAGCTTCACAATCGTACAATCAATGACGTGATGGTGCCACGCGCCGATATTATTGCCGTGGACGCGAAGATGTGTCTTGAAGACACGATTGATGTCATGACGGAAAAAGGACATTCCCGCCTTCCCATTTATGGCGAGAGCCTAGACGATGTTTCCGGCATGGTTCATATCAAGGATCTGGCCGCCCGGCGAGATGATTTAGCGACGTTTTCTCTGGAAAAAGTCCAGAGAGGATTACTGTTTGTTTCACCTTCCATGCGGGTTTTGGAATTGCTGCTCGAAATGCGGGCCGCACGGTCCCATATGGCGATTGTGGTCGATGAGTATGGCGGCGTTGATGGGCTGGTTACCATTGAAGATCTGGTCGAAGAGATCGTCGGAGAAATCGAAGATGAGCACGACAGGACAGATGAACCCGATTTCATTCAACGTGATGACGGTGTTTATGAAGCTGATGCGCGCGTTGAAATAGAGGTCCTGGAACAGGCTTTTGGTGAGTTTCTCAGTGATGATGAGCGCGAGGATGTGGATACCCTCGGGGGGTTGGTTTTTGCCGCCGCCGGACATGTCCCCATTCGAGGAGAACTGGTAACCCATCCGTCAGGTTTTGAGTTCCAGGTCCTGGACGCCGACCCGAGACGGATCAAGCGTGTGCGATTGCAGCGTGTGGAACCGGCAACCGCCGCGCAGGGTTAATAATCATGGCGGCTGGCAAAACCTCCATGGCGGAACGGGTTTCCCGCGCCGTCTGTCAAAGCCTGTCTGACCTGCGTTTTCGGATTGATAGCCAGAACAAATTAATCCGTTGTTGCCTGGCACTTTTATCAGGTGTTCTTGCGGCCATGGCGTTTCAGCCAATTTCCTGGATTTTTGTCCTGCCTGTCGCCTTGCCCATTCTGATTTGGCTGGTTCACGGGGGCTGCAGCAAGCGATCAGCCTTTCTGTTCGGCTGGATGTTTGGATTGGGATTTTTCGCCGTCGGTCTCTACTGGATTGGCCATGCTTTCATGGTGCATGAGCACCGTCATGGATTTCTCGCCATACCCGCCGTTTTTGGCCTTGCCGCGGCTCTGGGCCTCTATATTGGTACGGCTGCTGTGATCTACAAAACATTGATCGCTGAAAATGTGATCTCGGGCGGTTCTGTTCTGTTGTTTTCCTCGTTATGGACACTGGCGGAATGGGTCCGGGGCTGGGCCTTTACAGGGTTCCCCTGGAATCTGGTTGGAACGGCTTGGACTGTTTCGGTTGAAATGATGCAGATAGCGGCCTTCGGTGGTGTGTATCTGTTAAGCTTCCTGACCGTGTTCTGTTCGGCACTCATAGCCGTTCTTGCTGCCGATGGAGCAAAGCCACAAGACAGGCTCCTTGGTGCCCTCGTTCCGGGTTTGATTGTGGGCTGCCTGGTTTTCGCACTGGGCAGTTTGCGGATAGAAAACTCAAGCCCTACCTTTGTCGAGGATGTGCGGCTTCGGCTTGTACAACCAAACATTCCCCAGAAAGAAAAGTGGGCACCACACCTGCGTGCTCAACACGTGAGCCGCCAGCTTGCCATGAGCCTAGAGCCGCGCCCCGAAGGAGAGCCGCCTACTCACATTATCTGGGCGGAGACAGCCGTCCCCTATGTCCTTTCTGGCTCAAGCGAATTGGTCAGCTTGCTTGCCCGGGCCGCGCCATCGGAAGGCGCGCTGATTACCGGCGCAGTAAGAACCGAAACTGACCCTCGCGCGGATGAGCCGACAACCCGCTACTGGAACAGTCTCTTTGTCGTTGGTCCCGAAAGACTTGTTCTTGCAAACTATGACAAGGCGCACCTGGTGCCTTTTGGCGAATACATGCCGTTCAGTGACTATCTGCCCGTGGAGAAAATGACGTTTGGAGCGGGTAACTTTTCCGCCGGTCCTGCGCGACAGACGTTACTTATTCGTGGATTGCCGCCTGTTAGCATGTTGATCTGCTATGAAATCATATTCCCGGGACGCGTTATCGCGGACTCAGGGCCTAAACCGGATTGGATCCTCAATGCCACCAACGATGCCTGGTACGGACTGTCTCCCGGCCCCTATCAGCATTTCGCCTCGGCGATAGTGCGGGCGGTGGAGGAGGGGCTGCCTGTTGTACGAGTTGCAAACACGGGAATATCCGCGGTGATTGATGGTTATGGACAGGTCGGCGCACAGTTACCCCTGGGGGCAGAGGGGGTGCTGGATGCGCGCTTGCCGTTGCCCCTCGCACCAACCGTGTTTTCAACATGGGGAAACACGCCGACGATCATCATTTTACTGCTGTTGTGTGCTGGATCTGGTTGGAATTTGAGACAATCTGGCCCGTCGCGAGACTCTGGAGCTGGGACGGGCATACTACAAGATAACGGATCGAAAAGTTCGCTAGCGTTTTTTTGAGCCGACCAAGACGTTGGCAGAGTCAGATTTGGGCGACCAGGCCGGATTGGGCAATCAACTTTAATCTGTAAAGCGTCGGGCCTGCGGGTCTTTCGAGCAAGGTTACGGCCCGGAAAATTCGTTGTGGGTAAAAAAGATTGACCCGGGTGGATTTCTTTGGGAAAAGACCCGCCGACGCCGAGAGGCCGTGGATAGATTTCAGCGACTTGCCACCACGTAAAAAAATGAGCTAAGTGGGCCAACAGGACGTAAAACCCGTCGAAAGCCCTCTTGGAAACCGGAACTGTGTGATGCTCATCAGGAGGGCATGATTGTGACAAAAAATAGCTATCTCTTTACCAGCGAATCTGTATCAGAAGGGCATCCCGACAAGGTAAGTGACCGGATATCGGATGCGGTTGTGGACGCCTTTCTGAGCGCCGACCCGGTTGCGCGCGTTGCCTGCGAGACACTGACGACCACCAACCGCATCGTGATTGCGGGTGAGGTCCGCGGCCCTGAGCCTTTGGTTGGTAGGGATGAAAATGTTGATCAGGACCGTATCGAAAGTATTGCCCGTGCCGCCGTTAAAGATATCGGTTATGAGCAGGATGGTTTCCATTGGGAAACCGCCGACGTGGCTGTACATCTGCACGCTCAATCCGTTGATATTGCGCAAGGTGTTGACGCAGCAGGTAACAAGGATGAGGGCGCTGGCGATCAGGGCATCATGTTCGGATATGCCTGTACGGAAACCGACGCGTTAATGCCGGCGCCGCTGCATTTCTCCCATGCCATTCTGCGATCGCTAGCCGAAGCACGCCGCTCTGGTGCCGAGCCGGGATTGGGCCCTGATTCAAAGAGTCAGGTGACCCTGCGCTACGAAGATGGAAAGCCGATCACCGCCACCAGCGTTGTCGTTTCCACACAGCATGCCGAGCACCTGTCGCAAGAAGACGTGCGGGAAATTGTGCGTACGCACGTGGAGGCTGTGCTGCCTGCTGGCTGGATGTGTGATGAAAATGAGTTTTACGTCAATCCCACGGGTCGGTTTGTGATTGGTGGCCCGGACGGTGATGCCGGTTTGACCGGCCGTAAGATTATCGTCGATACCTATGGCGGTGCGGCCCCCCACGGTGGCGGTGCGTTCTCCGGCAAGGACCCTACCAAGGTTGACCGTTCGGCCGCTTACGCCGCGCGTTATCTGGCGAAGAATGTGGTTGCGGCGGGCTTGGCCGAACAATGCACGATCCAGCTCGCCTATGCCATTGGTGTCTCTAAGCCTCTGTCTGTTTACGTCGATACGGCGAGCACAGGCCAGGTTGACGAGGCACGCCTTGTTGAGATTCTGGCGGAGATGGTGGACTTGTCACCCCGCGGTATCCGCGAGCACCTGAACCTCAGTAGACCGATATACGAGCGTACAGCAGCCTATGGACATTTCGGCCGCGCCGTTGATCCCGACGGCGGGTTCTCCTGGGAAGAAACCGATCTTGTCGATGGTTTGAAATCGGCGTTTGGCGCCTGATCCACACGGTGTCGGGAAATTCTAAACACCCGCAAGAGGTTCGGTTTTATGGTCGTCGCCAGGGGCGCGGGCTTCGCCCGGGTCGCCGGGCCCTTCTGAATTCGCTTTTGCCGAAGGTGCAGCTCTCGCTCCCTGCAGGCGGACACGGGAAGCTCAACCCGGATACGCTCTTCGGTGGCCCAAAATCGGCCTATTGGATCGAGATCGGGTTTGGCAGTGGGGAGCACCTAGCGGCGCTGGCGGAACAATATCCCGACGTCGGATTTATCGGCTGTGAGCCGTTTGTGAACGGGGTCGCGGCACTGATTGCTTCCATCAATGACCGCTCTCTGGACAATATCCGGATTTACAATGATGATGTTCATCACCTGTTTCCCTGTCTGCCCGATAACAGCTTCGAGCGTATTTACGTTCCCTATGCAGACCCATGGCCCAAGCAACGCCATCACCGGCGAAGACTGGTGCGCGGCGAAAATATTGATGTGTTCGCTCGTCTGTTGATTGATGGCGGCCAGTTCCGGTTTGCCAGCGATCACATGGGCTATGTTCAATGGGTGCTGGGCACCATGCAGAGAAAAAGTGCGTTCCAATGGACCGCCCGCAGGCCAGGGGACTGGCGGATCAGGCCGGTTGACAGCATTGAGACTCGATATGAAGCCAAGGCCCGGAGGAAAGGGTCGGCCTGTGTTTACCTGTGTTTTGAACGGTTGCCGCGTTCCTGATTGTTGTAACAGCACTATTTTCTCTTGCCATGCCACCTTGGATAGGTGTATATCGCTGCTCAACTAAACGAATGACTCGTTAAGCCGATAGAACGGTTTGGTGGGGTGGGCCAAGAGCCCGCCTTTTTTGTTACCCGTTTCATCGGTCTGACAGGACTTCGGCAGGCGATCTTTGAAAAGACTGGAGCGCGGATGGATCTCGCGGACCGAATCACGGAAATCATTGAACCTACGGTTGAGTCCATGGGTTATGAACTGGTGCGCACTCAGATAAAGGGTGCCCGTCGAATGCAGGTGCAAATCATGGCCGCGCGCGTAGATGGCAAAGGTATGGATGTTGAAGACTGCGCAAAACTAAGTCGCGCCGTATCCGCATTGATGGATGTTGAGGACCCCATCTCCGGTGCCTATACACTGGAAGTCAGCTCGCCGGGCATAGATCGCCCACTGATGACGCCGCCGGATTTTTCACGATTTGTCGGGTTTGATGCCCGTGTTGAGGTTGACAGACCGGTCCATGGCCGTCGTCGCTTCAAGGGTCCTATCAGGGCCGTATCAGAAAACAGCGTAGCCATTGCGACAGAGGATGGGGATTTTGACATCCCTTTTGCCGATATTGCGCGCGCGAAACTGCTGTTGACGGACAAGCTGATTGCCGCCGCCGCCGAGAAAGGATTGTCCTGAAGACTCAAAGAGGGTTTTTGAGGCAAACAATTTTATAACCCGGAACATGTAACAAAAACTGATAGAGAAAACCCATGGAAACTGAAGCTGCATTTGCCCGTCCTGAATTGCTAACGGTTGCCGATACGGTCGCCCGCGATAAGTCGATTGACCGGGACGAGGTTCTGGAGGCCATGGAACTGGCCATTCAGAAAGCCGGGCGATCCAAATATGGCCATGAGCACGACATTCGCGCCTCTATCAACCGCAGCACCGGCGAAATCTCCCTGGCCCGTTATCAGGAAGTTGTGGCGACACCGGAAGAGGTTGAAAACGAAGCTGCACAGTTACTTCTGGATCAAGCACAACGTATTAAGGCGGATGCCCGGGTTGGTGATTTTCTGGTTGATCCCTTACCGCCCATTGATTTCGGCCGTATTGCCGCACAAACCGCCAAGCAGGTCATCGTGCAACGCGTCCGCGACGCTGAACGCGCGCGACAGTACGAGGAATATAAGGACCGCAAGGGCGAAATCGTCAACGGGCTGGTCAAGCGGATCGAATATGGCAACGTGGTTGTTGATCTGGGCCGGGCAGAAGCTCTGCTGCGGCGCGATGAGTCGATTCCTCGCGAGCATTTCAACAACGGCGACCGCATTCGAGCCTACATTATGGACGTTCGTGAAGAACTTCGTGGGCCACAGATTTTCCTGTCGAGAACGCATCCCGACTTCATGGCAAAGCTGTTCGCCCAGGAAGTACCCGAAATCTATGACGGTGTGATTGAAATCATGTCTGTGGCCCGTGATCCGGGCTCACGTGCAAAAATCGCTGTTATGTCCCATGATGCCAGCATTGATCCCGTCGGCCCGTGTATCGGTATGCGGGGCTCGCGCGTACAGGCCGTTGTGGGGGAATTGCAGGGTGAAAAAATAGATATCATTCAGTGGTCGACGGATCATGCCAGCTTCATCGTAAACGCCCTGGCACCAGCCGAGGTTGCCAAGGTTGTTCTGGACGAAGAAAAACAGCGGATCGAAGTTGTGGTGCCCGACGAACAGCTGTCTCTGGCGATTGGTCGGCGGGGACAGAACGTGCGGCTGGCATCGCAGTTGTCCGGTTGGAATATCGATATCATGACGGAGGCCGATGAAAGCGAAAAACGTCAACAGGAATTCATCGAACGCTCTCAGATGTTTATCGAAGCCCTGGACGTTGATGACGTTATCGCACATCTGCTTGTTACCGAAGGGTTTTCAACCGTGGAAGAAGTCGCCTTCGTGCCGGTTGATGATCTGGTCGAAATTGAGGGTTTCGACGAAGAGGTTGCCGAGGAATTGCGCGCCCGCGCCCGCGGGTTCCTGGAGCAGCAGGAAATCGAGCTCGCCGACAAGGCAAAAGAACTGGGTATCGGGGACGACATGTACGGCCTTGAAGGCGTTTCATCGGCCATGCTGGTGGCTCTCGGCGAGAGCGGTATAAAAACCCGCGATGATCTTGCTGACCTGGCGGGTGACGAGTTGATCGAAATTCTTGCGGCGGCCTCCTATAAGAGCACGCTGAGTGCCGAACAGACGAATACCATTATCATGGCTGCTCGTGCCCATTGGTTTGAGGGCGATGAGGCAACAGAAGAAGCCACAGCAGATGCCACAGAGGAAGATGGTGGCGAAGGAGAAACCGCCTGAGGCGGGTGTCTGGAGCGGTTCAATGACAGCCCGCCGGAAACAGGCGCCCGCTGAACCGGGGAACGAATCGGGCGGGCCTGTCAGAAAATGCTTTGTAACCGGTGACAAATTGCCACAAAAACGGCTGATCAGATTTGTTGTGGGACCGGGAAATACGGTGGTCCCGGACCTGGAAGGTAAGTTGCCGGGGCGGGGTTTTTGGTTGAGTACAGACCCGGATGTGATAAATACAGCCTGCAACAGGCGTTTGTTCAACCGGGCGGCGTGTCAGAACGTCGAAGTTTCGCCAACCCTGACGGCGGATATAGAAGCGTTGCTGACAAGACGATGCCTGGATTTGATCTCTCTGGCGCGGCGCGCTGGTCAGGCGGTGGCCGGGTTCGAGAAGGTCTCGATCTGGCTGAAAAAATCGCTTGCACGGCCGGGCGTTTTATTGGTGGCCAGAGACGGTGCGTTGGATGGAAAGGACAAGGTTCGACGACTTGCGGGCGATACGCCGGTTGTCGATTGCCTGGAGGCCTCGGAACTGGGGCGTGCCATGGGAAGTGAAAGAACGGTCCATCTAGTTGTGCACGCCGGGGGATTGGCGGAGAGGATACTCAAGGATACGGGTCGATTGGAAAAATTTCGCCGGCGGCAAGGCGCCTGACCTGGACAACAGATCGATTGAATTGAAGACAAAGACAAACAGGCACTGTTAGAAATTGCCATAGTGAAAGAACGAAATGACCGAGACCAGAGAAACTAGCGACGGCGACAGGAAACCTGGGCTGGCCAGGCCCAGGAAACTTGAGCTGAAAAAGACAGTGGAAACCGGACAGATTCGGCAGAACTTCTCGCACGGACGGTCAAAAATGGTCCAGGTTGAAGTTCGCAAGAAAAGAACCTTTGCCCGCGATGAAGGCGGTAAAATGGCCGAGGTCAAGCCGGGCGAAGGGCCGCTTTCAGATGCTGCAAGTAACCTTTCAGCCGATGATATGGCGGCATTGAGCAAGCTAACGGACAGCGAACGCGAAGTTCGCCTCAAGGTTTTGGAAGAAGCGAGGCGAGCAGAAGAGCAACGAGCCACCGAAGCGGCGGAAGCCGCGGAACGCGAGCGGCTTGACGCAAAGGGTCGCGCGGCTCTCAAGCCTGATCCTGAGCTTAAAGTTGAAGGGGAAATTGCGGCAGCCGATGAACCGCCCTCCGAACCTGAGGCCGTCGCCAAACCGGAAGTCCCGGTGGAAGACGTCAAGACGAAGATTGTACCTGAGGATATTCCGTTGCCGCCTTCTGAAAAGCCGAATGCCCGCGCTGAGGAAGATGTCCGGGGCAAAAAAGGCGGTCGTGAAGAACCTGGCAAAAAACCGCCATCTCGCCGGGACGGCCAGTCGCGGCGGCGGGCCGGCAAACTGACAATTGCTGAAGCTCTTGGTGACGGTGAAGAAAGGATGCGTTCGCTGGCTTCGGTTCGCCGGCGCCGGGAACGTGAAAAAGCCGCCCGGCAGGGGCCGATTGAATCAAAGAAGATCGTTCGTGAAGTTGTTATTCCCGAGATGATCACGGTTCAGGAGCTGGCAAACCGAATGGCAGAGCGGGCGCCTGCTGTTATCAAGGCATTGATGGGCATGGATGTGATGGCGACTATCAATCAGACCATCGATGCAGATACCGCAGAACTGGTTGTCGCCGAGTTTGGACACGCCTTTAAACGGGTTTCCGAAGCCGATGTTGAGGACGGTCTCCGCGGCGAAGAGGATGTGGCCGAAAACCTGCATCCCCGCCCCCCTGTTGTCACGGTCATGGGCCACGTTGATCATGGAAAGACATCCCTGTTGGATGCCCTGCGGGCGACCGATGTCGCCGCCCATGAAGCGGGCGGCATTACACAGCATATTGGTGCCTATCAGGTTAAAATGCCGGGCGGCGAAAAAATCACATTTATCGATACACCCGGCCACGCCGCCTTTACGGAAATGCGTTCACGCGGTGCCAGGGTTACCGATATTGTTGTTCTGTGTGTTGCTGCTGACGATGGGGTGATGCCGCAAACCATTGAGGCAATCCACCATGCAAAGGCCGCGGAAGTTCCGATGATCGTTGCAATCAACAAAATTGATATGCCGGGCGCGGATTCCAGTCGGGTGAAGCAGGAACTCTTGCAGCACGAGGTCATCGTTGAGGAAATGGGCGGCGAAACCCAGGCTGTGGAAGTCTCTGCGAAAGAGCGCACCAATCTGGATAAACTGGAAGAGTTAATTCTGCTACAGGCAGAAGTTCTGGAACTACAGGCCAATCCGGACCGGAGCGCCGAAGGCGTGATTATTGAAGCACGGGTTGAGCAGGGCCGGGGCACTGTTGCCACCGTCCTGGTTCAGCGCGGCTGTCTCAATCAGGGTGACATTTTCGTTGCAGGCGCCGAATGGGGCCGTGTCAAATTAATGATGGATGATCGCGGTAACAGGGTCTCTTTTGCTGGCCCCGGCGTGCCTGTTGAGGTGCTTGGTCTGAACAGCCCCCCAGTTGCAGGGGACGATGTAACCGTTGTCAATTCTGAAAACCGGGCTCGTGAAGTCTCTGAGTATCGCCAGCGTCGTCGCAAGGATACGCAAGCGGCAAAAACGGCGCGCGGTACGCTTGAACAAATGTTCGAGAAAATCAAGGATGGCGAAAAAGAAACTCTGTCCGTCGTGCTCAAAGCCGATGTGCACGGGTCTGTCGAAGCTCTTCAAAATGCTATTGAGGGCATGAACAATGATGAGGTTACTATCAGTGTTCTGCATGGTGCCGTTGGTGGCATCAATGAGTCAGATGTTACCCTGGCGAACGCCTCCAATGCGCTGATTATCGGATTTAATGTTCGCGCCAACCCCCAGGCCCGCGAGCACGCCAGGCGCGATGGCGTGGAAATTCGCTATTACTCCATTATCTACGATGCCATTGATGACCTGAGGCAGGCCTTGTCCGGGCTGTTGTCGCCGGAGATCAGGGAAAACTTCATCGGATATGCGGAAATCCGCGAAGTCTTCAACGTTTCAAAGGTTGGCAAGGTTGCTGGATGTATGGTGACCGATGGCCTGGTCAAGCGTGGCGCCAGGGTGCGCCTGCTGCGTGACGATGTGGTCATTCACGAAGGCGAGTTGAGCCAATTGAAGCGGTTCAAGGACGACGCTAGGGAAGTTCGGGAAGGTAGCGAATGCGGCATGGCCTTTGCCAACTATCAGGACCTTCAGACCGGCGATGTTATTGAATGTTTTGAGGTCGAAGAAATCGCCCGCCAGCTATAAGGCGCTTTTCCGGTTTAACCACGGTATCGAGGCATTATGGCGGCAAGAAACAGACAGGCCCCGAACCAGCGTCAGCTTCGCGTGGGTGAAGAAATCCGACATGCTCTGGTGCAGGTTCTGGAACGCGGAGAGTTGAGAGATTCCGCCCTGGCCGATGTTTCCATTACCGTGACCGAAGTTCGCGCGGCACCTGATCTGAAAACCGCACAGGTATACATCATGCCGCTTGGTGGCGGAAATGTTGAGGGTGTGGTCAAAGCGCTGGAAAAGGCCCGTTCGTTTCTTCGGCGAAAGGTCGCCCGCAGTGTTCACTTAAAATATGTCCCGGACCTGCATTTTCGCAGTGACATGTCTTTTGACAATGCCCGACATATTGATGATTTGCTGCGACAGACAAAATCATCGGTGGGGCCGCCCAGCCCCTCCAAACACTGAAAATCATGGGGCGCAAGCGAAAAGGTAATCCGGTTCATGGCTGGGTCATCGTCGACAAACCCGAGGGCGTGTCGTCGACCCGGGTGGTTGGCAGAGTTCGGCGCGCTCTGAATGCTCAAAAAGCCGGACACGGCGGTACCCTTGATCCACTGGCGAGCGGCGTCCTGCCTATTGCCCTTGGCGAAGCCACAAAAACCGTGGCGTATGCCATGGACGGTGTTAAAATCTACCGTTTTACAACGTGTTTTGGCGTCGCCCGCAGCACGGATGATCGGGAAGGTGCGGTCACGGATACACATGACCATCGCCCCTCTGAGAGTGATATTCAGTGCATCCTGTCCCGGTTCAAAGGTAATATTGAGCAAACCCCGCCGGTTTATTCAGCGATTAAAGTGGCTGGTCAGCGATCCTGTAATCTGGCGCGCGCCGGTCGGGCGGTGGAACTGAAGCCCAGAACGGTTACCATTCACAAACTGATGTTGCTAGCGATGCCCGATCCCGATCACGCCACATTTGAAGCTGTTGTTGGCAAGGGCACATACATTCGATCCCTGGCGCGTGATATGGCTGAGGCGCTGGGTACGGTCGGGCATGTGTCTGAGTTGCGGCGGACACGTGTCGGAAATTTTTCAGAAAAACATGCAATTTCGCTGGATATCCTCAATGACCTGGGGCATATTGCGCCGCCCGACGAGATAGTGTTGCCGATCGAAACCGTGCTGGACGACATCCCGGCTCTGGCTTTGACGGAAACCGAAACCCGGCGCTTATGTCAGGGACAGGCCCTACCGGCTCTTCCCGTGGCATCCCGAACGCCGCTAACGGATATTGATGAAGATCAAACCGTTTGCGCCATGTCCGGGTCGCGTCTGGTTGCGCTGGTCAAGGTATCGGGAGGAGAAATCCGACCAGTCCGCGTTATGAACTATTAAATTTACAGGAGAACACGATGTCGGTTACTGCAGAGCGCAAACAAGAGCTCATTAAGGAGTATGCGGCGAAAGATGGTGATACCGGTTCGCCGGAAGTTCAGGTGGCAATTATCACCGAACGGATCAAAAACCTGACGGATCACCTGAAAGAGCATAACAGAGACTTCCACTCCCGGCGGGGCCTTCTGAAGCTGGTTGGCCAACGTCGGCGCCTGCTTGACTATGTCAAAGCCAGGGAAGTCAAACGCTACGAAGAAATTATCAACCGTCTTGGTATTCGCCGTTAATCGCGAACGGGCGTTTGATTTATGGGTTCCGGCGTATTCGGGATACCCCGCGCCGGTATTGCCCGCCAACGCTATCGAGCCCTTTGTCGTGTGTGAGAACGCCATTTATTCCTTTGGGCATTCGGCCCTCAGGTGAGCGTTAACTGGACATACACGATCAAGACGCAACCGGATGGTTCGGTTGCGTTATCTGTACGAAGGAAAGAAAGATATGTTTCAAGAATACCGTAAAGAAATCCAATGGGGCGGCCGTACGCTGTCCCTTGAAACCGGGAAAATCGCCCGTCAGTCAGACGCCGCGGTTATTGCAACCTACGGAGACACCAAGGTTCTCTGCACGGTTGTTGGTGAAAAATCCCCCAAACCCGGCCTGGATTTCTTTCCCCTGACCGTTCACTACGTTGAAAAAGCCTACGCCGCCGGCAAAATTCCAGGCGGGTTTTTCAAACGCGAAGGTCGCCCCAGTGAAAAGGAAACACTGGTTTCCCGTCTGATCGACCGTCCAATCCGTCCGCTGTTTGTCAGCGGATTCAAGAACGAAACGCAGGTAATCTGCACCGTCCTCAGTCACGATATGGAAAACGATCCGGACATCGTTGCCATGGTTGGTGCCTCCGCTGCGTTGACCATCTCCGGCCTGCCGTTTTTAGGCCCGCTCGGTGCCGCCCGTGTTGCCTATATTGATGGCGCATACGTGTTGAACCCGCTGAAGGCGCAGCTGGAAAACGGCGATCTGGATCTGGTTGTTGCCGGAACCCAGGAAGGCGTTCTGATGGTGGAATCCGAAGCTAGGGAGCTGTCCGAAGACGTTATGCTCGGTGCTGTTACCTTCGGTCATGAGCAGTTCCAGACCGTGATTGATGCGATAATTGAACTGGCCGAAGCTTGTGCAAAAGATCCCATTGATCTGCCGGGTGCGCCGGAAGGTCTTGATGAGCTGGCTGAAAAAGTCAAGGCCGCCGCTGAAAAGGGGCTGCGTGACGCCTATAAGGAAACCGTCAAGCAAAGCCGTCAGGAAACCATCGCCAGCGTTAAAACAGCCGTGCTTGACGACATGCGGGCTGATGAAAGTATTGATCAGGACCTGCTGGAAGCCTCTTTTGGCGGCATCATCAAGAACCTGGAGAAAGATATTGTTCGTCGCGATATTCTGGATACCAAAACGCGGATCGACGGTCGCGACACCAAAACCGTTCGTCCCATTGCCAGCCAGGTTGGGATTCTTCCCCGCGCACACGGCAGCGCGCTGTTTACCCGCGGTGAAACCCAGGCCATTGTTGTAACCACTCTGGGTACCGGCCAGGATGAACAGATCATTGACGCGTTGGAGGGCGAATACCGTGAAAACTTCATGCTGCATTACAACTTCCCGCCCTATTCCGTGGGTGAGGCCGGGCGGTTCGGCTTTACGGGTCGTCGTGAAGTTGGTCACGGAAAGCTGGCATGGCGGGCGCTTCATCCCCTGATGCCGCGCCGGGAAGACTTTCCCTATACGGTTCGTGTGGTTTCCGAAATCACCGAATCCAACGGTTCGTCTTCCATGGCGTCTGTATGCGGATCATCGTTGTCCTTGATGGACGCCGGGGTTCCTCTGGTGCGCCCGGTTGCTGGTATTGCCATGGGTCTGATCAAGGAAGGTGACGAGTTTGCCGTCCTTTCCGATATTCTGGGTGATGAGGACCACTTAGGTGACATGGACTTCAAGGTTGCCGGAACCGAACAAGGTATTACGGCCCTGCAGATGGATATCAAGATCACCTCTATCACCAGGGAGATCATGGAAATTGCCCTTGACCAGGCCCGCGGTGGGCGGGTCCATATTCTGGAAGAAATGACAAAGGCCATTTCTAGGTCTCGGGAAGGCGTCAGCGACAACGCGCCGCGAATAACGAGCCTGACGATAAACAAGGACAAAATCCGTGAAATCATCGGCCCGGGTGGCAAAATGATCCGTGAAATCTGTGAGACCACGGGGGCCAAGATCGACATCAATGATGACGGTACCGTGAATGTTGCCGCTGTGGATGAAGCTGCTTCCAAAGCAGCCGTCGATTGGATTCGCGACATTGTTGCCGAACCCGAAGTCGGCGTGATCTACACCGGTAAGGTTGTGAAAACCGTTGATTTCGGTGCTTTTGTCAATTTCATGGGTGCCCGCGACGGCCTGGTTCACATTTCGGAAATGAAGAACCACCGTGTTGGTAAGGTGACGGATGTGGTTAACGAGGGCGATGAGGTCAAAGTGAAACTCATCGGCATTGATGATCGTGGAAAAGTCAAACTGTCCATGAAAGTGGTGGATCAGGAAACCGGAGAAGAGATCATACCGCAATCCGAGGAAGCCGCCGCAGAGGCATAAGACATACAAAAGAGCCAGTCCTGAAATGGTCTGGCTCTTTTTTGCCTGAACATCCACACAACATTTTGAATTCGATTATGGCAACAATGCCATCGGGCATGTATAAGGGACAGACTGCATGCTTTAATCGCGGCGGAAAAGTTGCAGGGAGTGCCGATCTCTTGGATCAGAAAAACAGTTACAGTTACGAAGATTTGCTGGCTTGCGGACGCGGTGAATTATTCGGTCCCGGTAATGCGTTGTTACCGGCTCCCCCCATGCTGATGTTTGACCGGATCACAACGATTAACAGTGATGGCGGAGAATACGGCAAGGGATTGGTGCAGGCAGAGTTCGATATTACCCCTGAGCGCTGGTTTTTCGATTGTCATTTTATTGCCGATCCTGTCATGCCCGGCTGCCTTGGCGTCGATGCCTTGTGGCAACTGCTGGGATTTTATCTTGGCTGGACGGGGGCTCCCGGTCGCGGGCGAGCGCTGGGTGTGGGTCAGGTTAAGTTTTCCAATCAGGTCTTGCCATCCAATAAGCTTGTGACATATCAAATTGATGCGAAACGCGTCATGTCGCGGAGGATAACGCTCGGCTTTGGCGATGGAACAATGATGGTTGACGGCGAACTTGCCTATGAAGCCAAGGACCTTCGGGTTACATTGGTTCCCGACGGCGCGGAAGAAGCATAGTAAGGCAGATTTGATGAAACGGGCAGTCGTTACAGGGATGGGAATTGTATCGTGCATTGGCAGCACGGTTGAAGACGTAACGGCATCTCTGAGAGCCGGAAAGTCTGGGATTACCTTCAATGAAGATTATCGCGCCCGCGGCTTCCGCAGCCAGGTTTGCGGACGCCCTGCGCTGGATATTGATGAGGCCGTTGATCGCCGTTGGCGGCGGTTTATGGGTGACGGTGCCGCCTACAACTATCTCGCCATGGAGCAGGCTATAGCCGATTCCGGCCTGGAAGAATCAGACGTTTCGAATGAACGGACCGGCCTGATTATGGGCTCTGGTGGTCCGTCCACCCGCAACCAGGTTCTTGCCGCCGATACGGCGCGGGAAAAAAGTGCGAAAAAAGTTGGTCCGTTCATGGTGCCACGGACCATGTCGTCCACCAATTCGGCAACCTTGTCGACGGCCTTTAAGATCAAGGGCGTAAACTATTCGATTACCTCCGCCTGCTCCACCAGCGCTCATTGCATTGGCAATGCGTCGGAAATGATTCAGATGGGCAAGCAGGATATTGTTTTTGCCGGCGGCGGCGAAGAACTGGATTGGACGCTCTCGGTCCTATTCGACGCCATGCCAGCCATGAGTTCCGGCTACAACGATACGCCGGAACGGGCGTCGCGGCCCTATGACGTCAATCGCGATGGTTTTGTCATTGCGGGTGGCGGCGGTGTTCTGGTGATCGAGGAGCTGGAACACGCCAGGGCACGCGGGGCGACGATTTACGGTGAGGTTGCCGGTTATGGTGCCACATCGGACGGTCATGACATGGTCCAGCCCTCAGGCGAAGGCGCGACGCGGTGCATGAAAATGGCCATGAAAACCCTTGACCGGCCCGTTGACTATATCAACACACACGGAACATCCACGCCGATTGGTGATACAAAGGAACTGGAAGCCATTCGCGAGGCTTTCTCAGACCGAAATGCCATTCCCGCGTTTAGTTCGACAAAATCCCTGACCGGGCACTCTCTTGGTGCAACGGGGGTGCAGGAATCCATCTATAGCCTGATCATGATGAAAGAGAATTTCCTGGCTGCATCGGCGAACGTTGATGATCTCGACCCGGAAGCCGGTGACATGCCCATTGTGCTTGAGCGTCAGGATGATGCCGATGTGAACTGCGTCATTTCCAACAGTTTTGGGTTTGGCGGAACCAACGCTGTTCTGGCGTTTACACGGTTTGAGAACTGAGAGGCACGAGGTCCAGTCAATGACGGCGCTTGATCAGGCTTCGACCAGCACCCCGGGGTTAATGGTGGGAAAACGCGGCGTTATCATGGGCGTTGCCAATGATCATTCCATCGCCTGGGGCATTGCAAAAAAGCTGGCCGCTCACGGTGCGGAACTTGCCTTCACCTATCAGGGTGAAGCCTTTGAAAAACGTGTTCTGCCACTCGCTGAATCCATTGGTTCGGATTTGCTGGTGCCCTGCGATGTGGAGGAAGAAGGCTCCATCGAAGCTGCGCTCAAGGACGTGACGGCATCCTGGAAGTCCATTGATTTTGTGGTTCATGCCATCGCCTATTCCGACAAGGATGAACTGAATGGCCGGTATGTTGAAACGACGCGAAGAAATTTTCTGCGCACCATGGATGTTTCCTGCTTCTCGTTTACGGAAATTGCAAGGTCCGCGGCTCCCTTGATGCCTGATGGCGGCAGTTTATTGACCCTGTCGTTTTCAGGCGCTGAACGGGTGGTGCCCAATTACAACGTCATGGGTGTTGCAAAAGCCGCATTGGAAGCCAGTGTCCGCTACATGGCGGTAGATCTCGGTGGACAGGGTATCCGGGTAAATGCCATTTCCGCTGGCCCGGTTCGCACCCTCGCCGGCAGTGCTGTGGCCGGGGCACGCCATATCTTCCGGTGGAGCCAGTCCAACGCGCCGTTGCAACGGAATGCCGACCTAGAGGATCTCGGGGGCTCGGCCCTTTATCTTCTGAGTGATTTGTCCAATGGTGTGACGGGCGAGGTTCATCACGTCGATAGTGGCGTGAATGTTATCGGTATCCCCGGTGCCGAAACGGCCTGATCCGGGCAAGAATTCTCGAAAAACCATTTACCCGTTCTGAGCGGATACGCTATTGACAAACCATAGTTTGTAATCATTATAAACTACAGTGTATAATGTGGATAAAAGATGTGTAAAACGGATACAACACGGTGGAACGCGTGATTGGAAAACGACCCTACAGTGACCTGATTGATCGCTTGCGCGCCGCCGGGTTGCGGCCTACGCGCCAGCGTCTGGGGCTGGCAAAAATCCTTTTTGAAGGACCGGCCCGTCACGTGACGGCAGAAATGCTGCACGGCGAAACGGTAGATGAGGGAATCCATGTATCCCTGGCGACTGTTTACAACACCCTGAACCAGTTCACCGAAGTAGGATTGCTGCGTGAGATTGTTGTGGATGGAGAGCGCTCATATTTCGATACCAATACCAGCGATCATCATCATTTCTATCATGCGGGGTCTAGCGCGCTTGAGGATATTGATCATGATGATGTTGTGTTGGGGCCCTTGCCCGCGGCACCTAACGGGACCAGGATAACGCGCGTAGATGTAGTAATTCGAATAGAAGACTCGTAGTATGTTAATGAGTTAAAATTTTTTTTAGAATTATTATAAAGTATTTGACTCGTTTAAATTCATCTGTATTATCCGGTTTTATTAACCATGAACCCATAGGGAGAAAACGATGAGCCTTAAAGACAGCCAAACAGAACAAAACCTGAAAGACGCCTTTGCCGGTGAATCACAGGCCAACCGCCGTTATCTGTATTTCGCACAAAAAGCTGATATCGAAGGCTACAATGATGTCGCTGCCGTCTTCCGTTCCACCGCCGAAGGTGAAACGGGTCATGCACATGGTCATCTTGAGTTTCTCGAAGAAACCGGTGATCCCGCAACAGGTCTTGCCATCGGTGGCACGTCAGACAACCTGAAGGCTGCGGTTGCCGGTGAAACCCACGAATATACGGACATGTACCCCGGTATGGCGAAAACGGCCCGTGATGAAGGTTTTGAGGAAATCGCCGACTGGTTTGAAACTCTGGCCAAAGCTGAAAAATCTCATGCCGGGCGGTTCCAGAAAGCGCTCGATAGCCTGGATTCCTGATGAACCGGTGGCACCTGAGTTTTTAAGAAAAGGGGGGCAGGGCGTGCCCCTCTTTTTTCGTCGCTGGACTGGTGACAGAGCCCCGTATTGCGAAGTGGAGATGTAGTAATGGCACAAGAAGGTAGTCTGGAAGCACCGGAGCGCCATCCCATACCCTGGAATGATCCGGAATTCTATGACGCGCAAAAATTTGATGAAGAGCTTCGCCGGGTTTTTGATATCTGCCACGGATGCCGCCGGTGTTTTAATCTCTGTGACAGCTTTCCGCGTTTGTTCGATCTGATCGACGATTCAGAAACGGGTGAGCTGGATTCTGTCGATAGCAAGGATTTTGGTCCGGTCATTGATGCCTGCACGCTGTGTGACCTGTGCTTCATGACTAAGTGTCCCTACGTTCCACCGCATGAATTCAATCTGGATTTCCCGCATCTGATGCTGCAAGCCCGTGCCATTGAGCAGAAAAAAAACGGCACCCCTTTCTTTGACAAACAGCTGACGGAAACGGATCGCAATGGTAAGTTCGGGTGTTCTCTGTCCGGGTTGGCGAACTGGGGCAGTAAGCTGGGTAACGGAATCACGCGGCCATTGATGGAAA
The DNA here is from genome assembly GCA_963921245.4 of Rhodospirillales bacterium. Classification (GTDB taxonomy): domain Bacteria; phylum Pseudomonadota; class Alphaproteobacteria; order Rhodospirillales; family Casp-alpha2; genus JABJGO01. Next base: position 2,542,010 of record CAWUEY030000001.1, on the reverse strand, counting down.
GCGTTGCCGGTGTGCACCAAGATGCCTATCTGCCGGCGTTTCATGCCCAGACTCTGGTGCAGCAATCCAAACAGGCCTCGGCGCCGAAATCGGCAACGGCCAAAGTCGAAGAACGCAGGGTCGTTCTCTACGCAACGTGTTTTGCCAATTATAACACGCCTGCCATTGGCAAGGCGGCACGAAATATTCTGACCCACAATGGTTGCGAGGTTGAGGTTGCCCATCCCGGCTGTTGCGGCATGCCGCAACTGGAACAGGGCGATTTGCCCCGTGTTGCCGAACACGCAAAACGGATTGCGGCCTATTTCAAGCCCTGGATCGAAAGGGGATACCGTATCGTTCCTCTGGTGCCGTCCTGTTCATTGATGCTGAAGTTCGAATGGCCTCTGATCGTGCCCGACAGCGATGACGTCAAAATGCTGTCTGGTGCCACCAGTGATATCAGTGAATACATTTGTGATATTGCCAAAAATGAAGGTCTCGCCGAAGGCATGAAACCGTTGGACAGCGACGTGACGGTGCATATCGCCTGTCACGCCCGTGCCCAGAATATGGGCCAGAAATCCGCCGAACTGTTGCGATTGATCCCCGATGCGAACCTTAACGTAATCGAACGCTGTTCCGGTCATGGTGGGGCCTGGGGCGTGAAGAAAGACAACTTCGACGTAGCCATCAGGGTTGGTAAACCAGTCGCTCGTGAGGCGGCAAAATCCACATCCAAATACCTGGTGTCGGAATGTCCGCTGGCTCGGGATCACATTGTTCAGGGTATAGAAAAACTGGGCGAGAGTGTGCCGGACCTCGGCGAAAACAAGCACCCTGTCGAACTCATGGCGCTGGCCTACGGGTTTGGCGACTGATTGACAAGGCTGGAGCAGGCGGCACCATGAAAACGGAAATCACCCGCGACGACATCATGCCCATGTATGACTACGCCAACGTTCGTAAGGAGCGGCGCAAAAAAGTTACGGCAATCAAACGAGACCGGCGTGTCCATGTGGGTCCGGACGCGACATTCTATTTTGAATGTTACGAGACCATGTGGCACCAGATCCATGAAATGCTCTATATCGAACGGGGCGGTGATGAACAGATCGACGACGAACTGACGGCTTATAACCCGCTGATCCCAAAAGGCCGTGAACTGGTTGCGACCCTGATGTTTGAAATTGACGACCCGGTTCGGCGGGAAAATTTCCTGGCTGACCTTGGCGGTGTCGAGGAAACCGTCACGGTGACCATCGACGGCGATACCATTGCAGCCAGGTCGGAAGAAGATGTTGATCGAACCACGGCTGATGGCAAGGCCTCATCCATCCAGTTTCTGCACTTTCCGTTCACCGATGAACAGATTGCAGCATTTCAACAACCCGGCGCACAGGTGACACTGGGCATTGGTCATCAAAATTACGGCCACATTGCTATTTTGCCGGAAAACGTTCGTGCCGCGCTGGCCGGGGATTTTGCCTGATCGGATTATTGCTCAAAGACTTCGTGTTTGTGCGCACCCCAGAAATCCACGTGCCGAAGCCATCCGCCAATGCCCTCGACCTCAATCTGACACCAGCCATTGCCATGGGGACAGTCCAGTAGGCGACCAATAACACCGGGCTCAATCCGGGCCTTTATGGGACTCTTGGCATCGTCTTCCTGCCGAAGCAACCTGACATCGCCCATGATAATGACGGACCGTTTTCCACTGAGCATGCTTTGGTGCACCCAGCCCTGAGTCCCTTCCCAGTCGCGGATTTTTCGCCAGGTTTCAAACTCGGCGATGATTTCGACGGGCAGGTCTTTTCGCACGTAAACCCATTCCACTGGATATTGAACACCGGGACCGGTCCGCATGTTAACCTCATCAGCCCTGAGGCTGACAAACCGGGGTAATGGCAAGCCTGAGGTTCCCTGCCCTGCGGTTTGTGCATAGGAGACTGTCGGCGCGATGCCCGTAAACAAGAGAACCAGGGCAAGAGCCCGAAAAATGGTCGGTTTGATCATGCCGCTAGCATTAGAGTCAAGATGTTAACAATTCGCGAAAAATCGCCAGTAGGACCAGAGGATTGCCGGTTAAATTGCCCGCAAGAGCGGCTTTCACACTAGACATTTCCGGGTCCAGTTGCTATGGCGTGAGCCAACAACCACGGGTGTCCGTAACGGCCCCGTGATTTTAACCCGGAGACGCGCCGATGGCTCCTAAAAAGCCCCGCGTGGTGATCACACGCAAACTGCCCGATGCCATTGAAACCCGTATGATGGAGCTGTTTGACGTTCAGCTTAACCTGGATGACACACCTATGGAAAAATCGGCTCTGGTCGATGCGGTGAAGTCAGCAGACGTTCTTGTCCCGACAGTAACGGACACAATCGACAAGGGTATTCTGGCCCAGGCCGGACCCGACCTTCGTTTGATTGCAAATTACGGTGCCGGTATCGACCACATTGACCTGGCAACCGCGCGCCAGCGGGGCATCACAGTCACCAATACACCGGACGTTTTGACCGAAGATACAGCAGATATGACCATGGCCCTGATTTTGGCCGTGCCGCGGCGTCTGACAGAAGGCGCGCGGAAGCTCCGTTCTGAGGACTGGAACGGGTGGTCGCCGACCTGGATGCTGGGTCACCGGATTTATGGCAAACGTCTTGGCATCATCGGCATGGGGCGTATCGGTCAGGCTGTCGCGCGCCGCGCCCGGGGTTTCGGTCTTTCTGTCCACTACCACAACCGGCACCAGTTGCACGAGGATATTGAGGACGAATTGGAGGCAACCTATTGGGAAAGTCTGGATCAAATGCTGGCACGGATGGATATCATCTCCATAAACTGCCCGCATACACCCGGTACCTACCATCTTCTGTCGGCACGTCGATTAAAACTGCTGCAACCTCATACCTATATCGTGAACACCGCCCGCGGTGAGATCGTCGATGAAAATGCACTGACCCGCATGTTGCGGGCGGGGGAGCTTGCCGGTGCCGGTCTCGACGTGTTCGAGCACGAACCTGCGGTGAGCCCGAAACTTCTGGCACTGGACAATGTTGTTCTTCTGCCGCACATGGGCTCCGCCACGGTTGAGGGTCGGATTGACATGGGTGAAAAAGTCCTGATCAACATCAAGACCTACGCAGACGGTCATAAACCGCCCGATCGGGTGCTCGCCGACGGTTCCTGATTTTGTTGCTGTGCCGTTACGGCTCTGACGGTCATGGAACGCTGCTTTTGGGCGGTGCAGCCCGCCGCGTCAAAAGGTCAATTCTGTATTGTGTTGGCGCGGAAATCACACCGCTTCAAACAGCGAGTCTATCCGGGGCGGGCCTACGTTTTTACGTCACAAGAGCCGAAAAGCTTTTCAGATCTTCCCGTCGGTCAATATCAATAAAAATAGAGTTGTCGTCACATTCGACCTCGACGACCGTTTCATGATGCTGTCGCAGGAGCGCTCTGGCACCTTTGTCGCCGGTAATTGCTGCCATTTCACTGAACAGGTGGGCGGGCCAGACAACAGGGTTACCGCGCTTCCCGCGGTGTACGGGAACACAAATGGATCGACCATCGGTGCTCAAAAACACCTCGAGCAGTCGGTTTATCACGGCAGATTTAATGAGCGGCATATCCCCCAACAGAACAATCGCCCCGGTGTCCGATGGGCTCAGGCTATTGAGACCCACCCGCAGGGATGTGGACAAGCCCTCGGTGTAGTCCGGATTGTTGATGAATAGCACAGCGCGCTTCCCCAAAACCGTTGCAACGTCATCTGAGCGGTGGCCCACCACAACCGAGACTCCGTCCACATCACTTTCGAGAGCCGCATCCACGACATGGGAAATGATCGGCTTGCCAGCAACCGGTTCAAGCAGTTTGAATCCATCCTGCATACGGGTGGACCGCCCGGCGGCCAGGACAAGCGCATGAACACGGAGAGACGCTGGATCAGCAACAACGCGGGCTCTGGGCTGAGTGCGCTCGGAAATTTCGCCAAGGAGTCCACCGCCGCCCATGTCTGCAATTGTATTGCTATCCAAAGGCTGGCCTGCAAACACGCGTTCCAGCATCCAGTCGAAACCGTTCAACCTGGGAGACGCTGCACAGCTCGGGATACCAATGGTCGGGATAGTGCCAAGAGTTCCGACCATGGACAGGTTCCCGGGGTCCACAGGCATCCCAACGCGCACAATCCGGCCGTCCGCCTGTAACACGGCGGCGGGCACCACGTCATGCTCATCCGAAATCGCTGCGCCACCAAACACCAGAACCAAATCCGGGAACAGACCACTTGTCTCTGACAACGATTTGGCGAGGGCGTCAGTGCGATGATCAACAACACTGTCGGTGAGCATGATACCACCGAGGGCTTTTACCCGGTCGTAAATGGCCCGCCGCCGCTTTTCCAACAGTGTCGGCTTTTCCCCCGAGACTTGGGTCAGCACAAGGGCAACCCGTGCCTTTTTGAACGACGCGACAGAAAGGACTGAGCTGGCTGCCAAAGTTATGGCTCTTTTCAACGCAGGTTCGTCAACCGCGTAAGGAATAACTTTTACGGTCGCCACCATCTGGCCTGCGGCAATTTTTGTGTGGTTAGGCAATGTTGCAACAGTTAATCGATCATCCAGTCGATTCAGGTTTTTCAACCCATCTATATCATACGAGAAAAGTCCCCTGTCGGTTGCGTAGAGATTGACGCGCCCGGTGAAAGCGCCATCGGCCCTCACACCTGTTCCCGTGAGTTGTGTACCCAGGCGCATGGCAGCGGCGTTTTCTTCCACATCACCCGAGTCTAGCCTGGCAACGGTGACGGTTGAGTAACCCGCCTCCCGCAGTTGTTGGATGTGATCACTACCGAGAACGGTTCCCTTTTTCAGCGAACCGTCAGCGACCCTGATTGTGTGCGCGAGTATGGCACCTTTGGTTTCTTCAATCGCGATATCGCCAAAGAACACAGTTAGCCCCCTCAGTTCGATGGCAGATGGTTTCGCCAGACAGCGATTATCTCGGCCATAATCGCAACGGCGATTTCCGGTGCACCGATGGCCCCGATGGTAAGCCCGATGGGGGCGCGTATCCGATCCAGTTGTTGAGCGTCAATGCCATCCGTAATCAGTCGCTGGTTCCTTGCATCGCTGGTCTTTCGACTGCCAAGGGCACCGATGTAGAACGCATTGGAGTTAAGGGCGATTTTCAAGGCTGGATCATCGAGCTTGGGATCGTGCGTCAGGGCGCAAACCGCGGTTTGGCCGTCAACGCCGATGTCTTTCAGGGCCTGATCAGGCCACCGGGTATCGAGGGAAATGCCGGGAAACCGTTCATCAGACGCGAAGGCGGTTCTGGGATCTACGATGAGAAACCCAAATCCTGCCGTCTTCGCGAGGACAGACAAGGATTGAGAGAGATGGGCGGCCCCGACGGCAATAATGCGGGGGGCGGGTATCAGCTTTTCCCTGAATGTGGTTTGAGTGTCGATTTCCTCATTTGTATCCAGCGGCAGTACGGTATCGTTACCGCTTTTCAAATCAACGGTTCGCACAAAACCTTCACGCCGTGCCACGCCTTCGACAATTTTGTTTATATGACGGTGTTTGTCGGAAGCGGCCCGTACAGGTTCCACAAGAATTCCAATGGTGCCCCCACACGCAAGACCCATGGACCAGGCATCATCATTGGAAACGCCAAATTCCAGAATCCTGTGTACGCCCGTTTGAATGGCAGTGCAGGACTCGGTGATAACGGCCCCTTCGACACACCCGCCCGAAACAGAGCCTTCAAACCGACCGGTATCATCGACAACCAGTTTTGAGCCGACAGGTTGCGGCGCGGAGCCCCATGTTTCCATCACAGTCGAAACAGCAACACCGCGCCCCTCATCGAGCCAGGTTGTCGCCAGTTGAAGTAACTCTTCCGGCCTTGTTCCCGTCACGGCTCACCTATCCCGCGGACCGAACCTGGCCAGGAAGGTCTCTACGCTGCTCTGAACAATGGCCTCCATTTCCCCGGCATCGACCTGACCGCCACTCAGAACATGCGGCCAAAACGCCCTGGACTTGAGCAGGGCAATAAACTGTTCGGTTGCTTCATCCGGATCGTCGGCAATGATCGCGCCGTCCTTTCGGGCGGCGGTCATAAAATCACCAAAGACCGACATCTTTTCCGCTTCTTTCTGAACAGCCTGGGCGACCTCTGGCGCCCGCATGGTTTCCCCAAGGGCCATACGCGCCAGTTTCATGAACCGTTCAGATTGCAACAGTCGACCCTCTGCCCGGCCCAGCGCCACCAGTTGATCACGAATTGGCAAACCTTCACGATATGTCACGTCAACGGTCTGGTGTGCCTCCTCGAACATGAGACCGACAATGGCGTTGAACAGCACCTCTTTACTTTCAAAGTGATTGTAAACGGTGCGCTTGGATACCTGGGCCCGCTCTGCGATCCCGTCCATGCTGGCACCGGCAAAGCCACATTGCTGAAACGTCTCCACAGCAGCATCGATAATCTGTTTCCGTTTCTCTTCCATAGGCGGCATGAGGCGGAGACTCCAGGTCGAATCACCAAACGGCAACAGAGTAAACTTTACAGTTTACAAAAGCCAGAAAAAGATTACACTACACGGAGTAGTTTACTTTAATTCATAATTGATATTCCTCTACAGGAGATTTGAGACCATGGCTATAAACCTGACCGTCAACGGTGCCGCCCGAACGATTGACGCGGATCCCCATATGCCCTTGTTGTGGGCATTGCGGGACGAACTTAAGCTGACCGGCACCAAGTTTGGCTGCGGTATTGCGCAGTGTGGCTCCTGCACCGTGCATATCGACGGCATGTCTGTCCGTTCCTGTCAGGCTTTTCTGGGCGACCTAGAAGGTGCAAGCGTAACGACGATTGAAGCGGTTGAGGGACGGGAAGCGGATGCCTTGCGTCAGGCATGGACGGAACTTGACGTGCCACAGTGTGGATACTGTCAGTCGGGTCAGATCATGTCGGCGGTCAGTCTGCTGCAAACCAACCCTGCACCCACGAATGAAGATATTGACACCTTTATGTCGGGCAATGTCTGTCGGTGTGCGACCTATCATCGAATCCGCGCAGGTATTCACCGCGCCGCAGAGATTCTGGAGGGCTGATCCATGAACTTTCTTGAGCATCTCTCAAATTGCGGCGCGGCAAAAATAAACCAGGAACTCAGCCGCCGTACATTTCTGAAGGCAACCGGCACCGCCGCCGCCGGGTTGGTCATCGGCTTTCGCGCACCCGAGGCCCGCGCCAACCTCGGTGACGGTGCGTTCAATCCATTTGTCCGGATTGCCCCGGATGGCATGGTGACTGTGATTTCCAAGCATCTCGATAAGGGGCAGGGAACTGTCAGCGGTCTTGCGACACTCGTGGCCGATGAGCTGGATGCGGACTGGTCCCGGGTTACCGCAGAGTTCGCCCCGTCGAACCCGGAAGTTTACAACAACCTGAGCTGGGGACCGTTCCAGGGTACGGGCGGTTCCTCAGGTATCCCGAACAGCTTCATGCAATATCGCCAGGCCGGTGCAACCGCCCGTGCCATGCTGGTAAATGCAGCCGCAGAGACCTGGGGCGTTCCGGCGAAGGAAATTGCTATTGCTTCCGGCACCATTTCTCACGCCTCCGGCAAGTCAGCAGGATTCGGTGAATTTGCCGAGGCCGCATCCCGGATGGAGGTGCCGATAGAGATAAAACTCAAATCACCTGAAGAATTCACGCTGATCGGCAAGGTCAATCACCGCCGCATTGATACAGTTCCGAAAACCCGGGGTGAAACTGTTTACACGCAGGATATCGATCTACCCGGTATGCTGATCGCTGTTATCGCACGGGCACCCAGGTTCGGTGCCACCGTCGCATCCTATGACGACACGGCAGCCCGCTCAATTAAGGGCGTAGAGGACGTTGTACAGGTTCCCCAGGGCATCGCCGTTCTTGCCCGCAATACCTGGTCGGCCATGCAGGGCCGCGAGGTGCTCTCGATTGAATGGGACGATAGCAATGCGGAAGTCCGCTCCACGGATCAGATCATGGCTGAATACCGAAAACTCGGTGATCAGCCAGGCATTGTTGCAGAAAACAAGGGCGATACCGAAGGTGCTCTAGCTGGTGCAGTAACGGTTATTGAGGCGGATTTCGAGTTTCCGTATCTGGCCCATGCCCCCATGGAACCCATGAATGCGGTTGCCGACCTGAAGCCGGGAACATCTCTGGAGATCTGGACCGGCAGTCAGTTGCCGACACTCGACCACAGCTTTGCGGCCTCCATTGCCGGCCTTGAGCTCGATCAGGTGAAAATCAACACCCTCTACGCAGGTGGCTCGTTCGGTCGCCGGGCCACGCCGACGTCTGACTTTGTCAATGAAGCCGTCAACGTTGCCGTCGCCATCAACGGTCGTGCGCCGGTCAAGCTTGTGTGGAGTCGGGAGGACGATATCCAGGGCGGATACTATCGACCCATGTATTTTCACAAGGTCAGAGCCGGCCTGGACTCCGAAGGCAACATCGTCGGTTTTCATCACCGTATCGTCGGTCAGTCGATTGTTTCGGGCACGCCGTTTGCCATGCTGATTGATGAAAACGGTGTGGATGCCACGACAATCGAAGGGGCAAAGGAATTGCCCTATGCTATTGGTGCCCATCGTCTGGAAGTTCACAACACCACGGTTGGTGTGACACCGCTTTGGTGGCGTGCTGTCGGCAGCACCCACACGGCTTATGTGATCGAAACCATGATGGATCGATTGGCCAAGGCCGCTGATGTGGACCCCCTTGAATTCAGGCTTCGAAACATGGATGCCAATTCGCGGGAAGCCGGTGTCTTGCGCCTGGTTGCCGAGAAAGCCGGATGGGGCCGCAAAAAACCGCCTGCGGGAATCTATCGCGGCCTGGCCGTTCACAAGTCATTTGGCTCCTACGTTGCTCAGGTTGCCGATGTTCGTCTCAATGATGACGGCGGTATCGCAAAAGTGGAACGGGTCATCTGTGCAATCGACTGTGGGATCGCTGTTATGCCGGATCAAATCAAGGCCCAGATGGAAGGCGGGATTGGATTTGGCCTAGGCGCGGTGCTGCGCAATCAGATCACCTTGACGGATGGCGTCGTTGATCAGTCACAGTTCTACGACTATGAGCCGCTGCGCATGAGTGATATGCCGATTATCGAATCCCACATCATGCCCTCGATGGAAGCCCCGACGGGCACGGGCGAGCCGGGTGTTCCTCAGGTCGGGCCTGCCGTTGCCAACGCGGTCTTCAGCGGAACCGGACAAGAGATCAATATACTGCCGTTCAGTAGCCATGGTCTGGTGTGAGCAATGCTGAGAGGCGCTGTTGTTGCAGCGGCTCTGATCTGGAGCATTGTCACGGCACATGCTGCTGAAGGGCTTGTCGGGCGGGTCATCAACGCGTTTCCGGCAGGGTCGATCAGTCAGGAAGAGGGGTTGGAAAACTGGCAGCGATTCTATGAGATTGCCTCTCATCCCCGGTGTTCGAACTGCCATGTGGGTGCGGACAATGTGCCCATGTGGTCCGGCCCCAGTTATGGCAAGACGCGCCCTCACGGGATGAGCATTAATGCCGGGAATAGCCGGGTTGGCGCAGAAACAGTCCCGTGCGGAACATGTCACACGACCCAAAGGGAAACCAACCCGGCGACCAATGAAATGCCGCATTCCCCACCCAAGGTGGCGATGGCATGGGCTCTGGCCCCTGTGCAGGCTGAATGGTTTGGCAAGTCGTCGGATTACATCTGCAATCAACTCAAGGACCCCGATCGAAATGGCGGGCGGAGCATCAAGGACCTCGCCGCCCATTTGGATCACGATTTGATTCTGCACTGGGCATGGAACCCCGGCGGCACCCGGGAACCGGTACCCTATTCGCTTCAGGAGTCCATGGATTTTCTGATGAAATGGGCCGCCGCAGGAACACCGTGCCCCGGAGACGGGTGACGTGGCGTCAATCAGATAAACACTACCGACCCATCTTTCGAGACATGGGTCAAAAACGTGACCAACCCACCCGGTGTGACGGGTATATCATCGCGCAAATGTTCCACGCCGAGATCACAGGCTTTTAGACCCATCTCGCACACCATGACAGTTACCCCCATGTCGAGGCAGGCCCTTAACAACTCTTCGAAGGTGCCGATGAATTTTTCCGCAAGTTCATCATCCATGGCCCCACCGTTGGCGTGGGTTCCCCGGGATACCGGCAATGCGCGCCACGCCGGATTGCCATCTGTGTCCGTCATCAGGGCGCGAACAGCATCCATGGTAAAAAACAGCGTGGCAGGTTTGTCGAGTGCAGCCGCTGATGATGCCATGGCAAGGGCATAGTGAATTTTGTCGAAATGGCCGTCATAGACGACGATTGACAGGCTGGCGTGCTCTTCAGTGCTCATTGTGGATGCTCAGGTCGGTGATCTCCGGCTCTTTGCCGCACAATGGACATCCGGGATCTGCACGCACGCCAATGCGGCGAAACTCTGTGGTCAGCCCTTCGTACATCATCAGGGTGCCCGACAAGCTGTCGCCAATCCCCAGAAGTTCCTTGACCACCTCGGTGGCTTGCAGTGAACCCATGACACCACACAAGGCACCCAGAACGCCGGCTTCTGCGCAGGATGGAATTTGCCCGGGCGGTGGCGGCTCGCGAAAGATGCAGCGATAACAGGGGCCATGGTCACCGTCTCCATCGACGGCAAAAGCCTTGTACGTGGACATCTGTCCGTCAAAGCGCAGGATGGCGGCTGAAACCAGCGGTATTTTTGCGAAAAAAGCCGCATCATTGATCAGGAATCGTGTCTCGAAGTTGTCCGAGCCGTCTGCAATGACGTCGTACCGGTTAAAAAGCTTCATCACGTTAGCGTTGCCGAGCCGTGATTGGTGGACTTCCAGGGTAACCTCCGGGTTGATACCGGCGATGGTTTCACGGGCGCTTTCAACCTTGGGGATACCAACGCGGTCCGTGGTATGCAGGACCTGACGCTGGAGATTTGACAGATCAACCACATCATGGTCGATCACACCGATGTGGCCGATGCCGGCGGCGGCAAGATACAGGATGATCGGCGACCCCAATCCGCCCGCACCGACAACGAGAACCCGGCTGTTCAACAGCTTTGCCTGACCTTCTCCGCCGATCTCTGGAAGCAGAATATGCCGGGCATAGCGTTGGACCTGTTGTTCCGAAAAATCCATTCAGGGGCTCTATCTTGTTCTACGATTGTCATTCCGTGTTCAGTCCGTCGAACAGGGGTGTGGACAAATACCGTTCTGCAAACGACGGCACGATAGCGACGATCATTTTGTCTGCCATATCATCACGCTGACCAACCTCGACCGCGGCGGCCAGCGCGGCACCGGATGAAATCCCGACCGGCAGTCCTTCCAGGGCGGCTACCCGTCGAGACATGGCAAAGGCGGTTTCGTTTCCGATCTTGAGAACTTCGTCAACCTGATCCGTGTTCAGGTTGCCGGGTACGAAACCGGCGCCAATACCCTGAATCTTGTGGGGGCCAGGCATTCCGCCAGATAAAATGGGGCTGTCTTCCGGCTCCACAGCGACCACGTGAAATCCGGGCTTCTTTTGTTTCAGGACATCTGCGACACCCGTTAGCGTCCCGCCGGTGCCGACACCACTGATCAGCACATCCGCCATCCCGTCCGTATCTTGCCAAATTTCTTCGGCTGTCGTATCGCGATGGATGGCCGGATTGGCGGGGTTTTCAAACTGCTGCAACATCATTGCCCTGTCGTTTTCTGCGACGATTTCCTTTGCCCGCTCAATGGCACCGGCCATGCCTTTGATCGCTGGTGTCAGTTCCAGTTCGGCCCCCAGAAAAAGGAGCATTTTCCGCCGTTCCATGGACATGCTTTCAGGCATGGTCAGGATCAACCGATAACCTTTTGCGGCGCATACAAAGGCAAGAGCAATCCCCGTGTTGCCGGAAGTCGGCTCCACCAGAATTCCGTCGGGTTTCAGGCGGCCTTCCTTTTCTGCGGCTTCGATCATGGCAAATCCGATGCGATCCTTGACGGATGCCAACGGGTTGAAGAATTCACACTTCCCAAGCAGGGTAGCCTTACAACCCGTAACTTCAGCCAGTCGATCCAGTCGAACCAGCGGGGTTCCGCCAATGGTTTCCAGAATTGAACCGTAAATTTTTCCTCGCGGGGATGCGGGTATTGTCATGATATGGTGTTCCATCTCAAGAGGTTTTTTGTTCAGATACTAAAGTCGAGATTTTGTCGGCCTTCGCTCGCTACGCTGGCGCTAAGGGCCTGGTCGCAAAGATCGTCAATGGAAATGGCATCCAGCTTGCCCATCATATCGGTCTCAAGGTCTTGAAGGATAGGCCGAACGACCTTCAAACCTAATTCGGAGGCACACGGGTCAGCCTTTTTTCGCTCGGCCACTTCCATTTGATGCACCACGCGGGCGATATCGCCAATGGTGATCCGCCGCCGTTCTCGAGCCAGCCGATAACCGCCTCTTGGGCCGCGGACCCCTAACAGGATGTCGTTTTTGACGAGATGCTGAAGCGCCTGTTCCAGATAGCGCTTTGGTATGCCCTGACGCCGGGTGATTTCCTGACTTTGCACAGGCGTGCTTCCGGCGTTATAGGCAATATCAAGAACCGCTTCGATGGCGTAATTCATTTTACGGGAGAGTTTCAGCATGACGCTGCTCCTTCTCTCTCTTCTTCGGTGTGTTCGTCTATGGATGCGGGGTTTTTTCCGGTGCCTGTTGAGCCAAAACCACCGCTGCCGCGGACACTGCCCGGCAGGATTCCTGTTTCTTTCCAGTGAGCGATTGATACCGGGGCCACAACCAGTTGGGCAATGCGCATGCCCCGCTCGATGGTAAAGGGCTCCTGTCCGTGATTGATAAGGATGGCCCCGATCTCTCCCCGGTAGTCTGCATCGATGGTGCCCGGGCTGTTGAGGACGGTAACGCCATGTTTGGCGGCAAGGCCCGACCGTGGGCGCACCTGCGCTTCATACCCTTCCGGCAGGGCGATCGCAATTCCGGTGGGCACAATGGCCACGGCACCGGGTTGCAAAATGGTTGTTTCCGCCACAGCCGCGCGCAGGTCGGCACCCGCCGCATGGCCCGTTGCATAAACCGGCAGTTCCAGATCGTTCGCATGGGATAGCCTGTTGACCGGCACCGTAACGGAGGCGCTCATGTACCCGCCTCCAGTGTGCTGGCGATCCGCTCCGCAAGGCGTTCCGCGATAGCGTCCTTGCTCAACCGTGGCCATGTTTCAACACCATCCTGATCAACCAGATGAATGACATTGGTATCGCCGCCGAAGGTGCCAGTGCCTTCAGAGACATCATTGGCGAGTATCCAGTCACAACCCTTTGAGGCGCGTTTCTTGCGGGCATTGGTCAAGACATCATCGGTTTCCGCCGCAAAACCCACCAACAGGCCTGGGCGCTTGTTGCCGGCGGTCGCAAGGGTCGCCAGAATGTCCGGATTTTCTGTCAGGGTCATGGCGGCCTGGGCACGGCCTGCTTGCTTTTTCAGTTTGCTCATGGCCTCTGTTTCGGGGCGCCAGTCGGCAACAGCCGCGGCGCAGACGGCTATATCCAACGGCAGAGCTTTTTTACAGGCCGCCAGCATGTCCCGCGCTGATTCTACACGTATGACGTCAACACCCGCTGGATCCGGCAAGGCTGTTGGTCCGGAAACCAGTGTTGTTCGCGCACCGAGACCCGCCATGGCGGACGCGATGGCGTGCCCTTGTTTGCCGGAAGACCGGTTGGCAATGTAGCGAACAGGGTCGATGGCTTCATGGGTCGGCCCACTGGTGACGAGGGCGCGCCGCCCGGCGAGCCGCCTGGAACGCCCGAAAAACCCCGCGATGGCGTCTAAAATGGAAACAGGCTCGGCCATGCGGCCCATGCCATACTCACCGCAGGCCATGTCACCTTCTTCCGGGCCAATAAACGTGATACCGCGGTCTCGAAGGGTTTCGACATTTGCCTGAGTAGCAGGGTGTTCCCACATCCGAATATTCATGGCCGGCGCGATCATCACCGGCTTATCGGTGGCCAGTAATGCCGTACTGGCCAAATCGTCGGCGAGGCCCGCCGCCATTTTTGCCATGATATCTGCCGTTGCCGCCGCAACAACCAGGATATCCGCCTCTCGGGAAAGCTGAATGTGACCCATGTCGTTTTCTTCGGTCAGCGAAAACAGGTCCGAGTAGACCATATCGCCACTGACTGAGCCCAGGGCCATGGGCGTAACAAACTGTGCGCCGGATGCACTCAAAATCACCCGAACGCTGCCACCCTGTTTGCGGATTAAGCGAACCAGTTCCGGCGTTTTATAGGCGGCGATACCGCCCGCTACGATCAATAAAACCCGTTTGTTTTCCATCATCACCGCTCCACTCAATGTGTGGGTTTCTTACATTAACCCCGCGCAAGGAAAAAATAAAATTATTTCACGTAAATTTTATGTGTTTAAAATAATCCACACGTCCCTGCTACGCAAGGGGATTTTTTGATGGATCAGATGCGCCAGGCTGAGTGGATGGCAGCAATTCCGCCCGACAGGCTGTGACACCGGACCCGGGACAGGCCAGCGGCCTCGATCATGGCGGTAAAAGTGGATTGATCAGGAAATTTGCGAATACTTTCCGCAAGGTATTGGTAGGAATTCCGATCATTGGCAACCACACCGCCGAGGGTTGGTAAAACCTTGAAGGAATAGAGATCGTAGAGTCTGGAAAGCCAGGGCAGGGAGACAGTTGAAAATTCTAGGCAAAGAAAATGTCCACCCGGCTTTAGTACCCGCCGTGCTTCGCGTAGCACCCGATCAATGTGGGTTACGTTTCGAATACAAAAAGCAATTGTGAAGGCATCGACACAGGAATCTTCAACCGGCAGGTTTTCCGCATCACCAACGACCCATTCGATAGTGTCAAGATATCCCCGATCAATAGCTCTATCGCGTCCAACCGCCAGCATTTCCTCGCTAATATCAATGACCTTGACCGCGCCGCCGCCGCGGTTCAGAAAGCGAAAGGCGATGTCCCCGGTGCCACCGCCCACGTCGAGCAGATTAATGGAAGGCGCGGGGCGGAGGTGGTTGATCAGGGATGCTTTCCATAGCCGATGGATGCCACCGCTCATCAAATCGTTCATCAGGTCATACTTAGGCGCAACAGAATCGAACACGGAACGAACCAGGCCCGCTTTTTCCGTTCGCTCCACGGTCTGAAAACCGAAATGGGTCGTGTCCTGATCGTTTGTCGGGTGTTGTGACATTTATGCTTCCATTTAAGGCAACTGACCATAGCCCGGTTTTTACAGACAGGCTAAGGTGGCGCTATGCCCGAGTTACCCGAAGTTGAAACTGTTCGACGAGGATTGCAACCCGTTCTTGATGGCCGGGTTCTTAAAAAGGCCCTTGCCCGGCGAGCCGATCTCAGATTTCCCATCCCTGACGGGTTTGGGCAGTTGCTGACCGGTCGGCGGATTTCCGGACTTGATCGCCGCGCGAAGTATCTCCTTGTACATTTAGAGGGCGACCTGACCCTGATCTGGCATCTGGGTATGTCGGGGCGGGTTTTGATCTACGAGCAAGAGCCCCCGCCCGAGGCAAAACACGATCATGTCATCTTTGAAACAGATAGGGGAACCATCGTTCGTTTCAATGATGCCCGCCGCTTCGGATTTGTTGATTTGGTTGAGACTTCGAAACTGAAACAGCACGCCATGATCGAAAAACTTGGGCCCGAGCCGCTCAGTGACGGATTTGATGCGACCGTTCTGGCTGATCGTCTCAAGGGACGGAAGGCACCCATCAAGGCGGCTTTACTGGACCAGACCGTGGTTGCTGGCCTCGGTAATATTTATGTGTCGGAAGCCCTATTTTGGGCTGGGATATCGCCGCGCCGCCGCGCGGTTACCGTTCAGGGCGGTCGAGCGGTGAAACTCACCAAGGCTATCCGTGACGTGTTGAGAGACGCCATTGAGGCTGGCGGGTCCTCTCTGCGTGATCATCGCCAGACGACCGGGGAGCTGGGCTACTTTCAGCACCGCTTCGCCGTCTATGATCGCTCGGGCGAGGCTTGCCCGCGATGCGGGGTAGATAAGCGGATTAAACAGATTGTCCAATCCGGCCGGTCAACGTTCTTTTGCTCATCGTGCCAACGGTGAGCCAAATCCGGCCCGGATACGAGAATGCTGGCAATTCAACCGGCGCGGCGATATATGTATAAGCGCTATGACTGTTTTTCCCCGCGCTTTCAGGACGATGGCGATCAGGAGTACCGTTGTGTTCCTCGTCGCAACGGGGTGCTGGCTGTGGATCGCTTCAGCCCAGGCACAGGAAGCCGCCTTCCTGAGTGGTGTCGAAGATATGCCACTGATGCCTGGATTGGCCGAGAACCTGGATACAACACTGGTTTTTGACTCGGCGGAAGGCCGCTACGTGGAGGCATACGCAGAAGGTCGGGTAACAGAGCTTCAGGTGGCGGAATTCTATCGAGCCAGCCTGCCGCAACTCGGCTGGTATCAGGCAGGACTCAATACGTATCGCCGCGACAATGAGCTTCTGGTGATCTTCGCGAGCCCGATTTCAAAGGACTGGACGCGTGTTCAATTTGCCTTGTCGCCGGTAAGTGACACGACAGCCGCAAACGAATAACAGGCGTAGAAAAAACACACAAAAGCAACGCTTGACGGGAAACTTGGGGCACTATATATACCGCGCTTCCGGCGACAAGCCCTTTGAAAT
The DNA here is from genome assembly GCA_963921245.4 of Rhodospirillales bacterium. GTDB lineage: Bacteria > Pseudomonadota > Alphaproteobacteria > Rhodospirillales > Casp-alpha2 > JABJGO01. The sequence goes on along the minus strand of CAWUEY030000001.1, from coordinate 2,525,242 downwards.
TATGGAAAATAAACGAGATGGCAAATTCACCACAGGCCAAAAAACGCATCCGCCAGACCGCCCGTCGCACGGCGGTAAATCGCAATCGGCGCAGCCGGGTGCGGACCTGCGTTCGCAAAGTGGAAGAAGCAATTGCTTCTGGAGATGTTGAGGCTGCCCGTGCGGCCTTCCGTGCTGCTGAACCGCAACTGATGCGGGGCGCACAGAAGGGTGTCATGGAAAAAAATATGGCCGCACGGAAGGTTTCGCGCCTCAGCGCTCGCGTCAAGGCCATGACTAGCTAAGTCATTGATTTACCAAAAAACCTTGTGACAGCCGCGTTCCGTAACGCGGCTTTTTTGATTTTGATAGAACCCGTAAACCGGTTCCTGAAAAAAGACTGGATGCGATTCTACTGGCCCGGCTGAATAGGGAATAGCTTCTGAGTCAATACCAATTATTTTATTTTTTTCCCCCTGTTCCCCACTCGTAGCCGTTGCCACTCCTTGCAGACCGCCCTAAGATTGTCCCGAGCGCAGACAACGTGACGCCGACTTAAAAGAGCGTGATCGTTGCCTGTCAGGGTTTCAGGAAGCGTTTTTGTGCTGGCTTGATCCGCAAGCTGGTGTGGGACGTTTTCTCAAGGTGAAATTCTTTGTTTATCCAGCCTAAGGAGATGTCAGAACCAACTGCCTGAACGACTACCACAAGTCAACAGGGGGCCGATGAATTCGTCGTATTCTAGTGGTAAAGACGGAAAGTGCCGGTAACACATGGAAAGCCGCCACGGTAAGGTACGTCAGAGGAGTACGTTGGGAAAGTACGTCGGAACAGTGTAATCTTGCTCAGTCAGGTTTTTGCTGTTTATTGGTTTCGGATTTCCACGTCGTGTGATCGCTGTTACAGCGCCCGCCGTTGGCTTGTGTAATCGGTTGATTTCCGTAATCGACCAAAAAGAAAATCAGTCGGTAAAAAACCGACGACCGGGGAATGAAGTGAATGACGAGTGATCAGAGTCAGCGCGATTTGGATGCGCAATGGGCGGAAATCAGTGAACAATTAAGGGCCGAGATCGGCGAGGCAGCTTTTCAGAGTTGGATCAAGCCCATTACTGTGCGTGAGCAGGACGGTGATCTGGTTCGTATGACAGTTCCGACACGCTTTATGCGGGATTGGGTTGCAGCACACTATGTTGACCGGCTGTCTGAGCTGTGGTCGGGTCGGGATCAGGCTGTAAAGGGTGTTGAAGTGTCGGTACAACCCGAACGATATGCCCAAACGGATTTGTCCCGCCCCGTGACCAATGGGCTAAAAGGAAATCAGGTCCCGGACAGCGGAAATGGCCTGGCATCCGGTAACGGTGCCCTGGAGGGAAGAGATGACCTTTGCGCTCCGATTGATCCCCGTTTCATGTTTGATAATTTTGTTGTCGGCAAACCCAACGAATTTGCCTATGTTGCGGCGCGTCGTGTCGCGGAAGCCGATGTGGTGCCATTCAATCCGTTATTCCTGTACGGCGGCGTTGGTCTCGGCAAGACCCACCTGATGCACGCCATTGCCTGGCATATTCGACAAACAACGCCTCAGCGTACTGTTATCTATTTGTCCGCCGAAAAATTCATGTACCGTTTTGTGCGTGCCTTGCGCGAACAGAATACGGTGGATTTCAAGGCACAATTCCGCTCCGTTGACGTTCTGATGATTGATGATGTGCAGTTCATTGGCGGCAAGGACTCGACCCAGGAAGAATTTTTCCACACCTTCAATGCATTGGTGGATCAGGGGCGGCAGATTGTCATTTCCGCTGACAAATCCCCGTCCGACCTCGAAGGTATGGAAGAGCGGCTGATATCCCGGCTCAATTGTGGGCTGGTTGCGGACATCCATGCCACGACCTATGAGTTGCGCCTGGGTATTCTCCAGTCCAAGGCTGAACAACTGGGCGTGAGCATTCCGCCGAAGGTACTTGAGTTTCTGGCCCACAAGGTCACATCCAATGTTCGCGAACTGGAAGGCGGCCTGAACCGGGTTGTTGCCCATTCACAGCTGATCGGGCGGGATATTACGCTGGAAGTTACCCAGGAGGTCCTGCACGACCTGCTGCGCGCCAATGACCGCCGGGTAACCATCGAAGAAATTCAGAAACGCGTGTCTCAGCACTTCAATATCCGCATCTCTGATATGCATTCGGCTCGGCGGGCCCGCTCTGTTGCCCGTCCCCGGCAGGTTGCCATGTATCTGGCCAAGCAACTGACTTCTCGATCCCTGCCCGAAATCGGGCGTAAATTTGGTGGCCGGGATCACACCACGGTTATGCATGCGGTTAAGAAAGTCGAAGAGCTTCGTGATCGCGATTCGACGTTTGCTGAAGACGTTGAGTTGTTGCGACGCATGCTTGAGGGCTGACAGGCCAAGCCCTGATTGTAAATCATTGAAAAACAAAGTTTTTTAACAGCGTTTTTTGCCATGAAAATGCTTACCATTCCGCTGGCTTCTGATATACTGTTCTGCCATCTTGAGGGGCCGGATTCTTGTCCTCAATTCAGATAATTTTTGACAAGATTCTGAACGGTTGCGAGCGGCACGTTTGTGTGCTCGCCGGTATCGATTAGAGGTTTTCCGGCATTACTAATCAGCGGACAGGGCGCTAGTGCCTGTCAGAAACAAAATATGAACACGAAGCGCGAATTCGACATGAAACTCACTATTGAACGAGCCGTTCTCCTGAAATCTCTGGGTCACGTACAAAGCGTGGTTGAGCGCCGGAACACCATCCCTATTCTGTCTAATGTCAAGTTGACAGCTATGGCAAGCCAACTGGATTTGAATGCCACCGACATGGACCTCGACATCGTTGCCGGTGTTGCCGCCGATATCGCAGCCCCCGGTTCAACCACGGCACCGGCTCATACGCTGTATGAAATCGTCAGGAAGCTACCCGATGGGACGCAGGTTGAGCTGGATGCCACGTCGGGTGACGATCAGCTTGTGTTGCGTGCTGGGCGATCGCGCTTTTCCCTGACCTGTCTGCCGACGGAAGATTTCCCGGTCATGGCGGGTGGCGACGCGACACACACGTTTTCTATCGCCGCCGGGGAAATGCGCGCCCTGATAGACCACACGCGTTTTGCCATTTCGACGGAAGAAACCCGATATTACCTGAACGGTATTTACCTGCACGCCGCAGAACGGGACGGGACGGACGTTTTGCGGGCTGTTGCGACGGATGGTCATCGCCTCGCCAGCGTTGAATGTCCTCTGCCGGAGGGTGCGAGGGGCATACCAGGCGTTATCGTGCCGCGTAAGGCCATCGCGGAGCTTCGTAAGTTGATTGAGGATTTCTCCGACGATGTGGAGGTTGCATTGTCTGAATCCAAGGTCCGGTTCTCCTTCGACGGGGCTGTGATGACCTCCAAGCTCATTGACGGGACTTTCCCGGATTATCAGCGCGTGATTCCGGAAGGAAACGACAAGGAAATGGACGTGGATGGCAAGTCGTTTGGCGATGCGGTGGATCGCGTTTCTGCCATTTCCAGTGAAAAATCCCGGGCGGTTAAAATGATGCTGTCGTCGGCGGCACTGGTTCTCTCGGCATCTAGTCCCGAACATGGTAGTGCGACTGAAGAGCTGGAAGTTGAATATGACGGAGATGAAATCGAAATAGGTTTTAACTCGCGCTATTTGCTCGACATCGTGCAGCAGATCGAGGGTGATACCATGCGGTTTGTCCTTGCCGATGCTGCCTCACCGACCATTATTCGAGAAGCCGATGATCCCAGTGCCCTCTATGTTTTAATGCCCATGCGGGTTTAATGATCCTGACCCTCTCGTGCCGAACCGGCGCGTCCGGGGGCGGGCCTTAAGGTGAAAAAGAGTTTGTTGGAAAAGGTTCTCGACCCGCAGTCTTCAGCCCCTCCTGTCGATCAGGCGGACCATCAGAAGGCGGGCGATCAGAAGATGGCCCGGCCCGGCGCGGGACATGACGCGGGATTCCCTATACATATCGAACGTCTCATGTTGTCGGATTTTCGTTGTTACAAGTCTGTGGTACTGGCCGTCGGGGCCGGGCCGGTTGTGTTGTGCGGACAAAACGGCGCGGGAAAAACCAATATCCTGGAAGCCATTTCACTGTTGACACCCGGGCGCGGCCTCAGACGAGCCAGACCTGGCGATCTGGCCCGCCGAACACCGAACGCGGATGAGCGGACCTGGGCCGTTGCCGCGCGCATGTCATCGGAAAACGGCCGGGTTGATCTGGGTACGGGCCTGATTGATCCCGGCGCGGACAAGCGAACAGTTCGTGTTGATGGGGAAACCATGCGATCACAGGCGGCGCTCGCTGAATATATGGATGTCCAATGGCTGACACCGCAAATGGATCGTCTGTTTCAGGATGGCCGGGCGGCCCGCCGTCGATTTCTCGATCGGTTGGTCTTTGGATATGATCCGGCTCATGCCGGACGATTGAACGCCTACGAGACCGCCATGCGCGAACGTGCGCGCCTGCTTCGGGACGGTCGCGGTGATGCGACATGGCTGGGTAATCTCGAAGATACAATGGTGACCAAAGGTATTGCGATTGCTGCCGCAAGGCTCGACCTTGCTGATCGCCTGGGGCGTTATTGTCTGGCGGCTCATGGCCCCTTTCCGGGGGCGGGACTGGCCATTGACGGATGTGTTGAGGCCGGGTTGCAGGAGTACCCTGCGCTTGAGGCGGAGGGCCGCTATCGGGCGGCACTGAAACAGTCTCGTGCACAGGACGGTATGGTTGGCGGCGCCGCCGTCGGTCCGCACAGGAGTGATCTGGTCGTCACGCATCTCGGTAAATCGCAAGCGGCAGAAATGTGTTCTACGGGCGAACAAAAAGCGTTGCTTGTTTCCATTGTCCTCGCCGATGCCCGTATGACAACGGCGGAACGCGGGCGGGTTCCGGTGCTCTTGCTGGACGAGATTACGGCCCATCTGGACGAAGATCGGCGGGCGGCCCTGTTTGAGTCTTTAATCGGTCTCGGTGCCCAGACGTGGTTGACGGGCACCAACCATCATCTCTTTGAAGCCCTGGAGGGGCATGCACAGTTTTTCACGGTTGCCGATGCAGCAGTGACACCGCGAGCGGGAGCAAGCTGAAACCATGACAGACGACATTGAAAACCCTGAAGCCGGTGGCGATCCGGACGTCTACGATTCGGCTACCATCAAGGTTCTTCGCGGCCTTGAAGCTGTACGCAAGCGACCCGGCATGTATATCGGTGATACGGATGACGGATCAGGTCTGCACCATATGGTTTATGAGGTCGTCGACAACGCCATCGACGAGTCGCTTGCCGGCCATTGTGATCTGGTGAAGGTTACCCTGAACGGCGACGGGTCAGTGACGGTAGGCGATAATGGTCGCGGTATTCCTGTCGATATCCATGCGGAAGAGAGGATTTCGGCGGCGGAGGTTATCATGACCCAACTCCATGCTGGCGGGAAATTTGATCAGAACGCCTACAAGGTATCCGGTGGACTCCATGGTGTGGGCGTGTCAGTGGTGAACGCGCTTTCCGATTGGCTTGATTTGAGAATCTGGCGCGATGGCAGGGAACATTTCATTCGATTTGAGGATGGCGAAGCGGCGGCACCTCTGGCTGTAACAGGCGGTGCGCCTGAACGTGAAGACGGCAAGGGTGTTTTGTCTGGATCTGAAATTACTTTCATGCCGTCCAGGGAAATATTTACCCGGACTGAGTTCGATTTCGGTACGCTCGAACACCGTTTGCGGGAGCTGGCGTTTCTGAATTCCGGTGTGGCACTGCGGCTAACCGATGCCCGCCGCCCGGAACCGGTTATTGTGGACCTGCACTATGAAGGCGGCCTGGAAGCATTTGTCTCTTTTCTCGATAAATCCAAAAACGCCATAACGGATAGAGTAATTATCGCCAACGGCGAAAAAAATGGTGTGACGGTTGAATTTGCCCTGCAATGGAACGACAGTTATCACGAGTCAACACTCTGCTTCACCAACAATATCCCACAGCGGGATGGCGGTTCCCACCTGGCCGGTTTCCGCGGTGCTCTGACACGGACCATTAATAATTACGCCAACCAAAGCGGTTCCGCCAAAAAAGCCAAGGTCACCATCACCGGCGACGATGCACGCGAAGGAATGACCTGTGTGGTTTCGGTCAAGGTTCCGGACCCGAAATTCTCTTCCCAGACCAAGGACAAGCTGGTGAGCTCCGAGGTGCGCCCGATTGTTGAAAGTATTATCGGCGAGTCTCTGGATCGTTATTTTGAAGAGCACCCCAACGAAGCCCGGAAAGTCATCGGTAAGATTATCGAGGCCGCCGCCGCGCGTGAGGCGGCCCGCAAGGCCCGCGAACTGACCCGTCGCAAAGGGGCGCTGGATTTCTCTTCCTTGCCCGGCAAGCTTGCGGATTGTCAGGAACGCGATCCGGCACTTTCGGAACTGTTTATCGTAGAAGGTGATTCCGCCGGTGGTTCGGCTAAAATGGGCCGCAACCGCGCCAATCAGGCCATTCTGCCGCTACGGGGTAAAATCCTGAATGTGGAGCGCGCGCGGGTCGACAAGATGTTGAGTTCGGCCGAGATTGGAACCCTGATCACGGCGTTTGGCACGGGTATTGGCGATGATTTCGATGCGGAGAAATGCCGCTATCACAAGATCATTATCATGACGGATGCTGACGTTGATGGTAGCCATATTCGCACCCTGCTGTTGACCTTTTTTTTCCGTCAGATGCCTGCGCTTGTGGAACGCGGGTTTCTTTATATTGCCCAGCCACCACTTTACCGCGCCAAGAAGGGTAGTTTCGAAGTTTATCTAAAAGATGACGACGCCCTGGGCGATTACCTGTTCAATGCCGCGGTCAATGACGGTTGTGTCATGACCACCTACAACGGCGAGCAGATAGCCGGCCAGGAGCTGCTAACATGCATTGAGGATGCCCGCAATATCAGGGTTCTGCTGTCGCGCCTGGCACAGCACGTACCGCTCACGATTATTGAACAGGCCGCCGTTCTGGGTGCTCTTGATCCGGGTTTGCTGTCTGATGAGCAAATGTCGGGGGCGGTTGCGGCGGAAATGTCCAAGCGTCTCAATGCCCTCGCTGATCCGCATGAAAAAGGTTGGGAAGGCCAGACCCTTGATGATGGAGGGCTGGCGTTCAGCCGGACCTTGCGCGGCGTTACGGAACGTCATGTGATTGATGGTGCCGTGGTGCAATCTTCCGATGCCCGGCGGTTGCTGGAAAAAGCCGGCCGATTGCAGGAAATCTATCTTGGTCACGGCACCCTGACCATCAAGGACAATGAAATCCCCATAACCGGCCCGGTATCACTGGTGGATACCATTACCGAAAATGCGCGCAAGGGCGTCAGCATGCAGCGCTACAAAGGATTGGGCGAGATGAACCCGGATCAGCTGTGGGAAACCACCCTCGATCCCGATGCGCGTGTCCTGCTTCAGGTGAAAATCAACCATCAGGACGATGCAGAAGAGGTGTTCTCAACCCTCATGGGTGATGTTGTCGAGCCGCGCCGGGACTTCATTCAGGACAATGCTCTCAAGGTCGCGAACCTGGATATATAAATTTGGGGCTGACCCAGATAGCTCGGATTTGGAGTTATCATGGGAGCCATGCGCAAGAGCCGTCTGAGTGTGTATAAGCAAGATCGTCTGATGGAGCATTTTGTGTCTGGCTCGACGGCGCTGACGGCGGCCAGGCTGTGCGGGATGAACCGCTTCGGCGGCGGTCTATTTCTTTCTCCGTCTGCGCGAGATCGTCGTGCTTGAGCTGGACGCGGCGAGCGAGGCGTTGTTTGGCGGCGAGATTGAAGTGGACGCGCGTTACTTCGGCGGCAAGCGCAACGGCAAGCGCGGCCGGGGTTCTGCGGGAAAAGTCGGGGTTTTCGGCCTGTTGAAGCGGGGTGGAAGGGTCTACACAAAGATCATTCCAGATGCCTCATCGGCCACCTTGATGCCGATTATCGAGCGCAAAGTGGTGCCCGATAGCATCGTCTGTTCCGACGGCTGGAAAGGCTATAACGCGCTTGATATATCGGACTTTCACCACTTCCGGATCAACCATTCCGAGCACTTTGTGGATGAGCACAATCACATCAATCGCTGCCTGTCAGGGCATGGTACATGCCCGAGAGGGGGGATCGAGTATTTCTGGTCTCAAGCGAATCGCTACATGCGCCGTTTCAATCATGTTCTGAAGGCCCAATTCGGGCTGTATTTGAAGGAATGTGAGTGGCATTTTAACAACAGTGACCCTTCGGATCAATTAACGCAATTAAGACAATCGTTGACCGACAGGTGAATGTAGAGCATTCACCGAGAGGTGGGTTAAACGTCATCCAAGGTCGTTATCTGGGTCACCGCCAACATCAATTACGGCTTTTTCGGCAACGAGTTTCAATGTTGAAACGGCCGCTCGCAGGACGTCGGCCGGAAGAACATCTTCTTCATAGAGTTTGATGGCATCGGGTTCTGCAGCAGCCGTATCAAGTAAATCGTTCACCAGCCCGAGCAAGTGTGCACCGGAATCACGGATATCCTGCACGCACTTTTGCTGTTGTTTGGTTTTTAGGGGGCCATATATGTTGGCCAGTAAGCAGTCGGTAAAGCCGATAATGGCATTCAATGGTGTACGAAGCTCGTGGCTCATATTGGCAACAAAATTCGTTTTTGCCATAGCGGCCTTCAGGGCATTCGCTTTCTCTCGTTCCAGAATCTGGTTTTGCAGGCGTATCTTTCCGAGTGCTTCTGTAACTTTTTTCTCAAGGGGGCGAAAAATGAGCGGGGTCTCGATGATGATTAACATGATGGCACAAATAAAGGCCGTGTTTTCCACACGCTTCAGATGTTGAATTTGCGAGGCAATATACGCTGCGTACTCCGTAACCGCCTCATCTTTGAGACCGACCAGAGCGAAAGGCCCATAGATAGTAACATATAGATAGGATGCTGATCGGAGGGAAACACCCCGAATATAGTGTTTTGCGCCTTTAGGGTATTGGCCAGAAACCTCTTGGTCGCTGAATCCAGTCCGAAGTCCGAATCAAAGTACAATTGTGCAAGATGGGGTGTCGTGATTGCGGGAAGGCCCAGCTCCTCGCTACCGTTGAGGAGGGTGCCGTGCTGTTTCTCCATCAGAATCAGCGCTCGGTTGACCTGGTCTCGGGCAATTTCGTAATCGTCTTCGTACTTGGCGATGCCATCTGGCCTACGAAAAAAGCGATGAGATTGGTCTTGCCGATTTGGTTGCTTGCCATGTTTACGACATGGGCATAGTTCTCCTGTTGGTCGATGGTGCCCGATAAGATAGGCAAGGCCGATGGTCGCCGCTAGCACACCCAACGCTAAAAGGTACCGATATCGAATACTTTTCCCCGATATCCCCATTTATCAGGGCAACCACCCGCCGTTCAAACAAACCCAATGCCATTCCCGCTAATTCTGCCGGATGCCCGTGAGAGTAGCCCGTGAAGATTTCGTGAAATTTGAAATGACAAACTACCTAGAGCAGATTTGACGAATGTTGAATCAATTTTACCCTTCTTCTGATTCCCTGCATTCCCGATATTGGATTTGGAGGTTTTCATGGGTTGGGCATATAGACTTGATCTTTGGCGGCTGGGCGGATGCCTATACCAATGCGGTTTTCCGGTTGCTGGAAGGCCTTGACGTTCCAACCCGTGCCCTGATTGGACCCTGGGCTCATGTTTGGCCTCAATACGGCACCCCGGGGCCTGCCATCAATTTCCTTAAGGAATCCCTGCGATGGTGGGATCAATGGCTCAAGGGTGAAGATACCGGCATTATGGATGAACCTAGAGTTATCTCCTGGATGCAGGACACCATGCCGCCACGTGCCGAGTACGAAGAACGCCCCGGTCGGTGGATCACGGATCTAGATTGGCCTTCCCCTTATGTGGAAACCGCCACATATCATCTCGGTGCCGCTACCCTTCAACGGGAAGAACCGGATGAAACCCCCGTTATCAGTTTGCGGTCCGCAGAAGATACGGGCTCCACATCGGGTCACTGGTTTCCCCACGGCAGCGGGCCGGAAATGCCCCTCGATCAACGGCTGGAAGAAGGCAATAGTCTGGTTTTTGAAACAGCGCCCATGGAAGATCATCTGGAAGTGCTGGGCCAGCCTGTCGCCCGTCTCCGTCTCGGCGTCGACAAGCCGCAGGCCCATCTGGCGTTGTGTCTCTCCGATGTGATGCCGGACGGCAGAGCAACCCGTGTCAGTTACGGCATGCTCAACCTCAGTCATCGGAACGGTCATGATCAACCCGCGCCGCTGGAACCCGGTAAAGTTTACGACATTTCGATCCCGCTCAATTTCTGTGGTCAGCGCTTTCCTGTAGGGCATCGCATCCGACTGGCCATTTCAACGGCCTTCTGGCCGACCATTTGGCCGTCGCCAGAAACGGTAACACTGATCCTGCACACCGGGGACAGTTGCCTTGATCTTCCCGTTCGCCCCATCCGCGAGACGGAAGACCCGTTTCAAGACCTTGGTGAAGCGGAAGCCGCATCGCCTCTTTCATTTTCAGTGATTGAGCCCGGCCATGCCGAGTGGACCACCGCTCGGCACGCCCGCTCAGGGCTGAGTGAATACGTGCGCACCTTTAATACCGGAATCAAGAAACGGGAGGATATCGCTCTGACCTTTGGGGGCTATGGCGAGGAACGATTTACGATCAACCCGCTCGATCCCCTGTCGGCGTCGGCGACGGCTTCCTGGAACCGGTTTCTGGAGCGTGGACAGTGGTCAGCACGGGCCATAACCTCCACAACCCTGACCGCGGACCGGGAGACATTCCATGTCACGGCAGAACTGGATGCCTATGAAGGTGACACCCGTATTTTTTCGCGAAATTGGTCGTTTTCCATTCCCCGAGACAATGTCTAGTACGAGATGCAATAATGTTTCTGTCCGGTTCCACAAAACTGGACCTTCGGACAGCTCGTCTCTGCAGCCACACTTCAGCAATCTCCCAACGGACCGGCGGGACAAACAATGAGCGACACGCCCCATACCAATGACCTCGGCCTGCCCGTCGGGTTTCCGGTGCCGGACTGGAAACCCCTGTCGCTACCACCACACACCCCCATGGAGGGTCAACATGTGCGTCTGGAAATTCTCGATCCCGGCGCACATGCGCGCGAGCTATACGCCGCTTATGTAGAAGATCAGGAAGACAGGGTCTGGGCTTACCTGCCCTATGGCCCCTTCGCGAATTTTGAGGAATACCAGGTCTGGTTACGGAAAGACTGTACCGGACTTGATCCTTTGTTCCATGCGATCTTTGATAAATCCACGGGCCACGCAGTCGGCGTTGCCAGCTACCTGCGCATCAATCCGGCTGCCGGCAGCATCGAAGTCGGCCACATCAATTTTTCCCCGGCCCTGCAACGGACCCCCATGGCAACCGAAGCCATGTTCCTGATGATGGCGCGGGCATTCGACGAATTGAATTACCGACGGTATGAATGGAAGTGCGATGCCTTGAATGCCCGATCCTGTCGCGCCGCCATCCGACTCGGTTTGACATTCGAGGGGATTTTTCGTCAGTGCATAGTCTACAAAAACCGAAACCGGGATACCGCCTGGTATTCAATCCTGGATCACGAATGGCCCGCCACCAAGGCGGCCTACGAACAATGGCTCAGTCCGGATAATTTTGACTCAGACGGCAAGCAGCATCAGACTCTCGGTGACCTGATCAAACACCATAGGGGCTAGGGGTTTAGTCCCGGCCCTGGCTTCGACGATGGTCTCCGCGGCCTGCGCGGCGTCTTCATTCTCGAAGCCGATCTGAATCGTACACACGTCATCAGGTCCCACACATGGCGGGAGATGGGGTGCCGCGCCCTTTCCTGCCAAACGGTTTCTTCAAAACCTTTGATGATGAGAGGAAAGACCGTGGATAACGTCACCCGTTAGTGTGCGACTTTGACCGGGTTTCTACAAGGATCAGACCGAATAAATCACAAATGGCGCATGGGCATCAGCGCCCCTGCGGATGTGGAAATCACCCGCCTTTAAATCCATGACCATGGTGGCAACGGTACCGACAGCCACCAATTCCTCGTCCGGCAGGTATGGCCGGAAGATGGGATAGGGATTGTCTGATCGATCAGACAGAATGCCCTGCATGGATTCCACGGAATGATCGCTTGCGGCATCAATCCGCGCTTGGGCCCGTTTCATACGGGTTCGGGAGTTATAGAATTCCGGATCACCCGGTGCATTTATTTCTCGTCCGCAATAGTGGTTGGTGTGCACGTGCACCGTATCCCCGTGCGGGGCGGGCAGAAACGTCTCTGCACCGGCAAATTCCCGCTCGAAGCACGCCCCGGATTTGTCGGCAACAACAACATTGCTGGACTTGCCCGCCGCTGCACTATCAATGGTGGCCGCCGCGCCCGCCGCCGAGATACTGTCCAGAATGGCCCGCAGCATCACATGGATGGGCAATCCGTCAAGACGTTGTCCCGGCAGAGTGAGAATATTCAGGCACACACCAACGCCCGCGCTGTTCATGCCTATCTTGCCCAGCATGCCCGGCTCCACGAGCATCCGTATCCGATGCCCGTCTTCCCGTTCCAGATGCGCCACCGCACACAGATGTTCCAGCGGCTCACCCCAATCCCAGGTCTGGCCCACCAGAGCCGTGTCACCAAAACACAGGGAGGTGCATTCATTGGCGACTCGTGAGGTGGCGGCTTTTGCGTTTTTCAGGGCGAGGATTTCCGTGCGGGCGTTCAACGCCACCAGCCAGAGCGTATCCTGGCCCGCCGCCTCGGCAATACCCTCAATTTCGGTGGCATAATCCGAGTTAAAGTCACTGATCACCCGGCGAAAATAACTGGCCTGTTCCATTACGATTGCGTCTTCAAGAGCAAACGCCGAGCGATAAAAATCGATGGCCGTCGCGATCTCGTCACGCAACTGTTCGCCATGTGCCCGCCCGCGGGCATGGGCATCGCCGATGATCATGATTTCTTTGAAACGACTCATGGCCTGAGTGTCGAGCGCGGCCGCGACTTTGTAAAGACTGCCGTGTTGCAGTCTTCAGTTCCCGCCCGCCCACGCCGGCGGCCGGAAAAACAGCCCGGCGGGAGGTAATTAAAGCCCCATATCCATCGCAATCGCGATAACAAGGTCGATAAGTCAGACAATGACTTCATCCCACATGATACTCTACATGAGACTCTGGGAGCTAGAGACCCGATCCCGCATCCGGCTGAAAACACGAGAGAATCCAACCGGATGCGGTGCTGATCTGGCCTGATCGATTTTAATCATCCCGATTAAAATCGTGAATCAGCCTCAATATAAAATCAGAGGATGATTCACGCAGCCAGTTAGCTAAATTAACCAACCGCCTGCGATCACGCTTGGGGGGTGTACCAGCCATGATAGGATGGCTTACTCGGAATAAAAAATCAGTGACGGTTGTCACAAATCCGGTTTTTACGTGGTTTCCTTACCGTATACCGGGATCATGGCATCGCAACTCTTCACGAACCGGGCTAGGTCTTCACCCACATGCACCGGCGTACAGAACTCGGGCGCAATAACGGACTCCGGATCAACGGGTTCCACCACCACATCATATCCCGGCACCAGGAAGTAACCGATGGAATAGCGATCCTTGCCGAGCGGCGGGTGCACCCGGTGCATGGTGGATTTGAACCGGCCGCCGGACCAGCTCTGCATCATGTTACCGATGTTGACGACAAAACATCCTTCCAGCGGCGGCGCCTCGATCCATGTACCATCCGCGTGCAGCACCTCCAGTCCACCGATGGGACTCGGCAGCAGGATCGTCACTGCATTGGTATCATGGTGCGCATTGGCATCGTCGGGGCCGAGGCTGCCATCATCCGGGCGCGCCAGGTAGTGCAGCATGGAGATATTGCTGAGAGAGTTGGCAAAAATGGCCGACACATCAAATCGGCGCCCGCCCTGTGCTTCGTCATCAAGCGCGAGAGCAAACACCTCCATGACCGCCATACCGACACGATGCACACCCTGCTGATAGGTTTCGACCGCGGCCCTGAACCCAACGGGTTGATCCGGCCACATGTTGGGGATCAGCATTCCATGGGCCGCCGCCACCGCCGGATTGTCCGGGGCGACATCGATGCCGGTCAGATAGGCCTCGTAATGGACGGGCGGACGGTCGGCGGGCGTCTCCGCAAAATCGGACGGCGGAATGTAACCCCGGTACCGACCGTGCGGCCGCTCGCACTTCAGTTTCTCCGGGTACGGCAGATCGAAGAAAGCCTTCGCCTGATCGCGTATACCGTCAATGACGGCCTCGGGCACGCCGTGGTTCTTTACATAGAAAAAGCCCACGCTCTCACAGGCCTCACCCACACGATGGGCAAAATCCAGGCGCGCGGCATCGTCACCATGCATAAATTCGGAAAGATCAAAGATCGGCAGCATATGAACCTCCTGTAACAAACCCTGTCAAAGAGGCCCTTCAAACCAGGTGCCAGTGGTGGAATAGATATGACGGAGTTAAAGAGCGGGGTCAAGATGCGAAATCATGCTACGAAGCGATTCCCGTAGGTGGATTTAGGGGCTGACCCAGATAGCTCTGATTTGGAAGTATTGTGGGTGTTATGTGCAAGCGCCGTCTGAGGGGGTATAAGCATAATCGTCTGGACGGAGCATTTTGTATCAGGGTTGGCAATTTGTCGGTTCGACCTTTGTTCGGCGGGGGTGGTGGGCCCGGCAGGGCTCGAACCTGCGACCAGACCGTTATGAGCGGCCGGCTCTAACCAACTGAGCTACAGGCCCACCAGGCTGCCGGTTTGGTTGTCCAAAGCCGGCGGCAAAACCGTTTCAAACATCTTCCTAGTAGCCCAGGAAGCTGCGCAATTTGCGCGAGCGACTGGGGTGCTTCAGCTTCCGCAGCGCCTTGGCCTCAATCTGGCGAATACGTTCACGGGTCACGCTGAACTGCTGTCCAACTTCCTCCAGTGTATGATCCGTGTTCATGCCAATACCGAAGCGCATGCGCAGCACGCGTTCCTCGCGTGGCGTGAGAGACGCCAGTACACGCGTCGTGGTTTCCCGCAGGTTGGCCTGAATGGCGGCATCCAGTGGCTGGATCGCGTTTTTATCCTCAATGAAGTCACCTAGGTGGCTGTCTTCCTCATCACCGATCGGTGTTTCGAGAGAGACCGGTTCCTTGGCAATTTTCAGGACCTTACGCACTTTCTCAAGCGGCATGGAGAGCTTCTCCGCGAGCTCTTCCGGCGTTGGTTCGCGACCGATTTCGTGCAACATCTGGCGTGACGTGCGCACCAGCTTATTGATGGTTTCGATCATATGCACTGGGATACGAATGGTGCGTGCCTGATCGGCAATGGAGCGCGTGATGGCCTGTCTGATCCACCATGTGGCATAGGTCGAGAACTTGTACCCGCGCCGATACTCAAATTTATCCACGGCTTTCATCAGACCGATGTTACCTTCCTGGATCAAGTCGAGGAACTGTAAGCCGCGATTGGTGTATTTCTTGGCAATGGAAATCACCAGCCGCAGGTTGGCCTCGATCATTTCCTTCTTGGCTTTGGCCGCTTCGCGCTCACCTTTCTGGACCACACCGACAACCCGACGGAATTCGATGATGGGTAAACCGGCTTTCTGGGAAATCTCACCTATGGTGTCACGGATAGCACCGATGTCCTTCTTGGATTTCGTGGCGAACTTTTCCCAGGCCTTGCTGTTTTTGGAAACCCGCTTCAACCAGCCAGGATCAAGTTCGTGACCGTAATACTGCGCGAGGAAATCCTCACGCTTGACCCGGGCGGTGGTGGCGAGCCGCAGGAGCTTACCTTCGAGGCCCAACAGTTGCCGGTTGAGCCCATAAAGCTGTTCGATCAGCTGTTCGATCCGTAGGTTGTTCAGGTGAACGTCCTCCATCATTTCGATCAGCTCATGGCGTAGCTTCTCGTAGCGTTTTTCTGATGCTGGTTTGACATCGCCACCGGACTGCATGATGTCCAGGCGTTTTTCCTGTGCCCGGTTAAGGCGTTTGTAGGTTTTGGTGATTAACCCAAAGGTCTCGACGACCTGCGGTGTCAGCTTGGCTTCCAGGACCGCGAGGGACATATTGGCTTCCGCTTCGGCGTCCTCGTCGTCTTCATCGCCGCCGTCATTGTCACCTTCACCACCCTCGCCGTCTTCCCCACCGTCGGCGGCGTTTTCGTTATCGGCCTTGCGAGTTTTCTTGGGGTCTTCTTGCTTGACAGTAACAGGTTCCGCTGCAGGCGCCGCGGCTTCACCCTCTTCGCCGTCTTTGTCTTCGTTGTTATCGTTGCCGGTTTGCCCGCCCGGCTTGCCACCGTAAGTGGCTTCCAAGTCGATAATGTCGCGCAACAACATACGACTGCCCGCCAGAGCGTCATGCCACTCGACAATAGCCTGAATGGTCAGCGGGCTCTCCATCAGCCCGCCGATCATCATTTCGCGACCGGCTTCAATGCGTTTGGCAATGGCAATCTCGCCTTCGCGGGACAGCAGCTCCACTGACCCCATTTCGCGGAGGTACATGCGCACAGGATCATCGGTCCGGCCCACATCGGATTCATCCACATTACCCGAGGCGGCGGTTTTGCCTTCGCCTTCTTCTTCGGCTTTTTCCGGTGCGGCGGTTTCCTCGCCTTCTTCGTTGTCCACCACGTTGATGCCCATTTCGGACAGCATAGCCATGGTATCTTCGATCTGTTCTGAAGAAATCTCGTCGGGCGGCAGGGCTTCGTTCAGTTCGTCATAGGTGACGTAACCGAGTTCCTTGCCCTTCGCGACCATCTTTTTGACGGCGGCACCGAGAGTGTCCAGTAGCGGGCTGTCTGCCTGTTCTTCCGTGCCTGGTTGTACGGCTGTTGCTGCCTTTGCCAATGTCGTAATCCCTAATCTCTCTCAGACATCTGCCAGTTCACGGGTCGATGCCTCGAATTCCTGTCTCTTAAGCGACTGAAGCCGTCGAAAGTTTTCGTCTGTCGGGTCTTCCGCCAGACGCCTTTCGGCTTCTCGAATTTCAAAATCCAGATCCTTGCCAAGCAACAGGCTGTAGGCTTCTTCCCACGCCTTCAGCGCGTCCGCAGGGTTTGAATTCGATCGAACAAAAAACACGTCGCCGATATCATGGTCATTCAGTAGCGCATCGAGCGCATCGGTATAGCCGGTATCGTTCAGATGGTCGGCAAGTCCCCGAAAATCAAGCCCAGATTCTGCGGCAAGCGTCTTTAATACTTCCTGACGCAGATTGTCAAGGTCCTGGCTTAGATTACTGAAATCCAAATTACCCAGGCGCTCGCCGATATCGTCGAACAAATCAGGGTGTGCCATCAGTGTTGCAAGCAAAATCTTGTGACTCTTGACGGTGGAGTCGGTCTGTCCAGCCTTCACATCGACCCCGGTGATGGTGGCAAATGTGGCCGCGGCCGACCGTTTTCCGCCCCGGTTTCTGGTGGTGCCACTGCGTTCATTGCCCCAGATACGGTCCTTGAAGGCTTTCAGGAAATGCCTACGTACCGTGGGATCTTCGATCTGGTTGGCATGGGCAGAGAGCGACTTCTGCAAGGCGGCGCGCGCTTCCGGTGTACGGGGTGTGACACCGTTTGTTTCCATGCGCCAGAGGATTTCCGATAACGGTTGTGCGGAGTCCAGAACATCCTGCATGGCCTGACGACCCTTGGAACGAACCAGAGTGTCCGGGTCGTCGCCAGCGGGTAATTCCGCAAACCGGATGCCGTAGCCGGACTTCAGGATCGGCAGGCACCGCTCGGCGGCGCGTGCCGCGGCCCGCTGTCCGGCGCTGTCCCCGTCAAAACACAGGACGGGTTCGCTGACCACCCGCCACAACGCGCCCAGATGGCCTTCGGTCAGGGCCGTGCCCAGCGGGGCAACAGCATTCTCGAAGCCCGACATGCTGAGGGCGATCACGTCCATGTACCCTTCGGTGACGATGATCCGGCCCGATTTCCGTGCCGCCGGCAGGGCGTGCGGCAACCCGTACAGCACGTTGCCCTTATGAAAGATCGGCGTTTCCGGAGAGTTCAGATACTTGGGCTCGCCCGCGCCCAGAATGCGTCCGCCAAAGGCGATAACCCGGTCCTGTCGGTCGGTAATGGGAAACATGACGCGACCACGGAACCGGTCATAGGTTTCCCGGCTTTCCCGTCCCGGTTCATCCGGCGGTTTGATCAGCAGCCCGTTCTCCATAAGCAGACCTTCCGAGATGCCGTCTCGCAGCAGCGCCCCTTTCAGCAGGTTCCGGCCTTTGGGTGCAAACCCCAGCCGAAATTTGGCAATGGTCTCATCGCTCAGGCCGCGGTCTTTCAAATAGGCGCGGGCACCCCGGCCTTCCGGCATGCGCAGATTGCGCTCAAACCACTGACAGGCGCGTTCGCAGACCTCCTGCAGAGTGCTTTGGCGCTGTGCACGCTCACGCTCCTCGGGGCTGTCCCGGGGCACTTGCATGCCGACTTCGGTTGCTAGGCGTTCGACCGTCTCCGGGAACCCGATACCTTCGGTCTTCATGACAAAGTCGAAGACACTGCCGTGTTCTCCGCAACCGAAACAGTGATAGAAGCCTTTTTCCTCGTTCACGGTAAAGGATGGGGTTTTCTCGTTGTGAAACGGGCACAGGCCTTGCCATTCCCGGCCTTTCTTGCGTAGCTGGACGCGACGGCTGATCATCTCGGGCAGACTGAGGCGCGTGCGCAATTCGTCGAGAAACCAGGGAGGAAACGCCATAGGACATCCCGGACGCGCATCATGTTGGAACCGCGTCATTGCTCAAAGATTGGTACCATCTCTAGATATAGCCGTTCCTGGGGCTGGAATGGAGACCCCAAAGTCGCTATTTTTCCCTGAGATTAGAGATTTATCCACAGGAAGCCCATGATGCCCGATACCGATACGCACACATTGCACGCCGATCTGTTGGAAACCATGCGGGTTTACGCGGAGACCCACGGTGACGAAAACGTCAAACGCCTGGGCAAACCCTTGCTGGAAGGCGGGCTGGATCGCATTGATGTGGATCGAAAGGATCACCCGGCAGTACCGCATCTGCCGGAGATGTATGACTGCCTTGATCCGGCGGCAAAACCCGTGTTTGACGCTCTCATGGCGGCGGCCCCGACACTGGCCTGGCAAGTCAGTTATTCAACGATCGACGGCTTCAGCGAAGATTACATCCGCCGCTATGCCTGGTGCGATATCATTGGGCCACAGGGGATTTATCTGTCCGATGAGTTCCGAATCGGCTTCGGGTATTGGCGCAAGGGACTTTTCTATCCACCTCATGAGCACGGGCCGGAGGAAATCTATTGGGTCATTGGCGGGACAGGCGTGTTTACCTCAGGCGTAGCGGAACCCGCAGCGAAAGGTCCCGGTTCCATCATTCATCACGGGCCCTGGGTTCGCCATTCCATTGATATGAGCGAATCGTCGGTATTGGTGTTTTTCCTGTGGCAGGGGCAAAACCTGCACAAGCGGTCGAATTTTTAGATACTGAAAACGGTCCGCTATTGGCTAGGCACAGCGTCTATGTGAGGCGGTCTTTAACCACCTGGCTGGCTTTGCCGAAGTCCATCTGACCGGCGTGTGCGCCCTTCAGGACGCCCATAACCTTGCCCATGTCCTTAATGCTGCTGGCACCGGCTTTCTCAATTGCGGTATCCACGGCAGCGGCAATTTCATCGTCGTCCATTTGCCGGGGCATGAATTGCTCGATAATCCCGATTTCGGCCTGTTCGGCTTCTGCCAGTTCCGCCCGCCCGCCCTGATTGTACATCTCGATGGAGTCGCGCCGCTGCTTGATCATGGATTGCAATAGACTCAAAATTTCTTCATCACCGATGCCGTCACAGTTGCCGTTGCTGCGGGCGGATATATCACGATCCTTGAGCGCCGCCAGAATAAGGCGGAGCGTTCCAACATTGGCGCGGTCTTTCGTCTTCATGGCTTCTTTGAGCGCACCATTGATCCGATCTCTCAGCATGCTGAACTCCCGTCAGGTATGGTACCCGAAAACCCGGCTCTTGCCGGAAGGGCGAAACCATATACCACCCGTCCCAAAAACGCAATTCATGCAAAATATTGTAAACTATTGATATTAAATAATAAAAATAATTTGAGAGTCCTTGACCTTGGTTTATTCTTTGCGTAAAAGACCCTCTCAACAGCCCGATCCAGTTTCCGACAGGCCGTTGGCGGGGGCTGATTGATAAATCGCCTCAAGGTGTTCCGCAGATGACAGAATTAAACGCAACGCCCGCCGTGGCTGCTCCGGACGCACGCCCCCCGGAAGCCGACGCGGCGTTGGTACTGGCGGATGGCACCGTGATGTGGGGCCGTGGCGCCGGCGCCGCGGGCACCCGTATCGGCGAGGTCTGTTTCAATACTTCCATGACCGGCTATCAGGAAATCCTGACGGACCCGAGTTACGCCGGACAGATCATCAATTTCACCTTTCCCCATATCGGAAACGTGGGCACCAATCCCGAAGATTTGGAAACGGTGACGCCTGCGGCACGTGGTGCGGTGTTGCGCATGGACATCACAAATCCTGCCAGCTGGCGGGCCGCCAAACATCTGGATGAATGGCTCAAATCCTACGATTTGACCGCCCTGACGGGTGTGGACACCCGTAAGCTGACGCGACGGATCCGTGACAGCGGTGCGCCCACCGGTGTGCTGGCTTATGCGCCGGGTGCCGGTGACAGTCTGGACCTTGCGGCGATGAAACAACAGGCCGCCAACTGGCCGGGGCTCGAAGGTATGGACCTTGCCAGGGACGTTTCCTGTACACAAGCCTATGAATGGGATCAGACCGAATGGTCGCGCGAAGGCGGTCACGGAATCCAAACCGATCCCAAGTTTCATGTGGTCGCCGTGGATTTCGGTGCCAAGCACAACATCTTGCGCTGTCTGGCTTCCGCTGGTTGTAAGGTAACGGTCGTTCCGGCGAGTGCCACGGCTGGGGACATTCTCGATCGCAAGCCCGATGGCGTATTCCTCTCCAACGGTCCCGGTGATCCGGCGGCAACAGGTGAATACGCCGTTCCCATGATTCAGGGTGTGATGGAGTCCGGCCTGCCTCTTTTCGGCATTTGTCTGGGCCATCAGATGCTGGCGCTCGCCATGGGTGCCAAGACCTACAAGATGCACCTGGGGCACCGCGGGGCCAACCAACCGGTAAAAAACCTGGAAACCGGCACGGT
This sequence comes from Rhodospirillales bacterium, assembly GCA_963921245.4. Taxonomy (GTDB): domain Bacteria; phylum Pseudomonadota; class Alphaproteobacteria; order Rhodospirillales; family Casp-alpha2; genus JABJGO01. The sequence goes on along the minus strand of CAWUEY030000001.1, from coordinate 2,503,977 downwards.
GGAAATCACCAGCCAGAACCACGGTTTCTGTGTGGATGTCAACTCCCTACCGGAAGATACAATGATGACGCACACATCCTTGTTCGACGGCACCCTGCAGGGCATTCGCATCGCCGCCAAACCGGTCTTCAGCGTCCAATACCACCCCGAAGCCAGCCCCGGCCCCCACGACAGCCACTACCTGTTCAAACGGTTCGTGGATTTGATGGAGGGGTGAGTGAAGTTATCCAAAATGGATAAAATCCAAGCTTCTGGATTGGCCGCGTGGGACGGCAGTAGGTCAAGCCCTACAATGGTCCATCAAGGTATTGGGCGAACAATAAGACCGAACAGGCTCGCCTTAGAATTCCTGAAACGGCGCTTGGCCTTGCCGTGCCACCCCCGAGCGCCGTTGCGACGGTGGTGACACAATATGCCTAAACGCGATGACATAAAATCCATTCTCATTATTGGTGCCGGCCCGATTGTCATTGGTCAGGCCTGCGAGTTCGACTATTCCGGCACGCAAGCCTGCCACGCGCTTAGGCAGGAAGGGTACCGGGTGATCCTGGTGAATTCCAATCCGGCGACCATCATGACCGATCCGAAAACGGCGGATGCCACCTATGTGGAACCCATCACACCGGAAGCCGTGGAAAAGATTATTGCCCGAGAGCGGCCCGATGCGATCCTGCCCACCATGGGCGGACAGACGGGCCTGAACACCGGAATCGCGCTGGCCGAAAACGGCGTGCTGGAAAAATATGGTTGTGAGCTGATCGGCGCGGATGCCCGTGTCATCGAGAGGGCCGAGGATCGGGAACAGTTCCGCGACGCCATGGATGCCATCGGTCTCTCGACACCGAAAAGCGCCATGGTTCACAACATGGAAGAGGCCCGCGGAGCAGTAAAGGAGATCGGCCTGCCGGCCATTATTCGCCCGTCCTTTACCATGGGCGGCATCGGCGGCGGCATTGCCTATAACCTGGAAGAGTACGAAACCATTGTGCGCGGCGGTCTGGATGCCTCGCCCACGACGCAGGCACTGGTGGAGCAATCCGTTATCGGCTGGAAGGAATATGAGATGGAAGTGGTCCGTGATCGGGCCGATAACTGCATTATCATCTGTTCCATCGAAAATGTCGATCCCATGGGGGTGCACACGGGTGATTCCATTACAGTCGCCCCGGCGTTGACCCTGACGGACAAAGAATACCAGATCATGCGCGACGCCGCGCTGGCGGTGCTACGCGAGATCGGTGTGGAAACCGGCGGCTCCAACGTGCAGTTTGCGGTAAACCCGGCCAATGGCGAGATGATCGTGATCGAAATGAACCCGCGGGTATCGCGCTCGTCCGCGCTGGCCTCGAAGGCCACGGGCTTCCCCATTGCCAAAGTGGCGGCAAAGCTGGCGGTTGGTTACACGCTGGATGAGCTGGACAACGACATCACCGGCGGTCAGACCCCGGCGAGCTTTGAGCCCACCATCGACTATGTGGTCACCAAGATTCCGCGCTTCACGTTTGAGAAGTTTCCGGGCACGGAGCCGCTGCTGACAACCTCCATGAAATCCGTGGGCGAAGCCATGTCTATCGGCCGGTCGTTTCAGGAAAGCCTGCAAAAAGGCCTGCGGTCGCTGGAGACAGGTCTCACTGGCCTGAATGAAGTTGATCTTGACGGTGGCTATGAAACAGACGCTTCCGGCCCCGACACCGATGTCCTGCGCGCGGCCCTGTCGCAACCCCGGGTGGACCGATTGCTGGTCATCGCCCAGGCGCTCCGCATGGGGCTGCCCGCCGATACGGTTCAAGCCGCCAGCAAATACGATCCGTGGTTCATCGAACAGATCGACGGCATTGTGAAAACCGAAGCAAGGATTCACGAAGGTGGCCTGCCCACCGACAGCGCGCCTGAGTGGATGAAGCTCAAGCGGATGGGCTTTTCTGACGCCCGGCTGGCGGAGCTGGGCGGTACAACCGCAGAAGACGTCGCCGCCACGCGGCGGGCGGCGGGCGTTCAACCTGTCTACAAGCGTGTCGATACCTGCGCCGGGGAATTTCCTACCTCAACGTCCTACATGTATTCCTGCTACGAGGGCAATGGTCTGACCCCGGCCGAGAATGAGGCCAAACCCAGCGATCGTCGCAAGGTCATTATCCTGGGCGGTGGTCCCAACCGGATCGGGCAGGGAATCGAGTTCGACTATTGCTGCGTTCACGCGGCCTATGCCCTATCGGATGCGGGATACGAAACCATTATGGTGAACTGCAACCCGGAGACTGTATCCACGGACTATGACACCTCCGACCGGCTATTTTTCGAGCCGCTTACCGACGAGGATGTTATTGAACTAATCCACACGGAACAGCAGAACGGCGATCTGATGGGGGTGATCGTGCAGCTGGGCGGCCAGACACCGCTAAAGCTGTCACAGGCCCTGGGCCGCGCCGGTATCCCCATTCTCGGCACCCCACCGGATGCCATTGATCTGGCCGAGGACCGCGAGCGTTTTCAGGCCCTGCTGAAGGACCTGGGCCTGAAACAACCGGCGAACGGGATTGCCCGCTCGGTTGATGCCGCTGTCGCGGTTGCCGAGGAGATCGGCTATCCCCTGGTGGTGCGACCGTCCTACGTACTGGGCGGGCGGGCCATGGAAATCGTTCACGACAATGCCAGTCTGCTACGCTATATGCAGACCGCCGTTCAGGTCTCCGGCGACAGCCCTGTTTTGCTGGACTCCTATCTGCAGGGGGCCATCGAGGTGGACGTGGACGCTATCTGTGACGGCGCCGACGTTTATGTTGCGGGTATTATGGAGCACATCGAGGAAGCCGGTATTCACTCCGGCGATTCCGCCTGCTCGCTTCCGCCATATAGTCTGAGTGACGCCATTCAGGATGAACTGCGGCGACAGGTCCCGGTGCTTGCCCACGCGCTTGGTGTGGTGGGTCTGATGAATATCCAGCTCGCCATTATCGCTGATGAAATCTATATCCTTGAGGTCAACCCGCGCGGCAGCCGGACCGTGCCGTTTGTCGCGAAGGCCACCGGTGTGCCCGTTGCGATGATTGCTTCGAGGGTCATGGCCGGTGAAAAGCTCGCAGATTTCGACTTGCCCAAAAACGCAACGCCCAACCACGTGGCTGTCAAGGAAGCCGTCTTCCCGTTTAAACGCTTCCCCGGGGTGGATATCATCCTGGGTCCGGAAATGAAATCGACGGGCGAGGTCATGGGCATTGATGAGGATTTTCCGAAGGCCTTTGCCAAATCCCAGATCGGGGCGGGCATGAATCTGCCCAGAGGCGGAACGGTTTTTGTATCCGTGCGCGATCGGGACAAGGCGGATGCGGTGGCGGTCGCAAGAGAGCTTTCCGGGATCGGCTTCAAATTGCTCGCGACCCACGGAACGCAGCGATATCTGGAAGACAACGGTCTGGAGGTCATGGCCGTCAACAAGGTTCTGGAAGGCAGACCTCATTGCGTGGACGCCATCATCAATGGCGAGGTGCAAATGGTGATCAACACCACCGAGGGTGCCCAGGCCATTGCCGACAGCTATTCCATCCGGCGGGAATCGCTGGTCAACAATATCGCATACTACACCACCATGACCGCCGCTCGTGCCGCCTCAGCAGCCATTCGGACCATGATGGACGACAGTCTTGAAGTTGCGCCGCTCCAGTCGTATTTTGATAGCGAGTTTTAATCACCAATTCATTGGATGTGTGTGACTGCAGCTTCGGCAGCGCGAAGAGCTTTGTTGTTTGCCGTGTGCTTCAGGGGAAAATCAATGGACAAAAAACCCATTACGCCGGAAGGGTTCGCCCGACTGGAAGAAGAGTTGAAAGATCTCAAGAGCAACCAGCGCCCGGCTGTCATTAATGCAATCGCGGCGGCGCGAGAGCATGGCGATTTGAAGGAAAACGCCGAATACCACGCCGCGCGGGAAAAACAAGGTTTCATCGAGGCCCGCATTTCCTTGCTGGAAGGGGTGGTTTCATGTGCGGAAATCATCGACATCTCTCAGCATGCGGGTGACGTTGTACGCTTCGGCGCACATGTTCTGGTGTATGACGAACACGCCGACCTGGAGGTTACCTACCAGATTGTGGGTGAGCATGAGGCCGACATTGCCCAGATGCGCCTGTCCATTACGGCACCGCTGGCAAAAGCGCTCATTGGGAAGAGTGCCGGTGACATGATTGAAGTAACCACGCCCGGTGGCAGAAAATCCTACGAAGTCTGCGAAGTCGAATACCGGCTTTAACTGATTGACGGACGTTACTGTTCGTCCGCTTCTTCATCCACCAACACCGGCACCCCCGGCGCGTCCTTTTCCGTACGGATGGTTTCAAGCGTGGAGACCGTAACCACATTGTCGCTGGCCGTCAGTCGCATGGTCAGGTCATCACGGTGGGCCCTGTCGCGGGCCACAAGTTTGATCAGGAAATCACCGCCGCCCCGGATCATGTGGCATTCACGGACTTCCGGCCACCCGCTCACCGATTGCTCGAAGTCCTGCAGGACGTTCTGCGCCTGACTGGAAAGGCCGACGAGGGCGAAAAACATCTCCGTAAAGCCGAGCTTCGCCGCATCAATGGCGGCATGATAACCGTGAATGTAACCTTCACTTTCCAGGGTCCGCATCCGCCTTAGACAGGGTGGCGCGGAGATGGCGGCGCGATTGGCCAGTTCTACGTTGGTGATGCGACCGTCTTTCTGAAGGTTTTTCAGAATGACGCGGTCGATTCGGTCCAGTTTGTGTTGCTGCATGGAGTGGAAGGCGATACAAGTAATCTTATGACGTATTGTTAGCGGTTCATGAAATTATATTACAAAGTCGGGAATCACTTTCCAAGGCCCAAAATTCCCGGATTGATGTGATTTTTCGCTAATTTCAAGGTTTTGCGACGTATCCTCCCGGTTATCCCCCGGGAATGGTGATATCCCGTGTTTCCTCCTATTGCAGGTATCAGACTGCCGCCCTATTGTTAGCCTTCGGCGCAACCTGATTGAAAAGATCGGATCGCGTTTTGAAAGACCTGGCTTCAATGGAGAAGTTCCAATGAAGAATAGCAATAAAGCGGTTTTTTTCAAAACGGGTGAGCACGATTGATACTCTGTCGATGAGCGGATTCGCATGCGTTGCGGTGTCGCGTTAGCGAACCGACAGGCCATGACCTGCTCAGGGGCAGAGGCGTATTTCAATGCGCCGTGATTGAAATCGATTTAGAACTCATAGGGAATCGCTAATGGTCGACGTTCTTCATTCCAAAGTCCTGATTATCGGTTCCGGTGCCGCCGGATACACCGCCGCCATCTATGCGGCGCGGGCCAACCTCGGCCCACGTCTGGTCAGGGGATTGCAACCGGGTGGCCAGCTCACCATCACCACGGATGTGGAGAACTACCCCGGATTTGCCGAAGCCATCCAGGGACCGTGGCTGATGGAGCAGATGCAGGCCCAGGCCGAACATGTGGGAACGGACACGGTTGAAGATACCATTGTCAGTGTGGATTTCTCGCGGCGGCCCTTCGAGGCTGTGGGTGACGGTGGTACGGTCTATACCGGTGACACGGTTGTGATTGCCACAGGGGCGACAGCCAAGTGGCTGGGGCTAAAGTCAGAAGAAAAATTCAGAGGATTTGGTGTCTCTGCCTGTGCGACCTGTGATGGTTTTTTCTATCGCAACAAACCGGTGTGTGTTATCGGCGGCGGCAACACGGCCGTGGAAGAGGCCCTCTACCTGACTAACTTTGCTTCCAAAGTCACACTGATCCACCGCCGCGATGCGTTGCGGGCTGAGAAAATCATGCAGGATCGCTTGTTCAGTAATGAAAAAATCGAGGTACTCTGGGATTCTGTGCTAGATGACGTCGTGGGGCAGGACATGCCACCGGGTGTTACCGGTGTGCGGGTCCGCAATGTTAAAACCGGCGATGTTACAGAGGTTCCCGTTGATGGTGTCTTTATTGCCATCGGCCACGCCCCCAATACGGACCTTTTTAGTGGTCAGATAACCCTGGATGACGAAGGCTACATCATCACCCAGCCCGACAGTACCGCTACCAACATTCCGGGCGTGTTTGCCGCCGGTGATGTTCAGGACAAGATTTACCGTCAGGCCGTCACCGCCGCCGGAACCGGGTGCATGGGTGCGTTAGAAGCTGAGCGTTTTCTGGCCCACATGGAAGCCGGGAGCCGTCAGGCTGCTGAATAGGGAAACCTGGGCTGCTCATTCCGGGTTTGGGCAGGCCCGGTGTCATGATCATCCATAACAAGGAGGCCCCCGGGCCATGGACTGGGACAAGTTACGAATTTTTCACGCGGTTGCCGAGGCGGGAAGTTTCACCCATGCCAGTGAAACGCTGCATCTCAGTCAGTCGGCGGTGAGCCGTCAAGTAAGTGCATTGGAGGAAAGCCTTCACGCGCCGCTGTTCCACCGCCATGCCCGAGGCTTACGCCTGACCGAGCAAGGCGAGTTGCTCTACAACACCACCCATGAGGTGTTTGCCAAGCTGAACATGGTGGCAGCCCGGATCAGCGAGGCGAAGGAGTCACCCGCCGGACCCCTGAAGATTACAACAACCATTGCGTTTGGCTCCGTCTGGTTGACGTCCCGAATCGGTGACTTTATCTCCATGTATCCGGATATCGATGTGTCCCTTGTCCTGGCCGATAACGAACTGGACCTGTCCATGCGTGAAGCGGATGTGGCGATCAAGCTGGAGCCGCCGAAAAAGCCGGATCTTGTTCAGCGGCACCTGCTGAAGATCGGGTATCATGTCTATGCATCCTCGGAGTACCTGAAGAAACATGGTCTGCCGAAGACACCGGAAGACCTGGATAATCACCGGCTTGTGGTGTACGGCGAGGACGCAACGCCGCCGGTTGCCAATCTGAACTGGTTGCTGGATGCGGGGCGTAAAGCCGGGGCGGGACTTCGTAAGCCCGTGCTCAAGGTCAACAGTATTTACGGTATTTTCCGGGCGATTCAGAGTGGTATCGGCATTGGTGCCGTACCGGATTACATGAGCAAGGAAGTGAACTCACTGGTTGAGGTTTTGCCGGAAATTCGCGGGCCCAACCTCGATGTTTATTTTGTGTATCCGACCGAATTACGCAATTCCGCGAGGATTGGCGTGTTCCGGGATTTCATGATTAACGCCATGCGGTCCGGCATCAGAGCCTGAACGCTTCTGCGCGAGCTATGCATTAAATGCATAACAGTGTTGCATGAATGCCACTTCTCAATTCTCAAGCGCAACCCTATAGTCGTATTGTTGATGCTGCGTTGCAGCATTTTTCACGCTCTGATCCCTTCAGAGTGTGGGAGCCTCCCAGGCTCCCACGTCTCCCAGACGTGAGACCTCCCTGTTTGAACTCGCCGGGCCTTATGGCCCGGTTTTTTTGCACCCCGCCTTGAAACGGTTAATCCTGTCGGGCGGCGACAACCGTATCGGCGAGTTTTCCGGACAGTTCCTGCAAGTGATCGAAGGTCCAGCCGAAGGTGCCGACGCCCTGGGTCATCGACCGCAATTCAATGATCATATCGTGCATCTCCGATTGCGGGATATGGGCCTGAACCTCGTCCCAGCCCGTCCAGCCATCCTTGGCTGTGAAACCAAGAATGTGCCCCCGGCGACCACTGACCAGACGTTGAATATTTGAGGTGAACTCGTTCGGCATGGAAATGGTAACATCACAGATGGGTTCCAGCAGGACCGGTGCACAACCGGGCAAGCCTTCCCTGATGGCCTGGCTGGCGGCTTTTTTGAAGGCCATTTCCGAGCTGTCCACCGCGTGGTGCTGTCCATCGGTTAGGGTAACCGAAAGATCAACCACCTGGAAGCCGAGCGGTCCGCGGGTCAGAGCCTCTTTGACGCCATTTTCCACGGCGGGAATATACTGTTTGGGCACCGCGCCGCCGGTCACAGTTTCATCGAAATTGAAACCCGTTCCCCGGGGCAGAGGCTTGATATCAATATGCACATCGCCAAATTCGCCATGGCCCCCGGATTGTTTTTTGTGGCGAGAATGCTGGGATGCCGGTTTTTGAATGGTTTCCTTGTAGGGTACCTGGGGTCGCGCAGACGTGATGTTGAGATTAAACCGATTGGTCAACCGTTCCACAGCAATGTTCAGGTGAATCTCCCCCTGGCCCCAGAACAACAGTTCCCCGGTATCCTGATCATGACCATAGGAAAGAGAAACGTCTTCATCGCAAACCTTCTGGAGGGCAGATGACAGTTTCACTTCGTCGGCACGGTCGGCGGCATGCACCGACATGGAGAACAGAGGTGTCAGGGGTGCGGGCCACAATTCAGAAGATTGCCCCCCTGCTTCGGTCAAAAGATCGCCCGTTGCGACGTCCTCCATGCGGCCCATAGCCACCAGCTCACCGGCGGCTGCCTTCGGGATCTTCTCGGTTTTGCTGCCTGCCATGTGATACAGGCCGCTCACCCGGTTGCCGTTCAGGGTCTGGCCGTCGGAAACTTCACCGCCGAGGACGCGGGCGAGAGACAATTTACCGATCTGACCGGCGTGTAGCGTCTTGAACACCTGGGCACAGGTCGCGTCACCGGAAACGCCGAGACGCCCCGCGGCCTGGTCAACTTCCGCCGTTTCATGGCGCAGGGCTTTCAGCAAACGAATAACGCCATTGTCGTTTTCGGCTGAACCGAAGAAAACAGGAACAATCAGGTTGTTCTGAAGGTCCCGGGTGAGGTTTTCGTATACCTCGTTCGAAGACGGCACCACGTCTTCCAGTAACTCTTCCAGCAGCGTGTCATCAAAATCGGCCAGACTCTCGAGCATCTCGGTTCGCGCATCCTGCTCGCGATCTGTAACAGAGTCCGGTAATTGGATCAGTTCGGATGCCTTTCCTTCCTGCCATTTGAACGCGCGTTCACTGACCAGGTCCACATGACCGACGACGGCCCCCCCTTCGCGGATCGGAATTTCCCGCAAGACAAGCGGCCTTGAGGAAACGTCCTGCAGGGCTTCAAGCGTGGCCCGGACGCTTGTTTCTGCCTGATCCATTTTGTTGATAAAGATAATGTGTGGAATGCCATTTGCATCCAGGGCTTTCAGGACAGGCGAAATGATTACAGATTTTGAAGGATCGGCTTCCGTAACGACCACGGCAATATCCGATACCATAATGGCGTTCAGCGCTTCCTGCGCCAGTTCCACGGAACCGGGACAGTCGAGAAATGTCCACTGTTCGTCCAGATAGGTCGTCGCCGCGGCATTGAGTTCCGTACTCATCTGTCTATTGCGGGCTTCCTGGGAATTGTCACCAAGCGTGTTTCCATCCTTGATCGTTCCTTTTCGATGGAGGGTACCGCACGCCATCAGCATACTTTCGAGAAGGGTGGTCTTACCGGACAGATAAGGTCCGACGATAGCAGCGACACGAGGTGTGGATGTTGTTTTGGTACTCAAGCTGGCCTCCCAGGATTTCCTGTTATTATCCCGTTATTATCGCGTTATTATCCTGGTGCCGGTTGCGTCGCCGCAACACGCCCGGGCCCATCCGGTCCGAAGGTCGGCCAAACCGGGTAGGCCCCGACAAACACCGATTTATCGCCTCAAAGGTTAACGGGAGTCCCGCAGGAGTCAAAGAAAGATTCCCAAAAAATTTGAAGTTGCGCGTGTTTCGCCGGGGTGACGCCGTTAAATCGCCAAGGCCATGGCGCTTTTTACATAGGGCGGTTTTCGCAACGGCAACCTCTATATCATCGGCGTCCATGCAGATCTGAGAAATCAGATACCCGCCGCATCAATTTCCTGTTTCCGGCGCGCAACGAATGCGTTCATTTCCTCGCGCACACCCGCCTCCATTGGGGGTTCCTCAAAATCTTCCAGCATTTGCTTCCAGACCGTGTTGGCGCGATCCGTGGCGGTCAATTTTCCGCCTTCTTCCCAGGTTTCAAAATTGCGCCAATCGCTGATCATGGGTTGGTAGAAAGCGGTGTCATAGCGCGTCAACGTATCTGCCGCGCCGAAAAAATGACCACCGGGGCCGACTTCCCTGATGGCATCCAAACCCAGCGTTTCTTTGCTGATCTCCATGGGTTTGAGGCTTTCTATCAGCATCTGCACCATTTCCGCATCGACGATGAATTTCTCGAAAGAGGCGGAAAGACCACCTTCCAGCCATCCGAAGCCGTGATTGATGTGGTTCACATGCCCCAGCACACAGGCCCAGAGCGACATCTGTGACTCATAGGCGGCTTGTGCATCGACCACGTTTGAGGCGTTGGTGTTACTGGCCCGGATAGGCAATTTGTAATGACGGCCCAGTTGCGCCGAAGCCAGTGTTGCCTTGACGTACTCAGGCGTGCCGAATGCCGGCGAGCCGGTTTTCATGTCTACATTGGACGTGAACGTACCGTAGATACAGGGCGTACCCGGATTGACGGTTTGCAGGAAGGCAATTCCGGCAAGGGCCTCGGCGTTTTGCTGTACCAGGGCACCGGGGATTGTGGCTGGACTCATGGCACCGGAAAGTGTGAACGGTGTAACAATCATGGGCTGGCCGTTTTCGGCAAAGGTCCAGGCCCCCTGGGCCATTTCCGTATCCAGAACCAGCGGGCTGTTGGTGTTGATATTGCCGACCAGAACCGGTTTTTCTTTCAAGCCATCCGGGTTAGTCTGGTGAACGATACAGGCCATGTCCACGGAGTCCTGCGCCCGACCCCGACCCAGAACCGAAGCCCCGATGGCTTTGTCCATCTGGGTAAACAGGGTAGACAGGGTATCCAGATGCCGTTTGCTAGCAGGCTGATCCATGCAGGCGAAGATGCCATTGTTCGCAAAATGGCAGCAGTTGATGCTCTGCAGGATACGGATACCCTTCTTGAATTCTTCCAGCGTGCCGGGTCGGCGGCCATTATCCAGATCGTTGACAAAGGCTGGGCCGCCCACAGAGGCAAAGATGATATTGTTGCCGCCGTAGTCCACGTAGCGATCCGGGTTGCGGGAATGAAGGCGAAATCCCGACGGGGCCTTGGCGACCTGTTCCTCGACAAAACCACGGTCAAACCGGACATGGGTCGTGTCTTTATCGATCCTGTTGCCATTTTCTTTCAGCAACGCCCGTGTTTTCGGGCAATCGACCCGCATACCAACCTGTTCGAGAACTTCCATGGAGGTCTCATGGATCATCTCTATATCGCTCTCCGACAAGACTTCGACGGGCGGGCGTGGATTTTTCACCCGCTGAAAGGGTAGTTGCGGGATCCCTGCGGGGTCACGGGCGTCACGCCTGCGGGCGGTTCGTCTGGCCATAACGGTTTATAACCTGTCTTGAGTCTCTGTCTACGAGACACGACTTCGAGGATTGGGGCAAACCAAATTCTTTTCAGCGTGGCAGATTTTTATTCGCAGAAAATGAGGGCCGTCACAGTATGGGCATTGCGGGCTTCGATGCATAGTGTAGTCCTTTGTCATGTTTGGGCCGGTCATCGGATACCCGCCGCCACGGCACCCGTTCCGACCAGAATATGATGACAGACCGTCAGATCAGCCAAGTGCCGCACAGGCCCGCTGAATACGCGTGCAGGCGTCTTCCAGCAGGTCTGTTGCTGTCGCGTAGGAGACCCGGAAGTGCGGGGACAGACCGAACGCTTCACCCTGAACAGCGGCAACACCTTCGCTTTCCAGAATATAGGTCACGAAATCCGTATCACCCTCAATTGTTTTGCCCTCTGGCGTTGTCTTGCCGATGACACCGGCACAGCTCGGATAGACGTAAAATGCCCCCTCCGGTGTAGCACAGCTCAAGCCCGGTGCCTGGTTCAGCATGCTTACCACCAGGTCGCGGCGTTCCTGGAATATCGCGTTGTGTTTCGGGATGAAATCCAGCGGCCCATTCAGGGCAGCAACGGCCGCGGCCTGGGATACCGAGGCGGTGTGCGTGGTGCTTTGTGACTGGACCTTGTTCATGGCTTTAATCAGCTCCAGCGGGCCCGCCGCGTATCCCACGCGCCAGCCGGTCATGCAGAACGCCTTGGAAACACCGTTCAGGGTCAGGGTCCGGTCCATCAGGGCGGGGCACACTTGCGCGATGGTGCTGAACTGAAAACCGTCATAGAGAATGTGCTCGTACATGTCATCGGTCATGGCCCACACGTGTGGGTGCCGTAACAGAACCTCACCCAGAGCGGCCAGATCATCGGCCGTGTAGGCGGAACCTGTCGGGTTGGAAGGTGAGTTCAGCATGACCCACTTGGTACGGGGCGTGATCGCCGCCTCCAGGGCATCGGGCGTCATCTTGAAACCGTTATCCGCCGGCGTTTCCACCACAACCGGTTCACCGCCGCACAGCAGGGTCATATCAGGATAGGACACCCAGAATGGTGCCGGGATGATGACTTCGTCACCATCGTTTAGGGTCGCGGCGAGCGCATTAAAGATATTCTGTTTGCCGCCGCAGGAAACCTGAATCTGATCGGGTGTGTAACTGAGGCCGTTTTCACGGTCGAACTTGGCGGCGATGGCCGCGCGCAGTTCCGGCGTGCCAGCGGGTGCCGTGTATCGGGTTTCCCCACGATCCAGCGCATCCTTGGCCGCCTGAATAATGTGGGCCGGGGTATCGAAATCCGGTTCCCCGGCACCGAGGCCGATAACATCTTTACCCGCTGCTTTCAGTTCCCGGGCTTTGGTGGAAACGGCAACAGTGGGGCTGGGTTTTACGCGTGAGAGACGATCAGCAAGAAACGACATGGGATTAGACCTGATGTAAATTGATGTTTAGTAATGGCGGCGCTCAAGCCGCGCCAGACGCACCCTACGCCCGCGTTGGGGTTGGTTCAACCTGCAAGTCGCCATCGTGTGGCAACGCTCACCATCACCGCCGCCATGGAACGCCCATTATGAAACGCCGTGCCCGGCATGGGTTGGCCCGGGATGAGTGCGCCCCCCCCCCCCCCCGAATAGCGAGAGGGGTTGCCGAGTAAACCTCAGTGACGAAAGGGTTTGTCGAGCAACCCCGGAATGTGGTGCGGACGCACTTGTCCCTGTCACTGAACGCAACATAGGGCAAAATAACGCACCTGTCAAGGAAAATATTCAATAAAAGTGAAAAAAAACTTTTACGACGACTCCTGTGGGACTCTCACATCCCAAGGGTGGGTTATTTTCCCGTGTAAATGCATAGGCTTTCGCCCGAACGATTAGCCGGAAGTCACCCGCCCCTTGCAATCCATAATCCTTGCATGTCGCAATCAACGCCTGCTCAGGGTTCTGCGGGCAACTTTTCAGCCATTTTGTTCTGCCGCGGGTCCGGCGGGCGCGCGATTTCGACAATGGCAGCGCCGATGACCAGAAGGGTGCCGGCAATCTCACGGGTGCCGAAAGGTTCGTCGGTGAGCAATGCCGCCGATGTTATTCCGGCGATGGCTTCGGCCATAAACAGGATACCGATGCGGGCCGGGCTGAGTACTGTTGCGGGCCAGATGATCATCCAGGATGCCGGGATCAGGAAGAGGGTTACCCCGGCAATCCATATCCAGACGCTTTGAATCTGTTCAAGCCGCGGACTGTCGCTTTCTATTCCCAGCGGCAGGACAGCGAGCGCCGCCCCAACCACCACCGCCCAGAAAACAAAGGAAAATGTTTTTTCAAAAATATAGGATTTACCGCCCTGAAACAGCCGAAAAGAACCCAGTGACCAGCACATACCGCTAATCAGGGCAAACCAGTCGCCCGCTTTCTGAGGGAAGGGAAAGGAAAAGCCATCCCCCAGAATGATGACCAGGCCGCCAATCCCCATGACCACGCCGAGGAGTCGGTTGATGTTCATCCGTTCCCCCAGGAACAACAGGCCCAAAATCGTACTCCACACCGGCGACACATAGAACAACAGCAACGCGCAGACCACCTCGGTCATGTTGAGGCTTACCGCGTAGAGGGCGAACGCCGTACCGGTGAACACGCCGGCGATGATAAAATCCTTCCAGATAGCGACGAAATTCCTCCAGCGCCAGAAGACGAAAGGCAGGAAAACGATGGCAAGCGCCGCAAAAATAACCGGGCCCGTCCAAAGGGCGTGGATACCTGATTCCTCAATATGTCGCAGCGGCAGCCAGAAAAGTCCCCAGGACGCAGAGCTGACCATAATCGCGATGCTGGGCCAGATATCGTTGCGGACAGGGTTGCTCATATCCGCATATCACCTTTCCCGCACCCCTGGGTCAAACAGGAAGTGAAAGTTTCCACGACCAGGGGCCGATACCCACATTGCCCTTCGCGAAAGCCATGACATAATACGCCCATGGTTAACCCGGAAATCTTTACACCGCCACCCCGGCCCGCCGTCGAAGGCGGTGATCCGCTGGCCCTGCAATCGCCGTTTGAACCGGCGGGCGATCAGCCCGCGGCCATTGCCGAGCTGACGCAGGGCATCCGCGATGGAGAGCGCGATCAGGTGCTGCTCGGGGTGACCGGGTCGGGCAAGACCTACACCATTGCCCAGGTGATCCAGAATATCCAGCGCCCGACCCTGGTGCTGGCGCCCAACAAGACTCTGGCCGCCCAGCTCTACGGCGAGATGAAAGAGTTCTTTCCGGAAAACGCCGTGGAGTATTTCGTTTCCTACTACGACTACTATCAACCAGAAGCCTATGTGCCGCGGTCTGATACCTATATCGAAAAAGATGCCTCGGTGAATGAGCAGATCGACCGTATGCGCCATGCGGCGACGCGGGCACTGCTGGAGCGCAACGACGTGGTTCTGGTGGCCTCGGTGTCCTGTATTTACGGTATTGGTGCGGTGGAAACCTATTCGGAGCTTATTGTCCGGGTGCGTGTGGGCGATATGGTGGATCAGCGCGCGTTGATGAAACGCTTCGTGGAGTTGCGCTATACCCGAAACGACCAGGCGTTCTATCGCGGAACATTCCGGGTGCGCGGTGACGTGATCGAAGTGTTTCCCTCTCATATGGAGGACCGGGCCTGGCGGCTCTCCCTGTTTGGTGAGGAGATCGAAGCCATGTGGGAAATTGATCCGCTCACCGGCGACAAACTGTCCGAAATCGAGGATTTCGTACTCTATCCCAACAGCCACTATGTGACGCCGCGCCCGACCCTGTTGCAGGCTATCCCGCAAATCCGCGCAGAGCTGAAAGATCGGGTCGAGGAATTGACGGAGCAAGGCAAGTTGCTGGAGGCCCAGCGCCTGCGCGAACGCACCACATTCGATCTGGAGATGATGGAAACCACGGGGCACTGTGCGGGTATTGAGAACTATTCCCGCTATCTCACGGGCCGCAATCCGGGCGATCCGCCGCCGACGCTGTTCGAGTATCTGCCCGATAATGCCCTCGTGGTGGTGGATGAAAGTCACGTCGCGGTGCCTCAAATCGGCGGTATGTTCCGGGGTGATTTCAACCGCAAAAGCACGCTGGCGGATTTCGGGTTCCGACTGCCCAGTTGCGTGGACAACCGCCCCCTGAAGTTTGAGGAATGGGAGCACATGCGCCCGCAAACCATCTTCGTTTCCGCCACGCCGGGCCCGTGGGAAATGGCCCGTACGGGCGGTGTCTTCACCGAACAGGTGGTGCGCCCCACCGGCCTGATCGATCCGGAATGTATTGTCCGCCCGGTCGAGACCCAGGTGGATGACCTGTTGGGCGAAGTTCGCGAGGTTGCCGCCAAGGGCTTACGGACACTGGTCACCACGCTCACCAAACGCATGGCCGAGGACCTGACCGAGTATCTGCACGAACACGGGGTGCGCGTGCGTTACATGCATTCCGACATTGATACCCTAGAACGTATTGAAATTATTAGAGATTTACGTCTTGGCGCGTTTGACGTGCTAGTCGGTATCAACCTGCTGCGGGAAGGCCTGGATATCCCGGAATGCGCGCTGGTCGCCATACTGGACGCGGATAAGGAGGGTTTCCTGCGCTCGAAAACGTCACTGGTTCAGACCATCGGCCGGGCGGCGCGGAATGTGGACGGTCGGGTGATCCTCTATGCGGACCGGATGACGGAGTCCCTGGAATATGCCATTGGCGAAACCAACCGCCGCCGAGAGAAACAGCAGGCCTACAACGAAGCCCATGGTATCACCCCGGAAAGCGTGAAAAAGGGCATTTCGGATGTTCTGGAAAGCGTCTACGAGGGCGACTACGTTACCGTGGATACGGGTGTTTCCGGCGATACGGAACTGGTCGGCCACAACCTGCGCGCTCACCTGCAGGATATCGAAAAACGCATGCAGGAAGCCGCCGCCAATCTGGAATTCGAGGAAGCGGCCCGCCTGCGCGACGAAATCCGCCGTCTCGAAGCCGTGGAGCTTGGTCTCGACCGCCCAGGTATTGCGCCCCGCGCCGCCGGTAAGGCCTGGAAACATTCCGGCAAGGATCGGAACAAGAAAAAGAAAACCCGGCGAAGAGTTGGCGTGTAACTCTCCCACGCGTCAGGGGCTGGCCGGAAAGATATGACGTGCACCCAAAAACGAAATACAGGCGGAGGAAGCCATGTCAGGCGTACAACTATTCAGAGCCCAGGACCAGGATTTCACCATGAGCGGGGATGTACCCGCCGCGGTCCATGCTTTTGTGAACGTGAGCAACAGCGACACCATGGGTGGTGGGTATGGCGTCTTTGGGGCGGGGTGCAACATGGCGTGGACGGTCACCTATGATGAATTCCTGTTCATCCACAAGGGGAACTTTCAGCTGAAAATCGGTGATGAAATATACCATGCCGGTCCGGGTGATACGCTCTGGATCCCGGCGAATACGTCCCTATCCTATATCGCCGATGAGGATGTCTGGTTCTTTTTCGCGGTCATGCCCGCAACCAATTCACCCTCCGCGGCCATGCCCAAAACCTTCCCGACCGCCCCGCCCCGCCCGGCATGAACGCGTCGTTCAGCCGAAAATCCCCAAAACCAGAGCGGCGCGGGGGGATTGTCGATAACAACGAGGGCGAGCAGTTTTTTGGAAAGGCCCTGGATATCTGTAACCCATCGGGTAAGCGCGCCACCTGGTCAGCGTATGAACACATACACCACATGGCACTTATCCCAGAGGAATTAAAAGTGGATGGTTGCCATGAAGTCGTTGCATAAAATAAGGGCGCTGAACCTGTCAGCGCCCTTTTGAATTGCTCATGCCTTGTGAGGTCAGGCTGCGCTTGCCGCGGCGACCATGGCCTCGGCTTTTTTGACTTCTACTTCGGCGGCGGCTTTGTCGGCATCGGCGGCGCTCGACAATGCCGCATTGGCTTCGTTCAGGCGTGCCTCAGCGGCCCCACGGTCCAGATCGCCGAGCAGTATGGCTTGTTCGGCGAGAACCGTGCAGCGTTCCGGGGATACTTCACAGAACCCGCCCTCGACAAAGATGCTTTCCCGAACCTTGCCGCCTTCGTGAATGTCGATCACACCGGGACGTACCGTGGTGATGAGCAGGGAGTGGCCC
The DNA here is from genome assembly GCA_963921245.4 of Rhodospirillales bacterium. GTDB lineage: Bacteria > Pseudomonadota > Alphaproteobacteria > Rhodospirillales > Casp-alpha2 > JABJGO01. Next base: position 2,486,559 of record CAWUEY030000001.1, on the reverse strand, counting down.
GGCAGAACACCGATGTCGCCGTCACCACCCGGCACCACAACCATCTCAACCGCTTCCGATTTGAGCAGTTTTGCCGGTGATACCAGTTCAAATTCAACCGTTTCGGCCATGCTTCAGTCCTCCAGACCGAATATTGCTTACGCGGCTTCCGCCGCCATCTTCTTGGCTTTTTCGAGCACTTCCTCAATAGTGCCGACCATGTAGAAGGCGGCTTCGGGGATGTGATCGTATTCGCCGTCAACAATACCTTTAAAGCCGCGGATCGTATCTTCGAGGGACACCAGAACACCCGGTGTGCCGGTGAAGACCTCGGCCACGTGGAACGGCTGGCTCAGGAAGCGCTGAATCTTGCGGGCACGGGCAACGGTCAGTTTGTCTTCTTCCGACAGTTCGTCCATACCCAGAATGGCGATGATGTCCTGTAGGGATTTATAGGTTTGCAGAACCTGCTGAACGCTGGTTGCAACGCCATAGTGTTCTTCACCGATGATGCGCGGGTCCAGAATACGGGACGTGGAGTCCAGCGGGTCCACAGCCGGGTAGATGCCGAGCTCGGCGATCTGACGGCTCAGAACCGTGGTGGCATCAAGGTGGGCAAACGATGTTGCCGGTGCCGGATCGGTCAAATCGTCAGCAGGCACGTAAATGGCCTGCACAGAGGTGATCGAGCCTTTGTTGGTGGAGGTGATACGCTCCTGCATGGATCCCATGTCGGTGGCCAGAGTCGGCTGGTAACCCACAGCGGACGGAATACGGCCTAGCAGAGCGGACACTTCTGAACCGGCCTGGGTAAAGCGGAAGATGTTGTCCACGAAGAACAGCACGTCCTGGCCTTCTTCATCACGGAAGTATTCGGCCTGGGTCAGTCCGGTCAGGGCCACACGGGCACGGGCGCCCGGTGGTTCGTTCATCTGACCGTAAACGAGGGCGGCTTTGGAACCGCTGCCTTCCAAGTCGATAACGCCAGATTCGATCATTTCGTGATACAGGTCGTTCCCTTCACGGGTACGCTCGCCAACCCCGGCAAACACGGAGTAACCACCGTGGCCCTTGGCCACGTTGTTGATGAGTTCCATGATCAGAACGGTTTTGCCCACACCGGCACCGCCGAATAGGCCGATCTTACCGCCTTTGGCGTAGGGGCTGATGAGGTCAACAACCTTGATACCCGTGGTCAGAATTTCCGTTTCCGTGGCCTGGTCCTGAAATTCGGGGGCCGGGGCGTGGATCGGAGCCATTTTGGAGGTATCCAGATCACCGCGTTCATCGATGGGCTCACCCACGACGTTCATGATCCGACCGAGCGTTCCCGGGCCCACAGGAACGGCGATAGCCTGTCCGGTGTCGGAAACTTCCTGTCCCCGTTGCAGACCTTCGGTCGCATCCATGGCAATGGTGCGAACAACATTTTCACCGAGGTGCTGTGCCACTTCCAAAACGAGCCGCTTGCCATCATTCCGGCAATCGAGAGCGTTCAGGATCGGTGGCAGATCGCCCTCAAACCGAACGTCCACGACAGCGCCCATAACCTGGGAAATCGTACCTACGTTATTATTTGCCATTTCTCTGGTTCCCTTTAACAGCGGATCAGGAGACCCGTTTTACAGCGCCTCGGCGCCGGAAATAATTTCAATAAGTTCTTTGGTGATAACAGCTTGACGTGAGCGGTTGTAGATCAGGGTCAGGTTGTCGATCATTTCGCCCGCGTTGCGGGTGGCATTGTCCATGGCGGTCATCCGTGCGCCGTGCTCAGAAGCTGAATTCTCAAGCAGGGCCTGAAAGACCTGAACGCCCATATTCCGGGGCAGCAGTTCTTCGATGATTTCATCTTCATCCGGTTCATACAGGTAAACCGGCTGCGGGCCGCTGACCGCTTCTTCTTCACCATCACTTTCGGGTGGAGAAAAGGGGATCAGCTGCTGTTCCGTCACGATTTGGGTCATGGCGGACTGAAAGCGGTTGAAGATGATTGTGCAAACGTCGAATGCGCCGGCGTCAAACATCTCAATGATGCGCTCGGCAACGCCTTTGGCTTCGTGATAGTCGATACCGCGGCGCCCGAGACCGGTCACGGCGTCAACCACGTTGTTTTGGTATTCACGTTTCATGACGTCATGGGCCTTGCGGCCAACAAACAGCATTTTCACGGTTTTGCCCTGGGCCATAAGCTCATTGGCGGATTTTCGGGCCTGCCGGGTGATCGAGCCGTTAAAGCCGCCGCACAGGCCGCGATCGGCTGTGCAGATCACCAACAGGTGGGTATCGGATTTTCCCGTACCCGCGAGCAGCGCGGGGGCACCGTCGGCACCGGCCACACTGGCGGCCACGGAATTCAGCATCCGCTCCATGCGTTCCGCATAGGGACGGGCGGATTCTGCGGCCTCCTGCGCCCGGCGCAACTTGGCCGCCGCGACCATTTTCATGGCCGAGGTGATCTTCTGCGTTGATTTAACGCTTCCGATCCTGACTTTGAGGTCCTTTAGACTAGGCATTCAACAAGGGTCCGTTGTTATCGGTTTCTTTCAATGCCCCAACAATCAGGCGAAGGTTTTGACGAAATCGTCGAGGAAAGCTTTCAGCTTGCCTTCGGTTTCTTCCGACAGAACTTTTTCACTGCGGACGGCGGCCAGGATATCGGCACCCTTGTCACGAAGGGTGTCCATGTAGTGCTGTTCAAAGCGGGTAACCTGATCCACGGCGATGCCGTCAAGGTAGCCATTCACACCGGCGAAGATGGAGCAGACCTGCTCTTCAACTTTCATGGGTGTGTACTGGGGCTGTTTCAACAGCTCCGTCAGGCGCGAACCACGGGCCAGCAATTGCTGGGTGGAGGCATCAAGATCAGAGGCAAACTGTGCGAAAGCCGCCATTTCACGGTACTGTGCCAGTTCCAGCTTAATGGAGCCGGCAACCTGTTTCATGGCTTTCACCTGGGCTGCCGATCCCACACGAGACACGGACAGCCCCACGTTTACTGCCGGACGAATGCCTTTATAGAACAATTCCGTTTCCAGAAAAATCTGTCCATCGGTGATGGAGATCACGTTGGTTGGAATGTAGGCGGAAACGTCACCGGCCTGGGTTTCAATAACTGGCAGGGCGGTCAGTGAGCCGTTACCGGCGTCGTCACCCATTTTCGCCGCACGTTCCAATAGACGGGAATGCAGATAGAAAACGTCACCCGGATAGGCCTCACGTCCCGGCGGACGACGAAGCAGCAAGGACATCTGACGATAGGCCACGGCCTGTTTGGAGAGATCATCATAGAAGATAACGGCGTGCTTGCCATTGTCGCGGAAGAACTCACCCATGGCGCATCCTGTGTAGGGAGCCAGGAACTGCAACGGGGCCGGATCAGAGGCGGTTGCCGCAACAACGATGGAGTACTTCAGCGCATCATAGTCTTCCAGGGTTTTCACCAACTGGGCAACGGTTGAGCGTTTCTGACCCACGGCCACGTAAACGCAGAACAGCTTATCGCTCTCGTTGTCGCTTTCGTTGATGGACTTCTGGTTGATGATAGTGTCGATGATAACGGCGGTTTTACCGGTTTGACGGTCACCAATGATCAGCTCGCGCTGTCCACGCCCAACCGGAATCAGGCTGTCGATGGCTTTGAGGCCGGTTTGCATGGGTTCATGTACGGATTTACGGGGGATAATACCCGGTGCTTTCACTTCCACACGGGTCCGGGTCACGTCTTCCAGCGGACCTTTGCCGTCAATCGGGTTGCCGAGGCCGTCAACAACACGCCCCAGCATGCCCATGCCCACCGGCACGTCAACGATGGCCCCGGTCCGTTTAACGGTGTCGCCTTCCTTAATGTTACGGTCATCGCCGAAAATAACGATCCCGACGTTGTCGGTTTCGAGGTTCAGGGCCATGCCTTTGATGCCACCGGGGAATTCAACCATCTCACCGGCCTGTACCTGGTCGAGACCATAGACACGGGCAATCCCGTCACCGACGGACAGAACCTGACCGACTTCGGCGACTTCGGCTTCGGTGCCGAAATTGGCGATTTGTTGTTTGAGGATTGCAGAGATTTCCGCAGCCTGGATTTGCATTATCCAACCCCTTTCATGACGAGGCGAAGCTGTTGCAGCTTCGTATTTAGTGAACTATCGACCATCCGTGAGCCGACTTTGACGATCAGCCCGCCGAGCAAGCCGGCATCAACTTTGGCTTCAACAGCGACTTTTGTGCCGACAGCCTGTTTCAATGTATCGGTGAGAGACGACATCTGGGCATCCGTTAGCGGTTTGGCGGAGATAACTTCCGCCGTCGCTTCGCCGCGCCGCGCCGCGAGAATGGCCTGGTAGGCACCGATCATGTCTTTGAGGGCAAACAGCCGCCGGTTGTCGGCGAGCACACCCAGAAAATTCCGTGTCAGGGGGTTCATGCCTGCTTTTTCGGCCACGGCGAGGACGGCTTTTTGCTGATCTTCCCGGGAAATCACCGGTGAGCGGACAAGCCGTTGCAAATCTTCGCTGTCGTCAATCATATGGCCCAGTACAGACAAATCTTCCGCCACGGCATCCAGAGCCTTTTCCCGCTCGGCCAGATCGAATAACGCGGCAGCGTATCGTCCGGCAAGGCCAGTAGATTGACCAGTAGATTGAGCAGTCACCTGGGAAGCCTCTTCGTTCTTATTTTTTCAATTTTGTTTCAATTCACGCCCGAATTTCCCTGAACGCGACAAATCGGGGCGCAACAAACACTGTGCTTCCCCGGATTCCGGGGAAGCTGTGGTTGACGTACCACACTGTTAAGGGGCTTTCAAGCGGACAAGCCGCACTTTTTCCCCAGCCTGTCGCCGATCTGAAAGGGCTTCCCCAAAAATCTGATCAGGGGTATCGTGCTGGCCGCAAGATCACGGATTTCAGCGGCTGAGAGAGGGACTGAAATGTCACAGGACTTTGCCAGGTTACCCCAGGCAACCCAGTGGCAGGGCTCGGATTTTTCCTCGAAATCCGATGTTGCCGTCGATCTGGATGAACAGGCTGTCGCGGCCTCGCTTTCGCGGGTGCGGGAGCTGGCGGAAAACGGTCGCAATGCCGTTGATTTGACGCAGGACGATATACCCTTGAGCGCGCTGGCGGGCCAGTTAACGGCGGTCAGGCAGGAAATTCTCGACGGGCGCGGTATGGTGATCCTGTGCGGTTTTCCGGTCGATCAGCTCTCCTTGCAGGAAAATGAGATTTTTTACTGGGCCGTTGGCCTGCATCTGGGGCGTCCGGTCTCACAGAGCGTCATGGGCGACCGTCTCGGGCACGTCATCGACGTATCAGGCAAAGACAAACAAGCCCGGGCCTATCGCAATAGCGAGGAACTAACACCCCATACAGACCCGGCGGATATCCTGGCGTTTTTATGCCTGCATCCGGCGGAAACCGGCGGTGAAAGCATCTTTGCCAGCTCCCAGACCGTACACGAAATCATGCGCTGCAAGAGGCCGGATCTTCTGGCGCGACTCTACAAGGGGTACAAGTGGCACCGGTTTGGTGAGCAACCCGAAGGATTTGATCCGATCACCCCCCATCGGGTTCCGGTTTACAGTGAAAAGGATGGCCTTGTCAGTTGCCGGATCGTGCGTCAGTACATTGAAATAGCCGCCGATGAATATCCGGACCTGGCGCTGGAACCGGATGACCGCGCCGCGCTCGGCATGTTTGAGGAACTGGCGAAAACCGACGGTATCGGCTTCAGGTTCACGCTCGGCCCCGGCGAATGCGTGGTTGCCAACAATTATACGGTCCTCCATGCCCGGACGGCATTTGAAGATGGCGATGATCCGGCCAGGAAACGGCACTTGCTACGATTGTGGCTGGAGAGCAATCCACCCCGACCGGTTGTGCCCGAAGTCTTTATCTATGGCAATGGTGAACCCGGGATTCCGCCCAACCCCGGAAAGACACCCTACTACGAGCATAATATCGATATTATCTGACGATTAATGGGGCGGTTTGCGCCCGCTCAAGCAGCATAAACCAGCTACATAAAACTGTAAGGGTCCACATCCACCTGGACCCGGATTTTTTTTGGAATGCGAGCGCTTCGTATCCACTGCTTCAGGATTGCCTGGACCGGCACATCTTTTTTTGCCTTCAGCAACAAGCGACGCCGGTGGCGGCCCCGTAACAGGGATATGGGCGCTGGTGCCGGGCCGAACACCTGAACGCCTTCGTGCCGCGGCGCGGCGCGCCCGAGCGCTGATGCAGCCTTATCGACGCGGGCTTCATCCTTTCCCGATACGATCAACGCCGCCAACCGGCCAAAGGGGGGCATGCCGGTGGCCTTGCGGGCGCGGGTTTCCGTGGCCATAAAGGTGCGGCGATCAGCGGAAGCCAGGGCGGCCATCACCGGGTGTTCGGGCAGGTAGGTTTGCAGCATGACCCGCCCCGGATGCTGGGCCCGCCCGGCCCGCCCCGCGACCTGATAGAGCAACTGGTAGGTCCGTTCCGCCGCCCGAAGATCACCGCCGGACAATCCCAAATCCGCGTCCACCACACCGACCAGCGTGAGCAAGGGGAAATGATATCCCTTGGCAACGATTTGAGTACCGACAATGACGTCGACATCATGGTTTTCAATGGCCCGGACAAGCGCTTCCGCGGTGCGGGGACTGTGGATCGTGTCGCTGGCCGCCAGGGTGTGTCGAATATCGGGAAACAGGGTGGTGAGCTCCTCGGCCAGACGCTCGACACCCGGGCCACAGGCGACGAAGGAATCTTCTGCACCACAGGTTTCGGCCGGGCATTTATGGGGCAGGGACATGGAATAACCGCAGTGGTGGCACTGGAGACGGCCCAACAATCGGTGGTCCACCATCCAGGCGCTACAGTTCGGGCACTGTAGCCGATGGCCGCAATCGCGACAGAGGGTAAGCGGGGCATACCCGCGCCGGTTCAGGAACAGCATTGCCTGCTCGCCCTTGTCGAAGGTTTTCCGCAGGGCTTCTCGGAGTGTGGGAGATATCCATCGCGCCGCCGGCAGTTTATCCGTCCGCATGTCGATGAGCTCAACATCCGGTAGCGCTACCCCGGCATGCCGTTCCGGCAGGTGCAGGGTGTTGTATCGCCCGGCCGAGGCATTGACCACGGACTCCAGTGACGGGGTTGCAGAGGCAAGGACAACGGGTATGTCGCTGATCCGGGCGCGGACCACGGCCATATCCCGGGCATTGTAGATGACACCGTCTTCCTGTTTATAGGCGGCTTCGTGTTCCTCATCGGCGACAATGACACCCAGATCCGGATAGGGCAGAAACAGGCTGGACCGGGCACCAACCACAACCCGGGGGCCGCCCTTTGTCAGGGCTCGCCAGGTATCGCGCTTGCGAGCACGTGTAACGTCGGAATGCCACTCAAACGGCTTTACACCGAACCGTTCCGTGAACCGGTTGCGCCATTGGGCACTGAGCGCGATTTCCGGCAACATGATCAGAGCCTGCCGACCTGCCCGCAGGGTCGCGGCGATGGCCTCGAAATAAACTTCCGTTTTGCCCGATCCCGGCACACCGTCTAGAACATGTACCGCAAAACCCCGGTCTTGTACCGCCCGGCACAATGTATCTGCGGCTGTTTTCTGGGCGGCGGACAAAGTCGGCCCGGCTGTTTCAAAATGCGGTACGGGAGGGACCGCCGCCGCTATGCTCAACGTTTCCAAAACACCTGCCGCCAACAACCCCTTTGCGACGCCCGGGCTGGTTCCGGCCTCACGAGCCAGATCAGAAGCCGTTCGGGGTGGTCCGTCGTTCAGGACCGCGATGACGCGTTCCCGGGCGGGGGTTGATTTGAACGACGGCGGATCGGCACGCAGGGTGAAGGCTGTTGTCGTCTTCGCTGGGTCGAGCGCCTCCGGGACACTCATGGCCATGCGAAGAACGGCCCCCGGCGGACTGAGTGTATAGCGTGATACCCAGGAAACAAACGCGGCTGACTCGGCAGGCAGCGGCGCCGTATCCAACTGTCCGGCCACCGGTTTCAGACGTTCGCGAGAGACATCACCTGTCGCCGGACCCCATACCACACCGCGGGTTCGCGCGGTGCCGAGCGGTACGTCAACGAAATCACCGATTCCCAGAATCTGTCCATCATCCACCAGATAATCGTAGGTTGTGCCCAACGGCAGGGGTAGTAGCACGGACACCACATCACCCCCAACATATTGCGTTTTTTCAACGATTGAACTGGAATCGTCTGCGCTCATGGGATACACTTTAGCGGTTCACGGTCAAGGGTCGAGCGCGATTTCGACCCCCTGTAAGGGAAAACCGGGTTATCAGTGGCATGGGAATGCATTTTTTATGACGAGCAGCAATGACGACCCGGCCGTGGAGGCCGCCGATGGCGGCGACGACATGGACTATGCGGAACACACCGCCGATGATTTGGGAATAAGCGAAGCGGAAGTTATTCATTACCTGTTACAGAATCCGCAGTTTCTCGTGGATCATATTGAAATTCTGCGCAAAATTGCTCCTCGTGAAGAGTGGTCCGGTGACAGTGTGATTGACCTGCAATCTGTTATTGTTGATCGATCCCAGGAAGCCATGGACGATCTGAGGTCCGCTACCCAAAGCGTGATTGAAACCAGTCGCAGCAATATGTCCATTCAGACCCGGACCCACGAAGCGGTCAAGGCGATCCTGGAAGCCGATGACAGTTTCGAAGATGTCGTGCGAATAGTGACCGAAGACTGGCCGCATATTCTGGATGTGGATGTTGTAAGCCTGGGTTTTGAGTTCACCCGTGCACCCTTTCCGGCCATGGCCAACGCGACTATCCGCAAACTACCGCTCGGCACCATCCGGCATTTGCTGGGACCGGACCTGAACGTGCGTCTGTTCGCCGAAATGATTGATGACGGGACCCTGTTTGGCGAAGGGTCCGGGCTTGCACATTCTGCGGCCCTGGCCCGAATAGAGGCCGGTTTTGAGCTGCCGCCCGGGGTGTTGTCACTGGGGGCACGCGATGAGACCTTTGGGCCGGGACAGGGAACCGAGCTGCTGGCATTCCTGTCCGATGTGGTTGCCGCCACTATCCGCCGATGCCTGACCCGCAGGCCCTGATCCTTGATCTGAAGGGAGAGCCCGCGCTTCGAAGCGCGGCGCAGTCCTGGCAATCCTGGTTGAGTAATGAACGCCGATTGGCCGAGCACACGGTGATCGGCTACGCGCGTGATGTTCTGGCGTTCATGGATTTCATGGACGGGCATCTGGGTTTCCCGCCCGGTGTGCGAGATATGGGAACGCTCCGTGCCGCTGATTTCAGGGCCTACCTCGCCGATCAGACCAAGCGGGGCTTAGGCGCCACGTCACGGGCGCGGACGGTTTCGGCATTAAAGAGTTTTTTCGGCTACCTGGACCGTCAGGGGGTCATTGCCAACCCGGCGATCAAGGCGATGCGGACACCCAAGTTACCAAAAAGCGTACCCAAGGCCATGGACAAGGTGGAAGTGTTTGAAGCGATCCGAAGTGTCATGCATCTCAGCCGTGACGAATGGGTTGGGCGGCGGGATCAGGCGGTCCTGATGCTGCTGTACGGGTGTGGTTTAAGGATAAGTGAAGCGCTCGCCCTCAACCAGGAAGATATGCCAAAGGATGGCGTCTTGCGTGTGATCGGCAAGGGTAACAAGGAACGGCTGGTGCCCGTTTTGCCGGCTGTAATCTCGGCTATTGAGTCCTACCGGCAGGTTTGTCCCGTCGAACAGCCACCGGATGGCCCGTTGTTTGTCAGCGTACGCGGCAAGCGTCTGGGCTTTCGTGCCGTTCAGGCCCGAATGCAGGCGTTAAGGAACGCCATCGGATTGCCGGAAACGGCGACACCCCATGCCCTCCGGCACAGTTTCGCAACGCACCTGCTGGCTGGTGACGGGGATTTGCGAACGATTCAGGAGCTTTTGGGCCACGAATCCCTGTCCACGACACAACGATATACGGAAGTGGACGCCCGCAGGATCCAATCCGTTCACGCGCGGGCGCATCCACGCTCAAGACGGAAATGAGGATGATTGCGAAGACGGGCGCCGATGTCAGATATGGACGGCTCGACCGCCCGCGCCGAGGGCGGCTTCCTTGACCGCTTCCGGCAACCCCGGATGTCCGTGACAGATGCGCGCGACGTCTTCCGCCGAAGCACCCAGTTCCATGCCGACAACAATTTCCTGAATAAGATCACCGGCCGCGGGGCCGATAATATGGGCACCCAGAATGGCGTCGGTGTTCTTATCGGCGAGGATCTTCACGAAGCCGTCTGCATCCGCATTGGCGCGGGCGCGTGAGTTGGCGGAGAACGGAAACTTGCCGACGTTGTATGTCACGCCATCGGCTTTCAGTTGTTCCTCAGTCTTGCCGACAGAGGCGACTTCGGGATGGGTATAGACGATACCGGGAATGGAGTCGTAATCGATGTGGCCAGCCTCACCGGCAATGATCTCTACCGCCGCAACGCCTTCTTCTTCTGCTTTGTGAGCCAGCATGACCCCGCCGATCACATCACCGATGGCGAAAATGCCAGGCACACTGGTCTGGAAGCTGCCGTCGGCTTTGACAAAGCCGCGCTCGTCAACTTCGATACCGGCCTCTTTCAGGCCCAGACCGTCGATGAACGGGCGGCGACCGATGGCGACCAGAACGATATCTGCCTTGATCTTCTCGGTCTTGCTGTCGTCCTTGGCAGACACCATGGATAGTTCCACACTGCGCGACGTCGCCTTGGCATCGGTTACCTTGGTGGACATCTTGAACTTCATGCCCTGTTTCTTGAGGATACGGGACATGTTCTTGGATACTTCCGCATCCATGCCCGGCAGAATGTGATCGAGGAATTCGACCACGGTGACCTCCGCGCCGAGGCGGCGCCAGACCGACCCCATTTCCAGTCCGATGACCCCCGCACCGATGACAACCATAGTTTTTGGTACCTTGTCGAGTTTCAGGGCACCGGTAGAGCTGACGATGCGTTTTTCATCAATCTCAACACCGGGCAGTGGCATAACCTCGGAACCGGAAGCGATCAGGATGTCCCTGGTTTGCAAAACCTGTTCCTTATCGCCCTTTGCGTTGCCGGTGACACCGACCTTGCCAGCTTCAACGACGCGGCCCGTGCCAACCAGATAATCCACCTTGTTTTTCTTCAGCAGGAACTCGATGCCCTTGGTCAGGTCATCAACAACCCTGTCCTTGCGCCCCATCATGGCTTTCAGGTCCACAGAAAGACCGGTTGCCTTAATACCATGCTCGGCAAACTCTTTTTCCGCCAGTTCAAAATGGTGGGAAGATTGCAGTAAGGCCTTTGACGGGATGCATCCCACGTTCAGACAGGTGCCGCCCAGGCTTCCACGTTTTTCCACGCAGGCCGTTTTCAGCCCCAATTGTGCTGCGCGGATGGCCGCCACATAACCGCCGGGGCCGCCGCCGATGACAATAAGATCGTATGCATCACTCATATCGTTCTAATTCCTTGGACTTTGGGAATTTATCTATACATCCAGCAACAGACGTTTGGGATCCTCAATACATTCCTTCATACGCACCAGGAACGATACGGCCTCACGGCCATCGACAATCCGATGATCGTACGTAAGCGCCAGGTACATCATGGGGCGGATTTCAACGCTGTCACCAACGGCGACGGGGCGCGGCTGAATCTTGTGCATGCCCAGAATTGCCGATTGTGGGGTATTCAGAATGGGCATGGACATGAGAGAGCCGAAGACACCACCGTTGGAAATGGTGAACGTACCGCCCATCATCTCGTCAATCCCCAGTTTGCCGTCCCGCGCCCGCCGGCCGAAGTCGGCGATGCTGCCTTCGATATCGGCGAAATCCATTTCATCGGCGTCTTTCAGAACCGGGACAACCAAACCTTGAGGCGAGCCGACGGCAACGCCAATGTTGTAGTAGTTCTTGTAGATTATCTGATCGCCGTAAATCTCGCCGTTGACGGCGGGCCATTCTTTCAGCGCGATGATGGAGGCTCTGACAAACAGCGACATAAAGCCGAGGCGAACGCCGTGTTTTTTCTCAAAAGCATCTTTGAACTCGGCACGCATGGTCATGGCGGCTTTCATGTCCACCTCATTCCAGGTGGTCAACATGGCTGCTGTGTTCTGGGCGTCCTTAAGCCGTTGCGAAATGATCCGTCGCAGTTTCGTCATGCGAACCACTTCCTCGCGCGGGTCGGAGGCTCGCGGGGGCAGTTCAGCCGCCGCAGCGACACCCGGCGCACGTACCGGTGCAGGAGCAGGTTCACCTTGCAAGGCGCGGAAGACATCACCCTTGGTAAGGCGTCCTCCGGGTCCGGTTGCTGCAATTTTGCTTGCATCAAGATTGTGCTCGGTGACCAGTTTGCGAACCGCCGGTGCAAGGTGTACGTGGTTTTGTCCGCCCGCGACGGGTGCCGGAGCAGGAACCGGCGCTGGTGCCGCCGGTTTTTCAGCCGCGGGGGCTGGTTCAGGGACTGGTTCAGGATCCGGTTCAGGAGCAGGCTCCGGAGCGGCTGGCGGTGCCGGGTCGGCGGCGGGTGCAGCAGCAGGCGCGGCTTCCGCTCCCGCAGCACCTTCTTCGATCGTCCCGAGCAGGGCACCGACTTCGACATCGGCCCCCGCGACTGCCACAACGCTGGCGAGGGCTCCCGCAACAGGGGCATTAACCTCGACGGTAACCTTGTCGGTCTCCAGTTCAAGGATCGGTTCGTCAACAGCAACAGCCTCGCCGGTCTGCTTGAACCATTTTGCAACGGTGGCCTCCGTTACAGACTCCCCCAGTACGGGAACTTTGACTTCAACGGCCATGGTGTCCTCCGGTTTTCGGTACAACTCTGCTGTTTCCTTGAGTGTGACATTTACTCAGCGACATCATCGGTCATGCCTTTTTCCTGTTGCGAGCAGGGGCGGTCCTTTTAGCAGCAGTCTTGCGCGATGATGTCTTTCTTGCCGCCGGGCGTTTCATGCGGAGAGCATCGTCAACCAACTGGGCCTGTTCGTGATGGTGCGCCTTGTTGGAACCCGTCGCCGGTGAGGCCGCTGCGGGCCGCCCGGCATAGCCCAGGCGGGCGCCACCCCGACCGATTTCTTCAAACAGGCCCTCCATGGGCTCACGAATGTAGGTCCAGGAACCCATGTTCCGCGGTTCTTCCTGACACCAGAAAAATTCTGCGTTGGTAAACCGTTTGAGTTCCGTACCGAGGGCATCGTCGGGAAAGGGATAAAGCTGTTCCAGTCGCAGGATGTAAACGTCCTTGATTCCACGGCGGTCCCGTTCCTCTTCAATGTCGTAGTAGACCTTGCCCGAACACATGATGACCCGTTTGATCTTGCTGTCCGCCGCCAATCGGTTTTCAAGCCCGGCGTCATCCCAGAGCACGCGGTGGAAAGTAGTTTCGCCGGCCATTTCATCAAGACGTGAAATGCATTTTTTATGTCGTAGCAGGGACTTGGGAGTCATTAGGATCAGGGGTTTGCGGAATTCCCGCATCAACTGCCGGCGCAGAACATGGAAGTAGTTGGACGGGCTGGTGCAGTTGCAAACCTGCATATTGTCTTCCGCACAGAGTTGAAGGTAGCGTTCCAAACGGGCGGAACTGTGTTCCGGTCCCTGGCCTTCAAAGCCATGCGGCAACAACATCACGAGACCTGACATGCGCAGCCATTTCGACTCGGCTGATGATATGAACTGATCAATGATCACCTGCGCCCCATTGGCGAAGTCACCAAACTGCGCTTCCCATGCAATCAACATCTGGGGCTCGGCCATGGAGTACCCGTACTCAAACCCGAGAACCCCGGCTTCGGATAGCGGGCTATCCAGAACCTCGAAAGGCGATTGGCCGAAGCGGATGTTGTTAAGTGGTACGTAGGCCTCTTCTGTTGTTTGATCGCGAAGCACGGAATGGCGTTGAGAGAATGTCCCCCGGCCGCAGTCCTGTCCCGACAATCGAACCGGATGTCCGTCCAGCAACAACGTGCCGAAGGCCAGGGCCTCCGCCGTTGCCCAATCCACGCCCTCGCCACTGTCGATCATCTGGCGTTTATTCTTGAGCTGACGAACGATCTTGGAATGAAGATCGAAGTTGTCGGGAACTTTTGTCAGTGCTTCGCCAACGGCCTTGAGGCGTTCGAGCGGCACCGCCGTAACGCCGCGTCGGGCATCACCGCTGGCCACCGTCATGCCGGACCATGAACCTTCCAGCCAGTCAGCTTCGTTCGTCTTGTAGGTTTCGGAAGCCTCGTAAGCATCATCCAGGGTTTGTTGAACCTCGGCCCACATGCTCTCTACTTCGGGTAAGGTCATAATGCTCTCGCTCAACAGCTTGCGGGCGTAGATGTCCCGGGTTGTCGGGTGCACGGCAATCTTCTTGTACATCAAGGGCTGCGTGAACATGGGCTCGTCACCCTCGTTGTGACCATGCCGACGATAACAGATCATGTCGACAACAACATCCTTGTTGAACCGTTGACGGTATTCGATGGCAATCCGGGCACAGTGAACAACGGCTTCAGGATCATCCGCATTCACGTGGAAAATCGGTGCCGAGACGATTTTCGCGACGTCGGAACAATAGGGTGACGACCGCGAGAACCGTGGTGCCGTGGTGAACCCGATCTGATTGTTAATGACGAAGTGGATGGTTCCACCGGTTCTGTATCCATGCAGATGGGAAATATCGAAGGTTTCTGCCACGAGGCCCTGTCCCGCAAAAGCGGCATCGCCGTGCAACAGCAGACCCATGATTTTTTCCCGCTCATGGTCGCTTTTCTGTTGTTGTTTGCCGCGAACCTTGCCGAGAACGACAGTATTCACGCATTCCAGGTGCGACGGGTTCGCTGTGAGCGAAAGATGTACGGACCGACCATCAAACACCCGATCTGAAGACGTTCCCAGATGGTACTTTACGTCCCCCGAGCCCTGAACATCGTCGGGGTGAGCCGCATTGCCCTGAAATTCCGAAAAAACAGCCTGAAACGGTTTGCCCATGACATTGGTCAGGACATTCAGACGGCCCCGGTGTGCCATGCCGATCACGATTTCTTCCAGGCCGAGTTGGGAACCCCGTTTGATGATTTGCTCAATGGCCGGAACCAGGCTTTCGCCGCCATCGAGGCCAAAGCGTTTCGTGCCGGTGAACTTCTTGTCGAGATACCGCTCAAAACCCTCGGTTTCGCTCAACGACCGCAGAATAGCCTGTTTGCCCTTGTCGGTAAAATGCGTGTGGTTCTGAATGCTTTCCATACGTTCCTGGAGCCAGGCCTTCTCAGCCGGGTCCTGAATGTGCATGAATTCAATCCCGATGGTGCCGCAGTAGGTCCGTCGCAGGATGGTTAGAATTTCGCGCAGCGTGGCGCTCTCCATGCCCAGCATGTAGTTCAGGAAAATCTCGCGATCCATGTCCTTGTCGGTGAAGCCGTAGGTCGCGGGGTCCAGTTCCGGGTGATCCGTGGGTTCTTCCAGCTCCAGCGGGTCGAGCGTCGCCAGCATGTGTCCGCGCACCCGATAGGCCCGGATCATGGCAAGGGCACGGATGGAGTCCGTTGTCGCTTCGCGAACCTGAGTGCTGCTGACCGCGGCGCGGGCCGCTGGTTGCCGGTAGGCGGGAGGATCCTGTTCCGTTGGTGCCATTTGCTCAGACAGCGGTGTCAGACTGGCTTCGCCAACAACCCGGGCGTCGGAGGGTGACCAGGAAGCGCCCCGGCGTTCATCGGCCAGGATACCGGACTCGTCCTCCAGTTCTTCGAAGAATTCCTGCCAACGGCTGTCGACCGCGCCGGGGTCGTCCAGATATCGTTCGTACAACTGGGCGATGTAGATCTGATTGCCGGTGAACAGGAACGTGGAAGGATCAGCAGAACTCATGGCGTCATCAAAAGCCGCGTCGACGGCCTTTGCCCCCTGTATTTTTTGTGCTGGGTACAGGGTAAGCCGAAAATCCGCTAACTCAAAGGAAACATCGAAGAATCCGGCAAAAAAGTGAGGGCCGACGGATCAAATGTCCATCGGCTTTCGCTATTCACTGATTTTTTGTTAGAAACCCTGATCAAGCCGGGCTATCCCATGGCCTTGATCATGGTTTCCCCGATCAGAGCGGGCGACTCGGTCACATGAATGCCGACCGCCTGCATGGCCTCAATTTTATCACCGGCCCCACCCTTGCCACCGGAAATGATGGCACCGGCATGGCCCATGCGCCGACCCGGCGGCGCGGTCAAACCGGCAATAAAGCCGACAACAGGTTTTTTGGTACCGGATGCCTTGATGACGTCGGCACCTTCCTCTTCCGCAGAACCACCGATTTCACCGATCATGACAATGGCTTCCGTAGCCTCGTCTTCAATGAACATGGTCAGACAATCGACAAAGTTGGTGCCATTGACCGGATCACCGCCAATGCCGATACAGGTGGATTGCCCGAGACCGGCGGCCGTGGTTTGCGCGACCGCTTCATAGGTCAGCGTCCCGGAGCGGGAAACAATGCCTACCTTGCCTGGTTTGTGAATGTGACCGGGCATAATTCCGATCTTGCATTCGTCCGGTGTGATAATACCCGGACAGTTCGGCCCGATAAGGCGGGTTTTGGAGCCTTCCAGAGCGCGCTTTACCCGAACCATATCGAGGACCGGAATGCCTTCCGTGATACACACCACCAGGGGGATTTCCGCATCGATCGCTTCGAGGATGGCGTCGCCAGCAAAGGGCGGCGGCACATAGATTACCGAAGCATTGGCCGCGGTCTTGGCAACCGCATCGGCAACAGTATCAAACACCGGCAGGTCGAGATGCCTAGTTCCGCCCTTGCCGGGGGTAACACCACCAACCATCCGGGTACCGTAGGCAATGGCCTGTTCCGAATGGAACGTCCCTTGTGCGCCGGTAAAGCCCTGGCAAATGACGCGGGTATTGCTGTCAACGAGTACAGACATCAGCTTGCCTCCTGAACTTCTTTGACGATTTTCCGGGCGGCATCCCCCAGATCATCACCGGACACAATGGGCAAGCCCGATTCCGCGAGGATTTGTTTGCCCTTTTCAACGTTGGTACCCTCCAGACGCACGACCAATGGCACATTCAGGCTGACTTCCCTGGCCGCTGCCACAACACCCTCGGCAATAACGTCACAGCGCATGATGCCGCCAAAAATATTCACCAGAATGCCTTCAACATTGGGATCGGACAGAATGATCTTAAAAGCCGCGGTCACCCGTTCTTTGGTGGCGCCGCCGCCAACATCCAGGAAGTTGGCCGGATCACCGCCATATAACTTGATGATATCCATGGTCGCCATGGCGAGGCCGGCGCCGTTCACCATGCACCCGATGTTGCCGTCGAGCTTGATGTAGTTCAACTCGTGCTGGGCGGCTTCCAGTTCCATGGGGTCTTCTTCGTCTTCGTCACGCATTTCCAGAACGGATTTCTGGCGATACAGCGCGTTATCGTCGAAATTGACCTTGGCATCCAGCGCGATGACATCCCCATCACCGGTAACCACCAACGGGTTGATCTCGACAATGGAACAATCCAGTTCGTTGAAAGCCCTGTACATGGCCATCATGAACTTCACGGCGGCATTGACCTGTTTACCTTCCAGACCCAGACCAAAAGCGAGCTTGCGCGCGTGGTAGGGTTGCATACCGGTAGCCGGATCAATAGCGACCTTGAGAATTTTTTCAGGGGTTCGGTGAGCGACCTGCTCGATTTCCATGCCGCCTTCCGTCGAGGCCATCATGGTCAGGCGCGAGGTTTCGCGGTCCAGCAACATGCCCAGGTAGAGTTCGCGCTGAATATCGCAACCATCTTCGATGTAGAGACGTTTAACTTCCTTGCCGGTTTCACCGGTTTGCCTGGTCACCAAAACGTGGCCCAGCATTTCCTCTGCACTTGCACGGACCTCGTCGACGGATTTAACGACGCGAACGCCGCCCTGGCCGTCGGGGTTATTCCTGAAGCGACCGGCACCACGCCCGCCCGCATGGATTTGGGATTTGACCACATAGACCGGGCCACCCAGTTCCTCGGCGGCTTTCACGGCTTCTTCCGGTGTGTAGGCGACACTGCCTCTCAAGACACTGACGCCGTACCGGGCGAGCAGCTCCTTGCCCTGATATTCATGGATATTCATGGTTGCCTCACTGTTTCCCTGGCTGTCATGGGGCTATTCTTGATCACGCTCTTTTGTTTGATGCGGGCGGCTTTTTCGCCGACGCGGCACGCTTTTCTGCTGCCATCATGTTTTTTGTAACATCAATCAGGCCTTTTACAGCGTTGACCGATTTTCTAAATGCTGCTCGCTCAGATGCATCCATTTTGATCTCAATGACCCGTTCAACACCACCGGCACCAATCACACAGGGTACACCAACATAAAGTCCTTTTTGCCCGTACTCTCCTTTCAGGTGAGCGGCACAGGGTAGCACCCGTTTTTTATCTTTAAGATAGCTCTCGGCCATGGCAATGGCCGCCGCCGCCGGGGCATAAAACGCCGAGCCGGTTTTCAGCAGCCCGACAATTTCAGCACCGCCGTCGCGGGTGCGCTGAACGATATCATCCAGCCTTTTCTGTGTGGTCCAGCCCATTTTTACCAGATCCGGTAGCGGAATACCGGCAACCGTGGAATAACGGGTCAACGGAACCATGGTATCACCATGGCCACCGAGGACGAAGGCGGTGACGTCTTCTACGGAAACATTGAATTCTTCCGCGAGGAAGTAGCGAAAGCGCGCGGAATCCAGAACACCGGCCATGCCGACGACCTTCTTGTGGGGCAGGCCGGAAGCTTCTCGCAAGGCCCAGACCATGGCATCCAGGGGATTGGTGATGCAGATTACAAACGCATTCGGTGCGTATCGTTTGATCCCTTCCCCGACGCGCTGCATGACCTTGGCATTGGTACCAATCAGGTCGTCTCGGCTCATCCCCGGTTTCCGCGCAATACCGGCGGTGACGATGATGACATCTGCGCCCTTGATCGCACTGTAGCGATTGCCCCCGACAAGCCTGGCATCGAAGCCATGGACCGGAGACGCCTCGGCGATATCCAGAGCCTTGCCTTGCGGGATACCGTCGATGATATCGAAAAGAACGATATCGCCAAGTTCCTTGAGACCAGCGAGATGAGCAAGGGTGCCGCCAATGTTACCGGCACCGATAAGGGCGATCTTGTTGCGTGCCATAAGAGTATCCAATTCCCTTCAAATTGATCCGTTTGTGGGTCACCTATGATATAGAATTCTGCGAAGATGGAAACACGGGCGTGGTGAATAATTGCATTTCAAATGTTATCGACACGTGCGCATTATCATGCCTGATGGCCCTGTGAAATGTACTCCGGTGATTGCATTTCCATCAGTCGTGAAACCGTTCGTTCAAATTCGAACGCGCCATCTCCTTCCGTGTACAAATTCTGCGGCTGCTCTGCGGCAGAACAAATCAGATTTACCTTCGCTTCGTAGAGCGCATCAATCAGTGTAACGAAGCGTTTCGCCTCGTTCCGGTTTTCCGGACCAAGTTTCGGAATGTCGGTAAGAATGATGGTGTGGAATCGCGCCGCGATAGCGAGATAGTCACCCGGCCCGAGGGGTTGTTCGCACAACTCGGTAAATGAGGTGTAGGCAATTCCCTCCGCCGTTCTGGGGAAATGGATATCGCGCCCCTGAATGCTCAGGGTTAACTCTTCCGGCTTGGTCCCAACGGTCAACCTTTTGAAATCCGCATCCAGTTTATCACGGGTTTCCTCGTTGGATGGCGTCAGGTAAATGTCCATGGCCTGCATGCGCTCAAGGCGATAATCCGTCGGACTGTCCAGTTCAATGACCTCCATCTTCTCCTTGATGAGATCGATGAACGGCAGGAATAATTCACGCTGCAAGCCGTCTTTGTATAGATCATCCGGCACGCGGTTTGAGGTGGCAACGACAACCACGCCCGCGTTAAAGAGTGCTTCAAACAGCCGCCCGAGAATCATGGCGTCGGCGATGTCGGTGACGTGAAATTCGTCAAAACACAGCAACCAGGCCTGGTCGACGATAACCCTTGCGAGCGCCGCCAATGGATCCCTGCTAGATTTGACAACCCCGGCGTCCTGGGCCTGTCGGTAACTGTGAAGGCGACGGTGCACCTCCTGCATGAAAGCGTGGAAATGAACGTGTTTGCGCTCATCTATGTCGGCGTTGGCATAGAAAATATCCATCAGCATGGATTTCCCCCGCCCGACGCCGCCCCAAATGTAAAGACCTTTTGGCGGCTCCTTCTTGCCGCCTCGGAAACTGAGGCGGGCGCGCCAACCGGTAACCCCCATTTGCTGGCCATAGGTTTCCAGGGCGTCATGCAGGTTCTGTAGCCGGTCCATGGCGTGGGCCTGGCGTGGATCAACCTGAATATCACCGTTTGAAATGAGGGCGCGATAGACATCGCGGGGTTGCGTGGTCACCAGCATATCTCTAGCTTGGCGGAGTGTTAAATCATAGGCAATACAGTTCGGAAACTTTGTGATAGGTTTCCCGTCCTTACGAGAGAACGGCATGGAAATTCCTGAACTTGCAGGCCCGGAAGCCATTGTTCGAACCCTCGCCTTTTTCGGGGTTTTTGGTGTCATGGCACTGTGGGAAGTGATTGCCCCCCGGCGGGTTCTGGCACGGCCGAAAAGCGAACGTTGGGTGATCAATATCACGATAACGGCGGTCAATACGTTGCTTGCTCGACTGTTGATGCCCGGGTTTGCCTGGGGCGTTGCCCTGATGGCAAAAGAGAACGGCTGGGGGCTTCTGTATATGCTGGATATTCCTGTCCTTGCAGCGTTTCTGGTTACGATACTGCTGCTTGATCTGGCGATTTATGCGCAGCACGTGGCGTTTCACCACATACCGATGTTTTGGCGGCTGCATCGCGTTCACCATCTGGATCTTGATGTGGATGTAACAACAGGGCTTCGTTTCCATCCGGGAGAGATCATTCTTTCTCTGTTCATCAAGGGTGCTGTGATCATTGCCATCGGTGCCGATCCGATCGCCGTGGTGCTGTTTGAAATTGTCCTGAATGCATCAGCCATGTTCAACCACGCCAATGTCCGTTTGTTTAAGCCCCTGGACGCAGGTTTGCGGATGGTTGTTGTGACCCCGGATATGCACAGGGTTCACCATTCGGTGATTGTTCCGGAAACCAACAGCAATTTCGGGTTTTTTCTCTCCGCCTGGGACCGGATTTTCAGAACCTACAAGGCGCAACCTGAAAAAGGGCACCCGGATATGAAGATTGGCCAGATTGAGGCCCGCGATCATCGTGGATTAACGCTGCTGGCCCTGATCGCTCATCCGTTTCTTCGGTGGCCGCGATAACGAAAATGAAACTTTTCGGCGGGGTTGATCAGGAACAACCCTGGAACAGCAAACGCGTAGGCCCGCCGTCAACCGCCGCGACTCAAAATTCGTAGGCCTAATAGATCATTGCCTCTTGGCGAGAGCTTCCTTGATTTCGCCGATAGCCTTGCCCGGGTTCAAATTCTTCGGACAGGTGTTCGAACAATTCATGATCGTGTGGCAGCGAAACAGACGGAACGGATCGTCCAGTTCGTCCAGGCGTTCACCCGTCGCCTCGTCACGGCTATCCTGAATCCAGCGATTGGCCTGTAACAATACCGCCGGGCCCATATACCGATCCCCGTTCCACCAATAACTGGGACAGCTGGTCTGGCAGCAGAAACACAGAATGCATTCCCACATGCCGTCCAGTTTCGCGCGCTCTTCTTCAGACTGCAGGCGTTCATGGTTGGGTGGCGGCGTGTCGGCCTTCATCCAGGGCTGAATGGCCGCATATTGTGCATAGGGCTGATTGAGGTCACAGACCAGATCCTTGATAACCGGCATATGCGGCAGCGGATAGATCTTCACATCACCGCTGATTTCAGCAATCGGCTTGGTACAGGCGATGGTGTTGGTTCCATCAATATTGAAGGCGCACGATCCGCAAACCCCCTCACGACAGGAGCGCCGGAACGTCAGGGTCGCATCCATTTCATTTTTGATTTTGATCAGCGCGTCCAGAACCATCGGGCCGCATGTATCGAGATCAACCTCAAAGCTGTCGATGCGCGGGTTGGTGCCACTATCCGGATCATAGCGATAGATATGAAAGGTGCGCACGTTGGTCGCGCCGCTTTCTGCTTTGAAGATGTTCCCTTTGGTCGGGCGGGAATTTGCAGGTAAGGAGAATTCAACCATGGTTTGTCGCTCTTCCTCTATTTAGTAGACCCGGGCCTTGGGCTCGATGTATTCGACCTCATCGCTCAGCGTGTAGGTATGAACAGGACGATAGTCCAGAGTCACTTTGCCATTTTCATCGATCCAGGCCAGCGTGTGTTTCATCCAGTTCTCGTCGTCTCTGTCCGGAAAATCCTCGTGGGCGTGAGCGCCTCGGCTCTCCTCGCGGGCGGCCGCCGAGAAGATGGTCGCCTTGGCACAGATCATCAAATTTTCCAGTTCGAGGCTTTCCACCAAATCCGAATTCCAGATCAGCGATGTGTCCGATACTTTCAGGTCAGACATGCCCTCCCAAACACGATCCATGGCATCACAACCTTCCCGCAGAACTTCCGTGGTCCGGAAGACGGCGGCGTTGCTTTGCATGACACGCTGCATGTCCAGTCGAAGGGCGGCGGTCGGGGTGTCGCCCTTGGCATGGCGAATTTTGTCAAACCTGCCCAAAGCGTAATCCGCTTCGTTTTTTCGTTTCGGGCGGAGCGGCGTTCCGGGTTTGATAATCTCGCTGGCCCGGATGCCGGCGGCACGTCCAAACACGACGATGTCCAGCAATGAGTTTGTTCCCAGTCGGTTGGCCCCATGGACGGAAGCCGAGGCGCACTCACCTACCGCCATCAGACCCGGCGCAACCGCGTCGGGGGCATCCTTGGTGGGCGCGAGCGCTTCGGTCATGTGATTGGTCGGAATCCCGCCCATGTTATAATGCACCGTTGGCAGGACAGGGCAGGGTTCTTTTGAAGCATCAACACCGGCAAAAATTCGCGCAGACTCGGTGATCCCGGGAAGCCGTTCGTGCAGTACTTCGGCACCTAGGTGCTCCAGATGCAGGTAAATGTGATCGCCATCCGGCCCGACGCCACGACCATCGCGGATTTCCATGGTCATGGCGCGACTGACCACGTCACGGCTAGCAAGGTCCTTGGCCGTCGGCGCATAGCTTTCCATAAAGCGCGTGCCTTCTGAATTGGTCAGGTAGCCGCCTTCGCCGCGCGCGCCTTCGGTGATCAGGCAGCCAGAACCATAGATGCCGGTGGGATGGAATTGAACAAACTCGTGATCCTGAAGGGGCAGGCCGGCCCGTGCAACCATGGCATTGCCATCACCGGTACAGGTATGAGCGGATGTACAGGAAAAATAGGCCCGCCCATATCCGCCGGTGGCCATGACCACCATATGACCGCGGAATACATGCATGGTCCCGTCATCCAAATTCCAGGCAACCAGCCCTTCGCAAACCCCGTCATCGCCCATGATCAGGTCGATGGCAAAGTATTCGACAAAGAACTCGGCATTATGTTTCAGGCACTGTTGATACAGTGTGTGCAGGATGGCGTGACCGGTCCGGTCCGCGGCCGCACAGGCACGTTGAACGGGGGCTTCGCCATAATTGCGCATATGCCCGCCAAATGGTCGCTGATAAATTCTGCCCGCCGCATTCCGGGAAAACGGTACGCCATAATGCTCCAGTTCATAGACAGCCGGGACGGCTTCGCGGCACATATATTCAATGGCATCCTGATCGCCGAGCCAGTCCGAACCCTTCACCGTATCGTACATATGCCATTCCCAGTGATCCTCCGCCATGTTACCAAGCGCGGCACCAATACCGCCCTGGGCTGCAACGGTATGGGAACGGGTCGGGAAAACCTTGGTGATACAGGCTGTTTTCAGGCCGCCGGCCGCCATGCCCAGTGTGGCACGAAGACCGGCACCACCAGCACCCAGAATAATGACATCATATTCATGCTTGACGATTTCGTATGCAGAACGCATGAGAGCTCTCTCGTTTAACCGGCGAGTGCGACTTTGAAAGCCGCAATAATGCACGATAACCCGCCGACAAAGGCGACAAATTTGACTAGGATAAGCAAGGTAACCTTTCCGGTTTCGCCGTGGACATAATCCTCAATAACCACCTGCATACCCAGTTGTAGGTGGTGGAACAAGGCAACAAAAAAGCAAACGGACATGATCAGGTTTCCAAATTCGCTGATCCAGGCGGCATATCCGGCATATCCTGACCCGTTGAGGGAAATGACAGATGCCATGAACCAGAGCGACAGCGGGATCAGCGCAAGGGCTGTGATCCGTTGCGCCCACCAGTGCGTAAGGCCGTGTTTTGCCGAACCGAGGCCGCGTACGCGGCCGAGATGAGATTCCATTTTCATCAGCTTGCTCCCACCCAGGGACTGGCCAGAACGACCGTTGCAAGGGTCGCGATGATCGAGAAGCCGGCAACCATCCAGCCGGTTTTCCGCGTGGTTTCGATATCAAACCCCTTGCCGATATCCCAGAACAGATGTCGGATGCCGTTGGCCAGATGGAAATACAAGGCGAAGGTAAACCCGCAAAGGATCAGCATCCCAAACCAGGAATTCACAAGCGCTTCGGCACGGTGAAAAGCTTCCGGGCCGTAAGCGGCGGCGCAAATCCAATAGGCCAGCAAAATTGTACCAAAGGCTAGGGCGACCCCGGTAATCCGGTGCATGATTGAAATGACAGAGGTTATCTGCGGGCGGTAGACCTGTAGGTGTGGCGACAAAGGCCTGTTGCGAGCAGCCATATATAGGCCCTTTCGTTTCCCCATTGAAGAGGGCACCAGGATTTCTGATACTTAATTGGTAGCCGCTTGCCCGCTACAAGTCAACGGCAGGCCGATGACATCTGGGCAAAGATTTGGCATCTGTTTGTCATTGAAGCATTGAAACTAAGCGCGATCTGAATCGAAAAAAGCTCTCGACCCGGCGGCGGGTGAACGCCGTCACCGGCACTACAGTGTGCCGCGCGACGAGCTTCACAATCGCTTTCGTATGGCCGCCCACCAACGGAATTTGCCCGGTGAGTTACTGATCATGGGGGAGGGGGCGCTCGGATAGTAAAATGAGGTGTTTTCAGTAGCTTGCAGAAGCTATAATCATCGGGCTGTGGATAAACTGTTGATAATATGTGTGAAAATAAATGAGTTATGCACAGAAACCCGCCGTTTTTCCGGTTTTCCACGTTGAACCTGTATTCGTGGCGGGACATCATTTACGTGCATAACAGGGTGTCGGGCACTAGTAGACTGTGACGCGATTCCAATGCCTTTGGTGTTGATGGCATGATCAGTTCTCGGCGCGGATGCTGGCCTTCTGCGGGTGTCGTTTGACTTCGGTTAGATTTGGCTTCGGTGAGACGGGCAGTTGACGAAGGCGGTTCCTGAAAGGGTGCCGATCTCCGATTCGAAGTTCTCTCCGGCCCGGGTGATCCGGTAGCCAGGCACTTGTCGCACTTCTGGGCTACGGCTCCGGTCGTCATCGCTCCTTTGGGGTCTGCCGTCGGGGTCGGAGACCGAAAGCCGGGGCGTCCTCTCGGGGGCGTGTTCGGGGTTTCCGTGGCAGGTGTTTTGCGCGTTGTGCCGGGCGGAAAGGTGATCTCCGGATCGCTCTTTCCGCCGGGTGGGACGTGGTCCATACCTTACTGAGGCCGTTTCTCTGCTCAGGGTGCACTCGGATAAGGGATGGAAGTCTCGAAAGGCGCTTTGATGTGTGCGGAGCTGATCAGCTCCAAGAGGTGTCAGGAACATCTGTTTTCAGATGTGTGATGGTGGTTTCCCAGGATCGGCATCCCTGACACCTCTTTCTTTATCAGGTCCCGGAATCACACCGCAAACCCATTTTTCAAGGCATAGGGTTTGCCGTGCCGCTGGCTGGAATCAGGTTAAAACCGCCAGAGTCAATTCATGAGTCGCACCAATCGCTTAGGACTCGTTCTGGAATCAACATTTGAGTCGCAGCGTCAACAATTTTTTTCATCACGCTGGTGGGCGGAACCGTGTTCCTGTTCAGGTCGGATTTAAAAATTGGCGCGTCACTGAAATCGATTCGCAAAATTACCCTGGTTCAGAGATACCGCACAGAGGGGCCCTCTCCGATATTATCAATAGGGAGCCTTTTCCCAATCGATGTATCGGCGGTTCTCTCGCAGGGCATCGTCGAAATTTTCGAGGTTCTCGCCATCGTACCACATGCCATCGGGCGGGCGGGTAAGGCCGGTTTAGCCGGTTTCAGCGACACCGCCTCCGTAATATGTCCGGCAAAGTATTCTTCGATGGTCCGAACATCAAAAAGTGAAAGAGTTCGAGACGATTGGGTCCGGATTTTGTTTCAGCCATCGAGGACTATGATTCGGATTTTCGCTTTTTCCACGAGAGCTGTTACCGTTTTTCAGCCCGCCTTGCGTTCTGCGTCTAGAGCCACTAGAGGAGAAGACAGAAGACGCGAGAGCTATCCCGTTGATAGTCTATTGTCATCCCTGATGCGTGGCACGTTTTACGGTTTCGTAGCCCTTCAATGCGGCTTCCCGGGCGGCTTTATGAGAAACGATTGGGTGTGGATAATTTTTACCCAATCTGACCCCGGCGGTTTCCAAAGCGAGCGGCGGGGCCTCAAAGGGGGCATGAATTAAATCTGAGTCCAGCGCGGAA
Organism: Rhodospirillales bacterium; assembly: GCA_963921245.4. Lineage (GTDB taxonomy): Bacteria > Pseudomonadota > Alphaproteobacteria > Rhodospirillales > Casp-alpha2 > JABJGO01. The sequence goes on along the minus strand of CAWUEY030000001.1, from coordinate 2,459,846 downwards.
AGTTCGGGGCACCACTTACGGACATAGGCCCCGTTCGGATCAAATTTTCGCCCCTGTTCGATGGGATTGAAAATGCGAAAATATGGGGCCGCATCGGCACCACAACCGGCGACCCACTGCCACCCGGCGGCGTTGTTGGCGGTATCCGCATCTAGGAGCGTATCCCAGAACCACGACTCGCCCGTGCGCCAATGGATTCGAAGATGTTTGGTCAAAAAACTGGCAACGACCATTCTGACGCGATTATGCACATATCCGGTCTGCCAAAGCTCGCGAAGACCGGCGTCGACAAATGGATATCCCGTCTGCCCTTTCTGCCAAGCAACAAGACTCTCAGGGTCATTCCGCCAGGGATAGGCATCGAAACCCGCCCGCCAGTTCTGTTTCTGCAAATCAGGAAAATGGAAAAGCAGATGATGTGAAAACTCCCTCCATCCCAGCTCGCTCTTGAATTTTTCGATATCCCTGGACAATTCTGGCCGTTGGTGTTCGAGTCGCTGCAGGTTTGAGAAAATCTCTCTCGGTGAGACCTCTCCAAACCGGAGATGCGGTGACAAACGCGAAACATTCCCGAGATCCGGCCGATTTCGAAGCTCGCCATATCCTTCAATGCCACCGGCAAGAAATATGTTCAGTCGTTCAAGCGCCCCGGCCTCTCCCGGTGACCAGTAATCCAGCCAGGTTGCCGCCCAGTCCGGATTGTGCGGCAACAACGACAAGTCATCAATGGTGCCTTGCTGTGGGTCGGGGGTAACCACATCAATGAGCGGCCTCGCCAAAGGAACATTAGCCTGTCGTTGGCTTGCCGCGCGCCAAAAAGCCGAAAAGACCTTATATGGTCCTCCGGTCTGCGTTTCGATTTGCCAGGGCTCGTGGATTAGGCTGGCGTTGAAACTGCGCGCGATGAGCCCGCGTTCCAGCAACAATGACTTTAACGCCTTGTCGCGTTTTATGGCATGGGGATCATAACAACGGTTCCAGAATACGGCACTGGCACCGGTTGATTGTGTGAGCTCTGGGATCAAGTGCACGGGATCACCCCGAAGAACGATGAGACCCTTCAAGGTATCACGTAACGATTTAAGGCTGTGATGCAACCACCATTGGCTCGCACCGCCCAGCGCCGGTGATTGAGTGTCGTCGAAAATATACACCGGGATAATCGGTCCTTGGGCTGTTGCGTAAACCAGAGCCGGATTGTCTGATAGTCGCAAATCCTGTCGAAACCAGAGTATTGAAGTCATCGGTTAAATTGCCGAGTTGTTTCCATCATGTCTGTCCTGACAATCCTGGAATAGATTATCTGGTTCTGCGGATCAAAAGAAACACGCGGTAGGTACGCTCCATAAGCCAAAGAGCGCCCGGTGTTCTCGCGATCGCCGCCAACCAACGAAATCCTCTCGAGCGTTGCCAGATCGTGGCAAACGCTTCCGCACCGGACACCATGATCCCTGAGGCCTTGAGAACATGAAAACGGTTCAGGAGCTCTGATTTTGTAAGTCCGGCAGGTATCAGGTGCTCAGAATCCGCCTGGGAAACATCGATCCAGCGGAACGCGCCTTTTTCTGACCGATAACGGTACATCGCGATTTCCCGACTGCACACGGGACAGGAGCCGTCATAAAAGACGGTGTTGACACCTGACATTGGGTTTTCGTATGGCATATCCTCATTACGTATCAGGGGAGAAAATGGATCAGTCACCGGGGCACAACGCTGCCATCCCATGCCAGAACCTGACCGGATTGCTCTGGCGTTACGTGATTGATAACGGTGAGCATGTGACCAACGGACACGGTCGATGAAAACAACCCACCCGGCTTTACGCTCTTCTGAAACGGTTTTGACAACACAGTGTCCACGGTTCCCGGGTGCAATCCTATGCAGACGGCTCGCGGGTTTTTACGGTGAAGTTCAACGGCATAGTTCTGTATCAGCATATTGAGAGCGGCTTTCGAGGCCCGATACGCGTGCCAGCCGCCAAGCCTGTTGTCAGAGATGCTACCAACACGGGCCGACAGTACGGCGAACACGGCCCTCTGTCCTTTGTCCAGCAGCGGCAGGAAGTGTTTGGCAACCAGTGCCGGCCCAATGGTATTCGTCAGAAAGATCGATTCAAACGTCAGCCTCTCCTGTGCCGCCCAAGTTTTTTCCGGCGGCATTTGCATCCTGTTATGTAACGTGCCGCTTGCGACAATCACCAGGCGAACCGGTTTGTTCATTGATTTGGCTGTGATAGATGTTTTCAAAATGGAGGTTTCGTCGTCGGTATCGATAAATTGCCACCTTGACTGTGCAGGCAAGTCCTCTGGTCGAGTTCGCGATAGAGCCAGAATGTTTGAATGTGGTGCCTGCCGAGACAAGGTTTGAACAAATCCCGCGCCTATGCCACCGGAGGCGCCAACCACCACCGCCAGGTCATCAGGCGTCACCAGGCCGGGCGAATTCAGTGTCATACTGAGCAGACTTAAATGCCGAGGAAGGGTTGCGCAATTTTTGCAGCAATGCTCCTGAAACGAAGCGGCGCATCGGTGACCGCAAGGCAAACACAATCTTCTCCGGGCGCGGCCACCGGCTTGTGCTCAAGGGTCTGGTCCGCTTCCTGAAAATCGCCGCGACCGTAGTAACCGGTAGAATCCGAAAAAGCCCCGGACAACACCAGGGTCAGTTCCAGGCCCCTGTGTGAATGTTCCGGTACGGGGCGCGACGCAGGTATCCGCAAGAGGCGAATTCTCGCCGAGCTTTCATTGGTTGGTAAAATGCTTTGGAACGCCCCAAGACCGAGACGTTGCCATCTCACCGCGCCGACATCCCCGCCAACATATTCACGCAACGGCTCAGGGAAGATAATCTCGTCAGTCTTCTGTTGGTCCGTAAAAGATATATTTGCAGAATGATCCGCCAGGTCCGCCTGTTCAATTCCAGTGAACAGCCCCTCAAAATCATCAGAAAACTCTGCAACGTCGGGCGCTTGGTCGAGAAAGGCACCGCCGACGGCTTCCATTTGCTGAAATGTCTTTCGACAAGCGGGACATAACGCCAAATGTGTGGCGACTGCAACACTCCAGGGCTCAGACAGAGCACCGGAAGCATAGTCGAGTAAGAGTTCTTCACTCGGATGGTGGGCGATGGTCATTCTTGATCTCCAAGCTCGGACCGAATCCGTTTGAATGCGAGGCGAATTCGGGATTTTACCGTTCCAAGGGGAATATTGAGTTCCGCAGCAATTTCAGGATGCGGCTTTTCCTGAAAAAATGCGAGGCGCAGGACATCCTGCTGTTCTTCAGGTAACGCCGCGATAATCTTTTTGAGGCGCGCCGCTTCCTGTTTCAGGTTTAACGCGTCGTGCGCCAAGGGTTCCGCGTCGGGAACGAAAGCCGGATCATTGGGGTCAAAATCCGGTCGTTTGGCCTTGCGAAACAGGTCAATGTGAACATTTCGTGCAATCGTGAATACCCATGTCGCCGCCGCCGCTTTTTCGGGTTGAAACTGCCCGGCTTTGCGCCAGACGTTGATCATGGTTTGCTGCGCAACCTCTTCCGCCGTTGCCCTGTTTCTGCTGCGATCCAGAATGAAGGATGTGACGCGCGGATAAAAATGCTCATAGATTTCACGGAACGCATCGCGGTCCCTAGACGCCCCTATACGCACCAGCGCATCGGAAAGACAATCAGGGGTTACTGTCTCGTTAGAGTTTACAGCCATTTTTTTTGCTGCTTTGACCTTGTAGAGAATCTCACTACGAGAGCATTTCGCGCTTTCACCGGAATCGCAAGCAGGCGACACCGCAAAGATCGCGAGGGTAAAAAGGTTACGACGACTGAAAGCAGTTGCAGGCATGTTACAGATACGCCCCCAACGGCGCATTGGATCACAATCATAAAATATGTTCTGGAGTTGTGATCCGCGGGCACGATCCGGGCGTACAAGTTCTAAATGATATAAAATCCCCAGCAAGGCGCAATTTTGACCCTACTGCACTCAGGATACACAAACAGGGTATACACAGGGTACACGCAAGCTACACATAAGAACCCTTTAGCATGAACGTCATTTTTAGCCCTTCGGAGCAACCTCTCAACCTTGCCGTTGTCGGAACGGGTATTGCAGGCATGGCCACAGCATGGCTGCTTAACAAAAGACACAACGTAACGGTTTTTGAGGAAAACAATTACGTCGGCGGGCATTCTAATACGGTAGAGTCGCATCTCCAGAGCGGCATAACGCCTGTAGACACAGGGTTTATCGTCTATAACCAACAAAATTACCCCAATCTGACGGCATTGTTCGACCATCTTGGCGTGAAAACGCTGGATAGCGATATGTCTTTCGCCGCGTCCATCGACGATGGGCAGTTCGAATATTCTGGGGCCGATTTTAACGGCCTGGTTGGACAGCGGCTTAATCTTGTGCGCCCCCGGTTCTGGCGTATGGTCAAGGATCTGGTCAGGTTCTACCGCACTGCGCCGTCGTCTCTAACCGACCCGTACTGCGTCAACATGAGTCTCGGAGAATACCTCGATCGTGGAAACTACAATACCGATTTCCTGAACGATCATCTGTTACCGCTGGGGGCCGCCATATGGTCAACAACAGCAGAAGACATGAAAGCCTATCCTTTGCGTTCATTCGTCAGATTTTTCGTGAGCCACGGCCTGTTTCGTCTCAGCGACCGTCCTCAATGGCGTACGGTTGAGGGAGGCAGCAGGGCGTATGTCAGAAAACTAACCGACCCTTTCAAGGCAAATATTGTTCATCAGGGGATACGGTCGATTAACCGTTGTCCAGAGCACGTTGTCCTGGAAGATACGAACGGGAACACCAGAACATTTGATCATGTTGTTATCGCCACTCATGCTGATCAGGCATTCAGAATGCTCGGAGACCCCAGCCCGCAAGAGACATCTCTGCTGGGGAAATGGCAATACACAAACAACCGTGCCGTTCTTCACCTGGATCCGGCCCTGATGCCCAAACGCAAGACGGTCTGGTCCAGTTGGAATTTTATTAAAAACCGGCGGACGGACGCCAATGCCCGGCTGTGCGTCACCTACTGGATGAACAGGTTGCAATCACTCGCCAGCCCTGAACAAATCTTCGTCACGCTGAATCCCATAACGGAGCCGAAAGATGGCCTGATTTTGCGGGAATTCAACTATACCCATCCCTATTTTGATCAAGCCGCCCTGGATACACAAAAGGATTTGTGGTCTCTTCAGGGCGTCAACCGCACCTGGTTTTGCGGCAGTTACTTCGGTTACGGGTTTCACGAAGATGCCTTGCAATCGGGCCTCGCTGTTGGCGAACAGTTGGGCGGCCTTGAGCGCCCCTGGACAGTCGCCGATCAAAACGGGCGCATTCACCTCTCCTCCATTCCTCAACGTGTAGCGATTTGATGCTGAACTCTGCCATTTATACCGGTGTCGTTGCCCACGAACGCGTGCGGCCCAAGCATCATAATCTTCAATACACTGTATTTTCGTTTTTGCTGGATCTTGATGAGCTTGAAGAGCTTGACCGTCAGTCCCGCCTTTTCGGTTACAACCGTCGTGCATTGTTTTCGTTTTATGACAAGGATCATGGTACGACGACGGGCGCGCCGTTACGACCCTGGGTCGAGAACGAGTTGCGACACGCCGGGATAGACACGGACGGAGGACCTATCCGGTTGTTGTGCTATCCTCGCATTCTCGGATACGTATTCAATCCTCTCAGCGTCTATTTTGTTTACAGGCGCACAGGTGGGTTGTCTGCAATCCTCTATGAGGTTTGCAATACATTCCACGAGCGCCACACCTATGTGATTCCGGTTACCGACCCGTCTGAACGCGTGGTTTCTCAACAGTGTGGCAAACAACTTTATGTGTCGCCATTCATGCCAATGGAAACCCGGTATGGTTTCAAAATCGTCCCTCCGGCCGAAACTCTAAACATCGCCATTCGCCAGGAAGACGACCAGGGTTTGCTTCTGACGGCCTCGTTCTGCGGCGACTATGCTCCGCTCACTACCTCAGGTATTCGGAAATGTCTTTATCGTTTCCCCCTCATGACCGCCAAGATTATTGCGGCGATCCATTGGGAAGCCCTGAAACTCCTCATCAAGGGCGTTCCGTTGATCCGCCATCGCCCCGCCTTAAAAGCGGTTGATAGCACCGCTGTTTCTGCCACCGAAGCTGGAAGGTAATTCCATGAATAGTCCCCTGCCCGCCGCGGTTAACCGTACCGCCATCGAACCCTTGACCGTTCTGCGGGGCTGGCGAGAGCGACTGCTGGCCACATGGTTGAACAAACTGGCAATTGGCCAGCTACACGTTTCTTTTCCCTCAGGGGCAACGATGACGTTCCAGGCCCCGCAACAGGGTCCCGCCGCATCTATTGTGATTGATGACCTCACACTGATCTATCGGCTTTTGGTGTCAGGTGATTTGGGTTTCGCAGAATCGTTCATCGCGGGAGAATGGAAAACACCCGATCTAAAAGCACTACTGATGCTCGGCACTTTGAACGAAAAGGTTTTATCGAGCGCATTGGCGGAAAGCTGGTGGAGTCGATTATTGGGTCGCGTCATTCACGCCTGTCACTCGAACACCAAATACGGTAGCCGAAAAAACATCGCCGCCCATTACGACCTCGGGAACGACTTTTATGCGGCGTGGCTCGATGAAACCATGAGTTACTCCGCCGCATTATTTTCTGATTTCCGGGAAGGGCACGAAATAGCACAATTGAGAAAGTATCACCGTCTCGCCCGGAAGCTCGACATTCAGAAAGGCGAGCGGGTTCTCGAGATCGGCTGTGGCTGGGGCGGCTTTGCAGAAATCGCGGCCCGGGATTACGGATGCCATGTCGTTGGTTTAACGCTATCCAGAGAGCAGGCCGCCTTCGCCCGCGGCAGAATCGAAAATGCAAATCTGAGTGACCGCGTTGATATCAGGCTTCAGGACTATCGCGATGTAACAGGTCGTTTCGATCATATTGTTTCCATTGAAATGTTCGAAGCTGTCGGCGAAGCTTACTGGTCAACCTATATGGCCGCCCTGAAAAAGCTGCTCAAACCCGGTGGTCAGGCGGCTTTACAGATTATCACCATAGCAGATGATGCCTTCACGAAATACCGGAGCAATCCGGATTTCATTCAGCGTTATATTTTTCCGGGTGGTATGCTTCCAAACCCCGAACGCCTGTTGAAAGAGGTTGAATCAGCCGGCCTGACCCTCGCAGACTCCTGGTATTTCGGTACTTCCTACGCAGAATCCCTGCGTCGTTGGGAGCAGGCATTCCAGAGCAAGTGGGATTCCATAAAAACCATCGGATTTGATGAGGCGTTCCGCCGGATGTGGCTTTACTATCTCGCGTACTGTGAAGCCGGGTTTGATGCAGGGCGGATTGATGTAGGTCAGTTTGTTCTGAAAAACCCATGATTGCTCAGGTATCTGAACGACTTTCCGTAAAAACCGTTGTTGCCTACGCTTTGCCGGCAACCGTTTTTGCCTTGCCGACCATTCCTGTTTACATCCATCTCCCCGCACTCTATGGCGATGACCTGGGGCTGGGGCTCGCGACAACCGGTTTGGTTTTGCTCCTCGCCCGGATTTTTGACACGCTAACAGACCCAATTATCGGTGTTTTGTGTGATCGCTGGCCCGCATCTGGAACGCGCCGGAAGCTCTGGATTCTGGGTGGAAGTGTCATCGCAGGTATAGCCCTAGTCATGGTTTTGTCACCACCGGTAACGGTTTCCGCATCCTATCTGCTGCTGTGGTCTGTTATCTTGTATCTGGGCTGGACCATGATCGCGGTTCCCTATACGGCCTGGGGTGCTGAACTATCTACAAACTACGGTGAGCGCGCGCGAATAACCTCCTGGCGAGAGGGTTTTGCGTTGGGCGGCATTATCCTGGCGGCGGCGGTTGGCACCATCGCTGTCGATACCGACTTCATTCGGCTCTCCGAAACAGAAGCGGTGGTCGCAACGGCGCTTGTTCTCGGTCTCCTTTTCCTGCCAATCATGGTCATATGCGTTCCTGACCCATCCGTACCGGGAACAGGGTCTACCAGGTCAGGGTGGCTTAAACGAACCGTTTCCGGTATCCGTTCATTACGGAAAAACAAGCTGTTCTTTCGTATTCTATTTGCCTGGTTTATCAATGGCCTCGCAAACGGAATACCCGCCGCATTGTTCTTCCTGTATCTGGAGTACGGTCTAGGCGTCGCCGAGAATGCCCGCCCGGCCTACATTCTTGCCTATTTTATCGCCGCAATTTCGGCAATCCCCCTGTGGCTTCTCCTGAGCAAAAGGGTTGGCAAACATAGAAGCTGGTGTATCGCCATGATCGTCGCGTGCCTTGCCTTTGGATTTGTGCCTTTTCTACCGCCCGGTGCCTACGCAGCCTTTTTGGTGATCTGCGTTGTTACCGGCGCCGCGCTGGGTGCTGATCTCGCCCTGCCGCCGGCCATCCAGGCCGATGTTGTTGATTATGACCACATGATCCATGGCACCGCCCGCACCGGATTGCAGTTTTCCCTGTGGGGCATGGTGACAAAGCTCTCCCTGGCGCTTGCCGTAGGAACCGCTTTACCCCTGTTGGCGGTTGCGGGCTTTGATCCTTCATCCCCTGATGACGCCGGGACGTTAGCCCTCGGCGTGATCTACGCGGGGCTTCCCGTCGTACTAAAGACAATCGCAATTGCCGTGGTATGGGGATTTCCTCTTACCGCACGGAAACAGGGGATCATCAGGCGTGCCCTTGATCGTCGCACAACCATTCGGCAGGAAAAGCCGCTGGATGCCGCCGAAATCTTTGATTTTGATAATGATCCTGGCGCTCGGCCTCAGCGGATGCAGTGATATGAAACTCTCTGATTTTGCCAATGTCCAACCGTCTTTGAAGATCGAAGAGTATTTTCAGGGAAAGACCCGCGCCTGGGGCATCTTCGAAGACCGGTTTGGAAATGTCAGGCGGCAGTTTACCGTGGACATTACCGGCGTCATGCGCGACGGCGTGCTGACCCTCGATGAGCAGTTTCTTTACGCCGACGGAGAACGCGATCAGCGAATTTGGACGATATCAAAGACAGGGTCCAATACCTACGAAGGACGGGCCGACGACATAATCGGCACCGCAACAGGTGAGGTCCGGGGCAATGCCCTCAACTGGCGGTATCATATGAATCTGGCGATGGGTGGCACCCGTTTGAAGGTTCATTTCGACGACTGGATGTTCCTGCAACCGGGCGGCGTTCTTCTGAACAGGGCCCGCGTCAGCAAATTTGGTATCGAAATCGGCGAGGTTACGCTGTCCTTCCAAAAGGTCGAGGATCCAACATCGCGAGAAAAGCTATCCCGGGTCAGCGCCGGGCCAAGCGAGACCGTATTCGCCGCAGCACCCAACCGATGACCGGCAGGGTTTCGTAAAAGTTTTGCGCAGCATCCCAGTGATCAAGGTGAGCGCTAACGAGACCTTCCGCGTTAAATCGAAGCGTGCTTGCGCCTTCTGCCTTCCAGGGTTGCCCCCGCAGAACACCGCACAGAGTCCAGTGCCATAACGTAACGTCATCGCCAATAGCCTCATGTTCGACACGGAAATTCACTTCCTGAATGTTCTCAAACATATGCGCAAAAACGCCATAAAGTCCATCGATCCCAACCACGTCATTGAAGGGGTCGCGGAAATGAACGTCGGCAGCAACATACTCTTCCAATGAAGCAAGTGTCGCGGGTGTCAATGTTTCGAGATAGGTGCGATATCTATCCTGTGGCGTGGTCATGGGGTCAGCATACGGCGGGTTATGAAAAAGAACAGAGGATCAGGCAGCAAACGCAATACCTTCATCAGGAAAGCAAACCGGCGGGGAAAGCATACTTCGAAGGCATTTGTGGGCAGCCCGTTTACGATTGCCGCCGCTGCCTCATCGACAGAAACAAGAAAGGGCATGGGAAACTCGTTTTTATCGGTAAGCGGCGTCTTCACGAACCCGGGGTTCACGAGTGTCAGCTTAACACCCTTTGATTTGAGCTCCGGGTAGAGAGCCTCACACATGTTTATGAGGGCCGCTTTCGAGGCCCCGTACCCGGCAGCGGACGGCAATCCCCGGTATCCGGCCAAAGAGGCGACCACGGCAATTTGCCCGCGCCCGCGGCGAATGAACCGCGGCACGAGAACAGACAGCCCGTTTACGACGCTCATAAAATTGGTTTCCACAAGTGTTCGGAACGAGGCGACATCAAAATCGCCGGTGTTGATCTCGATGTGTGTTCCGGCATTCAGTACGGCCAGATCAATAGGGCCTAAGCCTCTTTCCACATCCGAGATCATCGCCTCTGTTCCCGTTTCGTCAGTGACATCAAGCGGCAAAACGTGAACGGCACCGTCGGGGCATTCGAGCGCCAGGCTTTCAAGATCGCTGACGGTTCGGGCACTTGCCACCACCAACCAGCCATCCCGGGCTAGCCTTTTCACGAGCCCGCGTCCGATACCTTTGCCGGCACCCGTAATCCAGGCCAGCTTTCTGTCCGGTTGTGGGGTCATTGCGATCAGGTAATCCCGTTTCCGCCCTGGCATCGGCGACATTCATATACAATCGACGAACCGTCACGCCCCTCAAACGACATCCTTACCCAGCGGTTTCGACTGTCATACCAGACCGACACTTCGAGATCGCCACTGTAATCATAGCGCGTTGCATAGACGTAGCCGCGTTCCGTCTGCACGGGCTGCGACTCAATCTTACGGATTGTCACCTCATTGAGGACCCCGGTCAGGGTATTGAGAACCTGCTGTTGATCCAGCACGCCCGGGTGCCAGTGATTTGTGGGAAACAGGAAACCTGAATAGTCAACGTTTTCCTGTGTTGAAGACTGGATACGGTACGTGCCGTCATGTCTATCGACCGACATCGTAAAAATCTCGCCATCGTCATCGGCATCTATTGAGAGCGTTTGCAGATTGTCCCGGGTCCACTCAGCGATAGAGCGATAATTGAACTCGTAGGCGGTAAACCAGAGAAACGGCACTTCGATGCTGGATTTACTTTCGACCCGAAAACCGTCGTCAGTTTTCGAGAACGTAACGCGATGACTACCGACGGTCTCGCCGTTCCGTTGAATGTCGAACTCAAGAGACTTGCCATACATAGCAAGCGGATCGATAGGATCAGCCGCGGACGCCCGTCCTGCCAGGGACAGGGACAGGACAAGAACACAAATCCCCATAAAATACGCTGTAACCCGCGGCATACGCACCATCCGTTTTCAATCAGGTAGTGACTCCAACTTTCTACGTGCATCCATGGCGCATGGATCACAAGTGTCGTGATTTTGCCGCCGCGTTCCCGCCGGGCAGGTCGCCGTTGAAGGCCTTGTGCAGGATGGATTGCTTGAGTTCGTTGAGCGCATCCAGTTTTTGTTGGTAGATGGCTTCGAGGTTCCGGGTTGCCGAAGACAATTGATCAAGTTGATCAACCATTTGCGTCTGCTCGGGAAGAGGAGGGAGGGGAAACTGTAGGGATTTGACGAACGGCAGTTTTACACCTTGAACCGTTGCGCCCGTTCCCGCTGCAACAATATGACTGGCAATGCTCTTAAACCACCAGAACAGGAAGCGGGTATCGATAGTCGCTGGATCGCGAGGAATAATTCCGCGAAGGTCCTGATTGATGGCCGTAGCATTCTCGACGAAGCATACCTTTCCCAAACCCACGCGCGTGGCAATGACCACGTTGTCTCCAGGAATCACGTTCGTAGAGCTCGAAGCGACGGCTTCCTCCGTTATCTTGTGTTCCGTATCCACGATGACGTCTTGAGCCATATCCCGCACTGTAGCCCATGGTATGTCACCAGCATAAAAGTCCGCATTGCTTTTCGTGGGGGTGCCACCACCGATTACATCACATAGCTCCCCAAGCTTTTTCTCCACCCACCCATCGCTTTTTTGAGTGAAGGCGTTGTTGAGATAGCTCTCAAACAGCTCGCGGGCGTTGCTGAGGTTCTGTTCGGTGTTGGCAATGATCTTGTCAATGCCCGCAAACGCCTCATCCAGAATGCCAACAATGCGCCTCTGTTCGGAGAGAGGGGGGAGGGGAAATGGAATATCTTCTATCTGTTTTTTGTTGATCGAAGCGAAGACCGCCCCTTCATTACCATTTATCTCAGGCTGCCTATAGAGAAGTCCGTAAAAAAGGAAATCTCTATCAATGTGTTCGTTTGCACGGATAGCCGCCAGCCCGCGCCCAATGCATATCTTTTCCGTCGCAAAATTGATTGGCCCAACCGGTGCTCTAACAGACATAAGAACGTCACCATTTTCGGCTTCTTTGGTGACATGCGTAGTCCATTTCGTTGGAGCCTGTATGTGTTTTGACCCAAAGTCTTTCTTACCTTGATAAAAAGGCAGCCCATCTCCGGTATCATTGTAGAATTTACCAGCAGGGGACTGACCTGCGATCACGGTACATACATCTCCAATCGTGTATGGCGTCCAACCGTGCATCACACCATCCCCCTGATGGTGCCGAGGATATCTGCCCTTGCGGCGGCAAGGCTGCACTGCCAGATCAGTGATTTGCGAAGCCAGAGACGGCGGTATATGGATATACGCATAAACAGAAAAACTGAGGGGTTAGGATCAGGAGGTTAAGATCAGAGGGTTAATCGCGACTTTTACCGCGTGACAAAGTCGATGTTACGGATAGAGGCGAGGGTTTCTGTGCCAACATCGTCGCTGTCGGCACCAAGCAGGATATGGGAAACCGTTTCTGCCCTGGTTCCGAAGGCCCGTTCATAGTCGGCGGCGACATCCCGGCGTTCGCTGATCCATTCACCCACGGGATCGTGCCGGGTACGACAGATAATCATGGTACCTGAGTCACGCTGGTACGGGCTTTTGTAAAAATCGCCGGGTTCGCCATGCCCGCCCCAGACATATGACAGGGCGCGGCCCGGCGTGTCGTCACCGCGCAAGACCTCAACAAGCGGGCGTAACAGTCTTTCCGAAAATGTGGCGGTTTCCGGGTCGTAGGGGAAGGCAACATAAAGCGCTATGGCACGGTCGTCCTGGCCCTTGACGGTCAGATCGGAAAGGGGAACCGGTTTCTCGGTCTTCCATTCCCAGGTCAACACGGGCCTTTTGGAAAGATCAATGGCGACCGGCCTGCCGATCATGGATACGCTTGATCTGGTCTCGATCCGAATGCAATTCTCGCCACAGCGCGCATAGCGATTGGGTTCCTTGCCCTCGAAAACGATTTCTTCCCAGCCGAGCGCCGCGAGATTGGACGGCAAGGTGCCATTGGCGGCGGCAATGAGCAGTAGGGCAAACACCAGGCCCAGAACACAGCCCAGGCCACGGCGTACAATTTTAGTGCGTGATGCAATCATGCCAGCGAGAGTATCTCTTTGTGCCGAATTATGTCGAAAAAGGATCAGCCCTGCCGGTTCTGACGGTTATCCACCAGGTGATCGACCACCGCCGGATCGGCCAGCGTAGACGTGTCGCCCAGATTGGAGAAGTCGTCCTCGGCGATCTTGCGCAGGATCCGGCGCATGATCTTGCCTGATCGGGTTTTCGGCAGACCCGGGGACCATTGCAACCAGTCCGGCGAGGCGATGGGGCCGATTTCCTTGCGCACCCATTGCACCAGTTCCTTCTTCAGATCATCCGAAGAGACGACACCGGCATTGAGCGTCACATAGGCATAGATGCCCTGTCCCTTGATATCGTGCGGCGCACCAACCACGGCGGCTTCGGCCACATCGTGATGGGCCACAAGCGCGCTTTCCACTTCCGCCGTGCCCATGCGGTGACCGGAAACATTGATCACATCGTCCACACGACCGGTGATCCAGTAGTCGCCGTCCGCATCCCGGCGGGCGCCGTCACCGGTAAAGTACTTGCCCTTGTAGGTAGAGAAGTAGGTCTGTTCAAAGCGTTCGTGATCGCCATAGACGGTCCGCATCTGGCCGGGCCAGGACGCGACCAGGCACAGGTTGCCCTCACAGGCACCGTCCAGCGGCTTGCCATCAGCGTCGACGATCTGTGGCTGGACGCCAAAGAAGGGCCGCGTGGCGGAACCCGGTTTCAGGGCCGTGGCACCGGGCAACGGCGTGATCAGGATGCCGCCGGTTTCCGTCTGCCACCAGGTATCGACAATGGGGCAGCGCCCGTCGCCGACAACATTGTAATACCACATCCAGGCTTCCGGGTTGATCGGCTCACCCACCGTGCCCAGGATCCGCAACGTTTGCCGGCTGGTTCTGGTCACCGGCCCGTCACCATCGCGCATGAGGGCGCGGATCGCCGTGGGCGCGGTGTAGAAGATGTTCACATTGTGCTTGTCGCAGACCTGCCAGAACCGGGAGGTATCCGGGTAGTTGGGCACACCTTCGAACATCAGGGTCACGGCGCCGTTGGCGAGCGGACCATAGACAATATAGCTGTGACCGGTAACCCAGCCCACGTCCGCCGTACACCAGTAGATATCACCGTCGTGATAATCAAAGATGTAGCGGTGCGTCATGGACGCATAAACCATATAGCCGCCGGTGGTGTGCAACACGCCCTTCGGTTTGCCGGTGGAGCCGGAGGTATAAAGAATGAACAGCGGGTCTTCCGCCTTCATTTCTTCCGGCGCGCACTCCGGATCGGCGGCGTCGGTCACCTCGTGGTACCAGACGTCACGGCCCTCGACCCAGCCGATTTTGCCACCCGTGCGCTCTACAACGATGCAGCTTGTCACCGACGGGCAATTTTCCAGTGCCGCGTCCGTGTTGGCCTTTAGTGGAATGGGCTTGCCGCCACGAATGCCTTCGTCGGCGGTGATCACCATGACACAGTCGGAGTCATTGATCCGCTGGGCCAGACTGTCGGGGGAGAACCCGCCAAAGACGATGGAATGAACGGCACCGATCCGCGCACAGGCCAGCATGGCAAAGGCGGCTTCCGGGATCATGGGCATGTAGATACAGACACGGTCGCCCTTTTTGACGCCCTCGGCTTTCATGGCATTGGACAGGCGACAGACCTGTTCATGGAGCTCCCGATAGGTGATCCTAGCATCCTGGTCGGGGTCGTCGCCCTCCCAGATGATGGCGGTCTGCTCACCACGCGTCTCCAGGTGACGATCGATACAGTTATAGGCCGCGTTGAGCGTGCCGTCCTCGTACCATTTGATGGAAACACCCGGCATCATGTAATCGACGTTCTGAACGGTACTATACGGCTTTATCCAGTCGATGCGCTTGCCGTGTTCGCCCCAGAACCCGTCCGGGTCTTCCACGGATTGCCTGTACATTTCCAGGTACTTGTCGTTGTCCACCAATGCGTGGCTGGCAACACTGTCTTCCACCGGGAAAATATGATCTTCGCTCATTGTTCTGTCCTCAACCTAGCCATGTTGTTTTTCTATTGCGTGAAGTCTGCCGCAAAAACGGCGGCAAGACCAGACCGCAGTGGGCGGCGGGTTCGCAGGCGCTTTCGCCAACAATCAACCGCCATCCGAGTCCACATACACCGCACCCTCGCGGATGGTCGTTTTGACCTGTGTCAGGGACCCACCGGCGCACGGTCCGGACACGCAATACCCGTCTTCGATGCGGAACAGCGCGCCATGGGTAGAGCACAGGATAAACGCCCGCTCCTTGTCCAGGAACTGCCCCGGCATGAAATCCAGGGGCGTGCCGATGTGCGGACAGGCATTGCGGTACGTGTGGACGGTGCCGCCCTGCCGGATGACCATGATGCCGATCTTGCGGGCGTCCCTTTCCAGCACGTAGCCGGCGGACCCGCCGTCCTCGATATCCCCCACGTCGCAAAGATGATGGTCGGGCATGTTACTCTCAATCCGCCGGGATGACTTTCCTGAACGGTGCGATGGTGATGGTCGCGAACAGTCCGGCCCTGGCGTAGGGGTCGCCCGCAACAAAATCCTCAGCCGCCGCCTTGTCGGCAAAATCCATGACCAACAGGCTGCCGATCATGCCTTCGCCGTCATCGCTCAGCATGGGGCCGACAAAAACAGCATGCTCGCTGTTGGCTTTCAGATAGGCCAGATGGGCGGGTCGGTTCGCCATGCGAACGTGACTGTGATCGGGTTTATCCATGCAAATGATGGCAAACAGCATTTTCGGTGGTCCTCCATTCTCTGGGTTCAATGTGTTTCGATTTTCAGGGGCCGGTCCAGCAGCCCGGCAATGGCCGCGTCGATGTCAACGCCGTGGTTCAGGATACCATCCACGGCTTCGCAGATGGGCATGGCGACGCCGAGTTTTTGCGAGAGCGCCACCAGCCCGGCGGCGGAAAACACGCCTTCGGCGACACTGAGCCGGGCCTGCATGATATCGGCAAGAATTTCACCTTTGCCGAGGGCGACGCCAAGGGAAAAGTTGCGCGACTGCATGGCATTACAGGTGAGCGTCAGATCGCCCAGGCCGGACAGACCCATGAAGGTTTCCCGGCGACCGCCCAATGCCGTGCCCAGGCGGACGATTTCCGCCAGCCCCCGGGTTATAAGCGCGGCGCGGGCATTGTCGCCGAGGCCGCGGCCTTCACTGATCCCGCAGGCGATGGCGAGCACGTTCTTGACCACGCCGCCCACTTCGGCCCCGGTTACGTCGTCGGAGCGGTACAGGCGAAAGTGCGGCGTGCTGAGTCCTTCCATCAGGGTGACTTGCAGGCTTTCGTCGGCTGCTGCGAGGGTGGCGGCGGCGGGTTGGCCCAGGGCCACTTCCGCGGCAAACGTCGGACCGGACAGCACGGCAACCGGTGCCTGCGGCAGGGTTTCCGCGACCACATCATGCATCATTTTCAGCGTGCCCTGCTCAATGCCCTTTGAGCACACAATGGCCGGTGCGCCGGCGGGCCAGGCGTGGACGCACTGTTCGGTTATGCTGCGCAGAAATTGGGCCGGGGTGACCACCAGAACGGCGTCTGCACGGGCGGCCTCGGTTGCTTTGCCCGTGGCTCGAATGCCCGGTTCCAGGGCAATATCGGGCAGGTAGAGCGGATTATGGCCGTCGGTATTGATGGTGTTCACAACCTCGGGTTCGTGCGCCCAGAGCGTGACCGCCAGCCCCGCCCGGCGGGCAACACATGCCAGCGCCGTTCCCCACGCGCCTGCACCCAGAATACCGAGTGTTTTCATGCCTCGGACTATGCCGTGTGGCCGGGGCACGCTCAACCCCGAACCGGGCCATCCGTTTTCCGGGCAATCCCGGCGGGTGACCCGGCTGATGACCTAGTTGATGATAAGGGCTGATGATCAGGTCGGATTTTGACCCGGTGTCACGCTTGCAGGCACGGTCTTTACAGGCCAGCCTTTACAGGATCGAAAAGTACGGGCATTGTGGCGGCCATGAACACCAGACCATGGATATCGGGGGCAAAGCGGGCGGCGGAGCCTTCAGAAACGGAACCGGACTCAGAACCGGCCCATGCCACCCGGGCGGCCCCTGCCGCCGGGAACACCCGCGACGCCGCGAATGCCGGGGAGGCCGGCGACGCTGCGCCCGAACCGTCTTCGCAACCCCGGAACCCAGAACCCGACCCCAAAGAACTGAGCCCCACGCGGTTTGGCGACTGGGAAAAGAACGGTCGCTGCATCGATTTCTGAAGCCGGTTACCTGCCCTGTGCGCGAGCCGTTGAAAACATGTCTGATCGCGGCGGATTTTGAATTTTGCCATTCAGCAGCTATACTTCCGTGGCGGCGGGCGAAATCAGGATACATAACCGAGCCAACCGAGCCGCAGGGAGTGTTAGACCATGTGTCAGATTTTTGCGGGCCAGGATCCCGCCAATTATACCTTTGTAACCCGATCCATACGACTTGATGGACACTCCACGAGTGTCAGGCTAGAGAGTCGTTTCTGGGAGATTCTTGACCTCATTGCCGACGAACAGGGATTTACCACGCCTCAGTTTCTCTCAAGAATTTATGATGAGGCCCTTGAACTGCACGGTCATGTATCAAACTTCGCATCGTTACTGCGCTGTGCCTGCACGCTCTATCTTGAACGACCGCCGCATGTCATTGGGCAGGCGAAGTCGGAGCTGATGCGCGCCGTTTAGATGGGTTGCGGGGACACTCCGCCCGCAGTGGATGTGTCGCGGGGAATAAGTAGTATGGCATGTGTTGTGTGGCGGGTGTAGTATTGGGCTAACACCCCTCATTCCTTCCCCGGTGATACCTTTCGCTGTTGACAATGTTATGAGCGACAAAACCTGATCCAGCAGGGGAGCCACAATGGCAAAACTTATTCACACAATGATCCGCGTTCTTGAGGAAGAACGTTCCGTTGACTTCTACAAACGTGCCTTCGGTCTGGACGTTTCAAAGCGCCTCGACAAGGAGACGTTCACGCTCATCTACCTGCGGGGCAAAGAAGCGGACCAGGAGCTTGAGCTTACCGTCAACAAGGGTCAAACGGACGCCTACAGCCATGGCGATGGTTACGGACATGTGGCCTTTGCCGTTGATGATCTTGAGGCTGAACACGAACGATTTAGAGCCGAGGGGCTCAACCCCAAAAACATTGTGTCGTTCGAGGAGAACGGTGAGCTGATTGCCAAATTCTTTTTTGTTGAAGACCCCGACGGCTACAAGATCGAGGTCCTGCAAAAACATGGTCACTATCAATGATCATGGCGGAAAAATGAATAGATTAGGGAGAGACCATCCATGACTGAAACACTGGACCGAACCACGATGACCAGACGGTCATTGTTGAAAAACAGTGTCGCTGTGAGTGCGGCGTTCGCGGTAGGCACAACCTTCGTTGCCGCCGGCAATGCCGCCTGGGCGCTTGAGGTATCCCACATCAAGCCCGAGACAATGGCGAGCCTTATTCAGATGGCCCGCGACATCTATCCCCATGATCATGTGGGCGATGAGTATTATGTACTGGCTGTTAAGGGCTATGACTCCGCCGATATGGCGGCCATGGTCGAAAGCGGTATCGCCAGCCTCGATGCGGCGGCGCGCGACAGGGGATACTCCCGTTATCTTGATGTCGGCTGGGAAAGCGAGCGGACGGAAATTCTCAGGGGAATGGAAGATTCCGAGTTCTTTCAGACCGTCCGGGGCGGGCTGGTAACCGGCCTTTACAATCAAAAAGCCCTATGGCCGTTGTTCGGTTACGAAGGTGAAAGTTTCTCCCACGGGGGATACATCAATCACGGCTTCAACGACATCAACTGGATTTAAGGGGGATACCAAAATGGCTGCACCATTTGATTTGAACGATGATCGCGTTGTTGTCGTTATCGGTACGGGCGCGGGCGGCGGGGTTCTGGCGAACGAGCTGGCACAAAGAGGCGTTAGCGTCGTAGCGTTGGAGGCCGGTGGGAGATACCTGCCCGAGGATTATGTCAACGACGAATGGGAAAGTTTTGGCCAATTGGCCTGGTTGGACACCAGAACCACGAGCGGCGACTGGCGCGTCGCCAGGGATTTTTCCGGGCTTCCCACCTGGATTGTCAAGGCCGTTGGCGGCGCGACAACGCACTGGGCCGGGGCATCACTGCGGTTTCAACCCCATGAATGGAAAGCAAAAACCACCTACGGCAACGTCCAGGGTGCCAATCTTCTCGACTGGCCCATAGACGCCGAAGAAATGGATCCCTGGTACACGCTGGCGGAAGACAAGTTGGGGGTGACACGTACCGGCGGGCGACCCGGACTTCCCGGCAACAACAACTATATAGTCTTCGAGGCCGGGGCCAAAAAGCTCGGGTATACCCAGGTAAACACGGGGCGCATGGCCATTAATTCCCGGGAATACGATAACCGCCCCGCCTGTCAACAGGTCGGGTTTTGCTTCCAGGGCTGTAAATTCGGGGCCAAGTGGTCGTCGGCCTACACGGATATCCCCGCGGGCGAAGCAACGGGAAACCTGGACGTTCGCGACCAGAGCCAGGTGCTGAGGATCGAACACGACAATTCGGGCAAGGTCACCGGCGTTGTGTACGCGGACAAGGACGGCAATCAGCACATGCAGAAAGCGCGTGTTGTCTGCGTGGCGGGCAACTCTATCGAGAGCCCGAGAATGCTGCTCAATTCCGCATCAAACATGTTCCCGGACGGGTTGGCAAATTCGTCGGGACAGGTGGGGCGCAATTATATGCGCCACATGACCGGCTCGGTCTATGCCGTGTTCGACAAGCCCGTAAAGATGTGGCGGGGCACGACAATGGCCGGCATTATCACGGATGAGTCAAAACATGATCCTTCCCGCGGGTTCGTCGGCGGTTATGAAATGGAGACCCTTTCCATCGGACTTCCGTTCATGGCCGCTTTTCTGGATCCGGGTGCATGGGGCCGGTCGTTCACATCCGCGCTCGACATGTACGAAAACATGGCGGGTATGTGGCTGGTCGGCGAAGATATGCCGCAGGAAACCAACAGGATAACCCTGAACCACGACGTCAGGGACCAGTATGGCCTGCCGGTGCCCAATGTCCATTTCGATGATCACCCGAACGATATTGCCATGCGCAATCATGCCTATAGACAGGGCGCGGCTGTGTATGACGCTGTCGGGGCGACACGGACATTCCCGACCCCGCCATACCCCTCAACCCATAATCTCGGCACCAACCGGATGGCTTCGAGCCCGAGAGACGGGGTTGTCAACAAATGGGGGCAAACCCATGACATCGGCAACCTGTTTGTTTCCGATGGCAGTGTGTTTACGACTGGTGCTGCGGAAAATCCGACGTTGACGATTGTTGCGCTTGCTATTCGTCAGGCAGACCACCTGGCGCGGGAGATGAGCCGCGGCAACCTGTAATTTTCAGCGGGCACCCTGAGGTTGACTATCGCCCTGATTTCGGTCAGGGCGTTTTTTTGATGCCAGTGCGCCCCGGCTCAGGGGTTTTCCTCGTCATGCATATAAATGCTGCTGGAATCCCGTAAAGGCCTCGCGAATGGCCGAGATACTGCCCAGTTCGTTGACCCCATCTTTGAGCGTGTAGTACCTGGCCTCCACCAGCCCGGTCAATTTTTCCTCATCCAGCTCGCCAACGCCTTCCTTCACGTATTGCCCCAACACGAACCCCAGGAACGTGGCCAGTTTGTCATCATAGCGGCGCATGATCTCCACGCGGCGGCGGTCCACCCGTTCCTGTCGCGTGATCGGGGCCTGCGCAAACGCGACGTAGGCCAGGACGTCAAACAGGTCGCTCTTTTCCGCATCAATGATCCGTCGGATTTCATGTAGCCGCGCATCCCCGTATCCGCATTCCGCCAGCTCTTCCATCAGGGCCCTGCGGGTGTTCGGTTGCCCCCACAAGGTCCGCAACTCGTCCTCATCCCTGAACAAGCGCGGCAACACACCAAACAAATGCTCGATGTACTGTTTCGCTGTAAGCGACATACCATCCGGCCCGAAGAACATCGTTGCCGTCATGTGTCGGATGGCGCGTTCCTTGCCGTCGGCCAGCCTGATGATAACCTGTTTGTCTGTGTCTGTTTCCGGCGGCGCTTCTTCCGGTTCCGGTGGACAGTCGCTCAGGCCCCCCGGCGTCGCGGGCGCCCGATTGACGTAGTCGGGCTCCATTGGCTCGCCGTCCCACTCCGGGTCCTGGAAATGCTCGTACGCCTTCACGAAATCATAGATGGTAAAGTAATCCTTGCCGTCGAACAGGCGGGTTCCCCGGCCGATGATCTGTTTGAACTCAATCATGGAATTGACCGGGCGCAGCAAAACGATGTTGCGCACATTGCGGGCATCGACACCGGTGGACAGTTTCTTTGACGTGGTGAGGATCGTCGGGATGGTTTTGTCGTTATCCTGGAAGGTCCGCAGGAACTGTTCACCCCGCGCCCCGTCATCGGCCGAGACACGGACACAGTAGTTGGGGTCCGTGCTGTCGGTTTTGACCTGGTTGATGATGTCGCGGATCATGGCGGCGTGCTCCTGTGTGGCACAGAACACCAGGGTTTTCTCGCTCTGAAGGATTTCCTTCATAAACGCCTCGGTTCGGTATCGTTCCCGCGCATCAATCCTGATACCGGCGGCGGTATTGAAATCGCTTTCGGTAAAGGTCCTGCCGGCATCCACGTCTCCCTGTACCACCTCGTCACCGGGTGTGTAGATGTACTCGTCCAGGGTGGTGGCGATCTGTCGCACCTTGAACGGTGTCAGAAACCCGTCATCGATGCCGACTTTCAGGGAATATTCGTATACAGGTTTGCCGAAGTAGGCATAGGTATCGACGTTATTGTCCCGCTTCGGTGTCGCGGTCAGGCCCAGTTGCACGGCGGGATCGAAATATTCCAGGATCGCGCGCCACGTGCTTTCATCGTTGGCCCCGCCGCGGTGGCATTCGTCGATGATGATGAAGTCGAAGAATTCCGGCGGATACTCCCCGAAATAAGGGGTTTCCTCCGACCCGCTCATAAAGGTCTGAAAGATGGTGAAAAAGATGCTCGCGTTTTTGGGCACGCTGCCTTTCTTGCGAATTTCCCCCGGTGAAACACGGGCCAGCGCATCGTCGGGAAAGGCGGAAAAACTGTTGTAGGCCTGATCGGCCAGAATGTTGCGATCAGCCAGAAACAGGATCCGCGGGCGGCGATTGGGCTCAAGGCTCAGGTTCCATCGACTGTGAAACAGCTTCCAGGCGATCTGGAAGGCGATGGCCGTCTTGCCCGTCCCGGTGGCGAGGGTCAGCAGGATACGATCCTTGCCACGGGCGATGGCGTCGAGCGCCGCTTCGATAGCGTTTTCCTGATAATAGCGGACATCCCAGGTGCCGCCGCGATCCTCGAGCGGTACGGCGGCGAACAGCTCGTGCCAATCACCCCCTCTGGCACCCCGCCTGTCACCCCATTCGGCGCTGCGGGTGGGATAGGTCCGGGCCCACAATTCCTGTGGCGTGGGAAAGGTGGGCAGGTCATCCACGCTGCCTTCCCTGCCGGTCTTCATGTCCACTTCATAGAGCCCCTTGCCGTTGGTGGCATAGGCAAAGCGCACCTTGAGGCGCGCCGCGTAGTCCTTGGCCTGGGGCAGGCCCTCTGTCGCCGACAGGCCCCGTTTCTTGGCCTCAATAACCGCCAGCTTTTTGTTGCGGTAAACCAGAACGTAATCGGCGGATAGGGGTTGCGCCCGCTTGCCAGCCCCCTGCAATCGGCCCAGTGTGATCGCGTGCTCCCGTCGGATGCGGCTCCCCTCAACCACACCCCACCCGGCCTTGGTGAGGGCCGGGTCGATCAGCTCGCCGCGGGTGTCCGCCTCATTCATGCCGCCGCCTCCTTGCCGGGGAGGTCGCCGCTGAAGGCCTTGTGCAGGATGGACTGCTTGAGCTCATTGAGCGCATCCAGTTTTTGTTGGTAGAGGACTTCGAGGCGCCGGGTTTCTGCCGAAATTCTGTCCAACGCAGTAGCAATGCGCTTCTGTTCGGAGAGAGGTGGTTTAGGAACGGATATCTTACCCAAATTCTTGCGGCTAATTCGTTTTCGTGTAGCCCCGGTACACGCACTTTCAATGTTCGCCTGATAGGCCCGTGATTGCGAGTAGTAGACAAAAAAATCAGAGTTCAAGAAATCGGGGTCAAAGCGTAAAATCGAGCAATCAACCGCCGTAATCATTTGCTCTTTGACTTCTGGAACAACACATGCCCGGCCAACCGGATCAGGCAAGCGCGACACTAGGCAGTCTCCCGGAAATATTTCTTTGCACTTTAGTCGCGAAAAAGTATGCGCATTTATAAAACGAGCCTTCTGCTGACGATTTTTGAATCTCCCGATGCCGACATTCCCGGTTTGAACTAGACGTATTCCAGTAGGAGACTGATCTTTCGACTCAATCCAGTCTCCATCAGTAAAAACTGAACATGCATCTGATATCGAAATCGTTGCCCACGGCTGCATCACCCCATCGCTTTTTTGAGTGAAGGCGTTGTTGAGATAGCTCTCAAACAGCTCGCGGGCGTTGCTGAGGTTCTGTTCGGTGTTGGCAATGATCTTGTCAATGCCCGCAAACGCCTCATCCAGAATGCCAACAATGCGCCTCTGTTCGGAGAGCGGCGGGAGGGGAATCGCAAACTCGGTCAACATGCCCTTCTTTATGTAAGGCATCGTGTTTCCAAGTTTACGATCAAAAAGTTCTGATTTTAGAGTTCCAGATAGTATGTGGTATAAATAGCGGGCTGATACATTCTCGAAGTCCATAAGTACGTAGGTGCGTTGATAAGCTTCAAACTTTCCTTTGAAGTAACTAACATTTCCGACATCGCCGTTTCCCGCTATCAGCAGAGCTTCACCCTCGAAGGAAAAATCATCGCAAAAGGTATGATTTTTTGCACAGGTAAAGAAAGGGTACTCCCCATCCG
This sequence comes from Rhodospirillales bacterium, assembly GCA_963921245.4. GTDB lineage: Bacteria > Pseudomonadota > Alphaproteobacteria > Rhodospirillales > Casp-alpha2 > JABJGO01. The sequence goes on along the minus strand of CAWUEY030000001.1, from coordinate 2,435,525 downwards.
GGTTTCCTTGATTCACGTCTTTTCGGCCTGTCCTCACCGAGCAGAGTTTATCAAGTTTCACCATTTCCATCACACCATCGCCTTGATCGTATTGAGGATATCCGCATTTTTGGCATCCAGTTTGGTGATGGCTGTGATGATTTTCTGCGGGGCGCGCAGGGGGGCGTCTTCCGGGGTGTTGGGGTTCTTAACAGAGAGATCATAGGTGGCGGTGTCGATATCAGCGACGTTGACGACCCAGGATTTTTCGCTTGGCCTAAAGCCCGCCTGGAGCTCAAGGAAGTCTTTCAGGTCTTCGTCACCCAGCGGGTTGGTCTTGCCGAGGCTGCGGCCCGGATCAAGTTGATAGTACCAGATCCTGTGGGGGGGGGGGGGGGGGGGCACCTTTTTTGAAGAACAGGACCACGGTTTTCACGCCCGCGCCCTGAAACGTGCCGCCCGGGCAATCCAGCACGGTGTGCAGATGGCAGCTTTCCAGCAGCTCGCGCCTGAGCGCCACCGACGCATTATCGGAATTGGAGAGGAAGGTGTTCTTGATGACGATGGCGGCGCGGCCGCCGGCTTTGAGGGACCTGATGAAGTGCTGCAGGAACAAAAACGCCGTTTCGCCGGTCTTGATGGGAAAGTTCTGTTGCACCTCTTTGCGCTCATTGCCGCCGAAGGGCGGGTTGGCGAGGATAACGTCAAAGCGGTCCTTTTCCTGAATATCCATGATGTTTTCGGCCAGGGTGTTGGTATGAACGATGTTGGGTGTATCGATGCCGTGCAGGATCATGTTCATGATGGCGATAACATAGGCGAGGCTCTTCTTTTCCTTAGCATAAAACGTCCGTGCTTTAAGGGTTTCGAGCTCACTGGCGCTTAACTCAGGCGTGCGCATGTAATCAAAGGCCTCACACAGGAAGCCGCCCGAGCCGGCGGCGGCGTCATAGACACGCTCGCCGATCCTGGGGTTCGTGACCGCAACCATGGCGCGGATCAGCGGGCGCGGCGTGTAGTATTCACCGCCATTGCGCCCGGCATTGCCCATGCGCTTGATTTTCTCTTCATAGAGGGCGGAAAGCTCGTGCTTGTCCTGTCCGGTACGGATGGAAAGATGGTCCATCTGTTCGAGGGCATCGCGCAGACTGTAGCCGCTCTGGAATTTGTTTTTGATCTCGGCGAAGATCTCACCGATTTTGTATTCGATTGTTTCGGCGCCGGTGGCGCGCTCGCGAAATGCCTGAAGATAGGGGAACAGGTCGCGGTTCACATAATCGATCAGGTCATCGCCGGTAAGGGCGCGGTCGTGATCAAAGGTCCCGTCGGCCTTCTTGGGGGCCGCCCAGGCGGACCAGCGATGGGCGGCATCGATGATGGGGACATGCGCCTCGCCGCTCAACTCAGCCGACAACGCCCGTTCGTGCTCAAGATCATCCAGGTACTTGAGGAACAGCATCCACGAGGATTGTTCCGTATAGTCCAGCTCGGTGGTACATCCGGCTTCCTGGCGGAGGATGTTATCGAGGGTGTTGAAGGTCTGTTCGAACATGGGCACCTGTTTATCGATGTTTATTGCGGGATATCAGCTTTGGCGGCGGCGGGTCAAGCGGGAAGTGATGGCCGGGGTTGTGTTGCTGTGGCCGTTCCGGCATGAGAGAGGGCATGAGAAAGCCGATGGATGTGAACCGGAACGCCGATGAGCCGCGCGCCCCGGATGCCGCCCGCCAGGGGGCGCTGAGCGCGCTTCGGAGCATTCTGGATGAGGGGGCGGGACTGGATGACGCCCTTGGGGAAACCCGAAGCCAGTTGAACGCGGCACGGGACCGGGCGTTTCAGCGGCAACTGGTCATGGCTGTCCTGAGAAACCGGGGCGATATTGATCATGTGCTGAAGCAGTTCCTGAAAAAACCACCGAAGGGCACGGCCGGTCTGGTTGGGCATGTGCTGCGGCTCGGTATTGCCCAGGTTCTGTTTTTGAACGTGCCCGCATACGCCGCCGCCTCAACCACCGTGAGCTTGGTGCGTAAAGCTGGGTTTTCCAGTCATGCCGGGCTGGTCAACGCCATCATGCGCCGCGCCGCCGAACAGGGGCGGGGGGTTGTTGCAGAGCGCCGGGCCGAGGCGTCGCGCAATACGCCTGAGTGGTTATGGGAGAGCTGGTGCGCGGCCTATGGTCGGGATACAGCCACAGCCATCGCCGAGGCCCATGGTCGGGAACCGCCGCTCGACATTTCGCTCAAACACCCGCGGGAAGCGGAAGCATGGGCGGCGGCCCTTGGCGCGGTGCCCCTGCCCTCCGGGTCGCTGCGCCTGCCGGGCGGCGGCCTGGTGACGGAACGGTCTGGGTTTGCCGACGGTGCCTGGTGGGTTCAGGATGCGGCGGCGGCCCTGCCGGTGAAATTGCTCGGCGATGTTGGGAGCCGGCGGGTGCTCGACCTCTGTGCCGCGCCGGGGGGCAAGACCGCACAGCTCGTCGCCGCCGGGGCGCGGGTGACGGCGCTCGACCAAAGTACCGCCCGCATGACGCGGCTGAATAGCAACATGGCGCGGCTCGGCCTGTCGGTGGAGAGCGTGGTGGCGGATGCCCTCTACTGGCGCCCGCAACAGCCGTTCGACGCCGTTCTGCTGGACGCGCCGTGCAGCGCCACCGGCACCATCCGCCGTCACCCCGATATCCTGTGGAACAAATCACCCCGGGATGTTGCGCGGATGGGCATTATACAGGCGGCGATGCTGGATGCCGCCATTACCATGGTGGTACCGGGCGGATATCTCGTCTATTGCACCTGTTCCCTGCAACCACAGGAAGGCGAGCAACAAATCAGCCGCTTCCTTGAGCGCACAGAGGGCGTTGAGCCTGTCCCGATAGCCCCAAAAGACCTCTCAGATTTACCGGAAACCTGTTTTCAGAATGGTGCCATGCGAACCACGCCGGCCACCTGGACAGACCTTGGCAGCATGGACGGATTCTTTGCCGCCCGGTTGCGGCGAACCGGTTAGGGCGGACGCGGCGCGTCTATCCAAAAAATTAACCCTTGGGGCCTATTCTTTCCGGCGGAGGCCCGTGCCCCCTGGTGCCGCTTTGGGACGCATTTTGAGGGCACGCTTGAGATTGAAACGACATGATACTGCGCAAGGCCATATACAAAACCGGATTGTATAACTGGTCCCTGAGGGGCCGTGTGCCTGTTCGCGTGCGGGGCGTACCACCAGACCCCTGGAGCGGTGATGCGGAAAAAGGCCGGGGGATCATCGACGGCAATCATGTGATGTTCGGTTCAGCCCGGCATTTGGGGGACCTGCCGTGGCGCAACGCCCAGCTCAGTAAGCAGGAGCGGCGGCTGCTGCACCGGTTTGACGGTCTCGGTGACCTGAAAGCACTGGGCACGGACGATGCCCGGCGAAAGGGCCGGGGGCTCATGGCCCGATGGGTCAATGCCTATCGCCGGTGGGATGCCATCGCCTGGGACCCGGGGGTACTGGGCCCGCGGTTGACCAACTGGCTGCGGTCATACGATTTCTTCCGGGATGACAAGCATCCGGGATTTGACCTGACGTTCCTGGAATCCACGTCGGTGCAGATGCGCCATCTGGCGCGAACCCTGCTGGATGCCAACGATGACATTCATGCGATCGAAGCGGCGGAGGGATTGATCCTTGGTTCCCTGTGCCTGGTTGGCATGGAAGCCATGCTGGATGCCGGACTGGCCGCGCTGGAACAGACGGTATCGCGACAGGTATTGGCTGATGGCGGGCATTTTCAGCGCAATCCGACCCTACAGTGCGTGGCGCTACGGAGTCTGATCCGGGTTCGTGATACCCTGAAGGCGGCGCGGGTTGATACGCCGCCCTGGTTGCAACACGCCATTGATCGCATGGCCCCCATGGTGAAGGCCTTCCGGCTCGGTGACGGCAAGCTGACGCTCTGTAACGGCAGCCAGGAAGGTAATGAGGGCGAGATTTCCGCTATTTTGAAGGCGGCGGGCTCCACGGCCCGGGCCTCGTTGAGCGCCCCTCATTCCGGCTTTCAGCGCATGGAGGCCGGGAAGGCCGTCCTTGTCGCGGATGCCGGCGCGGCGGTGTTCAGCGGCTCCGATCAGGACGCACATGCGGGCCTGCTGGGCTTCGAATTCAGCCACCGTAAAAACCGGATCATCGTCAACTGTGGTGCCTACGGCGACCGCAATGATGACTGGCATGATGCGTTACGGGCAACGGCGGCGCACTCCACCCTGACGCTTGATGATACCAATGCCGTGGAAGTGCGGGCGGGCTTGGGCCACGGTGACCCGCCGCCCAAGGTGGCCTGTCGGCGCAATGAAGCGGATGGCAGCACCTTCCTGCAGCTCCAGCACGAAGGATATGTCCGGCGCTTTGGCATGATCCACAACCGCGATATCTATCTCGCCGCGAGCGGTGAGGACCTGCGCGGACGGGACAGCCTCGCCATTGCCTCTGATTACATGGGACCACAGGCGAAGGCATTTTGCGTCCGCTTCCATCTGCATCCCGCGATCAGTGCGGCCATCACCGGCGACGGGGAATCGGCGTTGTTGAAACTTTCCAACCGCGAGGCCTGGCGCATGCGATCCAGCGGCGGCACGCTATCCGTTGATGATACCGTCTATATGGGCGTGAAAGGCGTCCTGAGACGGGCCCGACAGATCAGCCTCGGCGGTCCCTGCAAGCCGACCGGCGTTGAAATCAAGTGGTCATTCATCCGGGAGGGGTGATCGCCACCGTCTGCACCCAGAGGTTTAGGCTCGCCCGTAGATATCCTCGAAGCGGATAATGTCGTCCTCGCCCAGATATGCCCCCGATTGAATCTCGATGATTTTCAGCGGCTCGTCGCCCGGGTTTTCCAGACGGTGCGTCGTGCCGATGGGTATGTAAACGGACTCATTGACGGCCAGGTCGATAACGTCTTCATGGCGAGTGACCCGGGCCGCGCCCTCAACCACGACCCAGTGTTCGGCACGATGGTGGTGCATCTGGAGACTGATGGTTGCCTGCGGTTTCAGGCAAATCTGTTTGACCTGATATCGTGGTCCCGCCCTGATGGTCTGATACCAGCCCCAGGGCCGGTGCACGGTCGTATGGGTGTGGTACTGATCCTGACCGGTGGCCTTTAACTGATCGACAATCGTTTTGACATCCTGGACCCTGCTTTTGTCGGCAACGAGCAGCGCGTCGTCGGTGGCGACGACAACGATATCATCAAGGCCATTGACGGCGACCGTGGCGCCTTCCGTGCGAATGTAGGAACCATGAACATTCTGGACAATCACATCGCCGACAATGACGTTCCGATTGTCATCCTGATTGCCGATTTCCCAGAGCGCCGACCACGCGCCGACATCATTCCAGCCCATATCCACCGGAACCACGACGGCCCTGTCCGTTGGTTCCATAACCGCATAGTCGATGGAGTCAGAGGGCGCGCGGGCGAAGGCCTCACCGTCCAGTCGGATAAAGGATTTATCAGCCTCGGCCTGATCAAGCGCCTGTCGGCACGCCTCTATCATTTCAGGATATTGCTTTGACAGCTCCTCCAGATAACCGGCATGAGAAAACAGGAACATACCGCTGTTCCAGAGATAGCAGCCCTCTGACAGATAGGCTTTGGCGGTTTCGCTGTCCGGTTTTTCAACAAAGGCATCGACCGTAAAACAATCTTCCATACCGTCTATGCTGTCACCGCGCCGGATGTAACCGTACCCCGTCTCGGGCTTGTCCGGCTGTATACCAAACGTCACCAGCGCGCCTTGGGCAACAGCCAGCAGGCCGCGCGCCGCCGCCGCCCTGAATTTACCAGGATCATGGACTGTATGGTCCGATGGAAGGATCATGATCGATGCATCAGCCCCCGCCGCCTGAACCAGCATGGCGGCAATCGCCGCAGCAGGGGCCGTGTTGCGGCCGACCGGCTCCAGAACAATGGCGCGGGGTGAGATATCCACCAGGCGAAGCTGTTCCGCCACCAGAAATCTATGCTGTTCATTGCAGATGACGATGGTCGCCGCGAAGGGCTCACCCGACACCCGCAGGGCCGTTTCCTGCAGCATGGTGTTTTCACCGGCAAGTGGCAGCAGCTGTTTCGGATAAAGCTCCCGCGACAGGGGCCACAATCTGGACCCTGAACCGCCGGACAAAATGACAGGTACAATCAAAGACACGGCCAAGTTCCTCTGCCCGCATTGTCACTTTTCAGTGCTTAAGCTTTGGTTATCAGGCGCGCACGGAATCTTCGTTTTCCAAATACCAGTGGTAACTGTGTTTCAGACCTTCCAGAAGGTTCACTGTGGGTTTCCAACCCAGGTTGAAAAGGCGCGTGGAGTCCATGAGTTTCCTTGGCGGACCGTCAGGCCGAGTGGAATCAAAAACAAGGTCGCCTTCAAAACCGACCGCGGCCACGACACTCTCGGCCAATTCCCTTATGGTCACATCGCTGCCCGCCCCCACATTGATATGACTGTCTTCGGAATAATGTCGCATCAAGTAGACCAATGCATCCGCCAAATCGTCCACATAAAGAAACTCCCGATAGGGGTTGCCGCTGCCCCACACCTCCATGGAAGGCTCGCCGGCAATCTTTGCGCGGTGGGCCTTCACAATTAGCGCCGGAATGACGTGACTGTGTTCCAGATTGAAATTGTCATTGGGGCCATAGAGGTTTGTCGGCTGCGCGGAAACAAAATCACAGCCGTACTGTTTGCGATAGGCCTGACAGAGTTTGATCCCTGCAATCTTGGCGATAGCATACCATTCATTGGTCGGCTCCAGTGGTCCGCTCAACAGAGAGTCTTCGCGCATTGGCTGTTCCGCTAGGCGCGGATAGGTACAACTTGAGCCAAGGAATAGCAGTTTCTCGACGCCTATCTGGTAAGCGGCATGAATGATATTGGCTTCGATTATCATGTTGTTATAGAGGAACTGTGCCGGTAGCGTGTCATTGGCAACAATGCCGCCCACTTTGGCGGCGGCAACAAAAATTGCATCCGGCTTGTTTCCGGTGATCCAGTCTTCAACGTCCCCCTGACGGGTCAGGTCAACCTGATCACGGCTGACTGTCAAAATTTCACAGTTTTCATTTTCCAGCCGTCGCACGATTGCGGCACCGACCATTCCCCTGTGTCCGGCAACCCATATTCTCTTTCCTGTGAGTTCGTACATTGTTCAATAGTCTCCGTGCTCAGTGGCGAAAATGACGCATACCCGTCATTACCATGGCGATATCCCGATCATCGGCGGCGGTTATTACCTCACCATCCCGCATAGAACCGCCGGGCTGGATAACGGCTGTTGCGCCCGCATCTGCTGCCGCCCGCAAGCCATCGGCAAACGGGAAGAATGCATCAGAGGCGACCACCGAGCCAATAGCGGGACTTTCCATCAAATCCTGAGCCTCGCCTGACTCTCGGGCTTTCCACGCAGCAATCCGGGAAGAGTCAATGCGGCTCATCTGGCCGGCACCTATGCCAACCGTCCGCCCGTTCTTTGCATACACAATTGCATTGGATTTCACATGCTTGCACACTGTAAAGGCGAACATCAAATCAGCCATTTCCTGCTCCGAAGGTTTGCGTTTTGTCACCACGGTTAAATCTTCCCCTGTGACGGCATTGTCCCGCCCCTGGAGAAGCAGCCCGCCAGCGAGAGAACGAAAGGTCATATCATCGGCGAGACCATCCGGCATGCCGCCTGTCAATAGCACCCGCAAATTCGGTTTTTCGGCAAGAACCGCCTTCGCCTCAGCATCCGCATCGGGCGCGATAATCACCTCCGTGAAAATCTCGGTGATTTTACGCGCCGCGTCGCTGTCCAGCGTCCTGTTCACCGCGACGATACCGCCAAAGGCACTGACAGAATCACACGTCAAGGCGCGCTCATAAGCCTGGAGCAGGCTCTCACCGACGGCAACGCCGCAAGGATTGGCATGTTTGATAATTGCACAGGCCGGTTTTTCGGTGAATTCCGAAACAAGCTCAAACGCCGCATCCGTATCATTCAGGTTATTGAAGCTCAGTTCCTTACCCTGCAATTGTACGGCTGATGCCACACCGGGCGGCGGCTCGCCGGTGACATAAAAAGCAGCATGCTGGTGCGGGTTTTCGCCGTACCGTAAATGTTGTTTCAGGGTCCCTCCAACGGCAAACCGATGCGGAAACGGGTCATTTACCTGACGGGCAAACCACCGGGAAATCGCGGCATCGTAGGCCCCCGTTCGGGCAAAGGCTGCCGCGGCCATACGCCGCCGAAACTCTGGCGTTGTGGTGCCATCGTTATCATCCATTTCGGCCATAACCCCGGCATAGTCCGCCACATCAACAACCACCGTTACATCACGGTGGTTCTTTGCGGCGGAACGGATCATGGCAGGCCCGCCGATATCAATGTTTTCAATACACTGATCGAAGGCCGCGCCCCTGGCAACTGTCTCTTCAAAAGGATAGAGATTGACCACAAGTAAATCGATGGCATCGATGCCGTGTGCAGCCATGGCTTCACGATGATCGGCATTGTCCCGCACGGCCAACAATCCACCATGGATCATGGGGTGCAGGGTCTTTACGCGACCGTCCATCATTTCAGGGAACTGTGTATAATCAGAAACCTCGACAACGGGAATGCCTTTGTCTGCAAGCATCTTTGCCGACCCTCCCGTCGAGAGAATTTTGACGCCCCTGTCTGAAAGGTATCGACCAAACTCAACAAGACCCGATTTGTCAGAAACCGAAATCAGTGCCTGTTTTATCTTATCTGTCATGTTGTGGTTTCCATGGCGATGATCCTGAGCTTCACTCTACATATAATCCGGTTTACGCCCCGGAGATGCTCGGCAGACAAAGATACATTTGTTTCGCGCTTACTCCTGAGGGGTTGGAGGGGGAGTCCCTGACGTGCTCTGTTTTTTTACACTCTGACATTCCAGATAGAAAGCCTTCAAGGGGACCATAAAACGCCGCTTCATACTCACTAATCTTATCAACTGGCCAATCCCCCCAGGCAAGGCACTGAAGCTTCTCAATCCGGATCTCTGTCGCCCGATATTTCATCGCGCGCGCGGGCATGGCGGCACCGCTCGCCATCACCGATACCATGAAGCGCCATGAAACGGCGTGACCGGGATGGGTGGGCCCGATACAGATGGAATAGCCCCGAATGACGAGAGGATTGCCGAGCAGAACCCGAATAGCGAGGGGATGCCAAGCAATCCCGGTGTGGAGTGGGGTGCGGACGCACTTGTCCCTGTCACTGAACCCTATCGTAGGGCAAAATAACGCCCCTGTCAAGGACAATATTCAAAAAAAGCGAAAAAAGCCTTAATTTTTATTCTCTCTGTTTCCCAGGCTGGATTCAGGAACCATATCCGAAAGCACCTTCATGACAGAGACGTCATCTTCATTTTCGCAAACATCGGACAGCGTTCCTATGCGGTCTTTCATGTCTTGCAGGGACGCCGTCCGGGGGGTCGCAAGAAGGACACCCGGCATATTTGTCTGAATGATTTCTTCCGACCCATGGAAAATTTCCTCATACAACTTCTCGCCGGGTCTGCACCCGGTGATTTCGATTTGTACGTCGCGGCCCGGTTCAAAACCCGCCAGACGGATCATCTGCTCCGCGAGGTCCATGATTTTCACCGGCTTCCCCATATCCAGTACGTAGATACGACCATCGCGCTTGCGGCGGGCTGTCGCCATCGCGGAAGCAAGTATAACGAGCTGAACCGCCTCCCGAACCGTCATAAAAAACCGCGTCATATTCTTGTGCGTGACTGTCAGGGGGCCGCCGTTTTGCAACTGTTGCTGGAATAACGGCACAACCGAACCTGTTGATCCCAGGACGTTTCCAAATCGAACAGTAACAAAACGTGTGTCATGCCCTGAATCTCGTTCCAGGTTGAGTGCCTGGCAATACTGTTCGGCAATACGTTTTGTAGCACCCATGACGTTGGTTGGATTTATAGCCTTATCCGTTGATATCTGGACCATGGTGGCAACACCGTTGCGAATGCAGGCATCCGCCACATGAACCGTGCCGAACACGTTTGTTTCGACGCCCTCCCGGCTGTTCGCCTCTACGATTGGCACATGTTTTAAAGCTGCTGCATGGAAAACGACATCCGGGCGGAACCCCTTCCATATTTCTTCAATGCGATCCGCGTTTCTCACATCGGCAATGATGGAATCCCGCTGAAGATCAGGGAAAATCTGAGCGATTTCACGATCGATCAGATACAGGGCATACTCGGAACTTTCCAGCAGCCCGATTTTTGAAGGTCCGTAAGTGGAAATCTGTCTAACCAGTTCACTGCCAATGCTACCGCCCGCGCCGGTAACCATAATGCTCTTATTTTCAACAAGTGCCCTCATCGCTTTTTGATCAAGTGACGTTTGCGGGCGGCCAAGCAGATCTTCAACATCAATGGGGCGGACCTCAATTTTGTCCGGGTCACCGGATTTGAACTCTGTAACCGCGGGTACTCTGGCCAACCCAATACCGAGGCCGTCAGCTTGGTCAAAGAGGTCGCGGATCACCGCCCCGTCAAATGAGTCTTTCGTCAAAATCATGCGCTGCGGTTTGGCATCCGTTGAGGTCAGTTGCTCAACCACTTCTGTCAGGTTTTCAACGGTACCCAGTACAGAAACACCAAGGATTCTCTGTCCTACCCGATGGGCGCGTTCGGATACGATACCGACAATTCTGTATTCACTGCCGTGAAGCCTATTCAAACTGCGAATAAACGCTTCTGCACCATCCCCGGCACCGATCAGCAAGACAGGGATGCGGGCCTTTCCATCGGCGAGGCGGGCCAGATCAAACCGGCGGTCACGGATAACCCGGTAGGCAAGCCGCGGGCCACCCAAAAACGCCATTAGAACCAGCCAGTTGATAAACGGTAGGGAGCGCGGGAGAGAGTCGAGCCGGGTCCATACGAACATGACCAGAAGAAACACCAGAAGTGTCAGAGTAACGGCGCGCGCAATCACCGTCAGGTCCGGTATTGACGCATAGCGCCAGATCCCCTTGTACATTCCCGAAAACCAATAGACCACAGCAGCTATAATTGTCAGCGTGCCGCCGGCCGACAACAGATGATCAGGACTGATTTGCGAGAAATTGTCCCCAAGTCGCATGAAAACCGATGCGACAAAGGACAATGCTGTCATGACAATATCATGACCGTAGGTCACGGCCGCACGAGTATTCACCCTCTTGAATAATGGGTCAGCTGGTTTTGGCAAGACGCGTAACCTGTCTATTCCTTAAGTTGCCGGATTGCACCGAACGCGGGACTGTTTATCATAAAGATGCGAGAGCACAATTCCTATCACTGCGCCCATATAATTTTTCTGGGCAATTTTTCCGGGCAATTTTCCCGGGTAACTTTCCCCGGCAACGTCAAGGTACTCAGCGATCTCGAACCAGAGCCAATCCGATGGCAGCCGCAAGATAGAACGAAGCCTGCCACCAGGCAGACCAATAGGAAAAGTTAAACAACCCGGACCCCCAGTACACGATCCAGACTCCAACAATTGCCAGCATCCCGACGTTTCCTGTCCTCCAAAACTCGGTTACAAATCGCGATAAAAAAACGGCGACGGTCAGAAACAGGGTCAAGAAACCAAACACGCCTGTTTCTGCCCCCACTTCAAGCATCCAGTTGTGGGGATGGTTCGGGGTGTAACTAGCGGACGTATTGGCTATTAGGGCGTCACTCCCGGGAAGAAGATCAATCGTATTCACACCAATGCCTGTCCATCGAAAATCGGCACTTGTTTCCAGAACGGCCTGCCATACTACCTGCCGATGCCAGTCGATCATAAGCGGTGAAATGAACCCCTCAAAACCTGATGGCAATGTTCCGCCCTGCCGACTAAGAATGACCCAGAATACAAGGCTTCCCGCCATCAATACGGCGAGCCCGAGAATCCATAGAACCCTGATGTTGTTGCGAAATCTCAAAGCCGCGAGAACTGAAACAACAAGCACAGCGCCAATGAGACCGGCGATGCTCGCGCGGTTGTTTGTTTCGGTAACGATAATCATACATGCAACCGAAGCCAGGAGAGCCAGCCAACGGTTGCTATCGCCGGATTTCCAGGCAATCCAGCATAACAGCGGTATGAGAAGTGCAACTACCGCCGCCGCCGCCTTGTACCCACGGGCGGGCGGGATCGTCAATTCTGGATCAAATCGCAGGTACGGATACACGTCCGGAAAAAAAAGTAAAACCAGCGCAACCCCGCCACAAATCACGGCGGAACCCCGAACAAGGGTCTTCTCCACGATCCTTCGCAGTGAGTAGTCACCCTCCAGGGCACTGAAAATCATTGCGGCCAGAATGATCATCAACCCTGTTCGAACCACTGTTGTAAGAGATTTCCAGACATCAACGCTGTTGAGGAGCTGAGGCAGCCACGCCAGGAAAACCAACGCACACAGAAGCACCAGTACACTTTTGCGAAGCCCCAGAAACCGGGCCATCGCAATTGAACGATTCTGAAACAACAAAAAGCAGAGCGCGACCACGCCGGCAAAAATGCCGACCAGCGCGCGCCCCATAAGCACCATGGGAAGCGCCATACCTATCGCGATACCAAACGCCTGGATTTGAATGCTCGTTTTCAAGGTACAATATCTTATGATTCTATTGTGGAAGAACCGTGAATACCGATACCTTTGAGGTACAGCAGCGTACCGCCTATCAATGCAACGCCCGGAATGATCACCAAAACAGTCTCCAGACGACTTGCCGCCACAGACAAACCAACCAGGCAGACGTTCAACAGAAAAATCACGATACAGACGTTCCGATGACTTAACCCACGTTTGATAGCACACTGATAAGAATGCTGTCGATGGGCCTTGGTAACATCCTCTCTCCGCCAGACCCGTTTCAAAAGGGTTAGCGAAGCGTCGGCGAGGTAGTAGCCAGGCAGCAACACCGCGGCAGTTACATAGCCTTCCATGGCAAGTTCATACATGAGCCAGGCGATCAAAAAACCCATAGGCGCACTGCCCACATCGCCAAGAAATATCTTTGCAGGCGACCAGTTCCACACAAGAAACCCCAATGAGCACCCCGCCACAACCATCGCATAGGCAATCAGGGTCATCGACCCATTGTCGGAGACCAGCACAACTGCCATACCGGCGGCGACCGTCAATCCGTTCACGCCGGACAAGCCATCTATTCCATCCATGAAGTTAAACAAATTTATAAACCATACCCACAACAATACGGTCAATGCGAACAATGCGAGGTTACTGACCGTAACAATACCGCCTTCCATAAATCCTATCGTAACAAGGACGCAAACAAGGTGAACCAAGAGACGCTTTTTCGCCGATAGTCCCTTGAGGTCATCAATCCAGGAAACGGCACCTATCATCAGGGCGGCCAGTACCACGATCATTACTTCCATGGCCGAGCCGAGCTCATACCACAAATTGGCCCCACTCCAGGTTAAACAGATCACAGGAATAACCACCAGACCGGCACCTTTGGGGGTCGGCGTTTCGTGACTGGACCTTTGATTGGGAAGATCAAGTATCTGACGGGTGCGCAACATCCTGAGCAGCGGCCACAATCCGACCACAACGGCAATGCCGGCAAAGCCCGCTAGGATCGTTGCCGCCTGTAAACTCATCTGTGAAACGGCGTGTTCCAACGGCGGGTCACCCTCTAACCTTTCGGGAGGCTATTCCCGAATACCCGCCATCGACGCCACTCAGAATTTTTTCCAAGGCCAGGGGCAGGTCCTTCATTGACTCTATTATTGCGTTGGCACCCAGATCACCATGGGGAACAAGCGAGTAACCGAACGTCACGACCACCGAGGGAACACCCGCGTTGTTGGCAGCATCAATATCATTTTCGCTGTCCCCTATCATCACCGCTCTTTCAGGAGACCCGCCACACGCACGGATCGTCTCGATCACATGATCACCGTGGGGTTTTCTGTTGGCAACCTGATCGCCGCAAACCACAACGTCGAACAGGCTTTCGAGCTTCAGGGTTTTCAACACGGGGTGGGCGGTAATACTTGGCTTGTTGGTACAGATCGCCAATGTGGCACCTTTTCCGGCGAGCGTATCAAGAGCCTCGTGAACGTGGGGGAAAACAGTTGTTTCAACAACAGGGTTTTGTCTGTACGCCGCCAGAAACGCCTGTGTCAGCGCGTTGATCCTGTTTTCAGACAGGGGCTCCCCAGTGTTTTGAATGGCGCGTTCCATAAGCACGGGCGCACCACAACCAAGATACCCTTTTACTTCTTCGGATGTATGCGGGCGTCTACCGAGTGGGACAAGCGTGTGGTTTAATGCCCGGCAAACATCATGAACACTGTCAATCAATGTACCATCCAGATCAAAAGCCAGCACAACATCTTTCATTGACCCGCCCTTTCCGAATTTCTTGCCCGCAATCCCAAAAACATGCCGTGAAATATATTCGTCAGGGCTGACATTGCTGCGGGATGTCTCTATAGAAGATAACAGATCATTTCGCATCCGCTTTTTCTCTTTTGTTACGAATCACGGAACACGTCACGGAACCCTGTTCATGAGCCATAATCGCAAAATCTCCGTCATCGGACTGGGGTATGTGGGTTTGCCCGTTGCTGTCGCATTTGCAAAGAAAAACGGACCGGTCATTGGGTTCGATATTAACCCATCAAGGATTGATGAGCTCTTGAGCGGTTTTGATCGAACCAACGAAGTATCCAGGGATGATCTGGCGAATGCTGATCTCACCCTCACGACGGCAGTTACCGATCTAAAAAAAGCGGATTTTCATATAGTTACTGTTCCCACCCCAATAGACGACGACAGGAATCCCGACTTTTCAGCGCTGGTTTCCGCATCGAAAACCGTGGGTTCGGCATTAAAACGTGGCGACATCGTCGTCTACGAATCAACTGTTTACCCGGGGGTGACAGAAGATATTTGCGTCCCCATCCTCGAGCACGTCTCCGGTTTGATCTTCGACACCGATTTTACGGTCGGGTATTCCCCTGAGCGCATAAATCCGGGAGACACGGCGCACCGATTTGAAACCATCGCCAAAGTAGTTTCCGGGTCAACGCCTAAAACACTGGAAATCGTGTCAGATGTCTACGGTAGCGTCATTACGGCTCAAATCCACCAGACACCGGATATTAAAACGGCAGAAGCCGCCAAGGTAATCGAAAATACGCAACGGGACCTGAACATCGCGCTCATGAACGAGTTGTCGATGATGTTCCACAAGCTGGAAATCGATACCCACGATGTACTGGCAGCCGCGAATACCAAGTGGAACTTTCTGCCATTTACACCGGGCTTGGTGGGCGGACACTGTATCGGGGTGGACCCTTACTATCTTACCCACCGGGCCAAACAGGTCGGGTATGAGCCCAACATCATCCTGGCGGGTCGGGAGACAAATGATTCCATGGCACGTTTTGTGGCTGACGAAGTGATCAGGCTGCTAAAAACAGACGGCGGCGGGCCAGGGGAGCACATCGTTTCCATCCTCGGCATTACCTTCAAGGAAGATGTACCGGACGTTAGAAATACGAAAGTCGTCGATCTGATCGCGAGATTAAAAACCTGCGGCTGTGCGATACAAATCCATGATCCTGTAGCAGATGCGAAAACGGTTAACGAAGAGTTTGGTCTCGATATAATGGAACCAGGTACCCTTCAACCCGCAGACTGTATCGTCCTTGCCGTATCCCATGCAGCGTTTCGGGAAGCGGGGTGGCCCTGGGTTCAAGGCCTTTTGAAAAACGGTCAGGGGCTGGTCGCAGACATAAAAGGCATTCTATCAAGAGAGTCTATTCCCGAGGGAATAGACCTTTGGCGCGTATGAGACGACCTAACGCCCCCCGGTAAGGCTGGCTGAATTGACCGGCATCAACCGCAACACCGTAAACCGCGTTCATGGTGGTTTGCGAAAACGGATTATCAGTTGTTGTCAGAAAGATTTCTGTGCTCGTCCTCAGCCATGGCGTACACAACGTCTTTCATCCGTTTTTTTGCTGACCAGCCCAGTCTTTCATGGGCAAGGCCGGCGTCACCGAAACTACACGCTATCTCCGATGTTCGATGCAATGAAGGATCGTGATCAACATAGTCCCGCCAATCCAGATCAAAGTATTCAAAGGCCGTTGAAACAAATGACTCCAGGGTGTTTGCTTCGCCCGTTGCGATCACAAAGTCTGTTGGCTCATCTAGTTGCAGCATTCCCCACATGGCGTGAACGTATTCGGGGGCCCATCCCCAGTCACGTTTGATGGTCAAATCGCCGAGACTTAATCTCTCATGGGAACCACAGGCGATCCGCGCCGCACAGGAGATGATTTTACGGGTAACAAAACGCTCCGGTCGCAGAGGTGATTCGTGGTTGAACAAAATTCCGGAACAGACATAGAGATTGTATGCCTCCCTATAGACGGAAATTTGCCAATGGGCCGCCGCCTTTGCAACGGCATAGGGGCTGCGTGGGCGAAAGGCCGTGTTTTCAGTGGCTTTGATGCCATCGATATTACCGAAACACTCACTGGAACCGGCGTTGTAGAATCGTATTGGCCTGTTTATAATCCGCAAAACCTCCATGAAATTCATGGTTGCCGCGGCAATACTATCCAACGTCTCACCGGGTTGCCCGAATGATAGTCCAACGGAGCTTTGACCGGACAGGTTATAGATTTCCCCGGGCTCGACACTGATAATTGCCTGAAGGATGCTGCGAAAATCCATAGGCGTAGCAGACAGCAATCCCACTTTATCGCGGATGCCCAGTGCCTCCAGGTTTTTGAATGATGCAATTTCCGCATCACGTGACGTGCCGTAAACAACATACCCCTTGGTCAACAGCAACTCAGCCAGATACGCACCGTCCTGGCCTGATATACCAAAAATAAGAGCTGTTTTAGAGTTTTCAGTCATGGGTTTTGCGGTTCTGATAGCCCCAACGCCTGTAGCTGGCGATACACAACAACATTTTCATCATACAGCTCTATTGCCCGCTTGTATCCCTCACATCCCATATATTCACGAAGCGACGCGTTCTCTATCAGTTCCTTTAACGCCTCATGCAATCTGTGCGGACTTTGAACTGGAACGAGATACCCTGTACGTCCGTCAACAACTTCTTCGCGGCTACCCCGTATGTTTGTTGCAACCACCGGAAGTCGGGACATCATGGCTTCAATGACAGATCGCGGCATACCCTCACGATGAGACGGCAGCGTAAATATGTCGGCAGCACGCATCAATTCATCAACGTCTTCACGGTCCCCCAAAAACCGAATTCTCGCAGCTCTTTCCGGATCAGCCTTTATTGATCTTATGGCGTCCGTGAACCCCGCCGCGTGATCACTTTCAAGTCTGGAACCGATTACCCACAGATGCGCATCCAGCTTTTCCATGGCCGTGAAAAGTTCGCGATATCCTTTCTCGGCCACCAGTCTTCCGACCATCACAATGACAACATCCTCGTCGCCCGCGCCGAACGTGGCCCTTAACCGCCGGATAGTATCATCCCGGTTTTCAGGTGGATAGAAATGGTCCGGGTCCACACCATTCCCAATGGCCAGTATCTTTCCATGAGGGCACAGGTTGTAGCGTTTGGCCGCGTGGGCATCTTCTTCCGATTGCGTGAACAATACATGCGTAAATCGTCCGGCAAACCATTCCAGGGCAATAAAAAGAAACCTGATAAACCAGCGCTGACGCTCATGAAAATAGAACCCGTGTGCTGTATAGACAATTCTCGGAACACCGGCCCGTGCCGCCGCCAGCCGTCCGATCAATGCAGCAATTGGCGAATGCACGTGAACAATGTCAAACTGCTCCTGTCGGAACAAGGCAACTGCCTGTTTATAAGCGCGCATATGTTTGAAAATTGCATAACTTCGGCTGAAATCAATTTTCTCAACCCGAAAGCCTTGTGCCTCGATATCCTTTACACGTGGCCCCTGAGCGCAAACACCGACAACCTCATGACCCTGATTTTTCAGAGCCGTCATCAACGGCAGCAGAAACCGGTATATGCCAAAATCCACCGCGGCAAGTTGGCAAATTTTCATGACGCTACAACCTGATCATATTCCCGCCAGGCCTGAAACATCAAAATGGTCCATAACCCGTATGACATGTTCCTGGAACCGGAAAGATGGTCTGCCCAGGCGCGGCGAACATTTGACGTATTAAAGAAACCGTCCTGGCGCAGTCGAACTTCATCCAACAGGTTTTCCGCCCATGGTCGCAACGGCCCCCGGAGCCACGCATCCAGCGGCACGCCAAACCCCATTTTCGGACGTTCTATCAATGTGTCGGGAACGAACTTCGACAATACACTGCGAAGAACGCTCTTGCTTTTACCATTGCGTAGGAGATATTCCCGAGGCAATCGCCATGCAAACTCAATCACGCGGTGGTCTATTAGCGGCACCCGGGCCTCCAGTGAAAATGCCATGCTGGCGCGATCTACTTTCGTAAGAATGTCATCCGGCAGATAGGTGATCATGTCCAGAAGCTGCATCCGTCCGATGGCATCCGGGCGAATATCTGCGATGGATTGATCCCACAACACACTGCTTTTTTCGGAATGAGAAGACATAATCAGTTCGGGGTTCGTCCACTGGCTCACCAGTTGACGATACACACCATCAATATCCGTCTGATCAATGATGGCGGCAATCTTGTGTAGCTTATCGCCCAACTGTGCCGGGAGTCCTGGTATACCGTTGCCGAGCTTGTTGATAAAGGCCGGATGAGGTATCGAGGCTAGCCTTTTCAGACACTTACGCAGGGGATGGGGTAATGGCCTGAATGATCGCCACAGTTTCTTCGCCCAAAAATACCGATTGTAACCGGCAAACACCTCATCGCCGCCATCGCCAGACAAGGCGACCGTTACATGCTCTCGTGTCAGTCTGGACAAGGCGAGCGTGGGTATTTGTGATGAGTCCGCAAACGGTTCATCGTACCATTTGGGTAAATCGGGTATCAGGTCTCTGGCTTCTTGTGGGGTGACGAAGAGTTCTGTGTGGTCAGTATCCAGGTGCCTGGCAACCTCTGCTGCGTGTACAGCCTCATTGTATGAACAGTCTTCAAATCCAATAGAGAATGTTTGCACGGGCCGCCCGCTTTGTCGCTGCATCAACGCAACGACTGTTGACGAGTCTATGCCACCAGACAGAAATGCGCCCAGCGGCACATCAGATATCATTCGATCTGATACCGCGCGGGCCAATAACGGTTCCAATTCAGAAACAGCGTCCTCGTAACTACCTTTAAAAACGCTCAAAACCCCTGCTTTCGCTTTATCTTTGGCGTTCCAGTAGATCGTTTTTTCCGCGGGTCCGCTGAAGGGTACTGTAAGAAATGTTCCCGGTTCCAGCTTCCATACGTTTTTATAAATGGCGTTCGGTGCAGGTACATATGCGTGGCGGATATAGGAAGCCAGCGATTCGGTATCAATCTCACCAACCCAGCCGGGATGAGAGCGCAGGGCTTTCAATTCCGAGCCAAACAGGAAAAGATCGCCAAACTGTGACCAGTACAACGGCTTAATACCAAGACGATCCCGCGCGAGAATACATTGGCGTTTCTCACGGTCCCACAGAATAAATGCGAACATTCCGACACATTTCGATAACGCTTTCTCTGTGCCCCATGTTGCGCACGCCGCCAGAAGAATGGCTGTATCCGATCCACCCTTAATCGAAACCCCCATGGCATCAAGATCAGACGCAATGTCTTTGAAATTATAGATTTCGCCATTGTATGTGATTACATAGCGACCACAGGCTGAGGACATTGGCTGGTGCCCTGCTGGAGAACAGTCAATAACCGCCAATCGGCGTTGGATAAGTGAAACGCCGACAGATGTGTCTATCCATATACCCTCATCGTCCGGCCCCCGATGTTTCATTACCGAAGCCATGCCCCTGGAAATGCCTTGCATGTCGACCAGTGGCGTGTCGGCCCTCCGGTGAAATATTCCTGCGATCCCGCACATAATTCCAGGGTCCCGCCGAGCTTAAGAGAATTTTGACCGGAAAGAACGACCGGAGAGACGAAACAAACACATGATGGCGAACAGCACAAACGAAAACACGGTCAATACTTTCGATACACTTGAACAGGGAACGGCCTCAATTCGCCCCTTGTCCCGTGCTCGGGCCGTTAATCCCTGTTCATTTCCAGAAACACCGAAGCCGACGGCAGTGTCAAAAATCTTTCGCACATTTCTTCATGCGCCGCCTCCGATTGTTGATGCGTTTACGGCGTAGAGCGGTGTCATGTTCATGTATTTCTGTGTGTTCCATTGCTCCAAGATACCCTCAAAAATGGCTGGGTATTCGGGGATTTTACAACATTTACCCCGGCTGAAAACAAACTAACCGCTGGACAATCATCATGGGAGACGAGAATGGCACGGACAAGAAGCCGATTGTGGAGGTGGTAGAGGAATATTCAAGCCAAAGACACGCTTAACAAGTGCCTGTTTATCCAGGTGTCGACAATACGTTATCGACAAATATTTCAACCATCGGATTTCGGGCGTTCTCCAACCACGCAATGGCCAAGGTGACAATATTGGTGTCTCCACGAATAGGTACAAACCTGACACCCTTCGCTGGCTCGGCTTTCATGCTCTCGGGCACGAGAGCAACCGCGGTTCCGCATGACACGAAAGCCAGCTGTGACGAGATGGAACGTGCGCTCAGCGATACGCGTGGCGAAAGGTCGTTGTTTCGGCAAATTTCCATGATCCTGTCGAAATAGGACGGGCTGATCTCACGGGGGCAGAACACCATGGGCTCGCGATTTAGTTGGGCGAGGTCTGCAACGGCCTGGTCGGCGAGAGGATGATCGCTCGCAACGGCCAACAACAACTGATCGCGAACGAGCGGAGCCACGTTAAGCACGCCCCGCCTTTCCTCGGCACGGAGAAATGCCACGTCGACCTTCTCTTGCTCCAAGGCGTCCTGGGCTTCGTTGGAATCAAACTCGGAGATCACGAAGTTCGTTTTCGGCATATGTTCTCTTGTCGCACGAAGCACTTTGGGCAGGAAGTTCGCCA
Source organism: Rhodospirillales bacterium (assembly GCA_963921245.4). Taxonomy (GTDB): domain Bacteria; phylum Pseudomonadota; class Alphaproteobacteria; order Rhodospirillales; family Casp-alpha2; genus JABJGO01. The sequence continues at coordinate 2,414,455 of CAWUEY030000001.1, read as the reverse complement.
TAGAGAACGCTATGGCACCAATCGTCAGCCGTTGCGTTCGTCCTTGTCCGGCCTCAATTGTCACCAGATCCAGTTTCTCTCCTTCGGCCAGAAACCGATTTACGACCGGCAGGATATGTTCTCCCTCGGGCGTTAGAGCGACCCCACGACGAGATCGATCGAATAACGCAAAGCCAAGATTGCTCTCCAGGGTTTTGATTTGCTGGCTTAGCGGGGGCTGTGAGATACCGAGTCGCGCCGCCGCCCTTCCGAAGTGACGTTCGTCCGCAACGGCCTTGAAGTAGGCAAGATGACGTATCAATCTAAAATCCATTGATATATTTTATATATCAAAACCATTCTAATAAAGACTTTCTATGGAAGGTAGGTATACCGTATAACGACCAATATCAACACGGTATCGGAGTTGTTTCTCATGGATCGGCAGTTCTTCAACCTAGACACGCTCGAAGGCGGTATAACACGCGAGTTGGCACCGGGAATCACGACATCAATCTTTGCGGGTGAGCAGGCAATGGTATCCGTTGTCCGTTTTGCACCCGATGCCCGGGGAACGATCCATGAGCACCCTGAAGAGCAGTGGGGGATCTGCCGCGAGGGTTCTGGGGTTCGAATCCAGAATGGCGAGCGTATTGATGTAAAGGCAGGTGACTTCTGGATCACACCGGGTGGAACGGCGCATGGAATGGAAGCCGGTGTTGACGGGATGGTTGTCATCGACGTATTCGCGCCGCCACGGGGAGCCTACACCAAATCGGGAAGCGGCTTTGCTGCTTCCGAGTCGTGACCGTCCGTCAGTACCCGGCGACCTTCAGCCGGCTTCTCGCAACGGATCTTGACCCATGGGACGGTGCGGAATCCGCCAGCGTTTCTGATTGCCTCGAAAGGGCAATGGCGATGGATGCCGGAATATCGCCGCTCAACCCGTCCACTCGCCTTATGGGTCAAGCGCGAACGGTGCGGTGCATGGTTGGCGACAACAGTGCGCTCCATGCGGCAATCGAACTATCGGAGCCCGGAGATGTCCTTGTTGCTGACGCGGGTGGATACCTTGGAAACGCTGTTTGGGGCGGCTTGATGACATTGGCAGCGGTCAAGAAAGGCATTGGAGGTCTCGTCGTTGACGGCGCTGTCCGTGATCGTAGAGACATCCTGGAAAGCGGCTTCCCTTGCTATGCGAGAGGGTGTACGCCAGCAGGGCCACACAAGGGCTTCGGCGGCGCGTTCGATGTTCCCATCAGCTGCGGGGGGGGGGGGGGGGGTTGTGGTACATTCTGGAGACCTGATTGTCGCCGATGAAGACGGCGTGTGTGTTGTGCCACTTGCGAGAGTCGATGCAACCCTGGAGGCTTATTCGGCCTTGAAGGAGCGCGAGGCGAAGACGATCAAGAGTATCAACGAAGGTGGCACCTTGGCCGACATTTATGGCATTCCCGATGTGGTCACGGCGCGAGAGGAATGAAGATGGGATATGATGTTCAGAAGTTTTGCGAGACGATGGTTGTTGATGGCTGCGATTTGAATGTTTCTGCCATCCGACGAGCTGGATCAAAGGATCCAATTGTCTTTCTTCACGGGTTCGGATCAACCAAGGAAGACTATGCGGACTTGACCCTGCACACGGACTTCGATGATCGCCCTTTTCTTGCCTACGATGCGCCCGGGTGTGGTGAAACCGTCTGCGGGGATTGCGCGAAGGTATCGATTCCGTTCCTGGTCGAAACTGCTCGGACGATGCTTGATCGATGCGGTATAGCTCGTTTCCATCTGGTCGGACATTCGATGGGGGGCTCACAGCTCTAATGCTGGCTGATCTCGAACCGGAACGGGTCCTCAGTTTCACAGACATTGAGGGCAACATAGCGCCTGAAGACTGCTTTCTAAGCCGGCAGATCGTCTCCCATCCTAACGCCGATGCGGAAAAGTTCTTTGAGGCGTTTATTGCTCGGACGTCTGAGGCTCCGGCATATGCTTCGGCATTGTACTCAGCCAGTCTCCGTCACAAGGTTCGGGCGGCCGCGGTACCCGGGATATTCAATTCCATGGTTGAACTGTCCGACAACGGAAATCTAATGGAGCGTTTCCTGCGTCTGCCGTTTCCAAGAATGTTCATGTTCGGCGAGCAGAACAGATATCTCAGTTATCTCGATCACATTGAAGCCAATGGAGTGCGACTCTCGGAGATTCCTGTATGTGGTCACTTCCCGATGTACTCCAACCCCGCGATCATGTGGGCCGAGATTGCCGACTTTGTCGGAGCGAACTAGATCGGATCACGTTTTGACGGAAGCCCTTGTTTAGCCGAATTCGAAAAACGGACAGGTGTCAAACTGTGTGAATCCGATCGATCTCAATAAATGAGAGCAATGGAACACGATTATCGGACACCGCTTGGGCTTTTCCGACTAATCGTGACTTGATCTACCGAGACAGATAATCAAGGCCGGATTACCAAACGTGGCAACACGCCGTTGTGAACTGCTCAGTTCCGCCGGACGGCTGAAGTTTCCATGACGTGCCGCCGATTCAAAGGCGTTGAGAACGCTCAGAGATGGTACCTGATAGCGATAATTAGGTATAACATTTTTGATATACTATTTTGTGCTGAAATGCATTGGATTTCTGGATCAGGGCGCGCAACAATTACCCGAATTCGTTATGATAAACCGTTATGATAAACACTGTGTCTGAGGAGACGGGCCTGTGAAACCCGAACGCTGGAAAGACCCGAAGAACAAACTTTTCCCCCATCAGGTGGGATTTACCTGCCCGCCCCATGACTTTGATGCGGCGCCAACTGATTTCCTGCAAATCGCACCGGAATCCGTCGGCGTGCACGGGCGCATGCTTCATGCCCGGGGATATGCCCATGAGCTTTCCCAGCGTGTCGACAATTTTCACCTGCTTGAAGAAGTCGTAGAATGCATGGCCAACAACGGTACCGATGTGGTCGGCCAGGTGGGTACCAACTGGGTTCATTGCCAGGGCACAACGCCTGATGACATTCGTGAAATATGTGATCGCATTGGCGACAGGTTTGAAACGCCCTTTCATATGGCGGGGATGTGTCTGGTTGAAGGGTTACGCGCATTGAACGCAGAAAAGATCGCGCTGAACTCTGTCTATTATTGGCCGGACTGGCGAGACGGAATCACCCGGTTCCTGAGAGAGGCCGGATTTAACGTGGTTTATTCCGGGAATTTTGTTGACCAGGGTTTCTACGCCACCCAGGAAGAATGCAACGATCAGACCTGGATATTCGCAGGCGAGCTGGCGGAAAAATCCATGACCTATGTGGCCGAACAGGCACTGGATGCCGACGCCATCGTCATCAACGGCATGCCCAACTGGCGCCGCCCGGGGGATAACCTGCCGAAGCGGGCGCTTTACTACATACCGGGCCTTGAAGAAAAGATCGGCAAACCGATCGTGGCTTCCGACACAGCACTCTACTGGCGGATTTTTAAAACTCTTGGTCTTCAGCCAGTCGGCTCTCATGGGCGACTTTTGTCTTCACTCTAGGTGACGGGTCCGTGCAATGACGAAAATCCTGACGCTTTGGACAACCCCCCGCGCAACATCAACCGCCTTTGAATGGGTGATGAAGAACCGCGGTGATTTTACGTGCTACCACGAACCCTATAACGAGGCGTTTTATTATGGCCTTGATCGTCGCCACAACCGTTACTTCGACGACGATCAGAGCCTGCAACCGACGGCTGGACTGACGTTCTCGAAAGTGGACAAAATGCTGGCGGAGCAAGCCCTTTCGAGCCCCGTGTTCATCAAAGAGTTTGCCTACTCAATCATGCATATGGCTGACGAAAAATTCCTTGATCGTTTCCAACACACGTTCCTGATCCGGGATCCAAAAAAGGTTATTACCTCCATGCATTCCCGCTGGCCGGACGTGGTATCGGGTGAGCTGGGATTTGAAGACCTTTACACCCTCTTCAAACGTATATGCGCCCGCGACGGCGCGGCACCGACGGTGATCGATTCCGACGAATTCGTCAATGAACCGGAAGCCATGATGGCGGCGTACTGTGCAGCTGTCGGCATCCCCTACATCGCCGAGTCACTGACCTGGGAAAAACAGACCGATAGCGCCGCCAAAAAAACGGTTTCCTGGAACGATGATCGCCACGGTTTCCACGACAGCCTGGTGTCGAGCAGCGGCATTGCCCCACAAAAGCGCGCCTACCCGCCGCTGGAAAGTGATCAACGCATGCTGGATATGTATGCTGCTGCCCGGCCCCACTACGAAGCACTGTATGAACATCGACTCCAGCCCGTTGCGACCGAACGGGCGGAAGCAGCCCATGCCTAGGATTCTCGCTCTTTGGGCCATTCCGCGCTCCACCTCTACGGCGTTCGAGAAGATGATGAGCCAGCGCGGCGATATGACTTGCCTGCACGAACCCTTCGGTGAAGCCTGGTATTTCGGGGAAGATCGCAAAACACCCCGTCCCAATGATGTGCCGCCCATACAGGGACTGACGTTCAACAGTGTCTGGAAAGACATAAAGCAACAAGCCTCAAAGGGTCCGGTCTTCTCAAAGGATTTCATCCATTACGTCAAACACATGTGGAGTGACGATTTTCTCGCCCATTTCCAGCATACCTTCCTGATCAGGGACCCGGAGAAAGTTCTACCTTCCATGTACAAACACTGGCCGGATTTTACTCTGGACGAGGTTGGCATCGTTGAACAGCGGACCGTGTTCGATCGCATCTGCGACAGACTTGGTGCCCCGCCACCCGTGGTCGATTCCGATGATCTGTTGAATGATGCACCCGGTATTACTGCCGCCTATTGTCAGGCGACGGGCATACCGTTTATCCCGGCGGCGCTCAATTGGGAAACAGAAACCCGCGACAATTACAGTTGGTACAATGGCGGCAGCTGGCACGATAATCTAGCCAACAGCACCGGCCTCGCGCCGCAAAAACGGGATTATGTACCCATTGATCATGACCCACGTCTGCGGAAGATGTATGATGCGACCTTGCCGCACTATGAAGCCATGTACCAGCATCGTCTTCAAGCCCTGCCAGATGTGCGTTCAGCTTAAATTGAAACTACATTTATCGCCTTGAAGTCGGTTTGGTCAATGCGTATGGTCCCGCCCCTGAACCATCCTGATTTTTCTTCGTATAACCATGTCGAATGCCCGAGGGAACGATAAACATGATCGGTGAAATTACTCACCTTCGACAACTGGAAGCCGAGAGCATCCACATCATGCGCGAGGTTGCGGCGGCGTTCGAGAACCCCGTAATGCTGTATTCCATTGGCAAGGACTCTTCGGTAATGCTGCATCTCGCCCGCAAGGCATTCCATCCCGGCCACCCCCCTTTCCCGCTGATGCACGTGGATACCACATGGAAATTTCAGGAAATGTACGCTTTTCGTAAACGTATGGTTGAGGAAAGCGGGATGGACATCATCATCCACATCAATCAGGAAGGCGTGGCACAGGGGGTTAACCCTTTTTCCCATGGCTCACAGGTTCATACCGACGTTATGAAAACCCAGGCGCTCAAACAGGCTCTCAATAAATACAAGTTCGACGCCGCTTTCGGCGGCGCCCGCCGGGACGAGGAAAAATCCCGCGCCAAGGAACGGATTTTCTCTTTCCGGACAAAGAATCATCGCTGGGATCCTAAAAACCAGCGCCCGGAGCTTTGGCGTACCTACAATGCCCGTATCAACAAGGGGGAGAGCATTCGCGCTTTCCCGCTATCCAACTGGACGGAACTGGATATCTGGCAATACATCTATCTGGAAGACATCCCCATCGTTCCTCTCTATTACTCAGCCGAACGCCCGGTAGTTGAACGGGATGGCACCCTGATTATGGTCGACGATGAGCGAATGCCGCTGGAGCCGGGCGAAGAACCGCAGATGCGATCTGTGCGTTTCCGCACACTCGGCTGTTATCCGTTGACCGGTGCCCTTGAATCGACGGCGGCAACCTTGCCCGAGATCATTCAGGAGATGCTGTTGGCCCGCACATCTGAGCGTCAGGGCCGGACAATTGACCATGATCAGGCCGGTTCCATGGAGAAAAAAAAGCAGGAGGGTTATTTCTGATGGCCCACCACAGTGATCTCATTGAAACAGATATTCTCGCCTACCTGAAAAGTCAGGAAGAAAAAGACCTGCTACGTTTTATTACCTGTGGTAGTGTGGATGACGGCAAAAGCACCCTGATCGGGCGGCTGTTATACGATTCCAAACTGATCTTCGAGGATCAGCTGGCCGCTGTCTCGGCAGACAGCAGGAAAGTCGGCACACAAGGCGATAGCATCGATCTTGCTTTGCTTGTCGACGGGCTACAGGCTGAACGTGAGCAAGGCATCACCATTGATGTCGCGTACCGCTTCTTCTCAACGGATCGCCGCAAGTTCATTGTTGCCGATACGCCAGGCCATGAGCAATACACCCGAAACATGGCAACAGGTGCCTCAACGGCGGAACTTGCCGTCATTCTTGTCGATGCCCGCAAGGGTATACTGACGCAGACCCGCCGCCACGCCTATATCGTCAATTTGCTGGGCATCCGGCATGCGGTTCTCGCCGTCAATAAGATGGACCTGGTGGATTATGATCGACAGATCTATGAGCACATCACCGCAGAGTACGAAGACTTTGCCGAAGCACTGGGCCTTCAGAATATTCACGCGGTTCCGCTGTCGGCCCTGACGGGTGATAACGTCCTGAACCCCAGCACAGCCATGGACTGGTATGATGGCCCCTGCCTGCTTGATATCCTGGAAACTGTGGATGTGACATCCGACATTACGGCTGGCCCGTTCCGCATGCCGGTTCAGTGGGTCAACAGGCCCAACCTGGACTTCAGGGGCTTCAGTGGGACCATTGCCAGCGGAACCGTCCGCAAGGATGATCCTATCATTGTCAGTCCATCCGAAAAAACCAGTTTCATAAAATCCATTTCCACGTTCGATGGCGACCTGAATGAAGCCCGCGCGGGACAATCTGTTACCCTGACACTGAGCGATGAAATCGATGTCTCTCGCGGGGATTTGATTGCGTCGTCGGAGTCGCCACCGGAAACAACCGACCAATTCGCCGCGCATGTTCTATGGATGCACGATGACCCCCTGTTGCCGGAACGTCAGTATCTCATGAAAGTGGGGAGCACTTCTGTCGTGGCTGCTGTCACGGAACTGAAATATCAGGTCAACATCAATTCACTGGAACATCTGGCAACAAAAACCCTGGGCTTGAACGAAGTGGCATATGCAAACTTTGCTCTCGAACACGCCATCGCCTTTGATCCTTACAAGGATGTTCGCGATACGGGGGCCTTCATCCTTGTCGATCGTTTTACCAACGCGACAGTTGGTTGCGGCATGATCGATTTCGGCTTACGGCGGGCGACCAACCTGACCTGGCATGAAATGGACGTAAGCAAGGAAACCCGGGCAAAACAAAAAAATCAGAAGGCCTGCGTGCTTTGGTTCACCGGGCTTTCTGGCTCTGGCAAGTCCACCGTTGCCAACGCCGTTGAGAAAAAGCTTCAGGCGATTGGACGTCACACGTATCTCTTGGATGGAGACAATGTCCGCCACGGATTGAACAAGGACCTGGGTTTCACCGACGCGGACCGGGTTGAGAATATCCGCCGCGTTGCGGAGGTCTCCGCATTGCTTGTTGATTCCGGGCTGATCGTTCTGACATCCTTCATTTCGCCCTTCCGGGATGAACGTCAGATGGCCCGCGAACTGTTAGCAGAAGACGAGTTCCTTGAAGTGTTCGTTGACACGCCTTTGGAGATTTGTGAGCAGCGAGATCCCAAGGGGCTTTACAAAAAAGCCCTGGCCGGGGAAATCAAAAACTTCACCGGGATCGATTCTGACTACGAACGCCCGGAAAATGCGGAAATCGTGTTGGCTGGCGGCGATCATTCGGTTGACGAACTGACCGATCAGGTCCTTGCCCTTTTAAAAGGACATAGTTATATCTAGCCGCCACGGCTAAACCGGCTTCCGATACACCGCAATCGTCTTATCCAGGTTACTGCTATGCTACGTCTCGAAATCGGGAGGCGGCGTTTTCTGCCCTTTCGGAGTCCCTAAGAACCGATGTCTGTATCGTGGGTGCCGGGTTCTGGAGTCGTTTTAAGCGACTGGTCCACACGCCCCAATCCCCCGCCACCCGGCAATTCCAGCACCAGTGTGTCCCCGGCGGGAATAATCTGCTTACCCTTACCTTTCAAGGTTTCCCCTTTTCCGAGGCGGATACAGCCTGCCGCACCGTCCGCGCCGCCGCGACGTCCGCGTGCGGGAAATCGGATACGGTCAAACAGGGCGAACACCGCGAAGGCCGCGTCATCAGCATGGGCAACTTCAATAATTTGACCATCCCCACCGGCAAATTCACCCGCACCCCCGGAGCCTATCCGGTATTCCTTCTGATGAAAAATCAGCGGCGCAATGGATTCGGTTATCTCGACCGGTGTATTGCGGACACCTGATGGGAATGCGGTCGCCGACAGGCCGGCTTTCCCGGGGCGGGCGCCCGTGCCACCGGAATGAAAGATGGTAACCGCAAAGATAGGATCGTCGGTGCCAACATCCGCGCCCACCATACCGGCACCACCGGACAGCATGGGGTTCCAGAGGCTGGAGCTGCCCTCCGCCGGTGCGATACCCGGTACTGCTTGATCCAGGCACCCAAGCACCACGTCCGGCAGCATCTGACCAATGACGTGGCGGGCCGTTACCGCCGCGGGCCTGGGGGCATTCAGGATACACCCGGAAGGCGCCCGCACCACGATTGGCGACAGTGACCCTGTGTTGTTGGGAATATCGCTACCGACCACACAGCGTATTCCGAAAGATGCATAGGCCTCCGCATAGGTCATCGGCACGTTGATACCAAAGGGAGACATAGATGACGTGCCGTCAAAATCCACCGTAATGGCATCGTCTTCGATGGTCAGTTTCGCCACCAGTTCCACCGGCGTATCATGCCCGTCGACGGTCATGCTGTTTTCATAGATGCCTGTGGGCAGGACGGCGATCTGGGCAAGCATGGCGGTCCGTGAGGCATCGATAATATGATTACCGATGGTCTGTAAGTCGGTCATACCGAATTCCTGCATCATAGCGAGCAACCGTCTTGCACCGACACCGTTACAGGTCGCAAGGGAATAAAGATCACCAACCACCTGAACCGGCTCTCGCACGTTTGCCCGTACGATCTCGAATACACTCTCGTTTTCATGGCCCTCTTCGAACAACCGCATGATCGGGATACACAAGCCTTCTTCATAGACCTGTCCTGCATCGGGGCTGAAACCTGACCCACCGATATCAACCACATGGACGGTAGAAGCAAAAAGACCCACCATGCGCCTTTCCAAATGCACCGGCGTCACGACGGTAAAGTCAAACAGGTGACCTGTGCCGAGCCAGGGATCATTGGTCACATAGACGTCGCCCGGTTTCATGGACTGTGAGGGGTAGGCTTCAAGAAAATAACCGACGGAAGCGGCCATAGCGTTCACATGACCAGGCGTGCCCGTCACCGCTTGTACCAGCATCCGGCCTTGCGGGTCGAACAATCCGGCCGACAGGTCTCCGGCTTCTCGCACGGTTGTTGAGAATGCTGTCCGGATCAGGGCCTGCGCCTGCTCTTCAACAATCGCAATCATTCGATTCCACAGCACCTGATTGCGCACCCCGCCCGCATCACTGGTTTGATCGCCGGTTTGCGAACCGGCGGCAGCGGCAAGCGCGTTCAGCACAAGGTCACCATTGCTGGCAAGACCAGCCGTAAAACCCGGTGGCACCACAGTCGTCGTCTGCGCTTCTGTAATCACGGCGGGGCCTGAAACACGGGTTGTTTCCTGAAGGCCCGATCGCGCCACTTCTCCGGCAATCGTCACATCAACGATGCCCGGAAAATGCATATTCCGTGCGGTCGGCGCTTCAAAATTCTTGTCCGCCGCTGCCATTGTAACTGTTTGAGGTTTCTCGGCCTCGACGGTCGAGACCGTCACCGACCAGGTCAGAACCTCGACTTCCAAGCCCGGAACTGTACGGTCATATTGCCGCTGGTACGCCACTTCGAATGCGGCATGAAGCGCCGCCCCGAGCTCTGAGTCCAGCTCACCCGGCGGCACCTCGATCTTTATCTCATGGCCTTGCCCTGCATAACGTGCATAGGCGTGGCGGGTTTCCTCAACGGTCTCATCGGGCGCTCCCAGTCGAACAACCTCCAGTGCCTCGTTTCGCATGTCGGCAATCAGGTTCGATAGCATTGCGGTATCCAGATCGGACAGCACCTGGTAACGGCTACGCACGACTTCATAGGCAATAGGCGCAATCAGGAACCCGACAGCGGACCCGACGCCTGCATTAGCAGGAATGATTATCCTTTCAATGCCAAGCTTTTCCGCCAACCGCGCGGCATGAAGGGGTGCCGCGCCGCCAAAGGCGATCATGGTACGGGCTTCGATTTCCATACCCCGTTCAACAGCATGAACCCGAGCCGCCGCCGCCATATTTTCATCTACCACTTCCACAATGCCGAGAGCGGCGGATACAGCATCATTGTTGGCCCTGGAGCCCACATCCCTGAGAATAGCGGCGCGCGCGCCATCCACATCCAGAGTCATGCCGCCACCGAAGGCATGTGGGTCCAGCCGCCCCATGACCAGATTGGCATCGGAAATTGTTGCCCTGTCGCCGCCCAGGCCGTAACAGGCCGGTCCAGGGCTGGAACCCGCGCTTTCCGGGCCAACCTGAATACGTCCCAGATTGTCGAGACTGGCAATAGAACCGCCGCCCGCGCCGATCTCGACCATTTCAACCACGGGTATTTTCACCGGCAGACCACTACCTTTCATAAAGCGGTGAGCACGATCCACCTCAAAGGTACGACTCAAAAGTGGCGCGCCATGGTCGATCAGGCATATTTTCGCCGTCGTGCCACCCATATCAAAGGATACAACACTATCCTCGCCATGTTGGCGGGCCAGGTGGGCCGCCAGAATAGCACCGCCCGCAGGGCCGGATTCAACAAGCCGAATAGGGTGCCGACAGGCCGTTTCTATTGTCACCAGATTCCCGCCGGACGTCATCAACAGGCAGGGACAGGTAAAACCGGCCGCCGCCAAACGGGTCCGAAGGTCTTCCAGGTATGCCGCCATAATCGGACGTACATAGGCATTGGCACAGGTCGTTGACTGGCGCTCGTATTCACGGATTTCAGGACAAACATCGGAAGACAGGGATATCCAGACATCCGGCAAAGCCGCGCTCAGAACCTCTGCAACCCGCTGTTCATGCTTCGGATTGGCATAGGCATGCAACAAACCAATCGCGATACTCTCGACGGCCTGTTCCTTTAGAACCGGGATCAGCGCCTTTACGGAGTCCAGATCAAGAGGTTTACGCACACCGCCTTGGTAATCAAGGCGCTCCGCAACGCCCAATCGCAAGTTTCGGGGAACCAGCGGCGGTAATCGCTCGGCCATGAGGTCATATTGATCGAAGCGGTTTTCGTAGGCCATCTCCAGGGCATCCCGGTGACCCGCCGTCGTGATCAGGGCGGTTTTCACGCCTTTTCTCTCAATCAGGGCGTTCGTGGCAAGTGTTGTACCGTGGACGATCAGCGCAACGTCTTTTGCCTGGATCCCGGTTTCTGACAGAACCGCTTCCACACCTGTCATAAACCCGCGAGCCGGAGCATCATGGGTGGTTAAGACCTTGGTTCCGTGGTGGACACCGTCACGTTCCACGACAACGTCAGTAAAGGTCCCGCCGATATCAACGGCCAGTTTAATGGTCATGCCCAAACGCCTCTTAAGTCTGAGTGAGCTGTTCGCAGGATGGCCCTATTGCCGCGGTGCGGCAAGTCCCAAAAGGCATCAAAAGGTGTGGCATTCGTTGACATCGGGTCACAAAACACGAGAGGAACGCCCATTTCTTGCAACGCTGCTCTGATAGCCGCCAATCTGCGATCAATATCATCGGCGCGGACCCAGACAAGTTCTGCCCCTGTTATTTCCGCAACCCGCATCCAGCGATAGATCGTGCTGGGGTGCGTAATGTCGGTGGCGACAATGGTGCGATCTGGCGGTGGCAAAACCGCACAGCGCGGCAACACCACATAAACATTCAGATTTATTACTTTGAAGAAGTTGGCTGGGGAACGTGGATTCGAACCACGACTGACGGTGTCAGAGACCGCTGTCCTACCATTAGACGATTCCCCACCCGGAACAAATATAACCCAAGTAATGCTGTTTTACAGCCCCATAGAAATCAACGAAATAAAATTTATCACGGGGGTTGACATTAAGGAAATAATACCTATATTATGGTCATCGCTATTTTACATTGTGAATAACAGGTATTGCGCAGCAATACCGAGCCCGACAGGCGTTGTCCAACTGTTGCCCGAAAATCATGGTCCGGCGGTCATGGTCCAACAGGGCAATGTCTGTCGTTGCCGCCGCTGAAACAAATGCCAGGGGAGGCAAAGCAGGGTTCCGCCTACACATTGCAAGAAGGAGCCCGTCCGCCAACGTCCGCGCACCAGCGCGACAGCCCGGACCGTGATTTGCGATCATAGCCAGCGGGGGAAACCTTTTGTCTTCACGGCAGTGTCGCAGAAACAACGGGCGTTGCCAGGTCCTCAACCGTATCCGGTTATCGAAGGGACGGGCGGACGTGTAAAATCCGCCCTAATCGTCCCGCATATTGTCGGCGATCAAACTGACCATCTCCATCATTATGGCCGCGGCCAGATGGGACGTCATCTTGTTGGGTGAATCCTTGGTCGGCATCAAACAGACCACATCACCACCGATGATATCCATACCGCGCATGCCGCGCAGGACATGCATCACATCACGCTGCCAGAGACCTTCGACACTGACCTCTAGGTTGGCGACGCCGGGCGCGACAATGGCATCGAAGCAATCCAGATCCAGGGTGATATAGAGCGGCATATCACCAACCCGCTGGCGGATGATCTCGACCGTCGCCGCCGGTCCCAGCGCGTGATAGCGGTCGATATCGATCATCTCGTAGCCGAGGTCCGTGCTTGTCTTGGTCCAATCCAAAGTTCGCGGATAGCCTCGAATGCCGAGCTGGACAGAGCGAGTTGCCTCTACGTGACAATCCCTTACCAGATAAGCCGCCCAGTGCGCTGCTGACTTGTAGGCCCCCAGAAAGTGGGGGATTTGCTCAAAGGCATCCGTATGCGCATCAAAATGCAGGATGGCAACCTTGCCGCCCTGCGTGAGACTGGAGCCTTCACCGCCCAAAGCCTGCAAGATTCCGCCCGTAATGGAATGATCGCCGCCAATGGAAACAGGACGGGCACCGGCTGCATCTATCTTCTTGTAGAACCGGGTGATCCGTTCAATGCACTTTTCATTGTCATTGGCCTCCGGGAACGGCACGTCCCCCATATCGGCGATACGGCACGTCTTCCAGGGATCAAGATTGAAAGGCCCATGACACCGCCGCGCCAGGGCCGAGACATCGCGCACCGCACGAGGGCCCAAATGCTGATCGCGTTCTGTTGTGCCGTTCCCTGTACTGTGCGGCACGCCAACTAGAGCGATATCGCACGCCCCGGGGTCCGCGATCGCCGGGCAGCGAAATAAGGTCGGAATACCCCACCAGTAAAGCGATTCCATCATTATCCGGTCGTCGGGCGTCAGATCTTCAATCATCCGGTAGCATCCTCCATATGGTGCGCTGAGATTTCTAGTTCGACAGCGGTCCCGGCCAGATGGCGTCTGCCTTTTCGATGTTTTCGTCGATGGCACTGGCCCAGCTTCGCTGTACCCGGGGACTATAGTTCAGGTACAGATGATCTTTGTAAATCTGCCAGGCAAACGGATCTACATCCGACACATAACCTCTCGACGCCGCATACGCACAATAGCCGCCGTACCTAGGGGCATAGGTTGCCGGGCTTTCCATGAAAGCCGCCCGGTTTTGCCTGGAGATAAAAACCCAGGTCGCCCCGTTGTAGTCAAAAGAAATTTCGGGATTTCCTTCCTTCGGCATACCGCCGCGCCAATAGGTCATCACGTCGTAACCGTTCATGGCTAGTTTATTGAAGTAACCCACGTTGATGTCCGGGCTATCGGCTTGGGAAAGTGTGCCGCCAAGCATCATGCCAGCCACGACCGCCAGGTACCGGAGGTGCTTGAAACCCTCTAACATGTCACACTTTCTCCTGTCAGGTGTTTACGAAAATAGACCCGGTGAACCCCGTCTTTCATACGCTCGCCGATGTTTTCATATCCGAGACGGGGATAGAAGGCCAAATTTTTGGTCATGGCGACGTTTGTATAGAGCTCAACAACGTCAAACCCTTGCCCGGCGGCACGTTGTTCAGCGTGGGCAATCAGATGCCGGCCCCACCATTTTCCCTGAAACTCAGGACGAACAGCAACATTCTCGATATGGACATGGTTCCCAATAGGATAGCAGACGATAAAACCGCCGCCCGTTCCCGCAGCGTCCAAAATGGCAAAAGCAGGGTGTGGCTTGCCCGCACGGTTTTTTCATGCGCCACGGGTCGCAGACCGCATCCTACTGGCACATATGCGAAAAAACACACCGGATCAAAGATGTTTCTGTGAATCTGCGCTTCGTCATTCGCCTGAACGGGTTTCGTTTTTACCCGGCAAAAAATGCCGGAGCGACCCGAAAAATTTTACTTCCAAAATGTGTATATCAAAGAAACTCACTCTCAAGATCGTGTGTTTTTTGTCTTTTTCGTTATATTTATGAGGGCATCAACTCAACGTGAATTATAAATATTGAAGCCGGGGCCGAGTGATTGGATGGGCGGGTGCGTTGCTTCCGCCCGTTTTTTTATGGCTCATGCCTTACCGTCAGTATTGGTATGATATTTGCTTAATTAGCTCAAGATGAGGGGAAGAGGTCCTGATCATGATTTGAGGAGGAAATATCATGCGTGTGGAAAACAGTCCGGCCCACGCCGCTCTTGCCCATACCCTCGCAGTACGAACGGCGGCGCGGGCACCCGCCGAGCAGGTCACAACGCCAGACACTGGCACCCCGAAAACCGACCCCGCCGAGACGGCGAAAGCCCCGCCCGTCACCGGTGTTTCCCGCAGCACCCTGTCGAAGGAAATACTGGATCAGGCCATCCGTACGCAGGAGACGGTCGCGCCCGAAACCGATAAATACGAGGGCATTCTGGATGATATCGACCGCCGCTATCTCGAGAGGATCGCAAACGATCCGAAAGCTGCGGCCGAACGGGCGGAATTCTTCGGAACGGCGCCTCGTGCTATATTTATTCCATTCTCAGAGATTGGCATTAATTCCTTAGATGATCTCAACCATAATCCAGAAGCCCAGCGGAAATTTCAGGCACTCCTTTTGCGTATGAACAGGATTCAGCAACAAGAGATTGATCGAAAACAGCTTTTCTATGAGAGACGCGTGGCAGACAACGTTCCACCAGCGCAGATCTATGCCGATATTTTAAAGTTTTACGCAGACAATTCGGAACTCAACGCTATTCAAGACAGTGGGGGCGGAGCGCCGGAAGGTCATACAACCCGCTACCTTCAAGCCAAAGCTGACTACCTGCAAAGCCTGATCGACCGGAAGGCCGAGACGGCATGACAAAGGGCGCGATGGATGATGTGTGGGAAGAGGTGCGGTAGGTCTGGGCGCAACCATTACCCGCTCTATTGCTCTTCTCTATGACGACATTTGCTGTTGTTGCTGATGCCGATGCAATCTCCATGATTCTGTCATTGACGAAAACCCGGAGAAGAGGGAAGCGCGCCATGAACGACGCGGGACAATTGAAACCGGCACAGGTCTATCAGATTACCAACCATCTGGTATCGAAGGATAACAGCGATCCGCCGATTGGGGCGGCGGAGATCATTCGCGGTAACGGCTACTTCGCAGATGAAGACAGAGGCGACGAAGGTTTTCTTTCCTGACCCGGCAATCAAAAACAGCCAGCGATGCTTGAAGAAAAATGGTGCCGCCTAGGTGATTTGAACACCTGACCTACGCATTACGAATGCGCCGCTCTACCAACTGAGCTAAGGCGGCACGGGCACCGAGCATGTTCCTGTAGAGTAGCAATCGACAGCACAAGCCGTGCTGGCGCATCCTATATACCTCGTGACAGGAAATTTCCAGTCCCAAATACAGGGAATATCAGCCTTCCGCCGGGGCCGGTGGACGAACTTCGGTTTCGGATTTGTCTTTTCCGCTCGAAGGCGTGGATTTACCGGTGTTCAGGCCCATGGGCGGCACCGGCGAGGTTGAGGATTTGCTGTCAACGAGCGCCACGTCCGTGGAGGCGGATGAGGCGGTTGCGCCTGCCTCGCTGGTGGATAAACGCAACACATGGGGCGGTGTCTGCCAGACCGCGGAGTCAAAGGCATCACAGTTGCCGCAGGTTGCCGTCCAGTTGGTCACGCTATGACCACAGCTTGCGCAAACCCAGGCCGGATCGGGGTCCGCCATGGACGCCCGGACAAGCCACTGCCGGGCACTGGCCTGATCGCCGTTTTCCGCTTCCTCAAGTTCGGCCATCATGCGACACGCGCGCGCGGACGGCGAAACGACGCTCGACCGCCCGTCAGTACCCACTTTTGCCAGATGATCGCGGGCCTTGCCCCACAGATTGGCGGCGAGCGCCTCGGTGGCAACGGCGATGTTGCTCTCCCGATCGGTTGGATTGGCGGCGTGCAGTTTCTCAACCCATTTCACCCGGTCAAGTGCCTCCACGGCGCCACGGGCCTCCAGATACAACGGCACCAAATCGGGATGAGTAGCCCGCGCCCAGAGCCGTTCAATGATGGTGATGGCCCTTCGCGGTTTACCCTGTTCGAGCCAGGCCGCGGCAACCGCCGCCCCCGCCGGCACGAAACCTGGCGCGGCGCTCAAGGCGTCGCGGGCATATTCCATGGCCCGATCCTTGTCACCTGCCTCGGCGGCTTCTAGGCTCATCTGCAAGGTCAGCACCGCCTGTCGCCGCTTTCCCGCTGCCGCGCCCAGATGTTTGTTGCGCACGGCTTCCTTTGTCGTGACGTGGGCATCCAGCCACAGTCCGGCGCGGGTTTGCAATTCAAAAAGGTTATCGGACACCCAGTCGCTTTCGGGATGCAGCCGATAGGCCCGTCGTGTGAGCGCCAGGGCCTCGTCGGTGTCCCCCCGCTTTTGTGCCTGATTCAGCAGGCCGCGCAGTCCGAGAAACTCGGTTTCACTGTTTTCCGTCATGGCGCGAAAGAACCGCTCAGCGGCCCGCTCGTCACCATTAAGTTGTGCCGCCTGAGCCGATAACAGCATGGTTAGCGGCGGTTCCTTCAACAGGTCCTCGGCCCGCCGCGCCTGACGACGGGCTTCAACCCCATCACCGGCGGCGACGGCGACCATGCCTTGAGTCAGCGCGCGATACCCCTTTTCCTGCCGCCGCCCGCGCCAGGCCCCCGTGATGGTGCGCGGGGCGCGGCGCAGGAACAGCCAGGCGCGGTAGAGCAGGGCTGTAAGCACCGACAGCGATCCCACGGCGAGCGCCATGATGCCAAAACCGGTTTCAATCTGATAGTCGCCCCATTGCATCTGAACGACACCCGGTTGATCGGCAAGCCAGGCCGCGCCGCCCGCCAGAACAGCTATCACCCCGAAATAGCGAAGAGCCTTCCACATAGGTGCTACTCCCCGCTTGCGATCAGGTCGCTAACAGCAACGGAACGGAGCACCGCGACAGCCTCGTCAACCTCGAGACGCCCGCCTGCCATAGTGCGCCAGTCAGCCATGGCCGTGGCGGCGGCGCCCTCAAGTGCGGCAAGCGCGCTAACGGCACCGGCCAGGTCATTGGCCCGCAAACGGGCTTCGGCCTCAAAGACCGCGGCTTCGGATGAGCCGGGCGCGGCACTGCTTCGGGTTTTGCTGATACGGACCACCCTCTTAATCTGCTTAAGGGTCTGTCCCAGCCAGCTTTCCTGATCCACGGACGCCTCGTCGGCAGTGACGGTCAAGGTGTGTGCCGCCGCGGCGGAGAATGCCGTTTGCAGCGCGGACAGGGTCGCTACACCGTCTTGCGCATGGCGACGCAGCACCGACAGGGGGGCCGCCGCCCGGGGCTGGCCGTCCAGCAACCGCGCCACCGTTTCCAGTGTCGTTGCGTAACTGTCGCCCCGGCCAATGGCGTTTTTCAAGTCGTCAACACTCAGCAAAATTGCCACGCCGCTGATTGCCGTGCCATCGACGGCTCCTCGCATGGTGCTAATCCGTGAACGAACAGCTTCGAGGGCCTGTCGATCGCGCTGGCTTGTCATTTCCAGATCATCCAGACGGGAAACCAGCCCGCTCAGGTTCGCCGTCGCGGCATCCCCGGCTTCCAGCACCGCCAGACGATCCGTGATTTCCCTTAGGGTTTCCGCGGACAGACCACTGCCGTCATCGGCGGTCCCGGCACTGGCACGACGACGCACATCCATCACCGCGGATTCCGCCGCCGCCAACCGGGTAACAACCTGGTCCAGGTCATCCTTCAGGTCATCATGCGCCGAGCGCAACGCCGCCAGTTCCTCACCTGTAGCCTTTGCCGCCAGGGTCTCGGATGACGATGAAATCTGTTTTTCCACGGCTTCCAGTCGGCTGATCAGGGCATTTTGCGCCGGATTTTCAGGCTTGGGCAGGTGGGGATCAATATAGGTCCACCACAGATGCGGCCAGCCATAGATACGTTCCAGCGTCCACGCGCCGCCGCCCAGGATCGCGAGCACAACAATCAGAAACAGCCAGCGCCCCCCTCGCCGGTTCTTTTTGAGCGGGCCGGGTTGGCCTGACGGCGGCACGGATGAGGTCGCGGTTCCGCCTGGCTTACCTTGTCTCGACCCGGCCTGTCCTTGTCTCGACGCAGTCTTTGCTGGCTTGTTTTTCAGCGGTGACGAAGCGGGCTTTTTGCTCATATCAGGTATCTTTCCGGTTTCTTCGCACCCCCAGGCACAGGAAAACCTATCCTAGCGAGTCGTTGCGGCCTGCAAAACCCTCGACAACAGGGAATCTTCGCTTGGTTCCATGGCGACGAGAGTTTCAGCCCAATTGAGGGAAGAAACGGCCTCGGCAACCGCGGTACTGAGGCAAAAAACCTGTAACGTCCCGGCGCGCCACGCCAACCCTTCCCGGTGCAGGGCGTCACAAAACAGGCGCGCGGCTCGCGGTGAATAGAGGGCAACGCCCGTTACGTCACCGTTCCCCAGCTTTTCACGGGCATCTGCTGTCATGGTTTCCCGGGCGCGGGCTTCATAGAGAACCACACGTCGATAATCGTATCCCATATCCGCGAGGGTAGTACCGAGATCACCCGCCAGGTGGGTTCCCGCGATGTGCAACAACGCACCCGCCGCCGGATCAACATCGTTTCTTATCCGACTGGCCAGCGACGATACATCGCCATCGGCACTCTTTACGGATGAAAACCCCCGTTGTCGGGTCACCTCGGCCGAGCCGCGCCCCACAGTCCAGACCGCGATATCACGCCGTTCACACCGGGCCGCGAAAGCGCGTATGCCGTTGGCGCTGGTGACCAGCAGGCCCTGGACACCATCAAGATCGACCGCAACATCCGGCAGGCATAGGATATCCATCACAGGCTCGATGGTGGTTTTGATACCGTGCGCGTGTAGCGTCTCCGCCAGTCGGGCGCTGTCCTGTGCGGGGCGGGTCAATAGCAGATGCACGGGCCGCCCTCAATCTGCGAGCGCTTCAAAAAAAGCAGGGCCCGCGCGATCACGCAGTTCCGCCCCAAGATCACGGGCCATTGCCACCGCTTCTGCCGCCGGGCCGGACCGCTCACCTGCCCACAGGTCCGCTCCATCGGGCCAGGCCAGCAATCCGCGGATGCGGATTGTCGCCCGGTTGTCGGCGCGGGCGTCGGCCCGGTTGTCGAACAGCTCCGCCAGTCCGGCAATAGGGGTCCGGCAAGACCCGTCAAGCACATCCAGCATGGCCCGTTCTGCGCTCACACAAAGGGACGTGGGTTCGTGGTTCAGCGACCCCAGCAACGCCCGTGTCGTCTTGTCGGTTTCCAGACAGGTGATACCGATGGCGCCCTGTCCCGCCGCGGGCAGCATGTCATCGGGTTCCAAAATACGGGTTGCAACCGCCGCCATCTTCAACCGCTTCAACCCGGCCAGCGCCAGCATGGTGGCGGCCACCTCCCCGTCTTCCAGTTTACGGAGACGGGTCTCTACATTGCCGCGAAACAGGGCTGCTTGCAGATGCGGATGACGGGCCAGAATCTGCGACTGCCGCCGCAGGGAAGAGGTCCCCACAACAGACCCTTCGGGCAGGTCTTCAAACCTGTCAGCTTTGTGTGACACGAACACGTCACGCACATCCTCCCGTTCAGGCATAGCCGCCAGGATAATTCCGGCGGGCAACTGGGTGGGAACGTCCTTCATGGAATGGACGGCCAGATCAATACGTCCGTCAAAAAGGGCTTCGTCCAGTTCCCTGGTAAACGCGCCCTTGCCGCCCACTTCCGACAAATATCGGTTCTGCACCCTGTCTCCCATGGTCTTCAGGGTGACCATCTCGATTGTACCGTCTTCCAACAGTTCCGGGTGCGCCGCGCCGAGCAGGTCGCGGGTTGCACAGGCCTGGGCCAATGCCAGAGGGCTGCCACGGGTGCCTATTTTCAAAGGCATGGGTTTCTCGGTAACAATTCAATCATTTTCCACAAGGGCATGGTTGGCCTATAACCAACCCATGTCCCGTGTATCGTTTATGACCCCCGGCCCGGCGCAATGCAACCTGATCCCGTAAGAGTTCTGGGGATCGAAACCAGCTGTGATGAAACCGCCGCGGCGGTGGTGGATGGCAATGGCACGATCCTTGCCAATGTCGTCCTGTCACAGATTGACGAGCACCGGGCCTACGGCGGGGTTGTGCCAGAGGTTGCCGCGCGCGCTCACCTGGATCATCTGGATCACGTCATCCGACAGGCCATGGACGAATCCGGCTTGACACTGGACGCGCTCTCCGCCGTTGCCGCCACGGCCGGACCGGGCCTGATCGGGGGCCTCATGGTCGGGCTCATGGCCGGCAAATCCATCGCCATGGTGCACGATCTGCCGTTCCTCGCCATCAATCATCTGGAGGCCCATGCCCTCACCGCACGAATGACCGATGGCGTGGCGTTTCCGTTTCTGTTGCTGCTGGTCTCGGGCGGCCATTGCCAGCTTCTATCCGTGGAAGGCGTCGGACAGTACAAAAGACTGGGCACCACCATTGACGATGCCCTCGGCGAGGCATTCGACAAAACCGCCAGGATGCTGGGGCTGGGCTATCCCGGCGGCCCGGCCGTGGAACGCGCCGCCGCAAACGGGATCGCCGGGCGGTTTACCCTGCCGAGCCCCATGGCCGGGCGAGCGGGGTGTGACTTTTCCTTTTCCGGCCTGAAAACCGCGCTCAGACAAGCCGTTGAAAAACTGCCCCCCGGGCCGCTCGACCATCAGGACGTGGCCGATCTGTGCCTGGCTTTCCAGCGCGCGGCGGCGGCGTCGCTGGCTGAGCGATGTCATCACGCCATAACAGTGTTCAAGCACGAACACCCCACGGGCGATAAAGGCAATACGCTGGTTGTCGCCGGCGGGGTTGCCGCCAATACCTATCTGCGCGGTGCCCTTGAAACCACGGCGACAGAACGCGGAATGAAACTGGTGGTGCCGCCAGCGAAGCTGTGCACGGATAACGGCGCCATGATCGCCTGGGCCGGGGTGGAGAACCTGCGCCGGGGCAAATCCGACCCCCTCGACGTTGCCCCGCGCCCGCGCTGGCCGCTCGACCCCGATGCCCCACCGGCGGGCTATGCCGGCATCAAAGCCTGAAGGCGCGGGCCAGCATGGAGCGTGCGGGCCATCATGATGCGGCCTTCTCCTCGCCCTTGACCAGTTCACCGCTGAAGGCCTTGTGCAGGATGGATTGCTTGAGCTCATTGAGCGCGTCTAGTTTTTGCTGGTAGATGGCTTCGAGGCGTTGGGTTGCCGAAGACAATTGATCAAGTTGATCAACCATTTGCTTCTGTTCCGAGAGAGGGGGGAGGGGCAGAGAAATTTCTGTGATCTGCTTGGCGGATAAATGCTTCACCGTCGTGTATGCGGTGACATCTTCAATAGCTTTCAAATACTTGTTGATACCATAAAACAGAAATCTTGCGTCCAGCGAGTCAGAAAAATGCTCCAATCGACACACTCGTTGATTTAGTAGGGCGTCTTCACCCTTCCACTCATAACAGGTAAATTCGCCGTCCATACCAATCAAATAATCACCTGCGCGAACTATGTATTTTTCGTCGTACTCTCCGCTATAACGGGTTTCTGTATCGTAACCCCGCTTCAAATCACGAATTCGAATCAGTGCTAAATCACCCTCAGGTGAGAATTGCTTTGAGTTAAAGGCGTACCCATTTTGAATGGATAACAAATCCCCAAGTTTTTTCTCCGCCCACCCATCGGCTTTTTGTGTGAAGGCGTTGTTGAGATAGCTCTCAAACAGCTCGCGGGCGTTGCTGAGGTTCTGTTCGGTGTTGGCAATGATCTTGTCAATGCCCGCAAACGCCTCATCCAGAATGCCAACAATGCGCCTCTGTTCGGGAAGCGGTGGGAGGGGGATAAGGGTGTTTTTTATCTTGGTTTGAGAAATGTTCGGCTGCGCATTGCCGGAAGCAGTGGCAACCAATTCGTTCTTTTTCAATAAAAACGTGTAATAAATGAACTCCGGTATAGTCTGCTGATTCGGCAGGATACCGCATACAGCCTGATTTGTGCATGCTTCAAATCGAAGAATCCCCACCTGACCAGCAGTTGCCCCATACATTGCCACCAGAACGGTGTTGACGGGGAAAAGTTTTGCTGATGAGTTTTTAAGTCCAGCATCAGAAATGAAACATTTGGCTCGCCTTATGTCGCGTTGAGAAACCTCACCACTTAAGAGCCAGGGGATTGTTCCACTGTCGTAATATTCCTTCTTTGATTTTAGCGGTGTGCCCCCAGCCCCTGTCTCGCATACATCCCCAAGTTTCTTGGTCTCCCACATCACACCACCCCCCTTATGGTGCCGAGGATATCTGCCCTTGCGGCGGCAAGGCTGCACTGCCAAAACGGTGATTTGCGAAGCCAGAGACGGCGGTATATGGATATAGGCATGAACAGAAAAACTGAGGTCTTGAGGATCAGAGGTTAAGATCAGAGATTAATCGCGGCTTTTACCGCGCGGCACATGTTTCCCCTCGGTATCGGGTCACGGGTTGAGGGCCATAAGTTGAAAGAAAGAGTATGAAACAGGCGCTTTGTTTGCAAGGGTTCCTGAGCGGTGTCGTTTGAAGAGTACAAAAAGACTGAGCGCCGCTATGGGGCGTTCTTTACCCGCGCCCGCCCAGAAAGCGACACTACGGCCTGCGACACTCAGGAAAGCGGCTTAACGGAGAGCGGCGCGGCGGAAAGCGCGCAACCGGCCAGCCACTTAACGGAGAGCGCCCGCACAGCCAGCGCCCGCACAAAAAGAGCGTTTATCCTCATCCCCGCGCGCAATACCCTGAATACCCTCGCCCTGTTCAGGGGTGCCCTGTTGGCGGGGCACATGGTCGGGATGGTTGAAGAGGGCGCGGTGTCCGCGCTGAAAACCTGTGAGGTGAAAACGCCCTGGGGCGACAGGCTCTTTATCGCGCGCACGGTGGCACCCATCCGCCCTGGCCTGGTCTGCTTTACCGCCGGCTCCACCGGTGCGGCCAAAGCGGTCTACCGAACGTACGAGAGCTGGCGGCGGTCGAGCCACTGTTCGAGGATTTTGACCGTTATCTAAAGGAGCGGGGATATCCCGCCATGGCCTGATGTGGTCTGTCAGTCCTGAACAACCCCGCTTTCATCGGCTTTCAGATCAAAGGCGGCGGCCATGAGAGCCCGGGTGTAGGGTTGCTGTGGATTGTCCAGAATGTCCGTGGCGGCGCCTTGTTCCACGATTTTGCCCCCGCGCATAACGACAATGTTGTGGGACATGGCGCGCACCACCTTAAGGTCATGGCTTATGAACAGGTAGGCGATGTTGTGTTTTTTCTGTAGATCACGTAGCAAATCCACGATTTGTGCCTGAACCGATACGTCAAGCGCACTGGTTGGTTCGTCCAGTACGATAAACGCAGGCTTCAGAACAATGGCCCGCGCGATACAGATGCGTTGCCGTTGACCGCCTGAGAATTCATGGGGATAACGATCCATCATATTGGGTTCGAGGCCAACTTCCAATAGAGCGTCTGCGATCGTTTTCCGCCGTTCCTCAAAGCCCCCTCCAAGCTCATGAACCTTTAGACCTTCTTCGACGATCTGAGCAATGGAGAGACGAGGACTTAGGCTCCCAAAGGGGTCCTGGAAGACAATTTGCATATTCCGGCGAAGCGGACGCAGGGTCTTGGCATCCATTTCGTGAAGATTGTGAGATTGGAAGCGAATGGGGCCATCGGATTTTTCCAAACGCAGCAGGGCGCGGGCCAGGGTAGATTTTCCTGAACCGGATTCACCGACCACGCCTAGGGTCTGGCCCTCAGGTAAGTCAAAGCTGACCCCGTCCACGGCTTTCACGTGATCAACCGTTCGCTTCAGGATACCGCGTTTGATGGGGAACCAGACCTTTAAATCATCGCAAGACAGGATGGCGGGAGCATCATCCCGAGCAACCAGGGGTGCCCCCCCGGGTTCAGTTTGCAAAAGATGTCGGGTATACGCGTGCTCGGGCTTGCCGAATACCTTCGCGGTTTCCCCGTGTTCAACGATTTCGCCATCATTCATGACGCAAACACGGTCTGATATGCCGCGAACGATGCCTAGATCGTGGGTGATCAGAAGAATAGCCATGCCAAGTTTTTCCTGAAGATCACCCAGCAGTTTCAGTACTTGCGCCTGGATAGTGACGTCGAGGGCTGTTGTCGGTTCATCGGCGATCAGCAATTCCGGGTCATTGGCAAGTGCCATGGCAATCATAACCCGTTGTTGCTGTCCGCCAGAAAACTCGTGGGGCAGAGCGTCCATCCGCTCAACAGCACTCTCCATGCCGACAAGTTTCAGCAGTTCAACAACGCGCCCGCGGGCTTTGTCGCGGGTCATGTGCTTGTGCAAAAACAGCACTTCGCTGATCTGTTTATAGATGCTGTGCAACGGGTTTAGACTGTTGAGCGGTTCTTGGAAAATCATGGCAATGCGGTTGCCGCGAATATCCCTGAGGCGGGATTGATCTGTACCCATAAGTTCTTCGCCCAGAAATTTAATGCTGCCTGATGGATGCGACGCATTGGGATAGGGCAGCAACTGCAACACAGATAGCGCACTGACGGATTTCCCCGAGCCTGACTCTCCGACAAGTGCGACGGTCTCGCCTTTTTTAATGTCAAAGTTGATACCCCGGACGGCCTTGACTTCCTTTGCGCCCTGTCCAAAGGAAACGGAAAGATCCCTGACGGTCAGAAGTGGATTTTCTGTCATTAGAACGTCTTTCGCGGATCAAAGGCGTCTCGAACGGCTTCACCGATAAACACCAGAAGGCTCAACATAATGGATAATACAACAAAGGCTGATATCCCCAGCCATGGCGCATGGAGGTTGTTCTTTCCTTGATTCAGTAACTCACCCAGAGAGGGGGAGCCGGCAGGTAGGCCAAATCCTAGAAAATCCAGCGACGTCAGGGTGGTAATCGCACCGGTGAGAATGAATGGCAGCAACGTCAGTGTCGCAACCATGGCATTGGGAAGAACATGCTTGAACATGATTGCTGCATTGGAAACACCCAAAGCCCGTGCCGCCCGGACATAGTCAAAGTTCCGCGCCCGGAAAACCTCTGCGCGCACCACACCAACCAACCCCATCCAGCTAAACAGCAACATAATACCGAGCAACCACCAGAAGTTGGGCGTGACGACACTGGCCAGAATAATCAACAGATACAGGGTCGGTAAACTGGACCACATTTCCATGAACCGCTGGGCAATCAAATCGATCCATCCGCCAAAATATCCCTGTATGGCACCGGCCGCGATCCCGACAACGGTCGAGAACAAGGTCAGCGTCAGGCCAAACAAAACGGAAATGCGAAACCCATAAATCAGCCGCGCAACGACATCCCGTGCCTGGTCATCGGTGCCCAACAGATTTTCCCCCGTTGGTCGTGAAGGGGCGGGATAGTCAATATTGAAATTGATGGTGCGATAGGAATACCGGATAGGCGGCCAGATCATCCACCCCTTCTCGGCAATCAACGCCTCGACAAAGGGATCGCGGTAGTCGGCTTCTGTGAGAAACTCTCCCCCGAACGCCGTTTCTGTATACATTTTCGCAACGGGAAAGTAGGGCGCACCGTCAAACCAGACCATCAAGGGTTTATCATTTGCAATCAACTCGGCAAAAAGACTGAAAACGAACAGCAACAGGAATATCCAAAGCGACCAGAACCCACGACGATTACGACAGAAATTATTGATCCGCCGTCGGGTCAGAGGCGTGATAGGCATGCCCAGAAATTGATCTCTAAATGGTGTCCCTGTCATGATCAGGTTTCCCGACTTTCAAAATCAATCCTTGGATCAACCACGTGATACATCAGGTCGCCAACAATGTTCATGAGCAACCCGAGCAGGGCAAAAAAGTAAAGCGTGCCGAACATGACCGGGTAATCCCGGTTGATCGCCGCTTCGAACCCCAGTAAACCCAAACCGTCGAGAGAGAAGATCACTTCGGTCAGAAGGGAACCTGTGAACAGGATACCGATAAAGGCGCTGGGGAATCCGGCGATAATGATCAGCATGGCATTGCGGAACACATGACCGTAAAGAACACTCTTTTCCATCAGCCCCTTGGAACGGGCAGTAACCACGTACTGTTTGTTTATTTCTTCCAGAAAGGAATTTTTCGCCAACAGCGTCAGCCCGGCAAAACCGCCGATGACCAGAGAGACGATAGGCAAGGTCATGTGCCAGAAATAGTCGACGACTTTCTCGAGGGAATTCAACTCTGACCAGTTGTCGGAGATCAATCCCCGTAGCGGAAACCAGTCGAAGTACCGCCCGCCCGCGAAGAGCACAATCAACAGGATTGCAAACAGGAACCCCGGGATGGCATTGCCGATAATCACAATGCCGGATGTATAGACATCAAACCTGGAGCCGTCCCTGACCGCCTTGTGGATCCCGAGGGGAATGGAAATCAGATAAACCAGTATCGTCGTCCAGAGACCCAGAGATATGGAAACCGGCATTTTTTCAATAACCAGGTCGGTGACATCCTTACCCCGGAAGAAGCTCTCGCCGAAATCAAACCGGACATAGTTGCCAATCATCAGCAAAAAGCGCTCATGCGCCGGTTTGTCGAAGCCAAATTGTTTTTCAATCTGGGCAATCATTTCAGGGGGCAGACCCTGCGCGCCTCGATATTTGCTATTCAATCCGCTGGACTGGTTTGCCTGATTGCCGGCCAGGGCATTCTCTGCATCACCGCTGTCGCCGGAGAAACGTGCCGTTGCATCAACCGCTGTGCCGGTGATCTGGGCAATCATTTGCTCAACCGGTCCGCCGGGCGCGGCCTGGATCACAGCGAAATTGATCAGCATAATCCCCAACAATGTGGGAACGATCAGAGCAAGTCGGCGAACAATATAGGCGTACATGATCTAGGATGTTTAGTTCCCGGAAGCAAAACCCGAGGCTGCCAAGGCTTGTGCTTTCTGTTCATCAATCCACCAGGTGCTGAACTGTACCCCTCTCGTCGGTGTAATCCCGGGGCGGCCAAATTTGTTCCAGTATGCAATTCGATCGGTGGGCGAATGCCAGTGGGGGATAACCCAGTGTCCCCATTGTAAGACTCGATCCAGGGCTCGTGTTGCCGTGATCAGGGACTGACGGTCCGGGGCAGCAATCAATGTCTCGATCAATGAGTCAATGGCGGGGTCCTGAATGCCAATCGTATTCCGGCCCCCTTCAAGGGTGGCGGCTTCCGATCCCCAGAAAGAGCGCTGTTCATTTCCGGGGGACAGGGATTGACCCGCACCACCGACAATGACGTCGAAATCGAACACATCCAGACGCCGTTGGTACTGCGCTGAGTCCACCGTGCGAACGGAAACGGTGATTCCCAGCCGTTCAAGGTTTTTTGCAAACGGTAAGACAATCCGTTCAAACAGGGGGCTGACCAGCAAAACCTCAAAATTTAACGCCTGGCCGGTTTCTTCGGAAACGCGTTTCCCGTCCTTGACGACCCAGCCAGCCTCGCGAAGAAGTTTCCCGGCCTCGCGCAGGTTTCCGCGGATATTCCCGCTACCGTCCGTTTTGGGCGGGTTGTACTCGGCTTCAAAAACTTCATCCGGAATTTGCCCGCGTAACGGTTCCAGAATGCCCAGTTCCGCGTCACTTGGTAAGCCTGTGGCCGCCAGTTCCGAGTTGTCAAAGTAGCTCCGTGTGCGGGCGTACTGGCCATAGAACAGATTGGCGTTGGACCACTCAAAGTCGAAGGCATACGCGAGCGCTTCACGAACCCGTTTATCCGTAAACAAATCCCGGCGGGTGTTGAAAACAAAAGCCTGCATGCCCGAAGAACGCTGGTGTTCGATCAGTTCCGTTATCAACCAACCGTCGTGAACGGCCTTGATGTCGTACTCCGTGGCCCACGCTTTGGATGAGTTTTCCTGTCGGTAATCGAACTCACCGGCCTTGAAGGCTTCCAGCAAAACTCCGGGGTCCCGGTAATAGTCATATCGAAGAGTGTCATAATTGTACTGTCCGACATTTACAGGCAAATCCTTGCCCCAGTAGTCTTTCACACGTTCCAGCGTGATTGAGCGTCCGGCATCAACCCTGGATATGCGATAGGGCCCGCTTCCCAGCGGTGGCTCAAGTGTCGGTTCTTCGAAATCGCGGGTTTCCCAGTAATGTTTGGGGAGGACGGTCATCTGCCCGACAATAAGCGGAAGTTCCCGGTTTTCTCCCGGAACAAAGGTAAACCTGACAGTTCCGGGGCGCGACTCCTCTACAGATTCAACACTGCCGTAGTAAAAGCGGTAAAATGGTTGCCCTTTCTCCAGCAGAGTATGGTAGGTCCATATGACATCCTCGACCGTAACCGGCGTCCCGTCGTGCCAGCGGGCTTCCTTTCGGAGCGTAAACTCTACCCAGGATCGATCATCGGGTACGGTTACCGTTTCTGCGAGGCGGCCATATTCACTGAAGGCTTCGTCGGCGGCATTTGTCATCAATGAGTCGTAAATCTGATATACCCCCTGAGCCGACGTGCCCTTGACGATAAACGGATTGAGGCTGTCGAAACTGCTGCGCGCGCCAAGGCGAACATCCCCGCCTTTTGGTGCGTTCGGGTTGACGTAGTCAAAATGGGTGAAATCTGCGGAATACTTCAGATCACCATGCATGGCGATGCCGTGGTGGGTCTTCCCGGTGTCTTCCGAAGCGCGAGCGGGATGGCCGCCAAAGCTGGTTGCGAGCAAGATAAGACTCGCGATTGTATATGGAATTTTTTTCATGGCTAGAACATCCTACCAAAGAATACGGCGAGGTTGAGGCAAGGATTAGGCAAGGTTGAGGCAACGTTACCCGGCCAGAAGTCTCAATGCCTCGGCGTGTCGGTTTGGATCGCCGGCGGCAATTGCCGTGCCGTCGAAATCAAGCGTTAGTGATTTCCCCGCCCAATCCGTGATCAGTCCACCGGCCCCTTCAACAACGGGCGTCACAGCCATGACGTCGTAGGCGCCAAGCCCGGCCTCAACAACAAAATCGATATGGCCGCCTGCCAGCAATCCATAACCGAGGCAGTTGGTGCTATAGATTTGACGGCGGCCGAACTTACGGGTTAATCGCTCAAACACCGTTCTCTGCTCTTCGGTGTCAAACCATAAAGGTGATGATGAGGCACTCCATGCGCCTTCCAGCGACGGGCATTGTCGGCATGTTGTCGGAATGCCGTTCAGTGTTGTCGGCCGTCCACGCGCCCCGACCCACCGCTCAGAGAGCGCGGGCGCATCAATGACGCCAATGATCGGAATACCGTCTTCCAGAAGAGCGACAAGAGTCCCGAACGTCGGGAATCCAGAGGCAAAAGCGATGGTTCCGTCAATGGGGTCGAGAACCCAAACGTATTTGGCGTCCAGGGATTCATTGCCATGTTCTTCGCCGAAAACACCGTGATCCGGAAATCGCTCATTGATCATGGAACGCATGGCGGCTTCGGCTTCGCGGTCCGCGATGGTCACAGGGCTGTCGTCGGCTTTGTTGTCAGCACCGAGGCCTGTCCGAAAATAACGGGTTGCGATAAGCGAAGCCGCGTCGGTCATTTCCATCGCCAAAGCCATAAATTCGCCGGGCACATCTCCGGGTAGCAGGGCCTCGGACAGATGAGCCTGATCCGTCATGGTGTGTAACTCACATCAACGGAGATGTTATCAGTTTCCGTAGGTCGCGAGATAGGCAATCAGACCGGCGCGTTGCTCAACGTCGCTAAGGCCTCTGTAGGTCATTTTATTGCCCGGTGCGTAGGTTTTCGGGCTTTCAAGGAAAGCATTCAGATCATCAACCGACCAGTCACCCCCCAGGCCGGTCAATGCGGATGAATATGCAAATCCATCCGCGCCGCCTTTGGCGCGACCAACGATATCCCAGAGATTGGGCCCAACCTTGTGTGCACCACCTTGTTCAACGGAATGGCAAGACTTGCATTTCTTGAAAGCTTTCTCGCCAACAGCAACGTCGGCGGTTGCCATGGCCGTCGCAAAATCAATTACAGCAACTTCGGTTTCACCTTCGTCGCCATCGTCAGCCACGACAATCATCAACGCTTCAACATCGCCTTTTTCGGCATGAACCAGAGTATCACCGACAAAATTGGCACCGTATACAACCCAGGCAAAGACCAACAGAGCCAGGCCGAATTTTTCAAGCAAAGAGGTGTAGCGCATCTCTGGCTCCTATCCACGAATTATTCGGGCTGCTTCAAATCCTTGTAACATTATCCGCAGTTTACGCGTTCATGTCTGACCATTCAATGTGGATTTACGTGAAATCTATCATTTTCAGGCGATTACGGCTTTTCGCAAAGGTAGGTGCACGATAAGGTCGGATCATGAGTGATTGCCCGGCAACCCGAGCTGTTGTTTTTATCCCTGCACGGATGGCATCCACGCGGTTACCGGGCAAACCACTGGCCGATATCCTCGGACAGCCGATGATCGTGCATGTACTGCGAAGGGCAGAAGAGGCGGATGTAGGCCCGGTTGTGATCGCGTGTGCAGAACAAGAGATTGCAGATACTGTTATGGCGGCGGGCGGAACGGCGATACTGACCCGCCCGGATCACCCTTCAGGTTCCGACCGGATATGGGAAGCCCTTCAAGCCTTTGATCCAGAGGGAAATTACGATACCGTTGTCAATCTGCAAGGTGACTTGCCGACGATTGAACCGGCGGCGATTCGCACCGCGCTGAAACCGCTGGGAAATCCGGATGTTGACATCTCGACACTGGTTGCCCGGATCGCGTGCAAACATGAGCGCGACGACCCTCATGTCGTGAAGGCGGCTGTCGCATTCGAGCCGGGACAATCAATAAGTCGTGCCCTGTACTTCAGTCGTGCAACGGTGCCAACCGGAGAAGGGCCGCTCTACCATCATATTGGTTTGTACGCCTATCGACGGCGGGCACTTTCCCGGTTCATATCCCTGTCACCGGGAACTCTGGAGCAGCGAGAACGGCTTGAACAATTACGGGCATTAGAAAACGGTATGCGAATTGACGCCGCCCTCGTTGACACGGTTCCTTTCGGTGTTGATACTCCCGCCGACCTTGAGCGGGCGGCGCGCCTGTTGCAGGCCGATTGATCGGCGTGTTTTTTTAAGGAAATGACATGGTGGAAAACTTGATCGCTTTCCAGGGAGGGCCCGGGGCCTATTCTCACTTGGCCTGTCATCGGGCGCGTCCGGATATGGAGCCGGTTGCCTGCCGTACCTTTCGCGACGCCTTCGCCGCGGTTCAGGATGGCCGCGCCCGGCTAGCCATGATCCCCATTGAAAACTCGGTTGCCGGACGGGTTGCGGATATTCATCATCTGTTGCCCGACTCAGGTCTCCAAATCGTGGGAGAGCATTACGAGAGGGTGAACCACCATCTGCTCGCTGTGAAGGGTACTAACATTTCTACGATAACGCACGTTCACAGCCATGTTCATGCCCTCAACCAATGCCGGGAGCTGATCCACGAGTTGGGGATTGAGGCTGTGGTTCACGTGGATACCGCTGGTGCCGCCGCCGAGATTGCGGAAAAAGCTGACCCGTCGCAGGCAGCCATTGCTTCCAGCCTGGCGGCCGAAACCTATGGCCTCGATTCGCTGCGGGCGAATATCGAGGACGCAGAGCATAATACCACCCGGTTTGTCATCATGTCCGAAGAGGCGGATGTCCCGCCTGCCGCCACGCCTACAAACGAGGTCATAACAAGTTTCGTGTTTCGGGTTCGCAACGTCCCTGCTTCACTCTACAAAGCCATGGGCGGTTTCGCGACGAACGGGATCAACATGACAAAACTTGAGAGTTATGTAGACGAAGATTTCGTTGCGGCACAGTTCTATGCCGACGTTGAGGGGCATCCGGAACACCCCGGGCTGAAGTTTGCCCTAGAGGAACTGGCGTTTTTCACCCGTGAGGTCACTATGCTCGGCACCTATCGGGCCCATCCGTTCAGAAAACAGGTAAACGGTAGTTGACTTCAGCCTGCCTTAATCCAGGCTGTCCGTAGCCTCCTCTCGCGAATACCCCTTATTTTTCAGGCCTCATGCAACCATTCCTCAATCAACCATCTGGCAATGGAGTCGGCTCGTGACAGTCTTTTGTCACCTGCGTTTATTCGTGCACGTTCATGCAACGCGGCTCTCGAGAACCATCGAGCATCTTCCAGTTCATCTTCACCCACATTAATATCAAATGTTGTTGCGCGGGCGCGAAAACCGAGCATAAGCGATGATGGGAATGGCCAGGGTTGGGAGGCACAATAGGTTACGTCGGTAACCCGTATCGATGCCTCTTCCATGACTTCCCGCTCCACCGCGTGCTCCAGGCTCTCGCCCGGTTCCACAAATCCCGCCAGGGATGAATACATACCCAGATCCCATGAGGGCTGTCGTCCGAGCAGGCAGTGCTCGCCAGCGGGCAGCGCGGCGGTGACCAGCATAATGACCGCCGGGTCGGTTCTCGGGAAATGATCAAGTCCACAGGCGGCATTGGCGCATGTCCGCATGAAGCCCCCGGATCGGGAAACGGTTGGTGATCCGCACGCACCACAAAACCGGTGCCGCCTGTGCCAGAAAGCCATGCCGCGAGCAAACGCCAGCATGGAACCCGTGTGTTGATCAATGATAGGGCCAACCGAACGAAGGTCTGTAAACGATGCTGAGTAATGACTGTCGATTCCGGGAACCTGTTGTTCCGGGGCTTCGTCGTGCTCGGAATAATCAACGGCGAAAATAGGGTTTTCGTCGAGAAGGCCGAGGAAGATCGCTTCCGATACAGGGTCCTTGTCCTGCAGGATACTGCGGGCGTGGTCGCCAGAGATCACGGCTGCGTCCGGTGTCTTTTGTCCCTCCGGGCCATGAGAAATCAGGTTCATGTCCTTCCAGAGCACCAGAATCCGGGGGTTGCCTGCCGCCTGGTCGAGAAGCCATTGATCATCGCCGCGTCGGATAGCCGCGCGATCCAGTACCTTCCCGGTGTAGGCGAGTTCCCTTTGCATGACAGGATGGTCGCACAGCCAGCCTTGTCGAACAATCTCAATCCCGGCACCAACTTCTTCTCCGGCAAAGCGGTGTGATCAGGATCGAGGAAGCCTACGGGTCTTTCTGTCCGGCCTGTCGGAATGTGGCGGTCGCCGACATGGCCAGACCGCCGTCCGGTGTTTCGGCCCATAGGCTTTGAACCTTAGGTTCATGCGGATTAGGTATGCCTCTAATCTCGAACGCTTTATCGTCAAACAGCGGTGCAAGGGCCCGAAAGGAGAACGTGTCCAGGATACCATCGGAATTGTTTTTCACGGCCAACCCCGCCAGCAGGGTTGCCGTCAACGGGCCGTGGAAAACCAGGCCGGGATAACCTTCCACCTCGCAGCTGTAGGGTCGGTCGTAGTGGATGCGATGTCCGTTGAAAGTTAGTGCAGAATACCGGAACATCATGACCGCGGAGGGCGTCACCGTATCTGTATAGGCAAAGTCCGCGGGCGGGGGTTGCAAGGGTGGCGGTTTCGATCCGGGTTTCGGGTCTTCGCGATAGACGATGTCATGCTCCTCGCGCACCGCGATACGCTGATCCCTGTCAGCAATGTCGTGGCGAACCGTAACAAAACAGAGCTCCCCGCTACGCCCCTGTTTCGCGGTGACGTCCTGAATGATTGAGGTCCTGGTGTAGACCTCGCCCAGAACCAAAGGGGTCTCGAAGGTGACTCTGCCGCCAGCCCACATACGACGGGGGAGCGCAACGGGTGGCAGAAACCCACCCAATTGGGAATGCCCGTCCCGGCCAAGCTCGCTCAGGCGACCCCCTTCTGGAAAATATATCCAGTGCCAGAGGGCCGGTAGCGGGTCACCGGTATTCAGCTCGACCGGCAGGTCCAGCGTCGCCTGCATCAGGCGCGCCTGATTGGCATTCAGGCTGTCGGTTCGTGTCTGGCTTCGCCCGATCCAGGATTTCAGGACCGCTTCATCGCTGGTGCGTTCCGTCACAATCCATGCTCATGTCAATATCAAAAAAATCTCCCCATACCTTTAGCGGACAATGCTTGCCATCTCCACCCCCTGTATTGCTATAGTGCGCCCGGATAGTCGGCGGTGGGCAGACCCCTCGCCAACCCGGTCAGGTCCGGAAGGAAGCAGCCGTAACGAGATTCCGGTCTGGGTCATTGTCCGGCTATCCACTTGCTTGGGGATTTGGCTTAGGGATTCGGTACGGCTTCAAATGACGGACAAGGATACCTCGGCCCCTACGGACACTGTTGAGCCCGCTGGTCAGTACAGGGTTCTTGCCCGGAAGTATCGCCCTTCCACTTTCAAGGAAATGATCGGTCAGGAAGCCATGGTGCGCGTTCTGACCAATGCCATCAGTTCAGGCCGTCTGGCTCATGCCTTCATGTTGACGGGTGTTCGCGGCGTGGGTAAAACCACCACAGCCCGGGTTTTGGCCCGCGGCTTCAATTGCAGTGGTCCTGATGACGATCCGGATTACGGTCCAACCATCGAGCCCTGTGGCGTGTGCGAGCACTGTCGGGCCATTGCCGAAGACCGCCATGTGGACGTGCTGGAGATGGATGCTGCCAGCCGCACCGGTGTCGATGACATCCGAGAGCTGATCGAGAGCGTGCGCTATCGGCCCACCTCAGCGCGCTACAAGATCTACATCATCGACGAAGTCCACATGCTCTCGAAAAACGCTTTCAATGCGCTGCTCAAGACCCTGGAAGAACCGCCGGTGCACGTGAAGTTCATCTTTGCCACCACCGAGATAAGAAAGGTGCCCGTGACGGTGCTGTCCCGCTGCCAGCGTTTCGACCTACGCCGCGTGGATGCGGAATTGCTGACACCCTATTTCAGCGAGCTGGTGGACAAGGAAGGGGCATCCATGGAAGCCAACGCGGTCGAGATCATTGCCAGGGCCGCCGACGGTAGTGTGCGGGACGGCCTCAGCCTGCTGGATCAGGCCATTTCCAATGCCGAGCAGACCGTCACCGAACAGGACGTTCGCGACATGCTGGGTCTCGTTGATCGCAGTCAGTCCTTCGATTTATTTGAAGCAACCCTGAAAGGCGACGCAGCGACAGCGCTGAAGATTTTCTCGGCGCAGTATCAGGCTGGTGCCAACCCGGTTCAGGTGGTCGAAGATCTGCTGGACGTCACGCATTGGCTGACCCGGATCAAGGTCTCACCCGATGTCCTGAAGGACGTCACCATACCCGAGGTTGAGCGGGTGCGGGGGCAGGCACTGTCGGAAGGCGTTGGTATGCCCGGCATTACCCGGGCCTGGCAAATGCTGTTGAAAGGACTGTCCGAAGTTCTGAATGCACCCTCCGATGTCCAGTCCGCCGAGATGGTGCTGGTCCGTCTGGCCCATGCCTCAACCCTGCCGAGTCCGGAGGAAGCCCTGAAATCCCTCAACGATGAAGCCACTGCTGATCAAGGCTCGTCGGCGAGCAGCGCGGGCACTTCCGGTGCACAGGGAGGCGGATCCGGGTCGGGTGCCACGGCTGTCGCGTCGCAACAGTCTCCCGTTTTAAACGGCGCTGGCGGGGGCGGGGGCGTCGCTCGGGCGGCCTTTAGTGTGATTGCCGATACGGGTGCTGAAACAGATGAAGCCCTGCCGCAGGTCGTCGCCGAGACGGCTGCGGTACCGGCGGTTGAGTCTGAGACACAACTCCGGCAGTTCGCCTCACTGAGGGAAATCGCAGACCGGGCCGGCGAAAAACGCGAAGGTCGCTTACAGGCCTTCCTAATTAATAATGCCCGACTGGTGCGTCTGAAACCCGGTCACCTTGAGGTCAATGGCGGTGCGTTTGCCGATGAGGTCACCCTGCGCCGCTTGCGGACGTTTCTGGAAGAGGAAACCGGATGGAGCTGGGCGGTGGTGAATTCGCGCGACATGGGCGAGGATACCCTTGCCGAGGTAGAGGCACAGCAAACCCGGGAGGTCATTCGCGAGGCTACGGAACATCCGCTGGTTAAGGCCGTGCTGGAAACCTTTCCCGGCGCAAAGGTTACCGAGATCGAAAAACACACACCCGGTGAAACAACGTTCGCTGAAGAGAGCGGGGAAAACAGTGACCCGGACCAGGAAGCAACCGGCGGCGACTGAACCGTCGCCCGTCAAAACCGGAGGAACACATGACACAAATGGTGCACACGGAACGACGGGACAAGGTGCTGGAAATCACCATGGACAACCCGCCAGTCAACGCCATTGGCACGACCATGACCGCTGAGCTCTATGATGCGTTTACCACGCTTCGTGATGACGACTCGCTCACCGTCGGTTTGATTACCGGCAGCGGTGAGAAATGTTTCTCCGCGGGTTGGGATTTGAAGGAAGCGGCTGAGACCTTTGATGGTATGGATGATCCAGAAAACCTGGCCAATTCGCCGGGCGGTTTCGCCGGTTTTACCGAAATGTGGGATTTGTACAAACCCGTCATTGCGGTGCTGAACGGTCATGCAATTGGTGGCGGCCTGGAAGTGGCCTTGGCCGCCGACATCATCCTGTGTGTACCGGAAACCAATATCTGGTTGCCGGAGATGCAGCGGGGCTTCCTACCCGATGCCGGTGCGGTCCAGCGCCTGCCGAAAAAGATTCCTCACAACGTGGCGCTGGAAATGATGTACACAGGCCGCCGCATGGATGCCGAAGAGGCGGTGCACTGGGGGCTTGTTCACAAGGTTCTGCCGCGTGACGAGCTGATGGCCTACGCCCGCAATATGGCGGTCGAGATTTCCACCGGTGCGCCGCTGGCGTTGCAGGCGCTCAAGGAAACTTTTTACGGCTCCAGTGAAATGGACGTCCGGCAGGCCTTTGACCAGATGTCCCGCGGCGAGGGAACCTTCCCGATTTATGAGGCTGTTCTCGATTCGGAAGACTTCAGGGAAGGCCCCAGGGCATTTGCCGAAAAACGGGCGCCCGTGTGGAAAGGGCGGTAACCGCCCATAAATTCTCAAAGATTCAAAAGAGCGAATGCCAACGCCAAGGGGAGGGGTATCTCTTTCGAGGTACGGTGTCGCTGAACTGAAGGGCGATGGTCCCGGACGGTGAAACTGAACTTTACCTGGTTGTTTTCATTGCAAGTACCTTGAAGAAACGACACCTAGCCGTTACCCGAAAGAACCATGACACCGGCGAACACGAGGATAATTCCCAACCATTGCAGGCGCGCGATTTTTTCTCTCAGGATTACCCATGCAAGAAGCACTGTAACGGCACCAAAAGTTCCCGCCACAACGGTAACTATTTCCTTCCCACTTCCAATTCCACCTGCAAATAAAGCAATGTACCCGCCCGCATCCAAAAGACCCTGCATGGTCAAAAACGGCCACCATTTGTACGGAATGTTTGGTGCGCGACGGCGCGCGAGAAACAGGAGCAGCAAAAAGCTCAAACTGACCAGACGACCGAGCCAAAGGGTATGGAACTGACCATGATGTTCTGCTGCTGCTTGCCCGGCGATAATGAGAACCGCGTAGGCGCAACTCGACCCTGTCGCGATCAAAATCGTGGTTGACAGGGCATTGGCCACAGGGGCCTTCGCCAGATCAGAGGGCGTTTCCGGCGCTTTCCATGCCACCAGCAATGTGCCCGCGATCGTGACAGCAATCGCAACAAGCTGGAGGTTGGGCGGCAATACGGTGTTTAAAACAGCATAATAAACAACAACCAGTACAGGATGGGCCGCAACAATGGGAGCAACTACACTGACAGGTCCGCGGGCCAATCCCAAATACAGCAACAACGTCATGACCGTTGTCGAAATACCATTTATCAGGATCAAGCCAATGCTCAACCCCTGTAATGAAGGGAAGCCAACGGTGGTGGCCAACCAGACGGTCATTGCCAATGAACCGGCAATCAACATACCGAGGAGGGCGTTATGGTGATCAATTTTTTGGCTGCTGAATCGGCCCATAAAGTCGGCAGTGCCAAGGCAAACCGCGGAAATTCCCCCATATGTTCCGGGCGTCAACATGTGCGGATGTCTTCTAGTCTATCAATTGATCTTAAGCAGGGTATCCAACATCCCCTCTCCTCGTCGTTCTGTCCAGAGATGATCCGACAAATATTTATCCGGGGAAACCCGGCTGTCACGGGTTCGAGCATCATCCCAGCATGAATGAGGAATTGGCACGTGCCAGCACCCAACATTCCGGGGATTATCCCCAAACGGTGATGACCTGCAATCGGGCTTTGTTATGGGGCGGTTAACCTTTAATCAGCATTTGGTTGGCGGGATCCCTGTTCTTGCTCACCTGTTTGAAAATCTTGCATTCCACTTAATTTGCGGATTTTCCGGTTTTTTCGGGGAACTCCATGAGTGCATCACACTCGAAAGCGCAGACCTTTGAGCAGGTAAACGCCGCTACGGGGGCGATGGCGGGGTTCCCATAGAAAATGCACATTTCACCGGTCACAGCGAATGGCAGCACCCGCATTTATCTGGCAGAAACGCCCACCGAGCCCGCGATCCTCAAGTATTTTGTCGAGGCTGGCTCAGGTCTCATCGACAGTCTTCAAGCTTAACAGCAAAGCCGCGCCAATAATGCAGCTCCCGCCGATTCGCTCGACCCACAATCGAGACTGCCCGGAAAATCGCTTGGTGATCCAACCCGCACCAAATCCATAGGCGGAGAGAAACATCGCGTCCAGTACGATGTAGGTGATGGATAGTATGGCAAACTGAGGCGCGAATGGTTGATCCGGGGTGACAAACTGGGGGAACAAAGCGGCGAAAAAGACAACGGCTTTAGGGTTTCCCGCCGACGTGAGAAATCCCTGAAGCCACAGTGCCTTCAGGGATGAAGACAGGGCGTCACCGAAACCGTTGAGGGTATCGGATTTGGCATTCCAGATCATTTTGCCCCCGAGCCATACAAGATAGGCGACGCCCAGCCATTTGATGATGGTCAGGGCATGGGCAGAGGTTGCAAGGATCGCCGCAAGACCGAACCCGGCAGCAAGCATCTGGAGCGCATTTGCCGAGAGATCACCAGCCGCCG
Source organism: Rhodospirillales bacterium (assembly GCA_963921245.4). Classification (GTDB taxonomy): domain Bacteria; phylum Pseudomonadota; class Alphaproteobacteria; order Rhodospirillales; family Casp-alpha2; genus JABJGO01. The sequence goes on along the minus strand of CAWUEY030000001.1, from coordinate 2,374,623 downwards.
TCGCGGTGGATCTGGCGAACCCATATCGGGCACTGTTGGACAGCATCAGGAGCTGACTGGGCCCCGGTGTGCTCATCAGCACGAGTACGGTTGCAACGTAAGCCGTCCAGATGGCCCAGGTCATGTCATGGCCTCCCTTCCCTGTCATCAAGATAGACACATGGTATCACGGTGACAGGCGGCAAAATATCGGCATATTGACAATCCATGTCGAGAAACTGCCGCTGCAACCTGAAATTTGGAAGAGCGGGTCAGATGCGGGATCGTCGCCTGAAGCGTATACAGGCAATCGTCCAAAGGCAGAAGGGTATGTTTGCGAAAAGCGACAATCAACGCCTCTTGCTCTGCCGTGAGAACCGACGAGCGAACGTTCCTCGGACCCATCGGCGCATCCTCGACAGAGCAACGTTTGCGCCCCTATGGTGTTTGATCAGGTCACCGAGAGTCTGATGCTGCTTGCCGTCTGAGTCAAAATTATCCGGACTGAGCCATTGTTCGTAGGCCGCCTTGGTGGCGGGCCATTCGTGATCCAGGATTGAATACCAGGCGGTATCCCGGTTTCGGTTTTTGTAGACTATGCACTGACGAAAAATCCCCTCGAATGTCAAACCGAGTCGGATGGCGGCGCGACAGGATCGGGCATTCAAGGCATCGCACTTCCATTCATACCGTCGGTAATTCAATTCGTCGAATGCCCGCGCCATCATCAGGAACATGGCTTCGGTTGCCATGGGGGTCCGTTGCAGGGCCGGGGAAAAATTGATGTGGCCGACTTCGATGCTGCCGGCAGCCGGATTGATGCGCAGGTAGCTGGCAACGCCGACTGCGTGGCCCGTGGATTTATCAAAGATCGCATGGAACAAAGGATCAAGTCCGGTACAGTCTTTCCGTAACCAGACCTGGTATTCCTCAAAATTCGCGAAGGGGCCATAGGGCAGGTAAGCCCAGACCCTGTCTTCCTGATCTTCTACATAAGCGGCGTATAGCTCGCGCGCATGTGCGCCGGGATCGAGAATTTCCAGACGCACATGTTGACCCTCCATGGGGGTGTGTGGTGGTAGCGACAGGGGTTTCCAGTCCGGCACCGGAAACCCGACGGGCAGGCCGAGGTCATTGGTATGGGGCGTGTCGCTCATTGTTTGTCCCGCCGGTCCGTTGGGAGATTGCTGAAGTGTGGCTGCAGAGACGAGCTGTCCGAAGGTCCAGTTTTGTGGAACCGGACAGAAACATTATTGCATCTCGTACTAGACATTGTCTCGGGGAATGGAAAACGACCAATTTCGCGAAAAAATACGGGTGTCACCTTCATAGGCATCCAGTTCTGCCGTGACATGGAATGTCTCCCGGTCCGCGGTCAGGGTTGTGGAGGTTATGGCCCGTGCTGACCACTGTCCACGCTCCAGAAACCGGTTCCAGGAAGCCGTCGCCGACGCCGACAGGGGATCGAGCGGGTTGATCGTAAATCGTTCCTCGCCATAGCCCCCAAAGGTCAGAGCGATATCCTCCCGTTTCTTGATTCCGGTATTAAAGGTGCGCACGTATTCACTCAGCCCTGAGCGGGCGTGCCGAGCGGTGGTCCACTCGGCATGGCCGGGCTCAATCACTGAAAATGAAAGAGGCGATGCGGCTTCCGCTTCACCAAGGTCTTGAAACGGGTCTTCCGTCTCGCGGATGGGGCGAACGGGAAGATCAAGGCAACTGTCCCCGGTGTGCAGGATCAGTGTTACCGTTTCTGGCGACGGCCAAATGGTCGGCCAGAAGGCCGTTGAAATGGCCAGTCGGATGCGATGCCCTACAGGAAAGCGCTGACCACAGAAATTGAGCGGGATCGAAATGTCGTAAACTTTACCGGGTTCCAGCGGCGCGGGTTGATCATGACCGTTCCGATGACTGAGGTTGAGCATGCCGTAACTGACACGGGTTGCTCTGCCGTCCGGCATCACATCGGAGAGACACAACGCCAGATGGGCCTGCGGCTTGTCGACGCCGAGACGGAGACGGGCGACAGGCTGGCCCAGCACTTCCAGATGATCTTCCATGGGCGCTGTTTCAAAAACCAGACTATTGCCTTCTTCCAGCCGTTGATCGAGGGGCATTTCCGGCCCGCTGCCGTGGGGAAACCAGTGACCCGATGTGGAGCCCGTATCTTCTGCGGACCGCAAACTGATAACGGGGGTTTCATCCGGTTCTTCCCGTTGAAGGGTAGCGGCACCGAGATGATATGTGGCGGTTTCCACATAAGGGGAAGGCCAATCTAGATCCGTGATCCACCGACCGGGGCGTTCTTCGTACTCGGCACGTGGCGGCATGGTGTCCTGCATCCAGGAGATAACTCTAGGTTCATCCATAATGCCGGTATCTTCACCCTTGAGCCATTGATCCCACCATCGCAGGGATTCCTTAAGGAAATTGATGGCAGGCCCCGGGGTGCCGTATTGAGGCCAAACATGAGCCCAGGGTCCAATCAGGGCACGGGTTGGAACGTCAAGGCCTTCCAGCAACCGGAAAACCGCATTGGTATAGGCATCCGCCCAGCCGCCAACCGCGTAGATGGGGCATTTGATAGCGGAAAAATCTTCACACACCGAACCATGCTGCCAGAATTCGTCCCGCCGTTGATGAGTGAGCCAGGGCTCCAGCCAGTGCCCTGTACCTTCCAGCCGTTTCATCCACATATCTTTCCATGCCGCACCGACGACAGCCGGGTCTGGCGGCAGAGCCAGTCGCCCGAACATTTGAGCGGCCCAGGTCAGGTTGTCTGTCATCAGACAACCGCCCATGTAGTGGACGTCATCGGCATAGCGATCATCGGTAGAGCACATGGTGATGACCGCCTTAAGGGCGTCGGGTGCCCGCGCGGCAACCTGCAAACCGTTGAACCCGCCCCACGAAATACCGATCATGCCGACGCTGCCGCTGCTCCATGATTGTTGGCAAATCCAGTCAATAGCGGTGAGGGCGTCATCCTGTTCCTGTTTCAGGTATTCATCCTTCAGCACGCCTTCGGAATCACCGCTGCCGCGGATATCGATCCGCAGCGCTGCGTAACCATGACCGGCATACCAGGCGTGAACCTCGTGGTCGCGGGCCGCGCATCGGTCCCGGCGGCGATAGGGTATGTATTCCAGAATGGTCGGGGCGGGATTTTCCCTGGCACCTCTGGGCAGCCAGAGCTTGCCGACCAGCGTGCAGCCATCCGGCATGTCAATGAAGACGGACTCGGTAATTTCAATGCAATGCGTCAGATCGTCCCGATGTTTCATGAGCTGTTTTCACCCCGCTGAAAAGGTTACGAACGAATATCCGTGAGTTTTTGATCCCCGAACAAGCGTGCGTATTCGATTTTGGGGCATTTATCCATGATCACATCGAGACCCGCATCCTCTGCACGTTGTGCAGCGTCTTTGTTGATAACGCCCAATTGCATCCAGACACTATCAATTCCGTGACGACGCGCAACACGCAGAGTGTCATCGACGACGTCAGTGGCAGCGGTCGAATTGCGGAAGATATCGACCATCTGAAAGGGTCCACAGACGTGCTTGAGGCTCGGGTGTGTCGGTTCACCGTTGATGATCAGTCCCGGATGCGCCGGATTGACTGGAATCACACGATATCCCTTGTCCTGCAAATATTTCATGACGAAATGGGACGGTCGGGTCCATTTTGGTGAAGCACCAACCATGGCGATGGTTCTTGTTCGTGTCAGAACATTGTGGATGATCTGATCGCTATTCCGCGACGGGCCGCGCATATTAAGCAGCGGACCGTGTCAACAAAGGCAGGAACAGGGAGAACAGTTCCGCCTGAGATGAAATTGTCAACTTGGCATAGATGTTCTTGCGGTGAACTTTTACCGTACTTACGGAAATCTCGAGTATGCCGGCGATTGACAGAGACGAATACCCGCGAAGGATCAGACTGACCACCTCGGCTTCTCTGTTGGTTATGCCCTGGCGGCCATTGGCGAGGGTGGCGTCTTGGACCCGTCCGGGCAGGGTGTCAAAACGACCGTCGGTGGGTGCCGCGCCGATCTCTGCAATTTCCGGATTTTGCCAGTGCTTGGCGACGGCTTCACGGATGACCGGCTCAATCTGGCGAACGCGGGCAATATCCTTTTTGCCAAAGGGCCGACTGGTCTGGTCCCGGGTGATGGATACCACCACCATGCCGCCCTTGCGCATGGGCACAAAAATACCCAACTCGTCAACGATCCGGGTTTTGGCGTAGTAGGTTCGGTAATATTCGCTGCGGAAAAAATGATCGGGCGCCATATCCTTCAGGCGATAGACACCGGGATCAATGCCGCGCCGCAGGCACTGGTAAAAGGGATCCAGAAGATAGGCTCCGGACTGATACTCCTCCAGAGACATGATGCTAGGATAGAATTCTGTTGAGTGATACAGATCGATGGGTGCGCTGTTGCCGTTGTAGGCAAAGGTGATCGAGGTATCGAAGCGCGCCGCGTTATAGAGCAACTGATCCATCGCTTTCCCGAAATCGGGTTGCTGAATGGCGTTGATCAGGCTGGCGGTAGCGCTGATGATATTCGATACAGAGTTCATGTCGTTTACGACCCGGACGAAACCGGGTTAGTGTAGATACAGGGGTAAGATTAAAACGTTTAGGACGGTGTTCGTCCAGCCCCGGCCTTGGGTTTTGCTTAAAATGTTTCCAGCAGGGGGTATATGAAGATCATGAGCGATGTCTCCGCCCCGCCCATACGGGTGCGCGGGCGGGCGGATGGGCGCGCGGACTGAACATACCCTTCAATGGAATCACCGATCCTTTGAATGCCAGAACCGATATAGCGGGGGAACCATGACCGGCCAAAACGATCATACCGTCCATGCCATTGATCATGACGCGCTACTGCAAGTGATGAAACAATACGGGCGATAGCTGGAGGCGAATATGACTTACGAAGACCTTTGTTATTTGTCAGCAACGGAAGCACTCAAACTATTCAAGCGCCGCACGTTATCGCCGGTTGAGCTGTTACAGGCCATCATCAAACAGACGGAAAAGGTCAACCCGTGCGTCAATGCGTTTACAGAGACATTTTTTGATGAAGCCCTGGATGCCGCGCGAAAATCAGAAGCCCGTTACATGAAAAAGGGGGCGCGCCTACGGGCCCTGGAAGGTATTCCTCTGGCCGTGAAAGACGAAGTGCCTGTAAGGGGCAAACGGGTAACGTCGGGCTCACTGATCCACAAGGATGATATTGCAGATGAGACCGCCGTCTTTGCCCAACGCCTGTTTAACGCCGGTGCCATCTGTCACGCCCGAACAACCACACCTGAGTTTTCCTGCGCCGCCGTGACCACGTCGCGTTTGTGGGGCGTGACCCGGAATCCCTGGAATACCCGCTATACACCCGGTGGATCATCAGGTGGTTCCGCAGCAGCCCTAGCAGCGGGTATGGCAACGCTGGCAACCGGCTCTGATATCGGGGGATCTATCCGTATTCCGGCATCGTGCAGTGGTGTTGTCGGGTTTAAACCGCCCTATGGTCGTGTGCCCGAGGTGAATGGTTTCAATCTGGACTATTACTGCCACGAAGGCCCGCTTGGGCGTACTGTGGCCGACGTCGGGCTGATGGAAAATGTTATTGCCGGACCACACCCCAGTGATATCGCAACCGTGCGTCCCAAACTTCGCATTCCCAATACCCTGAAAAGCATCCGTGGCTGGCGGATTGCGTACTCCCTGGATTTGGGTTTCTTCAAGCTCGACAAGGATGTTCGGGAGAACACCTTGAAAGCGGTCGAGGTGTTCCGGTCCATGGGGTGCAAGGTCGAGGAAGTTCAGATTCCCTGGGATGAGAGTTGCGCCAAGGCGGCATGGGATCATCTGGCTCATCTGTTTGGTGCCAGCCTCGGGCCGTTGGAAAAAACCCACGGTGATCTGATGACTGACTACGCCCGTGCCTTCGCAAAACAGGGTATGAAATCAAAGGCCATTGATTTTGTGAACACGATGTACAAGGCCGGGGAAATGTATAATTTCTTCGGCGCGATGATGGAAAACTACAACGTGTTTCTGTGCCCGACCACGGCCAAACCCGCGGTTAACGCCAATCCAACGCTGGATTATGGTACTTTCCGCGGGAAAGGAAAGGTTATGCCCGATGTGTTGATGTGGTGCATGACATTTCCGTTCAACACACTAAGTCGGTGCCCGGTGATGAGTGTGCCGTCCGGATTTGCTGGCACCGGCGTGCCCACAGGGTTGCAGATTGTCGGCAAGACCTACGATGATGTTTCGGTGTTCCGGGCCGCCGCCGCTTTTGAAAAAAAGGCACCCTGGCTCCATGATCGCAAACACCGCCCTTCAATCAAGCCGAAAAACAACTGATCCAGCGCACCAAATCGACCCGAGGAGATCGCAAATGCTGACCGTTTACAGTGATGAGCACCGTCTGCATGACAGCAAATATGAACTTTATGGCGGCGAGATGGTACCACCTCATGAAATGCCGCGGCGGATGGATATGGTTCTCAAACGGGTGGCGTCGGAATCTCTGGGTGATCTCTGTGAGCCGGAAGATTTCGGCATGGCGGCCATCAGTCGTGTTCATGATGCGGATTATCTGACCTTTCTGCAGACAATCTGGAAAGAATGGTGCGCGGTTGGATATCTGGGGGAAGTCATTCCGACTGTGTGGCCGTCACGGCGGGTCAATGCGACGCGCATTCCGGATTTTCCCGAAGGTAAGGCGGGATACTACGCCTTGTCCGCCGAAACCGCGATTAACAGCGGTACGTGGCAGGCCTCCTATATCAGTGCCCAGGTCGCCCTGACGGCACACAAGATTGTCGCCGAAGGTGCCCGCTCATCGTTCGGGTTGTGCCGCCCGCCGGGGCATCATGCCGCGGCGGATATGTACGGGGGCTATTGTTTTTTGAACAATGCCGCTATCGTTGCACAGAAATTTATTGATGATGGCATGAAAAAGGTCGCTGTGCTCGACCCGGACTTTCATCATGGCAACGGCACACAGAGCATCTTTTATGACCGTGGTGATGTTTTCTATGCGTCCGTGCATGGTGATCCCAATGACGCCTTTCCGCATTTCCTGGGATGGGCAGATGAAACCGGTGAAGGGGATGGCGCAGGAACCAACGCCAATTATCCCATGGCACCCGGAACAAAATTCGATGAGTGGTTTGCCGCCTTCAATGACGCCTGTGAAAAGATTGCGGCATTTGGGGCCGAGGCCCTCGTGATTTCACTGGGTGTCGATACCTATGAGAACGATCCCATATCATTCTTCAAACTGACCAGTGACGATTTTACAACCTATGGCGCGCGGCTCGCCGAGATGAACCTGCCCACCGTGTTCCTGATGGAAGGCGGGTATGCAGTCGAGGAAATCGGCATCAACGCCGTGAACGTCTTACAAGGATTTGAGGGCCGCTAGACGTCTAAACATAGCACCATATAGCGGTCACATTTTTTTGGCAGTATCTTTATCCCTTGGGAACCGGTCCTTTCCTGCTGGAAGATTTCCAGCCCGGTGTTCGATCCATGCACGTTCGAAACCCCAACTACTGGGGCGATGGTCCCAATGTTGATTCAGTGGAGATTCTGGGCATCACAGATCCGATCGTCCGAGTGAATGCCTTGCTGTCCGGTGACATCACTCTCATGGAAGGCTTAAACCCGAAGGCCATCAAGCAGGTGGAATCAAATGAGGGCGCGGGCGGGGTCTCCGTTCCGTCCGGCGCATTCATGGGTATCTGTATGCTCAAAACCAAGTATCTAGGGAATAACAATGACTTTGTTCGTGGTATGAAACTGCTGCATCGGTGGGAAAAACTGGTGGATAAACTGCTGAAAGGCCATGGAACGGTTGGCAATGACCATCCCATCAATATTGCTTACGGAAAGGATTTCTGTGAAGATTTACCCATTACGCCGCATGATCCGGATCAGGCGAAATTCTATCTGAATAAATCCGGCGTCACCTCGACCGAGATTGTCGGCGGCGAAGTGATCCCGGGCGTGACCGATGCTTGTCTGTTGTGGCAACGTGAGTGCCAGAAAATCGGCTTTGACCTGAAAGTCAAAAAGGTAACCACAGATGGCTACTGGGGGGTTGTATGGCAACAAGAGCCACTGAATGTGACAACATGGACATGCGTCCGACGGCAACGGTGATGCTGGATATCGCATTTGCACCAGATGCTCCATGGAGTAACTCCTATGATGATTATCTAGGGTTTCGTTTGATTTCCGCCAGGGTAAATGTTGTAAAATCCTCGAAGATCCAGCCGTTTTTCAAGGTGTCGTAGATGATCTTGAGCAGCTTTCGTGCTGTGGCGATGATCGCCTTGCCGGCACCGCGGCGGTCCTTGATGAGCCGGTAGAAGGCATTGAGATAGCCTGAATAGCGGATGGTGATGAGCGTGCCCTGAACCAGGGTGGTGCGCATGACCTTCTCGGGGCATAAAATGCCCCTGCCGGTCAACGGTTTGTTTCCGCGTTTGGTAATCCGTCCCCGGTTGTCGGTCTCGTTCGACTGACTGACCCCCGCCACGATGCCAGGGTAGGCCACCAACTTGTCCGCATTCTCGAAGTCATTCACATTGCCGAGGCCAGAGAGGAACACCGCTGGCGAACGGGGGCGGATGCCTTTAATCTCGACCCGCCCGTCATAACCGTCCATGGTTTCAGCCGAGCTCTCACACACTCTGTCGAGCCGTATGATGGCATCTGTCAGACTGAGGGCCTGATCTCAGCTCCACCTGCTCGAGAGTCGAGAAACGGCCAATCTCAAGAGCCTTCAATCGACGTCTGGAAGAAAGGCTTTCCTTATTCAATTTGATGCCGTGGCGGACATGAAGGGCGAGGACCCTGTTCAACAACCGTGTGCGGTGTTTAACCAGAAGATCGTGTGTGCAGGTTAGGAACGCAAGCGCGCTTTCGGCGACCGTCTTCACCCGCGTCTCGGGCAGCATGTCCTTCGACAGGAAAAAGGCCATGGCCCGCGCATCGTTGCGGTCCGTCTTCTTGACCACCTTGCGGATCACACCAAATTGCCCCAACGGCCCGGAGTTGTCGGTAACCACGCGGCCGACACACGAAATTACCTGATCACAGAACCAGGCCGCGTTCCCCGTTGCCGTGGCGGCAATCTCATCGGCGGCATCAAGTGTCAGATGGAGCCGTTCAAGACCCGCCACACAAAGCAGAAACGTCTCACAATCGCCGTGGCCGTCATTACCCGGACGGCAAACCGTGAAAGAACTGGTATGAAGATCGACACCCATATAAGCCATGCTATACTTCCTCTGTCGGGCGTGAATGGTGGAACCCCGGATGAGGGGTGAACGGTCCAGCAAAACCCTGAGCAAAACCCCGGTCCAAACGCCTATACGAGATCACCGCCCTAAACCGGGCCTCAGGCTGGTCGTTCGGATACAGGCGCGGGCTAATCTCCTCTACAGGGTCAAAATGCCCTATATGATCATTCAGCCTGAAACTCATCCGCCTCTCCCAACACTCTACCAGAGCCGGCATGCAGGACCGATAACTAACCATTCATGCCAGCTCCTTCTCAAAGTCTGGAAGAAGCCGTCAAAATCAAAAGTGCGAACGATTCTTTACGTTATCCCAACCTCGGCCAACGTATCGAAAACATGTTGACATGAACTGGGAGAAACGCTCGTGTCAGCGGCGCGGCAGTTCACGGCCTTTTACTAGCACCTCCTGATCGGTTTCGAGCCGATAGTTTTCAGGGAAGAAGTGAACGAGCCATTGTTTAACGACGCACCAGACCTGACCGTATTCGCTCGCACGATCCGTACCCCTTAGTCGATCGGCCAGGAACTCGTGCGCCTTCGTGTCCGTCAACCCGGCCGCCGCCAGCTTGTCAATCTCGGCGAGCAGCGGCATCTGTTTCAATATACCCGCCACATAGGCGGTGAAGAGTTCCCGCGTCAGTCCCTGTGGTGGAGACAGCGCCACAAGATCCTCCTGCGCGGCTTTGAATGCGCTGCTCACCATCGTATCGGTGCCGCGTCCGCGATAGACCTGCCATAGGCGGTCCGGCGTCGGGCATTGCGGTACCCACAATGTCTGCTCCACCTCCGTCGCGGCATCGTTTTCGACCTCTGGTAGACGGTGCGGGATATCATCCTGTTTCAGGGCGGCGGCCTGCCGCCGAATATGGTCGCGCAACTCTTCGGTGGCTTGAACGGCGGTGCTGAGCAACGCGGGTTCCCATTCGGCCAGTCCCGCGAACTCGGACGGAAGGGCGACAAGTAATTCGACATTGGCCGGCGTGTGCCAGCCGAGGCCACGCGCTGTCAAGTTGGCTGAGCCGACAAGCGATTGATGTCCGTTGGAATAGTATTTTGCATGCAGGTGAGGATGTACCAGAAGGCGTCCGCCGCGCGCATCCGAAACGTCATCGAGGATTTCGAGATCACAGACGCCGAAGGCGATATCTTCGGGAAGCCAGCGCGTGACGCATATGCACTCCGAAACCGCCTCAGGAACGGCATCAAGTAACCGGCGCAGCGTCGGGGATTTGATGTACGGCGCTGCTATGACCACCCGGTCGTTTGCGGCTCTGAGAAGGTCGAGCATCCCGTCGCCCGGAGGGACAACAACCATATCATTCATCTTCCTCTTCCGTGAGGAAGAAGCGCGCCATCTTTCCCCATTCCTGCCGCATCTCGAACAGCCGGTTCTTTTTACACACTTCCTCCATCTCGTAGCGCGCCCAGGCCGCGAACAGCAACTCCAGCGTGTCGGCGGCCGTATGTATCCGCCCCATCAAATCAGCGTCGGTTTCATCGCCGATCTGAGGCCGCAGCGAGTCTATGAGCTGGTCATAAAAGGGATGGTTGCTGTTGAAAACAACCTCAGTCAACCCGCCCTGTTTGTGCTCAACATTGAAGAAGGCGTAGCCTTCCATCGCCTTGTCCAGAAACAGAACCTTACGCTTGCGCGTAAATGTCGATTGGGCAATTTCACGGGCGACATCCCGCCGGTAGTATTTGTCTTCGGTGAATTCTTCACGGTCCGCTTCCGTTTCGTGTCCCTGTTCGGCGCGTTCGCGAAACTTTGTCGTGGCCAGGTCGGAAACGTCGGTCATGTCATGCCGCGAATTCTCTTTAGTCCTGCGCCCCTTGGTCTGATCTCCAAGTCTCTTGCGCACTTCTTTAATCTGGTTGCGTATATGATCCACGATGGGTAGCAGGATCCCGCGCGGATCGCCCTCGTCCTTTATGCGCTCCTGAAACTCCGATCGCGATTCTCCGGGATTGGCTTCCGTCTCCCAGTCGAACTGGGCCATATGCGAGAAGATCGTCGCGCTTTGTTTGGTGTTCGTAACGCCAAACACCTGGTCGAGCGGCGAAGGAAACTCGACCTCAATGCCCCACCAGCGTTCGGCCGGATCGTAGCTGTTGGTCCAAGCGGGGTCGAGGTCCAGTTCGCGGCCCTCGCGAACTATAGACAGGCCGATGTTCTTCGCCGCGTGTTTACCGTAGGGCTTCGAGCCGCGGTCACTTCTATCGTCCGGCACGGTTTTTTCTTCGCTCGCCCAGCTCATGCGGACCACGACATTCTGCTTTGCGGCGGCATAGAGGGGTGGAAAACACCTCGGCCGCATCACCCCAGGGCTGAAACATCGGCTTACTGTCAAACGGGGCTGGCGTCGACGAATTCGGCATTAGGTAGAGCGGGTCGTTGACGCGCACCGGTTGGTCGAAGTCCGGCTCGCCGTCGAGCAGTGCCAGCAACCGGATCGATAGCCGCCCATCGTTGATGAACTTCCTGTACATGCGCCCGATAAGCGATTCCGTATTACTAAGCGTCGCCCCCGCGCCGCTCCAAGTCAGGCGATAGTCATCGAAGTTCGTCCGGAGAACATAGGTGCCTGTCGTTTCGACGTTGTCGGAACGGACGCGCCATTCATCGGGCAGCGGTTTGTGCTCGGGAGCCGGAACCACATACAGCCACCGCCCTTCGATGTCATCGACATCGAGATAAGAATACATGGCGTTGTCGGGACCGCTCTGCCACGTCCAAACTTCGACTCGACGGCATTACGATATCGACGAATTCGGCAGGCCCATGCCGAAACGACCGATGCCCTTGCGGTCCGCCATATGCTTACCGTTTCCAAACTGAAGGGCGAGGCACAGCGTCTCGGGTGTCATGCCATCGCCGTTGTCAAGGATGCCGATTGCCCGAATCCTGCGGCTCTTGCGCTCGTTGACTTGCCGGTATTCCTCACGGCAGATCACCTCGACATTGCTGGCATTCGCCTGAACGGAATTATTGATCAGCTCCGCGAGCGCGTAGGCGGTATTCTTGTAGCCGCTGTCGCGCATGGCTTTCACAGCCAGTTCAGGCGGAATAATTTCTCCGGCGGACCTTTCAGACTCAGTGGTTTTTGTCAGGTTCATTCCAAACGTCCTCCCAATTTCTGAATGCGTCGGCAACGCTGCCAAAGCCGGGCAAATCCAGATCTACAACCGTTACAATTTCGGCTTCATCGTTCCCGCCGGCCCGCGTGCCGCCCTGCCAACCATCTGGCTATAAAGAACGAGCGACCATGTAGGGCGCGCGATGACCGCTGCGCTCGTCGCGGGCGCGTCGAATCCGGTGGTTAAGACGCCATAGTTCACAATCACCATAGAGCAATTATCATTACTTTTAAAACGCCTGATTATTCTTTCGCGTTCGGCCGTATTGCTTTGCCCCGTTACAACGAATGCTTCATGTCCGCGTATGGACAAGATTGCTGTAAGCATGCGCGCGTTCTCCATGGAGGGCGCGAACACGATGATGCGGCGGTGCCGCGTCATCGAGTCTTCGACGGCGGACAGAATTTTCAGGTTGCCGTTGTTCCATCCCAGCCGTTCCAAAATCTGTTCCGGCACGTCGATTGCGGACGAGAGCGCGTTGACATCGTTCTCGCTCAGCTTGAGACCCGCCCCGGAATTCAATGTGCGGAAGATTCGGGCGAGCAAGATATTTTTGGTCGATCAGGAAGGTGACGGGGTCATCGTAGCCCTCGACTTCGAGCGTGACCTTGCGACCATCGAAATATTCCGAAAGCTTGCGGTCCTCGCCGATATCCGACCAGCTTCGTCCCGGCGTCGCCGTCAGTCCGAGCAAGGCGTTATGCGGGCGCTTGCTGTAAAAGGCGGTGAGGATCGCCGCGTAGGTCGGCGCAACCGCCTGGTGCGCCTCGTCGATAATCGTCAACGAGACGCGGTCTGCCAAGCGCAGCAGGGTCGCGGGGTCGCGGTTGTCGAGCGCCGCCATCTTGGCGAGACCGGAAAAGATCACGCCGTCCCGCATGTCGAGAACGTCCGGTCTCCTGTGTCCCCAGAAGCGGATGAGTCCAGTTGCCCGGTTGCCGAGAAACCGCCATGCATCCTCGAACTCGTCGGCGGCCTGGTCCAGAAGCTCAGCATTCTGGGCGAACCAACAGACCATCGTGGGTTCGTGACACTGAAGATGCTCCGCGACGATATGCATTGCGGTGCGCGTCTTCCCCGCGCCGGTCGGCATATGAAGGATGACCTTTCGCGGCGTGGCGCCAAGTGCATGCATGACACGCCCGGCGGCGGCGCGCTGGTGATCGAACAGCGCGTATCCGGTAGCCGCCTTCATGGTGTCCGATGAGGGGGCCTGCGGCGCACGAACGTCCCGGACGATGCCGAAGAACGAGTACAACACAGCCATGACCGCGGGGTCCGCGGCGGCTGTGCAGAGTTCATCATAAAGCGGGCGGCCGTCTTTTGCGCCGAGACGCCCGCCCAGCTCGCGCGCCTTGTGCAAGGGCAGCATGCGGATGATGCGGTCGCGCATTTCCGGATCGCGCAACGCTTCGGAGGGTTCGACAAGGTTGTCGGCAAGCTCCCCGAGCCGGGTGCCCGAGTCCAGCCCGGGGGCGAACCCCTGAAGCGTGTCCACAATCGACGGACCGATCACCTCGCGCAACGCCGATGTCTTGGCGTTGCGCAGCAGGGTTTTAAGGGCCATGCCCGGTGCGGCGTCCGGCGTGTCGGTCGATCTGGTCATGGTTCATTCAAGGCGAGGGCGGTGCGCCTGACCTTTCCTGTTCATGTCGGTCGTGTCCATTCTTGTCTATCTGCTTCGCGGTATACGGATTTATCTGATCTTTTCCGGCAATTCAGCCGTATCATCGCCGGTTTCTCTTTGATACCTCTCAAGCAATGTCGCTTCGGTGTAGTTTTTTGCATTCTTCCCGACCATGTACAAAAGAACTTCGCGAACTGTCACCTTGTGGCCGTTGAGCATGATCTTTTTTATTTGGCTTCCACATCAGCCACTGAAACGGCTCTTCATTGAGACTGTCGGGCAGCTCGGCCGCTAGTTTTACGGCCCGCGCAAGGCTCATATCCTTAGTGAATCGGGCGATCACACGGGTCATGATTTCCAGTCCGATGGGACGGAAGAGAACATGGCCTCCGTGGTTGCCGCGATATTTCTTGATCACCGGCTCGGTGTTCTTTGCGCTAAAAAATTCATCCAGTGCCTTGAAATTCTTTCTAAGTTGAAGAAAATAAGACTCCGCGTGTCTGAAATATTTATCCAGGGTCTCGTCATCGGGACGTATCCGTTGCAAATCCACCTTCTGCTTTTTTAGATCGGATTGGACGTTGGTGAACAATATCGTCAGTACATCGTAGAGATTTGCAATCGTGGTCAGGCTGGTCGGGTTCGTGGTCGGCATATTGTTGTTCGCAACGAAGGCAATCCGGTTGCTCACGAAAAGATCGGTCTGCTCGATAAGTCGCCTCACGCAAATCGCCATGACATCGTCTTCGTCGAGTGCGATGATCTCGCCCTTCGTGACGGGCCTTGCCGTCTTGTTTAGCGTCGTGAACAGGCGGCGCGTGCGCTCAAGCCCTTTCTTCGTATCCTTGTGTCCGACAAAGATCACCGAGACCTCGTCATAAGGGTCCTGGTCGATATTGCCGCGAATGGCTCTCTTGATCCCCGCGAGCCTGTGTTGCCCGTCGAGAGCGAACAGCTCTTCATCACCCTGGAACGTGAGGAAGCCGACCGACGCAACCGTGTCGTCGCCCAGGATCTTCAACTCACCGTTCTTCGTCCTGCTCTTCACGTCGTTCAGGGCATGCCAGTTCGGATGGCCGCCGTAGGTCGCCACGACCAACGTGTTGAAGAATCTTTCGGACTGGTTTTTGAGGTACTGTGAAATCTGGGCGGCGCGGCCACTCTTGAGGCGACGCTGAATCATTTCGGACAGCAACTTGTTGCTGTGCACTTCTTCGGCATAGCGCACCCGTTTACTCAGTTCGCCTATATCCATGATGCAGGTGTAGTAAATCCAGTCGCCCATGATGCCGCGAAGAGCGGGCAACACTATCGGATCAAGCGATTTTTTTTCTCGGCCATCAGAGGGATGCCTTTTTCTTACGCTTGGTGGCAGTCTCCAGGTCGCCAAAAGAATATGGCGGCATAAGCGCCGTGTTTATCTGTTCCTCGAGCTTTTCGAGGTCTTCGGATGAAAACCCGTCGTCGACGGGCGCGAAGTAAAAGCGAAGCACGTCCTGCCAGGTGCCGATCACATAGGCCAGATGCGGGCGCTCCTTCTGGACGCGCTTTTGATTGAGGTAGTCTTTGTACCGCTCTCGAAGCGGTCGATCCGACCGTCTCCCGGCGATACCGATATAGATGACATACCCGTGCGACGGCAGGACCTTGCTCGGGTGGCAAATGGTGAGCGCATAAATACCCCGCTTGTCGTTCGGAATTTTCTCGATCTCGGCGGTGTCGCCGAAGTGAATCGAATCCCAGGTCAGCTTTTCTACATCGTAGTCGTCCCGCTGCACCTTGTCGGGCGACAGGATGAAGTCGAGCCGAAAGTCTCCTACTTCCCGGTTCGCTTCATTCGCAAAATCTCTGAGCAGATCGAATCTCAATTTTCATGCCCCTGCTTTAACCGGCCTTCGATCTGTTTGCGGTCATTTGTGACACGCCAGGCATCCCTTCGCCTGACCGTAAAGATCATCAATATCCAGGGGCTCGCTGTCCGGCCTCAGCGGGTTCGGCTGAACCTTCGCGCGCATTCGCGCAAGCCGGTCCGCGTGGTCGGCCCTGATTTGCGCGACCCGCTCTGGCTGTTCCAACTCTTCCAGCGACTCACCCTGGCTCCAGGTGAAGGGTGATCCGTGTTCCACGGCATCCTTCTCGTACGCTTTGGCTTCCTCGAAGGCTTCGGGGTGCTGTTCCCTGAGCCGCACCCATTCGATCTTCTGCTGAAAGAAACAAAAGGTGCAGCCACTGCGCGTCCGCCACTCGTAGTATCTGGGCAGGCCGAGCCCCGCGCCGTCGAGAATTTCAAGAACGCCGGGCTTGTCTATGCCCGCGTCCTTGAACGGCAGCTTGATGACGAGGTTGTCGTGTTTCGAGGCGTAACCCGCCCGGTATTCCTCGTCGCTACGGATGGCAACATAGCTGTAGACAGTGGCGCCGTCTTCGAGCATCGGACGAAGCCAGCGTTCAAACGGACGGAGTTTAAGCTGCCGCGTGCACCATCGCGTCTGCGGCGAGGGCAGAAAATCATTGTACTGCTTGAGCCAGAAATCGAAGTCCCGGTCGGGATTCAGCTTGCGAATTTCCTGCCCAAGAAACCCTTCAAGACGCCCGAGAAATTCATAGACCTCGGGCAGCTCCTTGCCGGTGTCCGTGAAAAAATACTCTATTTCCAGTTCCGGGTGGTGTTGGCGCATATAGACGGCAAGGGCCGCGCTGTCGCGGCCGCCGGAGAGTCCCAGAACATGTTTCACGGTTCGGGCTTTCAAGACGCGGCTCTTCCTTTCCCGTTCTTCTTGGTTGACTCGGGCGCGTGCATGTATCGCGTGCTGAGTTCCGCCAGCGCCGCGAGGATGATGCTGCGGCGCGTGGCGTCGGATTCATCGAGCGTCGCTTCGACACGCTCGATGAGCGCGTTCACAGCCGCACAATCCGAATCCGCTACACTGAACTCCTCAAGCAACGGCGCGGGTCGCCCGTTCGTGCCGATGACAACGGCCATGGCGTGACGCTTGTCGGGGCGGCCTTTCACGCGCGCATAGGTCTCGGCGCGAAGGAATTTCTGAGCCATGTCAGCGATTTCGATCAAGGCCTGATCGAGATCGGGATCGACCCAGTCGCGCGGCGGTTTGTTCGCCGCGAGGCTTGCAATACCCTCGAAACTCTCATCGGAAGCATCAAACCGGGCCAACCTGCCGATGAAAGCGTCGAGCCGGAAATTCCCGCTAAGCTGCTTGATGTTTTCGGCGCGCTCGCGCAGCTCCGCGAGAGACTGCGGAGAAATATTCGGAACCTGCAATTCGTCCAGCATCAGATCGCGCATGCGGCGCAGCATTGATGGATAGGCTTCCACCAACTCTTTGAGTCCTTCGCGAACGCTCTCAATGACCCGGCGCAGGTCGGCATCGGTGTCGAGGGTGGCATCCTCGCCCAGGGTTCCGGGAATGTCGTCGAACAGGAAACGGTTCGGATCATGCGCACGCTTGAAGATATCGCGAATTCTCGCCGCATTGACGGACAGGCGCATCGTCCGGGTCGTCCAGTTCGGCAATTGCTCAAATATTGACATCAACCCGCGGCCGACATCTATGGGTTCGAGATGCACAAGCTCGTTGGTCTGATCAAGATCGCGAACAACCTCCGCCATATCCGACAGAAGGCGCCGCGCGATATCCGTCAGATCCATCCAGCGTAACTGGATTATGAATGCGTCCTTTGCGAGGTATTCGGCATCCACGTCATCAAACCGAACCCTGAAAATGCCGTCACGATAGGCGGCAAACAGGTCGCGCCGGGACTGGATGAATGCGACGGCGAGAAGCGGCATCAAGCCGTCCTTGACGCCGAACGGCGGTTCGCGCCACAGATCAAAGAGTTCCGAGATCGTGACGACGCGGTCCGCATTATTCCTTATATGGTCGAATGCGGCCCGCCACATGGGGGCGAGACGGCACGGATCGTCGCCTTCTGCGGGCGAGGCAAACCGAAACGTGTCGCCCCGCGGAACGTAAAGCTCCGTCTTTTCTAGGATTGAGGCGAAGAGCCCGCCTTCAGCCGGGAAACCGTCAATGCCGAGCCGTGTTTCGCCTTCATTAACCACCATACGATGCAGCAACTTGTTCTGCGCCATTATGGCGCTTCCCGACGGCTGCTGCCGGTTAAGAAGTTCGTTGTGGAGCTGCGGGGATTGCGGAAAACGGTGATCCGCGAGTTCGGAGGCAATGTTATTGAGATCGGCTTGGTGCAAGCGCTTCTTACTGTAATTTTTGCGAAACCACAGGGCATTGTCGAACGCTTTTTGCAACTCGGTTTCCAGAAGCGCCTGCAACGCAGCGAGACGGGCGGAAACCTCGCGTCGGGCGACCGAATCCCCGGCGAGTTCGGGGTGATCGTTGCCAACGTTTTCCAACGCGATCAGTTCACGCGCGAGCGGCACGACGGCCCACGATTGTTTGGCAATGCCGACGACGACATCGCCTTTGTCCTTACCGCTGTGACGAGCGGCCTTCTGGCACAGCTTCTCGGCGTGCTCCGCCTTTTCCCCTTCGGTCGGAATCGCGAGCAGGAACTGTCCGATCACGCCGTTCTCCAACTCAAATCCAGCGGCGCAGTCGGCAATGCTGCGTACAGGCGCGATGTTCACGTCAAACCATCGCATGGCGCCCGTTTCATGGTAGTGGCGCTTGGCGAGGATGGGCTGAAGGCCGGCAAGCGATTTCAGGTGCTCGAAATCGATCTCGTGGATTTCATCGAGCGCCGCGCGAACCGCCTGCTCAATATCAAAGTCGCTCCCGGCGAAAATGGCGCGCGCGCCGAGGAATTTCCTGAAGATCGTGAGCGACCAGCCATCCAGATCCGAAAGCGCCTTCCTGATCGTCTTTTGCGGGATGCCGGGGAAACAGGACCGCAACAACTCGGAATTCGGAAGGAGCCGCGAACGCTCCTTGAACAGGTCGATGACGGCAATCGTCTTGAGCAATCTGACATGCAGCGTACCGCCGTCCAGTGATTCGCAGCGTTCCAGCGCTTCGGCCGCCAGCGCCCAGCGGTGACCGTCGGGCGAAGCCAGTATGGACGGCTCCAGATTGGCGCGCAGGTAATCCCACAGCCGGTCGGGTCCGTACAGTTCTCCATCCTTTGCATAGTTCAGGAAATCCTGGAAACCGTGCAATTCCGACGAATTAAGGAAACCGAAGATACTGCGCTGATTCTGTCCGAATCGCCGGCGCGAAATAGGGCCGAGCAACGCGGCGACAACTGGGTGCAGGGGCCAGCAGGCCTCAAGCATCGAAGCCAATCGCGCGGCATCCTCTCGGAGACGGTCTCGACGCATGCATGCGGCGACGGAAGCCGCAAGAGCGCCTGGTTTCTTCGCGACATGATCGCTCTCTATTGCGCGGGCGATCAGATCAATCTGTTCTTCACCCGCCGTATCCACGACGAGGTCGATGAACCGGCCCTGTATCTTCGCCCATTCGTCCCGCATGTTATGTGAGAGCCGATGCGCATATTCCTCGAATGCCTGGTGAAGAACGCCGACGATCAAAAAACGCCCGCCACTGCGAGAAGCTGCCTCTGCGAGTTGCTGGAGGATGTAGATATCCGAGCCGTCCTGTGCGGCAGCTTCGAGGAACTTGCCCATCTCGTCGATGAAGAGGACAAGCCCGCCGTGCGTCTTCGGCTTGGTTGCAGCGGCATCGGAAAGCGTCCTCATCAGGTTGCTCTCGGTCCAGCCGCCGCGTGGCAACCGCTGCACAAGCCCGGTTCGTTTGACAGCTTCGCCGATGACCGCTACGGGGTCGTCGCGCCTCCCGACGACAGGAAGAATACGCCATCCCTTCGTACCGGTCGGCAAGGCTTTCCGAATAGTATTCGTCAATCTATGTCCAAATACCCTGGCGGCGTGTTTTTGCAAGCCAGCGTCACCATTCAGAAGAGCGGCGAGTGCAACGACAAGGCTGGATTTACCGCTGCCGTATGGTCCGGTCCATGTGAATGCGCCCTGTCCGGTTTCGGACACATGCCGTGCCATCGCTGCAAGAACTTCCGCCGAGGATTGTGGACATACAAAGCCGTCAAGGGCATTCGCACTCCCCAAATCGGCGTTAATGCGGACCGATCTCAGGAAGCGGCGCGCAATACGAACACGGTCCTTCAGAGACATCAGGCGGCCTCCTTCCCGGCGCGTGAAGCGTAGTCGTTATGTAACCAGGAAAGAGCCGTTCCTTCGCCGATCTTGATGTTACGCACAACCTGCTTGAGTCCGGCAATTTCCGACCACCGGAGAGCACCCCCCGTTACATCGTCAAGTGCGGCGAGGCGGTCAGCCACATCGTTCTCATCGAATTGAAATACGCGCCCGGGACTGCCCGGCGCGTGGGCGACCGCCTCGAAGGAAAGTGTGGCGGCGTTGGGAAAGAAGCGCACCCAGAAATCAACGAGGGCGTAGGCGAAAATGCCGTCTCCAAGGGTCGATTTCGGACCCCGCGCGAAGCGAAAGCCATCGTTCTTTCCTATGGCTCTTATGAGCCCCAATTCGGTAAGCGGCGATTCCAAGGCATCGTCGTGTCCGGTCTTGCCGGACGGCTGTGGCGCGACATAGTTGCGAATAAAACAGGCCACGTCATTCTTGAGCGTGGTCTCTGCAACCCGCGACCATCCGCGCTCATTCGCAAGGCGGCCAAGTTTTCGGATCAGGCTCTCACGTTCAAATGTAATGGCTGGATAATGGCTGAATGCCCAGAACCACGTCGTCTTTTCGGGATAGGCCGCCAACTGCCAGTGAATCAGCCACAAGGTCGCGGGATGCTCCATATATGGATCGAACCCGCCGTGGTCGCTCAACAGCTTTCGTCCAAACTCAGCCGTCCTGACGGCGTTAGTCGCCGGTTCTTCTATGACGCCCACCGCCTTCGCCCAATGGCGCATGGAGGCGACCATGTTCTTACCGACGCCGAAGCGCGCAATGGCGTCATCGTCCCAACACAGCATCCTGTTCTCGTCGTCGTGTTCGGTCTCGTCGACGCGGTCAAACGCTTTTTTCAGCCACCCGTAGCGTAGCGGGAAGGTTTCGTGTCCCGAAAACTGCGGGCTGTAATCATTCTGAAAAAGCGGGCCGCGCCCCATGTCTTCCTCATAGCTACTGGATGATACGTCCAGTTCGACTGTAGCCTGAATAGCGTGCTATGGTCAATTGAACCTGGAGATATGTCCCAGAAGAAAACCGATGCGGGCAGGCAGGATGCCTGCAGACTTTCGCCTTCTATTCCATTGATTATAAGTGAAAAATAGAAAAACCATATACCTCGATCATCAGGCGACCACGCCGGTGGATTTGCGTGTTCTTACCGAAATGACACCATATTTTACCGAATCGTTCGGCAATCCGCATTCCGCCGATCACGCAATCGGATGGGAAACATCGCTTGCCGTGGATGAGGCCGGCGAACGAGTCGCGCGGTTGATCGGCGCGGATCCCGATGAAATCATCTTCACCTCGGGAGCAACAGAGTCCAATAACCTCGCCCTGTTGGGCCTTGCGCGACGCGCAGCGGGCGGCAAGCGACGACGTGTGCTGGTTAGCGCTACCGAGCATAAGTGCGTCCTGGCGGCAGGGCGGGCGCTTGAAGATCATCATGGTTTCAAAGTCGAGTGTCTTCCGGTCAATTCGGAAGGTTTCGTGGAAGCATCAACACTTGAAGACTCGCTGGATGACGATGTTTTTTTTGTATCGATCATGGCCGTGAACAATGAAATCGGAACGATTCAAAATATCGAGGGTTTATCAAAGATCGCAAGAAACTACGGTGCCGTATTTCACTGCGACGCGGCACAAGCCCCGGTCGCAATCGAGATGAATTCATTCGCCGAATACGTCGATATTCTCAGCATTTCAGCACACAAGATGTACGGGCCGAAGGGAATAGGAGCCGTTTACATTGCACGGGGACTTCAAGACCGTATCGAACCCCTGATCTACGGCGGTGGCCAGCAAAACGGTTTGCGATCGGGCACAGTGCCCGTCCCGCTTTGCGTTGGCATAGGCATAGCCGCAGACATGTTTACAGACGCGACCGCCGAAGATCGGCGCAAGGAGTTACGCCGCAAGAGGGACAGGTTCGTTGCCGGGCTGAAGCGACTTGCTTGGCCGATCATGGTGAACGGCCCGGAGGGACAATTCCGCCATCCCGGCAACGCAAATATCGGGTTCTTAGGATTCGCGGCCCACGACATACTGGCTGCCTTACAACCGCATGTCGCCGCCTCGACCGGCTCGGCCTGCACGTCAGGCATACTGGAGCCTTCGCATGTCCTGAGAGCAATCGGCCTGAGTAACGACGAGGCTGAATTCTCCGTCCGCTTCAGTCTCGGCTTCACGACAAGCGATCATGACATCGATGAAGCAGTGGATCGGATCAATGGCGTGCTGCAGAAACTGTCGGAGACCAAGCTGATGTGATTGACCTAAGCCAGCCCCACTCGATTGAAGTCAGGGGCCTAGCAGCCCGTATCCGACGCGGGTTCGCTTGAAGCAGTGTTTATGTCACAGCGTCGTTAAGTTAAACGCAATCGAGAAGTAAGTGGGCATGGCGATTTTGAATGACGCAGACAACCAGATTTAGGGAATGGGGCTGACCCAGATAACGACCTTGGATGACGTTTAACCCACCTCTCGGTGAATGCTCTACATTCACCTGTCGATCAACGATTGTCTTAATTGCGTTAATTGATCCGAAGGGTCACTGTTGTTAAAATGCCACTCACATTCCTTCAAATACAGCCCGAATTGGGCCTTCAGAACATGATTGAAACGGCGCATGTAGCGATTCGCTTGAGACCAGAAATACTCGATCCCCCCTCTCGGGCATGTACCATGCCCTGACAGGCAGCGATTGATGTGATTGTGCTCATCCACAAAGTGCTCGGAATGGTTGATCCGGAAGTGGTGAAAGTCCGATATATCAAGCGCGTTATAGCCTTTCCAGCCGTCGGAACAGACGATGCTATCGGGCACCACTTTGCGCTCGATAATCGGCATCAAGGTGGCCGATGAGGCATCTGGAATGATCTTTGTGTAGACCCTTCCACCCCGCTTCAACAGGCCGAAAACCCCGACTTTTCCCGCAGAACCCCGGCCGCGCTTGCCTTTGCGCTTGCCGCCGAAGTAACGCGCGTCCACTTCAATCTCGCCGCCAAACAACGCCTCGCTCGCCGCGTCCAGCTCAAGCACGACGATCTCGCGCAGACGGAGAAAGAAATAGACCGCCGCCGAAGCGGTTCATCCCGCACAGCCTGGCCGCCGTCAGCGCCGTCGAGCCAGACACAAAATGCTCCATCAGACGATCTTGCTTATACACACTCAGACGGCTTTTGCGCATAACACCCATGATAACTCCAAATCCGAGCTATCTGAGTCAGGCCCAAGGTCTTTTCTGGCTTTCGGGCCAGTAATGGGAACGAATCAAACCCCATCAGCCGTATCGCGCTGCAGGGTATCGGCGGGTTGAGTGAGGTGTCGGGTAATCTCGGGCATCATCCATGTGTGTTGCAATCGGGTTGCTGCTGGCGGGATTGTCCCGGAGAATACGGCCCCTCGACGACGATCTACAACCGCTATAACCGCTGGTCGCAGAAGGGAACTGGCAATACCTGTTCGCCGCCCTGACAGCGATGCTGTCCGGAACACCGGATGAGATTTACATCGACACCCGATACAACAAAAGCGCCGACAGCTTCATGGCCGCATTATGTATCGCGGCGCTAATCTGCTATTGGATTTGAATGAGTCTCGACTCTAACCGGGCCTGAAGGGCCACGGTGGTTAAAATGCCACTGACATTCCTTCAAGTATAGCCCGAACGGGGCCTTTGGGACACCATTGAAACGGCGCATATGACGCTTCGCCCCCGCTCGGGCCTGCAAGCAGTCCTTGGCCGGGCAATGGGATCAGAAATTCTCAATTCCCCTTCTCGAGCATGTACCATGCCCGATAGTGTCAAGAAACCTGCGCACTTTTATTTTCAGGCGGTGTCTGCTCTGGTGTTGGTTTCCATCTGTTTCAGCAGATCCATGTTCATGTAGTGCCGTGTGCTCCATTTGGTTCCAGCGATGTGTCTCAGCCTGGCTGCGGCCATGCTGAGACAGGATTGCGCATCCGGGAAGGCGCCGCCGACTTGAGCCCGCTGATGATTGATGCGAGCCGCGTCAAAGCCCACCGTATCGCTGCCAATGGTGTTAAAAAAAAGACCCGTGGCGGGCGCGCTATCGGCAGGACCAAAGGCGGGCTGAATTCGAAGCTGCATCTGGTCTGCGATGGCCGGGGGCGGCCCGTGCATCTGCACGTGAGCGCAGGCAACAAGGCCGATATTGCGCATGCCCGTCAATGCCTTGAGCCCTATGTCACCAAAGGAACAACGGTCACTGTGGATCGGGGATATGATGCCATCCACCTGCGGGACTGGTTGACGGATATGGAGGCAAAGCCCTGCATCCCGCCCCGCAAGAACCGGACAATCCAATGCGCATACGACATTGAGCTCTACAAAACACGGAACATCGTCGAACGCATGTTCAACCGGCTCAAGGACTGGCGGCAACTCAGCCCGCGCACCTTCAGATGTCCGGGAAACTTCCTCGCAGCCGCACACATCGCAGCAATCGTCATATGGCTCTTATGAGTCTACGCCCTGGGTGTTTAGCCCCGGGGCGTGATGGATCGGGTCGAGTCTGAAGCTTTCCAGCTCATTTGTCCAGATCTTGCAGATGTATTCGTATGGCGTCAGTCCTTTGAGGGGATTGACGCCTTCGAGCGAACGTTCCTCGGACCCATCGGCGCATCCTCGACAGAGCAACGCCTGCGCCACTTCATCACCGTCTTCGGGTTGATCCCATAGCGTTCACTCAATGCCGCGAGAGAAGCCGTCGAGCGCTGTATTGCCGCTCGGACCGCGGGCGGCGTCAAGGGCGGTCGCGTGTAATACCTGTCCCATAGAACCTCCTTATTAATGATGATATTCAATACACCAGCAAATGCCGGGACTAAACACTTAGAAAAAACAGCGCAATAAGTCTAACTCGTTGCGCTGAATTTTAACCCGTTACTCTCGAAAACCGAAACAACTTACCCCTCGACGCAGTCCTCGATGGTGCGCCGGCCGGGTTTTTTGGCCTGGACCAGCACCGCCATGTTGCCAGGTAGGTGCTCGTTACGACGCATTTTCATGTGTGCCTCGGGGATATCATCCCACGAGAATACCTCGGACATGCACGGATCGATACGGCGTTCGATCACCAGCTGGTTGGCCTGAGAGGCCTGTAACAGGTTGGCGAAGTGGCTGCCCTGGATACGTTTCTGCCGCATCCACACAAACCGGGCATCCATGGTCAGGTTATAACCGGTGGTACCGGCACAGAACACGACCATGCCACCGCGTTTCACCACGTTGCAACTCACCGGGAAGGTGGCTTCACCGGGATGTTCAAACACGAAGTCCACATCATTGCCCTTGCCAGTGATGTCCCATATGGCTTTACCGAATTCGCGGGTGGCTTTCATGTATTCGGCGAACCCTTCGCCGTTAACCTCGGGTAACTGACCCCAGCAGTTGAAATCGTTCCGGTTGATCACGGCCTTGGCCCCAAGGTCCATGACAAAGTCACGTTTAGATTCGTCGGAGATCACGCCGATGGCGTTGGCACCGGCGGTGGCGCAGAGCTGAACCGCGAAGGAACCGAGACCGCCGGAAGCACCCCAGACCAGCACGTTGTGGCCCGGCCGCAGGATGTGTGGACGGTGACCAAACAGCATGCGATAGGCCGTCGCAAGCGTCAGCGTGTAGCACGCGCTTTCTTCCCATGTCAGGTGCCGCGGACGCGGCATGCACTGACGATCCTGAACCCGGCAGAACTGGGCAAAAGAACCGTCCGGCGTTTCATAACCCCAGATACGCTGGCTGGTGGAGAACATGGGGTCACCGCCGTTGCATTCCTCATCATCGCCATCGTCCTGGTTACAGTGAACCACAACCTCGTCACCAACCTTGAAACGTTTCACCTTGGAACCCACGGCCCAGACAATACCGGCGGCATCGGAACCGGCGATATGGTATTCGGCCCTATGATAATCAAACGGGGAAATCGGTAGACCCAATGAGGCCCAGACACCGTTGTAATTCACACCGGCGGCCATCACCATGACCAGTACGTCGTGGCTGTCCAGTTCAGGGGTGTCCACCACTTCCACCTGCATGGCTTCCGTAGGTTCGCCATGACGTTCCTTGCGGATGACCCAGGCGTACATGCTTTGTGGCACGTGACCGAGCGGCGGAATCTCGCCCAGCTCGTAAAGGTCTTTCTGTTCCTGTCCCGGGAACAGCTCGATAACTTCAGCGGCTTCACTCATTTTTCGAACCCCTTTTTATAATCCCCTACACACTGTCAACATGATCCAGACCGGGGAAGTGGTGGACTATTCTACTGCAATTTTGTATACAGGTAAAAATTTTTTTTGCAATGCACAAAAAGACATTTTGTTACGCAAAAGGCCTGAAATGTTTAATAAAACGTTGAGGTATTTGTGATGGAGGCCCGGTTTATGAGCGACAATCTCGCGGATGCGAAAAAAAATAATGCACCGCAGCGAGACCGTCCCTGGCTGTTTCGCACCTATTCCGGCCATTCCTCGGCCCGCGAATCGAACGCGCTCTACCGCAAGAACCTGAGCAAGGGGCAGACGGGCCTCTCCGTGGCCTTCGATCTGCCAACACAGACCGGATACGATTCGGATCACGTCCTTGCCCGTGGAGAAGTTGGCAAGGTCGGCGTGCCCATCTGTCACCTGGGTGACATGCAAACCCTGTTCGCTGGTATTCCGCTCGCCGACATGAACACCTCCATGACCATCAATGCACCGGCGGCGTGGCTGCTGTCGCTTTACATCGCGACCGCCGAAAGCCAGGGCGTGGCGCGGGACGCCTTGTCGGGTACGGTGCAAAACGATATCATCAAGGAATATCTCAGCCGCGGCACCTATATCTTTCCGCCCAAACCGAGTTTAAAGCTGATCGCCGATACAGTGGCTTTCACCTATCGTGAGGTACCCAAATGGAACCCCATGAACGTGTGCTCTTATCATCTGCAGGAAGCGGGTGCGACACCAGTTCAGGAACTGGCATACGCCCTGGCGACGGCCATTGCCGTACTAGACGAGGTCAAATTCTCCGGGCAGGTGCCGACAGAAGATTTCCCCGCCGTGGTCGGGCGCATCAGCTTCTTTGTGAATGCCGGAATCCGCTTTATCACCGAAATGTGCAAGATGCGTGCGTTCACCGAACTCTGGGACGAGATCACCGAAGGCCGCTACGGCGTGGAAGATCCGAAACTGCGGCGCTTTCGATACGGCGTACAGGTCAACAGCCTGGGATTGACAGAACAGCAGCCGGAAAACAACGTCTATCGGATATTGTTGGAGATGCTGGCGGTAACCCTCTCCAAGGGTGCGCGGGCCCGCGCTGTTCAGCTTCCCGCCTGGAACGAGGCACTCGGTCTACCACGCCCCTGGGACCAGCAATGGTCGCTCCGCCTGCAACAGATCGTTGCGTTTGAAACCGACCTGCTGGAATACGCCGATATCTTCGACGGCTCTCACGCCATTACAGAAAAAGTTAATGCCCTGAAAGAACAGGCACGGGCCGAGCTTGCCAAGATCGACGATATGGGCGGGGCCGTATCCGCGGTGGATTCCAGCTACATGAAACGGCAGCTCGTGGAGTCCAATGCCCATCGCCTCGCGGCCATTGAGCGCGGCGATCAGGTCGTCATCGGCGTCAACAAGTTTACCGAAACCGAAGAGAGTCCGCTGACCACCGGCGACGGCAGTATCCTGACCATCGACCCCCGGGCCGAGGTGGAACAGATCGAACGCCTGCAGGCGTGGCGTGACAGCCGGGATTCGAGTGCTGTCGTAACTGCGCTTGTCGAATTGCGTTCAGCGGCACAGGAAGACCGCAATATCATGGAAGCGTCCATTGCCTGCGCCCATGCGGGTGTCACCACCGGTGAATGGGGACAGGCCTTGCGCGATATCTTTGGCGAGTACCGCGCACCCACCGGTATTCAGGGCACCTCCGGTGCCCATGTCGGCAATATTGAAGATGCCCGTAAACGGGTGAACGCTGCGACCGGCAAGGTTGGCCGTCGCCTCAAGATGCTGGTCGGTAAACCCGGCCTCGATGGACACTCAAACGGCGCAGAACAAATTGCCGTGCGGGCGCGGGATGCGGGCTTTGAGGTGGTGTACGAAGGCATCCGTCTGACACCGCAAGAAATCGTCGACGCCGCGCTGCAGGAAAACGTGCACGTGATCGGCCTGTCGATCCTGTCGGGTTCCCATGTCTCACTGGTTGCCGACGTTCTTGATCAGATGAAAGCCAGGTGCCTGGACGATGTTCCGATCATCGTCGGTGGAATCATTCCGCCAGAGGATGAAAAGGCGTTGCTGGAGTCGGGCGTGGCGCGGGTCTACACGCCAAAGAATTTCGACCTCAACGCCATCATGGCGGACATTGCCGATATTATTGAGGCAACAGCCGAAGCCACCTGACCTGTCGTTCGATTTACACTACCCAGGAATATTCCATGGGTTGGACCTGCGGTTCTGGCCGAGCAGCATCCGCTTGCCAGAAATTTTCCTGGGCCTCGGCATGGTTGCGCGCCAAATTCAGACAGCCGTGAATGCCAACAATCCGGTCGCCGGACAGGCGGGCATGAACAGTATACCGGTTCAGATCACAATCGAACTTAACGCAGAAACGCATGACGTCCTCCTGCGTAAGATTTTCGTTAGGCATAACATGGCAAAAGATCATGGTATGATTATGTTCAAATCATGAATCTTTTGTGATGCAGAGGCTCGCCCAGTCTTGCGAACGGGTTAAGGGAACCCTATGGTCTCGCCATGCAAGACCCGCACGATCTCAAGGACAGGGAACGCGCTATCAGTCTGGAAGCGGCCATCGGAAACGAAGTGCGCTTGTTCCGGCGACAGCAAAACATGACCGTTGCCGAACTGGCCAAGGTCGCTGGTCTCTCCACTGGCATGTTGTCCAAAATCGAAAATGGAGTCACGTCCCCGTCCCTCGGTACCCTGCAATCTCTGTCGGACGCCCTGCAGGTCCCGGTCACATCTTTTTTTCGCCGGTATGAAGAAGAACGGGCCGCCACCTTTGTCAAATCCGGTGAGGGCCTGAAGATTGAACGGCGCGGCAGCCGGGCCGGGCATCAGTATCAGTTGCTGGGACATACCGTTGGCAAGGATATCCAGGTCGAGCCCTACCTGATTACACTGTCGGAAAAATCAGATGTCTTTCCGCTGTTCCAGCACGAAGGTGTGGAATTTCTCTATATGCTGGAAGGCGAATTGATCTACCGTCACGCCGACAAGACCTACACCTTGACCAGGGGTGACTCGTTGTTTTTTGACGCCGACGTGCCCCACGGTCCGGAAGAACTGGTAGAACTGCCAATCCAGTTCCTGTCGATTATATCCTACAATCGCACAGACAGTTAGCCCAGCCCTCTCGCCGAATAGGCTTTCGGATTATTTCCTATGGAGAAAATTTGTTTACTATTAAATTGACGTGACAAGCTACCAAAGTTAGTGTCCGGGGCATTCAACAGGCAGGAGTATGGCCATGTGTGGCATTGTCGGCTTATATATCAAGAACCCTGAACTTCAGGATCAGCTGGGTGCCTACCTCGAACCCATGCTCATTCAAATGAGCGGCCGCGGCCCGGACAGCGCCGGGGTTGCGTTTTACCGGGACGCTGTATCAGGCGACCAGGAGAAGATTACCCTCTATCATCCCGATCTTTCCTATGACTGGGGCGCCGTTGCGAAAGGCATTCATCAAGCCTTGCAAATCAAGGCGACCCACAGCACGCGGCACAACCACTGTGTCATGGTCGTCCATGGACCACCGGAAAAGGTTCGCGACTGGCTGCGCGAGAATCGCCCAGACATCCGGGTCATGAGTGTCGGTAACACCATTGAGATTTACAAGGAAATGGGCCTTCCCGGAACGGTCGCCCAACGCTTCGATATCAAGTCCCTGAACGGCACCCACGCTCTGGGTCATACCCGCATGGCAACGGAAAGCGCTGTCACCACGGAACACTCACACCCCTTCTCGACCGGAGAAGATTTGTGCCTGGTGCACAACGGCTCTATGTCCAATCACAATCGTATGCGAGAATGGTTGCGCAATCACTGCGGCATTGAGTTCCAGACCGACAACGACACCGAAGTGGCAGCGGGTTACTTCACCCACCGTTTGCGTGAAGGGGCAACGCTGAAAGAAGCTCTGGAAGCCGGACTTAAAGACCTGGACGGTTTCTACACCTTTGCAATCGGTACCCGGGACGGCTTCGCCGTCATGCGCGATCCCATCGCCGCAAAACCTGCCGTTCTAGCAGAGACCGATGACTGGGTTGCCATGTCATCCGAGTTTTGTGCGATTGCCCCTCTGCCGGGCTCGGACAAAGCGAAAATCTGGGAGCCGGCTCCGGCGACCATGTACACCTGGGGAGATGCCTGATCTTATGGAAACACTGGATTTGAACACGGTCGATAATCTGCGCGGCATCAACGAAAAACTGCAATCCGCCGACTCGGGGTCGTTTTCCGTGACCAATCCCATGGGCATCCACGCCATTGCCGCGGGATTGAACAATGACATCGAAGTCTCCATCGAAGGTCACACCGGTTACTATTGTGCCGGCATGAACCAGAAGGCATCCGTAACGATCAACGGCAATGCCGGTCAGGGTCTCGCCGAAAACATGATGTCGGGAACCATTCGGGTGAAGGGCAATGCCTCGGCCGCCGCCGGTGCGACTGCCCATGGCGGACTGCTTGTCATCGAAGGTGACGCCAGTTCCCGTTGTGGTATTTCCATGAAAGGTGTCGATATCGTGGTTGGCGGTTCCGTTGGTCATATGAGTGCCTTCATGGGTCAGGCCGGTCATCTTGTCGTTTGCGGCGATGCTGGTGCTTATCTGGGCGACTCTATCTACGAAACCATTATCTATGTGGGTGGTGCTGTGGAAAGCCTGGGCGCAGATTGTATCGAAAAAGACATGACTGACGAGCATGTCGCTAACCTGACCCGACTGTTGGAACAGGCCGGAATGGATGCGGACCCGAAGACGTTCAAGCGCTACGGCTCCGCCCGCCAGCTCTACAATTTTGATGTTGATAACGTTGATGGATATTGAGAAGCAAAATGGATAACGCAAGCATTGCCAACACAACCCCTCGTATGTCCGCCACGTTTGACGAATATACGATCTCGGAAATTCGCCGCGCGGCGGCCACCGGTATCTACGATATTCGTGGTGGCGGCTCCAAACGTAACCTGCCGCACTTTGATGACATTCTGTTTCTGGGTGCGTCGGTTTCCCGCTATCCCCTCGAAGGATATCGTGAAAAATGCGACACATCCGTTACCCTCGGCACACGGTTTGCCAGGAAACCCATTGAGCTGAAAATTCCGATCACCATTGCAGGCATGAGCTTTGGTGCCCTCTCCGCCCAGGCGAAAGAAGCCCTCGGGCGCGGAGCTTCTATCGCAGGAACGTCCACCACCACTGGCGACGGCGGCATGACACCGGAAGAACGCGACCAGTCACAGACATTGGTCTATCAATACCTGCCTTCACGGTACGGCATGAACCCTGATGATCTGCGCAAGGCCGACGCTATTGAGGTTGTTGTTGGTCAGGGTGCCAAGCCGGGCGGCGGCGGCATGCTGCTGGGTCAGAAAATTTCCGACCGGGTAGCGGAGATGCGGACCCTGCCGAAAGGTGTGGATCAGCGCTCCGCCTGTCGCCACCCGGACTGGACGGGGCCGGACGATCTGGAAATCAAGATTCTCGAACTCCGCGAAATCACCAACTGGGAAAAGCCCATCTATGTTAAAGTCGGTGGTACGCGG
Source organism: Rhodospirillales bacterium (assembly GCA_963921245.4). Taxonomy (GTDB): domain Bacteria; phylum Pseudomonadota; class Alphaproteobacteria; order Rhodospirillales; family Casp-alpha2; genus JABJGO01. Next base: position 2,342,578 of record CAWUEY030000001.1, on the reverse strand, counting down.
CCCTATTTTGACACCATGCTTGCCATCAAGGCCGGGGCCGATGTTGTGGTTCTCGATGGCATGCAGGGCGGCACGGCGGCAACACAGGAAGTGTTCATTGAACACGTCGGTGTTCCCACACTGGCCTGCATTCGCCCTGCCGTTCAGGCACTCAAGGATGCAAACATGCACCGTGAGGTTCAACTGATTGTCTCTGGCGGCATCCGTAACGGTGCGGACGTGGGCAAGGCCATGGCCTTGGGCGCTGATGCGGTTTCCATCGGCACGGCGGCCATGATCGCGCTTGGGGATAACGATCCCGCACTTGATGCCGAGTACCAGAAACTGGGCTCAAAGGCCGGGGCATATGACGACTGGCATTTAGGTCAGGACCCGGCGGGCATATCGACACAGGATACTGAACTGGCAAAACGGCTTGATCCAGTTCAGGCCGGACGTCGATTGGCAAATTACCTGAAAGTAATGACCCTCGAAGCCCAGACCGTTGCCCGTGCCTGTGGCAAGAACAATATGCGGAACCTGGAACCGGAAGACCTTTGCGCTCTGACCGTAGAAGCCGCGGCTATGGCCGGTGTTCCGCTCGCGGGAACAAACTGGATTCCCGGACAGGGTTCGATGTAATCTAGGCAACGAAGGTAAGAAAACCACTGCCGGTGCATGCCGGTTTGGACAGGGAAAGGATTTTGAGGATGGCTGTGGATTTGGCTAAAGTCGCACGTGACAAAAAGATTAGGTATTTTCTGATTAGCTTTGTGGATCTGTTCGGCGTTCTGCGCTCGAAACTGGTTCCATCGCGCGCCATTGGCGGCATGCAGAAAGACGGCGCTGGATTTGCCGGGTTCGCCGCATGGCTGGACATGACCCCGGCACACCCGGATATGTTTGCCATTCCCGATCCAGACAGCCTGATTATCCTGCCCTGGCAGAGGGACGTGGCCTGGGTTGCCAGTGACCTTTACATGGACGGCAAACCGGTTGTTGCTTCTCCGCGGATTGCCCTGAAAGAGCAAATAGCGAAAGCTAAAAAGACGGGTTACATCTTCAAGACCGGTGTGGAGTGTGAATTTCACCTGATCAATGAAGATGGCACCGACATCTATGATGATCGCGATCGCCAGGAAAAACCCTGTTACGATCAAAGTGCGCTGATGCGTCGTTACGACGTGATCTCGGAAATCTGTGACGGCATGCAGGAAATCGGCCTGGGCTCCTACCAGAACGATCACGAGGATGCCAACGGTCAGTACGAGATGAACTGGGAATTTGACGACGTTCTGAAGACCTGTGATCGTCACGTTTTCTTCAAGTACATGGTCAAGGCCATTGCCGAGAAACACGACATGCGCGCTACCTTCATGCCAAAACCGTTCATGAACCTGACGGGAAACGGCTGTCACATCAATGCGTCGTTATGGGACAAAACCGGCAAGAAAAACATGTTTCAGGACAAAAAAGGCGAGCTGGGCCTCAGCCAGGTTGCCTATAACTTCCTGGGCGGGGTTATTCAGAACGCTGAAGCACTGTGCTCCATCTTCAACCCCACGGTGAACAGCTACAAACGCATCAACGCACCACGCACGCTCTCCGGTGCTTCATGGTCACCAAACACCATTACCTATGGCGCTAACAACCGGACGCACATGGTTCGCATTCCGGAAGATAACCGGATTGAGTTCCGTCTGGCCGATGGTGCCATGAACCCCTATCTCGCACCAGCGGCCCTTTTGGCCGCAGGCATGAAAGGTGTCAAAGACAGGGTCGACCCCGGCAAGCGTATCGATATCGACATGTATGCCGAAGGGCACAAGGTTCGCGGTGCAAAGAAATTGCCTCTGAATCTGCTGGATGCCCTTCGCCTGACCGACAAGAGCAAATTCGTTCGCGAAGCCATGGGCGACGAACTGATCAGTGCTTACGTGAAACTGCGTATGGACGACTGGAACAGCTATATGAACCATCTGTCCCAGTGGGAACGCGATCACACACTAGATGCCTGACGCATTTATAACCCGAATTGCAAAGAGGCCGGGGCACATTCCCGGCCTTTTTCCTTGCCCAAATATCTGACTACAGCGGGCTGCGAATACGGGCAGAGGCGGCTCGTTTGGCTTCCTGGGCTTCCCGCGCCTGAACCACCGCCCGGATCATCACGGCCAGCATAATGAGTGCCCCACCACCCAATGCCAGCAATGTCGGTGTTTCACCCACAAACCACCAGACCCAGATCGGTCCCAGAGCGAATTCAAGCAACATGAACAGGGTCACTTCGGCAGCATAGAGATAGCGTGTCGCGACAATAAACAGAATGTTGCCGATCCCGGACAGAAGGCCGCCCCAGATAAAGCACATGATGAAATCCCACCAGCCGATCGCCCAGTCATCCAGGCGCACTGCGGTGGAAATCAGACAGACCAGCAACGCCGCCAGAATATAGGCCGGCAACATATCAGTGTTGCGCTGGTGGCGCACAATCACGGCATACCCGGAAAAACCGAATGCCGTCATCAGGGCCATGATATTGCCAAACGCCGACCCGCCGCCAAGGCCATCGGCCAGCATTACACCAATCCCCGTGGCAGCGACAGCCATGGTCGTCAAGGTAATGGGTCGCAGGGTCTCCTTCAGGAATACCCAGGCCAGTGCAGCGGTTATGAACGGGATAGAGCCCAGGGTAAATAGCGTATTCGCCACAGTTGTCGTGGTGATTGCCTGCATGAATGTTACCCCCGCTACCGTCATGGACAATGCCGCCAGAATACCGGGTCGACCTATGGCCTTGCATCGTGAAACCGTTTCGCCCCTGTACCGCCAGGCGAAATAGGCGAGCGCCACGATAATGGTGCTAAGAGACCGGTGGATGTTGATCTGCCATGCGTCGGCGTCTTCCAGGCTACGACTGATGAGCCCGCCAAAGCTGATACCAAAGGAACTGATGGTGATCAGGAACATGCCATAGAGACGCCCGCCGCCGTCCGTCTGGACTCCTGCATCATTCGCCAACACCTAGGTCCTTTTTCTCAATAGTTCTGAAACCGCCGCGAACAAACACCGCGACATACGCGCCGGTCTCGGAAATCGAATAATGACGCGACCCCGATTTCAGAGAAACGCAGTCCCCTTGTCGGTACACCCATCCATCGTGATCCTTCACCTCACCCTCAAGAATAACAAATTCTTCAAAGCCCAGGTGTTCGTGGGGGAGGGAAACACCACCGGGTTCGAACTTCACCAGGAAGAACCCGGTATCATCCTCGTCCGACCAGCTGATGTTATGCCAGGCTATATCCTCTTGTGATTTGCCCTGGAGACTGTAGGTCATCCATTCGGCATCTCTGAAGTTAACGACTTTTCGATCCATGACGGGCACCTCGGATAGAAGCGTCGCATAATGCCTCAATCCAGTCCAAGCATCTTTTTCCGATTGTTTGCCCAGGTCCGGATGATCTGATCGGCGGCGAGCGCGATAAAGGCGACACAGATGCCCAGCGTGATACCAATCCCGGTGCCCTGGGGTTCAGAAATCGCCTTCAGGATTAGCTGTCCCAGATCAATGGTGCCGATAAAGGCCCCGATGATGACCATCATCAGAGCAAAGTTCACGGTCTGGTTGACGCCCAGCATGATGTGGGGGAAGGCGACCGGAAAATCGATAGAAACTAAGCGTTGCAACCGTGAAACACCACACATGGCTCCGGCATCGTGCAGCACCGGCGGGACGCTCCTGAGCCCCTCGACCGTAAACCGCGTCGCCGGAACAATCGCATACGCCAGCGAGGCGATCAGCACGGAAGTGTCGGTAATCCCGAACAACATAATCACCGGAATGAGGTAAATGAACGACGGGAACGTCTGTAGGAAATCGCACAACAAAAGAACGGCTTTGCTGGCATATTCATTTTGCGCACAGAGGGAACCCAATGTGACACCGATGACCCCGGATACGATGACGGCGAAGGTTGCCATGTACATGGTGATCAGGGCGCGGTCCCAGTATTCCGAAAGCGCGATGAACAGCAAAAACCCACAAACGATCAGAGCGGAGCGGACACCGGCCAGAATATAGGCAATGCCCATGACCAGCACGAACGTGGCAATGACAGGCATGGCAAGATAGGAATCCCTCATGGGTACCAGCACGCTGGTAATCAACCACTCGTTAAAGGTCTTCAGCATATAGAAGAACGTATCCCAGACCCAGTCCACGCCTGCCTGCCAGAAGGGTGCTGTTGTAATGCCCTTGTTGTGGGGCACAATGTAAAAATAGTTGAAGCCCTCCTCGAACAGCAACGAACCCGCCATGGCGAGCAAGACCCCGGTAACGAGAATGACCCCGCATATCAACAGGGGCTTGTGGCGCTCAACAAAGGAAAGATCGGCGAAGTAGTCCGTCTGTTTATGGGCCCAGGCAAGCGACATCTTGTCGAACACAACGGCGATCAGAACGATGCAGATACCGATTTCAAGGCCTGTGCCGATGCGAAGCGAGTTTAACGCTATCAGCAGGTTGGAACCCAACCCCTGCGCACCGATAAACGCCGCAATGACGGTCATGGACAGGCACTGCATGACCACCTGGTTAACGCCGATCAGGACATCGCGTTTGGCCGTCGGTATTAGCACCTTGAACAGCATCTGAAACTCGCTGCACCCGCTCATCTTACCGGCATCGACCACATCTGTCGGAACGTTCTTGAGCCCCAGCAGCACCAGCCGAACCATGGACGGTGTTGCAAACAGGATGGTCACCAATGCCGCCGCATGATCACCAACCCCGAACAGCACGATGATCGGTACCAGATAAGAGTAATGTGGCATGGTCTGGGCCACGTTCAGCAAGGGATTGAGGAGCGCCTCAATGACCTTGTTCTTGTAGGCCAGAATGCCGAAAACCAGTCCGATAAATACCGAAACAGGTGCCGCAATCAGAATGAACGACAGGGTCTTCATAGACGGCGCCCATTGCCCGAAAATGGAGATATAAAGACTGGCCAAACCGGCAAGAATGGCCATCCACCAGCCCTGTAATCTGTAGCCCAGAACCATGGCCCAACCAGCAACCACTGTCCACGGCAGGGCGGGCCAATCCGCCCACGGATTGTCACGCAGAAAATCCCAGCTGGTGAAGGCAACGATGGTCTTGGAGCCCCCCAGGATCAGTTCCCGAACGGCACCGATAATGAACAGAAACGCGCTCGAAACGGCCCTCGTGATCTCGCGGAACAGGGGTTTTTGCTCATATTCCTCAATGGTCGGATCGTAAACATCGATAGGCATCCATTCGAACATGAGCCCACGGACCAGATCGTTGATCAGGAACGGTATCTCTTTCAACAGGGGCGGCAACCGCCACAGGTAGTTTCCGCTACCGTCCTCGGACGGGCCAATGATCTGGCACAAGGCGGCAAAAACCAACAGCAGGACGGTGAACTGCGTCAATTTCGATTGGAGGGACAATCTGAACATGAACGCGGTGCCCACCCGTTACTGTTCGCCGGTATGCTGGCCAAACAACACCTTGACCACATGCGAGGCATGCAGGCTGCCGACCAGGGTGCCGCTGTCATCGGTGACGCCGACCGGCTTGCTCTGGTTCAGGATGGCTTCGGCAACCGTTTCGATTATGGCATCCCTGGAAACCGTCAGGTCGGAGAGGTCTTCGGAAGCATCCAGCGCATCCATCACGGATTCTATTTTTAGAACCTTTTCCCGGGGCACTTCCTCGGTGAATTTGCGGACGTATTCTGTCGCCGGATTGAGGACGATGTTGGCGGGTGTGTCGAGCTGTTCGATCACGCCCTCTTTCATGATGGCGATACGATCAGCCAATCGGAGCGCCTCGTCAAAATCGTGGGTCACAAACAGAATGGTTTTTTTCAGCGCCGCCTGCAGGCGCAGGAATTCGTCCTGCATCTCGCGGCGGATTAGCGGATCGAGCGCGGAAAAAGGCTCGTCCAGGAACCAGATATCCGGCTCCACCGCCAGGGAACGGGCGATACCGACACGCTGTTGCTGGCCGCCGGACAGTTCGCGCGGGAAATAATTCTCACGCCCCTGTAGGCCCACCAGTTGCGTCATGTCGCGGGCGCGCTCAACACTTTCCTTGGTGGTGCCGCCTTTGACTTGCAGCGGGAAAGCGATGTTCTCAAGGACGGTCTTGTGGGGGAGAAGCCCGAAGTTCTGGAACACCATGCCCATCTTGCTGCGACGAACCTCAAGCAGTTCCTTCGGATTCATGGTCAGGATGTCTTCGCCTTCGATGAGAATTTTTCCGGCAGTGGCATCCGATAATCGGGTAATACAGCGCAACAATGTCGACTTGCCCGAACCGGAAAGACCCATGATGATCAGAAGCTCACCAGCCTGCACCTCAAACGAGGCGTTGTTCACCCCGACGATGCAACTGGCCGCTGCTGCCTCAGCCTGATTAATAAACCCGTTTGAGCCATTGAGCAGCGAACCGGCATTCTTTCCGAAGATTTTATAAACGGACTCACACCTGATGACCGGTGAGCCTTGTGACTGGAGTCCCCCATCTGACATGGCATATCCCTCGGTTTTTTCAGGTCTGTGTTGCATCCCGGCTTATTGTGCAAGTTTAGTCCTTATCCGCTCCGGGTAAACACTTCGCTTGGATAAAACGCCGCTTGTCGGTCTCGGACAAAGAAACTGGTTCCCCTCAAACAGGAGGGGAACCAGAAAAATAGACAGTGCCTTCAGGCACTTTTATTTGGGAACCTTGTATCAGTTTCCTTCACCGAGAACCGAAACGGTCCAGGGCTTCCAGACGTCTTCGTTGTCGGCCAGCCATTTTTTGGCGGCATCGGCATGAGTCATTTTGTCGATATCAACCAAGGCAGCCATGGCACCGATCTGCGGCGTATTGAACTCTAGTTGAGAAAACGCTCGATAGGCATTGGGATGGGTTTTCGGGAATTTCCAGAAAGCCCCCTTCTTCAGCCAGCCTTTCGGCGAGCCACAGCCCGTGGTTTCAACGGTGCCGCCATCAGCAATCCGGCAACCGTCGTAGTAGGGCGGAAATTCAATGAAGGTAAAACCCTCAGCATCCGTGAAGTTCGGGGTCCAGTTAAAAATAACCGTACCACGACCTTCTTTCTTGGCGGCTTCCAGTTCCGTCCACAGGGCATCGGCACCACCGGCGAACTTGACCGTCCATGTATCGTCGAGGCCAAGACCTTTCAGGCGGTTCGGCATGACATCGCCGTGCCAGCTTTGCGGACCTTCAAGCCAACGGCCCTTGCCACCGGAGTCAGGTGTGGCAAAAGCGGCGGAGCAATCCTTCAGCGCTTCCCAGCGCGGCAGCCCCGGGCACAGATCTTTTTCGATCACCCAGTTCGGCACACCCATTTCTTCCAGGGTTTCCGCAGAATGGGTTCCGGCGTCAATCAGGCCGCCTTTTTCCATGGCATTGTAATAGGCGTTCTGCATGGTGGACTGCCATACTTCGTGTAGGATGGTGATGTCACCAACACGGGCAGCTTCGAAACTGGCCTGGTTGTCGACAGGGACATACTCAACCGTGTTGCCCATGCTTTCGAATATGCCGCCAATCACATGTGCCATCACGATCTGGCTGGACCAGTTTTTGATGGGGATCTTGATCGGTTCACTGCTGTCCGCAGCATAGGCAGTACCGGTTGCCAGAGCCATCACGGTGGCAAAGGTGCCTGCCATAAGTTTTTTCGTCAATGTCTTCACGTTTCGTCTCCTTGTTGAGGCGGCAACATTACCGCATCGATTGATGTGCCCTGCTGTTGGACCGCAGGTTCTGTTGACCACCTCTGCTTCCATCTTCGCGTTGGTCGTCTTCACCGCGCTATAGTAGGGCATAGTTGTGAATGACATTCTGCCCTCATAAATATGAATTGTGAATAAATATGAATAAATGTTAATAATCTGGTGATCAAAAATCGGGAGATAAATACCGGTGCATGAAACATCCCAGACACACCATATTGTTGTTGTGGATGACGACGACGTAACGCGTGCCAAGCTGTCCGGATATATGGAAGCGGCAGGCCATCGGGTCAGCGAAGCCGCCAACGGGCCGGACATGCGTACCATTCTGGAGCGCGATCCCGCCGATTTGATCCTGCTTGATATTAACCTGCCTGGGGAAGACGGCCTCGACATCACCCGCCAGCTCCGCGCCCGATCCAGTATCGGCATCATTCTGGTTACCGGCCGCACAGACGATGTGGACCGGATTATCGGCCTGGAGATCGGTGCTGACGACTACATCACCAAGCCGTTCAACTCCAGAGAACTCATCGCGCGGGTCAAAACCCTGTTGCGCCGGATTGTGCGTGGATCGCTACAGGACTTGCCGGTGAAACGATTTGCCGGGCACCTGTTCGATCTCAGGACCCGCCGGTTGCAGACCGTGAACGGCAGCACCATTCCCCTAACCCGGGCGGAGTTCGAATTGCTGTCGGCCTTTGTTGCCCGGCCGGGTGTTGTTCTCAGCCGGGATCACCTGCTCAATCAAATCACGCATCGCACCTGGGACCCCAACGATCGGACCATCGATGTGCTTGTGCGGCGATTACGCCGGAAACTGGAAGCCGACCCGAAGCTGCCGGAGATTATCGTCACCGTTCACTGTGAAGGTTACATATTCGCCGTCGAGATTGATGCTAGATGATCGTTCCCACCCGCGAGCAACCCGGCGTGCTGTTCCTGTAACGCGCCGACGGCAAGACCGTATTCCTTACGCACAGCCGCTAAGGCCTCGTCCGCTTTTTCGCCGCCATGCTCTTTCGCAACGGCCTCCAATACCCCGGCGCTAAAATCCAGGCGCTGCAAACCGAGACTGGCGGCGCTGCCTTTCAGGTAGTGCGCGTTGTAGGCAACACCGGCCCAGTCCTGTTGATCAACGGTCTGCTCCAGTTTCGCCATAACGCCATCGGATTGTTCCAGAAAACGATTTATCATCAGAGACACGCGCTCATCGCCGAGCACCGTCAGATCTTCATTCAATACATCCCTACTCAGCACCTCGCGATGCTCATCAACGGTGCCCGCATCCACTGCGGCGGCGGGCGCTACCTGCTGGTCCGGGTCTGCAACCACGCTTTCAATCACAGCGGCCAGTTGCGCCGGTGATACAGGTTTGCCGACAAATGCCGACATGCCGCTTTCCAGCACGATAGCGATTTCATTCTGGAACACATGCGCCGACATGGCAATGACAGGAATCGCCGCCAGGCGCCCGTCATTCTGTTCACGAATACGTCTCGTAGCCTCAATGCCGTCGATGCCGGGCAATGATATGTCCATCAGGATTGCATCAAAGGTGCTCTCATCCGCAATTTGAACGGCATCTTCGCCGGTTTCCGCGTGCTTGACAGAATGCCCCATCTTTTCAAGGAACGTCCGGGCTACCAGAGCATTGATATCATTGTCCTCCACAAGAAGAAGGCTCAAGGGTTTCGCCATCTCCAATGGCTCCGGCAGGGACGCATTGACACGTCGCAAAGCCTCTTCATTGCCTTCCGAAAGTTTCACGGTGAACCAGAAGCGGCTGCCTTCACCATAGGTGCTTTCCACACCAATCGCCCCACCCATGGCTTCAACCAGACGACGACAGATTGCCAGCCCCAGCCCGGTACCGCCGTACTGGCGAAAGATTTCGTCATTTGCCTGATGAAAGGCTTTGAACAACCCCTCCTGGTCTTCCGGCTTGATACCGATGCCCGTATCAGAAACCTGTATCAGGAGACCTACTCCTTGCGTTGTGGTGTCATCACGTGATATCGCGACATGAACGGAACCCTCGCCGGTGAACTTAAGACCATTGCCGATCAGGTTCAGCAGAACCTGACTGAGTTTTCGTGCATCCCCATAGAGCACACGAGGCAGGCCATCATCAAACTGCATTTTCAGTGCAACATTCTTCTCCGTTGCCCTGAACCGCATCAGCGCGACAATATCGTCGATCAATTGCCGGAGTTCGAAGTCCTCGGGAACCAAATGAACTTCCCCGGATTCCACCTTGGAGTAATCCAGAATATCGTTGAGGATACCCAACAACGTCTGGCTTGAAGATCGTACGACGGATAGTCGTGATCGTTGTTCTTCACTCAAAGATGTATCGCCCAGCAACCGCAGCATACCCAATATGCCGTTCATGGGTGTACGGATTTCGTGGCTCATGGCCGCCAGAAACTCTGTCTTGGCGGCATTGGCCCGTTCGGCACGGGCCCGAGCTTCATCGTGATTGATCACTTCCGTTTGCAGTTGCTGGTTCATTTCCGACAACTGTGCGGTTCGCTCGGAAACGAGGTTTTCCAGTTCGGTTTTGTGACGCCGCAGTTCCGCCTCCGTCCGATCACGCTCGCGCTCCAATTCCTGTTTCACAACGGCCTGGTCGCGAAACACCTGAACGGTTTTCGCCATGTACGACAATTCGTCGTTTCCCTCGTCAACAACCTGCGCCTTGAGATCGCCGGTTGCCAGTCGACCCATGGTCGAGGCCAGCGAGTGAATGCGCCGGATCACATTCCGTTGCACGTAGAGCCAGATAATCAACCCGGCAACAACAAGGAAGATGAGAGTCTGCAACAACAACGTCAACAGTCCGGCCTCCACAGCGTTCTCGGCTTCAAGGGCCGCATCGTCCGCAAGGCCCTGCGCCAGGTCCACCAGATTTAGCACTGTAGCGCTTAGTGTTTCGGATAACTCCCGGCTTCGGCTCCCCGACTCACTGATGTCTTGTTCCAGATCAAGGATACGGCCACGCAACAAAAATGCATTACCGGCCCCCTCTCCGGTTTCAACAAGCCGCCTCAGCATGGCGTCCGCCTGTTGTCGTCGGACAGGGTCGGAAATTCCCTGAATGCGACGGCTCAAAATCCTGACGTTGCTGGTGAAGGACTCTTCAATCCAGTCAATCTCGTCCAGTGAACCGGCGCTCGATAACTGGTTGAGCAGCAATCCCGTCTGCGACGCTCGCAACCGGAGCTCAAACATACGCTCCATGAGATAGAGGTCTTCTTCCAGCAATCGGTCCAGCGCATTCATGGAGTCATCAATGCGATCCTGCGTTTCCACGAGCTCATATAGATTGGAAATCACCGCCGTCGCCCCGGACGCGGCATTGGAGACCAACGTTTCAGACAGGTCCGACAATCCTTGCGCGGCTTCCAGGGACTCCCTGACAGTTTGCGCCAGTTCTTCTGACAAACCGATGCGCTGGGATACCAGATCGTTCTCTTCCTGGATCAACAGGATCAAGGTCTCCGCCGACTGATCCAGTGTTTCAAAGCGGCTATCGCGGAACCCGTGGTCACTGGTGCGCTTGAGGACCTGTTGTAGGTTTTCCGCCTGACGGAACAGAATGCTCGCCTGTTGTTCGCGGGCGGCCTGATTGTCTGCACTGTTGAGCAACGGAATCCGGGCCACGATTTCATTAGCAATTTCCGCGACTTTTCGCGCATCGGCAACGGCGGGCATCGCCTTTTCAACAATGGAAATCTGGGCTTTTTCAACGTTCTGCAAAATCCACCAGCCGCCCGCACCGGACGCCAGAGAGAACCCAGCAATACAAACGAAAGCCAAAAACAGTCGCCCGGCAATTCCGAAACGTGCAATCATCCGTTCATCGCGTTATCAATGATCAATCTCGACATCGTATCTTAATTTGCCGGAAAATGACAAAAACTTGCGCCGCCGCCCTTGTTATATCCCTTGGTCTCGTTGCGTTGACGGGAATGGCACCCGTGAAAGCCGATGACACAACGTGGCTTCTGGAAACCTGGGAAACACCCTATGACTATCAAAGCCCATCCCGGGCGATTGAGTACAAGCCGCTTGAGAAAGCGAGCAAACCCTGGCGATTGTGCGCTTCCTATCCGCATCTGAAAGACGCCTATTGGCTCAGTGTGAACTACGGCATGGTGGAAGAAGCCCGCCGCCTCGGTGTGCAGTTACAGGTTGTTGAAGCGGGCGGGTATCCGAACCTCGAACGGCAAATCGCACAAATCAAGGCCTGCGCAGAATCCTCCGATATTCTGGTCGTTGGAACCGTCAGTTTTCAGGGACTGACCGAAACGGTGCTGGAAATCGCGGAGAACATTCCCGTAACCGCGGTCGTCAATGATATTGCCGATGACGGTATCAGTGCTAAAACCGGGGTGTCCTGGATCACCATGGGACAAAAAATCGGCGAGTACCTCGCTTCCCTGCATCCCGCCGGAACACCCCGGGTTCGTGTCGCCTGGTTTCCCGGCCCGCTCGGCTCGGGCTGGGTTCCCTTTGTGGAAGAAGGGTTCCGCACCGCCCTTTTGAACAGTTCGGTCGACATCGTTACCACGAAGTACGGCGACACAGGGAGAGAAATTCAACTACTGTTGATTGAAGAAGCTTTGGAAGAAGCTCCTGATATCGACTACATCGTCGGCAGTGCCGTTACGGCAGAAGCCGCCGTGGGCGTGTTACGGTCCCGAGGGCTCACCGATCAGGTCAAGGTCATGGCGGACTATTTCACCCACGCCGTCTATCGGGGCCTGAAACGCGGGCGGATACTCGCCGCGCCTACCGACTTTCCCGTCAAGCAGGGGCAGCTAGGCGTTGAACAGGCGGTGCGGTTTCTGGAAGGCAAACTCGATATTCAGCACGCCGGACCCGCCATTCAGCTCGTCAATACCGAAAACGTCGATGTGATTGGATCAGCAGGCTCTCTTGCCCCGGCAACCTTCGCACCGCTGTTTGTCGTGGAATGAGAAAAAAGAATAGTGAAAACAGGTTTTTCGGAACTGGAGGACCATACTCTTCAAGTGAACCACCCGGCCCTGTAGCATGGTTTCAGCCTTGTTCTTGCCCCCCTGAGCAATCGGACCGTGAGTGAAGACAACGACAGTTTCAGCGACAGCTTCTTTGGTGGCCCGCCCACCTTCGATGATTTTGAAGAGGCGTTCAATCCCGCGCCTCCGCATACTTCTTCTGGCGACCGAGAGGCCCGCGCGGTCTTGATCATGTTGGCAAGGGCCGCCGGTTCATTCATTTCGTGGTTAGATCAACCTGCCGGGTGTCGTGCAAGATGGTGATGGTATTTCTCCGGGCCAGAGGCAACGTGTTACTTTGTGGGGATCGCAATGGTGTTTTCACGAGACCAGCTTAACCATACCTCACCGTGATCCGGAAGATTGGCAAGTGCCTCGTCTTTTGACAGGGCCTTCAACACCTGATCCTGCCATTTCAGGACACAGGTTGCCGAGGCACCGGCAAAAATCTTCTGCTGCATTTCCACTTTGATGGCGTTTTGCGCGGCGCTCGTTTCTGGCACAACAACAGATACAGTCATGTGTTCAGGCCGCACCGCAAGGGCATATCCGGTCTTGTTATCTCTCGGCAATTCACCGGGATGAATCAAACTGCCATCAGCAAGGCGCAGCCCTTCCGCTTCGACCTCTCCGTGAAACACGTTGGCTTCGCCGAGAAACCGTGCGGTGAATTCATCCACCGGGTTTGCGTACACCTCACGCGGCGTGCCCTCCTGAACCAGACGCCCGTCTTTCAGGATGCCAACCCTATCGCTGAGGGCCAGGGCCTCTTGCTGATCATGAGTCACAAAGATCGTGGTGATGCCAACCTCCCGCTGAATGCGTCTCAGCTCAATCTGCATATCCACCCGCAACGCCTTGTCCAACGCGCTCAACGGCTCATCGAGCAACAGAACCCGAGGATTGGTAATCACCGCCCGCGCGAGGGCTACCCGTTGGCGTTGCCCACCTGACAATTCGTGGGGACGGCGATTACCCAAATGACCGAGTTGAACCAGATCAAGCGCACCAGCCACGCGTCGTTTGAGGGCATCGGATGGCACCTTTCTGACACGGAGTCCGAATCCGACGTTGTCGGCAATACTCATATTCGGAAAGAGGGCGTAGTTTTGAAACACCATGCCGATTTCACGCTTTTCGACAGGAATGCTATCTACCGGGGAGCCGCCAATCCTGATGCTTCCATGGTCCGCATAGATAAATCCGGCGATGGTTCGCAGCAATGTCGTCTTACCACTACCGCTGGGGCCGAGCAGGCCAAAAAATTGCCCATCGGGAAAAACCATGGAGACATCGTCAAGGGCCCGGAAAGAGCCAAACGACTTGGTGACATTGGATACCTGCACCTCGGCCATCACCGCTCTCCTGCAAACTTGAAGTACCGGGCTGCCAGCACCATCAGCGCCATGGAAATGAAGATGATGATTGTAGAAACAGCATTGATTTCCGGTGTGAAACCTTTCCGGATGGCCGAATAGATTATCACCGGTAGGGTACTGTCACCCGGTTCGGCCAGGAAATAGGAAACAACGAACTGATCAAACGAAACGGCAAAGGCAAACAAAGCACCCGCGATAACACCCGGGGCGATCCAGGGCAAAGTAATATACCGGGTGACTTCCCAACCACGGGCACCCAGAGATCGCGCGGCTTCTTCCAATTGCCGATCAAAGGTTTTCAAACGGGCTGTGACGACGACAATCACATAGGGAATTGCCAGTGCTACATGACCGATAATGACGGTGGGTGTTCCTCGACCCAAACCGACAGAGAAGAAAAAGATCAACATGGCCGTGCCGGTTATCAGCCAGGGTATGGCAATGGGCGGGAACAACAGAGCCTGCAAAATGAACTTGCCTGGAAAATCATACCGGAAAAAAGCAATTGATGCGGCAGTCCCGATGGTCGTTGCAATGACTGTCGTGACACCGGCAGTCCAGAGACTCCGCAGCGCCGCGTCCATGATCTCGTCATTTCTCGCCAACGCCACGTACCAATCCGTGGTGAACGTGAACGGCAGTTGATAAAACTCCGATACATTGAACGACATCGCCGCCATGACCAGAATGGGTACATAGAGAAAAAACAGAACGAGCCCCAGATAGCTCCGGGCAAAAACATTCAACAATAAACGGCGGCGATTCATCGTGCCCTCTTGAGAATGGGGCGAGACAGCGCCAGGATAACCAGCACCACGCCGAGCAGGATAAACGAAAGTGCTGCACCCAAGGGCCAATTGAACACGGCGGTAAACTGATCTTCAATGACCGTTCCATAGTAGGTTCCGACACGACCACCCAGAATTCTCGGCTCCATGAAGGAACCGACAACCGGAACAAAAATCAGGATCGCCCCGGCCGCCAATCCGGGCAGGGACAAAGGCAGGATGATGCGCCAGAGAATAGTCCAACTCTTCGCACCCATAGACCTGGCGGCGTCGATCAGATTGTCGTCAATGGCCTGGAGCGCGAGATAGGACGTCAGAATGACATACGGCAGGTAGGAATGAACCAGTCCGATGACGATCGCCGGATAACTGAACATCAGGTTCAGCGAAACATCAAACGGAAGGATCTGGTTCAAAAACGCATCAATGACACCATTTCCCCGCAAAACAATGGCCCAGGAAAAAACCCTGACCAGACTGTTGCTCCAGAACGGCAGAATGACCAGCAGGAACAAGGCTTCTCTGGATCGGCCCTTGATGGTTTTCGCCAAAACATACGCACAGGGATATCCAATAAGCACACAAAACCCGGTGACTGTCAGGCCAAGGTTCAGTGATTTCCAGAGAAGTTTCGGGTATACAGCTTTTTCAAAGAACGTAACGTAGTTTTGTATTGTGACATCCCAGGCCCGTCCACCAAACGGAGCCTCGGTCAGAAAGCTGAAAAAAAGCATGGCCGACAGCGGCAAAAAGATCGCCACTGTCAGCCATAAATAGGCGGGCGTTACAAGTGTCGCGGCTCGAATTGTATCGCGCCTGAAAAATGAAACGGCGGTAGTCATTTTCAAACGTCACGTTATCCCACAAACTCACGACACCATATGCGACGAATCCTATTGAGACGCTTTCAGCTCCTGCCACATCTCAAGATAAGTCTTCCGTTCGTCGTCAGAAACCGGTTGCATAAACTGAACCCGTGCAACAACAGCGGGATCGCCAAGAACCTTGCGGTTGAAATTATCGACCGGGAGCGCGGCGGCGGCCCGGGCATTGGCCGAGGCTGGTGCACCGCCTTCGGCCCATTGCACGTAGAATGCTGGATCGATCATGTAGTTGATAAACGCCCTGGCGGCATCCTTGTTCTTTGAAGTGGTCGGAATGGACAGGCCATCCAGCCAGCCGATGGCGCCCTCAATGGGCACCACAAACTGAACCGGCAGACCTTTGGACATGGATCTATTCGCAGAGCCGCTCCAGATGGGCGCAATGACAAAATCACCCGCGGCCATAAACTGGTTCCAGTCATTTTCAGAACTCCAAAACGCCTGAATTTGGGGCATGAGCTCAGTGAGTTTCTCCTTAACCGCATCCAGGTCCCTGATATTATTGATATCCTGACCGGTTGCCAGCGCGGCAAACTGAACGGATTCAAGCGGATCGTCACGCCAGCCAATGCGTCCCTTGTATGCAGGATCCCAGAAGATGCCAATGGAGTCCGGCACCGGTTCTACTTCATTGGTGTTGACAGCAAATGATGTCAGCCCCCAGGTCCAGGCAACAGCATAAACGTCACCACCGGGAACCAGATCAGCATTTGTCGCCATGTTTGGAGCGAGATCGGAAAAATTCGAAATTTCCGATGTATCAATGCTGCCAATCAGACCTTCATCCTTGGCTTGAACCGTATACGCCGAGTTTATCAGAACAACATCATAGGCCCCGGGATTGGTGCGCAGCTTGGTCAGCATCTCCTGCTCGGAGTTAAAATAATCATGAACGACTGTATGACCGGTTTGTTCCTGAAATGCAGCAACGGCCCAATCGGCATCCGTTCCATAATCTTTCCAGTTCAGGACCCGAATTTCCGCAGCCTGCGCAGAAATCGTCACCATACCGACACCCAGCGCCGCTAAGGCTATTGCTGTGAATTTTCTGAAAGATGTCTTCATCGTAAATCTCCCTGTTCCATAGATCGAGATTTGTCACTTTTATCCATGCGGGTTTCGTGCGGACCACTGCCTGGCACATCAATTGTCAGAGAATAATCTTCCCCCTTGATCAGGGAATTGATCTCGGCAACGCCTGGTGCCGCCGCAGGCCCTTGCCACGTTGTGGATAGCGCCGCCGCTGCGTTTGCAAAATCAGCGGCTTCATACGCGCTTTTTCCCATGGTTAATCCTGCCAAAAATGCGCCGATGTGCGTATCGCCAGCACCGTTTGTATCGATCGAATTTACGGCATATCCAGGAACATGGCATGCAGGTTCCCCTGATGTCATAACCCAACAACCGTTCGCGCCATCGCGAACAACAACACCCCCGGAGTCACTTTTAACATGCCGAAACAGATTAGCCGTTGAATTTTCCGGTGTCGTCTCGCCGGTCATCAACTTTGCTTCTTCACTATTTGTACTAATCCACAGGGAAGATCTCAAAACCGAGTTGAGTAAATCTTTATCGATTCCCGGAACCGCCGGTGAAGGGTCAAAGACAAGATTTGAGTTCCCCGCCCGGGCCACCACCCAGTCACCCAGTACATGGGCATTGGAATAAACCAGCGTGTAGCCTGACAGGGTCAGCCAATCAAAATCTTTTGTGGGAACGTCACAAAGACACTCAGCATTCAAATTGTCATCCGCGCCGCTTTTGGTGATGAACGTCCGCTCTGCATTGTCGTCAATCAGTACGACACAACTGCCCTGATCGGCAACTTTCAATTGTGGTTGCAGTATCGGTGCACCGATACGTCGAAGAGCTTCACGGGCCATGTCAGAAAATAAACCGGATCCATGGACGCCGCCATATGCGACGTCCAACCCGCAACGCTGCGCCGCCGTTAGGAGGTTAAATCCCCCGCCAGCATAGATGTTGCAATCCCGGACGCCCGCTTCCCCACCCGGCGGTGGAACAGCTTTGACACGATAGACGATATCAATGATGACGCTGGTGAGTTGCAACAACCGACCCGTACTCATATTGCACGCTCCAATTCGACTGTCTTGCCTGCTCTTTCAAACCTCAAGTTCAGCAACTTTTCTACAACATCATCCAAATCTAAATCATTGACGTCGATCAGATTTGCCAGCACCTCCTCGGGCATCGCAGAGGCACCGCTGCAAGCGCCACACATGCCGGAAGCGATGGCCCCAATGGTATCCGTATCCCCCCCCATGTTCGCCGCAATCAATCCTGCTTTCCATGCATCCCCGCCAGACAGTCTGAATACGGCGAAGGCCGCCGGTATGGACTCAGATGCCAGAACACTGGTTCCAATGTTTTCAATAATCATGTCAACCACCCGCTCGGGATCAGATTGATCCACCAGTTCAATAGCGTCTGTAATGCGTGAAAATATGAATTTTAAGTCCTTCTGCGGTTCCCGACGCTCGGCCTCTTTGGCAGCATTCAAGGCGAATGAAACGGCTTGTTTATGATCCGCGCCATCAATACCAGCACTGATTACTGCGGCGACGGCAACAGCGGAGGTCATCGCAACAACTGTATTGTGAGTGATACGACATGTCATAGCCACTTGATCAACAAACTCTTCAACCGGTTCAATTTCGGTCGCAATGCCAATGGGTGCGATGCGCATTGCAGCACCGTTCGTATCGCCTTTGCGACCTGTTTCGCTTGTGGGCATGCCACTAAGGTGATTGGTTAGTGCCTGTTTGGTTGACGGCCCCAGCAAATCGTGAAGATTTCGTGCCTTCACGTCTTCTTCCCAGGCGAGAAGCTCTGAAGCCCATTCGATTTCCTGAAACGAGCCCTGCCACCTGATCAGGTGTTTCGCTAGCAACAGAGTTTGCTCCGTATCGTCGGTTACACAAGCGGCACGTAATCCTTGTGCAACTGGCTGTGCCTTACACGGCGAAAGAAAACCCTTAATGATGCCGTAGTTATCCTGAATTTCCTTCGCCGACATTGTCTGGGTCGGCATGCCCAAAGCATCACCGAGGGCCACCCCAAGTAAGGTACCCAGTGCTCTGTCTCTTTGTGACGTGGGCAGCGGCATTAAAACGCCTGATGCAGGCTGAATTGATTGAATTTTGAGAGACCGATCTGATGTTTCATGATGTCTCTCCGGGCGTCATAAGCCTGCACCATCCTGATTAAATATGGGTCATGCTTAGGTGAGAGTGTTTTTCCTTAGGTAGGTTAGCAGAGTTTTATACTTGTCGTCACGTCGATGATTGTCTCGCCATTCGGTTTCTTTCAGGTGCAGACGGAAAGTGTGTTTGGGCAGGGCCTTGAACTTGGCGAGGCGGACTTTCGCCCTGCCCCAGAAGCCTTCTATACCATTTATATGGGCAGCCCTCGTGCGAACGCGTTCCTGGAATGGTCGACGCGGCAATGCCCGTAGCCGAGCTCGACGAGTCCGCTCTAGCCCCGCCAGCCATCGGAGTTGATGACGGTCCTGGCATCGACATTGCCCCTGATAATGCCCTGTAACGTGGGCTTTGAGCAGTCGGGTACGATCTCCGTATAAACCTGGCCGTCGCACTCAAAGATGGCGAAGACAACCGTCTTGCCATAAGCGCCACGACCGCGTTTGCCCTTGACGCGCCCGTGCCCGAAGAAACTCTCATCGACCTCGACAACGCCGAACAGCGGACACCTGGCTTCGCATGCCTGGAAGACCCGCTCGCGCAAACCGCGATAGATACGGTTCGCCGTATTGCGGCTCAGATCACAAATCCGGGTTATTTGAAGGGCCGTGAGATCAGCTGCAAAGCACTTTACCACAGCCCGAATCTTAGCTTCGGAAATTCTTGAACGGGCCGCATACTTGTTTTTCATTGCCATGCTTAGCTTTATGCCCCTCTTTAAGACACTCAGATAGGCATGAGCCAGTGGAAATTGTTGGGTTTGAGCTGTTGTATTTGTGTATGTGGTGCTTTGCCTGATTCCAGTATTTGGGGCTGACTCAGATAGCTCGGATTTGGAGTTATAATGGGTGTTATGGGCAAGAGCCGTCTGAGTGTGTATAAGCAAGATCGTCTGATGGAGCATTTTGTGTCTGGCTCGACGGCGCTGACGGCGGCCAGGCTGTGCGGGGTGAACCGCAAGACGGCGGACTATTTCTTTCTCCGTCTGCGCGAGATCGTCGTGCTTGAGCTGGACGCGGAGAGCGAGGCGTTGTTTGACGGCGAGATCGAAGTGGACGCGCGTTACTTCGGCGGCAAGCGCAAAGGCAAGCGCGGGCGGGGTTCTGCGGGAAAAGCCGCGGTTTTCGGCCTGTTGAAGTGGGGTGGAAGGGTCTACACGAAGATCATTCCAGATGCCTCATCGGCCACCTTGATGCCGATCATCGAGCGCAAAGTGGTGCCCGATAGCATCGGCTGTTCCGACGGCTGGAAAGGCTAGAGCGGTTTGCATTCAGTGTGAATCATTTAAGGGATTCTCAAATCAGTTGATCTCTGCTTCACTGTCTTTTTCAGGCAGTGAATGGAGGATCGTGATGGGGCAAGCCTATTCAGTTGATTTACGTGCACGAATTATTCGCTACGTTGAGGCGGGTCACTCTCGGCGGTCCGCCGCCCGTCAATTTGGGCTTTCTCCCAGTTGCGTGATCCGTTGGCTGGATGACTGGACGAGAGAAGGGGTTTCCACGCCGAAACCTGATGGCGGCTGGCGTTATTCCAAGCTGGATGGTCATGGTGATTTTCTGATCCGCCGGATTGAGGAGCAGCCTGACATCGGCATGGCAGAACTGTGTCGAGAACTTGAGGGTTTGGGGACGAAGGTGCATCTGTCTTCCGTATCCCGCTGGTTCATTCGTCAGGGATACACATATAAAAAAATCGTTGCTGGCGGCGGAACAGAAACGGTTGGACGTTTCAAAAGCCCGTGAGGTTTGGAAGAAGAAACGCCAACCCCTTATGGCAAAAGCCGCTCACCGCCTGGTCTTTGTCGATGAAACCGGCACAAACACAAAGATGGTTCGCTTGCGGGGGCGCTGTCGGAAAGGTAAACGCCTGAAGGCTCATGCACCATTTGGTCATTGGAAAACACAGACCTTTATCGCCGGACTTCGTTCAACAGGACTGACAGCACCATGGCTCATTGATCGCCCGATGAACCGCGACATCTTCGAAACATGGGTTGAGACACAATTGGCCCCAACCCTGAACCCCGGTGATGTGGTGATCATGGACAATCTGTCCAGCCACAAAAGCCCGAAAGCGGAACGGACCATCCGAAGCAAGGGAGCCTGGCTGCTGTTTCTGCCGCCATACTCTCCGGATCTCAACCCCATAGAGATGGCTTTCTCGAAACTCAAAGCGCATCTCAGAGCAAAAGCGGTAAGGACGATTGATCAACTCTGGAAAGCCGTCGGTGACATATGCTCTCTCTACTCAGAACAGGAATGCCAAAATTATTTCAAAGCTGCCGGATATGACCCAAATTGAATGCAAATCGCTCTATAACGCGCTTGATATATCGGACTTTCACCACTTGCGCATCAACCATTCCGAACGCTTCGTGGACGACCGAAATCACATCAATCGCTGCCTGTCAGGGCATGGTACATGCCCGAGAAGGGGGATCGAGAATTTCTGACCCCATTGCCCGGCAGGGCCTGCAAGCAGGCCCGAGAGGGGGCGAAGCGTCACATGCGCCGTTTCAATGGTCTCCCGAAGGCCCAATTCGGGCTATATTTGAAGGAATGTGAGTGGCGTTTTAACAACAGTGACCCTTCGGATCAATTAACGCAATTAAGACAATCGTTGACCGACAGGTGAATGTAGAGCATTCACCGAGAGGTGGGTTAAACGTCATCTGAGGTCGTTATCTGGGTCAGCCCCAAGACCTTTTGTAATCCCAAACCTCCCTCATTCATTGCCATGCTTAGCTTTATGTCTCTTTTTAAGACACTCAGCTAGGCATAACCCAATAATTAATAGGTCATGAGCCTAGTTAAACCAGATCGGATTGGTCCAGGCCTTTTTTTCGTTTTCGTCAATGACCGTGATCCGCATCCAGGAGTCTGTAAACCGATCAATGGGCAGTGTGACGTCTTCCATCCCGACACCCATTGAATTGGCACTACGCGAACCGCGACCTTGAATGGATACCCGGTTTGCCGGAGAGCATGAGATATGAACTTCATCCCCCTCAATCCGGACGGCACGAATTTCCGGACCTTGTGATGAATAGAACCGACCTTGTTTAAGGGACGTCAGCAATGCATCGGGATCAAGACTATCGGCCAACACATTCACCCAACCACCCAACCAGTCATGGGTAAGTTGATGAGCATCGTCGGTAGCGAAGCCGTTTAGGTGCCAGCCTTCGTTCAACAGTGCATCGCAAAACGGCCAATCCTCACCACGGTCCACCTCGACCTGGGAACCGTGGTTGTAAATCTCGATGGCGTGGGCGCAATCGATGGTCTTGGCATCCTCGGTTGTCAAACCGTACCAGGAAGGATGCACGATACCGATAAAGGCACCAGCATCGGCAGCACGGCGGGCGATCTCCGGTGCGGTTTCATGCAAATGCGGTTTTTCAAAATCGACAGGCAGCCCCACGGCCAGAATATGCCATCGCTCTCCCACCGAGGTGTGCCCCTGATGCAGTTCAGCGGAGATAAGGGTGGTGAAATCATCCGTTCGCAGGTCTCGCGTATCGGAAATACGGTAGTCGTAGGCGGGCATGAAGTGCTCGGTCATGGCAACAAAATCGTAACCGGCCTCGCGATACTTCCGGACCACTTCCGGCAACGGAAGGCGGCCATCGGAGTTGGTGGAGTGGGTATGAAGATTGCCGCGGTAAAACTGACCCGGCTGATCAAAGGGTAGATTATGCATGGTGACACCCGATGTCTCTATTGGTCTGTGGATAAGCATAATCCCGGTTCGATTCCCGGTGCCAGTGAAATCTTTGTAGAAAACGCACAAATAAAAAACGCCCCGTGTTTTAACGAGGCGTTTTCAGAAACCTGTCTAAGGTTGATCAGAGGCCGGCCTGCATTTCCGTCCAGGCGGCCTGAAGCTTGTCGTTAATATCATCCGGAACATCCTGGAAGAAGATACCGCCGGCCATCATCTCGCCGGGGTTGGACAGGTTAACTTCTTCAAGAATAGCCGGATCAGCCATTTCCGCCGCTTTCATGTTGGAGTGACCGTATCCCCACTCTTCGTAGACGTACTTACCGACTTCCGGGGACATCATTTCGTTAACAAAATCGTATATCGCTTCGTCATCGCCACCACCGTGGCCATTGCCGAACCTGGTCAAACCGCACACCCAGAACAAAATACCCTCTTTCGGATTCATGTATTCAACGGGCAGCCCCTGGCGTTTCAGGCGAACCGGTGCTTCGTTCCAGGAGTAAGCGGCAACCAGCTCACCGGAGGCGAGACCCTGTTCGGCAGACGTCTGGTCATCCCAATAATAGCGCAGTAACGGCCGCTGTTCCGCCCATTTGGCGCGCAACTGGGCAATTTGTTCGTCGCTCGGCGCAAACAGGTCTTCATGATCAAACCCGAGGATCAAACCGGTCACCGCAGCACCGGCACCCGGTGAGTTATAGGTCGCCAGCCGACCGGCATACTTTTCATCAAACAGGATTTCCCAGGAGGGGTTGCCCACATATTCCGGTGCCAGATCTGTCCGGAAAGCAACGGAGGAGTTGCCCCAGTCAAACGGTGCAAACAGAACGTTGCCGTTGGCGTCATACTGATCGGTCAGGCTGGACAGTTCGGGCCACAGATCATCCCAGTACTGCAATCGGGATATGTCCATACTCTCGGTGATACCGGCCCGCACCCAACGCGGGAACGTATCGGAACAGGGATGGCCGACACTGGCTTTGTAACCGGAACGAACCTTGGCAAGACCTTCATCTTCACTGGCGAAAAAAGAAACATCCGGCGCGCCGCCATGTTTGGCTTCGTATTTCTGCCAGAAGGCCGGATCATCATATCCGCCCCAGGTGAAATACATGATTTTACCAGCAGCATTGGCCTTGCCGGGAATTAACGGCATCATGGCCGTGGTCAAACCCAGCGCCGTAAGCGTTTTTGTAAACTCGCGGCGGCTCATGTCGCCGCTCAATATCCTGTCTTTGACTTCCTTGACGTTGACTTTCATTGGATTCCCTTTCGTTTGTGTTCTTGCAGCGAGACGAGCCCGCCACTCAGGCTCTAGCGCTGTACCCATCGTGGTCTCCGGGTGCGGGCAGTTCTAAATCAACATTGGAATATAGAATTTTTGCTCCCTCGAACCCTGAAATCAAAATGCGATGAGATTATGACGTATTTTAGACCGCCGTGGCAGTAAATAAAGGCCGGATGCCCTGGCAACCAACCTTTTTGCATGTACTTCGCAGGCGTTTACAATCAGCGAGAGTAATACTCGATCACCAGATTGGGTTCCATTTGAACCGGATAGGGAACATCGGCCAGTTTCGGCACGGTTACAAAGGTCCCCCTCATCTTCTTGTAATCAACGGTCATGTATTCCGGCACGTCGCGTTCCGGGCTTTCCATGGCATCCAGAACCAGACCGATCTGACGGGATTTGTCCCGAACTTCGATGACATCACCTTCGCGAACACGGTAGGACGGAATGTTCACTTTCACACCGTTGACCTTGACATGACCGTGATTGACGAACTGACGCGAAGCAAACACCGTCGGCACGAATTTCATGCGGTAAACCACCGCATCTAGGCGCGTTTCCAGAATACCAATCAGATTTTCGGAGGTATCGCCCTTGCGGCGAGAGGCTTCGGCGTAGTAGCGGCGAAACTGTTTTTCAGAAATATTGCCGTAATAACCTTTGAGTTTCTGCTTCGCCATGAGTTGCAGACCGAAGTCGGATGGCTTCTTGGCGCGGCGCTGGCCATGTTGGCCGGGGCCGTATTCACGAAGGTTTACGGGGCTTTTGGCACGGCCCCAGAGGTTCACACCAAGGCGACGGTTAATCTTGTATTTTGATGCAAGACGCTTTGACATGGCGCGCCTCTCCTTTCACACGTTCAATCGGTTTGTTATTGCGTCCGCGTTCGCGGGTCTCATTGCCCGATCAGGCCTTATCCGGTTTTTCGTCACGTCCGACCGGGCCGTGGTTTTTGGCAAGGAAACCCTTCCAGAAACCCGCTTCCTCGGGATTGGCGGCGGAGTATACGCCTGCGCGCTTTCACGTCAAGACTCATCGGTCGGTTTTCGGCGTTTTTCTAATCACCTGTTGCGATGACAGCAACGAGGTCTTTGGCGTCCACCTGCTGGCTCACGGAAGCCACAACCCGCCTCACGGTACCGGCAACGGGTGCAGTAATGGCGGTCTCCATCTTCATGGCCTCCAGGGTCATCAGAACATCACCGGTGTCAACCTTTTGACCTTCCGAAACAGTGATGGTGGAAACCACACCCGGCATGGGGGCCGGAACCTGTCCCGGCATATCTGGGTTGGCTTTTTCCGCCGCCTGGATTGTGGTTGCCAGATTGCGATCATCGGTCCTGATAATACGGGGTTGGCCGTTAAGCTCGAAAAAGACCTCGCGTTTGCCGGATTCATCGGGATCACCCACCGCCATCAGGCGGATGATCAGGGTCTTGCCGGGATCAATATCGACGGCGATCTCGTCGTCGGGCTGCATGCCATAGAAAAATACCGGCGTGGGCAGCACATCAACACGACTGTAATCGCGCCGGTGTGCAACATAATCCGCGAACACAGTGGGATACATGAGCCAGGACGCCAGTTCGTTGTCTGTGATCTGACGCTGCGCAGCACTTTCCGCATCCTTGCGTGCCGCATCCAGGTCGACCGGGGGAACGTGGCTGCTGGGCAACCCTTCAATGGGTTTTTGGCCTTTGAGGGCTTTTTTCTGTAGCGCTTCTGGCCAGCCACCCGGCGGCTGGCCCAGTTCACCGCGCAGCATGGCGACCATGGAGTCCGGGAATACCGTATCATGGTCCGGGTCCTCGACCTGTTCTACAGAGACACCGCTGGACACCATGGCAAGGGCCATGTCGCCAACCACCTTGGAGCTGGGGGTCACTTTGACGATGTCCCCAACCATGCGGTTTACATCTGCATAGGTTTTGGCAACCTCATGCCAGCGTTCGGCAAGCCCCAGAGCACGCGCCTGTTCTTTCAGGTTTGTAAACTGTCCGCCCGGCATTTCGTGCAGGTAAACCTCCGATGCACCGGCGCGCAGGTCGCTTTCGAACGCCGTGTACTGAACGCGAACCGCTTCCCAGTAATTGGAAAATTCGCGAATGATCTCCGGATCGAGCCCGGTTTCGCGTCCCATATCCCGAAGTGCCAGGGCCACGGAACCCAGATTGGGCTGGGACGTCAGGCCAGAGAAGGCGTCCATGGCAAGGTCGCCAGCATCGGCACCGGCTTCGGCGGCGGCAAGAACAGAAGATGCAGCAATTCCGCTTGTATCATGGGTATGGAAATGAATAGGTAGGCCGGTTTCCTCTTTCAGGGTTTTCACCAGCACACGCACGGCTTCTGGACGACACAGACCACCCATATCCTTGATTCCCAGGATGTGCGTACCAGTCGCTTTCAGCTCCCGCGCCATGGCAACGTAGTAGTCCAGATTATATTTTGGACGGCGGGGATCAAACAGGTCTCCGGTATAGCAGATCGCGGCTTCACACAATTTGCCGGATTTGAGAATGGACTCTATGGAGTTCTTCATGCTGTCCGCCCAGTTTAGCGAATCAAACACCCGGAAAATATCCATGCCTTCATCGGCTGCCCGCTCAATGAAATAGCTTACGGCGTTGTCCGGATAATTGGTATATCCAACGCCGTTTGACCCTCGCACCAGACATTGGAGCAGCACGTTGGGAACCCGCTCGCGGATATCTTTCAGCCGATCCCAGGGATCTTCTTTCAGGAACCGCATGGCGACGTCGAAGGTCGCACCCCCCCCCAACATTCGAGCGAAAGCAGTTGCGGCAAACCCCGCGCGTAGGCATTGGCCGCGCGAACCATGTCATATGATCGCATGCGGGTTGCGAGTAGAGACTGGTGAGCATCACGCATGGTTGTATCGGTGATCAGGAAGCGTTCTTCACCCAACATCCAGTCTCTGAAACCCTCTGGTCCCAGGTCATCCAGTTTCTGCCTGGTTCCCGGGACGGCGGCGCGCGGCAATCCTTTCGGCAAGGTCGGCAACAAGGCATGAGCCGGTGGTTTTGGTCGGTTGGCAACCTCCGGGTTACCATTTACGGTCACATCCGCGATATAGCGCAACAGACGCGTTGCCCGATCTCGCCGGCGCGGGAAATGGAACAGTTCGGGGGTCTCGTCAATAAACCGGGTTATGATATTCCCCGGTGCAAAATCCGGATGGTTGATCAGGTTTTCCAAGAACACCAGGTTGGTGGCAACACCACGGATACGAAACTCCCGGAGCGCCCGGTCCATACGACGAACAGCACCATCACGTGTTGAAGCCCATGCCGTCACCTTTTCCAACAGAGAATCGTAGTACCGGGTGATTACCGCCCCGGAATAGGCCGTACCGCCATCCAGACGTATGCCAAATCCTGTCGCCCCGCGATAGGCGAGAATGCGTCCATAGTCGGGAACAAAGTTGGCTTCCGGGTCTTCAGTGGTCACCCGACATTGAAGGGCGTGACCATTCAATTTTATGTTTTCCTGAGACGGAATGCCTGAAGATTCGATATCCCCGATACGACCGCCCTGTGCAATCAGGATTTGCGCCTTGACGATATCGATGCCGGTAACTTCTTCGGTGACCGTGTGTTCCACCTGAATACGCGGGTTGACCTCAATGAAGTAGAACTTCCCAGTATCCGCATCCATCAGGAATTCAACAGTACCGGCATTGACGTACCCGGCTTCACGCGCCAGTCGAAGGGCCGCCTGACACAGGTTTTCTCGCCCCTCATCATCCAGATAGGGCGCCGGTGCCCGCTCGACAACCTTCTGGTTACGCCGCTGAACGGTACAGTCGCGTTCGAACAAATGAACAAGATTGCCGTGATAGTCACCGAGAATCTGCGCTTCCACATGCCGCGCTCGACGGACCAGTTTCTCCAGATACACTTCGCCGTTGCCAAAGGCCGCTACCGCTTCGCGTCGACCGGCACTGACCTGCTCTAGCAACCGGGATTCATCTTCAACAACGCGCATGCCGCGTCCGCCGCCGCCCCAACTCGCCTTCAGCATGACGGGATAACCGACCTTATCCGCCAATCGCCTGATTTCGGTTTCGTCTTCGGGTAGGGGGCCCGTTGCCGGCATCACCGGCACCCCCGCGCCTTTGGCCAGATTTCGAGCAGAGACTTTGTTCCCAAGGGCCCGCATGATGTTCGAGCCCGGCCCAACAAACTTAATTCCCGCCCCACCACAGGCATCAACGAAATCCGGGTTTTCGGATAGAAAACCATAACCGGGGTGAATGCCGTCGGCACCACAGGCCTTTGCCACGCGGATAATTTCATCAATTGCCAGATAGGCTTTGACCGGTCCAAGGTCTTTCCCGATCAGATAACTCTCGTCCGCTTTGAAGCGGTGCAAGGCAAGGCGATCTTCCCTGGCATAAACGGCCACAGTCCGGATACCGAGCTCGGTCGCCGCGCGCATAATGCGTATGGCGATTTCACTGCGGTTGGCAACAAGCAACTTCTTGATTACTGCTGGCGCGGACATAACATGAATTCCGTCTGTCACATTTGGGGTATATGAAAGTGCTATAGAGTGATTTTTCGCCGGGCTGTCAACTGTGCGACACAATGTTCATCAAGCACATCAAATCCTATCCGGTTCTTTGATTTGTCCCTCACAATTCGTTATTAGAACACCGGTATCGCCCTTTCACGACAAAACAATCGCGGTGGTCTTCGCGCCATGAACAAAGAACCAGCATTGGAAATCTATCCCGATGACGTGTTTTTAGCGTCCTATCCCCGGTCGGGAAACACGTGGCTGCGATTCCTGCTGGCCGGGTGTATCCACAATCCCCCGGACCTGAGTTTCGAACGATTGATGTTTTACGCCCCCGATTACCACTTCACACATTTTCAGGAATGGGACAGGGTGCCGCGGCCACGCATCATTAAAAGTCACACAATCTATCGAGAAACCTATCCCACGGTGATCTATTGCTACAGAGACGCCCGCGCGGTTTTGCCGTCCATGTATAAATATACAAAATCAATGTCGCCAACGCCCCCGGAATCCTTTGATTCATTTTTCGCAGACTTCATGGACGGTGCCATTTTCAGAGATGAAAAAATTGGCAGCTGGGCCGAGAACGTATCAGGCTGGCTGTATCGGGTTCCGCTCGAACGTCTCATCTGTTACGAGGATCTTGTCGTGACCCCCGAACGGATACTCCGGCGCGTCCTCACATCCTGCGGATTTGATATCCCGGAAGATCGGATCAAGACCATTGTTGAGCGATATGAGATGAAAAAAATGATGGTGATGGAAGACTGCAGTCAGGCCGCCGCATTTCCAAAAACGCAGGATGGTTTTCGCTGGGTCGGCGGAAGAGATTCAACAACCTGGAAGGATCTGTGTTCCCCGCAACAACAACAAAGGCTTCTGGATGAATGGGGGGACCTGCTGGAGAAACTCGGATATGAAGTATAGGCGCTGTGCCCGCGTTAGCTGCTTTCCAGCTCGGAATCCCAATACAGGTAATCCCGCCAGCTCTGATGCAGGTAGTTTGGTGGAAAAGCGCGTCCGCTTTCCTGCAGTTGATAGGTGTTGGGCTGGACCGGCTTTCTGACCAGATGTAATCCGGACTCACCAATCATCCGGGACCCTTTTCGCAAATTACACGGCGCACAAGCCGTCACCACGTTTTCCCAGTTTGTCTGCCCGCCCCTCGACCGGGGGATGACATGATCGAAGGTCAACCCCTCCGCCTTGAGGTGCACCCCGCAATACTGGCAGCAAAACCTGTCGCGAAGAAAAACATTGAACCGGGTAAACGCCGGTTTCCGCGACATATGAACATAGTCCTTGAGGGCAATCACACTCGGCAGACGCATTTCATGCGTGGGAGAATGAACGACGCGGTCGTATTCGGAAACCACATTGACGCGGGCCATGAACACCGCTTTCACGGCATCCTGCCAGGACCACAGGGACAAGGGGAAATAACTGAGCGGACGAAAATCCGCATTCAGCACGAGCGCTGGACAATTTTCTGCCAGCGCGACGCTCACGGCCTTATCCTGTCAATGGGACTCATCTACCCAGGTTCCTCTCAGCGGGGCCTAGAACGTACAGCATATTGTGCAGAAATAGCAAACCTCTACTGGATAAAGATTGTGTTAAGCATTTGTGACTGCAGGATTTCAACGGTTCGCGGCATTGTTGATCCTTAATTCCGGGTCGTTCATAGTACCTTCATGACCACTGTAACGCGCTTTGCTCCAAGCCCCACCGGGCACCTTCACCGTGGGCATGCCTATGCTGCGCTGTTTGCGAACCAGGTCGCACAAGATACAGGTGGAAGGTTTGTTGTCCGCATGGAAGACATTGACGAAGGACGCTGCCGGGCGGCATTCGAGGTCTCAATCCTCGAAGATCTGAAATGGTTGGGTTTGTCATGGGAAACACCGCTCAGACGCCAGTCAGAACACATGGATGATTACGCGCGGGCGATTGAGGTGCTCGATCAAGCCGATTTGATCTACCCCTGTTTTTGCACACGCAAAGACATCATGCGCGAGATTGGTGCAGCGGCTCACGCCCCTCACCATATTCCCTATGGTCCGCACGGCCCGCTTTATCCCGGCGTCTGCCGGAACCTCAGTCTGGATGAACAGGTTACCCGGCAAAAGACCGGTGAACCCTTCGCTCTTCGATTGAACATGTCGCGGGCAATCGAGAACACAGGTGAGCTCACATGGGAGGATCAGGGAACCGGCGTGCAGTTAGCCACACCTGAAATATTCGGTGACGTGGTTCTTGCTCGAAAGGATACACCAACCAGCTACCATCTCGCTGTAACACTGGACGACCATCTGCAAGGTGTAACCCTGGTAACGCGCGGTGTTGATCTTTTCGCCGCCACCCATGTCCATCGCCTGCTACAGGCTCTACTCCATCTGGATACGCCACGCTACCACCACCATGAACTTAAAACGGATGCGGGCGGGTGCCGCCTTGCCAAGCGCGACTCGACTGAAACATTGAATGCCTTCAGAAAAAAAGGCGTCAATCCGGCTCACATCCGAAAACAACTGGGCTTCTCATGAAATCCTTTTGCATTCCTAGCACTGTACTCTGTATCGCTGTGCTGTTTACCGCCACCCCAGCCTTCAGCGAAGACATCTGGGGCCAGTTGACGGAGGGTGCCCAGACAACAGTGATAGAGGTTATTGACGGTGATACTGTGATGATCGACCCCGCCGTTCAAAATGCCCGTGAAATTCGACTGGTCGGCATTCAGGCTCCCAAACTCCCACTGGGTCGCAAGAGCTTCGAGCCCTGGCCACTTGGTGAAGAGGCAAAAGCCGCACTGTCTGCGCTTGTTCTGGGACGTGACGTAACCGTGTACTTTGGTGGCCAGGCGTTGGACCGCCATGGTCGTTTACTTGCCCACTTGCGGGTCGGCTCTGATACCTGGGCTCAGGGCCACATGCTGCGCGCGGGATTTGCACGGGTGTATACCTTCCCGGATAATCGGGCGCTTGCAGGAAAAATGCTTCGCATTGAGCGTCTTGCCCGAACGGAAGGACGTGGCATATGGAACCATCCTTTTTACGCCGTTCGCACGCCGCAATCGGTGAAAGCGTTTTCCGACCGCTTTGAAGTTGTTGAAGGCATGGTCCATGCCGTCGCCGATGTGGGTGATCGCCTGTATCTGAATTTCGAGGAAGACTGGCGGCAGGATTTTACCATCACGCTTGACCGGAAAGTGCGCCGCCTGTTCGAAAAAACCGGGACCGATCTGCTCTCCCTGCAAGGTAGGAATGTTCGCGCAAGAGGCTGGATTCGGCAGAGGAACGGCCCCATGATCGACTTGGACCATCCTGAACGGCTGGAAATCTTGCAACCCGCACTGGCACCATGACGCGACCAGGCTTCTGTTACGACTCACGGCTAAAAGACCGACTTGCTCAAAATCTGGCAAAGCTGGAAGTATCGACGCTCGACGATCCGGCGCTCCGGCGCGCGGCGGTTTCTCTGGCGGTCGTGCCGTGTCAGCAGAATCCGAACCATGTCGGTGAAGGTTCAGTTCTGCTGACTCTCCGGACGGATCATTTAAAACGTCATGGCGGCCAGTACGCACTTCCGGGTGGCAGGGTTGATAGCAACGAAACCCCTGAACAAGCCGCCCTGCGTGAACTAACCGAGGAGCTAGGCGTTTCGCTGCAATCTTCGGATATCATTGGACGACTGGATGACTATCCGACACGATCCGGATTTGCCATCACACCGTTTGTTATCTGGGCAGGTGCGGGTGTTTCCGTTTCTGCGGATCCCGAAGAGGTGGCAGAGGTGCATTACATCACTCTTGCTGAACTTGACAGCCCGGATATTCCCATTCTGACGCCAACGGACCACGGTAAGCACCCTGTCCTTTCGGCCCACCTGGTAACCGTTGGCCATGAAGTCTATGCCCCGACCGCCGCCATTCTTTTCCAGTTCCGGGAAGTGGCCTGGCGCGGGCGACAGACCCGTGTTGCCCATTTTGATCAACCGGGGTTCGCCTGGAAATGACAATTGCGGCCTTGAACCAGACCCTTAGTCTACCCATAATACTGCCATGATGTTTTGGGCTTCCCGTATCAAAAATTCATTTTTTGGAGCCGTTTTTCTGGCTTTCTCGCTGGGACTCTCGGGCTGTGCCGTCAACCCGGCAACCGGCGAACAGAGCTTCACCGGCTTTATGTCACCGGAACGGGAAAGACAGGTTGGCGCCGAAGAGCATCCAAAAATCCTGAAAAAGTTCGGTGGTGCTTACGATGATCCAAAAGTATCCGGATACGTCGCGGAAATCGGTTTCAGACTGGCCAAGGTGTCGGAAATGCCTGATCTGGCCTTCCGATTTACTGTCCTTAATGATCACCAGATAAACGCCTTCGCCCTGCCCGGCGGCTACATTTATGTTACCCGTGGCCTGGTCGCCTTGGCTGAGAGCGAAGCGGAACTGGCGAGCGTGATCGGTCATGAAATCGGTCACGTGACAGCGCGACATACAGCGGAACGATACAGCAAAGCTGTTGTCACCAACATCGGATTGCAGATCGTCGGCATCATCGGCAGTGTCTATGGCGTTCCTTCCGAAGCGGGTGGCTTACTCTCCACAGGTGCCACCGCCATTCTGCAGGGGTATTCCCGTGAGCAAGAACTGGAAGCGGACATGCTCGGCATCCGCTACCTGACCCGGGTTGGTTATGATCCGCAAGGCATGGCGTCTTTCTTCCGTAAACTGAAAGAACATGACGAACTGCAAGCCAGAATCCAGGACCGTGCCACCAACGAGGAAAACTTCAATCTGGCCTCGAGCCATCCCCGCACCTCCCAACGTATCGAACAGGCCATTCAACTTGCCAACGCAGCACACGTCGCCAACCCGATAGACAATCGGAATAGATTTTTGGATGCCATTGACGGTATCATATTCGGAGATGATCCTGCCCAGGGCATCATTCGCGGACAGACGTTCATTTACCCTGATCTACGGTTTGAATTTTCGGTACCGGACGGTTACGTCATCATCAACACACCGAGCCGCGTTCTCGCGCGGCACGAGAACGGTTCCGCTATCATTTTCGATATGGCCCCGGGCAAGCAGGCTCGTCAGGCCAATCGACTTGACGATTACCTGACCAACATCTGGGGAGCCAAGCTCAATCTGGGCGATGTAGAAGAGATAAATGTCAACGGCTTGGAAGGCTGGACCGGCTCAACGACGCAGAACACAAAGGAAGGAAAACGGATTGTTCGTCTCGTTGTCATACGGGATGCGTGGGATGAAATTTTTCGGTTTGCCTTTTTAACCCCGGTTGATCAAGCCAAAGCCATGTCCGAGGGATTGCGGCGGACAACCTATAGCTTGAAACGATTGAGCGAAGCGGAAGCCGCAGATGCCAAACCACTACGTATTCGGGTGATCGAAACCAGTGGGGGTGTATCGGAGTCCGATCTCGTTGCATCCATGGATGTGGGCGGGTATGCCATGGCTTGGCTGAAACTGCTCAATAGCGATATCGATATTAATGCCCTTCCGGCGGGTACACGGGTCAAGATCGTTCAGGACTGACCCGCGCCCGTTCTCGATGAACATGGTCAGTTGGGAATCAAAAACGGAATAAAAAAACAGAGGCAAAGCGCCCGCCGTGCCCCTGCTGAATATGGCTTCAAAAGCGATCTCAGGCGGCGTTTAGCAACTCTTCTAGTTTTACGGTTGCCCGGTCGACATCGGTTTTGTCAACCGCCGCTAGCTCACAGGCCAGTCGATCACGAGCCGCTTCATAAATTTGGCGTTCACTGAAGGACTGATCCGGCTGGCCCACATTCCGGTGCAGGTCGCGCACAACCTCGGCAATGGAAACAGGATCGCCTGAATTGATCTTGGCTTCATATTCCTGCGCCCGGCGGCTCCACATGGTCCGCTTGATCCGGGCGCGCCCTTTCAGGGTCGTCAGCGCCGTCTCCATGCGTTTTTTGGAGCTCAGTTTCCGCAAACCGGAAACCTCGACCTTGGCCACGGGGACACGCAAGGTCATCCGGTCACGGTCGAAGGAAATAACAAACAGCTTCAGCCTTTCACCTGCAATTTCCGTAGTTTCTATGGCTTCTACTTTTCCCACACCATGGGTCGGATAAACGACGAAATCGCCGGGTTTGAATACCAATTGTTTGGCCATGGACATTAGTCTCCATTAATTTTTTTTATGCATCAACACTTCCGGTCGCATCGGGCCCGTCGTCGGAGGACGTCAACCTGCAATGATTTTGCCGATGTTGTGGAAAACCACAGAGAGCTTTCCATCGCAATCAAGTACTTCCCGAAAAAAGACCCGTTACCGTGGCAGGCAGCAACGGGAATCCCAATTCTATCGCCGCCGGAATACCATAAAATTCCACAAAAAAACAGCCCCAAAGGCGGCAAACCAAGGGCTCTTCAACTCTTTGGATAAAACATCTTAGTCGCCTTTTCCGGGATTTGGGCTCAACAGTTCCAGTTTACCCGGCTTGTCTTTCCATTCCTCATGATCCGCAGGCGGCTCACCCTTGCGGGTGATATTGGGCCATTCCGCCGCATATTTGGTGTTGATTTCCAACCATTGTTCCAGACCGGGTTCCGTATCGGGAACAATGGCCTCAATCGGGCACTCCGGTTCACACACACCACAATCGATGCATTCATCCGGGTGAATCACCAGCATGTTTTCGCCTTCATAGAAACAGTCTACCGGGCAAACCTCAATGCAGTCCTGAAGTTTGCATTTTATACAGTTTTCCGTGACGATGTAGGTCATCACTTTCTCCGCAAAGGTTTGTCAAACTGGCCGAAACGACCGGAGGGCGGAATGATTACGCTCTATTGTATTTGAACGCAAGACGAGATTTAACGGTATCGATCAACCGCCCAATGCGCGTTTACGTGCCAGGGCACTTTCCCTATCCGTAACATTCAGGAGAGAGGCTACTCGAAGCATCAAATTAGCTTCATAGTCATGCAATTCGCCATCCGCATAAACCACGAGCCAAAGCATTTCCACAAGATCTATACACTCCTGATGGTCGAGATGCCGTACCGCCCGCCGGGTAAACCCGAACAACTGTCGGGAGCTGTGTACCGCTTCCTCGGCATCCTCCATGAGCTGATGGGCCTCGGCTTGCGACGCACCAAACTCGCTGACGAGAAGGCTCTCAATCATGGCAAACTCGGAGTCATCGAATTTGCCATCCATTAGCGCCGCCTGGATCAATAAAGCCGCCGTAATCGCCCGTTTTTCGTCTTCAGGTTCACGAGCCGCCGGCTCGCTTTCGCCGAAAATGAGAATTCTGATAGTCTGGATCATGAGACTGGTTCTATCGCGCCTGTTGCCCTGTTTCAATTATCCGTTTCAATGATCTGTTTCAATCCATGAAATCAGGGCGGCGGAGCTTATCAGTTGCCCGCCGTTGGGCCTTTGTCGGTCTACCCGTTCGGGCTTCCCGCGCCGCTATTTTACCGCCAGATGCGCCATTTTCCTTCTTTATTGGCATGGGTGGTTCAAGATCGTCATACAGGGTTTGCGCCGCCGCCGACGGGCCCCGCCGTGTTCCCAGGTTTTCCACCCGTACAACCCGAATGTGAGAGCCCTGGGGGAAAGTGAGAACATCGCCGATTTTCAAGGCATGATTGGCCTTTTTCGCGACACCGGCATTTACGCGAACCTTGCCGGCAGAACAGAACGCACTGGCCCGTGTTCGGCTTTTAAAGAAACGTGCGTACCACAACCATTTATCCAGCCGTTGAGCGTCCACCGCCACTGTCAAACCTTCAAATCCTTGAGAACGGCGAAGGGTGAAGAGGGGTCACCGGACGGCTTCTGCCGTTTGCGATTTGATTTTGTTTTCTTTTGACCGTTTTTGCCGGATTTCTTCCGCTGATCGGGGGGCGGCCCCTGTTTCCCTCTCGACTTTCCGGGAACGCGAAACTGGACAATACCGTCATTTTCCACCACCTGAAAGCCAAGCCCCTTGAGGATCGCCGTTGTCCGCTCCCCGCCTGCACCTGCAAAGGACATCAAAGAATCGTCCATGGTAAATGGGCCTTTCACTCCCAAAGACCAGGCCTTGCCTGCGATCCGTTCCAGCATATCCATGCGGACCGCGAACATACCGACTGAATCCCGGAAAACCGGGTATCCCATTGCCGCCATGAAACGGCTTTCCTCATCGTCGAACCGGGCGCGTTCAGATAACTCGATCGTAATCAGTCCGGGTTTCGGCGGCTCGAAACGCTGAGCAGGCTCGTGCCACAGATGCCACAACCGGGCGCGCATGGAGATTGCCGCCGGTTTCAACAACCGCGGCATGAAAATCGTGGAGCGCCCGATAAAAATGCCCAGTCCACGCAGGAGCTTGCGATCCTCACGACTTAATGCCCCGATCTGTTTCAGAGCGTTTTGCCGACTTGTTGAGCCAAGTGACTCGATTATCTGAAACACGAGACCACGGACAGGGCCGCTCGCCATTTCCACCCCTGTCAGATCGAACAATGGCTGCAACGCGGTCTGCACTGTCTCAGTGAGCCATGTCTCAATTGCCCGCGCCAGCTTCTCCCGTCCCGGTCCATCGACGTAGTCATTGTGGGGAATGGATATCAACGGCCGCAGCAGGTTGTTGCCTCGGCGAACTTTGCCGATGGTCTCCCCCATCCACAGAATAGTGTTGTTTTCTGCCCATTCGAATGCTGGGTTTTCCTGATCGCACAGCGCGGCAATCCTGCGCGTTATCTCTTGGCGCAAAACGCGGACAGCAGCACCATTGAGAACTTTTCTATCAGCACTGAATTGCGCCTCATCCGGAATGAAACCAAGCCCAACCAGTTGCCCGATAAACTGACCTTCCACCAGAACACGGCCATCTGAGCGGATAGTCGCCACAAGATCTTCCCGGGCATTCATTTTGCTCACGAGCATAGCAGTCCGTTTGTCGACAAAGCGCTGCATGAGCCGTTCGTGCAAGACATCCGACAAACGATCCTCGATCTCCCGGGTCCGCCCCTGCCAATGAAGAGGATCGGCTATCCAGTCGGCCTTGTGGGAGATGTAGGTCCAGGTTCGAATGCGAGCGATCCGGTTGGAAAGAGCATCAATATCACCCTCCAGACATTCAATCCTGTTGACGTGCTCGGCCATCCAGTCCGCCGGCAAGCGCCCGTCCCCAAATCGCAGATGTCGATACACCCGATCCAACAAGCGGGCGTGGCCAATGGTCCATTCCTTTTCGAAATCCGGAATCTGGCAGACATCCCAGAGCAGTACGGTGCCATCGGGATTAAGGGCGCTGTCGGCAATTTCGGGATCGCGGCTCAGTTCCATCAATGCCCGCTCGTCCGTGGCTTCCCGGACACGAATAATACCGTCTTTTTCCGCCCTTTCCCTGAGGCTAGCCTTGAGGGCTTCCAGCGTATTCAGGGCCAGATCAGAGTTGCGCCAGTATATCTGACGGTGGTCGTCAAAACGGTGGTTTTCGATCCGTTCAATGGTTTCCATATCCAGGGGTGGCACATTGCCGGTGACACCGAACGTGCCGTCATCCGTGTGTCGCCCGGCGCGGCCCGCTGTTTGCGCCAGTTCTTCCGCCGTCAACTGCCGGAACCGTTTACCATCGAACTTGCGGGTCGAGGCAAAGGCCACGTGGTGCACATCCATATTCAAGCCCATTCCGATAGCATCGGTCGCCACCAGATAATCGACTTCACCAGCCTGGTACATGGCGACCTGGGCATTACGTGTCCGTGGGCTAAGTGCACCCGATACAACGCCAGCACCGCCGCGCTGACGACGAAGCAGTTCAGCAATTGCATAGACATCATTAATCGTGAAAGCCACCACAGCGCTTCGCGGGTTCAAACGGTTGATTTTCCTGGAGCCCGCATAGCGAAGGATCGACATGCGCGGACGGGAAATGTACTCGGCTTCCGACACCAGGCGTTTGATCATGGGCTTCATGGTTTCTGCACCCAGAAACATGGTTTCATGGTCACCGCGGGCCTTTAACAAACGGTCCGTGAACACATGACCACGATCCGGATCGGTACACATCTGAATCTCGTCTACGGCCAGAAAATCCACCCGTTGATCCATCGGCATGGCTTCGACCGTACACAAAATGTAGCGGGCACCTTCCGGCAGGATTTTTTCCTCACCAGTGATCAGGGCGACTTGTGCCGCGCCCTTCACCGCGACGGCTCGGTCGTAATTCTCGCGCGCGAGCAGGCGCAACGGAAAACCGATCATACCGGATTTGTGCCCCAACATGCGCGCCATGGCGTAATAGGTCTTGCCGGTATTGGTTGGCCCCAGGACGACGGAAACTTTGGAGTGGGAAACAGGCTCTGGCATGGCCCTTGTATAGGTTACAAACCCTGTTACGTACAGACTGGAACACGTGGGGCCAGTGAATTGGCGCTAGTTTCCCGGGATCGAATAGGGCATTCTATAGAGAATTCAGAACATAATCGAATAACAAACCAAAAAAACCGGGAGCGCGAACGATGATTAACAAAATGCTGGTGGCGGTGGACGGCTCGAAACATTCCATGAAATGTGTGGCGTTTGCGGCCGAAATTGCCAGAGCCACGGACGCTGATGTATTACTCTATCATGTGGTAAAACCTTATACATTGCCCGAAGCGGTGAAACAGTTTGCTGAAGCGGAGCATATGGCCATCATGGACGCCGATCTTTTGAAACTCGGCGCACAGCATCTCCTCAGCAGCGCTCTCGACAAGGCACACAGCTACGGTCTCAAAGACGTACAGATTGAAGCCGATGAGGGTCCGGTTGCCCGCACCATTGTCAAACGTGCCATGTCGTACAAAGCGGACTTGATCGTCGTCGGCTCACGCGGCATGGGCGATATTGAGGCCACCCTTCGCGGCGGCGTTTCCCACCGTGTGGAAATCCTGTCCAAGTGCCCGGTGCTGGTTGTTAAGTAGCCTGCGACGGATTACTTGTTTTTCCAGTTTTTCCAGAAACGGCGGGCGCACTTGTCCCTGTCACTGAACCCTATCGTAGGGCAAAACAACGTACTTGTCAAGGATAATATTCAAAAAAAGTGAAAAAAAGACTTTTGAAGCTTTCGAGGATACGTCGCTCGTTGTGGCCGCTGTCGCTGATTACGTTTTCCGGGATGGGGTGCCAGGGTACCACACGATCATCGGTTCTCTCATTATCGTCGGCGGCGGCCTGGTCATGATCCATCGTGAAACCTTGCTGAGAAAGCAAAGCAAGCAGCCTGTTGTCCCGCCGGGAAATACACCGGGCGTCCAGTCTTTACGCGATGGCGCGCATGAAATTGTTATATAGTTTCCGCGCGTTGCCCGTGAAATCGTCCATGAGGGCGGCGGCCTCATTATCCACTCTTTCCAACGAACCGGGGCCCAATGTGCTTTCCAATGCCGTTTTGTAGGCAGGAATATCACCCCAGTTTCCAACCGTGTCGGGCTCCAGTTCCACATGATACTGCATGGACCAGGCATTTTTTCCGACCCGCATGGCCTGATTTCGGCAGGCACCTGATGAAGCCAGAACCGTTGATTCCGGCGGCTCTTCGGTAACACAAACGGAATGCCATTGAAGGCATTTCTGTCGCTGAGGCATGTCAACGAAAATGGGATCGTTTCGGCCGGCGGCGCTGAGTTCCACTTCCATGATACCGACTTCCGGCGGTATTTGCGGACCACAGGCACCCTCCAGTGAGACGGCCAGCAATTGATGACCTAGGCACAAACCGAGATAGGGCTTACCCATGTCGCGAACCCAGGTGCGGATCGCTTCCTTTTCCGCAACCAGCCAGGGATGATCATTTGTATCCCAGACGTCCATGGGGCCGCCCATAACCCAAAGAACATCATAATCCGACAAATCGGGAATAGGATCGCCGTGATCCAGCTCCACAGCATCCCACTGAATGCCGTCTTCGGCGAGAAAGGTCCGCAGCATGCCCGGGTGTTCACATTCAATATGCTGAAAAACCAATAGACGCATAAGACCTCCAGGAAACCGCGTTAAACCAGGAACCAATGTCCCTGTGTTCCGGTAAAGACTCTCAATTTTCTTAACATCATATTGTTTCTTTAGACAAAGGCTTGCTCTTCTGCGCCCTTGCGCTCGTCAAATCGCGCTATATTTTCTATAATCAACAACGAATCGTATATGACAACCCTTGACCTGACCATGACGACAAAAAATGGCGCAAGGCGCCCCGCGGTCCTTTGTATTCTGGACGGCTGGGGCCTGAGTGAAGAAACAGAAAACAATGCTATTGCCCTCGCGGAAACGCCGAATTGGGACCGGATGGTGGTCACCTATCCGACGGGATATCTTGATGCTTCCGAAGAACACGTTGGGTTGCCGGAAGGCCAGATGGGTAATTCTGAGGTCGGGCATATGAATCTGGGTGCAGGGCGGATCCTGATGCAGGACTTGCCCAGAATTGACAGAGCCATTGAAAACGGTGAACTGGCCGAAAATGCAGCGTTGCTCAACCATGTTTCGGCATTGAAGAAAAGCGGGGGAACGTGTCACATCATGGGCCTGCTCTCACCCGGTGGCGTTCATGGCCATCAGAATCATATGATTGCATTGGCGCGCATCGTTGCCGGTGAAGGCGTGCCGGTCGCCGTTCATGGGTTTTTGGATGGTCGCGATACGCCGCCCAATAGTGCGGTTGAGCATATTGCCGATTTTATCTCCGTTCTCGCCAGACTAGACGGGGCAAATCTTGTCAGCCTGTGTGGGCGGTACTACGCCATGGATCGTGACAAACGATGGGCTCGCGTGGAGCGCGCCTATAACCTGATTGTGGATGCCGTGGGTGTTTCCAAACAGGATGCGATTGAGGC
Organism: Rhodospirillales bacterium; assembly: GCA_963921245.4. GTDB lineage: Bacteria > Pseudomonadota > Alphaproteobacteria > Rhodospirillales > Casp-alpha2 > JABJGO01. Next base: position 2,301,073 of record CAWUEY030000001.1, on the reverse strand, counting down.
TATATCGCGTTCATATGATGCGGGCGTACGTGACGAGTTTGTCGAGCCCATCATCCTGGAAGGCTTTGCAGGCATGAAAGACGGCGATGGGCTTCTTGTAGCGAATTTCCGGGCTGATCGAACACGCCAAATCCTTGAATCCTTGATCGATCCGGCGTTTGAAGGCTTTCACAGGCAACGGACCGTCGCATTCTCGACTGTCGTGGGCATGGTCGAGTATTCGCGTCACCTGAATTCCTTTGCCCCGGCGCTATTCCCGGCGGAACGCCCGGAGAATGTACTGGGACAGGTTGTATCCGATGCTGGTTTGAAACAGTTGAGAATTGCGGAAACCGAGAAATACGCGCATGTGACGTTCTTTCTGAACGGTGGGCGGGAGCGGTTGTTTGACGGAGAAGATCGTATTCTAATTCCATCACCCAACGTTGCAACATACGATTTGTGCCCTGAAATGTCCGCTGTGGAAGTGACCGATAACCTGGTGCGGGTTATCGACGAAGACTTGTATGATCTGATTGTCGTAAATTTTGCCAACGGTGACATGGTCGGACATTCGGGGGTTCTGTCCGCCGCGATAAAGGCTGCGGAGACGGTTGATGCGTGTCTTGGAAGGCTTGAGCAGGCCGTTATCGTTGCTGGCGGCGCTCTTTTCGTTACGGCGGATCACGGTAACTGCGAGCGGATGTCGTCGGACGACGGCACGATGCATACGGCCCATACACTCAATCTCGTACCTTCGATACTGATAGGGGTGCCTGATGTCGGGAAGGACCTTCGTCCGGGTAAACTCTGTGATGTGGCCCCGACCATTCTTGAACTTATGGGGTTGCCGCAACCGGTCGAAATGACCGGGAAATCCATGATCAACGCACGTGTAACCGGCTTTTCCAGTGCGGCAGCGGAGTAGGGTTATTCTCGTGAACAAACTGGCGATACCTTTTTTGGTGATATCTCTGTTGGCCGGTACAGTCACCGAGGCACAAGCCCAAGACGCCAGTACCGATGAAAAACTAGGAACCCTTGAAAAGGAGCTTGCACGCGAGCTTGAGCAATCCGAAACCCTGAAGAGGAAACTCGAGGAAATCGCCCGCGAAACAGCGAACCTTCGAGCGCAACTCGTGGAGTCCGCGAAGGCCGTTCAGGCCCACGAACGCCTGATCGCTGATCTTGAGACGGAGCTTTTCGCCCTCGAAGTTGAGGAAGTCAGAAAAGTAGACGAACTTGCGTTGCAAAAAGAACAGTTCTCGAGTGTGTTGATGGCTCTGGAACGCCTGGCCCGATTACCGCCCGAAGCACTATTTGCACAGCCCGGGAAACCTGTTGATACCGTGCGCAGCGCTCTTCTACTCAGAACGATAATTCCGGAAATTGAGCACCGGGCGGAGACTCTTCGTAAACAAGTCGCCAGCCTCGCCCGCGCCCGTGAGCAAATCGCCCTCAGACGTGGCCGCTTAAAGGACGAGCAGGGCAATCTGGCGTCAGAAAGTCAAAAGCTGGGCAGATTGTTGGCACAGAAAAAGCTGCTGAAGCAGCAGACTACCAGCGAAAACAAGGCGGTGGAAAAGCGCGCCAAGCAACTTGCTCTCGAGGCCTCAAGCCTGCGGGATTTGGTTGCCCGTCTTGAAGAAGAAAAGAAAAACAGGCGCGCCGTTCTGAATGATTCAACTCTGGCCGCCGTCGTACCACCGGTAAAACCAAAGCCCCCTTCCGCCAATCAACTGGGATCCGATGAACCAGACCAGGCTGCCGTCACTGTTGCGCTGACAACCGGTACACTCAAAGGTGGCTCAATAGAGGACAGTAAAGGAAAGCTCCCGTATCCGGTGGTTGGAAATCTCGTGTCAGGATATGGGGACATCAATGAGAATGGCGTCGGTCAACGTGGCGTTCGGTTTTCCACCCGAGCGTCCGCCCAGGTGGTAGCGACTTTTGAGGGCAAGGTCGCTTTCGTGGGAGATTTTCGAGGCTACGGGCAGCTCTTGATCATTGAACACAGTGATGGATACCATAGCCTGCTGGCGGGGATGTCGCGGATCGACAGTGCCATTGGTCAAGAAATTTTGACTGGCGAACCGGTTGGTATAATGGGTAACAATGTGGACGCGGAACCCGTATTATACATGGAACTCCGCCGTAACGGCCAATCAATTAATCCGCTGCCTTGGCTCAATCGAGGCAGCAGCAGGCAACAGGGATGATAACGATGCATTTAAAGGAAGTTTTTTGGCGTACCATTGGTGCATCGCTCGTATGTGGCGCACTAGTGACAGGTGTTCCTGTTGCCAAGGCGGATGAAAACGCCGCCTCGACCTACGAATTGCTTAACCTCTTTGGCGACGTTATGGAGCGCATTCGTTCTGATTATGTTGAACCGCCAGAGGATAAAGAGCTTATTGAAGCAGCGATTAGCGGAATGCTGGCTTCTTTGGACCCGCATTCCAGTTATTTAAACGCGGATAGCTATAAAGAAATGCAGGTCCAGACCAAAGGTGAGTTTGGCGGGCTGGGCATTGAGGTTTCCATGGAAAACGGCCTGGTCAAGGTTGTCTCACCAATAGACGGCACGCCGGCCTATCGTGCCGGATTGCAGCCTGGCGACTATATCACGCATCTGGACGGTGAGCCGGTACTGGGGCTGACGTTGAATGAGGCCGTGGACAAGATGCGTGGCAAGATTGGTGACGATATTGTTTTGTCCGTACAACGGGCGGGTTCGGATCCTTTTGACGTTACGATCACACGCGACGTGATCAAGGTAGAATCCGTTCGATCCCGCCTAGAAGGCGATATCGGATACATTCGGATCGGTGCTTTCAGTGCCCAGACCGGCGAGAGCGTTGAGAAGGCTATGGCCAAACTCCATAGCGAGAAAACAGCTCCGCTGGCGGGTATCGTCCTCGATCTGAGGAACAATCCGGGAGGGTTGCTGGATCAGGCAGTTATTGTTTCGGATGCTTTTCTGGATAAAGGTGAGATCGTCTCAACCCGTGGAAAACGCCCGGAGGATACCGAAAGATTCAACGCGCGAGAGGGGGATCTGGCGGAAGGGTTGCCCATTATCGTGCTGATCAATGGTGGTTCCGCGTCCGCGTCCGAAATCGTTTCCGGTGCCCTACAGGATCACGGCCGTGCAATTGTCATGGGGACGCATTCCTTTGGAAAAGGATTGGTGCAAACCATTATTCCGCTTGGCAAGCATGGTGCTATGCGGCTGACAACAGCCCGATACTTCACACCTTCCGGTCGGGATATCCAGAAAATCGGAATCGCGCCGGATATCGAGGTAGAACAGGCCAGGATTGAAAACCTTGAAACTGTCAACCCGCGTCGTGAAGCCGATCTTCGGGGGGCGCTGGAAAATGCCGGCGATGCGGGTGGCGCGGATGGGGCTTCGGAAATTGATGCAGATTCACCAAATGAAAACGATACGCCGGTAGACTACCAGCTATCTCGTGCATTGGACCTGCTAAAGGGGCTGTCATTGTTTCCCGATTCTTCAGGTGGAAGCATTCAATAAACGAGGACCATTAAACGCCCTGAAACCTGAGGATGGTTGATTATGGGATTGAAGGATCTGTTCAGCCGGAAGAAGGGTGACGAAGACGCCGCCGAAGACGCCGATGACGATGAGTTTGGTGACGAAGACGAAGACGACGCCTTCGCTGCCGAAGATTTCGAAGCTGAACCTATGGACGGCGATGTCGATGAGGATGATGAGGAGGAGGCCGAGCCGTGGCGCGATGACGATCCGCCCAACTTCGGTGATGATGATGACGATGACGCCGCCGATGACGATGAGTTTGGTGACGAAGACCTTGATGACGAGGATTTAGACGACGACGATTTCGATGATGACGACGATTATGAAGAAGGGTTGTTCGATAACCCCTTTGTTCTTTACTCGGTTTTGGGGGCTGTCTTTCTTGTCATTGTCAGCGTGGTTGGTGTTGGTGCCTGGTTTTTCCTGAGTTCCGGTGCGGAAGAGATCATTGCTGATTCTCAGCAACAGGAAATTGTTCAGGATGAAAGTTCGTCACCGTCGCCGCCGCCGTCGAACGGCGAGAACCAGCAATCAGCGGCAGAAACCAATACTGGAACGTCGTTAAATCAGCTCGCAGATGGCGACGATCTGCCTGAAGAAGCAACGGTTAGCGCCGCTGCGACGACGTCACAGGGCGGTGAGAGCCAGGCGGCGGCAACAGATTCGCTGAATGCGATTGCAACCGCGGGCGGATTGAATGCCCTTGCGGGGAGTGGTTTGAACTCGCTGGCGAGCGGTTCCGGAACGGGCGGAGGGTTGATCGTTCCTGCGTCTATCATGGCGGGATTTGATGGGTTTCTTGATTATCCGTCACCCAGTCCTTTGCCCCGGGCACCGGATCGCGATTTTCTTCAGGATCGGGGAGAGGGGTTGCTACCTTTGCCAAAAATCGCGGCGGATGGCCGAGAGCCCTGGGAGTTCTATGCGCGACCGCTCGTTCCGGAATCTGATACGAAAAGAGTAGCCCTGGTTGTTACAGGAATGGGTTTGAGTACGGCGGAAACCCTGGCGGCCATAAGAAAACTTCCGCCTCAGGTAACATTGTCTTTCAGTCCCTATGCTGACGACCTTGAACAGTGGTTGTTGCGTTCAAGAAGGGTGGGGCACGAAGTTTTACTTGGCCTGCCACTGGAGTCCGACAAATTTCCCATCGAGGACCCCGGCCCGTTATCTTTGCGTACTGATTTTGACGCCGCCGAAAATCTCTCCCGGCTTGAGGAAATAATGGAACTGTTTCAGGGATACATCGGGTTCGAAGTCCTGATGGGGTCGAAGTTTACAGCCCGCGAATTACCTGTTCGTAACCTGCTGGAAATCCTGAATGACCGGGGATTACTGATCCTGGAAGGAGAGTGGAATGATCGGTCTGCGGTGCCCAGGGTTGGGGCCGAAATTGGCGTTCCACGCGTATTCAGCAATGTGCGCCTTGACGATGTTGAGGCCCGTGCCGCGATAGACGCCCGCCTCAAAGAGCTTGATAATTTTATCGCCACCCATAATCAGGCCGTCGCAACGACAGGTATGTCTCCGGCTGCCATGGGCAGGATAAAGGCGTGGCTGCAAACGCTACCAGGGCGAGGTATTGAACTGGTTCCCCTGAGTTCGTTGGTCGATGATTCTTCGACAGAAGGGGTAGAGCAATAGATATGTCCGTTCGAGAGGACCTGTATCCATTTGGCCCCCGTTACAGACCCTGTGTCGGGATGATGATCCTGAACAGGGATAACTCGATTTTTTTGGGAAAACGCGCCGGGTTATCAGGCGATAGGTATGCGTGGCAAATGCCTCAAGGCGGCATCGATGGTGGCGAAACGACGCTCGAAGCGGCATGGCGGGAATTGCATGAAGAAACATCCATTTCAAATGCGGAAGTGATCGCCGAAGCATCTGAATGGCACCTCTACGACCTGCCTCAGGAAGCGCTGGATCGGTGGAAGGGCAAATACATAGGCCAGGCCCAGAAATGGTTTCTGTTCAGGTTTACAGGACAAGACACCGATATTGACCTTGCCGGACACGAGCAGGTTGAGTTCGTGGACTGGCAATGGAGCCATCCCCGGAAGGTGCCTGATCTCGTCGTTCCATTCAAAAAACAGGTCTATGTAAACGTGATCCGGGAATTTGGACAGTTTTGGAAGCCGCCCGCCGTTTCATAAGGTGACGTTGCTTTATTCGCATGTTAGGTAAGGGCTGTTGAACGAACGCCGGAGCGAACCGGAATCTCGCGAAATCGAGGTCAAAAATACGGTTAACGATTATGATGTACATAAAGGTTATCATCGGGTTTGCCTTGTTGCTGGTCGCGGCGGATTTTATGGTCCGTGGTGGCGTTGCATTGGCAAGGAAATTGGGGGTCTCACCTCTAATTATCGGGATGACCATTATTGCAATTGGAACCTCGGCGCCTGAATTGGTCGTTGGTCTCGAAGCCGGATTAAATGGCGTGCCCGGGCTCGCTATGGGTAACGTCATCGGCTCCAACATAGCAAATGTCCTACTGATATTGGGCGGGGCCGGTCTGATTGCACCGATCGTCTCTAGGCAACAGTCTCTGAGCCGAGACGCGCTGGTCCTGGGCATTGGGAGTATCGTTTTTGCCGCATTTTGTCTTCAGGGTGAAGTCTCCCGCACCGGTGGCATTGTACTGGTTGTATGCCTCATTGCATTTCTGATTTCGTCCTATGTTCGCGATCATAGCGAAGGAAACGATGGATCTGAGGAGGTGGAGGAAGTTGGGCAGCTTCCGGACAATATGCTGATAACCTTGATTGCCTTGTTTGGCGGCATGGCGGGTATCATCTATGGTGCCGATCTGCTGGTTGACGGCGGCGTGGAAATCGCCCTGCTGTTCGGCGTTTCCGAAGAGGTGATAGGTTTAACTCTCGTTGCCCTGGGCACCTCGTTGCCGGAACTAGCGGCGTCGGTGGTCGCCGCGCTTCGCGGTCATGCAGATGTTGCGATCGGCAATGTTGTTGGCTCCAACCTCTTCAACGTGCTGGGTATTGCCGGGGTAGTTGCCATCGTTGTTCCCCTTCCGGTGTCCAGTCAACTCTTGTCCTTCGATTTGTGGGTGATGCTGGCAACGACGGCATTCATGATGCCAATGTTATTGTGGGGCTGGCGACTTGGTCGTCCCGCGGCGCTGGTTTTTCTTGCCGCCTATGGAGGGTACATCGCGCTCCAAGCGTCAGGTGTGGAACAGATTTTGGGGCTGACGTAAGGTCATTGTTGGATCCAATGCGAGGATTTGTAAATTGAAAGTTGCCCTGATTACCGGTGCAGCCCGCAGAATCGGCAAATCAATTGCCCTGGATCTGGCGGCGCACGGGTGGCAGGTCGGTATTCACTTCAACGCCTCGGAACAGGAAGCGTCCGCAGTTTGTCATGAGATTGTGGCAGCCGGCGGTCAAGCGTGCATTGCAAAAGCCGATCTTGCGAACGACACGGAAGTTGATCAACTGCTTACAACTGTCGGTACCCAGTTGGGGCCGGTGACGTGCCTTGTGAACAATGCATCCGTTTTTGAACACGACACACCGACGACGGCAACACGTGACTCCTGGGACCGCCATATGCGTATCAACTTGCAGGCCCCCTTTGTGCTGACACAACAGTTCGTCAGTCAATTGCCGGACAATATTGAAGGAAATGTCATCAATGTCATTGACCAGAGGGTCTGGAACCTGACGCCGCAATTCACATCTTATACCCTGAGTAAATCCGGGCTCTGGGCCCTGACACGGGTATTGGCGCAGGGACTTGCCCCTTCCGTTCGTGTAAATGCCATTGGGCCGGGACCGACGTTGAAAAACACGTTTCAGAGCGAAGGCGGTTTCGAGCAGGAGTGGTCGTCCGTTTTGTTGAAGCGGAAGGTCGATCTGAAAGAGATATGCCGGGCTGTACGGTTTATTCTTGATGCGCAATCAATGACCGGGCAAATGATCGCTCTTGATAGTGGACAGCATCTTGGATGGCAGAACAATGGCGAAGGTGACCGTGAAACACGGGTTGAGTGATACCGTGGTTTTTTTGGGGTTCGTATGGCCGGGATGGGTTGAATTTTGAATAAAGCAACGCCGGTTCCCTCAAATGCAACGATGGCAGATGCCCGCCGCGGTCTCTATCACGTATTCATTCGTGATCTGGTATTGCCTGTTTCGATCGGTATCTATGATTTTGAGAAAGAGGTCCGGCAACCCGTACGGCTTAATATCGACATGTCTGTAGATCAGGCCGAGACTCCTGTGGATGACGAGCACAGAAACGTCGTCTGCTATGAAAAAATTACCAACGGGGTGCGAGAAATCGTTGCTAGTGGACACATCAATCTGGTCGAGACCCTGGCAGAAGAAATCGCCGCGATGTGTCTGAACAATCCACGGGTTCATCTCGTAAAAGTGCGGGTCGAAAAGCTGGACATTATCAAGGATGCAGCAAGTGTCGGGGTCGAGATTGAACGGATGAGGCATTCTGTATAAACGACCCATCGTCTCAGAAAATGACGCCAACCCATTGGTCTTACATTAATTTTACTGAAACTGAAACACAGGGGCCGGGCGCAGAGTTTTGCACAGGGTTGGATTGAAATGGGTTTATTATCCGTTTTGACGGGAAAGATGTCATTTCGATGACGATTCTCTAATCAAAACGCTCTGATGATAGGAAAACTGCCGGTTTCAGCATGGTTAAATTTTGCCTAAAATTTAGGCAAATATGCTAAGTCCTGAATTTAACTGGATTCCTTATTTGGAAAGATGCTTTTCCCACAGATTTATCCACAAGACTCGTGGATAGCTTGAAACCGCGGTTATCGCAGATTTCCATTTTTGGAAACGAGCGACATAAACTGGTGTTTTGAGACGTTGACGATACCATTATGTTGACGCAGATTCATTATCATGTCTGAAACGAATATTCCTGTTGACATTCATGCGGAGAATGCGGCCGCGCCGACGGCCCCGGCGAGCCCCTCGCGAGGCGTCGACGTTGTCCGTTCATATCTGAATACGCTCCAGAATTCGCCCGGGGTTTACCGAATGATCAACGGAACAGGGAAGATTCTCTATGTTGGCAAGGCCAAAAACCTGAAAAAACGGGTAACCAGCTATACAAACCTGACACGTCAATCCAATCGTATACGTCGGATGATCGCAGAAACCTCCAGCATGGAGTTTGTGACAACTCAAACCGAAGCCGAGGCGCTTTTGCTGGAATCCAATCTGATCAAACGATATGCGCCCCGATACAATATCCTGTTGCGAGATGACAAATCCTTCCCCCAGATATTGGTGACGGAGGACCATGACTTTCCGCAAGTTTTAAAACACCGGGGTGCACAGAAAAAGAAAGGACGCTACTTTGGGCCCTTTGCCTCTGTTTGGGCCGTCAACGAAACATTGGCATTCCTGCAAAAGGTGTTTCTGTTGAGAACATGCACGGATTCAGTGTTTGAAACACGGACCCGACCTTGTTTGCTGTATCAGATCAAGCGCTGTTCCGGCCCGTGTGACGACCGGGTGAGTAAAGAAGGTTATGCGGAACTGGTTGGTCATGCCCGCGCCTTTCTGGATGGACAAAACAACGCCATTCAGAAGCAACTGGCGGAAAAGATGCAGCAAGCCAGCAATGCAATGGCCTACGAAGAGGCGGCGCAATATCGGGATCGAATCCAGGCGCTGTCCCGTATTCAGGCGCACCAGGATATCAATCTATCCGGTATGCCCGCCACGGACGTCATTGCGGTCTATCAGGATGCCGGTACTTGTTGCATTCAGATATTCTTCTATCGGGGCGGTCAAAATTATGGCAACCGGGCCTATTTTCCTGCCCATGCCAAGGGTGAGGACATGGAAGTCGTTCTGGAGGCGTTTTTGGGCCAATTTTATGCCCGGACACCCCCACCCGGACGAATACTGCTGAACAAGGTTGTCCCGAACAGAAATGTTGTTGAAGAAGCCCTGGGTATCCGCGCCGACCAGCGGGTCCGGATTTTGGTGCCGGCGCGCGGGGCCAAGAAAAACCTCGTCGCCCATGCCGAAACCAATGCGCGCGAAGCTTTGGGACGGCGATTGGCAGAAAGCAGTACGCAAAGAAACCTGCTGGAAAAACTTGGCGTCACAGTTGGTCTGGAAGCAATGCCGGAACGCATTGAAGTCTATGACAACAGTCACATTTCCGGAACTGACGCCGTGGGGGCGATGATCGTTGCCGGCCCAGAGGGGTTTGTCAAAAATGCCTACAGAAAGTTCAGCATAAAGGGTGCCATGACCGTCAGTGCGCCGGATAAGGCGCAAAGCCCGCCTTCTGCCGGTTTTTCCGATGTTGAGCAGGAACCTTATAGTGCTGGAGATGACTTTGCCATGATGCGGGAAGTTCTCACCCGAAGGTTTACGCGTATCATGAAGGATGACCCGGCCCGAACAAACGGCCAATGGCCGGATTTGTTGATCATTGACGGGGGTAGAGGTCAGCTCAACGCCACCCGCGCCGTGCTTGAGGACCTGGGCGTTGACGATGTTGCGGTGCTTGGTGTGGCAAAAGGTCCGGATCGAAATGCTGGTAGGGAACGCCTGTTTCTGAACGACAAACCGCCGATAAGCCTGCAACAACGTGATCCGGTTTTGTACTTCATTCAAAGATTGCGTGACGAGGCACATCGGTTTGCCATCGGGACCCATCGAAAAAAGCGTGGAAAATCAACGCATAAATCCATACTGGATGATGTTCCAGGGGTCGGAAGTCAGCGCAAAAAAGCGTTGTTGCATCACTTTGGTGCTGCTTCGGCGGTGGCCCAGGCGGGACGGGAAGACCTGGAAGCGGTTGCCGGGATAAGCGCCGCGCTGGCCTCTCGAATTTATGACTGGTTCCATCCTGACGGATGACCTATACCCCGTGTACGGGCACATGCAATTGGGCGGGCCATGTATCAAAAACTGCCAAACATTCTGACTTATACGCGGCTCATAGCGACGCCGCTTGTTGTCGGACTGTTCTTTTTACCTGATCCGCTTGGCAGCTGGCTGGCCTTCGGGATTTATACCTATGCCTGTGTCACAGACTTTCTGGACGGATACCTGGCCCGGGCCTGGCATTTGCAGTCCGCCCTCGGTCGTTTTCTCGACCCGATTGCCGACAAGATGCTGGTCGCCGGTGTTATTTTTGCCTTGCTGGCAGCGGACAGAATAGGCGGGTTTGTCGTTATTCCCGCCGGCATAATTCTGGGTCGTGAAATCCTTGTTTCCGGCCTTCGGGAGTTTCTCGCCGAGCTCAGGGTTGGTATGCCGGTCAGCCATCTTGCAAAATGGAAAACAGGTATCCAGATGCTGGCCCTGGGGTTTCTGCTTGTCGGACCGAATGGCCCTGATTTCTGGGGAGTTCCGACCCTCATGATTGGTGTGGCGGGACTTTGGATTGCCGCAACCCTTACATTGATCACCGGGTTTGACTATTTACAGGTTGGCCTGCGTCACATCAACGAAACCGATGAAGCACCGGTCCAGCGCAACCCTGTCGTTTCAGACTCAGACGGTGAGTAATAGAGCACGTCATGAAGATTTTTGGCCTTGCCGGTTGGAGTGGAAGCGGAAAAACAACCCTTGTTGTCAATGTATTGCCATTGATCGCTGGTAGAGGACTGTCCGTTTCGACAATGAAGCATACGCACCATAAGTTCGATTTGGATCAACCGGGGAAAGATTCCCACAATCATCGCTTGGCCGGTGCGGCAGAAGTTATTCTAACGTCCTCTACCCGTTGGGCGTTGTTGCATGAACTGAATGATGAAACGGAGCCGTCACCGGAAGACTTGATAAAGCATATGACGCCGGTTGACCTGATCCTGATCGAAGGGTTCAAATCATATCCTCATCCTAAAATCGAGGTGCACCGGCCTTCTCTCGGGAAACCACTTTTAGCGGCGTCCGATATGTCTGTTGTCGCCGTCGCCTGTGACGAGCCTATAGACGGTTCCCTGGGAGAGAGACGTGTACCGATTTTCGATCTGAACGATACGCAGTCAATTGCGAACTTCATCATAGATCATTCTGGATTGGCGGGTCCGGAGTTACGCCATGGCACAGCTTAAAGATGATTGCTTTGCCTTTGGAGGCGAACTCACCCCTCTCAATGACGCGCTTGCCATGCTGCGCTCACGTGTGCGTACCGTCGTTGATGTTGAACATCTGCCGCTCGATGAATGCCTGGACAAATTCCTTGCCGAGAATGTTATAGCGGACCGCAATGTTCCCCCACATGACAACAGCGCCGTTGATGGGTTTGCCGTTTATTTTTGTGATCTTAAGCCTGATGCTGGTACCCGTCTTCCGTTCACTGCTCGCATCGCCGCCGGGCATCCTCTGGGTCGGCCTGCCGTCCACGGGGAGGCTTTAAGGATATTCACAGGCGCGCCCATGCCGGTTGGGGCCGATGGTTCGCAAGCGAGCGGCCCTGATACTGTTTTCATGGAAGAAGATGTCAAAATCGAAGGGGATGTCGCTGTTTTCCCACCCGGATTGAAAAGAGGTTCGAACCGCAGGAACGCAGGAGAGGATGTGGCGGTTGGGTCCGTTATACTGACGAAAGGGTTGCGATTGCGGCCCCAGGAATTGGGGTTGGCGGCTTCTATTGGTAGAGAGACTCTATGTGTTTTCAAGCCCTTGCGTGTTGGTGTTTTTTCTACGGGCGATGAGGTTGTCGATCCGGAATCAACGGCACCGGAAGGACGGATTTTTGATGCCAATAGGTACGCTATAAAGGCGTTGTTACACGGTTCCGGTTGTGTGGTTACAGACCTGGGAATATTACCAGATAACCGGGAAACAATTGCGGCGGCGCTTAAGCTAGCTGCTCAAGACCATGATATGTTAATGACATCCGGTGGGGTTTCGGCGGGTGAGGAAGATCATGTTAAATCTGCGGTCGAGCAAAACGGTTCCATTAACCTGTGGCGGCTGGCAATTAAACCAGGGCGGCCCATAGCCCTGGGCCAGATCAATGATACCGCGTTTATCGGCTTGCCGGGCAATCCTGTTGCGGCGATGATAACTTTCCTCGTTGTCGCACGGCCGTTGATATTCTGGATGACCGGTGCGGAAGATACCGGCCCGATGCGCTATAGTGCTCTTTCCGGCTTTGACCATAAGAAGAAAAAGGGGCGGCGGGAGTGGGTCCGTGTTCGCCTTGAAGACGCGGGCGATGGAACCCTGGTTGCAAAAAAGGATGTTTCCAGTGGTGCCGGCATTCTGACATCTATGGTAGCGGCCACGGCACTGGTCGAATTGGATGAAGATACGACGGAAGTGTCCAGCGGTGATCGTGTTAAGGTTTTGTCCCTGAGCGAGATGATGGCATGAACATTCTATATTTTTCCTGGATCAGAGAAAAAGTGGGTGTTCCCCATCAGGACGTTACCCTGCCCGACGGGGTTAGAACCGTTGGGCAGTTAATGACGTGGCTGATGGAAAACGATGACCATTGTGCCGCCGCGTTGGCGGAGCAAAAGGCCGTCAGGGTTGCTGTGAACCAGGAACATGTTGGATTTGATCATGTTCTCAATGACAGCGATGAAGTTGCCTTCTTTCCCCCGGTTACCGGTGGTTAGGAACGGAGTGCCGATTTCCCATGATTAGAGTTCAAAAGGAAGATTTTGATATATCCAGCGAGATTGACGCACTGGTCGGCGAAGACAGGGGCATTGGCGGGATTTGTTCGTTCATGGGCACGGTGCGGGATATGGCAGACGGTGCCTCTATCGACAGCATGACTCTGGAGCACTATACCGGGATGACCGAAAAGGCGCTTTCCGGGATTGAAGAAGAAGCAAACAATCGCTGGAATTTGTCGGCAACCCTGATCATTCACCGATATGGGGAATTATATCCCGGAGACCGGATCGTTCTGGTTGTGACCGCGTCACCACATCGTGAAGAGGCATTTATGGCATGCCAGTTTCTGATGGATTGGCTGAAGACCAAAGCACCGTTCTGGAAACGGGAAGAAGGTGAGGCCGGTTCAAAGTGGGTTGATGCACGGGCGGCGGACGATCTCGCCACTGACCGCTGGCGGCAATAGACTTTTCCTGCAACAAGCCGATTGTTGGGCGACGCTTCCCAAAACGACCAGGCCAAAATGATCGGGCCAAAATAATCAGGCCGAAACGATCAGGCAGCCGCTTCCCCGGACGGGGTTTTCCCAACGGTCCGTTCGTAATCTTCCATCATTGTCTGAACAATTTCCCCGACAACATAGGTGTTGTCGTCGATTTGTCCGACTGGCGTGACTTCCGCCGCCGTGCCCGTCAGAAACACCTGTTCGGCCTTGGTCAGCTCCTCGGGTACAATGGTGCGTTCGATAACGTCGATCCCCCGCGCCTTCGCCAGTTCGATAACAGTCTGGCGGGTGATGCCATTAAGAAAGCAGTCCGGCGTTGGCGTATGAAGCGTATTGTCGCCGAACGTCATGAATATATTAGCCCCCGTGGCTTCCGCAACGTGACCACGATAGTCCAGCATCAGGGAATCCTGGAAGCCTCTACGTTCGGCTTCGTGTTTTGACAGGGTGCAGATCATGTAGAGGCCCGCCGCTTTTGCGTGCACCGGGGCACTCTCCGGTGAAGGTCGTTTCCAGGGTGCCGTGCAAAGAGCAATACCCTTGGTTCTGGCTTCCGGAGAGAAATACGACGGCCACTGCCATGCCGCAATGGCGAGGTGAATAGTATTTGACTGGGCACTGACACCCATCATTTCACTGCCCCGCCAGGCAACGGGCCGAACATAACCGTCAACGATATTGTTGATGCGGCAAATTTCCTCACAGGCTGCATCGATTTCCGCTACGGAATAGGGAATTTCAAATCCCATGATTTCAGCCGATTTCAACAAGCGTTCCGAATGTTCCGTCAGCTTGAAGATTTTACCAGCATAGGAACGATTGCCCTCGAACACGGAGGAAGCATAGTGCAAACCGTGGGTCAGAACATGAACATTGGCGTCTCGCCAATCAACGATTTTGCCGTTGTACCAGATTGAGCCATCATGATTATCAAAAGACGGGGCCGCCATGACAATATTCTTTCGTAAAAGTGAGGGTCTGAATAATGATGTTGCATCTATTATCAACATCGGGCATATATGTCAATAATCCTGACATAAATTTTTATCTAGTCATTTTGGGTTCCAGAAATAGACGATATGCAAGCCTCACTTCAACGCGCCAACCCTCTTTTCCTGAGTGACAGGGAACTCCGCAAAGCCATGGAGCTGTTGTTTTTCGCCTATCGTGATTTTACGGAAGAACCAGATGCAATTCTTGCAGAGTATGGTTTTGGCCGCGCCCATCACAGGGTGATCTATTTTGTTGGTGCGAATGAAGGAATGTCCGTAAGCGAGTTGCTCTCCATTCTGAAGATAACCAAGCAAAGTCTCTCTCGGGTACTGGGCCAGCTTCTCAATGAAGCGTTCATTGAGCAGGTGACAGATACGGAGGACCGTCGGCGCAGATTGCTGTTTTTAACGGAAAAGGGTCGGGAATTGGAAAACGTTCTGAGTGAACGCCAAACAAAACGAATTGCGAAGGCCTATCGTGAAGCTGGCGTTGAAGCCGTTGCAGGATTTTCCGCGGTTTTGCGGGGGATAATCGGAGAAGAGGACAAAAAGCGCTTTTTTGACAATGAGTGAACAATGAACCCCGACTTTCCGCATCTTCTGATCGTAGACGACGACGATCGAATTCGTGATCTTCTCCGGCAGTATCTGAGTGAGCACGGTTTTATTGTCACGACGGCGGCCGATACAGCGGACGCACGTATGAAACTTGGATCAATTGAATTTGACCTGATCGTTCTCGATTTGATGATGCCGGGTGAGAATGGTCTGGAGTTTGCCGCCAGTTTCAGGGAAAACAACTCAACGCCTATACTGATGCTAACAGCAATGGCCGAGAGCAATGACAGGATTTCCGGTCTGGAAATCGGCGCCGATGACTACCTGACAAAACCTTTTGAACCCAGGGAATTGTTACTGCGAATTCAGAGCATTCTTCGGCGAAATCCAATGCCTGTTGTGGCGCACGAGGTTTCACTTGGCGATAAAGTGTTTATGCCTGAGAGAGGCGAGATGTTGTGCAATGGTAGAGCCATTCGTTTAACCGATGTCGAAGTTACGTTGTTGCAGGCTTTGTCTGCAACGCCCGGAGAAATCCTGTCCCGGGAAACGCTTGTCGAAGTTTCCGGGGGGCTGGCATCCGATCGAGCAATCGACGTTCAGGTTACTCGATTGCGCCGTAAGATTGAACAGGATCCACGGGTACCGCGCTACCTGCAAACGGTACGCGGGCGGGGATACGTATTGAAGCCTGATTAACGAGAGCCGGTTTTAAAGATGTCGATCAGTCTATGGATAAAAGGAGCATTACCCAGGAGTTTGCTGGGGCGGTCGTTGCTGATTATCATCACGCCTCTTATCCTTCTCCAACTCGTTTCAGCCGGCATATTTTACGAAACACATTGGTCCAAGATCACCAGGCGGCTTGCCGTCAGTGTCGCAGGAGATGTTGCCGCTGTCATAGACATGATGCGGCATGATCCGACAATTGAAGGCCACCGATGGGCGATACAACTGGCGGCAGGAACCATGAGCTTTTCCACAAGGTTCGAGCCTGAAGGCGTATTGGACAGCCTGACAACGGAACCTGCCAACCAGTTGGAAGAAACACTCCTGAGCGCGTTGAACAGCTACGTTGCGAAGCCCGTCTGGCTGGATACCACGACCCTGGATAAACACATCATTATCAGGGTACAGCTATCGAACGGGGTCCTTGAGGTCATCACGCCTCGTAAACGACTGTTTAGCTCAACAACATACGTGTTCGTGTTATGGATGGTTGGTACGTCCCTGATACTTTTTGCAATCGCCACCATGTTCATGAGAAATCAGGTGAAACCCATCCGTCGCCTGGCATATGCGTCTGATGAGTTTGGCAAAGGTCGTGACGTGGAAAAATTCAAACCCGAAGGGGCAACGGAGGTTCGGCAGGCGGCACAAGCTTTCATGACCATGCGCGACCGCATTTTGCGTCAGATTGGCCAGAGAACGGACATGTTGGCTGGAGTCTCTCACGACCTGCGGACACCATTGACCCGGATGAAGCTTCAGCTCGCATTGCTGGAAGGTCAAAAGGGTGTGGACGACATGAAAGCCGATATCGACGAGATGGAGTACATGCTCGATGAATATCTCGCTTTTGCAAGAGGGGAGGGAACGGAAAAGTCCGTTGAAACGAGTGTAAATCAATTGCTGAAGGAAGCGGTTGATGGATCGAAACGAAAAGGCGGCCATATTGATCTGCATATGGAAGAGGATATGGTAATTCCGCTACGACCGAATGCCTTTCGCCGCTCCATAACAAACCTTTTCGAGAATGCACTGCGATATGGAGAAAACGTTTCGATCAGGGCTGGGCGGCGCGCCGATGCGATTGAGATTGCTGTCGATGACGACGGACCGGGAATTCCGGAAGATAAAAGAGAAGAGGTCTTCAAACCCTTTGTTCGGCTGGAAAAATCGCGAAATCCGGGAACTGGCGGCGTCGGGCTCGGTCTGAGTATTGCGCGGGATGTGATCCGTGGTCATGGCGGGGAACTATTGTTGGATAGCTCTCCGCAGGGCGGTCTACGGGCAATCGTCCGAATGCCCGTGTAAATCAGACCAACTGATCCATATCAATACATCCTGACACCGTTGGGCACGGCTTTTTCGGGTTTTAACAGAACCACGTCTTCATTGTCGTCTGGCACGCCCAGTACAAGACATTCGCTCACGAATCTGCCGATTTGCTTAGGGGGGAAGTTGACAACGCCCATAATCTGCCGACCCGGTAATGAATCGACGTCATAGTGCCTGGTGATTTGCGCGGAAGATTTTCGCTCGCCGATTTCCGGGCCGAAATCGACCCAGAGTTTGATGGCAGGAACACGGGCTTCGGGGTATGGTTCTGCCCGTATGATCGTGCCCGCCCGGATATCGACTTTCAAAAAGTCGTCAAATTCCAGATCCATGTGAAACTCCTGTCGTTTTGCTGCCGGCATCATAGACGTCCGATGAGAAAACAAAAAGCGCGCATCCAAAAGAGAATGCGCGCTTCCAACCGGATACAGGTTTGCGGCGGACCGGATTACTTTCCAGCCATAGCCGTCATTGCAGTGACGTCTTCGATTGATGAACGAACATGTTCTGCAATCGGTGCAAAAACCTCATTGCTGGTCTTTACGGCAAGATCACCCAGTTCGGTGACGTTGCTGGCGGTTTTTTCCATTGCGCAGCGAGAGAACGCGATCTGATGCTCGATAACTTCTTTGGGATCGCTGGCTTTTCCAAGTGTTTTCATGTTGGAAGCAACGGTATCGATAGAGTCGCGAACCATTGTGGCCTGACGTTCGGTTATTGCCCGCATACCATCGATGGCAGCGTTGCTGGCAGCGTTCGCGGCATCCAAGCCTTTGCGTTGAAATTCTACGACCGGTTCCATATCGGCAACCGGTGCTTTGAACTTGTTCATCATATCCATGAACTGTTCTGCAGATCTGGCGGGGTCAAATGCCGAGAAGATATTCATGGGGTCGAAATTGATTGTCGTTGTGTTTTTGCGGGCCATGGGTACAATCTCCAAAATAATGTTGCACTGCACAATTGCCGTGCCATGGTCAACTTATGGGATATTTTTGATTATGTGTCAACTAAAATTGTGCACTGCACAAAAAAATTACTCTACGCCTTTCCAGCCACCCCGGAAAGGGCCTGGACAAGGTTTTCGGCACGGGACAGGCACTTATCAAGATATGCCATGGTTTCGGCCATATCCTGGCTGTCGTCTGATAGCCAGACACGCATGGCTGAGAGATGAATGCCGGCAAGTCCCTTGGTTCTCAGCATGCCAGACAAACCGCTTGGTGGTGAACCGGCGGTCTCCAGCATCAGTGCCATTGAACACAACAATCGTGGGCCCAGGGCCAACAGGGGCATGTGGCTGAATGATGGAGCACAGCTCATTCGGCGAATGGCTTGCTTGTAAGGATCAAGCGCATCAAACCGGGCCATGAGCAGGGCAAACAACCGGTCCCTGACTGAATCGTCGTCCTGAAAATGCTCGCCTTCCATCAATGCGTTCCGATCTATCCCATCGACAAGGGCTTCGAGGATGGCATAAACCGAGCCGAAAACGGACCGCACGTTCTGAGGGCTTGCGCTCACTTCTTCTGCTATGGTTTCGAGTGTGCACGCGGCAAATCCGTCGCGCGCAATCACGGTCATAGCGGCATCGATAAGTTTTTGTCGGTCAATTTGTCTCGGTTTCCGGGCCATGATGCAACATTAGCACAAATGAATTAATCCGCCAATTCGCGAGAGCGATCTGTTGCGGCCTGGATGGCGGCGTCAATCATTGGCTGCCAGCCGCGGCCCAGATCACCATCACCCATCAAAACCCGCAAGGCTTCTGCTGTTGTGCCGCCGGGGCTGGTTACATTCTTTCGGAGCGTCGCCGCCTCTTCTGTTGAGAGGTGGAGCAATTCCCCGGCGCCGGCAACCGTCTGACGGGCCAGTCGTTGAGACAACTCTTCAGGCAAGCCGGCCGCGATGCCTGCTTTTGCCATGCTTTCCGCGAGCAAAAATACATAAGCCGGCCCGCCGCCCGATAGTGCCGTGACCGCATCGAGAAGCCCTTCATCTTCGACCCACTCGACAGTTCCCACGGCTTTCAGGAGGGATGTACAGGCCAATTTTTGGGATTCCGTCACGTGGAAATTGTTACAGCAAACCGTTATCCCGCGAGCGACGGCGGCGGGTGTGTTGGGCATGGAACGAACGATGGCCGCGGGCCCCCCTAACAGGCGTTCAAAATAGGCAATGTTCTTACCTGCTGCGATTGACAGATAAACCGTGTCCGGAGATTTGAACCGGGCGTAGGCAGGGGCCGCCGCATCCATGACCTGGGGTTTGACGGCCATGAGAACAACGGACGGGTTCAGATCAGCGGGAAGTTCCGAAACAGAGGCCTGCACGGAAACCCCGAAGGTTTCAGCCAGGCAGCGGCGGGTATCTGGATTCGGTTCAACGACAAAGACAGTATCAGGTGACGCTCCTTGCCGAATCCAGCCTTCCAGCAGGGCACCGCCCATTTTTCCACAACCCGCGAGCAGCAGGTCGCCTCCGGAGCTCACCTCAGGCCTCGCCGACAGTTTCGATCAGCGCCGCATCCATGGCTTCTTCCGGTGTTTTACCGGCCCAGACCACATATTGAAACGCGGGGTAGAATCGCTCGCATTCGATCAATGCGGTATCGAGCACATCTTCCATTTGCTCAATAGAAGGACGTTGTGCGCCCCGGAGCGGCAAGGCATGGCGGAACATGGGCAGTCCTTCTTCTGCCCAGATGGAAAAATGCCCGAGCCAGAGGCGCTCATTGACGAGCGCCAGAAGCTCATGAACAGGGCCTCTCTTTTCGCCGGGCACCCTCATGTCGAAAGCGCAGGTAAAATGCATGGCATCAACGCTGTCATTCCAGGCAAAATGCAGACTGTAATCGCACCAGCGCCCAGGTGCCTGAACAGCCAGTTCCTCGTCATTCCGTCGATCGAATGACCATTCGTTGAACTCAACAAGTTGCTCAATAATGTCGAGGGGGTGAATGTTGGCGGTTTCGCTGGCCGAGCTCATATGATCCATACCCGTTCCCCTTTTCCTGCGGCAGGGTCACTCCGACCGTTTTTGTGGTCCGGAATGAGTCAATGGATGTTAACCACTATATATAGCACTAGTACCAATATTTAGTTACTGGTTCCTCTACCATCCACAAGAAGTAGATTGCCAGCCCCCGGGAATCGGTGCAAGTCCTGTATTTGTCGCGATTGTAAAAATTTGTGGAAAATTCCGCGCCCGCCCGAAATCAGTTTGGGAAAAAGATTAGGGGCTGACCCCATCCACCGCGGCCTGTCAGGGCATGGTACATGCCTGAGCGAGGATGGGCAAAGTGTCACATGCGCACATTCAGTGGGATTCCTCAGGCCCCATGCGGGCTATATTTGGCCTGTACTTGAAAGAAGGCGAATGGTGGTTCTACAAGAATGCCCCGTTGGATCAATTCTCTCACATGAAACAAGGGGATGAACGACACTTGAGGTGGTTATTCGGATCAGCCCCTAAGATTAACGTGCAGTCTTTTTTTGGGGCTTTTTTGCTGTCGCCGTCTTTTTCGTGCGTATTCCGGGTTTAGCGGTTATAGCAGCGGCCAGTTTGGCTTCGAGTTCGGAGACCCGCTTCTCCAGTTTTTCCTGTTGAAGGCGGGCTTCCACAGCCACGGCGCGCGCAGCCTCAAACTCGTCTCGTGCGACCATGTCCGAATCGACGAGGATCTTTTCGATCTGCTGACGGACAAGTCCCTCGACTTCCGATTTCATGGTATTGAGCGTGGACGCGGCACCGTTAGCGACTTTTGCAAGATCGTCAAACAGGCGATTGGAAGTCTGCATGGATTATCTCAAGTCCTCGGTTACCAGACCGGTTTGGTTTGGGCCATACGCTTAAAGCGTTCCCGGTCTTCTTTATATTCAAAGTAAAATATCATATCCAGTTGCCCAAATGGCGTATCCGTTTCGTGCACATCGGCAAGTTCGTAGCTGTAATGGCCTTTTGAATTCTCCTGAATCCAAAGCTCCAGTTTATCCATACTGCCTGAAAATTTGTATCGAATGCCATATTTGTACACTCGGATTGTGTTCATGAAACCGATCCCCAAAGAAACGGCATAGAGGGAAGATTATACAAAGTCAGTTCGCGAGGTCCACCCACCTGCGGGTCATTTCTGTACAGAACTCCATGGATTTTTTAAGAAAGGCATCGAATTGTTCTGGTAGCCATTCCTCGTATCCCGGTGCGCGGGCTGCCATTTCGGGATAATGGGATATCCACGATTCTACAAGTGATTGATTCACCTCAAGATGGAACTGGGTCCCATAGGTTGCCCGCCCGATCCGATAGCACTGGTTGGAATATGTTTTGCCAGTGGCCAGTTGCACCGCCCCCGTTGGCAGGTCGTAGTGGTCCGTGTGCCATTCAAACAGATTGTGTGGTTCCTCCATGTGGCCAACGACCGGGTCACTACGTCCTTCAGTGGTCGGACGTACCTCGACGAATCCAAATTCCAGCGGCCCGGCGAGTTTTATCCGGGCGTTAAAGGTTCGGGCAATCATCTGAGCACCGTGACATATTCCCAATTGCGGTTTGTCAGCATCATGGAATTGCCCAATCAGCCGCATGAGTGCGCGATAGTAGGGATGGTTATCATCATCCATGACGTCCATCGCTCCACCTAGCAGAACCATACCCCGATAATTCTCGGGGCCTTCCGGGATCGAATCCCCTCTGGCGGTCCAAACCGTCTGTGTGCTGATACCCAAGTTTTCAAGTGTTTCACCAATAACGGCGAGGGATGGCTCCTCATGATGTTCGATAACAAGGACCGTCATAGTTGCGCTTCCATAGCCTGATTTTCCTGTCCCCGGGCATATTCGGGATAAAGAGCAGAGAGCCCGGCTTCGCTGGCGGCGCAAACTCCCCGCTCTGTGATTAAACCGGTTACCAGCCGTGCCGGTGTCACGTCGAAGGCGTAGTTTGCTGCTTTCACGCCCATCGGTGCAAGGGCGATTTCCGTCATCTCGCCATTCGGTGCTTTACCGATTATGTTGAGGATTTCGCCTGCGTCGCGTTTTTCGATGGGTATGTCCTGTACGCCGTCTTGAACGGTCCAGTCGATGGTTGGACCAGGGAGGGCGACATAGAACGGGACATTATTATCGCGTGCGGCCAAAGCCTTCAGGTACGTACCGATCTTGTTGCAGACATCGCCGTTTCGTGCCGTGCGGTCTGTGCCCGTGATACATATGTCCACCTGTCCGTGTTGCATCAAGTGCCCGCCCGCATTGTCCACGATCAGGGTATGCGGCACACCGTGCTGCAACAGTTCCCACGTGGTCAGGCTAGCCCCTTGATTGCGCGGGCGGGTTTCATCAACCCAGACATGAACCGGAATACCGGCGTCGTGCGCCTTGTATATGGGCGCAAGCGCGGTTCCCCAATCCACGGTTGCGAGCCACCCCGCATTACAATGGGTCAGGATATTGACCGGCTCGGTTTTACCCTTTGTGTTCCGGATTTCTCTGATCAGGTTTGCGCCATGGTCACCGATTGAAGAGCAAATGGCGACATCTTCGTCACAAATTTCCGCCGCCCGGTGGTAGAGGGCGGAAACACGCCTGTGCGGTGAGGTTGCATCGACGACGGCCGCCATCTCATCCAAAGCCCATCGCAAGTTTACGGCGGTCGGGCGAGCATTGAACAGATATTCCCTGGCTGTTGCAAAGCGGGCATCACTGGCATCTTCGCGCAATGCCAGGGCTACACCATAAGCGGCTGTCGCACCAATCAGAGGTGCCCCGCGAACCAGCATGTCACGGATCGCTACAACGGCATCCTCAAGGGTCTCCAGTCGGACAACTCCAAACGCGTGTGGTAGTCGGGTCTGGTCAATAATCTCTACGGCCCAACCGTCGTCAGCGCGCCGGATTGTACGATAAGGCGTTCCGTTTACATTCATGTGTTGTTCAATACCCGCCCGGCGACCGCGCTCAGTTTCTCGACCATGGCCGGATCGCGCGCTTCTGGTGCGGTGATGATCGCCGTCGACAGGGCTTCTTCACAACCCTCGGAACACAGTTCTATACGTCCGGAAAGTTTCGGGGATGCTGACTTGACCAGAGCCCGGCCTTTTTCGGCATTATCCAACAGAACTTTCATAATAGCTTGCACGGTGACCTGATCATGGTCCGGATGCCAGCAATCGAAGTCCGTTACCATGGCGACGGTCGCATAACACATTTCCGCTTCACGGGCCAATTTGGCTTCCGGCATGTTGGTCATGCCGATAACATCGCAGTCCCAGCGTCTGTAGAGCTCTGACTCTGCCAGTGTTGAAAACTGCGGGCCTTCCATTACCAGATAGGTTCCCCCTTTGACGACGGGATACCCCAGGTTCTTTGCGCTGGCATACAAGGTAGAGGCAAGGCGTTCACAAACGGGCTGTCCCAACGCAACATGGGCGACCAGACCGGTGCCGAAAAATGTCTTTTCCCGATTAAACGTCCGATCAACGAACTGGTCGACGATGACAAAAGTGCCCGGCGGCAGGTCCTCGCGAAGCGAACCACAGGCACTCAGCGAAATGATTTCCCGCACACCCGTCCGCTTCAGGGCTTCAATATTCGCTCGATAATTTACCGTGCCCGGTGTCAATCTATGTCCCCGCCCGTGCCGCGGCAGGAATACAAGAGGCTGTCCATCCAGTTCGCCAAAGAACAGTTCGTCGGAAGGTTCTCCAAATGAACTCTCGATGCGTCCCCAGCGGGTGTTTTCCAGACCGTCGATGTCATACACACCGCTACCACCAATGATCCCGATGGGGGATAGTTTTGAACCTTCAGTCATGTTGCGGTTTCGCTTTCCTGTCTGTTCATTCAGTTATTTTGATCTATCAAAACGGGAACGAATTTTCCAGTACTCTCCGGCTTCAGCGATTTCGATCAGAACAATTCCAGGTCGCAATGAAAGAAGTTTGCTGAAATGAGTAACGTGACGCTTAACGGGCGATTTGCGGCCTACACGTTAAACCGGAACAGCATGACGTCGCCGTCCTGAACACGGTAATCTTTGCCTTCCTGGCGCATTTTTCCGGCGTCTTTGGCAGCTTGCTCGCCGCCGAGCGCGGTAAAATCTTCAAAGGAAATGGTTTCCGCACGAATGAACCCGCGCTCGAAATCCGTATGGATAACACCTGCGGCCTGAGGGGCCGTGGCTCCATTGGTGACGGTCCAGGCCCGGGACTCCTTGGGGCCGGAGGTAAAGAATGTGATTTGGTTCAACAACGCATATCCCGCGCCGATTACACGGGACAGGCCTGTTTCACCAGGGCCCAGTGTTTCGAGAAACGCCGCTTTTTCTGCTTCGTCGCCCAACTGTGCGATTTCCTCTTCGATCCGGGCGGATATGACAACGGTTTCCGCGCCTTGTGCAGAGGCCATGTCGGCAACTCTGGCGGACCATTCATTGCCCTCTGCGCTGGCACCTTCATCCACGTTACACACGTAGAGAACGGGCTTGGCGGTCAACAATTGCAGGCCCCGGAATGCCTTACGCTCGTCATCGGAAACGCCAACGGTGCGGGCGGCGAAGCCATCACGCAACTGGGCCAGGGCGCGCTCGATCAGTGCCATCTGTACCTTGGCTTCTTTATCCTGTCCGCGGATACGTTTTTCCAGGTTCGGGAGGCGTTTTTCGAGGCTGTCCAGGTCCGCCAGCATCAGCTCTGTTTCAACGGTTTCTGCGTCGCGAACCGGGTCTATACCACCTTCGACGTGGGTGATGTTTTCGTCTTCAAAACACCTAAGGACGTGAACAATGGCGTCAACTTCCCGAATGTTGGCGAGAAACTGATTTCCAAGGCCTTCACCTTTCGAAGCACCCCGTACCAGACCCGCAATATCAACAAATTCCAGTTGTGTCGGGATAACTCTTGGGGATTTGCTGATGGCGGCGATGTCGTCCAGACGCCCGTCGGGCACGGCAACCCGTCCTGTGTTGGGCGCGATGGTACAGAACGGAAAGTTTGCTGCTTCCGCCGCCGCCGTAGATGTCAGTGCATTAAAAAGCGTCGATTTCCCCACGTTTGGAAGCCCCACAATGCCACAGTTAAATCCCATTACTCTTTCTCTTTTTCAGGCGGCTTTATCTCGCCTTTTGACGGCTTGATGAGTGGTGCTAGGTCTTCTGCTACCCGGGTTTGCAGCAAACCGTCGTTACCAGCCAGCATGGCATCAATGTTATCGGCGATGCTGCAGGTCATGGCGGCGACCCATATGAGCTCCTCTTTCGAGAAATCCTTTAAAACATGTCCGATGACACGCTCTTTGCTACCGGGGTGACCAATCCCCAATCGGATGCGGGCGTAGCCTTCACCCATATGGCTGTGGATACTGCGCAGTCCGTTGTGCCCGGCATGTCCGCCGCCGCGTTTGGTACGGATCTTCCCGCCCGCCAGATCTAGTTCGTCATGCATGACGATGATATCTTCCGGCGGAATCCTGTAAAACGTCGCGGCCGCCGACACGGACCGACCGGCGGAGTTCATGTACGTTGTGGGTTTCAGGGCCAACACACGATGAGAGCCAATCTGACCATGGGCAACCTCGCCCTGGAATTTTGACTTCCAGGACGAAAAGGAATGGCGACGGAAAATCTCGTCCGCCGCCATGAACCCTATATTATGACGGTTCCCCGCGTAACCGGAGCCGGGGTTGCCGAGGCCGACAAGCATATGCATGGCTGGGCTCCCGTCCGTCCTTTGTGAGAATTAGTCTTCTGAAGACTCCTCGGCAGTGACTTCGCCACTTTCTTCGCCGTCTTCACCTTCGCCTTCATCACCCTCCATTTCCATAGAGACATCTTCTTCGGTCGGGTCCTCGTCCACCACGATGGTCGGCGGAGCGATGGTTGCCACCGTGAAGTCCCGATCCGTGATGGTCGGCGTAACACCGTCCGGCAGGGTGATTTCACTGATGTGGATGCTGTCACCAATGTTGTACCCCGTCAGATCGGCAGTAATGCTTTCGGGAATGGAATCCGGGGAACAGCGCAGTTCAACAGCGTAACGAACCACGTTGAGAACGCCGCCTTCGCGAAGACCGGGGCATTCTTCCTCGTTTTCAAACACAACATTAACTTCAACATTGAACTTGGTTTTCGGGCCGAACCGCATGAAATCCACATGAAGGGGCCGGTCGGATACCGGGTGGAACTGCACATCACGCGGTAGGACTTTTTCTTTTGAAGAACCGGCTTCGATCTCGTAGATCCGGGTAAAGAACGAACCGCTGTTCAGTTCTTTGGTCAGCTGAATGGGATCCAGCGAAATCATAAGGGGTTCTTGTTTGTTGCCGTAAATCACGGCTGGAACGCGTCCGGCTTTCCGAGTTGCACGAGCTGCCCCCTTACCGGCTCGATCGCGCAATTCTGCGACGACAGAAGTAACATCAACCATTTTAATCTCCTGTAGGTCAGGTTGAGTGTCGCCAACCTCCAGGGGTGTTGGCGACTGCAAATGCCTGTTTAATCAATCGAACAGGCTCGATACAGATGTTTCGTTGCTAATACGACTAATTGCTTCCGCCATCAGCGGTGCAATGGTCAATTGTTCAATATTCTGGGTGACCCGCACGGCCTCGGTGGCCTGGATGCTGTCAGTGATAACCAGACGTTCAATGGGGGATGCGGCGACACGGGCAACCGCGCCACCGGAAAGGACACCGTGGGTAACATACGCCTGAACCTCGATCGCGCCCTGATCTTTCAAGGCCTGGGCTGCGTTACACAGTGTTCCGGCAGAATCAACAATATCGTCGACCAGCACACACGTGCGACCATCAACGTCACCAATAACGTTCATGACTTCGGACAACCCTGCCCGTTCACGGCGTTTATCGATGATCGCGAGATCGGCATTCAGGCGTTTGGCGAGGCCGCGGGCGCGGACAACACCGCCCACATCAGGCGACACCATAACCAAATCCTTGCTGCCCAATTTTTCTTCTATATCGGTGCATAGGCCAGGGCTGGCAAACAGATTGTCCGTGGGAATATCGAAAAAGCCCTGGATCTGGCCAGCATGCAAATCGACGGTAAGAACACGGTCTGCGCCAGCCTCAGTAATTAGATTGGCAACAAGTTTTGCGGAAATGGGTGTTCGAGGGGCGGACTTCCGATCCTGGCGGGCATAGCCAAAGTAAGGAATAACAGCGGTAATACGTTGTGCAGAGCTGCGCCGCAGCGCATCCATGGTCACCAGCAATTCCATCAGATTGTCGTTCGCCGGGTAGGACGTGGACTGAATGACAAAAACGTCCTCACCGCGGACATTTTCCTGAATTTCCACAAAGACTTCCATGTCCGAAAACCGCCGCACGCTGGCCTTGGTCAGCGGCAGATTGAGATAGGCAGAGATCGCCTCGGCTAGTGGCCGATTGCTGTTACAGGACAATATCTTCATATCGAGATGCCTATCTTCGAAACGGCAACAATCATTGGGTAAATGTTGAACGATTCCGCGGATACATTCCTAATCCCCCGGCGAGACGCGGCGGAATGTAACAGCGTACCCTCTTCAAGTAAACAGCCATATAGGGGTCTTTTTGCAGTTTTTAACCGCCTGAAAACAGCCATTCTGCGGCTATTGGGGGTTAACGTGGGGCAGGTCGGGTTGTGACAGAGAACCGCTGGTGAGCCGGCGGAAAACGCCGTTCACAAACAGTTTCTGGATGCCCTTGAGATTTGGAATCTCTCGCCGCCCTGGCAATGGCCGGGGCAACGGGAATCCAGATTTGATCCAGGCTGCCCTGCGCTACATCGTTTTCCTGCCCCGCCCGGCAAGCCGGTTGAACCTCAGGGTGCCTATTCAGCAACGATATCGTATTCAATGATTGATAAAACCCCGTCCGCACCGCCGACGGCGGCATACCGGGCTATATCTCCCCAGTCCTCATGAAGGATCCCGCGCGGGATCGTATTGTCCTGGGAAACCCGTCCCAGTTCCTTTCCGTCCGAATCGAGAACAATCCAGATAATGGAAACATGTTCCGACGTGGCATCTTTTACACGGACATCAACGACGCCCTGAATGAAGTGACTGGCGGCCCCGACTGAAATCGCAATTGGCAGGGAAGTCGCTTCCAGTTCTCTACGCAAGGCCCGGGTCAGGGCACGGTTGCCGTTGCCGGGTGCTCCAGTGACCTCGTCGATCCAGACACCAAGGCCTGCTATTCGTCTATCCACCCTGGAAACCGGTGCGGGTTGCCCAGTCGGTGAAAAGACAGTAACGTGTGCATGGGTTTTTCCTGGCGGTTCTTCATTGACCCGGGATGTCGCAGGAACAGTACACGCCGCAAGCACCAGCACCAGCAACACAGCCAAATGAGGATAAGCCCCACGCATCATACCCTTCAAACCAGTACGCAGGTGCCCAAAACCAAAAACATCGTCGCGATAACAAGCATGGCGAGGTACGGCATGGCGACAACAGGCTACTTTACGACCAGGTCAAGGCTGGCTGATGACAAGCGATCACTGCCGGTCTCTGTGATCAGAATGGTTTCGCCCAGGGTCATGGCTATTTCCTGATCGCTATCGGCAATAATCATGTGCATGAAGATGACCATGCCCGGTCCAACGACGACCGGGTTCCGCTCATACATCATGGGCCAGTCCATCCAGTTCGGCGCGAACGTCGTGCCGAGCGAGTAACCGCAGGCCTTCAGGCGATGTTCGCTCAGGCCGTGCGCGTCGAGCGTATCCGCATGCGCCTGAAAAGCTTCGCCGTAGGTGTTGCCGGGAACCAGTTTGTCCCGCACGCCTTCCAGCGCTTCCGCGGCGGCCCTGTGAAGATCGACCTGTCTTTGTGGCGGTGTGCCAAAGCACATGGTTCGCATCATGGCGGCATGGTACTTGAGGTAAGCACCTGCCCATTCAAGGGTCAGTTGGTCCTGCGTCTGAATGTCCTTGCGACCTGTATAGTATCGACAGAGCAACGCGTCCCGACCCGCGCCGATAATAAATTCGTTGCCGGGGTAGTCACCGCCGCCTTCGAATATGGCCCCTTGCATGGCGGCGAGGACACTGCCTTCGCTGACACCGGGCTCTGCAACTTCGAGGGCGGCGTTCCAGGCATCGTCAGCGAGCACGCCGGCGCGCCGAACATACTCGATTTCCTGCGGGCTCTTGATAACCCGCAATCGTGTTACCAACTCCGACGCATCTTCCAGACTGCAAAATTCATTCAGGGCGGCCTCCAGGCGTTTCCCGTTCCGGGCCGTCAGGCCATAGGCTTCGTATTCGACGCCAAGGCGTTTTCCCTGACACCCGTGCTCCGCCAGAATGGCTTTCAGGTCTTCGGCAGGCCGGGCATCCGGCGCATCGGTCCAGATACGGATGTCTTGAATAACCGAGGTGTGACGGGCCTGTCGCAGGTCTGGTGAGCGGGTCAACAGGGTCATAGTGCCATCCACACCCAGGTACAGACACTGGAAAAACACATAACCGAACGTGTCGTAACCTGTCAGGTAGTACATGCTTTCCTGTCGAAACATCAGAAGACCATCCAACCCCTGGTTTGCCATCGCATCGCAGGTTTGTTGCCGCCGCCCGGCGAGCTCCTCTTCGCTAAAATGAAGGCCCATTATTCTCTCCTGTTAAAACAGAAAACCCGGTTCATTCAGGGTGCCAGTGAAATAACTGAAATTTGCCGGCCGTAGTCAGGTTCCTGTCTATGGGTTGTGCGGCGAAAACTGAAAAAATCGCCCTCTTCGACATAAGTGTCATTGCCGGTGTCGTCGACCACGGCGGCCCCGGCGGACCGGAGGGTATCGACGACAAATCCGGCCAGATCGAACTGATAGTGTCCGTCGCGCTCACCATTCGCAAAATACCGTTCGTTTGCGCCGTCATTGTCCAGAAACTGCTGGCGCATATCTTCGCCCACTTCATAAGACGTCTGACGGATACAGGGGCCGGTACCGGCGGTGGTTGAGGCTCGATCGCCACCGCTCGCTTCTATGGCGGCCAGGGTCGCCTGAAGAACGCCGCCCGCAGCCCCCTTCCATCCGGCATGGGCGGCACCAACAACACCGTTTCTGGGATCGGCAAACAGCACCGGCACACAATCCGCCGTGAGAATCCCGAGCCCCACATTTGGGCGATTGGTAACCATGGCATCTGCTTGCGGTGCCGTTTCCATGGCCCATGGTTCTGTAACCGTTGCAACGACGGGCGAATGATATTGATGCACGGTCAGAAGATTGCCAGTGGGCAATTGCATACACTCTTCCACGGTTGCTCGATTGCGAAGAACCGCTTTCCGGTCGTCACCCGAGCCGGGGCCGCAGTTGAGGCTTCGAAAGACGCCCCGGCTATGGCCGCCACGCCGGGTGAAAAACCCATGCCGTACGCCGGCAAGTTCGTTCAGGGCAATCGACTGAATCATAGCTCCTTTTAGCCTTTCCGCCGTCATTGGGGAAGCGACGATTGGGAAAACCCGACGAGGTTGGCCAGGTTGGGTGCAGAAATCCCCATAACCTTGAACAGGGTTCCCATGTGTTCTGGATTGACGAGGCGGTCAATAGCCCGGGCGATACTCTGACCTTGATCGACGGACGCAACCGCGGCGGCCAGTTGCCGGGCCCTGATCGGTAGGCCCATGGCATTCAGATACGCGTTCTGCGTCGTGGGGCCGTGTTTTACGGCGCCGGCGTGCAGTACAATTCGACCCAGGGCATCGAAGTCAACGTGAGCGGTCAGATCCTGTTCCCCTGGATGGTCCAGAACATCACCGAAGGTGTGATTTTGTACGGCCTGAAGGGTTTCCCCGGGTGCCGTTTGTGTATGTCCATAATCAATGATGACGGCGGCCCCACCCGACGAGACAAGACGGTCAGCCAGCGTGTGAACAATACGCATACTCGTGGGCGAAGTTTCAACCCACCCGCCATCTGCGGTTTTCCGGATGGTTTCCGTATCCGGGATGAAATGGGGTTTTGCCGCCGCCGTTGAAAGAACAAATCGCAGTCCATCTTTTGTTTCTGTGACGTCCACCAGCCGTTCTCGCCAGGATGAAACGACTTTCTGAAACTGCCGAACGGGAAGGGCATCGAAAAACTCGTTCGCCATACAGATAACAGGTCCCTCCGGCACCTGTGACAGGTCTCGATGCCACGAAACATCTTTGAAACCCACTGTGGACAGAGCGTTCGCCTGGGCGGTTTGCAGGACAGGGCTTGACTCAATGAGGTGTATGTTTGCTGCGGCGTGAAACCCGTCCAGCCTCCGGGTGGCACGTATGGCGTCCGCCATCAGTGTGCCGCGGCCCGGTCCCATTTCCACCCACCGAAACAGGGACGGGCGGCCCAGTGATTCCCAGACCGAGGCGGACCACATACCCAACAGCTCACCGAAAACCTGTGAAATTTCAGGCGCGGTAATGAAATCACCGCGCGCGCCCAGAGGATCGCGGGTGATGTAGTATCCATAATCGCGATTGCCAAGGGCTTCTTCCATGAACTGGGCTACGCTCAGAGGGCCATCTCTGAGTATTCTGGCACGGATGTGATTGAACAAAGGGCTCATTATTGCCGCGCCCTGTTCCCCTTGCGAACCGCGTAAAAAATGAACCCGATACCGATAGCAATCATGGGCAAGGACAGAAGCTGGCCCATGGTACTGCCTCCTGTCAGGAATCCGATATGGGCATCGGGTTGGCGGAACACCTCGACGAAGGTTCTGGCAAGGCCATAACCGACAAAAAAGACGCCGGTCACAATGCCGGGGCGGGACGTCATGCGTTCCATACGAATCAGGACCATTGCGACGATGAATAGAACAATCCCTTCGAGTGCGGCTTGATAAAGCTGACTGGGATGACGGGGGTATGGCCCGCCGGCTGGGAAAATCATGGCCCAGGGCGCATCGGAGACACGACCGTACAGCTCACCATTGATGAAATTGGCAAGGCGCCCGAAAAACAAACCGATAGGGGCGGTGCAAGCCAGAACGTCTGATAACACCAAAAGCGGAATTTTTCTCTTTCGACAAAACAGAATAGCGGCAAGGATGACCCCGGCAAAACCGCCGTGAAACGACATTCCACCCTGCCAGATCGCAAAAATTTGCAGCGGGTGTTCCATATAGTGTCCGGGATTGTAGACCAGCACATAGCCGAGCCGACCACCGAGGATGACACCAACGGTTGCCCAGGTCAGAAAATCATCAATCTGGTCACGGGTAATGGCGACAAAAACTCGGACCACCAGCCGCCGCGCCAGCACCCAGCCGAGGATCAGGCCCGCCACGTAGGCTAGCGAATACCAGCGTATGGCAACAGGGCCCAATTGTATCAGAACGGGGTCAATGGCGGGAAACGCGATGCTAAGAGCCATGGTAAGGGCCGTGGGATACTATCGGAAAGGATCGTCAGTATGGAGGTACTCTGTCACGTACATGCGAATACCGTCTTCCAGGTTTGTTGCCGGGTTGTCGTATCCGGCCCTGCGCAACTTGTCCATGTTTGCCTGGGTGAAGTACTGGTACTTGTCGCGAATGTTTTCCGGCGTATCCACGTAGTCAACGCTTACGTCCCTCCCCAGGGCATTGTAAACGGCTGTGGTAAGGTCCAGGAAACTGCGGGCCTGACCACTGCCGCAGTTGAACAGGCCGGAAACAGATGGATTTTCCATTAACCAGAGAATGATGTCGACGCAATCGTCTATCCAGATGAAATCGCGAAGCTGACCGCCGTCTTCATAGTCCGAATGATGGGATCGGAACAGGGTTGCGGGCTCTCCAGCCGCGGCGCACGGATATACCTGCGAAACCACACTTTGCTGTCGGCCTTTGTGATATTCGTTCGGGCCATAAACATTGAAAAACTTCAATCCTGCCCATTGTGGCGGGGTCGCGCCGTGATCATCGAGAATCCGTCCAATACGCCGGTCGAACAGGTTTTTGCTCCAACCGTAAGCGTTTAGCGGCTTCAGGTTGCCCAGAAAATCCCGGGCCTGGGTGTCGTCAAACCCGCTTTCACCGCTGCCGTATGTGGCCGCAGATGACGCATAGATAAATGGAACGGCGCTCGCCGCGCACCATGTCCAAAGGCCCAGCGACAGCTGAAAGTTGGTGGCGACAATCAAATCTGCGTCTGTTTCGGTGGTCGCCGAAATTGCACCCATGTGGATTACGGCTTCTATGCTCTCACCCTGATCCTCGAGAAACTCGCTCAGATCGTCTGGATGAACCAAATCCACAAGATCGCGCTTGGCAATATTTTGCCATTTTACGCCGTCACGTAAGCGGTCGCAGACAACGACACGCGCGCCTCTCTCATCCAGAGCGGCAACAATGTTGGAGCCGATAAACCCGGCCCCGCCAGTGACGAGATAAAGCCCGTTTTTGCTGAGATCAGCCAGCATGCGCCCGCCAGAATGGTGAAATGAACGATGATCAACCAGATTAGTGCTGATCCGCCCAGATACGTTTTTTCAGGGCATACAGAAACCCTGTCAAAATCAGGATAACCAGCATGACTTTGACACCGAGACGCTTGCGCTCTTCCAGTTCGGGCTCGGCAGCCCAGGCCAGGAAGGTTGTTACGTCGCGGGCTATCTGATCCGTGGTTGCCGCGGTCCCATCTGCGTATTCAACCAGATCATCGTCAATGGGCGGTGCCATCGCAATTTGATGGCCGGGGTAGTACTCATTATAGTACATTCCTGGCATCACCTCGACCCCGACGGGGGGATCAACGTAACCTGTCAGCAGGCCGTACAGATAATCCGGCCCGTGAACTCGGGCTTTGGTCATCAACGAAAGGTCCGGTGGTAAGGCACCGCCATTGGATGCACGGGCCGCATTGTCGTTTTCAAACGGAGCGACGAAGTGATCAGCCGGGAGCGCTTCCCGCTCGAACATGTCACCATCATCATCGGGACCGTCGACGACCACGAACTCGCTGGCAACAGCCTTGATCTCGTCGTCTGACAGTCCAATTTCACTCAGGGCGCGGTAGGCCACCAGGTCAAGGCTGTGACAAGCACTGCAAATCTCCAGGTGAACCTGCAACCCGCGCCGCAGGGCGGGACGTTCAAATGTACCGAAAGGACCCTGCCAGGACCATTTCTGAGCCGGTGGGGTGGGCGCACTTCCTGCAGCTTCGGCGGGGGCCGATGTCCACGGTGAAGCGATCCCTAAGGTGGCGACGGCCAAGGCAGCAACAGGAAGGGAAGAAAGGATAAACTTTATCATGGTTCTAATCCTTCTCTTCCTTATTTACCCGATGCCGTAACGGCAACGCTGATGCTCTCGGGAATGGGTTTCGGCCGTTCGATGATGCTGATCACCGGTATAACGATCAGAATATGAGCGAAGTAGTAGGTGGTCGCGATTTGCCCCATCCAGATGAAGCTACCTTCTGCGGGTTTGCCCCCGATGTATCCCAACCAGATGCAATCCAGGAAGAAAATCCAGAAAAACCAGACATTCAGGGGGCGGAAACGGTTGCTGCGAACCTTTGAGCGGTCAAGCCAAGGCAACAGTAACAGCAGCAGAATGGATGCAAACATAGCCAGAACCCCGGCCAGTTTTGCCGACATCAACCAGCCGCCTAGGGAAATGATCTGGTACAGGAAGAAGTCTGTCGTGAAGGCCCGCAGGATTGCGTAGAACGGCAGGAAGTACCACTCGGGAACAATATGCGGCGGGGTGACCAGCGGGTTAGCTTCGATGTAGTTGTCAGGATGGCCCAGGTAGTTTGGTGAATAAAACACAAAAGCCAGGAAGAACAACATGAACACACCCAACCCGAACAGGTCCTTGACCGTGAAATAAGGATGGAACGGAATGGAGTCTTCCGGACCCTTGCGGTCAATACCGAGCGGGTTGTTGGAGCCATGAACGTGAAGGGCCCAAATGTGAAAAAAAACCAGTCCCACAATCACGAAGGGCAGCAGGTAATGCAGGGCGTAGAACCGGTTCAGGGTAGGGTTGTCGACCGAGAAGCCACCCCAAAACAGCGTCACGATGGAATCGCCAACAATAGGAATGGCGGAGAACAGATTTGTGATCACCGTGGCCCCCCAAAAGCTCATTTGGCCCCAGGGCAATACGTATCCCATGAAAGCAGTTGCCATCATGGTCAACAGCACAAACACGCCAATAATCCACAACACCTCTCGCGGGGCCTTGTAGGACCCGAAGTAAAGTCCGCGGAACATATGGATATAAACAACGATGAAGAACATGGAGGCACCGTTCATGTGGATATAGCGAATAAGCCAGCCGTAGTTCACGTCTCGCATGATGCGTTCAACGGAATCGAAGGCGTGATCCACATGCGGGGTATAGTTCATAGCCAGAAAAATACCGCTGATGATCATGATCATCAGGATGATTCCTGCGAGTGAACCGAAGTTCCACCAGTAATTCAGGTTTTTGGGCGTCGGATACTGACTGCCCAGGGAATGGTCAACGAAGCTGAACACCGGCAGGCGGTACTCAACCCATTTTACAACCGAATTTTCCATGAATTTAGAAGCCATATTTCAAGTCCCCCTTACCCGATTTTGACGGTGGTATCGTCCAAGAACTCGTAGTCGGGCACTATAAGATTGAGAGGTGCCGGACCTGTGCGGATACGACCGGAGGTATCGTAGTGGGAACCGTGACAGGGACAAAACCAGCCGCCGTGCTCACCTTTTGGTTCCCCTGTTTTCTGACCCAGCGGGATACAGCCCAGGTGGGTGCAAATACCAATCATGATTAGCCACTCGGCTTTTTGAACCCGCTCTTGGTCAGTTTCAGGATCAATCAGGACATCCAGGGGAACGTTGCGCGCTTCTTCAATTTCGGCCTCAGGCCGGTTTCGAATGAAAACCGGTTTGCCACGCCACGTAACCGTGATGCTCTGACCCGTCTCGATGGGGGAGAGATCCACTTCCGTGGTCGACAGCGCAAGGGTGTCCTTGGCCGGGTTCATACTGTGAATAAAGGGCCAGACGGCAATTGCCGTTCCAAGGCCACCGATCGTAGACGTGGCTACAATCAGAAAGTCGCGGCGGCTTTTTTCTTCTTCTTCGGAAGTTTCAGCCGCAACATCGGCGGTATCTGACATCTACATCCCCCTATGGCGCGGGTCTCAAGATACGCGATATTCCTGATTTTCTCAGGAATATCGACGGATTGAACAAGCCCAGCTTACCATTTCTGAGCGTTAATCCAATGCTTTACAGCCCGAAAAGACGATTTTTTTACCATCCGGTCCGGGCACGATATACTGGAATTCCTACATCAAGGCCCACATTAAGGAAAGGGCGAAGAAAAATGTTCAGTCACTTGACCATTGGCAGCAACGATATGTCCCGCGCACAAGCGTTTTATGATGCGGTATTAAAAACCCTCGGGCACGAACCACTCCATGTTTACGAGGGTGAGGCCGTGGCATACGGCAAGCCTGACGATATGGCCATCTGGGTCATGGTGCCGCTGGACGGGAAGCCCGCAACCGTTGGCAATGGTATTACGGTGGGTCTGCTGGCGCCGAATCGGTCCGCGGGCGATGCCTTTCACGCCGCTGCTCTGGCCAACGGTGGTAGTGATGAAGGCGCGCCCGGCCTCAGACCCCACTACCACGAACACTATTATGGGGCGTATGTGCGTGATCCGGACGGCAACAAACTGTGTGCCGCTTGCCATCAGCCTGAATGAGGCGCACATAGTCCGGTCATGAGCGTACGACTGGCCCTCTACGAACCGGATATCCCCCAGAATACCGGTACAATGCTTCGGCTTTGTGCCTGTCTGGGTGTGGGCGTTGACGTGATAGAGCCCTGTGGATTTGTCTGGAACGAAAAACGAATGCGTCGGGCGGGCATGGATTATCTGGATCAGGTTGCCCTGATACGGCACGATTCGTGGGTGGATTTTTTCGCTGCCAACACCGCCCGTTTGGTTCTGGTGACGACCAGGGCGGCTGCGCGTCACACGGATTTTCGTTTCCATGCGGGCGATACTTTGCTCGTGGGCCGGGAAAGTGCGGGCGTGCCCGAAACTGTTCACGCAGCAGTGGATGAAAAAATTCGCATTCCCATGCGCCCGACGTTGCGCTCGATCAATGTTGCTATGAGTGCGGCTGTGGTATTGGGCGAGGCTCTGCGACAACTAGACGCCTATCCAGCCGAACCTATGGGGGAAGAATAGAGTGAGCGAACCGGGACCGTACACCAAAGAACAGAAAATCCGCGCCGAATCTTGGTTCAGGGACTTGCGTGACAATTTGTGTACGGCCCTCGAAGCCTGTGAGAACGATTGCTCTGGCCCCAATGAAACGAACACTATCGACCCTGGACGATTTTTACGCACGTCATGGAGCCGGGGAGAGACCGCTGATCAGGCCCGGTCAGGTGCCGATGACGCTCGCGGCGGTGTCGATGGCGGCGGCGGCGAGATGAGTGTATTGCGCCGCGGTCGGGTATTTGAAAAAGCGGGTGTGAATATCTCCACCGTATCCGGCGTGTTTTCAGATGAAATGCGAGACCGCATTCCGGGCGCGAAGGACGATCCCCGGTTTTGGGCATCCGGTATATCTGTGGTGGTTCATCCCCGCAGCCCTCATGCCCCGACAGCGCACATGAACACCCGTATGATCGTCACCACGCGGGGCTGGTTCGGTGGGGGTGGTGATCTTACACCCATATTTGAAAATCCAGAGGAAACCAGACAATTCCATGCAGCCTATCAGGCTGCCTGCGACGCGCATAATCCGGATTACTACCCGAAGTACAAAGCCTGGTGTGATGAGTATTTTTATTTGCCCCATCGGCAAGAGCCGCGCGGTGTTGGCGGTATTTTCTATGACAATCTGAATTCCGGCGACTGGGCGGCGGATTTTGCGTTTACCCAGGATGTTGGCCGGGCCTTTGTCAACGTCTATCCTCAAATCGTTCGGCAGAATTTTGATAAACCATGGACAAAGGACGATCGCAACGCGCAAAAGATCAAGCGCGGGCGGTATGTGGAATTCAATCTACTCTACGACCGAGGAACCTTGTTTGGTCTGAAGACGGGTGGCAATACAGATGCCATTTTGATGTCCATGCCCCCCGACGTAGCCTGGCCGTGACGTTTAGGGATTGTCTCGTTCTCCAAATCGGGATGTTGCATGTTCGAGACAGGCTGAAGCATTCGGTGTGAAACCCTCGTCAACCCACCATGCTTCTGTTTCATTCAGAACACGCCCGACTTCCGGGCCCGGTGGAACACCCATACCGACGATATCCTTGCCGCTCAGTGGAAAAACAGGACGTTTCCAGGTGATGATGCGTTCAACCAAATTGATCCAGGCTTCCGTACGCGTACGCGGTAGACGTGGCTCGGAGCTGGCTTCACCGGCCCAGGCCAGCAGGGCCTGATCAAGGACATGGGCCGGATGGCGGGAATAGAGATATTGATCCATTTCATTCTGTGGTTCTTCCGGGTCGGTTCCGAGAGGTTGGCGCATGTCGTGAAGACGCCGCCGGTCTGCGTTGGAGAGTTTCCAGCGCGTGGCTATTCCGTCGATAACCTCTTCCGAAACATCTTTAGCCAGCAAGGCCATGAGGTTACGGACCGGATCTATACTGACTCCGTCCATCTGAATGGCGCGGGTCGTCAACCAGATCAAGGCCCGCACACGCCCCACGTTTTCCGCTTCCGGTAGAACCTGATCGAGAACCTTCTCGCCACGCATGAGGATCACCGTTTCCGGCAAGCCGTCAGCGCTTAGGATTTTCATCATCTCGTCCCGGATGCGGTCTGCTGACAGGGTTTGAAGTTTTTCCGCCGCCAACCGGCATGCCATCAGTGCGGCGCGGTCGGCTGGGGGGTTACCGTGGGTGGTCTGGAATCGAAAAAACCGCAGGATTCGCAAGTAGT
This sequence comes from Rhodospirillales bacterium, assembly GCA_963921245.4. Taxonomy (GTDB): domain Bacteria; phylum Pseudomonadota; class Alphaproteobacteria; order Rhodospirillales; family Casp-alpha2; genus JABJGO01. The sequence continues at coordinate 2,261,935 of CAWUEY030000001.1, read as the reverse complement.
CTTCGGCAATTCGGTGTGACGGGTTTCCGATAAACGTGATCCGCCCGTGGGACAGGTCCGAGATACCATTGTAAGGATCATAGACGTCGCCCGCGCGGGTCGCGCTCATGGCGTTGATGGTGAAATCCCGTCGCCTGGCATCGGCAAACCAGCTATCAGTGTACGCCACTACGGCGTGGCGCCCGTCTGTTTTTACGTCCTTGCGCAAAGTGGTGATATGATAGCAATCGCCGCCAATGACCGCCATTACAGTTCCGTGCTCAATGCCGGTGGGAATGGTTTTTATTCCCGCCGCTATCAGCAATTCCATGCTTCGATCAGGATCGCAGGTGGTTGCGATATCAATATCTTTTATTTTACGGTTGGCGAGGGCGTCACGAACACAACCGCCAACAAAGCGAGTTTGTGCGCCCCCGGCTTCAAGGGCGTCGAAGATCATGTTGGTGGCGGGAGAGGATAACCACGGTTGGGGCGACAACTGTCCGGTGGCGCTCAACCCCCGGGATTCCAACTCAAAAAGCTCGTTGCGATCCATCATCCTTCCTCAACAACCGGTGGCCGCGCCCATGCCTATTCTTCCGGCGGCAGGTATTCCGGACCAACGATTTTGCCATCTTCCAGGCGTGGTGCCTGATAGACACCTGAATCAGGCGCGACACCGCCGCTGACGGCGAACACTATCAGACTGCCAACCAGCAGGATGGAACCTGCTATAATTGACCAGAACAATCCACCCTTCGTAAACGCAGGTTCTGTATCGCCGGATTTTCGCGCCCGTCGCCGCGCATACCAGAGCCAGAGGATGTAAACCACTGTCGGTGCCAACAACGGCAACAGGTAATGCAGAAGAAATCGCACCATTTTTGGATCCTCAAATTCATTGGATTAAAGTAGCGGGGGCGCATTCACCATACGGGCCGGAATAGCACGGTTACCGACCACGATCTCGTAAAAATTCCGGAACATGCCCGCGGTTACGCCCCAGATCCGATATCCGTTATAGGGCATTTCATAGGTTTCCCAGCTTTTGTCGTGTTTGTGGTAAAGCGTTTTCCAGTGATTTTCACCATCCAGCAGGAACGTCAGGGGGACTTCGAAAACCTCGGCAACCTCGACCGGATCCGGATCGATATCGAAGGGGGGCGCGAGCAGGCCGACGATGGGGATGATGGAAAACCGGGAACTGGTCAGATAGGTATCAATGCGGCCAATTGTCCGAATATGTCGATGATGAATACCGACTTCCTCTTCGGTTTCGCGGAGCGCGGTTTCGATGGGGCTTTTATCACCAATATTCGCATGACCGCCCGGAAAGCTGACCTGGCCCGGATGATGATCCAATTTGTCTGTGCGTTTGGTGAACAGAACCGTCGGACCGTCTGGGTACGACACAATGGGCAGGAGCACCGCTGCCGGTTTAAACGCTTGCGACGTATCATCGGGCAAATTGTGGGGGTTCAAAACGTGATCACCCTGCGTAGCACGTAAGGAATCATGATCACGCAGCCGCGCCTCTATGTCTTCAATACTCACCATTCTGCAGTCCTGGCTACGCTAAACAAGGGCAGATCACTCCATTGATCCCAGGGGAAAAAACATGCCATTGGACCACACGCCCATAACAGTTTCACCGTCCACTTCCAATTCTGTGCCGACTTCAATCAATTGATAGAATACGGAACGCACAAGCAATGCCTCCAATCGATCCCTGACAGTGACATAGGGGCGCGGTTCGTCCGTTTCAATGTTCACGGCGATACGCAGAGGATGGTTCTGATTGAGCGGTACCTCCGTTTCAACATTGGTGCGGAAATAGATGGATTGATTCTCACCTGTCCCCGAAGCCGTCATTTCGAGAGCAGTGAAGGGGGCGTCTTCAACGGTGATGCGCATCATTTCAACCGGTGTGATCAGCCAGAACCATCCGGCGTCATCCCGGTAGAGCACTGTTGAAAACAGCTTTACCATGCCAGGGCGGTTGATGGGGCTGCCCCGGTAATGCCACATCGCCGTGGCATCGATCCGCATGTCGATATCGCCGCACATGGCTCGACCTGGCTTTTTCATCATGTCCACAATGTCAGCCGGAAGATCCGAGGCCGACAGGGTATGAATGTCCCCTGATTTCAGTTTCAGTGGCAAACTCAGGCTCTCGGTGTTGTTTTCTGAAGGGGTCATTGTCCTGTTGTTCACGGCATGCAAGAATTGTATCCGGATAAAAGTCAGTTTATCACACTATATCAGGAGGCAATCCCTTGGTACCACCGCCTGACGGCAATGCGGAGAAATCCCCCGAAATCGGCCCCAATCCGGACACCGTGGTCAAGGATATCGAGAAACTGGGTGCCGTACTGGCAAAAGCCAGAAAATCTGTTGGCAATGTCATTTTCGGTGCTGATCGCGTCGTAGAAGAGACAATTCTTACTCTTCTGGCCGGTGGTCACGTTCTTTTGATCGGTGTCCCGGGCCTTGGTAAAACCAAACTTGTTTCTACGCTGGGGGTTGTATTCGGCCTTGACGAAAAACGAATTCAATGCACACCGGACCTGATGCCTGCTGATATTCTGGGATCGGAAGTACTGGAGGAGTCAGATAAGGGAAAACGGTCGTTCCGTTTTATTCAGGGGCCGGTGTTCTCACAACTTCTGATGGCCGACGAGATCAACAGGGCGAGTCCCCGTACACAATCCGCGCTTTTGCAGGCCATGCAGGAGAACCGGATATCTGTAAGTGGGACCTATCGGGATTTGCCCAGACCTTTCCATGTGCTGGCGACGCAAAATCCTCTGGAGCAAGAAGGTACCTATCCCTTACCCGAGGCCCAACTGGACCGTTTCCTCATGCAGGTGGACGTCGGATATCCGGACAGAGATGCCGAACGTCGGATTTTGATCGATACCACCGGCGCATCGACAGGTGTTGCCGAAAAGGTCATGACAGCCGAGGCCCTGATTGAAGCGCAAGCTCTAGTTCGACATGTGCCGGTTGGCGATTCCGTTGTCGAGGCTATTCTCAATCTCGTGCGCTCAGCCCGCCCGGAATCAACGTCTGATGACATGGTGGCAAGACATGTTTCCTGGGGTCCCGGACCACGGGCGTCGCAGGCATTGATGCTGGGTGTGCGTGCCCGGGCCATTTATCACGGGCGACTTGCACCCAATCTCGATGATGTTAGAGCCCTCGCCCATCCGGTTCTGCGGCATCGGATGGCTCTGACGTTCGCAGCACGGGCGGAGGGAATAACCCTGTCGGAAGTCATCAACCGGTTGGTGAACGAAGCACAGTAAGAGGCTGTTATAGTGGCACACCTCGCGAGCGCGTATACGGCAAATGAATATTTTCTGGGGGCCGAAGGCCTGGCGTCCGGTCTACCACCGCTCATGATTGCGGCAGAAAAGATTGCTTCAACGGTTGCGCAGGGAACCCATGGCCGCCGCCGGGTCGGGCAGGGTGAGTCTTTCTGGCAATTTCGGCGCTATCAGTTTGGCGATCCTGTCCACAATATTGACTGGCGGCAAACCGGAAAGTCACAGCGCGTCTACATTCGACAGAACGAATGGGAGGCGGCACAGAGTATCTGGTTCTGCTTTGACCGTTCCTGTTCCATGGATTTTCGATCTATTTCGGAGTTGTATTCGAAACAGGATTGTTCTGCTGTCGTGGGCCTGGCTCTCGCTTCCTTGCTTATTCGCGGGGGTGAACACGTGGCGCTGCTGGGGGCGGAACAGGCCCCAACGGGCACCCGCGCCGGGCTCAAGGAGATTGCGGAAGCGCTCTCATCACCTTCTTCGCTTGAACGGGGGACCGCTCAGGTTCACGACCTGCCGCGAAACGCTCAAGTGGTTGTCTTTAGCGACTTCCTTGATGACTTTGCGAGTTGGGAACGTCTCACCAAACAGTACGTGGAGTACGGTATTCGAGGTGTACTGGTACAGGTCATTGATCCGGCGGAAGAGTTACTTCCTTACGACGGCAGGGTTGAGTTTCGTGGTTTGGAGGATACACAACAGGTGCTGATTGAGCGTGTGGAAAATGCCCGCGAGCACTACCAGTCCCTCTGGCGTCAACACGGATTGAAACTCGACGCATTGGCAAAGCAGAGCGGTTGGCCAATCATCAGGTTAAGAACAAATAGTAGCCTGAGCGCCGTTCTCTTGCACCTGTATGTGCAGTTGGCCGAAGCTTCGGCTGTCTGAGGCCTTGATGCTTGAGCTTGGTAACCTCTCCTTTTTTAATCCCTGGGCTTTGAGTGGTTTGCTGGCCCTGCCGGTGGTTTGGTGGATCATCCGTTTGGTTCCCACCCGAATAAAAATCATCGACTTTCCCGCGATCAACATTCTTAGACACGTCGAGACAACAGAAAACACCCCGTCATCTACACCTCTATGGGTGCTGATTCTGCGATTGTTGATGATATCAACGTTGATTGCTGCTGCCGCTCAACCTGTACGGAATCCGGTGACAGGTTTATCTGAGGTAGGCCCGATTCTGTTGCTGATTGATGATGACTGGGCCGCCGCTGCCAACTGGAGGACGGTCCAATCCCAGGCCGATGCCTTGCTTCTTCAGGCGCATCGCGAAAAGAGGGCTGTCGCACTGGTAACCACAGCCGCTTCGGAAAAAGATCGTGAGTTCGGTCTGGTGTCCGCACTGGAAGCTCGAAAACAGGTTGCGGCGATTCAACCCAAACCCTGGTCTTCTGATCGAAGCGTGCTGCTACAGGCCTTTGATCAACTGACGCAAAGGAACATCGATCCGGTTGACGTGGCGTGGTTGTCCAGTGGTATCGTTGGCAAGGAAGGTGGGGAATCCCTGGAAGATATTCTTCGTTCACTGTCGTCCCGCGCGTCAGTCACGATGTATGAACCGACAGGTAACGCCCGCGCCTTGGCCCTGTTCCCGCCCTTGTCAGAAGCCACCAAATTGTCTGTACCGCTGAAACGCGCCTATGCAGACATTGAGGAGTCCCGGTCGGTCATCGCCTATGACAGCGAAGGGCGGGCCATCGGGAGTGCCCGCGCCCTCTTTGAACGAAATGACAGGGAGACGACGGCTACGTTTTCACTGCCGGCGGAAGTACGAAACCATATTGAACGACTGGGCGTCGAACAAAAATCTTCTGCCGGCACGACGGTTCTGATGGATGAACAATGGCGGCGAAGACCTGTTGGCATTGTTTCAGAGGCAGCGGGGCTCGGTGATCAACCCTTGTTAAGTGACACCTATTACCTCCGTCGTGCCTTGTCGCCTATTACGGATGTATCGCAAGGTGCGTTGGGCAGAATGATAAGCGGCAACAACGCGGTCGTTATCTTGCCTGATCCGGGACCCATGACACCGGATGCGCGCATCACACTGGATGCGTGGGTGCGGGATGGGGGTGTTCTGGTCACGTTTGCCGGTCCTCGACTGGCCAATCTGAAACCGGATCTGAGCGAAACCGAGGCCCCACGCCTTACAGAATTGCTGCCGGTCGGTCTGCGATCGGGACAGCGCGCGCTCGGCGGTGCCCTATCATGGCGTGATCCGGCGGCGCTCGCGGCATTTGATGAAAACAGTCCCTTTTTCGGTGTCGAAGTCGCCCCTGATATTCGTGTTCGACAACAGATTCTTGCTGAACCAGGTATAGATCTTGACCAGAAAACCTGGGCGCGGTTGAGGGATGGCACGCCACTGATTACGGGCACCCCCTATGGCAACGGTTGGACAATTCTGTTCCATGTGGGTGCTAATGCTGAATGGTCGAGTTTGCCCTTGTCCGGCACGTTTGTAGATGTTCTCAAACGTGTGGTCGAACTCAGCAAGGGCGTTCAGGTAACGGAAGGTGAAACGAGCCTCTACCCGCAACAGGTTCTGGACGGTTGGGGCAATCTGGTTACACCACCCCCCGGAATTCGAGCTGTATCTGTTGACGATATTGCCTCGTCATCGCCGACGGCCGCGCGCCCGCCAGGATTTTACGGAACAGCTCGTTTCATTCGTGCCTTCAACCTTCCCAACGATGAATTTGCAATAGAACCGATTGGGTCTGTGCCTGTATCGGTTACACGGTCTGCTTACGAAGCCGAAAGTGAAACAGATCTCACATCGTGGTTTCTCGTTCTGGCATTAGTGCTGTTTATGGTTGATGTGATCTTTGCGAGCGGGGGCTTCCTGACCGGGCTTTTCAAGCCGAAAGGTGCGGCCAGGACCGCGGGTGTGGTACTCGGCCTCGGTGTGATGACGCTCGGCCCTTCTGTCCATGCACAAGGTGCTGCGGACGAGAAAAGCCTGATTGAAGCCATCAACAACACCCGTCTCGCTTATGTGCTTAGCGGTGATAGCGAAACCGATGAAACCAGCCGGCAGGGTCTGCGGGGCCTGACGTTGATATTGGCGCAACGAACCGCGGTTGAGCTTGCTGATCCCCATGCTGTTGACGTGGAAGAAGACGAGCTGGTTTTTTATCCCCTCCTGTATTGGCCGATCACCCAACAAACGGCGATACCATCGTTCAGTGCTTCGGAACGGATCAACACGTATCTCGTGAATGGCGGCACCATCCTGTTTGACATGCACCAATCCGGCAATACAGCGGCGCTGGATCAACTGCGGCGGCTGGCGCGCGTTCTTGATATCCCACGGCTTGTACCCGTACCGGGGGAACATGTGCTGACCCGATCCTATTACCTATTAAGCGATTTTCCCGGACGCTGGACGGGCGGGAGAGTCTGGGTCGTTCCCGCCAATGAACGGGTGAACGACGGTGTTTCACCCATTGTCGCAGGGGGGCACCATTGGGCCGGGGCATGGGCCTTGGATGAAACCGGTCAGCCATTGTATGCCGTGGTACCCGGGGGAGAGCGCCAGCGGGAATATGCCTTCCGTTTTGGGGTTAATCTGGTGATGTATGTGCTGACAGGGAACTACAAGGGTGATCAGGTTCATTTGCCGGCCATACTGGAAAGGCTGAATTGATGACCGAAGGTGTTTTCACATCCATCAGTTTTGCGCCTCTGGTTCCAAACGGGGTATTGCTGGTTGCGATTTTTTTTGCGCTCGGACTGTTGATCAATCTGTTTGGCAGCAGGTCACGCGGTGGTGTGTTACGGATAATGGCGTTTGCCGTGCTGATCATTGCCCTGATGGGGCCGCAATACGTTCACGAGCAGCGATTGCCGCAGCGGGATATCGCTCTGGTCCTGACTGATCGTTCACCAAGCCAGTTAATTGGCAAGCGGGCGGCACAACGTGACTCGACGCTGTCGACACTGCTGGAGAATCTGACAGGGTTTTCGGAGTCCCTGGAAACGATTGTTGTTGAGTTTGGTCTACCGCAAAATCGTGGAGAGCGCATTGACGCAACCTATCTGGCTGATGCTATCAACCGTGCGGCGCACGACATTCCGGCGGATCGGTTTGCCGGAGCGATTGTCGTAACCGACGGTCAAGTTCACGACATCGAACAGACCAACGACTGGCACGATCGACTGAATGGACCTGTTCATGTTCTGCTCAACGGTGAAAAAGACAGGTTTGACCGGCGGGTGGTTATCGAAACCGCGCCGGCTTATGCGGTTGTCGGTGAAGAGGCACTGATCGTGTTTCGTGTTGAAGATACCGAACTGTCGGAAGCACAAAACGAACCTGTCACAGTTACCTTGAATGTGGATGGCAACCTCAAGTTTCGTCAGGCGGTGGTGCCGGGTCAGAGGGCGGTGTTCCCGTTCGTGCTTCAACATGCTGGTGAAACCGTGGTTGAGATCATTGCCGCCGCCGCAGACGGCGAACTTTCCATTGTCAATAACACTGGTGTTGCAACCGTCAACGGAGTGCGTGATCGGCTGCGGGTGTTGCTGGTTTCGGGGCAGCCTCATGCGGGGGAACGAACCTGGCGGAACCTGTTGAAATCCGACCCGGCGGTGGATCTTGTTCATTTCACCATCCTGCGACCACCCAGCAAGAGCGATTTTACCCCGATTGAAGAGCTCGCGCTCATTACATTCCCCACGTTTGAGCTGTTCGATATCAGAATCAGCGAATTCGATCTTATGGTGTTTGATCGTTACGTGGTGCGGTACGTCCTGTCACCACGCTATTTCAACAACATTGAAAACTACGTCAAGGATGGCGGCGGGCTTTTAGTGGTTGTCGGGCCGGAGTATGCGGATGGCCGCAGCCTTAATGAAACCGCTCTGGGCTCAATCCTGCCTGTTGAACCGACCGGCGAAATCCTTGAGCAGGGGTTCCATCCCCGTGTCAGTGAGGCCGGACGGTTACATCCCATTACACAACCGTTGACGGCATTTGATACTAAGGCATCCGAGCAACCGAACTGGGGACGTTGGTTCCGACAACTGGAAACGCAGCGTTATCTGGATGAAGAAACTGATCAGGAAAAAGGTACAGTCCTGATGACGGGCGCCGCAGATCAGCCGTTGCTGTTGGTCAGTCGGGAAGGTGAGGGGCGGGTTGGTATCATGACCAGCGACCATATCTGGCTGTGGGCACGGGGTTTTGAAGGTGGCGGACCACAGGCAGAACTGCTTCGTCGTACGGCTCACTGGTTAATGAAGGAGCCGACCCTTGAAGAGGAACGTCTCATTGCGCGTATAGAGGGGCAGGCTCTGGTGATTGACCGGGTTTCCCAAACTCGTTTACCGGAAACGGTAACCGTAACAGGCCCTACGGGTGTTGATCAGATCGTTAATCTCAACGAAGTCGAGCCGGGACGGGCGGGCGGGCGCATGACGGCGGGGTTGCCGGGTGTCTACAGAGTCAACGATAAAGGGTTGCGGACTCTTGTATCGGCCGGTGCTATAAACCCACGGGAATATAACGATCTCACGGCAACGGACCGGGTGCTCGGGCCGGTTGCATCGGCGACCGGCGGGGGTGTTTGGTGGTTGAACGAGGGAACGCCGGAAATTCGCCGAACCAAACCGGGAAGAAACCAATCCGGGAACAATTGGCTAGGATTGCAGGGTAATGATGCTTATGTAGTGACTGGTCTGGAAACCGATGACCTGTTACCGGCATGGGCAACGGTACTGATTGTAAATTTGCTGTTGCTGGGAGCCTGGTGGCGGGAAGGGCGCTAGATCAGGCTTTTGCCACCAGATTGCTAGCCTGAATCCACTGATCCCACACTGGATTGTTGCCGTAGGTCTCGACAAGAAAATCTACAAACAGACGAACCTTCGCCGATAAATATCGGTTGTGGGGATAGACCGCATAGATGTTCAGGTTGACGTCATCGTAGGCGGTGAGAACCGGTTCGAGGCTTCCTGCCCGCAAATCGTCGGACGAAATGAACGATGGCGTTGATAAAACGCCGAGGCCGTTGCGGGCTGCTGCCAACAGGGCATCACCGTTGTTGGCCATAAATGTTCCGCCCACGGTGACGTAAGACGTGTTTCCTTCATCATCGACAAAGGGCCATTCGTTTCCACTGGAGAGGTATTTGTAGATCAAGCAGTTGTGGTCTCTCAGATCTTCGGGTTTTTGTGGCCGTCCGTATTTATCCCAATAGTCCGGACTGGCCGCGATAATGCGTTTGAAGGGGGCAACCTTACGCGCGATCAGTGATGAATCCGGCAACCTGGAAATACGAATGACCAAGTCATAGCCTTCTTCCACGACATCAACGATACGATCATTCAGATCCATATCCACCTGAAGTTCCGAATAACTGTTCATGAAGTCCGCAACGACAGGCGCCAGATAACGGATGGCGAAGCTCATGGGTGCATTGATGCGGAGCAAGCCTCGCGCCGTATCATGCAGGTTGGTAACCGACCGTTCCGCATCCGCCAGGTCGTCCAGAATTTGCCGGCACCGCAACTGAAAGGCCTGTCCCGCTTCCGTTGCGCTCATCCGACGTGTGGTCCGATTAAGGAGACGCACGCCCAGTCGATTTTCCAGTTTCGCAATGTGTTTGGATACGGAGGATTTTGTTTGACCCAAGACACGGGCAGCACCTGAGAAGCTGCCTACATCGACCACGGTGACGAAGGTTTGAAGGGTTTCGAGTGATTGCATGGTGAAATTCAATTGTTTCTGATATAGAAACAATCTTATGCAAATTAGAATAATTGTCTATAAAAAAAACAAGGACTAGATTTCTTCTCATCGAAACAAAACGGTCGAATGACCCAGCCTGAACAAATTGCCCGAATAAAATGAAGGAACAAAACATGAGAAACCTATTGATCATCAATTCCAGTCCCAATTCCGAGTCCAGCACCAGTCGCGATCTCACCGCGGCCTTTGCCGATGCCGTAAGAGGGACAACACCAGACGTACAAATTTCTCATCGGGATGTCGGGCAAAATCCGCTGCCCCATGTCACTCAGGACATGGTCAACGCCTATTACACGCCTGAAGACCAACGCACACCTGAACAAGAGGACGCGATTGCGGAGTCCGAGGGTGTCGTGGATGAAGTTGTGGATGCAGATGCCATCGTGATCGGCGCGCCCATGCACAATTTTACCATCACCTCGAGCCTTAAAACGTGGATTGATCATCTTGCCCGGGTTGGCCGTACGTTTAACTACACGGAAAATGGTCCCGTTGGAAAATTGGGTGGGCGCAAGGGTTATGTTCTCACCAGTCGTGGCGGTTCTTATCAGGCCGGCGCACCTGCTGCGTCCATGGATATGCAGGAACCCTACCTGCGCACCCTCTTCGGGTTTTTGGGATTGACCGATCTTACATTTGTTCATGCGGAAGGCATGGCTGGTTCCTCGAATGGTAAAGATCGGGCCATCGATCAAATTCAGACTCTCGTTTCACAGGATTTTCGTGCTGCGGCGTAAAGCCCCGACTACCAAAAACTTTTGATTTAGGAGAAATGCACCATGCCGGGTACTGCCGTCTTCTTTGAATCCCCTGGGCGCGCCGGCTTTGCCGCCTATCTGGTCATGATCGCCGAAATCGGCGGGGGCCTCGCCCTGATTACAGGGCTCTCTGTTCGCCGTGCATCCCTGGCCTTGATCTCTGTCCTGTTGGGTACCAGTACCCTGGATTTGAATGAATCCTTTGGTAAGTCGGCTCGCGCTACGAGCGAAGGTGTGCAAACATGAGCAAGCTTTTCAGAGCCAATGATGTCGGGCGTACAGATCACGGTTGGTTGCAGGCCCGACATCACTTCAGCTTTGCTGAATACTATGACGCCAGCCGGATAGGGATCGGGCCGTTACGGGTTTGGAACGACGACAGGATCGCCGCAGGCACGGGGTTTCCCATGCATCCTCACCGGGATATGGAAATCATCACCTACGTCAAATCCGGTGCCATTACCCACGAAGATTCTCTCGGCAACACGGGCCGAACTCAAGCCGGTGATGTTCAGGTCATGAGTGCCGGTACGGGGATCGTGCATTCCGAGTACAATCTAGAAGAGGAAGATACGACGTTGTTCCAGATCTGGATCAAACCGGATCAAAACGGGTATGAGCCGAGGTGGCAAAACACGCGTTTCCCGGGTGCTGAACAGACAGCCAATCTCAGACCGCTGGCATCCGGGGAAGAACGGTACGCCACAACGGATGCTTTGATGATCCATCAGGACGCCACGGTTTACGGCGGCAATCTGTCAGAAGATCAACGCCTGACACACATTTTTGAGGACGGGCGTTCCGGTTATCTGGTGGTTGCATCGGGTCGGGTACGTGTCGACAGACTTATCCTCGAAGAGGGAGATGGGCTGGATGTCCAGTCGGAATCCGAAATCACGCTCATGGCGGAAACGGATACCGAAATCGTTCTGGTTGATGTTCCTTATCCCTGGTCTTCCTGATGCCGGCATTTCCTGATAAAAGGGGGATCAACCTCATTTTCTGAAGGAAGATGGCGCCATGGCCACGACACACCGGCGGGGTTTGCGCAAGCTAATCAAGGCTTGTCCCGCCATGGCTCACATTCGACGCGTTGCAGGATTACCTGCGGCGCGTCATATGCCGCCGGGTTTTGCCACGCTGCTTCGCATCATCGTCAATCAACAAGTTTCGACCCAGTCCGGCGCGGCCATCTGGAAACGTCTGGCGGAAACAGTATCCGAAATCACACCTGACACCATTGTTGCGCTGGATGAGGCGGGGCTGAAGGCTGTTGGCTTCAGCCGTGCCAAAGCTCGGTATGGTTTGGCGCTTTCCGAATCCATCCTTGATGGTTCCCTGCCTCTGGACGCGTTATCCCAAATGTCAGGTGACCGGGTGACAGAGGCGCTGGTAAAGGTCAAGGGAATCGGTCGCTGGACGGCAGAAATCTATTTGATGGTTGCTCTTGGTCGCTCCGATGTATGGCCTGCCGGTGATACCGCTTTAGCCGAGGCGACAGGGCAATTATTGTCACTTCCGCACCGACCTGACGTAAAACAGATGGATGAGATTGCCGAGCGTTGGCGGCCCTGGCGATCCACGGCGGCGTTGATGTTGTGGCACTACTATCGTCACCTGAAGGGCAGGCCCATGGGCGCACCTGGAACCTAGTTAGGGGGGCGTTGTTGGACTCCTCCTGCCCAAATCTGGCTATTTTCCCTTAATTTCCGATCTTGTAGAGTTCGCGAGCACAATATGATCGAACTCTAAACGGAGACGTGAAATGACGCGTACAAATGGTATGGATATTGATGCGATGATTGCGAGACATCGCGACGGATTTTCCATGGAGAAACCGTTTTATCTGGACCCGGGTGTGTTCGAGGCCGATGTGGAGCGAGTCATCATGCCCATCTGGCATCTTGTTGATCATGCATCGCGCATTCCCAATGCGGGCGATTACTTCCTGTTTGAATTGGCTGGTGAGTCCATCATCGTCGTGCGTGGATGGGAAGGTGAAATCCGGGCATTTTACAATGTCTGCCGTCACCGAGGCTCTATCATTTGCCGCGAAGCACACGGTAATGTACGTCTGCTGCGCTGTCCTTATCATGCCTGGTCCTACGATCTGGACGGCAGCCTCAAGGTTGCCCAACTCATGCACGAAGGCTTCGATCTAAAGGATTATGGCCTGCACCCGTGTCATATCGGGGTCAGTTACGGATTGATTTTTGTGAATTTGTCGCCGCAACCGGGCATTGATTTTGACACGTTTATCGACCCCTTTACGCCATACTTCGAGCTGCATGGGTTGGCCAATGCCAAGATCGCCCACCGTGCCAGTTACCCCACGGAGGCTAACTGGAAATTGGTGCTGGAAAATTTCTTTGAATGCTATCACTGCATGCCGGCGCACCCGGAGTATTGTCAGGTTCACGCCAAGGACTACATTCTGGCCTATGGTGGCGGCAACGGTTCCGGTCCGGAAGAGGCAGAGGTCGTATTTCAGCCGCAGTTGGACGCCTTTAACGAAAAGTGTAAAAGCCTCGGCCACCTATATGGCAGCTTTGTCGAAACGGATGATAATTCACCTCACATGCGCAGTGCCGCGCGCACACCGTTCAAGGATGGTTGGCTGTCGGAAACCAGGGATGGTCAACCGGCCGCCCCGCTCATGGGAACCTTCAAGGATTGGGATGGCGGTTATTCTGCTACGGCGTTCAGTCCGTTTGCCACGATCTTCATGCCCAACGACTTTGCTTCCATCTTCCGATTTATCCCGGTCAACGAAGACCACACGGATGTGGAATTGATCTGGCTGGTTCGGGCCGAAGCCGAGGAAGGCAGAGATTACGATCTGGAAAAAATAATCTGGCTCTGGGATGTGACGACCATCGCCGATAAGACCATCATCGAAGGCAATAAACAGGGCATCCTGTCGCGCCGCTACGAACCTGGACCCTATTCACGCCATGAAAAAGGCACCAATTACCTGATAAACTGGTATCTTAACCGCCTACGTGCCGGGGCTTGATGAGCGCAGCCCGCTAAAACGGCGCGTTAGTCACTGAAATTTGCATGGACTTTTTGGTGATGCCGAAGAGAATCCGGGGTGTGACCGGAACAAGGGGCCATGTCCATGGGGCTTCGTTTTATTTTCATGCTGACCCGCAACGACCAGACGGTCGATGACGCGGAAACACATCTGGAAACCGCTCTAGCGGCCGGAGTCCATCACATGGGCTTCAAGGATGTAGGCGTCCCCTTCGACAGATTGAAAGCCCTAAATGCCTCGATAAAGGCGGGCGGGGCCACCAGCTATCTGGAAGTGGTGTCGCTGGACAAACAAAGCGAGGTTACGTCTGCCGAAGCCGCCGTTGATATCGGTGTGGATATTCTGCTGGGAGGCACGAATTTTAAAGAAATTATTCCTATTTTAAAAGACACAAGCATTCAGTACTTTCCGTTCCCCGGTCGAATAGAAGGTCACCCCAGTGCGCTCATGGGTTCCATTGACGACATTGTGGATAGTGCGCAGAAACTGGCGGCCCTTGACGGCGTGCACGGCCTGGATTTACTGGCTTATCGGTCAACAGAGAATGTCACGGGTCTCATGGCTGCCGTATGTGCAGCGGTCAGAAAGCCCGTGATCATGGCGGGCTCCATTGGAAGCCGCGAACGTATTGAGATTGTCCATCGATCGGGTGCCGCGGGGTTCACCATTGGAACGGCGGCGCTAGAAGGTGATTATCCGGCCGACAGCCCGGAACTGGAAAACCAGCTGCGCTCAATTTTGCGAGACGTGGCGGAGGTTAATGATCATTTGTCACCTCATGGGGCTACAAATCTGGTAGAGACCTTTGCAGGTCTGGCGAACGCTTGGGCTCCGCAAAGTGCAGGCCATATCAACGATAAGTCAGTGCGGCTGGTGAAGTTCGAAGGTCAACACATCTGGCATTATCATAAATCAGACGACGTGTTGTTTCTCGTTCATAAAGGCAGGATGCTACTCAAATTCCGGGACCGGGACGAGATACTCAACCAAGGAGAATTCATCATTGTGCCCTACGGCGTGGAGCATTGCCCGGTGGCTCTCGACGGCGTTTGTGAGGCCGTCATGATCGGGCCGGAAGGAGATAATTGATCACTGGGGATGCTTTTGTGCTGTTTCGTTGAATTTGAAACCAATTGCCTGCGGGTGATTTTGGTTACTGCAAATCCACGCCAAAACAGTCGCCGTTGATCGCGAAGGGGCACCCCGTTGCGGTGCAATGGCCCTGGGATTTTCCCAAGGCACGCAAGGAAGTGTAACAAACGGGTTTTTATGAACAGATGGAGTTAATCCTCGACACCAAAATCCGGTCCGGAGTAAGACCGCGGTTTCAGTCTGCCGGTGTCGCAATCCACCAGATGTTGTCGCATGGGTCTGTGAACCCGGCCATTCTGTCACCGTGTGGTCGGAGGTTCGGCTCCATTAGAGATGTGGCACCTAGGCTCAATGCTTTTGCATAGACCTGCTCGACCGCATCAACGTAGACATGCATCTGAGAAACGTTGGGCAGATAGGGTGCGGTGCTCTGGTTTATCATCAACAGCGACTTACCGATCATCATTCTGACGTGCCGGACCGTTCCGTCTTCGTAGCGTTTTTCCATCACCATATCGGCATCGAACACTTCTGATAGAAAATCGATCAACCTGTCGGCACTATCGACAGTGAAGTACGGCGTAACAGGTTGGTCATGGTCAAGCATATGACGGCCTCCGTATGTTCCTCTTTGAACATAGGACAGTTTACTGCTTCTTTGGGATGTTTTTGCCCCGCGCCGCGCGCGGCAATAACGTAAAGAAAGTTGCGCACATTTGATCGGGCGGTGGTTCCGGCTCTGGTTAGAATTGATTTTCTGAAGATCAATGTTAGCCAGGAAGAAAGGAACCGCCATGAACGAGCATAACAAGACAGAAGCATTGAGCAAGGTCATTAGAATTGCCGCCGCGCGGATCCAGGATCACCTGGGCAAGGTTGTCCGCACCACAGTCGAGGAGACACTGAACGCGCTATTGGCCGCGGAAGCGGACGCTTTGGCCGAAGCTGGCCGCTATGAACGGGCTGATGCTCGTCGAGGTTACCGAGCGGGTTATCGTGCCCGCCGGCTTCACACGAAAGCCGGTGAGGTGACGCTAAAGGTCCCAAAGCTCCGCAGACAGGCCTTCGAGACGGCGATCATCGAACGCTACCGCCGTCGGGATCAATTACGGAGACCTTCGCCTATTACGCTTTCCCGGATCAGCACTGGGTCAAATTGAAAACCAACAATCCGCTGGAGAGGCTCAGGCGGAAAATCCGCAGACGGACCCGCGTCGGCGGCGCCTTCCCGGATGCGCAATCCTGTCTCAGCATGGCTGCAGCCAGGCTGAGACACATCGCTGGAAGCAAATGGAGCACACGGCACTACATGAACATGGATCCGCTGAAACAGATGAAAACCAACACCAGAACAGCCATCGCCTGAAAATAAAAGTGCGCAGGTTTCTTGACACTATCCTGCTTTGTCATAGAACGGCACGTCTACCAGTTCCCCAGCCTGCATCGAACCGTCACGGCACCCAACCTCAACCACCGTACCCACACCATGGTCGGAACTGTTCATCAACACCAATCCGATTCTGCACTGTAAACAGGATGATACAGCACACGCGGCAACCTTGCCAGCAGTACCCCTGCCGGGCTTACCTTTACGCGTGCCTCCAAAGTAACTTTCATCCACTTCGATCTCACCGAGTGCCGCCATGAGGGCCATGGTGGTGGATTGAACCCCCGCGCCGAGGCTGAGAACCCGTAGAATAGGCTCAGACATCTTCCCCTCCTATGATGATTGTCCAGCGGTTGTGCTTTTTGTCCCCTGTACGGTTATCCATCATGGACATTTCATGTTTTTTCCCTTCTTTTTTTCACCACTTTTTTTAGTTTTTCCACGTTTTCTGGGTTTTTTTCAGGAAAAAAAGTGATGAAATGTTTATAATCTAAGGAAAAACACAGACTGCACCTGATACCATGGGGGGATTGGTAAGCATTCAAAAACCAGGGCGGCTCAATGGCCATTCTGGTTTTTTTGTTTTGGAGCTCGCTCATGCCTTTGATTACAGACACAAACAAGGCATTGGTATTGTTTTCGGGAGGCCAGGACTCAACGACCTGCCTTGCCTGGGCACTGGAGCGTTATAGGACCGTCGAAACGATTGGTTTCGATTACGGGCAACGCCACGCAATTGAGATGGAACAACGCCCCATTATCCTGGAGGCCATCACGGAGTCCAGGGGTGGCTGGAAAGATCGCCTGGGTGAGGATCACGTTATCGACCTCGCCGTGCTGGGCTCCATCAGCGATACAGCCCTGACCCGCAACGCCTCCATTGCCCTTTCTGACTCTGGGCTTCCTAATACATTTGTGCCCGGACGAAACCTTGTTTTCCTGAACTTTGCCGCAACCGTCGCCTATCGCCGGGGCCTGGGTACAATCGTTGGCGGTATGTGTGAAACCGATTTCTCCGGATACCCGGATTGCCGGAACGAAACCATGGAATCTATGGAAAAAACCCTCAGCCTGGGCATGGACGAGCCATTCAAAATTGAAACACCGCTCATGTGGCTGGATAAGGCCGCCACCTGGGCATTGTCGGCGACTTTGGGCGGACAGGCACTGATAGACCTGATCCTCGAAGAAACCCATACCTGTTACCTGGGCGATCGGGGGCAAAGACACCCTTGGGGATATGGATGTGGAACCTGTCCGTCTTGTGAGTTACGTAAAAATGGCTGGGAACAGTATTCGGATCGGACATGAGCAAACCCAGACCGGTCGAACGTGGCGCGACGCTTAGTCTCCGCAACCCAACGTGGGAAACGATTTACGCCATCGACGCCTTGAAACCATTACCGGCGCGCGAACGGCTCCTATCTTCCGGTGCGCTCTTGCTGGTAAAGCCCGCCCGGAAAAATTTTATCTGAAATACGGATTCAAACGAACCGCCATCCCCCGTTCCAATGGCCGGGAAATCGAGACAGAGCTCTATCTCTAATCCCAGACAAAAGCGGGCGCGTCTGTGACAAAATCCAGCCAGCTTGCGAAGGCCAACAAGGGTTCATCCCGGGTCTGTATGGCATGGCGAATGCCACTGGGGTGATAAATCATATCCCCGCTCGGGCGGGAAACCCAGGGTTCTGCACCGCGTTGCCACTCAGCATTGCCGCCAATCACGCCGTAGACTTCCCGCTGTCTGTGCGCATGTGGAGGGTAAAAGGTATGCGGCCCCTGAATGGTGATCGCTGTTGTCAGGTCATCGGCGTACCAACTACCTTCGGGGCCCGCCAACCGGACAAGGACATAGTTTTCATGCAGTTTATCTAGGCGTTCATCGCCGACATAGGATTGATACATGGTAAACCATTCAAGGTATTCTGCATCCGCATAGAGCGCCCGGCCAAGATCGCCGAGTGGACTATCACCTGCCAAATCCACACACTGCTTGAAGTACTTCTCTACCACCGGCAAGTCCTGGGGTTTGTAGGGTAAGCCTGGTGCTGACCAGTCCACACGTTCAAGAATTCTTTCAAATCCCGGCGCCGCTTCATGATCGGATTGGGCGACAGTTTCGCTCAATCGTCGCAGGGCCTGTATGGTCCGTTCCATGCGGAAAATCCTGGGTTATCGGACTTGATCGCGCAATACAAACTTTTGAATTTTGCCCGTGGACGTTTTTGGCAGTTCGCCAAAGACCACTTTTTTGGGACGTTTAAAGCCCGCCATATTCTCTTTACAGAACCCGAGGATGTCTTCTTCCGTGGCTTCAACGCCTGCTTTCAGCTCCACAAAGGCGCACGGAACCTCACCCCACTTGTCATCTGGTGCGGCAACAACAGCGGCGAGCGCCACGGCGGGGTGCTTGTAAAGTATCGCCTCAACCTCAACCGACGAAATATTCTCGCCGCCAGAGATAATGATATCCTTGAGCCGGTCCCTGATCTGGATGTAACCATTGGGGTGAACCACCGCGAGGTCGCCTGAGTGAAACCATCCCCCGGCAAAGGCTGTTTCCGTGGCATTCTTGTCCTTGAAGTACCCTTTCATGACCGTGTTCCCGCGAATCAGAATCTCACCCATGGTTTCACCGTCGGCGGGCACCGGGTTGGTGGAACCGACATCCGAAACGATAACGCCTTCCGTCATTGGGAAACGGACTCCTTGCCTCGCCTTGATTTCAGCCTGCTCCGAAAACGCCAAAGAGTCCCACTCTTCCTGCCAGGCACAATGAACCACATGCCCATAAGTCTCCGTCAGCCCATAGACCTGCATGACTTCGATGCCGAGGGCTGCAACCTGTTCCAACACCGCGGCGGGCGGCGGGGCGCCCGCCGTCATCGCTTTTACATGGTGATTGAAGGTCCTTTTCTCATCATCGGATGCGTTGATCAACATACCAAGCACGACAGGCGCGCCGCCGAAATGGTCCACCCGGGAATCGGCAATAGCATTGAAAATTGCTGATGCCGTTATGTAACGACAACAGACCACGGTGCCGCAAACCGCCGCCATGGTCCACGCATGTCCCCAACCGTTACAGTGGAACATGGGCACTGTATAAAGATAACGGGGATGATTGGGCAGCCCCCATCCGATGACCGTCCCCATGGTCATTAAATATGATCCACGATGATGATAGACGACGCCTTTCGGTCTTCCACTGGTTCCAGAGGTGTAATTTAATGCCAGGGCCTGCCATTCATCTTCAGGCAGCCGCCATTCGAAATCAGGATCCCCGCTCGCCAGCAAGGCTTCATAATCCATTTGGCCCAAGCGTTCCCCTTCGCCGTCCTTCAGGATCGCCTGATCGTCATCGATATCGATAATGATCAAATCGGTGCTGCCGTGAATTTCCAGAGCCTGCTTTACGGTGGGTGAGAACTGGGTATCCGTGATCAACACCTTCGCTTCGCCGTGTTCCAGAATATAGGCCATGGTATCCGCATCAAGACGCGTATTCATGGCATTCAGCACACCGCCACACATAGGCACACCGTAGTGTGCTTCAAAAAGCTCCGGCGTATTTGCCGCGATTACAGTGACCGTGTCGCCTGGCCCTACGCCAAGCCTGCCCAGGGCAGAAGCAAGGCGAACGCACCGATCATAACTCTCCCGCCAGGTGTACGCGCGGGGACCGTAGACAACGGCCGTGTAGTCCGGGAACACGTCGCGAGCTCGCTGGATAAAGGAGAGCGGGGACAGGCTGACATAATTTGCCGCATTTTTATCAAGATGTTGATCGTAGGCGTTACCTGACATGACTTTGTTCCCTCTTTACCTCTATATCTAAACGAACGGCAATGCCGTCACCGTACCGGCCCGGCTCGTGCCATCGGGCAAGTGCACCTGTACCTCGGTACCCTCTCCCCAGAAAGCTTTGTTCATCATGGCAAAGGCAACAACGCAATTGAGCGTGGGCGAGAACACTGCCGAGGTTACTTCGCCTGCGGTCTGATTGCCGACTTTAACCCGCCAGGCCTCGACACACGCGGGCGCGTGTTCACCTTCAATCTTCAGACCTTTCACCTGACGGGAAACCCCGGCGTCCCGTGCGGCGATCACCGCCGCCAGGCCCAATGATTCGCCCAGTGATTCGCCCAGTGATTCGCCCAGTGACTCGATAGGGCGATCCAGGTCACAGTATCGTTCCAAACCACATTCCAGTGGATTGTGGGCGCGGGTCATATCGTTCCCATAGGACAACAGTCCACCTTCTATCCGCTCAATGTGATTTGGACAACCCGCCCGAATATTGTGGGGTTGTCCGGCTTCCCAGATGGCATCCCACAGATCAAGGGCAAGATCCTCCCGGTCCACGTAAATCTCAAACCCACCCTGTTTGCTCCAGCCGGACCGCGCAATCAAAAAAAGATGCCCGGAAAATTTCAAATGAGAAAACCGGAAAAAACGAATATCACGGGTCGCCTCTCCGAACACAGCCGCCACCACATCATCTGCCTTGGGTCCCTGAATAGCCAACGGCCAGACTGAAGGCTCATCAATCTGGGCATCCAGTTTCATTCCCGTTGCCAGACCACGTGCCCACAACAGCACGTCCGAATCAGCCAACGACAGCCAGAAATGATCCTCAGCCAACTTAAGGACGACGGGGTCATTCACCATCCCGCCATCAACATCGACCAGCGGGGCATAGAAACACTGTCCAATGGAAATTTTCCCCATATCCCGAACGGTCATCAACTGCACCAGCCGCGCGGCATCAGGGCCCTTGATCGACACTTGTCGTTCACAACTGACGTCCCAGATCTGCACATACTCTTTTAGGTGGGCATAATCCTCTTCCAGCGAGGAAAACACTGTCGCCAGGAGAGTGTGGTTGTAAACGGTGTACCCCTTCACCCCATTACTTTCTACCCGGGGTGAAAAAGGTGTTCGGCGTGTACGCCGTGAAACGGATAAAACAGGTGTTGTCATCAATTAACCTCGGATGATCAGATCAGGTGATCAGATTATAAGGGACGGGGATGAGGATAAACGCTGTTTTTGTGCGGGCGCTTTCCGTTAAGTAGCCTGCCGCCAAGCCGCTTTCCGCCCCGTCGCTTTCCTGAGTGTCGCAGGCCGTGCGGGCGCGGGTAAAGAACGCCCCATAGCGGCGCTCAGTCTTTTTGTACTCTTCAAACGACACCGCTCAGGAACCCTTGCAAACAAAGCGCCTGTTTCATACTCTTTCTTTCAACTTATGGCCCTCAACCCGTGACCCGATACCGAGGGGAAACATGTGCCGCGCGGTAAAAGCCGCGATTAATCTCTGATCTTAACCTCTGATCCTCAAGACCTCAGTTTTTCTGTTCATGCCTATATCCATATACCGCCGTCTCTGGCTTCGCAAATCACCGTTTTGGCAGTGCAGCCTTGCCGCCGCAAGGGCAGATATCCTCGGCACCATAAGGGGGGTGGTGTGATGTGGGAGACCAAGAAACTTGGGGATGTATGCGAGACAGGGGCTGGGGGCACACCGCTAAAATCAAAGAAGGAATATTACGACAGTGGAACAATCCCCTGGCTCTTAAGTGGTGAGGTTTCTCAACGCGACATAAGGCGAGCCAAATGTTTCATTTCTGATGCTGGACTTAAAAACTCATCAGCAAAACTTTTCCCCGTCAACACCGTTCTGGTGGCAATGTATGGGGCAACTGCTGGTCAGGTGGGGATTCTTCGATTTGAAGCATGCACAAATCAGGCTGTATGCGGTATCCTGCCGAATCAGCAGACTATACCGGAGTTCATTTATTACACGTTTTTATTGAAAAAGAACGAATTGGTTGCCACTGCTTCCGGCAATGCGCAGCCGAACATTTCTCAAACCAAGATAAAAAACACCCTTATCCCCCTCCCACCGCTTCCCGAACAGAGGCGCATTGTTGGCATTCTGGATGAGGCGTTTGCGGGCATTGACAAGATCATTGCCAACACCGAACAGAACCTCAGCAACGCCCGCGAGCTGTTTGAGAGCTATCTCAACAACGCCTTCACACAAAAAGCCGATGGGTGGGTGGAGAAAAAACTTGGGGATGTAATCAACCTCGAATATGGGAAAGCATTACCGCGGGAAGAAAGGAGTGATTCTGGCTCTTATCCCGTGTACGGCGCAAATGGGATCAAGTCTTACTCAGACAGGTTCTACCATGGAAAGCAGAGCATTATTGTGGGAAGGAAAGGATCGGCTGGTGAGATCAACCTGACTGAGGGCCGTTTCTGGCCACTTGATGTTACCTATTTTGTGACATTTGATGAGCACAAGTATGACCTAACTTTCTTGTTTCATTGTCTTTCTTCACTGCAGCTTACGCGATTAGCAAAAGGGGTAAAGCCGGGCATCAATCGAAATGACGTTTATGAGTTGGAGTTTTCATTTCCACCTCTCTCCGAACAGAGGCGCATTGCTGCTGCGTTGGACAGAATTTCGGCAGAAACCCGGCGCCTCGAAGCCATCTATAAACAAAAGCTCGACGCGCTCAACGAACTCAAACAATCCATCCTGCACAAGGCCTTCCGCGGTGAACTGGTCAATGGCGACCTCCCCGGCAGCGCGCCCGCCGATACGACCTGATCACCATGTGTATGGATGGTGATCACGGTCGTGCGATGCGGTTGATGTTTTTGATGGTTGCCTGTACTCTGGATCTATCTGAGAGATCAGTGGGATCATTTGTCCGTCCACGGACAGAGAAAACATAAAATTTAGGGAGAGAATAATGAGCATATTGAACCAGACGAGACGTCACTTTCTGCAGACGACGGCGTTTGCCGGCGCCGCCGGTTTGACCGGCACGTTTCCGGGCATTTCGCTTTCCGCGGATGGTGATACCCTGACCGTCCGTTTTGATCGTGAGCTGGAAAGCCTCGATCCCGGCTATTACGTGGGCGGGTCGCCCCCCAATGATGTAAACTGGGCGGTTATGCCCTCGCTGGTTCACTATGGCGGCGCAGGCGGCTGGCGGGAGACGGCGAATGTGGTAAGCATTGTTGTCCGGGACGCCACGCACATTGATTTCACGCTGCGCCCCGGTTTCATGTGGAGCGGCGATAATGGCGAAGTGACGACCGAAGACGTGGCCTATTCCTATGATCGGGGGGCGCAGAGCGAATGGAAAGGCGACTTCGTGGCCTATGACCGCACGGAAATCAAAGACAGATACAGCGGCACAATCGTTCTCAATCAGCCGTTTGCACCGTTTATGAGCGCAACGCTCGCTTCCGGTAGGGGTGTTATTCTGTGCAAAAAAGCCGTGGAAGCGGCGGGTGGAAAATACACCATTGATATTCCGGCTACCTGTGGCCCATACGTCATTACCGAGCACAAACAGGCCCAGAGCCTGAAATTGCGGCGTAATCCTGACTGGACAGGGCCCGCCCCCGCGTTCTCAAATATTGACTGCATCTTTGTGACAGAGGATGAGGCGGCGGCGTTGGCGTTCGAGGCCGGCGAGTTGGATTGCGCGAGAATTACCTCCAACTCATATGCGCGTTATTTGCAGGAACCACCTGAAAACGCAAAACTGGCGATTGCTGGCGCGTTGCAGTACATGTGGCTGGGGATGAATACGGAAAATCCGAAGCTTCAGGACATTCGCATCCGGCAGGCCATCCAGCACGCGGTGGACCAGAACGCGGTCATCCAGGGGGCTTACTCAGGCACGGCGGAACCGTCCTACGGCATCGTTTGCCCAGGCCTGGTCGGCAAGCGTGATTCCGCCGGGTACGCGTATGATCCGGCAAAAGCCAGGGCATTGCTTGACGAAGCGGGCGCTTCGGGTCTGAACCTGACACTTCGCACGCTGAATTCCCAGGAACGCGTCCTTGCCGCCCAGATCATTCAGGCCAACCTCGCGGCGATCGGGATCACTGTGGAAATCATTCCTCTGGATTCCGGTCCATTCTGGGAGATGGGTCAGGAGAGCAAAGGCGACACCTGGAAGGATCTCGAGCTCTGGATCATGCGCTATGGTGCGGGTACCGATCCTTATGAGCCATTCCAGTGGTTTGTGCGTGATCAGGTCGGTGTCTGGAACTGGGAACGTTGGTCCTCTGACGAGTTTGAAGACCTGTTTGACCAGGGCGTTGCGGAAACGGACCCGCAGAAACGCGCCGCCATCTATCAACGTATGCAGGAAATCATGGATGAAACCGGTGCCTATGTGTGGTTGACGCATGAACCGGAAGTCTTCATCGTTCGCGCCGATATTGATCCGGCCTTTGCGCCGTCCGGTGAGATGATCCTCAACTACTTTAAGCTTGTCTAAGGTTCACGGGTTGCTGGTGGGTGGCAATGTGCCGCCCGCCACACCCCCTGAGGTGTTCACACACCCATGTGGTTCTATTTGATAAAACGTATCGGGTTGTCCGTTGTGATTGTGCTGTTGGCGATAGCGGCACTGTTCATCATGTTGCATTCGATCCCCGGCGATCCGGTCAGTATTGCGCTCGGCCCGCGGGCAACGCCTGAGGTACAGGCGGAATACGCCACCAAGATGCATCTGGATAAACCGCTTTATTATCAATTCGGCATTTTTGTCGGAAACGTGTTGCAGGGCGATCTGGGGCGGGATGTTTTTTCAAATCGTGAAGTATCGCGGACCATGGCCGAACAGTTGCCCTATACCATCACGCTGGCGGTGGCCGCACTGGGATGGTCGGCATTGTTGGGTATTCCGCTTGGTTGTTTCTCTGCTATTCGGCCCAATTCATTTCTGGATCGGGTGACCGGCATTCTATCGGTCGGCACCATTGCCGTGCCATCCTTTCTGGTTTCGATCTGGGCCATCCTCATATTTGCCATTTCACTGCGCTGGATGCCGGTTCTTGGCGCCGGGGATGAAGGTGATATCCTCGATCAGATTTATCATCTGATTCTACCTGCTTTTGCCGTGGGTCTGGGTTGGGTCGGTTATCTTGCCCGAATGGTTCGCGCGTCAATGCTCGAGGTCATGGGCGAAAACTATATCCGGTCTGCCCGCGCCTTTGGATTGACATCCAATACGGTCGTTTATCGCTATGCCCTGAAGGTTGCCATCCTACCGACGATTACCCTGGTGGGTGTCGGCTTCGGCGGGTTGTTGTCCGGTACAGTGTTTGCCGAGATTATTTTCACCCGGCCCGGCGTTGGCAAAATCATTTACGACATGGTGCTCGCCCGAAATTTCCCGGTGGTGCAGGGCGCTGTGCTGGTCACCATCGGCATGTACGTGGTTGTTACCCTCGTCGCCGATATTGTTGTTTCATGGCTGGATCCCCGTGTCAGAGATACGCTCTAAAACCGCCGTCGAAGAAGGCGCAGAAAAGGACGTTGAGAAACGGCCCTATAGTGTCGGGCGCGAAAAGCTCACCCTGTTTTTACAGAACCCCATGGGGGTGTTCGGGCTGGTCCTGGTTGTGCTGTTTTTTGCCAGTGCAATATTTGCGCCCTTTCTGGCGACCCATGACCCGCTTGCCATGGATATTCCCAACAGGCTTTCAGGCCCGACGGCGGATCATTGGGCCGGTACGGACCAGTTGGGTCGCGATACTTTTTCGCGGGTCCTCTATGGCGGACGGGTTGCGCTGAAGGTCGCCGCTATTGGCGTTTCCATATCCCTGGTCGTGGGGCTGGTTCTTGGCATGCTGGCCGGGTACGGCCCGCAGTGGCTGGATAATCTGTTGCTTCTGTTGTTCGATGCGATCCGTTCGTTCCCGACCGTCGTGTTGGCGCTTGCTGCGGTTGCCTTGCTGGGGCCCAGTCTTAAGCTTGTACTCGCCATTGTTATCGTTACGACCATTCCGGGATATGCCCGCCTGGCCCGGACCAGCACCATGGCTCTGAAGAATACGGAATTCATACTGGCCGAAAAATCCCTGGGTGCCAGCCTGCCACGAATGCTGTTCCGTCACATCATGCCGAATGTGATCGGCCCGTTATTGATCCTCGCCGCCATGGACGTCCCCATTGTCGTTACGGTGGAAGCAGGTCTCAGTTTCCTCGGTCTCGGCGTGCAGCCGCCAACCTCCAGCTGGGGTACCGTCCTGAACGAAGGTTACCTGATTATCCGCCAGACACCCTGGCCCGTGATCGCCGGCGGGATCCCTCTGGTGTTGACGACACTTGGTTTTACGTTCCTTGGCGAAGCCTTGCGTGACGTGTTTGACCCCAGATTGCGGAAGGGGCGCTAGCGTATGGGAGCGCTTCTCGATATTCAGGGTCTCAACGTCGATTTCAAAACCCCGCGCGGCAGGGTTCATGTCCTGCGCGATATCAATTTCCAGGTGCCCAGGGGCAAGAGCGTCGGGATCGTTGGTGAAAGCGGCTCGGGAAAAAGCACGGTTATCTGGACAATTACCCGATTGCTGGCGGGCAACGGTGTCATCGAAAGCGGCCGGGCCATGTTCAATGGCCAGGATCTGTTGAGTGCACCGGACAATCAAATTCAGGCCGTTCGTGGCGAGGATATATCCATCGTGTTTCAGGACCCGATGACGTCGCAGTCACCGGTGTTGTCCTATCAGCAACAGATGAAGGACCTGCTCTATCGCCGGTCCGGTATGGCAGACGCAGAGAAAAAGGAGCGCGCCATCAATATCATGCGGCGCGTGGGTATTCCTGATCCCGAGAGCCGCATCGTTCAATATCCTCATCAGTTCAGCGGCGGGATGCGGCAACGGGCAGGCATAGCCATGGCTTTGATGATGGACCCGTTGCTGTTGATTGCGGACGAGCCGACCACCGCTCTTGATGTCACCATGGAAGCCCAGATCATCCACCTGATTCGGGAATTGCAGACAGAAATGCAGGCCACCATCATGGTTGTATCCCATAATCTGGGTCTGATCGCCGAACTGTGTGACGAAGTGGTGGTGATGTATGCGGGCGAAGTTGTCGAGTATGGCGATGTTCGGGAAATTTTCTACAACCCGTCACACCCCTATACCAGAGCATTGCTGGAATGCGATCCGGCGCGGGAGACAGGCAAGTCACGGCTCCTGCCGGTTATCCCCGGGGATATTCCTGATCTGCATGTTCGCCCGACGGGATGCGTGTTTGCCAACCGTTGTCAGGCGGCCATGGAAAATTGCCACACGCGGCAGCCGGAGGCCCATGCTGTTGGTGCGGCGGGACATGTCTCGCGCTGTCATCTGCTGGCAGACGAACAATCGGCACCCGCCCAGGCCGCATCATTGGATTCCGGCTCTCGTCTTTCGGGTGACGAGCCGGTTGAAAAATCCCGGTTGGGCGAAACGTTGCTGGATGTTAACGACCTGTGTGTCCGATTTGAGATCATGGGGCCGGTGAAAGCCGCGCTGAAGGGTGTTAAAGAGCCCTATGTGGATGCCGTTCTGAACGCCTCGCTTGACCTTCGCAAAGGTGAAACCCTTGGACTGGTCGGCGAAAGCGGCTCCGGGAAAACCACGCTTGGTCGCGCAATCCTTGGTCTGGTCAAGGCGAAATCCGGCACCGCCCTGTTTGAGGGACGGGACGTGCTGGCGCTGTCACCCAAACAGTTCATGCCGCTTCGGCGCGATATGGCGATGATGTTCCAGGATCCGGTCGGCTCTCTGAGTCCCCGTCAAACAGTAAAGTCACTGATTGTCGAGCCGTTTGAGATTCATGGCATCCCCGTAAACCTGGACGAAGAGGCCGACCGTCTGTGCGACATGGTTCGGCTGCCCAATAACTTTCTGTCGCGCTATCCCCATGAGCTTTCCGGCGGTCAGGCGCGGCGGGTCGGTGTTGCCCGGGCGTTGGCGTTGAATCCAAAACTGATTATCGCGGATGAGCCCACAGCCGGTCTCGATGTGTCTGTTCAGGGTGAAATTCTCAATTTGATGAATGATCTGCAGAACACGCATGGCCTGGGCTATCTGATTATCAGTCACAATCTGCCCGTGGTCAGGCATATCAGTGACAAGCTTGCGATTATGTATCTGGGGCGTCTCGTTGAGCGCGGTGACTGTGAAAAGATTTTTGAGAACCCTGCCCATCCCTATACGGAAGCGCTGGTAAAAGGTGTCCCGCAACCGGACCCCGATAAACGGCGCACACTGGTATCCATTGAAGGTGAGGTCCCGAGCCTGACCAATCGGCCAGCGGGGTGCGAATTCCATACGCGGTGCCCCTACGCGACGGAAAAATGCAAGGTGGAACGCCCGGCGGATACACCATTGAGTGATGGCCGGGTGGTAAGTTGCCATCATCCGCTGTTTGAATAGCGGTTTGGATAAGAGACGTCAGGCCCGCGCCGACACGGCTTACGCTTGCGCAGGCCCCGCCGACATGGAAATCATCACTGCATTTCCCTGTGCCAGTCACCAAACCGGGTTTGAGCACCCCCCGTTGTCTGACGGACCGCGCTCAATCACCGCATTTCTGTGTAAAAGCCAATACCCACGGCGCGGCGGCATGGTCGCTATCACGGCCGGAACATCTTGAGGAACGTAAACTTGGCCGGTTCCACATCGTCCCACAGTTCGCGATGGACCTCGAGCCTGGCCAGCCCGCCCGTCGGGAACCCGCGGGCCGCTTCCAGACAGGCGGCACCCGTTCGATTGCTGCTGAGGGCCATGGCCAGCATCTGAATGCCCGGATTATGACCGATAACCATGATGGATTGGTAACGCCCGGCGTGCGCGGCGATGGCGCGGCGGATTTCTTCGGGATGGGCCTCATAGATAGTGTCGGCAAAATCCACAGGGATATCACGGTCCCAGGCGTCGCGCAGGTGGTCCAGGGTTTCACGGGTTCGCACCGCGGGCGAACACACGATAACATCGGGAATAATGCCGTTTTCGCGAATGTGGTCGCGCAGAGCAGTACACTGTTCAATGCCGCGCTCGTGCAGGGGACGGTCGAAATTTGATCCGCTTTCGGGCATACCCGCTGCCTTGGCGTGCCGGAGCAGAAACAGTATGGGCATGGGCCCCTCTCCCTGAGCGTATTTTTTGTTGTTCGGGCGTCAGCGTATCGGCACCCGGCACCGAGGGCAACGCCAAACACCTGTCAGAGCGGGACGGGGCGGACCGAAGCGGCCCGGGCATTTGATCCGGGCATCTGATACGGGCATCTGATCCGGACAGTTGATTCCCGGCTGGTCCGCCGCGCGGGCCCTGTGATATAGAAACGATCAGCGCGCCCGTAGCTCAGTCGGATAGAGCACAGGATTCCTAATCCTGGGGTCGCAGGTTCGAATCCTGCCGGGCGCACCAGCTATACAACAGACGTCAGTATTCCCGCCTTATCCAAACACGTAGTGCAGGACACCCAGGCCGGCGACGCCGATGACGGCGGGATTGACATCGCTCATGCGCCCGGTCGCAACCTTGACCACCGCATAAACAATGAACCCGATGGCGATACCGTTGGCAATGCTGAACGTCAGCGGCATGTGAATAGCGGCCAGCATGGCAGGCGCGAATTCTGTGACGTCATCCCAGTCGATACGGGTCAGGTTCCTGACAAAGAACGTGGCGACAAACACCAGCGCCGGGCCGGTCGCATAGGCGGGAATGCTTTGCGCCAATGGTGCCAGCACCAGACACAGCAGAAACAGGCCCGCGACGGTCAGAGCCGTCAAGCCGGTTCGGCCACCTTCCTTGACGCCTGCCGCGCTCTCAACAAAAGTGGTGGCGTTTGAGGTTCCCAGAGCGGCACCGGCAACCGTCGCGACGGAGTCACTGAGGACGGCCTTGCCGATGTTTTCCACCTTGCCGTCTGCATCAACCTTGCCGGCAATGATGGCAACACTCGTGAGCGTACCGGCGGTGTCAAGGAAATCCACAAAGACAAAGGTAAACACAACCCCGATCATGGCCGCCGTCAAGGCCCCGCCGATATCCATTTGCAGGAAGGTCGGCGCGATTGGG
Organism: Rhodospirillales bacterium; assembly: GCA_963921245.4. Lineage (GTDB taxonomy): Bacteria > Pseudomonadota > Alphaproteobacteria > Rhodospirillales > Casp-alpha2 > JABJGO01. Next base: position 2,231,700 of record CAWUEY030000001.1, on the reverse strand, counting down.
GGTACACCACCGACGATACCTTCAAGATTGGAAGCGCCGGTGATCCAGCCGATCACGCTGACCGCCAGGATGCCGATCGCGATGGCCCCCGGTATGCGCCGGCGATCCAGTACAGTCATAATCACAAATCCCAGCGCGGCCAGAAGAACAGGCAGACTAGATAGATCACCGAGGCCCACCAGGGTTGCCGGATGATCCACGATCACGCCGATGTTCTTGAGACCGATGATCGCAAGGAACAGGCCGATACCGGCGCCGATCCCTAGTTTCAGGGATTGAGGGATGCTGTTGATAATCCGTTCGCGCAACCCCGAAAGACTGAGGGCAAAGAACACCAGCCCGCCGATGAAGACGGCGCCCAGCGCGACCTGCCATGAATTGCCCATAGAGAGAACAACGCTATAGGTGAAGAATGCATTGAGACCCAGGCCCGGCGCCAACGCCACGGGCCAATTGGCCCAGAGTGCCATGATAGCGGTACCGATAACAGCGGCCAGAATGGTTGCCACAAACACGGCACCGAAATCCATTCCGGCATCGGAAAGAATGGTCGGGTTCACGACGATGATATAGGCCATGGTCAGAAACGTCGCGAAGCCCGCCAGAATTTCGGTTCGAACTGTGCTGCCGGCGCGCGTGATGCCAAAATAGTCATCTATCCATTGCATGAGATCCCCCCCCCCCAACATTTAACCGGTTACCCGCGCGGCGGGTTTTGGACCATCCCCGGGCGCGATCCGCAACAATAGACCAGGACACCTGTCGTGTCCTTAACCGGAGGATGTTGGATGAAGAACGCCTGAATGTCACGGGCTTACTGAAAGTCATGGAAAACCTGTCCGGGTGGGTTAATCGTTGATTTAGGAAATTCTATGAGTTCTCATTCGCAAACCATCAGGATTATTCTAGCCACCCGGTCACTGTTGTGGCCGGAATGGCGTAATTCACCAGCAAGGTTTCCGAACCGGGATTTTTGTCACCCAGGCTGGCATTGGAGTAATGCGAGAACGACAGACCCAGCCGCGAGCGATCATCGAACTGGTACGCGATTTCCAGTTGGGAACGGAATTCAATGTCATGTCCAAGGTCTTTTTTGGAAGAGCTGCCCTTGTTGTAATAGTGCGGCGCGAGGCTCGGTGTCACCACCCAACGCTGCCCAACGTACAGGTCCATCAGAACCCCGGCACCAACAAAAATGTCCCCGTTGGTTGTCCCCGCAACGGCGGCAAAAGGTTTCAGTTCCCAGAACTTTTTCTCGGCGCGATATTCCATGCGGAATTCCGTGGCGTCATCTCTTTTCCAGTAAATATCGTAATAGCCCGCCCCGATAGCCAGCAACGCCGTATCTTCGTCATCAGCCCGCGCAGGGGATGTGACCAATAATGCGGATGCAAGGGCGACAGCGGTCATCCCCGTTATCCCTGTCACCCCGAGTGTCCGTGCACTGAGTGTCTGTACCCCGAGCGTCCATGCACCGAGTGTCCATGCGCCGAGTGTTCGGGCAAGGGTATCCCAAATCGATTTCACGCGTATATCCCCATTTTTATCCTCATTCCCATCTTTATCCCCATTTTTATGCTGAAGGGTTTTGAGGTTTATACCCTGATCGGCATTCTAGTCAATCGCGTCTGATATGCAACCAAATGCTTGAAATCCGCAAGGGTTATGGTCAGCGGCGAAATTGATTTGTCGCGGCGACCAGCGCCCCTTGAATCCCCGCCTCAAACGCCGAATGACCGGCATCATTGATGATCTGCAAGGTGGCACCAGGCCAGGCCGCCGCCAGTTTATAGGCGGTCGAGGGCGGACAAATAACATCGTAGCGACCTTGCACCATATGGCAACGCAGATGGCCGAGGCGGTCCAGATGGTCGAGAACCCAGCGCGGCGGCAAAAACATGTTGTTGACGAAATAGTGTGCCTCGATGCGGGCCAGGGAAAGCGCCGCGCCGCCCGCGCCGCCCACGCTACGACGACTACCCTCGCCGCCCACGCTACGACGACTACCCCCGCCGCCGCGCCCGCCGCCCAAGCCGCGACTACTGCTGCCACTGCCCATCGGGTTCAACCGTGCACAGGCGGTTTCATAGGCGCTCCAGGCACCGGCGGCGGGCTGGTGGATGGCGGGCTCTGTGTGGATGAGGCGGCGGTGATAACCGCCAAGAAGATCGTGCCGTTCTTCTTCGGGTAAAAACTCAACGAACCGGGCGCGGGCATCGGGGAAAAACCGCCCCATGTCATGCAGGAACCAGTGAAGCTCTGCGGCATCACCGAGAAACACGCCTCTCAGAATGAGCCCGCTGGAATGATCCGGGTGTTCAATGGCGTAAGCCATGGCCAGCAGGGAGCCCCAGGAACCCCCGAACAACACCCATTGGTCAATGCCGAGATGGTTTCGGATATGCTCCATATCATCGATGATATGTTGGGTGGTATTGGCTTTAAGAGACGCTTCGGGACGTGAGCGCCCACAACCCCGTTGATCAAACAGGACAACCCGCCAGTAATCAGGATCGAAAAACCGCCGATGCGTAGGCGAGCATCCGGCCCCGGGACCGCCATGCAGAAAAACAACGGCCGGGCCATCCGGATTGCCGCATTCCTCCCAGTACAACGAATGCCCGTCTCCGACCTCGATCATGCCGGTGTTAAAGGGTTCAAGGGAAGGATAGAGGGGCGTCGCCTGAAGGGATGATGGGGTTGCCTGGGCGTTGTCGATCATGAAATGTTTCTGTGTCCCATGAAATGTCTTTAAGCCCCATGATAACGCCTTTGCCCCGAGGCGCTGGCAAAACCTCAAGCCGTGGACCTACCGCCGGCGCGGAGTCCGTTTACCAGCGCGATATAGTCCGGATGATCATTGTCGATGACGCCATGACGGACGAGAAAATCAATGACAACCCATGCCGAGTCGTACGCAAAATCATCAGAATTCGCAATTATATGCAGGACCTCTTCGGCATTCATTAGCGTAAAATTTTCAACCTCACCGTCGGTGTTTTGCGGTACGAAACTATCCGGTAACGCCAAATCGTAATTGAATTGAAAATAGTCCAGGACGCCCTCCGGTTGTTCCGTACAGAACGAGATACCACCGGCAGGGCGGGCGTGAGCGGCAATACCGTAAGGTATGCTCGCCTCTTCGCCGCACTCCTTGATCATGTTATCCCAGAGCGATATCCCGGCGGGCTGGCCGCCACTGACAATCGTGTCCAGTTTTCCGGGTGAGGTTTGTTTGCTTAAGGCGCGTTTGGCAACCCATATGAACAATTCCCCCTTTTCACGCCTGTATCCGCAGACATTGACAGCATAGATCCTGATCCCGAAACGGGTCGCCGCCGCCCGCTCAATCAACAGAACCGGTTCAGCGTTACGACCCTCGGCAACAGGATAGAGTTCATCGCGCCAACCCAAAATATGTCCGGCGGCGCAGAGCTCGCGCAAACACTGTGCCACGCCCTGTGTACGCGCCGCCGGTGTGGACAACGCGGATGAGAGCGTGACGGACCGCTCATCGATCACGAAGACGTCGGAAAACGCCGCCAGATGTTTGGCAAAGGCCGGCCCCACATACCCGTAACGGCGGCCCTCGACCCGGAATTCCATAAAGTCATCAGGGTTGCAGGGAGGAACATCATGCAGGCGATCAATCAGGGCCATTGCTGTAGAGTACTCCGCCACCTGAAAAAGAAAAGGCGTCACCTGGTGACGCCCGTGTTTCCTGTCTGGGAACGGCGCGTCCGCGTTGGCGTTTATGCAACGGCAACCTTGCGGCCATCTTTTGTGACGCGAACATAGGCGCGGCGGCAGTGTTCCTCGCAATAGGGCCGCCCTTCCATGGCGGGCGCGCCGCAAAAGCGGAAATCCTCGGTGCCGGGATCACCCTCGGGCCAGCAGCACATGCTGGGTGTAAGCTTGTCCAGTTTGATGATTTCACCGGTGGGCACGGCGGGCTTTTCAGCGGTCTTGCGGATGGGTGACTGGCGTTTGGGAAGCCCCAAACGATGAACCTTGCCAACAACGGCATTCTTTGTAACACCCAAACGGTTGCCGATTTCGCTGGTGGTTAATCCTTCTTCCCAAAGCGCGATCAGGGCGCTGATCCGTTCCGGTGTCCAGTCACTTGCCTGTGCCATTGATTATTCGTCCCCTCGTTCCCCCGCCCCTGTCGCATCCGCATCAGGCGGGCGGCATTCTTGGGTTATGGTTAAGGTGCGGCCTAGAACCACAGTATGTAGTAGGTAATACCGGATATTGCGGTTTAGGGCAACACAATCACCAACATTTTGTTGTGGATAAGGGGTAAAAACGGCGGTTTTGCGGGTGGCGCGCGGTCCGTTTTTCGCAAATGCGAAAAAACGGTTACGCATGTTGCGCCGCACACGATATACTTTCATGATGAATAAAACAGAAGCTCAACCGGCCCAAAAAGAGTTGGTCGGAAAGGGGTGGGAGCATGAGTGGGGATGGTAAAATGAGCGGCTCATTTGATGCGTGGCGTGCGGCGGCGACCCGTGAGTACAAGGGGCAATCCCCTGAAGAGCGGACCTGGGAGACACCGGAGGGAATTTCTGTAAAGCCGCTTTATACGGCGGCAGATCTGGAAGCTTTGGAGCATACCAGCACGTTCCCGGGCTTTGAGCCGTACCTGCGCGGGCCGCGTGCCACCATGTACACCGGGCGGCCCTGGACCATCCGCCAGTACGCCGGCTTCTCCACGGCGGAAGAGTCCAACAGGTTTTATCGTGACAACCTGGCCGCTGGACAGAAGGGACTGTCCGTGGCCTTCGATCTTGCGACGCACCGGGGTTACGACTCCGATCACCCCCGTGTTGTCGGCGATGTGGGCAAGGCCGGGGTGGCCATTGACAGTGTCGAGGATATGAAAATTCTGTTCGACGGTATTCCGCTCGACGACATGAGCGTCAGCATGACCATGAATGGCGCTGTGTTGCCGGTGCTCGCCGGATACATCGTCGCCGCCGAAGAACAGGGGGTGTCGCCGGATCACCTGTCTGGAACCATTCAGAACGATATCCTGAAGGAATTCATGGTCAGAAACACCTTCATCTATCCACCGACACCGAGTATGCGGATTGTTGCCGATATTATTGAATTCACGGCGGAACACATGCCGAGGTTCAACTCCATTTCCATATCCGGCTATCACATGCAGGAGGCCGGTGCTACCGCCGTTCAGGAACTGGCGTTTACGATCGCCGACGGGGTTGAATACGTCCGCGCCGCCCTTTCCAAGGGGTTGGATGTGGATGCCTTTGCGCCGCGGTTGTCCTTTTTCTTTGCCATCGGCATGAACTTCTTCATGGAGATCGCCAAACTGCGCGCGGCGCGGTTGTTGTGGGCGGAAGCGATGGCACCCTTTAATCCGGCAAAACCGCAATCCTCCATGTTGCGGACCCATTGTCAGACGTCGGGTGTTTCCCTGACCGGGAAAGATCCCTACAACAATGTTGTCCGGACAACGCTTGAGGCCCTAGCCGGCGTTCTGGGCGGCACGCAGAGCCTGCATACCAATGCGCTGGATGAGGCCATCGCCCTGCCCACACCATTCTCGGCGCGGATTGCCCGCAATACGCAGCTTGTGCTGGCCGAGGAAACCGGCATCACCAATGTGATCGACCCTCTGGGTGGCAGTTACTACGTCGAAAGCCTGACAGCGTCGCTTGCCGAAGAAGCGCGCAAGCTGATCGGCAAGGTCGAAGACCTAGGTGGCATGACAAAGGCCGTGGAAGCGGGTATGCCCAAGCGGGCCATTGAAGAATCAGCGACCCGCCGACAGGCCCGTATTGACCGTGGTGAGGACGTCGTCGTGGGTGTGAATAAATACACCCTGGAAAAAGAAGACGATATCGATGTGCTGAATATCGATAACACCGCCGTTCGGGAAAGCCAGATCGCACGCCTGAACCACCTTCGGGAAACCAGGGATGAAGCCGCCTGCCGGGCGGCGCTGGATGCCCTGAGCACGGCGGCGGAAACGGGCGAGGGGAATTTGCTGGAACGCGCCATTGCCGCCTCACGGGCCCGTGCGACAGTGGGCGAAACCACGGCGGCGCTGGAAAAACACTTTACGCGTCACGCGCCAACGACAACGTCTATTCATGGCGTGTACGCAGCCGCCTGCGAAGGCGACGGGGATTTCACCGACATTCGCAATGAGGTCGCGGCGTTTGCTGACAGTGAAGGACGGCGACCGCGCATGCTGGTCGCCAAGATGGGCCAAGACGGTCATGACCGCGGCGCCAAGATCATCGCCACAGCCTTCGCCGATATGGGGTTCGATGTGGATATCGGCGCCCTGTTCCAAACGCCCGAGGAAACCGCCCGCGAAGCCATCGAAAACGATGTGCATGTTATCGGCGTCTCGTCACAGGCCGCCGCTCACCGGACCCTGGTTCCCCATTTGATTGACGCGCTTTCCGCTCAGGGGGCGTCCGATATCATGGTGGTTGTGGGCGGCGTCATTCCGCCCGGGGATGAGGGTTTTTTGAAGGAAAAAGGCGTGGCCGCCATCTTTGGTCCGGGCACGCATATCCCCACGGCGGCGGGCAAAATCCTTGAGGTGGTTCGCAAACGCCGTGCCGTGGCGTAGCCGACCGGCGCCGAAACAAAACCGCCCCGGTTGATCGTCGCGGGGCGGTCTCGATAGATCGGATTTGTGTTTGTCGTGGCGGCGGTAGGCCCTGGCCGACGGGATGCGTTTTGGTTTCAGTTTTCGCACCGCCGCCGCAACAGGGTTCCGCCGCTTTGGGGGCGCACGGCGTTTCATGACGTCCTCCTTCTCCTCCTTGTGGACCAAACGGTTTCGGAACGCCGGATATATAGTCCATCAGGGATCGTTTTTCCACACCCGAATACCTTTCTCCACACTTCGGCCCACCACATAGCCACCGACACCAAGTTTCAGGAGATCCCACATGTCCGGTGGAATGTCTGCCGCAGGCGTGCCAAACAGCGGGACGATAATGTAGTTGTTGGCGACAATGATGCCAAAGAGACACATCAGCATCGGTCGCCAATTGCGTTGCAGCCAGCTCTCGCCCATGGCTTCTGTGCGGATCACCGCGGCGGCTTCCTCAATCTCTTTCATCTGGCCGGTCAGGACCATTTCCTGTAGACGGGCCTTGATGCGCGCGGCTTCGTCCCTGTCCTCGACGGCCTGGTCCACCACGTTGAACAAACCGTTCAGGATAGGCGCGGCGAGCGCCCCAACAAGGTTCAGCATCGTATCTCTCCTCCTTATTCAATGTTCTTATTCAATGTCGTTGTAGAAATGGTGGGCACCAATCTCTGCACACGCCGCCTTTCCCCGTGCCCAGGGTGGAAAAATGCTGTTGACGTGATAGTGGGTGGCACCACCCGTCGGGTCTTTCAGGGTGCCGCTGACAGCGCGCCGCGCAACCCGCAGGCAGCTTTGAAAAACACGGTTGTCACGGCCCACGGCTTCAATCTTTGAACGATTGGGATCGCCGGGGTTCCAGCACGAGAACTGATAAGGTTTCAGACAGACACTTTCGATGTCATTGCCCCACCAGAACTGTCCGCCCCGCGCTCTGGCGCGCCGGACCCGGTTGATGACCACGGCTGCGACCGCCTCTTTGCCGCGAACAAGTTCGCCGCGGGCCTCACCATATATCGTCCGGGCGAGCACATCGACCGTCCGGTCTGCCCGACTTGCGCGGGTGGACCGAGTGGCCAGCCCTGGTACGGCTTTCGCCACAGGTTGGGAACCGGCTCGCTCGGGGGTTTGAATAGTCATGGGTTTTCTCCTCAAATCAGGGGGTTGAACAGGGCAGGGTCGGGTACGTAAGTGACACGGTTTTTCGTCACGGACTGAAATCATGCGCGGCCTTGAATTGCGGGATGCCGCGCCGCCAGTCTGCTGGGCGTTCAGGTTGTTTGATATCCGGGTGTCGGGGCAGGCGAACCGGCTCATTGAGCAGGCAGCCCGCCACCGCATCCAGCCCATCATCGGCGACGTTCGCACCCGAACGCCATTCCTCGATTTCATGGCGGAACGGTGTGTTCATCACGCTCTGATGTACAAACAACTGATTAGCCGCCAGCGCGGCATCAAAAGCATCGACAATCCGAAGGTCCTTGGACCGCTTTGCAGATTCCTCGCGGACAGCAATGGGCAGGCGCGCCAGGGTCAGTTCCTGGCGCAGGAGGCCGGGCAAAAAACGCCCGATTCCGTTCTTTTCTATGGTCACAGCGGGCTGGTGATATCGCCTGGCAAAGGCAACCACCTTGCGGCATTGCTGGGTCGCTTCGGATATCCGCTCAACAGCGGCGGGGTCATGGGTCAAGTATTCTATGGCGTGCAGGCGGTAGTTACCGTCTTCATCGGTAAACACACAGGCGATGACACTGGCGTCACCGTGGTGCGGCGAGCCATAGGCGGGGTCCCACCAGCAGGACGCCGAAACCAGGCGCTTGTCAGCGATCCTCAGGTCCGCTTCTCCCCCGCTTTCGCGAAACCTCAGCTCTCCGTCATAGGGGATCAGCCGCTCGGCATCCAACCTGCCGTCAACAACCGACAGGGGCCGCAGCATCATCTGGCTTTGAAATTTTGCCGGGCCTGTGCGGCGCCTGATGGTTTCGATCTGCGCCACCGGGAATTTCTCGGGCCAGGCACTGGCACCGGCGCTGTTCAGTAATGGCAGCTCAAAACGCTGAAACCCGGCAAGATAGGGTTCGGCCGTGCCGCCTGCTGGCCCGGCGTCATAGATCGAATAGCGGGTATGCGGCGTGCCAATGAAAAGGCACGTTCCCCCCGGCACCAATACATATTGAATTTCGTCCAGCCGCGCGCGCAGACCATCGCGTTTACCCGGCGTGTCACAGGTGTTTGGGACCTCCACATCGTCGCAGATCACCACGTCTGCGCGGCTGCCTGTGATGTTGGCGCTGATCCCCTTGGCAAGCATGGACGGATCGCGCAATTCCCGCTCTCTGTTCACCGTAAACCGATCCGCCGCCCACTCATCGACCTCGGCCGGTTTCAGATCAGCCGTGCGGGGATGGCGTTCAATAATTCGTTTGACGTTGCGGACCATGCGCCGCGCGAGATTGTGATCCGCCGATAAAACAAGAAGGCGGCGGACAGGATCACACCGCAGCAACCAGGCCGCGAATAACCCGATCAGGGTGGATTTCCCGGCATTGCGAAAGGCCATCATCAGAAGCTGGCAGTTACCGGCCTGCCATTGTCCCTCCAGCCACAGGGCCATTGTCCGGTGGTGTTCAGGGGTGCTCAGAACCTGCAGGTCGTTCCATACCTCTACAAACGCCAACAGGCCGCTATCGTGCCCCGTTGGCCCGTCCTGTAATTCGGGCACAGATGGCCCGTCCGGTGATCCGGGCATAGTGACTTTCCTTTTTTTGTTATTGATATCCGGGCGGCTTCTGGATGATGAAAAATTTTCGTGACGGATCAGTGCGCGCGGCCGATATCGTTGAGATAGATAAAACCGATCAACGCCATGACGATGGTGCCCAGAAACATCAGCGCCCGTACGCCGTACGACAGCCGCACGGAGTCCTCGGTTTTTCGCTTTTCCAGAATCTGTTCGCTCAGCTTTTCAATGGCGCGGGCCTGCTCTATTCCGCGTTGCTGGCCTCTGGCGTCGGCGCTCGCGATACTGGTGAGAATGGCGTGGTTGCGTTCACGCTGGTGGGACTCGACGCTATCGACCTTGTCATGCAGGGTCGCCAGGCCCGTATCAAATTTCTCGTTGAGCGCGGCGATGCCAACTTCCACGCCAACCATACGTTCCGAGAGATCAGCGATGATGGTGTTCAGGTGATGGTGATCCCTTGTCATGATCGTGCCCCTGCTTCGTCCACGGGTGAGAGGCTGGCGGGCCAAACACCCGTCAGCGCTTCAGGGGTGACGGCGGCCTCAATCGCAGGATCGGCGGGGGCATTCCTGAGCACGTCGCGGCGCGCGGCGGCGGCGGTCTTTGCGGGTTCATCATCGGCAAGCATGGCATCGTTGATGGCAATATCGTTGATGGCGAAGGCAGGCTTTCGGGCCGCCCTGATTCGATCCCGGTGGATATCACGGGCACGGGTCATATCGACATCGATAATGTTGCCGGTTAGCTGCCAGGCGGCGCGAAATGAACGGTCATCGGGTTTCGATACCGTATCGGCGTCAACGATGGTTCCATGGATGTTGATTTGTGAATTTGACATTGTTTTCTCCTCTGGGTTTTCTCCTCTAGGCCGCCAAACGCCAGGCGTTTCGATACAATCGGGTTATTGGCAGCATGGTCTGTTTACAGATTTTAAGGCGCGCGCGGTTGCTCTGATCCTCAGCCCAGACACGGACAGGTACGTCCTTTTTTACCAGGTACTCCATGGCTTCCCTCTCGGTCATGGCGGGGATGACATCGTCATGCAACCCGTGCCCCGGCAGGACAAAGCCCCGCTCGTCTAGCGCTAACGGGTATACGGATACGGGCGGTAAAACGTCGCCGTGCAGAGCCATTGCCAGCCAAACGGGGCCCGGTGTGGTCACCTTTAGCGGATCGTCAAGATTTTCCGGGTCCTCCCATACAATGCAGTAGGTTGGCTGTAGGGGGTTCAGACCGCGCTCACGCAGAACCAGTTCGCGCCGCCACAGGGGCATTGTCAGGGCTTCCCGACGCGACATCAGAGGCGTCATGCGAGATCGCCCAACGTGGAAAAGGAAAAATCAGTATCGGTATCGCTTAACAGGCCACTGGAGGATGCAAAGGCGCTCATGCCAATTCTCCATGGGTGTTAAAACTCACCGCGCCGGTATCTTTTTTTGAGTGGAAACTGTCGCCTGTTACAACCACCGCACTGGAAGCTGACGGAAAGCCATGATGGGTGTGCCAGTTGCTTGAGGACGAAACATTGGCGTAATTGGCGCTCGCCATAGTGTTTGTGTAACTGATTGTTGTGTGCCCGGCACCGTTATCGGTCAGGCTGGACACATTGAAACTGCCCCTTATGGAAGTTGCTGTACGCGTTGTGTACAGACACCAGACCTTGGCGGCGTTTTGCCCTGTCAGGGTTACGGGGCCGTTACCGGTCAAATCGGCAACTTTGGCGACGTTCAGCTTGCTCATTTCATCTATCCTCCGACGATGGTCCAGGTTGAACCGCGGGTAACGGTAACGGTAAACGTATCGGCGATTGTGACGGGGCCCGCCGTCATCCCGTTTTCGGTGCCCGCAAACGTGATGTTTTCCGATATGGTTTTGGCATTGGTCCGGATCACGCTTTCCGAACCCAGAGCGGGGCCAGGCCCGCCGATGGCAATACCGGTAAGTTGCGAGCCATCGCCATCCGGGGCCAGCGCCCCCAGGGTTGTTCGTGCGGCGGCGGCATCTTCATCATCCAGCAAGGTCGAGATAAAGGTGCTGGCCGGATAGCTGCCGGGTTCCACGGCCGCTATGGGGGCGCCCTTGCTATCAAACGCAAGATAGGCATTCGCGCGCGCCGTCCTTGCCGGAAGCGTGAGTGCCGCGGCTCTATCAGTTGCGGATAAATGAACGGCGCGATCAATGGCCTCGGCAATTTCCTGGATCATGGCGATGATCTTGTCGAGCTCATCATTGATCACACTGGCCCTGAATTCTCCCGATTCCTGAAAGTCGGATGTTCTGGCAATCGACAGGTGCCGAACGATCGTCACGGCGGCGGCGGGTGCCGGTGCGATTGAAAAAGTGATTGCGCCGCCCTGGTCTTCGCCGACACCGTCAACGGCGTAATGTGTGCCCGGCGTCTGTAGGGTATCATCAACGTAAACCCTGAGATCGTCCGCGCTGAAAACCGGAAACGGATAGGAAAAAACCGTTTCAGTACCCGATGCCTCGTATTGTATTCGCGGCGTGATATCACCGATTTTTATGTGTTCAGTCATGCTGTGTTCCTCACCTCAAATACGTCCATGACCGGCGCGGGAAATTGTTGTCAGGCCACGCCTCGCCAACCCGGCCAATGGGGTCAAGCAGGCTCCTTTGGCGGGTCGCCCGGGCGCCACGGCGGGCGGTTCTTCGATCCGCACTGAGCTGTTGGTTGATGTTTCGGATCGAGAGCTGATCGGCTTCGCGGGCGTCCATGATGCTCTGTTCGGTCTGTTGCCGCAGGCCCTCCAGAACAGCGTCCGCGGAGTGACTGGCAAGTAATCCGGCGGCGCCAAACCTGGCCCGTCGGCGGGCCTGTTCCCGTTTCAGCGCGTCGCGTTTCCTGCGCTCGTCAATTGAGCGCTGTTTCTCAAGCTCGGCGATTTTCAGGGCAGCCGCCTGTTGTTGCTGCGCCGCGGCCTGTTTCTGCGCGGTGCGCGACGCGTACGCATTGGCGAGCACGCCCAATCCGCCGGTCAATAACGATCCGGCGGCGGGTGCCAAAGCCGAGGTGGCCGCCGAACCTGCTATTGGAAGAAGGGCGGGGGCGAGTGCAGCCATGGGGGTCTCCTGTTTTTTTGCTTAGCCATTGATCGATACTTCCGATGAAACGGAGAGCAGGTTGAAGGGTAACGGGGCATCATTTTCAATTCGCCAGAGAGGCTCAATCCCGGAACCCCGCCAGCCAAACGCCCGAATTGTCCTGTCCCCTGTAAACGGCTTCGGCGCTGTATCAAGGGTTTGAGCACCCAATCGCCTGAACGGAACATCGATAAAACCCTGCCCCGTGTCGAGGCGAAGGCTTGTCACGCGAAGCAGGCGAAAGGTGTGTGAGACCGGCCTCAGCCGTCGCCCCTGGACCGGCCCGCCGCCGACCTGGATGGTTGGCGGTAACGGTTCAATGCAATGGGCGAACGCCAGACCTGCTTCAATGTTCGTGGACGGATAGTCCAGTGCAATCCGGCCCCGCGAAACTTTGCGGCTTTCATGAACCGCGCCGTCTGAACGTATCGCGACAGTTTCACCGTCCAGATGGTTCAGGCCCACCCACGTCAGCTTGGCCGTTTCGGAAGTCCCAACCAGAGCAGAATCTGTACACACGTCCTGATCGAACTTTTCAAGAAACCAGGAACCCCGCCGTTCCACCAATACGAATGTATCGTCTCCGGTAACGCAGAGAGATCGGAAGAGCCCGCTCGTTTGCTGGCGCGACCAGGCGGTGACCTGCTCCGCGCGAAACACGGTCACGGTCGAAAGTGTGCCATCCTGCAGGACCAGGTGAAGCAGGCGGCGCGTCGTGTCATAGTCCTGATCCAGAGGATTGTTGACCATGTGCTTGGCAAGCATGGCGAGATCGTGTGCCTGATAGGCCTGTTCCACGTCGGCGAACAGGAATTCCCGAAGCCCGTTTCCGTCGCGCGGAACGAACAGGGTGGCCCCATCAACATCGCGCGGCGGAACCGTCCTGTCGATGGGCGAGCCTATCCGGGTTTGACGGTGCAGCTGGATGTTCTCTGGTGTCAGCGGGTCGCCGGAAACCATCCACTCTGCACCGGACGTAAAGACCTGCAGGTGGCGACCCGAGAAGACGGCGCGCACCGCATTGACCTGGTCTGACAAAATTGCAAAGTCGATGGCGGCATCATCAAGGCCCTGGCCCAGATCAAAATTGTAGATATCCGATGATTTCGACAGCCACAGCCTGTTTGGCAAATCCCGAGACCCACCGATGACAAGACGGTCCTGATGAAAACAAACGGATACGGGCCAGCCACGGACAGCCGAAAAAGCCTGTTCCTCCCAATCTTCAACGGCGGATGTGGAGGGCAGGGTTTCCTTTACAAGCGCGCGCGCAACAGTTGCGGAGATGACGCGCGTAATTTCAAGCTCCTTGTTGGTGATCCGAAAGCGCGTCCCAACATGGGCGGCGACAAATACATCTGTATTGGCCGTGACGGTTATCGATCCCCGCCTTGCACTGGTGCTCAGGGTGGCGGTGGTCTGCGCAAATTTGTGAAAAGGCTGAAGGATACGCCCGGCTTTTTCGACATATGACCACACCGATACGGTCCAGGCCGTTTCCGATGTTCTGGTGATTTTCCGCGGTTGCGTGTCCGGGTGCGTGACCAGCAGCGTATCGGCACTCTGAACCCAGGAAATCTGAGCAAGTTGGCTCTCGGTCCAGGGTGCCCTCGCGGACGCGACCTGGATATCATCCCGATAAACGGAGAGTTTCCGGTCCGTGAAGACCAGAAGATAAATCTGCTCCGTATTGAATTCGAACGCGACCAGCCGCCCTGGGCCTGAGATGGTTGAGATGTAGCGAAGGCCGGGTCTCCGCGACAGGCCCCCTGTCGGGTTCACGAAGACATTTTTCAACAGATTGGCCCCGTTTTCGTAGGCGCGAAGATCGCCGCGCCCCAAAAGATCAGGGGAAATTTCGCCCGCCGTAAAGTTGGTTTTGTTGATCCTCAGAGTAGCCATGACTATCGCGCCTCAATCAGGCTGAACCCCGCAATCTGTCGGGGGGTGGCCTGTTGTGAATCGATAGTTTTCGCTTCGCGAAAGCTGGCACCTGCCAGCTTAAAGAGCATTTCCGAGCGGGTTGTTGAATCGGTGAGCGGAATACAGAATTCAGCGGCCAGCCGGGCAATCAGAGCCTGGTCAAAAAAAGCCGGGAAAATCGCTTCATCTGCCCTGAAAATGTAGCTCAGGGTAACAGCATCAGCATCACTATGGAGGCGTTTTTCCGCCAGTCTGTAGACCACACCCCGGCTTTGCGGCCCGCCGCCCGCCGACAGGGCTCTCAAAAAATCAGCGGGAAGCTGAAAAGCGTTGGCAAAGTCGGCGACCGGTTGTGCGGTCATTTTTGCCAGCGTTGTCTGTGCGGTGGCGAAGTTCCAGGGATGTGCCGACAACAGAGAATCTCTGACCGACGGATACAGGTTTGCGGCTATTTCCGACTCGGCGGTACCGTCCTGAAAAGATGTAATGCTGGCGGCGCCGATTTTTAACAACGCGCGTGAGCACATTGCGATTGCACTGAGTGCCATCGTGGTCTCCTGAAAAAGCGGGTCACGGATGATTCCGTGACCCGTTACGAATGGATGACAGATATTAAAGAGCGTTATGCCCCTCGATCAGGAAGCTTCCATTTGACCGGCGGCAACAAGCGCATTGATGAGCGCCGCAATTTGCGCGCGGCACTCCCGGTCCACGGTTGCCCCGCCGGAAGCATTGGCGACGAAAGACGCCTTGTTGGGCTCATTGCCCAGGGTTACCGCGCCCGCCGCAATCGCGCGCACCGCACTCACGCGGGTCTCGGGAGAACCCTCAGTATCGGTATTCATGACGATAAGATCGCCGCGCCTTAACAGATTCGCCGCGTCATCAAAGTAACTGTCGGCAAGAATTTCCGCCGCCGTATCCTCTGAAGAATAATGCCATAGGGTAAAGCCATTAGCATAGGCGAGCACACTTATATTTTTTGATAGGTAAGCCATTGGGTTTCTCCTCAGTTTTCGAGACAGCGCATGGAAACGACGCCTGATGTATCGATAAGGCATGCTCCCTGGCTCATCATGTTGTTGACGAAGTTGGCCGCCCGATCACCGTGCCAGGTCACGTCGGTTTTGACATGCGATCCGATGGCATGGCCGATGGCTGTCTTGTGATACCAGTAGCAGGCGCGAACACCGGATTGCAGCGTCAGGCCCGAGTGCGGGATCCACAGGGCGCCAAGCCATTTTTTTGCCTGGGTTCCGCGCCATGGCAGCTCGTTGTCGCCAACATAATCGGCGTTGGCGAATTCCTCGATGCTCAACAGGTTGGACCACTGTTTCCAGCCAACAATGGCGTAGCGTTCTCCGTCATCGGGGACATCGGCCTCACCAAGCATCTCAAATGCTTCGAGAACTTTATCTTTGGTCAGACCATCCGCGCCGTCACCGGCGTGGTTTTTTGAGGTGTCCAGCTGATTGATGATCAGCTCATCGGTTTTTCGCCCCAGAGCATAGGCGCCGGCGCGCGCGGTCACCGTCCGCTCATTGATGTTGGATTTGATTTCATCGAGAGAATCAACCCAGTCACCCGCGTAGTAGTCAGACAACAGACATTCGACGGGCGTGTGGGCGACGTTCATGACCGGCACTTTGCCGTGCCGCGCTTTTGTACTTGCGGTGCCTTTGCCCACCTGTTGAAACGTTGTGGAGGCACCGATGATGTTATCCTTGACCCGCACGGTGTTCCTCAGTTTGGAGCCCATCTGCTGGTATTGCAGATGCACATCAGCCTGAAAGTGTTTTACGAACGATTGTTCGACGGAAATCGACATTCCGCTCTCCTTTTTCAATTGATCAGAGGGTTTGTGGTTTGTGGCGTACCCGGGTTACACAGTCCCCGATAGACCGGGCGGCCCCGCCAGCGGCGGCGTTGACGGCGTGGCGGCGGGGTGAGAGATACCGCCATCCCGAGGCCCCGTGTTGCTAGGATGGGTTTCCTCAAGGGCGCGGCGGATGGCTCTTATGGTCGGATCGGCGGGCGCCACGCGGCCTGATTCCGCAAGGCCGGATTTTTTCTGAAAACGCTGCACCGCCTGTTTGAGACGTTCGCCGTAGTATCCGGTTGGTCCATCCGTTTGCGACAGGTCGATTTCCCCCAGCTGATCCATCAGGATTTCGACTTTTGCGATGTCGTCGGCCTGGTTTTCACCATCGGGTCCGACGGTGCCCTGAAGGGCATAGATATCCGTCAGATTCTGAAATCGGCTTTGGCTGCCGTCGTCGCTCATCAGGCGGCCAAACGGGTCGGGTCGTTGTGTTGAGTGTTGCATTGGTTTCTCCAGAAAGAGCAGGGCCCATGCCCGGGCACGGCCCCCGCTACGGCGGGATCGGCGGAAAGGCGCGGCGCTCACCACCGTTTGAGCGTTGGCCTGGGGTTCGTTTGAAAAACGTGAATAGGGCAGAGGGCAGGCCACCCTATCCGGGGTAAAGTGCCTCAAAGCCCTGCTGAACCTGTTTGACCGTTGCGGGGTCCTGATCGCGCCAGTATTTCGGATTGCGCATCAGTTCGCGAAGGCCATCCTCGCTCAGGGTTGTGGCGGAAGCCGTACTGCCACCGATGAGCACTGGTTCATCAGATGTCATCATCCTGTGCAGGGCGATGACGCCGTCAAAGCTCGTGCTCAGGGACTGAAAGACATCCTGAGGCAACTTTGATTGCCCCCAGGTTGCGATTTGGCGCGAGACCGCCTGCCAGCGATCCGTGCCGCCAAAATGATTTTCGAGCCTAGCGGCGTGCGTGTTCTGCGTGGCTTCTTGTGAAAGTTCTTCGATCAGCGGCAGAAGTTTGTCACGGGCCAGATCGTATACCACTTGTGCCTGTTTGTTTGAGAACCCGCTGGCGTGAAGGATTTCATTCACGTCTGCGTCAATATCAATGGCCGGGTGGTCGATCCTGATGTCGTATGCGTCCGCCCGGGCGGGTACGGTATTTCCCGGCGCGCCCAGGCGGGCTTCCAGCTCATTGTAGGAGCGTATGAGCGCCTCTGTGTCGATACAGTTGTTTTCCGCATTCCAGAACCTGTCCTTCAGTTCCGCCGCGCGGCGGGCTTCGGATTCGGGCGCCGCGTCGGGTATGGGGATGGGCGTGGGTGTGGGTGTAGCGTTTTCGTCTTCTGATGGAAGCTGATTATCGGCGGTGCTCATTTCGGTTAATCTCCGGTTTGCGCGTATTCCAGGGGGCTCATAGCGGGCGGGTTGTTCCCGTCAGCCGCCATCCGTTCCATGTACGCGAGGATGGCCTTCTGTCCTTCCATGTATCGCAAGGTGGCTTCACTGACGTCAGGGCCAAGGAGTCGCTCGCGGGTTATTCGATGCAGATGCCGGAGAACGGAAGCCGCCTCGGGCCGGGACAGAAGACGTGAAAACTGTTTCTGCAGCGCGCGGCTGTCGCGGGTCCCGTCTCGGGTATCGGGGCGGGCCTCGTCCTGGGCACCGTAGCGCGCGGACCGGGCTTTGTTCATGTCTTCGCTATTGCCTTCATATTCAGGTGTTGTGGTCATGCTTCGCGTCCTTCGATTTCCTGACCATTGTCTGTGCTCAATTATTGTCTGTGTTCATTGCCGTCTCATGCCCCCGCTCTGCTGGCGGGGCCGGCGCGTTGGTCCTCACCAGAGGCGGGTCTGGTTGCGTCTCTTCGGGCAGGGATCGAATAAGGTCTTCCGGTATGTCAAAAGCCTTCGCCAGCCACCTAGCGGCTACGGCTGCGTCAATGCGTGCGGTTGCCTCCGGCCCCAAAGCTGTCAGCGCCTGTATCCAGGACATTGTTTCCCGGGCTTCCTGTCTCGCGTAGGCGCGGGCCAGCGGTGAGCGCCAGACCATGGTGACCGCCCGGCCATCAAGCTCAAACTCAGGGATATCACCGCGCCTTGACAGGATACCCAGCGCGCGCTCCATGAGCGGCACCAGAAGCTCCGATTGCAGGCGACCGTACGTGGCACTCAAAAGTCGGAAAATTTCGGCTGAGCGTTCGATAACTTCCGTGGCCGTCATCTGTGGCGCATTGATCTGCCCGAGATTCTCGCTCAACAGGGCACTTCTGATGCGCCCCCGAAGGTCCGTCAAAACCAGCTGCGACATGTCAAAATCACCGGGCGATTTCAACGGTGTCAGACCCTGGGACCCCACGGCTTTCGGAATAACGGCGCCCGGTATCAGTTGAATGTTTGCCGGGTTCAGAACCCCATCGTCATCGGCCTGCCAGATACCTGTCACGGCGATGGACGCGTTCTTTAAGATGAGCTCCACAACCTTGTTTGCCGTTTTAATGTCGGGCAACGCTTTCATAACCGGCGAGCGACCGTAGATTTCTCCGGGCGCCTTCAGCCATCTGAAATTAATGAATGGCGAGCGGGAAAAGCTGCCGCTTGCCAGGGGCGCGCCACCCAAAGACGCGCCGGTTTCATCATCGAGGACCGCCCAATATGAATATCCGGAGGCGCCCGGCTTCACCACTTCGAGCACCCGGACCTTTTTGGCCTCAAGACTGAAATCCCCCTTCATCTCGGGCAGGGATACGTTGGGGAACTTTGATCGAAACGCCTCCGGTTCCAACGCTGATCGCCGGAACGTCGTATCAAGTTTTCCGTCCGGGCCTTCCTCGAAGGCCACCTGGTTCAACGGCACAGCGGTAAATCGAAACGCGGTTGCGCGGCCCATGGGTGCCTCTTCAAACAACAGACACGCCGTTCCCGCCGTCACCAGATCAAGAAAACACTGGTGCATCTCAACGGCAAAGTTTGAGCGTTCAAAGTGTCCGCGGACGGTATCACCGATTTTCTGGAGCGCGGCGGAAGCCTCTCTCCCGGCTTCCGGCGATGCTTCCGCCCCGGGAGAAAAAGAGAACCATTGCCCCCAAGGCGGCGTCAGTTCACCAAGCAGGCTGGAAGCCAGTTGATCGACACCGTCAGGCGCCGTGCCATCATACAATTTGACAGATTTTTGCTGGCCACGGGACTCTGTCGCCGGGTCAAAATCCCGGTGCGGTAACGCATAACTGTAGCACTCACGCCACAGGGGCTCCCACCTCGCGCGGATATCCTTGGCTTTGCGGAATTGTTTCCAAAGGTCAGGGGCCGCCGTCGTCTCCATGTTATTCTCCGAGCAATGAGGGTTTGCGGGTAGCATGATGTAGCGGAGAGAGCAGGCCGCGCGGGGTTGTTGCGATTGTTTCGCGGCGTCCTCTGCGTTTCCGTTCAAGCCGTTCGCGGCGCGGATTATCTTCATGCTGCTGCGTATCAACGGCGGGCTTCGGTGCTGGATGTGGTGCCGGTGGCGGTGGTGGCGCGGCGAATATTCCGCCCATGTTAAGTCTCCCTGATTTCTGTGAACCTGATTTTTATGAATCTAGCTTATTTGAAAACAATCCTAAAAAAGTCTGTAAGGTATTGTGACGGGGTGCGGACGCACGTGTCCCTGTCACTGAAATCATATATGTCATGGAAATTTTAAAAAGTCAAGGACTTTTTTCATTTAATAGGTAATTATATAACTGATAGGGAGTCTGTATCCACAATTTATGTATTCCCAACAATCGCTTAACAACTTCCACGCACGAGAAAAAACTCAAGGGGGCTGGCGTTGTATTTCCCTGGTTCGGGCGCGTGAGGATACAGGTGTGGCCTTGTTCCCGGTACCACTGAATAACGGCTTGCGCAGAGACAGGCTCGAGGCCGTCAATGAGCATGTGGGTGCTGAGGGGATCAACAAGGGTCCAGCCCTTTGGCTGTTCAACAAGTGCGAAACAGTGTCTGAAACCGGGTCTAAGTATCCTGAGCCAGTTTATATCGACCTGGTTACTGAAGACGACCACGACAGACCGGGGCACGGGGTGTCCGGGCGGTTTCGTTCCATCAATCATTTTTCTTCAACCGCGCCGGTGTCGGTCAGGCTATAAACCGGGCGCGCCCCGGCGACGAACCCGGCGCGATAATTCCCTTATGTTTTAAGGCGGTAGAGAGCTTATCCAGCGCCTCTTTCCAGACCAAGGCGGCGCGGATTTCAGGCGGAATTCTTCTATCAGGCGGGCGTTCCAGCATGCCAAACCTGACGAGGACAGTGAGGTGCTCCCGCCTCAATTCTCTTTGCTGGTACAGGCGCTTGACGGCGAGGTCAATATCATCCGGCTCGCAGGGTCTCTGGAAACACGACATTGCATCGCCGGGTTTTACACCCTGGTCCCTAAGTTTCTGGCAACGGACGAACCAGAACCATGCTTCTTCCGCGGACGCGAACAGGCGGACGGTCTCTATCCTTGGGGGGCGATAGGGTTTGTAGATACGTTTATTTTGCGGCATAGGTTTTGATCCATATGAAAGAAATAATATCTGGGTGAACACATTATAGGACAATTAACAATATAAAGGATTATTATCTTAATGCAAATTTTCTTTGTGTATAAGATCATGTTCCCATGTTGAAACACGCTGATGTCTGGTCGGCAATCGACCGTTTGGCCCAAGAGTACGGATTTTCTGCCTCGGGCCTCGCAAAGGCCGCCGGATTGGATCCGACGACCTTTAACAAGAGCAAACGTGTTACGCGGGATGGCAAGTTACGCTGGCCGAGTACGGAGAGTGTGTCCAAGATACTGACGGCAACGGGGGCCACTCTCGGTGAGTTTGTAACCCTGATCGGGACCGCCGATTCCGGCGGCGTCTATCGACATGTCCCCCTGATTGGTTTGGCACAGGCCGGCTCAGACGGTTTCTTTGACGACGGCGGTTACCCCATCGGCGGGTCTTGGGACGAGATCCCCTTCCCTGATGTGGGTGATCCCCATGCCTATGCCCTTGAAATCAGTGGCGACAGCATGGAACCCGTGTTTCGGGAGGGTGACACGGTCATTGTTTCCCCCGATGCAAGTCTGCGCCGTGGTGATCGCGTCGTTGTGAAAACACTGGGCGGCGAGGTGTTGGCAAAACAGTTGAAACGCCTGACCGGACGCAAAGTTGAGCTTCAGTCTCTGAATGATGCCCATGATGATCGGGTTCTCGGCATGGAGGATGTGGACTGGATTGCGCGAATAGTCTGGGCCAGTCAGTAGGGTACGCCCGGACAACCCGCCAACCAACGCGCCAACTAACGCGCCAACCAACGCAACAGGGTAAGCAATGCCAAAGCATGGTTCTTCGGCGTCGGGCCGCACGGTTACCTGGATTGATGGTGAATGGATTGACGGTGACGTACCCGTCATGGCACCGTTTGATGACGGGGCCTGGCTGGCCCAGACCGTTTTCGACGGGGCCCGGGCTTTTGACGGCTGTGTGCCCGATCTGGATAGGCACTGTGCGCGGGCGGTAAAATCCGCGGAAATCCTGGGCATGACCCCGGACATTTCCGCCCAAGAAATCGAAAAGCTTGCGCGGGCCGGTATCCGCCGGTTTTCACCCGAAGAGGCGCTTTATGTCTGTCCGTTGTTTTATGTCAGCAACAGTTTTATGGGGCCGGCGGAGGAAACCACCCGTTTCGTGCTGTCAATCCGCGAAGCGCCCTTTCCCGAGGTCAGGGGGTTTTCGGCCTGTCTGACCCGCTATCGCCGTCCATGCCGGGATTCGGCACCGACGGACGCCAAGGCATCGGGCCTGTACCCCAATGTTACACGCAGCACGAAAGCGGCAAATGACAGAGGATTTGATACCGCCGTCATGCTGGACCCCAATGGCAATGTGGCTGAATTTTCCTATACCAACCTTTTTATGGTGAAAGACGGTATCGTCAGCACCCCGGCAATAAACGGCACGTTTCTGAACGGCATTACCCGCCAGAGGGTCGTCGCCCTTCTGGAACAGGATGGTTGTACGGTTCTGCAACGCCAGATCGATTTTGAAGAGCTGTTGGAAGCAGAAGAGTTGTTCAGCACGGCGAACTACACAAAGGTTGTTCCCTGTACCCGCATTGAGGACCGCCACCTGAATACGGGTCCCGTTTACCGCCGCGCCCGTGAATTGTATTTCGAGTGGGCAAAAAGCCAGCCGGTCTAGGCCCCCTCAGCCCCGGCAGGAAAGGTCTTCCCCGGCCAGAACACGTTCGATCAGGGTGATGGTCTCTTCAATGCCGTAAAGCGCAATGAATGAGCCCATCCGTGGCCCCTGTGCCTGTCCCAGTAGAATTTCGTAGAGGGCGCGGAACCATGATTTCAGGTCCTCAAAGGCATCCCGCTTGCCGATCTCGTAGACCAGTGTCTGTATATCCTCTGCGGCGGCGCAATCGGGCAGGTCTTTCAAGGCGGAAACAAGGTCCCTTAACGCCGTCGCCTCGTCATCGCCGGGCGGTCTGTATTGTTTGTTCGGGCGTACAAAATCCTGATAGTAGTTGATGGCATAGCCGACGAGGCTGTCCAGAATTGGTGCTTTTTCCGGGGTTACACCGGGCCGGTAGCGGCTGATAAAATGCCACAAAACCGCCTTGTCATCGGAATGACAGACGCTGGCCAGGTTAAGCAGAATATTGAAGCCGAGATAGGCCGCTTCATGGGGCACCTCGCCTGCGTGGATATGCCATGCCGGGTTACCCAGTTGCTGTTCCGGTTCCTGTTTCGGAAACCTGTCAACGTGCGAGAGGTATTCATCGACGGCTTTGGGGATCACGTCGAAGAAAAGCCGTTTTGCGGTCCTTGGTTTCTGATACATGAAGAGAGCCAGGCTCTCGGGCGGTGCGTAGCGGAGCCATTCTTCCACGGCCAACCCGTTGCCCCTGGATTTCGATATTTTTTCACCCCTGTCATCCAGAAACAGTTCGTAGGAAAACCCGGCGGGCGGGGCGCTGCCCAGGGCGCGGCAGATTTTCCCTGACTGTTTGACCGAGTCGATCAGATCCTTGCCGGACATCTCATAATCCACGCCCAGGGCATACCAGCGCATGGCCCAATCCGGCTTCCATTGCAGCTTACAATGACCGCCAGTTACAGGAACCTCACCCCTGGACCCGTCCTCATATTCAAAAACGATTGTGCCGGCCTCGCGATTGCGCGCCACCACCGGCACCTGGAGGACATGGCTCGTTTTCGGGCACACCGGTAAAAACGGGCTGTAGGTTTTGCGGCGTTCTTCGCCAAGTGTCGGCAGCATGATCGCCATGATTTCGTCATAGACGTCCAAAACCCGCAGCAGGGCCTCATCGAAAGTTCCGGCGGCATAGGCTTCACTGGAACTCATGAATTCGTATTCAAAGCCAAAAGAATCAAGGAACGCCCGCAGCCGGGCGTTGTTGTGATGGCCCAGGCTCTCGTGGGTGCCGAAGGGGTCGGGCACTTTGCTCAGGGGCAGGTGCAGGTGCGCCGCCAGCATGTCCTGTTGTGGCAGGTTGTCAGGCACCTTGCGAAAACCGTCCATGTCGTCGGAAAACGCGATCAGGCGGGAAGGGATAGCGGACATGGCCTCGAAGGCGTGGCGAACCATGGATGTACGGGCAACCTCACCAAAGGTTCCAATATGGGGCAGACCGGACGGCCCGTATCCCGTTTCAAACAGAACGTAGCCCTTTTCGGGCGTCCTGTTATTGATCCGTTTCAGCACCTCACGGGCTTCAAGGAAAGGCCAGGCCCTGGCATTTTGAGCGCACTCTCTTGAATAGATCATGGAATCACCGGCAGTTCATTTTGGGCGCTCGAAGCTTTGGAGTGTGATTATATCGGGTTACGCCAACCTGATATGACCAGACCCTAACCGGCTCAGACCCTAAGGGTGGCGGGGTGTCCCGTCAAACCCTGATCATCCCCGCGCTGTCATTGTTTGCGGCGTGCGCCGCCTTCCTTAGATCCTGACGATCGAGGACTACCGCAGAACGGTCTCCACCATGAAAACTACCAGCATTGCCAGGCCGAAATCCCGATTTGATCTGAATTTGGCTGAGCAATTTCGGGGGTCGTCAATATCCACACTGCCAACCTGCCACAACAGGTGGGCGGAACAGACAATCACGCCTGCGAAGAACACCGGGCTGGCGTTAAGAAAGTAACCCGCGGCTGAGAACAAAAGGATCGTCAAGCCGTAAAACACAAACAGCCATGTCCTGGTCCGGTCCTGCAAGGCAAGGGCGGATGATTTTACCCCGGCTTCCAGATCATCCTTTTTGTCTTGATGGGCGTAAATCGTGTCGTAGCCCAGGGTCCAGAAAACCCCGCCCGTGTAGAGCGCAACCGCAGGCCAGTCCAGTTGCCCACGGACCGAGGCCCAACCGACCAGCGCCCCCCAATTGAACGTCAGTCCCAGGACGAGCTGGGGCCAGTAGGTAACACGTTTTGCGAACGGGTAGAGGACAACCAGCCCCAGTGAGGAAATCGCCAGCCATATGGTATAGGTGTTGAGCTGAAGCACGATAACCAGACCAATGCCCAACTGAATACCCAGGAAGGCAAATGCCTGAACGACACTCACATCCCCGCGCGGGATGGGGCGCCCCGCCGTGCGCGCAACTCTTGCATCGATATCCCTATCAACGATGTCGTTGATGGTACAGCCGGCCCCGCGCATAACCAGCGCACCAATGGCAAACAGAACCAACAGCGCGCCATCGGGCGGGCCGTCCGATGCCAGGGTTACACCCCACCAACAGGGCAAGACCAGCAGCCACGTCCCAATGGGCCGGTCCATTCGGGCAAGCGTGAGATAGGGCCTGAGCGGCCTCGGCGCATAACGGTCAATCCAGTGATCGCGAACGATATCACTGGCGCTCCCGGTTCGATCCATATGGCTCATCACAAAGGTTTCCGTTGTCTCGATGTATGCCACACGCATCCTTTGTCGGGAAACCTTTCTTGCATTTTCCGGCCCTGCCCCCGACACTTGCGCCATGGCCAAACGGAAAACGTCAATCCGTCTGTTTGTAAGGCACGCCTTGAGCGCCGCGGCAGAGGTTGCGCCGTCCCGCGAGCAAACCCACTATCTTTTGCGGGTCATGCGCCGAAAAACCGGCGATTCGGTGAGCCTATTCAACGGTATCGACGGCGAATGGCAATCCGTTATTGCGCGGGCGGGCAAAAACGACTGTTTACTGCGGGTGACAGAACGGATACGCGACCAAACGGCGGAACCAAATGTTGCCCTCATGTTTGCGCCCGTCAAAAAGAACCGGCTGGATTTTCTGGTCGAGAAAGCAACGGAATTGGGCGTTTCCGAATTGTATCCTGTGTTGACAGACCGAACCATGCCCAAGCGGCTCAACATTGATCGATTGATGGCAACGGCGACCCTGGCCGCCGAGCAAAGCGAGCGGCTGAGTATTCCGCATTTATCTGATTTAGCGCCATTTGAAACCACACTGTCGGATTGGCCGAAAACCCGCCCCTTGATTTTTATGGATGAGACGGGCGCGGGCGCAGACATCAGAACCGCGCTCTCAGAGCCGGGATTTGCAGGGGATGGCGTTCCCACATTTGTGATTGGTCCCGAAGGCGGGTTTTCAGCATCGGAACTTGACGTCCTTGGAAATCTCCCGTTCTCTATCGCTGTTTCGCTTGGACCCCGTGTCATGCGGACGGAGACGGCGGCCATCGCCGCATTGGCGGGCTGGCAGATTTTTAACGGCGATGGTTGCGTGAGAAGAACAAGAGGACTATCCCAGAGCGGCCGCGTCGCCGGCAACCCCTAGAGGGCGCGTCGCCCGCAGATCACACGGTTCAGCGCCCGCAAAATGATCCGGGTGGAGGTTTAGATGGCGGATTCTCAGGCATTCAGCAAAGACCGGGTTGTGAGCGACAAGTCCATTCTGGTTGACTATCTGGCCGCCGGCTGTAAGCCGCGTGAGCAATGGCGGATTGGCACGGAACATGAGAAGTTTGCCTATCGCCGCGATGGGCTGGCGCCCATCGACTATGAAGGTTCGGCGGGGATCAGGGCGCTGCTTGAGGGCATGTCCCGGTTCGGCTGGCAACCGATCCTCGAAGGGGATACTGTTATTGGGCTGAAGAAAGATGACGGCAGTGCGATCAGTCTCGAACCGGCTGGACAGTTGGAACTTTCCGGCGCGCCCCTTGAGAACATCCATCAGACCTGTGGTGAAGTCCATGAGCACTTGCGCCAGGTAAAAGCGGTGGCCGCCGAGCTCGGCATTGTGTTCCTGGGGCTCGGTTATCGCCCTGAAGAACGCACAGCGGAAATTCCTTGGATGCCGAAGGGGCGCTACAGGATCATGCGCGCCTACATGCCGACAAAAGGGACGCTGGGCCTGGAGATGATGCAGAACACCTGCACGGTGCAAGTCAATCTGGATTTCTGTTCAGAACAGATGATGGTCGAAATGTTCCGCATCGGTCTCGCCCTGCAACCTGTGGCAACGGCGCTCTGGGCCAATTCCCCCTTTCGCCAGGGCAAACCGAGCGCGTTCCTGAGTTTTCGCAGCCACATCTGGACAGATACAGACCCGGACCGGTGCGGGATTTTGCCTTTCGTGTTCGAGGATGGTTTCGGGTTTGAACGCTACGCGGATTACATCCTCGACGTGCCCATGTACTTCATCTATCGGGATGGTAACTACCTGGATGTTTCCGGCAGGAGCTTCCGTGATTATCTGGCCGGTACCCTTGAGGGGTTTGAGGGGCACTATCCGACAATCGGCGACTGGGAAAACCACCTGAGTACGGTTTTCCCGGAAGTCCGGTTGAAAAAGTTTATTGAAATGCGCGGTGCCGATGGCGGCCCGTGGGCGAGACTGTGCGCCCTGCCGGCGTTTTGGACGGGCTTACTCTACGACGATGACGCGCGAAGCGAGGCCTATGATCTGATATCCGACTTCTCGGTGGATGAGCACGCCAATCTACGCGACAATGTTCCGCGCACGGCGCTTTCAACGCCGCATCGGGGGGGCACGCTACGTGATCTGGCGCTGGAGGTTCTGACCATTGCCCATGGCGGGTTGTGTCGGCGCGGTGTTACCGACCCTGTCGGGCTGGATGAAACCCATTTCCTGCGCCCGTTGTTCCAGATCGCAGAGTCAGGTCTGACCCCGGCTGAGGAGCTGCTCGCCGCCTATAACGGCCGCTGGGCCGGCGCCATTACCCCGGTTTTCCAGGAATACGCCTACTAGGGCCTGTGGACATTTATCAAGTGGCTTAAGAAGGCGGCGGCGTCAGGAATCGTCCCGGCTTGACCTGCCCCGGATGAATCCGGTGACCAGGTTTACAGCCGTTGTGCCAACCAAAACCGTCGCTACCCATGGCTGGTCGATATAGGCACAAAAACATGCTGCTCCAATGCAACAAACAGCAATAACACTTCCAATGGATTGGCCTTTTGATACTTCATTGAAGTGCTTCTCCATTGCCTTGCCGTCAAATGCGTGTCGGTGACTTTGCTCTTTTTCAGCGAGCGTCAAAATGCGCTCTGCTGACCCCGCCACGACTTGCTCATATGCATCGTAAAGTGCTGGAGGTGGCAGAGGCCCTGAAAACATTGACGCTTGCACGACAGCCACCTTCGTACTCTCAGGCAGTCCCTCAAGTTCTTCGGGAGATATCGTTGTTATTGAAGGCGACGCTTCTTCCGGTGCCCTTTCGGTGCTCGCCATTTCATTACGAGGCCGCTGTTTGTTTCTTCGCTTTTTCATTAAACGCCCGCCAGCCGCTATACATATCACCACCAATCATTTGCAAATCCTGGAGTGATGCATTTTTGGGATACCGAGGCGGGGGCGCAGGCGTATGACCAAGGTATCCAACGGCACCCATACCCATCATGAGGCCGTGCCAGAATCCCTTCTCTAACATGCCTCCGCGCATAGTTCCGTCCATTGGTGGTGTGTTTGGACTCTTCGGGGTGGTCATCATTTGCCGAGCCTCCGCCCAATACAACAAAATGTACTTTCTGCACCGCAATAACTATACCATACCATAGTCAGGTTAGGCAAAACCTGCCAGACCCAAGCCGCGTTTTCCCCAGGAAAACCCACACAAGCGACACCGCAAACCTTAATCCCGTTGTCGCTATCATCAGCCCCCGGTAATTGTCAACCGGCCGTAGGGCCAGCAGGTGTATCGCTAGACCGCCGTGCCCCCGACCGTGAGCTCATCGACTAAGATGGTTGGCTGACCCACGCCAACAGGAACCCACTGACCATCCTTTCCGCATCTACCGCTCCCTGGGTCCAGTTCCATATTGTTGCCGATACGGGAGACTTTGGTGAGAACGTCAGGACCATTGCCGATCAGGGTTGCACCCTTCAGGGGGCGGCCTACGGCACCGTCATTGATTTCGTAGGCTTCCGTACAGGCGAAAACGAACTTGCCGGATGTGATATCGACCTGGCCGTCGCCGAACGAGGCCGCGTAAATACCGGATTTGACGCTCCGCAGAATATCATCCGGATCGTCTTCCCCCCCCATCATCATGGTATTGGTCATGCGGGGAATTGGTGCATGGGCGTAACTTTGCCGCCGTCCGTTTCCGGTGGATTGGGTCGCCATCAACCGCGCATTCATGCGATCGTGCAGATAGCCTGTCAGGATGCCGTCTTCAATCAAAGTCGTTGATTGGGTGGGCGTGCCCTCGTCATCGATACTGAGAGAGCCGCGGCGATCAAAGAGGGTGCCGTCGTCGATAATCGTTACGCCTTTGGCTGCGACCTGTTGGCCCATCAGTCCGGCAAAGGCGGACGTGCCCTTGCGGTTGAAATCGCCTTCTAGGCCGTGCCCGACGGCCTCATGCAGCAGAATGCCAGGCACGCCCGGGCCGAGAACCACGGGAATTTCACCGGCCGGCGCCGGCACCGCGTCTAAATTTACCGACGCCTGTCTCACCGCTTCGCGAACGGCGTGTTGCCAGCATGAAGGCGCAACGTAGGCTTCATAGGCGGTCCGGCCCCCGGTTGCGTAGCTGCCGGATTCCATCCTACCGTCCTGCTCAAGAACCACTTGTACCCAGAGCCGGACCAGGGGGCGAATGTCGCCTGTACGCGAACCGCCGGAGCGAATGATCTGTACGGCCTGCCACTCACCGGAAAGATTGACGCCTACCTGTCGCACACGCTCATCGGCGTCTCTCGCGTAAGCATCAATATCCTTGAGGAGGCCAACCTTGGCTTCAAAATCCATCATATCCAGCGGGTTGACATCGGCGTAAAGGGATTGGTTTGTGCCAACGGGCGCTAGGTCCACCGCGCCGTCGTGCCCGCTGGAAACCGCCCTGACCGTTGCCGCCGCCCGTTTCAGGGCCCCTTCGTCCAGCGAGGAGGCATGGGCGTACCCCGTGGTTTCGCCGGATATGGCGCGCAAGCCGAACCCTTGAGAGGTATAGTAACTGGCGTTTTTGAGCTGACCGTCATCAAAGGTGAGGCTTTCGCTTTGCCGATACTCCAAAAACAGCTCGCCGTCATCGGCGCCGTTCAGGGCATCGTTGACAATATTTTCTGTGCGGTTGCGGTCCAAATCCGTTTTCTCAAAAAACAGCTGATCCGTGGTTGCCAGTCCGCTCATCCCTGTTCCTCCTGTGATTAGATGCTGTCATACTCTCGCCGTCATAATATCCCTGGATAATATCCCTGGATAATATCACCGGCCCTATGTATATAGCCCCCGAAACAGTGTCTGGCGAGACCTCTGTTCCTAAAAAAACTTCCCCACCGTTAAAAACGCGTTGAAAACGCGTCACCCCCCGGAAAGTGCGGATCCATCAGGCTGCAAAAGAAAACGTGGTGGATGAGGCGGCGGATATTGAGCCATGGGCGGGGGCGTTACTTCTGCTGCCAGGGTAGCCCCGAAACCTTCCAGCCACCCATTGATCCGCGATGACCGTCGGTGTCCTTGTCGCCTTCAAATCCTTCCAGGACGTTAAAACACCGGGAAAACCCGGCCTCTGTCAACGCGCGCGCGGATGATATGGAGCGCTGACCGGATCGGCACAGCAGGAGGACGGGTCCCTGTCGATCGGATTGAACCTTTTTTACGGCGGCCACAAAATCAGGGTTGGGTTCCATGCCGGGAAAGGATAGCCACTCAACAAAACAAACGCTCTTGCCCAGCCCGGAAAGGTCGGGAAATCCCACAAATGCCCACTCCGCTTCGGTTCGCACGTCAACCAGAATGCTGTTTGGCTGATCGTTCAGGACCGTCCATGCTTCGAGCGGGGTGATGTCGCCTGCGTACCCTTCAACACTCATTGTATGCCTGGTTCCCGGGGTTGGGGGTTGCCGTTTCCTCGCGCCGGATGTCTTTTACTTTGAATCCGCCTGCGGTTAAAACTATATCAGACGGGTGGTTTTCTCAACAAAGTTGCCGAATAAACAGAATGACATCAGAAACATGTATTTTACTGCCATAGCGGCTTCCCTGTGGACTCCCGTGTCTAACCCGTTTCTCCCGCGCGTCGATTACAATTGGGCTGGTGAAGCCA
The DNA here is from genome assembly GCA_963921245.4 of Rhodospirillales bacterium. Classification (GTDB taxonomy): domain Bacteria; phylum Pseudomonadota; class Alphaproteobacteria; order Rhodospirillales; family Casp-alpha2; genus JABJGO01. Next base: position 2,200,917 of record CAWUEY030000001.1, on the reverse strand, counting down.
CCCTGTGGACTCCCGTGTCTAACCCGTTTCTCCCGCCCTTCTGTATCTCCCCCGCCCCTGAAAAGAGAAAATGAATGGCGAATAATCTGGCCCTGGGATTTGGATTGGGTTTCGAGGATTTGTATGACCGGGACGGTCTCGAAACGCTCGATGAGCATTTTCAGCAACACCTTCAGGAGCACGATGCGGCTCTGCTCGACGCCCTGTCCCGGGCCCGGGCCCATCCCGATGAATGGGCGGGTCTGGCGGAATCCGACCTGCTTTTGAAACTCGCCCCCCATGTTGATGATTTCATCGCGCAATTGTTTGGGATTGGCGCGGCCGTCCGTGCGCGGGCCGCCGAACACCATGCCCTTGCGCCTATTTTCGCGTGCCGCCGGCTGTTTGTTCAGCGTATTGCGCTAAAAAAAATCAAACCGGACGAGGCCATCAGCCTCGACGGTGAAGCCCTGGAGAAAAAGCTGTCGGCGCGGTTCGGAACATCCTTCAGTGAGGCGGCTTTTGCCGAAAATGTGCTGGCCTGGATGGACGCGGCGGACGCCAACGCCGATAATCTGGCTGTGGCGGGGCAATACGCCGATAATCTGAGTGTGGCGGCGCAATACGCCGATGATCTGGCTGTGGCGGCGCAATACGCCGCCTGGCGGGTTCACACCGATGGTCACAATCGCAGCACGCTGTTTCGTGCCCCGCGCAAGCTCGAGGCCGCCAATCTCGTGCCGGCGCTGGAGGAGACCCACATCCATGGCGCCCGCGCAAAGGTCATGCCCGCCGCTCTTCTGCGGCGGCGTCCGGGCTTCAAATTGACCGATCCCGGCGGCGATCTCAAAGCCTGCCTCAGCGAGGGCCATTACTGTATTTTCTGCCATAACCAGGGCAAGGATTCGTGCTCGAAGGGGCTGACGGATCGGAGGACAGGCGCGTTTCGGAAAAGTGATTTTGGTGTCGAGCTGGCCGGTTGCCCGCTGGAAGAGAAAATTTCAGAGATGCATGAGGCGAAAACCGACGGCCATTTTGTCGCCGCGCTCGCCATCGCAATTGTCGATAACCCCATGATCGCCGCCACCGGTCACCGCATCTGTAATGACTGCATGAAGGCCTGCATCTATCAGAAACAGGAACCCGTCAACATTCCCATGGCTGAGACCCGCACGCTGCATGACGTTCTGGACCTGCCCTGGGGGTTCGAGATATACAGCCTGCTGACCCGCTGGAACCCGTTGAATATTCGCCGCCCCCTGCCGAAACGCGACAGCGGCTACAAGGTGCTGGTCGTGGGTATGGGCCCGGCCGGGTTTACCCTGGCCCATCACCTGATGAACGACGGCCATACAGTCGCCGCCATAGATGGGGCAAAAATCGAACCTTTGGACGCGAGGTTCTCCGGCGTTACCGCAATGGGTGAGCGGGTTGCGTTTGCGCCGATCTTTGATATCAGCGAGATCCGGGAAGAACTAGACGATCGCGTCATGGCGGGCTTCGGTGGCGTTGCCGAGTATGGAATAACCGTCCGTTGGGACAAGAATTTTCTCAAGATTATTCGTTTGTTGCTGGAACGCCGCGCGCAATTTGCCCTTTTTGGTGGCACGCGATTCGGCGGCAGCATCGCAGAAGATGAGGCCTATGCCATGGGTTTCGATCATGTTGCACTTTGTGCCGGCGCGGGAAAACCCACGGTATTAAACATTCCAAACGGCCTAGCCCCCGGTGTTCGGCAAGCATCCGATTTCCTCATGGGCCTACAGCTTACAGGTGCCGCAAAACCGGATTCCATTACCAACCTTCAGGTCCGGTTGCCGGTGGTGGTCATTGGCGGCGGCTTGACCGCCGTGGATACGGCCACAGAGTCTCTCGCCTATTATGTCGTCCAGGTCGAAAAGTTTTTGAGCCGCTATGAGATACTGAGTGCTGAACATGGCGAGGCGGCAACACGCGCCCTCTGGCGGGGCGCGGAAGTCGCCATTGCGGACGAGTTTTTGGCCCATGGCCGCGCCCTTCGTGACGAGCGGGCCCAGGCAAAAAATGAAGGGCGGGAGCCCCGTATTCAGGAACTTCTGAACCAATGGGGCGGTGTAATTTTGGCCTATCGCCGCCGCATGATCGATTCGCCCGGCTATACCCTGAACCACGAGGAAGTCGCGAAAGCCATGGAAGAAGGTGTCCGGTTTGCTGAGCTTCTGGCACCGAGCGCCATCGATGTGGATGACTTCGGTCATGCGGAGACCATCCGTTTTGCCAAACAGAGTATAGACGAGAACGGCACCCTTACGGCAACGGGCGAGGAAGTCGCGTTACCGGCTAGAACCATTCTGGTGGCCGCCGGTACGCAACCAAATACCGTTCTCGCGCGCGAACGGGGCGGCGTCTATCAGTTGGATGGAAAGTATTTCCGCGCGATTGACAGGAAAGGCGCGCGCGCCCGCCCGCAAGCGTCTGCCAAGCCGGATCAGCCCCATGTGTTGATGGCGCTTGATGATGGTGCCATCGACGTGAGCTTCTTTGGCGATCTGCATCCGTCTTTCAAGGGCAATGTGGTGAGCGCCATGGCCAGCGCCAAACAGGGGTATCCGGTTATCTCCGAAACCCTGAGCCGGCGGTCACCCTCAGGCGTTTCCGCCGGACAGCTTTTCGAGCATTTGCACCAGAGCCTGCGGCCTGCAGTGCACGCGGTCATTCGGCTGACGCCGGAGATTGTCGAGGTGATTGTGAAAGCCCCGAGAGCGGCCCGCAGCTTTCAACCCGGTCAGTTCTATCGTTTGCAGAACTTTGAGGCTTTGGCCCCGAAAGTCGATGGCACGACGCTGGCCATGGAAGGCCTCGCCATGACGGGGGCCTGGGTTGATCGTGAACAGGGGCTGGTTTCCGTGATTGTTCTTGAAATGGGTGGCTCGTCAAACCTGTGCACACATCTGAAACCGGGCGAGCCGGTTGTCTTAATGGGCCCCACGGGTACGCCGAGCGAGATTCCCAATGGTGAAACCGTGCTGCTCGCGGGCGGCGGCCTCGGCAATGCTGTTCTGTTCTCCATTGGCCAGGCCTTGCGCGCTGCCGGTTCAAGGGTTCTCTATTTTGCCGGCTACAAAAAGGCGGGCGAGCGTTATCACGAAAGAAATATCGAAGCCGCCGCCGATATGGTGGTCTGGTGCACGGATGGTGACCCCGCTCTGGAACCCGCGCGCCCACAGGACCGGGCTTTTGTCGGCACTATCGTTGAGGCCATGACGGCTTATGCGAAAGGCCGCCTCGGCCCGGTGGGTATCGCTCTGGAAGATGTTGACAGGATCATCACCATCGGCTCTGACGGCATGATGAACGCGGTTCGCCTAGCGCGCTCAACGGTCCTGAAACCGTTCCTGAAGCCGGATCATGTTGCCATCGGTTCTATCAATTCTCCCATGCAGTGCATGATGAAGGAAATCTGTGCGCAATGTCTTCAGCGCCATGTCGATCCTGATAGCGGCGAAGAGACGGTGGTGTTCTCCTGTTTTAACCAGGACCAGCCCCTGGACAAGGTGGATTTTGGGTGTCTTCATGAGCGGCTGTCCCAAAACAGTGTTCAGGAGAAGTTGACGGCTGAGTGGATCAATCGCTGTCTGGATCACTTGAACCCGGCGGCGGAATAAACGATAACCATTGCCTGCAATCAACCAAACAGAAAAACCAACAGAACAGAAAGACGCCGCGACCATGATTGATGAAGACCAGCTAAACTTGTTACAAGACCTTGTCGGTTATGCCCAGAACGCCGGTGCCGACGCCGCCGACGCCGTTTACATGGAGGGTATTTCGGCTTCCCTTGCCTGTCGATTGGGTGAAACAGAGCATCTGGAGAGATCAGAAGGTGCCGACCTGGGGTTGCGCGTGTTTTGTGGTCAACGCCAGGCGATCGTATCGTCATCGGACGTTTCGCCGGGTATCCTGAAGGATCTGGCGGGGCGCGCCGTGGCCATGGCCAAGGTTGTCCCGGAAGACCCGTTTTGCGGCATTGCTGAGCCGGCGGACGTGGCCAATGCTGGCGGCGATGAATTGGATCTGGTGGATGCCAGTGAACCGGGTGCCGCTGTGCTTGAACAGCGCGCCCTCGAGGCAGAAGAGGCGGCGCGCGCCGTTCAGGGTGTTACCAACTCTGAAGGCGCCGAAGCCGGTTGGTATCGGAGCTCTATTGCACTGCTGGCAACAAACGGTTTTTCCGGTATCCGCGCCCGAACCTACAGTCACCTCGGCGTCACTGTTCTCGCCGGTGAGGGTACGGCCATGGAACAGGATTCCGATTCCGCCACGACGGTTCATGGTGAGGACCTGCCAGCCCCTGCTTCGCTGGGTGAAACCGCCGGGACCAGGGCTGTTGACCGCCTGAACCCTCAAAAGGCGCTCTCAGCAACCGTACCCGTTGTCTTCGATCCCCGGGTTGCCGGCTCTCTCCTCGGACATCTATCCAGTGCGATCAGCGGCCCCGCCATCGCGCGGGGCACGAGTTTCCTGAAAGAGAAACGTGGTGAGCGGGTGTTTCCCGAAAATATCTCTGTGGTTGATGATCCCCTTCGCCCACGGGGATTGCGCTCTAGGCCCTTCGACGGTGAAGGCCTTGCGACGGCTTCGCGCCGGGTGATTGACAGGGGCGTGCTGACAAACTGGACCATGTCTCTGCGCTCCGCCCGACAGCTCGGCTTGTCATCAACCGCGAGTGCCGCGAGGGGAACGTCATCGCCGCCGCGCCCCAGCCAAACCAATTTCTATATGGAAGCTGGCAAATTGTCGCCGGAAGAGCTGATTGCCGATATCTCATCGGGCCTTTATGTCACGCAAATGATGGGCCAGGGCGTTAACCCTGTGACCGGCGATTACAGTCGTGGGGCGACGGGGTTCTGGATTGAAAACGGTGAGATCAGCTATCCGGTCAGTGAGATCACCATTGCCGGAAACCTGGTGGATATGTTTGCGAACACGTGTCCCGCCAACGATCTTGAATTTCGGTTTGGTACGAATGCGCCAACCTTGCGGATCGATGGGATGACCGTGGCCGGGAAGTAACCCGGCCGTCGATTACAGGGCGGGCGATTACATGTCTGGCGATTGCATGGCTGGCGGCAATGCCGCTATCGTGATAGGGTCCGCAGAGGGTCAATCTCGGGAATAAACCATTGAACACGCACGAAGCATCGCGTCCCACAGGGTACATGCCGACGCGGGCGTTGATGGCGCGACTGATCCGGGAAAACGTAAAGCCTTATAGAGGGTGGTTGGGCCTGGCCGTTCTTTTCATGGCCCTGGTTGCGGCGGCCACGGCGGCGAGTTCCTATATTCTTGAATTTGTCGTCAACGATATCTTTATTGCCAGGGATCAGGGCCAGCTATGGCCGATTGCGCTGACAATCCTTTTCATTTTCCTGGTAAAAGGTGGGGCGAATTACGCGCAAACCGTGATCATGAGTCTGGTGGGCCTGAGGATCATCGCGGATTGCCAGAACCGTCTGTTTGGGCATCTAACCCGGATGGATGTTCATTTCTTTCAGGCAAACCCCGCCGGAACACTGGTGTCGCGGTTCATCAATGACATTACGGCCATCAGGAACGCGGTTTCAACGGCGCTCACCAGCCTCGGTCGGGATGTCCTGTCGCTGATCGGGTTGACGAGTGTGTTGTTTGTCCAGGACACCGAGCTCGCGATCATTGTTTGTTTTGTATTTCCGCTCGCCATCTATCCCATCGCCCGGTTGGGCAAACGGGTGCGAAAAGTCGTCGCCAATACCCAGCATGAAACAGGCCTGATGACGGCGCTTCTCAACCAGACCTTCCAGGGTATCCGGATCGTCAAGGCCTATCGTATGCAAGATTACGAGGCCCGGCGCATTCGCGGTATTGTTGACAGTATCTACCGCCTGACCCTGAAAGCCTCCCGTACCCAGGCATTGGCCAGCCCGGTCATGGAAACACTGGGCGGTATTGCTGTTGCGATCGTTGTCGTTTATGGCGGGGCGCGAGTCATGGCGGGCCAGACGGATGCTGGCTCCTTCTTTTCCTTCATTGCTGCTCTGCTGCTTGCCTATGAACCCGCAAAAAGACTGGCGAATTTGAATGCCACCATTCAGGTCGGCCTCGCCGGGGCAGAACGGATGTTCAAAATTCTTGATACATCACCGCGGATACTTGAACCGTCAGACGCGATCGAGCTCTCGGTGAAAAACGGCGAAATCCTGCTGGAGGATGTACATTTTCGCTACGAAACGGATTGCGCGGTCCTCGAAGGTTTAAGCCTTCACGTCCCCGCCGGAAAGACCGTCGCACTGGTTGGTGCGTCCGGGGCCGGTAAATCAACGGTGTTTAATCTGATTCCCCGGTTCTATGACATTGATGGGGGCAGGATTGAGATCGATGGCAACGATGTATCGCGCTGCACATTTGCCTCGTTACACGGTTCCATTGCGCTCGTTAGCCAGGAAATCACCCTGTTTGACGATACGGTTATGGCCAATATCTCCTATGGTCGGATAGGGGCGACGGCTGAGGATATTGAACGGGCGGCAAAACGGGCGGCGGCGCATGGCTTCATCATGGCCTTGCCCGAAGGATATAACACTGTCGTCGGAGAACAGGGGTTGAAGCTCTCCGGCGGCCAGAGACAACGTCTCGCCATTGCCCGCGCCATGCTTAAAGACGCGCCCATCCTGTTGCTGGACGAGGCTACCTCGGCACTTGATACAGAATCGGAACGCAAAGTCCAGGAAGCCCTAGATGAGCTGATTGAGGGCCGAACGGCGCTGGTTATTGCGCACCGGCTTTCAACGGTTGTTGGTGCTGATATAATTTACGTTATCGATCAGGGCCGCGCCATCGAATGCGGGACGCACGAGGAATTACTTGAACAGCGCGGACAGTACCATCGATTGTATGAATTGCAGTTCCGCGACAACCGGGTATCAGACGAGGCCGGGTGATGAAGGTGATCAAACAGGTGTTGCGGAGCGATACCGTTAGAACGGGTCTATGCTGGTTAGGAGCGCAATATATTCGACTGGTTTACCTCACGTCCCGATGGACGGTCTTAAATTCGGAGAGCCCGGGCCGGTTCTGGAAGGAAAACAAGCCGTTTATACTCTGTTTGTGGCATGGCCGGATGTTAATGTTTCCCTGTGCATGGCACCGCCGCAAACCGATCTATATGCTCGCATCGTCGCATCGGGACGGTCAGATCATTTCAAAAACGGTTGGCCATCTGGGGATCCATACCATCACGGGCTCGACGACCCGAGGCGGAACACAGGCTGTTCGCGAGATGCTTGGCAAACTGAAGGATGATCAATGCATTGGTATCACCCCCGATGGGCCAGGGGGGCCAAGGATGCGCGCATCGGATGGTGTCGTTGCGCTGGCCCGCCTGTCCGGTGTGCCGGTTATCCCCGCAAGTTGCAATACCCGCCGCCGGCGGATTTTGTCTTCATGGGATCGTTTTTTGGTGGCCTGGCCGTTTAATCGGGGTGTGTTTGTCTGGGGTGAGCCCATTTACGTGGACCGTCGTGCCAATAAAGCGGAACGCGAGCGGTGTCGCGTGCGGATTGAAAATACCCTCAACGATCTTACCCATCAGGCCGACAGGTATTTCGCTCACCCTGAAATCCAGCCCGAAAATGTAGAGTTGTCCCGTGAAAGCACCTGATTTCTGGAAATCGAACCGTGGTGGATTGTTATCCACGCTTCTCGCACCCGCCGGTTTCGTATACGGATTGGGCACGGCGGCGCGGCAAAAATGGGGCAAGTCCTGGACGTGCCCCATACCGTTAATCTGTGTCGGAAATCTCGTGGCCGGGGGGGCCGGAAAAACGCCTGTTGTGATGGACGTCGCTCGTCGGGTCCGGCAAGCTGGCATTGACGCACATATTATCACCCGGGGATATGGCGGCACCGAAAAAGGACCCTTGAAAGTCTCGCGTGAGCTTTACGACGCCCGCGCCGTTGGTGACGAGGCGCTGATTTTATCCGAAGTCGCACCAACCTGGGTATCCGATGATCGGCCTGCGGGCTGTCGCCGGGCCATGACAGAGGGTGCGGGGCTGGTTGTGCTGGATGATGGTTTCCAGGATCCGTCGTGCAGAAAATCGCTGTCCATACTGGTTGTTGACGGCGCTTGCGGGTTTGGTAACGCTCGGATAATTCCGGCTGGCCCCTTGCGGGAATCGGTTAAAAGCGGGTTACAGCGTGCCGACGGCGTTGCCATTCTCGGCGAAGACCGCGCGAACGTCGGCGAAACTGTCGGCAATCATTGTCCGGTCCTTCGCGCCACAATTGAAGTGGATAGGGAATTCAGCGCCCTTGAGGGCGAAAAGGTACTGGCTTTTGCCGGCATTGGCGTGCCCGATAAATTCTTTCGCTCGGCGCGGGCGCACGGCCTGGATGTGGTTAAAACCGAAGCCTTCGCCGACCACCACCATTTCACGGACCGGGAGCTTGCCCGCCTCAGCGCGGAAGCAGAAATGATGGGCGCGACACTGTTGACCACCACTAAAGACCTTGTTCGGCTGCCCCCGGATATGAGAGAGGCCGTTAAAGCCTTGCCGGTTCATGTCGTCTGGGATAACGAGGAAGAAATCAATCAACTGCTGAACCCTGTTATTGCTGATGCCCTCGCCTGACAAGCCATCCCGGAACACCGGTACGCTCGCACAGTTTCTGCAAGCGTGGCTGGCCCGGGGGTTTATTACTCTCGTGCGCCTATTGCCGGTGGATTTCGCCTCCTCTTTGGGCGGGAGTATTGCGCGACTTATCGGGCCGCACCTGGGCGTCAACACAATCGCGCGAGCCAACATCACAAAAGCTTTTCCCGCCAAATCAGGGTCCGAGATTGATGCCATTGTCTCAGGCATGTGGGACAATGTCGGGCGGGTTTTGTTCGAGTTCCCAAACCTTCACAAGATCAGTTCCATCGGTCCCCATCCGCGTGTCGAAATGGTCAATGCAGAAGCGCTCGACAGAGCAAGGAATGACGGCATGCCGCGCCTGTTCTTTTCTGCGCACCTGGCGAACTGGGAACTGACACCCAGATCAATTGCCCAGAGCGGTTTGAAATTTCATGCCTTTTACCGTGAGTTTAACAACCCCTATTTGCAGAATTTGTTGCAGAAGAGAGACCTAGGTGACGGCGGCATGATCCCCAAAGGCGCAAAAGGCGCGCGCGCCGCCCTGCAATTACTCAAGGCGGGGGGCAATCTGGGGATCCTTCAAGATCAGAAACTGAATGAAGGACTGGCCGTGCCGTTTTTTGGGCGCGATGCCATGACCGCACCGGCACTGGCACAGTTTGCGCTCAGGTTTAAATGCCCGGTGATCCCGGTCAGGATTGAGCGTCTGCACGGTGTATCCTTCCGATTGACCTGTTTCCCCCCGATGTACATCGAAGACACCGGCGCGCGCCATGCGGATATCCTTGATTTCACAGGGAAAGTGAACGCCGTGCTGGAGGAATGGATAGCCGAGCGCCCGGAACAGTGGTTGTGGTTACACCGCCGATGGCCCGAGGATTGACGCTCAGGGTGCGGGCATGGGGCCGGCAACCAGTTCAGGGTCTAGGTGCTTTGATCCGAGGGTAATCCCCCAGTGAAGATGCGGGCCTGTGGCGCGACCCGTGGCACCGACGTGGCCGATCACCTGCCCTTTTGAGACCCGCTCGCCTTCCCTGACCGTTATCTGGTTCATATGAATATAGATGGATGTGAGCCCATGACCGTGATCAAGGATCACGGTTTGTCCCGTATAGAACATATCCGGATGGACAAGACTGACGCGCCCGTCCGCCATAGCAACGAAAGGTGTCCCTTCCGGTGCGGCAATATCGACACCTTTATGCGGGCTTCGCGGTTCCCCGTTCAGGATACGCTGGCTTCCGTATACGCCAGTGATGGTTCCAATCAGGGGCCAGACAAAACCGGTTTCAAAATAGGGTGTATCAAGGTCGCTTTGCCGGGCTTTTCTGATTAACGCGCCTTCCTGTTGGATACGAGCGACGGTATCCGGGTCCGGTGTTACCTGTTTCGATGGTAAGCCATCAATACGTTGAATGTCGTAGGCGCGCGCCCCGATTGTATGGGTTGTTTCAGACGTTGATCCGTCTGGCGCAGTAATGGAAACGACTGTTGTTCCTGTTGCATCGCGACCCAGCCCGATGAGAAACGTACCGTGCTTCGTAACCCGCACGGGGACGTCGTCATGACTAACCTGATTGGCCGGTTCCGTCTGTCCGATGATTAAAGCGCCCGGCGTGAATGTCCCCGATCCCACCCACTCAGCGGCCAGGGCGTGGCCCGCGAAGGATGCCATGCAAATGACAGCACACAAAGAAGCGCGATATCCGCTCATCAGATCAGTGTGCCCTGTCGGTCATCGGATTTGGATTTCTGCGGACCAGGTTTTGTGGGTGTTTTCGACCTAGCACCATCATCTGTCTCATCAGATGAGGGTGCAGAGACGGTTGCAGAGACAGTTGCATCAAAAAACTCAATTGATAGCGCCGCCCCGGAGCCTATGGCCCCCCCGCGCCTTATGGCCTTTCCCTGCTCATCGGAAACGAGGGCGAAACCCCGTTCCAGGGTTCTGCGGTAGGAATAGCTTTCCAGTAACGCGGCCCTGTTGCCCAGGGCTGCCGTTCTGGCGCCCAGCAACCGTCCCATGGAAACTGCCAACTGTCGGGTGGTGCTGTTTAAATCGTCCGCCGCGCGGGCGATCAGGGGGCGCGGCGCGCGCAGTGCCGATACCGTAATTGCGAGAGTGCTTTCCCGGTGACGCAGGCCGGTTTTTAGGGCTAGAGAAAGCCGTTCGTCCCAGTCATCCAGACGCAGCGTCGCTTCATCAACCATACGCCGAAGGTTCGGTAGACCCCGAGACAGGCCCTCCAGAGTAGCCCGCGCTTGTTCGAGCCGATTTGCCAGAGCAGAATTCATTCTCTGCGCTGTTTCCGACACGTCGGCCAGAAGCTCCAATCGGACAGGAACCGCCATCTCCGCCGCCGCGGTTGGTGTCGGGGCGCGCACATCCGCGGCAAAATCGATCAGGGTAGTATCGGTTTCATGCCCCACTGCTGAAATGACGGGAATGGAGCATTCCGCGACGGCGCGGGTTACGGCCTCTTCGTTGAACGCCCACAAATCTTCAAGGCTGCCGCCGCCGCGGGCGATAATCAACACATCCGGTCGTAAGAGACTTCCACCGTCTGCAAGCGTATCAAAGCCCCGGATGGCCGCGGCGATTTTTTCTGCCGCTCCCTCACCCTGGACGGGAACTGGCCACAACAGCACGTGGCGCGGAAACCGGTCGTTCAGGCGATGCAGGATATCCCGGATGACCGCCCCGGTTGGCGAGGTCACAATGCCGATGATCTCCGGTAACGTGGGTAAGGGCTGTTTGCGCTCGCTACGGAATAAACCCTCTTCGGCGAGGCGTTGTTGACGATCGCGCAACACTTTCAGCAGCGCCCCTTCACCCGCGATCTCCAGGTTTTCGATAATGATCTGATACTTCGATCGCCCGGCGTAGGTCGTAACGCGGCCCGTTGCGATGACCTCAACGCCATCTTCCGGTGAGATCGACAATGTCGATGCCGTGGTCCGCCAGCACACGCCGTCGAGGACGGCATCCTCGTCTTTCAGTGTCATGTAGATGTGACCGGAAGCAGCCCGTTTCACGCCGGAGAGCTCGCCGCGTACACGAACGTGATAAAAGGCACTCTCGACGGTGCTTTTGACAGCCGTGGAAAGTTCACCGACCGAAAAAACGGGAACATTGTGCGGGTTTTGATCAGTCAGGGAATTGTCCATTGCTTGAATAGATGTATGATACGGCAAAACAGGTCGAGAAGAGAATAGCCCCATCATAAACGAGGGAACGCCTTGAATGAAGGTTCTTGTTGTCGGATCCGGTGGAAGAGAGCACGCCCTGTGCTGGGCGATTGCAAAATCGCCGCTGTGTGAGCGGTTGTACGCCGCCTCCGGAAACCCCGGAATGGCACAGCTGGCCGAGAGTATTTCCATCGCCGCCGATGATCGGGACCGCATTGTATCCTTTGCCCGTGATGAGGGTATTGATTTTGTCGTCGTGGGGCCGGAAGGCCCCCTGGTCGCAGGGATCGTTGATCGCCTGGACGAACACGGGATCAAATCTTTCGGTCCCAATTCCCGCGCCGCCGTTCTCGAGGGCTCGAAAGGGTTCATGAAAGACCTTTGTACCCGTTTCCATATTCCGACGGCCGCCTACAGGCGGTTCAATGAACCGGATGCGGCCAAGGACTATATCCACCTCCACGATGCGCCGTTGGTGGTAAAGGCGGATGGCCTGGCGGCGGGCAAAGGCGTCATCATCTGTCGTAACAAAAACGAGGCTCATGCGGCGATTGATCACATCATGACAGAACGGGCTTTTGGTGAGCAGGCCGGTGAAGAAGTGGTTATTGAAGAGTTCCTGGATGGCGAGGAGGCCAGTTTTTTTGCCCTGGTAGACGGCGAGCACGCGGTTCCTATGATTGCGGCTCAGGATCACAAGCGCGCCTTTGACAATGACGAAGGCCCCAATACCGGCGGGATGGGTGCCTATTCGCCCACGCCCGTGGTCGATCAGGCCATGAGCGAGCGGATTATGGACGAAATTATCCACCCCACCGTGCGCGGCATGGCGGAAGAAGGTCGTCCGTTCAAGGGCGTCCTGTTTGCTGGACTGATGATTACCGCATCAGGCCCAACATTGATCGAGTACAATGTCCGGTTTGGCGATCCGGAGTGTCAGGTGCTGATGATGCGTCTTGAATCAGACCTGCTGGAAGCGCTCCTAGCCTGTGCCGACGGACGGTTGAACGAGATTAAAATGACATGGCATGACGATGCGGCCCTAGCTGTGGTGCTGGCCAGCAAAGGATATCCCGGTGCCTATGAAAAGGGGTCTGTTATCCGCCACCTCGATCAGGCCGAGGCAATAGACGGGGTAACCGTCTTTCACGCCGGTACAAGCCGTGACCGGGGCCATCTTGTTGCCACCGGCGGACGGGTTCTGGCGGTAGGTGCCGCCGCCTCATCCATTGCTAGGGCGCAAACCAAAGCCTATCAGGCGGTTGATAAAATTGAATGGCCGGAGGGTTTTTTCCGCACCGACATCGGATGGCGGGCCGTTAAAAAACGCGCTAAGCGCTGACATCAGGAGAGCGTTGAGATGGATGATAAAACACGGACAGAAATAGAAGCAGCGGCCTTTCGCGGCCTGGTCGAACACCTGCAAAACCGCAAGGATGTACAGAATATTGATTTGATGAATCTGGCCGGGTTCTGTCGCAATTGTTTGTCCAAGTGGTATATGGCCGCCGCCGGAGAAAGAGGCGAACCGCTTGATTACGATGCCGCCCGGGAAATCGTTTATGGCATGACCTATGATGAATGGAAGTCCAACCATCAGGCACCGGCAACGGACGCGCAAAAGCGGATGTTCGATGAGACAAAACCGCTCCATGCCCGGATCAGCGGCCACAACTGACACGCGGCGGTTTTGCTAGCGTTTGCCCTGAAAAAAAGCTTTCAGTATGCCGGAAGCGGCTTCTTCCATGATGCCGCCGATGACTTCCGGTGTGTGATGACAGGTGGGTTGCTGAAAAATACGCGGCCCATGGTCGACACCGCCCCCTTTCGGATCATAGGCCGCAAAATACAGGCGGCGGACTCGAGCCAATGAAATGGCCGTTGCACACATGGCGCAGGGCTCCAGGGTGACGTACATGTCGCAGTCCTGAAGACGCGGGGATTGTCTATTGTCGCACGCCGCGCGAATGGCCAGAATCTCTGCATGGGCGGTCGGATCATAACGGTATTCTTTTTCATTGCGGGCCTCTGATACGACCGTGCCTGTAGGCGCGTGAACAATCACGGCCCCCACGGGCACGTCGCCCGTATCGAAGGCTTCTTGCGCCAACCTCATGGCCTGTTCCATGAATCGGGTAGATTTGCAGGTTGTGGCGTTCATGGCGATACCGTGCAGATTGGAATTGTCCTGGTCAAGGTCAAGGTCAGAGTCAAGGTCATCGACGTTGCGCAAACAGAGAATCCTGATAGTCTCCGCGCGGGGATGACAGATCGATGGATTACCCGTGAAACAGGACAATCAGGGTACGAAAGATACCGCCGCCGTCGCGCCTGGTTCCGGGGACCGGATTGCCAAGGTCATGGCGCGTGCCGGACTGTGCTCGCGGCGTGAGGCTGAACGCTGGATCGCCGAGGGACGGGTTGTGGTTGATGGCGTGACATTGGACTCTCCGGCCTTCAAGGTCGGAAAGAGCGCAACCATTAGCGTTGATGGCACGGTTATTGGCGCGCGACAGGAAACCAGGCTCTGGCGATATCACAAACCCGCGGGCCTGCTCGTCAGTAACAATGATCCGGCGGGCCGCCCGACAATCTTTGAGCGATTGCCGCACCATCTTCCACGTGTTGTCACTGTAGGTCGTCTCGATATGACTTCCGAGGGGCTTTTGCTGCTGACCAACAACGGTGAACTGGCCCGGCACATGGAAAAACCCGAAACCGGCTGGATTCGTCGATACCGGGTTCGTGTTAATGGTCGGGTAAGTGAAAAGTCCCTGAAACAGTTGGTGAAAGGCGTCACGGTATCCGGTATTCGATATGGTGCCATCACGGCAAAGCTGGACCGCAAGCTTGGTGCCAATGCCTGGCTCTCGGTTTCCCTGACGGAGGGTAAAAACAGAGAAATCCGAAAAGTGATGGAGCATCTTGAGCTCTCTGTATCCCGGCTGATCCGAACGGGGTATGGCCCTTTTCAACTTGGCAAAATGGAAAAAGGCGCTGTGGCTGTCGTCGCGCGGCGTGTGCTTAAAGACAGTGTTCCTGCCACCCTGGACCTGAGCTAGTTTACGAAGCGGGTTGGGCAATGCGCGTAATTGCGGGTGAATTCGGTGGCAGGAAGCTGGTTACGCCAAAAGGCGGCGCGACCCGCCCGACATCTGATCGCGTTCGGGAATCAATCTTCAACATCCTCGTGGGCGGGCGGCACCACGTGGATTTCGGCGGGGCTCTTGTTCTCGATGTATTTGCAGGCTCGGGCGCATTAGGGTTGGAAGCCCTTTCTCGCGGTGCCGCCTTCGGTGTCTTTGTTGAGCGCGCCGCCTGTGCGCGGCAATGCATACAGGAAAACGCCCGGCGGTTCGGTATCGAGGAAAAGGTTCGCGTGATTGGTCAGGACGCCAGGCGCCTGTCCAATCCGACGGCAGAGCTGGATGGCGGTGCCGATATTGCCTTTCTCGACCCTCCCTATGGCCAACGGCTCATCTCATACGGGCTGCCACGGCTCATAGCGAAACAGTGGATCAGCCCAAAGGCTATGATCGTCGTGGAGGCGGAAAAAGCAGCAACAGTCGCTGGGCTTGAGTGTGTGGTGTTGCTGGATCAGCGGGATTTTGGTGACACGCGGGTATCTTTTATGCGCCCCCGGTGAGCGTTCATCGGCGGCCAAACAGTTTTTCGATGTCCTCTAGTTTAAGCTCTACATACGTGGGACGCCCGTGGCTGCACTGCCCGGAATGCGGCGTATTTTCCATTTCCCGTAACAAGGCGTTCATTTCCTCGCCGTTCAGTTGCCGTCCGGCCCGGATACTGCCGTGACAGGCCATGGTTGCACAAACGTCGCCCAGACGGTTTTTCAGCGCGATGGTATCTTCGAGCTCTGCTAGGTCGTCCGCCAGATCCTGTAGCAGGGCTTTGACATTCATCTCACCTAGGAGCGCCGGGGTTTCCCGAACAACGATCGTTTCCGCGCCGAAGGATTCGATAATCAGGCCCAGTTCCGCCAGTTCCGCCGCGCGCGCCATGACACGGTCTACGGCGGGTTGATCCATCTCGACAACCTCCGGAATAAGCAGACCCTGACGGGCGACACCATCCTCAGCCAGAGATTTCTTGATCCGTTCATGAACCAGTCGTTCGTGCGCGGCATGTTGATCGACGATGACGATTCCATCGTGCGTTTGTGCAACAACGTAGGTTTTATGCAATTGCGCGCGCGCCACGCCTAAGGGGTAGGCATTGGCTTGCTGATCGGCGGCGCTATAGGGTGTTTCTATATTCGCAAATGGTTCCGGTGGGCGGGCATCGGGTTGGTCATTCAGGTTGGGAAAAGGCTGGTGAAAAGCGGTGTTTCCTTCCATCAGGCCCGGGCTGCGGTGGCCGGGGCCTGTCGTTGCCCGTGGCAAAGAATAGGCTCCTATGGCTGGCGAGGATGGGGTAGCCCCCGGGCGAAATGCACCGAGGGCCGCGCCGGCGGTCGTTGTAGCGGCGCGGTGGCCCGCGGCGGCCAGCGCATGTTTCAGGGCGCTGACAATCAGCCCGCGAACGAGGCCCGCATCCCGGAACCGTACTTCGGTCTTTGCCGGATGGACGTTGACATCAACCTGTTCAGGCGGGATATCGAGAAACAGCGCGACAAGGGGATGACGATTACCGGCCAGAAAGTCGCGATAGGCACCGCGCAAGGCACCAACCAATAACCTGTCGCGGACCGGTCGCCCACTGACAAAGAAGAACTGCATCGCCGCGTTGCCCCGGTTCAACGTCGGCAATGATGCAAACCCTGTGAGCCGGATGTTTTCCCGTTCGGCGTCTATGTGCAGGGCGTTTTCTGCGAACTCCCGTCCCATGATGGATTTCAGTCGTTCAAATCTCGCTGAAAACAGGTCACCCTGAACCGGCACCAGATTGATCACGCTACGGCTGCCGTCGGAAAGGGTAAACGCAACATCCGGATGCGCCATCGCTAACCGATTGAGAATTTCAACAACATGGTTTTGCTCGGTTCTCGGCGTTTTGAGGAATTTCAATCTGGCGGGTGTCGCGTAAAAGAGATCGCGAACCTCAACCCGGGTGCCCTTGTTTCGGGCTGTGGGTTCGGGGTTGTGTTTATGGCCGCCTTCCAGACTGATCTGCCAGCCGGTATCCGCCTGCGGCGTGCGGGAAAAAATGCTCAGGCGTGCGACCCCGCCAATGGAAGGCAGAGCTTCGCCCCGGAACCCGAGCGTGACAATTGAAACCAGATTTTCGTCGGGTAGTTTTGATGTGGCGTGTCGTTCGACACAGAGCTCAAGTTCCTCCGGACTCATGCCGCCGCCGTCATCATCAACGGATATCAAGGTCTGCCCACCATCCCTGATAACCACATCAATGGATTTGGCACCGGCATCAATACTGTTTTCAACAAGCTCCTTGACCACGGATGAGGGCCGTTCCACCACTTCGCCGGCCGCAATCTGGTTGACAAGTGTATCGGGTAAAACGCGAAGGGTCATGATCGGGTTCTCTGATAGTCGAGATATCGTCTAATCAGGGCGGATGTTGACGGATCATGGTTGCCAGACGGCTTACTGCCTGACAACTCGGCAAGAATATCCCCGGCCAGTTTTTTACCCAGTTCAACACCCCATTGGTCGAAGGGGTTGATACCCCAGACCACACCTTGAACGAAGACCTTGTGTTCATATAGGGCGAAAAGCATCCCCAGATTTTCGGGGCTCATGGAGTCGAGAAGGATTGTCGTGCTCGGCCTGTTTCCGGGACAGACTTTTTCCTTCCTGCCTTCTTCATCGGGTGCGGACCAGCCCACCATAAGCGCTTCGGACTGGGCAAACATATTGGCAAGCAATTGATTGTGGTGGCGCGTATCGTCAAAGTCATCCTGAAGGCATCCAATAAAATCGGCAGAAACCGGATGGGTGCCCTGGTGGACAGCCTGAAAAAAAGTATGTTGGGCATCGGTGCCCGCCATGCCGAAGACAATGGGTGCGGTTTTCTGCTCAACCGGATGTCCATGCCTGTCCACACTCTTTCCCGTGCTCTCCATTTCCAGTTGCTGGATATGTGCCGGTAGACGTCGCAGACGGTCGTCGTAAGGGAGTACCGCATGGGCGGAAATGTTGAGGAAATTTGTATTCCATATCCCGATCAATGCAAGCAGGACGGGTAGATTTTTGTTCAAAGGGGTCTTCAGAAAGTGTGCGTCCATGGCCGCCGCACCGTTCAGTAATCGACGAAAACTGTCCATGCCAACAGCGATCGCAATCGGCAATCCGACCGTGGACCACAATGAAAAGCGTCCGCCGACCCAATCCCAGAACGTGAGAATGTTTTCCGGGGCTATACCGAACTCCCTGGCCATCGCCTGATTGGCGGTGATCGCAATCATATGCCTGTCCAATGCCGCTTCCGGGACCGCTGATGCAAGCCATTGCCGCGCGGTCATCCCGTTGGTCAGGGTTTCAGGGGTTGTGAAACTCTTTGAAACAATATTGATCAGGGTCGTTCTGGGGTTCAGTTTGTTGAGTACAGTCATCAGCGCCGAAGCATCCACATTGGAAACAAAATGAATCCTGGGAAATGTGCCTTCATCGCAACTGAGGGCGCGAACAGCGGCTAAAGGACCCAGAATGGAGCCGCCGATACCAATATGGACGACGTCAGTGATAGGATCACCCCCGGCACCGATCCATTGCGCGTTTCTAAGACGAGAGGAAATACGTTCCATTTGATCGAGCGCTGCGGCAATCTGTTCCTCGATTTCCGGATGGGCGACATGAGGCTCTATTCCCCCGGAATGTCTCAATGCTACATGCAGGGCGGTGCGTTGTTCGGATTGATTGACAATATCGCCCGCAAACATTGCCCTGCGCCAATCTTCCAGGTCCATGGCGCGCGCCAAATCAAGCAAAGTGGCCAGGGCGTTCTCGTCTATGAGGTTCTTTGAGAAATCCACGAACAACCCGCCGCTCTGGAACGACCACTGATCAAACCGATCGGGATTATCCCTGAACAACCTGCGAATGCGTTCGCCGCCGAGCGTTTCGGCCTGAACGCTCAGGGATTTCAAAAGTTTATCTCTTGTTTTGGATTCTGCAATCATGGGCGAAAACTAGCAGACGCACCATCCGTCAACCAGCCTTGTGGGCAAAAGCATATGGGACTCAACGGGTTATTCGGTTGGCGCAGATGTATTTTTCCCCACCACCACAAAAGTCAGCGAATCAGGAGAAATCAGCGTGCGTGCCAGCCGGTTTACATCGTCCAGGGTTACCTGATTGATCAGATCGTTTCGGATATTGAAGTAGTCGGATCCAAGATCACTGAGTTGAATGCCGACGAGCATATTGGCGATGGCACCGCTGGACGAAAACCTCAGCGGATATGACCCCGTTAGATAGGTTTTGGCGCCATCAAGTTCCTGTTGGGTAACACCGCGGTCGCGCAAGCGACGCCATTCATCCTGAACGACATCAAGAGTTTCTTGAACGCGCTCCGCTGCGGTTCCGGCACCTCCCAGGTACAATGCGGTGACATCATAGGGCGAGAGATAGCTATAGACGGAATAGGCCAGTCCCCGTTTCTCCCGCACTTCTGTGTACAGTCGAGAAACAAAAGTTCCACCACCCAGGATATAGTTCAAAACATAGGCGGCGTAGTAATCAGGATCAGACCGTCGCAAGCCCTCCTGAACAAACAAAATACTGCTTTGAGCAACATTCAGCCCGGTAAAATGAACACCGCCATCAAGGGTGGGGCGAATTTCTGGCAACGCCCACGGAGATGCCTGTTCGGGCAAATCACCGAAAACCGTATCGAGAGCGGCGCTCAGCTCATCTTTTGTTATAGCGCCGACAACCCCAACCACAAGGTTGTCCTTGCCTAATCGGCTTTTTGTAAATGCCTTGAGATCATTCACACCAATCGCCGCTACGGTTTCCTCGGTGCCCTGTCGCGGGCGGGCGTATGGATGCTCACCAAAAATGGTTTTGAAGAGTGTTTTGCCGGCAATGCTGTCGGGGTCTTGCGATTGTGTTCGGATACCGGCCAGGATTTGATTTCTGATGCGGTCTATCGGCTCTGGGTCGAAACGCGGGTGTAACAACGCTATCTTCAGGAGATTAAATGCCGCGCCGCGATTTTCACGCAACGTGGTCAGGCTCCCGCGAAAATTGTCATGGGATGCACTGAAGCTCAGAGTGATGGAGAGGTCCTCCAGTCTGCCCTGAAAGGCCTGGCTGTCCAGATCACCGGCACCTTCATCAATCAGGCCGGAGACCATATTGGCGAGACCGGCCTTGCCCGCGGGATCAAGCCCCGCCCCGCCCCGAAACGCCAGCCGAAGCGCGATAATCGGGTTGCTATGGTCTTCCACCAGCAGGGCCTGAATACCTTGCTGGCTGGTGACTTCCTGAACGTCAATGGCAGATGCGGCGTCCGGGGTTGAAAACAGGACCCATCCGCCCAGCATCAAGACAGCAATTCTTCGGAAAACGGGTATTCCGGCTTTACTCATTCCAAGCAGGCCCCTGTTCCTTGCGCAACAGTTCGGCAGAGACCGCGTTTTTCAATACGAAAACAGCTTTGGCGGCCTCTGTGACCTCGTCCACGGTGACAAGGGCAACCCGATCCGGCCAGCTTTCCACATCTTCTATGGTCTGACCCGACGTCAGGGCGGAACCGAACACCCGGGCACCGGCTGTCAGGGAGTCCCGTGCATAGATGGCACTCGCGTTCATGGAGCGCACCGCGCGCTCCAGTTCTTCTTGAGAAATGCCATTTTCAAATATTTTTTCAATTTCATGGTCAATGGCGGCGACGAGCTCTGTCATTTCAACACCCGGTCTGGGCGACGCATAAAATCCGAACTTCGCCGGGCCTAAAACGCCGGGATCGTAGTAGGCGCCGGCGCTTACGGCCAGTTGCCTGTCGATAATCAGGCTACGGTACAGTCGGCTTGTCGAACCGCCGCCCAGGACATCGGCCAGAATCTCCAGCGGATAGGCGTGCTCGGTGGCACCTGTAACGTAGCTCGGGGCAAGGTAAACCCGCTGCCAGGAAGGTTGGCGCACGCGTTCATCGTGGTAAACAACCTGCTGTTCCGCGTGATGCGGTGGTTCGCTCGGGCGCCCGCGTTCAGGCATATTCGCGCGCGGGATCGAGCCGTAATACTTTTCGGCAAGCGGGCGCAATTGGTCGGCGGTAATATCACCACCAACAATCAGGATCGCGTTGTTGGGTGCATACCACCGTTTGTAGAACGCCATAAGCGCATCATAATCCAGTTGTCTGATTTCATGTTCCCACCCGATGATAGGTTGTCGATAGGGATAGTTGATAAACAGGGATGCGTTTATCTGTTCGCCCAGAATTGCGGCGGGACTGTTATCTACTCTCGTGCGGCGCTCCTCAAGAACCACCAGAATCTCTGTTTCAATCTGTTCCGGTGTGAGGACCAGATTGGTCATCCGGTCCGCTTCCATTTCCATGACCAGTTCGAGAAAATCCTTGGCGACGGTCTGGTAGTATCCGGTGTAATCATAATAGGTAAAGGCGTTTTCCCGTCCACCGTTGCGGGCGAGAATTTTCGAAAACGCGCCATCAGGGAAAGACGGCGTACCCTTGAACATGAGGTGTTCGAGAAGATGGGCAATGCCGGATTCGCCCGGTTCCTCATCCGCGGAGCCCACCTTGTACCAAACCATGTGGGTAACCACGGGAACGCGATGGTTGGAAACAACAACCACCTGCATGCCGTTTTCCAGAAAGAACGTCTCCGGAAAAAAGACCCCGGCGCGGGCATCTCGTACCAACGAAATCCCTGCTAAAAACACCAGGAGTGTCAGAAACAGAAAAGCGGTGCGGTGAATTCGTGTGAACATCGTGACCGGGATGGAACCCTATCGACACCGGGATGGCAAGACGCATTGCCTGCCAAAAAGGTCGCCACGTTTTTGCACCCGCTTACTCAAACACATCCTCTAAAATGCCTTTGTTTTTCTTCTCGATTGTCGGGACTTCCCCCGTGGTCAACGGTTGTCCCAATGCCTGATTTTCCTGGATCCGTTTTGCTTCTTCTTCGGCGTTGACTTCAGCCCCGTATTCCGTCGGCGTATTCCAGAAGATAATTGTTTCGGTCAGGGTCTTGTCCTCTATCGCCAGGATTGAGGTTTCCTCGTTCACGAGTTGGCGAATGGAGGGGTCCGCCTGTGAAGCGCCTGTATTATCCAGCAGGGCCTGCACGCCCGGTGTAACGGGTTGGGCTGCTGAAGCATTTCCGCCATCAGAGCCGAGAACAGCCTGCTCGGCGATATCCTTGGGATTGACGCTTTGCGGGCGTTCCTGACCGGGGGCAGGTGCTCTCAGATCAAACTCCGGCGGCACGACCAGGGGGGCGCGTGTATACACGGCAAACTCATCCGGGGCCTTTTTGCTGGGAATCAAGGCTTCGCGGGCATTTGAACACGCGCCCAGAAGGCAGGCCGCCGCAAGAGGGATTAGAATTGATTTAAGCTTCATGGGTTATCCGGTTTCCTATCGACAGTCCCATTTTCCGATTTTGAGAAGATAGAATCAAGAACGAGAATGACAGCACCTGTACAAATTCCAGAATCGGCAACATTGAACGCTGGCCAATGATAGCCTGCGACATGAAAATCTAAAAAATCGTATACAGCGCCGTGGATTATGCGATCAATCACATTTCCCAAAGCCCCACCAATGATTAGGCCAACGGCACAGGCCTGATATTTTACGGTTAGCTTGCGCAACCATCGATACAAAAAAATGACAATGATCACGGCGATAGAGGAGAGAACCCATGCGTTATAAGGGGAGCTGGAGTCGAACATGCCGAAACTGACACCCCGATTCCAGGCCACCACCAGGTTAAAAAACGGGGTAATGGTGATGACTTGCGGCGGGTTCAGGACCGACAACATCATGATCCATTTTGTTACCTGATCAAGCACCAGCGTAACGCCCGCCCATGTCAGCCCAAGCCGTGTAAAGCCGCTCAATGTCATCTCCAGTAGGTGGCTAGCAAATCGTCAGATCACGTTGGCTCAATTCCATGCCATCGACAACACAGGCACAACGACCGCACAGCGCCGGATGGCGGTCATCCGCGCCGACATCTTCCTTGATTTTCCAGCACCGATTGCATTTTTCACCGGTGGCAAGATTCGGAACCACGACGATATCCGGTATGTCATCCATCCGGAAGCCATCTTCGGGGCCGTGGCGGTCGGAAAACGAAACATTCGACGTGATGAACAGATCCGATACATCGGCAGTCTCGAAACCCGCAACCGCGTCCCGATACTTTGCATCGGCATGGATAACCGGGGCGGCCTGCAGGCTGGAACCGATCCGTTTTTCCGCCCGTTCGATTTCCAGGGCACCGGTGACGACTCGACGCAGTTGCCGGATGGTGTGCCATTTTTCAGCCAGGCTTTCGTTTTTCCAGTTTTTTGGGATGTCCGGGAATGTCTGTAAGTGAACGCTGTCGGCTTTCGCGCCGTGCCGGGCCTTCCAGGCTTCTTCCGCGGTAAAGCAGATGAAGGGGGACAGCCAGGTTGTCAGGCAATTGAACAACGTGTCCAGAACCGTTCGTACCGAGCGGCGCTCGATCGAGCCGGCGGCGTTACAGTAGAGACTGTCTTTACGGATATCCAGATAGAATGCCGATAGATCTGTTGCGCAAAACGTATGCAGCTCCGTGAACAGGGAATGAAATTCAAAGGCGTCGCAGCCCTGACGGATAATTTGATCCATTTGCCAAACGCGATGCAGAACCCATTGCTCAAGCTCTGGCATCTGATCTACCGGCACGCGTTCCTGTTCAGAAAAATCGGAAAGATTGCCGAGCAGGTAGCGCATGGTGTTGCGGAGACGGCGATAAATGTCCGAGTGGTGTTTCAAGATTTCCGGTCCGATGCGAAGATCGTCCGAGTAATCGGAACCCACCACCCACAGCCGCAGAATATCTGCGCCATGTTGGTCGATGACGTCTTGAGGGGCGACGATGTTGCCGAGGGACTTGGACATTTTCTGCCCGTCCTCAGCCATAACAAACCCGTGGGTCAGAACGGCGTCATAGGGCGCACGGCCACGCGTGCCACAGGATTCCAGAAGTGAGGAATGGAACCAGCCACGATGCTGATCGGTGCCTTCCAGATACAGTGATGCCGGCGATTTCAGATCATCTCTGGCTTCCAGGACAAAGCTATGGGTGCTTCCTGAATCAAACCAGACATCGAGAATGTCGGTAACCTGCTCGAAATCATCGGGGTTGTGGTCATTGCCCAAAAAACGCGCCGGGTCGGATGCAAACCACGCATCTGCACCTTCCTGCTCCACGGCGGCGGCAATTCGATCAATAACCGTTTGGTCGCGCAGCGGCTCACCGGTTTCCCTGTTCACATATACCGGGATTGGCACACCCCAGGCACGCTGGCGGGAAACACACCAGTCGGGCCGCTCGGCGATCATGCCGTGCAGACGGTTACGGCCACTTTCAGGCACGAACCGGGTTTCGGCGATGGCTCTCAGGGCGGTTTCGCGCAAACCTGTCTCTTCCATGGAGATAAACCATTGCGAGGTGTTGCGGAAAATCAACGGTGCCTTTGAACGCCAACTGTGCGGGTATCGGTGAACCAGTTTTCCCTTGCCGATCAGACCGCCGTGCTGTCTTAGAATTTCGGCGACGTCGTCATTTACCTTATAGACATGGCGTCCGGCAAACAGGGGGACATGGGCATAAAAACATCCGTCCTCGCCAACGGTTTGCGGAACCTCGATACCGTTCGTTCGACCCAGAACCCAGTCATCGGCACCATGGCCCGGCGCGATATGAACAATACCCGTACCTTCTTCCGTTGTTGCAAAGTCGGCGGCCAGAACAGGTACGGCGTAATCGAACCCATGCCCGCAGAGCGGATGCCGACAAATCGTACCCAGAAGACCGGAACCTTTGAGCCTGGCAACTTCGGTGGTGGAATCGATGCCAACGGCTTCGCAGAAATGGGCAAGCCGGGCGGACGCCACTACAAGTTTTTCACCAACCGAGGCCAGGCTGTCTTCACGGACAGCGGCGACGTTGAACACAGTGTAGTCAATATCGGCCCCGATCGCGACGGCCCGGTTTCCCGGCATGGTCCAGGGGGTGGTGGTCCAGATAACAATCGCCGCATTTTCCAGAACTTCCGTGCTGGCGTTCTCAACGGGGAAACGAACGTGGATGGTTGTCGACGTATGGTCGTGATATTCAACCTCCGCTTCCGCCAGCGCCGTTTTTTCGACAGGAGACCACATGACAGGTTTGGCACCGCGATAGAGCGCTCCGTTCATCAGGAATTTGCCCAGTTCGCGAACGATCTGGGCTTCGGCGGCATAGGTCATGGTTGAATAGGGATTATCCCAATCGCCGATCACGCCTAGGCGTTTGAATTCTTCACGCTGTACATCAAGCCAGTGGTCTGCAAACTCGCGGCACTCGCGCCGAAACTCGACAATCGGCACGTCGTCCTTGTCCTTGCCTTTTTTGCGGTACTGCTCCTCAATTTTCCATTCGATGGGCAGGCCATGGCAATCCCAGCCCGGAACATAGCGAGAATCACGGCCCATCATCTGCTGGGACCGATTGATCACATCCTTCAGGATTTTGTTCAGGGCATGACCGATGTGAAGGTGTCCGTTTGCGTAAGGGGGACCATCGTGAAGGATAAACGGTTCTCGGCCTTTACTGACGCGCCGCTGTTTCGCATAAAGGTTTCCGGATTCCCATTCGGCCAGAATTTCAGGCTCTTTTTTCGGTAAGCCAGCTTTCATTGGGAAATCGGTTTTTGGCAGAAAAACCGTCGATTTGTAGTCAACGCTCATGATGTGCTCTGGTCCGTACTGAAAAGAAACTGAAGAGTTTATCACCCGCGCCGAACTGCACCGCAGCTCCGCCGCGCGGGTCAGATAATTCGGGCGAATATACCGATATCTATGCCTGTCCGGATAGCTGTCCGGAGGACCAATCGGTCACACATGGATTGACTTTCCACCATGGGGCGGGATCATATCGCTAGCGATACCGGTTCTGCAAGACATAGGGTGGAAAATACGCGTTATTTCAGCAGGTTCCTCGCCGTTTCGCAGTCCGCTTTAATTTGCGATACCAGCGCCTCCAGGCCATCGAACTTTTGTTCCGGGCGGACAAAGCCCATTAGTTGAACATGGATGTCCTGATCGTAGATATCCTGTTCGAAATCGAAAATGTAAGCTTCTAGAACCGGCTCGGTCTTGTCGAAGGTGGGGCGGATGCCGATATTGGCAACACCATCGTGCCAGGCCATACCGGAAGCCGTTTCCATTCCGACGCGAACCGCGTAAACGCCCCTTTTGGGTTCCATGTATTCACCAAGGTGGATATTCGCTGTGGGAAAACCGATGGTTCGCCCGCGCTCATCGCCGTGCTGAACCTGGCCGAAGATTTCAAAAGGCCTGCCCAGGATCGCCGCCGCAAGCGCCGTATCGCCCTGCCGGAGAGCGTCCCGTACCCGTGTTGACGAGTAGGCTTCGCCCGTTTCATCGTCAATGGCACCGACGGCGGTCATGCCGAAGCCGGCGGTCATGCCCATGTGCAACAGAAGCGCACAGTTCCCTTGTGCGCGGCGACCAAAGGTAAAATCGTAACCACAAACAACGTGAAAGACGCTAAGATTATCAACCAGAACCTGACTGATAAAATCCTCAGGGGACATAACGGCAAGGTCACGATCAAAGGCCAGGGAAATGAGAAAATCCGCCCCCAGATCCTGAATAGCTCGGAATTTGCTTTCTGCGGGTGTCAGGCGGAAGGGTGCTTGATCCGGTTTGAAGAATAGCCGGGGGTGAGGTTCAAAGGTCATAACCCCCCAGGGCACGTCGTTCGCAGATGCAATACGACCAGCTTCCTTTATGACCCCCTGATGGCCTTGATGGACGCCATCGAAATTGCCGATGGCGAGCGCCGCCTGCTGGCAGTCTATAGGCAAGTTCTTGAAATCCGTAAACCGCTTCATGACCCAAAGACATTCTATATGTCCGCGTTTCAGGTCAAGCTTTTCGGTGCTGCCGTCAGGCGTTTTTCGACGGAACCATCATGGTTGCCTCACCGACAAGAACGGGCTTGTCATTGACGGTGCAAACCGTTTCCAGTTCCACAAAACACTTTTCCGGAACCAGTCTGGTAACGGTCGCCCGCGCGACGACCGTATCGCCTGAGCGAACCGGTGCCTTGAAACGCAGGGACTGGCTGACGTAAATACAACCCGGACCGGGCAATTTTGTACCGACGACGGTTGAAATATAGGACGCGCTCAACATGCCATGGGCAATGCAGCCCTTGAACATGGTCGCGCGCGCAAACTCTTCGTTCAGATGAACCGGGTTGGTGTCACCGGAAACGCCCGCAAAAATCACGATATCCGCATCTGTGACCGTCTTCGCATAGATATTGGACATTCCTTCCTCAAGGTCTTCAAAGTAGTAGCCTTGAAGTATTTTATTGTTGCTGACGGTTTCGCTCATGGTGATCTCCTGCGTGAGTGTGCGGCGCACAAAATGATTTTGCAGTGCACAGGATAGATGTCTTACCCAGGACTGCAAGTCAAACAAATGCCGCAAGCCGGGTATTGTTTATCGCACAACAGGGTTCAGGGGAACGCGATGAGACATGCCCAGAACAGACTCTGCCCGGGCGGCAGCAGCCAGCAATTCCCGTTCACCACGGGGCCTGCCGATGATCTGAAGGCCAACAGGCAATTCATTGCCGGTCGTGCCGCAAGGCAGTGACAACACAGGACAGGATGTCACGGTCACGACACTGGGCAGGGCCAGCCATTCCATATAGTTTTCGAATACATGATCCCCCATACGGGCAAGGTACTGGTTTTCAATGGGAAACGGGGGCGTACAGGCTGTTGAACAGATCATTAAATCGAAGGAATCAAAAAAATCTGCAATGCGATGGTAAAGCGCACCCCTTGCGCGTTCAGCCGCGCCTAAGACATCGACGGTCTGCGCCAGACCCTTTTCAATGTTCCAGATGATATCCGGCTTCAAGAGGTCTTTGTAATCATTGTACACATCCGCCATACCGGTGGCAAAACTGGCGGCACGCAGAACCTGGAATGTTGTCATGGCATCGCCGAAATCCGGGGTGGTTTCGACGATATCCCACCCGGCTTTCGCAAGCCGATTTATGGCTTCGTCACAGACCCTGCGAACATCAGGGTCCAAAACAGAAACACCCAGATCGGGATTGTACCCGACCCGCGGTGTATGTGGCCCGCCCATGAGAGAGGATTGATAGCCCGCGGTGGGCCTTTGCAGGGACATGGGATCAACAGGGTGTTCCCCGGCCATGGCGTCCAAAAACAGCGCTGTATCGCCCACTGTTCGTGCCATGGGGCCTTCGACGGAGAGCGTATTGAAAGGAATCGGTGAGGGACCCGCGGCGACCCGCCCCGGCGACGGACGCAAACCGACAATACCGCAAAAACTTGCCGGCGTTCGCAAAGACCCCCCAAGATCAGAGCCGGTCGCAAGCCAGACCTCCCCGCTTGCCAGGGCCGCCGCTGCACCGCCGGACGACCCACCGGACGTCATTCGAGAGTCCCATGGGGTTACCGTGGTGGGAAAAATTTCATTGAAGGTATTTCCTCCGGCTCCAAATTCCGGCGTGTTGGATTTGCCGATAACAATTGCACCGTTCTCTTCCAACCGCTCAACAAGGATGTTGGAACGGTCCGGGATATGATCTTTGTAGATGGGCGAGCCATACGTGGTCCGCACCCCGGCAACATCAACCAGATCCTTGATCGCCACCGGTAGACCGGCAAGCCAACGTGGATCGTCTCGTCGTTGATCACGCTGACTTTGAGTGGATTCCAGACGGGCGGCAGCTTCGTAGGCCCGGTCTTGGCAAAGGGTCGGCAGGGCCCTAACGATGGGTTCGACCTCGGCAATGCGGTCATAGGCTGCGGTTACGGCCTGGGTTGGGCTCACGTCTCCGGCCTTTAGTTTTTCGACCATTTTCCGCGCAGACAGTTTGTACAGCGCTTCCATGTTCGCAAGATTCCCCAACCCCTAAAAGTTCTGACGGCGACGAGGGACGAGTTTCGGCTGCATCCGCATTGAAAAATTCGTTCTTATGCCGGCTACCACCTCAGGTTCTCGTTCTTGCCGGTCTTTTTCAGCGCCGGACAGGGCGGATTCATGGTGCCGGGTATTCGCCCTGTCGAAACGGAACAGGTCGGCGCGGGCCGCTTCTGTCGATTTCCGCCGCTCAATCGAAGCCCGTGTTTTTTCAATAACCGGGTGGTTATGGGGTGACGCGTATCCGGCCAGCAAATGGGCACGCGAGATAATCTTTACAAGGCAGCCCGCTTCTACGCGGCTGGTTTTGCCAGCGTCCCGCCGATCTATCCAACGCAGGAATGCGGCGATTGTCCAGGGATGCGCAGGAAGCGGTTTCAGGCGTCTGTTTCGACACCACTCAACGAACGCCAGCCATTGCCTATCGTGTTTTTGACGGGACATTTTCCGATGCCTCAGTTGCGGGCAAGGGCGACATTACGCCGACAGGTCAGCCAGCCGACGACTGTATCAGGCTCAGCCACCTGAAACAAATGAAGCCAGCATACCGTTCAGCTCCCGCAAACGGGTGCGCCACATGGCCAGATCTTCTTCATCGGCATCGGGGTCCATTTCCTGATGCAAGGTTTCCTGCATGGAAACCTGGGATTGGACGACCTCGATGACTTCGCGCAGGTGGTCCTCGGTTATGGCATTGATGGTGACTTTGCCGTCAAACAACAGATCGGCCCGTTCCATAGGGGCAAGGGAATCAGAGCGTGCTTCCAGTTGCCGCCACTGATCTTCCCATTCCAGGAACACGGAGGCGGGATCGGGTTTGGCGCCATTCAGGTCTTCGTCAATGCGCCCCATGATGGCCATGAACTCGTATACGGAAAACTGAAGTTTGGACATTGTCACACTTTCACAAACCTTTGGACTCAGACGGCCCGGGCCGCGCCGAAAGCCGCCTTCGCCAATTTTCAAAAGTCAATGTGGTGCCCCCAGCGAGAATCGAACTCGCACTTCCTTAAAGGAAACTGGATTTTGAATCCAGCGCGTCTACCAGTTCCGCCACAGGGGCCTTGTATCTTTCAGCGCATATTACCCATGGCCATCGGCGGGTCAACAGCAGATACCGCTGTATACCCATTTAATGCTTGATTGAACCGGCCGCTGCTGACTGCTAAACGGAGCCGGAATTTTGCTTGGTTAGGTGTGCAAGTGATCAAACGACTTTACGACTGGACGATGGGTTTGGCGCAACACCGCCGTGCGCCCTGGGCCCTGGGGATGGTTTCCTTTGTCGAAAGTTCCTTTTTTCCCATTCCGCCTGATGTGTTGCAGTTGCCAATGACGCTGGCCAATCGCCTGATGGCCTGGCGATACGCATTGATCTGTACGGCGACATCGGTTTTAGGCGGCCTCCTAGGGTACGCTATCGGTATGTTCCTGTTCAGCCAGATCGGTCAACCATTAATGCAATTTTACGGGTACGAAGACAGGTTTGGTGATTTTCAGGCGACGTACGAAGAATGGGGCGCATGGGCCGTCTTTATCGCCGGTATTACGCCTTTACCTTACAAGGTCATAACAATTCTCAGTGGTGTCGCCGCCCTTGATCCGGTCACATTTGTGATTGCATCTGTATTGGCGCGCGGCGGGCGCTTTTTTATGACGGCATGGCTTTTATGGCAATTCGGAGAGCCGGTTCGGTTATTCATTGAAGCCCGTCTGCAGGTTCTGTTCGTGATTTTTTGTGTTGTTTTGGTCGGCGGGTTCGTTTTTGCGCGGTACCTGCTTTAATCCCCCGCGCCCAGGCGTTACATTGGGGCGGGTTGTTGTCCTAAACTTTGGCAGTAAACGTGGTTTTTATGGTGGGTGTTGTTTTCCTTCCAGATGGTTCTCCCGATTGGTCGCGGGTGCTTGCGATGGGTATCGTGGTGTGCTGTCTTGTCGCACTCGGCACCGCCTACACCGCTCAATACTCTTATGATTTGGATCCTTGTATCCTGTGCCTGTATCAGCGCATTCCCTATGCCGTTGCCGGTCTTTTAGGTTTTGCCGCGATTATGGCGCGCCGCGGCAGGTTGCGACATTTGCTGGTTGTTGCCTGCTTTCCGGTGTTCCTGGCAAGCGCTGGTCTGGCATTTTACCATGTCGGTGTCGAACAGCACTGGTGGGAATCTGCTGCCGGTTGCGGCGGCAGCATCCCACAGGAAATGTCCGTTGAGGATTTTCAGTCGAGCCTGTTCGAAAAGCCGGCAAAATCCTGTGACCAAGCGGACTGGACCCTGTTCGGCGTTTCCATGGCAACATACAATGTTTTTGCCTCGCTGCTGATTGCGGTGACCATCATGGTCGGGTTGCGTGGCAGGCGAGGCTGGTGAGGTTCGGCGTGCCACAACAGAAAAAATTCACCACAAAAAAGACGGATAAGAAAAATCGCACCCCGAGACGCCTCCGCGATGCGCTGCCTGGCGATCTGCCTTATGACAAGGCGGTAGAGCGCATGGTTCGGGTTGATCATGCCGGTGAATATGGCGCGGTCCGAATCTATGAGGGGCAACTGGCTATCCTGGGTAAAAGGGACGTTGCCCCGGTCATAGAACACATGGCCGATCAGGAGCGCGAGCACCTTGCGACTTTTGAAAAATTGGTTGTGAAACACCGGGCCCGGCCGACGGCGTTACTGCCGATCTGGCACGTTGCGGGGTTTGCGCTTGGTGCCGGAACGGCTTTGTTGGGCAAAAAGGCGGCCATGGCCTGTACCGTGGCAGTGGAAGAGGCTATCGATGAGCACTACCGAAAACAGATTGACCAATTGGGTGATGACGCGCCGGATTTATCGGGGGCATTTGAACGATTCCGGCAGGAAGAGCTCGAGCACCGGGATACAGCCCTCGCCCATGACGCAGAAAAAACGCCGGGTTACAAAGCACTGAAAGGTGTTGTTAAAAACGGATCCCGACTGGCAATCTGGCTGTCTGAGCGGTTCTAGTTGCCGGTGCGCTCGTGTCGGCGGGTCAGGCCGGCGATGATACCTCGCATGGTACGAACTTCCTGATCTGTCAGTTCTGCGCGTTGGAACATGGTTCGGATGTTCCGGACCATGGCGGGCCTTTTTTCAGGTGGGTTCAAAAATCCGCATTCAATCAGTTCCGTTTCCAGATGTTCAAACATGTCAACCAAATCGCCCTTGCTGGCTTTTTCGGCCGGTTTCGTGAGGGTTGTCGGGCGCCATATTGCATCATCCACGCCAGCCTGAAACCACTCATAGGCCATACAAAAAACGGCCTGGGCAAGGTTGAGAGACTTGAAGGCCGGGTTGAGCGGGACGGCCACGATAGCGTCACAGAGCGCAATATCGTCGTTATTCAAACCCTTTGCTTCGGGGCCAAAGAGAATGCCGGTTTTTACCCCTTGTTCGGATGATTCCCGCATGTTTACAGCCATTTCACGCGGCGTATTCACGGTTTGGGATTGCCCCCGCGGACGGGCCGTGGTGGCATACACGAGGGAGAGATCGGAAATCGCCGAGGCCACATCCTCAAAGATCCGCACACCATTGACGACGGTGTCCGCACCCGAAGCGGCGGCGCGACCTTTTTCCGAAGGCCAGGCCTCGCGCGGAGAAACAAGTCGAAGATCGCGCAACCCGCAGTTCAGCATGGCCCGACAGCACATGCCGATATTTTCACTCAATTGCGGGCGGGCAAGAATGATGGCTGGTGCGGGACTGGCGGCGGTGGGCTGTATCTGAGATGAATCCGTTCCGGCCACGGTGGCGGCTCCGATTCCTATTGGCCTGTAACGCTCGCCCCGGACGCTGTTTGCTCTGATTTGTAGAGTTTGTAGATCAAGCTGTCCCTGAGCGCGTTGTAGGACGCATCAATAACATTGGTAGACACGCCTACGGTATTCCATCGCGTGCCGCAACCATCCATGGATTCGATCACCACTCTGGTCACGGCCCGCGTACCGTCACCGGGAGTGAGGATGCGTACTTTGTAGTCTGCCAGTCGTAGGTCCTGCAATTCCGGATAGATCGGTATCAGGACTTTTCGCAAGGCGGCGTCGAGCGCGTTGACGGGGCCATTGCCTTCGGCAACAGCCATCCCCTGTTCATCGCCGACTTCCACTTTGACAGTAGCCTCCGACATGGTCACGAGATCGTTCCTGGCATTCCATCGACGCTCATCAATAACCCGGAAACTGGCGCAACGGAAATATTCCGGGATACCGCCCAACTCGCCACGAGCGAGCAGTTCGAAACTCGCCCCGGCCCCGTCATAGGCATATCCATAGAATTCACGGTCTTTTACCAGATCGACAAGTTTGTTGATCTTGGGATTATCGTCATCCACGTCAATGCCGATCTCCCGGAAGCGGGCCAGAATGTTCGAGCGTCCTGCCTGATCCGAAACCACGATATGGCGGTGATTGCCTACCACCTCCGGAACAATGTGTTCATATGTTCTGGGGTCGCGTTCCACAGCAGAAACATGGAGCCCGCCCTTATGCGCAAAAGCGGATTCGCCAACGTAGGGCGCAGAGCGATTGGGTGCTCTGTTAAGGCGTTCATCCAGCATGTGGGATACACGGGAGAGCTTTTTCAGACCTTCTTCCGAAATGCCGGTTTCATATCCCATTTTAAGCATGAGTGACGGAAGGATGCTGATAAGGTTCGCGTTGCCGCATCGTTCGCCCAGACCGTTCAGAGCGCCCTGGACCTGTCGCACGCCCGCCCGAACAGCGGCGAGGCTGTTGGCAACCGCGTTGCCGGTATCATCATGGCAATGAATGCCCAGATGATCTCCTGGAACGGTCTTGGAGACGTCGGTTACGATATCGAAAATCTCATGAGGCAGGGTGCCGCCATTGGTATCACACAGCACAATCCATCTGGCACCGGCGTCGTAGGCTGCTTTTACACAAGCCATCGCATAGTCGGGATTGGCCTTAAACCCGTCGAAAAAGTGCTCCGCATCGAAAAGTGTTTCGGTCTTATCCGTTGAAGAGCGCTCGATACTGTCGCGGATCATTGCGATGTTCTCATCGCGATCGATACCAAGGGCGACATCAACGTGGAAATCCCATGTCTTTCCAACCATGCAGACGTTATCCGCACGGGCGTTGATCAGCGTTGTCAAGCCGGGGTCGTTGTCGACGCTTCGCCCGGCGCGTCGGGTCATGCCAAACGCCGTAAACCGCGCATTTCTGAGTGGCGGCAGGTCTTCAAAAAACGAATTATCGGTAGGATTGGCACCCGGCCATCCGCCTTCGATGTAATCCACACCCAGATCGTCGAGTTCCTGCGCAATGGCAACTTTGTCAGGTGCACTAAAATCCACGCCCTGTGTCTGGGCACCGTCTCTTAAAGTAACGTCATAAATGTAAACACGATTGTCCGTCATGGGTTCAGGTATCTGCTTCGCTGCATGTTGCGCGGGAGAGTGCATCATTTACTCCCGGGTCTCAAGAACTTAGCTCTCCTTGGTTAAAGGTACCCTGATGGGCCTTGCGGCGGCGGGTAGAGGTCGCAGGGTCGCATTATTCACAGCAGTGGCGCCAGCATGGATCGATTTGCGCTTGATGCCCGTCAGTTCGGGTTGGAAGTGGCGCTAACCAATGTTTCCAGTTCCCGGGCCGTCAGGGGTTTGCCAAAAAGATAGCCCTGACCCATTTCGCAGCCCAGTGAGGTAAGGAAGGATTTCTGATTTTCCGTTTCGATTCCTTCGGCAACGACACAGAGGTCAAGTTCTCTGGCCATGGTAACAATTGTTCGTACAAGGGTTTCGGCATTCCTCTCATCCGGGATGGACATCACAAATGATCGATCCACTTTGAGATTGTCCAACGGGAGACGCGCCAGATAAGACAAGGAGGAATACCCGGTCCCGAAGTCGTCCATGGATACGGTCAGGCCGAACTTTCTAATCTCATTGAGTATCTCAATGGTTTGCCCAGGGTCCTGAATGAGCATACTTTCCGTGAGTTCGATATCCAGGAAACGGGCATCAAACCCGGTTTGGAAAATTGCCGAACTGATCTGTTCCTTTATATGACCCTGAATGAATTGGACGGCGGAAACATTGACGCCAATGCGGATGTTTTCGATACCGCTGTCTCTCCAGGCCCTTGCTTGTTGGCAAGCGGTGTTCAACACCCACTGTCCTAAATCAACAATCAACCTGGTTCGCTCGGCTATTGCGATGAATTCGTCTGGCGGGACAAATCCTAAATCAGGGCTCTCCCAGCGCAGCAAAGCTTCACATCCCGTCACTTCTCGGGATCGCAAGTCCACTTTCGGCTGATAAAGCAAATGCAATTCGTCGCGCTCGATAGCGCGGCGAAGATTGCGTTCGATTTCCAGTTCACGATTTACTTTCTCTCCGAGTTTTCTTTCATAGAAAACGAAGCTTCCGGGTGCCGAGGACTTGGCATGATGAAGAGCATTATCCGAATGTTTCATAATGTCTGTAATACCTTGCCCATCTTCCGGATACATACAGATGCCAATGGTACAGGTTGTGACAATTTCCTTTTCGTCGATAACAAGTGGCCTAGAAACTTCTTCACATACTCTGGCTGAGATTTCCTTGAGGTCATTCCGGCTCGGGTTTCCTTTCACGATGGCAAAAAAATCATCACTGCCAAAGTGAGTGAGGATGCCACAGTGCTTGAAACTTTCATGCAACCTGAGCCCAACCGCTTTGATGACCTTGTTTCCAAACACATGGCCTAGGGCATCATTGATGTTTTTGAAAGAGTTGAGATCAATGTTCAATATACCGATGTTATGGGAAAGTCCTGCTGCTTCCTCGATAGCGTTTTTCAAATCAACGGAGAACTGATAGCGGTTTGGGAGTGCCGTTAACCGATCGCGTGTTGCCAGCAAATGAAGTTTCCGGCTTTGTTCCTGATCTTCTGTTACATCGCGGAAAGAGCCGATAAAAACCTGACGCCCGCCCAGTGTTGTTTCGTTTATGGAGATATCGACGGGAAAAACAGAACCGTCTTTGCGGGTTCCGACAATGCCGGTATCAATAACGCCTGCTGTATCGAAACCTCTCAGGCCGGAGAGGGACCTTGCAAATTCGCTCATGTTAGAAGCTGGTGCCGAGCCGGACGGTTTTTGGGCCGTCCTGATAAGTGACGGGAAATGCATGTTCAGCATTTCTCCCACGTCATACCCGAAGGCGCGCTCACCGGCTGGGTTCATGGCTTCAATGTTTCCCGCCGCGTCGATCATCACAATACCATCTTCCACCGTCTCCATGATTTTTCGTATCTGCTCATCATGGTCGATCCATTTTTGCATGGCTCGTTGTCGTTCGGTGATGTCGCGGGCCATCAGGATAACAGCAGGGTTGCTGTTTTCGGCGTTGTAGGGCAAGGTCGTTAGTCTAACGTCAATAACCCGCCCGTCGCACCGAACAAACTTCATTAGCAAAGCCTGGCTCTCCTCAATCAGGACTGCAAATCCGTCTGAAAACAAATGCTGATAATCCCGATGGACAAACTTTTCGAACGGATGGTCGATAAGGGTCTCTTCGTCCGAGGCTCCAAGCAGGGCAATACCCGCCGCATTGATTCGTTCGATTTTACCGCCTCGACATATACAGATCATGTCGGGAGACAGCTCCATGATGTGCTCTTGGCCTTCCAGGTTATCAAGTTTTGAAAATTGCTCCCTGGACACATGAGCATCGAGATTTTCAAGAATGTCCTTTCCGGAACGTCCAATAAGCGATGCATATTCCCGGTATTGGGGGGCACCAACCGGCCCAAGACGTTCTTCTTCAATCATTTGAGCAAAGCCAATGACCGTGGTTAAGGGTGTGCGGAGCTCATGAGTGATCTGATACAGGAACGTTTTGGTGCGTTTGTCCGATGCTGTATCCTCGCCAGAAGGATTGTCAGCAGAAGACGCGTCTTCTCTTTCGATCCTATTATCGAGAGAATCCCCATTCCGCGTTTTATCGTCCATTGGTGACATGGTCGCGCACCCCCCGCGCACGGTCTTTCCCTGTTTAAAACCGCCACCCACCTTAGCCCAACCATCTTAAGCCACGCCAAAGCGCAAGGTACCATCTTATATCAACTAAATCTGACTGTCAGGTCAAAATGTCCAGTTTTTCAGGCCGCAGGTCGACAAACCGGCCAATGGACCGAAAGGAACCGGTACCGGTCATTTTGCCTTCCGCCCCGATAACGCCTGCTTGCGAAACTCCCAAAACACCATTCAGGAGTCCTAAAACGCCCAGTTTGTTTTCATCTCCGATACGCGTCGTATGAATAGTGGGATGAGACGACAGCAGGGTGTCACAGGGAACCCGCATGTTCACAAGGTCTGTTATGGCCCCGGGGTCTCGTGCCAACGCATCATTGAGGATATTGATCGCTTTAGAAACGGGGTCTGACATTATTCCCTCCAGACCTGTTTGGGTGAACCTGATTTGGCGGATTATCCGCGTTTCCAAAGTGTACCTTCCGGCGTGTCCTCAAGTAAAATCCCCTTCGCCGCCAAAGTATCGCGAATGTCATCACTGCGCCCAAAGTCCTTGTTCTTTCGTGCTTCGGTTCGTTCTGCAACAAGCGCATCAATGGTGGTCTCGTCAGGGTTATCTACCTGTTCCGGACTCCAGCGGAACCACTCAGATGAACGGCTCCGCAGGAGACCAAGAAATTTAGCGCCGGAGACAAACGCATCGAAACTGTTAGCCGCCGTGTCAGTGTCATTGGACAGTCTATGTAACTCTGCCAGTGCCTTGGGCGTATTCAGATCGTCACACAGAGCTTGAAGAATGCTCTCGGGAACGGGGCAATCATTCCCTTGCCGGTTATCGATGGCACGATACCACTTGTCGAGAACCCGCCGCGCTTCGGCAATGCCGTCTTTGGTAAAATCAAGCGGTTGGCGATAATGGGTCTGCAATAGAACAAGACGAATGGCTTCTCCCGGAAATTCTTTCAACAGATCATGCACCGTATAGAAATTGCCAAGACTCTTTGACATTTTTTCGCCTTCGGCTTTCAGGTATCCGTTGTGCATCCAATACGTCGCCATCTTGCCGGTGTTGTTGGCACACCGGCTTTGTGCGAGCTCGTTTTCGTGGTGGGGGAAAATCAAGTCCTGCCCGCCGCCGTGGATATCAAACTCATCACCTAGATGAGCCCGCGACATGGCAGAGCACTCAATATGCCAACCCGGGCGCCCCCGCCCCCAGGGGCTTTCCCATCCCGGCAATGTTTCATCCGACGGTTTCCACAGTACGAAATCACACGGGTCTTTTTTGTAAGGCGCAACATCAATTCGCGCCCCGGCGATAAGGTCGTCGCGGCTGTGCCGTGATAGGTGTCCATACTCTTCCATACTGGGAACATTAAAGAGCACATGCCCTTTCGCTTCATAAGCGTTGCCGGTCTCAATCAACTTTCCGATCAGGTCAATCATCTCACGAACGTGATCGGTTGCCCGAGGTTCAACATCCGGCGGCGCGGCACCCAGCGCGCTCATGTCATCATGAAACGCCCTAGCCGTTCGCGCGGTGATTGAGCGAATGTCTTCACCGGTTTCCAACGAAGCCTGGTTAATCTTGTCATCTATATCGGTGATGTTCCGTACGTAGGTCACCTTGGGGTAGAGCTGTCGCAGCACCTTGGCAAGCAGATCAAAAATGACAACGGGACGGGCGTTCCCGATATGCGCGTAGTCATAGACCGTTGGGCCGCAAACATACATGCGGACGTGATCAGGGTTGATCGGTTCAAAGATTTCCCTGGTGCGGCTCATCGTGTTGTGTATGGAAAGCTGAACCATGGTGTGTTTAACCCGTCTTTCCTTTTAGGCGGGCACTCACCCGTTTCCGCCCGATAAGCGGTAGCAGACCTTTAAGTTCCGGACCGTGCTCAAGTCCGGTAAGGACCAGACGTAATGGCATGAACAGCGATCTGCCTTTCCTGCCGCTGGCGTCCTTCACCGATGATGTCCAGGAGCTCCAGGTCGTTTCGTCCCAAGGCTCATCCGGGAGCAGGCGCCGCGCCTGATCCATGAAGTTTCTATCTTCCTCCACAATCACGGGGGTGGTGTCGGCAAAACAGATATCGTACCAGATTTTTGCATCTGACAACTTGTTGAGATTGGGGCGAATGGTTTCCCAGAATTCCTCCGTCGCGGTTTCGACACCGATATCCCGCAACCTGTCGGCGACCATTCCAAACGATGTATCGTGGATGAGCTTCGCGTTCAGAGCCCACAACCGCTCTTCATCAAATTTGGGTGTGGCGCGGCCAAAGGCAGCCATATCGAATTCCGAAGCCAGGTCAGACAGGCACTGAGAGGGCTCAATGTCTTCCGATGTCCCCAAGCGGGCAAGCAAGCTGTTGACAGCCATGGCTTCCATGCCCTGGTCGCGCAAATCCTGCAGGCTCAAAGATCCGGCGCGCTTAGATAGACCGGCACCCCCCGCGTCCGTCAGCAGGGTCAGGTGGGCGAAGGTGGGTGCTTTGTTTCCCAATGCCTCAAATAACTGGACTTGTATGGCAGAGTTGCTGACATGATCTTCGCCGCGAATAACATGCGTAACACGCATATCAATGTCGTCAACGGCAGAGGGCATCATATAGAGATAGGTCCCGTCGGCACGAACAATCACAGGGTCTGATAATTTCTCACCCTGGAAGCCGACCGTCCCGCGGACGAGATCATCGAACGTAATCTTTGAATGATTGAGCTTGAACCGCCAATGTGGTTGTTCCCCGTTTTCGATACGGGCATTGATGTTTTCGCGGCTCAAGGCAAGCGCCGCGCGATCATAGATGGGTGCTCGCCCAGCCCGCAGGGCGCGACGCCGTTTGTATTCCAGCTCTTCACTGGATTCAAAGCACGGATAGACCCGTCCATCTGATTTCAAGCGCTCAAAGGCGGTATCGTACGCATCAAACCGTTCGGACTGTTTTTCCAGCCGATCCCACTGCAACCCTAGCCATTGAAGGTCTTCCTGAATCGCATTCGCAAACGCAGGTGTGGTCCGCTCACGATCAGTGTCATCGAGGCGAAGAATGAGCGTGCCCCCCAGTTTTTTAACAAACAACCAATTGACCAGGGCCATTCTGGCATTGCCAATGTGCATCAGGCCGGTGGGACTGGGTGCAAATCGTGCGGTAACGGTCATGAAACTCTCAAAATCTGAGGGTGGCGGCAACGACGCGGCACCCTATGCAGCGGATCATCACCTGTCAATATTACCGCCCATGATCACGGAACGGTCGGATTATTTGAGTACCAATTCGATCAAGATTGTTCTAGAATCGGGTAATATTACCTTACACAGGAAGTGAAATGAGCGAGAAAAGCGCGGAAGAGCCCGCCGAAAAGACGGAAGGCGTCGAAGAGGCGAAGGGCGATTATTACAATGAGCTCTTCAGAATGGATAATTCCAACACCGGGCAAGAGCCGCCTGAACCAGAGGTGCAGAGAGCAAAACCGGCCCCTGAGCCCGCCCCGCCGTCCGCGCCCAAATCGATGCCAACACCTGCGAAGGGCGGCCAGTTTCTCGGGCTGGAGACCCCATCACCGCCGGCTAAACCAGCCTCGACACCTGCCACTGCGGCCCCGCCTGGCAGAGCGCAGGTACACCTTAATCAGCCTAAACCGGCAGCGCCACCTGCCACCCCGCTGCACGTGGATTTTGCCCCACCGCCCGTGCTCGAACCGGCGGCACAAGCTGCTACCAATTCCGCTCCAACAAGCCCGGAAGGACATGCACAGGTGCTCGCCGAGTCCACGGTCACAGGGTTTGTCAATGCATTAAACGCACAGGCCGCCAAACGTGGCGGGCATCTTTTAGCCAAGGATATTGAGGCATTGAGCAGGTCGTTTGAAAAACAGACCAAAAGGATTGCCTCCTCCATTTCCCAGTCCATTAGTGTTTATGCCGAGTCTTACGCGCAAGCCCAGTGGGACCCAGAGCGTGTGGATGCTTTTAACCGGGTATTGGTGAAACAGTTTTCGAAACTATTGCAGGACGATGAAGAGGTTGCAAAAAACCCGCAGACAGTTCCGCGCCGCGCTCTGAAAGGAGTTTTTGCCGCGCTAAGAATAATGGTGGGTCCGGAGCGTCTAGAACGCTATGAACAGGATGCCTATCTGGTAATGCAGCGTGTGCGGTTCGACAAGGAATCTGAGTTTTCCTGGGAAGCCGTCTACGCGGATCCACGGGTCAAGAACATGATTAGGGATTTGCTGATTTATCTCGCCCCCCACTTTATCGATATTGCCCGCCGCATTGAATGGCTTTCGGATGTCGTGAACGGACAGCGGGCGCCAGTGTCTCCGAAGAGTCCGGTTGCGGACTGGCAGGCAACACCCAATACCATGTTTTTAGTTGTTGAATCCCTGTTCAGCGAATTGCGGACTTCGGTCATGGACGACGCCGTCCGTGAACGCATGAAAACCCAGTATGGCGCGGACTCACTGCTCAGTGTTAAGGAAGCGCTAAAGAGCCTGAACCGCTATAGGACGCAAAATTTTTAGGGTCTTGTGTTGTGGGCGTTATCACGAGGCCCCGATCAGGAACTCGCGGCCAACCTTCACGGACACGCGACCGTTGTAGGATACGATGTCGGCTGTTGCGTAAGTTTCAGACCATTTGTCCGGCAGGAATGATCCGGTCCCAACAAGATCAATCGGTGCCCCCACATCCGACATCACCTTGCATTTGTAGGGGCCAAACCCGGAAGAGGCGACGATTTTGACGTTGCCGTACCCGGCCTCATCGAGCGTATCGCGGAGATGGTAGAGTGCGGCGGCGGAAACGCCAGTGCCGGTCAGATACCGCAACTCTGTATCATTGCGATAGCGTCGGATGGCATCGGGCACATGGCGTTCAAGAACGGAATAGGACCGCTGGGGATCAAGGCCCTGTACAAAACGCCCGCCATGGGTGTCGAGCCGGACACTGATTTCACCCTTGACGGCTTTATCATGAAAACGGCGACAAACGGCGAGAGTATCGTCGATTTCGCGCCCGAAATAGTCGACCAAAACGGTAACCGGAGAGTCCGGATAGGTTTCCACATACATCTCCGTCGCCCGCAGGGTCGAGCCGGCATATCCGATCAGGGCGTGTGGCATGGTACCCTTGCCCTCTTTTTCGCCAAAGTAGTGGGCCGTGGCATTGGTCGCGTTACCGATAAAACCTTTGACATTTGCCCGTTTTTTGGCGGCGTCTGATCCAACTGCGGCGGCGTAGGCCATCATGTCGGCCATCTCGGTTCCGGCACAGTGCCGGGCATCCATGGCCAGAAAGGCGACGGTCGGCAGGTCCATGCACATGGTGTAGGCATTGTAGGCGGCAATACAGGCGGCCCCCAGTTTTTGCAGGTACAGGGTTTCCAGATCCACCAGTTCAGAGAACGGCCCGGTCAGATACATCAATGGCTCACCGGCACCCACCCAGTCGCCTTCCTGATAATTGAGGTCCACTTTAAGGTCGAACCCGCGGGCCCTGGCAGCGTCGTTGATCCAGTTCAACATGATACGCGGGGTAAACAGAACCGGGCGCCGCATGAAGATGGCATAGGTCACGTCAATATCACCGAAGCGGCGAACAATCTTGCGCGTTTTCAGGAAATAATTGTCAGACCACGCGTGTATGTGACCGTCATGATCCGTCACGGATTGTCCCCGCCGGGATTGCTGTTGCTCGCTCATGACATCTCCTTGTTCAGGACAGGGCGGCGATTTTTCTCGGTTCTAACCGGCGATTTTCCTTCAGGATTTCAGACAGCAGGAATGCCATTTCCAGCGACTGTTTGGCATTCAGGCGCGGGTCACAGTGCGTGTGATAACGGTCCTGTAAATTGGCATCCGATATTGCCTGTGCCCCGCCGGTGCATTCCGTTACGTCCTGACCTGTCATTTCAAGATGCACACCACCGGCATAGGTGCCTTCGGTGTCATGTACATTGAAGAAGCCGCGAACCTCGCTGAGGATCCGCTCGAACGGTCGGGTCTTGTAGCCGGAATCCGCCTTGATGACGTTGCCATGCATGGGATCGCATACCCATACCACGGACCGGCCTTCGGTTTTTACCTTGCGGATCAGCCTGGGCAGGTGTTCTGTCACACCGTCAGAACCCATTCGCGAGATAATCGTCAGGCGACCGGGTTCGTTGTGCGGGTTCAGGATGTCGATCAGGCGGATCATTTCATCCGGGTCCGATGACGGCCCGGCCTTGAAAGCAATGGGGTTGGCAATGCCGCGCATGAACTCTACATGACCGTGGTCAAGCTGACGGGTGCGATCACCAATCCACACCATATGCGCGGACGTATCATACCAATCTCCTGAGGTGGAATCGATCCGGGTCATGGCCTGTTCGTAGTTCAGCAGCAAACCTTCGTGAGCGGTGTAGAACTCGGTTTCATGGATTTGCGGTGCCGTTTCGGACG
The DNA here is from genome assembly GCA_963921245.4 of Rhodospirillales bacterium. Taxonomy (GTDB): domain Bacteria; phylum Pseudomonadota; class Alphaproteobacteria; order Rhodospirillales; family Casp-alpha2; genus JABJGO01. The sequence goes on along the minus strand of CAWUEY030000001.1, from coordinate 2,157,534 downwards.
TCAGCCCGCAGGCTGCCATGAACGCCAGCGTTTCATCCAGCCGGTCCGCCAGATCCTGGTATCGGTGACCGAGGGCGCTGTCGGCAACAAAACCCAAATTCCACTGATGAACCTTGTGCAGGTCTGCGTATCCGCCTTGCGCAAACGCCCGCAACAGGTTCAGGGTCGCCGCCGATTGATTGTAAACCCGCAGCAACCGGTCCGGGTCCGGCATCCGTTCTTCGGCGGTGAAGCCCATGCCGTTGACCATGTCGCCCTTGTAGCTCGGCAGTTCAACACCATCCTGTGTTTCCGTCTTCGCGGAACGCGGTTTGGCAAACTGCCCGGCCATCCGACCGACCTTGACGACCGGGCAGGCGGCACCGAAGGTCAGAACAACGGCCATTTGCAGTAACACCCGGAACGTGTCACGGATGTTGTCGGGATGGAATTCGGCAAAACTTTCGGCGCAGTCACCACCTTGCAACAGAAAGGCCTTGCCTTCTGCGACCTGAGCGAGCGAGCGTTTGAGCCTGCGTGCCTCTCCGGCAAAAACCAGCGGGGGAAATGCGCCCAGTTGACTTTCAACCGACTGTAAGTGTTCTCCATCCGGATAGTCGGGCATTTGCACGACCGGTTTTCCACGCCAGCTATCGGGCGTCCATTTGTCCGCCATGGCTCCATCCTTCCCTATGCCTTGACCTGGTGTTGTATTTCCAGGGTGTTCGTCCTGATGCGTCTACAGGCGTCACAGGATCTCCGCCGCCACGGATATACGCCGCTCGCTCAGGTTTTTCCAGCCATTTAGCAGATCTTAGCCTACCGGTTGTGCGCCTTGCCTAAAAATCTTGACGAAAACAGAATGCCTGATGTCCGAAATAGGCTATCATGGTTCCTGTAAAACAATCAAAACAGCGCCAGAACAGGCACAGCCCCTCAGGAGGACCAGGCCATGATGATTGTCCCTGAAATTGAATTGCTCGCTGGCAAATGCGCGGCCTTGCATCGCGGCAGTTTTGAGGATGCGAAATTCTATGACCTGAACCCTGTCCAGGTGGCCAGGGAGTATGCCGCCGCTGGCGCTCAGTGGCTGCAGGTTATTGACCTGGATGGGGTGAAACAGGGCGGGCGGCACAATGCCGAGCATATCATTGAAATCATCGACGCTATCGATACGCAGGTTCAGGTCGGCGGTGGGATTCGCACCATGGCCTCCATCGAATGGTGGATTAACAAGGGGGCCGGGCGCGTCATTCTGGGCACGGCCGCGATCATGGACCGCAGACTGGTCATGGAAGCCTGCGCCCAGTTTCCTGGCCGGATTGCGGTCAGTGTGGACGAGCGCAACGGTTCCGTCATGATTGAGGGTTGGCGTGAAACCGCGACGGTTTCCCCGCTGGAGGTTGCAAAACAATTCCAGGACGCGGGTGTAACCACCATCATTTATACGGATATCGACCGTAGCGATGATCTACCCGACAGCAGTTTTGCCAAAACCACGGAGATGGCCCGCCAACTCAGTGTCCCGGTGATTTCCAGTGGCACGGTCAAGTCCTTGGATGACCTGTCGACCCTGAAGTACTTGCCGAATATCGCCGGTGCGGTTACCGGCTGGGCATTGTTCGAGAAAAAGTTCACGCTCGAAGAAGCCATCGCGCACTGTCTCTGAACAGACGTGTCGTTCGGTAGAGCGATTTCCAGGACTGCACAAGTATTATATAGGGGTTCTCCATGACCGGGAGACAACCACCCAGCAAACGCGCCCAGGCCATTAAGGCCATGCGGGCGGGCCAGATTGCCAAAGCGGTGACGCTGGCCAAACAGCACGTCCGCGATCATCCGGGCGATATCAATGCCCGGCACTTGCTGGGTGTCATGCTGTTTCAGCACGGACAGCCTCAAGAGGCCGCCCGGTCCATCGCAGAGGCCATCAAGGGCGGGTCTGAAAACCCCGAGTATTTTGCCAACTGGGGGCTGGCACTGAAAGCCGCCGGACAATTGCCCGAGGCCCTCGACGCCTATGACAGCGCACTGGAGCGTGAACCCACCCGTGCCGGTGTCTGGAATGATCGCGGCACGGTTCTGACACGTCTCGGCAGACATGCAGAGGCGGAACAGTCCTTTCAACAGGCTCTGGCCCTCGACGGGAATGACGTCAAAACCTGTGTGAATCTGAGCGGTACGCTCCTCGCTCTCGGTCGGCTTGAAGACGCCGTTCGGGTGGCGGAGAAAGCTGTTCACCTGAACGCGGGCCTGGCACCGGCATTTAACGCTCTCGGTAATGCCCTGTCCCGCAGCGGTCGCACGGATGAGGCGATTAAGACGTTTGAACGGGCGGTGCGGCTCGACAGTACCTATGCAGAGGCACTGGCAAACCTGGCGTCACTCTACGAAGAAACCAACCGCCTAGAGGCCGCCCGCGACGCCGCCGCGCGGGCTCGTGACGCCGAGCCGGACTATCCTCACGCAAACCTGGTGCTGGCGAAATGCGACCGGCGAGCGGAGCAGTTTCAGAGCGGTCTTGATCGTCTGTCTTCGTTCTCGCTAGAGACGCTGCCGGCACCCTTGGCCCGGGATATCGCCTTTGAGCAATCCCGTCTGTTCGATCGGCTGGACCATCCGGCAGAGGCCTTTGCCGCTATGGAAGCGGGAAACCGTCACGCGTTGAACGCGGCGGGGGTGGACAAGAGTCTCGGTGATCAGTTTTTGAAAACCGTTGCAACCCTGAGCGCAACAACCTTTTCCCAACCATCCCGGCAATCGTCTTCTAATGACAACCGTGACCCGGTTTTCTTGGTTGGGTTTCCGCGCTCGGGCACCACACTGCTGGGACAGGTGCTGGATGCGCATTCGGGCCTCACCATGGTCGAAGAACGCCCCATGCTGGACCAGGTTATTGCAAGGCTCCGACATATGCCGGTGAGGGGGGGCTATCCGTCAGGCCTTGCAGACCTCAACCCCGATACCATCACAGAACTGCGACAGGTCTACATTGACGCGGCTACCCGCGAGACCCGGCGGGCAACGGAACAACGGGTCGTTGACAAGTTCCCGCTCCATCTTATCCATGTGGGGCTGATCCGTACGCTGTTTCCGGAAAGCCGGTTGGTCCTGGCGCTTCGGCATCCCTGTGACGTGGTGCTGAGTTGTTTCATGCAGAACTTCCGTCCCAATCCGGCCATGGCCAATTTCTATTCTATCCAAAGAGCGGCCCTGACCTACGACCGGGTCATGGGGTTGTGGACTCACTATCAGACGACATTAAACCCGGATCATCACACCATTCGCTACGAAGACGTGGTGACTGATTTCCAGGCAGAAATCAGCCGGTTGCTGGCGTACCTCGACCTGCCCTGGGAAGACGGAATGCGGGACTATACCGAACGGGCCAGATCGCAGGGCCGTATTGATACACCCAGCTATCATCAGGTCACCGAGGCCATCTACACCCGATCCCGCTACCGCTGGCGGCGGTACGCGGCGGCGCTGGAACCTGTTATGGAGACACTGTTGCCGTGGATTGATGGGTTTGGTTATGCGGAAGACGACCCATACACCGGATGGTCCTTAACATGATAAATCAGCCTAAAACGGCACTGATTAAAGGTTTCAGCCTAACGGCACTGGTTAAAGGTTTCAGCCTAACGGCACTGGTTAAAGGTTTCAGCCTAACGGCTGAATAGCCCCAACACCGTCGCGGCTGGCATGGATCAAATGCGACGGCGGTACGGCGGTCCAGCGATCATGGTCATCGGTATAGGGCTCGGACACCAGGATCAGCTTGTCGCCTGCACCATCCCAATAGACCGTCGGCGGCATCCCGTTTGATGAATAACGCACGGCGGTGATGGCCTTGCCGTCCGTGACCACGGCGGCCATGGAAATGCCCGGCTCAAATCCGTGATCTTTCTGGATGGTTTCCACCGCTTCAATGGTTCGGTGAAAGGCGTGCCCCGCATCCTGTTCCAAACCATTGGCGAACATCATCAGGAAAAAAGCCTCGCTGTCTGTCGTGCCGAGGCGCGAGCCATAAAACGAGTCCGGAATAACGGCTTCCATGTCCCGGCGCACCGTGGCGAAGTTGCTAATGCTGCCATTGTGCATGAACATCCAGTGACCGTGCACAAACGGATGACAGTTTGCCATGCTGACCGCGGTTCCCGTGGACGCCCGCACATGGGCAAAAAACAGATCCGCCGAGATGTGACGGGCCAGGTTGCGCAGGTTCATGTCGCTCCAGGCGGGCTGGATCTGACGGTACAGGCCCGGTTCCTTGAGAACACTGTACCAGCCCACGCCGACACCGTCGGCATTGATGGCGGATCTGGACTCCAGGGCATGTATACTCTGATCGATGAGCGAATGTTCCGGCTCATAGATCAGGGTGTCCAGGGTCATCTCGGGACCGCAATAGGTTTGCCAACGACACATGCGCAAAAGAGTATCCGGGTCGCGATGGATGTCAAGGGATAATTTCCTAAATTCTTTCCCGCACATGGATCGGAAAACGGTCGCGGATGGCCCGATCCACGTCCGCCGGTATGTGGTCAGGCAGGGGTGCCGACAGCAGCACCGCGGTGCGTTCCCGCGCCAGTTCCAGGATATCCGGCGACCCGTTCTCGGCCCAATCCTGGGGCGTGCGGCGATCGCCTAGGAGCGGATAAAAATAGTCCGCCTGCATCAGGTCCATGGTCTGCTGGTGAGCCAAGAAATGACCCGGGCCGTCAATACACACGTCTTTTACGGTTTGGAACGACAGTGTTTTTTCGGACACTTCGATACCACGGGCCGATCGCATGACCGCGCCGATCAGATCGTTGTCCAGAACAAAGCTTTCCAGCGAACAGGCCAGCAGGGAACCGTACATGCCAGCCGCCTCGTAAATCAGATTGGCCCCCGCCAGCGCACTGAGCAATTCCGTATAACCCTTTTCGTATCCCGCCTGAAAATCGGGTATTTTGGAATCAGTCATGCCCGCCGATACGGCACAGGGGATATTGAAGTATTGAGCCATCTGGGCGCAGGCCGCCATCAGCAAGCCCTGTTCCGCACTACCCCCCGACATGGCACCGGTGCGGAGGTCCGAGACAAACGGCAAGGCACCAAACAGGGCCGAATGGCCGGGATTCAGCAGATTGGCATAGATCACGCCGGACAGGACTTCTGCCGTCTGAAGGGCAACCGCACCGGCAAGGGCCGCCGGACTAGTCGCGCCCGCCTGTCCCGCCGAAACCAGTTTCAGGGGCACGCCCTGGTCACAGCACATCTCAATGACGCCCAGGGCCTCGCCCGCAAATTTCAATGGCGGCACAACAAAACAGGTGGATACACACAGGAACGGTCGGGCGCGGAAGGCGTCCTCACCGCCCGCGACCATGTGCATCATGTCGATGGCAGGTTTGAGGTGCTCCGCATTGCCGAAACTGGTGCCGACCGGTTTGGCTGTACCGCTCAAACAGGCATAGGCTGTGTTCAGGTCCATCTCGAACGGGTCTGGCACGTCACAGGCAACCACTGTGCGCTGAAACATATGAATGTTGTCCAGCACATTGGCGAGGCGCGCCATGTTGTAAAGATCATCCAATCGAGAGGAACGGACGTTTCGCGTTGCACTGTCCACGATATGGACCGCGGCACCGGATGTGCCCAGATGAATCCGGGTTCCCGACGGGTCCAGGTCCAGGTTCGGATTCTGGGCGTGGAGTTTGAAATTTCGCCCGGCCGTGGCGAGCACAGCCTCCGACATCTCGCGGGGGAATAGCAGTCGCCCGTCATCGGTTATCTGTCCACCCGCCGCGCTCAGGGTTTCCACGCAGCGCGGCGTCGCATCCCGCATGCCGATTTCCGCGAGGATCCGCAACGCGGTATCGGCAACGGCGATCACGTCGGCATCCTTCAGCGGCTTGTACCGCCCGCCTTCGATACCGGGCCAGATGGCTTCGGTAGGCCCTTTTCCTGCGCCTTCCTTACGGTCTGCCCGGCGCGCCGTGCGGCCGCTCCGACGCGGGGACGCCGGCGTTTGATGGGATTGTGCTGCGATGGTCATAGTCAAACGATCCAGTCCTTGAAAACAGAAGTGAGCGAGGGTGCTTCGATCCAGCGGGCGAGCCGTTCCAATTTCTCAGCGGCTTCCGTATCCGTGGCCCGCGTGCCCGCGTTTTGAACGAATTTTTCTACGATCCGTTTATGGCTCATAGGGCGCTGTGGCGCACCCAGTGGATAGGCGATGGTTTCTTCGATTATGGTGCCATCAAGACGCGTGATCACCAGTCGGTCAGGTTCCGCAGGATCGTAGTTCATCAGGGGATTTTCGGGTTTGAACGGGCGCACAGTTGTACGCTCAATCAGCCAGATCATATCCGGGTGGGTCCAGGCTTCATCAGCGAAGTCCTGCATGGTAACGGCGCCACGGGTCAGGGCGAGAGCCGCGCAAAACGGCAGGCTGAACCGCGCTTCACGCTGATCCTTCGGCATCATGAACGGTAGGATCGCGGCATGGAAATCAGGCAGATGAATGTCGATGGCGGCGATATCATCGGGGGCGAAACCGTAGCGAACCCGTGCAGCGAGGGCGCAATCCACAATGCGGTGCGTATAACCGCAACTGGGATAGGGTTTGAAGACAATGCCATAGGTGGAAAGCGCAAACGGGTCTCCAAGGTGATCGAATGGAGCCGACAAGCGCTTTGCATCGCAATGAGCGGTGAGGGCGGCATATCCCTTGTCGCCTTCCAGGACACCGGCTTGTGCAGTGAGTCCGGCGCAGGCAAGACAGGCGGCGGTGTATCCGGACTCTGCCGCGAAACCGGCCTGAACCGGCTTGGCGTCTGAGCCAAACTGTGCGGAAAATCCGCAAGCCCGACTGACCGCAAATGACAGGGCGTTGGTGGTAACGGGCGCATCCAGTTGCCACAGGTTGGCAACAGCGGCGGCGGCCCCGATGCAGCCGAGCGTGCCGGTGGAATGCCACCCGCCGTCGTAATGATCGAAATTCAGCGCTTCGCCCAACCGCGCAATGGCTTCGAACCCCACGGCATAGGCCATGGCGACCTGATCGCCGGACACATCCCGCCCCTCACAAGCCGCGAGCAGGGCCGGGAATACCACGGCACTGGAATGGGTGTTGCCGGGAATCTCCCAATCATCAAACTCAATGGCATGGGCACTGACGGCATTGACAAAAGCGGCGGTTTCCGGGCTTCGGGTTTCGCCCGAGCCAATAACGGGGCAGGCACCGGTTCGGTGGCGGGTCGCGGCAATCGCCTTTTTTGTGACGGCCTGTTTCGCACCGATGCGCATACAGCCGAGCACGTCAATGAAAGCGTTGCGGACTGTATTCCGTGCGTCCCTGTCAAGACCGGCGGGTGGTTGGGCGCTGAACGCGGCAAGACGTTCCAGGGCAGGGGAAACTGACGGGCTCATGGGCGCGGTACTTCCGATGCGCGTATATATTCTCCAAGCGTATAGCCGTATACGGTTACTTTTATATTGAACCGGTTTTTTGCGGCGTCAAAACGAAAAAGTGATATGCTCAATATTCCACAATGGAATAGTGAGAGACACCGGATGCGGATATCGTACCGGAAGCTCCTGATCGCGTTTGAGGCCGTGGCTTGTGTCACGGTAACTTTTCCCCGGAGGCGATGCCTGCGGTTTGTGCACTGGCCTACCTGAAGGCCCGCGCCGTGGATAAAGATAAACTCACGGGTCACCGTCTGTTGCACTTGACCGCGGCCTAGATAAGCTTGCCCGCCATCTGTTTCGCGGTGTCCACCCCGGATTTGTGGGCACCCGCCACCGTGGCCCAGAGATCGGGGCTGCACGCTTCACCGGCAAACCAGATACGATCTCCAACCGGCGCCCGAAGGGCTGAACGGAGGGTGCGCGCGCCGGGTTTGGCAGAGGCGTAGGAGCCCAGCGTGTAGGGGTTTTGACCCCATGTGGTGACGTGGCCCTTGACGAATTCCTTGTCGATGCCGCCGCCGAACATGCGGCGAAGTACTTCGAGACCATAGGCCAGAGCGGCATCCGTTCCCTGTTTTTCCAGGTCCCTGGCAAAGTTTCCGCCCACATCGCCGAAAGAAAGGCTTGCGCCGCCAATGTTGGTCAACATACCGAATCCCCTTGGGCTGCCGCTGTCGGTCCGGCCGACCTTGAACAACAGGTAACCATCATCACGGGTGCCAAAAATGTTGCGGCGGAACTGAAAGGCAATGTGGTTGTAAAGCCCCATGGAAATGCCGTGGAACGATTCCTGTTTTTTCGATGGCAAGGCAGGATCAAAGCGAATGGTGTCGCGGGCCAGGACACCAGTCGATACAGTGACGATACAGGCTTTGGCCTGTAGGGTGCCTTTCGGGGTATCGACGCGGACACCCTTGCCGCGCCAGTCGACCCCGGTTGCGGGCGTGGAAAGCTCCACGGGTACACCCTGTGCGCCATGGGCCCAGACGGCGCCGAAACCCTCGCGGCAGTACCAGTTTGATCCTTCCGGCCCGCTGTACCAGTCGGCGCAGGAAAAGTCCGCGAAGTCCTTGCCCATGGACCACGGACCGATCACCATGTGAGCCAGATCGTCCCAGGCGTCCTTGCGTTTGATCACAGACGCCGGGCTGACATCACGGCCCTGTTCACCGGCCCTGGAAATGGCGGAATAGGCGTGGTTGAGAGCCTTTTCGTAGAGCCCGTATTCAGCATCCGAGGCTTCCCGATCCCCCACATACAGGATTTCATGGTCCGGTGAGCGATAGATATCAAAGCCGTGTTTTTGACCATAGCCCACAAACGGATTGGCCTTGCCGATATGCAGCCAGTGCGCCCCCATGTCATAGGGTTCGCCGAAGATACTGTGGTCGGTGTGAACGCGTCCGCCGATCCTGTCTGTCGCTTCGAGGACGGCGACGGTTTGGCCCTTCTTCAACAGGGTCTGCGCCGCGGCGATTCCTGCCGCACCAGCGCCGATAACCACCACATCGGGGTTTGCGGCGCGGGCGCTCCGGGGGAAAAGCCCGGCAGCGGTGAGGGCACCTGTCGCGGCCAGAACGTCCCGTCGGGAAAAGGGGTTCGCCATAAAGACCCTGCCTCCTATGGGTGCTGTTTTTGCGCCTTGTCCTTCAGCGACAAAGCCCGTCAGCCATAAAGCCCATCAACCATAAAGAACATCGGACCGGATGATATATTTGAATTGGGACACGATGGTTTCGCCGGCGTGCAGACAGTGATCCGGGTGCCTGCCGTGGGGGAAACACAGGGCCGCGCCCTTCGGTGTCGCGACGGGAAAGACCGCCGTCTCACCGGTCTCCGGATCAGTGACCTGAAACAGGGTGCGTCCGCCTTCGTAACCGTCGCTCAGAAACATCAAAAACGTTATTTCGCTCACCCTGTCGCCATAGGCATCCGTGACCAGCTCGCCGTTTCTGACCCGGCTCCCCGGCCAGGCACCATCCGTGTGGGCGGCAAAATAGTCGCCGGGGCCATAACGGTAGAACCGGAAGCGGGCATTCAGGCCCACAGGCTCAAGTCCGCTGAAAGTAGAGGTTGCGAAGAACTGTCTGGACCGCTCCCACAGGGGACCGTCTACGCTTTCATCCACAACCCAGTTGACGTTGGTGTTATGGCGAATATGTCTGGGCAGGGATACAGGCGCGTCGTCATGAAAGCCGAGGGTGTCGCTGATGGCGATAAACTGATCGCATTCCGTGTCGCTCAACAGATTCAGTATTCTAAAAGCACCCGGGACGTTCGGAATATGGACACGATGACAGTCGGCGGGCGGCTCCGGTGCGTAGACGATGGTGTTCCCGGTCCTAGAGGCCCAGACCGGCAGGGCATGCTCAACATGGCCCGGTTCCCGGCTGACGATGTAAAAATCGCTGGAGGTGCCAGTGGTCATTGAGGTGTCAGTGGTCATGAAGCGTGTTCCCTGTGGGTATGGGGCGTGATTGGTTCAGGGCAGTTTGGGCGATATGCTGCGACCCTTGTCGATGGTAAATCCGCCGTCTGCCGCGCAGGTCAGCGTAAAGGCTCTCGGCCACGTCAATTCAGCCGTTTGTGAGGCCGCCAAATCGGTGGCGAAATAACGCGCAATCGCGCGGACTTTCTTCTCGCAAATACGGGAACGCTTTGCATATCTGTTTTTCATTTCATACCATAGCGTTACGACCAAAACCGATCAATCCGCCAGGCATGATCCATTATTTTTTTGGTCCGCGCGAAACAGGTTTTGTACGATTGAGTCTCTATCCATGAACTCTCTTAAGCCGAAAACAGGTACCATGGTCGCATGGTTCGTTGCGGGTTTATTGCTTTTCAGCTTTATGCCGTCGGGCAGCGCAGCTGCCGAGTTGAAACAGGACAAGACCTGTGGGTGCAAGGCTGACGATTATGTGGTGTATGGTGCCGGGGTGGAGAGCTGTCAGGTCTTTCTGGCCGAGTTCGATGCCAACACGGGCAAGGATGCCGTGGACCCCGCCTATGCCCAGACCATAGGCTGGATCGCCGGGTACATATCGGCGACGAATCGAAAAACCACCATGCGCGATGTTTTTGATATGGGTCTGGATTACGTTCCGGTCCTGTTGTCGAAATGGTGTCGGCAGTATCCAGACAGAACACTGTCCGAGGCGATGGACGCGCTGAGTGACGAGCGGGAAAAAGGGTCGGGCTGGTTGTCTGGACATGAATAAATCCAGCTCGTTTGATGGGAATCCTGATTCTCATCACGATGAAATGACGTGCGCTTCACAAGCTTTTCGCATGATAACGGCTTCATCAGTTTCATCCAAAGCCACATCCCGCCAGCGAACCGGCTGACCGGCGGAAACGGGCGCGGTCAACTTAACCTTGTTTGCCAATCCAATGGGCAGTCCGCCAAGCGCCAGCGAGGTATTGGCCGGGTACAACTTCCCCCACACCGTGTAACCGCCTTCACCATCCAGCATGTCACCCGTTTTCAGACCACGCTTGGCTATCGCAACAACGTCTCCGTTGAAGGCACGTGTCGCGCCGGTTGGTTTGTTCAGAAGGACAGCGGAAAGGATAGATATATTCAGCTCAAGCCCGATCAGGTGAAAGGGTTTGTACATGGCCGAATATCGGCCTGTTGCATCCGTGTTCATGCCATATTGCCTGAAACAGGCGGCGGCATAATCATTGGGGGCTTCCATGACCACATAGACACCCCATCGCAGGTCGCCGGTTACGGGTGATCCGTCGCGATTGAGGGAAGAAACCACTTCAACCTGTCCCTTCCGGTGGAGGGTGCCGCCCTCGCTGGATGGTTTAAGGGTTTCCGCCAGGTCACCGACGCCCGCCGGTGGGAAAACGAGGCCATCCGGTGGGGGGTTCAGCCCGGTGGCGTTTGCGATTGCCGCCATCTCAATGGCTGATTTTGTGCCGTCCAGAAAGCTGTTGAACATGTGCGGGTTCATGCCTGCTTCCCTCGCCTGTTCCGCCGTCAAACCGTAGTGGTCCCAGACCGTATCCGGCGTCGATACATGATAGGACGGCAGGTACTTTGTTCCTTTTCCCGCCGCCGTCACCGCAAACCCGCAGGCGCGGGCCCAGTCAACAAGTTCACAGGTCAGCGCGGGCTGATCCCCGTAGGCCATGGAGTAGACGACCCCGGCCTTGCGGGCGCGTTCAGCAAGAAAGGCCCCGGCGAGAACATCAGCCTCGACGGTGACCATAATCACGTGAATGCCATTGTCGATGGCCCGTGCGGCATGATGTAGTCCGCCCGCCGGGTCGCCGGTGGCCTCAATAATCACCTCGACGGGATCACCTTCCATATGCAACAGATCATCAATGGTATTGGTGAACCGTGTTGCGAAAACGCTATCCGCGTCCCATCCAACGTGTCGACAGGCAGCCCGCGCCCCATCGGGGTCAAGATCAACGATAGCGACGACAGAGATGGCGGGCGATGTGGGGATTTGCGAAAGAAACATGGAACCGAATTTTCCGGCACCGATCAAACCAACACGAATAGGCTTGCGGGCGGATACCCGGTCCAGAAGTTCTTGGAGAATATACATTGCCGGGTGCGGTTGGCTCAGACCACAGGCATGTGATCAAAAAACGCCTGAATCCGGCATGGTTGCGAGCATTTGATCACGATCATCGACGGAAACAAACTGAAGCACGTAACGGTTTGCCGCCATTTGCCGCCGCGTTTTTCCTCTGTGATCATTTTGCCGCTCATAACGGGGTCCTTGCCATGCCCAAGGTGTCATGCCCAGGATGTCATACCCAGGGTATCATAAATAAGTGTGCATAAAAGCATACTCCATAACCCCGAATTGTGGAGTCAATTCCGGGTGTATGCAGAGATTTAAACCACGTTCAGCGGGGTCTGGTTCGCTCGCGTGCTGATCGCGAATTGGCCGCGTTATCGTGTTTTTTCGCGCATGGTGACCAGTTCTTCCGCCGCCGTCGGGTGAATACCGACAGTCAGGTCAAACTGGGCTTTTGTTGCGCCCGCTTTCATGGCAACGGCAAAACCCTGGGCAATCTCCGGAGAGTCCGGTCCGACCATATGAAGACCGATAACACGATCCGATTTCCGCTCCACAATCAATTTCATCAACGCCTGTTCCTCGCGCCCGGAAAGGGTATATTTCATGGGGCGGAACCGGGATACATAGACGTCAATGTCGCCGTTTTTTCGAGCGGCTTCCTCCGTCAGGCCAATGGTACCAATGGGCGGCTGACTGAACACAGCCGACGGTATGGCATCGTAATCCATGGCCCGAAACGCGCTGTTGTAGAGCGCATGGGCGAACACCATGCTCTCGGCAATAGCAACAGGGGTGAGATTGACCCGGTTGGTTACATCACCGATGGCATAAATGTTCGGGACAGAGGTCTGGTATCGATCATTGACCACGATAGCCGATTTTCGGTCCACCTCTATGCCGACAGTTTCGAGGCCCATGCCGGTTGTTTTCGGGCGGCGGCCCGTCGCGTACATGACCAGCCCCGTGTTCAGGGTATCACCGTTACCCAGTGTCAGCGTATACCCCTTAGCGGTTTTTTCATCGGATTCTTCAGCGGATTTTTCAATGGCGGCTATGGTCGTGTCCGAGAGTATGGTGACGCCCTTTTTGGTCATTTCCTGACAAAGATGCTCGCGCACATCCTCATCAAAACCCCGCAGGATGTTGGGGGCGCGGATAATCTCTGTCACCTTGACACCGGCGGCGGCGAATACTCCGGCAAACTCCACGGCAATATACCCGCCACCCACAATCACCATGCTTTCCGGCAGGGCTTTCAGGTCAAGCGCCTCATTAGAGCTGATAACATGCTCAATACCGGGAATGTCCGGCATGGCCGGCCAGCCTCCGGTCGCAATCAGGATGGTTTCCGCCGTGACCTGACGACCATCCACGTCAACGGTATGATCATCGACCAGAACGCCGCGTCCGTTCATCAGCTCGACACCGGCATTGCCCAGCAGGGAATGATAAATTTCTTCGAGCCTATCAAGCTCGGCATCCTTTTTGGCGATCATGTGGCCCCAGTCCAGTGTCACCGTCGCCGGATCGACGCTCCAGCCATAGGCGTTGGCGTCTTCGAGTTCCTCGTGAAAATGTGCCCCATATACCAGGAGCTTCTTTGGCACACAGCCGCGCATGACGCAGGTTCCGCCGACCCGCATTTCTTCGCAAATCCCGACCCGGGCACCGAAGCTCGCGGACATGCGTGCCGCCCGTACGCCACCGGAACCGGCACCAACAACAAACAGATCATAATCATAGGACGGCATCTGGAATTCCTGGGTTTCTGATGATTTGGGCGGGTAATATGGTGTCTAATATGGTGTCCTGGCCTGGGAATGCAAAGACCCGATCACGAATCCTTGAGGGTATAGAGGTGAAATTCACGGCCGCTGCCGCGGATTGAATGGCTGCCCAGGTCTAACCAGTCACTATTCCCGCTGAGCCGCGTTGATTTTTTCGGCGCGCTTCGCGGCGTCAAGTGCCGCGTCAAGGGCGCATTGCCGGGCGTCCCCGTCGGTATAGCCATCCTCATCGATGGTGTTGGCCTCGTCGATGGTGTTGGCAAGTGAAGACGTCACCGGACGCCGCCCACGCGATCAGATATCACCCATACAGAGGTATTTGATCTCGCAGAATTCATCGATACCGTATTTGGATCCCTCACGACCCGTACCGGACTCCTTGACGCCGCCAAAGGGTGCGACTTCCGTGGAGATAATACCTGTATTGATCCCGACGATACCGTACTCCAGGGCTTCGGCGGTGCGCCAGATGCGTCCGATATCCCGGCTGTAGAAATAGGCCGCGAGACCGAATTCCGTATCGTTGGACATGGCGATGACCTCGGCGTCTTCACTGAACCGGAACAGCGGTGCCAGGGGGCCGAAGGTTTCTTCCCGGGCGACAGCCATGTCCTGGGTTACATCCGTCAAGATGGTGGGTTCAAAGAAGGTGCCACCCAGGTCGTGACGTTTGCCGCCGACGGCAATCCGGGCACCCTTCGAGGTGGCGTCGGCAATATGCTCCTCGACTTTCTCGACAGCCGCCATGTTGATCAGCGGGCCTTGCTGGGTGTCACCCTTGAGGCCGTCGCCGACAACCAGCTTGCCCACGGCGGCGGAGAGTTTTTCGGTAAACACATCGTATACGGCGTCCTGTACATAAATACGGTTGGCGCAGACACAGGTCTGTCCGGTATTGCGGTATTTGGACGCCATGGCACCGGCAACCGCGGACTCAATATCGGCGTCATCAAAGACGATGAACGGCGCATTGCCACCCAATTCCATGGAAGTCTTCTTGACGGTTTCGGCACACTGTTCCATGAGCACCTTGCCGACCTCCGTGGACCCGGTGAAAGACAGCTTGCGGACAATGGGGTTGGCGGTCATTTCACCACCGATGGCACCCGATGAGCCGGTGACCACGTTAAACACACCTTTGGGAATACCGGCCCGCGCGGCCAGTTCTGCCAGGGCGAGGGCCGAATAGGGGGTATCACCGGCCGGTTTGATGACGAACGGACAACCGGCGGCAAGGGCGGGCCCCGCCTTGCGGGTGATCATGGCAGCCGGGAAGTTCCACGGCGTAATGGCGGCAACAACGCCAATCGGTTCCTTGATCACGACAATCCGCTTGTCGGGGCCGTGTTGGGGGATGGTGTCGCCGTACAGACGTTTTCCCTCCTCCGCAAACCATTCGATAAAGGATGCGGCATAGGCAATCTCACCCTTCGCTTCTGCAAGCGGCTTTCCCTGCTCGGCGGTCATTAGGACGCCCAGGTCTTCGGTGTTCTCGATCATGAGGTCGAACCATTTGCGCAGAATGTTGGCCCGTTCCTTTGCCAACAAGCTGCGCCAGGCTCCCCAGGAGGCGTTGGCGGCGGCAATGGCGCGCCGGGTTTCATGGGCCCCCATTTTGGGCACGGTGCCGAGCTGTTCACCCGTTGCGGGGTTGAAGACAGGCTGGGTGGCATCGCCATCGGCGTCAACCCAGGCACCGTCTATGTAACATTGTTGGCGGAAAAGGGACGTGTCTTTGAGGTCCATGGTTCGGAGTCCTGATCCATAGGGATTGATATGAATGTGTGGTCAGATGTGGTAGCGGTTTGGTCAAACTTTATCAATGACAGAATAAGCAACAGAATAAGGCTATGCCCCTTGCCACCGCCTGGTGGTAGGGATATGCACGATAGATGACGATTCATTGTCATGAATACAGATGACGATTCATTGTCATGAGTACAGATGACGATTCATTGTCATGAATACAGATGATAATTCATTGTCATGAATACAGACGACTACTCATCGTCATGAGTTAAAGCGTGATTGGGCATCTCATGGGCAGGCCTCTGGCACCAGCAAAACGGAACCGGTTACTGGAGCGCGCAGCCACCGCGCTTCAACAGGGCAATGCCGCCGCCGCCAACACGTCCGCTGCCTTGATCGTAAAAAACGATCCACTGGATTCAGACGCCCTGATTGTCCTGTTTCAATCGGCACCGGGTGCGCAGGCGGTCCCGGAAGCCCTGCGTCTGTTCAAACAGGCCCTGAAGGCGGGTAACACCAATCCGGACGTCGCCATCTGTCTCGGCAATCTTCAGGCCCAAACGGGCGACCTCAGTGGGGCAGAGAACTCTTTCCGGCAGGTCTTGACGCGCGACCCCGTTCATAGAGGTGCCCGGCAAAATCTGGCAAATGTTCTGATGCAGTCCGGCAAGCCTAACGCGGCGATCCCTGTTTTTGAGGATTTAATGAATACGGGAGGCATGGCACAGGCAGGTCCGGGGCTGGCCAATGCCCTGATGATGACCGGAAATCTTGTTCAGGCCGCGGCTGTCCTTGAACGGGTTCTGGAAAAACAGCCCGCACACATCGCCGCCCTCAACAACCTGGGCCAGGTGCACCTTGAACGGGGGGATTTGGACAAGGCCGCCATTTCCCTTGAAAAAGCCCATGAATTGGCACCGGACCATCCCGGGGTTCTTCTGGCACTCGGCAGTTTGCGCCGCCGTCAGGACCGGCTGGACGACGCCATTGCCCTTGTCCGCCGCGCGGTTGAGCTGCGCCCCGACGCATCAACCGGTTATGTCAGTCTCTGTGACATGCTGGAAAGAACCAACGCTACGGAAGAAACCGGGCGCATGGTGGCGGCCGGCCTGTCCCGATTCCCGGATCATCCGGGACTGATCATACAGGCCGCCCGGCTGGAAAGACGGGCGGGCAGGGTGGAGCAGGCCACCGCCCGGCTGGAGAGGCTTGAAAACTTGTCCATGGACGTCAAGGATCGGGCGGCCCGTTTTCAGGAGCTGGGCATTCTCTATAATGAACAGTCGGACTATGATCGTGCTTTTCGGCATTTCGGTCTGGCAAAGCAGCAATTTTCCATCCTGAGTCGTCAACGCGGGGTCTCCGACACCCTGTTTTTTGATGATGTTGCCAAAATGGATAGCTTTGTGAGAGCCACGGAATTTGATTCTTTGCCGCGCCTTGAAACTGTTCCAGACGTCCAGTCCCCGGTGTTTGTCGTCGGGTTTCTGCGCTCCGGCACAACCGTGTTGCATCAAATTCTCGATAGCCACGCCGACGTCACGGTTGTGGACGAGAAACCCATGTCCCTTGCGGCAAAAGCGGTTCTTGAAGCGTCCCCGGATGGTTTCCCGGCCGCTCTGGCGGATGGTGATCAAAAGTATCTTGAGCGGGCACGTGATGCCTATTTCCACAGCCTGTTGGAAAACGTCGGCGCCGATACGGGGAACAGACGGATTGTGGACAAGTTTCCGTTCAACCTCATGCGGATTCCCCTGCTGTGGCGCCTGTTTCCGGCGGCAACATTCATTGTTGCGCTCCGGCATCCGCTGGATGTCTGTTTGAGCTGTTATATGCAGGCCTTTCAGCCTTCCGCCGTTACCAATCCGCTGTTGACACTGGCGGGAACCGTCAAGGCCTATGTTTCCCTGATGGAGATGTGGCGGACGTTTGCGGAAAAAGCGCCGATTCGCCATGAAATCGTGCGCTATGAGGATCTGATTGCGGACCAGGAAGCCACAACACGTCGATTGTATGAGGCCGTTGGATTGTCCTGGACCGACAAGGCATTGTCGTTTCATGAGCACGCCCGGCAGTTATCACGTGTCAATAATCCCAGTTATCACCAGGTGGTTAAGCCCCTGTATGCAGCGGCGAGCGGACGCTGGCGGCGGTATGAACACCACCTGGAGCCTTATAAATCGACCCTTCGACCGCTTGCCGAAGCCTTTGGATACAGAGTGGATACAAAAATATCCGGGGATACAGGGACTTTTGAACCCCGTAGACCACCTGTTCATCATACTCTCAAATAACGTCCTGAAATTCAGCCAGAGGGCCATGTGTGTCATTTTCGCCACACCCTGTGACATTTATTACCAAACAGGGGTCTGGGTCCTTGAAACCGGCCCCGTTCCTGTGGCTTTATTCTGCCACTGAGCATGCAGATGTGTGATCAGGCCCCGACTGTGTAAAGAAATTTGTCGAGGCTATAAACCCCCGGCCTATGCCGGGGCTAAAAAAGGAACATTTGAGAGGGTAATTATGAAAAAAATTCTTCTTGGTACGACCGCTCTTGTTGCTGTCACCGCCGTAACGGCTGGCACGGCAAAAGCTGACATGTCCGTCACCGGCTGGAACACCTTCGGTCTCGGCGTGGGCGACGTCAAAGCCTCTAGAGGCGGTCCTCCTCCGGCAGGGGGCGACATTGACATCTACGAAAATGGGGAAATCTATTTCAACGGTTCCACCGAAATGGACAACGGTATCTCCCTTTCCTGGGATGTTCAGCTCGAAACCGAGAACGGTAACGGCAACTTCATCGATGAGAACTACTTCACCATTTCCGGTGACTTCGGTTCCGTTCAGATCGGTCAGGAAAATCTGCCCAACTACAAAATGCACTACTCCGGTGGCATGTGGGTTGGTAACGCTGGTCTGAGTTCCAACCATTACACCCAGTTCACGGGTGCTCCGGGTGGTCTTTCTTACTTCCATTCCGGTTTCATGAACGATACCGCGCCTATTGGCAACGACGCCGACATGATCGCCTACTACACGCCTCGTATGAGCGGTGTGCAGGTTGGTGTTGGCTGGCAGCCTGATTCCAAACAGAACGACGGGCGCGGCGATGAGGAAAAATTCGAAGATACCCTGTCTCTCGGTGCGAACTACGTCACCGACATGGACGGAACATCGATCGCCGCTTCCGTTGGTTACGTCGACACGAACCAGGGCACTGGTGCAGGCGGTGATCCGCGCGAGGGTGTGCAGCATCTGCAATTCGGTCTGCGAGTTGGTTTCGGCGGGCTGACCCTGGGCGCCAGCTATGCCGAACAAACCGACGACAAAAACATCACCGCCTCCGGTGACACCGATAACATCTTTGTTGGTGCCAAATATGCAACCGGCCCGCACACCATTGGCCTGAGCGCGGTGTTCGCCGAAGCTGAGGCCGACCCCGACAATAAAAAAGACACCGAAGGCAAGGCCTACCTGCTCGCGCACGACTATGCCATGGGCGGCGGTGTTAGCTTAACCACCGCTGTTGTCTACCTCGACGTAGATTCCGAAGATGGTGGCACGGCTAACGCCAAGGGTCCTGCCGGTACCATCATGCTGAACGCTGCATTCTAGGTTTGTCGCGATCAGGCACACAGTTTTGTGCAAGAAAGGGAGCGGAAAATCCGCTCCCTTTCTTTTTTTGGGGCTTATTATACTTGAGATACCCAAAACGGATTCGTATAATCAAATTGCAGTCCTGGAGTGCACGTCATGTCCGTTCCGGGCCGGGGGGAGTTTCGCGACGAGGATGTGGTCTCCGCCTTTATCGAGGCGGACGTGTTGCTAAATAACCTTTACTCGTGTTGTGGCTGATTGGCGGTGCGGACGCGCTGAGTGGCAAAAGTTTTTCATACGCGGACTCGACGGGCGGGTAGAATTTCGGAAGGAAAGTTCTGTCATGCCGAAGCGGCACGAATACAGGTTCAGGATTGACGCCTTTACCCCGGACACCCTGCCTATGGCGCGGCTTGCTCAGTATATGGCGGACCTCGCTACAATGCTGGGTGAGCAGGATAGCGTGCACTTTGTTCGCATAGAAAAGAGCAGTGCCGTTCTGGTCCATCAGATTGAAGATGATGCGGCTCCGCGCGTAAAAGAGCGCGTTAATCGTGTGCGGCGTGGTGATGGCCCGGGCGATGCGATGAAGGCTTTCAGGGAAACAAACAAGCGCCTCAAGGCCGACAACTCCGTTGGCACCCTGACGGGGGATGGTGAGGCAGAGATTATCAGGTTCCCCGGCCGGGAGATGGAGGAACCGGTTGTGTTTGGCCCGTTCAATCAGGAAGGAACACTGGACGGCAAGGTCATCATGGTTGGCGGAAAATCCGACCCCGTTCCCGTCCACCTTGAACAAGGCGCAACGGTCTACATCTGTCAGGCAAAACGAGATATTGCCCGTACGCTGGGGCGCTATCTGTTCCAGTCCGAGTTGCGGGTCCGGGGTGAGGGCCGGTGGACCCGGGAGGCCGATGGCACCTGGACACTTAATCGTTTCACGATCTACAGTTTTGAGGTTCTCGACGATGAGCCCCTGAGTGCCGTCGTTGCCAAACTACGCGAGATTCCCGGAAGCGGGTGGCAAGATGTTGATGATCCCTGGTCTGAATTGACAGGTATGCGCGAATATGGTGACGAGACGCACTGATGGTGGTATTCGACGCCACAATACTAATTGCGCTTCTCAATCCTGATGCGTCGCCACCACGACACCCTGAGACCAATGATCCGGTGGAGGCGTTCAGGGATAGAATAGACCACCTGATTAGCGATCTCGAAAAGTCACTTACCAAGATCATTATTCCGGCACCGGCAATAAGCGAGATTTTGGTTCGCGCCGACAAAGCGGCACCTGAGTATTTGTCGCGGATCAATTCGTCGGCTGTATTTCGCCCAGCCCCTTTTGATGAGATTGCGGCAATTGAGGTTGCTGCGATGACCCGTGGTGCCATTGATACGACAGGTAGTAGGAAGGGCGATCAAGACGGGACATGGGCGAAGATCAAATACGATAGACAGATTGTGGCGATTGCCAGGGTCAACAGGGCGTCCGTGATTTATTCGGACGACAGAGAAATCTTCAAACTCGGGCAGAAACAAGGGTTGACGGTGATTAGGGTTGCCGACCTGCCGCTCCCGCCTGAAGACGCCCAGATAAAGATGGATCTAACGCCACAAGAAGACGGTGCTGGAAAACGGCGCGGATCAGAACCTGAACATATGGAATAGAAGGCTGTCCACGAAGCCGGTGAACAACAAAGTTATAGAATCTGGTAGGATCTCACTACAGACCAAGAGGATAAACATGAACGGGAATATGTGGTTGGCATCTTTCCCGAAGTCAGGGAATACGTGGTGCCGGGCATTCCTGTCGAACTACCTGTTTGGTGGCGAAGCGCCCGTTTCCATCAATGACATGGACAAGTACTGTGCCGGTGATGCGGACATCCGGTACTACGAACCCTTTGTTGACGGCGACATATCCACTCTTTCCCCTGAAAAAGTCTATGCGGCTCGACCCCAGGCGCATCGGATGATGGCCGACAGTTCCGCCGCCAGCACGCTGGTCAAAATACACAACAGAAAAGCCGATTTTGGCGGTGTGGCAACAATTACGCCCGAATTGACAGCGGGCGTTGTCTATATTATCCGCAACCCCCTGGATGTTGCGGTTTCATTTGCCAATCACTATGACCAATCGATTGATACAGCCATTCAGGCGCTGGCCTCTCACGACCTTTCCGCGCCACCAACATCTGATTTGATCTATCAGGACCTGGGTTCCTGGTCGGATCATGTGAACTCCTGGACCAATGCCAAGGGTGTCTACATGCTCTTTATGTTTTATGAAGCCATGGTGCAAAATCCGGGAAAAACCTTTGAACAACTGATCTCATTTCTTCGGGTTCCCCTGGACAGGGCGAAACTGCAACGGTCCATGGATTTCTGTTCTTTCAAATCGTTGTCCGAACAGGAACAGCAATCCGGGTTTGCTGAATCCCCGCCGACGGCACACAGCAATTTTTTCAGAAGCGGAAAGGTTGGGGGATGGCGCGATCACCTGAACAGGGATCAGGTGGACTTCATTGTCCGCAATCATGGCGCAACCATGCGGAAATTCCGCTACCTGGACGATAAGGGACGGTTACGGGTTTGATGGAAGCCGCGCTGAAATACCTGAAAGAACGTCGGTTTGAGGAAGCCAGATCGCTTCTGGAGGCCATCAAACCCAACCAGAAATCCTATACCCGCGCGCGTATTTTATACACGCAATCCTTTCTCGCTGAGGGTGACCGGAAAGGTTTTCATAAAGCCTGCCGGTCCCTGACGGACGAGTTTCCTGATTCTGCGCAAGCCCAGCAACTGCTGGGCGTTTCCTGTACACAGTTGTTTGCCTGGGAAGAGGCACTGACAGCGTTTCGACGCGCACTCGCGTTAAACCCCGCGGATTTTTCGACGGCTGAAAACCTGGGGATCGCGCTCGACGCCAATGGCTGGCACCGGGACTCCTATAATCAGTTGCAAAACCTATGGCGCACGTCAAAGCGTTTGGGGCGGGCCGGATATCTGACCCTTGTCAGAAACGCCCAATTGCTTGGCGATAAAAAAACCGCCCACAAGGTTATTCGCCTGTTACAGGAAACGGACCCGGACAACGCCGCGGTCATGCGGCTGGATGCCCGGAATGCCTTTGCCCACAACGACAATTTGAACGGCGAAAAATTGTTGAAACGGGCGGCAAAAACCCACCCGGGAGATGCCGATATTCTTGCCGATTATGGTATATTCCATCTATCAGGCGGGAACCTGAAAAAAGCCCGCCGGTTTCTGCGCCACGCGATTGCGCATGACCCTTGTCACGCCGGTGCCCACTATGTTCTTGCGGATATGGGGGGCGGGCATCATCGGGCCGCAGACGATGACCGGGAAGACCGGCTCTCAATGATTAGGGCGGCGCTGCAACGCCCTGACATTCCCTATATCAAGCGCGCCGAGTTGAATTTTGCGGGCGGGAAAATTCTCGATTCATTGCGGCGCTACGAAGAGTCCTTCGGTCTGTATGACCAGGGCAATAAAATGATCCGGGCGAGATTGCCGGATGATGCTATTGAACAACCGACGGAACTGGATGATATTCGAAAACGCTATGACAAAGCGTTCTTTGACAGGGTTAGCCCGGTTGGCGGAAAAAACGGGCAAGGGCTGGTGTTTCTGGTCGGGATGCCACGCTCAGGGACAACGGTTCTGGAGCAAATTCTCTCCAGGCTGGATGGGGTTTCGGCGGGTGGTGAATCGGTTGAGATCCACCGATGGTCACAGGACATTGGCGGCAAGCCTGCGCGTGATTTCCTCATCTCGTCTACGGCTGAGGAACGCCAACAGCGCTCAGACGATTTCATGAGAGCATATCAACCTTTGATGCCGCCGGGGACCTGGCGCACAAACAAGGCAATGCAGTTGTTTTCTCATCTGGGGATGATTGCCGTTCTGTTTCCCGGTGCGAAGATCATTCACTGCCGACGCAACGCGCTGGACACGTGTGTTTCCGCATACTTTCAGTTTTTTCGACTGTACCACCAACAGTTCTCGTTTCATCTGAAAACCCTCGGTCGTTATTATCGGGCCTACGGGCGGCTCATGGCGCATTGGCGCGCTGTTTTGCCCATGGAAATCCTTGACGTGGATTACGAGGACCTTGTTCGCCACCCAGGCCTGGAAGGCCGGAAAATTGCCGATCACTGTGGTTTTACCTGGTCTGATCAGTGTCTGTCTTTCGAAGGGTCCGATCATATGGTAACAACCGCCAGTATTTGGCAAGTTCGACAAGGCATGAATACCAATTCCGTGGAACGGTGGCGCCGGTACGAAAACCGCCTCGCGCCGCTATTCGATGGTCTGGGCGACCTGGCACCTGTATCATCGCCTGTAAACCCACCTGTTTGAATAATCGGATCCCTGCTTCGTGACCCGCAAATCAAAAACCTCACCGGTATCGGATGATCTGGATTTTCTTGTTTCTGTGGGCCGAAAACACCACCAGAACGGACAGTTGGAGCAAGCCGAAAAGCTCTATCGCCAGGTTCTTGAGAAAAACCCCCGCCACGCCGCCGGGCTACACTTCCTTGGGTTGATCCATCATCAAAGAGGGCTGTCCGCAGAGGCCTTGACGCTGATTGAAAAATCAATTCGTGCCAATGACAAGGACGCTGAAACCCATAACAACCGGGGCAACGTCCTGCGCCGCCTGGGCCGCGCGAAAGAGGCGGTTCAGGCCCTCAAGTGCGCCATAAAGCTCGCCCCGACGTTTGCCGGTACCTATCATAATCTGGGTCTGACGTACAGGCAATTGGGGCGATTTGAACAAGCGGCCGAACAGTTCCGGTGCGCAATCCGGTTAAATCCCCGGCTAGCAGAGGCCTGGAGTGGTTTGGCAAGAACCGGACGACTGACCCTGAACGCTTCTGAGGCGCTCGCTGCAGAGTCCGCATTTACGGACCCGAAGCTGTCGGAGGCAGACAAACGACATATCGGTTTTGCCCTCGGCAAACATTACGACGCCATTGGCTCGTATGACAAAGCGTTTGGTTTCTACAGTCAGGCCAATGCCCTTGGTGAAACCAACCATAATTCTGGCGGCCCGGGGTCACGGGGTTTTGAGAGGGGAGTGGCTGGTTCGGCGGGTAAGGTTCTTGAAGCCGTTCTGAAAATGGACCCCGAAGACATTCCGGTGGTGGATACGGATACCTTTGCCCCGATTTTTGTTTTTGGAATGCCACGGTCGGGCTCCACGTTGATTGAGCAGATTCTTGCAAGCCATTCCGCGGTTCAATCGTTTGGCGAGCTCAACATAATTAATGCGACCCTCGGACATCTCTTCCCGGAAATGCTGGTTGGCGCCGCCCCGGATTTTGCTGGTCGGTCGGGCGGTGGCGGGACAGAGGGACAGAGGGGCAGAGGGACAGAAGCCCTGCACACCGTTCGATCCCGTTTCATTGAGGCGGTTGAAGCGAAAATGGGGCGACCTGCCCGTCCAGAGACCGTGGTAACAGACAAATCACTAATGAATTTTGCCTGGTTACCTGTGATTATGCGGCTGTTCCCCGATGCCCGGCTGGTGCATTGCAAACGCCATCCCCTTGATACGTGTCTGTCCGTTTACTTTACGGATTTCAAGGCAAACTGGGATTTTACCAATAGTCTGGAAACGATCGGATCGTTCTTCCAACTTTACGGGCAGGTAATGGATAAGTGGACCAAACGGTTTTCTGACAGGGTGTTCACGCTCGAGTATGAAAACGTCGTTGCGGATCAGGAAACGGAGACGCGAAGGCTTCTGGATTACTGTGAATTGCCCTGGGAGTCCGGTTGTCTGTCGTTCTTTAAAACGGACCGGCAGGTGGCGACGCCCAGTGACTGGCAGGTTCGATTACCTGTTTTCAAGTCGTCCATCGGACGATGGAAACACTATGAACATCACCTTGAACCATTGATCCGGCGTCTTGCCGCTGCGCCATGACAACGTGATGGTTGCCCGGATTCCCGGTATACTGTATGACTATGTGGGATATGACTAAGCAGCCTGATTTCGGCGGCGTTGAGAATTAGCAGTGAAAATTCGCGTTAAGAATCAGCATTGAGAAGCAGAGTAACAGCAATGAGTAAATGGACGGGTACTTTTGCAGCACTTGTATTGTGCGGAATGTTAACGGCCTGCGGTACGATCGGCGTCGAAGAAGAGAATGTCCCGCGTTCCGAACGCGAAGCGGTAAAACGTGGTGAAGCGAGCAAATATGATCGCTCTCGTGAGGGCTTATTCGGTGAAGATGGTTTGACATTGTTCGGTGGCGATGAGAAATCCTTGAACAATGGCACCGGGTCCGGTTCGTTGGGGGTGAACGCCTATCTTTGGCGGGCGACACTGGATACAATTTCCTTCATGCCAGTCACCTCCGCCGACCCCTTTGGTGGCGTCGTTATTACCGATTGGCACGCGTCACCTGAATCACCAAACGAGCGGTTCAAACTGAATGTCTATATCCTGGGTCGTCAGTTGCGCGCTGACGGGGTTCGCGTTTCCGTTTTCCGACAGGTCCTGGATAACAATGTCTGGCGTGATGCGGCGGTGCCGGAGGGAACAGCATCGAAAATTGAAGATGCTTTTCTCACGCGGGCGCGGCAATTGCGCAATGAAGACCTAGCCCTGAACTAGATCCATTTTCAATTTTATCGAGGCGTGGCGTGCAAGATTCTTCAGGTGATCCGGGCAAGGGCTTGGGTGATCTGGGTAAGGGTAATCTGGGTAAGAGTGATCTAGGCAAGGCCCTTGCCGCCTTTCGCAACAATCAACCGGCATTGGCGCTGCGGGACGTGGAACGCCTACTCAATGAGAACCCGGAACACGGTCATGCCAACGCCCTGAAAGGAACCATTCTGGCGGCGCAGGGGAATGCCGGTATGGCGATAACCTTTTTGGAAAAAGCGCTCACGTTGCTTGGTGCACCGGATGGTGCCCTGCTGTTTAACCTGGGTCGGGCTTATCAACAGGTCGGGAAACGGCTGAAAGCCAAAACGGCATTTGAACACGCCGTTTCCTGTGCACCTGACAATACTCAAGCGTGGTTCATGCTGGCGCGGATATACCAGAATCAGGACGACCTAGAGGCCTGTTTGCATGCCAACGCCCAGGTGATCAGACTCTCCGAAAGCCATTCGGATGGCGTTGCGCTGCGGGCGGGTGCGCTGGTTGAGATGGCGAAAGTGCACCTGAAACGAAAGGACTCTCAACCCGCAAAACAGGCACTGGACGAGGCCGCCCGCGACGCGCCTCGGGACCCGCGCGTTCACCTTCTGCTTGGCGATGTTTACCGGCTGGAGGGCGAACACGGTTTGGCTGTGGAGAGCTATTTACAGGCCCACGAACTGTATCCGAACTCTCGGGAGGGGTTTCTAAACGCATCGACACTGCTCATACATGATGGTGAGCTGGACAGGGCTGCTCTTTTGTTGGAGCGTGCCATGCAGGGTGCCAGAGAGGACCGGAAGATCATCAGTGCCTATTCCACGTTGCTTTGGGAAATGGGCCGGGATCAGGAGTACGACGACCTGCTCGACTATTCGCGTTTTGTTTCCGCGACAATGGTTGAAAATGCGCCATCGGGATATGATTCCCTGACACAGTTTCACCACACCCTGATCGATGATATTCGCAATCATCCGACCTTGAGAGGGGAAAGGACTACAAAATCCACGATAGGGGGGCTCCAGACCGGGGATATCTTTGTGCATGCGTCCCCGGCAATTGCTTCGTTCATGGACCTCGTGAACCGGACTATCGAGCATTACATCTCGGACGCCGCCCATAATACCGGCGAACCGGGAACCGTGTGGTCTGAGGCCTGGAACCTGATCGGGTGGGGGGTCATTCTGCACTCCCAGGGGTACCAATCCCCTCACAATCATCCCAGCGGTATGGTTAGCGGCGTGTACTATCTCCAAGTTCCGACAGAGGTCGATTTGACGCGGGGCGCGCCCGGTTGTATCGAGTTCGGTCCACCCAATGAAAAGTTCGGTGTTCGTCGCGAACCGCCTCGCCACCACCGATTGCCCCGAGAAGGCATGATGGTTCTGTTCCCGTCGCACTACTGGCACCGGACTGTGCCGTTCGAGAGCGGGGAAGAGCGAATCTGTATCGCCTTCGATGCTATTCCGCTACCCCGGTCCGGTGCTTTCCGACCACCGGGCGAGGAAGCGTCATGACAGGCCGTCGAAAATCTCTTGAGTCCCAGGCCGAAGAACGGCGCGAATCACATGCTGAATCATTGGCCGACTCACAGCCCAAATCACTGGATGTCATCAAAACAATGCTCCAGAAAGGGCAGATCAGGAAAGCCGCCAGGGCTCTAAAGGTTCATTTGGCCTCTGCGGGCTCGGGTAGCAATCCCGAGGTGCTTACACTCTATGGTCGGGTTGCCATGCAGATGGGCAATCTTGATGAGGCCGCTTCAACCTTCAAAAACCTGCTGACGCTGCAACCGGGCAACCCTGTTGGAATGAGTGCGCTGGGTGCTATTCGTTACTCACAGGGTGCTTTCGAAGAAAGCGAAGGTCTGTTCAGAGATGCCCTGGACCGCAGACCGGATGACGTCGATAATCTGGGGAATCTCGGTCTGGTTACCCAGCATCTTGGCAAACATGAAGATGCCCTGCGTTTTTTGAGCGAAGCCCTTCAAAAGGGCAATAAAAACGTCAAGGTTGCCGAGGCACTGGGAGCAGAATTTATCCATCAAATCATGCCTGATCGCGCAGTTCAGGTTTTACGTCAGGTTGTGAACAGCCAACCTGACAACACGCGCGCCCGTGCCCTGTTGGGCAGTGCTTTGGGCGATTTAGGGTACCCTGCCGAGGCTGAGGCGCAATGGAAAAATGTCGAAAAATCCGAAAGCGGTACTGTCCACGTCATGGTGGCTCGTGCGCGGGCCCTTCGGTTAAGCGGAAAACTCGAAGAATCGATCGCTCTCATGGAAAAAACCCTGGATAAGGATCCGGGAGAGCCGTCCACCCTGTTTTTCTGGGCGTATGTCGCGGATAAAAACGATGTCTCCACGCTATCGCGTAGTGCGGTAATCCATAGGGCCGAGACGGCCCTCGAAAACCCGCTGATCAGTCACGAAGATCGTGTCAGAATAGAGTTTGCGCTCGGCAAACTCTATGAAAACGACAAACAGCACAGTACCGCTATTCAACACTATCACCGTGCCAATGGACTGGTCTGGTTGCGCCAGCCCATGGAAAAAGATGATTATGACCGCGCCTTCAATACGCTGAAGTCGGCCTTCAATCGGGATTTCCTGGACCGTGCGTCCGGTATCCTGAACCGGCAGCCTGTTGGCGATGACCGATGTGGCGACGGGCTGATTTTCATTGTTGGTATGCCACGTTCGGGCACTACGTTGGTGGAGCAGATCGTGACCCGAAGACCAGGCACCCGTGCCGGTGGCGAGCGACCGGATATGGATGCTCTGTGTGGGCAGTTTCTGAAACAGACGACCGACCAGAGGCGAACCTGTTCACTGGATCAGGTGCGCGAGATGGCAGCGGCTCATCATAGACGGGTTCAAAGGATAGCAGGGGGGGGGCGGTTTACCGACAAGTCGCCCCGGAATTTCATGAACCTGGGATTGATGGCGACGCTGTTCCCGCGCGCGACATTTGTTCATTGCGTGCGGAATTCTGTCGATATCTGTCTGTCCTGTTACAGCAATCATTTCGGCTTCAATGCCATGAAGCATTCCTATGATCTCGAAATGCTCGGTCATTTTTACAATCATTATGCCCACATGATGGACCATTGGAAATCGGTGCTGCCTATCACTGTTTATGATGCCGTGTATGAAGACCTTGTCGCCAATCCGGCGATATCAATCCGGTCTCTGACGGATCATTGTGGCTTGCAATGGGATGAAGCGTACCTGAACCCGGAACAAGGGCGACAGGCCGTCAAAACGGCCAGCCTGGCACAGGTCAAAAAACCCATCTACACGGATTCTGTTGGCCGGTGGGAGCCCTACCGGGGTCATATTCAACCGCTCCTTGCGGCGCTTGGTCAACCCTGACCCGCTGAGGCTATTCCACCGTCACGCTTTTCGCCAGATTGCGCGGCTGGTCCACGTCCGTGCCCTTTGCCACGGCCACGTGATAGGCCAGCAACTGCACGGGAACGGCCTGCAAGATCGGGGCGACAAACGGATCAACGGCAGGCAAGGCAACGGTCTCCGCCGCGATTCCTCGCAACTTTTCCGCGCCGTCCTGATCGGTGAAAAACACGACGCGCCCGCCGCGGGCAACCACTTCCTGCAAGTTCGAGGCGGTCTTCTCAAACAACGGATCCGTCGGTGCGATGACGATAACCGGTACGGTTTCATCAATCAGGGCAATGGGGCCGTGTTTCATTTCACCAGCGGCATAGCCTTCGGCATGAATATAGGAAATCTCTTTCAGTTTCAGCGCGCCTTCCAGCGCGATGGGATAGCTGGTCCCCCGCCCGAGGTACAGGACATCACGGGCTTCAGCGACTTTCTGGGCGATATCCTGAATGTGTTCATCATGGTTGAGAACCTCGGCGACCCGGGCGGGAACCTCGGTCAGGGCGGCCATCAGGCGGGCTTCTCCCGCGCCATCAAGGGCTCCGCGTTCCCGGGCGACGGCGATGGTCAGACAGGCCAGCACGGTCAACTGGGTGGTGAAGGCCTTGGTTGAGGCGACTCCGATTTCCGGTCCGGCATAGGTCTGCCAGACGGCATCCGATTCGCGGGCGATGGTACTCTCCGGCACATTCACCACGGAAACGATATGCTGGTTCCGGCTCCTGGTATAGCGTAGGGACTCCAGGGTATCCATGGTTTCACCGGACTGCGAAATGAAAATGGCAACGCCGTTTTCCGGCATGTCGGCGGCTCGATAACGGAATTCCGATGCCACATCGATTTCGACCGGCATTCGGGCAAGCTGTTCGAGCCAGTACTTGGCAACCATGCCCGCCAGAAACGCGGTACCACAGGCAACAATCGTGAATCGACTGACCGTTGTAGCATCAAAGGACAACGGCAACGTGACCCGCCTTGTGGCCGGGTTCAGATAGGAATGCAACGTATCGCCGATCACCTGAGGTTGCTCATAAATCTCCTTCAGCATGAAATGCCGGTACCCGCCCTTGCCGATGGCGGCCCCCGACAGGGAAGACAACGTGATGTCCCGTTCAACAGGGTTGTCGTTGCTGTCATAGATCGTTGCGCCCGCCGGGGTGATTACAGCCCAATCGCCATCTTCCAGGTACTGGATACGATTGGTTAGGTGTGCGAGTGCCATGGCATCGGACCCCAGATACATCTGACCCTCGCCATACCCGATGGCAAGCGGGCTGCCCTGCCGCGCGGCAATCATCAGGTCATGGTGTCCGGAAAAAATAATCCCGAGGCCGAAGGCCCCTTGCAGCCGTTTCAGGGCCGAACCGCACGCCTCAATCGGCTCCATGCCCTTGTCCATGTTGGAATGGACAAGGTGGGCAATGACCTCGGTGTCGGTATCGGAAGCGAGATTGCGTCCGTCGGCCATTATTTCGGCCTTGATA
Organism: Rhodospirillales bacterium; assembly: GCA_963921245.4. Taxonomy (GTDB): domain Bacteria; phylum Pseudomonadota; class Alphaproteobacteria; order Rhodospirillales; family Casp-alpha2; genus JABJGO01. The sequence continues at coordinate 2,126,836 of CAWUEY030000001.1, read as the reverse complement.
TCCCGATAATTCTCGATGATTCCGTTATGGACCACGGCAACCCTGGTGGTTGCGTGGGGATGGGCGTTCTCTTCGTTGGGAACCCCGTGCGTGGCCCAGCGGGTGTGGCCGATACCGATGGTGCCGCCCAGGGGCTCTTCATTCAGCCGCGTTTCTAGGTTGCCGAGTTTGCCTTCCGCCCGTCTGCGGTGGATGGAACCGTTGATGAGCGTGGCAATTCCGGCGGAATCATATCCTCTGTATTCCAGACGTTTGAGACCTTCCAGTAGATATGGGGCAACCGGCTCGCTGCCGATTATTCCGACGATTCCACACACAACTAGATCTCCCTTACGATGTCTTCTTGTTCTTTTCGCGGAACTTTGCCGCCCATCCCGAAACAACCCGCACGGCCGCGCGGGTAAGCGCGAGGGCATTGGGCTCCACGTTCCTGGTAATCACGCTACCGGCACCTACAGTGGCCCCGTCACCAATATCGACTGGGGCCACCAGAACCACATTGGAGCCGATGGACACCCCGTCGCCGATGGTGGTCCTGTGCTTGTTGAGCCCGTCATAGTTGGCGGTGATGGTGCCGGCCCCGATGTTTGTCTTCGCCCCGACATGGGCGTCACCCATATAGCTCAGGTGATTGGCTTTGGCACCGGGTTCCAGGGTTGCGTTTTTGATTTCAACAAAATTGCCAATGTGTACGTCTTCTCCGATCTTTGCGCCGGGACGGAGACGCGCATAGGGACCGACGCTGGCGCCGCTTTCAACGATGCAACCCTCCAGATGGCTACCGGCACGAATGCGAACATTGTCGCGGACGGTCACGCCGGGTGCGAATACCACATTGGGCTCGACTATCACGTCGCGACCCAATTCGGTATCATGGGAAAACCAGACGGTTTCGGGCGCTATCAGGGTCGCCCCGCTGTCCATGGCCTTTTGTCGGAGCCGAGCCTGCACCGTAGCCTCGGCTTCGGCCAGGTCAGCGCGCGAGTCAACGCCGATGAGCTCATGTGTCTGGCCTTCAACCAAAGCACAGACATCACCGTCAGAGCGGGCGATTTCAACCACATCGGTCAGGTAAAATTCGCCCTTTGCGTTATGGTCGGTGACACGTTCGAGGAGCGACCAGATTTTTCGCCCGTCGATCGCCATGGTCCCGGCATTGCACATGCGAACCGCTTTCTGTGCCGGGGTCGCTTCCTTTTCCTCAACGATGGCGACCAGTGTTCCATCCGCAGCCTGAATCAAACGGCCATAGTTGGTGTTGTCCTCCGGCTGGAAACCGAGCACGACAACCGTCGGGTCGTCGTCTTGTTGGCGACGGGAAATCATGGCGCGAATGGTATCGGGTGTGATTAACGGGTCGGCACCGAACAGGACCAGCACATCCCCCTCAAGATCGCCCAGCGTCTGTTTTGCTGACAGGACCGCATGACCGGTTCCCAGTGGATCGTTTTGAACGGCGGTTTCATGAGGGGCAACTGTGGCGGCAACATCATTCATATCGCGGCCGATCACGGCACAGAGGCGATCAACGCCAACGGATTCCAGGGTCGAGATTAGATGCGCAATCATTGGCCGCCCGGCGATGGTATGCATGGCTTTTGGCATATTGGATTTCATGCGCGCACCCCGCCCGGCGGCGAGAACGATAGCGGTCAGAGGGCGATCAGGCATGGAAGGCTTATAGCAGAGTATTGGTAACGGGTGGATGAAAATAGAAGCCTGCGCCACGGATACCAAGTCAAAGATTGTTTCCAATTCCTGCAACCTGTTTCAGCGTGTTACAACAGGGCTATCGCTATGCAGAGCGGCAAGACAAGGCCAAGCCTTCTATCTGATGGGCGGGGGTTCAGATTTGCCTGTGCCGTATCCCATGCCGCCGTGACAACCGTTTGGCAGGTTCATAATAACCGGGGGTCGCTTCCCGAAAGTTCCGTCGTTGATTACATTCGCAAATAAATACTATTCAATTGATATTTATTGGACGTCACAGGTTTGATAAACCAAAAACAGCTGATCAGTAGCAGGAGCTGAAAATGGATGGGTCATCAAGACAATGGGGTATCGACAACGACTATATGCCGTTGCGTGATGTGTTGCTGGGAAAACCCGAGTACTTCCGATGGGTTGAAGCCGGTCCGCTGATCGGGCGGACATTGGCGAATGCACACAAGACAGGTGTGCAGTTCGATTTGCAGACCGCCATGTCCCAGCATGCCGAAATGGTGCGACTCTATGAAGATGCCGGGGTAAACTGCCACTATCTGGATGCCGACGAGGTTCTGCACCGGAATTTTTTTGCCCGCGACTCCAGCGCCATGACCCCGTGGGGTGCACTGATTTGCCACATGCAGCTCAAGTGCCGCCGCGCGGATTACGTCAGCGTCATCAAGTTCTATCAGGAAAACAACATTCCGATCTGGAATTTCGTCACTGCCGGTCATTTTGAAGGTGGCGATTTTGTCATCCTGGAACCGGGGTGCGCCCTGATCGGCTATTGCGGCGAACGGTCGGAAAAAGAGGGTTCCGAACAGGTTGCGGGCTGGGTTCGCGAAAAAGGCTGGGATGTTGAGGTTGCGCCCATCTCCCGTGAATTTGTGCATATGGACGGCCTCGTGGTGCCACTCGACAGAAAACTGCTGGTGGCATGTCTGGACGCCCTGGAAGGCTGGGTTGTGGACTGGTTGCGCGCCCGTGATTTTTCCTTTGTGGATGTTGGTTATGCAGAAGCCAAAAATCTGGGCGTTAATCTGGTTTCTCTGGGCAACAGAAAGGTCCTGTCCATGAAGGGAGCTGAGAAGCTGAACCGGGATATGCGTGCTCTTGGATATGAGGTTTACGAACCTGATATGAGCATGTTTACCCTAGGCGGTGGTGGTGTACATTGCCTGTCCCAGTCCCTGTGCCGTGACCCGGGTTAATTCTCAATAGGAGCGAAAGAGCGAAACGATGATTCCCGGTGTGAACAGCGACCGCCTGTGGCAGAGCCTCATGGATATGGCAAAGATCGCGGCCCTGCCCGGTGGCGGCTGCGGACGCTTGGCCCTGAGCGATGATGACAAGGAGGGGCGTGATCTGTTTGTGGGCTGGTGCCGGGATGCGGGGTGCTCCATTGATATTGACTCCATGGGGAACATTTTTGCCCGTCGTGACGGCACCGACGCCGACAAAGCTCCCATCGCAACAGGCAGTCATCTGGACACCCAACCCCATGGTGGCAAGTTCGATGGCGTCTATGGCGTTATGGCCGGATTGGAGGTTATCCGCACCCTGAATGATCACGACATCAAAACCGAAGCGCCCATTGAAGTTGTGGTCTGGACCAACGAAGAAGGCTCGCGGTTCGCGCCGGCCATGGTGGGGTCCGGCGTCTATTCCGGGGAGTTTGACGAGGCTTTCGCCCATTCCCGCAAGGACGCGGATAGTGTTACCCTTGGCGAGGAACTGGTTCGTATCGGTTATGCCGGAAAAACACCCTGTGGGGATCATGTCATGGGTGGGTTTTTCGAAGCCCATATTGAACAAGGGCCCATTCTGGAGCGCGAGGACTGTCCCATCGGGGTGGTGATCGGCGGCCAGGGGCAGCGCTGGTACGATGTCACGGTCATTGGACAGGACGCTCATGCCGGTTCAACGCCCATGCCCGGTCGCCGCGATGCCATGGCGGCAGGCTCTGAAGTTATTCTCGCCGTCGAGACCCTGGCTCTCGCCAATCCGCCCCACGCCGTCGGAACGGTCGGTGAATTGCGGGTTGTGCCCAATTCCCGAAACACCATTCCGGGCCGCGTCGCGTTCTCCATTGATATTCGTCACCCCGACAGTCAGACCCTGGTGGAACTGGACAAAACCCTTCGTGACCGGCTTGCTGTTATAGCAGAGGTCCGCAACGTCGACATTCAGGTTGATGAGATTTGGGACAAGCAACCCGTGGTGTTTGATCAGGACTGCATAAACGCTGTTACAAAATCAGCGTCAGAAATGCAAATCCGTTACCGTGAAATCGTTTCCGGGGCGGGGCACGACGCCTGTATGATCGCGGCCAGGGTTCCGACCTCCATGATTTTTGTTCCCTGTGCGGGTGGAATCAGTCACAACGAAGAAGAAAGTGCAGAACCCGAAGATCTGGCAATGGGATGTGACGTTCTGCTTCGATCCATGTTGGAAATGGCGCGAATTGTAGACTGACGTTCACGCGCGCAAGACCTATACTATTCGTTATGTTTCAATTGATCGGGCGGAATGTCGTGAGCCTGTACAGCACCAGAGCCTTATCTTCACGCCGTGGACCAAAGCCTCTTTGGTCGTGGCTCTTTCTATCGACGGTGTGTCTTTTTACCCTTGGATTTGCATCATACATTTTGTCGGCGGTGCATTCGGTGGGGCATCCGGACTGGAAAGGCTGATTGGCCTTGGGTTCCGAGAGTGTCACGGCGGCAACGGGAAGCGCAAAACAACCTCATATATTGCGCGGAACCATGCTGATTGTTCTGGGCGGGGTTTTTCTCAGCACCGGCGGTATCATCATCCGCTATCTGAGCGTCACTGACTCCTGGACAGTATTGTTTTATCGCTCCGTCGGTTTTGTTTCGTTGCTGCTGCTCATGGTGGCGTTTCGTCATCGGGGCAAAACAGGCCGGGCCTTCCGAGCCACAGGATGGAACGGTGTTGTCATGGCGATCTGTCTGGGCACCGGGTTTTGCGGTTATGTGTTCGGGATGATGATGACCACCGTTGCCAATGTGTCGTTTATCATCAGCGCGGGACCGTTGTTTGCCGCTGTGCTTGGTTGGATAGTCCTGCGAGAACGGGTATCTGTCGTAACCTGGTTGGTTATCCTTGGTGCTGTTGTCGGCATGGGTCTGATGTTTGCTGATGGCCTCGGAACCGGGCTAATGACCGGTAATCTGGTGGCCCTGTTGTTGCCGGTGACGTTTGCAATCATGATCGTGCTGATCCGTAGAGCCGGTGATGTGGATATGTTGCCGGCAACCTGCATGGCCGGTGTTGTCTCGGGTATTGCCGGGTTCTTTATGGCGGGGTCACTGTCCGTGAGCGTGCATGATCTTTTCCTGTTATTATTTTTGGGAATCGGCCAACTGGGTTTGGGTTTCATGCTGATAACCCTGGGGACACGATTTGTCCCGGCGGCGGAAGCCGCGCTGCTGGCTCTCTCTGAGTCCATTCTGGCCCCAATTCTTGCGTGGTTGTTTGTTGCCGAGATTCCCACACCATTGGCCCTGATTGGCGGGGTCATCGTCCTTTCCTGTGTTGTGGCGCAGGGCGTTCTGGGTGTCGTTCGGGAACGTAAAAAAAGTCAATGATCCGGGCATGACATTCACAAAACCGACATGTGAATTGAAATGCTGCCCTCGCCCCCTCGGGCAATACCGCCGCAACGGGGGCCGTCCTGTGTGTGCTGATCCTGATCTTCGGCCCCATTTCCGGGGCGCATTTTAACCCGGCGGTTACTCTGGCGTTTCTGCTGCGACGTGAGATCGGTTCCAGGGTATCCCTGGTCTACGTGGCGGTGCAGGTCCTTGGCGGACTTTCCGGCATCGCCCCCGCGGATGCGCCCCTATTTATCGGTGTGCAGATCGTGGCGACAGTAATTGCGACGGTGCTTTACGGCTGGTTGTTTGGCACCGAGACAGAATAAGCGTCGACCACCCCTGAATTGCGCGGTGCTGAAGCAGTCTCAGACCAACCTGACGGTAGCTTGCGATCAACCATGGCGCATCGCGCTCTACCAGACCCGAGATAACCGCAATGCCGCCTGGTTCCAGAACCCGGGACAGGGATCTGGTCATGCGTATCAGGGGACGGGCCAATATGTTGGAAGTGATCAGATCATAGAGTCCGTTACGAATGATAGTACGGTGCTGGTAACCGTCACTGACGATGGCGCGAATACGATTACCGACCCTGTTCAATCGGGCATTTTCCGTCGTAACCCGCACCGCTTCCGGATCAATATCCGAGCAAAGCACCGGCCCGTTCCAGGTTTTTGCCATGGCGAGAGCGAGAATACCTGATCCGCAGCCCACATCAAGGGGGCGGTAAAACCGTCGTTTTCTGGCGAGCCCGTCTAGGGCCATCAAGCAGCCCGCCGTTGTCGGATGTTCACCGGAGCCGAAGGCTGTTCCGGCGTCCAGTTTCAAGGGGATGACCCCGCCGGTTGCCGGTGGCTCGATATGAGAGCCATGGATGTAGTATCGACCCCATTGAACCGGCCGAAAGGCTGTCAAGTTTTCTGCCGCCCAGTTTATGGGCGGAACAAGGTCGTACGTGAAAGTGGGAGTGTCAAAACCTGCGTCGTTGGCAAGAATTGATGCCCTGCCCTCGACGCCCGCCCGGTCGGGCTCCACCTCGCTTAAACCGTCCACAATCCAGAGGGAGTCGTCGACGCCCATGCGGGACGACACACTGACGCAGAACTGTCGCAGGAACTCTTCAAAAAGATCGACCGCCGGGTCAGGGACCTTGCAGGATATCTGCCACAGGAAGCCCTGGGATTGCGCGCTCACCCTCAGGGTATCTCCACAAAGCTGTCCATGATCCTCTTCGTGCCAGCCTTTTCAAAGGCAACTTCCAGTTTGTTGCCGTCGATGTGGAGAATGCTGCCATAGCCGAATTTCTGGTGAAACACCCGCTCACCGATATTGAGACCGCGCTCGGATTGCTCGTGGGTTTCTGTTTGCTGGCGATCCATGGTTTGAAGACGTTCCCGGTAGGCACCACGGTGACGGAAGTCCTGATCCCGAAAATCATCATCAGGATCGAGGCCGGAGGGCCCGATGCCCCATCCACCGTCACCACGATGGGAACCGTAGAGGCCGGTTTCCGTAGTAACTTGAACATTTTCAGGTGGCAGTTCGTCGATGAACCTTGACGGTATGGCGCTCTGCCAATGGTTGTAGACACGACGGTTGGCGGCAAAGCTGACAAAGACCTGTTTTCGGGCGCGGGTTAGACCGACGTAAGCTAGTCGCCGTTCTTCTTCCAACCCTGCGGTGCCGCTTTCATCCAGGGCACGTTGGTGCGGGAAGAGACCTTCTTCCCAACCGGGCAGGAACACGGTATCAAACTCCAACCCCTTGGCTCCGTGTAGGGTCATCAGGGTTACTTTATCCGCATCGTCCTGATCGTCGCTTTCCATGACCAGGCTGACATGTTCCAGGAAACCGGGAAGGTTTTCAAAATCCTCCAGCGCAGCAACCATTTCCTTCAGATTATCCAGTCTGCCGTGCGCGTCCGGTGATTTGTCACTTCGGGCCTTTTCCTGCCACATGCCAGTGTAACCGGACTCATCCAGCATGATCCGTGTCATTTCCGGATGCGGCATTTCGTTCAGCATTTTCCGCCAACGTGCAAAATTCTCCATCAGGGAGGCGAATGTCCCGCGGACCTGTGGTCTTAGCTCATCGGTCTCGATCAGGCGCAGGATCGCCGCGTTGAGGGAGATGTTTTTGGCGCGGGCAAGGACGTGAATGGTGTGCATGGTTGCCTCACCGATGCCCCGCTTGGGCAGATTGATGATCCGCTCCAGGGCGAGATCGTCGTCCGGCTGCGCGATGACCCTGAGATAGGCAACCGCATCGCGGATTTCCTGTCGTTCGTAGAACCGGAGGCCACCGATGACACGATAGGGGATGGCAAGGGTGAGCAAGCGATCCTCGAACTCCCGGGTCTGAAAACCGGCCCGGACGAGAACGGCAAAAGCGTCAAGACTTTCACCTTTCATCCGTCGACTTTCGATTTCCGAGCCGATGTATCGCGCTTCCTCCTCGCCGTCCCAGATGCCCCGGACGCGGATTTTCTCACCATCGTTAACGTCGGTCCACAGCGTCTTACCGAGACGACCTTCATTGTGGGTTATCAGGCCCGATGCAGCGGCCAGAATATGCGGGGTGGAGCGGTAGTTCTGTTCCAGCCGGACCACATGGGTACCGGGGAAATCTGATTCGAAACGCAGGATGTTGCCCACCTCGGCCCCGCGCCAGGAATAGATGGATTGGTCGTCATCGCCGACACAGCAAATATTCTGGTGACGTTGTGCCAGAAGACGCAGCCACAGATACTGGGAAACATTGGTATCCTGATATTCATCGACCAGAATGTAGCGAAACTTCTGTTGATATTTCGCCAGCACGTCGGGGGTTTCCTGAAAGACCGTAAGGTTATGGAGCAATAGGTCACCGAAGTCGGCGGCGTTGAGGGTTTTCAGCCGCGCCTGGTAGTCAGCATAGAGCGCAACCGCCTGGCCATCGCAGAAATCAGCACCCTCCACATTGGAAACCTTATCCGGTGTCAGGCCGCGATCCTTCCAGCGTTGAATGGTCGCAACCACTGCGCGGGGCGGGTGGCGTTTCCCGTCAATTTGGTGTAGGTCCATGAGCTGTTTCACCAGCCGAATCTGATCATCGGTGTCGATAATGGAAAACGTGGATCTGAGGCCGGCCAACTCGGCATGGGAACGTAACAGCCGCGCCCCCAAAGCATGAAAGGTGCCAACCCACCAACCTTCGATTTCATGCCCCATCAACCGGGCGACACGTTCTCGCATTTCCCGCGCGGCCTTGTTGGTGAAGGTCACGGCGAGAATATCCCAGGGTCGCGCCTTGCCCCGCAACAGCAGGTGTGCAAGCCGGGTCGTCAGAACCCTTGTCTTGCCGGTTCCTGCACCGGCAAGGACCAGAACCGGCCCGTCCAGTTGCTCGACGGCGTCCCGTTGAGACGGGTTGAGGGTATCCAGATAAGCCAGAGGTGTCGCGGAGACGGCCGCCCGCCGGGATAGCGGAAGGACGGCATCGGCAAGCGGTTCGGGATCGGAGACCGAATCGGACATGGCCTCGTTATATCACGCCCGCCGGATACGATCAGCCCCCTGCTTCACGGGAACTGTTGGAAAAAAACAATTGTTGTCCGCCGATGGTGTGGCTGGTGATGGCGTTCTGACCTTCTGCGGAGATCAACCAGTCAATGAAGGCTTGCCCCTGTTGCGATTTCACATGCGGATGACGATCAGCATTCACCAGAACGACCCCATAGGGATTGAACAGCCGCTCATCGCCTTCCGAGACAATAGTCAGGCCCTGCCGGTTCAGGAAGCTCAACCAGGTTCCCCGATCGGTGAGGGTGTAGGCATTCATGCCAGCGGCGGCATTCAGGGTGGCCCCCATACCCGATCCAAGTTCGCGGTACCAGGTGCCGGACAAGCCAGTTACGTGGACTCCTGAGACCTGCCAGATTTCCCGTTCCTTTTTATGCGTGCCGCTGTCGTCACCACGGGATACAAAAATGCTTTCCGTATTGGCGATGCGTTGAAACGCTAGAACAACATCGGCTTGGTTGTTGACGGCGGCGGGATCGCTCGCCGGACCGACGACGAGGAAATCGTTGTACATGACATCGAAGCGTTCAACCCCGAATCCCGCGGCAACGAAGGCCTCTTCCGAAGGCCGATGATGGACAAGCAGTACATCTGCGTCGCCGTTTCGGGCCAGGCGCAGGGCCTGACCGGTGCCAACGGCAACGATGCGGACCTCAATACCGGTTTTGGCGGTGAACTGCGGAAGAATGTGATCAAACAGGCCGGAATTCTGAGTCGATGTCGTCGATGCGACGGTGATAAAATCCGCCTTGGCCTTTTGGGACCAACACCCGGTACACACCAGGGCAATTGCGCTGCAAACCACGACGACCAGACGTCTCATTCAGATACTCCGACAGAAACTTGTGAGGGTGTGTCGCCAGCGGCCGGGCCGGACGCCACTCAGATATCATGCTCATCATGGCGCTTTTGCGCAAGCACCCGATTATAGGCGCTCATGACATCGCGGTGATGGACGCAACCGATGAATTTAAGCGATTTCACATCGTCAACGACGGCGATGTGGTCTTCCCCGGTTTCCTGCATGACTTCCAGCGCCGCGCCTAGATCGTCGGATGTGGATACCACCGGCGCGTGTTTGCGCGCGACCGTTGCGGCGACGGCGGTGTCGTCTTCACGATGGTCGAAGGCGAGGTCATGCATGTCGGCGAGCGTGATCGTACCGAACAGCTTGCCTTCGTCATTGACCACAAACAACTCACCCGCTGTTGAGCGTTGCAGGTGCTTTCGAATGTTTTGGATGGGCGTGTCAGGTGACAGGCCCTTGGTCTGGGTTTCCATGACCTGACGCACCACGACAGATTTCAGGGCTTCTGTCTCAAATGCCCCTTTCAAGTCGATCCCCCGATCCCGGAGTTGCATGGAGAAGAAGGACCGACAGAAAAAATTCTGTGTAATCTCATTGGAGATAACAACCGCCACCATAACCCCTAGGGTCAGGGCATAATCACCCGTAAGCTCGAAGACGATCAGGGTCGTTGAAATCGGTGCACCGAGCACGGCGGCGGCAACCGCGCCCATGCCCACCAGCGCATAGGCGTCGGGACCGGATGACAGATCAGGGAACACCTGGGTTGCAATCATGCCGTAGGATGTCCCCACCATGGCACCGACAACAAGGGCGGGACTGAAAATACCTCCGGCGAACCCGAACCCAAGACAGAGCGACGTTGCGACAATCTTGGCAATACCAATACCGACCAGGGTCCAGAATCCGAAGTGCAGCAGCATGGCAGACTCTGTCGCGCCGTATCCGACACCCAGGACCTGAGGATAGGCAAGGGCAATTAAACCGACCAAAAAGCCGGCAATAGCCGGGCGATACCAGGGCGGTCCCGGCAGTTTCCTGGCCGCGATCCCGGCGAAGCGAACCCCGTTCATGAGAACCAGGGCCGCAATGGCCGAAACGAGGCCGAGAAGAACAAAGGCCGGGAACTCCCAAAGCGATGCAAATAAGGTTTCCGAAACGAAAAATGCGGGGTAATCACCAAACCAGGTCCGCGTCAGCGCGGTACCGGCCACGCTGGCAATAACAATGGGAGCAAACGACCTGAGGGCGTAGTGCCCGACGATGACTTCGCTGGCAAACAGGGCGCCCGCAAGGGGGGCATTGAACGACGCTGCGACTGCCGCGGAAACGCCGCAACCCATGACGGTTCGTGATAGCGATCGTGATAGATGAAGCTGTTGCGTGATCCACGATGCGATCGTTGCACCCAGATGGACCGCCGGTCCTTCACGACCCACCGAAGCACCACAACCGATGGAGGCGGCACTGGTGAGCGCGGTCACCGCGCCGGTTTTCAGTGAGATAAATCCGTTCCGCCGGGCATAGGATTCTATGACGTCGGCAATGCCATTGGGGCGCTTTTCGGGCATCAGCCAGTGAATCAGCAGCCCGACGATCAAACCGCCGAGGGTCGGCATCAACAACAATATCCACCAGTCCAGATCTTCGGCATACTGGTAAAACCGGTCGGTCTGGGTGTCGTAGTGCAGCCACTGTATCCACTTGATGGCTTCGCGGAAGAAGATCACCATCCCGCCTGCCGCCAGCCCAATGAGCAGGGCGAGTACAGCCAGCACAAGATGATCGTGCCGAACAGCGTGTTTCACATTCCGGCGAATACTTTGGAAGGTCAGCAGGGAGCCCGGTTTTTCCATGCGTCGTTCTGATCCCTAAACCGCACGGGTGTAGCAAGGAACTGCAATGAATACAATGAATTGGGAAAAATAGCGTTAAGACGCGGATTGATCGAGGGTGAGGATACTGTGGCCTGCGTTTTTCGCGCATTCCAGGTATCTGTGTGCTCGACAAAGACATAGCCTGGCTGGTGTATATGGGCGGGGTAAGGGCTGGATTTTAGCCATTCGTCGAGCCATCCCGGCAAAACCTGGCCTTCATGGGGAAACACCAGCGGGGGAAATGCCTGCGTGAGACACGTAAGTGGGACGGAATATTGGGCGGGTTGTGGTCAAGGAGACTCATTTCCAGGGTTCATCGGGCGATTCTGGGTGCCGGGGCATGACCCTGAATTCGGGACGTGTCACACCTCAATATCTCGGGATATCTTGCTTGCAGCCATTTGAAATTGTGACTATTTCAGGGAAATGAGCATTCAGATATTTGTGGCTGATGGTTGCTGTAGCGGTTACCCGAATGGCATAAATGTCTCATGAGCCCGCGTATTCTCTATTACACCATTTTTCCCATAGTCTGGTTGGCGTGCTGGTTGCTCGTTGCCGGGGTAAGCCTTGAGACTCGCCCCCTGATCATCGGTCCGGAACAGGTTTACCTGTCGACAGCATGGTGGTCGCATCAGTCTGCTGATTTGCTGTTTCCCGGCCAGGTCGTGCCCGACGCGCCACTTGTATGGCCGGTAGTCCCGTGGCTGATCAATGGCGGCTGGGCAGTCTTCGGTGTTACGACGGAATGGCCGCGCCTGATCGGGTACGGTGCCGGGCTGGGGTGTGTTTTCCTGGTGGCAGGGTTCGCCAGATTGCTCTGGCCGGGGTGGACGGGGCTGGGCGCCATGTCCGGAACGACCGTCGGTGGGTTTCTGGTCTGGTTGATTACGGCGGCGACACCGGGCCCTGTCACCATTGCGGGTTTTTTTGTGCTGTCCTCCCTTTACTTTCTGGTTTGGTCGTGGCGTACCGGGCGGCAGGACGGATTTATCTATTTCGGGGTTTTCACCGGATTGACCGTCTTGACCATTGGTGTGGGAGGTTGGTTGGCACCCGTTTTCATAACCATGAGTGCCCCGCTTTGGGGCAGTGCACTGGCGGAACAGATTGACGATGACCGCTCACCACCTGATGGTTGGCGGCGGTGGTACATATGGTCTCTGGTCGGGTTAGTTTTAAGTGTTCTAATGGTACTGGGATGGCTGATCGGGGGGCTCCTGCAAGACTTGACGGAAGGCTCGGACCTGGCGGGGCACGTCTTTGGGGTGCTGGCGAAGCAGTTCACAATCGATTTTTCTCTGCGGGAGAACTGGTGGGGCTTGGTCGGTTGTTTCGTTGTCGCCTTTCTGCCCTGGGTTTTCTGGATGCCGTCATGGCGGGCGCTTTCCGAGGTGAAACATCTGTTTACCGATGGCGGTGCGCGGTTGTGTATTCTCTGGGCCTCCATTGTCACCCTACCGTTCGTTGCCCTGGAAACAGGTACTGCCGCCGAACAGGCAGGGCTGGTGATTCCCCCTGTGGCGATTGTTCTCGCGTTTCTGGTATTTCATCGCGCTGATCGTGAAGTGCGCGACCCGGAAGAGGACTCCCGATTCGGAAACGGCGAGACGGTTTTGGGGTTGATGACCGTGCTGGCGGGTGCCGCATTGATTATTGTGCCGTTCAGTCATCGGGTTTTTGAGATTCCGGACTGGATCGCCGGTCTGAACGGTGGCTGGGGCGCGGTGGTCATGATTTTGGGAGCCCTCGTCGCGTATGCCGCGCCAAGACTGGTTGACCTTCGCATGATGATCGTCTCGGTTTTGTCCGCATTACTGATGGTGCTGGGCACCCTTGCGACTGAACCGGTTCTGCGCTCTTCCTATGACCCCGAACCGGCGGCAAACTTTGCAAGGGATTACATAGAACAGGGCAACCACCTTGCAATCTACGGGCAGGGCCTGCATACGGGTGTGCTGGATTTTGCGGCGCGTTTGCAGAACAAACCGGAAATTTTACTGGCGAGCGATCCGGTCGGTACAGCGGCGTGGCTGGCGACAAATCCCGGCGGTCTGGTCGTGTCCATTATGGGTGAAATACCGTCCGATCCCCAACCACTTGAGGTTTTTCCCTACGGTCAGCACAACATGGTGTTCTGGTTGGGCGAAACTTTGATCAAACATTCCGGGCTTCTTGATAAAGCCCTGGTCTTGATGGATCCGGCTGACACAAAAAAATAAGTAAAAAAAGATAACCTCGAGCCTTGACAGTTGAGGGGTAGAACACTAAATCCGTGGCACTCACCAATGGTGAGTGCTAACAACACTAACTATCTAGCTGTTTTAACACTTAAAATTTGGAGAATTCGCCATGAAATTCAGGCCTCTTCATGATCGCGTGCTGGTTAAGCGCGTCGAGCAGGACGTGAAGACCGCGGGGGGCATCATCATCCCCGACTCCGCCCAGGAAAAGCCCATGGAGGGCAAGGTTATTGCTGTCGGTTCCGGTCACAAGGCTGACGACGGTTCCACCACCGCATTGGATGTTAAAGCCGGCGACACCATCCTGTTCGGCAAATGGTCCGGTACGGAAGTAAAAATCGACGGTGACGAGCTGTTGATCATGAAAGAATCAGACATCCTCGGTGTCATTGAAACAGGAAAAAAGAAGAAGTGATTCGCTGCTTCTTTGAAATGAAAGGTTAAGAGACATGGCTGCAAAAGAAGTCAAGTTTAGCGCCGACGCCCGCACCCGTATGTTGAATGGTGTCGACGTTCTCGCCAACGCTGTCAAAGTGACGCTTGGCCCCAAAGGTCGCAACGTTGTTCTGGACAAATCCTTCGGCGCTCCCCGGATCACCAAAGACGGTGTTACCGTTGCCAAGGAAATTGAACTGGCCGACAAATTCGAAAACATGGGCGCTCAGATGGTCCGTGAAGTGGCTTCCAAAACCAACGACGAAGCGGGTGATGGAACCACGACGGCCACGGTTCTGGCTCAGTCCATCGTTCGCGAAGGTGTCAAAGCTGTTGCCGCCGAGATGAACCCTATGGATCTGAAGCGCGGCATCGACGTTGCTGTTGAAGCAGTTATCGCCGCTGTTCGCAAATCCTCCAAAAAAGTTTCCACCAGCGGTGAAATCGCCCAGGTCGGGACCATTTCCGCTAATGGTGACACCGAAGTTGGTGAAATGATTGCTGCTGCCATGGAAAAAGTTGGCAACGAAGGCGTTATCACCGTTGAGGAAGCCAAAGGTTTGCACACGGATCTGGACGTTGTTGAGGGTATGCAGTTCGACCGCGGTTACACGTCTCCGTACTTTGTAACCAACGCGGACAAGATGAGCTGCGAAATGGAAAATCCGTATATCCTGATCCACGAGAAAAAACTTTCTACCCTGCAGCCGCTGCTGCCGGTTCTGGAGGGCATCGTTCAGTCCGGTCGTCCGCTGTTGATCATTGCTGAAGACATCGAAGGCGAAGCGCTCGCAACTTTGGTTGTGAACAAGCTGCGCGGTGGCCTGAAAGTTGCTGCTGTGAAAGCGCCGGGCTTTGGTGACCGGCGAAAGGCCATGCTGGAAGACATCGCGATCTTGACCAACGGTCAGATGATTAGCGAAGACATCGGCATCAAGCTGGAAAACGTGACCCTGGATATGCTGGGCTCCGCCAAGCGTGTTCACATCTCCAAAGAAGAGACCACCATTGTTGAAGGCTCCGGCAAGAAAACCGACATCAGGGGGCGTTGTGGCCAAATCCGCCAGCAGATCGAAGAAACCACCTCCGATTACGACCGTGAAAAACTGCAGGAACGTCTAGCCAAACTGGCTGGCGGTGTTGCCGTTATCAACGTCGGTGGTGCTTCCGAAGTTGAAGTGAAGGAAAAGAAAGATCGTGTTGATGACGCTCTGCACGCAACCCGCGCTGCTGTGGAAGAGGGTGTTGTTCCTGGTGGTGGAACTGCCCTGCTGTACGCTACCAAGGCGCTGAGTAAAATTGCTGTTCAAAACCACGACCAGCAGGTTGGTGTTGATATCGTCAAGCGTGCCTTGCAGTCTCCGATCCGTCAGATCACCGACAACGCCGGTGTTGATGGTTCCGTGGTTGTTGGCAAGCTTCTGGAACAGAAGAGTGCTAGGCTGGGCTTCAACGCACAGACCGAAGAATATGTCGACATGATCAACGCCGGTATCATTGATCCGGCCAAGGTTGTCCGCACCGCTCTGCAGGACGCAGCTTCCGTTGCTTCCCTGCTGATCACCACGGAAGCCATGATCACCGAAGCCCCTAAAAAAGACGACCCGCCGATGCCCCCCATGGATCCGGGCATGGGCGGCATGGGTGGCATGGGCTTCTAGGTCAGCCCACCCAGCGTCTGGTTTCACAGGAAAGGCCTCATCCTCGGACGGGGCCTTTTCTTTTTGGCTCGCATGGATTTAACGGGTGATATGAATATGCTTCAATTAATCAGTGACCTGCTCTTGCCCCAATCGGGATCAATCGCCTTGATCAGCGCCGCATGATCCAGTTCGCCGTGGCCTTCCGTCACCAGCCGGTCGTAGAGATCATGACTGAGCGCCGTTGCGGGAAGGTCGATGCCGACGGCCCGGGCCAGAGACAGGGCCTGTGCCAGGTCTTTTCGCTGTGTCGTGCATTTGCCCCCGGGAATAAAACTGTGATCCACCATACGCTGGCCGTGGAGTTCAAGGATTCGGGAGTCCGCAAAACCACCCTTGAAGGCATCACGGACCCGCGCCGGATCAACCCCGGCCTTTGCCGCCAACGCCAGGGCTTCGGATACGGCACCGATGGTCAGGCCAACGATGATTTGATTGGCAGTTTTGGCGACCTGACCGGCACCAGCGCCGCCAACGTGTGTGGTCTGTTTGCCGAGCACGTCCAATATCGGTCCAGCCCGAAGCATCGCCGCCGATGAGCCGCCGGCCATGATCACAAGATTTCCCTGTTCCGCTCCCAATGTGCCGCCGGAAACAGGGGCATCTATATACTGCCCGCCCCTTTGCTCAATCTCCTGGGCCATGCTTCGCGTAGCGAGCACATCCGTGGTACCCATATCCATCACCAGGGTGCCGGACCTTAGTGCGCCCAAGAGGCCATGCTCGCCTCTGACAACGGCTTCCACAGCCGGGGTGTCACTGAGCATAAGAATGATGAAATCACACTGTTCGGCAACGGTGGTCGGGCTGAGGGCGGGTTTCATGCCTTCGTTTACCAGTTCGTCGACCACCCCCTGGGAGCGGTTGTGAACCACCATCGTGGCACCGGCTCGCGCCAGATTGCGCGCCATGGGTTTACCCATGAGGCCGAGGCCGATAAAACCCATGGATTGACCCTGTAACAACATGGTCTATGGTTGCCCTCGGAAAAGCGTAGCGTCAAGCTGGCAGGGCCATTTTATGGGGAATGGTTATTGCGATGAAGATCAATCACCTTCCACGGGATGACCGGACAAATGGCTGGAGCGCCGTCCTGCCGGACCGGATGCCCAATGCCGCCCTTGAAGGCGACGCGCGGGCTGATTTTGTGGTGGTTGGCGCAGGGTACGCCGGATTAGCGGCGGCCCGACGTATCGCTGAAAATGAACCGGACTCGCGGGTTATTCTCATCGACGGGGGCGAAGCCGGAGAAAACGCATCCGGCAGGAACTCCGGGTTTGCCATTGATCTGCCTCATAACATCGGCGGCAATGCCGATGAACTGGAAGGGGCGCACCGGTTCATGGAAATGGCCCGCATGGCCATCAAATACAACGAAGAAATTGTCAAAAAACATACTATAGATTGCGATTGGTCCAGGGCCGGGAAGTATCATACCGCTGTAACACCACGGGGTGTTGAAGAAGGCCTGAAGCCCTTTGTTCGAGAGCTGGAAGCCCTGGGTGAGCCTTACCGCTGGGTAACGGGGGATGACTTGCCCGCAGAGGTCGGTACCACCTATTTCACAGCGGCGGTTTATACGCCGGGCTGTATCCTTTTGAATCCGGCGGCGCTTTGTCGTGGATTGGCGGATACCCTGCCCGACAATGTAACACTTTACGAAAACACCCCGGCTATTGGCGTGGATTACGCAAACGGCATTTCCATCGACACCCCGACGGGAACCATTCGGGCACCGAAGATGGTTCTAACGGTGAATGGACTGGCAGACCAGTTCGGGTTCTATAATCGCCGACTGCTGACCATGGCGGCCCATGCCAGCATCAGTCGAGCATTGACCACAGAGGAACGGGCGGCGTTGGGTGGACGGGATGAATGGGGCATAACGCCGGTGAATGCCTTTGTGTCTATCACCATGCGGCTGACAAAAGATCACCGTATCCTGATCCGGCAAAACATCCACTACAGTCCCAATCGAAACTGCACCAATGCGGACCGTGAGCGCATCAAGCGCGAACACCAGAAAATGTTCGAAAAGCGATTTCCCATGCTGCCGCATGTAACCATGGAGCACACCTGGACAGGGTATCTCTGTTTTTCCCGCAACGGCGCGCCCGGTTTTGGACAGGTCGGCCCCAATGTGTGGTCGTCGGTCTGTCAAAATGCTATCGGTGTCACCAAGGGCACGGCAGGCGGTATCCTGTCCGCCGATCAGGCCTGCGGTCGTGACAATCCCATGTTTGAGCATATGGAAAGTCTCGGCACACCCGATATCCTGCCGCCCGAGCCGTTCCTAGGGATTGGCGTGCGGGCACGGTTATTGTGGGAAATGTGGTCGAACCGTCACGAACACTAAAATCGGATTTAACGCCCTCGGTGATGACGTGAACCGGTACGGTGGTGCCGGTCACATAGGACGCTTAGTCCAGACATAGCCAGCACAAAGCCGTTGCCACTTTGGAAGCCGCGCCGATGCGACCCCATGGGTACTTCACGGGTGCTTCATGGGCACTTCGTGGCCTATCTTACATTCAATACAGAGGTGTTGGCCGCACCCATGACGTTGAAGGCGACGCTGCTGACGACGAACCGGGTAAGCCAGTTTTTCCCGGAATCGGCAACGCCGATTACCGAGTACCCCTCCCCCGCTTTCAGAATTTCTTTTGTCGGATCGCCCACGCCGATATGGGTTTCATAGACCTCAATATCAATTTTTTGCAACATTTCCGTTGCCTTCTCCAGGACACGTTCGGCTTTCGGGCGATTAGCGTCGGTCTTGGCAACCGTCAACAGGGAGACGGATTCGCCGCTATAGCTGGCGAATACAGCTTCCCGGCGCATGGAATCCAGGGAGTGCTTCGTCCCGTCCGTACAGATCAGATGGCCTTTAGCGTTGGTTGTTCCGTTGGGCCGGGCAACCATAACGGAACAGGGTGACATCATCGCTACTTTCTGTACCACCCCGGCATCGATAAAGGATTTAAACTCGCCGCGCCAACGACTGGGTGCGCCCATGATCATCATGTTGTAGGGCCCCAGTTCGTATTGATCGAGAATGCCGCTGGCCGGATCGGGTGCTGTTTTCAGCTTCAGAATGATGCGTTTGCCGCTTTCATGGCGATAGACGACCTTGTTATCACCCAATGGATCGCCCCAGGTATCGGTGTGGGCGCTGAGGACTGTCCAGTTCTCCTCGAGGTCTTCTTCCTCAACCAGCATGTTGAGGCCGTGTTTCAGGAACTTGATACCCGGTAGCTCAAGTCCCCAGTCAAGCATGTTTTCCCGCGCCACACGAACCTGCAGACCACCGGACCTGAGTCCCTGGTCAATGGGGCGGACATAGAGCAGGACAATGTCACAATCTTCGTTCTCGCCGATCTTTGCGGCATACCGGATGCCTTCGTAGGACTCTTCTGTGCCGTTGACGCAGACCAGAATACGAAACCGGTGCTTGCGCCGTTCGCGCGACGCCTCCAGGTCCGCCTGGATTTCCTTTGTTCGTTTTGAGGTGGTTAGTCCCAAAGCCATGACGCATTATCCCGACAACATGGGCCAATAGAATGCGGCGGCCACCATCATCATGATCACGGACATGATTGCCATGCGGGCACCGACGACCAGGAAATCCGTGGCTTTGAGGTACCCTGAGGCATAGACGATGGTACACGCCGGGGTGCCGACAACGGTCAGGTACGCAAACGCCGAAGAAACGGCGGTAATAAACCCGAGAACAACAGGACTCTCTCCGGCGACGGCGGCCATCTTGAGAACGATGGGACCGAGAACGGCAACGGCGGCACCGTTCGACATGGTGTTGGTCACCACGGTGGTCAGCGCGGAAACCGCCGCCCACAGACCGAATCCTTCATCGGCACCCAATGGACTGAGCAGTCGGAGGAAGTTTTCCGCCACCCAGACCGCGGCACCAGTTTCTTTCATCTGTACACCCAGGGAAATGGCCGCCGCATAAAGCAGGACCACGCCCCAGTTCACCCCTGAGTTTACATCTTCCCACTTCACCAAACCGACGATCAGGAA
Organism: Rhodospirillales bacterium; assembly: GCA_963921245.4. Taxonomy (GTDB): domain Bacteria; phylum Pseudomonadota; class Alphaproteobacteria; order Rhodospirillales; family Casp-alpha2; genus JABJGO01. Next base: position 2,106,848 of record CAWUEY030000001.1, on the reverse strand, counting down.
CATGGCCGCGCCGCTCACGGCAACGATCCCCATGCCCACCTCTCCGGATACGAAAATCCAGCCCAACAGAACCAGTGCGAATAACAGGATTGCCAGCCAATCACCGGGTTTCATAGGCCCTTCGATAACGATCTGTTGGCGCAGCTTGGCGACCGCGCGCGACAGGTTTCGATATTCCGGCTTGAAGGTCCACAGCAGGATCACGGTCACCAGAGGCAACTGGATCAGGAACACGGGATAGGCGTAGGCCATCCATTTAACATAATCGATGAGAAACTTATGGGTTTCCGGATTGGTCGGGTCGTAGAAGAACTCTTTCCAGTACCCGATCATGATAGCGTTGCGCGCCCCGCCGGACGGCGTGCCAATCCCGGCGACGGAACATCCATAGGAAATGGAAAATAACAGAACGGCGGCGAGGGAACGAACTTTCTTGGGATCATCCGAGGTAAGCGTGATCAGGGTAATCCCGACCGGCAGCATCATCGCGGCAACGGTGTGCTCGCCGACAAACGAAGCGAGGATTCCTGAAACGATGGAAATCCCGAAACATATCTTCCAGGTCCGCGTTCCGGTGAACCGCACAATCAGCCAGGCGATCCGCTTGTCGAGTTTCTGTTTGACGACGGCAACGGCGAGCATGAGAGAGCCCATGATGAACAGGACGGAATCCGTCATCAGGGTTTTTGCGACGGTCGTCGATTCGATGCCCAATAAAAACACCTGCCCCACAATAATCATCAGCGCCACCGTGGGCAGCGGCACAGGCTCTGTAATGAACAGAATGGTCGCCACAATGGACATGGTCAGAACAACGAGCGCCTCACGGCTCATGCCGTCGGGGTGCGGCATACTGAGTAGGGCCGCCCCGACCACCAGAGCAACAAAGAACCAGCGTTTTTCCCAGAAATAGTAGAAATTGATTTGTGAGCGCAGGACCAGAAGTTGCTGATATCCTTGCCGCCGGACCTTGATGGACCAGGGGTCATGCGGCACATGGGCGCGAAAACTGTCCGTAATCAGGCTCGCAGAGGTCACAGTTCCGCCCCCTGCCGCGGACCGCCTGGGGCCACCGGAACAAAAAGGCGATATCTATGCTGTGATGGCACGGACGTGACAGACAATTTCCAGGGTTTTTGAATTGATACGCACCATAGCGAAATTCCACTACTTTCGGAAGGGTTTTCACGCCGATGTTATGGGGCAGGCTGCTCCTCCAGGAAGAATTTCGTCTCGTTGGCGGCCGCCGCCAGCCCCAGTTTTTCGATTGCCACGCCCGCCGGAAAAGCGTCGCTCAATCGGCTGGGCATGGCCTTGTCCAACATGACAAAAACACCCTTATCCGTGGTGCGCCTGATTAATCGACCGTAGGCCTGTTTCAACTTCAGCCGCGTCAGCATTTCGTCATAACGTCGTCCGCCAAAATGCTCCCGCCGGGCGCGGTGCAGAATATCCGGCCTCGGCCAGGGCACGCGATCGAAAACGATGAGCCGGAGAGACCGGCCCGGAACATCAACGCCGTCCCGCACCGCGTCGGTTCCGAGCAGACAGGTGTTTTCCTCGGCGCGGAAAATATCGACCAGTGTCCCTGTATCCAGCGGATCAACGTGCTGTGCCAGCAGGCTGATCCCCGCCGCATCAAGGTCTGCAACAATTCGTTCATGAACCGCCCTCAATCGATTGATCGCTGTAAACAGGCCGAGCGCACCGCCAACGGATGCTTCAAACAATGTACGATAGGCGGCGGCCACCTGTGCCGGGTCATCGCGGCGAACATCGTTGACGACGATGACCTTGGTCGTGCGGTCGTACTCAAACGGCGACTCAAACGTGTGCAGGATTGCCGGGGTGCTCAGATGATTGACGCCCGTTCGCGCGCGCGCAGAGTCCCAGAGATCCAGCGTCGGGTCCGTATCATCATTGCTGTCGCGCAGTGTCGCCGATGTTATCAGGACACCGTGGGCGGGTTCGACAACCGCGTCGCAGAAGGGTTCTGTCGGATCGAGCCAGTGCCGGTTCAGGGCAACGTCCCAATCGTGCCCGCCACGTCGTTCGACACTAAACCAGTCAACAAAGACTTCAGGGGTTTCGTCGTTTAGGGCCCGCAACATGGAAATCCAGGCTTTGATCGGTCCCAAGGCACGGCGCTCAATGCCACGACAAACCACATCAATGCGCTGTCGGTTGGCGCTGTCCAGGGTTTCCGCTTCCCGGTCCAGAATGCCATAGAGCGCCTTGATCAGGCCGCTCAACGGTTGCACCAGGCGTTGCAGGGCGGTGTCCAGACCCCCCGCCGCGTCCAGCAAGCCGTTCACAGGGGACACCGTATCGGTTTCCATGCTGAAGGGGCTGCTGTCATCCCTGTCCCGGGCATAGACCTGCTGTCGAACTTTGTCGAAAAAGGCTTCTGCCGGTCCATTGGGGTTTCCGGCGGCGATCCGCTGCAACCATCCACTGGGCGGCAGGGAACGGGCCGCCCGCAGGGTTTCGTCCAGCGCTTTCTCGGCATCGTGGTCCCCGGCGATAAGCTCGCCGATGCGGGTTTTCAATCCCCGTGACCGGGTTCGGGCAGCGGTTTCTGCACCCATCAGCCACCGCCGGACATCCATGGTTTCCGCCCCGCTCAGGCGCGCGGCAAAGGCGCTGTCGGCGGCGTCAAAAAGATGATGGCCCTCGTCAAAGACAAAGCGTGAGGGCGCGTGTCCGTCGGCACCGGTCTCGCCGCCGCCAAGCGCCGCATTGACCATCACAAGAGCGTGGTTGGCGACAACGATATCGGCGCGTCTGGCGCGGCGCTGATTGTGCTCGATGAAGCACTTCCTGTAGTGAGGGCACGCGGCGTATGTGCACTCTCCCCGCGTATCGGTAAGGTCGATGGTTTCCCGCCGGGGGGCAAGGTCCGTCAGCCACGCGGGAAAATCTCCACCAATCATGTCGCCATCGCGCGTTGCCGTCACCCATCGGGCCATCAATCCCAGCGGGACGACGCCCCCCGTTCCGGATATGCCGGACGTTTTGGATGTGGGAATTCGGTTGACGGCTTCTTCAAAATTCAGCAGACAGAGATAGTTTTCCCGGCCTTTCCGTACCACGACCCGCGTGTTCTTTTCTTCCTGGACGGGATAGAGCCGATCCAGTTCCCAGTCGAGTTGGCGTTGCAGGTTACGGGTGTAGGTGCTGATCCACACCGTTCCCCGGTTTTTTTCCGCCCAGACGCTGGCCGCCGCGATATAGCCCAGCGTCTTGCCAATACCCGTTCCGGCATCGGCAACAACCACATGGGGCTCATCCACCTGGTCCCGTGGTAGGAACGCCCTCGTGGCAACGGCTGCATAATCCACCTGGGCGGACCTTTTTTCCGCCGTCCGGCCCAGCAGTTGCGCCAGTCGCGCGCGGGCCTCAACCGGCTCTACCGGGCGGTTGTCAGGCGGTGTTTCCGGCGCACCTTCTTCCCATTCCGACAGCACGGCCCAGACCGACAGGCCACCGGTTATGGTGGCGGGTAGAGGCATGTCCCCGGCGCCATAACCCTGACCAATGGCGGCCAGCACCGCCGGTCCCCAGAGCCAGCCACCTTCCGCCATGGCCCAGGCAATAGCGCAGCGCCCGTCATCATCGCGTTTGCTCTCCGGCGCGCTGTGACGGGCCAGCTCTTCCAGCAGGGTAGCGGCGGCGCGGGATAACATAACGGCCTCATCCTCATGGTTGTTCGGCAGGGGAAGTTGCAGGGCCTCGGCAATCCCGCGAACGGTTGGCAGGCAAAAACTGGCGGGTCGAACAAAGGCGAAAAGTTCAAGAATGTCGAAAGCCGCAAATGGCTTTACACCCAGGCGTCGGGCGGCGGCCGCGCGGTGACATATAAAGGGCGGCGGGTTATCTGCTAAAACGCTGGCGATCCGGTTCTTTCCCAGGTGAGATATCTCACCATCTTCGCTGAGCCACACGGCACCGGCGGGCGTGATGGTGAGCGCCGGTGGGGCGGGTACAGAGACCGACGGGCGGGTTGAGGGATCATGGGTCATGATCTCTATTGGTATCGCGTCCGGGGCGCGCCGTCACGCGCTTGCTTCTGATGTGCACCGACATAACGGGCAAATTGCAGCAAACGTGTCAGACTGAATGCACGATGGGGCGGGAATATACCCATGTTGGGATACTTGTGGATTGAACTGCTTGATCAGCCCTCCAATCCGTCGTATCGAATCACCACCCGTTCGGTGTAATCGGAACAACAAGCAACAAACAGCAAAAAACGAGGAAAGAGGCTACAGTGTTAGGCAAACTCAGTTCAGCGCCATCCGTCCGGATTGGTGATCGATTTGTCAAATCCGACGATCCGACGATTGTCTGGGTGGTTAATAGTGAGGGCAGCGGCGTTACCCCGATCCCGCACTTTGTGGTTGTCCGGGAAGACCGCCAGACCCGGCGGCGGACACTGTCCGAAGCCGCCTTGCTGAATACGGATTTCTACCGCCGGGTGGAGTAGTCCCCGATGGTTGTAGCAGATGGTCGTAGCAGGACCTGGCTTCGGGAATTTTGGTTGTGTGGGCGGTTTAAACAGGATATTGGGGTATTAGGCTACTGGATAGGATACGCGTTAGACTACGCGATAAGATACGGGTTAAGGGGCATCCAGCGCAAGGCGGGCGGCGGCGTCAGGTGCACCTCCTTGAAAATAAACAGGTGTAATGCAGCGGCTCCCCATTCATCCATTAGGTCCAATTACACCAACCGCCGCGCCCTTTTTTCCAGGTGATTTATTTCCGGGTGATTTATGGCGCAGACTTCCGCCCTTGAAGGGGTCGCCGCGGGTAGGTCGCAGTGACGGATGATAAAGCCGGTTCTGTGGGCGGGCGGCTTGAATCTGGCACCTTGACCCGGCACCCTGAATGTGGAAAAAATGGGCATGAATGAATTTGCCATTGACACCCTGACGATTGCCCACCGGCTCCGCGATGCTGGCTTTGATGACAAGCAGGCCGAGGCCGTCACTTTCGCCATCAGGGATGGGATTACCGGCTCCCTTGCCAGCAAAGAGGACATCGCCCGCCTTGAGGGCAAGATCAATCTTGTCTACTGGATGCTCGGTGTCCTGGTGGCGGGTGTTGCCAGCCTGGTGATCAAAACATTTCTCGGCTGACCCTCGGCCTCTCTTGCCCAGCGCGTGATGCCTGGACTTGATGCCCGGGCATGCCGATGGCACGCCCAATGAAGTGTGAGAGATCGTAATTTTTCTGTAGATGTCAAATTTTGACATCTACAGTACGGTGGTTTTTTCAACCGTGATTGAGGAGATTGATACCATGAATGTGTCCCTTACCCCTCGGCTTGACGCGTACGTGCGTTCAAAGGTTGACGCTGGCAGTTACGGCAACAACAGTGAGGTCGTCCGAGAGGCCCTGAGGCTGATGCAGGAGCGTGACGAAAAGACCATTCAGGAATTGCGCCGATTGCTCATCGAGGGTGAGCAGAGTGGTGTTGCCGAAGATTTTTCGTTTGATAAGCTGAATGCTGAAATTGACGCAAGGATGGGTTCTGAAAGAAACCGTGCGTGAGCGGACATATAGTCCGAAAATCTGCAAAGACGGATCTGGAAGGAATTGCCACCTATACGGAAAGAACGTGGGAAACCCGACAGCGCTATGATTACCTGGCGTCTTGACCTGGTACCCTGAATGTGGAAAAAACGGGCATGAATGAAATAGCCATTGACACCCTGACGATTGCCCACCGGCTCCGCGATGCTGGCTTTGATGACAAGCAGGCCGAGGCCGTCACCTTCGCCATCAGGGATGGGATTACCGGCTCCCTCGCCAGCAAGGAGGATATCGCCCGCCTTGAAGGTATGATTGAATCCCAGGGTGCGCGGTTTAACGGCAAATTTATTCTGCTTTACTGGATGCTCGGTGTCCTGGTGGCGGGTGTTGCCAGCCTGGTGATCAAAACATTTCTCGGCTGACCCTCGGCCTCTCTCGCCCAGCGCGTGATGCCTGGGCTTGATGTCTGGGCGGGTCAATCATCGGGGCCGATCATCAAGGGCCGATCATTGGGGCCGGGTGGCGTTCAGGGGCCGATGGCCGCGTCCGGGTTGCCCGCGTTGAGCGCGTTCATCCAGGCCAGGCACAGCGCGCGGGATTTATAGGTCCCGTACTTCGCGGTTTCCTGTCGCTCGACGATGGGGAAGGTTGAATAGATGTAGCGCACATCGTCGCGGTCCTCGATGCCATAGAGCAGGAAAAACACGGCGTCCAGTTTGGCGCGCAGGTATAACCGCCGCGCCTCATCCCAGGGAAAGGGCGGCAGAGCGGCGCCCCTGTCATCCACATAGCCCAAATCGCGGGCAAACGGGGCCATGTCATGGGCCGTGTAGGTGAGCTCCAGCACCGCCCGGCGGACAATCTCGGCCGCGGTTTTGGGGCCAAAGCGCGTCGCGGCGAAGGTTTCCGGCGGAATAACCGGCAGCTGCTCGATAATGTACCAGTTGATGTTCTGGCCCTGTACTTTCTGCCTTGCAAAATAGTCGAAGGGAATCGCGTTGAGGTTTGCCAGCAACGGGCAGAAGGTTGGCTCCGGATTTTCGACGTTTTCATCTCTCAGCATCAATCCCATCGAATTTCCAAAGCCACATAATGGGACCATGGATGAAATGATTGTTCTGGCATCGGTAGATCTTGCAAGGACTCTAAAAGAAATTAGAGAGGTAAACTCATTTGATAGTGGAACGGCGGCGTTTAAAACCCAATACTGCGGTTCCGGCACGAACGTGGGGTCGCTTTTTTGTTGCAATGAAATCTCGCCGCTCAAAGCGGCGTTGTGGAGGTTGTTTTCGTTGACCTCTACGGCGGCGGCGCGATGGTCATACTGATGGATCATCCTGCCCACATACAGCGGCACCCAGCGGCCAGAGGGGCTGTCATAGACATTGCCGCCCGTCTTACCGTCAGCATGGCCATCCCCGTTGCCGCCAGCATGGCCACCCCTATAGCCCCCATAGCCACCAATGGCCCAAGCGCCCTCTTCTTCCTCCAGTTGGCGGCGGGTGCGAAACAGATGGGAATCATTGGTCATATGGAACATGGTCGCGTACGTCACCGGCCAGGCTTTGATGGCATCGCCCCTTGAGCGGTCAACCAGGACCGGCAGGCGTTCATAGATGGCCCTTGTCAGGTCCGCATCCCGCCGGGTGCGGAAAATGGGCGCGGTGCCGGTGTTGGGGTTTGCGCGGGCGAAGTCGTCCGCGGACAATTCAAAGCAGCGGGCGGGGTTGTTCAGCTCTGCGGTGCTCTGAAGAAAAAACGCACATTTTGCCGGGTGGTTCAAGGGCTTAGGCCCCGCCACAAAAACACAAAACTTGAACCGACTGTCAACGTCCGGGAAAAAGACTTTTTTGTTCTCAAAATCATAGAGCGCCTTCAGGCGGCCCTGGGTCGAGACACCTTTAAAAAACCGCGCCGCGGATTTATCTGCGGCGATGCCGGACGGCGTCAGCAAGCCCACCAGACCTTGGGGCTTGACCAGCGCCATGGCGCGTTCCACGAACAGGGCATAGAGGTTGATATCGCCGCCGGAGAGCAGGGGATAGTCGCCTGAGGTGCGCGCCATGCGGCGGCGGGCGACGGCGCGGGCGCGGGCCTTTTCATAGGCCCGGGCCAGTTCCCGGTCGCGGGCCTCGCCCGATGTTTTGAGGGCCGCGATCATGGCGTTCCGCTCGGCGGCTTTGGTGGCCATGGCGATGGCCGGCTTGCGGGTGGCGAACCATTCCACCTGTTCCAGCTTTATGCGGTCCCAGGGCGGGTTGCCGATCACCGCATGGAAGCCGGATTCTTCTGACCCCCCCCCCCCCCACTTTCTCGCCATGGACGGCATTGGCGGCATTGGCGGCTTTCCAGTCGGTCCAGACACCGGGGAAGGCGACCTGCCAATTCAAGAAGGATTCTTCGCGGATCAACGCGCGCGCACGGGCCAGGATGTCATTGAAGATGGCGGCAATTTTGGCCTCTTCGGTGGTCTGTGCCGTATTCGCGGCGGCTGTACCCTGTGCCGCGGCGGTGGCGGCGGGGCTGTTCCCCTGAACGCCGTGGCCTTCCGGAAGCGCCTGACTCCCTTGAATCCCCTGAACGGCCTGAGTTTCCTGACCTTCCTGACCTCCGTGAACCGCCTGACCGCCCTGAGCGCCCTGAGCGCCCTGACCCGCCTGTGCCCCCTGTGCTCGCTGTATGTCGGAAACGAGGCTGAGCGCGATGTCATCGGGGTTGCCGAACTGGCCGTCAAAGAAGCTGTTGAGCGCCGCTTTTTCTTCCTTGTCTTTTATGTCCAGCCAGTCAAACGCGTGGAACAGGGACAGCAAGGCATCCAGCGGCGCCGTCTTTGCGCGGACCTCCTCAAAGATTTCGGCGGACTGGTGGGCCTCATCAATTTCCGCATCCGTCAGGTGCTCGATCTGATCCATGCCCCGGGCTGCGCTCATTGCACGCTGGATGGGCCCGTTCAGGAACAGCGCGCCGTGCGCCGCCACCCGATCAAGCCCGTCGCGTACCCAGGCACCAAACAGACTGTCGCCGTGACAGAGGTGGTGGTCCAGAAACGACAGCGGTGCCCCCACGGTGAAGGTATGGAGCCACAGCGAGACTTTCGCCAGTTCCACCGCCATGGGGTTCTTATCAACGCCATAGACACACCGTTTCAGGACCATGCGCCGGACAATATGGCGATCATCGAGCTGTTCGGCGCGCACGCTCCAGTGTTTTTCGAGAGCATTGGTCCAGATGGTTTCGCGGATCCTCTCAATCCGCCCCGACAGCGGCGAGCGATAGCCCTCAACCAGGGCTTCCGCCTCGGCAATGGCGGCGATCACGTGGTCGGCCAGATAGTCAACCAGGCTGACCAGAAAATGCCCCGATCCCATGGCCGGGTCACACACTTTCAGGTTCAGGATGCCTTCTGCCGGATCGCTGGCAGAGAGCCGCGCGCGGATCTGTTCGGTGGCAAAACCTTCTTTTTCCAGGTCAGCCTGGGCGGCCCGGAACGCGTCCATCTGTCGCACAACCAGCGGCCCGACGGTTTCGCGGATGATCAGGCTGACCAGGTCATCGGGGGTATAGTAGCTGCCCGAGCCCTTGCGGGCGAAGATATTCGGGCGAACAATGAGCGCGTCACTGTCACTGTTTCTGTTTCTGGCCCCGGCACTGTCACTGTCTTTGTCGCCGGCTCCGGCACCGTCGCCGCCTTTGTTTCTGTCTCGGGTAATTTCGTATTCCAGCAGCCGTTCATAGATGGAGCCCAGTTGCTGGACGCTCAAATCGCGGTAATTGATGTAGCGCCGGCCATCCGGGGTCTGCTCAAACGACAGTGCGTCAATGATATCCGCAACCACCTGATCCCCGAGACGGGTTGTGGAAAGCAACGGCGTGCGGGCGCGCTCAAACAGGCCGCCATTGTAGGGCGGCAGGCCGATTGACGCATCACCCTGGTCAATGGCCCGGCAAAGATCATCGATGACGGACCAGTAGCGCGCAGAGGTCAGGGAAAAGGTATCACCCGTATCCTTTCGGCGCTTTACGTCATTTCGCACCTTTTCGCGGAGGCTGTAGTCGTCATACTTGCTGTCCTGTACGGGCAGCAGGTGGCGGTCTTCCGCATAAATGATGAACAGCAACCGATAGAGGAAAACCAGGGCGGCATCGCGCACGTCCTCAAGAGAGGCGTCTGGATTTTGATCGGCGATGGCCTTGCCCAACAGGGGGAAAACCGTGCCGAAGACCAGATTGGAGAGGTTTTCTGTGACCCGTTCCTCGTAAAACCGGCCTTCATCCAGCGCGCGGGCGTGAAAGGGTTGGGTATGGGTTTCCGCCGGCTGGAAAGCGGCTTTGCGGAACAGTAGGTAAAATACCTTGAGCCAGTGCGCCCGTTCGCCCTGGTCCAGAGGCAGAGGCGCGTCATGGAAATCGGGGCGGGGGCGGGGGCCGTGAGGGGGACTGTTAGGGGGGCTGGGATGGGGACTGTGGTGGGAGCTGTGGAGAAGGCTTGCTAGGTCCAGCTCAAAAAACTGTTCGGAAACGGAGCGCGCGCCCTGATAATACAGGCGCCAGCGTTGACCGTTGGTCAGGATACCCCAGCGCAGGTTACCCTGCGTCAGGTCATCGACGCGGCGCAGATAGCGCAACATCTGGGTCGAGGGGGCGGTGTCCTCACCCGTCTGGCCTGAGCGCCGGTCCAGCGGGCGCGCCCAGCGTTTGCATTCAACGACGGCGAGGCCCAATTCATAGCGCTTCCATTCCTCGGGGAACCCGTTTGCACGCTTCTTGGCTTCGGCGTCGGCGAACAGCAGGCCGTCCGGCACATCGGCTCTGGCGCGGGGGCTCAGGTTTTGTTGCCGCAGGTGGTCGCGCCAGCCCAATCGCTCAAGAACAGGCCAGATCAGGTCGTCTTCTGTCTGGCTTTCGTTGGGTGCCTGGTCTTTGGGGTGGTCTGTGGGGAAGGCATTGAAAATATCGCGAAGATCACGCGCCAGTTGCTCCAGATCCGCCTCAGAGACCGCCGCCCATTCTTCGACACCGACAATGGTTTCACCGAGAAAATCAGAGGAAAACAGGCTGCCTTGAGTGGATGCAAAGGGTGATGTCATGGTGATGTTAAGGGTGATATCCGGGGTGATGTCATGGTGATGTTAAGGGGATGCCGTCAGTCATGGTGGCGATCCTATAGAGACATCTGTGGATTGCAACACTGGATTGCCGCACCGGATTGTAACACTGGATTGTTGGTTACCGGGGCGACCGTCACCGCGTGACCTATCGCCCGATTTTCCCGTCTGATTTTGCCGCGTGACGTTGCCGCCTGCCATATCTTTAGACCGTCGGCGAAGGCCTGTTGTTCGCCTTCACCCGCGGCCTGCTATGGATGTACGGCATACAAGGCGGCAACCCTGGAGGATCGGCGAGCTGGCAAACGAGGGCTTGCACCCGATTAAACGGCGCCAAATTCACGTACAGGTTTTTTGCATGGACGTGAAAAAATATGTTGCGAATGATTATCAGTTGCGTTATTACAGGATGTATATTATGCGATTAATAATTATTATCAATTACTGGAATAACCGTTATCCGAAACCAACAAAATCAGGCGTTATGGTCATGAGGTCGCACACCATGCTTTGTAAATTAATATCCGCCCGCCCCGCCCGCACCGCGCGCGCGGCTGTTTCAGGAGCCCCGCTATGATTGTGCTCGGTGGCGGTGCCCGGTGGCTGGGAAAGTTGCTGCTGGTCGATAGGGTACCGCGCCCTGACAAACCTGGTTCCTCAAGGCGAGAACCAAATCCCGCGCCGTTGACCGCGCCATTGGTGGCGTTCGCCGGTGGGGCCGCCTCTGGGAGTGTTCTCCAGAGACGTGAAGACCCTGACTTTCAATCTGATGTTCAGCCCGATGGTCAGCCAGGCGCGGCGCGCCTTCACCGTTTTCCGGGCAAGGAGTTACAAGCGTGACAAAAACCGGTTTCAGCCTGCTGCCCGCAGGCGTTGCCGCGATGCCATTCGGAGAGAAATTCGTTCTGTGGGCCATGCGCGTGTGGGCGGATGCGGAGCACACACAGCGCGATCCGCATAACATGCTTTGCAACGGTTTCAAACTGGCCGGGGCCGCATCCGCCTATCCGTCACTGGACAGCGTGATGACCGTTCTTCAAGGGGCCTCACCGCATTGCGTCGGTGTCCGGTTACCACCAGCGGCAGACGTTTCCGTCGGTGAACAACGTGTTCTGGGGGCCATTGCCGCCCTGCAAAATGGCGGCGGACAGGCCGCCGTTGATCGCTATCTGGGGTGTTGGTTGCCGCCCGCCGCGCTCCGCCTCATCTTCGGGCCGCTTGTTTCCCTCACCGCCAGCCTTGCTCAGGCAGGGCTCTTTATCCGACCCCGTACCGGCATGGACCACGAGGACACGCAGGCAGGGCCCAATTACACCGATGACCGGCGCAAGCTTGGTCATGTATACCCCGATGACCGGCGCAAGCTTGGTCATGTATACCCCGATGACCGGCGCAAGCTTGGTCATGTATACCCCGATGACCGGCGCAAGCTTGGTCATGTATACCCCGATGACCGGCGCAAGCTTGGTCATGTATACCCCGATGACCGGCGCAAGCTTGGTCATGTATACCCCGATGACCGGCGCAAGCTTGGTCATGTATACACCGATGACCGGCGCAAGCTTGGTCATGTCCGCCCTGGGCGAACGGTTCACTGACAAGCCATGAAGGGTTCGGGCAGGTCCGTTTGCACATGCCCGTTTGAGTGCGCCGGGTTTGGTGATTAGGTTCTCTGTGCGCCCCTCTGCGCGCCCGTGTTTCCACCCGCGTTTGTGCCTGTGTGTGCGCCTATGTTTGTGTCTGTGTGTTCGCCTGTGCGCAGCAACAGATATCCCCCCACCGCCGACAGGATGGACCCGGTCAGGACGCCCAGTCGGGATGGGGGGTGCGGTAATGTTACAGCCGCTCGAGCGGCGCTCCTCAGAGTAGGTCACGGATCAGCGGAATAACCGTGGCCGCAATCACCAGCGCCAGCATCCATTTGATCAGACGCAGTTCGCCGTCAATCCTAATCGCAAGTTTCTCGATATCGGTCTTGGTCGCCACGGTTTCGCGCATGGCGATATCAAGGGCTTCGGCGTGAACACGGGCCTGGTCTTCGTCAATCCCGCCCGATTTCAGCCGATCCACGAAAGACAGTTTATCGAAAACAATCTCGCTCACAGCGGCAGCATAAATCCCCTGACACAGCCCGTCAACGATGGAGCTTAGGAACGCCTCAGCGGCAGACATCCGCCCGCCGCAAGCTTGGTCATGTATACCCCGATGACCGGCGCAAGCTTGGTCATGTATACACCGATGACCGGCGCAAGCTTGGTCATGTCCGCCCTGGGCGAACGGTTCACTGACAAGCCATGAAGGGTTCGGGCAGGTCCGTTTGCACATGCCCGTTTGAGTGCGCCGGGTTTGGTGATTAGGTTCTCTGTGCGCCCCTCTGCGCGCCCGTGTTTCCACCCGCGTTTGTGCCTGTGTGTGCGCCTATGTTTGTGTCTGTGTGTTCGCCTGTGCGCAGCAACAGATATCCCCCCACCGCCGACAGGATGGACCCGGTCAGGACGCCCAGTCGGGATGGGGGGTGCGGTAATGTTACAGCCGCTCGAGCGGCGCTCCTCAGAGTAGGTCACGGATCAGCGGAATAACCGTGGCCGCAATCACCAGCGCCAGCATCCATTTGATCAGACGCAGTTCGCCGTCAATCCTAATCGCAAGTTTCTCGATATCGGTCTTGGTCGCCACGGTTTCGCGCATGGCGATATCAAGGGCTTCGGCGTGAACACGGGCCTGGTCTTCGTCAATCCCGCCCGATTTCAGCCGATCCACGAAAGACAGTTTATCGAAAACAATCTCGCTCACAGCGGCAGCATAAATCCCCTGACACAGCCCGTCAACACGGGGCCTGGTGACGATCAGGTCCTCTGTGCGCCCGCCTGTTCGCCCGTGTGTGCGCCTGTGTGTGCGCCTGTGCGCAGCAGCAGATATCCCCCCACCGCCGACAGGATAGACCCGGTCAGGACGCCCAGTCGGATGGGGGCATCGAAGTCAGAATGCTCAAAGGCGAGAGATCCGATAAACAGGCTCATGGTAAAGCCGACGCCGCAGAGCATGGAAATGCCGTACAATTGCCGCCAGGTGGTATCTCTGGGCATGGTCGCCCATCCAAGCCGGATGGTCAGCCACAGCATCCCGAATATGCCGACTTGCTTGCCGATAAACAGCCCCGCTGAAATTCCCAGTTTCACCGGCTCGGTAAAGTTGGAAATGCCGATATTGTCAAAGGACACGCCCGCATTGGCGAAGGCAAACACCGGCAGGACCATGAACGCAATCCAGGGATGAAGTGTGTGTTCCATCTCGACAAGCATGGACCCGCCTGAACCATCACTTGTTTCCAAAGACCCTCTTTCCATGGACCCCCTTTCCATGGGCCCTCTTTCCATGGGGATGGCCAGTGCCGTGACCACCCCGGCCAGCGTGGCATGGACCCCGGATTTCAGGGTGCAGAGCCATAACACGATACCGAGCAGGATATAGGCGGCCGGTCGGGTGATTTTCATCCGGTTGATCGCCATCAGCGCGACAATCGCACAGCCCGCCAGGCTCAACGCCTCAATGGACAGATTGTCCGTATAGAAAATCGCGATAATGATAATCGCAGAGAGGTCATCGAGAATGGCGATGGCCGTCAGCAGGACTTTGAGCGCGAGCGGCGCCCGGCTTCCCACCAGCGCCAGAATGCCAAGGGCAAAGGCGATATCCGTCGCCGTCGGGATCGCCCAACCGTTCAGGTTGACGGCATTGTCGCGATTGAGGGCGACATAGACCAGGGCGGGGGCGGCGATACCGCCGATGGCGGCCATCGTCGGCAACATAAGCTGTGATCGCGACGATAGCTCTCCCTCACAGAACTCCCGTTTTATCTCCAGCCCCACAAGGAAGAAAAACACCGCCATGAGGCCGTCGTTGATCCACAGCAACAGCGGTTTGTCGATGACAAGGGCACCCACCTGGATCGAGACAGGGATCTCCAGGGTTGCCAGGTAAAGCGCGCTCAACGGCGAATTGGCGAGAATAATCGCTAAGGACGCGGCGACGATGAGGACGATGCCGCCCGCTGCCTCCATTTTCAGGAACTCGTGAATCGAAGACTTGAGTATGTGTTGCATGGCCCGCTCAGGTGTCACCCGGAAATTTATGGTCATGACCAAGCTCGCGCCGGTCATCGGTGTATATGACCAAGCTCGCGCCGGTCATCGGTATATATGACCAAGCTCGCGCCGGTCATCGGTGTATATGACCAAGCTCGCGCCGGTCATCGGTATATATGACCAAGCTCGCGCCGGTCATCGGTGTATATGACCAAGCTCGCGCCGGTCATCGGTGTATATGACCAAGCTCGCGCCGGTCATCGGTGTATATGACCAAGCTCGCGCCGGTCATCGGTATATATGACCAAGCTCGCGCCGGTCATCGGTGTATATGACCAAGCTCGCGCCGGTCATCGGTGTATATGACCAAGCTCGCGCCGGTCATCGGTATATATGACCAAGCTCGCGCCGGTCATCGGTATATATGACCAAGCTCGCGCCGGTCATCGGTATATATGACCAAGCTCGCGCCGGTCATCGGTATATATGACCAAGCTTGCGCCGGTCATCGGTGTATATGACCAAGCTCGCGCCGGTCATCGGTGTATATGCGCTCAATATGGGGATAATATCGCGCCGGTACAATAGGCGCTGGTGTCGATTTTGGTGAATTGTCGCCGTGACGTTTCGATGGTTTGCGGAACCGTCGCGTTCCGCTACGTTCAGGTCAAATAAACACAGAAAGTAACCGCCGTGTCCCGACTGGCCTTCCTGTCCGTCAAAGGTGTTCCCCGCCTATCGTGGAGTTCGTCGAAACCGCTCAATTTCCGGCCTCGGCTGGAGACGTTCATCTATCTGTGTGTTGGTCTCACCATTTTCGGGCTGGGCGAGGCGCTGTTGATCGCGGCCGGTGTGGGGGTGAGTCCGTGGACTGTTCTGGCGCAGGGCATCAGCCTTCACGCGGACTGGAGCATCGGCTTTTCCACCTTTGTGGTGAGTATCAGTGTCCTGGTGCTCTGGATACCGCTCCGGCAGATACCGGGGCTCGGCACACTTCTGAACGCGGTGATCATTGCCGCGGTCCTGGAATATATCCTGCCTTATATACCCGCGCCCGAGAGTCTGACGCTCCAGGTCCTACAGGCCCTTGCCGGGGTTGTGGTAACCGGTTTTGGCGGGGCGATCTATCTGATTGCCAATCTCGGTCCCGGCCCCCGCGACGGCCTGATGACCGGCCTGCAAACGCTTACCAACCTGCCCATTGCGGGGGTGCGCAGCGGTCTGGAAATCCTGGTTGTGGTTGTCGGCTGGTTACTTGGCGGTGTGGTTGGAATAGGTACGGTGTTGTTCGCTTTTCTAATCGGCCCGGCCATGTCAGCCAGCCTCTATGTACTGGACCGGATGGACGACCGGAAACGATCCTAGAAATCGAACCCTGTTTGATTTGGCGCGCTTTGGGATTAGGTCTCGGTAGCGTCTTCGCGCGGGCGGACAAGGGTTAAGCCCACCATCATGATCATCAACGCCCACCAGAACCAGAGCGAGTGCTCTTCGGCAAAGACCAGGATGCCCCAGGCAATGCCCGACAAGGTCACGACATACCCCATCTGGCTGGCAAATACAGGGCCGGACAGTCCCACCAGATAGATAAACAGACCATAGGACAGAACATTGATGGCGGCCATGGCCAGAATGGACCATTCCACCGCTTCCAGTGGCCAGGCGGGCACCATGGCGACGTCCAGTGCGATCATGACCGGCACAATCAGCAGGGTGCTGGCAAACAACATGCCCGCAAGGATCACAAAAACATCCTCATCGGGCGAGAGATATTTCCCAATGATGTTGTTCTCGATGGCGTAACAGGAGGCGGCGCAAACGGCCACGAGCACCCACGGCCACGCGGACGGGTCCGGGAGGCCGGTTTCCGGGACCGTGATCATCCCAATCGCAATCACCCCTAGCAGCAAACCGAACAGCCGGAGCCAGGAAAACCCTTCCAACCGCCATAGATAGGCCGCCGCGAAGGTAAGAATGGGAACCGTCGCCGTGGCGATGGAAAGCACGCCCGCAGAAACATGTTCCGCGGCATAGAGAAACAGGACCGTGGGCATGGCGGTTCCAAGCACACCGCAGACAACATAGAAGGTCAGATAAAAACGGTTGATCGGGAACAGCATCTTCCCGCGCAGGGCATTGTAGCCCAAAAGCATGACAAATCCGCTCAGGGCCTGCCAGAACCCGATGCCGAGCGGGTGATCACCGCGTTCAACGGCGATGATGGTCAGCACGAAAGTCCCGCCCCACGGCAGACCAGCCAGCATCAGGATCAGCCACGGCATCAATCTGGCGTTTGTCAACATGCGCCGCGGGTCATTTTCATATCTCGCATTTTCACATCGCTTTTTCACAGGGAATGGAACAGGGTCAGTAAAATCATAGCAATCATATCAACGCTTTCAAGATTTGTGGCGTCGCGGGCCGCGCATAGAAATTAAAGCAACAAAATTTATTTTAGGGGTTGACATTAAGGAAATAATGCCTATATTATGATGATTGCTATTTACCGCTGTGAATCATAGGTATTGCGCAGCAATGCCGCACCCGACAGTCATGGTCCGACAGGGCATGTCTAATGTCTGGCATTGCCCCAGTTGAAACGCTGCAGGAGGCTTGCGTGGATTTTCTCAGTGCCATTGATTACCGGGAGCCGACATGGATCGTCATAGCGCTGGTCTGTGGGCTTCTGTTCAAACAAATCAGGCTACCGCCTATGGTCGGGTTTCTGGCAGCCGGGTTCGTACTCCACCTGTTTGGTGCCGAAAATGATGTGTTTCTGACCAATGTGGCTAATCTGGGCGTTACGCTGTTGCTGTTTACCATCGGGCTGAAGCTGCAAATCCGGACGCTGATCCGCCCTGAAATCTGGGCCACGGCTGGTCTGAACATGATTGGCATGATCGCGTTGACGGTGCCGCTGTTATTGATCCTTGGTGTAGCCGGTATTCAGATGTTTGCCGATCTTGATATGTCGTCGGCGCTGATCGTGGCCTTTGCCTTGTCTTTCTCCAGCACGGTATTTGCGGTCAAGACGCTTGAGGATCGCGGTTCCATGGTTTCCCGCTATGGCCGTGTTGCCATCGGTATTCTGGTGATGCAGGACGTCGCCGCGGTTATCTTCCTGGCGGCCTCGGCTGGGAAAATCCCGTCGATCTGGGCGGTGGGTTTGCTGGCTCTGATACCGGGGCGTCATTTGCTGGGTTACATCCTTGCACAGTGCGGCCACCGAGAATTGATAGCCGTGTACGGCTTTACCATTGCTCTCGGCGGTGCCGCGGTGTTTGAGGCGGTCGGCCTGAAGGGTGATCTGGGTGCCCTGATCATGGGCGTGTTGCTGGCCCAGCACCAGCAGGCCAGTGAACTGGCAAAACAGTTGCTCGGGTTCAAGGATGTATTCCTGGTGTGTTTCTTCCTGACCATCGGTTTGACGGGTATACCCTCGCTGGAAGCCACCGTAGCGGCGGTGATCCTTCTGGTTCTCCTGCCGCTCAAGGCCGGGTTGTTTGTCTGGCTTATGACCCGGTTTCGGTTGCGGGCCCGCGCCTCAACCCTGGGCAGCCTGGTTCTGACCAACTATTCCGAATTCGGTCTGATCGTTGCCGCCGTGGCATTCAGTTCGGGCTGGCTGGTGCAGGAGTGGATCGTCGTTCTCGCCCTTGCCATGTCCATTTCGTTTCTGATTTCTTCGCCGCTGAACGTCTCTGCAGACAGTCTCTACGCTCGCTATCACAGCTTGCTGAAATCGATGGAAAGCAAACAGCGGCTTCCGGGTGATGAGGATATTCACCTGTCGGGCAATCGAATTTTGATCTTTGGTATGGGGCGCGTGGGTAAGGCGGCTTATGACGATATGCAAACCCACGCCGGGGGACAGATTCTGGGGGTTGATCTTGACGAATCCGAGGTTGCAAGAAATGTCGAGGCTGGCCGCAACGTGGTTCTCGGCGATGGTACTCACCCCGAATTCTGGTCGAGGATCGGACAGGGAAGCGAAGAGATCGAGATCATCCTGCTCGCCATGCCGTATCACTTCGCCAATATGAGTGCTCTGGATCGGCTGCGGGATCGCGGTTACACCGGGCCGATTGTAGCAACGGCGCTGTATCCCGATCAGGAAGAAGAGTTGCGCCAGCACGGTATCAGCCAGGTGTTTAACCTCTATGCCGAAGCCGGTGTCGGTGCGGCGTCGCATATGCGGCAGGTCATGGACCTGGACGACCCGCCCGCCGGGTCGCGGTGACGCACCCGCTGGGTCGCGGTGACGCACCCGCTGGGTCGCGGTGACGCACCCGCTGGGTCGCGGTGACGCACCCCGGATACCGAATAGGCTGTCACCATTGGGTGAGGCTTGCTAACGATAGCCCAACATGATCAAAAACTTGTTCCGAAACCAGAGAAGGGAAGCAATTCGCATGAAAATTATTGTCATAGGGGCCACAGGGGATGTCGGTCAAACCGTCTGCGACGAACTGGGTGGACGTCATGATCTTATCCCGGCAGGTCGCAATAGTGGTGACGTCCGCGTCGATATTTCTGACGCCCGCTCCATTGAGAAGATGTACAGAAAGACCGGAACAGTGGATGCCGTTGTATCCACCGTGGGTTCCGTTCATTTTGGCCAGCTGACGGCGTTTACCGAAGAACAGATGATGGTCGGCTTGCGTAACAAGCTCATGGGCCAGATCAATCTCGTTCTGCTGGGTTTTGATTGCGTTTCCGACGCTGGCTCGTTCACCCTGACCAGCGGTGTTCTCGACCGCGATCCGATACGACAGGGTGTCGGCGCAGCGACGGCTAACGGCGCGCTTGGCGGGTTTGTTACCGGCGGCGCTATCGAAATGCCCCGCGGCCTCCGCCTCAACGTGGTCAGTCCCGGCCTGCTGGAGGTATCCGAAGCGAAGTACGGGGCATTTTTTCCGGGCCACGAACGGGTGCCTTCTGAGCGCGTTGGGCGCGCCTATGCCAAATGCGTGGAAGGTGCCATCAACGGTCAGGTCGTCATCGTCGACTGATTGGCGCGAAAGGTTTAACCAGACCATGGCCATACGCTTCGATACCTGGGTAACCAGAACCCTTGGTATTCAGTATCCAGTTTTGGTTGGCGGCATGATGTGGCTGGGCCGCGCCGAGCTTGTCGCCGCCATTGTGCGTGCCGGGGGCACGGGATTTCTCTCGGCACTGACAATCCCGACACCGGAAAAGCTGAAAGACGAGATTTCCCGGTGCCGCGATCTGGCTGAGAGCGAGCGGTTTGGCGTGAACCTCTATATTTCCAACCACCGCGACGGGGGACAGGAACTGTTACCGCTCATCGATGTGGTTTGTGACATGGGCGTGCCCTTTGTTGAAACCTCAGGGGCGAAACCGGATATTCTGATTGAGCGGTTGAAGCAAACCGACATCAAAATCCTGCACAAGGTGCCCACGGTCCGTTTCGCGCAATCGGCAGAGCGGGCCGGTGCCGACGCGGCTATTCTGGTGGGTGGCGAATGTGGCGGGCATCCCGGTGCCGCCATGATCGGCAGCTTTGTTCAGGGCGCACTGGCGCCCGGGTCGCTGGGAATTCCGGTCATTCTGGGTGGTGGTGTCGGTCACGGCAGTCAGCTTGTCGCCGCGCTTGCCATGGGCTGTGCGGGGGTCCTCATGGGCACCCGGATGATGGTCGCCGAAGAGGCCATTCCCCACCCGAATATGAAGCAGAGGATCGTTGGCAGTGACGGCACTGACACCGTTATCGTGCAATCCGTGTTCAATCACCATCACCGGGTCATGGCCAATGAGACGACAGCAGCGGTTCTGGAACTGGAACGACTGGGCGAAACCGATTTCGAAGCCTACCGACCACACCTCAGTGGCGAAAAGGCATGGCAAGCCATTCAGTCAGGTGATCACAGCAAGGGGATTGTCGATATGGGACAATCCGCGTGTTTTGCCAACGCTGTGGAACCAACGGGGGATATTATGGCCCGTTTTATTGATGAAGCCGAACAGGCCCGCAGCACCCTGACAGATGCTTTTCAAGAAACGCCGCGCCAGACAGACCAGGGAGACAAACTGGGGAAACAAACCATGACCCGAACCTGGCGTTGAATTCGCCCATTGAATTGCGCCGGGGATAAGGCTCGCCGCCAGCCGGTTTGGCGAGAAACGCGCATGGCGGTCCCGGCCATGGCCAATGGCACAGGCCAACAGCCGTACCAGCGGGATGACCGCAATCACGGGGTCGGTATTGCGCTTGAAGGCGTGGATCATGTGGTTCCGATCGTGCAGACGGGTGTCAAAGACCTGACAGGCGATCAGATTGACGTGTGGCGTATCCGGGTCATGTCCGGTTTCTGCGGCACCATTCGTCGACGACATCGCCCAGGGTCTTGGATGTTCCATCCTTGATCCAGGCCATAAAAGGCCGGTCGAATTTGAAGCTGTCGCCGCATTGAGACGTCAGGAACCGGCGCACGTTTTGCGTATTTTTATAGTTTTCGCTTACCGGGGTTTCCCGGGTTAATTCACCGCCATGCCAATCGAAACGGGTCATCTCCGGGATTCCTTTCGAACAGATGGCTGTTCCTCGGCGCGGATTGTTAGCTATAAATCCATGAAAGGCCAGTATAAAATTGTATAAGTTTTGATTTGATTCGCTACGGAAAAGGAGCTTGCCTTGGAAAACGGAAAAGTCATTTTTGCAACGTCGTTTATCTCTGCTGTTTTGGTGCTTGGGGCCATGGTGCCGCTGGGGTATCTTGGACTTCAGGACCTGACAAAACGTATGCACGCCGGCCACGCCGAGGTCCAGAAAGTCGTCATTGAACTGAAGGCCGAAGCACTGGCCGGGATCAAGACCGCCACAGGACAGGCCGCCGGGGGAATGTTGGAGGATGGTGTCCAGCCCACCGGGGCGGTGAACGAAACGCTTCAACGCCTTGAGACCGGTGTTCAGAGCCTGCACAGCAATCAGCAGGAACTGATAAGGGAAATTCGCCAACAGCGCGGACCTGTGGCCGCCGCCATACCCGCGCCGACCATGACTATGGAACAGGAAGGCAATATCCTTGAACAGACCGTGTATTTCCCCATGGGCAAGATCGCCGGCCCGCTTGTGGCCGAACAGATGAAAGGGATTACCGCCATGATTGCCGAGCACAGCGGGGCACACGCCTGCGTCTCAAACGTGTCCGGGTATACGGATGCTCTAGGCGGTGACAAGAGCAATCTTGAATTGTCACAGAAACGGGCCGAACACATCGCTGTTCTGTTGCGCAACCGGCAGATCCCGGTTGGCGACGTTATGGGCTGGGGTGAACGCCGCTTGAAAATTCACACCGTTGACGCCGTTCAGCACGAGAAAAACCGCCGCGTGGTGATCAGTACGGTCTGTGAGGACATGATGTCGGAAAGCACGGACGTCGTTTCCTAGGTTTTACCAGTTCAGATATATTTCGGATGCTCTTTATAAAAACGCTCTGATCTGTTCAAATGCCTTGGCGGCGGCACCGGGGTCATGACGGATGACCGCCAGGGGTTCCGCGTTGATTGCCTCGGAAAGATCGACACCCTACCTAAACCGCCGCCCTGATGCGCGGGGTGAGGGGGGCACGATAACGGTGGGAGAGGCGTTCATCCTATCTCGCCAGCGGTTTGTACTTGATCCGGTGCGGCTCAAGCGCATCATCACCCAGACGGCGTTTTTTGTCTATCTCGTAGGCTTCAAAGTTACCCTCGAACCATTCTACGTGGCTGTCGCCTTCAAAGGCCAGGATATGCGTAGCGAGGCGATCCAGAAACCAGCGATCGTGGCTGATAACCACGGCACAGCCGGCAAACTCCGCGAGCGCTTCTTCCAGCGCCCGCAGGGTGTCCACGTCGAGATCGTTGGTGGGTTCGTCGAGCAGCAGAACATTGGCTTGCGCTTGCAGCATCTTGGCGAGGTGCACCCGATTGCGCTCCCCGCCCGAGAGCAGCCCCACTTTTTTCTGTTGGTCACCACCCTTGAAGTTGAACCAGGACACATAGGCACGGGACTGAATTTCGCGTTTGCCCAGCGTCAGGATATCGCGCCCGCCGGTGATTTCCTCCCACACGGACTTTTCGTCGGCAAGGGAATCGCGGGATTGATCCACGTAACCCAGTTGTACGGTGTCACCGATTTTGAGCGATCCGTGGTCAGGGATTTCCTTGCCCGTAATCATCTTGAATAGCGTGGTTTTACCCGCCCCGTTGGGACCGATCACCCCGACAATGCCCCCCGGCGGCAGCGTGAAAGACAGATCATCCATCAGCAGCTTATCGCCAAAGGCCTTGGTCACGTCGTTGGCTTCAATGACCAGATCACCCAGACGCGGTCCTGGCGGAATCATGATCTGGGCCTGACCAATGCGTTTTTCCCGCGCACTGGCGAGCAAGTCGTCATAGGCCGTAATACGGGCCTTGGATTTGTCATGGCGGCCTTTGGGTGACGTGCGGATCCATTCCAGTTCCCGTTTCAGGGTGCGCTGGCGGGCATCCTCTTCGCGCGCTTCCTGCCTCAGGCGTTTTTCCTGTTGTTCCAGCCAGGCCGAATAGTTGCCTTCGTAGGGAATACCGCGCCCGCGATCCAGTTCCAGTATCCAGCCTGTGACATTATCCAGGAAATAGCGATCATGGGTCACGATCATAACCATGCCGTTGTATTCCCGAAGGTGTCGTTCCAGCCACGCAACCGATTCTGCGTCCAGATGGTTGGTAGGTTCGTCGAGCAGCAGGATCTCAGGCTTTTGCAGGAGCAGGCGACAGAGCGCGATGCGGCGGCGCTCACCACCCGAAAGATTTTCCACATAGGAAGCCCCCGCCGGACAGCGCAGGGCATCCATGGCGATACCAATCGTTCGTTCCAGGTCCCAGCCATCGACGGCGTCGATTTTTTCCTGCAACGCACCCTGTTCGGCGAGCAGGTCATTCATCTCGTCATCGCTCATGGGCTCGGCGAATTTGGCGGAAACCTCGTTAAACCGGTCCAACAGGTCTTTCACGCCGCCCATGCCGTCAATCACGTTTTCTTCTACGGTTTTGGCTGGGTTAAGCTGCGGCTCCTGTTCCAGGTAGCCGACCCTGATGCCGTCCGCGGCCCAGGCCTCGCCATTGAATTCCGTATCAAGCCCGGCCATGATTTTCATCAAGGTGGATTTGCCTGCGCCGTTGTGCCCCAGAACGCCGATTTTGGCATCCGGGAAGAACTGCAGCGTAATGCCTTTAAGGACCTCTTTCCCTCCGGGATAGGTTTTAGTCAGGTTCTTCATGACATAGGCGTATTGGTAGGCTGCCATTTTTGTGTATTCCTCTGGCGAGGGTGGGTGTGTTCGAGGCCCCCGGCATACCACATTCCGCCGCTGTCTGACACGCGAATATTGATGCGCTCGCTTCTATTGATTCTCCCGCTTCGCGGCGGGCCTTACCATGTAAACATTCAATGGAGAGTGTCTTTCCGAGAGGGCCTGAGACCCGGTGTATGGTCCGGGCGCAATCGGTTGAATAATGCTGCTGCGGAAATTTAATTTCGCTATTTCTGTCACAAAAGGGATATTTCTGGTTGCATTCAATATTCATGGGCGCAATGATGAAACATGACTGAACGTCATCCAATAAAACAGATCAAGAAACATTGATCGGTATGAACAACAGGTTGAGGGATCATTCAGATACTCACTTTTTGTCCAGGAAATGGGGCACATTGCTTGAATTCAGGCAATGTGGCATGCGTGTGACCGAACCGTTTCGGACATGCGACGGAATGAGTTTTGTTGTCAGATAAGGAGAAAAAAGACAATGACTAAGGATAACAACAACACACCACCAGTCGACGTCAAGTATGACGATTTTACGGGTGCAGAAAAAGACGCGCTTGTGGCTGCGTTGAATAAAGGCGCCTCGCGCCGTGAAGCCATGGGTATGATGGCGGCGACCGGGTTGACCATGGCGGCAGCCGGCAGCCTGGTGACGGCGGCGTCCGATGCTATTGCGGCAACCCCTAAAAAAGGCGGTAGCGTAAAGTTTGCATCCTCCTTGCACGGACCGGACGATTCAATGGTGCCGGCCTCTTTTACATCCAATATTGATTACTGCCGCGGGCGCGCGCAGTTTAACAGCCTCGTCCAGCTCAATGACGCTATCGTGCCGCAACCGGAACTGGCCGAGGAATTCGGCACCAATGCGGATGCGACCGAATGGACGTTCAAGCTGCGCAAGGATGTAACCTTTCATGATGGCAGTAAACTGACTGCCGATGATGTGGTCTACACCATGAACATGCACTACGGCGATGAGTCGATATCCGTGGTCAAATCCCTGGTGTCCGGCGTCAAGGAATGGAAAAAAGTCGGCCCCTATGAGGTCAAGGCCATTCTGGAAAGCCCGAACTCGGAACTGGCTACCCTGCTGGGTGAAAAACAGTTCAAGATCGTCAAGGCTGGTACGGGTGGCGACAGGGTTCCTGTCGGTTCCGGTCCTTTTGTCATGGAAGACTTCCAGCCAGGCGTACGTTCCATTCAAACGCGGAATAACAACTACTGGCGTGAAGGCCCTAATCTGGATTCCCTTGAAATTTTTGCCATCACCGACCCGGTGGCCCGGGTGAATGCGTTGCTGTCCGGTGATGTTCATATGGCGATCCAGATTGATCCGAAAGCTATCAAGCAGGTTGAATCCACGGAGGGTGTTAGAATCAACTCTACGATTTCAGGGGCCTATATGGGTTTCTGCATGATGCTGGACCGCTATCCGGGCGACAACCCCGATTTCGTAAAGGGCATGAAGTATCTGCACCGCCGGGAAAAAATCGTAAAATCCATTCTGAAGGGTGAGGGTACGGTCGGTAACGACGAGCCTATTAACGTCGCCTATGGTGTGGACTTCTGCACCGAGATTCCCATCCGCGCCTATGATCCCGATAAGGCCAAGCATTACCTGGACAAGTCCGGCGTCACCACGGCGGAACTGAATGTGGCCGAGGTCATGCCCGGCATTACGGACGCGGCCCTGCTGTGGCAGCGTGAGTGCGGCAAGATCGGCTTTGATCTGAAGATCAAGAAAGTGCCGAACGATGGCTACTGGGGTGCCGTATGGCTCAACACGCCACTGAACGTGGTGACCTGGAACATGCGTCCCACGGCGACGATCATGCTGGATATCGCGTTTGCGCCGGATGCGCCGTGGAATGATACGGTCTGGAAAAATGAGCGTTTTGGCCAATTGCTGGGCATGGCCAAGGCCGAGATCAATCCGGAAAGAAAGTACGAAATCCAGTGCGAGATGCAGATGCTGGCACGTGACGGATCCGGTATGATCATTCCGGCGCACCAGAACTATACGGACGGCGTAGCCGACAATATTAGAGGCATTCCCAAACTCGCCCTCGGCGCATTTGGCGGCTGTGAGTGGCCGGAATTCATCTGGATTGATTCCTGATGCGCTAGATCATGTCAGATAAAACTGACCACTGAAGTATCAATGGCTCGGGGCAGTTTACCCCGGGCCGGCGATGCTCCCAAGATCGCGAAAAGCGGCAAACAAAATAGGTATCCGCAATGTCGGTGTACCCAACAGGCAAAAGCGCCGCCATAAAATGAGTTGACATAAAAAGAGCTGTAACAGCCGAAAAATAAAAGGGGCGGCGCCAAATAAAAATAGACAGGTTTTCGGGAACAATCCTATGGGGGACAGCATCTCATGATGAAAACAATGGTTCTCCGCCGGGTCGCAATCGGGTTTGTCACCCTCTGGGTGGTCTCGGTTCTGGTCTTTGCGGGTACGGAGATTCTTCCGGGCGATGTTGCCCAGATTCTTCTGGGACAGGCGGCGACACCGGAAAGCCTTGCGGCATTGCGAGCTGAACTTGGTCTCGATCAGCCTGCCTATATTCGCTACTTCGAATGGCTCGGTGGCATGTTCACCGGTGACCTTGGTATTTCCAAGGCCGGCGGCGCAACGATTTCAAGTCTCATTGATTTCCGGTTGGGGAACACCTTGTACATCGGCGGAATTGTCGCCGGGATTGCTGTTCCGCTATCCGTTGTCCTGGGTCTGCTTGCTGCGATGTACCCCGGCACGTGGCTGGACCGGATTTTGACCTTTGGCACCCTGAGCCTGGTTGCTGTCCCTGAGTTTCTGATCGCCACCTTCATGGTGCTTATTCTGTCGGTTGAGCTGCGCATATTGCCGGCCATCGCGTATATGAGTGGTGACGAGAGCTTCTTTCAGCTCATCAAGGCGCTGGCCATGCCGATCATTGTGCTTGTGGTGGTTGTTGCTGCACAGATGATCAGGATGACCCGGGCGGGCATTTTGAACGTCATGAATTCACCCTACATCGAGATGGCGATCCTGAAAGGGGTGCCTAGGAAGCGTATTATTCTGCGCCACGCCCTGTTCAACGCCATCGGTCCGATCATCAACGTTATTGCCTTGAACCTCGCCTATCTCGTGAGTGGGGTGGTGATCGTGGAAACGATCTTTGCCTATCCGGGGCTCGCCAAGCTGATGATTGACGGGGTGCAGACCCGCGATCTGCCACTGGTTCAGGCCTGTGCCATGATCTTTTGTGCCACCTATGTGGTGCTGCTTCTCATCGCCGACGTCGGCGCAATTCTCGCCAACCCGCGTCTGCGGCATCCGAAGTAAGGGGGAGGATCATGAGCGATAATCCTGAAAAAACACAAAACACAGAAGACCCCGGCGTCGAAGAAAAGAAAATCGACCCGATCGACAAGTTTGCGGAGCTTCCCGACGCACCCCCCAAACGTGGATTGAAGCTGTCCTGGGTTGGCAAACTGGCGGCGGCCATCGTTACGGGCTGGGTGATCATTGCCTTTATCGGCCCGTTCATCGCGCCCTATCATGAGGCGGAGTTCGTCGCTGATGATGGGTTCCTTCCCGCCGGGGCCTGCCCGGAACTGGCTGAAGAGGTTTATGATCTTGAGGAAATGACCGCCGATGCAATTGGCGAGTGGTGCGAGAATTCAGAAAATATCATGACACTGGGGGCAGATTACCTTGGTCGGGATACCTTCTCGCGCATTATCTGGGGTGCCCGTACCACCATCGGTATCTCCTTTGTCTCCACGATGCTTGCCTATTTTGTTGGCATTACGCTCGGTATCGCCGCGGCGGTTCGCGGCGGTTGGACCGATATGGTGCTCAGTCGTGTGAACGAGGCCATCCTCTCGCTTCCAACCATCATGCTGGGTCTGATTGTGATTGCAGCCCTTGATTCCTCGATCAAGGTTCTGATTGGTACCGCCGGGTTGATTTATGCAACCAGTGTGTTCCGTATCGCCCGTGCTCTGGGCCAGGACATCATGGTTCAGGACTTCGTGGAAGCGGCTCACGCCCGCGGTGAGGGTATCTGGTGGATCATTACCAAAGAGGTCTTGCCGAATGCCTACATGCCGCTGATGACCGACTTTGGTCTGCGACTGGTGTTCGTTATCCTGTTCATCTCGAGCCTCAGCTTCCTTGGTCTTGGCGTCCAACCGCCAATGTCCGACTGGGGCAGCATGGTGCGCGAGAACATGCAGGGTCTTGGTTACGGCTCCTATGCTTCAATTTGGCCGGCGCTCGCAATTGCGTCGCTGACTATTTCCATCAACCTTATTGTCGACGATATTTCTGCGAAATCCGGCGGCAGCCTTGCTAAGAAAATGGTGTAATCATGGCCTTACTTGAAGTCGAAGACCTTAAAATCCAGGCCCGCAAGGACGATGGAACACCTGTTCCCATTGTTAAGGGGGTAACATTTGAAATCCGGAAAGGTGAGGTTTGTGCCCTGATCGGTGAGTCCGGGTCCGGCAAAACCACCATCTCACTGTCTTCTCTGGCCTATTGTAAGCCGGGCCTTGAGTTCAGTGGTGGTGAGGTTCGCCTCAACGGCAAAGATGTGCTGACCATGGATCCGCTGGACCAGCGGGACATGCGCGGCAAGAACGTGGCCTATCTGGCGCAAAGTGCCGCGGCGACGTTTAATCCGGCCATTACCATTGGTGAACAGGTCACGGAATCAGCTGTGCTTCACGGCATTCTGACCCAGGAAGAGGCCAACAAGCGTGCCCGTGAGCTCTACGGTGCACT
Source organism: Rhodospirillales bacterium (assembly GCA_963921245.4). GTDB lineage: Bacteria > Pseudomonadota > Alphaproteobacteria > Rhodospirillales > Casp-alpha2 > JABJGO01. The sequence continues at coordinate 2,078,027 of CAWUEY030000001.1, read as the reverse complement.
GGAATTGCCTGATCCTGATCTGCTTGGGAATCGCTATCCGCACCAGGTGTCCGGTGGTCAGTTGCAACGTCTCATGGCGGCGCAGGCCCTGTGCGGCCGTCCGGAATTGCTGGTGCTGGATGAACCGACCACGGCACTTGACGTGACGACCCAGATTGAGGTGTTGAAAGCCTTCAAAAAGGTGATCAAGGAAGAAGGCTCCGCCGCGATTTACGTAACCCATGATCTGGCCGTTGTGGCCCAGATCGCCGACCACATCGTTGTGCTCTACAGCGGTGAAATTCAGGAGCAGGGTGACGTCAATCAGATCATCAACCGCCCAACCCATGACTATACCCGTCGTCTGATGGCGGCGGTGCGCCCGACACCGACGGCCGGTATGGGTGACGACGACGACCATGGTCACGGAACCGACGTGCCGGCCCTGTCAGCCAGGAATATCACCGCTGGTTACGGGGGTCTCGTCGATGGTGAACCTGCGGTCACCATCCTGCGCGATGTCAACGTCGATGTGGATCGTGGTGATGTCGTGGGCGTCATCGGCGAATCCGGTTGCGGCAAGTCGACCCTGGCCCGTGTAATGGCTGGTCTCCTGCCGACGGCAAAAGGTGAAACCGTGCTCGATGGTAAGACACTCGCCCCGGCGCTTGAACAAAGGGATCGGGATGAGCTGCGCCGGGTTCAATTTGTTTTCCAGATGGCCGATACGGCCCTCAACCCGCGTCAGCTCATCGGTGATATCCTAGGTCGGCCTGTCGAGTTTTATCTCGGCTTGAAAGGTCAGGAAAAGCGCCGTCGTGTCGCGCAACTGCTTGATATGGTGGAACTGCCTGTCGAATTTGCCGAACGGTTCCCCATGGAATTGTCCGGTGGTCAGAAACAGCGAATCAATCTGGCGCGCGCCCTAGCGGGCGATCCGGAGGTTCTGCTGTGTGACGAGGTGACTTCGGCCCTCGATTCCATCGTTGGTGCCAATGTGATTGAGTTGCTGAAAAATTTGCGGAAAGAGACCGGCGTTTCGTTCGTGTTTATTTCACACGATCTGTCCACGGTTGCGTCCTTTGCCGACAAGATTGTGGTGCTTTATGCCGGGCGCGTGGTTGAGCAGGGTCCGACGGACCAGGTTCTGTCACCACCCTATCATCCCTATACGCGGCTTCTGATCACGTCTGTGCCGGAAATGCGTATCGGTTGGCTGGAAAGTACCATGGAAACCCGTGAGGCCGCCGCCGGTATTGCCCGTGGCGTGGAAATTACGGCTGTCGGATGTCCATTCTATAACCGTTGTCCGATTGCCATCACAGGGACCTGTGACATCGAAACGCCGCCGATCCGGCTACATGGCTCGGGTCACCAGATCGCCTGCCACCATACCCTGGAGGAGGTTGAAGAAAGCGAGTCCGTGCCTCAGCAGATTCTCCATGGATACGAAAAACCCAAAGTGGACGAGGCTGAATCGGTTAAAAAGATGTAATGTTTCTTGCTGCATGAAGGAAAAAACCCGGTGTCTCACGATATCGGGTTTTTTGTTATCACACGCGCGCAACCAACCTTCCCGGTAAAAGAAGATGGGTCAGGCTCTGTCGTTGGGGGATGCAGGACCGGCGCAGGGACCGGACCATCAATCCGTGGGGTGAGGGCCGTTAAGCGGGTGTTCGGATTCACGCATTGACTCGGTCGCAATTGGTTTGTTCTGCGCCGCCTTATGGCTTGCCCCCATCCACAAAAACAGTGCTAAATCTGCAACCGAGCCATGCAATTTATGCAAGGCAAGGAAGAGAGATACTGTGACGGCATTCAACGTGGAGCCCCTGCATCGCGAATTTGGCGCTCGGATCACTGGGATCGATCTGACCGAACCGTTGGGTAATGACGACGTCATATCCATTCATGCGGCGATTGACCGGTACTCAGTGCTTGTTTTTCCCTACCAAAACATGACCGATGATCGTCACCTGGCTTTCACAAAATTGCTGGGCGAACCTGAACCGGAACACGTAACGTTCGGAAAGACGGGACGTATAGAGTACTTCGGTTCCGTCGGCAACGTTCAGGATGACGGTGGCAAACAGGATAATCACCACGCTGGAACCCGGTATCAAAAAGGAAATAATCTCTGGCATTCGGACTCATCGTTTCGTGAACGACCGTCCTATGTATCCATTCTTCATGCCTATGAAGTCCCCGGGGAAGGTGGGCAAACGGAGTTTGCGAGCCAGCGTTCCGCCTATGCGCGGCTCTCTGACGAGATGAAAACCAGGATCGATCCCTTGCGTGTTGTCCATGACTATGTGTTTTCCCGCAGCCCCGTCGCCCCGGTCGATCCCAACCACGCGGCCTCGCTACCGCCGGTTTGCCATTCCCTTGTCAGGACAAACCCTGCGACGGGGGACAAGAATTTCTATGTCGGTTCGCATGCCCGCTCCGTTCCCGGATTATCCGGGTTTGAAAGTCGTAAGCTCTTGGATTCGCTGCTGGAAGAAGCGGTGGGACGTGAGCATGTCTATGGGCATCAGTGGTCCGTCGGTGATACTGTGATTTGGGACAATCGATGTATCCTGCACCGCGGGACCGGTTATGATGCCGATAAATGGCGCCGGCGATTACGACAAACACGGGTCTGGGGTGGTGGAAAAGGTGAAATTCCCGCGCCCTGAAGCATTGTTATTCAGATTTCACACAACGCCAATTGCGTGAAACGGAATTCCAACATAGATTGCCTTGCCATGGATGACGGACCTGAAATCGATACACCTTCTGGTTTGCCGCTTGATGCCAGCATGCTCGACGGACTACCCGATCCGGTGATCCTGGTCGATCAACAACACATTATCGTGGATTACAACCGCGCCGCCCGGCATTTGCTGGGGCGCGGCGCGCTAACCCGGAAGCTAGATGACTTGCTGAATAGTGAGCAGATCATCGACGAGGTGGCGTATCGTCTGGCCGGGGCCCCCTCGACGCAATGCGAAATTTTTCTGCCCTATCCGATCGCGCGTTACTATGAACTAAATGTCTGGCGGCTGCCGGATCTGACATCTCCAGGCCCGGCATGGGCCATGCTGGTGCTACACGACGTAACCGCCTCCAAGAAAGCGGCGCAGATGCGGGCTGATTTTGTCGCCAACGTCAGTCACGAGCTCCGCTCGCCCCTGTCTTCCCTGCTCGGGTTTATCGAAACCCTGCGGGGTCCAGCCGCCAATGACCCGGAGGCAACGGCCCATTTTCTGGAAATCATGGAAAAGGAAGCCAAGCGGATGACGCGTCTGGTCAATGACCTTTTGGCACTTTCCAAGGTGGAGACCGCGGAACATATCCAACCCGATCAAACCATCAATCTGGAGCCTGTTTTGGCACTGGTGATGGATACTCTTTCGGTGCGGGCCCATGAACGCGGCATGCGAATCGAACTGGCGATGTCTGAACCATACTCCGATGTTCATGGTGACCGGGATGAATTGACCCAGGTGTTTCAGAACCTGGTTTCAAATGCCATCAGTTATGGCAAGACCGGCTCGACTATCCGGATTGTCGTTGAAAATGTAGGCACAGAAGGTTCGCGTCAGGGCGTCGCCGTTTCGGTGACTAACGAAGGTGAAGGGATACCGGAAGAAGAAATTCCGCGTCTGACGGAACGTTTCTATCGGGTTGACAAAGGCCGCTCGCGGAGCATGGGTGGAACCGGGTTGGGTCTCGCGATCGTAAAACATATTATTGCCCGCCACCGCGGTGTGTTAACCATAAAAAGCGACCTGGGAAAACAAACGACGTTTACGGTCTCTTTCCCCCATCGCCTGTCCGACGATTTTGAGTAAGCATCGGATTTCACCTGGGCGCCCGTGTTCTCCACAGGCTGTCATAAAACCTTTATAAAAGTGTCATATTTGAGAAACATGAGGCCGATAGATTTGCGAATGTACGGTTCTGCGTGACCGCCATTCGTATTTCAGGAGCCTTAGTTTTATCATGTCCAAGAAAACTCTCGTTGCCGCTGCTGTGTCGCTGACGGTTATGGCCGGTGCCGCACATGCTGCTGAACAAATCCACATTGTTGGATCCTCTACCGTTTATCCATTCTCCACCACGGTCGCCGAGCAGTTCGGCAAAACCACCGATTTCAAAACGCCGATTGTTGAAAGCACCGGTTCCGGGGGTGGTCTGAAACTGTTCTGCGCAGGTATCGGTGACTCGCATCCAGACATTACAAATGCTTCGCGTCGCATCAAACAGAGCGAGATTGATCGTTGCGCTGAAAACGGTATCGACCACATCGTTGAAGTGAAGGTTGGCTACGATGGCATCGTTATGGGCAACTCTGTGAAAGCCGGTCAGCTTGAGCTGTCTCTGAAAGACGTGTTCATGGCTCTGGCAAAGGATGTTCCCAACGGTGAAGGTCAATTGCAGCCGAACCCTTATAAAACCTGGAAAGACGTAAATCCCGGCTTGCCTGCCATCAATATTGAAGTTTACGGCCCGCCGCCGACTTCCGGTACCCGCGATGCATTCGTAGAGCTGGCTATGGAAGGTGGCTGTAAGACGTTCGATTGGATCAAAGCCATGAAGAAAAAAGACAAGAAAGCCTACAAAGCTCTTTGTCACACCATTCGTGAAGACGGTCATTACATTGAAGTTGGTGAAAACGATAACCTGATTGTTCAGAAACTCAACGCCAACCCTGACTCCCTGGGCATCTTCGGATACAGCTTCCTAGATCAGAACTCTGATATCATTCAGGGCAGCATCGTTGGTGGCAACGAGCCCACCTTCGAAAATATTGCCGCCGGTAAATACCCTGTTTCCCGTCCCCTCTACTTTTATGTGAAAAACGCTCACATTGGTATGGTTCCGGGTATCAAGGAGTTTATGGCCGAGTTTACCAGCGACAAGGCCTGGGGTGAAGAAGGTTACCTTGCTGACAAGGGTCTGATTCCCATGTCTGTTGCTGAACGCAAGGAATGGTCTGACAAGGTAAGCTCTCTTGCCAACGTCTCCATGTAATCCCCGCGCTGCTGGTGCAGGAGGAGGCCGCATGTCGGTCTCCTCCGCAACAGCACAAAAACGCAAGACCGTAGAACGGTTGATCATGATTCTTCTGATCGCTGCTTCTACCGTCGCCATTTTGACGACTTTGGGCATCATTCTTTCTCTGCTCTTTGAATCCTACCGTTTTTTCCAGCTCATTCCGGTTTCAGACTTCCTGTTTGGCGTTCACTGGTCGCCGCAAACAGCCATTCGTGCTGATCAGGTTGGTTCCGCCGGGGCTTTCGGTGCCATTCCGCTACTTGCGGGGACGTTGTTGATCAGCGCCGTTGCCTTGTGTGTCGCTGGCCCCGTTGGGCTGTTGGCTGCCATCTACATGGTGGAATATGCAAATCCAAAATTCCGAAATGTTGCAAAACCGATCCTTGAAATTCTGGCCGGTATCCCGACCGTGGTTTACGGATTTTTTGCCGTCATTTTCGTCGCACCCATTCTCAGAAACACGGGCGGACATATCGGTCTGGATATTTCTTCCGAGAGCGCCCTGGCGGCGGGGATAGTCATGGGGGTTATGACCATCCCGTTTGTTTCGTCATTTACAGATGACGCCATAACCGCTGTTCCCGCATCCCTGAAGCAGGGGTCCCTTGGTCTCGGGTCCACGCGATCCGAAGCCATTGTCAAGGTGATCCTGCCGGCGGCGCTCCCCGGTATTGCCGGCGGGATGCTGCTGGCTGTGTCCCGTGTTATCGGCGAAACCATGATCGTGGTCATGGCGGCCGGTCTCAGCGCAAATCTGACCATCAACCCGCTCGAGGCGGTGACGACCGTCACCGTGCAGATTGTAACCCTGCTGACCGGTGACCAGGAGTTTGAGAGCGCCAAGACACTGTCGGCCTTTGCACTCGGATTGCTGCTGTTTTGTGTGACGCTGGTATTCAACCTGATCGCGCTTCAAGTCGTCAAAAAATACAGAGAACAATATGACTGAGACGACTGAAACACGGTTCCGCATGAAGGAACGCTTGAAACAGCGGCACAAGTCCGAGAAACGGTTCCGGGCGTATGGCAAAATCGCAATCTATGCCAGCTTCGGTTTCCTTGCCGTGCTGTTTGTTAGCATTATCTACACAGGCGCCGATACGTTTCGGGAAACGAAGATTGAGCTCAATGTGTTCCTAGACCCGGAAGCTTTCGGGGGCGACGACCCGAACCAGAATCAATTGCGGCAGGCAGACTACAACGGATTGATTAAACAGGCACTGCGGACACGCTTTCCGGATGTTACAGCACGGAAAGACAAGAAAGAGCTCTATGCGCTGATCAGTTCAGGTGCATCAATTGATTTGCAGAACTGGGTGGCGGCGACACCCGAGTACGTGGGGCAAACCCTGACTGTTCGCATGCAGGCCTCTGATGATGTGGATCAGTTGGTGAAAGGGGCCGTCGAACGTGATGCGCCCCCTCGGGTTCGCCGCCTCAGTGACAATCAGCTGGCGTGGCTTGAAGAATTGGAAGCAGACGGTGTCGTTTCAACGCGATTCAACAAGACCTTTTTTACAAAAGGCGACTCGCGTGAACCCGAACTCGCCGGTGTCGCCGGGGCGATCATGGGGTCCCTGTATAGTATTCTGGTGTGTCTCGCCTTGTCATTCCCCATCGGGGTCATGGCCGCGGTCTATCTGGAAGAGTTCGCGCCCAAAAACAAGATGACAGATTTTATCGAAATCAACATCAACAATCTGGCTGCGGTGCCTTCCATTGTGTTTGGCTTGCTGGGGCTCGCCATTTTCCTGAATGTGTTTCAGTTGCCGAGATCGTCCCCGCTTGTCGGTGGAATGGTGCTGTCGTTGATGACCTTGCCGACCATCGTTATTGCGGGACGTGCAGCCCTGAAAGCCGTGCCACCATCAATTCGTGAGGCGGCATTCGGATTGGGAGCCAGTCCGGTACGGGCGGTGTTTGATCAGGTTTTGCCGTTGGCCATGCCGGGAATCCTGACCGGTACCATTATCGGAACAGCCGGCGCGCTTGGCGAAACTGCACCCCTGTTGATGATCGGTATGGTGGCGTTCGTTGTTGATATCCCGTCCGGTATCCTCGACCCGGCAACCGCCCTACCCGTGCAGGTGTTTTTGTGGGCTGATATTCCCGAAAAAGGTTTCGCAGAGAGAACCGCCGCCGCGATTATCGTTCTGCTTGGCTTCACGTGCCTGATGAATCTTTTAGCAATTCTGCTACGCAAAAAATATGAAATCCGTTGGTGAGGAGTACATCGCAATGGAAGAAACAGTCGTAAATTTCTCTGGTAGTTATGGAAAAGACCCTTCCGGGGTTCCGCATCTTGTCGCGGCCCCGGCAAAGATGACGGCTGAGAATGTTACCGTGTTTTATGGTGCCAATCCGGCATTGCATGAAGTGTCGATGGATATCCCGGCAAACCGGGTGACCGCCATGATCGGACCGTCCGGGTGCGGAAAATCAACATTCCTGCGGTCACTGAACCGGATGAATGACACCATTGAAGGATGCCGGGTTGAAGGCAGTGTCTTTCTGGATGGTGATGATATTTACGCGCCTGGTACGGACGTGGTTCAAATCCGCACGCACATTGGCATGGTTTTTCAAAAACCCAACCCATTCCCCAAATCCATTTATGACAATGTGGCTTATGGCCCTCGTATCCACGGTATGGCAGACAATCGTGATGAACTGGACACCATCGTGCTGAACAGCCTGGAACGTGCCGGTCTGCTGAATGAGGTCCGTGATCGTCTTGATGCGCCGGGTACCGGACTTTCCGGTGGTCAGCAGCAGCGCTTGTGCATTGCGCGGGCTATTGCCGTGCAACCGGAAGTGATCCTTATGGATGAGCCCTGTTCGGCATTGGATCCCATTGCAACGGAACGTGTAGAAGAGTTGATTGAGGAACTTAAGGAGCAATATACTATTGCCATCGTTACGCACTCCATGCAGCAGGCCCGTCGACTGTCTGACGTTACCGCACATTTCCATCTTGGTCATCTGGTGGAACTTGGGGATACGGCAAGGGTGTTTGAAAACCCGCAAAGTGATGCCACGAAGGATTACTTGATGGGCCGTGTCGGTTAGGGAAGTAGATATACATGACTGCGCCGCTTATTCTTATCGTTGAGGACGAAGCGCCCCAGGCGGAAATGCTCCGTTACAATCTCGAAAAGTCCGGATTCCGAACCCTGACGGCCAACGACGGTGAAGAAGCCCTTCAAAGGATTGATCTGGAGATCCCTGATCTCGCCCTTGTTGACTGGATGATGCCGGAACGGTCCGGCATTGAGGTCTGTCGTATCCTTAGAAGCCGGGAAGACACCAAAAAACTTCCCATCATCATGCTTACCGCCCGTGGTGAGGAAGGAGACCGGGTTTTGGGATTGGAGGCCGGTGCCGATGATTACGTGGTGAAGCCCTATTCACCGCGTGAGATGGTCGCCCGTGTTCAGGCGCTTTTACGGCGCAGTGATCTACAGGACACGATTGCGGTAAAGAGATTTTCCGGTGTTTCCGTTGATCTGGATACCCACCGGGTTCACAGGGACGGGCACCTGATCCACCTGAGCCCGACCTGTTTCAAGCTGTTGGAGATTTTCACCTCCCGTCCCGGGCACGTGTATTCCCGGGAAAGCTTGTTAAACCGGGTTTGGGGATCAAACGTGTTTGTTGAACCACGGACCGTGGACGTTCATATCCGCCGGTTGCGCAAGGCCCTCAATGAGCACGGCGGCGGGGATCTCATTCGCACGGTTCGCGGTGCCGGTTACGCCCTCGACGAGCCGGTTTGATCTCTCGCCAGAAACACAAAACCAAAACCGGTGGAAATCTCAAGCCGGTTTGGGCGTGGGTTCCGTCGCTTTCCCGGTTCGAATGCGTGCGCGCGTTCCCTGACGCTGATAGTCATTTATTTCGTCTGAGAGTTCCGCCGCCAGTTCTGCAATACGCAGCCCGTTGGTGACGGGTATAATCCGGCCTTCATCGCCCATTCCCTGATGTCTGGCCCAGACGGCATACTTTTTGTGTAATTGATGGGGTTGGATAATACTCATATCATCCGGCGTAATGTCATGGTTGATAACAAGTGCACCGTCTCTTGCGGCGGATTCCATCAATTCCTGACCCGCTGTGGTTCGGGCGATAAGCGCATTGGCCCCGAGGTCGGTCTCGCTGTCTACCCGATTGGGAGAGCCTCCGATCCAGGTGTCCGATGCAGCCAGATCTGTGGCTTCACCTATTCCATCCGAGCAAATTTTGCAACGGAAGGGGAGCTTCCACTGGGCCTCGTCCTCGCCCCAGAAATCCAGATAGTGCCATTCCTTTGATCCCCCCGGCCATTCTGCACGGGTCGGCCCTGGACAACCGCGCCCCCGATACCGGAAGGCGGTAACCGTTTCCGGATCGATGTTATTGTCCCGCAGGAACTGATGGCTTTTCAGGGTTGGAGAAAATCCGCCACAGACCATGGCGAGCCAGTATTTGACCTGCTCGTCGACCCGTGGATCATGCCTGGCATAGTTTCGAAGTGCCGAAACGTCGCAGGGCTTGCCGATAAAGGCAAATGTCTGGTTGCGATCCAGAACCTCGTCGATGTCGATGAGCGCCGCCGTCGGCCCATAGCGAGAGCCTGCCCCCTCAATAACATCCGCATGGGTGAAGCTTAAATGGCGTTCGCCGAATAAAGGTTCCTCCCTGGATGCCTTGGTATGCAGAATGAAATCCACACGCCCGCTGGAGAGCAGATAGCTGGCCAATGCAGAGAGAACCCCGCCGGTCGATCCCTCAAAACGGACCTCATCATCACCCGCCCAGCTCATGGAAATGCGCCGCCAGGCTCCCCAGACATTATCGATTTTGGTGTCAGGTTCAATCAGGCGGTCAGGTAAGCCGTCGAGACGCGTGCCAGGACAGGTATCGTAAACCCGATCAACAGCGGCATGATCCAGCTCGTCCGTTGCCATCGGTTGAAGGTAGCCGGTGTTTGATTTTTGAACCTTGATTTTGTCGGGGCCCGCTACCGCCTGGCACAGGCCGCAACCAATACACAGGCCCTGTTCAACAATGGCATTCAGACGTTGGGTCGGTGTTTGCTCATTACTCAAGGTTTTCTCCCATCATTTCTCTCTACGGGGATTGGCTCGCCGCGACACTGTGTTCCGAAATAACCTCTGTCCATCGGTTCATGGTGTGTTCGCCATTCCGGGTTTGCCTGAAAACCCCCAGCAGCCAGAATAACGGCACCTGCCTTGATTTCTGCCGTTTGACCGACCTGTTTTACCATGGCTCCGGTTACACCCGTATCATCGGCGCACAGGGAAATTGCTCGTTCGGCGCGGGCGGCACAAAAGGCCGCCTTGTCGCCGCCAATGATCAATACATTGGTTTTTTCGGGAACGGGTTGCGGAATCATTGAATCGAACCGCGTTATTGAATGTTTAGTTGTGTGCAATTGTATGCAATATTTCCGGCTCGGAAACAGTGTTTTTTAGTGTCTACAAACGTGTCATTAAAAATGGTCCGGTATTCAGAAATTTGTGCGACGGTCCAGAATCTGCGTGCGCAGGCGGAGCGCGTTGGCAATCACGCAGACTGACGACAGGCTCATGGCAGCGGCGGAAAAGATGGGCGATATCAGGATGCCAAAAACCGGATAGAGTACGCCTGCGGCGACAGGAACGCTCAACGCGTTGTAGACCATGGCAAGGAACAAATTCTGTTTGATGTTCCTTACCGTTGCCGTGGACAGATTTCGCGCCCGCACCAGAGCACTCAGGTCTCCTTTAACAAGGGTGATGTCGGCACTTTCAATGGCAACGTCCGTACCGTTGCCCATGGCGATGCCGACGTCGGCCTGGGCGAGGGCAGGGGCATCATTGATACCGTCGCCCGCCATGGCGACGATCCGTCCCTGAAGCTGGAGGTCCTTGACGATTTCAGCTTTTTCAGCCGGTAGCACCCCGGCATGAATTTCCGTAATTCCCAGATTCCCACCGATGGATTCCGCCGTCGCAGTATCGTCTCCGGTTACCATGATCACCCGGGTTCCGACACCGGTTAACTGAGTGAGGGATTTTCTGGTCGTTGGTTTGATTTGGTCTGAAACGCTAATCAGACCGGCGATCTGTTGGTTGAGCGAGACATAAACGACGGTTTCTCCCTTTTCAGAGCGTGCTCGGGCGATGTGGGCGTATTCACGGCAGCTGATACCGTTCCTATTCAGAAATTTGGCATTCCCTACCAGAATCTGTTTACCGGCAATCAGACCCTGTACCCCCTTTCCTGAAACCGCTTTGAAGGCGACGGCTTTGGGCGCATTGACGTTGCGGGCTGCCGCGCCCGAAACAATTGCATCGGCGAGAGGGTGTTCGGACTGTTGCTCGAGCCCCATTGCCATGCCAAGAACCTCGGTCTGGGCAAACCCGTTGACCGGTAGAACGCTGGTAAGGCAGGGTTTTCCCTCGCTCAAGGTTCCTGTTTTATCGATCACAAGGGTATCGACGTTGGCAAACTGCTCCAGGGCGGCGGCTTCCTTGATCAGGACACCGGCCCGCGCCCCGCGTCCCACCGCGGTCATGATTGCCATAGGCGTGGCAAGGCCCAGCGCACAAGGGCAGGCGATAACAAGAACCGACACGGCGGAAACGATCCCATAGGCCAATGCCGGATCGGGACCCCAATACATCCAGCCCACGAAAGACAGCGCGGCAATCAGCACCACGGTTGGCACAAAGACCTTTGAAACGGAATCGACCAGTCGCTGAGCAGGTGCTCGTGTGCGTTGAGCGGCGATGGTCAGGGCAATGATTTGACTAAGGAGCGTGTCCTTGCCAACTTTTGTTACCTCGACCAGCAGGCTGCCGTTACCATTGATGGTGGCCCCTGTTACAGGGTCGCCGGGTATCTTGTGCACTTCCGCAGGTTCTCCGGAAATCATGGACTCATCGATACCGGACTGACCATCGAGAACCATACCGTCTGTCGGTATCTTGTCACCCGGTTTAATGCGAAGTTTGTCGCCTACAGCAAGGTGGCACACGGGTATATCCTCGATGTTTCCGTCGGGTAAAACCCGTCGTGCTGTCTGCGGGTTTAAATCCAGAAGCTTGCGAATGGCAGACCCTGTCTTTTCCCGTGCGTGGAGTTCCATGATCTGACCAACAAGAACCAGTACCACAATCATCGCCGCTGCTTCGAAGTAAACGGAAACACTGCCGTCCGGCTGTCTGAAACCGGGCGGAAACTGTTCAGGAGCAAGTGTGGCGGCGATACTGAAGACGTAGGCGGTTGCCACCCCCATCGCAATCAGTGTGAACATATTGAAATTCCGGCGAACAACTGATTTGCCGCCGCGCAACAGGAAGGGCCAGCCCACCCACAACACGATTGGACTTGCCAGACCCAACTCGATCCAGAGGGATTGCCGTGCCGTGGCAAGGCCTTCAAGGACATTCCATCCCAAATGTGACGACATCGAAATAATAAAGAGGGGCGTCAGAAACCCCAGGCCCCATTTAAGCCGTTGGCGAAAATCCGTGAGTTCAGGGTTTTCGCCTTGATCTGCGTTCAGAATATCCACGGGCTCCAGTGCCATGCCACACATCGGGCAGTCACCGGGACCTTCCTGAACAACCGATGGGCACATGGGGCAGGTATAACGGTTCCCCACGTCAACATGGTGCTGGAGATTGCCTGAAACCTCATTCAGCTTACGGGCGTTGCTGTTTCCGCCGTCTGCAGACATAAAACCCCTCTTTCGCGCCAGATACTATACAGTGTGTCTTTCGACTTAAAGACCGAGCCACCACGAAAGGCCGCAAAATCAGGTTTGCTTTGTGCAATGAAAATTTGCGTTGGTCATCTGGTCTGGCGATTGATACAGGTTCGCGCACAGCAGAATGATTTATTCCGTTTTCTTGAGGTTCCCATGGTGAATTCCAAAAAGAAGCCCAACATCGTCGTGATCATGGCGGATCAGTTGGCCCCTCAATTCCTGCCCTGTTACGGGCATCCAGTGGTCAAAACCCCGACGCTGGACCGGATGGCTGCTGAAGGTGTCGTATTCGAGGCAGCCTATACCAACGCACCGCTTTGCGCACCATCGCGTTTTTCCATGATGAGTGGTCGTCTGCCGGTCAAGATTGCGGCCTGGGACAATGCCGTGGAGTTTTCCGCCGAAGTGCCGACGTTCGGCCATTATCTGGCTGCTGAGGGCTATCAAACCTGTCTCAGCGGCAAAATGCACTTTGTCGGACCCGATCAGTTACACGGCTATGAGAAGCGCCTGACCACGGATGTCTATCCGGCGGATTTCACCTGGCATCCTGAATGGGACCGGGTTGGTGAGCGTCTCGACTGGTTTCACAACATGGAAGTGGTCACCAAGGCCGGGCCTTGTGTGCGGTCCATGTATCTGGACTACGATGACGAAGCCGTGTTTGCGGCAAAACGGTATATTTTTGAACAGGCGAAAGACGGCAATGAACAGCCGTTTATGTTGACTGTGTCCATGATTCAGCCCCACGACCCCTATTTATGCCGGCAGGAAAAATGGGACCTGTACCGCGACGACGACATCGACCTGCCGAAAACGCCGCCGGGTTTGATACCTGAAGACCCCCATTCCGGGCGTCTTCGCTATGGATATGGCGCAACGGACGTGGACCTCGACGAGCAAACCCTCCGCAACGCCCGCCGCGCGTACTATGGTTCCATCAGTGATATCGATGACAAGATCACCGGTATCATGCAGACATTGCGGGAAGCCGGTCTTGCCGATGACACCGTGGTTATTGTCACCAGCGATCATGGCGACATGCTGGGCGAACGCGGGATGTGGTTTAAAATGAGCTTCCTCGAATACTCGGCCCGGGTTCCGTTCATTGTTTATGCCCCAAAAATATTTGAATCCCGTCGGGTTAAGGAGGCCATTTCTCTCGTCGACCTGTTGCCCACCGTGGTGGAACTTGCCAGAGACGGCAATGCCGGTAATTACGCAACACCGATTGAGGGGCGTTCGATCTTGCCGCATCTGTCGGGTGTGACCGGACACGATGAAGCCATTGGTGAGTATTTTTCCGAGGGGATCGCAACGCCCATGTTCATGGTTCGGCGGGGTGACCTAAAGTTCATTTGTGCGGACGGTGATCCGAACCAGCTTTACGATGTTGTCAACGACCCTGAAGAACACACCAACCGCGCTGCTGATCCGGCCTATGCAAGTCAGGTTGAGGCCCTGGAAACAGAGATCAATCGGGCTTATGATCGTGCGGCCCTGACCGAGCGCGTGCTGGAGAGCCAGCGCCGGCGCAAATTCCTGAAAACCGTTATGCGCGATCAGGGGGTTGCGTGGGATTACGCCGCCACCCGGGATGCAACCAATGAATACATCCGCAACACCATGCCGATCTACCAGTTGGAAAAACGCGCCCGCTTCCCACAGGTATAGGCTTTGGTCCGATCAGGTTGAGTACACCAGCAGAACCAAAGCCCCGGTCCTGCGGAAAATCGTGGTTTTCGTATCCACGGTTCCTGAACGTTCGACAGTCATCACAGGTTTCTCTCCTTCAAGCCGGGACCCAGGCGGACCGTCGACCGCAGGTTCCTGTAGGGCACGGTCTCCATACGGCAATAGTTCACGCCGGGGGCTTCTACATTCAGCACGCAATCTGCGATGGGCTCAAAATCCGCGCGGAAATGCACGGTGCTTTTGAGAGCAACGATGCGTTGCTGATCGGGTTGGATGCCAATGTGGGTGAAGATAGCCTGGTCCAGGCACTGACATCGTTTGGAACTGACAACCACGCGGACTTCCGAATCGGTATCCAGCACCCTGAGGACGCAAACCGGCCCCAACTCTGCCGTGCTGCCACTATACATATCGCCGGTAAAGGGGAATTTCCCGTCGCTGAGGGCTTCCACCCGGAACCGGCCATGGTAGGGACCCAGACCCGGCACGCCGGAACGCCCGCCAAGGGCGGCGGTGATCTCCGCTCCTTCACCAGCATCATGTGCCTGTTTGGCGATAACCGCATCATGTATGAGACCGAGCACAGCCCCGCGGGCGTTCTCTGTAACCAGCGCCGACAGCAAACCCGTCGTATCCGAGGTGGCACCGGCACCGGGATTGTCCTGAACATCGGCCAAAACAACCGGTTTGTCGGATTGTATGGTCATGGCCTTGCGAACGGCGGCTGTCGGTGACATCAGGGCACTGTCAAAGCGCCCTTCAGCATCGGCAATGATAGCCAGCAGACGATCTGCTTCAGCATCCGCGTCCGCTTGTGTCGCGCCATAGGCAACAACGGAGCATCCGGTATCAAAGATATCGGCGGGCGGGAATCCGAGCGCGGTATCGGCCATGGTCGCACCCGCGCCATTACTCGCGGGAAGCGCGGCATAGATATCCCGACACGGCGCCATCCCGGTGTATTGCGCGAACAGGGGAATCAAAAACGCGCCCTGTCGAAACGATTTATAGAGGACTTCGCCGTTTAAATGCCGACACAGCATTCTATGGGCGCGACCGCCTGTATCCGACATATCGATATGCGGGTAAGTCCTGAAGATAGACAGCGACGATGCATGTGCCACCATTTTCTCTGTAACATTGGCATGTAAATCGAGGCTGACCGCAACGGGCAAATCGTCGCCGACCAGTTGCCGAATTCGGGATAGCAATTCACCTTCGCCATCTTCATGGGATTCCGTCACCATGGCCCCGTGCAGGTCCAGATAGATGCCATCGATGTCCCCGGCCTCACGAATGCCGTCCAGAATCAAAGTGCTAATCCGTTCAAACGCATCGTCCGTGACATAGGATGATGGTTCCGCCGATCCCCAGACCAGAGGAACCAGTTCCATGTCTCCGCCCCGTTGAGCAGCCTCCACAAAGCCCGCAAGTGGCAAGTTTATTCCGGCGGTTCCCGCGATCACCTGATCGCCGATCAGGAGGCCCGGCCAGGCGTCTGCTTCTTCAAAATCGTGGTAGTGCGCCTTGGTGGCACCGAAGGTGTTGGTTTCATGCTGAAACCCGGCGATGACAATCTTTTTCATGGCGATATCCCTGCCAATCCATAATCCAGGCACCGCGGCTAGGCGGCGTCGGGCGTCAGTTTCGGATCGTAAATGCGTTGCGGTGGTATGTGCAGCGCCAGGGTTTCACCCTCGCTGATCACGCCTTCTTTTTCCACCCATGCGGTGACACCGCGAAGATGGGCCGCATTTTTTGCGAACAGGCCACCAAATCCTGGATGATGTTCCTCAATAACCTCAGCCGGATACGTGCAGGGCTGGTTTTCCATATCCACGACCAGCGAAACACCACCGGAAAAGATCAGGCGGGACGATGGCGGCACCAGTGTGAAGTTGGGAATGCCGGATAGCAATAGATTGGCACCCAGCCATTCCGGCTCCAATCCCGGCACGCCCATATTCCTGGCAATCTGTTCCAGGTCTTCCCTTGAAACGATGGAAACCTGACGCGTGTTGCGGATCTCCGTACCTTCCTCGTACTGATGCCGGACCCGGACACAGGACTCTCGTGTCAGGCCTGTATGCCAGTCGCCTTCAAAGCCTGCATAAGAGACGTTCACGGAACCAACGCGTTGTGTGGCGATACCGTCATCGGGGTTACCGTTGACCAGAACCCTATGAACCGATCCTTCGATTTTTGTGGGCTTGAGAATAGCCATCATTCAACCTCACTGTGTCCTGGAGGCGTTCATATCACAACTGACTGGGCAGCCATAGCACGATCCACGGGAAGGCGA
Source organism: Rhodospirillales bacterium (assembly GCA_963921245.4). Lineage (GTDB taxonomy): Bacteria > Pseudomonadota > Alphaproteobacteria > Rhodospirillales > Casp-alpha2 > JABJGO01. Next base: position 2,061,252 of record CAWUEY030000001.1, on the reverse strand, counting down.
CCAGAAGCGCAATGGTGATGGCATCAGCAACGAAAAACGGCATAACGCCCCGAAACACATCCTGAACGTCCAGATCGTCGCGGGCACCGGCCACAACAAAACAGTTCAGGCCAATGGGTGGTGTGATCAGGCAGAACTCGGCCATTTTCACCACCAGAATACCGAACCAGACGGCACACAGCGGACCAGACATGCCAAACGCGCTATCGGCGGCGGCGACAGACTCCCCGCCGTTAAGCGCCATGACCGCCGGATAGACCACCGGCAGGGTCAGCAACAGCATACCAATCGCGTCCATGAACATGCCCAGCACTGCATAGGCCAGGAGTATAAGCACAAGCGTGAGCAGCGGTGTCTGATCCAGGGATACGATCCATTGTGAGAACGCATCCGGCAACTCCGCAAACCCCAGAAATCGCACGTAGATCAAAACCCCCCAGATGATAGTGAAAATCATCACCGACAGTTTTGCCGTTTCGATCAGGGCATCTTTGAGCTGTGACCAGCGCATGCCCCGGTATATCGCCATGCACAAAACCACAAAGGCGCCGATGGCCCCGCCTTCCGTTGGGGTGCCCCAGGCCTCGCCGCCAAACGGGTTATAGATGAACACGATAATGATGAAGACCACAAAAAAGATGGGCAGCGCCGGGGGCAGGGCGGCAAACCGCTCGCGCCAGCTAAACCCGCCAACTGGCGGGCCAAAATTCTTGATGACCAGCGCCATGGCGATGATCAACGTGCCGTAGATTAGGGCGGAAAACGCACCGGGTACGAAACCCGCGAGCAACAGCTTGCCCACGTCCTGTTCCACAATGATCGCGTAGATGACAAGGATCGCCGACGGCGGGATCAGAGATGCCAGCGTGCCGCCCGCGGCCACCACACCGGCGGCAAAGCGTTTATCGTAGCCGATCCGCAGCATTTCCGGAATGGCGATGCGGGCGAAGACGGCAGACGTGGCCACCGACGCGCCCGAAACCGCGGCAAACCCGGCGGTTGCAAACACGGTCGATACCGCCAACCCGCCCGGTACCCAGGCGATCCACTTCTTGGCGGCTTCGAACAGGGCCTTGGTCAGACCGGCGTGATAGGCCAGATACCCAATCAGAATAAAGGTCGGGATTAGGGACAGGGCCTGGGTTGAGAGTTTTGAGTGGGGCACCTGACCGGCGATCTTGATGGCGATTTCCAGTGCCCAGCCAAACTGGTCCTGGCTGTAATCTCTCTTGGCCCAGAATATCCAGACCAGTCCGGCGAAACCGGCAAGCCCGGCGGCAAAGGCGACCCGCATCCCAAAGATGACCAGCAACAGAAGCCCACCCGTCACCACCAGTCCGATATCGATAGGTTCCATAGCCCGCCCCAACCCGTCGCTAATCCGACCCGGAGAATTGCTGGGCCTCTTCCGCCGCCTGGGCCGCCGCATCTTCGATCAGCGGCACCGCCACCGGGCGATCGGTGCCGCTCAACACGGCCCGGGCATAGCCCCAGACCTGTAACCCCAGGCGAAGACAAAGGACGGAAAATGCCACCGGCGCCAGCAACTTTGCAGGCCACAGCGGCAGGGCAATGTCCATGGAGCTGTCCCGGCTCCACAGCGGTGCGGCGAAATCAAAACTGCGTTCGAAGTGGGCCCAACTACCCCAGACCATAACGATCATCAGAACCAGGATCGCGATCGTGGTAATCATCTCCACTGTCCAGAGCGTTCGCCCACGAAGTGCGCCGACCAGCATGTCCATGCGGATGTGGCCGCCGTCGCGCTGGGTATAGGCAATGCCCATGAAGGCGATCAGGGGCATGGCTTGTTCGATCCAGTCCACGTAACCGGGTAGCGGTTGTCCGAAGAAGTTGCGACCGCTCACCGAAACCACGGCGAGCACCATCAGGGATAGTACCGCCAGCCCGCTGATCAGTGCCAGAACCTGCTCCACCCTAAGAAGCCTCTGATCCAGCCGACTTAGGGCGGTGTTATCGCTCAGGACGGATCGGGATCCCGCCATCTCGACTATCCTCGTCCCTCGTCGATGATGTCAGCCCCCGCTATTTGATCATGCCGGTGATGTAGTCGTAGAGCTCCTGCGCAGGCAGACCTTTAGCCGTATTGTCCTCGATCCAGGCCTTGGCGGCTGGGGTGGCAACCGCATCCCGCAAGGCAGCAATGTCATCATCGGAATAGGTAATGCGGGCGATGCCTCTTTCGTCCAGAGCCGGGCCCCATTTTGCCATGGTCTTGTTGTTGTAGTTTGAGACGTAGTGATCCAGTGCTTCGTCAATGGAGCCTAGCAGAGCATCCCGATGGGAATCGGACAGGTCGTTCAGCGCATCCGTATTCACCACTACCGGGCAATTCAGCGTGCCCGGGTTCAGATTGGTGGTCCACCAGGTTGCCTTTTCCATCGAGCCGAAGGCCATATGGGCGTGCGGGGCAAAGGCAACGGCCTTGATCACGCCGCTATCAAGCGCCTGTCGCACTTCGGTGGCCGACATGGAGGTCGGCACCGCACCGATCGCTTCCATGGCCGCGCCGATACCGCCCGTGGCACGCACGGAAAGACCTTCGAATTCAGCCAGGCTCTTCGGGCCGTCACCCACCCCGGCGATGTTGTATTGCGGCATTGGCGACGGCATCAGCAGCGTCGCGTTCCAACGCGCCAGGTCCGCTTTCACCGCCGGGTGCTGATAGAGCGCCTGGGACAGCTCGCGCTCCTGCTCCAGGGTGGTGACACCCAAAAACGGCAATTCCATCACCGTGATGGTCGGGTTCTTGTCACGGTGGTAACCGGCACAGAACTGCGCCATCTGGAACGCGCCAAAGGAAATATTGTCCAGGTTTTCTTTGCTCTTGGACAAACCGCCATAAGAAATGTTCAGTTTGAAATCCCCGCCGGTTTTCTGCTCCACCAGCTCGGCCAGTTTTTCAACGTGCTCGGTAAAGGCCCGGCGTTTGCCCCACAGGGATACATCCCATTCCAGCGCCAGAGCTTCGGCGCTCAGGGAAAAGCTGACGGCGGCACACAGGGATGCGGCGAGAAAAGATCGTTTCATGATGTCCTCCACTGTTTGATTTTCATAGCCTTTTTCCGGGCCTTGTCTGTGAGATCTATCTGTGAGATCTGGCTATGAGATCTGGCTATGATACTATGAGACCTATTCTATGGGGGCAGTATGCCATATTTTTGCCGAGCGTAAACGGTCTTGTTGTGTCGCTCAGAAATATGACAGGGTCCATTTGACGGGACTCATCGCGGAATAACCGAGCCAGCAAAATGATTAGGGTCTGGCATAGATGTTAAGTTTGATTAGGGGCTGACCCAGATAACGACCTTGGATGACGTTTAACCCACCTCTCGGTGAATGCTCTACATTCACCTGTCGATCAACGATTGTCTTAATTGCGTTAATTGATCCGAAGGGTCACTGTTGTTAAAATGCCACTCACATTCCTTCAAATACAGCCCGAATTGGGCCTTCAGAACATGATTGAAACGGCGCATGTAGCGATTCGCTTGAGACCAGAAATACTCGATCCCCCCTCTCGGGCATGTACCATGCCCTGACAGGCAGCGATTGATGTGATTGTGCTCATCCACAAAGTGCTCGGAATGGTTGATCCGGAAGTGGTGAAAGTCCGATATATCAAGCGCGTTATAGCCTTTCCAGCCGTCGGAACAGACGATGCTATCGGGCACCACTTTGCGCTCGATAATCGGCATCAAGGTGGCCGATGAGGCATCTGGAATGATCTTTGTGTAGACCCTTCCACCCCGCTTCAACAGGCCGAAAACCCCGACTTTTCCCGCAGAACCCCGCCCGCGCTTGCCTTTGCGCTTGCCGCCGAAGTAACGCGCGTCCACTTCAATCTCGCCGCCAAGGCACCATTCTTCTTCAATTTGGCGGGCAATAACTGGCGCAAGCGATAGTAAAACCAGCGAGCCGTGTTGTGGTTTACACCAACCAAATCCGATGCTGTTCTTGCGGGCGGGCCAACAACAAAGTGTTCAAGTAGCTTGTTCGTCGAAAAATGTGTTAATCTTGAATGCTTTAGTCTCATAGTGCCAACATAAATGCTTCAAACATCTATGCCAGCCACAATCGTTTTCTGACGGGACAGCCAGCACCCAATAGCGTATTGCTGGCCGTGCCGGTGGTTGTGACGGGCGGGGCTCTGACGGGTGTGGATTTTTCAACCTATGAGGAAACAGGACTTCAGTTCCGGTCTGAGCCCGGTGACGGTTAGGGGCGGACGGTTCGTAAGCCCAAAGGGTGCGAATGGTGGTCACCTACCCGTCTTGTTCCTGAATGGCATGGGTTGCTCTCTCGAGGTCTTGCATCCTATTGTCGTGGTCTGGCCACGACGTACAGTGATCAGTTTCGACGTTCCGGGTATCGGTGGTTCCCCGATGCCCCTGATACCCTACGGCATGAAAACCCTTGTTTCTGTGGTGTGCGGGGTGATGGACACCTTTGAGGTGGAACACGCGAACTTGGTCGGGGTGTCGTGGGGCAGTGCTCTTGCCCAGCAGACTGCCCATAATAGGCCGCACCGGATTTATCGAATGACTCTTCTTGCGGCGACCAGCGGGATCAGCACTGGCGCTGTTTCAGCAATCTCCGGGCCGTTGACTATTCTGTCGGCGACATATGCGTTTCTATCCGCGGTCAGTCGCCAGCGGATAAAATGGGTCAACTCTTTCAGATCGGCGCGTATACGGGCTGGACCAGTCGCCCCTGGTTATTGAACCTCACGACACCGACCCTTTTTGTCGGTGCCGATAACGTAAAGAAAGTTGCGCACATTTGATCGGGCGGTGGTTTCGCCTCTGGTTAGAAATGATTTTCTGAAAATCAATGTTAGCCAGGAAGAAAGGAACCACCATGAACGAGCATAACAAGACAGAAGCATTGAGCAAGGTCATTAGAATTGCCGCTGAGCGTATCTGGGATCACCTGGGCAAGGTTGTCCGCACCACAGTCGAGGAGACACTGAACGCGCTATTGGCCGCGGAAGCGGACGCTTTGGCCGAAGCTGGCCGCTATGAACGGGCTGATGCTCGTCGAGGTTACCGAGCTGGTTATCGTGCCCGCCGGCTTCACACGAAAGCCGGTGAGGTGACACTAAAGGTCCCAAAGCTCCGCAGACAGGCCTTCGAGACGGCGATCATCGAACGCTACCGCCGTCGGGATCAATTACGGAGACCTTCGCCTATTACGCTTTCCCGGATCAGCACTGGGTCAAATTGAAAACCAACAATCCGCTGGAGAGGCTCAGGCGGAAAATCCGCAGACGGACCCGCGTCGGCGGCGCCTTCCCGGATGCGCAATCCTGTCTCAGTATGGCTGCAGCCAGGCTGAGACACATCGCTGGAACCAAATGGAGCACACGGCACTACATGAATATGGATCCGCTGAAACAGACGGAAACCAACACCAGAGCAGACACCGCCTGAAAATAAAAGTGCGCAGGTTTCTTGACACTATCTCGGTGCCCGACAAGACCAGGTGATACCGCTTGAAAAGGTTCGGGAGCTCGCGAATTCCCTGCCCAGTGCCCGTTTTGAGACGGCGGCAGGCGATCACATGGTTTTTCTCCAATCACCCCTGGAAACCGTGCGGTATATGGAAACTTTTTTGAGCGAATGAACGGGCTTGCATGACCCTCAGGCTGGACCCGCGGCTAGGTTCGCGCTAGACAGATATCGCACGCCACAAGCACTAGATATTGCGGAAGGTTGGCAGAGTGGTTGAATGCACTGGTCTTGAAAACCAGCAAGGGTTTACGCCCTTCCGGGGTTCGAATCCCCGACCTTCCGCCAATGTTTCAATATCTTAAACGGGGGATCCATTTGTTCTGTTCCTCATATTTGACGTTTTTGTGACAATTATGGGACATTTTTGTTAAGGGTTTCCATGGATTAAGCGGGGTATTTAGGTTACCTGTCATCGTAGCCTTCTGTTTTGACGCGTTAACCAGTCGGGCTATCTTTGTTGTGGTGTTGTAGTGGTATTTTAATGTCCGAGATGGAACCTGTGCATGATTGAATCACCGGATTGTCTGGTAACCAATGATGGCTGGAGCGATCTTCGCCAGTTTCGCGACCTGCCCGATATTGATCATGATCGACTGTACGCGCACCGCACAAAACGGTTACACAATGAAATGCGAGCGCTCGATGTTGCGGCGTTGGTAATCGTTAATCCCCTGAGCTTGCGATATGCCGTCGATTATTCGACCTATGCTTTGTTTCAATCCCGTATTCCGTCGACCTATTTGTTTATGTCTCCGGACGGTCCAACCACGATCCACGGGGCCTATGTTGATTCTCCCCTTATTGAACGGGCTCGACCTGTTCGTCCCATCTCTTTCTTCGATGGTGCGGAGAATATGGCTGATAATGCCCGGCAGTTGGCCGATGACCTTGTTCAATATCTAGATGAAGTAGGTTCTTCGAACCGTAGGGTTGCCATTGAATACGTAAACCCGAGCGTTACCCAGGCCTGTCTGCAGCGCGGTCTCGAGGTGCTCGATGGTATGGCAATTTCAGAGCGTGCACGGATGATAAAATCGGGCGATGAAATCGAGTGTATGCGCTGGGCGATTGCCGTAGCAGAACTGGGTATCGCCAAGATAAAAGAGACCCTCAAGCCCGGTGTGACCGAACTACAACTTTGGGGACTGTTAAATTATACGAATTTGGCAAACCATGGTGAATGGCATGACGGACGGATGCTGGCTTCGGGTGATCGGATCAATCCATGGCTTCAGGAAGCCACCCAACGGGTTATTGAATCCGGTGATCTGGTCGGGTTCGACACCGACATGGTTGGGCCGTATGGCTATTTTTGCGACATTTCACGAACATTTCATTGTGGTCCGGCAAAACCGACGAAACGGCAAAAAGAGATTTATCGAATGGCTTATGACGAGGTTCAGCATAACCTCCAGTTGATCAAGCCGGGCATTTCTTTTCTCGAAATTCAGGAGCAATCCTATCCAATCCCTGAAGAATGCCAGGCCAATGCATACCCTTGCATCGTTCATGGTGTTGGCATGTGTGATGAATATCCGAAGATCATCCCGGCTCATTTTGGGATGAACCATTATGACGGCGCCCTAGAGCCGGGTATGGTTGTCACAGTGGAAAGTTACATGGGCCCGCTTGGAGAGCGAGACGGGGTCAAGTTGGAAGAGCAGGTGTTGGTTACAGAAGCTGGCCACGAAGTTATGTCCAGCTATTCGATGGAAGAAGAGTTGCTGAACTAACCCCGCCTGAGCAAGCATGGTTCGGATTACCTGATCTGACCTGATCTGTTGCAGCATAAAATTTCCCCCAACCCGCAGGTATGCACCAGGATGGCGCATGCGCCCGGTCATCTGATCGTGTGCCAAAAAACGCCTAGGGTAACGCCAGTTTAATCCTGTTAATATCCTGCTGCGGCGAAGTAGTCGCTGCATTCCTGTTTTGTAAAGGTGTTGACGATTGTTCCTGCCCCTTTGAAGGTGATCAACCGTCATTTGCCGTGGACCGACGTCTGGAGTTTCACTACCATTTCAGCTGATTAGTACTATCCCGATTTTATGAAGAGAGAAGACCGTCGATGATGAATAACGCTACCCAATCCTCCGCGCCACACCTAAAAGGCGTAAAGTCAATGGAAGATCTGGTCGATTGGGGTCCGGTCCCAACGATGATTGCGGGGCAATCTCATACTTCCGGGGTTTTGCTGCACAAAGGCCCGGATGGCCAGTCGGAAACAGGTATCTGGGTCTGCACACCGGGATTCTGGGATTGTCAGGTCACTGCAGATGAATTTTGTCATTTCCTCGAAGGGCGCTGCACCTATACACACGAATCCGGTGAAGTGATCGAGATTGAACCGGATACAGCAGCATTCTTTCCCAAGGACTGGAAAGGGACTTGCCGTGTCCATGAGACCGTCCGCAAAGTCTATATGATCAGATAGGGGGTGCACAGATAGTGTCGGAAAATCGCGATGACCTGCGCGCGGGGTTCCTGAAAAACGCGGGGTGGAGCGCGGCTGAGATCGAACCCTTGCCTGCGGATATGTCATTTCGGCGGTATTTTCGGTTACGTGATGGAAACCGTCGGGCGCTTTTGATGGACGCACCACCCGACAAGGAAAACATTGAACCATATGTAAACATCGGTCAACACCTGATCGATCTTGGTTTGTCCGCGCCGGCCATTCTGGAACTGGATGAGACAGCCGGTTTCGCAGTGATTGAGGACTTCGGCAACGACACCTATGGCAATCTGATAACATCTGGAGCCAATGAGACAGCGCTTTATGAACTGGCCGTAGATACCCTGGCGGCCCTCCATCGCCACCCGGATATGAACGCGGTTTCCGTTCCGCCTTACGACAATGAGGCATTGCTTCGAGAGGCGCTTGAGCTGGTGGACTGGTACTATCCCTACCGATTTGGGACGGAAATCGAAAGACAGCACCGAAATGACTACATTGAGGCGTGGCAAACTGTGCTATCAAACTTGCCTCCTGCCCCTCCCGCTCTCGTGCTGCGGGATTTCCACGTGGATAACCTGATGGTCTTGTCTGATCGCTCTGGCGTATCCCGTTGTGGGTTGCTTGATTTTCAGGACGCTGTATCCGGACACGCTGCCTATGATCTGGTGTCCTTGTTGGAAGACGCACGGAGAGATGTGGCAGATGACCTGCAAAAGGCCATGCGGAGTAGATACTGCTCTCAGATGCCTAATCTGGATCGGGCCGCATTTGATGCCTGGTATACGGTTCTTGGTGCTCAGCGCCATGCCAAGGTTGTTGGCCGTTTTGTACGCTTTCTGGTTCGTGACGGAAACCCGAGAAACCTTATCCATGTGCCTCGTGTCATGAGGTTGCTGGTCAGAGGACTGGACTTACCGGCCCTTGCCCCGGTGAAGCGGTGGATCAACACGCACCTGCCAAACCCTGTTGCCCACCTCCCTGATGGCAGGAGTATTTAGAAAGTACCTGGAACCAAAGAATGACATTTCAATTGACAGAATTTCCGAGTTGTGGCGACAATCCGGCTTTCACCGGTGTGGGATCAAATATGACCACGAATTGCACATTCTGCCGTTGTCGGCGTACGGAAAAGTCCAACCTTGTTCCTCGATGAATCGCTCTGCATGGCCGTTCCCGGTCGGCGTGGCGGGGGTTTTTACATGTGCTCGTTTTCTGGTGTCAAAACTCTACTCTTCCGCGATTTTTGCTAATCCGAACCCTGGATGTGTCATGTATTTGTTTGCCCGTCGCCAGTTGTGATGGGCGATTTGAAATCCCTATTACCGGAGCCCGAAATGAACCCTCCTAAGAAACCCCGCCTCGCGGTGGATATAGGTGGAACGTTTACCGATATCGCCATTGAAGTGAACGGATCCATTGAAACGGCAAAAACCCTGACCACACCGGCGCGGCCTGTTCAGGGAGTGGTGACCGGTATTGGTTATGCGCTTGAACAAACCGGTCTGGAACCGGCGGTGTTTGGCTCTGTCATTCACGGGACGACGTTGGCAACCAATGCGTTGATTGAACGTCGCGGCGCGACGGTGGGCGTGATAGCAACTGAAGGTTTTCGGGATATTCTGGAAATTGGTTATGAACGCCGATACGACCAGTACAATATCAATATCGACAAACATGATATGATAGTCCCTCGAGATCGAGTGTTTTCGGTTCGGGAACGAATAGACGTTTCCGGATCCGAGCATCTGCCTTTGGATGAAGATACCGTTCTGGCGGCTATTGAAGTGGGGCTGGCTGCTGGTGTGGAAAGTTTCGCTGTTTGTCTGATACACAGTTATAAGGACGCCAAGCACGAGCAACGCGTCCGGCAGCTGATTGAAAAACACGCCCCCGGTGTTTCCGTCTCGCTGTCTGCAGAAGTATCACCGGAAGTTCGCGAATTTGACCGGCTATGCACCACCGTTTGCAATGCCTATATCAAACCGCTCATGGAGAGCTATCTGCGGGAACTGGAGTCCGAGTTGACCACGAGAGGCTTCCTGTGTCCCTTGTTTATCATGACCTCCGGCGGCGGTATCACAACCCTCGAAACCGCCATGGCGTTTCCCATCCGGCTGGTTGAATCAGGCCCTAGTGGCGGCGCGATTATGGCGGCAAAGGTTGCCAAAGAGCGAGGCCTGGACAGTGTCGTATCCTTCGACATGGGTGGCACTACGGCAAAAATCTGTCTGATCAAGGATCAAACACCAAAGACCTCGCGCATGTTTGAAATAGATCGTGCCGCCCGCTTTATGAAGGGGAGTGGTATTCCCGTCCGTATTCCGGTCATCGAAATGATTGAGATCGGGGCGGGCGGTGGCTCTATCGCTGGTGTGGACAATTTGGGGCGTCTCCGGGTCGGACCGAAAAGTGCCTCGTCAGACCCTGGTCCGGCTTGTTATGGCCGCGGTGGAAAACACCCCACAGTTACGGACTCCGACGTGGTGGCTGGATACATCAACCCTGAAACATTTGCCGAGGGTCGATTGAATCTGAACCCTGATTTATCGAAGGCGGCTATTGATAAATCCGTTGGTAGGCTACTGGGTGTCTCCATCAATGCCGGTGCCGACGGGATTTCGCAAACCGTTGATGAAGCCATGGCGAATGCGGCCCGCATGCACGCGGTGGAGCAGGGGATCAATCTGGGCGGTTGTACCATGATCGCTTTTGGTGGCAATGGACCCTTGCATGCCACACGGATTGCAGAAAAGGTGGGTGTCGACGAGATCGTTATTCCGGTTAATCCAGGCGTTGGTTCGGCCGTTGGATTTCTTTTTGCGCCCGTCGCCTACGATATTGTGCGGACCTACCATACGCTGATGAAGTCATTTCCGTTCCAAGACATCAACGATTTGTTGTCGGATTTGGAAAATGAGGCCCGGGCCATTGTCTCGGCAGGGGCCCCCGGTGAGAACATTGCCATACGGCGTATCGCTTTCATGCGTTATGACGGTCAGGGACATGAAATAGAAGTGACCCTGCCAGATGGTTCTATCAATGAAGAAAGTCTCAGGGACCTGATCGCCGTTTTTGAGGATGAATACAAACGGCAGTTCGGTCGTGTTGTACCGGGAATGGAAATCGAGGTTATGAACTGGTCTGTTTCCGCGTCCAGTACCCCGCCAGCGATCCGGAAGATTGACGCTTTAGGCTCAATACAAGAAGCCAAATCCCGCGAGGTTCGGGTTCTCACACTGGGTCAGGATGAACGGCAGGTTGAAGCCAATGTCTACTGGCGGAGCGATCTACATCCCGGATATGTCTTGACCGGACCGGCGCTGATCGTTGAGCCGCAAACGACAACCTATGTTTCTGGTGCGTATCGGGCGGAGATTGACCGCGCCCGGAACATTGTCCTGAGCCGAAGAGAGACCGGCGCGGCTCGCACGACCGAAATCAAGGAAGCGCACTCTACACTGGATTTACAGGTCATGTGGGATCGTTTACTGGCTGTTGTTGAAGAGCAGGCTCAAGTGTTGATGCGGGCGGCTTTCAGCCCCATTGTTCGGGAATGTGGTGATATATCGGCGGGGCTCTTTGATGCTGATGGCCACATGTTGGCCCAGGCCGTGACCGGTACGCCGGGGCACATCAACACCATGGCCGAAGCGGTTAAACAAATTCTGCCATATTTTGATATGGCGGACATAAAACCCGGTGACGTGCTGATGACCAATGATCCGTGGCTTGGCGCCGGGCATTTGAATGACATCGTGCTCGCGGCGCCTATTTTTCACAGCGGTAAACTGGTTGCTTTTACGTCGTGTACTTCTCACGTTTACGACCTGGGTGGTTTGGGCATGGGCCCCGACGGGAGTGATGTTTTTGATGAAGGTTTGTGCCTGCCGCCGATGAAAATCGTAAATGACGGTCAGGTGAACCAGTTGATCATGGACATTATGAAGGCGAATTCCCGGTCGCCAGTCTCCAATGAGGGGGATTTCTATGCACTGATCGCGTGTTGCGATGTCGCCGCGGACCGTGTTTCCGACATGATGTCGGAATTTGGTCTGGAAGACCTGAAGACCCTGGGCGATTACATCATTTCCACATCACGGCGGGCAACCGAAGAAGCCATCAGTACGCTACCAAAAGGTACCTTTGAGAACGAATTGATGATTGACGGTTATGATTTCGAGATAAAACTGAAGGCGTCCATGACCATTGGTGGTGGAGAGATTATCACGGACCTGACCGGAACTTCTGGTCATTCGGCGCTAGGAATCAATGTGCCCATTAATTACACTGCGGCATATGGGGTGTTTGCTTTGCGCTGTCTGGTAGGGTCTGATGTTCCCAACAACGCAGGCTCCTTGGCACCGTTCTCGTTTTTTGCACCGAAGGACTGCATCCTCAACGCCCAACACCCGGCACCGGTGGCCATGCGTCATACGGTAGGGCACATGGTCTCCGATCTGGTATTTGGTGCTGTGGATGAGGCGGCCAAGGATCTTGCGCCGGCGGAAGGCGCGTCCTGTCTTTGGGATATTCCAATCCGCAGTGTGGCATCAGCGGCACGGGAAGGTAGCAATGTAACGGCCTTTGCCACAGAGTTCACGCATTCCGGTGGAACGGGCGCACGGCCCGGCAAGGATGGTCTCTCTGCAACAGCCTTTCCCAGTGGTGTGTTTGGTACACAGGTAGAGATTGCAGAGAGTATTGCTCCGGTTCGCATTCGCAAGCGCGAACTTATTCCCGATAGTGGCGGTGCCGGTAGACACAGGGGGGGGCTTGGCCAGATCATTGAAATGGAAAGCCGGGAGGAAGCACCCATTCTGCTGTTTGCAGGTGTGGAACGTACCAGGTTTGCGGCAAAAGGCCGCGGCGGCGGGCATGAAGGTTCATTGGGCCGAATTACCCTCGGTTCAGGTGACGTGCTCAAAGGGAAGGGCGAACAGGTCATCCCGGCGGGCGATACCCTGGTCTGGGAAACGCCGGGCGGTGGCGGATATGGCAATCCCCTGGATCGTGAGCCCGAACAGGTGATTAATGATCTTGAATTGGGATTGATCAGTCTGGATCAGGCAGAAAACACCTATGGTGTTGTGATAACGGATGAGGGTACTGTCGATCAAACAGCGACCCGGACACTTAGAGCGTCAATGACCCTCGGATAGCTTGCAGATACTATTTGGTTCCTCATCAAGACCGAGTGGCTCCAGATCATTGCACACCCAACAATACCAGAACCCTTGTTCACGCATCCACTTCTCAAATCTGGCCAGATCGGATGTATGACTCTGTGGGCAAAAATCTCGTGACGACAGGGCCTGAAGAAACGCTGTAAACCCTGTACATGACTGCTCCACTGTCAATCTCAAAATCTTCGAATGTGTGAAAAAACTGTCTTGCAGCATGGGCCCCTGATCCATATATTCCGCGCCGTCATTTTTTGCCATTCGTGTCTGATGTGGGAGACAAAGAGACATGACGCTGACACTCGCCCCCGATTATAAACCCGAAAAAGATAAAGATTTCATGGGCCCGGTGATGCTGGAATATTTTCGCCAGAAACTGTTGCGTTGGCGCACGGAACTGGTCGAGGAATCAAACGACACCCTGCAAAGCCTGCAGGAAGGGGGCATTCTGGAACCGGATATAGCAGACCGGGCGTCTATTGAAACCGAACGGTCGCTGGAACTGAGAACCCGGGATCGGGCGCGCAAGCTGATCGCGAAAATCGACGACGCCCTGGCGCGCATCGATGATGGCTCTTACGGGTATTGTGAAGAAACCCAGGAACCTATCGGTATTTCTCGCCTCGAAGCCCGTCCCATTGCGACATTGAGCATCGAAGCCCAGGAACGCCACGAGCGGATGGAGCGTACCCACCGGGACGACTGATCTCGTCTCTCAGACGGTTTGTTTTGATGGTGCCGGTTTTCCGGCATCATTTCTTTTTTTGGGGAAACCCATTTGTGAGTCCAAAAAAGAGGCCGACGCAGGAAGCGTCGGCCTGAAGGGACCAGGTTCATGCAAGCAGAACCCGGGACGGGAAATCGTTACATCAGAAGGGGAACAGAATGTCCCAGGCCTGCATACCCCATCGGGGCTGTTGGAGTTCGCTGAGGGTGCCGCGCCCGCCGTAGGCCACGCGCATCTCGGCGATCTTGGTGTGTTCGATTGTATTGTCTGTATCAATATCGCTGACGCGGACAACACCCGTGACCATTAACTCACGCAATTCCTGGTTCACCTTGACTTCCTGGCGACCCATCACCACCAGATTGCCATTGGGCAGGATTTGCGTGACGACAGCGGCCAATTGCAGATTGACCGCCTCGCTGCGGGTTATGGAGCCATCGCCCTCCGTGGAATGAGCGGATCCGAAGTTGGCGATGTTATCGTTACCTGGATCATTAACGGTCTCGGGGAGAACCCTGTCCAGGTGGTCTTCATACCCCAGGAAACTGGTGACGCCGGCATTTTCCGAATCATTGCGTTGCCGATCCGTGGTGTTGGAAAGGGTGGCATTGTCACTAAGAGCCAGACGCACAGTCAGAATGTCGCCTACATGTTTGGCCCGATGATCCTTGAAAAACGCCTTGGCCCCGGTCCGCCACAGGGAGTTCGGATTTTCCGTAACGGCTTGCGGTTTCGGCATGGGCATAACAACGGGTTGATAGCTTTCCGACGATACCGGGTTCTGGATCGTTGTGAGCTCCGGTCCGTCACCGATTTCAGAAAGCCGGGAGAAAGTGTTGCAGGCACTGAGGCCCACAATGCTGATACCGATAACAGCCAGTTTGGCCGCGGTACGGCTTTGTTTTCCTATGTTATTCATAATTGTTTACCCGGTTCATGAATGTTTTGAGTTTTCTTTCGACGGTTGGTTCAGTTGCCAATACTGTTGAGCGCAACTTGAGAGGGCAGGCGCACTACAGCCCGGCCTTGGCCGCTCACTTCTGCATCCAATATTGTATTGGTCGCGGCGTTTCTGACGCGGATCATTTCGCCCAACGCGCCGCTTTCCATGGCCCGCCCCTGAACGGTGAGGATCATAAACGGGTGTTCCAGTGATACGATAACCAGGCTTTTGTTTGGCACCAGAACCGGCGCCTCGATATGGCTGGATCGAACAACATCGCCGCCACGAAGACTGCGTTTCGGGGTCATGCCGATCAGTCCGCGTTCGGAGAGCACAGCATCGGCGGAAACCTGGCTGGCTCGCATGCGTTTCCAGACCAGATCATCAGGACCAATCATTTCACCAACGGAAATGGTCCGGGTTGTCACCGGCACTTCCATGGTTTCATAGATATTGCCCGCCAATTGCAGACGCTTTGCCGACAACTCGCCAGCAGGCGCGGCCAACACAACGGTAAATCGCCCAATCCTCTCGTCCACGCGCAAATGTTCCACGGCTACATCGGGCTGTGCACTCATCGGCAGATGAATCCGAACGTCACGCGCAACCAGTTCTGCTCGCATATCCGAAGAGTAACCCCGGTTCAGCAATGCCATGTTGATCGCGTCCATGATCTGTTCATGATCGATCACGTGGCTATCGCGATAGACTTTGACATTCTGGTCGGCACGACGCGGTTGCCAGTCCAGGTCATAGTATCTGGCCACCCGCATTAGCCAGCGCGCCCCGAGGCTCAGGGTTTCCCCCGGCTCCGGCGCATAGGCGATGGATTTACCGGCCAGTGCACCGACGTTTATGAAAACGTCGCCCAACAAAATAACGTCATTATCTGTATATACCGATTCTCTCAGCGTTACCGGGCCGGTTACGCCCGCCGAAGGGTCCCCGAAATCAGGCAGAATTTCTTCCGCAACCGCGCCGCTTCCCTCGCCCGTGTTTGCCGCGAGGGACGTTCCTGTCGCCGCCAGCATGGCGAATGACAGGCCCGTCAGAAACAGGAGAATACGTGTCATCATAGTCATGTCATGCTCCGCTTATCTGATGTTGGAAAGCGTACCCATCATCTCGTCTGAGGTTTGAATGACCTTGGAGTTCATTTCATAGGCGCGCTGGGCGGAAATCAGATTGGAAATTTCTTCAACCGCATTGACGTTGGAGGTTTCCAAGAAACCCTGCAGGATACTGCCCACGCCGTTTTCTCCGGGTGTACCCGCCGTGGGGGTGCCGGAAGCTTCGGTTTCTGTGAACAGGTTGCTGCCTTCGGCCTGCAGCCCGGCCGGATTCGGGAAGGTGTTGATCTCAATCTGGCCCACGTTGGAAAGGGCAACGGTACCCTGCAACTTTACCAGGACTTCACCGCTGCTGTTGATCGTGACGTCAACGGCATCCGAAGGGACAGTGATGCCCCCGCCAACCGTGAAACCGTCATGCGTGACGATTTCACCATCAGCGTTAAGCTGAAACGTGCCATCACGGGTGTAGGCAGTGGTGCCATCGGGCCGCTGGATTTCAAAAAAACCTGCTCCCTGGATAGCAAGATCAAAGGTGTTGTCCGTGGCCGTCAGGTTACCTTGTACGTGGATGCGGTAAACCGCCGCCAATCTTACCCCGAGACCCAGCTGCACACCGGATGGCACGATGGTACCGGCATCGGATGACGTTGAGCCGACCCGCCGCAGGTTTTGGTATATCAGGTCGTGAAACTCGGTTCGCCTCCGCATGAACGACGTGGTGTTCATATTGGCGAGGTTGTTTGAAACAACTTCTACGTTACGCTGCTGTGCCAGCATGCCCGTGGCTGCGATATTAAGTGCTCTCATGATTCCCGTCCTTTCGGTACGTTTGTATTTTTATGGTTGTTCTTGTTATTCACAGGTTGAGGTTGGTCCGGCGGTTAAACCCTCAAGATTTCACGGATCATGGTTTTCTGTCGTTCATCTTCCTTCTGGATGAAATTTCTCACGCTGTCATAGCTACGATGGACCTGGATCATGCGGGTCAATTCCATGATCGGCTGTACGTTTGAGCCTTCCAGAGCCCCCTGAATCAGGTGCGGAAATTCGACATCTTCCGGCGGATTGTCGGGGTCAGAGTTGGATAGCGCGTTACCCGATTGCTGCAGGGTCAGTTCATTCTCGAACCGAACAACCTTAAGTTTGCCGAGGGCACCGTTTTCCGTTGAAACCGTGCCATCGCCGGTAATGGTGATTTCGGTATCTGTAGGTCCGAAGAAGAACGGCTGTCCGGTCGTTGACAGGACCGTATTACCGCTTTGGGTTACCAACTGACCTGTTGAATCCAGTTGAAACCGGCCGTTGCGGGTGTACATTTCGCCAACCGGTGTTCCGATGGCAAAATACCCTTCATCTTGCAGTGCCACATCCAACGGATTGCCGGTCTGGGATATATATCCCTTTGTCGTGTCGCGAACGGTTGCGATATCGCGTACGTAATGCAGCTTTTCACCAAGCACGCTTTCACCACCACGAGAGCGGACCAGGTGTTCGACGAACATCATCTTCTCGCCCTTGAATGCAGTCGTGTTCATATTGGCGATGTTGTTAGCAACGACGTCCATTTGACGGCGAAGCGTTGTTTGGCGAGAAAGTGCTATAGATAATGTGTTTTCCATTGTTCCATACCTTTGCGTCAGAGACGATCCATACCCGCCGCTTTACAAGCATGAAGCGTGCCAAAATGATTATTTTTTAAAAATCAATGCGTTAGAAAAATCGTGGGCGTGATGAGTCAGATGCCCGGTGGTATTGGTGAGTGCCTTGCCCGGCAACTTCTTCCGTATTCTCGCCCGTAGGGCACTCGCGCACGCATCAGACTTCTTGTGCCTGCGAGGCGTTGCTCGGTTGCCCGGTGGTTGGTGGATTTGGTAAGGTCTGATTCGCGTGAAAGTCAGAGGTTTCCAGATTAAACACCTGTTAGGGAAAATCTGGATGCTTATGGTTTCCCGCCCTTTTGAAGATTGGTGATTCAGTGTTCGTAAACCAGTTGTTAACCATCACAAACTACGCTCGGAGAGTGTTAGGGAACAGCGCTGCCGTCGCGGTTGTTCGGAGATAGTCAATGGCCGACGACGACATTGAAGAAAATGAAGGTGAAGATGAAAAAGATGGCGATGGCGAGGAAACTGAAGGCGGTGGTTCCGGCAAGGGCAAGAAAAAGCTCCTTTTAATTGTTGTTATCGCCTTCCTGCTTGTTATTGGCGGTGTTGCCGGCGCGTATTTTACTGGTCTGCTGGATCCCTTGCTGAAGATGATGGCTCTGGTTGAGGAGACGGAAGACGGGGCTGAAGGGGCAGGTTCCGGGGTTTACTACGATATCCCCGAATTGCTGGTCAATTTGAATACATCGGATCGAACCAGCACCTATCTCAAGATCAAGATCAGTATTGAGATTGGATCACCTCTCGACATCCCGAAGATTGAACAGATTATGCCCAGGATTATTGACAATTTTCAGGTTTACCTTCGCGAATTGCGATTGGAAGACCTAAAGGGTTCTGCCGGAATGTACAGGCTTCGAGAAGAATTGCTGACACGGGTCAGCGCCGCTGCGGCACCGATCCGGGTGAACGACGTATTGTTCCGTGAGATGCTGGTGCAGTAGGGACTGCACCGGATAGGAAGGTATAGAATAGATCATGGCCCCCGCTGACGAAGCCGATCAGGATGCAACAGCCGCCGAGTTGGAACCTGCCATGGAAGATGGCGGTGACGGTGGTGATGGTGATCAGGACGATCTGGCTGCCGAATGGGAAGCCATGATGGCTGGTGAGGAAGAGGGTGGTGGTGATTCGCCGCAGGAAACCACCCGGGTTCTGAACCAGGATGAAATTGACAGTCTGCTGGGGTTTAATGAAGACCTAGATGACGGCACGGAGCGTTCGGGTATACAGGCGATCCTGTCCAGCGCGCTGGTTTCCTATGAACGTCTGCCCATGCTCGAGGTGGTTTTTGACCGTCTCGTCCGGCTGTTGACCACATCTCTCAGGAATTTTACCTCGGACAATGTTGAGGTATCGCTCGACAACATCGCTTCCATCCGTTTCGGTGATTACCTGAACTCCATTCCGCTGCCTGCCATGCTGAGTGTTTTCAAGGCCGAAGAGTGGGACAACTTCGGTCTCATTACGGTGGATTCGTCCCTGATCTATTCCATCGTCGATGTCTTGCTAGGCGGGCGCCGGGGGACATCCGCCATGCGGATCGAAGGGCGTCCGTATACAACCATTGAACGCTCTCTGGTGGAACGCATGGTGCATGTGATGTTGCAGGATCTCTCGGCGGCTTTCGAGCCGCTCAGTCCCGTTACCATGCGGTTTGACCGGCTGGAAACCAACCCACGGTTTGCAACGATTTCAAGGCCGTCAAACGCGGCTATCGTCGCCCGCCTCAGGATCGACATGGAGGACCGCGGCGGGCGTCTGGAACTGTTGCTGCCCTATGCGACCCTGGAGCCGGTGCGGGAGCTTTTGCTGCAAATGTTCATGGGCGAAAAGTTCGGTCGCGATTCCATCTGGGAAACCCATCTGGTTGAAGAACTGTGGATGACCGAGGTGGATCTTGAGGCCGTCGCCGATGAGCAGATCATGAAGCTGGGTGATGTGTTTCAGATGGGCGTGGGATCGAAGTTCATGTTGGGCACCACACCGAATTCTCTCGTTCAGATGAAATGCGGTGATGTTCACATGTGTCTGGGCCGTATGGGTCGCAAGGGTGATAATATTGCCATTCAGATAGCGGACAATGTGGACAAGTCACCCAGGGATGATGTGGAATGACGCACTCGATTAGAATCCTGGGAGGCCTGTGATGCCATATTCTCTGATCCTGGATATCGTGGTTGCGGTTTTGTTGCTGGTGATGATTCCCTATGTCATTCGTCTGAACCGCCGCCTGGGCATGCTGCGCCGGGACAAGGCCCAGCTGGAAAAACTTGCGATGACGTTTGCTGAATCCACCAAGCGTGCGGACGAGAGCCTCGGCAACCTGCGGGCCAGTGCCGAAGATATGCAGAGAAAGCTCAATAGCGCCCGGACGTTGCACGATGACCTGGCATTCCTGCTGGATCGCGGCGAAAAAGCTGCTGACCGGCTGGAAGAAATGGTTCGTGCAAGTCGAACCATGGGGAGCGGGCCGAAACCAGTCGAGCAGCCAACGGCCTCCACGGGAAGGGCACCGGCGAGTGCCGGACCGGCATCACAGCCCGGCCGCGAGCCGAATGTCACCACCCCGGAAAACGATGTTTCCCATTCGGAGGCGGAACGGGAACTGCTGAGAGCCTTGCGCTCCGCCAACTAGAAGGGTGATCAAGGCAATGTTTGGATTTTTATCACGCATCCGGTTTTTACCCATCACGATCTTTGCCATCGTTCTGATGCTGACCGTCAAGGTCTCTGACATATGGGAAGGCGTCGAGGATATCGCCGACGACTCCCTCAATCTCGGCGGTGCGGCGGCGCAGACGGCGGAGGGGGAGCTTTCTGACTCCATCGGCACCACATCGCTAGGTGCAATGACAGCGGTCGAGGACGAGGATTTCAGCGAAGATCTGGATCCCTTCAGTCTCGATGAAGATTTTGTCGAAGCGGAAGCCCAGAGATGGATCAACAAGGATCCTACCCTCTTGACACAAGCCGAGATTGCACTGCTTCAACGGCTCGTAGAGCGTCGTGAACAATTGGAAGAGCAGAGCACGGAACTGGATCTCAGGCGGGGTATGCTACAGGCGGCGGAAGAGCGCATCGACGACAAGATCAAGCAGTTGCGGGCTTTTCAGGAAACCATCGAGGGCCTGATCGATACCTATGACGAACAACAAATGGCCAAGGTCCAGAGCCTGGTCAAGATATATGAAAACATGAAGCCCAAGGATGCCGCCCGCATCTTTGAAGAACTCGAGATGGACACGTTGTTGCTGGTTGCCGAGCGCATGAAGGAACGCAAGCTGGCGGTTGTGATGGCCAACATGAATCCGGAAAAAGCCCGCGACGTTACCGTGGAACTGGCCCGCCTGCGCAGTCTGCCTGAACCCGGTTCCATGACCGGGGGGTAAATCGGTCGTGCGGGCCGTAAGTGCCTGGGTTCCTCTGTTTTGTGACTCTGGATTTTATGATCGGTCCATAGCACAATAATGGCGATCCAGCGGCAGTTTCCCCGGCTCGTTCGTAAAGGGGGTGCGTGACCAACGGTGCTATCGGAACGGGTGGAAAGTTTCTGGCACGCCCGGATGTAAACGGGAAACGGAGGGCACGATGGCCGTTGATATGAACATGAACGTCCTGATCGTTGACGATTACAAGACGATGTTACGAATCCTGCGCAATCTTCTGGGGCAATTGAATTTCAACAATGTGCACGAGGCCACGGATGGTTCCACGGCGCTCAAAATGTTGCGTGAAGAGAACTTTGGGCTCATCGTTTCAGACTGGAATATGGAACCGATGACCGGTATCGAGTTGCTACGCAAGGTTCGCGCGGATGATGCGCTCAGGCACATTCCGTTTGTGATGATCACAGCGCAGAGCAATTCTGAAAATGTGATGATCGCAAAGGAAGCTGGTGTTTCCAATTACATCGTTAAACCGTTCAATGCCGAAACACTCAAAACGAAACTCGTCACAGCTTTGGGTGATTTCTAGAACTGTGGGGGGGTTGCCGCTTTTGGCCTTGCTGATAGCCGATGTAATGAACCGGAACAATTGCCTGAAGAGGAGCGCGCGTTGATGTCCCGTCGCGTTGGTATCATTATCTTCCCGACCGGAGGTAGACTTTGATGCTTCGTTGCTCTCTCGTTATCCTCGCTGTTGTCCTCGGCCTCACCTCGATCTCTGTTGCCCGTGCAGAGCCGGTTCGGCTGCGGGCTGCGACCAATGCCGAAGGGGCGCGCATTGTCATGGTTTGGGAATCGCCGGTCGCTTATCAGGCTTCCTTGAACGGAACAGACCTGCAATTCAATTTCAATCGTCCCATTGATGCCAACCTCTCGATTATTTCCGGAAACATTCCGGCGTTCGTAACTGACACCAATCGCTCGGCTGATGGTCTCACCCTGTCGTTGACACTTAGTCAGCCTTTCGATCTGGTTCATTACCCCACCGGGCGCTCGATCGTTGTTGATTTATTGGGAACGCCGGGTACGCCCGCCGCCGAAACCGCTGTTACTGCTGACGTTACGGGAAATGCCGTAAATCCCGCAACGTTGCCGGATGTAGGCGTACGCACAGGCGTTCATGCAGACAAGTTGCGGGTGGTATTCGACTGGGACCGGCGGGTCCCCTATGAGGTTTCCCAGGATGGCGGTAACCTATCTGTTCGTTTCTCTGAACTTGCAGATATCGATGTCGAAGCACTTTCCGGCGCTTTACCGAACGTCCTGGGGGCAAGCCGATATCACAACAATGGCGAACAGAGTATTGTCGATCTCGCGGTTGCACCGGGGGCCACAGTGAGTGATTTCTACGCCGGTAGTAAAGTGGTCATTGATCTGTTTTTCCCGCCCGACGGTAGTGTCCCCGGAGACCTGATTTCCCTGCAATCTGCAGCGACAGCGGCGCAAACAGCCGAGGCCACTATTCAAGCAGACAATCAACCAGCCGCAGAGGCCGAAGAGGGTGCTGCGGAAGACGCTGGCGTTGAAACCGGGGAGTCTGCCTCGGTATCCGCAGCTGACGAGGTGCCACCGGCGGCGGATCCTGGGCCGGAGACCCAATCCACCTCATTAACTGCGACCGAGGAAAGCGCCGAAACGCAGACCAACGAAACAGCCGCCACGCCGGTTTCGCTCGAAAACGCGCCTCAAGGCATTGTTGAGAGCGGCGCAAGCGCCAGTGCCGACGGTTTTAGTCTGAGATTTGATTGGGACGAGCCCGTGGCAGCGTCCGTTTTCCGACGCGGGAGCGCACTTTGGATCGTATTCGACAAACTTGTGCAAATTGATACGGCATCCATACAGTCCGCCGCCGGAGACCAGTTGCTTGAACTTGTGCAACTTCCACATCCGGAAGCAACGGTCCTGAGGGCCATTACAGGACCAGGTATTAACCCGGTTCCCAAGCGGGAGGGCCTGGCCTGGATTTTTGATTTCTCGGAACAGGCGCTTTCGACCCTGTCACCGGTGGAAGCGATGGCGCAACCGGACTCACCGGTCGGCGCACGGGTTTTCATGCCGCTACCCGAGCCGGGCCGGGCCGTTGCTATTGTTGACCCGGAAATGGGCGATACCTTTGTTACTGTTCCCGTTATTCCCTTGGGCTACGGCGTTACCCATTTTTATGAGTATCCGCAGTTCAGAATTCGGCCCTCCAGTCAGGGCATCGTTATCGAACCCCGCGTGGATACGCTGCGTGTTCGCCCTACTCGCCAGGGAGTCGGCATAACCAGCACGCGCACGCTTCAGATTTCCCCGGTTTCCGATCTGGATATTGCAAAGGCCCGCGCCGATTCCGATCGTGAACTTTCCCGGATTGTCGATCTGGAGCCGCTACAGAACGTGACCATGGCGTCCTTTAACAAGCGCCGGCAGGAACTGGAACGTGAAGTGGCCCTGGCGCCGAGCAGGAGCGCCCGCGAAGAAGGCCGGTTTGAATTGGTTCGGTTTTTCCTGGCTCACGCCTATGCCGCCGAGGCACTCGGTGTCCTGGAGGTTCTAGCAGATGAAGTTCCCGAGGCCAGGCAACGAGATGACTACCACGTCTACCGGGGCATGGCGAACTATCTCCTGGGCCGGTACGACGACGCCCGTGGCGATTTTGAAGACTCGCAACTGGATAACAACGATGAAGGGTTGTTCTGGCGGACACTGGTTGAATTTGTTGAGGGTAACGAAGCGCCGGAGGTGCTGCGCGGGCTTCGTTCCACAGGTCGAATACCGGAATCTTATCCGCGGGCCTTGCGTATTCCGCTAATACTCAAGGTGATCGAGGCCGTTATCCGGATTGGTGACGCGGACTGGGCCCAACAGCTTGTCGACGCGCTTGGTGCGGAAAACCTCACGCCGAAGGAGCATGGTGCCTTGCTTTACCTCGCGGGTCTCAATAGTGAAACCGCAGGTGACTACGATACAGCCATCTTAAATTTTGAACAGGCGACAGAAGGAGAGGACTTGCCCAGCAGTGTATTTGCCGCAAAAGCCCTTGCGGAACTCTCGCTGGAACTGGATCGGGCATCGGTTGTCCAAACCATCGAAGAGCTCGAAACATTACGTTTCGCCTGGCGGGGCGGAAAATTCGAATTCGACCTGCTTCGTCGACTGGGTGATCTGTATCTCAGCCAGGGTGTCTATCGCCAGGGGTTGAGCACGCTCCGCCAGGCGGCGAGGCATTACCGCGATTTCGAAGGCGCTGAACAGATCACACAGCGTATGTCCGACACGTTCACCTATCTATTCCTGAATGGCGGTGCCGATCGGTTGCCGCCGGTCACCGCGATCGCGATTTACGAGGAATTCAAGGAACTGACCCCGGTCGGCGAAATGGGAGACGAAATGATCCAGAAACTGGCTGATCGTTTGGTTCGTGTCGATCTGCTGGATGAAGCGGCAGGCTTGCTGGACGGACAGGTCAAGTTCCGCCTGCAAGGCGTTGAAAAAGCGCGAGTGGGGGCGCAACTGGCTGTGGTTCGTCTGCTTAACAAAGAGTACGATGAAGCGTTGAACGCTTTGGATATTTCCGATGAAAGCGGACAGAGTCAGGAATTACAGGCACAACGCCGCCATCTTCGTTCTCGGGCCCTGTTGGGTAAGGACGAATATGAAGCGGCACTGGAATTGCTTGAGGATGATGAATCTCGGGAGGCGGAACAATTGCGCTCCGAACAATATTGGGCCTTGCAGGACTGGCCACGGGCAGCACAATCCCTCAGACGTCTTATCCGTCTTGATGATGTTCGACCGGGTGATCCTCTCGCCCCTGAAGATGCCTTGAGAATTTTGAACTATGCCATCGCGTTGACACTGGCTGGAAATGATCGTCGTCTCGCAATTGTTCGCGAACAATACGGCAGCTCAATGGCGGCAACGGACCTGAAAGATGCGTTTGTTCTGATCTCCACGCCTGAGCAATTCGGGCTGATCGAGGCGAACGCAATTCCCGGAGAAATTCAGGCCGCCGAGAATTTTCAGACGTTTCTAAGCGCTTACAAGCAGCGTCTTGAAGAACAATACCTCAGCGAGATCAATTAGGAACATCGGCCCGCCGTGGCGATGTTTCCGTTGGAATACGGATGCCCTGAACAGGTCTATTGCTATCCCGGATATGACCGCGTTACCGGACCTTGAATCCTTGCCAGCGGGCGCAGGAATTGGCCCTGCCGGTTCTCGGACAGTTGATCCTGGCGGGCGGGGGCGGGGCGGATTGAGTTCCGGCTAGGTTCCGAAACTTCGCACCAGCGAGCCGACCACCAGGAACCATCCATCCATCAATACAAAGAATACGATCTTGAATGGCAGTGCGATGATAATGGGCGGTAGCATCATCATGCCCATGGCCATGAGCACAGACGCCACGACCATATCGATAACGAGAAATGGTACGAATATCAGGAAGCCGATTTCGAAGGCGCGTCTAAGCTCACTGATGATAAAAGCCGGCACAAGTGCGCGTAGCGGCATGGCTTCCGACAATTCTTCATCACTGATTTCCGCCAGGTTGACGAATAGTTGCAGGTCCTTTTCGCGAACGTGGGCGAGCATAAACCCACGGAAGGGTTCGGCGGCGCGCTCAAACGCCTCGAATTCGTCGATTTCATTTTCCATGAGCGGCTTGATGCCCGCGTCGTATGACTCCTCGAACACCGGCATCATCACAAACATGGTTAGGAACAAGGCCAGAGAAATCAAAACCTGGTTGGGAGGGGCCTGTTGGGTCCCCATTGCAGTACGCACAAAGGACAAAACAATCACGATGCGGGTGAAAGACGTCACCATAACCAGAAGGCTGGGAGCCAGACTGATAACGGTGATCAGAACGATCATCTGAACAATCCGACCAGTGGTATCGCCGCCACCTTCGCCCAGGTCGAGCGACAGAGTTTGGGCCTGAGCCGTGTCCGACATCAGGATCGCGGTCAAAACGCCGGTAATGGCGAGCAAAATGCCGAAGGGATGACGCTTGATGATCATGGTGTCGTCTTTCCCGTCACATCATTGACCAGTTCAACGGATTTGTTCCGGGCCTCTAAGGCTTCCAGGGTATCCGGAAAGGATTGTGTTGATTGTATGTTGCTTTCCACGACGTGCTCACCGTTCATGCCGAGCAGGACCAGATGCTCCTGATCGTCGCGCCGAAAGAGAACAAGCCGCCGTTTCGCATCAACGGGGGTAACCTCGAGAACCACCACGCGTTTGTTTTTATTCCCCAGGGCAGGTGAGGGAACACCAAGCCCCATTCGTTTGGCAACGAGGGCAAAAACACCAATCAGGCCTATCACAAACACCAGGGCAAGAAGAGCCTGTGCAATGCTTGCATAATCCATCAGCTTTTCTCCTCTTGCGGGTTCTCGTCCGCCGATGGGTTCTCAACATCCGGGGCCTTTCCGCCCGAAGCAATGATCGCTTCCTCGAGGGCGTCGAAATCTTCAACCAGTTCCTTCAGTTCGGAAACAAAGGACAACCGATCGGCCTCGCTTAAATCACCAATGTTATGCCGGAGATGTTGGGTAAGCTGTTCGACCATGTTCTCTATATTTTTGAGGTCATGATCGTCGCCTCGGGAAATTTTTTCGTTTGCCTGTCGAATGGCGTCTCGAACATGTTCGAGATTCGAATCGAGATAGGTTCCGAGGGTGTTTCCGTCACTCATTTGAGCCATCTCCGGGTTCAGATACTGCCTCTGTCTCGCGGTTGGGCGGCGGGCCATCGAAAGCTTCATCCAAAAATCCGGGCCAGTTACCGTTTGCGCGATAAACGTATATCAGGATTTCAGCGACCGCGGCGAACGCCTCTGCCGGGATTTCATCATCCAGTTTAATGGTGCTCAAAAGTTCAGCTAAATCAGCGTCTTCGTGGATTTTCACGCCATTATCAAAAGCGATTTGCAGGATTTGCTCGGCGACAGACCCTCGTCCACCGGCGACAACCTTTGGGGCCCGGTCCTGTTCCCCATCATAGGCTATGGCGACGGCAACGGCGTCCTTGCGTCTGGATTTATGCTCGTCCGTACTGGAAGTCGTTTCCGTCAATAAAGGCTCCTGTCAACGCGGTCCCGATTCGCTTTCCCAGATTACCCTGAATCTGATTGCGAGGCACGCCCGGTGGTACGCCGTGCGGATCAAGAGGGGAGGCGTCAGAGTGGCGAAAGAGTGCCGAAAGAGTGCCGAAAGAGCGTTAACCAGTTGTTAACCAACCAGGCAGATAATGCCTACCAGGAAATTAACTGGAAATTTTTTTGGGAAACTGGCGGATGGCTCTCGACGATCTGACACTCTTTAATGCGGTGAAAAAGAAACTGGCATGGCTGACGCAACGCCAGGATGTATTGGCGCAGAACATCGCAAATGCGGATACACCCGATTACAGGGCTTCCGACATGAGGCCCTTTGAATTCCGCGAAATTCTGCGGCGCGAGACCATGCAGATCAACATGCAGACGACCGGTGAAGGGCACCTGGGTGGGCGGCGTCGCCGTATTCGCGATTTTGCCGAAGAAATCAACCGTCAGCCCTACGAAACAGCACCGGACGGTAACTCGGTTGTTCTTGAGGAACAGGTACAAAAAGTCAATGAAACGTCTATGGCTCACAAGTTTTCTACGGAAATCTATCGTAAGCAACTCGCCATGCTTCGCATGGCGTTGGGTCGCCAGTAGTTTTTCGACGATTTGGTACGGAGGTACTTTATGGCAGATGATCTTATGACCAGCCTTTCAATATCGGGTGCCGGCCTGAAAGTTCAGGGAACCCGGTTGCGGGTAATCGCCGAAAACATCGCCAATGCGAACTCATTGGCGACAGAACCGGGGCAGTTACCCTATAGGCGACAGGTAATCACCTTTCAGAATGTGTTAAATCGGGAAACCGGTCTTGACATGGTCGAAGTGGATGAAATCCGGCCTGACCTTTCGGACTTCGGACGGCGCTTTGATCCGTCCCATCCCTCGGCCGATGAAAACGGTTATGTGCTGACGCCAAACGTCAACACGCTCATTGAAATGATGGATATGCGAGAAGCGCAACGATCCTATGAGGCCAACCTCAACGTCATCAAGACGTCGAAAGCCATGTTGAACTCAACGATTAATATTTTATCGTCCCGCAGATAACGGGCGGTAGGTCTGCGGCTTCCAGAAAAGAATTCCGCAGAACCTGGAACGGGAAACAAAAATGGTTGCAGCAACGCAAAACATCAACCAGGCCATTAATGCCTACAACGCGGCCGCAAGGGGAACCAAAAGCGACATGGCGGACAACGCCATGCTGGCGGAAGGGGAAGACTTTGCCGCTCTGGTCAAAGGGGCCATCAAGGAAGCCATTCGCATTGGTGAACGGGGGGAGCAACTCTCGATTGCCGGTATCAATGACAAGGCTGATTTGACCCAGGTCGTCACCGCGGTTGCGGAAGCGGAAGTGACCTTGCAGACGGTCGTCAGTGTGCGGGACAGGATTATCGAGTCCTACCGCCAAATCTCCCGCATGCCGATGTAGGGTTTTCCAACTCTCTATCCAAAGCCCCGGAACTGCTCGACCTCCGTTCGGCATCCCCATGTGCGTATCGTCAAGCCGGGCCGCGATGGTATAATCTGGTGCCGCCGCCGATTCGGCAGCGGGCAGTTCCCGTGAGCGGGCATGGAATGGTATGAACCAGGTTGATGTACTCGAAGTCGGGCGCGAAGCCCTGACCATTATTCTGATGACAGCAGCGCCGATTATGGGGGCGGGTCTGGTCATCGGTCTCATTATTGCCCTGTTCCAGGCGTTGACGACCATTCAGGAAATGACCCTGACCTTTGTGCCCAAAATCCTGGTTATTTTCATAGCCCTGATCGTGTTTTTACCGTTCATGATGACGACCGTCACTGAATTTGGCGAGCGACTATTTGATCGCATCATCGGCCTGGGTGTATAGGCAATGCTGGCGGAATTTCTGGACGTCAACATCGTCGGATTTTTCCTGGTTTTTGCGCGCGTCGGCACGGCGATCATGCTGATGCCGGGGTTCAGCGCTGTTTATGTGAACGTTCGAATACGACTTGCGGTGGGCCTGACTGTCAGTTTCGCCGCCATGCCTCTCATCATGCCGTTGATGCCGCCGGTTCCCGCCAGCGCCGGTGCATTGGTTGTCCTGATCATCATGGAAGTCGTTGTTGGCCTGTTTTTCGGTTTTCTCGCTCGACTGGCTCTTGGCACGTTGCAAATTCTCGGTACGTTCGTTTCCCTGTTTTCGTCCCTCGCCAATGCTCTGGTGCAAGATCCGGTTGCCGAGCAACAAAGCTCCGTTATTTCCAACTTTCTGACGGCCATCGGTGTTCTGCTGATTTTAGTAACCAACATGCACCATTTGATGTTCGAAGCATTGATTGAAACCTACAGCCTGTTTATTCCGGGGCAGGTGACAGGAATTGAGGACATGGCGTTGATGCTGGCGCGGAAACTGGCCGATAGCGTTGCGCTGGCATTGCAATTATCGTCTCCTTTCCTTGTTGTGGCGTTGACGTACTACGCCCTGCTGGGTGTTTTGAATCGATTAATGCCCGCGTTGCCGCTGTTTTTCTTCGCAATGCCCATCCAGATTGGGTTGCAGTTCTACGTAATGCTGGTCACTCTGACAGGTGTAATGATGATTTTCCTGCGAAACTTCCAGGATACGTTTATTCCGTTTGTCGGGCCTTAAGCGATGTGAACGACCGGTATGAGCCGGGTTATGGAAAGTTGGTATGGCCGAAGAAGACGACTCGCAAAAAACAGAGGAACCCAGTGCCCGAAAACTCTCTCGGGCGAGGGAAAAAGGGCAGACGGCAACTTCCCAGGAAATCAAGAACTGGGCGATCCTGCTGGGCGCGACGTTCTCGTTGTTCCTTATGGCTCCCTGGATAGCTGGCAACGTCAGTGATCTCGGTTTCGACTTTATTGAGCATCCCCACGAAATCAATCTAGACCTGTTCAGTCTGCGCGACATTCTTATCGACCTGTCGATAGCGCTGCTCTGGATTTTGGGGCCTATGTTGTTTTTGCTAATGCTCCTGGCGGGGGCGGCCAGTGTCGCGCAAAGCGGCCTGATTTGGGCCCCGACAAAGATTGCGCCTGAATGGTCAAAGGTATCCGTGGTGAAGGGCCTGAAGCGGATGTTTTCGCTCCGCACCGTGGTTGAGTTCGTGAAGGGGATTCTCAAGCTCGGGGTCGTGACGGTAGTAGCAGTATTCCTGACCATGCCGCTTTTGACGGATATGGAGCTTCTGCCGTTTATTGAGTTTATCTCGACACTTGATCGCCTTCAAGCCATCGCCGTTCGCGTGGCCGTTGCGTCTCTCATTGTCATGTCAATTGTGGCCGCGCTGGACTTCATCTATCAGCGCTATGCCTTCATGCAGCAAATGCGCATGACCAAACAGGAGGTAAAGGACGAGAACAAGCAGAGCGAGGGCGATCCTCTGGTCAAGGCCAAAATCCGCCAGATCAGAACCGAACGGGCGCGTCAGCGCATGATGGCAAACGTCCCGGATGCCGATGTAGTGGTCACCAACCCGACCCACTTTGCTGTCGCGTTGAGATACAATATGGAAGAAATGCAAGCCCCGCGCGTCGTCGCCAAAGGGGCGGATCACATGGCCTTCAGAATTCGCGAGATCGCCGAGGAGAATGACGTGCCGCTGGTCGAGAATGCCCCGCTGGCCCGGGCCTTGTTTGCATCCGTGGAACTGGATGAAGAAATCCCCGTGGAACACTATCAGGCCGTCGCCGAGGTTATTGGCTTCGTCATGCGCGAGCGCGGCGAAACCATGCACTAGGAGTTTCGGGATGAGCACTACAGGTCGCGTCTCTCCCAGGGAACATCCAGAACCGCATTGGATCTTCGGGGTTATCGCCCCTAGTTTAGCCGGACTGGCGGTCGTACTGCATTTTGTTGCCGGTTATCCGCCGGGCGTGACCGGTGCGTTGGCCGGCGGGGCTGTCGTTGCGGTTCTCGCAGCAGTGATCACCCTGGCACGGTCATCCGGTAAATCCGGTTTTGAGCGCGACCTGGCTACCGCGTTCTTTCGCGACGACGATATGGTTCTGATCACCGATCAGACCGGTGCCCCCCTCGCGTCAACATCAGCTTTTCAAAGGCACTTTGGCGCCCGCTCAGGCCTGGTCGGTCTCAAGCGCGCCACGCGGGATCCGGGTATCATTGCCGATCTGGATGTTTTGCTCGGTTCGGCTCAATCCAGCGGCTTTGCCCGTGCCGATATTGCTTTGGGAGCGGATACCGACCGCCGTTACTGGCGTATCCGTGTTATGGGCGGGCATGACGCGCGGCTCGTGTGGTCATTGGAGGATGTTTCCAAAGACAAGCGTGCCCTGAAGAGCGCGCGCCAGCAAACCCGTATCATGGTCGATTTTTTCGATAACCTGCCGGTTGGATTTTATGCCCTGGATGATAAGGGGTGTTTTGAATACGCCAACGCCCGGTTTGCCGGGTGGGTTGGGAAAACCCAGGACGACCTGAGCGAAAGCGATATTCCTTTTGACTCTCTGGTTGTCGGCGGCGGTGCTCTGCCCGAGGATGGTGTTGGTTATGTGCGCCTCAAGGGGGGCGGCGGGGACACCTTTCAGGCCTATGTGATCCGCAATTGCCGGGAATCTGATACCGTTGAAGGCACGCGGGCCGTGGTGTTGCGCGATCCCGGCGCTGACACCGGGGCGGAGCATCCCGTCACCGGGGAACTGGCCATTGAGTCCCCGCCCGCGTTGCCCGAATGGTTGTTCTGTGATGCCCCCATCGGCATTGCCATTCTGGATGATCACGGCTCGGTTCGCTCCTGCAATGCGGCACTTGGCCGGTTCCTGGAGCGATCTGTCGAAGACCTCAAGGGCGCAGCCTTTGTTTCGTTTATCGCACCGGAAGATCATGACGACTATAGCGCGGTGCTGTCCAAGATGATGATGGGAACGGCAAACGCGGCTCATGTGGAAGCCCGTTTTTCCAGTGGTGATGGCGCCGCAGAGCGGGCGGCATCCCTGTTTGTCAACCGGATTGGCCAGGACGGCGGCATGGTTCTGCATGTGATTGATGAGACCGAACATCGGCACCTGGAGTTGCAGTTTACACAGTCCCAGAAGATGCAGGCAGTGGGCCAGCTTGCGGGCGGTGTCGCTCACGACTTCAACAATCTTCTAACGGCCATGATTGGGTTTTCCGATTTGCTGCTGGAGCGGCTCGGTCCCGATGACGCTTCGTTCAACGACATCATGCAGATCAAACAGAATGCCAACCGGGCAACCAATCTGGTACGGCAATTACTGGCATTTTCGCGGAAACAGACCCTGGAGCCTGTGGTTCTCGACCCGACGGAAATGCTGGGTGACCTGTCGCATTTACTGGGCCGACTGATCGGCGAGAGGGTGGCGTTGAAATTCGAGCACGCCCCGGATGCCTACCTGATCCGGGCCGATCGGGGACAGTTCGATCAGGTGATTATAAACCTCGCCGTCAACGCCCGCGATGCCATGCCGGGTGGCGGCACGTTAACGGTACGGACCCGCAACGAATCGGTTACCGTACCGGTGCAGCGGGGACCCGATGTTATGCCGCCGGGGGCATATGTGGTGATTTCCGTATCCGATACCGGCACAGGGATTTCACGGGAAAACCTGGATCGTATTTTTGAGCCTTTCTTCTCTACCAAGGAGGTCGGGGCCGGTACCGGGCTGGGGCTCTCCACCGTTTACGGAATCATTCGCCAGTCCGAGGGGTTTATCTACGTGGAGAGCGCCCTGGGGCACGGCACCACCTTTCACATCTATCTGCCCGCAAGCGGCGCGGAAGGGGAGAAGGAAGTCCAGGCGGCGGCACGCGCTGCCGACAGGGCCCGATTGGCACACCGTTCGGCAGAAGAATATGGTGCGGACGGAAAGAACGGGCCACAGGACTTAAGTGGTGCTGGCGTGATCCTGCTGGTGGAGGACGAGGACGCGGTCCGTTTGTTCGGTGCGCGGGCACTGCGCAACAAGGGGTATACGGTTCTTGAAGCGGACAACGGGGAAAGTGCGCTGGATGTCCTCAACGCGACAAGGCAACCTATTGACCTGATTGTATCGGATGTGGTTATGCCCGGCATGGACGGGCACACGTTTGTTCAGCTGGTGCGTCAGGAAATGCCGGACATTCGGCTTATCCTGATGTCGGGTTATACGGAAGAGGTTTTCCGCGAGGAAATCAGCCGAGACCCCTCTATCCACTTCCTCGCCAAGCCGTTCAGCCTCAAAACCCTCGCCGGTACCGTTCGGGATGTAATGGACGGGACGTAACGGGCGGGATGCAACGGGCGGGGCGAGAGCCATGATATGTGCTCTGCAGAATCGGCGGCCAAGCCCCCCTTTCAATCCGGGGATTCGCGCCTGAGCGCGGCGTCTGAATGAATGCCAAAATGTTATGGGTAGGGTGTAACTATGATTGCGCAGAACATATAGTGAAAATAGATACGTTTTATTATTTTAAATCAATGGGATAAAAAAACACTTGCAAAAAAGAACAAAACATGTACATATGATGCCGTTGCAACGATGGATACTGTATGAAATAAGAGAGGACCCCATGGCAAATACTGCGCTCAAGCTCGTGAAAAGCGACCGAAACAAGGACGGAAACGTGGAAAAAAACAAGGCACTGGATGCTGCCCTGACCCAGATCGAACGGGCCTTCGGCAAAGGTTCTGTCATGCGTCTGGGACAACGGGAAACCGTTGAAACCGATGTTATTTCAACCGGCTCTCTGGGGCTGGATATCGCGCTTGGTATCGGTGGCTTGCCGCGCGGGCGGATCGTCGAGGTTTACGGCCCGGAGAGCTCCGGTAAAACCACGCTGGCGTTGCATGCCATTGCGGAAGCCCAGAAGGCCGGTGGAACCTGTGCCTTTGTGGACGCGGAACATGCGCTTGATCCTTCTTATGCCGTGAAACTTGGCGTTAATGTGGACGAGCTGTTGATTTCACAGCCCGATGCCGGTGAGCAGGCGCTTGAGATCGCCGATACCCTGGTGCGCTCCGGTGCCCTGGACGTGTTGGTCATTGACAGTGTGGCTGCTCTGGTGCCGCGGGCCGAGCTGGAAGGTGAGATGGGCGATCATCACGTGGGTCTGCAGGCCCGCCTGATGAGCCAGGCTCTGCGCAAGCTGACGTCTTCGGTATCACGGTCCAACACCATGATCATCTTCATCAATCAGATTCGCATGAAGATCGGCGTCATGTTTGGTAACCCGGAAACCACGACGGGCGGTAATGCGCTCAAGTTCTATTCCTCCATTCGTCTGGAAATCCGACGGTTTGGTTCTGTCAAGGATCGCGACGAGGTGGTCGGCAACCAAACCCGGGTCAAGGTTGTGAAAAACAAGCTGGCACCTCCGTTCAAGATGGTGGAATTCGATATCATGTACGGTGAGGGCGTGTCCAAGATGGGCGAGATTCTCGACCTTGGCATCAAGGCCGGTGTTGTGGATAAATCCGGTTCCTGGTTCTCTTATGGCTCCGAACGCATCGGTCAGGGTCGGGAAAACGCCAAAAACTTTCTGTCCGGACATCCGGAAATGGCAAACGAGATAGAATCTCTGGTTCGCCAGAATGCGGGTCTCGTGTCCGAAGCCATGCTGGTCGGTGACGGGGCCGAGGAGACCACGGAGGCCGATAACAACGAAACGGAAGAAACACTTTCCGAGTAACACACCGCGCGCACAGGCGTGTCAACAGAGGAACACGGGGTTTCGGCCCCGTGTGTTTTTGTCTTTGGCCCGATAAGTCTGTTGCCAGATTAAGAAGCCGCGGCGGCTGACTGGACACGCGGAGAAGTGGGGGGTAAAAATTCCTCCCAAATTGATACCCATTTTTTAGAAGCGATTGCGCCGTCATGCAGACCGTCAACGATATTCGAAAGGCCTTTCTGGATTATTTCGGTGCCAACGGGCACAACATCGTGGACTCCGGTCCTCTGGTGCCGCGCAACGACCCCACGTTGATGTTTACCAATGCGGGCATGGTTCAGTTCAAAAACGTATTTACCGGCCTCGAACAACGGGACTATTCCAGGGCTGTGACGTCGCAGAAATGCGTGCGCGCCGGAGGGAAACACAATGATCTGGAGAACGTCGGTCGGACGGCCCGCCATCACACATTCTTCGAGATGCTCGGCAATTTTTCCTTTGGCGACTATTTCAAGGACAGGGCCATTGAGCTGGCCTGGAACCTTGTTACCGGGGAGTTCGGCCTGCCGGAAGATCGCCTGTTGGTAACGGTCCATGCCGAAGATGCCCAGGCTTTTGATCTCTGGAAAAAAATCGCCGGATTGACGGAAGATAAAATCATTCGCATACCAACCTCCGATAACTTCTGGGCCATGGGTGATACCGGCCCGTGTGGGCCCTGTTCCGAAATTTTCTACGACCATGGTGATCACATTCCGGGTGGCCCGCCAGGAAGCCTGGACGAGGACGGTGACCGGTTCATCGAAATCTGGAATCTGGTGTTCATGCAGTTCGAGCAGGTCACGCTGGATGAATGCATAGATCTGCCAAAACCGTCTATCGATACAGGCATGGGTCTGGAACGCATCGCCGCCGTCATGCAGGGCCGCCATGACAACTATGATATCGATTTGATCCGGGCGTTGATCAACGCCTCGGCCGACGTTTCCGGTACGGATGCGGATGGTGAATTCAAAGTCTCGCACCGGGTCATGGCCGATCATCTGCGGGCCAGCAGCTTCCTGATTGCCGATGGTGTCCTGCCGTCCAATGAAGGGCGCGGATATGTGCTGCGCCGGATCATGCGCCGCGCCATGCGCCATGCCCAGCTTATGGGATGCAAGGATCCGGTCATGTGGCAATTGGTTCCGGCGCTCACCCAACAGATGGGGCAAGCCTTCCCGGAACTGATCCGTGCGGAAGCTTTGATAACGGAAACCTTGAAGCTGGAAGAAACCCGGTTCAAGAAAACTCTGGATCGGGGGCTCAGGCTGCTGGACGAAGCAACCGACGGTATGGATGACGGTGGCCGGCTGGATGGTGAAACGGCGTTCCGTCTCTATGATACCTACGGCTTTCCATTGGACCTGACCCAAGATGCGCTGAAAGCCCGGTCTATCGATGTGGATACGGATGGCTTTGAAGCTGCCATGGAACGCCAGCGCGCCGCCGCCCGCAAGGCTTGGGCGGGCTCCGGTGAAGCGGCAACCGAAGGTGTGTGGTTTGAAATCATGGAACAGTTCGGCAGTACCGAGTTTTTCGGTTATGCCACGGAAACTGCGGAAGCCCAGGTTACAGCCCTGGTCAGGAACGGCGCGCGTGTCGATCAGGCGGGCGAAGGTGACCACGTGTTCCTGATTGCCAACCAGACCCCGTTTTATGGTGAATCAGGTGGTCAGATGGGCGATACCGGCACCATAACCAGTGGTGACGCTACCATTGATGTTATTGATACCCAGAAAAAGCTGGGCGAGTTGCATGTCCATGAAAGTAAGGTTGTATCCGGCACCATCACAGTTGGCGATGACATTGTGCTGACTGTAAATCACGACCGCCGCTCCGCCCTGCGCGCCAACCACTCGGTTACACACCTTGTGCACGAAGCTTTGCGCCGCCGTCTCGGCGATCATGTGACCCAGAAAGGTTCACTGGTGGCACCGGATCGTATGCGGTTCGATATTGCTCATCCCAAGGCCATTACAGCGGAAGAGCTGGCTCTCATTGAAGGGGACGTGAACGCCCGAATTCGTGCCAATACGGATGTGATTACCCGGTTGATGGATCCCGCCGCCGCCGTTGCTGCCGGTGCCATGGCGCTGTTTGGTGAAAAATATGGTGATGAGGTCCGCGTCGTGAGTATGGGCGAAACGGCCGAAGAACCCTATTCCACGGAACTGTGCGGTGGCACTCACGTGCACCGGACCGGTGATATCGCAATCTGCAAGATTATCTCCGAGAGTGCGGTAGCCGCTGGTGTTCGCCGTGTCGAGGTGGTTACGGCGGCCGGTGCGGAAGCCTATTTCCGGGAGCAGGATTCCATTGTCCAATCCGTCGCGGAAACCCTGAAAGCGGCGCCATCGGAAGTGGCCGCCCGCGTTGCGCAACTGAGCGAGGAGCGCAAGAGGCTCGAGCGGGAACTGGCTGATGTTCGTCGTCAGCTGGCCGCTGGTGGCGGGTTGGCACAGACCGACGATACCCGTGCCGTTGCCGGGACCAGATTTATCGGCCGCGTGGTTCAGGGTGTTCCCGCCAAGGAACTGAAAGGTCTCGCGGACGATCTGAAGAAAAAGGTCGGCTCCGGTGTTGTCGCCCTGGTGGCTGTTGACGGTGACAAGGCGTCACTGGTCGTTGGCGTTACCGATGACAAAACCGACACGTTCAATGCGGTTGATCTCGTTAAGGCGGGGTCCGCCGTCGTTGGGGGCAAGGGTGGCGGTGGTCGCCCGGACATGGCGCAAGCCGGCGGGCCTGATGGTTCCCGGGCCGAGGCCGCCTTGACCGCCATTGAAAACGCGCTTGGTGCCTGATCCCGTTGCGATGGCCTGATACCCGGCTCATGGAACTGCTAGAGATCGATGTCCCTATCGTTCAAGCCCCATGGCGGGTTCGGTGGATGAAACCATGGCGGTCGCCGTCTGCAATACAGGCACCCTCTTGTTCGCTGGCGGTTGCCGACTTATGTGGCGATCAGGTGCGCCATAAACCGGGCGTTATGCGACAGCACATCAATCGCTTATTCAATGTCAATTTCTTCCGTTACGATTTTGAAAAATACGCCGCCCGCCGGGAACGCGCCTCGCTGGCTAGCTCTCACCCATAGACGGCCCGGCAAAGTATTTCCCCGGGGTTTTGCCCAGTTCTTTTTTAAACATGGCGATAAACGCGCTTTGCGTTGAATATCCCAGATCCATGGCGACGGTGGTTACGGACACACCATCTGCCAGTAGACGCAAAGCCTCCAACAGTCGTGCCCGCCGCCGCCAATGACCAAATGTCATGCCGGTTTCCGCCGGGAATTGTCGTGCCACGGTGCGGCTGCTGCTGCCGACCGCGTTGGCCCAGGCCCCCAGCGATCGGGTATTTGACGTGTCCTCAAGAATACCCTCAGCAATTCGCCGGGCGGGCCTGCTTGTCGGAAGTGGCAGGTGCAGGGGAACGACCTCCTGTTGACGAATACGATCAACAAGAACGGCGACCAGCCGACCATGTGACCCTGCATTATCGTAAAGCGGGGGGAGAGTGAAGACTTCCAGAATAAGCTCTCGAAGCAGAGACGATATGCCAACAACGCTCAAAGAATTGGATAGACCTTCTATTGCGGCGGTATCGATATAGACGTTGCGCAGCGACAATGCGGTGTTGGCACGAATGGCATGGAGGGCGCCGGGCGGTATCCAGACCGCACGGTTGGGCGGAACAACCCAGATGCCTGACTCGGTGGTCACTGTCATAACGCCGCTTGCGGCAAACAGCAATTGTGCCCGATCATGAAAATGGGCAGGCACGGATTCATCCCGGTCCAGTTCCGAGGGCTGCCAGATGACAGGCTGTGGGATATCGTCGAGCCGAGGAATCGGGTCCGTGGAATTGGGCTGGGTATCCGGTTTTGGCATAATATCGATATTATCTGTCATAAAACGCTGTATATGACAAAAGAAAATCTGCGTAAGATCGATCGTTGCTCGCGGTTGGTGTGGTTTGGTGATAGGGAACGTATCAATCTTAACGCGGTTCTCATTGTGATGTCGGAGAGGGTTTCTTTTTTGTCCCTGTTACTGGAAAAATGGCGCAGTCCCCAGATTTTGCTGATCCTGTTGGCGATCGGCAGTCCGTTGGCCTTTTCCACCTGGATGGCCTTGCTCAACAATTTTGCCATTGACGAGGTTGGCTTTACCGGGCTGGAAAACGGGTTCTTGCAGAGCATTCGCGAGATACCGGGGTTTCTGACGTTCACGGTTGTTTTTGTTCTGTTGATCATCAAGGAACAGCGTTTCGCGGTTTTATCCCTCGCGCTGCTCGGCCTGGGGACGGCCATCACCGGGTTTTTCCCGACCATCTACGGTCTCTATTTCACCACTGTGATCATGTCCATCGGTTTTCATTATTTTGAAAGCCTGCATCAATCTCTCTCGTTACAGTGGTTGAAGAAGGAAAAAGCCGCTGAAATTCTCGGCCGCATCATGGCGGCGGGCTCTTTTGCGGGTTTGGTGGCCTATGGACTGATCTATTTCGCCGTCGATACCTTCGGCATGGAAATGAAGTGGGTTTACCTGATTGGAGGTGGGGCCGCCGCCGCCATCGCCTTCGTGGGTTGGACACTGTTTCCCCAGATGCCCACCGAGACCCCACAGCACAAGCACATCGTGCTCCGCAAGAATTACTGGCTCTATTACGCATTACAGTTCCTCGGCGGTGCCCGTCGACAGATCTTCGTTGCCTTCGCCGGGTTCCTGATGGTCGAAAAATTTGGATTTCTGGTCAGTGAAATCTCGCTGCTGTTTCTGGCCAACGGGCTGTTGACGATGATCACAGCGCCCTACATCGGCAAACTCATTGGCCGGTTTGGGGAACGCAAGGCATTGATTGTTGAATATATAGGCCTGATATGCGTTTTCGTTGGGTATGCGTTTGTGGAAACGGCGTGGTTTGCCGTCGTGCTGTACCTGCTGGACCACTTGTTCTTTTCCATGGCTATCGCGCAAAAGACCTACCTTCAGAAAATCGCCGACCCGGCGGATATAGCCAGTACCTCTGGAGTCTCCTTTACCATCAACCATATTGCCGCCGTTATCCTGCCCGCGGCGTACGGGTTCCTCTGGATCATATCGCCAGCCCTGGTGTTCCTGAGTGGCGCCGCTCTTGCCGGCGTATCCCTCATCCTTGCACTGCTTGTGCCAAGGAACCCGAGGCCCGATAATGTGGCCCGCGTGTTGCCCTGGAAGGGGGCAGTTGAACCGGCCGAATAGGGGAGGCATATGCCAGGCGAAGCCAGATTTGAAGGTACAGACACCTTCGTTGCTACCGATGATTTGATGATTGCGGTAAATGCCGCGATTGCCCTTGAACGACCCCTGCTGGTCAAGGGTGAGCCGGGCACGGGAAAAACCGTGCTCGCACAGGAAGTCGCCAGTGCATTGGATAAGGATCTGATCCAGTGGCATGTGAAATCCTCAACCAGGGCACAACAGGGACTATATGAATACGACGCTGTTGCACGCCTACGTGACTCCCAACTTGGTGACGAGCGGGTCAACAACATCAACAACTACATTGTTCGCGGCAAGTTGTGGGAAGCGTTCGAACATAACAATCGCCCCGTTTTACTAATTGATGAAATTGACAAGGCCGATATTGAGTTCCCAAACGATCTGTTGCTGGAACTGGACCGCATGGAATTTCATGTCTACGAAACCCGGCAAACCGTCCGGGCCGAAAACCGCCCCATCGTGATCATCACATCCAACAATGAAAAAGAATTGCCGGACGCGTTCCTGCGTCGATGTTTCTTCCACTATATTCAGTTTCCTGACGAAGACACCATGGCGGCTATCGTCGAGGTTCACTATCCCGATATTCAGAAACGTCTCGTATCGGAAGCCATGTCGGTGTTTTTTGCCATCCGGGATGTAGCGGGCCTGAAAAAGAAACCCTCCACATCCGAATTTCTTGACTGGATCAAATTATTGATGGCTGAGGATATCCCGCCCGAAGCCCTGCGGGCCAAGGACAGCAAAACATTTATCCCACCGCTCCATGGTGCGCTGCTGAAAACCGAACAAGATGTACACATGCTGGAACGGATGGCGTTTCTGGATCGCCAGGACAGGCGTTAAGTCAAAGGACGGCGTTCAGGGATCATGTTTACCCGGTTTTTTCTTGATCTCAGACAGGCCGGTGTTCCGGTATCGCTCCGTGAATACCTGACTCTCATGGAAGCCCTGGATAAGGGGCTCGCCGATCACAAGGTCGAAAACTTCTATTACCTGAGCCGTTCCTGTCTGGTTAAGGACGAGCGCCATATTGATCGCTTTGACCAGGTCTTCGGCCATGTCTTCAAGGGGCTGGAAGCCCTGGATAGCGAAGTGGAAGTCACGGATATTCCGGAAGACTGGCTACGCGCCATGGCGGATCGGTTCTTCACTGAAGAGGAAAAACGCGAAATCGAGTCACTGGGTGGCTGGGAAAAGCTCATGGAAGAATTGCAGAAACGCCTGAATGAGCAGGAAAAACGCCATCAGGGTGGCAACAAGTGGATTGGTACCGGGGGCACGTCCCCTTTTGGTGCTTACGGCTATAACCCGGAAGGCATTCGCATCGGGCAAAAGGAAAACCGGCACAATCGAGCCGTAAAGGTATGGGACAAACGGGCATTTCGGAACTTTGACGACACCGTGGAACTAGGAACCCGTAACATTAAAATGGCGCTGAGGCGTCTTCGTCGTTTTGCCCGGGAAGGGGTAGCCGAGGAACTGGACCTGGACGGCACCATCAAATCCACGGCGGAAAAAGGGTATCTGGATGTACAAATGGTGCCGGAAAGACACAATGCGGCGAAAGTGCTACTGGCCCTGGATGCAGGTGGATCTATGGATGTTCATGTCCAGATCATGGCAGAACTGTTTTCTGCTGCGCGAACCGAGTTCAGGCACATGGAGCATTTTTACTTTCATAATTGCCCTTATGAGAGCCTCTGGCGCGACAATAAACGACGGTACTCTGAAACCACGCCGACCTGGGAGGTCATGCACACCTATCCTTCCGACTACAAACTGATCTTTGTCGGCGACGCGTCCATGAGTCCCTATGAGATTGTTTATCCGGGCGGAAGTGTAGAACACTGGAATGCGGAAGCTGGTGTGCACTGGATGGAAAGGCTGCTGAGAACCTATCCCCATGCGGCCTGGCTGAATCCAATTCCGAAAAAATGGTGGCGGCACACCCAATCCATCGAGATGATCCGCCAGATCATGTCGGGTCGTATGTTTCCTCTGACCTTAAATGGTCTGGATGAGGCGATGCGGGAACTTAACCGCTAACCTGTGTACGGTCGTTAGCTGTCTACATCCGCCGCGACGCGCATGGAGATTATGCTGTCCGGGTTGAAAACTTTCCCGTTCATGGTCGCAGAGCCCAGCTTGATCTGATCCACATGTTCCATGCCGTCAACAACCTGTCCCCAAACGGTGTATTGTCCATTCAGGTGCGGAGAATCATCCAGCACAATGAAAAACTGCGAATCTGCGCTATTCGGGTTACTCGCACGGGCCATGGATACCGCGCCCCGCCGATGCGGCTCAGCGCTGAATTCAGCCATCAGGTTTTTACCTGATCCGCCGGTTCCGTCCCCGCGGGGATCCCCGGTTTGCGCCATAAATCCTTCAATAACGCGGTGGAACAGCAGGCCGTCGTAAAACTCTTCGCGCACCAGTTCCTTTATGCGTTCAACATGTTTAGGCGCCAGGTCGGGTCGCAAATGAATGGTGACCACGCCTGTTTTCAGGGTCAGCAATAGCGTGTTTTCGGGATCGTTGGCTTCGGAGGGTGCCGTCACGGCTGATACCGCAAGACCGATCACAAACGCGGCGATGAGACGCAAGCCTCGCATGTTTCCTCGTAAGGTAATATAGATTAATGAATATTCATGGGCGAATAATCGGCAACAGCGACCGTTTAGTCAAACAAAGCATTTATTTTCGATAGCAGGGATACCATGCATTTTGGATCAATCAATGTGCTCTTGGCTTTCGCTGCGGTCTTGCGGCACTGCCGATGTCGTCGGCAGGGTCTGGTGGTGTTGAGGTTTCACGGGCCTGTTCGGCTTCAGCGATTTTTCGCGCTTCCGGTGATAGTGACTCCGGATCAATGGCATACATCGCCATAATCAGGAGTTTTTCTCGCATTTCGGCCGGCAGCTCATTCAAAACATCCTGCTTTTGGCGATGAATAGACATGGCCTGTCGGATCAGTTCCTGGCGTTCCGGTGTGGATTCCTTGACGGGGGGGTGTTTTCTGGTGGCCTTGGTCTGAGGTGGAACCTTTGTGTTTGCGGGTCGAGAGGGCGTATTGGTCGGCTCATCACCTGCAACTTCGGCGCGGGCTTCAGCCAGAGCGGCGCTGATGGTTGCAAGAACGTCGGCGTTGTTGTCCGGGTTATCTGAGGTTGTTTTATGCTTTGCCATAGATTTCGGATTTTGAGCATCTTGACGCTGTTTGAGTTTTTCACGCGCTCTTTTATCCATAACCACGGACAAAAGAGCATCTGACATAAATTTTTTTAACATTGTTGGCGTATCCCGAAACGGCGAATCCAGGAGAGTCTAGTCTTTGGCACGCTGTTGGAAAAGGGCATCTTGAAAACTTCGCGGTTTAGGGAATTGAATTCCGAGGGGCGATATGCGCTTATTGCGCTGAATTGAAAGGGCAGGATTCATGAGAAGGCAACGCAAGGCGAAAATCATCGCGACGCTGGGACCTGCGTCCTCAGACCCGATAACAATGGCGAAACTGTTTGAGGCTGGGGCCGATGTGTTTCGTCTGAATTTCAGTCACGGCACCCATGAAGATCACCAGCAACGCTATGACGCCATCCGTGATATGGAACAGAAGTACGCCCGCCCCATCGCGATCGTCGGCGATATGCAGGGGCCGAAGTTTCGGGTTGGCAAGTTTGCAAATGGTGGCGTTGAGCTCAATGCAGGACAAACTTTTCGGGTCGATCTGTCTGATGAACCGGGTGATGACAGTCGGGTGCAACTTCCACACCCGGAAGTGTTCAAGGCGCTTTCGGAAGGAACGAACTTGTTGCTTAACGACGGGCGTATCCGTTTAAAA
The DNA here is from genome assembly GCA_963921245.4 of Rhodospirillales bacterium. Lineage (GTDB taxonomy): Bacteria > Pseudomonadota > Alphaproteobacteria > Rhodospirillales > Casp-alpha2 > JABJGO01. The sequence continues at coordinate 2,017,361 of CAWUEY030000001.1, read as the reverse complement.
GTCACAGAATTCAGCGATTCCCACGCCGTGGCTGAAGTTGTTACGGGGGGACGGCTTTCCGATCAAAAGGGGCTCAATCTACCCGATGCGATTATTGACGTATCGCCCTTGACCGGGAAAGACCGGGAAGACCTGCGGTTTGCGCTGGATATGGGGGTTGACTGGATTGCGCTTTCGTTTGTGCAACGACCTGAGGATGTGGAAGAGGCTCGAAAGCTGATCGCAGGTCGAGCCGGTGTCATGGTCAAACTGGAAAAACCCAGTGCCATTACCCACCTGGATAAAATTATCAAACTCTCGGACTCGGTCATGGTTGCCCGCGGCGACCTTGGTGTTGAGGCGCCACCTGAAGACGTTCCCGCATTCCAGAAACGCATTATTCGATCCTGTCGATTGGCTGGAAAGCCGGTGATCGTTGCGACACAGATGCTCGAGTCCATGATTGAAGCCCCGACGCCGACGCGTGCGGAAGCATCCGACGTGGCTACAGCAGTGTACGATGGCGCGGATGCCGTGATGTTATCCGCCGAAACAGCGGCGGGGCAATATCCCATTGAAGCGGTAACGATGATGAACCGTATTATTTTGCGTGTTGAGCAGGATCCCTTATATGAGGAATTGATGACGGCGCAACGCCAGAACCCGGAGGCCACCGCCGCCGACGCCATAACCGCGGCGGCGCGTCAGTGCGCCAGTACGATTTCAGCGGCCGCTATTGTTACCTTCACGTCCACCGGGTCAACGACACTCCGCGCCGCCCGTGAACGACCGGAAGTTCCCATTATTTGCAGCACCCCGCGTACCGGTACCGCGCGACGACTGGCGTTGATCTGGGGGGTGCATTGCGTGTTTACGGAAGACCTCTCCAGTTTTCGCGAAATGGTTACCAAGTCTATCGCGATTGCCCGTGATGAAGGTTTTGCCGAAGCGGGCGATCGGCTTGTAATTACGGCCGGCGTGCCATTTGGAACGCCGGGCGCGACCAATATTCTGCGGATTGCCTGGGTCGAGTAGCCTAGACAGAATTTCCGTGACACACTCCAGGCAGGATACCGTCGGCGGCGCTTGTGCGTTCAGTGCTTTTGCATTGTGGGGGCTCTTTCCGCTTTATTTTGGTGCAATTTCCGTGGTACCGCCGCTGGAAGTCTTTGCTCACCGGATTCTCTGGGTCGCGGTCACACTTTTTCCGCTGGTCTTGCTATTGGGCCGGGTTGGTGATTTGCGCAAGGCGTTCTCGGATCGGTTGGCGCGAAAACATGTGATCTGGGCAACACTACTGCTTTCCGTGAATTGGCTAATTTTTATCTGGGCTATTACCAACGGGCATGTCCTCCAGTCCAGTCTTGGTTACTACATCAACCCTCTGTTCAACGTACTGTTGGGTGTTGTCGTTTTGGGAGAAACCATGCGCACGTTGCAGAAGCTCTCCGTCGCCCTCGCCGCGGCAGGAGTCGGCGTGATGATTGCGGGTCTTGGTATCTTTCCCTGGATTGCCTTATCCCTTGCCGGTCTGTTTGCGGTCTACGGACTGGTTCGTAAAAAAGCACCGGTTGATGCAATAACGGGGTTACTGGCGGAAACCCTGTTTATGTTACCGCCCACGTTGCTGTTTCTCGGTCTCCTTTCCTATGGAGCATTTTCGGACTTTGGCATGACGGCCAAAACACCGGATCAGTCCCCTGGTATTGTGATTCTGATACTACTGAGCGGGGTTATCACCTCACTTCCCCTGGTGTTGTTTACGGAATCTGCACGTCGACTGCCTCTGTCTGTTGTTGGATTTTTCCAGTACATCACGCCAACCGGTCACTTTTTGCTCGCGATCTATGTGTTTGATGAGCCTTTCACCCGCTGGCACATGGCTAGTTTTGCATTGATCTGGCTGGCGCTTGGCCTGTACACCTCCGATGCCATTCGACATCGCTTGAGAATGGGACGGGAGGTTGCCCCATGATCGCCGAGCTCTTGACGGTTATTTCACCGGTTGCGATTTGCGCCTTACTTGGCTTTGCATGGGCGAAAATGGGTCATTCGGTCCACGTGGAAGACATTACCCGTCTGGTCACAAACATCGGGACACCGGCCTTGGTGTTTTCGACTCTGACCGCGGTTGAGATCAGCAACACAGCATTTACAGAAATGGCCATTGCGACAGTCCTGACCATTGTTTTGTTTGCAGTGGCAGGCGGCATCATCCTCAAGATTTGCAGAATGGAGCTCAGGCCCTATCTGCCACCCATGATTTGGGCGAATATGGGAAACATGGGGTTGCCGCTTTGTCTGTTTGCCTTCGGGGCTGAAGGTCTGGCACTGGCGATTACCTATTTCACCGTGGATGTGATCATGCTGTTTACCTTTGGTGTGGCCTTTTCTGCCGGTGCGTTCTCCATTCGGCGGGTGTTGCAGCTCCCGTTTATCTATGCCGTTGCTATCGCCCTGTTTTTCATGATCGGTGACATTGAAGTGCCGCGCTGGCTGGCGAGTACGTCGGATTTGCTGGGTGGTCTGACAATACCCTTGATGCTGATCATGTTGGGGATATCCCTGGCTGAACTTAAGGTAAGTCAGATGAAACGAACGACGGCGCTATCCGCGCTTCGGCTGGTCATGGGGTTTGCCGTTGGCCTCCTTGTTGCGGAAGTTCTGGGCATGGAAGGAATTGCCCGCGGGGTCCTGATCCTCCAGGCGGCCATGCCCGTTGCCATTTACAATTATCTCTTTGCTGTCAGGTACGAACAGAAACCGGACGAGGTTGCAGGCATGATCGTTGTGTCCACGGCGCTGTCATTTGTTACTCTGCCTGCATTGTTGTGGTACTTGCTTTAATGTCAAAACCTCGTGATATGTGATCGGGTGTGAGATATAGGGGATTTCCCTGAACATCCAAGCCTTAAGGTTGGAAAACTCATGACGGTATTGGTGACTGGTGCCGCCGGATTTATCGGATTTAGCGTATCCCATGCGTTACTTAAACGTGGCGAGCGAGTGGTTGGGATCGACATTGTAAACGATTACTATGATGTGGACTTGAAAGAAGCACGACTGGCGATTTTGGAAAGCCAGGACGGATTTGAGTTTTTCCGCCAAGATATCTCTAACAAGGATGCCGTAGACTCCCTGTTAAAGGCGCGCCCCGATATTGATCGCGTCATTCATCTGGCCGCCCAGGCCGGTGTTCGATATTCCCTGATCAACCCATACGCCTACATCAAAAGCAATGTGGAAGGCCATGTCGTCCTTCTGGAAGCCGTTCGCAATCTGGCGAACCTGAAACACTTCATCTATGCATCGTCGTCTTCGGTATATGGGGCAAACATCAAACAACCCTTTAGCGTGGAGGACCGTGTCGACCATCCGGTGTCTCTTTATGCGGCCACCAAAAAATCCATGGAGATGATTAGCGAAAGCTATGCCCGTATGTTTGGGCTGCCGCTGACGGGTTTAAGATTTTTTACCGTATACGGCCCCTGGGGGCGCCCGGATATGGCGGCCTTCATTTTCACGCGAAAGATCGTCGCCGGTGAAGCCATACCGGTTTTCAACAACGGTGATATGCGGCGCGATTTTACCTATATAGACGATATCGTGAACGGTGTTATTGCATGCCTTGATGGACCGGCGCCTGCTGTTGACGGAAAACCACCTCATCGGGTGTACAACATTGGCAACAGCAGGTCGGAAAGATTGATGGATTTCGTGGACACGCTCGAGCGCGCCCTGCAACGAAAAGCCGAGATTGATTTTCAGCCCATGCAACCGGGTGATGTCAAAGAAACCTACGCGGATATTGACGATACCCGCCGGGATTTCGGTTATGAGCCCAAAACGCTGATTGGTGAGGGTATTCCCAAATTCGTTGACTGGTACAAGGATTTCTACGGTGTCTGAGAAGCGTTTCAGAGCTGAGATATGTCTGCGGTTTTGCCGGAATGGCTGATTTCCGATCTGCCTTTCTTCTGCTTCTTCTGGCCTGTATGTGGAGTTCGTCCTTCACATCAATAAAGTTCGTTGTTGATGCTATTGCGCCCTTGTCTCTTGTTGCGCTGAGACTCACAATCGCTTCGGTGATCCTTGTGGGGTTCGTTAAGATGAGAGGCTACGAATTACCCGCCATCGGCAAGGCTTGGGTTCCTTACTTTCTGATCGGAATAACCGGTAATAGTTTACCGTTTTTTTTGATCAGTTGGGGGGAAACCGGAACATCCAGTGCGCAGGCCAGCATCCTGATGGCGTTGATGCCGCTGGCAACGCTGATCATTGCTCATTTTTTCACGGAATCTGACAAAATTACTGGCCCGAAGCTCGTTGGTCTGATCATCGGATTTGCCGGGGTGATCTTGCTATTTGGGCCGGCGGCGGACCACACGCAGTCCGGCCCGCCATTGTTCAGTGTCGCGATTGCCTGTGCCGCTTTGTGTTACGCGATCGCGGCGGTACAGGTTCGCCGACTGCCAAAACAGAAGACCCCGATCATTGGCAGCGCCGTCATGATGATTTGCGCCAGCGCTCAGATGATTCCGTTCTCCGTTCTGGTTGATCAACCCTGGACGTTGGGTCCAACGGATGAACAACTTCTCGTTGCCCTGTACCTCGGAATAGTACCAACGGGTCTTGCGGCAATTCTCTATATTCACATCATCACCGAAAAGGGCACCACATTCTTTGCTCTGATCAACTACATCATTCCCTGTTTGGGGGTTCTGTGGGGTTATCTGTTTCTCGGAGAAAACGTCGGTGTGGCAGGCTTGCTGGCCCTTGCCATCATCCTGACTGGTATTGCCATTGCCAACGTCAAACGGCGCGAAAAAACGTGATCAGGGTTTCCGAAAAACTGTTGTGACAACCGTTGCCGGCATATAGAGCCGTGCTAGTTGTATCTTGTCGCCCGGGCGATCCGTGAACATGGCCTGGGTTGGGATGTCCTCAAGCATGATCTGAAAAAGATTTCGCTCGAACCGGCAGGTCTTGATCGAATGTTCGGGGCCGCCGTTGAGCAGCAGTTGATAGAAGACCTCCTCTCGCGGTCCGGCATAGGCCTCCGCGTACACTTCAAGCCCCTGAAACAGTTCCCGAAGGCCGGCAAAGGAAAATCGCCAAAAGTCGTCCGGAAACTCATGGAAGCCCTGAACCCAGGGGACACTGATAAACAGCAATCCGCCTTTTTTCAGGAGCTTGCTCAGGTTTCCCGCGGCATAAAACGGGTTTCTTACGTGCTCCAGAACATGACAACAAACAATGGCATCAAACTGTTTGATGCCGGTTAACTTGCGGAGTTTGCCGATATTTCCGGTTACGTCGAAGACGGCGTCCACGTTGTCGCCTTCCGAGATATCCGCGCCGATAAAATTGCGCCCGGCGAAAAAATTTCGCCATTTCAAATTTTTGTCGAGGATCGTTGATTTGGACCCTATTTGCAGGATATTGCCGCTGGACTGCTCTACAAACGTATCGATCAGCCGCCGATATCGCCCCGAGTTTACGGAAATGGTTTCCCCATTGGACAATACCCATTCGTGAAGAATGTCACCCTCAAGTTTCAAGGGACTGGGCGGGCGGGTCATTTTTTGTAGAGTCTTTCCAGAGCGTCACCATACCGGTTTTTCAGGGTGTGGCGGCGGACCTTCATGGTCGGGGTCATTTCGCCACTTTCAATGGAAAAGGCTTCGTCAGCAAAGATAAACCGGCGCACTTTCTCAATGTTGGAAAGACCCTGATTTACCCGTTCAAGAGCATCGGCAATGGCATCTCTAAGGTCGGCGTCATTCTTCAGGGACGTCAAATCGCCGGACTTCCCGTTCGCACGTTTCCATTCGGTCAACCACGTTTCGTCGGGCACGATGAGCGCCACCAGATTGGGTCTCTTGTCACCGTAAACCATGGCCTGGGCAATTTCCGGCTCCAGGCACAGAATTCCCTCGACGCGCTGGGGGGCGATGTTGTCACCGCCTGAATTCACGATAATGTCTTTCTTTCTGTCCGTGATCAACAGATGGCCAGTGTCGTCAATGCGGCCAATATCGCCGGTGTGTAACCAGCCATCGCGGACGGTATCGCGAGTGGCTTCGGGGTTATTCCAGTACCCCTGCATGACCTGTTCTCCACGACAGAGAATCTCCCCATCATCGGCAATCCGGACTTCCGTGTTTCGGACAACGGGACCCACCGTGTGGATCTTCGGGTTTGAGGGCCGGTTCACAGAAATAACTGGCGCGCTCTCGGTTTGACCGTATCCCTGGAGAATTCTGAGGCCAAGGGCCGTGAAAAACAGGCCGATATCCGGGTTTAGCGGCGCCCCGCCGGATACCAATGCCTTGAGCCGCCCGCCGAACCGTTCGCGAACCTTGTCCCGAACCAGTTTGTCAACAAGCCGGTCCATAACACGATTGCACAGATTCAGCGTTTCCGGCGCCTTGTACCGCCGGACCCCAAGGTCAAAGGCACGATTGAACAGCTTTTCTCTCAATCCGCCCTGGTTTTGAACGCCACGGGTAATCCGCTGGTGCAGGGTTTCATAAAGACGGGGTACCGCCGTCATGATTGTAGGCCGCGCTTCCAGCATGTTGGTGCTCAGGCTCTCGATGCCCTCGGCGTAATAGATTTGCGCACCGATACCGATGGGGAAAAACTGACCCGCCATATGTTCGTAGGAATGGGAGAGGGGCAAAAAGGACAGGAACACCTCGTCGCCCAGTCCGATCTCGCCAAGTGCTTCCACCGCCGCGGCACAATTGTGCAGGATTGCGCCATGATGCAGCATGACCCCCTTTGGCAGGCCACCGGTTCCCGATGTATAGATGATACAGGCGGTCTGGTCCCGCCCCCAGGCCTGAGCCTGGTCACGGATCGTATCTGTTACATCGTCGCGGCCTTCTGTCAGCGACGGCCAATCCAGCAAAGGGCAGGAGGGCGTATCACGGGTAACAGCGTCCATGTGCCCGATGAACAGCAGGCCGCCAACCTGCCCGGCGGCGCTCAGGAGCGGACTTAACAGTTTCTCCGTTGAAACGACGGCGGCTCGTGCACCGCTATCTCTTAACAAGTGCACGTGGTCGTCTACCGTATTGGTGGTATAGGCTGGCACGAGAATCGCCCCGATGGACAAGACAGCTAACTCCGTGATCAGCCATTCGGGCCGGTTCTCGGCAACCAGCAGAACCCGATCACCAAATTCTATCCCCCGCGAACGCAGGCCCGCCGCCAATTGCGTCACCTGGGATGCGGTTTCTGCCCAGGTCAATGGTTGGTAGGTATCATCAGATTTTCGCCACAAAAAAGGTGCATCACCCTTGCGATCAGCCTGTTCGAAAAACATGCTGACGAGGTTGGATTGACGGTCTAAATCAGCGGGTGTGATCATGGCACAAAGGATTGCAAACGGGCGGTTATGGGATATTTATGTGGAGTGCGTTACGGATATTCGTTGCAATCGGTTGTACTGTATCGCTCCGCTGTCGGGATCACAATACTCCCGTCGGTTTTGATGCGGTTTGAAGAACCGTCTTGGGCCACGAAAGGTATTTAGCGTGAGTGGGGTAAACATTCAGGAACTTCCCTCATGGGACTTATCCGATTTTTATGATGGGCCGGACGACCCAGCCATCGAAGCGGATTTGAATGATGCGGCGGCCCAGGCGGAAATTTTCGCGGGTGCCTATCAGGGCAAGATCAACTCTCTGGAGCCAGACACATTTTTCGCGGCTGTGCAGGCCTATGAAGCCCTGGTGCAGGAGATGCATAAGGTCGCCAGCTATGCGCAGTTGTTGTTCGCGGCCAATGTTAGTGACCCGGATATCGCCAGATTTTATCAGGGGATACATGAACGGATTACCGACATCTCCTCAAAAACGCTGTTTTTTTCTCTGGAAATCAATCGCCTTGATGACGCGCCGTTTGCGACGCTGGTTTCTGATTCAAAGGTCAGTCAATATGAACCATGGTTGCGCGACGTGCGGGTTTTCCGGCAACACGAACTGTCAGATGATCTTGAACAATTACTGCACCAAAAATCGGTAACCGGCAGGGCTTCCTGGTCCCGACTGTTTGATGAAACCATGGCCGACATGCGGATTGACATTGATGGGGTGGAACAAACGCTTAGTGACACGCTGAATCAACTCTCCGATCCTGACGGCAAGGTCCGTAAAACCGCGGCTGGGGCTCTGGGCAAAAAACTGACATCTCAGGTCCGGTTGTTCTCCCTGATCACCAATACTCTGGCCAAGGACAAGGATATTGAGGATCAGTGGCGCAACTACCGAGAGCCCATGTCGCACCGTAATCTGGAAAATCAGGTAGAAGACGCTGTGGTGAATGCCCTGATGAAAGCCGTAACGGATTCCTATCCCGATCTCAGTCATCGCTACTATGCCCTGAAAGCACGCTGGTTTGGAACAGAGCGGCTTGACTACTGGGATCGGAATGCCCCGCTCCCCGATGAAAATGCCCGCCGTTTTTCCTGGGACGAGGCAAAGTCCACGGTCCTAGACGCCTATGGACGCTTCGAGCCCTCCATGGCGGATATTGCCCGTGATTTCTTCGACAAGCGCTGGATTGACGCGCCGCCGCGCCCGGGCAAGGACCCGGGTGCCTTCTCGCACCCCACCGTACCATCGGTTCATCCCTACATTCTTATGAACTTCCACGGGAAATGCCACGATGTGATGACTCTCGCCCATGAACTTGGCCATGGCGTCCATCAGGTCCTGGCGGCGGCGCAGGGCTCGTTGATGGCGGATACGCCGCTGACATTGGCGGAAACGGCCTCTGTGTTTGGTGAAATGCTGACCTTCCAATCCATGCTTGAGGACGAGCAGGACGGTGCCCGTCGCCGTGTTATGATCGCAGGCAAGGTCGAAGATATGATGAACACAGTTGTTCGTCAGGTCGCCTTTCATGAATTTGAGTGTATCGTCCATGCCGAGCGAAAAGCCGGTGAACTGAGCGCTGATCGTTTGGCGGACATCTGGATGCAGATTCAATCGGAGAGCCTGGGCCCGGCACTTCGGTTTGATGACGATTATCGCCATTTCTGGGCCTATATCCCGCATTTCATTCACTCTCCGTTTTACGTGTACGCCTATGCGTTCGGGGATTGTCTGGTAAACTCTCTTTATGACGTGTTTCGTGGTGGGCACGCTGGTTTCCAGAACAAGTATCTGGAAATGCTGCGGGCTGGGGGTACGCTGCGCCACAGGGAACTTCTGGCTCCGTTCGGTCTGGATGCCGGTGATCCGACATTCTGGAACCGCGGATTGAATGTGATTTCCGGTATGATTGATCAACTGGAAGATATGGAATAGATCGCCCAATGTCTGACGTCGATACCCTTTCCGGCCGCATGAAGCGTTACGCCCGCGTGAGTCGTGCGGTGGGCGGCGTTGCCGCACGGGCCGCCGGGGGGCGGCTAATGGGGCAGAACTACGCAACAGCAATCAACGCCGAAGACCTGCGGGCTGCTCTGGGCGGGTTGAAAGGACCGCTCATGAAGGTTGCCCAGATACTCAGCACTGTGCCGGACTTGCTGCCCGATGAAATTTCCCAGGAACTGATGCAGTTGCAGTCCAATGCCCCTTCCATGGGCTGGCCCTTTGTTCGCCGGAGAATGACAGGGGAACTGGGGGCGGGTTGGCAGGACAGGTTCCAACACTTTGATCGTCAGGCGATTGCAGCGGCGTCGCTCGGCCAGGTTCACAGGGCAACGACCCCGGACGGGCAGAACGTGGCCTGTAAACTTCAATACCCCGAGATGTCATCCGCCGTTGAGGCAGACCTGAAGCAACTGAGTTTTGTCTTTTCAATCTACAAACGCTACGACCCGGCTATCGATCCCAGTGAGATCCACAAGGAACTGGCTGCCCGTCTTCGTGAGGAACTGGACTATCATCGCGAAGCAAGACAGATGCGTCTCTACGCGCAAATGTTGAGCGGTGAGGAGCATGTTTATGTTCCCGAAACCCTGCCCGCGCTCTCAACCGAACGATTGCTGACCATGACGTGGCTGGATGGTGAGCCGCTTTTGAGCTTTGCGGATGCTCCGTTGGAGGTCCGTAACCAGATTGCACTCAATCTGTTCCACGCGTGGTATCGGCCTTTCTACAGTTACGGCATAATACACGGTGATCCACATCTGGGGAATTATTCCGCGCGGCCAGACAATGGCATAAACCTGCTTGATTTTGGCTGTATAAGGGTGTTTCCGGCACCATTTGTTCGCGCTGTTATCGATCTTTATCGCGCTTTGCGCGATGGCAATCAGGAGCTCGCGGTTCATGCATACGAAACCTGGGGTTTTTGTAATCTGGGTAAGGATATGATCGATGTTCTGAACCAATGGGCAGCGTTTCTGTACGGCCCTCTCTTGAACGACAAGGTGCAATTGATCCATGGCGAAGAAGGCCTTGTGTATGGAGCGCAAACCGCGGCGAAGGTTCACGCCAAGTTGCGAGAGATGGGTGGGGTCAAACCCCCTCAGGAGTTTGTGCTCATGGACCGGGCCGCAATCGGTCTTGGCAGCGTGTTTACTCATCTTCAGGCCGAGGTGAACTGGCATCAGTTGTTCCATGGTCTGGTTGACGATTTTGATGAAAAAATTCTTGAAAAAGAGCAGCGGGCGGTACTTAAAAAATCTGGCCTGGTTGCGGCCTGATCAGCCCTTTTTCTTGCGTCACACCTTGAAAGCGCTACCATCGTGCTCAACAGAAATGATCGTAGGGTCTCTTTAGGCGATGGCGATTGGTTTTGATCCAGGCAGCTTGCCAAATGTTCTGTCCGATGGAAACAACGCTGGGGTTGATACCCAGCACCTCGAACAACTTGATCGTATCCTCCATGACATCTGGGGATTGGGGCGAAACCTGATCCTGGTGTGGGCACCAGCCGATCACGGTATCGATGTTCTTGTCATTCCGCACTATCTTTTGAGCGAGATTGGCGCGGGGCGGGAGACCCGTTACGCTGGCGAAACCATGGGCGATATTCTTTCAGGTGCGAAGCAGCGTGAAAGACGGGCCTTCGAAGCGCTTTGCCATGGTCTGGACCGCGCGGCGCACCGTGTTGAACTGGATTTTCAAGCGGGTGAGGATGTCCCGTATTCGCTCATCGAGACGCTGATCGAACGCTACGGGATTTCCTTTGCAGAGAGTCGAGCCGTCGCTCTTTTTGATATCGTCGGGTTTTCGCTACTGTCACCACTCGATCAGGTAACACAACTCAACAGCCTTGCGCACTCTCTGAATTCTGCGCATTCGAAGATGCTCAGTAGAAACATCGCGATCAAATTCGCCCGTTCAACAACGGGAGACGGGTTCTACATCTGGAACAGGGATGTGGGCGTGCAGGCGAACATAAATCTCTATCATTTTATGCATCTGGTTCTGGCCGATAGTGCCATCGCCAAAAGTAAAGCCGCGTCCAATACAACACCACATCTGCGAACCTGTTTCCACGTTGGCAGTCATTATGAGTTCCATCAATCGGAAGGTTTGAATCCAACGATGTACAGCTACATCGTCGGGGACGTTACTATCGCGCTGTCTCGGATGATCGATTGTGCGATACCGGGTCAGATTTTGGTGGGTGATTTCATGGCACCCATGCCCGATTGGGACCAGGGGGTGGTTGTAGAAATCAACACTCCTCAGTTCATTCACAAGACACAGGAAACCTTGTCCGGGCTTGAGGGCGTGGTAATGTCTGGTGACGCAATAAATAACATCAAGTGCTATCTGACCGGGGATCGACTGGACGATAACAATTTTGCCGTTAGTCGTTTCCTGATTACAGACAAGCATGGACTTACACGAAATGCCTTTAACGCAAAGGTAAATATCTACCGGCAAGACGCTGATCCTATTTTTCTCGGTCGGCGGACTGCGGATCTGGGCGGTTTCGAATACGCTGACATGAGTCATGTCTCACCGGTTGGTTCTCATCTCGACCAGGTCAAGGCATTTTCCCGCTGATGAGCTTTCTGTGGTCTCCTCAGCCGGTTTTCTTGCCGTGCTCTCATTCATGCGGACTTGCCCCGAAATATATAGGGTTCCGCGCTGGATTGATGCAGCGCGTCTTCAATGGCCCGGGCATTCAACGCAAAAATGAAGGTGTCAAATACAGTTTCTGCGGTGCCTTTAACGGGGAATCGAAGCAAGTTAAATTCTTAAAAATACATATTTAATATGTATAATATATATATATAAAACACAAAAAAAGTGTTTTACTTGTGTATGTCTTTGAATTCGTGCATATAGGCGCTGCACAATAGTGCAGGTGGTGATCGTTTTGCCTTGATTTTAGCGAATCAGATACAAACATCGATCATCATCTGAAAACAGAATTCAGACAGCAGGTTCCGTTGCATGAAAATTGCCATCCCCAAAGAAACAATAGCTGGTGAAACACGTGTCGCAGGATCACCGGACGTTGTCGAAAAATTCGTTAATCTGGGCTTCGATGTTGTAATTGAGAAGGGTGCAGGACTCAGCGCCAACTTTACCGACGAAGCTTTTAGTAACGCCGGTGCAACACTCGCCAAGGACTTTGTAGCCACCGTAAAGGGGGCGGATGTTATCCTGAAAATTAATGGGCCGAGCTATACCGGAACCGCTAACGAGGTTTCCAAGATCGCCAAAGGAACCGTTGTTCTCGCCCATATGTTGGCGTTAAACGACGGTAAAGCGGTGACCGCCTATGCGAAGGCGGGCATTACCGCCTTTGCCATGGAACTCATGCCCCGCATAACCCGGGCGCAAGGCATGGATATTCTGTCGTCACAATCGAACCTCGCCGGTTACCGAGCAGTTATTGACGGAACACACGCGTTCGGTCGTGCCTTTCCGATGATGATGACGGCCGCGGGTACCGTTGCACCGGCCAAGGTTTTTGTCATGGGTGTTGGTGTTGCGGGCTTGCAGGCCATCGCGACGGCAAAACGTCTGGGCGCTGTCGTAACCGCAACCGACGTTCGTCCGGCAACCAAAGAACAGGTTGAGAGCCTTGGCGGGAAGTTTCTGGAAGTTGATCCCGAAATGGAGAAAGACGCGCAGACAGAGGGCGGATACGCCAAGGAAATGCCACCGGAGTACTTTGAAAAACAGAAAGCGGTTGTTGCTGAGCACATTAAAAAGCAGGACGTGGTGATTACCACGGCGCTGATACCAGGCCGTCCGGCGCCGCGTCTGATTACCGCGGAAATGGTTGCCTCCATGCGCCCGGGCAGCATCATCGTCGACATGGCGGTTGAAGCCGGTGGTAACTGTGAAGGTGCAGAAGCCGACAAGGTTGTCGACAAGGGGGGTGTCCGCATCATTGGCAATACCAATATTGCGGCGCGCGTTCCTGAGGATGCGAGCGCCCTGTTCGCCCGCAATCTGCTCAACTTCCTGACACCACACGTGGATAAGGAAAACAAAACCCTGACCATTGACTGGGACGATGAAACGGTATCCGGATCACTGATTACCCGGAATGGCGACATCGTTAATGAACGGGTTCGTGAAATTGCCGCCGGCTCTTCGCCCACGGCACCAAAGCGCGCGACGCGGAAGAAGACATCTCCAAAACCAAAATCGCCGCCCGCCAGGGCTGTCAGCGCCGAAGCGAAAAAGGAGGAGACCTAGATCATGGATTCCACAACCCTGCAAAAAAAGGCACTGGAACTGGTCAATGAAGCGGCAGAAATGTTGGTCAAAGCCGAGGAACTGGCGGTTTCCGCCGCCGAGGTTGCATCAACAACGACTGGTGTGGAAGGCGATCCGTTTCTCGGGCTGTTTACGGTCTTCGTGCTTGCCTGTTTTGTCGGCTACTACGTGGTCTGGAGCGTGACGCCGGCCCTGCATTCACCCCTGATGGGTGTCACCAACGCCATTTCGTCGGTGATCATCGTCGGCGGATTGCTGGCGGCGGGCCCTGCCGGGGATATGGATTTTTCCAAGGTTATGGGCTTTTTGGCCGTTGTTCTCGCCTCGGTGAATATCTTCGGCGGCTTTATCGTAACCCAACGCATGCTCGGCATGTTCAAGAAAAAGAGTTAACGGGAGCGAACCATGACAGCCAGCTTCACCGGTTATGCGTACCTTATCGCGTCTGTTTGCTTCATCCTCGCGCTTCGGGGGTTGAGTTCACCTGTCACTGCCCGCCGGGGCAATATGCTGGGTATAATGGGCATGGTCATTGCCGTGGTCACAACCTTGCTGGATCCGGGTGTGCTGAGTTATGGCATGATTATTCTAGGCATCTTGATGGGTGGCAGTATCGGTACCATCGTTGCCATGAAAATTCAGATGACGGCCCTGCCACAGCTTGTCGCCTTCTTCCATTCACTGGTAGGTATGGCGGCTGTGTTGGTGGCGACGGCGGCATTTTACAATCCTGCCGCCTATGGGATTGGCACGCCGGGTAACATCGGCACGGCCAGCATGATCGAAATGTCACTGGGCGCGGCCATCGGTGCCATCACGTTCTCCGGATCATTGATCGCATTTGCCAAACTGCAGGGCATCATGGGTGGATCGCCCATAACATTCCCCAGACAGCATTTGCTGAACGCCCTGATCGGCGCTTTGATTGTCCTGGGTATTATTATGCTTGTGGGATCGCAATCCGCGGCCACGTTTTGGTTCGTGATCGTGCTCGCATTTCTGATCGGATTCACCCTGATCATACCCATTGGCGGCGCAGACATGCCGGTTGTTGTCTCCATGCTCAACTCCTATTCCGGGTGGGCTGCATGCGGCATCGGGTTCACGCTTTCCAATCCGGCGCTGATCATTACCGGCGCGCTGGTTGGTTCCTCTGGCGCCATTCTCAGTTACATCATGTGTAAAGGCATGAATAGGTCTATTATCAATGTTCTGCTCGGCGGATTTGGCGGTGACGGCGCTGGTGTTGCCGCCGCCGCGCAACAGGGCGATCGGGCGGTTCGCTCCGGTGCCGGAGACGACGCTGCGTTCATCATGTCGAATGCCTCGAAGGTCATTATCGTACCCGGATACGGTATGGCCGTGGCCCAGGCACAACACGCCTTGCGTGAAATGTCGGATAAGCTGAAAGCCGAGGGCGTTGAGGTCAAATACGCCATTCACCCGGTGGCAGGGCGTATGCCCGGACACATGAATGTGCTGCTGGCCGAAGCCAACATCCCCTATGACGAGGTCTTTGAGCTGGAAGAAATCAATCATGAATTCTCCACCGCCGATGTGGCCTATGTGATCGGTGCCAACGACGTCACAAACCCCATTGCCAAAACCGATCCCAGTAGCCCCATTGCGGGGATGCCTATTCTCGAGGTCGAAAAAGCGGGCACGGTCCTGTTCGTCAAACGGGGTATGTCTTCAGGTTATGCAGGCGTTGACAATCCGTTGTTCTTTGCAGACAACACCATGATGCTGTTTGGCGATGCCAAAGAGATGACCGAGTCGATCGCTCAGGCCATGGATTAGGCCTTCCCGTTTACGCTACGTCGCTATAGCGCGTTGCAGCGAACCTCTTGGCGTGATCCCGTGCGGGAAGCGCAGCGGCCAAGAGCGATTGTCCAGGCGTAACAAAACCGCCTGTCCGGACGATCGATCAGGCGGTTTGATAGCCTTTAAGCGGGATCAGGGTGAGCCTAGAAACCCTCGCGTTCGATACGCTTGCGTTCCAGCTTACGTGCACGGCGGACAGCTTCCGCTTTTTCGCGGGCTTTGCGTTCGGACGGTTTTTCGTAGGAACGGCGAAGCTTCATTTCACGGAAAATGCCTTCACGTTGCATCTTTTTTTTCAGCACTTTCAGTGCCTGGTCAACATTGTTATCGCGAACAGATACTTGCACGTCGGTCAATCTCTCATCATGTTACAGGGTGCCCAGCAAGATGCTGTGACATCAAGAGTTGCGGCTTCTACCATACTCGTAGCAGGTTGTGAAGGCCCGTAGCGCAAAAAAGGCTGAAAAATCGTGGCTTTGTTGAAAATTCTCAAAATGGGGCATCCGGTCCTGTCGAGACCCGCGCAAACGGTTGAAGACCCCAACCATGCGGAAATTGTCAGGCTGGTGGACGATATGGTGGAAACCATGCTGGACGCACCCGGAATCGGGCTTGCGGCACCCCAGGTTGGTGTGGGGTTGAGGGTGGTTGTTTACTGTATCCCGGAAGGCAGGGACGAGGAGGGGAGCGAGCAGCCGATGACGGTCATGATCAACCCGGTTTTAACGCCAGTGGGAGAAGAGCGGGACTATGCAGTCGAGGGGTGTCTATCACTTCCCGGGATGTCCGGGGTAGTGCCACGTTACAAAAACCTTCGTATCAAGGCCCAAGGATTGGATGGCAGCACGTTCGAGCGGGATGTACGGGGGTTCCATGCACGTGTGCTCCAGCATGAATGTGATCATCTGGACGGTATTCTCTATCCGCAGCGTATGGAAGACCTTAGCAGTTTTGGCTACAATGAAGAACTGGACAAACGAAGTGATGACGAGCGGGGAGGTCTGTAATGAGCAAATCCGCAGCAGACGTTGTAGCAAATGCCAGGATAGACATTCTCGCCGCCATGCTGTCAAACGTGGTTTTTGACGGATGGAGCGCAAAGGCGCTGATGGCCGGGGTTGAACAGGCCGGTTTTGAACCTGTCATGGCGAATAGAGCTTTTCCCCGCGGACTTGCCGACGTTGTGCGGTTTTGGTCGGAGCAATCAGACGCGGCTATGCTGGAACATCTCGATACTTTGGATATTGATACCATGCGTGTCCGCGACCGTATCGCCATTGGCGTTCAAACGCGCATTATGGTCAATGCCGACAACCGGGAAGCCTTGCGCCGCTGTATGGCCTGGCTGGCGCTGCCGTTCAATGCGCCAATGGCAATGAAAAATGCTCTTAGAACCGTCAACGAGATGTGGTATGCGGCAGGCGATCAATCTGTTGACTGGAACTACTACTCCAAACGCGGTTTGTTGCTACCGGTTTACACTACAACGGTTCTTTATTGGCTTGCTGATGAACCGGATGAGAATGGCGATTACCCGGAAACATGGGGCTATCTGGACCGCCGGATCGACGATGTGCTGAAAACTTTTGGTATGCCCGGGAAGATGAAAAAGAGGTTTGAGGACTCAGGACTGTCCGGTCTTCGATTTTTTCAGTTTTTCAAACAAACCTGACAGCTTCCGTTAACCAATCCAGAAAATGGGGAGAGAGCGATGAGCCATCCGTTGTTGTATGCGCTGTTGGCCGCCGTCGGAAACGCTGTTTACGTTTACGCTCAGCGCGGTGCTGTTGTGCCATCGAATCCGTTTTTGTATGTGGCGGGCGCGGTTGCCGTGTGTTTGGTGCTGTTTGTTATCGCCAGTATGATTTTTCGTACACCGGAGGATGGTCAATATCTCGCCGATAACTGGGCCATGATTTTGATTGGCGGTGTCGGATTTTTCATCACGTTTGTGGGGTTTTTCCTGCTCTATAACACCTTCGGCGCATCGCAATATTCCCTGTATGCGGTTCTCTCCATTCTGACCACAAGCGTTGGTGTTGGGCTGTTGATCTTCCGCGAACCCTTCAATATGTATCAGGTCGGCGGAACCACTCTCGCCATTCTGGCGATTGTTCTGTTTACCTACGGGAAGACAAAAGGAGCGGCATAATTTTCACTGAAATTCAAAAGGGTCATGTCTGGCACATTGGTATTGACGTAGGTAGCGATGCAGGGTTTTGCCGATGTTGGAACGTCGATTTATGAACCGCTACTCGGTTTCTCTGAGATTCAGGTGGAAAGTGTGTTTGGGTAGGTCCTTGAGTTTGGCTAAGCGGACTTTCACCATTCGAGAAGCAGCAGAAAAGTCTAAACACCACCTAGATGCCCAGGTCCGGGCGGCCGCGCGCCAGAGCTGTCAGTTTGCTCTCCACAAACACTGTCGCGCCGCCGCCCACATCCACGATGATGTCGTCACGCGTGATGGACGTATCCGTTTCCGAGGCCCCGCGTTCCCGTGCCCGCTCGACAGCAAGAGCCATCGCCGTTATTTCCGCCTGGGCATTCGCCGCTTTGAGGGACGGAAAATCCTCAACACCGGCGTCGGTATGAACACGGAAAACACCTGGATCAGGCTCGGTAATCAGGGCAACGGCGGCACCGGTTACACTTCCAACCACCGCGCCGACAGCATTCGCGACATCAGCATGGGGCAGGTCTACCAGTTCCGCATTAAGGCGGGCCGCCGCACCATTCTTGCCACCGTAATAGGTTGCGGCCGGCGCACCGATGGCCAGCAGGGCGTGGTTAAGATTGACAGAAAACCCGAGGGCTTTGGCGGGGGCTGTTGCCGATACGGGGTCAGTGGCATTTTCGAAGATGAAGTGGCCGAGCTGCGACGTAGGCTCCGGTTCAACGCCGTAATGTTCGGCGAGAACGGCCCCGGCCACGGTTTTGGCGCTTTCCACGACGGCACGCTCGAAGACCAATCTGGCAAACTGTTCCTCGGTTTCGGCAGTGTGATAATGACCCAGGTCAAACAGGCGACGGACAAAAAGAATGGCTCCCAGTTCGGCTCCCTGTTTGCTCCAGGAGTCCTGGTATCCGAGGATATGGCTTGCGTCACTGGGCGTGAATCCGGAAATGATGACCCGGCCTTCATTGACAAGACGTTCCAGAATTTTCTCACCCATGCTGAGTGACGTTAACTGATGTAACGGTGCCGGGCCCTGGCGTAGTTTTTCGATGATCGCCATCGCGGTTTTATTCGGGCGTTTACCGTCCGGTCCGGGTTCTAGGCTCATGTTATCGCGCAATAGAATACCGAATTTTCCGTCCTGCGGTGTGGCGATAGGACGCTCATGCTGTTTTTGCAGAATCTCCAGCGTTTCCGGGTGTTCGTGGACGAGCAGGGAGATCGGAACCACACGCCTCGGGCCCAGCAATAATGTCGCGTGACCATCATTGCTCAGACGGACTTCGCTGTCTCCGCCCAGACCATAGGTCCGGACGTTAACGGCCTCTACCATGGTGCGCCAGCCACCAACCATGGCACCCTGCCTGTTCACGGTTGGACGCCCTCCTTCGAAGAGCACGACATCTGTGGTGGTGCCGCCCATATCAGAAACCACACCGCTATCGCGGCCCGACAGATGGGCGGCGCCGATAACGCTGGCCGCCGGACCGGAGAGAATGGTTTCAACAGGACGTTCAAGGGCACTTTGGACGGAAATCAGAGAGCCATCACCGCGAACCACCATCAACGGAGCCTTGATATTGCGTTCCTCCATAAGCCCCTGTACCGATAGAACAAGTCCCTGCAACAGGGGAATCAGGCGGGCGTTGATCAGGGTTGTCAGTGCACGGCGGGGTGCATCAAGGTTGGATGTCAGCTCGTGGGAACAGGTCACCGGAAGGGCGGCGGTATCGTGTATGATATCGCGAACCCGATTTTCATGATCGGGATTGCGGATGGAAAAGTAGCCGACAACCGCGAATGCATGAACAGAGGATCCCTGTTTTGTGACGATTTTCCTGACCGCTTCTTCATCCAGAGGCTCAATTTCCTTGCCGGAACCGTTATGGCCGCCGCGTAAAAAAGCAACGGGTCCGTCACCAACCAAAGCACCAAGACCGGCGCGATTCAGAGCCCTTTCGTCCTGACCAATAACGATCAGGGCGGCCGGTGCAGCATGCGCTTCCACCATGGCATTGGTGGCCAGTGTGGTTGAAACCGATACAAGTCGTGCCTGATTGACATGTTCGTCCGGCAGGGCGCTTAGTGCCTTGCCAAGACCAATGGAGAGGTTGGCTTTTGTGGTTAACGATTTGGCAGACGCCAGAACGCCATTATCCTCGTCATAGATGACGGCATCGGTGTAGGTGCCCCCTGTATCAAATCCCAGCAGTATCGCCATTGCGGACGTTCCCTCTACGCGCCATAATTTTTGCAAATCGGGAAAATGAAAAATCCTTATAACCACGTCCATTCGGACCGACCAGCAGGAAACGACAATGCCAACGCCAGCGCAACAAAAGAACGATAGTCCAGCGACCGTTTTGCTATCGGGGGCGACAGGGGGGATCGGACGAGCCATTACCGACGTCCTGTGTCCTCTTGGTTATAGGGTAGTCGTTATGGGGCGCAACCAGCATCGATTGAATGAGATCGCCGAACGGCATAGAGATTTTGTGCTGCCCGTCACCGCAGATGTCACAGATACACAAACCGTCGATAGCCTGGTTGAGACGTTGCCGAAGACCTGGAGCAAGATTGATATTCTGATCAACAATGCAGGACACGATATTGGTGGGCGGCAACTGTTTCACGAAGGAACAGCGGACCAGTGGGCCAGTATCATCGATACAAATGTCACGGGTTTAATGCGACTGACGCGGAGTGTCATACCTGGCATGATTACGCGAAAATCCGGTCATATCATTAATATGGGATCGGTTTCGGGATTGTACACGTATGCAGGTGGAACGGCCTATAACGCCTCAAAATTCGCGGTTCGGGCCTTTACGGAGGCGCTTCGGAAAGACTACGCGGCAACACCCATCCGGGTTACGGAACTGCTACCTGGCATGGTTCGAACCGGTTTCGCCGTAGCGCGACTGTCCGATCATGCCGCCGGGGAAAAATTCTATGACAGTTATCTTTCGTGTCTTGAACCGCAGGATATCGCCAATGCGGTCGTTTATGCGATACAGCAACCGCCCCACGTCAATGTTTCTCAGATTGTGATCGAGCCTACACAAATTGGCAGCAAAGCCTGACAACAGGCAAACCGGGCGCTATACTGTTGGAAGGCACAGGAGTCGCTGTTACGTGAGCACCAATCGATCAGAACGAGCTACTGCCGGTTTGAGGGCGTCCAGCCCCTTTTCGACAATGCCTGTTGATCTGGCTGAACATTTTCTGGATTGCGGCCGGATCGGACGGTATCTGACCCTGATGGATGAGAGCCGGTTTATCGTAACCGACGATTTTGGCGAGGCCGTTAAGTTACCATCCGTTGCGACGGCAACGGCTTCAGTTTTCTCACGCGATACGCTTGTTGCCCGGGCAGCGCTGGTTCCGTTGGGGTTGAAGGCCGTTCGAGGTGGATCAAAAACCCGGGAGCGGTTCGAAGAGTTATTCACCCTGATAGAGAAATCGGCGTTCAGTGCTGAAGTTCGCCACAATGCGGAAGATGTTTTGCGCGATGGTTTCCGTGAAGCCCGTATCCGCGAACTGGAACGCGAACTGGGGGGAATGATATCACCGGCGCGACAGCGCTACCGTGAATTCCTGGAGATTGTCAGAGACCTGATGGCCCGCAAGATTTCAGTTGTCGGCTTTCGGGAAGAATTCCTGGAGTTTACCCGTGCGGTCGCCGGTAAGCTGGATTTTGGAATTTTCAGTTTCTGTATCGATCGGATTTTTATGAACGGTCAGATACCGATGAATGCCAAAGGTGCGTTGGCGGCAGAGATTATCCTGTTTCCACCTCTGATTCGGCGGGAGCTTTTTACCAACATCCTGAGCAGTTCGGGGCAGGAACCGGAGTTGTTGCAGTTCATCCGTTCCCTGCTGGAACGCGAGCTGGAAAACGAAACGGTCGTTGAAATCTATCTGTTGGTAACCTTGAAATCGTCTCACCTGTCGTTGCAGGATGTTGAAGATCTGTTTCTAAACGATAAGGCATCTGCGCTCGACAGCCTGAGCAGTGTTCCTGGATTGCACGGCACGGCGTAAGCACGGTAACTCTCTGACCAAATTCGAGAAAAGCGGCCGAAGGTTCTTGGAGGCTTGCTGAAACACGTTCAGGATACTGCCTGTGACCATCATCGCCGATGCCACTCACGTTCGAACGCGGGGTTGTGAGGCTTCCTTCGAGGTTTTTTAACTTTCAAGTCTCCAAATATCAGCTTTTTGCCAGATGTCCCAAGGGATAGAGACGATTGACGTGGCCCATTTTACGCCCTGGTCGGGCCTCTGCCTTGCCATACAGATGTAAAACCTGATTGGGAGAACCGACAACATCACGCCAGTTGTCAACGTCGTCACCGATGAGGTTTTTCATAACCGCGTCATGGTGTCTCTCGGTGGAACCGAGTGGTAGCCCGGCAACAGCGCGGATGAACTGTTCGAACTGTGAGGAGACGCAGGCATCCATGGTCCAGTGGCCAGAATTGTGTGGGCGTGGTGCGATTTCATTGATCAGAACCCGTGAGCCTGAGCCAACACCACTCGTGTTTGGATCGTGGGTAATGAACATTTCCACCGCAAGTAATCCGATGAGGCCCATATTTTCCGCAATACGAATAGCCGCGGATGTGGCTGCTTGACCAAGCCTGTCGGGAATATTCGCTATGGCGTGGGTTTCGTCGAGAATGTGGTTCTTATGGCGGTTGTCGACGGGTGGGAAAGTCGCCCATGTACCATCGGACGAGCGGGCAACAATGACGGAAACCTCCATGGCCAGATCGACAAAGGCTTCGTAGATAGCGATATCACCACCCGCAGACCCGGCAATCGTTTTCCAGGCTGAACCGAGATCGGTGTCCGGGGCGATGTTGACTTGCCCTTTGCCATCGTAACCCAGGCGCGCTGTCTTCAGGATACCCGGTGTTCCAATGTTTTTAGCAGCGGACTGAAGCTCTTCGACGGAAGAAACTGTTGCAAACGGTGTGGTGGGAATGCCCAGATCGTTGATGAAGGTTTTTTCAACCAGACGATCCTGGGAAATACGCAAGCACTCCCAGCCAGGCTTGACAGGAACACGCTCGGCAAGAATCTGTACACTTTTGAACGGAACATTTTCAAACTCGAACGTTATGACGTCAACCGCATCTGCAAAAGCCTCGAGAGCGTGCCGGTCAGTGTAGGACGCCACTGTTGCCGCGGCTGAAACCTGTTCCGCGGGGCTGTCGATTTCGGGCGTGAAGATATGACAGCGGTATCCGAAATTCGCTGCTGACAGTGCGGTCATTCGACCAAGCTGCCCGCCACCCATGATACCGATGGTGCTGCCTGGGGGAAGAGGAAAGGATTCTTTGCTCTGTTGCGCCACCAGGTGTTACTCCGGCACCTCGGCAACGGAAGCCGTCTGTGCATCGCGGAACTTTTGCAGGGCAGCGGCCGTATCGGTGTTATCTGTCCCGACGATTGCTGCCGCCAGTAAACCTGCGTTTCTGGCCCCCGGGACGCCAATGGCCAAAGTACCTACGGGGGTACCCCCAGGCATCTGGACAATGGAAAGAAGACTGTCCATGCCTTTCAGGGATTTGCTCTCCACGGGAACACCCAGAACAGGCAAGGTGGTCATAGCGGCGACCATCCCCGGAAGATGCGCGGCCCCGCCAGCCCCAGCAATAATGACTTTCAATCCACGGTGCCGCGCGGATTTGGCATATTCGGCCATACGATCAGGCGTCCGGTGTGCTGATATGATACGTTTTTCCGAAGGCACACCAAGGTCGTCCAGAACTTTACAGGCATGGCGCATTGTTTCCCAGTCTGACTGGCTGCCCATAATGACACCGACAACAGGATCGGAAGAGGATTTGTCTTCTGGCATTGGTGTTGCTCCGTCATCGCTTGTTCAGCGGGAAGCCGCGCATTATAGGGCTGACAGCTTGATCTTCAAGCCTGAGATAGCGATCCCATTGTGTTAACCGAATATTAACCATGAACCTGATAAAGTATTGATCAGGATTGGGCTGATACTGTTTGGATGGAGATCCAAAAGTTGGAAGTCAATAAATCGGAAGCGGTTGCGACCAACGGTCAGGGTGGCAAGAAAACGCCCGGACGAAATCCGCGCCATGACCGCGATCAAGAGGATGAAGAAAAAACCGCGGAGGAGCGGGGTGAACCGGCGTCCCGTCGAGACGCCTTTGTTGTCGATGGCGCGCTGGACGGTACGATTCCCCCACGGGTTCAGCAAATGCTCTCGGATTTGGCAGGGCAACTGGAGCCTCTGCGGCGTGATCTGGAAGTTTCCCGCGCCCGCGAGCGGGATCTTCGGGACCGCCTGGATCAACACCCTTATCTGCCGGTTTTAAACAGACAGGGATTTGAGCATGAATTTTCTCGGGTAGTTGGCCATATTCAAGGATTGGGGAGCGCTGCGTTCGCGTGTGTTTCGGTTATCAACGCCGCGACAATTCGACTGACTCAAGGTCGTGAAGCCTACGAAAAAGTCATGTCACACGCCTGCATGATTGTTGAAGACTCGATTGGTGAAATGGACATCGTTGGTTGTCTGGGGGGGCATGATCTCGGCGTTCTGATGCTGTCATCAAGCGAAAACGCTATTGATGAAATGGCGGCACGGCTGGAAGCCACATTCGAATCCCAACTGTTTTCCCATGGTCGATCCGCAATCCGGCTGCAGGCCGCTATTGGTGGTGTAACGCTGAAAACCGGGTTTGGTTTTTCGCAGGCCCTGGCACAGGCGGATGCCGATATGCTGCGCCGGTCGGACGAAAAGAACGCCTTAACTACGCAATGATGTCCGGTAGCAAGCCGTCTTCGATGGTGGCGATCTGATCCTTGAGCTGTAATTTGCGTTTCTTTAACCGTTGTAATTTTATCTGGTCGAAAGGTCCAGAATCGACCAGCGTTTGGATAACTTCATCCAGGTCACGGTGCTCATTTTTCAGTTCAGCAAGTTTGGTTTTTAGGGCGTCCTGACCGTCCATGTCGGGCTGGTAGCTGTTTGTTTCCTGAGTGCATACTATATCATATATTTTGGAGTGTTACACCCGATGCTTGGTCGAAAATGTGTTATTTTTCCGGCTGATTCGATTGCCCGTTGGCAGAATTGTGGATTTTTTTGGTTGGTTGGGTTACGATTGAGGTCGGCCCCATGCAAAGACTGAATGAATTTTCGGGCCGTGACACGCAAAAGGAGGAGAAGCATGACTCAAACGGAGCGGATACAATCCCTGCAAGAAAAACATCAGGCTCTGGAAGATGCCATTGATCATGAAAACAGCAGACCGCATCCCGATGAAATTGCCATTGCAGAAATGAAGAAACAGAAACTGCGCATCAAGGATGAACTGGCCGATCACCTTCATTAGGTGATGTACTGACGCTCGTGCCCGTCCGGGGTGACTCCGGGTAGGCAACAGATGTTCCATAAGGCAGTCTATATAAGGCAGTCTAAATGAGTCTATGTGCCGGAGGATGGTACTGACTCCTTGTGACGTGCATGGTGGATTTTCACGCACTGTGACACGAACAGTTTTTTTTACGTTAAAATACGTCTTAATGTCGTCGTGTGAACTTGTGCCAGCTCCGGCTAAACGCGACCTGCATCCGGGTTTTGCGAAGTTTACAAAAACCGGCCAATCTGGTCAGATGCGCGTGCCAGCGCTTTGGGTTTACCTGTCTTCGGGTGTTGCAACAAACACGTGGCAACAGGGTGGTGCGACAGGATGGCGGACGCCAATGCAATGGGTGTCAGATGAAAAAAGATAAAGTAGTAGGGAACGTCGTCAAATGAGTAACCGCTATCAAGAGGAATATGATCGCTCCCTCTCCGACCCGGAGGGGTTCTGGGCAGACGCCGCTTCGGGTATTGACTGGTTTAAGCGTTGGGATCGCGTCCTGGACAGCGGTACCCCCCCGTTTTACCGTTGGTTTCCCGGTGCCGAGTGCAACACATGTTACAATGCGCTGGACCGCCACGCAGATGGTGACCGTGGTGATCAGGCAGCGCTCATATACGACAGTGCTGTTACCAATTCCGTAAAAACCTATTCGTATCGTGATTTAAGGGACGAAGTCGCACGTCTGGCCAGTGTTCTGGTATCCAACGGTGTTGGGAAAGGGGACCGCGTTATTGTCTATATGCCCATGGTGCCGGAAGCCCTTATGGCCATGCTGGCCTGTGCCCGGATCGGTGCGGTTCATTCTGTTGTGTTTGGCGGGTTCGCCTCGAACGAGTTGGCCGTCCGAATTGATGATGCAAAACCAAAGGTCATTCTCTCTGCGTCTTGTGGCATTGAGGGCAGTCGGATTATCGAATACAAGCCGTTACTTGATGCGGCTATTGAAGCGGCGGCGCACAAACCCGATTACTGTTTTATTCTTCAACGCCCGCAGGCCGAAGCGTCCATGAGAGATGGGCGTGATATTGATTGGGCAAGTTCCGTAGCAACTGCCGAACCGGTTGATTGTGTGCCCGTTGCAGCAACCGATCCGCTCTATATTATCTACACGTCCGGAACCACCGGCCAACCCAAGGGGGTTGTCCGCGACAATGGTGGTCATATGGTTGCCCTAAAGTGGTCCATGACCAACATCTATAACGTGGAGCCCGGCGACGTTTATTGGGCGGCATCGGATGTGGGCTGGGTCGTTGGGCATTCCTACATCGTTTACGCACCATTGCTGCACGGTTGTACCACCGTGATGTATGAAGGAAAACCTGTGGGTACTCCGGATGCGGGCGCTTTCTGGAGAGTGATTTCCGATCACAAGGTTTCATCGCTGTTTACTGCCCCCACAGCGTTCCGAGCGATAAAACGGGAAGATCCAGGCGGAGAGTTTCTGAAAAAATACGATACGAGCAGTTTAAAATACCTCTGGCTTGCGGGTGAGCGGACGGACCCCGATACTCTGGTCTGGGCGCAGGAAAAATTGTCGATCCCTGTCATCGATCACTGGTGGCAGACCGAAACCGGCTGGGCCATCGCATCCAATTGCATGGGATTGCACGAATTCCCTGTTAAGGCAGGTTCACCAACCAAGGCGGTACCGGGCTGGGACGTGCAAATTCTGGATGAAAACTGTCAGGAAGTGCCGGTCGGCGATATTGGTGCTATTTGCATAAAACTGCCCATGGCACCGTCCAGTTTGCCGACTTTGTGGAATGCAGACGAACGCTTCCTCGAAACTTATATGGAGGAGTTTCCCGGCTATTACAAAACCTCCGATGCGGGCTACAAGGATGAAGATGGTTATCTCTACATTATGGCGAGAACCGACGATATCATTAACGTCGCCGGCCATCGTCTTTCTACGGGTGGCATGGAAGAAGTTCTGGCGGCTCACCCGGCGGTTGCCGAATGTGCGGTTATCGGTGTCGCGGACCAGCTCAAGGGGCAACTTCCCGTCGGATTTCTGGCATTGAATGCAGGAACTACCCAGGACCACCAAAGTATCATCACCGAAGTGGTTCAGATGGTTCGTGATCAGATTGGCCCGGTTGCCGCATTCAAACTGGCGGTCGTGGTTGATCGGTTGCCCAAAACCCGCTCAGGTAAAATTCTACGGGGAACCATGCAGAAAATCGCCGATAACGAAGAGTACAAGACGCCAGGAACCATTGATGACCCGGCAATCCTTGAAGAGATTGACGAAGCTCTGCAATCAATCGGTTACGCCGCCGCCCGCGTAACGACCTGAATTTGAAAAAGGAAACGTATCTGGATGTCTTCATTAGCCGGTAAATCAACCGTTATCACAGGTGGGGCCGGTGGCATTGGTATGGCCTGTGCAGAACGGTTTGCAACAGAGGGGGCACGGATCATTGTTGCCGATGTTGAAGAGGAAGCAGGCGAAGCAGTAGCGGACCGGTTGCGGAACGCCGGTGGTGATGTTCAGTTTCGCAAAACCGATGTTGGAAATCGTTCGGACGTGGAGGCCTTGGTCGCCGATACCGTTGCTTTGTATGGCGGTGTTGACGTGCTGATTAACAATGCGGCGATCCTCAGAATTGCGGGATGCCTTGATGTTACGGAGCAGGATTTTGACGATACAGTCCGGATTAACTTAAAGGGCTATTTTCTCTGTGCCCAGGCCGCCGCAAGACAAATGGTTTCACAAGGAACGGGTGGTTCCATCGTCAACATGTCATCCGTACAGGCTGTTATGGCTGCGCAGGGGATTCTGCCGTACGTGGTCTGCAAAGGCGGGGTTAATCAGCTGACCACCAGTATGTCGGTCGAATTGGCCGCCGAAAATATACGGGTCAACGCGATCGGACCCGGTACAATCCTGACAGAAATGGCGAAAACCCTGCTTAGTGACGATGTGGCACGAAACAAAGTGCTATCGCGGACGCCTTCCGGAAGATGCGGTGATCCCGCCGAAATCGCTGCCATCGCGGTATTTTTGGCAAGCGATGAGTCCAGTTATGTCACCGGTCAATGCATCTATGCAGATGGCGGTCGCCTGGGACTGAATTATACAGTAGCCGTCCCGGAAGACGCGACATTCTGATCAGGACACTTTTTCTTCGTCAGGTGTTTTGGTGAGTACAGCAAACGGGTTTGCTTCGTCGATAGCGGAAACCGCCCTTTCTTCTACGCTCTCTTCTTCGGAAGCCGCCGCGGATCCAAATACATCCTGTACGGTGGGTTCCGCGCTCTCTGCCTCGCGAGCAGGCGTTTCTGTTCCCCGTCCAGGGACTTCCTCTACAGAAGATGCAACAACGGAACCATCTTTAATTGTTGTTTCTGGTCTGCCGCCATCCGAACTCGCAGCGACAGTTCCGGCACGGGCCCGGGCCGTGGAAATAGCTTTTTCAAGATCATTGCCGGAGCACAATCCAAGTCCGACGGGGTTTTGTGCCGTAATATTCGAAATGTTCCAATGTGTCCGCTCGCGGATCGAGTTAATGGTTGGCTTGGTGGTGCCGACCAGTTTGCTGATCTGGGCATCTGTCAATTCCGGATAGTTCTTTAACAGCCAGGCGATGGCATCCGGGCGGTCCTGACGTTTGGACACAGGTGTGTAGCGGGTTTTTTTCTTGCGCTGTTGTTTGGCGTGATCGGCCGCAACTTTGGTAATCTGAAGGCGTTTCTCGGGATCGGTCTCACATTCTTTCAGGAGATCACCGTCCAATTCGCCACCCCGCACCGGGTCAAGGCCCTGCATGCCAACTGCAACTTCGCCGTCGGCGATGGCCTGGATTTCCAGCATATGCAAGCCGCAGAAATCGGAAATCTGCTCAAATGTGAGAGCCGTATTGTCAATCAACCATACAGCTGTCGCTTTGGGCATCAGCGGGCGTGTCATCTTGTTTATTCCTTTTTCGGGAGAATAGCCTGCTTCGGACAAGCCGCTCTCAATGGTCAGGTTGTTCGGATTGGTCCTTTATTACTCTCTCACAGCTTCTGGGTCAAAGACCGATTGATAGTTGCGGGCCAAAAAATGATACTCATATCAACATCGGAAAATGGTTATGTGACGCTCGAAAAGCGCACAACCAACAATGCCGTTGTCAGGGAGGAGAGCAATTATGAATGATGATGAGCTGGAGCCAATTTTTACTGTCGAGGATCAGAAAAACCTGGAAGTACTTTCCATTGAGGCCTTAAATCAGTACATCGCCGAATTGAAGACGGAAATCCAGCGCGTACGGGCGGCAATATCGGAAAAACAGGATGCAAAGGCCAACGCGGATACCTTTTTCAAGCGCTGAATGTAAAAGATGATTAACGTAATTTTAAGGCGACGGCCCTAGTATCGAGGGTGGATGGGGCTACCATCCCGTCAACTTCGACGCCTCCCTGTTAAACTCGCCGCCCCGAAATTTTCGGGGCGGTCTTTTTACATCAGTGAGCACTTGACCATTGATGAAATGCTTGCCTATGATGCGCCCGCGACTGCCGCATATGAGGCGAGTTTGACAGGTAGAGAGAGCTATAAAATATAATATAATAAAATCAGAACAATAACGGGGCAGCCCATCAAGGGCTGCCCCGATTGATTTTGGCTATAACAGCACGATTAGGCCGCCTGTTGGGTATCAATGGATTTCTGCGAAGATAACCCACTCGCAGACGTAATCTCGATACGGCGGGGCTTCTGTTCTTCCGGAACTTCACGCACCAGATCAACATGCAACATGCCATTGTCCAGGTCGCCGCCAACGACTTTTACGGTGTCGGCCAATTCGAACGAGCGCTCAAAGGCGCGTTTGGCAATGCCGCGATGAAGGTAAGATACCTGATCAGTTTCATCGGAGGATTTTCCGGAAATCAACAGGGTGTTTTCCTTGACCGTTACTTCCAGCTCATCAGCAGAAAATCCGGCGACAGCCATGGAAATCCGGTAAGTGTTCTCACCGCGGGATTCAATATTGTAAGGGGGATAAGCGGTGTTTGCGGTGTCCATACGGGCAGCGGAGTCCATTAGACGCTGCATGCGGTCAAAACCGACGGAGTGACGAAAAAGGGGTGAAAAATCTAAAGTACGCATAGCCATATCCTCTCATGAGCTACATGGTTAAAATCAGGTCCTCCACCATGGACGAACCCTCTGATACAGGTGATTTTAGGACCCTACATCCGGCTTCCACGATCACCTGTGTAGATGAGATAGGAGGGGTTAAACTTAAATTCAAGGCTTTCCGGGAAAATTATTTCCGCGGTGTTATTCGCGCCAGACAACCTCGAAGAGGACAGGATCAACATCGAATCCTTTCATCGGAAAGGCACCGCGACTTTTGAATTTGTATTCCTTGCCCGAACAAATGCCGCGAACAGTTTCGGAAACTAAAATTTCGCCTTTCTGGGCCTGGTCGACGATGCGAGCCGACAATTGTACGGTTGATCCAAATAGGTCGTCATCTTCTGCAATCGGTTCACCCGCGTTAATTCCGATTTTCAGGTATAGCGGTTTGTCGGGATGTTGCGCGTTGTATCCAGCCGCTTCGCGTTGCATTTGCATGGCGGCATCCAGGCTGTCAGAGGTTTTGGTGAACGAAGCCATAATACCATCACCCGTGTGCTTGACTTCCTTGCCATTACACATAGTCAGGGCTTCACGAACGACCAGGTTGTGGGCCCGCACCACAAGCTGTGCACCCGCATCCCCAAGTTCCCGGGTCATGGCCGTTGAGTTCTCAATATCGGTAAACAGAACGGTAACAGGGCCGGCCCTGTCTTTCTTGCTCTTCGGTTTCTGCCATTCATCCATGGCAACGGCCATGTTCTTGCCTATTCGAGACTCATCTTCGAAATAGGTATTCATGGAGTTACGCCCCGCCTCGAACATCTGCATGTAGGAGGGATCCTGGAGTAGATATTCTTCGTATTTCTGCGAAAAGCCCGCTGCTTGTTCAGCCTTGAAGCCCACGGTTTGCAGGCTGTCTGACATGATTTTTTGTTTGGCTTCTGCGCTTACATCTGATTGTTGAGCCATGGTTTCACAGGCACCTGCCAGAAACAGACTGACTCCGAATCTGTCAAAATTCGACAGGGCCTTCTTATCTCGTCCGCTTCCATCCAAAGCCGATGAGATGAATTTCATTATATAGATTTTTTGCTTTTCCTCATGCGGCGACAGGTCACCCGACCCAGGCGGGGGTTCATTGGTCGGTGCAGAGTCCGGTACATCCAATACACCATTTTTATCTTCCGCCGCGCCCGAGATTATGGCGGCATCTGTCGCGGGACCTCCAGCCTCATCTAAATCAGTACGCATGGCATCGCGAAGTTCCTGTGCATATGTGGATAAGTCTGTCGGTGCCATTTCTGCATTTACAGCAGGCTTAGGTGCCGCGACAGAGTCTGCAGATGGCTTCCCCATGGCGGGAGGAGATTCTTTACGCACCTTGAGGCTGGTGTTACGTAACAGAATCGAAGACAGGATCAGGAACGTAAAGCCAAACGTAACAATAAAGATAATGATCAGGGCATTTTCTTTGGCAATACCAACCATTCTCGTGCCAAAGAGATTAACACCGTCGAGGCCACTAGAGGCGAATGGGATGCTCGCCGCAGCGACACCCACCGAAAGTAAAATGATTAGAAGGAGTTTGATGAGCAGACCGCTGAAAGATGTTGGGTTTCCCGCGCGGGCTCGTTGACGGCGTTTCTTTTCCCTGGCAGCCCGTTTGATTTCCCTGCGAGCATCCTCATCGAACACGCCATCGGATGTGTAGGATGAGTCGTCCTCCCCATCACCCCAATTGTCATCGTTGTCAAACCCGCCCCAGTCGTCATCATCGCCGCCCCAATCATCGTCATTATGGGCGGAAGCCTCACTGGCTGAGATCATTTTGGATGAGTAGATCGTAAACTCTGTGCTCATGCCTGTTTTGGTGTCGTAGACATCCCGTAAAACCCGGACGTCGCCAATTCGCGATACGGCAATCTGCTTCCCTTCTTCAATGGCTTCTTCGTTACCGGTCGCAGGGTAACGCGCATGAATGGTCCATCGACCATTCTGCATTACCTGAACCTCGTAGTTAACTTGCTTTGCCATGACACGTGTGATTTAGGCCCAAGGTGCTCAGAACCCTCAAATTTTTTCCCTGCACATTGCTGGTTAAGCAATGCTGAAACCGATATAGAGTGCTTTTTAATTTCCCACTTTCGGAAGATATCATAAAACGATGTGTCACCCAAACAAAGTTATAGATGACGGGCCACCATGATCTTAACGGTTAAACAATAATCAAGGTGTCAATTGGCGTCTTTTCTTTTCCGAGAGTGCCGCCGTCAGGATTTCAAACCGATACCGGCAAAACGTTTGTTGAACTTAGCCAACTGCCCGCCACTGTCTACAAGACGGTGAACGCCCGTCCATGCAGGGTGGGTTTTGGAGTCGATATCAAGTTTCAGGGTATCCCCTTCGTTGCCCCAGGTCGAGCGCGTTTCAAAGGTCGAGCCGTCCGTCATTTCAACGGTGATCTTGTGATAGTCCGGGTGAATGTTTTTCTTCATAGGTCTGCTCCGAAATCTGAGAGCTTCTCTATACGCCAACGGACTGCCCCAAACAAGGCTGATCCTCAAATAAACATCAAACGATCAGGGTTCATGAGAATCCCTGGAGTCTCTCACATAGTTGCGTGTTGATAACGCCAGCACGATGACGACCAACATCAGAACGGCACCCGCGAAATATGGCCAATCTCGACCGAGAAAAGAAAACAACACGCCGGCGGCGGCTGGTCCCGCAACACGAGCGAGGGTTGAGGTTGATCGGGTAACGCCCAAAACGCCGCCTTGTTCGTCATCTGACGCGTGCAGGGAAGCGAGACTGTTCAACGCTGGTGTCAAAACCCCGAAACCGCAGGCGGCGATCAGAACCGCAATGACCAGCATGGGTACCGTTGACGAGAAGGGAATAAGCAGAACACCGGTTGCCAGTGCGATACCCCCCTGAATGACCATCATTTTTTCACCAATTCGTTTGGCCATGCGTCCTACGAGTCCGCCTTGTATCAAGGCTGTGACAATACCAATCGCGGCAAAAAGGTAGCCGTTTTGCTCCGGCCCCCAGCCGAAGGCGCGACGTGACCACATGGCGAAGGTGCTTTCAAGCCCGGCAAAAACCATCGTGGTGAGGAAAATGAGGATTAAAAGCCGTCCCTGTGCCGGATCCGAGAGGGTTTCGGAAATTTGTTTGAACCGGGAAACCTGTGCTTTTGTTTTTGCCAGATTTCGCTTCTCTGCGGATAGAGATTCCGGCAGTACAAACAAGGTTAAAGCAAGAGCAATAATGGAGAGCCCCGCTGCAGCAAAAGCGGGGGTTTGAAAATCAGCATTTGCCGGATCAGGTCCAGCAAGTATGCCGCCGACCGCCGGGCCGATCAGAAATCCGAGGCCGAATGCTGCGCCAATCAACCCCATGCCCTTGGCCCGGTTTTCACGTGTCGTGACATCGGCCATATAGGCGAAAGCGGCGGAGATGTTACCGGCCATAAATCCGTTGAGCGCGCGGGCGGCAAACAGAACCCAGAGGGTTTCCGCGAAACCCAGCCACAGGAAGGAAACAGCAGAGCCTGCCATGCCGATTATCAGGACGGGACGCCGCCCGTGCTTGTCGCTGAACTGTCCCCAGAACGGCGCGGCGATAAACTGACACAGCGAATACACAGCCATCAGAAGCCCGACCTGGAACGGAGAGGCGTGAAAATATTCGCCAAAAAATGGCAGCAACGGGATGTAAAGGCCAAAGCCGATGAGATCGACAACCACGATCAGGAACAAGGTCAGCATGGGCCTGTTTTCAGCGTTCAGTGAGTTTCAGTTCAATGCGGCGATTGAGGCTAAGGTCTGCCGACGATGTTCCGGTTGATATTGGCTGGTATTCGCCAAATCCCGCGGCAACCAGCCTGTTCGCTGGCAAACCCTCATCAATCAGAAATTTGACCATAGAGATTGCGCGGGCTGATGACAGTTCCCAATTGGACGGGAAACGAGCGGTTCGGATGGGAACCGTATCCGTGTGGCCATCAACACGTAAGACCCAGTCGATATCCTCTGGAATTTTGGCTGAAATCTCTTTAAGGGTGGCGGCCAAACGTTTCATTTGATCCCGACCACCGGTTCCGAGTGCATCGGAACCCTGTTCAAACAGCAATTCGCTCTGAAGAACGAATCGATCACCGACGATCTGAATGCCCTGAGTATCACCAAGGATTTCCCGCAAACGTCCAAAAAACTCTGAACGGTATTGATTGAGTTCGTGAACCTTGGTTGCCAGAGCCGCATTCAAACGTTCACCAAGGTTGTGGACCTGTATCTGCTGTTCCTCGTTTAGGGTTTCCGAAATCTCTAGGGCACGGGATATCTCGGCAAGTTGCTGTTTCAGGGCTTCAGTCTGCTGGGTAAGTAGGGCGATCTCGGCGCGCGCGCTTTCTGACAACTCTTGTTCCGCCAACAATCGTCCTTCTGTTTCTTCTACCTGAGCGGCAAGTGACGAAATTTCTTTTTCAAGCTCCACTTTCAGCGCGTTCAGGGCGTTGACATCCCGGGTAACACGCGCGAGTTCGCGGATTTGTTCTTCAATGATTTCATCCCGGCTCGACAACGTTTCTGTAATCTCAGTATTTTGACTGACAAGTTCCTCAATTTCCGTGACTTTATCCGCATTTTCCTGCTTTGCGCTCTCCAGCAACGACGTCAGGCTGAGAACCTGGTCTTCTGAAGCTTCGGCACGTGTTGTTAACGCACGAATGTTGGAACGCATATCATCTTGGGTAGAGACGGATGCTTGTAGTTCTGTTGATAACTGTTCGACATTGGCGCGCAGGTCTGTCGTCGTTTTGCGTTCGAGGGCCAGCATTTCGGCCAGTTCACTAACCTGACCTTCGAGGGCCTCCAATGCTTCGTCTCGCCCCGAAATGGCGTCATTCAGAAAAAACTGAGCGATCACAAAAATCATCAACAGAAAAATGATGACCATCAACAGGGTTGCTAGCGCGTCCACAAACCCGGGCCAAATGTTTACATCGCGTCTTGCTCGGCGGGAAAGGGCGGCCATGCCAGAGCGTTTCCTTAAGTCCTGTTGTTAAACTTGCGTATCGTCGGCGATAGCGGCAATTGTCCGGGCCAGGAGTTTGATCTCGCTTCTGATCTGTTGCAGCATTTCCGTGCGCCCGGTTTGGGAGTCTTTCACCAGACGGGCCATCAGCAAATCAAGATTCCTGATGTGTCCACGGGTCGCCTCGTCGAGCCCCGAAGCGTGGCGGGCACCCGCATTTTCGCTCATTTTTTTCAGGATTTCCTGCAATCCCATTTGGCTCTCGGCCATGGATTTCATGAGAACATGCTCGGTCTTCATATGATCCGTCAGAATCGACATTTGTTCGCCCATTTGCTGAAGGCTGGTATTAACGGCAATGCGGCTCTCTTCACCACGCGTTAGGGTACGTTGAAGGTTTTCCAGGCTATCAGCAGTCTGTTCCAGCAGAGCCTGAACATAAGCTGGAACCGACTGATCACCCTCGGCCGACAAACTACCCGACGACAGACGGGTAACACTGGAAAGCCACTCCTCCAGATCATTGTAGAAGCGATTTTGCGCCTGACTGGCCTGCAAATCGAGAAACCCGAGGATTAGCGAACCGGCGAGACCCAGCAAAGAGGAACTGAACGCTGTTCCCATGCCACCTAAAGGCTGCTCCAGGCCGGTTTTCAGGCCTTCGAATACGGTACTCATATCGCCACCAGCGACGCTTAGGTTGGAGATGACGCCGCGGATTGAGCCTACGGTATCGAGCAATCCCCAAAAGGTACCGAGCAGGCCGAGGAACACCAGAAGACCAATGGTGTAGCGAGAAATATCGCGCGACTCATCAAGCCGAGAGGCAATGCCATCCAGAACGGATCGCATGGAAAGCGCCGATAACCGGAGATGATCACCTTTCTCGCCCAACATGGTTGCCATGGGCGCCAACATGCGTGGGGGATTACTGGAAACCTGGTTTTGGCGATAGCCGTCAATCCAGCTCACTTCCGGATACAAGAGCAGGACTTGGCGAAAATTGTAAACAATGCCCAACAAAAGGACTCCGACAATCAGTCCGTTGAGGGCGAGATTGGCCTGGAACGCATCAACAAGCGGTTGGAACAAGGAGGCTACCACGGCAATCACCGCGGCGAGGAATAGAACCATACGGACCAGAAAACGCTGCGGGCGGGTCATAAATACCGGCTCCCTATCGTAGAGCGAGAAAACACATGCCGTTTAGCCGAGAGGCCAACGACATCACCGTTCCGTTATGTCTACATCAACACGGTTAACAGGTTGCTCATCGGTCTTGTCACCTAGGGCGCGAACATCAATGCGCGTGGAGCGAATTCCCTGCTCGATCAGGTACGAGCGAACAGCCAGGGCCCGGGAAAGGGAAACTCGCCGGGCCTTGCTGGATGACAAGTCTTCTCCGCCAGCGTAGGCCATGAGTTGAACGCGTAAATCCTCGTTATTGGCAACCGCCGATGCTATCGTCGCGAGATCGGATTTTGAAGCTTCCGGCAAACGAACATCACCTTCCTGGAAGATAATACGCGATGCCCGTCCCGGATCGATGCCGACATTGCCATTGGTAACTGCAGCCGTTTCTGTTTCGGACATTGATTCGGCGGTTTCCTCGGTTGCCGTCATGGTATTTTCACTGGCCGATTGTTCGACCACAATTTCCGGTTCTTCGGGCGGCCCTGGCGGTGTTGAGGCCTGCTCACTTGCCACCGTTTCCTCAGCGGCCACGAGCATTTCACTGCTGACAGCCTGACGGTCATCAACCACCAGAGGGGTTGCAGTTTCCGAGGACTGTTCCGCCTCGATTTCCAAAGGCTCCGGTGCCGCTGTAATTTCAGGTGTTTCGGAACCGGCGTCCATTGCGGTTGCCGCCATCTCGACGACGGGTTCGGGCGTCTCAATCGGTTCAGGAGCAGGCGGCGGCACCGTATCATTTGATGCGAGCGTGGAGCTGGGGCTCGTGCCGGAGGATGGCGTTGCAGCAGTGACCGTTGCGGCCGGCCGCCGCTTTGAGACGGTAACCGGTGGACCAAAATAACTGGACGTGGGGTTGGATGCTCCGGGCATCAGCAATTGACCACTACCGGGACCAGTATAAGAAGGTGCCTCGTATATGTTACTCGATAAATACGTGTTATTCGATAAAACAGACAGGTCCACGATGACGTTGCTGGTTTGCGCTTTCGCCGTCGGGAGGGCCGCAATACCGCCGCTCACAGCGAGCGCCAAACTGCAAAAAAGCGCAATACACGAGGAAGAGGGTGAAAACCTGGGTATTATTTTTTTATTCATGTGCTCGCTACCTGTTGTCCGGTTCCATGAATGTGCTGGTAAACAACCCCGACAGATTATTAACGATCGGATGAAGTCTATTTTCGCCGTTACCATAACCAAGCCCTTGCAGGTGCACAACTGATTTGACGGTTCTGTAATGGTTCAGGCGGCTTTACGGGCTTGGCGCAGCATTGACAGTAAATCCGCGTGTAACCTGTCGTTTGCAGCAACGATTTCCCCGCTCTTGAGGATGTTGCGGGTGCCTCTTTGGTCAGTTACGAACCCGCCCGCTTCTTTCACCAGTACGATGCCCGCGGCCATGTCCCAGGGACTCAGACCTGCTTCCCAGAAGCCTTCGTAGCGCCCCGCCGCTACCCAGGCCAGATCAAGAGAGGCCGCCCCAAATCGCCGAATGCCAGCGGATGATCGGGAAACATAATCCAGTTGCCGAATAAACACGGCTTTTTCATCTGGATCGGCGCCGATGAAAGGGATACCGGTCGCGAACAAAGACTCAACCATGGCTTTACGGGCAGAAACACGCAAACGACGGCGGTTGAGAAACGCACCCGCGCCCTTCTCCGCCCAGAACATCTGATCGGATACGGGTTCGTAGACCACACCGGCGAAGACTTCGCTGTCGCGTTCAAGGGCAACAGATACCGCGAACTGAGGGATGCCATGGAGAAAATTCGTGGTCCCGTCGAGCGGATCAACGATCCAGCGATTGGAGTTGTCAGCCCCCTCAATCGCGCCGGTTTCTTCCATCAGAAATCCATACTTGGGGCGGGCTTTCTGCAATTCCTCGAACAGTATTTTTTCGGCTTTTTTATCCGCATTTGTTACGAAATCGCCGGGACCTTTTTGCGAAACCTGAAGTTGTTCGACCTCGCCGAAATCACGGACCAGCCGCCGTCCCGCCTTTTGAGCGGCACTAACCATGACATTAATCAGGGCGGATGTTTGGGACACGGTTGAGGTCTAGTCCTTCGCGCGTTCGACGTACGAGCCGTCTTCCGTGTTGATCACAATGCGGGTGCCAGCCTCAATATGCGGCGGGACCAGGGCACGCATACCGTTTTCCAGTACGGCGGGTTTGTATGACGATGACGCCGTTTGTCCCTTTACCACGGCGTCCGCTTCAACCACTGCCAAAACGATAGTGTCTGGCAGGGCAACACCAATGGGCTCCCCTTCATGGGTTTCGATCATGACCTGCATACCGTCTTGTAGATACCGGGTTTTGTCCTCACCGATATCTTCGGAGGAGAGAACAACCTGTTCATAGGTTCCGCCATCCATGAAGGTATACATGCCGTCATCTTCGAACAGGAACTGGTATTCGTGTTGCTCCAACCTGGCCCTCTCCACTTTCTCGGAAGAGCGGAATCGCTCATTCAGTTTGGTGCCACTGCGCAGGTCTTTCAATTCGACCTGCAGGTAGGCCCCACCTTTACCGGGTTGTGTGTGCTGGGTTTTAATGGCGCGCCACAGACGTCCCTGGTGTTTGATCACCATGCCAGGGCGGATATTGTTGCCGTCAATCTTCATCGTATTCGCCGTCGTAAATCGTGAAAGTATACGCTTGCTAAGCGGGCGGCGCGGAAGCTATCAGGCCAAAGGCGGTCATGCAACGCCGCAAACAAGGCTTTTCAGCGATTTCAACGTGCTGCCGTCTATTGCATGGCACGGTTCTGTTTTGCCTGTTGGATCGCGGCATTGAACGCCTGAACTGCCATCGCCGGGCCACCGGTATGGCTCCAGACGGCTGCACAAACAGCGAGAAAATCTGCACCCGCCTCGACAACCGGACTGCAGTTTTCCGGCGTCAACCCGCCAATCGCCACGCATTGCACGACGGTAACCTCGTGCCACCAGCGAATAAGGTCGAGACTAGCTTCTGTTTTTGCCTGCTTGGTGGTGGATGGATACATGGCGCCAAACGCTACATAATCGGCGTCTTTTTCTCCCGCGATCATGGCCAGATGGCGGGAGTTGTGACAGGTGATGCCAATGATCGCCGCATCGCCCAACAGGCTGCGTGCTTCTTCATAGCTGGCATCTTTCTGACCGATATGTACGCCGTCGGCACCGGCACGCGCGGCAATATCCGGTCGGTCGTTTATCAGGAACGCCGCACCGTGATCATGAACAATCGGCATCAGCATCTCTGCGGCACCGAGAATAAGATCATCCGAGGCATCCTTCATCCGAAGCTGGACGCAGGCGACGTCACCCGCATTCATCGCATCGTTCAGGCTGGCCTGGAATTCACGGAGGTTAAATTCCGATGGCGTTACAAGGTACAACCGGCACTCTGGGTCCTCAAAGGGACCCAATAGGGAAGAGTTTGAATTCATGACCGGGTTCCAGCGTCCTCATTCGCAAAATTTGTGATGTACGTTTTACAGGCCGCGACAGGATCGTCTGCGAGGCCCAGATCCAGTATCGAACCATTGTAAATCGAGGGATCATGGACTGTACAGTTGAGTTGCTTCGCCATGCTTTCAACACGCTTCAGGGGGGCGTCTTCAAGGTTGACAATGATACCCCGGATGCCACTCCGCATGGCGGCCATGGCGTAGCCCGCCGCGTCACCGCAATCCACAGCACCGTCAAACGGTACATTCGGGCGGATTTTTGCAAGTGCATCCATCATGGCGGCAAACACCGCCACACCTGCCATATGAGCATAATTTTGCGGACTCAGTAAAAGGGGCGCTCCCCGGTAAGACGAAACCCGGACTGCGTCCAGCGCAATCCGGGCCTGTTCCAGAATATGAACAACAAAACACGGTTGGTTTTGACGCATTTGAATAGACCGGCCCGGCGACCGGGAAAGAGCCTTATTTGGCTTTTGCCAGAGCGACGGCGGTGTCGCCCATCCGGTTCGAGAATCCCCACTCGTTGTCGTACCAGGACATAACCCGAACCAGATTTCCGTCCATGACCGTGGTCTGGGTCAGGTCGAACATGGAGCTGAAAGGGCAGTGATTGAAATCGATGGAAACCAGTTCCTCGTCATTGGTTCCTAAAATACCTTTCAGTGGACCGGATTTAGCAGCCTTAATGATGGCGCGATTGACTTCCTCAACAGTCGTGTTCCGGGAGGCAACGAAGGACAGATCAACCACTGAAACATTGGCAGTGGGGACACGAATGGACGTTCCGTCCAGTCTACCGGCCAGTTCCGGCAAAACCAGGCCAACCGCTTTGGCCGCGCCGGTTGATGTAGGGATCATGGACATGAACGCCGCCCGAGCACGACGCATGTCACTGTGCAGGGTATCAACGGTCCGTTGATCACCGGTGAACGCGTGAATTGTCGTCATGTAACCTTTTTCCATGCCAATGGCCTGGTTGAGCACGTGTGCAACCGGTGCAAGGCAGTTGGTAGTGCACGAAGCGTTGGATACGACCCTGTGCTTTTTCGTCAATTGGTCGTGGTTGATACCGTAAACGACGGTCAAGTCAGCTTCTTTGGCCGGGGCAGAAACCAGAACCTTCTTTGCCCCTGCTGCGAGGTGTTGGGCGGCACTTTCACGGTCCGCAAAACGCCCGGTGCATTCCAGAGCCACGTCAACGTTCAGCTTTTTCCAGGGTAATTTTGTCGGATTGGGTTCCGCCGTCGCCATAATGGGCGTGCGGCCGACAACGATGCTGTTACCTTTGGCTTTAACATCTTTTGGAAACTTGCCGTGAACAGTATCGTATTTGAGCATGTGAGCATTGGCTTCAACAGAACCCAGATCGTTGATGGCGACAACCTGAATGTCCCGCCGAGCGGACTCAACAATGGCGCGAAGCACCAGTCGGCCGATGCGACCAAATCCGTTAATGGCGACGCGAACCGTCATGATAGAAACTCCTGAAAACTCCGTGATATAGTGTCGGATTATGGCCTCACATAACACAGGGTTTGCGTCCATAAAACCCTTGGGTTGTTCTGATAACAATCGGTCTCGAAGAAAACCGGACAGGACCGCAACCACATTCCTTGAATCGAGTCAGTTGAATGTTCGATCAATGCACCCTATTGTCGGCAGATAAAAAAAGGAATCGCTTCATCATGACACTGGCTGCACAACAAGAAAAAAGCCGACTGGACGTCGCTCAGGAAAGAGTTGAAGCAGCCATAGACCGATTGGAAAAAGCTCTTTCAAAGCCCACCGCTGTTCCGTCTGACAATCAGGATATCATTGACAGTTTACGCGGAGAGATTGGGTCCCTTCGCGATGATAATTTCAAACTGCGTGCAGCGAACGAATCCGCGCAGGCCCAAATTGAGCACTCCATCGGACGATTGAATCTGATGCTGGGAGAATAGGCCATGGCGCAGGTCGATATCACCATCAATGGTCGGACATATCCTGTTGCATGCGGCGATGGCGAGGAAGCGCATCTCCGGGAATTAGGGCAATTGGTCGGCGACAAAGTTACTGAATTGTCTTCTGCCGTTGGTCAAATTGGTGATTCAAAATTGTTGCTCATGGCAAGTTTACTGATCGCTGACGAACTGAGCGAAGCGAACCGTCAAAACGAGGCATTGCAGACCGCAGCGCTCAACGAAAGTCAGCACCCTGCTCCTGCTGCTGTGGATGATGGTCTTCTGGCCGAAGGCCTTGACGCTATCGCGGAACGCATCGAAGGCATTGCCGAGCGCCTCGAACATAACTAAATTGCCGCCGGGCGATGCTGCCCTTCGCGTTAGGTGGATCGAGTCCCTGGGGTCAAATCTTCTCTAGGGAGCTGTCCCTGTCAGGCCCCTGGGCCTGTTACACGGCACCCACCTGCACTTGCAGGCCACAGAGGAACGGCATAACCAACGGCTGGTGCGGCATCGCCTTGTTTGTTTTTCTTAATCGTGAGCACGGGATGTCGATTGCCGAACAAAAGGCGGCCCTGCGCGAGGTTGCCAAAAAAAATCGAAAAGAAGCTGTTTCGGCTGCAGGTGAAACGGCATCTGATCAGTTTACCGCCAATCTGTTGACCCTCGCCGGTGATTTGGGCGTTGGACCCCGCTCCGTTGTTGCCGGATACCGGGCTATGTCCAGTGAGCTTAACGTCACGCCTGCCCTGCAAGCCCTGGCAGAGAACGTTGGCGCGACATGCGTTCTCCCTGTGGTCGTTGGAAAGGATCAACCCCTTATTTTTCGGGAGTGGTTTAACGGTCTTGAGCTGGAGCCGGGTGGTTTCGGTACCCATCATCCTCCAGCGTCACAATTGGAGCGCCTTCCCGATTTGTTGATGATTCCATTGTTGGCCTTTGATCGAACCGGTTACCGTTTGGGATGGGGCGGTGGATTTTATGATCGAACCGTTGGGGGATACCGGGAAAAAGGCCACCAGATTGTTGCTATTGGTGCCGCCTACGCCGGGCAGGAAGTGGATGCCGTGGCTCACGACCACCTGGACCAGCCTGTGGACTGGATCGTTACGGAAACCGACGTTTTTAAGGCACACTGTCCATGAGAATTCTGATTTGTGGTGACGTGGTTGGAAAAAGCGGTCGGGATGCCGTTCATGTGCACTTGCCGGGAGCGATTGAGCGATTGGACGTGGATTTTACCGTCGTAAACGGAGAAAACGCGGCCCACGGTTATGGGATAACCCGAAAGATTTGTGACGGCTTTTTCGACATCGGTGTGGATGTGATCACCACGGGAAATCATGTCTGGAAACAAAAGGAAATCATCAGTTGGATTGATGAAGAACCTCGCGTGTTGCGGCCTCTGAATTTCCCGGAAGGGACTCCCGGGCGCGGAACAGGGGCATTTGTTGCCAAAAACGGACAGCGAATTGTGGTTCTTCACCCCATGGGACGACAGTATATGGAACCCTCCGATGACCCGTTTGCCGCCGTCGACAATGCACTCAGGAACTACCGCCTTGGAAACGCCGCGGGCGGCAACATGGATGCGGCCATCGTCGACATTCATGCCGAAGCCACCAGTGAGAAAATGGCCATGGCACATTACCTGGACGGCAAGGTCTCTGTCGTGGTCGGAACTCATACCCATATTCCTACCGCCGATGCGCAGGTGTTGCCGCGCGGTACGGCCTTTCAATCCGATCTCGGGATGTGTGGCGATTACAATTCAGTCATCGGCATGAAAAAAGAAGCTGCCATCGAACGCTTCACGACGCGGATGCCTGCCGGGCGTCTGGAACCGGGCGAAGGCGAGGGGACGCTGTGTGGCGTGCTCGTTGAAACCAATGATCATAATGGGCATGCTGAACGCATTGATCCCATCCGACTTGGCGGCCGGTTGAAAGAGATCTGGCCGGCCAATTGAATTCACCACCACCACGCGGTTTTTTCGTTTCGTCTGAAACCGTGTTCAACGTTTTTTCAGGCCTTGTTGATGTGGAAGAGCAGATTCATGGTATATCCTGACCGCTTGTGCGATGATTCTCGGGATCGCTGTTCTTCGCGGGGGCTACTTGCAACCGGGCTTCAATGGTAATCGCCTCAATGTTGCCATATTGGCGATTTAACAGGGTCGTGGTCCGGTAGTCTGCTCCCAATGACCTGGTGGATATGGTATAAATCAGCCGAATCGGAACGATTTCCTACTCGTCTACTCATGCAAATAAAATAAAGAGCTCTTCCTCCCATGGCAGGTCATTC
This sequence comes from Rhodospirillales bacterium, assembly GCA_963921245.4. Taxonomy (GTDB): domain Bacteria; phylum Pseudomonadota; class Alphaproteobacteria; order Rhodospirillales; family Casp-alpha2; genus JABJGO01. Next base: position 1,973,299 of record CAWUEY030000001.1, on the reverse strand, counting down.
CCAATTTAAGAACATTATGCACCGCAAGGGGCGTCAGGACGCCAAGCGGGCAAAAATATTTACCAAGCTGGCACGTGAAATAACGGTCGCCGCAAAAATCGGGGCCCCGGACCCGGACATGAACCCGCGCCTGCGCTCTGCAATCGTTGCCGCCCGAGCGCAAAATATGCCCAAGGACAATATTGAGCGCGCCATCAAAAAAGCCACAGGTGATGAAGACGCTTCCTATGAGGAAGTGCGCTATGAGGGCTACGGTCCGGGCGGAATCGCGGTGATTGTGGAGGCGCTTACCGATAACCGGAACAGGACCGCATCGGAGATCCGCGCAGCGTTTTCAAAACACGGCGGCAGCCTGGGCGAAACGGGCAGCGTCAGTTTCATGTTCGACCAGGTTGGTCTGTTCAACTATCCGGCGGATGTTGCCAGTGTAGACGATATGTTCGAGGCCGCCCTTGAAGCCGGTGCGCAGGACGTGGAAACGACGTCTAGCGGGCATGAAATTGTCTGTGATCCCGGAGATTTCAGTGATGTGCGGGACGCGCTGGTGGCACGGTTCGGTGAACCCGAAACGGCGCAATTGGATTGGAAGCCACAAAACGCCATTGCCATCGAGGAAGCGACCGCCGGGACAATCCTCAGGCTTTTGGATATTCTGGATGACAATGATGATGTTCAGCGCGTTGCGGCCAATTTCGATATCTCTGAAGATGTGATGGAGCGGATGAGTGCCTGAAAACTACCGTCGGCAGGACCGGAGATGAAGCTTATCGGTCTTGACCCCGGTCTACAGAACACGGGATGGGGAATCATCCGTATTGATGGCAATCGGTTGCAGTTTGTGGCTGATGGCACGGTTCATTCCGACGGGAACCGGGGGCTTTCTGAAAGGTTGATGCAACTGCATGATGGCCTTGTCGCGGTCATTGACGAGCATCAGCCGGACGAAGCGGCCGTTGAAGAAACCTTTGTCAACAAGAACCCGACATCGACACTGAAACTGGGCCAGGCACGCGGCGTTGCGCTTCTGGTGCCGGCGAAACGCGGTATTCCCGTTGCCGAGTACACACCAAATCTGGTCAAGAAAACGGTTGTTGGTACAGGTCATGCAGCCAAGGAACAGATTCAGATGATGGTGAAAACGATCCTGCCCGGGTGTCGGGAAGGTCTAAGTGCCGACGCCGCCGACGCTTTGGCCGTTGCGATTTGCCACGCACATCACCACCAGACAGCGGCCAGGGTCGCACTGGCTGTCGGGGGTGCGGGATGATTGCCAGGCTTTCCGGATTGATTGACTCACTGGGCGAAGACTGGGCTATCATTGACGTGAGCGGTGTTGGATACTTGGTGTTTTGCTCATCAAGAACGCTGGGTCGGCTGGCCGTTGGTGAAGCCGCCCGACTGACCATCGAAACCCACGTGCGTGAAGACCACATCCATCTCTATGGTTTTCTGGATACGGCGGAACGGGACTGGTTCCGTCTCCTGACAACTGTACAGGGTGTCGGAGCCAGGGTTGGTCTGGGTATTCTCTCGGCATTGAGTTCCGATGAACTGGTCCAGGCTGTGGCGGCGGCGGACAAGGGGGCCGTAAGCCGTGCTAACGGCGTTGGACCCAAACTGGCCACCCGAATTGTAAGTGAGTTGAAAGACAAGGTCGGGCATCTGGCATTGGGGCAGGCGGTATTGTCCGGTACCGCCGCTGGTGCCTCCGTTCCTTCGGCCATCGGTGACGGTGCGGTTCGACCGGAGATTTCAGACGCCGTATCGGCGCTGGTCAACCTGGGTTATTCCCCGTCAGATGCCTTGGGTGCCGTCAGCCGAGGAGCGGCTAATCTCGGTGACGACCTCACTGTGGAGGTGTTGATCCGGGTTGGCCTCACGGAACTTGGTCCGGCGGACCTGGGTCACAGAGGCTGAGGTAAGTGATGACGGCCCACCCCGATATTCCCGATACAGATCGTTTTGTCGCACCCGAGGGTTCGGAAGTAGACGGGCCTGAACAGGGAATCCGGCCACTGGCCCTCGAAGAATTCATTGGACAGGAAAAGGTTCGTGAGAACCTTCGGGTTTTTATCGAAGCGGCCCGCGGGCGCGGAGACGCGCTGGATCATACGCTGTTTTACGGTCCTCCGGGGCTCGGCAAGACAACGCTGGCGCAGATCGTTGCCCGTGAACTCGGGGTCAATTTTCGCGCAACATCCGGTCCTGTTATCGCAAAGGCAGGTGATCTGGCGGCCATCTTGACCAACCTGCAGGCCCGCGATGTTTTGTTTATTGACGAGATTCACCGCCTCAATCCGGCCGTTGAGGAAATCCTGTACCCGGCCATGGAGGATTTTCAGCTTGATCTGGTGATTGGGGAGGGGCCTGCGGCCAGAAGCGTTCGGATTGATCTGCCGCGATTTACGCTGGTTGGGGCAACGACCCGATCGGGGCTGATTACGACTCCTTTGCGTGAGCGCTTTGGTATCCCCATGCGCGTGGTGTTTTACACGCCCGAGGAACTGGAGTGGATCGTCTCGCGTGGTGCTGGCCTGTTGGGTTTGAACATCACAAAAGACGGCGCCATGGAAATCGCCCGCCGATCCCGCGGGACGCCGAGGATTGCCGGGCGGCTGCTCCGCCGGGTTCGGGATTTTGTGCTGGTTGACGGTCTTGATGAGATCGATGCCCGTGCCGCTGATGGGGCGCTCAACCGTCTCGATGTGGACGGCGAAGGGTTGGACGCCATGGATCGTCGCTATCTCAGGTGTATTGCTGACAACTATGGAGGAGGCCCCGTTGGGGTGGAAACCCTTGCGGCGGCGTTGTCAGAGCAACGCGATACCATCGAAGAAGTGATTGAGCCCTATCTCATCCAGCAGGGATTTCTAATGCGCTCCCCTCGCGGTCGAATGCTGGCACGCGGTGCCTATACACATCTGGGATTGGAACCGCCAAAGAATGCAGAGCAGTTTGACCTGTTGTCGGAAACGGACGGCGCAGATGACTGACGTAAAGCCCCATCGCTTTGATCTGAGGGTCTATTATGAGGACACTGACGCGGGTGGCATTGTCTATCACGCAAACTATCTGCGCTTTGCCGAGCGAGCGCGGACGGAAATGCTGCGTGAGGTCGGTGTCGATCATCAAGAAATGCTTCATCGCAACGGAATCGCATTCGCGGTACGACGGTGCAATGTAGAGTATCTTGCACCCGCCCGATTGGACGACGGGCTCTGCATTGTTTCTTCCCTTACACACCTAGGCGGCGCTTCCATGGACATAAAACAGATTATTACCCGGGGCGATCAGACATTGTGCATGTTGAAGGTGCGGCTGGCCTGTATGCAGATTGTCGGAAACAAGGCTGGTCGGCCTGCGAGAATTCCGGATGTTGTCCGTGATGCCATGGCTCCCTATGCCGAAACCATGGCTGCTTAATCTGATGATCAAAAAAAATCAAAACTGAAGGTAGGATCGGGAAATGGAAACCAATGCTGTAGACGCAACTGTACTGGCAGGGGCTGTCGGTGCCGATGATTTTTCGCTGCTTTCGCTCTTTTTACGGGCGGATTTGGTGGTGAAGTCCGTCATGGTGCTGCTGATTTTTGCGTCAATCTGGTGCTGGGCGATCATTTTTGAAAAATTGATAACCGTCCGTAAACTGAACAGTGGTGCCAACGACTTCGAGGGCGCATTCTGGTCTGGTGGATCGCTTGACGATCTTTATGAACGCATCGGGATGCAACCGACCAACCCCATGTCTGCTGTGTTTGTCGCCGCGATGCGTGAATGGCGGCGAAATCCTAAGAGCAGCCGTGATCAGCAAAGCGCGGCGGTGACCTTGTCCGAGCGAATAGACAGGGTCATGCAGATCACGCTGGCCCGGGAAATGGAGCGTATCGAGCGTAACCTTACGTTTCTGGCGACCACCGGAGCAACTGCGCCGTTTATCGGATTGTTCGGAACGGTTTGGGGAATCATGAATAGTTTCCAATCCATCGCAGTTTCCCATAATACCAGCCTTGCCGTGGTTGCCCCCGGCATTGCCGAAGCCTTGTTTGCAACGGCGCTCGGATTGCTGGCGGCAATTCCTGCTGTTGTCGCCTACAACAAGATTTCCAAAGACCTGGATCGTTACGCCAGCAGATTGGATACCTTTGCCGGCGAATTCGCCGCTATCCTGTCGCGTGAAATGGATAACAGGAGGAACTAGGTATGGCGGCGTCCATTCAACATCGGCCAAAGCGTGGGGGTGCACTCAGGTATCGAAAGAACACCCGCTCACCCATGAGTGAGATCAACGTAACACCGTTTGTGGATGTCATGCTGGTGTTGCTGGTGATCTTCATGGTGACTGCACCCCTGTTGACTGTTGGCGTTGAGGTCAATTTGCCCGAAACCAAAGCAGGCACCGTTTCTGGAAGTGACGAACCTCTGGCTGTTTCTGTTGACGCCCAAGGCCAGATTTTTATTCAGGACACGCGGGTTGAGTTTGAAGCGCTCATTCCGCGCCTCAATGCCATATCCGGAGCCAATCCCGACGCCAGAATATTTATTCGCGGTGATGCGGCAATCGACTACGGCCGTGTCATGGAAGTTATGGGGCTAGTCAATGCGGCCGGATACAAACGTGTTGCCCTGATAACGGTATCCCCGAAACCCGGAGATAACTGACGGCGATGAAGCCTTTTCAACAGAGCCTGGCCTGTTCAGTTGCGTTCCACGCTGCGATTGTGGGTGCTGCTTACGTGGCTATACCGCATTTGAAGGCGGATATCGGCCCCCCTGAGGATGTTATCGTTGTTGAGGTGGTTGAGATTGCGGAAGAAACCAATGCATCGGCACCGGTCTCGAAACCGGAACCTGTACCAGAGCCCGAACCGGAGCCGACACCACCGCCACCGGAGCCTGAGCCGGAGCCCGCTCCACCACCGCCTGAGCCTGAGCCGGAGCCCGCGCCACCACCGCCTGAATCTGATTTCGAGCCCGAGCCCGAGCCCGAGCCCGAGCCAGAACCAGAACCAGAACCAGAACCAGAGCCAGAGCCCGAACCAGAACCAGAACCCGAGCCCGAACCAGAGCCGGGCAAAGAAGCCGTCGTCATTCCTGCCAAACCCGAGCCAAGTGTTCTTACGTCTAAGAAACCGAAGCAGAAACCTCAGCCACCGGATCCATTTGCATCCGTTCTGAAAACCCTTGAAGAGTTGAAAGAACAGGCTTCGCCACAGCCCGAACCGAAAGAAGATGAGCCAGAGGAAAAAAAAGAAAAGACGCTGAGTTTTGATGAGCAAATTGCTGAGGCTCTGAAAATTCAGAGCACAAAGCCTGCTGACTCGTCCAAACCCATATCGATCAGTGTTCGTGAAGCCGTCGCCGCACAGCTTCGGAAATGCTGGATCGTACCGGCTGGAGCGAAAGATGCACAAAACCTTGTTATCGGAATCCGCGTTGACATGAACCCGGATGCCACTGTTCGCAACTCCATGATTATGGATATGGAACGTGCCCTGACGGATAACTTTTTCCGCGCCGCCGCCGAGAGTGCGCTCAGGGCCACAAAGAATCCCCAATGTCAGCCTTTGCCATTACCGCTTGACCGGTTTGATCAGTGGCGGACAATGACCCTCAACTTCAATCCACAAGACATGCTCTGAGATTTAACATGATGATACGCTTGCAACTGCTTCCCACATGGAAACATGGTTCTCCAATGAAATTTTTCAAAACGCTAGTTTTATTATTGCTGGTTATTGGATTTTCAGATCAGGCCTATGCGGAACTCAAGATTGATATTACGCGTGGAACTGTTGAGCCGCTGCCGGTCGCCGTGACACGTTTTGTTGGGGAAGGGGTCGACGAAGGCAACTATGGCAAGAGCATTTCCGATGTTATCTCTGCCGATCTGGAACGCTCAGGCTTGTTTCGTCCTATTGATCCGCGTGCCTTTATTCAGACGGCCGACGACCTGAATAATGTCCCGCGCTTTGGTGATTGGCGGGTCATTGACGCCCAGGCTTTGGTTCAGGGGCGTGTTGCATTGGTGGCGGATGGTCGTTTGCGGGTGGAGTTTCGATTGTGGGATGTATTTGCCGAACAACAGATGATCGGTTTGGCCTACTTTACGGTGCCGGACAACTGGCGGCGGGTGGCGCATATCATCGCAGATGCAATCTACAAACGCCTGACCGGCGAGGATGGCTATTTTGATACTCGTATCGTCTACATTGCCCAGCAAAGTGAAGGCGGGGCCTGTCGAGGCACATCACCGCTGAATCCCTTTGGCAAACGGTTGGCGATTATGGATCAGGACGGGGAAAATCATCGATACCTGACAAACGGGGATTCTCTGGTCCTGACACCGCGGTTCTCGCCGACGCTGCAGGAAATTATCTACATGTCCTATCACGGTAACGTGCCACGAGTGTACATCTTTAACATTGATAGCGGTTATCAGGAAGTGGTGGGCGATTTCCCCGGTATGACGTTTTCACCAAGGTTTTCCTATGACGGCGAAACCGTGATCATGAGTATGGCCAGGGACGGAAACTCGGATATCTATACCATGAATTTGCGGACCCGGGAAACGCGACGGCTGACGCGCCATTCGGGTATTGATACGTCACCGAGTTTCTCTCCTGATGGCAGGTTTGTGGTTTTCAATTCTGATCGAGGGGGATCCCAGCAACTCTATGTCATGTCAACGGACGGCGGGACTCCGAGGCGAATCAGCCATTCGAGAGGCCGCTATGCCACACCCGTCTGGTCACCGCGCGGTGATTTGATAGCCTTTACCAAACTCCAGGGCGGACGGTTTTTCATTGGCGTCATGCGTCCAGACGGAACGGGTGAGCGCCTTTTGGCGGAAGACTACAAGATTGAAGCACCAACCTGGGCACCCAACGGGCGGGTTTTAATGTTTTTTCGAAAGAACAAATCCAGTGCCGATGGCTCGGGGGGGCGTTCCCGGCTATTTACGATTGATTTGACCGGTCATAACGAACGCGAAGTGGCAACCCTGTGTGATGCTTCTGACCCGGCATGGTCGCCTCTGAACCCTTGAGTGTCGTTAAATTTTTGAGTCCGCACGGTATTGTTTTAGGCCATTTTACGGCTAACGTGATGATTTTCGACCCAAGTATGCGTACTGAGCGAGGTCACATAGACGAAAGATTGGTGGCGAATTTGAAAAAAAGTACTTGGAATTAGCTATTTTAGCCAGTAAGACAACGTAACAAAGCACCAGCGGGCGGACCCCGTCGCGTGTCTACGTGTGTTTATGGTGTTGGCAGTTTAAAAAAAACTCCTGATACGAGGGGAATACAATGCGTTTTAATATTCTGGGCGTTTTCGCAGCCGTCGCTCTGGTTGCTGCTTGCGAATCAACCATGATGGAAGATTCTTCTTCCTCCGGTGAGGGAAGCTCCAGTGCTTCTTCATCTTCCACAATCGGCGTTGATCTGGTTATCGTACCGGGCTCTCAGCAGGATCTGATCGTTAATGTCGGCGACCGTGTGTTTTTTGCTTTTAACCGCTTCGATCTCAGCGAAGATGCACGTGGTGTCCTCGAACGTCAGGCCGTTTGGCTGAGTGCCAATCCCGGTGTGTCTGTTGTGGTTGAAGGTCACACTGACGATCGCGGTACTCGTGAATACAATCTCGCGCTCGGTGAGCGCCGCGCCAATTCTACCAGAGACTACCTGGTTGCCCTTGGCGTATCTCCGGATCGTATCCGCACCGTTTCCTATGGTGAGGAACGTCCTGTTTCCTCCGCATCGGTTGAAGATGCCTGGGCACAGAACCGCCGGGCTGTCACCGTCGTACAGGGTGCCGGCAGCTAACTTTCCGTTAGTGGAATTTCATGGCGTTGCACGGGTAATGGATGTTAACCCGGCAGCGCCATGATTTTGCCCGATTTACGCCCTAAGGTTTTGTTAGGGCTTCGCTAGGGCTCCAATCGTTGTCAGTTATCGACGGCGAGCGTATGGTTATTCGAGCGGAATGAAGGCAAAAGGAGTGAGGCCAGTGTTTTTCAGACAGAAACGTCGCTTGGTCGGGCGTGTTATTGGCGGCGCATTCCTCGTGATGTTCTGTTTTGTTTTGTCGCCGAACGCAAGCATTGCACAGGACCTGCCGTCTTTGCTGGACAGAATTGAACGTCTTGAACGCGATATTCGGACACTGAATACACAATTCGCTCGCGGTGAGGATGCTGTCATTCAAACCTCTGGCGATTCAAATCTCACACTATCGGGGGGGGTGTCCAGCTCCGGTGTTGCCCGTATCGACGCCCGAATTTCTTCACTTGAAGACGACGTTAGATCAGCTACCAGTGTCATGGAAAGCCTGGATCGGCAGATTTTCGAACTGACCACGCGATTGGACAAATTGGTCAGTGATATGGATTTTCGGCTCGCCGAGCTTGAACGCGGCAATGGAAACGGTATTACCGGAGCTGGCATGATTTCCAATCAGGTTGCGGGAACGGGGATTACACAGGGTTCGCAGGTCTCCGCGGGTATTCCAACGGCCGAGGTTACCCAGGATGTTGCTCAGACCAGCAATGGCGTTTTGGGGACGATTACCGAGTCAGAACTGCAAGGCATTACCTCTCAACCCGCCCCAACTTCCTCAGTTGTTTCTCAGGCGAGTGCGACGGAAACGACAACTGCAACAAATCAGGCTTCCGCTGCGAGCGTTGCCGAACAGGCTGTTGGCACGGAATCCATCGCGGCGTTGTCGGCGGAGTCAGATACCGAGGGCGAGGTGACTCCAAAGGACAAATACACGCAGGCGTTCGGGTTGTTACGCCAGGCCAAATATGATGACGCGGCGTCCGCCCTGGAAACCTTCCTTCAGGAACACCCCGAGGATGTGTTGGCTGCTAATGCACGCTATTGGTTGGGCGAAACATTCTATGTACGGTCCCAGTTTGTCCGGGCTGCCGAGGTGTTTTTTGAGGGGTACAAAACTTCACCTGACGGCCCGAAGGCACCGGATACGCTTCTTAAACTCGGGATGTCTCTTGGTAACCTCGGGAAAAACGCCGAAGCATGTGCTGCTTTTGCCAAACTGGCCAGCGATTTTCCCAATGCCTCGGCCAATGTCCGAAACACCATGGAACGGGAACGTCTGCGTAACAGCTGTTGAATGTCCTGAGGGCCGTTTGCATCACGCAACGGCGAAGCAATGACGATAAGGACAGTTACCCTATCTGAATTTTCCGCCTATATGGAAAAGCTCGGACCGTTCGAAAATAACCCCATGATTGCGATTGGCGTGTCCGGTGGTGCGGACAGTGTCTGCCTTTGCCTGCTTGTCGATGAATGGGTTCGGCAACGCGAAGGCCGCGCAATTGCCCTGACAGTCAATCATGGACTGCGAGCTGAAGCGCTTTCAGAAGCAGAGCAGGTGGCAGAATGGATGGATAACGCGGGTATCGAACACCACCTGCTCACCTGGGAAGATAACAAACCGGAAACCGCTATCCAGGAACGCGCGCGGATTGCCCGTTACGAATTGCTGGAAACCTGGTGCCAGGTAAACGGTGTTTTGCATCTGGCCATGGCCCATAATCGGGATGATCAGAACGAAACTTATCTCATGCGACTGTCTCATGGCAGCGGACCAAATGGACTGGCAGGTATGGCGACGATTGTCGAAAAACCACATGTTCGGGTAATAAGGCCGCTTTTGACGGTGCCGCGGAGGCGGCTCGAACGAACGCTCGACAGCAGGAAACATGGCTGGGTGGATGACCCGACCAATCAATCTGAGTGTTTCGAGCGTATTCGTGTGCGGCGCGCTTTTGAAGGTATGAAAGCTTCTGATGTTTCTGCGTCGTCCATTGCCGCGAAAATGAGGGCGTATGCCATACAACGTCACGATCTTGAGTGGCTCACCGCAGGTGCGATTGCGCGCACAATTCGGTTCCATGCTGCTGGATACGCAACGATCAGTGTTTCTGCCCTCCGGGAGCTCAATGGAACAGTCATCCGTCGAACGATCTCCCGTCTGGTCCGGACCATGGGTGGCCTGGCTTATGAGCCGAAAATGTCGGCTGTTGACTCGGTGTTGGAGGCTGTTGAAGCAACTTCCGAGAGATCTCCCGTCAATAGAACCCTTGGGCGGTGCCGCATCGTTGCTTTAACTGGCGACCGGCTTTTGATTTGTCGGGAAAACCGGCATTTACCGAAACCTAGGCGCATCGAAAAACCGGAAACGATCTGGTGGGACAATCGGCTTCGTATCGAGGTTCAACCGAACACAGATGAACAGGGTTCGGCGTTGGTTTTGAAGGCATTGGGTGAGCGGGGGTGGAAGACATTGCCACGGCCCATCAAAGACGTCGTGCGAACTCAAGTGCCGGCACCGGCTCGATACAGTTTACCCGCCATTTACAAAGATAGCCGCCCCACAGGAATTGTGGGTGTACCCAACGCACCAACCATGCATGACGAAACAACACGTTGCCCTCATGTTGCCGCCCGCTTTTTTACGTCAAATCCGGTTTTAAGTGCGGTGTTCCCTCTTGTATGAGCGTTCAATCACGCTATCTATCTATGGTACTGTATGATTGGTTCGCCGGTGACGATTTGTGGATAGCGTTTGCAAACGATTTGAATTTAATAACGGAAATTTTCCCTGCAAGATGGTTGACCATCACGCAGGGATCGCTAACTTCAGATATTATCGCGTGGATAGACTGACTGTACACCGCCTAGAAGCCGGTGCTGGCAGGGAAAGGATGAGCCTTTGAACTTCAGTAAAAATATCGCGCTTTGGGCTGTCATCGCGCTTCTGGTGTTTGCGCTTTTCAATCTGTTCCAGGGAAATGCTCCTCGATCAGGACAGGCAAACCTCGCCTATTCCGATTTTGTCAGTGCCGTTGAGCTTGGCGATGTGCAGGATGTAACCATCCGGGGAAATGCGATTTCTGGGCACATGCGTGACGGTCGTCCGTTCAGTTCTTACGCACCGGAGGATCCCCAGCTTATGAGCCGTCTTGAACAACAGGGTGTTCATGTTAAGGCCGAGCCTTCCGACGAAAACTCTCCCACGTTGTGGGGGGTTTTATTGTCCTGGTTCCCCATGTTGCTGCTGATCGGTGTCTGGATTTTCTTCATGCGCCAGATGCAGGGCGGTGGCGGGAAAGCCATGGGCTTTGGCAAATCCAAAGCGAAGCTTCTGACCGAGAAAGCCGGACGGGTCACGTTCGAGGATGTTGCCGGGATTGACGAAGCCAAACAGGAGCTGGAAGAAGTTGTCGAGTTTCTGAAGGACCCTCATAAATTTCAGCGCCTCGGCGGGAAGATTCCCAAAGGATGCTTGCTGATCGGCCCTCCGGGTACGGGTAAAACCCTGTTGGCCCGCGCCATTGCGGGTGAGGCCAATGTTCCGTTTTTCACGATCTCCGGTTCGGATTTTGTGGAAATGTTTGTCGGTGTCGGCGCGAGCCGAGTCCGCGACATGTTCGAACAGGGTAAAAAGAACGCACCCTGTATCATCTTTATTGATGAAATTGACGCTGTTGGCCGGCACCGGGGTGCGGGTCTAGGCGGGGGCAACGACGAGCGTGAACAGACCCTCAACCAGTTGCTAGTGGAAATGGACGGGTTTGAGTCCAATGAAGGTGTCATTCTGATTGCGGCAACCAACCGTCCGGACGTTCTCGATCCAGCGCTTCTGCGGCCCGGTCGTTTCGACCGACAGGTCGTGGTGCCGAACCCGGATATCTTGGGTCGCGAACAGATTCTCAAGGTTCACATGGCGAAAGTTCCCATCGGTCCCGATGTGGTGGCAAAAACCATCGCTCGGGGAACGCCCGGGTTTTCTGGTGCCGATCTCGCCAATCTGGTCAATGAAGCCGCTCTTCTCGGGGCCCGCCGTAATAAACGGCTGGTGACCATGGCCGAGTTTGAAGACGCTAAGGACAAGGTGCTGATGGGCACGGAACGCCGGTCCATGGTGATGAGCGAGGATGAAAAGAAACTCACCGCCTATCACGAAGCCGGTCATGCTCTGGTTGCGCTTCACGTCCCGAAACATGATCCCTTGCACAAGGTGACCATTATTCCCCGTGGGCGGGCTCTGGGTGTGACCATGTCATTGCCTGAGCGGGACAAACTCAGTCAATCCAAGACGGAGCTTGAGTCCATGCTGGCCATGGCCTTTGGCGGACGGGTTGCTGAAGAAATCATTTTCGGTAAGGAAAACATTACAACCGGCGCCGGTAATGATATCCAGCAAGCGACCGGGATGGCCCGCCGGATGGTAACCGAATTCGGGTTCAGCGATAAACTCGGTCCGCTCCGCTATGCGGATAACGAAGAAGAGGTGTTTCTGGGGCATTCTGTCGCCCGTCAGAAGAACGTTTCCGATGAAACGGCGGCCCTGATCGACAGTGAGGTTCGCGTGTTGATCGAGACGGCTGAAAAAACCGCCCGCAAGGTTCTGAAAGAGTATCAGGATGATCTTGAAACCATTGCCCAGGCTTTGCTGGAATACGAAACCCTGAGCGGTGATGAGGTCGATGCGTTGCTGAGGGGTGAGGATATTTCCCGCCCTGACGGCGATGGTCCATCCACGGACTCGCCAGCCGGTCGTCGCGCCTCTGTGCCGACAAGCGGGACCAAGCCGAAAGAATCCGGTCCGGGTATTGGGGCCAAACCACAACCTGAATCCTGACCAGCAGTCGTTTTTTCATGTCAACAAAGTCCTTTGCCGGGTTGCCCCTGACGCAGCCGTTGGTCATGGGGATCGTCAATGTAACGCCGGACAGCTTTTCCGACGGTGGGGACAGTTTGCAAAGGGACGCCGCCATTCGTCACGGATTGTCCCTGATCGAAGAGGGAGCCGATATTGTCGACATCGGTGGCGAGTCGACGCGTCCCGGCGCGGAGCCGGTACCTGAATCGGAAGAACTTGCGCGGGTTCTACCGGTGGTATCCGCCTTGGCAGAGGAAGGTGCTGTCGTCTCCATCGATACCCGCCATGCCGCGGTCATGGAAGCCGCCATCGACTGCGGTGCAAAAATCGTCAATGACGTAACGGCCCTGGAAGGCGATGAACGATCACTGGATGTGGTGGCGTCTGCCGCTGTTTCATTATGTTTGATACACATGCAGGGCGTGCCTCAAACCATGCAAGTCAACCCGACGTACGACGATGTGGTCACGGATATTCGTGACTATTTGTCGGCAAGGATCGAAGCGTGTGAGGCACGTGGATTGGATCGCGCAGAGATAGCCATTGATCCTGGTATTGGTTTTGGTAAGACGCTGGAGCACAATCTGGCTCTCATCAGTCATCTCGCTGCGTTTTGCGACCTGGACTGTCCGGTCTTGTTGGGGTTGTCGCGTAAGAGTTTCATCGCTCGACTAAGCAACAATGAAGAGCCCAAAGACCGCCTGGGCGGCTCGCTTGCCGGGGCGCTTGCCGGTGTCAGTCGAGGTGTCGCAATTGTCCGCGTACACGATGTGGCGGCGACGGTTCAGGCCATAAAAATCTGGTCGGCTATTTCCCAGCAGACCTGAATCCTTTACGATTTCTGAAAGGTTCCCAGGTAACCCTGAAAAATCGGTTTTTTGATTGGATTGGACGTGACCGACACCATACGAAAACTCTTCGGCACCGACGGAATTCGTGGAACCGCCAATGTAGAGCCGATGACGGCGGAAACGGCCTTGAGGGTCGGCATGGCGGCGGCGGCCTATTTTACCCGTGGCGACCATCGCCACCGGGTTGTGATCGGCAAGGACACCCGCCTCAGTGGCTACATGATGGCCCCCGCTCTGACGGCCGGGTTCATTTCCATGGGTATGGATGTTGTGCTGATTGACCCGCTTCCAACCCCCGCCATTGCAATGCTAACCCGCAGTTTGCGCGCGGATTTAGGGATCATGATTTCTGCTTCACACAATCCGTTCCATGACAACGGGATCAAATTTTTCGGGCCGGATGGTTACAAACTCTCCGATAGTGTGGAGCAGGCAATTGAAGAGATCACGGCGACGTGGTCGCCCGGCAATCTTGTCGCCGCAGACAAACTGGGACGGGCGACCCGTCTGGATGACGCGGGTGGGCGGTATACGGAATACGTGAAACAGACGTTCCCGCGCGGGCTTCGGCTGGACGGTTTGAAGGTTGTCGTGGATTGTGCGCACGGCGCGGCTTATAAGGTTGCGCCTCAGGTACTGTGGGAACTGGGTGCCGAAGTTGTGAGCATCGGCGTAAATCCGGATGGATTCAATATCAACAAAGGGTGTGGTTCAACGGATACGGACGCCATGTGCACACAGGTCGTCACCCATGGCGCACATCTGGGCATTGCGCTCGATGGAGATGCGGACAGGGTTCTCATTGCCGACGAACATGGCCACCTGATCGACGGAGATCAGCTCATGGCCCTGATTGCGATACATTGGAAAAAGCGCGGTTTATTGAGCGGCAATGGCGTTGTTGCCACGGTCATGTCCAACCTTGGCATGGAGCGATTCCTGGCCCGGAACGAGTTATCGCTAGAGCGCACCAATGTGGGTGACCGCTACGTTATGGAGCACATGCGCAAGCACGGATTTAACCTGGGTGGAGAACAATCAGGTCACATTATTCTGGGTGATCATTCAACCACCGGCGACGGATTGATGGCGGCCCTGCAGATTCTCGCGGTGCTGGTTGAAACCGGTAAACCGGCGAGCGAGGTTTGCCGCGTGTTCGATCCATTGCCCCAGTTGCTACAAAACGTCCGATACCAACGGGGACATGCTTCACTGTTGGAAAACTCAGGCGTGATCAGCGCCATCCGTGAAGCCGAAGAACGTCTCGCCGATTGTGGTCGTTTGCTGATCCGGCCTTCTGGCACAGAACCTGTGATCCGGGTAATGGCGGAAGGTGACGATGAGGCCCTAGTGCAGGTCGTGGTTGGTGAAGTCGTCAATGCCATCGAGCAATCACTGTAATACTGGTTGGGGCTGAATCGGAGAGACCTCTTGATGCAGGGGCGTGTATTGATCATTGCCGGGTCCGACTCTGGCGGTGGCGCGGGCATACAGGCGGATATCAAGGCCGTGACCGCCCTGGGTGGTTTTGCCATGACGGCCATTACCGCGCTCACGGCCCAGAATACCGAGGGGGTGCACGGTATTCACGAGGTGCCTCCTGATTTTGTCCGTGAGCAGATTCGTGTGGTTCTGCAGGATATCGGCGCCGATTGCATCAAGACCGGTATGCTGCACCGGACAGGCGTGATTGATGTGGTTATGGACGCTGTACAGGAACTCGCCCCGGGTGTTCCTGTCGTAGCCGACCCGGTTATGGTGGCGAAGGGAGGTGCATCGCTGCTCGATGATGATGCGGTTTTATCCGTGCGGGACAAGGTTCTGCCTCGGGCGACACTCATCACACCTAACGCACCTGAAGCTTCTGTTCTGGCAGGGGAGGGCGTCAGCGTGCCCGATGATCTGGAACGAATTGGTGTGCAACTCCTGAAACTTGGACCGAAAGCGGTTCTTATGAAGGGCGGGCATGTTGATGAAACGGGATCCACGGTCAGAGACTTGCTGATGATCAGTGGCGGAAGCAATCACGTGTTTGAAAGTGCGCGTCTTCGGACCCGCCATACCCACGGGACAGGCTGTACACTGGCCTCTGCCATTGCCACCGGCGTGGCGCAGGGAATGGCGCTACCTGATGCCGTTAACCGGGCAAGGAATTATGTGCACACGGCCATCGAAACCGCCCCCGGCCTGGGCCGCGGCCATGGCCCGCTCAATCACGGTCATACCGTGATGACTTAAAAAACGGTCGTCTAAACCACGGCCCCGTCTATGATCCGGCGCCGCGAGACTTCCGCCATCAACGGTGTAGGCATCCAGCAGATCAGACGAACGGCCGTTCGCCCGCTTTTGGTCAGTCGTTCCGGTGACAGGGCGTGGCTGGCCCTGATGCCGCCCGCCATATACTTGGAAAGCGACGTGAGGTGAATGGAGCGCTCCGGCAAAATGCGGACATGCAATGAGCGACAGGTCCTGCGTGCCATGGGCGATCATCGATTGAAGGATATTGGTGTCAGCCGTCGTGAAGCCCGGCAGGAAGCCAATCGTTTGCTTCGGGATGTATGATTAGGTTTTGACTCCTCAGGGTTTACCCCCAAAACTGACGATGAATTTCATGGGCGAAGGACGTTGATATGACCACAGAACTGTTCCGCGAAGACGCGTACCTGAAGATATGCGATGCCACGATCGTCTCCATTGGAGAGGACGGCGTTGTCCTGAACCGGACGGTGTTCTATCCGGAAGGCGGCGGGCAGCCGGGCGACATGGGCACCCTGACACTTTCCGATGGATCGATTGTATCGGTGGTGGACACCCGCAAGGCCGCTGGTGGCAACGATGTTGTGCATGTTCTCGATGAAGGTGCTGGTTCCCTTGCAGAAGGCCAGACCGTTATCGCAGCGATAGATTGGGAACGTCGCTACAAACACATGCGCATGCATACCTGTATGCACCTGTTGTGCTCCCTGATCGAAGGCGGCGTTACGGGTGGGTCTGTGGGAGAAACTAAAAGCAGGCTGGACTTTGATCTGCCGGATACTTCCCTCGACAAGGAACAGATTACAGCGGATCTCAATCGCCTGGTTGAAGAAGATCACGCGGTTTCAGCCTCCTGGATAACTGACGAGGAAATGTTCCAACGGGAAGATCTCGTCCGAACCATGTCGGTCAAGCCCCCCATGGGACAGGGGCGCGTTCGTCTGATGGAGGTCGCGGGCGTCGACCTGCAGCCGTGCGGTGGCACTCATGTGAAGTCGACCGGAGAAATCGGCCGCGTACGAATTGGCAAGATTGAAAACAAGGGAAAACACAATCGCCGCGTCAACATCCTGTTTGACGAGTAACCTTTTTTTAGGCTTACGGTACGGTGAAATAATAAAGAATTGCCTATGCCCTCTATACCAATATATCAGGTTGATGCCTTTACGGACCATGTTTTTGGTGGAAATCCGGCCGCTGTATGTCCGCTGGACACATGGCTGGACGACGATGTAATGCAGCACATCGCCATGGAAAACAATCTGGCGGAAACGGCATTCATTGTGCCCGGCGGTGAGGCGGGGGCCGATTACGGACTACGGTGGTTTACGCCTACAATCGAGGTTGATTTGTGCGGCCATGCGACCCTGGCATCCGCGTACGTGGTGTTTCATTACCTGCGGCCCGATCTTGCCGACGTTTCCTTTTCATCCCTCAGTGGCCGTCTTGGCGTGTCGCGATCGGGTAGCATCCTGACGCTTGATTTTCCGGCGCGGCCGCCGACACCGGTAGACGAGCCAGCGAACTTCCGATCCGTGCTGAACATTCAGCCGGAGGCAGTTTTACGGCCCCGCCCGGATTGCGGAAAAACTGTCGCTGTTTTGACCGATGCCGAGGCTGTTCGAGAATTTGTGCCGAATTTCGACTATATCGCCAATATGCCGGGTGACGGTCTCATTGTGACGGCCCCGGGGGATGATCAAGAAATTGATTTTGTGTCCCGCTATTTTGCTCCGCATGCCGGGATTCCCGAAGACCCGGTAACCGGATCTGCCCATTGTGTTTCCGTCCCGTACTGGTCCGAACGGCTGGGCAAAACATCGCTCAAGGCCCGACAAATTTCGAGGCGCGGTGGAGAACTTGATTGTGAATTGCGTGACGGGCGGGTTTTCATGGGCGGAAAGGGTGTGTTGTATCTTGAAGGAACAATCAAGGTTTGATGCAGCTCAACACACAATGACGTCTAACATCAACAATGCGAAGTGTGGCGAGGATCCGGAGGGCCTTCGAAAACTGTTTGTCGGCGCCCAACAGGGCCTGGGTGGAAATATATGTCTTCAGAACTGTGAGTCTGAATTTGCGGGCCTGCCCGAGGTGTATGCAAAACCACATGGTTGTCTGCTGCTGGCGCGATTTTCTGAAACCAATGAAGTGGCGGCTGCTGTCGGTCTCTGTGCCGCATCTATCCCAGGCCCCAATGGCTTCCGTATTTGCAAAATGAAACGCCTCTGTGTTGTTTCGACGGCACGGGGCAGAAGTTGGGGCAAAAGATGGCTCAGGAGAGTCTCGATTTTGCAAAGAAATCGGGATATCAGACCATGCGGCTTTTACTCTGAGATCAACCCGCGAATCGAACTTGGGGGTGATGGGTATATTCGGTGTTTCGACGAGTTTTCAGTGACAGAATCCCCTATCACACCGCTATCAGACGGCAATTTGACCGGATTTAAGGACTGAAATCAGGCTTCTCCATCCATTGTAGTAGTCGCGGTGTTGAGGCACGATATGTTGTACCGTATACTTGGGTGATTCGTTTGGCGTGTATGAGCGGCTGCTGTCATCCAATCCGAATTCGCCTGCTGAGTAGGAGATTGCCTTGATCATTCGGTTTTTTCGTTCGTTTGTTGTCGTGGCGTGTCTGATCGGCCTGACAGCCTGTGGTGTTTCGCGGGGCGGCAGTGAGCTCTTCACTATGGAGTTCTGGGAAGGTGGACCGTTTGCGGGCAGTGATCTCGCGGAACTGGGTATCTCAGAGATGCTGAAAGGAAATTACCTGGAAGCCGAGTCACATTTCCGGGCCGCACTCGACTCCAATCCTCGTGACGTTCATGCTTTGCTGGGTGCCGCTATTCTTTATCAGAATACAGGTCAATTGGTTCGCTCTCGCGAATTGTATGAAGCTGTGTTGGCATTACGTCCGGACGAAACGCAACAGTTCATTAGTCTGAACGATCTCTCCACACGCCCCATTTCGCAGGTGGCCAGCGTCAATCTGGCGATCCTGGAAAGCGGGGGCGTCGTAAACGAGCTGGCATCTGGCGCGGCGGGGGTTGTCAATCAACCACCGGCGCAATCCATGAACGGGTTTAATGCGGGATACGGGACTTTGAGCAATGGCGCGAGAAGCACCCTGACACCGGCGACGAACGAGGCTCTATTCCCCGTTGCGACCATGCCCGGTAGTGAAGCTGAGGTGCTGGTGCCAATGACCGCACCAGCAGGATTTGGTTTCAGCGGTGCAGATTCAAATACCATCTCCCGATTTACAACCATAAGGGCACTGCGAGACCAGGGGCTGCTGACGCCGGGGGAATATGATGAACGCCGGAGGGCGAATATTGGTGCTCTGCTACCCTTGACGGAGCGCCCACCCGCGGCAGGCCTTGACCGCCCCGTTCCCACGACAGAGCAGGTAACAGAGCGCTTGCGGGCCATTGGTCGCGCCTTGTCTCTTCGGGCGATCTCGGTTTCTCAGCATTCAGCGGAACGTACCATGATTTTGGACGCCTTGATGCCGGCGGCCCCTGTGGTGCTCGCCAATCCATCGCCGCCGCCACAAGGCTTGCTGGAAGCGGCTGATCTGGTGCGCCGGCTGGAAATGCTGAGAGATGGCGGGTTTATCTCGTCTGACGAATATGCGCGCGAACGAGCCGCGATTGAGAAAGCCATGCTGCCACCGGCACCGGAAGCCAGCATGGCAGGGCAGGCGGGTGGTATTGCTTCCGCTGAACCGGCGGCTCTCATGGCGGGGGAAACCATGGTACAAATGTCGGGCCCGCAGCCCGGCGTGCATTTGGCTTCCTATCGTTCGGTCAAGCAGGCAGAGGCTGGCTGGTCGCAGTTAAAACGGGCTCATTCGGAGTTGCTGGGTGATTTGAAGCATACTGTGAAATCTATTGATCTGGGATCGAAGGGGAGATATTACCGGTTGCTGGCGGGACCGTTTCCAGACAATTCAGCCGCTGAAGATGTCTGTCGGAAACTGAAAAGTCGCAGACAGTTCTGTGACCCCGCAATTGCGGATTTCGGCTAATCGACAGTTAAGTACAATCCGTCAATCAGGGGGCGATCGACCCGGATTGTTCTTTCGGTGAAACCGTAATCAGAACATCTGTGGTTTGCAGGTTACCCGGGGTGATCTGGATTGAGAGAACGCGGTGGTCCCGGACATACGTCAGGATGCTCGTTTGTGCCCGCACAGAGGACAACTCCTGCCAATTGTATTCCGGTAATTGTTGTTTATAGAAATCGAATGTCCCGTTCGCGCCCATTTTGGTCTGCACAGCCGTTTGCCCGTACCAGCCATCGTCACTACCAACGATAAACGTTTTTCCGATATCCATTTTCGACCCGGGCGGAAACGGCAGGTCGGAGAACTGGGCAAATCCGGGGACCGGTTCTTGAACCGTGCCATCGGAATTTGTCGTCGGTGGTGCGGGCGTGACGGCGGCCATCTGTGCACAACCGCCTAAAACAGCCAAAGAAACGAGCGCCGCTGGGATATTCAGGCTCAAAGTATGGGGACGATTTTCTGCCATGGTTCGAGGCAACCTCTGTTTTTGTATCGAACTTAAATTCCTTGTTTTCGGTCAATTGGGCGTGATCGGAACAAAAGACAGTTTCCAGTGTGAAGCAACAGCGGTTAACGCTTCCTGAAAAAAGTTGATTTTTTTATCATTTAGGGGCTGGACATGGAACCTCAGACACCGTATATACCGCCCCCCGCAGGCACTTGTGGCAGGCGGATTTGGCGAGCATGGTAGTTGTACTTTCCGTTTCGGAATGCTATAATGCAAGGCTTCAATGTTCCGGGTAAAGCCGGGGCGTTGATATCCAAAAAGATACAAAATCGGCTTTTTTTCGATGGTTTTCGACGGGGGCCGTTGGGCGCGAAGATCCGCGGTCAGGCGTTATTTTACATTGTGAATATGTTGGAAGGGATACGCGGGCGGCGTTGGTTTGATGTCTGTTTCTGTGTATTCATTCAAGTAACTTGCTTTTATGAAGCTGTTTCACGGGCATTTGTGCTGGTGAGGCAGCGTGCGGAACAGGCTCGTATTTTCTTATTGGGTTTACTGATATTTTATTGGTTTGTCTGATTAAGAGGATCAACTTAAGAGTTTGATTCTGGCTCAGAATGAACGCTGGCGGCATGCCTAACACATGCAAGTCGAACGAAGGCCCTGGCTTGCCAGGTTACCTTAGTGGCGGACGGGTGAGTAACGCGTGGGAACCTGCCCTAGAGTTTGGAACAACCATTGGAAACGATGGCTAATACCGGATAATCCCTGAGGGGGAAAGGCTTTGGCCGCTCTTGGATGGTCCCGCGTTGGATTAGCTTGTTGGTGGGGTAACGGCCTACCAAGGCGACGATCTATAGCTGGTTTGAGAGGATGATCAGCCACACTGGGACTGAGACACGGCCCAGACTCCTACGGGAGGCAGCAGTGGGGAATATTGGACAATGGGGGCAACCCTGATCCAGCAATGCCGCGTGAGTGAAGAAGGCCCTAGGGTTGTAAAGCTCTTTCAACTGTGAAGATGATGACGGTAGCAGTATAAGAAGCCCCGGCTAACTCCGTGCCAGCAGCCGCGGTAATACGGAGGGGGCTAGCGTTATTCGGAATTACTGGGCGTAAAGCGCACGTAGGCGGCGTATCAAGTTAGGGGTGAAAGGCCTGGGCTCAACCCGGGAACTGCCTTTAAGACTGATATGCTTGAGTTCGGAAGAGGGTAGTGGAATTCCAAGTGTAGAGGTGAAATTCGTAGATATTTGGAAGAACACCGGTGGCGAAGGCGGCTACCTGGTCCGATACTGACGCTGAGGTGCGAAAGCGTGGGGAGCGAACAGGATTAGATACCCTGGTAGTCCACGCCGTAAACGATGAGTGCTAGTTGTCGGGAGTTCGGCTTTCGGTGACGTAGCTAACGCGTTAAGCACTCCGCCTGGGGAGTACGGCCGCAAGGTTAAAACTCAAAGAAATTGACGGGGGCCCGCACAAGCGGTGGAGCATGTGGTTTAATTCGATGCAACGCGAAGAACCTTACCAGTCCTTGACATGGGCGTCGCGGATTTGAGAGATCAGATCCTTCAGTTCGGCTGGACGCCACACAGGTGCTGCATGGCTGTCGTCAGCTCGTGTCGTGAGATGTTGGGTTAAGTCCCGCAACGAGCGCAACCCTCGCCCCTAGTTGCCATCATTCGGTTGGGCACTCTAGGGGGACTGCCGGTGACAAGCCGGAGGAAGGTGGGGATGACGTCAAGTCCTCATGGCCCTTACGGGCTGGGCTACACACGTGCTACAATGGCGATGACAGTGAGCTGCTACCTCGCGAGGGGGAGCGAATCTCTAAAAGTCGTCTCAGTTCGGATTGTTCTCTGCAACTCGAGAGCATGAAGTCGGAATCGCTAGTAATCGTGGATCAGCATGCCACGGTGAATACGTTCCCGGGCCTTGTACACACCGCCCGTCACACCATGGGAGTTGGTTTTACCCGAAGACGGTGTGCTAACCTTTTGGGAGCAGCCGGCCACGGTAAGGTCAGCGACTGGGGTGAAGTCGTAACAAGGTAGCCGTAGGGGAACCTGCGGCTGGATCACCTCCTTTCAAGGATGTTTTTGATACGCTCTTTTGTGATGACCTGCGCAAGCTAGGTCATGTATAGACCGATGACCGGCGCAAGCTTGGTCATGTATATATGAGAGTGTTCTTAAACTTTCTTCAGATCATCATATGATCGGATTATCGGATCATCATGTGATCGAATTATAAGACCAGCGCCGCCTACGTATCCCTTCTTTATGAGAAAATAAATCAACCTCTCATATATATGGATGACCTGCGCAAGCTTGGTCATGTATACACCGATGACCGGCGCAAGCTTGGTCATGTATACACCGATGACCGGCGCAAGCTTGGTCATGTATACACCGATGACCGGCGCAAGCTTGGTCATGTATACACCGATGACCTGCGCAAGCTTGGTCATGTATACACCGATGACCTGCGCAAGCTTGGTCATGTATACACCGATGACCTGCGCAAGCTTGGTCATGTATACACCGATGACCTGCGCAAGCTTGGTCATGTATACACCGATGACCTGCGCAAGCTTGGTCATGTATACACCGATGACCTGCGCAAGCTTGGTCATGTATACACCGATGACCTGCGCAAGCTTGGTCATGTGGTTTACCGCAAACCGCGACCGGTTAAGTGAACAGCGTTAAGGTTGGTTTTGATGGTGATCGCCCCGGCCACAAGGTGGCCCGACCTTTGGTCGCTTATATAATCCTCCGCGGCGCGAATGATTATTGTGACGATGATTATTGTGAAAAGGGCCTGTAGCTCAGTTGGTTAGAGCGCACGCCTGATAAGCGTGAGGTCGGTAGTTCAAATCTACCCAGGCCCACCATTTTCAGGGGCCGTAGCTCAGTTGGGAGAGCGGTAGCTTTGCAAGCTTCAGGTCGTCGGTTCGATCCCGTCCGGCTCCACCATTTT
>CAWUEY030000001.1:0-1945000 GCA_963921245.4 Rhodospirillales bacterium | reverse complement strand
CCGACAGCGCCCCCGCAAGCGAACCATCTTTGTGTTTGTGCCGGTTTCATCGACAAAGACCAGGCGGTGAGCGGCTTTTGCCATAAGGGGTTGGCGTTTCTTCTTCCAAACCTCACGGGCTTTTGAAACGTCCAACCGTTTCTGTTCCGCCGCCAGCAACGATTTTTTTATATGTGTATCCCTGACGAATGAACCAGCGGGATACGGAAGACAGATGCACCTTCGTCCCCAAACCCTCAAGTTCTCGACACAGTTCTGCCATGCCGATGTCAGGCTGCTCCTCAATCCGGCGGATCAGAAAATCACCATGACCATCCAGCTTGGAATAACGCCAGCCGCCATCAGGTTTCGGCGTGGAAACCCCTTCTCTCGTCCAGTCATCCAGCCAACGGATCACGCAACTGGGAGAAAGCCCAAATTGACGGGCGGCGGACCGCCGAGAGTGACCCGCCTCAACGTAGCGAATAATTCGTGCACGTAAATCAACTGAAGCAGAGATCAACTGAATAGGCTTGCCCCATCACGATCCTCCATTCACTGCCTGAAAAAGACAGTGAAGCAGAGATCAACTGATTTGAGAATCCCTTAAATGATTCACACTGAATGCAAACCGCTCTAGGTCGCTACTAAGGGCCAACGTTGCTGTACCATCCGGCACCGGAGAGCCTCTCTTCAGCCATGTAATTTCCCGCAAGGTTTTCATGGTATCGGAAAGAATGCAGTACTCAATCTCAGCACCCGCACTCATAACTACGGCTACAGATTCTTCCGTCAGCTCAGCATATCGTATTGCAGTAGCGGTTAACGATGCATCGCACAGGCTTTGCAAGCCCTCAACAGCGGCAAGGCCAGGCTCGAAGCGATCAGTGGCTCGTTGAAATGGCCGTTCTGGCATGAGCAACCCGACAGCAAAATTGTCAGCTTCCTGCTCATACGGGTCATTGGAAACAAACCCCGCATGGGAAGAATGAATACCGTCATCGGGTAGTACGTGATCGATATGACCATCCAAAAAATAATGTCCGAGTTCGTGACTCACGCTGAACCGCTGAAAGCCCTCGCTCGGGATATGGGTTGCGTACAAAATCCCGAAATTGTCGCCGTGTCGCAGTAGCATTCCCGATACGCCGCCAGCAGAATCGGGTTTTGCTTGAACTTCGATGTCACATTTCGTCGTGATCGCGAAAGGATCCACAGGTGACGACGTAAATTCGTATTCTCGGGCAACTGCTTCTCCTTTCCGCTTGGCCATTCTAAGACGAAATGCATGACTCATTAACTAATCACCCTCTTTGGGAGGTTGGCGTTCTGAGAGCATCTTCAGAAAGTCCCGAGCGATCTCTCGATCACGACCAGAGAGTTTTCCGACGTCTCGATAGAGCGGATCGCCAGCTTCCGCCAACCCTGGCTCATCGACACGACCAAGAAGGTAGTCAGTCGTAACTTCAAGCGCATTGGCAAGGCGACGCAACGTATCAAAAGATGGTTTCCGCGAGCCGCTCTCGAAATGGGCAATGGAACTCGGGGGCATGCCGGCGATCTTGCCAAGATCAGACTGATTCCACCCACGAAGGTCTCGGGCATCTTTTAGACGACCTCGAAAAATTTCTGACGGATCACGCTTCTTGTTCATGGCGAACTCGACATAATAAACTTGACTCCTTTTGCGAATCACGACATGTTAATTTTAGACATATGGTATATGACGAAGTCGTCAATTTCAAGATGAGGCAGATCGAGTTCCAATGAGCAGAGGACACGTCGGACACAGCGAGATTCGCAAATTCGCGGAAGAACGGGTGAACCTTCCGCGTGACAAGGCGAACGAGTATCGGGCGCAAGTCAATCAGCTCCGCGAGCGGCTTGAAACCTATTTGAGTGAGAACCCGAGCTTCTCCCTAAAGAAAATGATGCTGTCCGGAAGTCTAGCGAAGGGAACCGCACTTCGCTCGCTGAATGACATTGATCTTGCGTGCTACGTGAGTGGCGAATCGGCGCCCCGCAGTGTTTCAGATCTTCTCAATTACCTCGCGACTCGGCTTCGCTCTGCGTTCCCCAATTTCAGTCCCGACCAAGTGGAGCCGCAAACTTACTCCGTAAAAGTGTCGTTCCGTGGCTCGGGCCTGGATGTGGACGTCGTTCCGATCATCTATAGCGGCGATCCCGATTGGTATGGTGATTTGGTTAGTCAAGACGATGGCACTTTCTTGCGTACTTGTATACCCCGCCACATCGAATTCGTCCGTAAAAGAAAGAATGCTCATCAGACCCACTTTGCCCAGGTCGTCAGGCTTGCCAAGTATTGGGTTTCCAACATGAGGCGGGAACACGATGACTTCCGTTTCAAATCCTTCATGGTTGAACTTGTCTTGGCGCGCCTGGCGGATAAAGGGCTGGACTTCTCTGATTATCCCGAAGCGCTTCAGCATCTATTCACGTATATCGCGACTACGAACTTGTCCGAGAAGATAGTGTTTACCGACTACTATGATCTTGCGGCCGTTGAGGCATTCTCTGACCCGGTTCAGATGATCGATCCGGTGAATGAGGAAAACAACGCGGCACGACTATATACGCGGCAGGGTGCGGATGTGATCGTCGATGCGGCGATTGACGCGGGAGATGTAATCGACGCTGCACTGTTGGCCCCGACGAAGCAGGAGACGGTCCGGTATTGGCAGAGGGTTTTTGGCCCCACTTTTCAGGTTTGAGCAAAGAGACGATATGACACAGAGTTACACAATAACTGAATCCCGGACATTCACTGTTACCCATGCACGCCACATGGCTGCGAAGGTCGCAGCTGACCTGAAGCGAATGCAGCGTTTTTACGGTGAGCCCAGTGATTCAGACACTGCCGAGTATGAGGAGGAGGTAACGTCCCTCATCCGAGATGGCTATCTGGGTGTTGTCTGGTACGGATACAAACGTGACGGCGAATGGATCGAGCCGACATTGCGCTATACCGCCCACGAACTCGCAGACCAACCCGCACCTAACGATGATCCCGGAAAAGTGCGACCAAGCAAGGACACTACGGGCGCAACCTTCTACAGTTTTTTGGAGTACAGCGGGGCTTGGAGCAACCTGACCCAATCGGAACAAGAACAGTACAAGGCCAACCTTCCATTCCAGCGTGTGAATGGCAGCACATCGAGTGTTCACGGTTATCTGGAGAACGACAGGGTCTATTCGTCAGGCGGGCGTTCCCTTAACCGGGCGAGCGTGAGGAGTTACTGACGATGTCCCAGCCGACCATGGACGAATTATTCGAGCGGAGGATCTCGTATCCGGATTTTGAACCGCAAGAACGGCTGGCAAGACTTGTCGGGCTGGACGCTCACAAATCACGCTTGTCTAAGATGCTCGGCTTGCTCGTCAATCCAAGGAGCATCAGGGATTGGGCTACCAAATATCATGCAGGCGCAGAGCGCCTCGTGAATGACGTCCTCCGCCGCCCGCCCTTGGTGATCCTTGCCGGGGATGTAGGCTCGGGCAAGTCCGAGCTTGCCGAAACGATTGGCGATGCGGTGGCGCGTCAAGAGGGAATCGAGATCACGCTCTTTCCGCTCAGTCTGTCCACACGTGGAGAGGGTAGGGTTGGGGATATGACCCAATTGGTATCCGCCGCATTCAATTACACGGTTGCGGAAGCCCAGAAACTTAAGTCTGAGGGGAACAGGTCTCGCGCCGCGGTGATCCTTTTGGTTGATGAGGCCGACGCGTTGGTGCAGTCCCGCGAAGCCTCTCAAATGCACCACGAGGACCGCGCGGGTGTGAATGCGTTTATTCGAGGTGTCGACCGGATCGGAAATGGCCGACTCCCTGCGGCTGTCATAATGTGCACGAATCGCCTGAATGCGCTCGATCCGGCTGTGCGGCGGCGCGCTGCCGATATCCTTCCGTTTGGCCGACCCAACGATCAGCAGCGAGCGACCGTGCTTTCAGGCGGGCTGTCAGATCTCGGGTTCTCCAGAGCGGATATTGATGCGCTGGTCACTGCGACCGGACCGAGTCCAAACCGGAAACACGGATTCACTTTTTCGGACATTACGCAGCGCCTTTTACCGACGATCATACTCGATGCGTATCCGGCTGCGCCTGTATCACCGAAACGGGCTGTAGAAATCGCTTCGAACATGATTCCAACGCCCCCTTTCTCCGACAAGTGATGAAACAGAAACGCTCACTTCCAGATATGTTGGCTTCCATTAACCGATCCATTGAATCTCGGCTAAGGGAGGTACGGACTACCGTGGCACATCCTGGAACCAAGGGAGATGCGAGCGAGAAGGTTTGGCTCGGTTTGCTTGGAGATTATCTGCCGAAACGTTACCAAACGGAGAAGGCGTTCGTGGTCGACAGCGTTGGAAATGTTAGCGAGCATATTGATGTCGTGATCTTTGATCGGCAATACTCGCCCTTCATTTTTGTTATCGAAGGCGAAATGTACGTTCCGGCCGAAAGCGTCTATGCCGTTTTTGAGTGTAAACAGTACGTGGATGCTTCCCTGATTGAGTATGCACGGGGAAAAGTACTGAGCGTTCGCCAACTGTCGCGGACGAGCTTGCCTGTTCACCATAGTGATGGACCAAAACCGCCGAAAAAGCTTCACCAGATCATAGGCGGCATTCTGTCACTCGAGAGCGAGTGGAGCCCTCCCATGGGCGACGCTTTACTGAAGGCCCTTGGACCGGGCAACGAACCGAACAGCCTCGATTTGGGCTGTGTCGCCGTGCATGGTTTCCTAGAGTTTGATACGGAGCGTGCCAGCTATGATTTCATCATGGAGAAGAAGCCTGCGACGGGATTTCTATTCGAACTGATTGCCCGGTTACAGGTGCTTGGGACGGTGCCGGTTATCGATATCCGAGCTTATGCGAAGTGGCTTTAACCTGAAACTGAATCTTCGCCAAAAAATATACATTTGATAACAGCGGCAAGGCCTAACGCTTGGGCTCAAAATAAACACACTCTGGACCGTTCACTCGGAGACGGATTGTTTTCTTTTCTTCCCCCTTATTTGATTTGAAAGAGATCACAGACGGAGAAGCAAGAACGTAAAGAGAAATCTTGTCTTCATCTGCCTTCGAGCAGACCTCAATCATGCTTTCCAGATATAAGTTGGAATCTTCCTCTGTGTGCGGTTTTCTTTTTAAAATTGTATACGGGCGGGCTGAAACGCCCTCCAAGATTATTGTGTTATGAAATCTTAAAGTCACGGATTCATCTCGTTTATTGAGATAGCCGCGCCCGTGGAAAACCATAGTTTTCGCGGGTAAATCATCTGCGTCATCAATTGAAAAAAATAAGCTGCCGATTGGAGTTTCCTGTCCGTCGAATTCCACGATCCGGTCCGGGTTCGTATCTCCTGAATTGTATTCGTCAACAAGGCGCTTCAATCGACGAACATAAGTGTTGTTCGGCCCGCGAGGGCCCTCTTGACCTCTGCCCGATGAACCGGAGACGGCTCGCCGATCTTCAGGTCGGTCAGGATTCACACCCAAGTTCGCGCGGGGGGCTATTTCTTCAAGCCTTAAAAGCAGTCGTATATCCGATGCTTTGACCAAATCAAATTTTTTCGCCGGGCGAATGGTTTGTTTACTTCCTTTATAGGCCTGCACGGCAGCGCAGGTTGGAGAGTGTAAGCCTATAGTGCCATTTGTTTTGAAGTAAGGTTCCCGCCGTCTGATCGCCTTCGGCCTGTCTAGGTTGATACAGGTCATCGGCGCCTGACATCTTTCATGAGGGCATGTAAAAGCCCATTTGTCGCGGATAATGTTCTTAGCATATAGGTTATTTGCTTCCCTGGCCGAAATCTCTCGGCAGATTTCTTTACTGTAGGCAGTTGTGAACGTCGTCATAGTAGGGCTCAATTGATCAGTATTCTCATCTCAGTAGTAGACTAAGCACTGAGAAATTTTTGGACAAGCGCCTTCACTTGGAACAAGTGGCGAGTTTATATCTCCAGTCTGGAGCGGGAGGCGGGAGGAGTTCGGGTGCGCGGTTGACAGGAGGCGGAGTGGCCGTCTCCGCCGCGTTTACAGGAGATCTCGAACATGGAACAGACGATCGCCGGCGACATCCGGTTCCTTCCCCTCGACAAGCTGGTTCTATCCCCCCTGAACGCGCGGAAAACGCCGCTGGGGGAAGCCGAGCAGGCGGAACTGAAAGCCTCCCTCCAGGCCCACGGCTTGCTGGAAAACCTGGTGGTTCATACCAATGGCGACGACAGCTTCGCGGTCAACGCTGGCGGGCGGCGCCTGATGGCGTTTCAAGCCCTGGCGGCTGACGGCGTGATCGCCACCGACCATCCCATTCCGTGCCGTGTGCATGACGGCGACCCGGAGGAAGTATCGCTGGCGGAGAACGTGGAACGCACGTCCATGCACCCCCTCGACCAGTTCGAGGCCTTCGCGCGTATGGGCGAGCGCGGCGCGACACCAGCGGAGATCAGGGGCGGTTACGTCTATGCTCAGAACGTCCGCCACCTGCTGACGGACGGCAAGATCGCGGTCAATTCCAAATACGTCAAATTTATCAGGCGCGAGGCTTACGAAGCCGCAGGCGGGACCGTCATCGCTGATCTGTTCAGTTCCGAAGAAGACGCGGCTTATCTGGACGACCGGGCCCTGGTCACCGAACTGGCCCTCGACAAGCTGACGGCGGCGGGGCGGGAGGTCCAGGCCGCCGAGTGCTGGAAATGGCCCATGACCAGATTGGACGTCTCTTATGAAGATACCAGCCAGTATCGGCGCGTCCATCCCCAGGCCGTCGAGCCGACACCGGAGCAGGCCGCCGAGATCGACCGTCTAGCCGACCTGATGGAGGAGATCGAGGCGCGGGGCGAGGCCGACGGCTGGCCGGATGACCTTGTTCAGGCCCACGACGAAGCCGAGGCGCAATATAATGCTTTCGAAAACAAACTCCGCGCCTATGCGCCCGAAGACCTGGCGCGTGCGGGCTGCGTCGTCACCATCGGCCATAACGGCGACCTGGATGTGCGGCGCGGTTACGTCCGCCCGGAAGACCAGGAGCCGGAGCAGAAAACCGGACCCGAGGCCGCCACACCTTACACCTTCAACGCCAAACTGACCGCCGCCCTCAAACACTTCCGCCTGCATGTGGCGCAAGGCTATCTGGCGGACGACTTCGCCTGCGCCTTCGATCTGGCGCTGTTCACCCTGGCGCACCGGGTGCTGCCGGAGGGCTCAATTTATGGCGAAAAGCTCCTCGATCTGAGCGTCGACACGACCTTGCCCTACAGCTGGACGGAACAAATGGAGGTTGCCGACATTCCGGTCCCGGACGGCATCGACCTCGGCTGGCTGGATATGGAACCGGCGACAGGCTTCGCCGTCCTCTCGAAGCTACCGATGGCGGACAAGCAACGCCTGTTTGCATATTGCATCTCGCAAACCCTTAAAGGTTCTTTGAGCGACGACGGCAACGCCCTTCATAAAGCCATCGGGCGGCGTCTTGGCGTCGACGTGGCCAAACACTGGCGGCCGACGGCGGCGTACTTCTTCAAGTGGGTGAAGAAGGATTGCGCCCTCGACGTCGCCTCCGACATCTTGGGCGAGACCTGGGCGCGCACGCACCAGGGTGAAAAGAAAGGTGTGCTGGCAGATATCCTGGAAAGCGTATTCCGGGGCGAGAAGCGTCCCGGCATCACCAATGAGCAGGCCGCCGCCGCATCTCGCTGACTGCCCGACGGCATGGCTTACGGGGCCGATCTCGACGCGCCGCTTGACGAGGCCGAAAAACCGAAGGCCGAGGTTACTGCGTCCGAAGCCCCGGTATGGCCTGTGGGGCCGGAAGGTGCGGAAGCCCAAGGTGTGGCATCCGGCGATATGTCATCCATAGCTGAGGTTCCTGCAGACCAGCCGTCCCAGGACTTGCCGGTGGCCTTTCTTTCCGCCGCCGAATAGGGGGCGAAAGATGAAGCTCAAGGCCAATATCACGACCCCCGGCCGCAAGGCGGACCGGTGGGGCGTCACGGACCCCCTCTCTGACTACCAAGCCATCGGCGCCGCCATCTGTGGCCGCTTCGGCCGGTCCTATGTGTTCCCGGAGAAGAACCATTGCCAGCTTCTCCTGGAAACCAACAGCGGCGTCATCATTGACGTTCATTGCGTGCGACTAGCCGATTTGAGCCGGGAGGCCGGGCCATGCTCTACGCTATCCCCATGAGCCTGAAAGAGGCCAACGCGTTTATCGCCGAGCGTCACCGCCATCTCGATCCCGTCCGCTTCCATCTGTTCAATATCGGCGTGTCGGACGGCCAGGAGGTTTGCGGCGCCACAGCAAAACCCGAGCGGTCCGCAGGATCGCGACGACGATTTGCGGCAAGAACAAGCTGTCGTCATGCGGCCCGCCGCGCCTGCCTATAACGGTTATCTCATCGCCGAAGCTTCCCGGTTGGCGACGGACGGCACGAAGAACGCGTGTAGCTTCCTTCTCTCCAGGACTGCCCGGGCCGCTTTCGCCATGGGACACTGGCTGATCCAGACCTATACCCTGCCCCATGAGTCCGGCACCAGTCTTTTGGCCGCCGGTTGGGAATGGTGGGGTCGGACCAGGGTTGCGCCCTGGAATACCGCAAACCGCAAACGCCGGGATCTGCATCCTATTTGCCCGAAAGACCGTTGGGTCCGGATCGTACCGGAGCTTGAGTGGCGCATGGCCGGATAAAACCGGCCCGCCCGGCAAGGAGCCGGAGGCGACGGGGCCAGGTGGAGTAAGGCCGGGTTCCGGCGTGTCTTTCCCTCATCCCAACCTCTGGAGGCTCACCCATGACGAATTTTGAACCCTTTTACGCGGCGGTCAGTCCGAAGGCGCTGGACAAGGCGACGCGGCTGTTTAACGCGACCCTCGAAGATATCTTCAATGAACTGATCCAGAACGCGCGCCGCGCCGGCGCGAGCGCATCGACGTGTGCACAACGGACGGTTCAGGCGGAACCGTGGTCGTCTTTCGTGACGACGGCTGCGGTATCGCCGATCCGAAAAGCCTTTTGACGCTCGGCGGCAGCGATTGGGAGAACGAGACACTGCGCCGGGAAGAACCGGCCGGCATGGGCTTCTTCTCCCTGTCCCAGCGTACCTGCTCGATCACGTCGCGCACCCCGGACGCCAAAATCGGCTGGACCATGCGCCTTGAACCGGACCAGTTTTGCAGCCGGGCGCCGGTGCTGGTCAAACCGTTCGACACGCGGCCGGGCACGGAGATCATGTTCGTCTATGACGGTGCAAGACCCGTTTCCAACACCCTGGAAGCCGCCGCCCGCTATTGTCTAACGCCGGTTTATCTCGACGGCGAAAGACTGGAACAGAAAGACTTTCTCGAAAACGACCATCATATCGAGCTGTGGCGGGGCATCCGCATCGGCGTCTTCCGCCGCTGCTACGGCCATTATGAAACGAGGATCAATTTTCATGGTCTCACATTGTCTGCGCCGTTGCCTGATGTCACCACGGCGATGGAACGAGATACCTATTCCGTTTGCCTTGATATTCTCGATTGCCCCGACCTGAAGCTGGTCCTGCCAGCCCGCAAGGAAGTGGTGCAGGACGCGTTCTTCGATGAATTGAAAACCGCCGCCCGATGGGCCATCTACCGGCCCGTCTTTTGGGACGCGTGCAGTGTCCTGACAACTATCGCCAAAGAGCTTGTCGAAGAAGGAGAATACGATTGCGAAGACGAGGCGTTTGAGGCCGCCTGCCGTCGTGACGACCTCTCGTTTTATTTCGATGATTTTCTGAGCGATCTGGAACGCATCCTCGACCACATTTCGGCAGACTGCCATTACTTTATCAAGGGAAGGAATATGGGCAGGTGGCAGTTATCGGGCAGCCTCGGCGTCACCGCCAACACCGCCAGAGAGTTCATCGACAAGACACTAGTGAATGGACCTTGAACGGCGAATACGACGCGACGGACAAAACACTGACCTACCGTTTGGCACACCACGACGCGCCGACGGGCGAGTTCTACATCGTCTCCGAGGGTTTCCATCATCCGGTCACTGAGGAAATTCTTCCCGAGGCCCCGGTTCTCGATATC
Organism: Rhodospirillales bacterium; assembly: GCA_963921245.4. Classification (GTDB taxonomy): domain Bacteria; phylum Pseudomonadota; class Alphaproteobacteria; order Rhodospirillales; family Casp-alpha2; genus JABJGO01. Next base: position 1,934,935 of record CAWUEY030000001.1, on the reverse strand, counting down.
ACCGTGTCGTATTATCGGGATTTTTGGCAGGTCGGTGCACCCCGTGAATGGTGCTCCTTCCGAACGAAAAAAGCCGCCGTAAGTATGGCCCGCCGGATCGCCTGCGACTGGCGCGGCGAAGGCTATAAAACGAAAGTCGTAATTAAGAACAAAAACGATCCCCGCACCTGAGATCGCGGCGGATGCGGTCAAGGAGCCGGAGGCGGGTGAGGTGATGGCGAGGCCCGGCGGGGTAAGAAGTCGAGGCTGGAACAAATTGCGGAATGGTTGGAGTCCGCCTTTGATGGCCCGTTGGTCTTCGATGAAAGCCATGCATTTGCCATCGCCACGGCGGCCAGGGGCGAGCGTGGGCAGAAGGAGGCCTCTAAACAGGGCGAGGCGGGCCTGCGCTTACAGCGCGCCGTGCCATTGGCCCGCGTCGCCTATGTGCCCGCTACCGGCGCCACCCATGTGAACAACCTGGCCTACGCCGAGCGGTTGGGTCTCTGGGGTGAGGATACGGCGTTTTCAACCCGTGCGGACTTCGTGCAGGCCATGGAGGCGGGCGGCGGCGCAGCCATGGAAGTGATCTCGCGGGACCTGAAGCTCTATACGGCGCGCTCATTGTCTTACGAAGGCGTCGAGGTGGATATCTACGACAGCTTCGCCGGGGCCTATCACGTCATCCATCAAAACCTCCAGGGAGCCCTTGAGGCGTTAAATATTACCAGTGACAAGGGAACCCTGAACCGGCACGCCAAATCTGCTGCCTTATCCGCTTTCGAGTCCTCCAAGCAACGCTTCTTCAATCACATGCTGACGGCCATGAAGTGCCCGTCGCTGATCCGCGCCATCGAAGCCGATATGGAGCGGGGCGACGCAGTGATCGTGCAACTGGTCTCCACCGGCGAGGCGCTGCTGGAGCGCCGCCTGGCACATATCCCGTCCAGCGAGTGGTCGGACCTGTCGGTGGATATCACGCCCCGGGAATACGTGCTCGACTATTTGATGAACTCGTTCCCGATGCAACTGTTTGAAGTTTATACCGATGAAGACGGCAACTAATGCTCACGGGCGATGTTCGACGCCGACGGCAATCCGGTGATCAACCGCGACGCTGTTTCGTCCCGTCGCCACGGACGTGAAGGGCGAAAAGCGGTTTCTGTCCACCATCGCCCGGCGGCTCGACACCCTGGGTGCCATCACCAAGGGCCAGCGCCGCTCTGCGCCAGCTCTATAAGAAGATCGTCCACGGCGAGATCGAGGACTGTCCCTTAAAACCTTCGAGGACCAGACCGGGCTGTCGTTGCTCGACGGTGACGGTTCCATACGCGAGGACCTGCCGCCCATGAGCCAGTTCCTGAACCGCGTCCTGGCCTTGACCATTGAGAGGCAGAACCAGCTGCTCACGGCGTTCGAGAATATCCTGGAACAGATCTTCGAGGGCCTGCGCGCGGCGGGCGGCGTCGATGAGGGTGTCGAGACCCTGAGGGCCGAGAGCTTCACCATCCTTGAAAACAAGGATGTCTACACCCACGGCCAGACCGGGGCCGTTACCCGGTGTTTGAAGATCGAGCGCCGCGACAGGGTGACGCCCCTTGCCCTGGATGATGTCATTGCCCGGCACGGCGACAAGGCCGCCTTCCTGGTCAACGCCCGTTCCGGCCGGGCCGCGCTTAAAGTTCCGGCGCCGGGCCGCATGAGCGAGGACGGTGCGGTTGAGACGTGCGTGCGTTTATTGCGGCCATTGGAGTCCCCATCGGTCACCGAGGCCGAACTGGCGGACTCGCATTGGGAGGAAATCGCCCTTTACCGTTTCAGGGAGGCCTGGAAGGCGGAGCGGGCGTCCTTGCCCGCGTTTCGCACGTCGGATTTCTATCTCGTGACCGGCCTGTTGCTGCCCATCTGGGATCTCATGAAGAGTGACTCTCTGCGTATCTACCGCCTGCAAACCGATGACGGCAAGCGGCTTTTGGGCCGGGTGCTGAAGGAGATGGATCTGCCCGCGTTCCACGCCGCCCTCGGTCTCGATGCGCCGGAGATGTCCGTCCATGAAATATGGGCCTCGGTCATCGACGGTGGCGTCTCGCATACCCTGACCCGCGGTTTACGTTTCCGCCGTTCTCTGGTCATTGGCACGCACCGGGTGGAGATCGCCTCTGATGGTGGGACCGACCTCTTCGATATCCTCACCGGCCTTGGCTGCATGACCGAAATCATCCAGAACAGGCGGCGGGCCTTCATTCCCGTGGGTAAGGAAGGCCCTGATATCCTGGCGAAGGTGTTGGAGCGGTTCCCGCTCATTGGGCATTGATCCCATGCGCGCTTCCGAGCTGTCGCGGCGCCTGAGCGAGAACGCGCTCGCCGTTTGCCGCTATTACCTCTCCAACCGGCGGCGCGCCGGGCGGTATTGGCAGGTGGGCAACGTCCGGAACGAAAAAGGCCGGTCCCTGTTCGTGCGTCTGGCGCCCCCGGCATTCCCGGGAAATGGCAGGACGCGGCGACGGGTGAACATGGCGACCTACTGGACATCATCAAGCTGACCCAAAACCTGCCGGACCTTTCCGGCGCCATGCGCGAGGCGGCGTGGTTCCTCGGAGCTTCGCCCCCGCTGCTCCCGTTTACATGGCGCCCGGCGCCGCTATCCGAGGCCGAACGGATCGGGGCCGCCCGCCGTCTGTTCGCCGTCGCCGGACCTCTGGCCGGGACGCTTGGAGAGAAATATCTCAAGCGGCGGGGCATCGTCCTGAAAGACTGTCATCGCTCCTTGCGCTTTCTGCCCGACGCCTGGTTCGACAGGCACACCCGCCGTCCCGCCCTGATCGCCGGCGTGCGGGATAACACCGGAACCCTTACCGGCGTCGCGCGGTACTTTCTTGACGCCCACGGGCGACTGATCGAACGCCGGGCGCTGGGCCGTCTCAACGGTCATGCCGTGCGCTTTGATCCGCCCGGTTGCGCCGGAACGCCGGAAAACCTGCTCGTGGGCGAGGGATTGGAATCTACTTTGCCCTTCGCCGTGCCGGGTCCGGGCTTCGCCTTCGCCGCCACTTTAAGCACGGCGCACATGGCGGCTTTTATCATTCCACCAAATACCCACCGCCTGGTCATCGCCGCTGACAAAGGGTTTGCCGGTGAGCATGCGGCGTTACGCCTGCTCGGTCGCGCCACCGCCCAAAACGTGGCGACGGAGATCATCCTGCCCAGGCTCAAGGACTTCAATGACGACTGGCTGGCGTTTGGGGGCGGGGACGCGCCTCTCCTGTCCGACGCCGGGTTCACGGCGCCGTTGTCTGAGAGGGAAAGGCAAGAAGGAATGGGATGGTTTTAACGCAAACGGAAAAGGAGACAAGCCATGCGTGGAATCAATAAATTCACCCTGATCGGCAACCTGGGCCAGGACCCGGAAATCCGGCATCTGAACGACGGCAAGATGGCGACCCTGTCGGTGGCCACGTCGGAAAGCTGGAAGGACAAGCGCACCGGTGAACGCATCGCTCATCCCGCCGCCGTCATCCTGTCGTGGGCGTGGCGTTCAAGGCATCCGGTTCGGGAATCCTGCCCGGCTCGCTCGTACACGGAGCGGTGGATATCAAAGCCAAGTTGGTCGAAGCCCTTGTCCAGGCGGTCCGACCTGCGCCGGAACGCACGGACGCTGTTTCACAGCATATCTTGCCCTCCAGACAGGTATCGTCCGGCAACAGGGCCAGAAGCCCTGGAGACCCGCGGCCATGTCACGTCCCAAGCCTGGGACTGGTTCGAGGGCTTGCGTGACCGGGCCGCCGAGTTGTTCAGCGTCACCACCGGCAGTCCATGGATGCCTGCCCGGGGGTACAGAACCCGCCGCGCAGGGCTCACCGCCGCTGTGGTTGACAGCCGCGAGTTTCTGGCCGCAAGCGAGCGTAAAAAGAACCTTGCCATGGTCCCCGAAGGCCCCAAGGTGGTCGTGGCGGGTGGCATGGACTTCAACGACCACACCCTGGTTTGGGCGGCGCTCGACAAGGCCCATGCCAAACACCCGGACATAGTGCTGGTGCACGGCGGCGCGCCCAAGGGCACGGACCTCATCGCCGCCCGCTGGGCCGAAACCCGCAAGATCGACCAAGTGGTCTTCAAGCCCGACTGGAAACGGGACGGCAAGAAGCGGGCGGGCTTCTTGCGCAACGACCGGATGCTGAACCTGATGCCGCTCGGAGGGCTGACTTTTTTCCACGGCACCGGCGTTACCGAAAACCTTGTGGACAAGGCCCGCGGCCTCGGCATTCCCGCCAAGCAATACGCCTGATCCGAAAGTCCCCGTCGGAACCAACTGGCGGGGCCATTTTTCTGTCCGCGCCCGAGAAAGAATACGGACAAGGGCTGGCGTCCTTGACTTGGTTTTTTGTGCATCCTCTCTGTCGGCCAAGTGTGGGGCACGGCGATGCCGCCATCAAGGATGCGCGCCGCCGCCGCGCCCCCAGCCGATTTCGTTGAGTTGAAACACTAACGATGGAGGGCATCATGACCGAAGAACAACACATCGCCTGGGCGCGCGGCATCGAAGACCGTTGGGAGGAAATCAAGCGTCAGATCGCCGAGATGGACGAAGCCGAGCTGTCGGAAGAATGGGAGAGCGATCCCGAGATCGAGACCCTGCTCACCGAATACGGATACTGAGACATCGAGCCCTGCCGGAGACATCCGGCGGGGGCTTTCTTTTTGCTCGCCCGTCCGGGGCAGACAAGGGCGGGCAAGGTGCCGCCTGGCGACACGGCCCCCTGCTTTTGAGACTTTGCCGAAGACGGCCGCTTCGCGGCGGCGATTGTCCGATCTGTCGGTTTGTCGCTTGGCGCAGGACCGGTTTCTTACAGGCCGGTATCCTTGTGTTCGCCGGCCGGATTTGGGCGCCTCCGCCTTCGGCGGGCTGCGCTCTACTCCTCGGCGCTTCGCGCCTCGTCACGGAGCCGCGTCCCGTGTCTCCGCCCATGCGGGTGACGATCGCTGGCGCGGGTTCCGGTCCCCCCTCACAGTCCCCGCCGGGGACCTTCATCCCATCATCCTCGAAATTCCCGTTCATAGCTCCGAAGGTTGCACCTTCACGCTATCCATGGACGCCTTATGGCGGCATATCTCCCACACCTGTCGCTACTAGCGTAGCATCCTGAAAACGTGAATGATTTCATAGACTTAAGTGCGTCGAATAGAAGTTTTTTCGTGTCGAACAAAGGTCGAACAAAAATAGCTTTTATTTATCAATGAATTATAAGGAAAGTTCGACGAATGTCCGACAGATGCGGCCTGCTTTCGACCCGTTCAGAAAGGCCGATAATTGCCGCGAGCATACAGTACCCGCGCCTGCTCACGTAGGGAGAAGGCCGTTTTTGCACCACACTGAGCGTTAGCTTCTTGCAGGCGGTTCCATCCAGGGGATTGGACAAGAAGAAAGGCATGATGTAAAATTACATCAAAATCGCACACTCTTTGAAGGGCTAAAACGATGGCAGGAACACGCGCAAGTTTGTCGATCTCGACACCCAACGAGGAATGGATACAAGCCCAGATTAATAGCGGCGAGTTCGCCAGCCGTAGCGAAGTGGTCAATGACCTGATCCGCCGTGCCCGTGAGATCGAGGTGATCCGCCAACGGCTGATCGCAGCCGAACAATCCGGTTTTTCGAGCCGAACGCCCGAGCAAATCCTTGCCGCATCAAAAGCGGAATTGCGCAGCAATGGGGAGCTATAAACTTTCCGAGTATCCACCAGTGGGGTGTGCGCCATCATGGAGAGGTGCAGGCGGACGCCTATTTTTTCGGTCTGATAGAGCAGTTCCAAAAAATAGCGAACGACCCGTTATTGTATCCGAGAGTGGACGACTTGCGGGCGGGATACCGGCGCTGTGTTTTCAGGAACCGCGACAATATTTATTTCCGGGTTGCCGGGGAGAGCGTGGAAATCATGGCCATCATTGGACGGCAGGATTTGGAGGAGTGGCTTTAGAAGCCGTTCGTGCTCGACCCATAGCGGCCACTCCGTCCTGTTCATGATTTAAAAATCCTGTCCCCCGATCAACTATCCTCCTTGTTAATGAAGTGATCCCTCAGGCGCTTGAGAAAATCCTCACCGGCCCTGTCCCCCGACGCATGGGCCAGGGTCCAGAAACGGTCCTTGGTTTCGGGCTTCACGGAGATATTGAGCTGCGCCGTGCGGTGGATGGCGCGGAGCCGCCGCCCGTCGACCTGCGGCACGGCCGGCTCCGGGGGCGCATGGCGGGCCGTGAAGCCGCTTTCACCGGCTGTCCGCCGCGCCGGCTCGACGGGCTCATGGTGTGGGGCCGCGCGGGGCTTAAAGCCACTGAAATCCGGCTCCTTTTTATCGGCTTCGCTGCCGCCTGCGCCATCCAGGCTGCCGCGTTTCCTGTTCTCACCCATGATGGCCCCTTCCCGAACGGGCGCTTTATCGTCGATGAAGGCGACCACGGCCTCGGTCAGGGCCTCCGCGTTGCCGATGGCGTCATGGGGGTTGTTGACCTCCGACTTTTGCAGATCATAGAGCGTACCGCCAAGCTGGAAGACCGCCCGGAACGCGGCTCTCTCGATCATCTCCATCTCACCGAGCTGTTTCTCGATATGGCGAAAATCCCGACCTCTGATGGCGGCCGAGGTGCGGATATAAACAATTGCGTAGGGAATGGCGCGCCGGTAAGCGCGGGCCTCGCGCTCGATCAGCTTCATGACGCGGGCGGCCTGGTCGGCGTCGAGTTGGCTCCCTTGCATGGGCACCAGCACTAGATCGGCGGTGCCATTCTTGTGGGTGTCTTTATCCCGTTGATCAAGGGTTTTATGGGCTAGCCTCTTTGCTGTTGTGTGTGCGGTGGTGTATGTACCGCCGGAATGAAGGCCAGCCCTGGTGCACTATCTTTCTTCCTTGATTTTTTCCCTGGCCTTTCCCTCGTGTCTTTACAACCCCCTTAAAACGCCTGATAGTCGGGTCAAACGATTCGGGCCATTGGCCCTGGTTCTTCCAAGGGTGCCGCCCTGGGTGAGGGGTGCTTCGGGCCTGTTGCCCGTTTTTTCTGAGAGGGTTGTCAGGAGGCTTGTTAACAGGCTTGTCAAAAGGGCCTGTTGAGGGGATTGTTAACAGCAATTGTCAACAGGCTTGGCTAAGGGGGTTATGCCTTGAACGCTGTGGAGATTGAGGAGGCCATATCGGCCCTGGCTGAGGCGCCGTTCGATGCGGCTGAGTTTCCTTTTGCCTTTCTTGAGGCGTTCGGCAACAAATCCACCACCATCAAGAAGCTTCGCAACGGCGCAACCAATCCCTCAGACGTGCCGGGCGGTGTCCTACAGCGGGGCCACATCCACCTGGCGTGCTGTGGCGGCGAGAATGCAGGCGTTGGTAATACAGGTGGTGATGCCAGCGATGATACAGCCGGTGATGCAGCCAGTGATACAGCCAGTGATACAGGCAATAATACAGGCGGCGTCACGGCTACGCTCGCCGCGCTCAAGGCCAGCCGGGCCACCAACACGGCGCGCAACGGGGTCGGATATGTGCTGGCCACCGACGGTCAGTGGTTTGAGGCGGAAAACCTGAGCTCCGGCGATACCATCGCCTGTGACTACAAGGATTTCCCTAACCATTTCGGGTTTTTCCTGCCGCTGGCGGGGATCACGACGGTCAAACAAATTCGCGAGAACGCGTTTGATATCCGCGCCACCAGCCGCCTCAACAAGCTGTATGTGGAGCTTTTGCGCCATAATCCCGACTGGGGCACGCCGGAGCGGCGCTCAGACATGAACCATTTTATGGCGCGCCTGATCTTCTGCTTCTTTGCCGAAGACACCGACATTTTTCTCAAGGACAACCTGTTCACTGGGACCATTGAACAGATGACCTCTGCTTCGGGTCGCGGGGTCGCCCAACCCCATACCCAACCCCACACCAAACCGCCCGCCCAACCCCATGCCAAAACGCCCGCCCAAACACCTGCCAATACACATTCTAACAATACGCCCGCCAATACGCCTGCCAATACACAGACCAATACCCATGAGGTCATTGGCGAGATCTTTCGCGCCATGAGCACCGATTTAAGCGACAGGGGGGCGGCTGGCTTGCCGCGCTGGGCAAATGACTTCCCCTATGTGAACGGTGGGCTGTTTTCAGGGAACACCGAAGCCCCCCGGTTCTCCCGCATGGCGCGCTCTTATCTTTTGCATGTGGGCGGCCTCGACTGGCAACAGATCAACCCCGATATCTTCGGCTCCATGATCCAGGCCGTGGCCGATGAAGAGGAGCGGGGTGCTTTGGGCATGCATTACACCAGCGTGCCCAATATCCTCAAGGTCTTGAACCCGCTGTTCTTAGATGACCTGCGTGACCAGTTGGACCGCGCGGGCGACAATGGCCGGAAGCTCTTGAACCTGCGCGGGCGGCTCGCCACCATACGGGTGTTTGACCCGGCCTGTGGGTCGGGGAACTTCCTTGTCATTGCTTATAAGGAAATGCGGGCCATTGAGCATGAGATCAATAAACGCCGGGGCGAGACCCATGAGAAGTCAGTAATCCCGCTCACCAACTTCCGGGGCATTGAGCTTCGCGATTTCCCGGCAGAAATCGCCCGCTTGGCCCTCATCATTGCCGAATACCAGTGCGATGTCCTCTATCGCGGGCAACAGGAAGCCTTGGCCGCGTTCCTGCCGCTCGATACACAGAACTGGATTACCTGCGGCAATGCGCTTCGCCTCGATTGGCTTTCCATCTGCCCGCCCACTGGCAAGGCGGTGAAGCTCGCCGCCCATGACCTTCTCCACACGCCGCACGATCAATCCGAGATCGACTTTGAGAACGAGGGCGGTGAAACCTACATCTGCGGCAACCCACCGTATAAGGGCTCTACGTGGCAGTCAAAAGAGCAGAAGGAAGATATGCAGTTTGTTTTCACGGGCCGCGTGAAGAATTGGAAGTCTCTCGATTATGTCGCGGGCTGGTTCATGAAGGCCGCCGATTTCGGGACCCGGACACCTGGGGCGGCGGCCTTTGTTAGCACAAACTCAATCTGTCAGGGGCAGCAGGTTTCTCTTCTCTGGCAACCCATATTCGAGACAGGGCATGAGATTTCGTTCGCCCATACGTCTTTCAAGTGGGCAAACCTGGCCAGCCATAATGCGGGCGTCACGGTGGTTATTGTCGGTCTCTCGAACCGGGCGGGCAAAACGCGGCGGTTATTCTCCTTAGGCGATGACGGCATTCCCACAGAGCAGGCGGCTGACCATATCAACGCGTATCTTGTACCCGGCCCAAATGTGATTGTTGAGCGGGCCGCAAGACCCATTTGTGATCTGCCAGAAATGGTATTCGGTAACAAGCCAACAGACGGCGGCAATCTCCTGTTGAGCACGGCGGAAGTGGACGCCCTGTCACTGACAGAAAAACAACGCGCGCGGTTTATCAGGAGGTTTCTTGGCTCCGCCGAGTTCATTCAGGGTAAGGAGCGTTACTGCCTTTGGATTGAAGATGATCAGCTTGATCAAGCACTTGAGTTGCCTGAACTTTCGCGGCGAATCGAAAATGTTAGGGCGTTTAGAAAGAGGTCTGTCAAGCAGGCCACAAAGGAACTAGCTGACACACCTCACAGGATGGAATGGATTGCTGGAACTGCAAGCTCACATACAATAGTGGTTCCAGGTGTTTCATCGGAAAACAGAGAGTATCTACCGGTTGGGTTGCTGCCTAAAAGCACGATAGTAAGTAATAAAAATTTCGCCCTCTACGATGCACCGCTGTGGAACATGGCGATTATCGCCTCGAAACTGCATCTGGTCTGGATCGCCACCGTCTGTGGGAAATTGAAAACAGATTACAGCTACTCCAACACCCTGGGCTGGAACACGTTCCCCGTGCCCAAACTGACCGAGAAGAACAAAGAAGACCTCACCCGCGCGGCCCGTGATATTCTGCTGGCCCGTGAGGCCCATTTCCCGGCGACCATCGCCGATCTCTATAACCCGATGCCTGGGAACCTACGCGCCGCCCATGATCTGGGTGATGAAGTTTTGGAGCGTATCTACATCGGGCGGCGCTTCAAGAACGACACCGAACGCCTCGAAGACCTGTTCCAGCGCTACACAAAAATGACGGCCACCTCCAAAACCCCGTAAACACGTAAACACCCCGCCGACACCGCCGACGGCATTGACAGACCCCGGCGGCAAGGATGATAGTAGGCGCATGAGCACCATGAACGCTGAAATGTACGATGCCCTGATCGCGGCGGGCGCGCCAACCGCGCCGGAAGGACAAAGCGGACCAAGCGCGCCAACCGAAGGCGAAAGAAAGGCCGAGAATGCCTGAAAATACCTGGGCGGGGTGGGAATGGCCGGGCCGCCGCGCCGGGCGAAGGCGGAAGAAAGGCCGAGAATCCCTGAGCGTGTCCTGACCTTGCCCCCTACAATGACCCCAACCCCTGCGACCCCAACGCCTGTGAGAGCAATCCAGGCCAGAAAGAGAGTGACAAAAAACGCCCCTTTTCAACAAGGAGCAGGCCGGAAGGGCACGGCTCAGAAGGCGAGTCAACCCCCTTCGTTCAGCAAAACGCGACGGACAATCTCTTGATCCGTATCGATGAAGGAATAGGCAAACAGGTGGGTGATGACGCCGTCGGTACTGTTGGCATTGCCGATAAACGGCAGCCGCAAGGAACGTTCCTTGACCGTCTGATCGAACCGTTCGTTTTTAATGGTGGTTGTGAACAGGCAGGGTACCTGTCGTTCGTAGCAAATTGAATATTGGGTGAAAACCTGATCACTCAATGACTTGTGGCGAATATCTCTTACGGACTTTCCGGTCAATTCCTGTTGATATGCCTCCACGTAGGCCGTGCCCCAGAACCGATAGATAAAGTCCAGATTTTCAGCGTTCCAGATAACATCCACGACCCCGCAATAGGGGATGGCGCTGAGCGGTATCTCCATCCAGTCCCAATTCGACCAGGTGGGTGCCAGCCGTGATCCTTTCAAGCGTTGCCAATAGGCATAGATTGGCTTTGTTGCAGGACCGCCCGCATCTTCGATGCGTTTTTCGATGCCGTGCGTGATCACATTGTCCGATTGCATGTCCAGATACAGTGTTTGACGAGGAACGTTTGACGAGGGAGGCGATTACAGGGCGAACTTTTCACCTTCTGAGCGGGCAATTATAGAGCATCTTCTGTGTCGCGCCATGGTGAAAATGCGCTTGAGACGGCTTAACCGTCCGGGCGTTTCGCTTTCCACTGCCGGTTCAGCCTAGCGTGGCGCATGACGGCAATGGGGATGCTGAACATATGGCTCACCAGCGGCCTTCATTCAGCAAAACGCGACGGGTAATCTGTTCATCCGCATCGATGAAGGAATAGGCAAACAGTTGGGTGATGGCGTGGTCGGCAGTGTTGGCATTGTTGGCATCGCCCGTAAACGGCAGCCGCAGGGAATATTTCCTGATCGTCTGATCTAATCGTTCATTTTCAATGGTGGTTGTGAACAGGCAGGGTGTCTGTCGGTCGTAGCAAATGGAATATTGGGTGAAAACCTGGTCACTCAATGACCTTGGGCGCATATTTTTTAGGGATTTTCCGGTCAATTCCTGTTGATGCGCCTTCACCTGAGCCGTGCCCCAGAACCGATAGATAAAGTCCAGGTTCCCAGCGGTCCGGATAACATCCACAACCCCGCAATAGGGGATGGCGCTGAGCGGTATCTCCATCCACTCCCAACTCGACCAGGTGGGTGCCAGCCGCGTTCCTTTCAAGCTTTGCCAATAGGCATAGATTGACTGTGTTGCAGGATCGCCCTTATCTTCGATGCGTTCTTCGATCGTGCTCGTAATTACATTGTCCGATTGCATGTCCAGATACAGTATTTGACGAATGAAACTTGAAGAATGAAACTTGACGAATGAAGCGATTATGAGGCGAATTTATTACCTTCTGAGCGGGCGATTATAGAGCATCTTCTGCGTCGTGCCATGGTGAAAATGCGCTTGAGACGGCTTAACCGTCCGGGTGTTTCGCTTTCCATTGCCGGTTCAGCCTGGCGTGGCGCATGACGGCAATGGGGATGCTGAACATATAGCTCACCAGCACGGCTGTCAGCGTCAGCCATGGTGCGCTGAAAGATGCCGCCACAAGAACCACAAAAAACACGAGTATTGGCAAGACCCAATGGCGCTGAACCTTCATGCGTTTGAACGAGAAGGTTGGAACCCGGCTGATCATGAGGTAGGCCGTTCCGATCATGAACAGGGTCACGACTTCCGGTGTACGAACAACGTCATCGCCGATCTGGAAGGACAGGACCATGGGAAACAGCGCGAGGCCCGCGCCCGCCGGTGCCGGGGTGCCGGTGAAAAACCCGGACTTCCAGGCCGGGGCACTCTTGTCGTCGAGCATGGTGTTAAAGCGTGCCAGGCGCAGCGCCATGCAGCAGGCAAAAACAAGGGCCAGTAGCCAGGCAAGGCGGCTGGTTCCCTGTAACGCCCAGAGATAGATCATCATCGCCGGCGCAACACCGAAAGAGATGAAATCGGACAGGCTGTCCAGTTCAGCGCCGAACCTGCTGGCGCCTTTCAACAGTCGGGCAACGCGCCCGTCCAGAGTATCGAGAATGGCGGCGGCCACCAACGCGAGGGCGGCATGTTCCCAGCGCTCTTGAAGGGCAAACCGGATGGCGGTCATCCCCGCACACAACGCCAGCAGGGTCAGAAGATTGGGGATCATCCGGTTAAAGGACAGCCCTCTATCCTGCCGAGGCGGGCCAGACGGCAGATTATCGGAAGGGGAGGGCCTCCCAGAAGCCATGTCAGGACGCACGTCCTTCACGCTTTTTCTCGGTCCGCTTGGCCTTGAGATCGGCAATGACCGTTTCGCCGGCAACGGCGGTTTGACCCTCTGTAACAAGAGGCACGGCACCTTTGGGCAGATAGACATCGACGCGGCTACCGAAACGGATCAGACCGAAGCGTTGCCCGGCCTCGACGGGCTGGCCTTCCTGAACCAGGCAAACGATGCGCCGGGCCACAAGGCCGGCGATCTGGACAAAAGCCACGTGATGGCCGGTATCCGTTTCCAACAGATAGCTTTCGCGCTCGTTATGGACGCTGGCCTTGTCGAGGGACGCATTGAGAAACCGGCCAGGCCGATAGGCGATCCTGCGGATGATGCCATCAACAGGAACGCGATTTACATGGACATTAAACACATTCATGAAAATGCAGACCCGATCACATTCTTTGTTTCCCATGTCCAGTTCCAACGGCGGAACGGCACGATCAACAAGCTGTACCCTGCCGTCTGCGGGGGAAACGATCAGGCCAGCACGGGTTGGCGTGAACCGCTCAGGGTCGCGAAAAAAATAGACGCACCACAATGTCAAGACCACACCGATCAGGCCCAGTGCGTCGCTGGCCCACCATAGCAGCAGGCTAACACCGGCAAAGATAGCAATGAGGGGCCAGCCCGCCGGATTGATTGGAACGAGTACGGTTTTCAACATGTTATCAATTGTTTCTTGGAAGCAATGAACCCCAAAGCCGATGATATCGCGACCCGGCGCCGGATGACAAGCCAGCAAATACAGGCCAGCAAGCCCTGAACAGCAAATACAGGCCAGAAAGTACAGGACGGTCAACCGAGACGCTCCTATCGGCAGGCGACGATATGGTCAAGCGCCAGACAAGCCGCTACACTTTGACGGTGGCTAATGCTCGGTTGGTTGGGGGAACACTGGCGTCCCAATCGAAATCACTACTGGGCCCGGTACGGGTCTTGTTACTGGTCCTGGGGCAGCGTGAAGATTTGCCCGGGATAAATCAGGTTCGGATCACCGATCTGGTCCATATTGGCCTCGAAGATGATGGTGAATTCCAGTCCGTCACCATAGGTTCGGCGGGCAAGGCGCCATAGCGAATTACCGGGCTGCACCACGTAGGTTGATCCAGGGTCCAGGCTCAGATCGGGCTCATCACGAACGAAGGGCATACTGGTCCGCTCAATCACCTTTCCCTGGCCGTCAACCTGGTCGGCACGGAGCTCGTATAGCCCCGTTTGAACCCGCGTTTCAGGAATGAGGTTCCACGACCCGCTGGCATTGGCTTGGGCCGTTCCAATATAGGTGTTGTCCAGGTAAATGTTTACCAGCGCATCAGGTGCGGCGATGCCACTCATCCGGAGCTCACCCTGATCGTCATAGTCCAACGCCTCAATGGAGAGGGCCAGTCGAGCGCTGCCGCTCGGTTTCTGCAAAACCTCAGACGCCGCCTCACCGCTTTTGGTGGAAACGACGGCAAGAGTTTCCTGCTCTGACCCGCGTTCCGGAACGACAATCATCACCACCTGATCGGATTGCGTAACAGCGCCATTTGCATCCACAGTTTTAAGCGATAACTCCCGGTTGCCGGGTTCCAGCGGCGCGGGTGGAACGAACACCCATTCGCCATTGTCGTCGGCCCGCACCATGCCCAAACTTGTTGCGCCGTCAAAGATATCAACGATCTGTCCAGCGGGTGCCCGCCCGGCGATAACGGTGCTGCCTTCCGGTGTGACGCGAACAACGTCGAAGGTCGGAACGCCGGTGTCAGCGACCATGCCATCGGTTTTCGGCGAAGACCCGGAGGTTGTTTCCTGTTCCGAAGAAGTTGAAAAGGTCGAAGAAGTGTCGATTGCCGCGGCAATCGGTGAGGGCGGCGATAGCAACGCCTCATTTTCAGATACCACCAGATGAATGGCAATGGCGGTGCCGACGGCGATGCCACCGAGCGTCGCAATAAAAAGTGGGTTTTTAAGAATAGTCATGCCAGCCTGTTCTATCGCAGGTCGTTACCTTATCTTCCCTAGTGATAGTACACGGTTATGCAACCTGCAACATCGGCGCTGTATTTTTAGTAATTTTGGGGCTGGTGCCATCGCCGGTGGGCTTATACTCTCAGGCACGATCAGGTGTGTGTTTCATGGTCGCGGTGGACAAAAAACCAATGAATACTGGCAGTTTCCAACTATCCTCGCTCTGCGTCTTCTGTGGCGCGCACAGCGGCAACGATCCCGTATACAGCGCGGCTGCACGAGAGCTGGGGGCGGAAATGGCTCAAAGGAGCATTCGGCTGGTGTATGGTGGCGGGTCCATCGGGATCATGGACCTGGTTGCCTCATCGGTGCTGGCGGGCGGGGGATACGTTACCGGCGTTATACCGGAGTTCCTTGATGAGAGAGAGGTGGGGAAGCGCGATATTCAGGATTTCGTCGTGACCTCTTCCATGCATACAAGAAAGGCCCATATTGTGAACAATTCAGATGCCTTCGCTATCATGCCGGGCGGATTGGGAACGCTGGAAGAAGCCTTTGAGATCATTACCTGGCGGCAACTGGGTTTGCACAATAAGCCGATCATTATTGTGAACGTTGCGGGATATTGGGATCCTTTGTTGAAGCTGATTGATCAGACCGTTGAGCACGGATTTCTCGGGGAGGAAACCAGCCAGCTTTTTGCTGTGGCAAACGACGTTTCCGGTGTTTTCCGACGACTGGAACAGCAGATGTCTCCGGTGACGGACGGTGACGGCAATCTGTTTTGATTGCGGGCCCTTTCTGAACATGACACGAGCTGAACACGATAGGCGGCCTTGTGAAACCCACCGCCCCGCCCTATGGTTGGGCCACGCGAAAAAGCCTCAGGCGAGCCTCGGGTAGCGGAGAAGATCATGTCAAAAATCAGAGTAGAAAACCCGGTTGTTGACCTTGACGGGGACGAGATGACCCGGATCATCTGGGCCTTCATCAAGGACAAGCTTATTCTGCCTTATCTGGATGTTGAGCTGAAGTATTATGATCTCAGCGTAGAGAGCCGGGATGAAACCGATGACCAGATTACCATCGATGCGGCCAACGCGATTAAGGAACATGGTGTTGGCGTCAAATGTGCGACGATCACGCCGGATGAAGCGCGGGTCGAGGAATTCAGTTTGAAACAGATGTGGCGTTCGCCCAACGGAACCATCCGAAACATTCTGGGTGGTACAGTCTTTCGCCAACCCATTATCTGTCAGAATGTGCCGCGTCTGGTTCCCGGCTGGACCCAGCCCATCGTTATTGGGCGTCATGCCTTTGGTGACCAGTACCGGGCGACTGATTTCAGGTTTCCGGGTGCAGGGACCCTGAGCATCAGGTTCGTTCCGCAAGGGGGCGGAGAACCCATTGAGCGCGAAGTCTTTCGGGCACCCGATGGCGGTGTTGCCATGGCGATGTACAATCTGGACGACTCCATTCGCGGGTTTGCCCGGGCGTGCATGAATTATGGCCTAAATCTGGGCTGGCCCGTCTATCTGTCGACGAAAAATACGATCCTGAAAGCTTATGACGGGCGCTTTATGGATTTGTTCCAGGACGTGTATGACAACGAGTTTGCCGATCAGTTCAAGGCCAGGGGTATCACCTATGAGCATCGATTGATTGACGACATGGTGGCCTGTGCCATGAAGTGGAGTGGCGGTTTCGTATGGGCGTGCAAGAACTACGATGGTGATGTTCAATCGGATACGGTCGCTCAGGGGTTTGGCTCACTCGGCCTGATGACCTCCGTTCTGATGACGCCCGATGGTAAAACCGTCGAAGCGGAAGCAGCCCACGGAACCGTTACCCGTCACTATCGCCAATATCAGCAGGGCAAAGAAACCTCGACCAACCCTATTGCCTCGATTTTTGCGTGGACCCGCGGCCTGGCAACACGGGGAAAATTCGATGGGACACCTGATGTTACACGATTTGCTGTGGCGCTTGAAAAGGTCTGCGTCGATACTGTTGAAAGCGGCTTTATGACCAAGGATCTGGCAATCCTGATCGGGCCTGATCAGAATTGGATGACAACCAACCAGTTCCTCGACAAACTCGACGAAAACCTTCAGGCCGAGATGTCAGCTTGGTAGCGATAGCAACAGGGATTTACGATGGTCCGCGAACAGGACCTGTATGAACCGGTCAAGGTGTTTCTGGAAGGGCAGGGATATGACGTAAAGGCCGAAGTTAATGCGTGCGATATTGTAGCCCGGCGCGCCGACGAGCCGCCGATTGTCGTTGAGCTAAAAACGCGCTTCAATCTGGAACTGGTATTGCAAGCCGTTGACAGGTTGCGGGTTGCCTCGCTGATTTACGTGGCTTTTCCGGATCATAAAAAGGGTAGCTGGCGCTCTCAACGAAGGCGCATTCTCAAGCTCTGCAAAATGCTGGGCATCGGTATCATCCTCGTTCGAAACGGTCGCGCCTACGCGGCGCTGGACCCTGCGGTTTATACCCCGCGGCAACAACCGGCAAAGAAGGCGCGGCTCCTCAAAGAGTTTGCCGAACGTGTTGGTGACCCGAATACCGGGGGCGTTTCCCGCAGGCGACTTATCACGGCCTATCGTCAGGACGCTCTCCGCCTGGTTTGTGCGTTGGCAGAAAAACCGGATCGCTCGCCAGCAACTCTGAAAGACGAGACCGGCGTCGAGCGGGCAGGGGCGATCCTGCACGCCAATCACTATGGTTGGTTTGAGAGGGTGAGCCGTGGCGTTTACCGCCTGTCACCGAAAGGGGAGGACACCATCACTGTATATGCCGGGGTTATCGACGAAATTGTCAAAAATGCATCTGTCGGTTAGATGCTCAGAGACCATGACGTTCCAGTAGCGGACCGGCAACCGGATGCCGTTCAACTTCCTTGCGAATGCGGGCGATCCCTCTGAATTTGGAAAGATCACTCTCTTGCGCCATCCAGGAAACCAGCATAACCAGATAGACATCGGCAATTGAAATTTGCTCGCCAGAGACAAACGGCCCCTTTTTTTCGAGTTCCTGTTCCAGGACGCCGCAGGCATCATGGAATTGATCAATTGCCGACATTTTGACGTCAGAATGAGCCGATGCTTCCCGGCCTTTGGTGTATCGGTCACTGTAAAAACACCGGAGGTCTGTCTCATAAAGATTGACTGACATGAACACCATCCACCTCAGGAAACGAGCGTGCTCTGTGGTGCCGGGAGAGGGCGCAAGTCCCCGAGCGGGAAACATGGTGCTCAGATGTATGGCGATAGCCGCAGATTCGGTCATTATCTCACCGGAGGGCAGAACAAGAACAGGGACCTGCTTCATGGGGTTAACGTGGGCAAGGTCACCGTCGAGGCTGAGGCCATTGCCCAGGTTAATCTCGATGCGTGTATATTCCGCCTCTGCCCAAGCCAGGGCGGCGTCGACGACGAAACTGCCGGTACCGGCGGCATTGTAAAGAGTGTATGTCATCTTCAATTCTCCTGAAAAAACTCAATCTGACTATCCTTCCACAGCCCGGAATACTCTCCTCCAACCATACGGCTTGCCCGTCGAACGGCCGCCCGACTATCCCTCAAACCGGCGAGATTGGTCGCTTCGATATCCAGGGGAACACCGGCAATCGCTAAGGTCGCGTTTTGCCTGTCCGTTTCGACACTGAAGAACGTTTCCCGGGCAGCGACCGTGGGAAGAAGCTGTTCATGGCGATGGTTGCGCATATCTTTACAGCCCGTTTCCTTTACAGCGATAAAGGTGGTAAAAGGCCTTGACGTCCATGTCCGTGTCCCTTACAAACCGCCGTCCAGAAGGGATGATCATGACGTTTGCTGACAGGCAGTACAAGGCTTGCATTTTCGGCAAAACGTGATCGCTAAATAAATTTTTGAGGGAATAAAGTTATGGCGCGCCGCTGTGAATTAACTGGTAAGGGTGTGTTGACAGGTAATAATGTGAGCCACGCGCACAACAAAACCCGTCGGCGCTATCTTCCCAATCTCCAGGCGACAACGCTGTTGAGCGAAACCCTGGGTGAAAGAGTTCGATTGAGAGTTTGCATGAATGCCCTCCGTACCGTGGAGCACAAAGGCGGTCTGGATGCGTTTCTGCTGGATACACGTGATACCGAGCTAACAACGGACATGGTTCGGCTAAAAAAACGCATCAAAAAAGCGGTTACCGCGAACGCGGCCTGAGGCTTGTCTAACAATCCGATTTTCACCCGGCCCGCAGGTGCGGGCCTTTTTTTATTGCGCTTGCCTGTGACCTATACAAGGGGAAGGTCGCTGAAATCGGGGAAAACATGCGAAACCCACTGGTATGATGCTGATCACGCGCTCGCCAATCCGATGGGAGGGCGTTATGATGAAAATGATGCCAGAACCTCGTGGGAGCGTAAACGCGCCTTCTCCAGCAGTAACTTGTCGCGGGTGGAAGTGGTTAACTGGCGCGGCGCTGACGAATGGGGTCGTCTTCGTCGAACAACTCCATGAGGTTTTGCATCATGGTACCTCCCAGTTCCTCGGCATCAATAAGTGTTACGGCACGTCGATAGTACCGGGTGACGTCGTGGCCGATGCCGATTGCCGTTAGTTCAACGGTTGAACGGGTTTCAATCCATTCAATGACATCTCTGAGGTGTTTTTCCAGGTAGTTTCCGGGGTTTGCAGACAATGTCGCATCATCAACCGGAGCACCATCCGAAATCACCATAAGAATACGCCGCTGTTCGGGACGTCCAAGCAGCCGATTGTGCGCCCACAACAACGCTTCACCATCAATGTTTTCTTTGAGAAGACCCTCCCGAAGCATCAGGCCGAGGTTCGTGCGTGCCCGTCGCCAGGGCATATCAGCCGCCTTATAGACGATATGGCGTAAGTCATTGAGGCGTCCCGGATCCTTCTGTTTACCTTCAGCAACCCATTTTTCGCGCGATGAACCACCTTTCCAGGATCGGGTCGTAAAGCCCAGAACCTCAACCTTAACGCCGCACCGCTCCAGGGTTCTTGCGAGAATATCTGCACTCATGGCGGCGACCGTAATCGGACGGCCGCGCATAGACCCGGAATTGTCAATCAATAATGTCACGATAGTATCCCGGAACCGGGTTTCACTTTCCTGTTTGAAGGAAAGAGGATGCGACGGGTCGATCACAACCCGTGAAAGACGACCAGCGTCCAGTATCCCTTCGTCAAGGTCAAAATGCCAGGACCTCTGTTGTTTTGCGAGCAAAGCGCGTTGGAGGCGGTTCGCAAGCTTTGAGACCATGCCTTGCAAGTGGGATAGCTGTTGATCAAGGTGGTGGCGTAATCGATTGAGCTCTTCAGGATCGCATAACTCGGCGGCGCTGATAACCTCGTCAAACGCCATGGCGTAGGCATGATAAGCCGCATTGGCAGTTGGTCCATCAGACCAATTTTGTTGCCATTGTGTCGGCCCGGCAGGATCTTCCTCACCGTCGCCCGGCATCATGTCATCATCACCGCTGTCCGACATACCATCGGCGTCATCCTCAGATTCACCCACAGCCGATTCCATGGCAGAGGAGCTTTCCGCTTCCATGTCGCCGGTTTCAGAATCCACTTCATCGGTACCGGTATCATCGTCGTCATTCTGGTCATCCTGACCGGAGTCATCAGAATCGTAATTATCCATTCCATCCATCAGATCAAGGGATTGAAGCATGTTCATTATTTTGTCCGAGAAAGCCGCCTGATCATTCAGGCAGATGTCAAGATCGGCAATCTGATCACCGATTTTCTCTTCCAGCCACGACTGCCAGACGGATAACAGATTCTTTGCCGCCTCCGGTAACTCTGCATTTCCGAGCTGTTTTCTGATCGCAAGACCCAAAACATCCGGGAGTGCTTCTTCCTTGCGCTCGTGGATGCCAGCGTAACCCTTCGCGCGACAGCGTTCATCGATCAACGTATCAAGATTCGCCGCAACACCGTTCAACCGTCGTGCGCCAAGGCTCTCGCATCGCGCCTGTTCCACGGACTCAAACACAGCCCGCGCCTCAGGCGAGGATGGCATGCGTTTCTGGTGTATTGCCGCGTCGTGATAGCGCAAACGCATGGCGAGGGCATCCGCCATGCCTCGGTATCGTGCAACGCCATCCATGGTCATCTGATGCGCCGGAGAGGGCATTTGCGCCGTTGTGCCGGAAATACCCGCCGCACCTTGCGAGAAACTAACTTCTGTTCCAGGCTTGTTTGAAAGGGCCTTCGTCGCTGCCGCAGTTGCCCGTTTCACAAGTTCATAGGGTTGTTCGTTCTGGCTCACGGGTGTTCCCCACCGTTCAGGTGAGGGCGACGTTACCAATAGATTCTGGCAACTCTTCGTCAAAACACCGTTGATAATACTCAGCAATCAGCGGACGTTCATGCTCATCACACTTGTTCAGGAACGTCACCCGGAAAGCGAAGGCCCGATCAGCAAAAATCGTAGCGTTCTCAGCCCAGGTAATGACTGTACGAGGGGACATGACAGTTGAGATATCACCGCTCATGAAGCCACTGCGGGTCAAGTTTGCCAATTCAACCATGCTTGTGATTTCTGATTTTCCTTCATCTGTATCGTAGGCCCGGACCCTGGATTGAACGATGTTTTCCTCTGCTTCTGCATCTAGATAATTCAGGGTCGTCACGATATTCCAGCGATCCATCTGCCCCTGGTTTATTTGCTGGGTACCGTGGTAGAGACCAGTGGTATCGCCAAGGCCGACCGTGTTGGTCGTTGAAAACAGTCGGAAATGGGAGTGCGGACGCATTACCCGATTCTGATCAAGCAGGGTCAGTTTTCCCTCGACTTCCAGCACCCGCTGGATCACAAACATAACGTCTGGTCGCCCGGCATCGTATTCGTCGAATACCAAGGCGGTCGGATTCTGAAGAGCCCATGGGAGAAGTCCTTCCCGGAATTCTGTCACCTGCTTGCCATCTCTCAGAACAATTGCGTCCTTTCCCACGAGATCAATTCGGCTGATATGACTGTCCAGATTGATCCGGATACAGGGCCAGTTAAGCCGTGCCGCTACCTGTTCAATGTGGGTCGATTTACCTGTACCATGATAACCTTGGACCATCACACGACGGTTGTAGGCGAAGCCTGCCAGAATGGCCATGGTCGTTTCATGGTCAAACAGATAAGAGGTATCGATATCGGGAACATGTTCGTCAGCAGAACTAAATGCCGGCACCTCCATGTCACTATCGAGGCCGAAAGTCTCGCGAACAGAAACAGTTGTATCCGGTTCGTCGAGCGGAAATGCCGTGGAAGCATCAGCAGGAGATTGAACATTCATGGTCTGTAGACCCAATCCGGTTAAAATTCGGGTTCGTTGAGGCTATGGCCTAGGGCCAAAACCTCATAAGGTCAAGGTCCACATTGTCATACCGGCCTGCTGGCCCGGGTTTTTGAGAAAACAGGGCCAATGGTGTTTTAAGCAGACAGAGACGGCCTCTTGTAGATTTTCGCGACCAGGTTCTTGCCTAAACTGACAGAGCGTCTCGCAAGGTGTGATAGGCTTGGTTAATTTCTTTCAGTTTCTCTTCTGCCCCGGGCGCTCCCTTGTTTGCATCCGGGTGATGTTCCTTGACGAGCGCTTTATAGCGAATTTTGATGTCTTCCGAGGAAACCGGGTATTCCAGTCCCAACACACGATAGGCGTTTTCCTCCTCTTTGTTCAGTGGCGGCCGAACACCGGGCACGCCACCGTTTGAGCTGGTGCGCCCCCCGTCGCTAAATAGATTGAAAGGATCAGCCTCACTCCCAGAGCCAAAAGCGCCAGCGTTAGACCCCAATCTCCATGTTGGTCTGTCCCAGACCGTATCCCGCCGGAGATCTTCCTCAACTTCCATATCGTTCATGCCTTCATAATAATTCCAGGACTTGTTGTATTCACGAATATGCTCCAGGCAGAACCAGAGGTATGTATCCAGCTCTTCGCG
The DNA here is from genome assembly GCA_963921245.4 of Rhodospirillales bacterium. Lineage (GTDB taxonomy): Bacteria > Pseudomonadota > Alphaproteobacteria > Rhodospirillales > Casp-alpha2 > JABJGO01. Next base: position 1,912,201 of record CAWUEY030000001.1, on the reverse strand, counting down.
AGATTTCGGCGCACGAAACTCTCCTGCTTGTTTGCATCCAGGCCAATCACAAAGCCGGGTTGGCCCTGTGCCTGTGTCATTCTGGAAAGATGTATGCTTTTTGTTCATGGTTTCACTATGATAGCAGGACTCCGTGACCGCAAGGCCTGGTATCAACATTGCGGTATGATTTAAGCAGAGAGCCTACAATGGAAGAATTGATCAGACGGGCGCTAGCAGAGGGACTGAATCCTGAAGTTCTGGAGGTCATCGATGAGTCGCATCTACATGCGGGACATGCAGGGGCGCGCCCCGGGGGCGAAACCCACTACAATGTCGTTGTCGTTTCCCATCAATTCGAGGGCGTTCACAGAGTGGAACGCCAGCAAATGGTCTACGGGTTCTTGAAGGAGGCTTTTGCCCAAGGATTGCACGCCCTCGCCATGAAGACTCAAACTCCCGAAGAATACAAAAACATGATCTAACTGTCACGATTCTCGTTCAAGTATTGTTGTTGTGGCACTCAACTTCTTATAGTGGAACTGTATGGTGGAGATACTCCCGGGGCCGCCGCGAACGGTTAAAAGATGAAGCCAGGACTGGCCCAAGACATACTGGAGACAGGTGGAACCGCCGTCATTTCGACCGTATCGCTGCAATCAGGTTAGTTTCCGGAATAAAGATGAGGCCATTCTCGTTTGGTCACCTCACCGTCGCTTGACAGAGCATGACAGGTGTTGATCATTCTTTTTCCTGCGCTGGATTTTTCCTTATCTGACGATTTGAGCTTGCTGCCACCAATGGTCTGGAAGGCTGTTGTCCCGATTGGACCCAGCAAAAGTTCCGTCAAATGGGTGCAGCCTTTAACATGTCCAACGCGTTCCAGAACCGCATTTCGCCAGCCTGGCCCAATACGAAGGCCTTTTAGGGTTCTGTATGCCGAGGCGATATCGGGACAGGTTTTGAAAGGGCTGTTCAATGTTGCCGCTTCCGCTTCGTGGATCACAAAATCAGGGTCAAGTGTTACTCGAACCTGCATTTCATGGATGGGTTCACCGGCGCAAATACTTCCACGGTCATGGTTTTCGAACGAATAGCTCTTTGTGTCTTTGAGTGTCGCTTCAATATCCCATAATCCGTCGTCGCGTTCGTACCCACAGCAGGTGATGGAGCGGGTGTGAACATGGGAGCGAGATACGGGTCTGGACAAAGACATGAAAACTCCTTCGGGGCGGTTTTGACAGGCCCGCTAAAAGCACAGGTTCGCATCACGATTTTTTCTAGAATATGCTATAAACTCAAGTGGCTCTGGAGAGTTTATCAGGCGCCGTATCGATCACCAAAGACAAAAGCTTCGGTTTCCCGTATATCTTCCTCCAACGCTTCTTTCATGGTGGCATAGAGATCGCGAATGGAAACCATAGCGACGCATTTCCCGTCGACGGCCACAGGTAAATGCCGATAGCCACGGGCGTGCATGAGTTCAAGCGCATCGCTCGCCGAGTCGTTCGGATCCAGAGTGTCGGGATTAGCGGTCATCACGTCGCCGACGTTCACCTCATCTGCATTGCCGCCCTTTGCAACGATCTGTCGAGTAAGGTCTCGTTCCGTAAGGATGCCGATTAACTGCCCGTTATCGTCGACAACAACAACCGCTGAGACGTTAGCTGATACCATTGCTTCAGCCGCCGCCCGTGCGCTTTCTGAAACAGTTACCGTTTTGACATCCTGACTTTCAACCACATCCGGTATGATTTTTTGCATCATGGTCCCACTCCAAACTGCGGGTCGGATCATTTGAGCAGGGGATCAGACCCTTTACATGGATCATTGTAACCTGAAATGATGAAAAAATGTACCATGAAGCGAGATGATATGAAAAATCATTCAGAATCATGATGTAGCGGCGGCGTGATGCGTACGGAAGTTATTTGGTTCCGTTGCCGTTGGAGAATTTCAAACCGGAAAGAATGAAACATGAAGGCTTGTCCTACCTCGGGAATACGCCGCGACTCATGCAAAACCAGTCCGGCAATCGTCGAAGCTTCTTCATCCGGAAGATCCCATTCCAGTTCGCGGTTCAGGTCACGAATGGTTACAGTACCCTCAACGATGTAACTGTCGCCCTGCGTCTGTCGAACGCCGGAGACCGAAACATCATGTTCATCTTCAATATCTCCAACGATTTCTTCGAGGATATCTTCAAGTGTGACCATTCCCATGAGCACACCGTATTCGTCAATGACAAAGGCGGAATGCGCATGGCGCTCTCGGAAGGCTTCCAGCTGGTCGTCCAGGGTGGTGGTTTCCGGAACGAACCAGGGATCAGCGGCCAGTGACACAACGTCCAGGTTGGCGATGTCGGCCTGGTCCGTTTTGTAGAGCGCCCGCAGTAGAGCTTTGGCGTGCAAGACACCGACGATGTTGTCCGGATCGTCTTGCCATAGGGGAATGCGGGTGAACGGGCTTTTGAGAACCTGTGCCACAATTTCTTCCGGGGGCAAATCTGCCCCAATAGTTTCCACGTTTTTTCGATGCGTCATCACCTCGCCGACCTGAACCTCTGCCAGGTCAAGCACGCTTCGCAACATGTCACGTTCCGATTTGACATCGGCGTCTTCGCGATCATGGAGCTCAATTGCCCCGCGAAGTTCCTCGTCGCCGCGTCCGTAGGCCGAGCGGGCATCGTAGTGTTGCCGCATAATCTTAAATATCACCCAGATTACTCCGTTGATCGTCTGGGTGAACGGGTATAGCAGAACCACGAGAAAGCGAATGATCGGTGCAATAAACAACGCCATCCGGTTTGCGTTATCAAAGGCATAACTCTTCGGCATGATTTCGGCAAATACGAGGACCAGAACGGTCATGGCAATCGTGGCATAGACTACTCCCGCCTCGCCAAACAAGGCAATCAATGCACTGGTCGCTAGGGCAGATGCCAGGATATTGACCAGATTGTTGCCCAACAAAATAGTCCCGATCAATCGGTCTTTTCGGGCATGCAGCTTATTGACGATTGCAGCTCTGTCACTGCCGTCTTGCTCCAGTTGGTGCATGGTCGGCCTAGAAGCAGCCGTGAGCGCTGTTTCGGAACCTGAAAAAAAGGCTGACAGCAGCAGCAGAAAAAAGATCGCAGAGAGGGTTAACAACATAATTATCCGGCTTTCAGGCTGGCTTCCAATATCGCCACAACATCGTCATTTTCCACGTCGGAACTGATGTAAGCATCGCCGATGTCGCGAGCGAGGATGAACGTGAGTTTTCCACCCTGAACCTTTTTGTCGTGCCCCATATGATCGAGAAGGGTATCGGCGTCCCAGTTTTCTGCGCCGTCGATATCGGATATTTCCGTCATCATGTTGATCGATCGAAGATGGCACTGGAGCCGTTCGGCGTTGCCGTGCGCGCAAACCCCTAGTCGTTCGGAAAGTCGCATCGCCAGAACGGACCCGATTGAAACGGCTTCACCGTGTAAAAGTGCCGGGCCGTAGGCATTCTGTGCTTCGAGCGCATGAGCAAAGGTGTGGCCGAAATTGAGCAATGCCCGAATATTGCTTTCCCGTTCATCCGCTGTAACAATCACTGCCTTTGCTTCGCAACTATGGGCGACGGCATGTCGTTGTGATTGCAGGTCTCCCTGGAGCAATCGTTTTCCATTGATTTCCAGCCATTCAAAGAACCCAGCATCACGAATAAGGCCGTATTTCACCACTTCGGCATATCCCGCCAGAACCTCGCGGTCCGGCAGCGTCTTTAAGGTGTCAAGATCCGCCAGAACCAACTTTGGTTGATGGAATGCGCCGACAAGATTTTTCCCGTGTTGTGAGTTGATTGCTGTTTTACCGCCAACGGAGCTGTCGACCTGTGCAAGTAATGTCGTGGGTATCTGTATGAAATTGATCCCACGTAGGGTGATCGCCGCGGCAAATCCGACCAAATCCCCGATGACGCCGCCCCCGAGGGCAATAACGGCGGAGTGACGTTCAATCCCTGAATTCAGAAAAAATTCAACAAGATATTCGAGATTGCTGTAACTCTTTGTCGCTTCTCCTGCGGGTAGGACGATGGTTTGCACATCGACGCCGGAACTTTCCAGTGATGTCTGAACCGGTGCCAGCCAGTACATGGCGACATTCTCGTCCGTGACGATAATTGTCCTAGACGTGCTTAAAAAAGGGGTGATCAGGTCACTCGCCCGTGACAAAAGGCCTTCGCCAACATGAATATCATAACTGCGCCCCGCCAGATTGACCGTAACGCGGGATGCTTCCTGTAAATCGCTCATGCAGAAACCTTGTTCTCTTCCGGTTGGCCAATCGATGCCTGATTCCGGTTTTTTAGTGCGCTTACAATCGTTTCCGCTGTGAGGTCGATGCTTTCCTGATTGGTGTCAACGACGACGTCTGCAGTGCCATAGACGGGGTATCTTGTTTCAATCAGTCGGGACAAGACGTCTCTGACGTTTTTCCCCTTCAGGAGCGGTCGACCACCCCTGCGACCTGTCCGTTTTTGCAGCACATCTATGTCCGCGCGTAGCCAGACAGAGGTGCCGTATTTCGTAATTGCTTCGCGAATCGCAGGACTCATAAACGCGCCGCCCCCCGTTGCCAGGACCTGGGGCCCGGATTTCAGAAGCCGTTTGATCACTTTCACTTCACCTTTCCGAAATTCCTCCTCGCCATGCAGGTCGAAAAAGTCCTCGATCGTACATCCCGCTGCTTTTTCAATTTCCTGGTCGGCATCGACGAACGGAATATCCAGCAAACCCGCCAGTTTTCGGCCGACTGTTGTTTTTCCGGCACCCATAAGACCGACAAGAACAATGCTCTCTGCCTGCGCCAGTTCCGTAGGTCTGGATTTTGATTTCGTCATCTAACCTGGGTATCCGGGCAAAAAATTTACAACAACTCATTGCCTAAATGATGTCACAGTTGAATTCTATACACCCTAATTTATACATACTCTATTACAAACCCGGATTGGCGTGGGTAGACCTCTTCAGAATGGGCTGAGAGAAATTAATGCGAGTTTCAGGTATCATTCTGTTGTTGGCTGCGGGGTTGATTGGTGGGGTCGTGTTTTTGGCAACTTGGCAGATCCCTGCTCCTTCTGCACCTGTTGAAAAGGTTATCCCGGATGATACGTTCCCCAATTAACGGGATATTCCACTCTCCTGTTGTGATGAGTAGTTTTAAGTCTGTTTCGGCGGCCTTGTTGTTGTACGTTGGGGCCTTGGGCGTTACGGTCGAGTTTGCCAGGGCTCAGGTATTGCTGCCGGATTTGGAAGAATCAGGCACAAACCCCAACACGCTGCCCTCTCAGAGCCAAAACACGAATATTCAACTGGAGCAGCCGATCGGATTGACACCACAAGATTTGTCTCCGGAGCCTTCAGAGGGTGAAGCTCCAACAGGATCAAATCAATATGATGATGGCTGGACTGTTGCCCCGCAAACCAATGAAGATGCTGTTGGCAGCATTGGGAGCGGTTCCAACGCAATCGAGATTAATCATCTCAGCGCGGTGACATCGGATAGTGTCGGCACACTGACTCCTGAGAATGGCGGGCTGAGTCCTGCAATTTGGCAGGGAACACGGTTTGAGAGCATTGATTTTCTTCTGCGAGAACTCTCAGCAGCCCTTCGCTCTCCGGCGGTTCGTTCCGCTCTTAGGCGGCTACTCCTTAGTCAGGCAACACCGCCGGATATCATGGAACGGGAGGGCGCCTTCATCGAGCGCCGCCTGCAGGCCCTATCTTCTATCGGGGAAACCAAATCGGCGGCATCGCTTTTGTCCATAACACCCGGACGGAGTGCAAACCCAAGATTGGTTCAAATTGAAGCGGATGTCGCTCTTTCGGAAAACCGGCTTGTCGACGCGTGCGCTCTGGCAAGTACCGAGGCTCGAGAGACGACAGAAGAATACTGGCAGAAACTGTTGCTTTTCTGTCAGGTTTTGGCTGGATCATTTGCGGAAGCTCAACTCGGTATATCTCTTATGCGGGAATTGGGTACGGATGATCCTGGTCTGTTTTTGATGCTGGATTCAATGATGCACGGCAATGTTCCGATCCTGAATGATCTGGAAAGCCAGACTCCGCTGTATATGGCTGTGGTCAAAGCCAGTAACGCCCGTTTGGGTGAAGACATTCTCGGCAGCCAAACACCGTCACCCGTTATTCTCGCAATGATCGCCGCGAACACATCGCTTGATCCTGAAGAAAGGTTGATATCGGGAGAGCAGGCTTTTGCATCCGGGACGATATCAGCAGACGATTTCCGTGCAATAATGTCGTCTGTGACGTTTTCAGACGAACAACGCGCTAGTCCACTCAGCTCATCGGAAACCATGGACGGGCATCTGGCTCGGGCTTTGTTGTACCAGGCTGCGACGAAGCAAAGCGTTCAAAGTGCTCAGGCGGAAGCGGTTTCTCTTGCATTGCGATATGCGAGGAGAGATGGGCTTTACGCCTCGACCATTGATGCCTTTATGGACGTAATACGGGGGCTGCCGCCGCGTTCTGATCTGGTCTGGTTCGCCGGAGATGTAATTCGAGCATTCGTCCTGACGGGTTACAACGACAGAACAGCTGCCTGGTTGCAAATGCTCGCGCATAACGCAACCGTTCAGAAGGACGCGAAGCAAACCCTTGTTGAACTGTCCCCGCTCCTACGTTTGGCAGGGATAAATGATCATTCCGGTGCAACAAATGTTCGCCCCTCGGAATGGCTGGCAATGATCAGGCAGGAGAACGATTGGCGAGAAAAGGCCGCGCTACTTTTCTCGCTTCTCGATAGTTTAGGATCGCCCGTGCCGCCGCAAATGTGGGAATCACTGCGCGAACAACCCTACATTGCCGACATCGGATATGACCGCCAGGCCAATGAGAATGCTTCGACGGAGCAGGATGAAATGCCGGTACCGCCGAAAACAATGGCGCGATCAAACGAGATTCCCGACCCGGCTCTTTGGTTCAGGCTGTTGTCTGCAACCAACAGTGGCCGCGCGGGGGAAGCTATACTTCTTGCAGCGTTGGTGTTGGGGGAAAATGGCGCGATTACACCCAATCCGGTCGTCGTCGGACATGTCATCCGAAGTTTGGGGCAGCTTGGACTGGAAAGAGAAGCGCGCGCACTCGCGATCGAAGCTGCAATCACGAGTGGCTTGTAATGTCCCGGGGCGACAGATCGACTCAAAACAGGCAGCCCCGCCGCGACCCGGGGAGGCGGTTGATAGATGCCTTTCTTCAGATGCTTATGGTTGAGCGCAATGCCAGTTCGAACACTGTTGCCGCCTACGGGCGTGATCTGAACCGGTTCATGGCGTTTGCCGGATCAAGGCAGCGTCAGCCGGAAGACGCAGATACAAGTCTGATCAAAGCGTACATGAAGCATCTTTCCTCCAGTGGTATGGCGGCCAATTCATCGGCGCGGCATCTGTCTTCATTGCGAATGTTTTTTCTCTTTCTGTTTTCCGAAGGAATACGCTCTGACAACCCCGTAGCCGCCGTTGACAGCCCTGCGGTAGGTAGGAGTTTACCCAAATATCTGAGCGAAGACGAAGTAGCTATGCTTCTGGACCGGGCGGACACCGTTCCGGGACCGGAGGGCTTGCGGCTGGTCGCACTTCTGGAGATTTTGTATTCAACGGGATTGAGGGTAACAGAACTGGTTGGCTTACCGTTATCGGCTGTTAGCGCGGATAATTCTATGCTGATTGTCCGTGGCAAGGGCGGGAAAGAGAGAATGGTTCCGATGAGCCCCCCCGCTATTGAAGCCCTTGAAGCATATAGAAGCATTCGCGAAGGTTTTCTGCCTAAGGGAAAGGCAACGGGCCCGGCCAGTAGCTTTCTGTTTCCGTCTCGCGGAAAAAATGGTTTTCTCACGCGTGCGCGTTTTCACCAGCTTATCAAGGAGCTTGCGGTGAACGCCGGGATTGATCCCCGCAAAGTTTCGCCGCATGTGCTGAGGCATTCCTTCGCCAGCCATCTGCTCGCCCATGGAGCTGACCTGAGGTCTTTACAGCAAATGCTGGGGCACTCGGATATTACGACCACCCAGATTTACACCTATGTCCTGAATGAACGCCTCAAGTCCCTTGTCTCATCGGCGCACCCTCTGGCACACGAAAACCCGTTACTCACGGAAAATTGATCCGGGCGATTGAAATCAGGAGTCTTGCAGGCGGTTTTCCAGCCATCGGGCTGTGCGTAACAACCGTGCATCATCACCCCAGCGGCCGACCAGTTGAACACCCAGAGGTAAGCCGTTTTCTCCTTGCATCAGGGGAAGGGATATGGCGGGCGTTCCGCAAAAGCTCCAAGGGGCACAAAAAACAGGGTCGCCGGTACTGCTCAACCCCTCTGGGGCTTCACCCGTGGCGCCAGGTGTCAACAGGGCATCAAATTCGTCGAAGATGTTATCCAGTAATGCATTAAGGTATTTTCGCTGTCTCGACGCGATAAGGAAATCCTTGGCGGCAATTTTTTGGCCGCGTTCAATCTGCGCTCGTAGATCAGGATGAATTTTGCCCGCCCCGGCTTCGTATTCTCGGGCATAGGCTTCCGCACATTCAGCCTCAACGACGGTACGATGCCAGGTCATGAGGTTTTCGAACGAATCGGGCAGAGGCACTTCCTGAACGTCGTCGCCCAAAACATCACAGAGTTCTCTGAAAGCGTCCTTGGTAACTGATTTTGCCTCATCCCACATCGGTGTTTTAACAAATGCCAGTTTTGCGCCCAGGGGTGGTTCCGACATGGCAATACCCGAGAGAGTGCCTGGTCCACATAGGGGGCTGACAGCCTGGTCTCCAGGGTCATGACCGATGAGTAATTCAGTCAGAATAGCAATATCCTCAACAGAACGGGCAAAGGTGCCCAACTGATCATGTGAAAAGGATTGCATTAGAACACCGGTTCTCGGGATCAGGCCATAGGTCGGTTTGAAGCCGTAAATACCGCAAAAAGAGGCCGGTCGGATTATGGAGCCGACTGTCTGTGTGCCAAGGGCACCGGGCACCATGTATGCCGCAACAGCGGCGGCCGAGCCGCTTGATGAACCGCCCGGTGTTCGCTCCGGGTCATGAGGATTGCAGGTCTTTCCCGGGCCGCAATTAGCCAATTCCGCCGTTACTGTTTTACCCATGATCAATGCACCAGCCTGCCGGAGTCGCGCGACAACAGTTGCATCTTCGTGAGGGACCCGACCCGCATAGAGAGGCGAGCCGTATTCCGTCGGTACGTGCGCGGTGTCGATAATATCTTTGATGCCGATGGGAACGCCATGTAGCGGTCCCAGAGCATGTCCTTGTTGACGATGAAAATCGAGCGCTTCAGCAGATTTGAGAATGCCCTCTGGTTTGAGGCACGCCCAGGCACCGATAGTTTCTTCAAATTCGTCAATACGGTCTAGACAGTCCTTGGCGAGTTCCACCGCAGATACTTGTCCATTGCGAATGGCTTTTGCAGACTGGGCGATACCCATTCCGTTGAGGCCAGCAGCACTATCGGTCATGATCTGGAAATCCCTGAAAGCGGCGGGCGTTATTTCTTTCTACGCAGACAGCTGTCCCAGAAATCGTAAAACACCAGGGTTAGGACGAACAGGCTGATTACCCAGAAAGGAAAGCCGCCCCAAAACCCGGCAAATCCGGACGTAATGCTCTCTGCAAGTCCCAGAACAAAGGCCGAGATAAGAAGAGAGCCCACTAATCCTGAAAAAATATCAATCTTGTCTTTTGACATCGCTGTAGGCCTCCGCAAAGCTGAGTTATCCCGGAATATAGGGACCGAACAGTTCGTCTGGTAACCACAAGGCTATCCCCGGGAACTGATACATCATCACCATGATAAAGATCACAATGGCAAGGTACGGCATGATTCCCTTGAAGATATCAACAAGCTGGATGATGTTCCCAAGCACACCTTTCAGGTAGTAAGCCGACATCGCCATGGGTGGAGTCAGAAATGATGTTTGCAGGTTGAGTGCCACCAACATGGCAAAGAAGTAGGGGTTAACGCCAAAGGTATCCAGCATGGGTAGAAAAATGGGAACAAAGATGATCAGAATCTCCGACCATTCCAGCGGCCATCCCAAGGCAAAAATAATGACTTGAACCAGGATCAGGAACTGCCAGGGTGCCAAATTGAACCCGAGAATGAAATGCTCGATAATTTCATGACCGCCGAGATAGGAGAAAACCGAGGCAAAGGTCCATGAGCCCACAAACAACCAACACACCATGGCGGTGGCCTTGGCAGTCAGATACACGGAATCTTTCAACATTTCCCAGGTCAAAGAGCGATACAAGGCAGCCAGTACCAGACCGCCAAGCGCCCCCATAGCGGCGGCTTCCGCAGGGGTGGCGAGACCGCCCAGTATAGACCCCAGAACCAGCATGATAAGCGCCGTCAGCGGCAGGAATGAGGTGATTAGATTCCAATAGACGGTGCTAACCGGCGGAACATCCTCATCGCGCGGTTTTGGCGCGATGGATGGATTGATCATAACCCGGATAATTACATAAATGATGTAGCAAACGGCGAGCAACAGTCCAGGAAACATGGCTGCCGCGTAAAGACGCAGTGGAGACAATTCCGCAATAGCCGCATAAACGATAAGCATGATCGAGGGCGGGATCAGAATACCCAACGTACCACCGGCACATATGACACCTGACGCAAAGCTCTTTTCGTAGTTGGCTTTTGCCATAGCCGGAAAAGCAAGCAACCCCATAAGCGTGACAACGGCACCAACAATGCCGCTTGCGGTCGAAAATACGGCGCAGGTAATCAGGGCTGCGATGGCCATGGAACCGGGCAAGTTGCGGGCTGCCATCTGTAGCGAATAGAAGAGCTTGTTGACGATGTTGGCCCGTTCAACAACGTATCCCATAAACAGAAACAAGGGGATAGCGACGAGCGTATCGTTCTCCATCACCGAATATGTATTCTGGTTCAAAAGGTAGAATATACGGTTGTTAAGAACATCGGCGATGGTTTGAATGCTGCCGGCATCATGGTAAGCGTAAAATCCGAACCCAACGCCCATGGCGAGCAAGGTAAAAGCCACAGGAAAACCTAACAGCACCATTAAAATAAACAGGGATAGCATCACCATTGCGACTTCGGGGTTTGTCATGACGGGCTGTTCCCTTCACCGAATTGGGCCATCAGCATATCCTCTGTTTCCCTGGAATCTTCGTGGCGTTCCAGCCATGCGTTGTTCTTGATGGCGAGCCAGCACCGCATGCATTCGCCAATACCCTGAAGAATAAACAGTGCGCCCGCGAGCGGGATCAGGGTTTTGAAAAAATAGATCTGGATACGTGCCGGACTGTTCCAGCTCACTTCCTGGTAGCGCCATGAGTCGGCGGCGATTTCCCAACCAAACCAGAACAGTGCCAACATGCCTGGGAAGAAAAACAAAATGTAGAGCGTTAAATCCACACGCGCCTGCCATCGGGGCGGCAGAAAGCGATAAATCACATCAGCGCGGACGTGTGTATCCTGTGCCAACGCATAGGGACCGGCCATGAGGAAAAGGGCCCCGTACATCTGTACCATCATATCAAAGGCCCAGACAGTTGGTGCGTTCAGGACGTATCGAACAAAGACTTCATAAGCAACGGAAAAAGTCAGAATCAGGATGCACCAGCCGAACGCCCGTCCAATCCAGATATTGAAGCTCTCGATGGCATGAATAAGTTTCGGCAAGGGCAAAAACTCCCGTATCCCCCGGTGATAACGGTGTCGAGGGACAGCCCGGAGGCTGTCCCTCGTACCCTTATCTCATTTGAGTGATCCTACAATTACCTGTGGCGATCAACCAAAGTGGTGTCTGTAGGCCAAACCGTAATCCGGCTGGTTCAACAGCAGGTAATTCATAACTTTCTTGGCATAGGTTTTCTGGGAATCGATCACCTTAGCGAAGAAGGGATCTTCACCGGAAATGCGTTCTACAACGACGTCCCAGGCCTTCAGTTGCTCTGACATAACGGAATCCGGTGTGCGGTACACGTTGACACCATGTTCGTCTTTCAAGGCAACAAGATCGTCGGCATACCGCAAGGTGTTGTGCCAGTAGAAATTGGAATTCTCGGCTTCGGAGGCATGGCGCAGTATTGCCTGATGCTCAGAGGGAAGAGAATTGAACTTGTCCTTGTTAAAGGTGATTTCGAAAGCTTCCTGAGATTGGTGGAAACTGGCGAGATGGTAATGCTTGGAGACGTCCTGCATGCCAAAATCACGGTCTGATGTGGGGTTGTTGAATTCGGCTGCATCGATCAGGCCACTCTTCATGGCGGGCTGAATTTCGCCGCCTGGCAACTGAACCACGGACATGCCCATTTCCAACAACACGTCGGCGGCAAGACCAACGGTCCGATATTTCAGGCCGCTCATTTGCGAGGCATCCTTGATTTCTTCTTTAAACCAGCCGAGAGGCTGTGCCGGCATGGGGCTGTTGAAGAAGCTAACCAGATTAAGGTTGAGGTTCCCCATCAGCTCGTTGAACAAATCCATGCCCCCGCCATAGTGAATCCAGCCCAGCAATTCCTGCGCAGACCAGCCGAAACAAGGGCCGGTTCCGAACAGGGACGCGGTTTTTGATTTGGAATACCAGTAGGCCGGGACGTAGTGAGCCCCGTCGAGAACGCCACGGTGAACGGCGTCCTGCATCTGACTGGTTTTAACCACCGAGTTCACGGCCAGAAGATCAATTTTCAGGTCTTTGCCAGCCATGGCGTGTACACGATCAACGTAGCTTTTGGCATTTTCCAAGAAAATACCACCACCCCAGGCAGCCTGAACTTTCAATACAGTAGGTTCGGCTTTCGCGATGTTAGGGGCGGCAACGGCGGTGACGGCTGCACCGGCACCCGCCACAGAAGCCGTGCGTAAAAACTTACGGCGTGAAACGTCTTTTTTCGGTGTTGTGGTCTTCAACTCTTTGTCTGACATTATGATTTCCTCCCTGTCGACAACTGGTTTGGTTACTCCACCTGTAACCCTTTTTGTTGCTATGCTTCGCCAGAATTAAATGTGTGGCGACGGTGGCAAGATATCTGAGTCAAGCACGCTGCTCGACGAAAGTCACGAAGTATAAGATATACGATCTGAATTTGTTAGCAATTTCTGCTACTGAAAATGAGATATAATGGGATATCAGGCGTTTCACGCAACCCGGTCTCGGGGCGCGCGACCGGCAAAATAGGCATCGAGATTGTCGAGGGCACGAAAGCCCATGGCAGCCCTTGTTTCCTTGTTTGCACTGCCGATGTGGGGGAGCAGGAACGTATTTTCGAGGGCGGCGATTTCGGCGTTTCCGCCAGGTTCCGTTGCGTAAACATCCAAACCCGCTGCGCTGAGTTGCCCGGTTTTCAGGGCATCTATCAAGGCGGCCTCATCAACCAACGCCCCTCTGGCCGTGTTTACAAAAACAGCGCCCTTGGGCAAGCGGGCAAACCGGGCCGAGTTCATCAGGTTTTTTGTCTCCGGTGTTAAAGGGCAGTTAACTGATAGAATATCGCAATGGGGAAGCATTTCATCCAAATTTTCGTAAAACCGGGCTCCTTGTTCCACGTCATTATTCAGTCGGCTGCGGTTGTGGTAGAGGATTTTCATTTGGAACCCGCGTGCCCGCTGCGCGAGGGTTTGACCGACACGGCCCATGCCAATAATGCCGAGTGTTTTACCCGTTACCGCCGTGCCAACCATGAAAGCGGGGCTCCAATCCTTCCAGGTCCCGTTCCGCATCATTCGTTCCCCCTCAGACGCGCGTCTCGCCGCGCCCAAAACAAGTAGCATGGCTGTTTCGGCTGTGGCGTCACTCAGAACATCCGGCGTGTTGGTTACAACAATCCCACGCGCCTTGAAGGCTTCCAGATCACAGTGATCCACACCAACAGAGAAATTGGCAACAATCTTTACGTTGTCGGGTAACTGCTGGACCAGTGAACGCGTAAAGTGTTCAGTATGACAGGGCAGAATTGCGTTGCATGACTGAGCGCGTCGCAAAATCTCTTCGTCATTGTACAGCACATCTTCGAGGTTAAGATCGGGGGTGTAGTCTCGCTGTAAACGGTCATGGACAGCGTCGGGTAGGCGGCGGGTTACAAGGATGGCGGGCTTATCTGACATTGTTATCTGTTCGCGTCAAAAAGGGTGTTGGACCAGGCAATTCTTCATAAAGGCCCCGGTATGTCACGCGGAATGCTTGAACGATGTTCCGAATTGACGCATTGTGCAGCCGGATTAAGTTCATCAGACCTGTGATTTGGTCCGGGGACGGACAGACAGCAGGGCATAGAACTCAAAATCCAGTACAAACTATCATTCTTCCCGGTACGCAAGGAGATTGGGCATGAGTTTTCATATCGTAGATCAAGCACCCGCCCGCTTGAACCGCTCGGAACTGGCAGTCCCCGGCTCAAACCCGAGTTTTATGGAAAAAGCGGCAAAAAGCAGCGCCGACGTTGTCTTTCTTGACCTGGAAGATGCGGTTGCACCCGACGACAAGGTGCAGGCGCGCAAGAATATCATTGAGGCACTGAATGATCTGGATTGGTCAGGAAAAACGGTTTCGGTTCGGATAAACGGCCTGGATACCCACTACATGTATCGTGACGTGGTTGACGTGGTCGAGCAGGCCGGTGCGAGTCTTGATCTGATTATGATACCAAAGGTCGGCACGGCTTCTGATGTTTACGCCATCGATATGATGTGCACCCAAATTGAAGATGGCATGGGCTTGGATAAGCGCATCGGGTTCGAGCTTATTATCGAAACCGCGCTTGGAATGCAAAACCTGCCGGAAATCGCCGCCGCTTCAAAACGCAATGAGTCCCTTCATTTCGGTGTTGCGGATTACGCTGCATCGACAAAAGCCCGGACAACGGTAATTGGCGGACCTAACAAGGATTACGCCGTTCTTACTGATCCGGATGATGGAGGAAACCGTGATGTGCATTGGGGGGATATGTGGCATTATCCGATTGCAAAGATGGTTGTCGTCGCCCGTGCCAACGGTCTTCGCCCCATTGATGGGCCATTCGGTGATTTTTCTGATCCTGAGGGCTATGCTGCCCAGGCCATGCGGGCATCGACGCTGGGGTGTGAGGGTAAATGGGCCATCCATCCGAGCCAGATCGATCAAGCCAATGATCTGTTTAGCCCCAGCGACGCCGAAGTGACCAAGGCGCATCGTATTCTGGAGGCTATGGAAGAGGCGAAAAAGGAAGGCCGGGGGGCGGTTGCCCTGGACGGTCGCTTGATTGATATCGCCTCTATCCGGCAGGCACAGGTCACCGTGGAAAAGGCGGCACAAATCGCGCAAAACAGCGAATAATAAATTGTTCAGTTGGAATGAGCGGCTTTATTTTCTTCCATACCTGCGGCCAGCCTGTCTCGGCCATAAAATCTGGTCAGGTATTCCAGCATCGCTAGCCACTCCTCCGGCTCTGGCTCTGGCATTCCCTGTTCTTCAACCATCCACTCCAGGGTTTCTTTCCAGTCATCATGGTCTAGCCCTTGCTGGGTGACGAGTTTGAGGGAGTGGCAGGGCTGGCATTGATAGAATACTTCCTCGCGGCCGTCACCCTCGGGCAATCCCCGCCATTCGCCATCGTCAGCGTAACCGGTTGAGGCCGCAAGGCACCAGCAGACCGTCGCGCCGAGGAACAACAGGCCCCTGATGAGCGTCATTTTTTAAGCCACAATTACCGAAACACGGTGCATGGAGTTATTAAGATATCCCTTCGGATTCCACGCAATGGCAAACGGCTGCATCCGATTCTTCGTATCCGTTGCTCGCGCCCAGATTTCATAATACCCTTTTTCGGGAAATTTGACGGTCTGAGAGAAACGCTGCCAGGCATAGGGGTTTGCGGGATCTTGTAACGTCGTCCTGATCCAGGATACGCCAAAATCAATGGAAAGATCCACGGAAGAGATCGCGTCATCGCCTGCCCATGCGTGGCCTCTGACCTGTACGGTGTCCTGACCTTCATCGAGAATAGTTCCTGTTTCCGGGAAAGTGATAAGTGACTTCACAGGCATGGCCTCGATGATTTCAAAGTCTTCTGTAGGCACCTTTGTGCCCGGTGCAACTGGATATTCTGGAACCCGGTAGGCCTTTCCGGTCATTTTCGGACCGTCATGAACCTGATCACGCAGCCAAATTCGTTTGATCCACTTCTGAGAACAAGACCCTGGCCAGCCCGGGATCACAAGGCGCAGGGGAGCGCCGTTCATGGGGTGCAGTGGCGCCCCATTCATTCCAAAGGCAATCAGGTTGTTGGGATCCATTGCTTTTTCAATGGGGACGCCGCGTGAGATTGGCAGCTTTCCTTCCTCGCCGGATAAATGGCTGTCGGCACCGACGTGGGCCGTGTAGATGACATTGGATTTTAAGCCAGCCGCCTTCAGGACATCGGCATAACGAACGCCTGTCCAGTTTGAACAGGCGACAGCCCCATAGGTCCACTGATTTCCCTTCGCGGGAGGATCAAAGAAACCCCGCCCATTGCCGCCGCATTCAATAGTCAGTTGTTTGGTGACCACCTCGAAATTATTCCTGAGATCAGCGATCGAGAGGGTCATGGGATTTTGCACCAGTCCATCAATCGTTAATGTCCAGGTTTCGGGGTTCATGTCTTCCGGTGGAATACCGTTGTTGCGAATAAAATGTCTGCTGGTTGGCGTCACGGCATCATCAAGCAAGTGCGCAGGCGTCTCTGCATTAACGGGACGGTCATTCAAAACGGTCAGCCCGTCTTTTCCCTCGATCATACCGTGTGCGTCCGCGAGCGCCAAAGGCACAAATCCTGCCGGCATATTACGACTAAACGGGATGGCGGCACCGATCATGGTGCCCATGGTTGCAAGCCCTGCGCCTTTCAGAAATCCCCGACGGTTTTTGCAGGGAGTACGCCCAAATATAATTTTATCGGCGAGCCGAGGGTCCTTGTCGTAAAGTTCGTAAAGATTTACACTTTCAGTTTCCATAATCGTATCGTCTTTGGGCATCACAAACTCCTTAAAATCTCTCGCTGCGACCTCTTTGAACCCCAGCAGGACTGCCAGAAGCATATTTTTCCGAAAGCACCGGGCTTGCCTGACAGGGCGGCTTTCTCTCAAGGCATGGAAGCAGCATTCTGACGCTTTTACAAGTGCCAGATGTTAAATCGTCATTCCGTCGCTTTCAGATGAAAGTGGCGACATACAATCTCGTCCTCAACACACAGGGTCTTGAGACGGGCGGACAAGCATAGTATTCCGTAGAATACAAAGAACAGCTTTGACTTAGCTAACCGGATGTACGGATCGTATGCATAATTATCTGGATTTTGAGAAACCTATCGCGGAACTCGAGGGCAAGATCGAAGAACTTCGCCACCTGAGTGGTACGGAAGAAGTCAACATTGCTGACGAGGTAGGAAAACTCCAGGGCAAGGTGGAAAAGCTGCTGAAATCCACCTATGCCAAACTGTCACCCTGGCAAAAGGCGCAGGTTGCACGCCATCCAAACAGGCCGCATACAGCGGATTATCTTTCCAGTCTTATCGAAGATTTCACGCCACTGGCCGGCGACAGGGCGTTTGCTGAAGATGCTGCAATTCTCGGCGGGCTGGGACGGTTCCATGGACAATCGGTGGTTGTTCTTGGACACGAGAAAGGGGCCGATACTGATGGTCGTATTCGTCATAATTTCGGCATGGCTAAACCGGAGGGATACAGAAAGGCCCAGCGCCTGATGCACCTTGCTGATCAGTTCGGGTTACCGCTGATATCTTTTGTCGACACGCCCGGTGCGTATCCTGGTATTGATGCCGAAGCCCGTGGTCAGGCAGAGGCTATCGCGAGAAGTATCGAAGTCTGTCTTTCGCTAAAGGTGCCCATGATTAGCGTCGTTATCGGCGAGGGTGGATCAGGCGGTGCGATTGCGGTTGCGGCGGCGAACAAGGTTTTGATGTTGGAACATTCCATTTATTCGGTTATTTCCCCTGAGGGCTGCGCATCAATCCTGTGGCGGGACGGTGAAGAAACACAAACAGCCGCTGAAGCTCTCCGGCTTACAGCGCAGGATCTGTTGAAGCTTGGTGTTATCGATTTCATCATTCAGGAACCTCTGGGTGGTGCGCACCGAGAGCGAGAGGTTTCAATGGAGCGCGTTGCTGAGGCGATTGACACCGCATTGACTGAGTTTAATGGCCTCGAAGGTGGTGTCATCAAAACGCATCGCCGCGAGAAGTTTTTAGAAATGGGAAAGCAGGGGCTTTCATAAACCGCGGTTAATCGCGCGCCGCTTCTTCTTCCAGAATGTTGCGCAGGAGAATGTTCATGGGTTCTTCTGCTGCTGCTTTGCTGAGGGACAGGGTTCGGTCTAGTTGTTCCTGCCAGCCATAATGTCCGGGTGACCTCGTATTGTAAACGCGGCAATCCGCGCGCGGGTTTACCCGGTATCCCCCCGCCACTGTGTAACAGCAAGTCCTGTGATAACCACAAGGGCGGCTAAAATCTGATAGAGCACAACGTCGCCACCCCAGATGATTGCAATGATCATGACGTAAAACGGCACAAGGTTTTGGTGAAAAGAGGCAACGGTCACGCCGATCCTGCTTGCCGCACTAAGCCAGAAAAACATGGCTACGCCGTTGCTTACTACGGAAACCCAAACCAACAGCGCAACTGGCCGAAATGAAAAATCATAGTTCATATCGACGGAACTAAGAGCGCCGTAGGCCACAACAAAAACGGCAGTAATCAAACCGCCCATAATCAGCGTAAGGGAAGTTGTGGTCACCGGGCTTAACATGGGCAGGCGTTTGATTGTCTCTCTCGAGTACCAGGCGAAGGTGGCAGTCGCCATAACGAGAAAAAATTCTCCGCCCCGGAAACCAATCTGCTCGATGTTGGACCCGATACTGGCCCAGACACCACCGGTGACGGCGAGGGCAATTCCAAGAACCCACTTTGTTGTTACTTTTACTTCCTTTTCCCAAACCGCCAGTATGAAGGCGGCAATAGGCATGGTTGTAACCAGAATGGCGGCTGTGACGGCATCTGAATAAAGAATGCCTACATTCAGACAGACGGTTGAAAGCCCCAGCCCGGCACTGCTGATCCAGAAAATTCGTTTCCACGGTGCATGCCGCAGGGAACGAAGGTCTTCCCGCCATAACATCAGCGGAACCAATGCAATGCCACCGAGGAGCAATCGGCCCAACGTGGACAAAAGCGGATGCCATGATGTCAGGAGCTCTTCTGTTACCGGGAAACCGGAAGACCAGAACATGATGCTTGTCATGGCAAGCAGGTTTCCGCTCAGGAACTGCCTTGGGGTGTGGGACACGTGGTCGACGCTTTCATTCAAGTGCAAAGTTTTTGCGTTTGATTTTATTCAACTGCATCCAATACAACCATTGAGACTCAGCAGGTGATAACACCACCTTCCGGCACCACAGTTTGACCTGGAGAGGGGTTTTTAAGCATGGCGGATCAGGAAAAGCCAGCGAACGGCGATGGCATAAGCGTGGAAGAGGATGTGGCCCGGCGCCTGAAACCGGGGCCAGCGTTTGATCCCGTTAATCTCATGAGTCAGATTTTTGAAGACTCATCATCTTTTGCCGGCCCAGCGGAAGATGTTCTGTTGTCTTGGTTGATGAGGCTTTCACCGGATGTCAATCAACAGGACGCAGCCAGAAAAGTTCTTGATGACATTGCTGGTTCAATTGCCGAAGACGCGTCGGATGAAGCAAGGAAACTTTATGATCTGCTACGTCAGGCTGCCGAGGGGCAAGGCGGGGCAGAGGCGCACAAGAGGCGTGGCGGTCGATCAGGTCGCGCTCGCCAATAGGCCGGACACGTCATGGCCGAAGTTTCTGATCTCAGTCGTGCGGAGGCACGCTTTGTTTAAACGTGCGGAGGCACGCCCCATTTCGTCGAGAAGAAGTGTGTTTCTAATCATATTAATGGCTTTAAGCCAATCTGCCGTGACAGTGTTTGTATTTTTTTTCGGAGCCGCAGGGACAAGGTTCGTTCCGGGCAACACGCCCCCAGGTGGATGGGTCATTCGGGTCGCGGTCTTCCGGTTTGACTCGCGTGTTGGCAGTTTTTGTAACGGTCTGAGACGCTTCGTTTGATGAAGGTGTGTCATTGCCCAGCGCAGGGTCTTGCCGGGTTTCGTGCATCTCCTGCTGTTTCGGTTTCAGGAGAGCTTCCGTTGGCTGCGCCTGAACCTCTACATGTGCCAGTATGGCGGTTATCCGTTCGCGGAGCTTGTCCAGCATTTCCTGGAAAAGGTGGAAGGCCTCCCGCTGGTACTCACGCAATGGGTCGCGCTGTCCGTAGGCGCGCAATCCGATGCCTTGTCTCAGGTGATCCAGTGTCAAAAGGTGCTCTTTCCACATTTGATCGAGGACCTGAAGCAACAGGCCCTTTTCAATATCGCGCATGACATCAGGTGTGAAGCGCGCAGCTTTCTCCGCCATACGGCGGTTTGCGGCGTCCTGAATCCGTTGCAGAATTTCCTGGTCCGCTATGCCTTCTTCTTTTGCCCAGTCTTGAACTGGTAAATCCAGCCCGAGAATACGCAGGCATTCTTCGTGTAGGCGATCAACTTCCCATTGCTCGGCGTACGCTTTTTCCGGAATGCAGTCGGCAACCATGTCTTCGATGGTTTCCTCACGCATGCTCTGAACGGTTTGGGAAACGTCATCCGTGGACATGAGTTCCTTGCGTTGTTCATAAATGACCGTGCGCTGGTCATTCATGACATCGTCAAACTTGAGGAGGTTTTTCCGGATTTCGAAGTTTCGCGCTTCAACCTTTTGCTGTGCTTTTGCCAGGGCCTTGTTGACCCATGGGTGGACAATGGCTTCGCCCTCGTCCAAACCCAGTTTCTGCAACATGCTGTCAATGCGCTCTGAACCGAATATGCGCATCAGATCATCTTCGAGTGACAGATAAAACTTCGACCCGCCTGGATCACCTTGTCGCCCAGAACGACCACGGAGCTGATTGTCAATACGGCGGCTTTCGTGTCGCTCCGTACATAAGACAAACAAGCCGCCCGCCTTCAACGACGTTTCTTTGTTCGTTTCTACCTTTTCGCGGAGCTTGGTTTCACCGCTCCGGTGTTTTTTCTTGTCCGAGACCCCGCTTAGTTCCTGTTTGATAATCATGTCGATGTTGCCACCAAGCTGAATATCGGTGCCACGGCCCGCCATGTTGGTGGCGATTGTTACGGCACCCGGTTCACCGGCCTGAGCGATGATGAAGGCTTCCTGTTCGTGATGGCGTGCGTTGAGAACGTGGTGCTTGATCTTGTTATCTTTCAGCAATCTGGAGAGAATTTCTGATTTCTCAATGCTCACGGTGCCGACAAGTACGGGTTGGCCGCGTTGCTGACAGTCCGTGATTTCGGCCAGGATTGCGTCATACTTTTCTTTTGCCGTGCGATAGACCTCGTCATCCATGTCGTCACGGACGCACGGCACGTTTGTCGGAATCTCCACAACTTCAAGCTTGTAGATCTCAGAGAATTCTCCGGCTTCCGTCATGGCCGTGCCCGTCATGCCCGAGAGTTTCGGGTAAAGACGGAAGTAATTCTGAAAGGTGATTGAGGCAAGGGTTTGGTTTTCATTTTGGATGGTGACGCCTTCCTTGGCTTCCAGAGCCTGATGCAAGCCGTCTGAAAATCGGCGCCCTTCCATCATGCGACCTGTAAACTCGTCGATAATGATGACTTTGTCGTCTCGGACAATGTAATCGGTATCGCGATGGAACAGGGTGTGCGCCCTCAATGCCTGATTGGCATGGTGAACGAGCGATACGTTGTTGATGTCATAGAGGCTGCCTTCTTCCAAAAGGTCTGATTCGGCCAATAGCTGCTCCATGTGTTCCGCCCCTTCATCGGTGAAGGTAACCGCGCGAGACTTCTCATCTTTCTCGTAATCTTCTTCAACCAGACCGGGGATCAGCTTGTCGATGAGCGTATAAAGATCAGAGTTATCCTGCGTTGGGCCTGATATGATCAGCGGCGTCCGTGCCTCGTCAATAAGAATGGAATCGACTTCGTCCACGATCGCAAAGTTAAAATCTCGTTGCACCATATCTTCGAGGCTAAACTTCATGTTGTCGCGCAGATAATCAAAGCCAAACTCATTGTTGGTGCCGTAAGTAATGTCACAGTTGTAGGCCGCTTGCCGTTCTCTGTCATCAATGCCGGGAACGATGCAGCCACAGGTCAGCCCCAGAAAACCGTAGACCTGTCCCATCCATTCAGCATCACGACTGGCAAGGTAATCGTTGACGGTAACGACATGTGCCCCTTTTCCACTGAGCGCGTTGAGATAGACTGGCAAGGTAGCGACCAGCGTCTTACCTTCGCCGGTTTTCATCTCTGAAATCATGCCCCGGTGCAGGACCATACCGCCCAGCAGTTGCACATCAAAGTGCCGCTGGCCGAGCGTGCGTTTCGCAGCTTCACGAACAACAGTAAAGGCTTCTTCAAGAATATCGTTTGTCGTGGCACCGGCAGCCAGCCGGTTTCGGAATTCATCTGTCTTGCCGCGCAGCTCGTCGTCAGAAAGTTTTTCGAACGTTGCTTCCATGCCATTGATGGCGTCCACATGTTTTTGCATGCCCTTCAGGTAGCGGTCATTGGCACTGCCAAAAAACTTCTTGGCGATGGCTTCAAACATGCGGGAAAGAACTCCATATCAATGCGGATTGGGCCTGAAAAAGGCTGCACAGACATAAGCGCGAAGTGACCATAAGTCAATGAGAGGGAATGGGGGTCGCGGAATCGTTTTTCTGCTGTAAACGCAGGCGTTCAGGGTTTCAAAACAAGATAATCACCTGAGACGGAATAGGCACTCAACCGGTTCAAAAAGCTCATTCCCAAAAGCGATTGGTTCATGTCCGCCCCGTTCACTGTTGCGCGTACATTTTCCATGTAAATCGGCCCCAGTTGTAGCTGCGAGAGCTCCACCGGAGCGCCCTGAACCTGGCCATTCGCCGTGTTGTACACCTTGGAGTATTGCAATGACGAAAGATCGAATCCCAGACGTTCAGCATCCCGTGGACTGAGGACGATATCGGTTGCCCCTGTATCAACGAGAAATCTTACAGGTTCACCGCTGATCCAGGTTTCGACGACAAAGTGTCCATTGCTTGATTTTGGAAATCTGATTTCATCGCCGCTATTTTGACCCGCGCCGGGATTGATCTCAGACATCAGACGGATGCCCAACCCCGCAGCTTCGTCTCGAAAGCTGTACGCAATGAAGACAACACCGGCGATACCGGTCCAAAGCGATAGGTTTCTCAAGACATTGTTCATTGCCATACGGCGATGAAGGATAAAACTGCCGCCGACAACGGCGAGGATCAGCAACGAGCGCGTCAGGTCGATCTGGCCCTCACGGGACGCAAGTGCGCCTGGAAATCGGTTGTTGAGCCAAACAACCAGCAGGGTCGTTACCAGTAAAAACAGGGTTAGCCAAACCCATGGATTTTTTGTCCATTTCATGGGTTGCTACTATACCCGTAAAGGTTTGAGCCGAAAACCAATCAATCGGCTTTCCATCCCCGGGTTCCTCGTGCATGATGCGTGCCCCAATTCAATGGAGTAATCAATGAAAAGCTGGAAAAAATTCGCCGTACTGGGCGCACTGGTGTCAATTTTAACAGTCCCTGCATATGCACAGGATTTACCGGATGACCGGGTGATCGCTACCGTCAATGGTGACGCAATTTACATGCGTGAAATTAAGCAGGCGCTGAGGCGGCTATCGCCCCAATACCAGGACGTACCGTTGTCCACACTCTATCCTCACCTCGTTGATCGTCTTGTGGCGCAACGCGTGCTTTCCATGGAGGGTGAAAGATTGGAGCTTGATCAGACGGATTCATTCGAGACAAAACTGGAAACAGCAAGAATTCAGCTGCTTGGACAGGAAGCCCTGGAGAATCATGCCCGAAACATGATTTCCGATGAGGTGTTGCAGGAACGATATCAGTCATTTCTGAATACCCTGCCCCCCGGCGAGGAGCTTCGGGCACGGCATATCCTTCTCGACAATGTGGATACGGCGCGCGCAATTATTGGGCACCTGAATGACGGCGCGGATTTTGCCGAACTGGCGCAGGAGCACTCCATAGGGCCTTCCGGGCCAAATGGCGGAAACCTGGGTTATTTTGGGCGGGGACAAATGGTAAAACCCTTTGAGGATGCTGCTTACGCTCTCGCCGTTGGTGAGCATTCCAGAGAACCTGTTCAGACCCAGTTTGGTTGGCATGTCATCAGGGTTGAAGATCGTCGCAAGATACCGAAACCGTCGTTTCAGCAGGTTGAAGATCAACTGCGGGCGGAAATGGCACAGGAATTGGAAGCCGCTTTTGCGGCAAGCCTGGTATCGGCGGCTATTATCGAAAAATTCAACATGGATGGTAAGCCCATTGTGACTGAATAGTGTTATATGGATGAGTACGAAGTAGAATAAAGAGATTTAGCCATGGGCAGTTCTTCAGGTCCTGCTGTCTCACCATTAGCACCCTCCAGTTTTCCGGTTATGCCTGACGTAGCGGGGGTTCGGACAGCAACGGCGCATTCCGGTATGAAGTATCAGGGGCGCGACGATGTTCTTCTGGTCTCGCTTGATCCGGGAGCCGCGGCGGCCGGGGTATTCACCCGATCCCTCGCACCCTCTGCTCCCGTGGACTGGTGCCGCAAGACCTTGAAAGGCGGTGACGGGGGTGCCCGGGGCTTGATTGTAAACGCGGGAAATGCAAATGCCTTTACCGGACGGCAGGGTGAAGAGGCTGTCGTCGCTACGGTGGAAGCTGTTGCCGACGGGTTGGGGTGCCGCCCCAGCCATGTATTTGCCGCTTCAACCGGCGTGATCGGTGAAGACTTGCCCTATAACAGGATCACGGGTGTCCTAGGGCCTGCGATTGCCGCGCTCAGTTTGGGAAACTGGGAGGCTGCGGCAAAGGCGATCATGACCACCGATACCTTTGCCAAAGGGGCCGGGCGGAGCATACAGATCGGCTCACACACCGTTAACTTGGCGGGAATTGCCAAGGGCTCCGGCATGATTGCGCCGGATATGGCGACAATGTTGTCCTTTGTGTTTACGGACGCCCGGATACCCGCTGAGGTGCTGCAAACCCTTCTGGATGACGCCGTTTCGAAAAGTTTCAATGCGATCACCGTGGATAGCGATACCTCGACCAGTGACACCCTGATGGTTTTTGCGACGGGCGCGGGAAGCGAACACTTGCCGGTGACGTCGATTGACGACGAGCATCTCCAGGATTTCCGTCTGGCCTTGCTGGCGGTCTGCCAGGATCTTGCCCATCAGGTGGTTCGCGATGGGGAAGGGGCAAGCAAGTTTATCTCGGTATCGGTTTGCGGTGCCGAGGATGACGAAGCTGCTCGCCGGATCGGGCTGTCTATCGCCAATTCTCCTCTGGTTAAGACGGCGATTGCCGGTGAGGACGCCAACTGGGGTCGGATTGTGATGGCTGTAGGCAAGGCCGGTGAACGGGCTGATCGAGATGCCCTGAAGATCACAATCGGAGGCATTGCGGTTGCCGAGGCGGGCCGGGCGGTTGAGGGGTTTGACGAAACACCTGTTGGCGAGCACATGAAGGGTGAAGACATTACCATCGTCGTTGACGTAGGCGTGGGGCAGGGTGAAGCGACAGTATGGACGTGCGATCTGACTCACGGCTATATCGAGATCAACGCTGACTACCGGAGCTGAGGGTCCTGTGGCTCCGGAAAGCGATGAACCGGGTACCGGATGCTGGCGGCCCGACAACTGGGAGGCGATCTCTAAACTGCCCATCGTGTTGGTGAGCGCCGCCGCCCTGGTCGATGTTGATGGGCGGGTGCTGCTGAGCCAGAGACCCGAAGGTAAGTCCATGGCAGGACTGTGGGAGTTTCCGGGCGGCAAGGTTGAACGGGGTGAAACCCCGGAACAGACCCTGATTCGTGAGTTGAAGGAGGAACTGGGTATTGATGTCACATCCAGTTGTCTGGCCCCGATTGCCTTTGCCAGCCACACGTACGAAGACTTTCATCTCCTGATGCCCCTGTTTGCCTGCCGAGTGTGGAAGGGTGACATTGTCCCCCAAGAAGGGCAGGCGACCCGGTGGGTTCGTCCCGTACGTATGGGCGATTTTCCCATGCCACCAGCCGATGCACCGTTGGTTGCCGTCTTACGGGACTTGATCTGAGTCTTCAGCCCGCGCCCGCCGATTTTCGGGCAACCGGATCAGCATGAATGCGGAGGGTATCCCGGGCGCCATCCCGGATGGTAGTACTGCCTTACGGAACCCGTGACTACAGCCTTCATCATGGCTGTAAACGTCCTGAAAATTGTTAACCAAACCTGATAAGCGCGCCCGAACCGGTTCAACCCAATGGACGCCCGAACGTGATCCGCTCTGCGGTCTTTCAGAAGTTGTCCCAGCGTATCGTCCCTGAGCCACACCGTGCGGGTGCGAGAGCAGGGCCGTTTTTTCTTGCCCACGTCGCTTGACCCGTGGGCCCGAATGGTCCCTCATGGAGGTGTTGCTGTTTAAGGGCCGGGCATGATCGAAAAGAGCCGTTCTAGAATCGTTAGCGCCAGTGTGCTGGTAATCGGCAACGAAATACTGTCGGGCCGGACCCAGGACGTGAACCTCAACTATCTGGCGTCGGGCCTCAACGATATCGGCATCCGGGTCAAGGAAGCACGAATGATTCCCGACGATGTGGATGTCATCGTCAATGCGGTCAATTTCTCCCGCAAAACCTACGATTACGTGCTGACCACCGGGGGAATCGGGCCGACCCACGATGATATTACCTCGGCCTGTGTCGCCAAGGCCTTTGGCGTACCGTTTGGCCGCAATGCGGAGGCCGAGGCTATCCTGCGTGCCTTCTACCGTCCGGAAGACATCACCGAAGAGCGCCTCTCCATGGCCGACATGCCCGAGGGTGCCATCCTCATCAACAACCCGGTCAGCCGCGCTCCGGGGTTTCAGCTCGACAATGTGTTCGTACTGCCCGGCGTGCCGCGCATCATGCGGGAAATGTTCGAGGGCGCCAAACACCGCCTTTCGGGTGGCGATCCGGTGCTGTCGGTCTCCATAACCTCGCACCTGCCGGAAGGCACCTTTGCCGGGCCGCTGGGCAGGCTTCAGGACCGCTTTCCCGACGTGGATATGGGCAGTTATCCGTTTTTCCGCAAAAATGTTCTGGGGGCCAATCTGGTGCTGCGCTCACCGGATCCGGACCTTCTGGACCAGGCCGCCCATGCGGTGCGCCAGATGATCCGCGATCTGGGCTCGGAACCCGTCGAGGACGATGCCGCCGCCACGCCCAGTAAGTCTAGGCTCTCTGTCGCCGTCGGCGATCCCGACGACGTGCCATAAGACCGGATTTCCCGATCAATACGGTGGACGTTCCGCCCGCTGCCGGGTAGATATGCTGTCCTGCTGTCCGGTTTTCGCATCTCCTGGTGTTCTGTGCGGGCGTGGTGAAATTGGTAAACACAAGGGACTTAAAATCCCTCGGCTTAAGAGCCTTGCCGGTTCAAGTCCGGCCGCCCGCACCACAACCATTTCCGGGCATTCCGGGAAATAGCGGAAGGTCTCGAAGTTAGAGAAATAACGCTGGAAATAACCGAGGATGGTGCGATAGGCGGCGATGGAGGGCCGGGCGGCACCAATACAAATCATGCCCAACAGAACGTGCCGCCCCTTGAAACGGAAGGCCGGTTCGCCCCTGCGCGCATACTGTGCCGGGCTGTCGATCATGCAAAACCGTATCAGGGCCCGCGTCTGGAGCCTAATGAAATTCGCGTGTGTATGGGTCCGAAAAGAGGAAAAAACCAATAACAGTTACGGGGCGAGAAGCACGCTCGCCAGACACCGGCTTTTCGACTTCAATGCCGCCTCCGTGAATACAGGATCGCCCTGTTCAGCGCGAAAACTGATCATCTTGCGCAAGACCATCCCTGTGGCCCGGGCACTGTTGAGGAATATGTCCTGCGGGATCACCGATTCCAGAGGACTGTCGAGACGAATGATTTCGTAATAACCGCCCATGAGTCCGAACGCCAGGTTCGCACACCCGGATAGCGCTTCGGGGGCGCAAGCCTGCCGACACACACGTGCCAGCGGTGACGCAATTCCGGTTGATAGAACCCACTCAGCAATGGCCATGAAGTAGGGATTGTCGGGGGTATAGAAAAACGCGTGTCTGCCCGCCTGGTATCCGATATCGGCAAACCGGGCGGCGGCCCGCGTACCAGGATCATCAAGGGAGAGCGTTGAGCCATTTTTGCCCAACATATACCTCAATGCCGCGAGCCCCGTGGTTGGGCCCTCATGCATGGTGAGAAACGCGGAGACATAGGGCGTCAGTTCGTGTGTCTCACCGATCAGGGCGAGAACTTTTTTGCGCTGCTCGTTACCGCCATCGGTAGCAATTTTGCGGATCATGTGCTCTGCGGCTTCCGGCTCGCCCAGATGAAACAGGTGATCAATCCCGTCAATGTTGATGCCAAGGGCACCACTGACCAGAAAGGCATCTGCCAGTTCGTTTCCGGCCTTGCTCTCTTCGCGGAGCCAGCTTGAATAGAATGCGCCGCTGGACTTGGGTGGGCGATAGATATCCAGCCTTTCGGTTCTTGACAGCGATCGCATAAACGGCGAAGCCGCCCGGTCCGTACCTTCGATACGGGCCAGCAATAACCTGGCGGCGCGGTTTCCACGGGCGGCCAGAACCGCTAGATTAGCCAGACTGTTTCTGTCGTCGTCCGCAAGCCACAGATCAACGGCGTTTTGAAAGTCCGTGTCGTCCTGTCCGGTCAGGGACGACGAATAACCGGCCTGTGGTGCGAACAACACGCACAGGGCTAAAACCAGAAAAACCTTGGTTCTCATAAAATGGTTCTCATGATTGTTATCGCCGCCACCTTACAATACCTTGGTGACGGAAGGCGAGTACGGGAAACAGGAATTCGGGGTTATGTCCGGTATTCAGGATCATTTTTCAAGTCAGGCGAATATCTGTGAGCGTATGGGTTCGCCTTTTACGGCGCGATTGCTGTATGGCATTTCCCGGAACCTGTCATCGGACACCGCGGTCGGGCGTAGGCTTATGGGTTGGCCGTCCGATCCCGGTACGGATGCACTGGGGCTGCGCGTCGCCGGGGCATTGCATGCGCTGGTACTGGACGATCAGGATGATGCCCTGAAGGCGGTCTATCCGCCCTCGGGCGACGCTCAGTATCCCGATGATTTATGGGTAATGGTAGAACAGGCATTTGTTCGTCATGAACGTCATATTCTTTCCTGGCTGGACTCGCCCCCACAAACCAATGAGGTCGCGCGGGCCGGGATAATCATGCCCGCCCTTGCGGTGTTATCGGAACGGTTCGATTTGCCGCTGGCGCTCTACGAAATTGGCACGAGTGCCGGACTGACCCTGCAGCTGATGGATTTCCGTTATCGTTACGGAGACCAGACGGTAGGCAATGCACGCTCGCCCGTTTTGGTTAGACCCGAGGTTCGCTCACCCTTACCGATCCCGGCGGCAATGCCTCACGTCGCGTCGCGGATGGGGTGTGACCTGAACCCGCTGGATCCCCGCAATCCGCAACAGGCCCTGCGCCTGCGGGGCTACGTCTGGCCGGATCAGAGGGACCGGCATGAGAGAATGAGTGGCGCAATGGCGCTGTTTCGCGACAATCCACCCGATGTTCGTCCGCAGGACGCCGCAACCTGGGTGCCGGAACGGTTGGCACATCGTGAAGAGGGCCGGGTGCACGTCTTTTTTCATACGGTTGTCTGGCAGTATCTGCCACCTGAAACACAGGCAGGAATTGTCATGACCTTTGAACGGGCCGGGCAGGCGGCGACACCTACAGGTCCCGTTGTATTGCTGGGTATGGAAGGACACGGTAGTCCTGTTCATACCCGGCTGGAAATGCGCGTATGGTCAGGAAAGCCCGGTGACGGCAATACGTGCCACCTGGCCAATGCGGATTATCACGGGCGGTGGATTGACTGGATCAGGGCGGAAAATACCGGGAGTTAGCCCATTCGGCGGTCAACAAAGGAGCCCCGTTGCGTTTTCAACAGGGTATTCAGAATGTTGAACGGAGCACCTTTGCAGCCGTTACTGCACCCGCCCATTCCCCCGTCCGTGTCGGCGATGTCCATGTCGGCGACACGGATCGCGCCAAACCTCTGGAGAATCAGGCCCCGGCTGTCACCACCAAAGCATCCACGGCGATCACACCATCCGGTCCGGCAACGACCGGATTGACATCAACTTCCCGGATTTCTGTTTTCAGGGCCTCACACAACACGGAAAATCGAGAGAGCGCCTCAGCAATGGCAAATTTATCTACAGGCGCCGAACCACGCACACCGTCCAGCAGCGGCGCAACCCCAAGAGCCTCAATCATTTGTAGGGCTTGCCGCGGGCCGAAGGGTGCGAGTGCAATCTGTCTGTCTTTCATGAGGTCAATAAGCGTGCCGCCGGCCGATACCATGACCAGCGGACCGAAGGTCGGATCGACAATACAGCCAAACGCCAACTCGACACCTGCCGGAACCATTTCCTGCACGAGAGCCTCGGGTCCCAACGCCGCCGCCAGGGTTTGATAGGCGTTTTTTACAGCCAGGGCGTCCTTCAGGTTCAGAACAACACCTCCCCGGTCGGATTTGTGGGCGATGGACTGTGCTGCGGTTTTCAGGACCAGGGGATAACGCAACGATGCCGCGCCGGCAATCACCGCTGCCTCGTCTGATACGGCAACGGATCTGGTCACGGGAATGCCAAAGTCTTCTATCAGTTCCAGGCCCAGGGCCTCGCCAATCCAGCTTGATCCCGATAATCGGTCACGCCATTGATTAATGATGGTGGCGTCCAGGACACCCGCTGGCGGATCGTCAATGGACAGTGTGCTCAGAAGAGCGCGCTGACGCAGAAGAATCGCGGCAACGGAAAGAACCTCGTCCGCGCCGTTGATCAGGGGTACGCCCCTGTCCGCAAAAACGTCGCCAAGTTTCCGGTTATTGGCCTGGGTGAAGCTGGAATACACGAAACAGGGTTTGTCGGTTTGCCCTCGGAGGGTCAGGGCAATGTCTTTCAGGCGGCTCGAGTAGGCAAAGTCGTCCCTGATGTCTACCTCCAGTCCGATCATGGCCACTTCCGGGGCCTCGGAAAACACCCTGATCGTATCCGCAAACACCTCTTCAAAATCATCAACTAGAGCCCCGGCACAGTCCTGCGGGTTGGAGGGGACAAGGGGTGAGGGCAGAGTGTCCTTCAGGGTCTTCACCGTGGCTTTCGAAAGCGCGGCCAACGGCACCTTACGGCTGGCCGCCCGGTCGATCATGGTTTCCCGAAGGCCCCCGGAATCCGTGACCAGAGCAAGGCCGCCCTCAGGCAATGCGCGGCCCTGGGACAGCACCATGGAAACGTTCATTAACTGGTCCACGGTTCGGACAATGACGGCACCACAGGCTTCCAGCATGGCGTCATAGGCAGCATTGCTGCCGGCGATGGCACCGGAGTGGGATTGCGCAAGCCGCGCACTTTCCTCGGTTCGGCCCGCCTTGCAGACAACCACCGGCACGCCTTGTTGGCGGGCCTTGTGGAGCGTGGCAGCAAAACCCGCCGGATTTCGGGCTTCTTCCATGAACAGGGCGATCACACGTGTGGTTGGGCGCGTTAGGGCATACGTCACGTACTCGTCGATGGAGGTGCTCAGTTCCTGTCCCGGCGAGACAATCAGATCAAACCGGTAGCGCGGATCGTTGAGAGCAAGGACGGTAAACACTGACCCGGAATGGGCGATCAGCGAAATGCCGCCGGGTTTCAGGTGATCGCCGGGATAAAAGCTGGCGTGACAGTGCCCCGGCAGATTGAAAAATCCCATCCCGTTACCGCCACATACCGGCAATCCAGCATCCCGCACCATGTCCCGGACTCGGCCGAGGATGGCCTGTCCTTGTTTATTGACACCGTGACAGGCATCAAAAATGACCGCGGCCCTGGCCCCTGCCTCAATGGTCTGTTTCAGCGTCGTTTCCATACGCTGGCTTCCGACATTGAGAATGGCGAGGTCGGGGGGTATTTGCAGATCGCCCAGATCGGGAATACAGGGAACCCCGACAATCTCTTCGTGCCGGGGATTGATCAGATGAAGATCACCATCGTATCCGCTTTTCAGAACACAATTCAGCATGGCATTACCAACAGACCCCTCACGCGGTGACGCCCCGACCACAGCGATGGAGCGGGGTTCGAACATGTGAGAAAGGGGATGGGGGTGTTCTTCCGTCATGACGTTCAGTTTTCCGAAAGCTTCGGGCAACGTTTTTCCGCAAAGGCCTTTGGCCCTTCGTTGAAATCGTCCCATTGAACCATGTCCCGATAGGTCTTCAGCGTGCTTTTTTGTCCCGCCGCCGTGGTGTTCCCTGATGGGCCTCCTCCGGAGAAGCGTAGGCCATGTGCCGCATGTCGTCTTCCGGGGCTTTGGTGACTAGCGGCGCACCCTCAGCAATACCATGGGCGAGGGTGTGGGCATGATCCATGAGATGGTCCTTGAGGTGTTCCCTGGGGGCAACCCGGATCAGGCCCCATTGTTTGGCTTTCCGGACATCCGTGACTCGCCAGGTCCGGATGACGTTGATGGCATTTGCCGGCGGTCGGTCGGGAACCACTTCCATAACCGGGCCACCAACAGTGATGTGATCGTGCGGTGACATTCCTGGGCCCTATGCATTCCAGTGTGGTGTCGAGATATAGATGTCGACGATGTCGCTCATCAAACCCGATGCGATGTCATCACACAAAGTCCGTGTGCTGTCGTCGGAGAAACAGGCCCTGTGACCGTTTTTGTAACTCATGCACCCTTCAGCCCTTAATTCAGGGAATTAGAGTCAAAAAACGGCACCAAAAGTCCAACAAAAAAACAACAGCGGCTCGATGAATTAAAATTGTTTGTTGCGGGAGTCAGTTCCGTTTGGCGTCCGAAAATTTTCACTGATTTCCTTATGGGGCCCCTAGATAGAAATGGCTGATTCATCGACCACCGCCTGTCTGCCGGAGAAGGAACAGCGCCCGGTGGCCGGTATTCTGTTTCTGTTGCTGGGAACCACCATATTCCCGTTACAGGATGTGATCATCAAACCTCTGTCCGGTGATTATGCGTTACACCAGATTGTGTTTCTGCGCGGATTGTTTACGCCAATGGTGGGGCGTTGCCAAAAGCATTCTACCACATGGTTACCTCGGCGCGGCCCGTCCATTCGTTGTCGTAGGCCTCGCCACCCACCTCATTGTTCGACATGGCCGCCAGGATTTGCCCCGCTGATGGTAGGTCTTTCGGGTCGACGTGACGCGCCGGGTTCCAGAGCTCTGCCCGGACAATGGCGCGGGCGCACTGGAAATAAATTTCCTGTACCGTGATGACCATGACCGAGCGCGGGGATTTTTCCTCCAGAGCAAATGATGCCAGCAGGCCTTGATCGATACTGAGCCATGCCTCACCGATCACGCGGACCACGTTGTCGCTACCCGGCACCATGAACATCAGCGAGACGCGCGGGTCCCGCACTACGTTGGAAAGTGAGTCCACCCGGTTGTTGCCGCGGCGATCGGGTAGCAGCAGCGTTTTGCCGCCGTCGGTAATGCGAACAAAGCCCGGTTTGTCCCCACGGGGGGAACAGTCGACGCCTTCCGGCCCCACTGTCGAGAGTGCGGCAAAGGGAGAGGCTTCAAGAAAGGCCGCATATTCGACCGTGACATGATCGGCAACCTTGATCAGCGAGGCCGG
The DNA here is from genome assembly GCA_963921245.4 of Rhodospirillales bacterium. Taxonomy (GTDB): domain Bacteria; phylum Pseudomonadota; class Alphaproteobacteria; order Rhodospirillales; family Casp-alpha2; genus JABJGO01. Next base: position 1,878,364 of record CAWUEY030000001.1, on the reverse strand, counting down.
TCCCGGTGTACCGTAGAGATCATTCAACTGTTCAACGGAGTGAATACGCGATTGCGGGTCAGGGGATACAGTCATGGTGGTTATTCGATCATCATGGAGAAATAGGTGGGCACGGCGAAATAGGTCACAACAGTCAGACCCAGGATAATCCGGACCCGAAGATTTCGAAAGCGGCACCAGAGTACATAGATCAACGCCATGGATAGAAAAAACTCCGCAATGGATACCATGGTCCCGTAGTGATTCACGTCCCAATAGGAAAGCGGTGAGTGAAACCGCCAGTCGCTAAACGGCCACAGGTGTGGGTGGGCGTCGTCATGATGAAACGGGAAGTCGAACATCAGGTGCAGCAGGGCCGCCAGACTGAAAACGATAACCAGCGGCTTTCGAAACACAATACCGCCCAGCAGAATCAATCCGTAAAGGGGTGCCGAGTTACCGATGGCGACCAGGGCCTGCCAATGATCCTGCCAGTAGACGGTATTCCAGAGGGCGCTTTCTGTTGTACCCCTGATGAACCGCTCCCAGGCAAACATGACAAACAGGGCGATGTCAGGAATCAGGCCACCAGCCAGGACAACGACATAATGTCCCCGTTCCGGTTTGACCGGATCGTCCGGAGAACGAGCCAGAACGGCACTTGCAATCAACATGTGGGTTGGTGTGTTCATTGATCAGGGATTATGTCAGCAAATCTAGCGCACGTTCAGATAAATCACGAAGACGTTTTCCTCAATCATCGTGTCAAGTATCTCCAGCGTCTCTTGTATATTTTGATTTAGGGGCTGACCCGGATAACGACCCTTGGTGACATTTAACCCCCACCTTTCGGTGATTGCTTCGCATTCACCTGTCGGTCAACGCCTTTCGCTGAAACAACCATAATCCCTGGTCGTGGTTTTACCAGAAATCCTAGACCTTCGGCCCTCACATTGTTAGAAGGTAGGTCCTGTTTCGGATAGGATGTCATCCGATCATATTCATGGACAAATTGAAGGATATCGCGGCGTGCTGGACAAGACCTACCAGCCGGAAACGGTTGAAAAGAAACACTATGAACAATGGGAAAGCGCGGGTGCGTTTACCTGTGGCGCACGCGGCAATGCGGACCCCTATACCATTGTCATTCCACCACCCAACGTCACCGGCAGCCTGCACATGGGCCATGCCCTCAACAACACGTTGCAGGATATCCTGATCCGGTGCGCGCGTATGCGCGGCCGTGATGTGCTGTGGCAACCCGGCACCGACCACGCCGGTATCGCCACGCAGATGGTTGTGGAGCGGCAACTGGCTGAGGAGGGCAAGACCCGCCACGACCTGGGCCGCGATGCCTTTATGGATCGGGTGTGGGACTGGAAAGCGGAGTCCGGCGGTACCATCACCAGCCAGTTGCGTCGTCTGGGTGCCTCCTGTGACTGGAGCCGCGAGCGCTTCACCATGGACGAAGGCCTGTCACTGGCCGTGCGCAAGGTGTTTGTGGAGCTGTTCAAAAAAGGCCTGATTTATCGTGACAAGCGGCTGGTCAACTGGGACCCAAAACTGCACACCGCGATCTCTGATCTGGAGGTGGAACAGCGCGAGGAAACCGGCAAGCTATGGTACTTCCGCTATCCGGTCGAGGGCGAGGAGGGCACCTTCCTGACCGTTGCCACCACACGCCCGGAAACCATGCTGGCGGATACCGGTGTTGCCGTTCATCCGGAAGACGACCGCTTCAAACATCTTGTTGGCAAGAATTGTACTCTGCCCATCGTCGGGCGCATTATTCCCATCGTTGCCGACGACTATGCGAACCCGGAGAAGGGCACGGGTGCCGTGAAAATGACCCCGGCCCACGACTTCAACGACTTTGAGGTTGGTCGCCGTCACAACCTGAAGATGGTCAACATCCTCGACAAGGATGCCTGCCTCAACGACAACGTGCCGGAAGCCTACCGCGGCATGGACCGCCATGATGCCCGCAAAAAAATCGTCGAGGAAATGGACAGCCTCGGCCTGTTTGAAAAAGTCGAAGACAATCCCATGACGATTCCCTACGGCGATCGTTCCGGTGTGGTCATCGAACCCTGGCTCATGGATCAATGGTTTGTGGACGCCAGGACATTGGCCGGGCCAGCCATTTCCGCGGTCGAGCAGGGGCGTACCAGGATTGTGCCCCAGCAATGGGAGAACACCTATTACGAATGGATGCGCAACATTCAGCCCTGGTGTATTTCCCGTCAGATCTGGTGGGGACATCAAATCCCCGCATGGTTCGGCCCGGACGGTGAGATTTTCGTGGAAATGACCGAACAGGAAGCATACGCCGCGGCGGATAAATTCTTCGAGGGCGAAAAGGTGGAGCTGACCCGCGATCCGGACGTTTTGGATACGTGGTTCTCCTCGGCGCTCTGGCCGTTCTCAACCCTGGGCTGGCCGGAACAAACACCGGTGCTGGAACGCTACTATCCCACCGATGTGCTGATCACCGGCTTCGATATCCTGTTTTTCTGGGTGGCCCGCATGATGATGATGGGACTGGCGTTCATGGGCGAAGTCCCGTTCCACACGGTCTATATCCATGCGCTGGTCCGCGACGAGCATGGCCAGAAGATGTCCAAGTCCAAAGGCAACATCATCGATCCACTGGACCTCATCGATCGGTTTGGCGCCGACGCGCTTCGCTTTACCCTGACGGCACAGGCGGCACAGGGCCGCGACGTGAAATTGGCGGAAAGCCGGGTCGAAGGATACCGTAATTTTTGCACCAAAATCTGGAACGCTGCCCGGTTCTGCGAGATGAACGAATGTCGGCCTGTTGACGGGTTTGATCCGGCATCGCCCAGACTGGCCGTAAACCGCTGGATCATCGGTAAACTGAAAGAAGCGGCTGACGGCGCAACCGAGGCCATTGACGCCTATCGCTTCAACGATATCGCTGATGTGCTCTATCATTTTACCTGGGGTACGTTCTGCGATTGGTACCTGGAACTCACCAAGCCGGTGCTCATGGGCGACGATGAAGCCGCTAGGACAGAGACCCGCGCCACCACCGCATGGGTAATGGATCAGATCCTGCACCTGCTGCACCCGGTTATTCCGTTCATAACCGAAGAGCTTTACCAGCAGTTGGACGCCAACCGGGCCAGCAATCTGATTCTCAGTACGTGGCCGGAACTGGGCGGCAACCTGATTGACGATAATGCCACCGCCCGGATGGACTGGGTTGTTCGTGTCGTGACGGCAATCCGGGCCGCGCGCGCGGAAATGAACGTGCCCGCCGGTGCCAGGGTAGCGCTTCAGTACTTTGGTGCCAGCGACCAGACCCGCGGCTTCGTTGACGATCACAGGGATCTGGTCATGCGACTGGCGCGTCTGGAAAGCATGGATGCGGCGGATAAAATAGCCAAGGGCGCGCTGCAGATTATCGTCGATGAAACCACGTTCGTTTTGCCGCTTTCCGGGGTTATCGACCTAGACGCGGAGCAGGCGCGCCTGCAAAAGGAAATTGCCAGGCTGGAAGGCGAAATCGAAAAGTTCGAGAAAAAGCTCGGTAATGAAAAATTTGTCACCAAGGCACCGGCAGAAGTCGTCGAGACCGAACGCGAGCGACTGAACGAAGCCACCGCCACGCGGGCCCGGGTGGGCGCGGCCCTGGAGCGTATTCAGGCCGCCATGTAATCTGAAATTCAGGCTTTATGTATTGGGCAGGAAACCTGTGATGATCCTGGGACTCTGTCGATGACCTGACGCAGGTCCTAGGTCGCTACTACGATTACGGTATTATCGACAAAACCGAGAGCGTTCCGGAAACGCCGAACGGATTGACTTCAGCGACGCCTATCCGGTCCGTCCCGCCTGCCCATCTCGCCTGTTTTTAGCCGCGCGCTCCCGGCAACCCTCCATTAACCATCCCTGTGCTTGAATAGGGGTGGTTATGGAAGGATTCCGGTCTTATGCAAAAAACTGCTGACGGGTATACTGTTCCCGACTTGCCGGAAAATCCAACCCCGGAAGATCGGGCGATCTATGTCATCTTGCGGCTGGAACAGTTCATTCGTGAGGGGCGAACCTTTGCCGAAGGTATGCCGTTCAAAAAATGGCAGGCCCTGGCATTAACGGAAATCGCCACCAGCATCGCCGATGCTGAGAACGAAATGATCCGCGAAGACCCGATCACCAATCGGTTACTGTTTACCGGTGCCGCCAGCCTGATCACCATCGGGTTTTGGGGGACGGTCGTGTCCATTCATCAGGCCGATTATCTTATCGGTGCGCTGGTGTGCGGTTTTGCCGGGCTTGTTCTGTTGGCCACGGCCTTCGAATGGCCAATGCGCAAGTTCTGGCGAAAGAGCCGGGCAAAGGTCCGTAAACGCCGCCTGAAAAACATCGAAAGCCTGAACCGCAAGATCAGGCGCCTGGAACGAGAACTGGAAAAAGAGGCCAAGGACCTAGAAAAAACTTTGGAGGAAACATTAAAGACTGAGAGCGAGGCCGGTTAATAATTTTTGCCGGAGGTTCACACATCCCTATCGGCGAACGCGATGTTCTTCCCGTCTTCCGACCTGGTCTGCGCCAGCATAAAGATAGCGCTCCATGATCTTAGAGGCGCGCCGAACGGCGGCACGACCGTCGTCTGACATGGGTTGATTGGAAGGCCTGACAAGCTCGTAGTTGCCAAACCGGTCTTCACCTCGAACCAGCACGACAGGGAGCATACCGCCGTCAATTTGCGACATCCGTGTCGAAATGTATTGAATGGCAAACCCAATTCTCCGATCATTGGAACGATTGGGGCCCGACGCATGGAACATGTGCCCATGATGCATGGACATCTGGCCTGGTTTCAAAATGACGGAAACAGCCGAGGCCTCATCGACCTTGACGGCGATTTCCTGACCTCGGGTCAGCAGGTTTTCCTCACCATAGGTATCCTCATGCGCGACGATCGATTGCCGGTGAGAGCCTGGTACGTAGCGCATGCAACCGCTTTCTTCTGTCGCCGGTGACAGGGCAACCCAAACTGTTACTTCCTCCGCCTTGTCTATCCCCCAATAGGTCAGGTCCTGATGCCAGCTGATAAAATTGGATGTTCTTGGTTCCTTGATGAACGATGTACATCCCCAAACCAGGATATTGTCACCCAAAACCCGGGAAACAGCATCCAATATCGGCTCCATGCGGGTCAATTCATCCAGTTCCGGTAAGAGAAAATTTCCGTGGGCATGGAAGCCCGCGGCAAATTCAGGATAGTCGGTGTAGCTTTTTTCAGCGTGCTCTATAGCGGCGCGTATTCGTTTCGCCTCCGCCGGGCTCATCACATCAATGGGAAACACAAATCCATCACGCTCAAATCCTAACTTGATCGTATCGCTTTCCATCACCAGGTATCCTCCTTGAACCGATGATCTACTTTACATTGATTTGATGCGTAAAGCTCTCGCCATCACTGAGCGTTATACGCTTGAAGCCCACTATCTTCAGCAGGTCGATAAAGCTATAGACGTCATTCATCTGGGTTTGCGAAAACACCGAGGTGTCCCGCGCAACCGATGTCATGGTCGCGAGGTAACCGCGCACCCGATAGATCGTACTGAGCCGCCCCGGTTCAGTCGCGACGATGATCAGTTTTTCCGCTTGTGCACCTTTAACAAAGATAAACTCCGTCGGTGCGTAAGGACGACTCAACAACTGATCCACCAGACCAATCACGAAACCGATGCGCATGCGGCGATCCGCCTGGGTCATGCGAAGCGCTTTGGAATCCATATCCTCAATCGATGAAGGCGGCGGATAATAATATCCTGCATGACGGTCCGCCGCCGTCGCTGATAGCGGAAAGCCAAAAAGCATGATCAGACAGGTGATGAGTAAGCGTTCACGCATGTGGCGTGTACTATGACGGTGAAAGCGTAGAAATTTCAAGTCAATGAGGCGATGGAAACAGCATCAGATACTGCCAGGTACCCTGTATCTCAAGCGCTGCTCTCGCAAAACGGGATCAGGAGATAGCGCTATCCAGAGCCTTGATCAGAAGATCGACCTCATCATGGTCGTTGTACTGAACCATGCTGGCCCGGATAACGCCGTCATCAGGATCGTACCCCAATGCCTGGGTAAGCCTGTATGCATAAAAGTTCCCGGAACTTACAGCAACCTTATAGGGTTCCAACAAAGGCGGAATTTTTGCGGATTTTCGCCCTTCTACAGAAAAAGCAAATGTCGGTGCCCGGCGATCTTTTTCGGACGAAGAAGTCCCGATCAATCGAATGGAAGGCTTTGAGCGCACGAAATCCAGAAATTTTGCGGAAAGGGTCTCTTCGTGAGTTGCCACCATATCGAAACAGGCCTTCACCCGCTCATGCAAGCTGTTGGCAGGCTGACCAAAATGGTGATTGTACACGGCATCAAAGTAATCCGCGATCCCGACCAGAGACGCGAACATCTCATGCTGGGGGCCGGCCGGATTCATTTTGTAGGGGATTTGATCTTCACCGATGAAAAAGTGGTACTGTCCCCTCGCTTTCAACAGATGGTCGCGTTTGCCGTACAGGCATCCCATGTGCGCACCAAAAATCTTGTAGAAACTGAACAAATAGAAATCCACATCCCAGGCTTTTACATCAATCGCCCGGTGCGGCGCATAGGCAACGGCGTCAACGCAAACCATGGCACCGGCGTCATGCACCTTTTTCGTGATCTCTGTAACGTCATTGATCTCACCCACAAGGTTAGAGACGTGCGGGAAGGCCACCAGTCGGGTTTTGTCCCTCAGCAAATTATCTAGGTCGGCCGGATCAAGGGACCCTGTTAGCGGATCGACCGTCCATTCCCTGACCACAATGCCGCGTTCCGACAGCCGGTGCCAGGGACCGGCATTGGCTTCGTGATTCTGGTTGGCAACGATTATTTCATCACCATCTGACCACAGTGGTCTGAGGGCATTGGCAAGAACATAGACGTTGAAAGAGGTAGAAGGGCTGACAGAGACTTCGTCCTCGTCAGCGCCAATCATGGCCGCCATCAATTTCCGACCTTCGTCCATACGCTCCTGAGCTTTTGTCGAGGCCGGATACCTCGCGCCTGGTTGGACCTGGGTTTCGGTCATATAGGCCGTTATCCGGTCAATGACGCTCGTGGGTACGTAGGAGCCGCCAGCGTTCTCAAAAAACGCCCAGTCCCAGCATTGAGCGGGAAACAGGCCGCGTACGTAATCGACGTCAAAACGAGGGATATCCCTCAAAACAGGTCTCCATACAGTCGCTCAAAAATCGAAGACAAGAGACTACTGACAATTCCAAAGCACGCCAAGCTCACCGTTTTCAAATTGACATAAATCATTGCGATTTGAATTGGTAACGATACCATGCTGCCAATCATTAGCTGGTCGGAGGAGACCTCGCCGTGGAATTTTATATGGGTGGTATCAACGGGTGTTATCTGCGGAACATCATCGAGAACGCCGTAGAGAACACGGAAGAGGTCTGGGCGGCGGTTGCCTATGCGACGGCCGCATCGTTGCTTTTCGATTGGTGCTGGGAGAAGAGGATTCCGCTGCGATTCTACGGACGGCTCGACGATAGCGTGGCCGTAAGCATTCCAATTTTGAAAACCTTTCTTAAAAGACGATCCGCCAATTTTACGTGTCGGCTGGTTCAGCATCACCACGCCAAAGTCATCTGGTGGCGTGGCACAGGCGCCTACATCGGTTCGGCCAATCTGACTAATAGTGCCTGGTATAGGAACGTGGAAGCCGGATGCTTTTTCCCCGAAGCGGAGATCAATGGCAAGATGGCAGGTGATCTGCTTGACCTCTTTAACATTTTGAAAGCCAAGGCCACGCCGTTGACCGACGAATTGCTTGTCGAGATGGAAAAAAGAGCGAAGGCGCTTCACGCCGCCAAGCCTGATTCCGGACGTTTCTGGAACAGCCCAAGCCTCATCACATGGGACGGTCTTGGGCGGTTCAGGTCGAAAAAAACGCGGACGACAGAAAGCGGCAGACTTTTCTCGAAGAATGGCATTCGACGCTACAAGTTCTTAGGGACATCGGCGCAAAAGTTGCTCTGCCGGAAAACCGACCCCATTGGGTCAACGATTCCGCGCCCGCCAGCACCCAGGCAGACCAGTTTCTTCATGCGCACTATTATCAGCGCGCCTTTGATGGCAGAAAATCCAATTACGCCGCCCTGTTTGAGGAGAACAAGAATCGTCCGGACGAGGCGCTAGCCGAAACACTGGACTGGTGGCGCCAACTGCCGGAAGAAGACCTTTTATATGATGAGAAAGAAACACTTAATGACACCGCGCCGTTCCTGCGTTCCCTATTGGCGGAGGATCGCCTGGACACGATGACATACGAAGAATTCGGGGAAATATGTACAAATGTACACGCGATCAGGACTGTTGCCCAACATGTGCTGAACGAGGCCGTAGGGCTCCCGAATAAGGGAACCCCATACACCATGGAAGAAAAAATTGCGGCGCTTTCAAAACGCCTTTGGAACGAGGGCGAGTCCGACGGCGGGCGCGTCAAGGAACTTTTTCGATACGTTCTCTATGAAGGCGAGCGCGAAAATTTACCCGACCGCCTCTGGCGGGCGGTGAATGAACCGGAATGGAACATGCCCTATATCGGCATCAGCGTCCTTGGCGAACTTGTAGGTTGGGCATTACCGGATTTCCCGCCCCGGAACGGGCGCACATCGAAAGCGTTGAGGTCGCTCGGCTATGACGTTACCGTTCACGTTGCGTGAAACACGTACGCAAAGGTTCCGGGCTGGAAAATTGAGTGCTGCCCGGTTCCTGTCAAAATCCAATTCACGCGAAGTACTCATTTCCGAACCATCTTTCGCCCGGTGATCATCGGTTTTATGAGATTTTCACGCTTCCAGATCAGATAAAATATCAGCGCCGCCACATGCAGTATAACGAGCCCCAGTAGTACACTGGACGAGATATCATGCACCCAGTTGCAAAACTGGACGACCGATGTGCTGGCGTAAGAAGACAATGGGCCTTCTGAAAACAGATCGTCCGATTGTGAAAACAGGCCCGTTGTAACCTGAACAGCCAACGTGACCAGCAACGCCAATACAGACAGAGCCCCGAGCGGGTTGTGACCCGTTACGCCGCTGGGTTCTCGTTTCAGTATGGTCCGGGTATAGCTGATCACGTCACCGGGACGCGGGAATAAGGTTCTCAAGCGGGCATGGGGTGGACCAACGATCCCCCAGATGGTCCGAAAAAAAATCAGGCCGCCCGTCGCATACCCCAGATAGAAATGCCACTGGATATTGGAGAAACTGAGATTGTCACCCAGGTACCAGCCCACGGACACGCTGATCACCAGCGCCCAGTGGAACAGGCGCGTGGGCAGGTCCCAGACCGGCGCTTCCGTTAGGTCCTTATTGGCGGCTGCTTCGCTCAGAATTTTTCTGCCCGAAAGTTGTCATGACAGCCTTTGCAACCATTGCCGAGCGCACCGGCAGTGGCTCGGATCGCGTCAACACCATCTCCGGCAACCGCCGCCATGGCAGCAACGGCGTCTTTCCAGGCTTTCGATTTTTCCACAACGGCGGGATAGGTGTCCCAAATTTTCTTCAGAGCCCTTGTTTTACCGGGCATTTCTTCCTTTGAACTGCCTGCCGGATACAGCGAGCCCACATCAACCCTGGTCAGCATCAAAAGGTTATTGGCATGGGTTGTTGCCATGTCGACGTCATAGTCAATGTCACCCTTTGCCATGCCAAAGAGAACCCCGGCATTGTGCCGGACGAGCTGATAATATCCCTGACGAGCATCAATAGCCCCCTCGAGGGCGTCGTCGGCTTTAACGGAACTGATCGTTCCAGGGGGCAGCATCATGAATGCAAGCACGAAAGCCGCGAGGCAGATAGGGGCAAAACGGATTTTCATAAGATACTCCTCCGTAGCACAGGATGATAACAGCATGATGACAGCGCGACGACGATATCATACTATGCCATCCGGAGACAGGATCAACTCTCACGAAAACGTGAGTAGGGACATTTTAGTCGTAGTAGGGGCCTCTGAGGCCTTTTTCCGCCAGCAGGGTATTCAGACGGTTAGCCGTCTGCGTGGCCTCACCGGCATAGCGCGCAATCAAATCAGACCGGCGATCGGTATCCCTGGTTGCCTCTACAGCACCCCAGAACACTGCCAGATCTTCACTGAGAGAGCGAATGGCCGCCAAATCATTCTCTGACAAGGCGTGAATATCCCTGGGCGTCACCGCGCCAATGCCATTGACAGTTTTGCCGAGGCCATCGGTGTAGCCCTCAGGCAGGTCGCCTTTCAGGTTGACAACGGTTTTGTAGCGGATCACGTCATAGATTTGATCGACGGCCTGTTTTGCTGCCTCGACGCGGGAAACGTGTTCGGTATCGGCAGCCGCATGCGGCAACAATTCCATCTTGCCTTGGTGTTTCGGATAGATGTTCAGGTAGGGTACCATGGGTCCAGATAATTCGCCGGTTTCGGCGTTCTTGAACAAGTCCGCATCAATGGCGGCATAGCTGATGTGTCCCGAGGCAAGAGCGGCATCCAGGGCCTCTGGGCAAACCAATTCACCACGGTCGTAGTTGACAACAACCGCGCCCGGGTTCATGGCGGCGAGGACGTCCCCATCCACCAGTTTCTCATTGGCGAATGTGCCGGTTGCATCGTCCCTGGCCCCCAGCCCCACGTGAGGGGAGATCACGTCGGCACCGCTTGCGGCTTCCTTGATGGATGCGGCATAGACAAATCCCTCGGATTCAATCCAGTCCCTATGCCGTTCACGGGCAAATATCTTCACGGTCATGCCCAGGGCCTGGGCCAGTTTGGCAACCTCGCGACCGATGTTGCCGTAACCGATGACTGCCATGGTTTTGCTCTCAATCTTGGCCGTCGGATATTCCACCAGGTTTTTCCCGGTATCAAAATCACCCGCGACCACCCGGTCGTGCAGGGCGTCAACAGCCAGGTCAGGCATAACTTTCAACAGCGCCTTGATCGCGCTTTGTGCGGTTGCACGGGAATTGAAACTCGGTGTGTTCATGAGCGGTGCAATGCCGCCGGTGCCATTCCCGCCACCCCAGCTATGGGAGCCCATATTGCCAGTTCCGGCCCCCATGCGCACCCCACCCAGATCGAATTTGGACTCAGCGGGCAGGAATGTCGCCGCCACAATGACCGCATCGTACTGACCCCGATCGGTTGCGGCCAGCAACTCTTCGCGGGTGCTGAGGGAGGGCGCGTAAAAGAAATGCATACCGGCCCCTAGCTCACCGGCGGCGGCCTGTGAACCTTCGTGGAAGTTGCCGCCCCTGCTTTCGATATAGGCCTTGACTTCGCTGTGATCCGGCTCGCCGTTGGCATCAAACCGCATACCAACCAGATCGGCGACGAGAATTTTGTACGCACGAGACGGATCATCACAACGAACCGGGTCACCGTTATCACGGGTGACGGCGGGGAAGGTTACGCCCTGTTCGGCAAGCGCACGCTCCAGAACGACGACTTTGGCGCGGTTATAACAATACGCGATGTTTTCCAGCAGTGCCTTGATATCTTCCGGTGGACGGATACCACCAATCCAGGCACGATAATCGCCGTCCGTACCCGGGAATGCGTTCACATAGCGCGCCACGTCGAGGCCTTTTTCGTGATCACCATTGGGATGGGTCAGACCTTCGTATCCCAACATTTTCTTACTTTCCGCGATGATCTCTATATGCATGTCCTTATCGGTGATGTCGGGATCGACAACTTTCACAAGGGTCACGGCCGCGCCCCGGCTTTCCGGGTTTTTAACGCCCAGCTCAAACTGCGGATTGTTGTCGATCCAGTCATTCACCATCTGTCGGTTGGCAATAGAGCGCTTGTTCAGGGTTTTGATATTGCCGATCTGTTTTTCATTATGCAGGATCGCATAAGTGGTTTCGGCGTAGGCGAGGGTGCTGAAGGTGTTGATGATACCGCCCACCATGACCTTTTTAACCGGATCATAGATGGGCCCCAGTTCCGTGGTGGCTTCACTGGTCAACGGCATTTTCTGGTCGCGTGGTACAGCGATTTTGAGCTGTCGCGGAATAGCCCAGGCACTGTCCCTGACGTTTTCGTCGATCTTCTTCATGGCGCTATCCGTCATGGAGAAAACAAAGTATCCGGACACACCGCCTATGGCCTTCTGGAACGGCGTGAACATACAGCACTTTTTCATGACCTGATCGACCACGGCATCCGCCCATGGCATGGCACCGAGCATGGATGTTCCGTCAATGACCGCATGGTGTTCAGCAGGGTTTAGATCAATCCAGGCCAACAGGTTTCGGATTTCCTGTTCGGTAAAGGTCGTCGCGCCTGTGGTTTCATGTCCGACACCGAAGAACAGCTTTACGCCCATTTCCTGTAGTTTCTCGGCGGCGGGGATGGTGCCTTCTTCAGCAGCGAAATGCAGGCGCACGTCAGGATCAGCGCCACAGCATTTCAGCATTTCCGTGACCTGCGCACCCCAGGACTGCCGGAAAAAACCTGATTTTTTGGCAATTTCCGATTCGGGTTTCGGTGTGTCGAAGAAAATTTTCTGTGTTTCGTCACGGCCCGAAACCAGATGCAGGGCGGCGACCGTGAAACCACTGTGTCCACCACCTAAGCCGACGGCGATTTTCGTTTCCGCATGAAACCCGAAATAGCGGTGAATTTCCGCCATCATGTCCGCCAGAACCTTGTCCGCCGGATAGCCGCGGTGCATGCCGCGCCCCATCTCGGCAACAGTGAAACTGCCGATACGGTTGCCCTGATCATCCAGTTTCGGATAGGTGTCTTCCAGCCAGCGATCAAAGGACTTGCGCAACCGTCGGGCGGTGACCTCATCGGTCGTCATATCGGTAATGGGGCCGACACCGAAAAACTGGTTTTGAGTGCGCGCGGGAATACCGCCGCTGGAGGCGTCGATAGCGTTTTGGCGGGCCGTTTCCAGGGCCTTAGCGTTCATGGCGGTTTCCTGTCGTTTTCGGATTAAAACCAGGCGCCAAACCGACCGAAAACCGCTCTTCGATCAGTGAACGCCAGCATTGGGTCCCGGTTAGTTATAGAAGCGGTTATGTGTCCGCAATGCTTTTGTTTATCGAACCGGAGGAATTTTGCTGAAAATCGGGCTATTCGCCACGCCAAATGCGTCAATCATCGCTTTCAAAACGACTTTCATCGTGCTTGTTGGCATCGTGCTTGTTGGCGGTTGAACGGTGTTCGGTGTAGAGTTGCCGCAACTGTAATCGTTACGGCTCGAGGGAGAGTGTCATGGCAAGAGAACGCGCGGTTTTGGCCGGAGGGTGTTTTTGGGGTATGCAGGATTTGATCAGGCGCTTACCCGGTGTGGAAGATACGCGGGTCGGCTATACGGGCGGCGATGTGCCCGATGCGACCTATCGGAACCACGGCACACATGCCGAAGGTATCGAGATTATGTTCGATAATGACGTGATTTCCTATCGCGCCATCCTCGAATTCTTTTTCCAAATCCATGATCCATCCACCAAGAACCGCCAGGGCAACGATACGGGTATGTCCTATCGCTCCGCCATCTACTTTGTGGATGAAGCCCAGCGCGAGGAAGCCTTTAATACCATCGGCGATGTGGATGCTTCCGGTCTCTGGCCCGGCAAGGTGGTTACCGAAGTGGCACCGGTCGGTGATTTCTGGGAAGCCGAACCTGAACATCAGGATTACCTGATTAGCCATCCCAACGGTTATACCTGTCACTTCCCGCGGGCCAACTGGGTTCTGCCAAAACGGGATGCGGCGGAGTAAGGCAACCCGCGCGCGCCAGAAACCGGTTGAGCAATCCAGCACAAAAAACTGACATTGTTTATCTTTATGTGAACTTCGCGACCATAAACCGCCCCAGAGGAGACAAATATCCGGCAAAGATCGGAGAAAGAGGATAGCGTGGCGAAAAAGAAATCAAAGAGCCTCACATCGGATGTCACCACAGACCGGCGAAATATCCCCAACAAGGTCTATGAAAAGGAACTGGCCCGTTTACAGATTGAACTGGTCAAATTACAGGAATGGATCAGGGAGCAGGGGCTTCGCGTGGTGGTTCTGTTTGAGGGCCGCGACGCCGCCGGCAAGGGCGGCACCATCAAACGTATCACCGAGTGTCTGAATCCGCGTATCTGTCGCGTGGTTGCCCTCGCAATCCCCACCGAACGGGAAAAAACCCAGTGGTACTTCCAGCGGTATGTGGCGCAACTTCCTGCCGCCGGTGAAATGGCCCTGTTTGATCGCAGTTGGTACAACCGTGCTGGCGTGGAGCGCGTCATGGGGTTCTGTACCTGGGATGAATACGAAGAGTTCATGCGGTCGTGCCCGGAATTCGAGCGCATGCTGGTGCGTTCCGGTATTGTCCTGATCAAATACTGGTTCTCGGTTAGCGACGAGGAGCAAGAGCGACGCTTTCAGGGCCGTATCATGAACCCCACCAAACGCTGGAAATTGAGTCCCATGGACCTAGAGTCCCGTCACCGCTGGGTTGACTATTCAAAAGCCAAGGATGTGATGTTTGCTCACACGGATATCAAACAGGCACCCTGGTTCGTGGTAGAGGCCGACGTCAAGAAACGGGCGCGCCTAAACTGCATCCGCCATCTTTTAGAGCAGATTCCCTATAAAGACCTGACGCCGGAGCCCATGGCCCTGCCGCCGCGCGTTGAGGATGCCACGTACGTTCGCCCGCCGCAAGATGAACAGCAAATGGTTCCTGATTACTACAAGGATCACCTTCCATAAATCATTCGGTTGCACGCGCTCCTAGGGAGACCTATTTTACGGGCCGGTTTCCCCGGTTCGTATCTCCGGATGCAGGAGAACAGGCGTGCAAAACATCGAAAACACTCGGCAATTTCCGAAAGAACAACCCGCTTATGAGGGCCTGCGCGGCAAGGCACAATCCTTTGTCGAAGCCCGCAGAACCCAATACGCCATCACAATCCTGATTATTGTCAACGCAATCATCCTGGGACTCGAAACCGTGCCGTCGGTTGTCGCATCGATCGGTGATCTCATGAAAGTGATCGATCAGGCGATCCTCGCGGTGTTCGTGGCTGAACTGTTGTTCAAGCTCGGCATTTACCGGCAGGACTTCTTTCGTAACGGATGGAACCTGTTTGATTCCTTTGTCATCGGCATGGCCCTGATTCCGGCCAATGAGGGAACCAGTATCCTGCGGGCGTTACGGATCATTCGCGCCCTGCGCCTGATCTCCGTGGTGCCCAGTATGCGAAAGGTTACCCAATCCCTGCTGAGGGCCATCCCGGGGATGGGGGCCGTCGTATCTCTGCTGGTGCTGGTTTTCTACGTTTCCGCGGTCATGACCACCAAACTGTTCGGGGCAAGCTTCCCTGATTGGTTCGGCGATCTTGGAAAATCCGCGTACTCATTGTTCCAGATCATGACACTCGAATCCTGGTCCATGGGGATCGTGCGACCGGTCATGGAGGTTCACCCCTATGCTTGGGTATTTTTTGTGCCGTTTATCCTCATCGTGACGTTTGCGGTGTTGAACCTGTTTATCGCCATTATCGTCAACGCCATGGATGAAGAACGGGACGCCATGGACCGGGAATCCGCCGCCCCCGAAGCCGCACCCGCCGCTGCACCAGCCCCTTCAACCGAGGTTCTGGAAACCCTGATCCGTCTGGAAGACGAGGTTCGTGCCCTGCGGAGACAGCTCTCGGAAAAACACGCGGGCTGAGAGCCGATCACGCAGGCGGTTGATAGTTTCGATAGCCGTGCTGGATCGCTATCTGGTCGGCGACAAACCTGGCATCGTGCCAGACCCCCCAGATAAACGACGATCCCCGTCGGGACTGCCATGGCAGGCCCAGGAAATACACACCGGGTTCCTGCGAGATGCCGCGCTGGTGCAGGGGGCGGCCTTGATCATCGAACGTATCGGCTTTGAGCCAGCCGTAATCCATCCGGTATCCGGTAGCCCAGATCACGGAGGCAATGCCCGCATCCGCCAGGTTCAGCTCTCGGATCGGCTGGCTAACACAGTCCGGGTCCGCCGGAAGCGCCCGCGCCGACGGTTCTTCGGGCAGGTCCAGGCCGTTGCGTTCCACATAGGCATCGGCTTCGTCCAACAGCGCCAGGTAGTAGGCATCGCCGTTGCGGATATTGTCGGCAAGATCACCGGCAAAGGTCAGTTTACCGTCCCTGTAGGACTCCGTCAGGCCCACCAGTGTCAGGCCCTCGTTTGCCAGACGCCGGAACTCCACTGTCTGTCCGCCGTAGGCACCGCTGACCGCAATGGTCACATGTTCCGTTCCCGGCTCGACAGCCGCCACATCCCATTTGCCGAGCACGCCCAGCCACCAGACAAAATCGCGGCCACGGTACATCCGCGGCGGGCGTTCGTGCGGCCCGACAGACAGATAGGTCTTGCGACCTGCCCGTGACAGCTCATCGGCAATCTGCGCCCCTGATGATCCCGCACCCACCACCATAACGGCACCGTCCGGCAGTTGTTGTGGATTGCGATAGGCCGCAGAATGCAGTTGTTCAACCGGTGCATCCTCCGTGATGAGCGGCGGGATCACAGGCATCTGAAACGGGCCGGTCGCCGCGACAATGTTTCGGGTTTCGATCATGCCGTCAGAGGTTTTCACCTGAAAGCCCGGCGCCCCATCCTTTTTCACAGCGTCCAGCACCTCAACACCACAGCGTACAGGGGCCTTGATCATGTCCACATAGCGAACGAAGTAATCGGCAACCTCTTCCTTGCCCGGAAATGCATCGGCCTCACTTACCGTGAATTGCTGATTGGGAAAGCGGTCGTGCCACGCAGGGCCATTGGCGACCAGGGAATCCCAGCGACCAGACCGCCAGCGCTCGGCTATACGATCGCGTTCCAGCACCAGGTGATTGATACCGTGGTTGCCCAGATGCTCGCTCATGGCGATCCCCGCCTGACCGCCACCGACGACGAGCGTATCAACCGTTTCCACCGCAGGTCCTGTAGGTGTTTCTCTGGACATGATCTTCCTCTCGGGTGTTCATTGGCGGCTAAAGGTCGGCAGCGTAGGGGAAAGCGCTGGTTTTGGAAAATAATATCTGTTTGGGTCTTGCTTCGGATTTTCCAAACAAACAAGATTCCGAATTCCTTGCCAACAGAAGAGGGAGAGAGCGGCGGTTTTCTAACCGGATTGGCGCGCGGGGGAGGAACGCGTTTCTTTCGATTCCGCTGGCGGGCGGTGAGGTTTGACAGTATTGTGCCTATCTACCATTTTAGCCACACCAACTTCGTGCCCAACTTCGTGATTTTTTGAGGCCTGTTATGCCCGACCTTCGCTCCAAAACCTCCACCCACGGTCGCAATATGGCCGGTGCCCGCGGTCTCTGGCGTGCGACCGGCATGAAAGATGACGATTTCGGCAAACCCATTATTGCCGTAGTGAACTCCTTTACCCAGTTCGTGCCCGGTCATGTGCACCTGAAAGACCTGGGCCAGATGGTGGCGCGCGAAATCGAGGAGGCCGGTGGTGTTGCTAAGGAATTCAACACCATCGCCGTTGACGACGGCATCGCCATGGGCCACGACGGCATGCTTTACAGTCTACCGTCGCGCGAATTGATCGCGGACTCGGTGGAATACATGGTCAATGCCCATTGTGCCGACGGCATGGTCTGTATCTCCAATTGCGACAAGATCACGCCGGGCATGCTCATGGCCGCCATGCGCCTGAACGTTCCCGCCGTGTTTGTTTCCGGTGGTCCCATGGAAGCGGGCAAAATGGAAGTGGACGGCGAGGAGCGCAAGGCCGATCTGATCGACGCCATGGTCCACGCCGCCAACCCGCAGACCTCCGATGAAGATGCGCTGAAATTCGAACGCAGCGCCTGTCCTACCTGTGGTTCCTGCTCCGGTATGTTTACCGCCAATTCCATGAACTGCCTGGCCGAAGCCATCGGTCTGGCGCTACCCGGCAATGGTTCCGTGCTGGCAACCCATGCGGCGCGCAAGAAGCTGTTCCTGGCCGCCGGACACCAGATCATGGAGCTCTGTCAGCGCTATTATGAGGATGGCGATGACAGCATCCTGCCGCGGTCCGTGGGCTCATTCGAAGGGTTCGAGAATGCCATGGCCGTGGATATCGCCATGGGCGGCTCAACCAATACCGTGCTGCACCTGTTGGCCATGGCGCAGGAAGCCAAGCTCGATTTCACCATGAAAGACATGGACCGTCTCAGCCGCGAGGTGCCCCACCTGAGCAAGTTGTCGCCGTCCACCAGCAAATATCACATGGAAGATTTCCACCGCGCGGGCGGCATCATGGGGATTATGGGCGAACTGGAGCGCGGTGGTCTGATTCACCGCGCCAACCCGACGATTCACACCCCTACGATTGGCGAGGCTATCGATACCTGGGATGTACGACGGACGGATAACGAGGATATCATCCAGTTCTACATGGCCGCCCCCGGTAACGTGCCGACGCAAACCGCGTTCTCGCAGTCCAAGCTTTACAATTCTCTCGACCTCGACCGGGAGCAAGGCTGTATCCGCGATATCGAGCATCCCTACAGCCCGGACGGCGGGCTCGCTGTTCTGTACGGCAACATCGCCGAAGAGGGCTGCGTGGTAAAAACCGCAGGTGTTGATGAAGAGTGTCTGACCTTCACCGGCAAGGCCGTGATCATGGAAAGCCAGGATGAGGCCATCGAGCGAATTCTCGGCGGCGAAATCCAGCCCGGCGACGTGGTCATCATTCGCTATGAAGGACCAAAGGGCGGTCCGGGCATGCAGGAGATGCTCTATCCGACCAGCTACCTAAAATCCATGGGCCTCGGCAAGGCGTGCGCCTTGCTCACCGATGGACGGTTCTCCGGCGGCACGTCGGGGCTTTCCATCGGCCATGTGTCACCCGAGGCGGCGGAAAAGGGCGCTATTGGCCTGATCGAAGATGGCGATACCATTGAAATCAGCATTCCTGAACGCGCCATCCGGGTTGCCGTCGAGAGTGCGGAAATGGCCCGGCGGCGCGCCGCCATGGACGCGAGAAACGGCACCGCGTGGAAACCTGTGAAGGAGCGCACCCGTGCCATCAGTCCGGCCTTGCGCGCCTATGCGGCGATGACCACATCGGCCTCACGCGGCGCGATCCGTGATGTTAGCCAAGTGGAGTAGGGGTGCACGAATATTCCGTTTGTGGAAATCGCAACACCGGAAACACCCGTCTGTAAAGATGATCACAGCCGAAGCCCTTACAACCCTTACAGATAGCGACTTTTTGCCCGCGCAAAGTAACGGATACCGCTCGCGCCGCTGCCGATTTTCAAAAATGCGGCGCCGCGCCGTTCGTTTTGCGGGGTTGAAAGACCTCTATTGAGCAAAGATAACGTCGGGTGTTTTTGCCGGAATAACGACTCCGCCCAGCTTTCAATCCAGAGAGGCAGTGTCTGCGGACAGCCGTCGGGCGAGCGCTGGCATGATCTCTGTCTCCACATTGGCAAACGCAAAGCGCAGCATGCGATCCTGATCAACGGGCAGGTTTCCGGGGCTGAACATATCGCCGGACATGCACGACAGGTTCTGTTCGCGCGCCAGTCGTTGTGCCACCGCGCGGGAGGACTGTCCGCTAAACGGGTGTTCCACATAGGCAAAATAGGCCCCCATGGAACGCACCTGATAGCCGGAATTGCTCTGCGTCATGGCCTCGCGGAAGGCCGCCACCCGTCCAGCCATAAGATCACGCTTTTCCGCGCACCACTCGCCCAGTTGTTCGAGCCCGAACAGCGCGGCGCGCTGCCCCACATGCGGGGCACAAATGGCGAGGCAGTCCATGACCTTGGCGGCTTCCTCGACAATGCGGGGCGCGGCGACCAAGGCACCCGTGCGATAGCCGGTCAGGCTAAACACCTTGGAAAAGCTGTAGAGATGTACCAGTCCGCTGTCCCGCCATCCGGCGTCACTGAACAGGGCATGGGGCGGCCCGTAGTCCACCGGCAGGAAATCTCGATAGGTTTCGTCGAGGACCAAGGAAATCCCGTGTCCTTTCGCAATGGCGTGGACCGCGGCGATAACCGCAGGCGGATACACCGCACCTGTCGGATTGTTGGGTGTCACCAGTACAATGGCGGCCGTGTCGTCCGCAATCACATCGGCAAGCTGAACCGGGTCGGGGATCATGCCGCTTTCGGCGTGGCAGGGCAGCGGTATCACCCGGATTCCCAGCATGTCGAGGGTCATGCGGTGATTGAAGTACCAGGGCCAGGGCAGAACCACGGACTGTCCTGGCTGCACCAGTGTGGTCATGGCGATATAGAAGGCCTGGTTACAACCCGCCGTGATCATCACGTCGGGGGCGGTGAGCGCGCCCTTATAAACTGTGCTCATCGTGCGCGCCAGCGCATCGCGTAACGGATCGATCCCCTGAACGCCCGTATAAAAGGCGCTGTTGTTTTCATGAACGACGGTTGCCAGATGATCCATCAGATCGGGCGCAGGCGCATATCCGGGCACAGCCTGCGAGACATTGATCAGCGGCTTGTCCGGTCCGAAATTTTCCGGGCATACCCAGTTCGCAGCATCCAGAACCGGCGGCTCTTCAATGGCCGACACCTTGGGGTTAAGGGTAACAGGCACCTGGTTCTCCCTGAGTTTGAAATATGGTTGCGGGTTGAGTTAAGGTGCAGATCATCCGTGATGCTACACATCGAGTGTACACCACACAGGTGTGTGGTCAGAGGCTTTTTCCTTACCGCGGGGACCCTTGTCGATCCCGGAATCCTGCAACCGGTCGGCGGCTTCGGGCGACAGCAGAAGATGGTCGATCCGCACGCCGTTATCCTTGGGCCAGGCACCGCGCTGATAGTCCCAGTAGCTGTAGCGATGGGCACTGGCGTGCAGGGTACTGAAGGCCTCGGTCAGGCCCAGGTTAATCAGCGATCGATAACGGGCCCGGCTTTCCGGGCGGCAGAGCGCATCGTCGGCAAAGCCCACCGGGTCATAAACGTCTTCGTCCGTGGGGCACAGGTTGTAGTCACCGCCCAGCACAATCATCTCGTCATGGCCCAGCAGGCCCCTGACATGCGCATTGAGGCGATCCATCCAGCGCAGTTTATAGTCGAATTTTTTATGGTTGGAACCATCGTCGTTGCGGGTCGGGTTGCCGTTGGGCAGGTAGAGGGAGGCCACCCGCAGAGTACCGATCACAGCCTCGATATAGCGGGCCTGCTCGTCGATGTCATCACCGGGGAGTTCCGTGCGCTCCACTTCCATGGGCGATTTCGATAGGATGGCAACGCCGTTATAGGTTTTTTGCCCTACAACGGCCACGTTGTAGCCCAAATCCTCTATTTCCATGGCCGGGAAGGCCTCGTCCACGCATTTGAGTTCCTGCAACAGAACGATATCGGGACCGGTTTCCCGCAACCACTCAACCACGCGCGGCAAGCGCGCCTTGATGGAATTCACATTCCAGGTGGCAATGGTAACCAACGACCGTTTCCGTTAGATGGAAAATGATGTGCCGCACCCACAGGTGGAAGATGCGTTGGGGTTTTCGAGGGCGAAGTAGGAACCGATGAGTTCCTCCTTGTAATCAAGCACGGCACCGCCCAGAAACTGAAGCGAAATCTCGTCTACCAGAACCTTGACCGAACCGTGCTCAAAGATCACATCGTCATCGGCGATGGTCTCGTCGAAATCAAACCCGTACTGAAAACCGGAACACCCGCCACCGGACACCGTGACCCGGAATTTCAGATCGCGCCCTTGGGCTTCCTGTTCGATAAGGGCAGAAATCCGTCGCGCGGCGCTGTCGGAAATGATGATACCCGTTTCGGTCGGTGTCGCGCCATCTGGCATAATCTGGCTCTCCTACATGCGAAGTGTCTACAGCCCTAATGTAGTCCATTCAATCGCGAATTCAAATGGCCGCGTCAAAACCGTGTGAAAATAGACCGAAGGTTCTCATTGCCGGCTAGAGGCCACAGAGGAAGTGTGCTATCGCAATGGGGCTGGACAGGTGAACAATCGGGGAGTTCAAACCTCATGCACGACGGCATGACACTGCGCGAACATATGGATGCGGAAGCGGGCCGAGCTGGTCTGCAAACAGGGCTGTTGGATCTGATCGACGATATTGCCGAAGCCTCGGGCCAAATTTCCCGGCTGGTCCGCCATGGTGCGCTGGCCGGCAACCTCGGGGCTGAAGTCGGTACCAACATTCAGGACGAGGCGCAAAAAGAGCTAGATGTACGGGCCAACGAAATACTCATCGAAACCATTGACCGGGGCGGCCATGCCGTTGCCGTAGCGTCCGAGGAAATGGACGATTCCCACATCTATTCGACGACGCGGGAACGCGCGCCCTATCTGCTGGTGTTTGATCCGCTCGACGGCTCATCCAACATCGCGGTCAATGGACCCACCGGCACCATTTTTTCCGCCCTCGCGCTGCCCGAGGGCGGACAGGGCGCCAATGAGGAATTCCTCCAGCCCGGCAACCGGCAACTGGCAGCGGGATATGTGCTCTATGGTACATCCACGGAAATGGTCGTCACCGTCGGTCACGGCGTGAACAAGTTCACCCTGGACCCGGATTCCGGTGTTTTCATCCAGACCGGCGTCAACATGCAGATCCCCAAACACACCGCGGAATTCGCCATCAACGCTTCCAATCAGCGTTTCTGGGAAGCGCCCGTGCAGCGCTACGTGGCCGAATGCCTGGCGGGCAAGGACGGGCCGCGCGGCAACAACTTCAACATGCGCTGGGTTGGTGCCATGGTGGCGGACGTGCACCGTTGTCTCAGTCGGAGCGGTATTTTTCTCTATCCCATTGACGAAAAAACCCGCGACAAGGGCGGACGGCTCCGGTTGCTCTATGAGGCCAACCCCATGTCCATGATCATGGAAGAGGCGGGCGGCATGGCATCCACGGGTCGGGCGCGGATTCTCGACATGCAACCTGCCCATTTGCACCAGCGCGTGCCGGTGATCATCGGTTCGTCAAAGGAAGTGGAACGGGTGATCGACTATCATAATTGAGCGAAATGACATTTTGCTCGAATACAGGGCTTGATTTTCCCGCAGAGTGTCTATAGGAAGTGCGCAGCAACGAGACGGCCCCATCGTCTAGTGGCCTAGGACGCTGGCCTTTCACGCCGGAAACACGGGTTCGAACCCCGTTGGGGTCGCCAGGGTCATATCCAAAGATATGTTTAATTACGAAAAAACCGCAGATTTCTGCGGTTTTTTTTGTGTTTTAGCGAGATATGTAATACATAACTTTAAGACCCCCAAGAGATAACTATCACACGTCTTACCCTTGTTTTAACCCTTTATTGACACGCGAAAAAGTGCATTTATATATCTAAAGTTATGTCATTTGAGCGACATGACACATCTCAAACAACGGAGTGATATCCATGCTGTACATCGACCTACTTCAACGCTGTGCCCGGTGTCCCTATCTCAAGGAAGCCTGCACCGAAGCAACTGGCAGGGACAAGGCCATGGCTGACGAGCGAAAAGAGAACATCATTGACGAGATTGACGTCATCCAGCAGACTGAGGAGACACGTTTATGCCCTGCTTAACCTGCAAATTTTACGACCACACCCACGCAGATGACCAGTATGGCCTCTGTATGTGGGAACCGAAGAAGAGCCCCAGGGGACACGTGGTCCAAATGATAAAAGTCTCAGCACATGACGGGGCCGACTGCCCTGTCTACAAGAGCAGTGGCAGACCCGAACCAGCACCGCTGATCGACTTTATTGAGAACCAGAAACCAACCAATCACATATGACGACACGTCGCCGGGGCCGCCCGCGGACAACTATTACAACAGGGCTCGATCCAGCAATGGCTTCTTTATTTAGGGAGTTGGAGCAAGCCGACATCACTGACGCCAACGCTGCTACCACAGCTGGCATAAGCATACGCTGCATGGGTGGATATCGACGGGGGCGTGAACCCAATATTTCAACCACAAGGGCGTTGCTGAATGCTGTTGGCTTGGACCTCGCAATCGTGGAGAAGAAATCCAATGGACATTCGTAAACCGAACCGTTCAGAAGCGGACGCGATTAATGAGATGGGCGAGCGTTTCGCAGGAGTGATTGAAGAACCCCCCGAGACACCTGCCAACATCGTGGTTGGCGGATTGGTCAAGCTCCTGATCAGCATTGCGGCGGTCAGTGAGGACCCCGATCAAACCATGTCAATGATCATTGCCAGTCTGGAGATGTCGTATCTCCAGACAAAAGAGACGCAAGCCTATCAGGACGTGCGTCAAGCAATGGCGACACCAAAAGAGAAGTTGAACTGATAACAGAGCAATGACTGGCGCGGCGGCTACCGTATGCCGTGCGGGCTGGCAAAGATCCAGGTAATGTCTGTTAGTGCTAACGTGCTCTACCCCGGCGCGCATGCTCTATCAGCCATTCTATCCCCCTGATTGCAATCCCACCTCTCGGTGAATGCAAAGCATTCACCGAGAGGTCAGTGATCGAAATGGTTTTTTCCAAGCTCAGTGTCCTGCCACGAAAAGCTCTGACATAGTGGCAAGAGAATGCTTGTTTAAAGGTAACTTATATGTTACCATATGAGTGTGAAGGTTGTAAAAGAATATATCGACACGAACGGAAATAGCCCGTTTACAGATTGGTTCGACGGCCTCGACAGCCAAACCGCCGCAAAGGTGTCTACTGCCTTGACCCGTGTCGAAATGGGCAACACATCGAACATCAAAGGCATTGGTGACGGTGTTCTGGAGTATCGCATTCACTTTGGAGCTGGCATCCGAATTTATTTCGGAAAGGACAGCGATACGTTGGTTATTCTTTTGGGTGGTGGTACCAAACGCCGCCAGCAGAAGGATATCGAGGCGGCAAAACACAGATGGCAGGAATACAAGGAACGCAAAAGGGGAAGCTAGCTATGACACTCACACGAAATTCTAAGGAAACCATCAAAGCACGGGCAGACAGAGACCCCGCTTTCAGGAAAGCCCTGCTTGTTGAAGCCGTAGAGCTATTGCTTGAAGGCGATGTTGATACGGGCAAAGCCGTCCTGCGCAATTATATCAATGCAACGGTTGGCTTTGAGAAATTGGCAGAAGAGATCGGCAAGCCCTCTAAAAGCCTTATGCGCATGTTTAGCGCCAAGGGAAACCCGCGCGCCGATAACCTCTTTTCTGTTATCAGTCACCTGCAGAAATCAACAGGGGTGCATCTTGCTATCGGCGCGAGCAGCTAACGCGGCACTCCAACATACCAAACCGCCAAAAAACGCTCTGAGCGGGCTTTCTGCGGCTCCTGAGGGCGAACTATCTACTGTAACAGTCCACTCGGCACCCTTTTTGACACGATGGTAACGAAGGGATGTGAGCGCCCTGGGCATGAGGGGGTGTGGCCCTGATTTGAAGTTAGACGGCATCACTTAAAGAGTGAAAAATCATCTTCATCCATGGGTCCGAAGATGGCGGCTTCGTCATGACTGTTGCCCGGACCATTGATCTGGTACCCCTTCGAGCGCAAGTAACCAGCGTATATCTTCAGGAAATTATCGAGGCGAAGTACCGTGACACTCTCGCCGGTCGCCATTTGATTGCGACGGTTGATGACGACTGGCATGTCGGTAGACTGCCGTGCGGACGCACCGGCTTCCGCCTGAGCGAGGCTCTTGTTGAGTTCAAACCTTTCAGTGCGCTTGGCCTCAACCCAGAGTGCTGGTGTTCCGTTGAGATCAGCGGACCCACCACCTCCCATAGAGGATCCGCCACCTGAGAGTGGCGTTCGCTGGATCCTGTCATCGCAACCAAACAAATGCTGAGACATATACCTGGCAAGCTCGCGCTCATACTTGTCACCTTTCTTCTTGTGGCGGCGGGGGTTTTTGGCGGCATCACTCATGGCTTGGGGCTGACCTTTATGAAGCGTTCCATACCTATATGGCTTACAGAGTTGACGCCGTGTTTGTCGTCCCGATCATGACGGCCACGGTGTTGAACGACTTGGTCTTGAGAGAAGAGGCCCTTCCTGGTTTCATATATCGGTCTCATTGAGCGCGGGCGCCACGATTATTCCGCAACGAAAGTGGAGTCGTGTCGCCGTCCCAATTATGACTGTCGCTCTCATTCTCCTCTGTACAGACGGAGCAGAAGAACTGCCACTTGGGGCGCTCCTCTGTGGACTTGCAGCGCATGCATGGGCGGGTCCACTGGGGGCCTTGTAGCTCATTGCGGGATTGATACTTGGCTCCCTGGAACTTGACGATACTGTGTCGATGGAGAATTCGTTTAAGGGTGTCAGTACAGCAACCAATATGGCGTGCCATTTCAGCGTAAGGGATGTCCTTCGCTACAGCCTCATCAAGCCAGGCGAGCTGCTGCTCACTGGGTTTGATGATAGCCATTTGAGTGGGGCCTTTCTGTCTATTGAGATGATGGGTTCGTCACAAGGCCACCCCCGAAAAGAGGGGTGGCCGCCCGGCATTCCTGCAACTTCTTGCGGATAATCGCCAAACAGATCCAGATTGGGACTATGTAGGTATTTCAAGAGGTTAGAGAAATAATTAACGCAAAATGTTACCGAAAATGCGAAATAGTTCTTGCAGAGAGAAATCAAAATCGAATAGGAATAATAATCCCCTATATAACGAACTAGGTCGAACCAGTTGATGACGAAAAAACCGCCTAGCGGTTTTTTCTCAGCACAGTAACTGTTAGTTCGATATAGTGACCTAGGTCGATATAGTGACCTAGGTCGATATAGTGACCTAGGTCGAACTAGTTCGTTATATAGGGCGATCATTTTTTCAGCCACTCCTTCACGACAGTCATCGGCACCATCAGCTCTCGCGCTATGTCGGGGACAGGCATCATGTAATTGTGGAGGAACTCCGCGTATTGACGGCGGGATTTAGTCGCCAAAAGTACCGGCTCACCATTGTCCAGATACTCTGCGTATCCAATGTATTGGGATTGATGTTGTTCGGTTTCGCCACGCGATGCTTCAAGCATGGACATCTGTTGGGACGGCGTTAGCCCGCCAGCCGCGTCTTCCGGGGATATCTTGAACTGCTCGAGGTCAGTGACACCCATGGAGCGAATGGCCTCTTCGAGCATCTTGCCGGTCTTGTATTCCATTTGGAGGCCGCTCTCACGCACGGTGCCAAGGATAGTCATCCAGGTATTGGCGTTGCGCGTTGGTTCGATGGGCAGGGTGCCGTCAACCACGAGGTAATCGATATCGCCCTGAAGCATGGAGACGTCGAAGTCGAGATAGTCATCTTCTATCATATTTGTGAGTGCGCCGGGGGTTGTCTCGGACGGCATGCGAATGGAACCCTCATAGGAGAGTGCGTCCTGGATATTAGCTACTTGCATGCGGACCGCCGGACGGATCGTAGTTGCTGACACAATCCGGGCAATAACACCAAGTCGTTGGGATCCAAGTTGAGTAAGCCGCTGGATCTCAGTCGCACTACGGATGCCGTCTGAGGTAGGCATTCCTTGTTGAGCGTCGGATGCAGCTGCCACGCGCTGCTTGAGATCAGACATGGCCGCAATATCATTCCAGTGACCGCGTGTGATGTCCGGAACTTCCGCAATGAATACTCCATCACCGGGATTGGTGCCGGGTAGGGTCTGGACAACACCCCAGGGGTTTCGGTCGATGAGGTCTGCGATGTTGACTTGGGTGGGGTCAACGAAGATGAGGTTGTTAAGTGCTGCCTGAACATTGTCAATTCTTGAGCGCATGAGCCAAGTGGCGATGTCATGCATCGGGAGAAGCAGATCATACAGGGATTGGGAGTATGACTTGTGACTGTCGAAGTAGAGGCCCCCGATGACGGTCGGAAATTGCTTGCCGTTTGGATTCAGCTGGAAGCGAACGATGGCGTATTCGTCGAGACAGGCCAGAACCATCCAGATGTTTTCGATGCCGGGGAGGCCTATCTCAAACCCGGAAAACCGGACCCACATTTCGTCGATGATACGAGCTGCTCCAAGCGTGAACTGAGACTCGGAATGCGTGGGAGTTGTCGGGTTGATGTTGAAGCCTTTGCCTGCAGTCTTGGCCCAACGGTGAATGTCCCACCCGTCGCGAGTGTTTGTGTTGGGTTGGCGCAGCACTGGATACTTCCGGATCTTGGGGTACTGACCGGAAGAGAGAAGAGCAGAAGTCGAGACCGTGTCCGTGAAGATCATGAACTGCATGCGTTCCCAGTCACCCCAACAGACGCGGGGATCGGTGTAGGCGCGGCGTGGATCGAAATTGACGGTCTGGTTGGTCCTGGTGTTCGCATCCCAAACGACCTTGGTCGGAGCGTAGCCATAACGGATGGAGTCGAGCAATACTTGAGCAATTCTGGCTTCGCCAGCAGTGCGGCGCATGTGCTGATGAAGTAGGCGCTCAAGGATGAGGGCTGGCTTCTTGGACTGACGTGACAGACCCTCAAGTTGAAACATCGGATTGCGCCCGGCGAGTGCAGCCATCTGGTAGGTCAGGACCGTGTCGGCAACGGCGCGGGTGTCAGAGATGACGGCCTTCTCACGGAAATTGGTAGCGTGTGGATCGACGTATACGTCGTGGGCTTCGTCAGCTTTCTGCCATTCGGTGTGGCGCGGCGATATGCGGTCGTAGGACATTTGACCGCAAGCACGCAAGTAGTCAACGAGCTTAAGCTCTTCTTCGTCCGTCAGATCGTCGGAGATGTCATGGTACTGGGAGAGCTTCTGCCAATGGCGAGACAGGTCTACGATAACTTCCGATGGGTTCGAGGTGGTTTGCGTCTTGTAGCTCATGCAATCCTACATGGTATGGGACTTGGCATCATTGTTTGTAGTTGCCGGGGTGGCACGATGTCGTCCTTACTCGCCCCATTGATTGGCGAGTTTCCTGATGTCTTGGAACTGACCGCTCAGGGATTTGGCCTTGACGCTGTCCACATTGGCAATGAGAGCACCGCCCCATGCATCCGGACCTTGGGAGTAGGACATACGCGAGAGGATATCGAGCGCCATGACTGTGGCATCCACCTGGTCATCGTGCCTGCCTGATGGAAAGGATTCGCATTCGTCGATGAAATCGTCGAGCCAGACAGCCTGGCCAGGAAGATGGACGCGCCCTCCCTCGATTAGGGGGAGTACAGAACTGAGGCGCTCTACTTTGTCGTGGCCGGGGGGGACGCGATATGGAATTACGGCGAGGCCTGACTGCTGGCGCAGCTCCTGAATAAGCGATTGGCCGGAGGCCTTGTCCTCGACATAGAAACCACGGAGGCCCGTACCCCGGAGCTGGGCGTTGAAGGTGATGGCACGGCGTTTGAGGGCGGGAAATTCCATTTTGTCACGGATGACGTTTAGGATATGGATATCACCATTGTCGTCGATACCAGCGTGGAGGAAGACAGAGTAATCAGACTGCTGGCTTTTCTTAAATGCGGTATCACACGTCACGACTGAGATGTTGGG
The DNA here is from genome assembly GCA_963921245.4 of Rhodospirillales bacterium. Taxonomy (GTDB): domain Bacteria; phylum Pseudomonadota; class Alphaproteobacteria; order Rhodospirillales; family Casp-alpha2; genus JABJGO01. The sequence goes on along the minus strand of CAWUEY030000001.1, from coordinate 1,848,887 downwards.
GCGGGTATTTTCAGGCGAAGTCTGGAACCATTTGGGCTTTATGAGGTTGCCGCCCTGGACAAATGGTTGTTGACGGTATAGGGCAGCGAATTCGCGCTTGTCTCGACGCTCGATCTTTTCGAGGGCCTCGAGGGGGAAGCGTTCCGGCCAGAGAGCTGCGCGTTTAGGTCGCTTGACTGGCCTGCGCTTGCCAGGCGATAGATTGCGCAGGACGGTTTCAGGCGGCAAGTAGTCAGGATCGTCAGGTGGTAGACTTTTGCGGGGGATCTTCAAATTTATGTCGCTATCGATGTAGGCGTCGAGGCTTATGTGATACCAATCGCCTTCTTTCCAATCATCGGTTTCCTGGATGCGGCCTGCTGGATCGTCGGGATGCCAGCGTGTGAGGACCATGATCTCGATGGCCGGAGTGCCGTCCGGTTCGGGTTGCTTGCGAGTGAGAAGGGCGGAGTTGTAGTAGGACCAGACGTGGTTTCGATAGGTGGCGCTGTCGGCTTCCTTACGTGCCTTGACCGGGTCGTCGATGAGAAGGCAGTTGGCCGCTCGACCGGGCGTGCCCCCGCCGATACCGCAAGCGAAGTATGAGCCGCCTTCGGTTGTCTTCCAATCGTCAGCTGCTTTGGCCTGTGGATGGACGGCGAACTCAGGGAAGGCTTGCGCGATCATTTTCTGCATCGCGTGATCACGCACTTGGCGTCCAAATGTCTTGGCTAGTTCGGCATTGTATGAGGTTGCGAGGACTTCGCGCTTAGGCTTGCGTGCCAAGTAGTAGAGCGGAAACAAGGTGGAGGCGAGCCATGACTTGCCGTGGCGCGGCGGCATGTTGATCATGAGCCGATAGACTGGCTTACGGTGAGGCCCGAGAAGAGAGCCGCGCTCAAGTTGATCGAGAATATGGATTAGTTCGAGCTGAAACGGCGCTAACATAAAGTTAGGGTATATGGCCCGCACGAAGCCAAGGAAGGATGATGCCGTATTTTCCATCGCCAGGATGTGGGCGGCGGCTTGTTTCTGGGTAACCATGGTTATTCTATTTCCACAATGCTTATCGGGAAGGCAGGATCGGCGCGAATGGGGCCTGAGCACTCACCCTCTTGGATGATCTCCTCCCTGGTGTGCACCTTCCCGTCCGCATCCCGCTCAACGGAGCGAACGAGAATGCGCCTGCTGTTACTGGAATGCGGAAGGGAAAGGAAGACGGCGCTCATCAAATCGCCGCAAACGCGATAGTTACGAACTTGACGTCGTCGATGGCGGGTTCACGCCGCCACTCTTGAACGTCCTTCAATACTACTTGGGAGTGGTCGTCGAGCGAGGCGCAGAAGGCACGGCTATCTTCAGAGACTTCTGTGGTGCGTTGCATGATTTGCCCCTGGTTAGCTTGACGCAATAACGCTTAAACTGTAGCCAAGGAGTCAAGGGGCGTCGTCCTCACCTCTGCCATTCGTGCATATCGTGGGGTGTATTGCTTTATTTTGTCGAGCAGTCCATGGCGTCTGCGGCGGCGGCGTCCAGTTCGGGGTCGATTGGTTCGGCATCAGTGACGTCCTCGTAGTCGCCTTCAATCAGATCGTCGCCACGAGCGATGCGCATGAGCTCCTCGCGGGACATATCTTCGATTTTGCGGTGGGTATGTTCGTGTTTGTGTTGCGATGCAGGGGCACCCACGACTTTGTCGAGGCAAATCTGAAAGAGTTTGATCTGTTGGTTGGACCACTTGCGATTACCTTCGAGAACCTGATGCACCTTGTCCATATGAGTGTTGACGACGCTCAGGCACCGGGCCTTGACGTTGTCGACTGCGGTCGGCGTAACGCGGGGTAAGGCGGAACGGTTCCTGGTTGTGTCTACTTTGCTACGTGATGGCATGGTTTTACTTTTTCCTGATCCTCGGTCCACGACCTGCCCGTATCCCTGGACCTGATGCGTGGATTGCTTTTTCGTTTACCTGAGTTTTCAAAAATTGCCCGCTGGTATCGGGGTGCTTAGCATGGGGATCTGCGAAGGCGACGGCGAAGCCGGGGTACGCCCCCCTACCTTGGACCAAAAAAACACTCTCATTGACACAATTTTTGACACATTGCCTTTTAATTCATTGTTTTTATTCATTTGTTGGAACCTCGTTAGGGTCACCAAGTATTCAATCCAGTCTCATTTCTCTCCATTTTTCTCAGAACTGCTCTGATCAAAGGGCAGATAATATCCCTCAATTAGGTACGATAATCACCATAAACGCCTGAGCCTAGCGGTGTCGTCCCGGAGCTGAGCCAGCCCAAATCGCACCTCCCAAAGGGAGGAAGGAGGGAATATTGGGTGGCAGCGACCGCCGTCTCGGTCCTGCCAGTTCAACCCAAACCAGGAGAATTAATCATGTATACCAATATTACCATTGCAGGCGTTTCCTTCGAGCTGGGTAAAGTTCCTGTGAAGTCCGTTGTCGCAGCTGTTCCAACAGCTACCGATAACGATATCGAAACCCTCAAGACAGCCCACAACTGGGCTGCTCAACGCAAGGCAACACTCCAGGCCAGCAGGAAAGCTGGTAGAACTGTGAAGTGGTACACTCGCAAGGTTGGTGCTGCAAACAAACTCATGGCAGCCATCACAGACCACTTGGCCAGCATGCAAGGCGCTCAAGCGGCGGCTGCCCATACCTACCTCGCCTCTGAGCCAGTGGCTCGGGCTGTACCTGCTGCCAAGCCGACAGAACTGACCGGTAACGAAGCTGCGTTCCGCAGCATGCTGATGGCAGCTCAAGAGGCTGGCATCGATGTCACCAAGGTGCTTGCAACCCTCTAGATTGGAGGTCTCGTGCAGCACCGTATTTGTGACTTCACCGTCGATGATCTGATCTATGCCCTCGCCAGCCCTGTGCAATCTGATGCCGAGAAGGATGAGATTAAACAGGAACTGGCGAGGCGCAGGAGCAAAGAAAATGACCAATGAACAAATCACCCGGCTGGCGAAGGCCGCCGCCGATTCCAAGTTGTTCAAGATTCACGGGAAACCCGCGTCAACCAGAGACATGGCCTTCATGATCACCGAGGACAAAACCCTTGCGCCATTTCTCAAGTTTCGCATGGAGTACAAATTTTCTTGGAACTTCAAGCCAGATTATACCGAAGACGCATGGGAATTTATCGACTGCCCACCTGCCATCAGAAAGAAGATGACGCCCGTTGAATCGTGAAAGAAAGCTCTCGCTTTGGCGGGGGCGGCTTAACGGAGGAAATAGATATGTCTTTTAAACGAAACGAAATGCTTTTTAAGAATCGCATCACGAAAATCGACAACGATAACGTTGTCACTTTGACCAACGACGAAAGGGATATGGTTTCTCGACTCAAAATCAAAAACCATATGTTTATGGCGAATTTCTTTATCTGCGACCAATGTATTGTCGGCATTCAATACGTTTACGAAAACGCAGTCCATAACTTTGGCAGGAAAACCGACGAAGCTTGGCGCGGTTTTTGTACCGGAAAAAAGGCTTATGACCTTCGGGCCGAACCCTACTCGAGAGAGGTTCTATTATACTGAAAAGGAAGCCCCGCTTTCGCGGGGCTTTCCTTATGTGTCATAAGTTGTATCATTGACACATCTATACATATCTGTTCTTAACACGAAACATACAAAGTTACCATGACTGATACCAAGGACAGCCACCGTAACAACCCGAAGCCGAGCCTGAGCCCATCACACTCCAGCAGGGGTGTGATGGGCTACCGTTCGCCATGCTGGAACCGATAGGAAAGGAGGATCAATCAACATGAGCGCTATGGAACAACTACTTGCAACTCAAGACATCAGCGGACTGCTCCGCATCAAGGAGATGCTCGAAGAGCGCCTCACCAAACTTGGAGCATACAGCTTCAGGGTTGGTGATCGCGTAACCTGGGTCAGCCCGTCCCGCAATGGTCAAGCCATGACCGGGACAATCACACAGCTGAACCCCAAGAACCACAAGGTGAGAGCAGATGAAGGAACCGAGTGGCGCGTTCACAAAGGTCTTCTGACCAAACTGTAATCGTCAACCCCAACCCAAAACGTAAACAAGGACAAACCACCATGGGATATACACACTACTGGAGCAATCATGAAATACCACCGAACAAGTGGGAAATCATCCTTAGCGTCGCACGAATGGCGATCACTGAATTGCCACACGCGACCCCAATCGTCCGCACCGCCGGTAATCACTACAGCAACGAGCCACTCATCATCGGCAACAACCTTGGTGAACACTCCGAGCCAATATTAAATGGAGACAGAATAGAGCTCAATGGCATCGGTTATATGTCGCACGAATCTTTCGTGTTTAAGCGTAACGGCGGCAACGATTTATGCAAGACAGCAGCGAAGCCATACGATGTCGTTGTCTGCGTCATCCTGGCTTATGCCAGTGGACTTGGCCTTGTTGACGTCAGAAGCGATGGCACCTTCGCTGATTGGGAACCCGCATTGCGATGGCTGTCCGACAAACTGGGCGTAGAAGTGCCATCACCATTGACTTGCCAGGCTGCATGATAGCCCGGGAAATCGATATCAACGGACCATCCACCACGGTGGATGGTCGGAAAGATGCGGTCGCTCACAATTGGGTCGCCGCATCTGCCATTTAGTTTTACTCAAACACATGGGGATAAAGCACATGCCATACGAAATTAAATTCGCCAGACACCACGGGAGGGGTGATTTATATGCCATCGAGCTGTTGAACATCATGTCGATGAAGAGCAGCACCGAACGCATGGCCGCCCTCAAGACCATGTACGGTGCCGTCTCCCAACTAGCTGCGAAACACGGCAAATTCTGGGACAGCAAGGTGGACGCCGCCCTCACCAAAAACAGCCACTTCAGGCAAATACCATACAAGAAGAGGACTGTCATAGATCTGAAAGACTTCCTCAGCTGGGAAGTCTTGGCAGCGGTGATTGCTGCCCCTGTTGTCAAGCACTCCATCTGCATGAGACAAATATGCGAAGCCATTCAAGACCCAGTCGAGAATGGCGTGAGGGGTGGACGTGCCAAGCATGGATTTAAATTTGGAATGCCCAGGACCATGATCAATTCCAAAGCGTTCATAAAAACACTTAAGCACCACCTTAGGGCAACATTAGAAAATGCTCAGTGGCCTGTTAAATACGAAAATTTTTACGGCTTCAACCAACCAACCGAGGATAAAGGACAGCCCATGGAAAAAACAATCGACATCAGCAGCGCCGCTCAGGCGGTATATGCAATTGCAGCCAAGGCTTATGCTGCGCACTGTGATGGTGAGGAAAGCTGGGGAGTATCAGATAGTAAAGACCAGCAGCCATTCATTGTTGATGCGCTCACGACCATCGCGCCTGAATTAAACCCTGAACAGCTCATCGCTGTCACCGCAGCCATTGAACTTGGACAGGAAACGGGCAATGTCCCCAACTTAAACGACAATATCGTTGTGCCAGATGAGGCCAGGGATATCGTCAGTCGCCATGCGATCACCGCGCCCATCGAACCCCGGTCTGGAGAGGCAGGCGCCGTAACGCCGTCGCGTGGTGACGCAATCGTTGTTAATCCAAGTGTCACGCCCATGATCAATGCTGTGTTTGGTAAGGCCACCAACGGTGCATTCGCCGACGTGGAGACCATGGTCGCCCGGCTCAATGCCCAATCCAGGGATCTGGCCGCTGCCCACGAGGAAATGAAATCATTCAAGGTCAGGGCAAGTATGAGCATTACGGCACACGCTGGGCCAGCACCGGTAATCGATAACATCAGGACCGAAGTCAACATGGCGAGCGCCGCCGATATTTTTACGTCACACAAGGGCAAAAAAGCCCCCATGCTCCGCTTTAATGTGCCAGTCCTGTCTCACTTTGATGAACAGGATAGGGAGGTTCGGCACCATCTGGTGCCGAACCTCGATGACAAGTATATCTTTCGGCCCGACATGTTGCTCCGGTACCTGCCTGCCCTGCTGAGCAACCGGAACACATATGTGTACGGTCACACCGGTACAGGCAAATCGACTTTCATCGAGCAAGTTGCGGCGCGGCTCAACTACCCATTGGTTCGCGTCAACCTGGACAGCAACATCGAACGCGCTGACCTGACAGGTGAGACCACTGTCGTTGAAGAAAATGGCGTATCCATTACCGAGTTCGCTGAGGGCATCATTCCCCAAGCCATGCAGCGTCCGTGTATCCTGCTCTTGGATGAGATCGACTTCGGGCGCAGTGATGTGCTATATGTGATTCAGCGGGCACTTGAAGGTGATGGCTTACTGTTGACCGAGGATAAAGGCCGTCTCGTCAGGCCGCATCCCATGTTTCGGTTTGCTGCCACGGCAAATACCAGGGGGCAGGGTGATGAGTACGGATGTTACCCCGGCGCACGTCCGCTCAGCCTGGCAACCTGTGATCGCTTCACCAACTGGATCAATGCACCATACCTCACTGATGAGGAAGAAACCGCGCTGCTGCAATTGAATGTGCCGACACTCAAGGACAAAGAAGCCAGGATGATGGTAAGCTTTGCCAATGAGGTTCGCTCCGCATTCATTGGCGGCGAGCTGTCATCCATCGTCACGCCCCGTGGCTTACTTGCCATGGCTGAGGGCTACACATTCTTGCAGGATGTTCTACCCCGGCAAAAGGACGCCATGCTCGTTGCATTGGAAAGCGCCGTCATCGACCGCTTTGCTGAAGACAATCGCCAGCGTGTGGTTGAAATCGCTGAGCCTGTGTTCGGAGTGGCGTGATGGAACTGATCATACAACTCGTCCTCGACTTCCTGACCAATCTTATTGGAGATTAAAATGAGCAACCCACTCGACAATTACGTGGAAGACAAAAGCCTTGATCGACCAATGATAACGGCTCGTGAATGGGAGGATGGCGTTACCAGCGCCATCCGCACCATTGGCAAGAACATGAACCTCGATGTGATCTTTGCAGGCGAGCAAGCCTGTACCGATGGCAACCTCGTGATCCTACCAAAGAATGATGACGGTAAACTACTAACCAAGCGACAGGTTGGTGTGGGTCGTGGCTTCTCATATCATGAAGCATTGCATAACGTAATGACCGACTTCAAAAACTGTACGCCTGAGCTGGCTCGCCTTAAACAAGAGGGCCAGCACCTGGCAGAGGCATTCTGTCAGGCCGTCGAAGATGTACGCATCGAGCATGGCGGGACCAGGTTGTATGCCGGTATGCAGGGATCACTTGACCAGACAGCCGAATGGGCTGCCAAACATTACCTGGATAACGCGTATCGCAACGACCCCGACATGTCCAAAGAGTTCAAGCGGATCGGTCCTATCGCATTGACATGGGCTGGACGCAAGCGCATCGGATACAGTTCGCCACTCATCGACGCTGCCCTTGGCACACTGCCAGACGAGATGCTCACCACCATCAACAAATGGGTGGATGCGGTGATGGGCCTTGAGACCGGTGTTACTGGTGTAGGCAGGATCAACCGCCGCAAGACATTGAAGGGATGCCGTGATGGCATGACGCTGGCCAAGATGCTGGCGACGGAAGCCATTGAAGAAGACAGGTCCAGGCCTGACCGGGAAGAACCCAACCAGCAAGCTAATCAGAAGGGTCCGGCACAAAATGATGAGCAAGTAAAAACGTCAGAAAAAGGCGAGGGGGGAGAGAAACCTGAGCCAACAGAGAGGGAATCAGGCTTATCGTCAAAAGCTCAGGGATCGGAAGCTGAGAAGGAGGACTCGCAGGCAGCGGGCTCAGAAAAGGAAAAACCAGAAGATGCAGGCCAGGAAGGATCAAAATCAGGCTCTCAGCATGTGGGCGGGCCCCCGGAGTCACAGTCAGCACCCCCCAGCGAGGCTGAGCTGGGTGTCAAACCAGCGAACCCCAACCTGAATCAGGCTGTTGCTGATTTGATGGCGGAACACCATGGCGGGGGTAGTTCGCTTGGTGGACACCGTGTACTGACCAGAGCTGATGACTTTGCCTTCACCGCCCGCTCGGTACACCGGGACACCGATGGCGAGCAACACAGGATGCCCGCCATGATAACCCAGGACCACAACAGCGTGATTTATCGAGAGCTCATGCTTGAATGCGGCTCTCGTGTGGGGACCATGCGTCGCAAGTTGGAACGGGCACTCGCTGCCAGGGAAAACGATGACTATGAGGGTGGCAAACGCCGGGGCAAGCTCAGCCGCCGGGCACCAAGCGCCATCATCCAGGGCAAGCGCAACATCTACAAACAGAAGCAACCCTGCGATGGGCTGAATACGGCGCTTGCAATCCTGGTCGACTGCTCCCATAGCATGAAAGAGAAGCGCATGAGGGTGGCGGCGCAAGCAATGGTCGCTCTGGCTGAGGTTCTCGATCCTATGGACATTGCGTTCGAGGTGTCGGGTTTTGCGGCGCAGCGGCATATATCGAAGAAAATGAATGCCCTTCACCGGCGCGGCAATATTGGATACGTTCGCATTGGTCCGACTGATCTGTATGTACTCAAGTCATTTGATGAACGTCTTCGCCAGTGCCGGACCACCATGGGCGGGGTGATGGAGGCATGTTCCGGCCTCACACCTGATGGTCCCGCCATTCTGATGCAGTGGGATCGTCTCAAGTTAAGGCCGGAAAAACGCAAGGTCATGCTCGTGCTGACTGATGGTGAGCCGAAGTGGCGCGGGGATTTCGGCTGCCCGCAGCAGCAACAGTTCACACGCGATGCCATCCAATACTGCATCAATGAAGGGTGCGAAATGATTGGTCTTGGCATCATGCACGATGGTCCACGTCACCTCTACCCCAAGTATGCCATCGTCCATGACATCGATGACGTAGCCAAGAACATCATGGATCAGGTCGCCACTACCCTGTTGGGCGATGATTTCCATATCGACAATGGAGACCTGTTGGTCTCTTCAGACAGAAGGAGCGTGAAGAGTGTGGCATAAACCAAAACGACCGACGACGGTAATCCCGGCTGAGTGGTTCAGGCTCTTGCCGGGAAAACCGGTCAGCTTCTGGCTCCGGGTTGCCAAGTTGGCAAAAAGCCGGGGTGTACGAAAGCGCAACTACGCAGGCATAAAGGAACTGGCACATGAACTTAATGCCGGAACCACCAATCGCAATCATTTGCAGTCGGTGGCGCGGCCAAGACGTAAAACGTGATGCCTTCGCTACCTGGAACCCTGAGTTACAGATGTGGGGGGTCTGCGCGATCCGGGGCGGCGAGCACTGTGAAGGCTGCGACGATGCGGTCTCTCTCGAGGAAACTCCCTACTAACCGACCGCATCAATAGCGTCTTCTTGTACGCTAACCCCAACCAATCAGAAAGGACAAATCACATGAAAACGGACAAAGTTGCAGAGGCTGCCGCCAGATCAATGACCGAAGATCTGTTGGTCGGCAGCGACAGACAAAGAACATCTACACCGAAGGTGAAGAATGATCCACCCGCTAGGAAGAAAAGGTGCACACTTGAGATCGACAGCTTCCTGCCAAGGGGTGAAGCGAGGTATGAGGTGGCCGACGTTGACCTGACGTTGCCCATGGAGATTGATGGACAGTACGCCAGAATGTCGATGGACGTGGCGGAGGATGCCGTTGATCGGATCAGTGTTCACATCGCTGAGGTTCTGGAGAAGCACAACATTATCTGGGGTGCAGAGGCCAGCAATCAATTCAAGTTTGCCACCATGAGGGCATTCGCTATGTGCCACCTCCTAGACAGAGAGACTGGCGATTACCGTCAAATCCTGGTGACTGATAAGCGCAGGAAAGCAACACCATGACAACACTCACCGACAGGCTCACCATCAGGGATGGCGACGCCATTCTCGTTGTTCACGCCGATGGCACATACACCAGCTATGTCATCGACAGGCCGCGACCCAACCTAGCAGACATCACAGTCTTTGGTCTGGGGAAATTTCTGGATGATCGCAACAGATGGCAGGCATTGGTCAATCGAACGGTCGAATACATGAACAAAGTGCGCGACCGCCTGAAAAAAGAAGCATGGCCTCCATTTTACAATAACGATTAACGAGGAGAAGCAAGATGCTAGACATGATCAAGAAGGTGCTGACTGGAATGAGCGACAAGGAGGTTCGCACGGTAAGCATGATACTTATTGACGAGATGAACAGTCGCGCCAAAGACGGACAGAACTGGGGCATCGTCGATCTGAACGCTGCCACCCCACTGGAAAGCAACCAGATACCACCTGGCCAGGGCAGGGGGAGCGGCGGCTGTGGCACATGGATGAAGCATGTGACCGGTGTTGACACCAACAGGAAGCCAAACGGTTATGCACTGGTGGGCGAATTCGTCAATCGCAATGGCTTGGCTGTGTTAGCAAAAGGCCAGATCATCCTGATGTCCACCAAGGGCAGAGACAAAAAAGTGTGGCTCATGAGAAGAGCGTCTGATAGCGAGGCAGTTAATTTGGATATGCCATGGGGCGGTATGAAATCGATTGAGGGTGTCGAAGCTATCGGAACATTCGACAGCATGGCTGAGGCCATTGATTGCATGGTAAAGAACTGCGGGGTGCCGCATGAAGATGCACCGGATCCAAAAGCCGCCTAAAAGATTGGCGAGGCAATGAATGAACGCTGCCTCGCCAACCCCAACCAATCACACATGAGGACAAATCACATGCGATCGAGACGAAAGTGTAAGACTGTGTTGTGTATAAATCAAGGGACTGACACAGGCGGCTGAGAGGGGCTATTGATACCGCTGCCTGCCAGGGCATGTTTACATGCCCGAGAAAAGAAGCAAAAGGCATCTTCGGCGATATAATGGTATGCCAGACCCATATCGCTTTATCCAAACTGGAAGGAAACCATGATGCCAAAAGATATTGATACATTGTTCAAGGACTACACCGTCAGCATGTATCAAACGAGAATAATAGAACTTGAGACCAAGGTTGAGCTGCTAATGAGCATATTGACCGAAATTATCGGCGTGAGATCGCACAATACAATCGAATCGTTCGCCAATTATGACGACATTGAAGTGTTGGCCGGTGTTTCGCTCTTTAAAAGGCTTAGCCTCAAACAAAATGCCGCGCTTCAACTTGTGCTGGCCGGTTACAGTAATCCTGTTATCGCCGATTGCATGGAATGCACTTTGAGCACCGCCAAGGTGCATGTGCGCGGCATTGCGGCCAAAATTGGCGGAAACTCAAGGACGCACATCTTTGCCAGGTTTGACCGCGTCTTCCGTGGCATTGACCCTGAGCGGTATTACGAAATCACATCACTGCCAAAGGACTGGTGGGAAGATCCATCAAAATACATGGAGGTAACAAAACGGGTGCGACAAAAAACAAGATAGATAAACAACCAATCAAGTGAAAAGGACAAATCACATGCCAGCAAGTAAAGGACTGCAAGTCATCGCGAGGGATGGTTCGTGGCATATCTACGGAACCTACCTGCGAACACGCGTACGAAAGGCGACAGAATATCCAGCGACAAACGACATGAAGGTAGAGGCAGAGCGTATTGCCAAACAGATTGAAATGAAAATTGTCGAGGGAACATATGTCGCCGAGGGCAGCACTCCAAAAGACACCTTCCAACGAGCTGCTGAAAGCTACATGCGGCTCAAGATCAGAGAAGGAAAGATCACAACGGGTGTTATCAATAGAATTGAAAGACACATTGATGCGTGGGGTGACATGAGGGTTGAAGACCTGACAACCGAGATATTCTTGGACTACATGGAAACTGAGTGGCCTGAGTGCGCTCCGAACACATGCAAACGGTACTTCAAAACGGTGACATCTATACTTCGCCACGCCATTGCAATGAGGTGGGCGACGAATGTCGCTAAGGTTCCGAAGATTATCGTCGATGATGAGAGAGACGTGCACTTCGATGTCGATGAGGCGACTGCTTTTTTGGATTGGGTTGAGGTTAACTATCCTGACTATCTGCTTGCTTTTACCGTCCTGATAGATGCGGGGCTTCGCCTTTCGGAGATGTTGCGTCTTCGTGTCAGGGACGTGATGAGCGACAATATCATCGTGAAAAAGAAAGTGAACGGCAAAACCAGAACCAGAACCGTGCCGATCAGTTCCGGATTGGACCGACTATTCAAGCCGGTACGGCAAAGGAACAACAGACAGGCGCTCATAATCAATGGACCAAGGGGTGAGCCGTGGAATTCCAGTGGGGCTGCTGGAATGTACCTGGGCAGGATACTGGATGCTGGTTGCGTGTATATCGGCTCAGAGCCGCTACGCATTCACGACCTGCGCCATACCTTCGCATATCTGGCGGCCCAGGCGGGCGCGGATTTGGGTGACTTGCGGGACATGATGGGACACTTCGATGTGTCGATGACATTACGATACCGAGGGTTCATGCCGAACCGGGCGAGAGATGTCATTCAGAACCTGAGATAACAGCCAAAGGCCCCCATATCGGGGGCCTTGGCCTTCATCGTCTTCACCCGATTTAGCGGCCTGATTTTCGGCGGTTGCAGGGCTTGCACAGCATCTGACAGTTTGCGGCAACTGTCTTGCCGCCTTCGTGCCATGGGTCAATGTGATCGCCTTCCATCTGATCGGCTCTAAAGCGCTCTTTACACGCTGGGCAAACCCCGCCCTGGCGCTCAAACGCCTCTGCTTTCATAGCCACAGAGAAAGCCCGAATGCTCAGGTGTCGTTCATCGCCGTCCAACACATAGGGATAGACGCCCGCTTTCCTTGTCACGTCATCATCCATGAAAAGGCGCGAGACCTCTCTCTCAAGCGTCTCAGGGTTCAGATCAGCGGCTTTGAATTGGTTGTAGAGCGGCCCCCAGGCAACGCCCTTCATCTCCTTGCGGTAACCAGGAAACGTCGCCTGCACCCAATCGATGACAGAACAGAAGTGGTCCCATAGCGCAGCCGCGCTGCTATCGTGTTGGTGATCCGACATGTATTTTTCAACCGGGTCATCGTTATTGATGATCCACTTAATCGCTGTCTCAAGGTAGTCCTGGCGGATCGGGGACCCTCTCAGGTATTTGCTGCCAATCCCATAGGCCGGACAGTTTGGGCGACTGAAATACTTCTTTGCAGCCGACACCCAGGGCCCGTGGTAGACCGCGTTTCGGAGCTCTTGGGTGCTCAGCACCGCACCGGCGATATTGATGACCTTGAACCACGCCAGCTTTTGGCTATCCGTGCCGGAACAGACATAGACCATGAGCTCATAGTTCAGGATCTGCTCTTGCTCGTCGGCTTGCAGGTTGTGGAAAGCCATGCCCTCAATGGAAAAAGCGCCCGCCACGTATTGACAAACCGAGAGGGTGCGCTGCTGGCCGTCAATGATCTCGAACCGCGCCCCGCCAATATCGGCCCAATACATGGTGTTGAGGGGAAGGCCGTCGCGAATAGTCTTGATCACGGCGTCACGTTGCCGGGCGTCATAGACGAATTCCCGTTGATAGGCTGGCCGGATATCAAGCTTGCCGCCATATCCCCTAACACCGCCGTCCCCGTCATCGCTGTAGCCCGCGACCAGGTCGCGGACGCTCAGCTTCCGTTCCACGATCTTCATGGCTGGAGTGCCCTGTTGCGGATAAAAATCCGCGCATAGGTTGACTTATACTCATCATCGTCAACTTTTATGGTGGCTCGCCTATTCAGGTCCCCGGGATTTGATGCGTCCTGTATCGTATACTCCTTTGTTTTCAATCCAGAATTATTGTCCCTATCTGTCATTCCCAAAATCTCAAACTGGTCGGGGTTCCATTTATCCAGAAACGTAATCGGCACGCCCATGGCACCGGCATAATCCTTAGGGATGTCCAAGGTCTTGCTCACCTCAATGGCGTTATAGTTGTCGTAAGTGGGGTAATCCTCCGGCGTGTAGGTACGGTACAAGATCAGCTCCTCATGCCGCTTGTCATGGTCTAAGTTGGTGAACCAGACACACGGTTGAGCAATTTTGATTTTTCCGCCATCTTCTTTCCAGTAGCCACCGGGCTTGGGGTGTTTTTTCAGAATATCATCAATTGTTTGCTTTTTAGCTTCAAAAAAAATACTTCCGCTCATTTGTCGAACGCCGCACCACAACCTATTCCCCTTGATCAGCGGGAAAATCTCCTTGTAGGTAATCGCGTTTTTGCTCCCGATGATCAGGAACTTTTTGTCGTATTCCATCAATTGCGCCACGTAAGACCGAAACAGCGAGAACGGCGGGTTGGTCACCACGATATCCGCTTGTTTGAGAATGTCGATACACTCAGGGCTACGGAAATCGCCGTCGCCTTCAAGCGGCGTTATGCCGATATCCTCGGCCCTTGGCAGGGCGTCCCCGTCCCGAAACCCGTCATATTCCAACTTAATCGCCCGCTCACAATCATGGCGCGAGAACAGGTCCGGTTCCTGGTTCTTGTAACACGTAGTGATCAGTTTCCTGAGACCCAGAAACTGGAAGTTATGGCTGAGATAGTGGAAGAAATTGCTGACGCGCGGGTCATCACAGTTGCAATAGACGGTTTTGCCCTTGAAATGTTTTTTGTAGTGCCTGAGCTCGTTCTCGATATCCACGAGCTGGGTATAGAACTCATCGTTTTTGGCCTTCTTTGCCGCGCCCAGATTTTTATTCATGACACATCTTCCCTCAGGGCCAAATCTTTTTCTCGAACCCCTTTTTCGCCGCCCGGCGAAGGCGTTGCCGGATGCCCGTCAAGGGATACACTGTATACGCCATGGGAGAAGTTTACGCCAGTAATGGTTTAGGTGTTTTGAGACTCTGGCGGGGTCCTGGGGAGCCCTTAAGAAAATATAGACCATTGGAGAAAACCCGCCCGTAGATCCCTTCGCCGATAGAATTCTTCTCTGAGTGTTTAACCGTTCTGTTTAGCTCGCCAATGCACGTTCGACGGCTTCCGGTTCACGATCAATGACGGTCAGGAGAACGCGTGCCGACCGATCCGGAACCCGGCGGCCCTGCTCCCAATCTTGCAGGGCGCGAACGTCTAGGCCGAAACGATCGGCAAACTTCTGGCGGCTGAGTTTTAACCTTTTGCGAAGAGCGCGAATGCGTTCCGCCGTGGGGTCATCGACAATCCGGCAGGGCAGATCGATTTCGCCACGAACATGGCTGAGAACCTCGCCCAGAGCTTCTTCGGTTTGGTTTCCGATTGATGTCCGGTTGGTCATCATAACACCTCTTCTTTCTTAATCGCGGCGACTAACTTCGCGCAAGCTTTCTTATCAGCCGGCGACAAGTCTTCCTGCGACGCCTTGGCATAAGCTGTCAGAAGATAAACAGCGTCCGGGCCGACATGGTAAAAGTAAATCGTTCGAATGCCGCCCCGTTTTCCACGTCCGGACCCGGACCAGCGAAGCTTGCGGATACCGCCGGTTCCTGGAATGACCGGGGCAGCAGCAGGATCGGCGGCAATAGTTGCTTCCATTTCCTTCCGGGAATCCGGTGAGATCGTCTTACGAATGGCGCGCTCGTAGGTCGTTGTCGTGAATATCTTCATTAAGTTCATAGTGCGGCAATGCCGCGCTTACTGCAAGGAAAACATTGCGGCACTGCCGCATATTAGGCATGGGTCACTTCGCCCCAAAACTCATATTACAACTCCGGGTTTTTCCAGTCCCTTTTCTTTCTGGCCTGTACTGAACCCTGGTCGCCATGATTGGGCGGCGTATCCCGGAGCAGATCAATAAGATGTTCCCTGAAGTCGAGCATAAATTCCTCCTCGTAAACAAGTGTATCACCGGAAATCTCTATGGGATCCGTTAGGGTGAAAGACTTGCCTGCACTCGTGCGCCAAACCGTGAATCCCATCCGGTGTTGAGGGAGGAGCGTCCCGCCAGCGTTCTTCAGCATCGCAACGACACTGCGATGATAGATATAACGCTGCACGACAGGCGGCTTGCTCATCACGCCTTTTTGGGAGCATTACGCCGCGTGCGCTGTCGCCGTCAGGGACGGGGCCAGCAGGTTAAAATCCACTACGCCGCCATCCTGCGAAGGTCTAATGGAAGTTTCAAATTCCTCGAACGACATATCAAGCTTGTAGGCCGTGGTTGCCCCGGTATCCGCTTCAACCAGTGCGCTGATCGCATCAACAATCAACTTAAACGCAGCCTCCAGGTCGGAATTACCGATGTGTAATCCGTTCAGGTCCGGGGATGTAAAGACATGGGTCTGCCCCGCCCGCTTATAAAGCACCTGAACCGTTTCAGGTGGACAAACAGTTGCCCGGGTCATGCCGTGTCTCCTGATCAAGTTCTGTCTTAACGATCATGACTTAACGATCATGGGTGTGTTTTATTTTCAACAAAAAACACAATATCCAGTATACAAATGTTTACTGTATTGACAAATATTTCCGGGGCTTGTCCTTGGCGATCGCTCGGAATACGTGAGTTATGCAAACGCATTTCGCCCGGCGCCTGACCAGCCCCTGTAGGGCGCGGTCACCAGCTCTGCTAGCATGACCCTTAATCTTTTTTCAAATATATATCACGATGATACATATTCGGGAACCATTATCTTTTCGTGAGTATGTTTAATGCGTATGGGGCCGACTGAGGCAACGGAGCATATCCGCAGAATTGCTAATGATTCCGACTTCGACGTGCTTGTCACTGCTCACGCAAAGGCCAAAATGAATGATCGAAATCTTATCATGGGTGATATCTTGCATGTATTGAAAAATGGATTTGTTTTTAATGAAGCCGAAGAAGCAAAACAGAAAGGTTGTTTTAAGTATTCCATGGAATGCACGACACCAAACTCAAATGGGAGAAAAGTCAGAGTCATAGCTATTCCATCGGATGACCGTCCCGCTGCAAAAATCATAACGATAATGTGGGTGGACGAGTCTTGAAAATAGGAGGAACCATGGCTGAAAAAACACCTCAAGTATATCGGTATACTGAATGTGGGTTGGATAATGTGTATATTCATGGCCTGCCCTCGTTCGATGATGATGCGGGAGAACCCGTATTCACGATACCGAATGTCAATAGCCTTCATCGCCTGATTGCCGAGGCCATCGTCTCACAGGATTCAGCGCTTGCCGGAAGGCAGCTTCGATTCCTGCGCACTGAAATGGGTTTAACACAAGCCGAACTGGGCAGGATTGTTCACAAGGAAATGCTGACTGTTGGCCGATGGGAGCGGGGTGAAAATCAAATTGATGACAACGCCGATACGATCATTCGCCTGTTGGTAATTGACTATTTGGGCCTTGAGACCGATATGTCAGTGGAAGATATATCAGGACTAAGCACACCGACGGCTGGTATCAGTAAAATTGATATTGATGGAGAAGATCCGCAAAATTACGTCACACTGCCTGCTGCGGTATAAACGCGGAGAGGACGGATCGGGCGCGCTGGGATTTACTCGCGGCGGCTTGATTTGGGTTATTTTCGGCAAAATGTTTCCTAAATAGATATGAAATAGATGTGTTAGACACGTGTCAATAGCATTGACACGCGCATTGACACGTGACGCTGTAACCCACGGCTACTATGGGGTGTTGTGACCCCGTTGGGGTCGCCAGGGTCATATCCAAAGATATGTTTAATTACGAAAAAACCGCAGATTTCTGCGGTTTTTTTTGTGTTTTAACGAGATATGTAAAAAAACAGGGTCATGCATAGCAAAGAGGGTTTTGACGTCCTGTTATCTCTGCCGAGGATTTCTCGACAATAATTTTACCCATGGCCTGGGTACCCTTTGTCTGGCTAACCTAGGGCCTGGGGCCTGACCCCTGACCAGTCGCGCTTGCGCTTCGCCGCTGCCCTCGCGTGAGCCCCCATTCTTAATCCAACACCTCTTAATCCAGCACCGGTTTTTGCCCGCGGGCGGCGGATGCAATGAGCCACAGCCAAAGTATACTGAGCTCTGCAAACAATGATAACGCCAAAAAACCTATAGTCGAAGCAGTCCCTTAATAACCTGTTAACCATGTTAGTTGGATAATCGAATTCTGTTTGCATCTTACTTGATCGACGTAATCACAAATTTGGAATATGATAAAGGCGCATGTAACTTAATCTATCAGAATAGAGAAAGAGATTGCAGGTAATGTTATCGAGTATTTCCTCAAAAATTATGGACGTGCTGCGTAATCCGCCGGTCAAAGTCGGCAGCGTTGTAGTAAAGGGCACACCACAACAGGCCGTACATACCCAACATGACCGAGCTGGCGCACATACTCGTGAGGGCCGGAACCCCGCTGTGCTGGTCGATATCAGCCACTCTGCCAGCCTTCTCCTGACGCGGGCCATTGATGGCGCACGCACAGGATGGACCGATTTCGTCGGTACACCGCCACAGACCGGATACGTGGTGAATTTCCATCCGGTCGCCGCCAATGGCACACAATACGTGGACATCAAACGCGATGACCAGGCGTGGTATGATCGGACGTATACCGAACTTTGGGGTAAACAGGACGCCGCCAAAATCCACAAAAATGCCACCGAGATCAATCTGGGAGAACTCGACAGCATTATTTATAGCACACGGGAAATGATTGATATCGCCAAGTCGGCCCGGGATGCAGCACCGGAGGAATGGCAAGAACTCTATGAAAGATTTTCTTCTTTAGGCAACCGGATTTACCAAAACGTCTGGAAAATGAACCAGATTGGCGCCTATTTTGGCGAGGATACGGTTCTCAATCCGGAAAGCATGATTGATACGGTTAAATCGACAACTTATGATAAAAATACCCATGAAGCCCTTGTTTTAAAAGTAAACGGGTATGGGGATTATGACCCCAATCCCAAATTGATGAACGGCGGATTGGCACCGGCGGACGGCAATCTGGAAGATGCCTTGTTTGATGCCGATATCTTCGCAGGCGGCCAATTTTCTTCGACGGCACTGGGTCTGTCGGCGGGTTTCAAAGATATTGAGAATGATCCCGAGGCTTTCAATAATGCCATTGCCAAACTGGAAGCAGGCATTGATGCCGCCGTTAAGCTGGCCAAAGCGAACGGCGAGGTATTTACGGCGTTCGCCGAAGCTGATGCGGAATTCACTCAGAAAATTAATCAGTTACGTGAAGCTTACGAGCGCGGGGATGAAAGAAAGCTGCTTTCAAGTACAGCCCAGTCGAACCCCTTGAGCGAAACAAGAGAATACGACTCGTTCGCCAACGCCTACTATACGCCGGAGTACAGTGCCCTGCAAAAGGAGATCACAAATCTTTTATCGCGTATTTATGAGATTAATCAGGAACACTACCGCGCCTGGATTAAATCCTTAAATGACGGGCAGACAGAAAATCGCCTGGAGTTAAATAAAGGGACTGAATCTCTCTATGATACGCTGAATGAATACGTGGACCGGCGTCAGGCTCTCGAAGATGAAGGCGGCGATCTCGTCAAAAATCTGCGGGATGACGCGGATAATGGCTCTAGATGAGGGTTAACCCCACCTCTCGGTGATTGCTTCGCATTCACCTGTCGGTCAACGCCTTTCGGTGATTGCTTCGCCTTCCCCTGTCAGTCAACGATCGTCTTGAGTGCGCCAATTGGCCTGAAGGGTCACGGTGGTTAAAACGCTCTGGGGTATTGCCGGGCAACATCCGCCGGGTCTGGGTTCGGCCTGTGCGATCTACGCTATGGATTTACACGGTAAAACAACCCACCCCACGGATATGGGGGGCAGGGAGAGTCAAGGGGGAAAGTTTTTTTTCACTTTTTTTGCATTTTTTCCTTGACAAACGAATTATTTTGCTCTACGTTGGGTTCAGTGACAGGGACAAGTGCGTCCGCACTGCACCCCCGGGTTTGCTCGACAAACCCTTTCGTCACTGAGGTTTGCTCGGCAAACCCCCTCGCTATTCGGGGCTATACCGTCCATTCCGGGCCCAGCCCGGTCAAGGTGTTTCAGGGTGGGCGTTTAATGGAAGGCGTTTTATGGTGTCGGTGAGCGCGAGCGTTTCCATACTGACGCAAGGCACGCGGGATAACCATGAAAGACAGGGTGCATGAGCGGCTGATCGACAGGTTTCCCAACCAAAACGGGTACCTGTTTTGCGTTAGCAAAAAAAGAGAGAAAGCGCATGGCGGATGATGGCATGACCCTCAACGACATTTCAGGCCGAAGCGACAATCGATTGAAAGCGGCGCTTGCCGACGTAACGGATCGGTTTATCGCCGCCAACCCCAACAGTCATGAGCGGGCACAAAAGGCCGCCGCCGTGATGCCCGGCGGCAATACCAGGACGGTCCTGCATTACGAACCGTTTCCCGTCGCCATGGTCAAAGGCGAGGGCGCGTACCTGATCGACATGGACGGTCATCGTTATACGGATTTTCTGGGTGAGTACTCGGCCGGTCTTTATGGCCATTCCAACGAGATCATCAAAAACGCCCTGAAAGAGGCCATCGATGCGGGGGTCGTCCTGGGTGCGCCGAACCGCTGGGAAGGGTTGCTCGCCGAACAGGTGTGCAACCGGTTTGCCTCCATCGACAAAGTACGGTTCACCAACTCGGGTACCGAAGCCAACCTGATGGCGATCGGCGCGGCACGGGCCTTCACCGGCAAAGACCGGATCATGGTTATGGAAAGTGGCTATCACGGGGGCGTGCTGTATTTTCCGAGCGGCGGGGTCTCTGCGCTCAATGCCCCCTTTGATATCGCCCGCGCGCCCTTTAACGATATCGAGGGCAGTCTTGCTATCCTCAAGGCCAATCGTTCTGAGCTGGCCGCGGTCCTGGTGGAACCGCTCATGGGGGCAGGGGGCAGCATTCCGGCAAGGCGCGCCTATCTGGATGCCTTGCGTCAGTTCACCCGCGAGCACGGTATTCTGTTGATTTTCGATGAAGTCATGACGTCGCGTTCGGCTTCCGGCGGCTTGCAGCAGCGCATGGGGGTCACCCCGGACATGACCACGCTTGGCAAGTACATCGGCGGCGGTGCCAGCTTCGGTGCTTTCGGCGGCAGCGAAGCGGTCATGGGCCAGTTCGATCCAGGCTTGGGCAACCCGCTCCGGCACGCGGGCACGTTCAACAACAATGTCATGTCCATGGCCGCGGGTTATGCTGGCCTGAGCCAGGTGTTTACGGCGGAAAGGGCGGATGAGCTGTTTGATAGGGGTGAGCGCCTGAAAGCTGATCTGAATGACTGTTGCGCGAAACACGGGGCCGCGGTGCAGATGACAGGGAGCGGCTCGGTTCTGGGGATTCATACCTCGACCAATGAAATCCTGTCGCCAAAGGACCTGAACGACAGCCCGGACAAGCTGAAACTCATCCACCTGGAAATGATGATGCGCGGCTTTACCTATGCCCAGCGCGGTTACATTAGCCTGTGTCTGCCCATGACGGATGGCGATTGTCAGGGCTTTGTCGACGCCTTTGCCGATGTTCTGAGCACGCATGGAGATATCTTTGCGGCCTGATCCCGATCAATATTTTGCTCGCACCTCAGAAGCGGGCCTGATAAAACGCCGAAAATTGCAACCAGTGAGAGACACGGGATGAAGTTTTTTGTTGATACCGCCGATGTGGAGGAAATCCGCAAACTGGCCGAAACCGGCCTTGTGGATGGTGTGACCACCAATCCGTCGCTGATCCTGAAATCAGGGGGCGACATCGTCGAAACGACCCGCGAGATCTGTGGCCTCGTCCATGGCCCGGTCAGCGCCGAGGTCACCGCGACCGACTATGACGAGATGATCAAGGAAGGCGAGAAACTGGCCAGGGTCGCCGATAACGTGGTCATCAAAGTGCCGCTCACGGTTGATGGTATTCGGGCCTGTAAGACCTTTTCCGGCAACGGCCTGATGGTCAATGTGACGCTCTGTTTTTCATCGGTGCAAGCCATTCTGGCCGCCAAGGCGGGCGCGGCTTTCATATCGCCCTTCGTGGGACGGCTCGACGACATCGGGCAGGACGGCATGGACCTAATCAGCGATATTATCGACATCTATGCCAATTACGATTTTTCCACGGAAGTCCTGGTCGCCTCCGCCCGTCACGTGGCGCACGTTCTGGAGTCCGCGCGCATGGGTGCCCACGTGATTACGCTGCCCCCCAGTGTGTTGTGGCAGATGTTCAAGCATCCCATGACGGACAAGGGCCTGGACGCGTTCCTAGCGGACTGGGCAAAAACCGGCCAGTCGATCCTGTGATCAGGACGCTTGCTGAGACGACGGCAATTACTGACAGAGATAGATGGCGATACGCTTGGCATCGCTGATAGCCATTTCCGATTCAAACACCGCCGTGCGATCGGTTTTGGCACAGAATTCGGCGGCAATCTCGTCGGAATCCCCCTCAACCAGAAACGGACGTTTGATCCACACCCGGTCGGCTGTGGAGCCGACGATTTCAGAAGAAACGGCGATACCGGCGCATGATGTCAGGAGCACCATCATGCCGCCAGCAAAAACGGTTCTAATACATCCGGATAGACGCATGGCTGATTATCCCGGTTCACGAAAATCTCTAGCCAGTAGGACATAAACGCGATACTTCTTGTAATCAAGCCGGAAACCCGGCCCGGCAGAAGTTCAAGGATCATGACATGGCGAACGATCACGGCGTTCCGGATGGAAAATCGGAACACGAATGGGAACTCGAAATGGCGAATGAGCTTATCGGCTATGCCAATGCGAAGCTCAATGACGGGGTCAATCCTCTTACCATTGCCGCTGGTCTGCGGCATGCCGCCGCCAACTTTTCGGCGTTTGCCTCAATCCATGTGGAAAACGGCAACATCAATGTCGCGACCAAGCTGGAAGAATTTCAGGCCATGCTGGAGTACTACGGGAAACGCCACGGCGAGAGCCGCAAACCCCTGACGGGGCTGGAACAGCTTGTGGAAACCGTAAAAAACCAATGATCTGCGCCTCGCGCCGCCGATGTTTCAGCGCCGTTGCCTGCGCGCACCCCCGGGGCGTCCAAACCAGAGCTGTCGGAGTTATCAGAGCCATCCCGTGCCCGGGAGCGATATCATCGCCATTCCGCCATCCGGGACCCCGGTGTATCGAAAGACGCGCTCTGCCACAGATCATGGCAAAACCGTGGTGTCCGGCCACCGGAATCAGGACAAGAAGGACCCCGGTTTCTAACGATCTTCCCAATCTGGCATAGGCTGCTTGTTGACAAAGGCATCTATACCGGCCCGCGCCTCACCCTCAACCATGTTGTCGACAATGGTATCCACAGCCGTGTCATAGGCGTGTTCAAGTCCGCCTTCGATCTGTCGATAAAACAGGGCCTTGCCCATGGCGATCGCGCTCGGGGCGTGCCGGGTAACCTTTTTCGCCAGGGCCTCGACGGCTTCGTCAAGGTCCTCAACCTCAACCACATTATTGACCAGGCCAAACCGCAATGCCGTATCGGCATCGATAAAATCGCCGGTCAGCAGCATTTCCATGGCTTTCTTGCGAGGAACATTCCGACTGAGCGCAACACCCGGTGTCGCACAAAACAAACCAACATTAATCCCGGAGGTGGCAAATCGGGCCCGGGATGAGGAAATAGCGAGATCGCAGGTGGCGACAAGCTGACACCCGGCGGCGGTCGCGATCCCGTCCACACGGGCAATCACGGGTTGGGGCAGGCGGGTGATACCAAGCATCAGGTCACTGCATTGACTGAACAAGGCATCCACTTCGTCTCGCGATTCCTTTGCACCCAGTTCCTGCAAATCGTGACCCGCGCTGAACGCCTTGCCCTCGGCACGTAAGACCACCACCCGAATGCTGCCGTCCGATCCAATATCTTCCAGGGTCGATTTAAGCGCCGCCATCAGCGCACTGGAAAGTGCATTGAACTTGTCCGCCCGGTTAAGGGTAATCGTCGCAATGCCATCCCGGTCATCGCGCAGGACCAATGCCGTATCATTGGCGCGGGCCTGGAGGGTTTCTTTTTGGTCTGCCATTGTACTTTTCTAGGAGCCGTTCGTGGGTTACCCGTTATTCAGAAGGCGCACTATATCGACCAGGCAGAAGGCCGTCATACATTTTCATACATGTGCGCCTTCATACATGTCCACCATTGCCGTAACGGTAGTATAATACCATTTTTCTAAATAACTCATTTATATACATTTTTTCAGAATTTTATCGTTGACTTGATGCAATACTGTGGCATATTCCGCGCCTTCGCCACAGACAGTTCGCTGTCGTTATGCCTGTTGCAAGTAAAGCCGTCTGAAACACAGGATGAATACCGATGAAAACATATTCCGCCCGACCTTCCGAAGTGGAAAGAAAATGGTACGTGGTCGATGCCGAGGACGTGGTGCTGGGTCGCCTCGCCGGCATCGTTTCCATGCGTCTGCGCGGCAAGCACAAGACAACCTATACCCCGCATATTGACTGTGGTGACAATATCATCGTTATCAACGCGGAAAAAGTTCGCTTGACCGGTCGCAAAGCCGAACAGAAAACCTACTACTGGCACACAGGATACCCGGGTGGCATCAAGGAACGCAAAGCCGGACAGATCCTGGGTGGCAAGCATCCGGAACGGGTTGTCCAGAAAGCCGTTGAACGTATGATCAGCCGCAATCCGCTGGGCCGTCAGCAAATGAAGAAACTGCACGTTTATGCCGGTTCCGAACACCCGCACAAAGCGCAGCAACCCGAAATTCTGGACGTTGCCTCCATGAACACAAAAAATAAAAGGAGCCAGTAAGCCATGGCTGAGGAAACACAGACCTTGGAATCCCTGGAAGACATCGGTGTCGCCGCTGGTGCGGTAGCTGAGGATGATACCGGCTCCACTACGCCGCGCGAACCGGTCATTGATGAGCACGGTCGTTCCTATGCCACGGGCAAACGCAAAAACGCCATCGCCCGCGTCTGGATCAAACCGGGTGCCGGAGCCGTTACGGTCAATGGCAGGGAAATGGCCACCTACTTTGCCCGTCCTGTCCTGCAAATGCTGCTGCGTCAGCCTTTTGAGGTCGCTGGTCGCATTGATCAGTATGACGTCTACTGCACGGTAACCGGGGGTGGTCTTTCCGGACAGGCCGGGGCGGTTCGCCACGGTATCTCCAAAGCACTAACCCTGTTTGAGCCGGACCTGCGGCCAGTGCTCAAGAAAGGTGGTTTCCTGACCCGTGATAGCCGCGTCGTGGAACGGAAAAAGTACGGCAAACGCAAGGCGCGTCGGAGCTTCCAGTTCTCGAAGCGT
The DNA here is from genome assembly GCA_963921245.4 of Rhodospirillales bacterium. Lineage (GTDB taxonomy): Bacteria > Pseudomonadota > Alphaproteobacteria > Rhodospirillales > Casp-alpha2 > JABJGO01. The sequence goes on along the minus strand of CAWUEY030000001.1, from coordinate 1,823,758 downwards.
TAAGTGCGGAAAAAAACATAGAGCTGAATTCGGATACTGTATCAAGATCAGGGCATCGCGCTAACCCGGGTTGGCCTTCTTCTGTGCGCCAATGATGGAGCCCCACGAGGCGCGAAAATAGATCTCGAAAATAGGCCTCTAAAACGGCTACTAGACCGATTATGGAAGATGCCATCGCCATGGTCCCGGTAAGGGACGTCGAAATCGTCTATCGTCAGGAGAAACCCGTTTCCGCTTTGTGTGCCTCAACCAGTTCTGCCATGGAATTGAATACAAAATCATAAGCTGGCATTGCGCCCGGATGCGGGGTTGCGCCAAACCCCTCCTGGTTGTGCCGCCGATAGATCCAACAGTTTGCCAGGCCAAAAGCGTTCGCCGGCACATGGTCATGGAACATGCTCTCAGCTGTATGCAGAATATCCTGTTTGGCGATGTCCAGACGTTCCAGGTTTGCCAGCATATAGTCAAAATTTGAAGAACTAGGTTTATAGGAACCAATGTCACCCGCTGTGTAGACAGCATGAAAAGGACTACCGAGTTTTCTGTCTGAATACACGAAACTGGCATTGTCCACGTTTGACAGGACAATCAGCTTGAAATGATCGCGGAGATAGGCGAGGGCCTCTGCGCTGTCATTAAAAGCCGGCCAGTGTTCCACCGATGCACCATAGGTCAGACACTCTTCCCATGTAACTTTGACTCCCCATTCCTCGGCCAGGCGTTTGTAGACGACGGCGAGGATATCGCTAAAGATTTTTGCGGGCGTTTGGGTCTGTGCCGCCGATTCATAGTGGGCATGGGTCTCAAGGATGTCATTGCGCGACATTGTGCGACTTACTTTATCCGTCAGGGGTTTCAGCCCGTTCATAATCCCGGTTTCCCAGTCGATCAATGTACCATATACATCGAATGTCAGTGCTTTGAAGTCAGTCAGTTTCATTGGATATTCCAGTTTGTTCGGTTGATGTGAAGAGATTGGAGACTTTTCTTATATGAATCAAACGAATTAAATTGATATAATAATCAATAATTGTCATATGTAGCTTGTTCTATTGGAGAACCGATATGTCCAGCCGACTTGATATCGATGCTCTGAAAGCCCTGATCGCCATTGATGAACATGGCGGCGTGACCCGGGCGTCCGAACATTTGTCGCTATCGCAATCTGCGGTCAGCCACAAAATCAGGCGATTGGAAGAAAACATCGGCAGTAAATTGCTAAACCGAAGGGCAGGTGCGCCGCTACTGACAGAAACAGGGCAAAGATTGCTGGGGTATGCAAAACGAATTCTGTCTCTACACGACGAAGCATTGATATCACTCAGTCAACGCTCAATTGCCGGCAAAATTCGCCTTGGCATGACGGAAGATATCACCAGCAGTGGTCTGACAAGAATTCTCGGGCGTTTTGCCCGATTGCATCGTGATGTCGAGGTCCGCACCCATGTGGAACAGAGCCTCGTGTTACAACGACAGTTGGATGCCGGTCAGATTGATATGGCGGTTTTACAAGTGTTTACATCAGACGTGAGTACTTCCGATAGAATTTTGTTCAAGGACCAGCTCATCTGGGCGAAGTCCAAAGACATAGACATTGATGTCAGCCGACCAATTCCGTTCCTGTCCTATGACGATAACTGCTTCTATCGAAAGTGGATGCAGGAAAAGGTTGCTTGTGAAAACCTCGCCTTTCGAACGGTGCTCGAATGCTCCAGCAATCGCGGCATCGTAGAGGGCATTGAAGCCGGGCTGGGTGTTTCTCTCATCAGCCGCCGCCTCCTGACGAACGGCGTTGAGGAACTCATGGATGTGTTTGCGAATCCGCCAGAGATAACCTATGTCGTTCGGCAATCATCGGGCCCGGGTTCTGTTGCCATCAAAGCGCTCACCGAGGAAATTGGCCGTGAGTCCAATACTGTCCTTCACCTCAACGCCGCCTGGCGCGGCTTTGGTAAAAACGCAGTCCCATTTGACGAAATTGTAGGGTTGTGACGTATAATCGGGTATGGGCAAAAGCGTCTATGACGGTGCTTGCGCCGTGGAACGTATAAAACCGTTCCCTGATCGCGCCCAGAAAATTACCTATCGTCCAGACTCAATCGGTTTAGGACATTCTCTATGGTCGTCACGATCGTTCGGCATTTCCCGGCGTCCAATGCATCCGGGTGCGGGTCGGCAAATCGACCGGAGTCATTGTCGAAGTAGAGACCGTTTGCTGTTGAAAATTCGTCCGAGAACGCCGCGCGAACCAGAATGTCAGCACCTATTCCCACGTCACCACCGGCAATGCCGTAGGCATCCCTAACCATTTTACTACCCAGCAATGAGGCAGGGTTGACGGCAACAACAATTGGCCCGTTCTCTTGCGTCTCAGCCATGTCCCTCGACCACATGGTCAAGGCGAGTTTGCTCTGGGCATACGCTTCACTGTCAGAGAGTTTGCGCTGACCTGTCATAGCGACGGTGTCCACAGGGGCTTGCGCGGCAGATGATACATTCACAACCCTAGCAGATGGGTCCAGCAATGGGAGCAACCGCTTGGTCAGAAGATAGGGTGCAATAGTGTTGACAACGAACCTGACATCCAGCCCATCGGCAGTCACCGGCGTGGCGGTTTTGAATACGCCCGCATTGTTGATCAGGACATCAACGCGATCAACCGAGGTTAGAACGCGCCCCGCCAATGTGTTGATGTCCGACATTCGGGACAGATCAGCCGTAAGCGGCACGATCGTACCGTCACCGCCAGAAAGGGCGGAACAGACGCCCTCAAGTTTCCTGTGGTTTCGTCCGTGCAACAGGACGACGTGGCCCCGTGAAACCAGTTTTTTTGCGGTTTCCAAACCGATACCATCGGTCGAACCGGTCAGCAGAACAGTTTTATTCATGACCTGGCAGGTTTAACAGAGTACCCTGAAAAATCCACCCTAACCGGCGAAGGCTTTCTCGATGACGTAATCTGCCGGTGCTGAATTGGCACCTTCCACAAACCCGCGAGCCTCAACCAATGCCGCTGTATCTTTCAGCATGGCCGTTGAACCACAGATCATGACCCGGTCCGTTTCCGGAGCCAGCGGGGCCCGGTCGATTTCACGGAACAACTGGCCGTTTTCGATGCGTGTCGTGATCCGACCTATCCGGTGGTAGTGTTCCTGAGTAACACTGGTATCGTGGACCAGGCGACCACTGACCAGATCGCCGATCAGGGGATCATTCTTCAGCGAGGCAACTACATCATAGCCGTATTGTAACTCGGCAATGGTACGGCAGGTATGGGTGAGCACCACATTTTCGAACTTCTCATAGGTCTCCGGATCACGGATCAGACTGACAAACGGGGCAATACCTGTTCCGGTGGAAAACATGTAGAGGGTTTTGGCGGGAGTCAGCGCATCCAGGGTTAGGGTGCCTGTTGGCTTTTTACCCAGAAGCACACGGTCACCTTTTTTAAGGTGTTGCAGGCGCGACGTCAGCGGACCATCCGGCACCTTGATGGAAAAGAATGCCAGTTCGTCGTCCCATGCGGGGCTGGCGATGGAGTAGGCACGGAGCAGGGGTTTGTCATCCTTGAACAATCCCAGCATCACGAATTCGCCAGAGCGGAACCGAAACGCCGCTGGCCGACTGATCCGGAAGGAAAACAGGCGCGCCGTCCAGTGTCTAACCTGTGTCACCGTTTGTTGGGTCAAAGACCCTGGAAGGGGGCACTCCTGCGGTTGAATAAAGACTTCATCCGGGGGGATCGGTAAATCGTGAGTTGGTAAAGCATCGAGAGACATCGCAGTCGTCCTTGAAAATGGCCTGGATGGTATGGGGGCGGGGTTATATTGCCGTTTCCGTCAGACGCTTATTTAGTCTTATTTACACTAAAATCAAGATTTATTTTTAATTAACACATATAAAATATGTATTTAAAACCAAGGCAATCAAAGCGCTCTTTTCCAATGCCATAGACAGCTTAGGTCAGTCAGATAATAATTGCGATTAATAATAGCGGCTGAGCTATTTACAAGATCATGCCTGGCCTATAAAACCAAAAACCGGATGGGGAATGGATCTGGCACGATGATGCCCCGGCGGCTATGAGCGCCGGAAGGAGTCAGGGTGCCATACCGTGAGGCTATTAGGATGGCGGCTTCGGCGGCTAATGATAGAAACTGACAGGAGACGAGAGCGGATGGACAGGGTAAAATTCCGGATAAAAACGGTGCTGGATAAATTCCGTGGATGGCGACATCGGGTCGCCCCGGACCGGGGCCGGCTCGTCAACGAACTGGCGACATACCGCCACGCCTTTGAGACGACGGCCGCGGACCGGGACCGGCTTGCCGTTGGACAAATAGAAGGACAACTCGCCGCTCAAAACCTGATTTTGGGCCTGGTCGTGTTTCTTGTCTGGCAGCGGGACCCAACCCTGGAGACCCTGCCGGCGCGGGTTCTCGAATGGATAGGTGATTACGGCCGCCTTGCGCGCCTGCCAAGGAGCCTGCTTGAGGCGGACGATTTGGAAAGCCGGATTGCGGAGGCGATCCTGGCCTATGGCGATGTGGCCTGGCGCGTGGATAGCGGAGAAAAATCCCGTGAGATATTGCCTCTGATCGAATGGGTCATAAAAAAGTGGCCGCCGCGCGTGGGGCGTCACGCCGTCTCGTCCTACTTTATGTACGGCGGCGAGGCGGCGGCGCCGCTCGAGCGTGACTGGATCGCCCATATGATCGCGCGGGGCGGTTATCCGCAGAATCCGGAGCGCGCGCACCTTCCAGGCTTTCTGTTCCTGAGCCTGCCGAAATCCGGACTGTTTTCACGATGCGTACGCTCTGTTCTTCTCTGAATATACCCAATGTTGTCTGCACATATCTAAATCCCTTCCATAATTTCGGGCGGGACCTCGCGCCCTACCAGGCTTGCGTGGAGCGTCTGGGCGGCGTTCATGGTTTTTCCGGCTTTAACCGCCTCGCACCGGCGCTTGTTGCCCTTACCAGTGGGGGGGGGGGGGGGTATTGCTCAGCGGCCACGCTTCGGGGCACGCGGAGAACCTGGACGTTATCCGCGAACAGGGTATCGGGAAAGTGGTGATCCAGATGCGCGATCCCCGCGCCGCGGCCCTGTCGCTCGTCCATTATTATGAGAAACTCGGCTCCGGCTCGGGGCTCGCGGGCGGTCAATTCAGCACTATCAAGAAAGATTTTCTGCGGTTTGTGCTCTGGAACAATTCCTGGCTTAAGGCGCGCGATGCGGGCGATATCGACATCCATGTGGTTCGTCATGAGGACCTGGCCCGGGACGAAACGGCGTTTATGGCCTCCATCTATGATTTTCTCGGCCTGTCCCTAAAGGATTACCCGCTGGTTTTCCCGGAAAAGACCGTCGCGACCCATTTCCGCACGGGACGGACCGATGAATGGAAAGAGGTACTCGACGCGGAAACCCAGGCCGCCATGGCCGACGTCATGCGCGACATCCCCTGTGGCTATTGAGGGGGCGGCTATTGACAACAGGTGCCCATAAGAATAAGAAAAATTGATGGAAATATCCTTTATCGCCAACAGAATAAGCAACCCATGGTTTCTCAGGATTTCACCCTGCGGGCGTTGCGATATTTTTTGAGTGTCGTCGAAACCGGCACCATTGTGGATGCCGCAAAACGGATGGGGGCCAGTCCTTCCGCCGTTTCCCAACAAATTTCCGGACTTGAAACCATTATTGAGGCGAACGTATTGGATCGACGTGCCAGGCCCCTGACATTGCCGCCCGCCGACAGACACATATGAGCACGGAAACCTCAAGGGTTAGACGGGGAGGAGGGCGTTCCGCCCGTATCGCCGCCCGCACGGCGGCATCCGCCGTCAATCCGGTACCGCAAGGCCCGTCGGGTGGTCAGTATCGCCCCCTAAGAGACAGGGATATTCAGGAGATTTATCAGACGGCACTCCGTATTCTGGAAGACATCGGTATGGCCGAAGTTCCTGATGTTGTCCGTGAAAAGGCTGAGGAATGGGGCGCGCATACAAACGATCTCGGACGATTGTCTTACCCGAGAGCAATGGTGGAAGATATTATAGACCGCGCCGCAAAGATCTTTGTCTTCCATGGTCGCGACCCCCGGCATGATTTTGAACTGGGTGGTGATCGGGTGTTTTTCGGTACCGGGGGTGCAGCGGTTCAAACACTGGATATTGATACTGGTGAGTATCGACCGTCCACGCTCCGGGACCTGCACGACTTTACCCGCCTCATTGATACACTGCCCAATGTGAGCTGGTTCACCCGGTGCTGTGTGGCAACGGATGTACCGGACAACTTTGATCTCGATATCAACACGGCCTATGCGCTGCTGAAAGGCACCACCAAGCCGGTCGGCACCAGTTTCACGCTTGGATCACATGTCGATCCCATTATTGACATGTTTGATTTGGCGCTCGGCGGAGAAGGGCGCTTCCGCGAACGACCGTTTTGCAAAGCCCACATCAGCCCGGTGATCTCGCCGCTGCGGTACGGCGAAGACGCTGTGGAGGTTACGCTCGCCTGTATCCGACGGGGGGTCCCGATCAATGGCATCATCGCTGCCCAGTCAGGGGCAACAGCACCGGCAACTCTGGCCGGCTTCCTGGCTCAGTCCCTGGCTGAGACCCTCGCGACACTGGTCATGGTGAACATCTTTGCCCCCGGATATCCGATGATCTTTTCAAACTGGCCGCTGGTGATCGACCTGCGTACCGGGGCGTTTTGCGGTGGCGGTGGTGAGATCAGCATCATGAACGCTGCATCCGCCCAGCTTTCAAATTATCTGGGCCTGCCTTCCGGCGTGGCGTGCAGCATGGCTGACGCCAAGGCCGTAGACGCGCAAATGGGCTCGGAGAAGGCAATGTCGGCGGTTGCAGCGGGGCTGGCGGGCGCGAACATGGTTTATGAGTCTTCCGGCATGATGGCGAGCTTGCTGGGCGTTTCATTTGAAGCGTTTGTCGTTGATGATGAAATGTTATCCCATGTTTACAGGATGATACGCGGTATTGAGGTTACTGAAGAAACACTGAGCTTCGACGCAATCAGGGAAGCTGTTATCGGGGAAGGCCATTTCCTGGGCGCGGACAATACCATGGCCGCCATGGAACGGGATTACTACTATCCCGCCCTCGCCGATCGAGACCCGCCAGTCACCTGGATGGAGCAGGGCTCGCCTGATCTCTGGCTGAAGGCGCGCGAGAAAGCCAAGGATATCCTGGCTAAACACCACCCCGTCTATATTGACCCAGTTGCGGATCAGGCAATCCGCGAGCGTTACAAGATTATTGACCCTGATTGAGCGGATCGCCAATCGACAGAAATCGCCCCGGACATGGTGTGCAATAATGCCGGGCACGTCGCCTGGGGCTATGTCTTTGGCGACTCCTGTAACAGCTTTGACCCACGATGATCCACGAATTGCAAAGGACAGTAATTGTATTCTGGTCTGGGGTGCAAACCCGTCGCACAGCAATCCTCACGCGCACAAAAATTGGCTGTTGGATCAAGATGCGAGACGGCAACGCAACCATTAATATCCTGCCCATGCCGCAAAAAATCGATCCGGGCGAAAGCTCTTCAGTGCATGGAACTGGAGCTACCCTGAGCCATTTGGCAGACTAAATCAGGGCGCTAAAATTCATCGCTTCAGGGGCTGACGTTCATCTCCTTATCCTGTATACCGGCCCGCACAGGCTACCCGGGGAGCCCTCAGTCATGAGCGCGAAAATCTTTATCGATGGCGAAGCCGGAACAACCGGCCTGCAGATTCTGGACCGGTTGAAAGACAGAACGGACCTTGAGCTTCTGCGTCTGGAAGATTGCGAACGCAAGGACCAGAGCCGGCGAAAGGAAATGCTGAACGCCGCAGATTTGGTCATTTTGTGCTTGCCTGACGATGCGGCGCGCGACGCGGTGGCGCTAATTGAGAATGACCGAACAGCCGTTATAGACGCCAGCACGGCACATCGTGTGGCCGCGGACTGGGTCTATGGAATGCCTGAATATGACCCCGCCCAAAGAGATATCATCGCAAACGCCAAACGGGTCACCAATCCCGGATGTTACGCCAATGCATCCATTGCGATCCTGCATCCATTGGTAAAGAACGGTGTGTTGCCTGCCGAGTGGCCCGTGACAATCAATGCTGTGTCCGGATACTCGGGCGGCGGCAAAGCGCTGATTTCGGCGTTCGAGGACGAGCGATCATCCAGTTACACCCATGAGGCGTTTCGTGTTTACGGGCTGGGCCTGGAACACAAACACGTCCCGGAGATACAATTGCGGAGTGGATTGTCCCTGCGCCCGCTGTTTGTGCCCAGTGTCGCGCGGTTTCGACAGGGCATGATTGTCCAGGTTCCTTTGCAGTTGTCCGCCATTCCCGGCTCACCATCGATCACGGATATCTACGATGTTCTCCGTGCGCACTATTCGGCGGGTGCTTTCATTACCGTATGTATGCTGGAAACGACCGTGAACATGACCGGAATTGAGCCGGAGTTCCTGAACAATACCAATGAATTAAGGCTTCATGTTTTCGGTAATGACCAGCACAAACAAGCCGTTGTGATGGGCGTATTGGATAATCTGGGCAAAGGCGCTTCGGGTCAGGCTGTGCAAAATATGAACCTGATGCTGGGGCTACCGGAGAAGTCGGGACTGTAACGCGACAACCGCAAAAACGCCTGAGGGATTCAGTCTATGGATACCGTGTTTTTTTCCTGTCAAAGCTGGCCCGTGCGTTTATCGATCCCGGGAACGCAATCCTGGGGTTACTGGTTGTCGGGTGTCTGTTTCTGTATGCCCGGCGCCAGGCCTTTGGAAGAAAGACCATCGTTCTGGCAACCGGGCTGGCAATTGCCGTCACATTTCTACCCGTCGGTGACACCGCGTTACGGATTCTGGAAAATCGATTTCCCGTGCCGCAAACCTTACCGCAAAGGCTCGACGGCATTATCGTTTTAGGGGGTGTCCTCAACCCTTCTCTGAGCGTCGAAAGGGACCAACTTGTGGTTGGTGATTCCGTCGAACGCCTGATCGAATTTACGAACCTTGCCGCCAGATATCCCGAAGCTGTTACCGTCTTTACCGGAGGCACCGGCCGTGTGTTTTCTCAGGACCTGAAGGAAGCGGATTTTGTCGAACCGATTCTCCAAAAACTTGGCATGGATACCCGGGAGACGATCTTCGAGAATCAAAGCCGGAACACCTATGAAAATGCCATGTTGAGTAAACCCATCGTCAATCCCCCGCCGGACAGCAACTGGATACTGGTAACCTCAGCCGCTCACATGCCGAGATCCGTTGGTGTCTTTCGCAAAGTAAACTGGCCGGGATTGATACCCTATCCCGTTGATTTTAATACACAACCGGCTCATGCGCTCACACCTCCATTCAGTCTCACCCGCGGTTTGAAGGGCCTGGCAAATGCGGCGACAGAGTACGTAGGGCTCCTCAGTTATTATGCGACCGGAAAAACGGATGACCTGTTTCCCGCACCAAACTAGCATCCACGAAGGATCGATTTGCGGCTCTACGTTATTTGTGCCACAAGTCCCAATCAGGTTCCTACTGAGGGGGCATCATGCATCGAGACAGTTTTTCACGCGCATTTTCACGCGCACTGGCTGACTTTTTCGGAGCCCTGATTATTCTGGTTTCATCAACAGCTTACAGCGCTACGGAAACGCAATCTAACCCTCTCGATTTCAAGGTCTGGCTGCAATCGCTCAAGGAGGAAGCGCTTTCAAAAGGTTATGATGCCGCCGTTATTGGTTCGGCCCTGGATAACCTGGAACCGATTGATCGCGTCATTGAACTGGATCGCCGACAGCCGGAATTCAGCCTGACGTTTTCCAGGTATCTCAACAATGTCGTAAATGAAAAGCGCATAGCGCGCGGCAAACAACTGATGCACCAGCACGCAGCCCTGTTACGAGTGGTGTCAAAAAAATACGGGGTTCAGCCTCGATTTTTGATCGCGTTCTGGGGTCTTGAAACCAACTTCGGTCAGTATTTCGGGGCGTTTCCTCTGGTCGGGGCTGTGGCGACCCTGGCCCACGATCCTCGCCGATCCGGGTTTTTTCGGGCACAGTTGCTCGCAGCATTGAAAATCATGAGTGACGGCGACATTCCTGTCGATGCTAGGAGCTCCTGGGCCGGAGCCATGGGTAACTTTCAATTCCTCCCGACAACCTATCTGGAGGCGGCCATTGATGGCGATGGCGACGGTAAGCGGGATTTGTGGGGAAGCCTGCCGGATGCCTTTTCTTCCGCGGCGAATTACCTTTCGCGATCCGGTTGGAATGACGAGTATACCTGGGGACGGGAGGTTCAGCTCCCCGCCGGTTTTGATTTCGCGCTCGCAGGCCTGGATCAGAAGAAATCTTTAAAGGAGTGGCAATCACTTGGGGTGAGACGGGCAGGGGGGGCCAGTCTTCCATCCGTGGAGGTTAAGGGATCCGTCATTGTGCCATCCGGGCACCGCGGCCCTGCCTTTATGGTATACGCGAATTTTGAATCGATAATGATTTGGAATCGTTCAATTTTCTATGCATTGGCCATTGGCCATTTGTCGGACCGTATCATCGGAAAAGGGCCGCTGATAACGCCGCCGCCTGTCGATGACAAACCCATGTCCAGAGATGAATCCATTGAGCTCCAGCGTCTGTTAACAGGGAAAGGTTTCGACACCAGGGGCATTGATGGCGTGCTCGGTCCCAACTCCCGTAAAGCGATCCGCCGGTATCAGAAATCGGTCGGGCTGCCCCCCGATTCTTATCCGTCACTAAACCTCTTGAACCGCCTGCGGGCGGAATAAACCAGAGGCTTTTCCGGAAATTGCACCAATAGTCGTCTCTCGGTGTAAGAAAATATCAACATAATGACGATATTGCCGAAGCTGAGTCTATATGTCGGGCCATTACAGGTTCGGAGATGATCGAGAACACGACATGAAATCTGCCAGATTTGCACACTTGTTTATCGCTGTTTGGGGAGTGCTTTTTCTTGCCGCTTGTGCGCAAACACAGTTTCTGATTCACACGGCAAAAGTGGTCAAGGGAAAGACCGGCGATACTCAATCCTCACAGGGCCGCTACAAGGTTGGAGACCCTTATGAAATCAACGGGACCTGGTACTATCCAGCCGTCGATTACGACTACGATGAGACTGGTATTGCCTCCTGGTACGGCCCGAACTTCCATGGCAAAACCACGGCCAACGGCGAAGTCTATGACATGAACGCGCTGACGGCGGCACACCGGACCCTGCCCATGCCATCCTGGGTCGAAGTCACGAACCTGGAAAACGGCCGTAAACTGAAACTACGCATCAATGACCGTGGTCCGTTTGCCAAAGGCCGCATTATCGATATTTCCCGACAGGGCGCCCAACTTCTGGGCTTTCAGACCAACGGTACAGCGAAAGTTCGTGTCAAGATTCTGGCCGATGAGAGTCGTGCTGTGGCGGCGCACATGAAGGCAGGGGCTTCTATCGCTGAGATTGGCTCGCCAATTACCGTCGAAAGCGTTCCAACGGAAGAGGTTTCCACTGAACCACTGACGCCGCCGGTGGGCGCGGACATAGCCGATTCTCCACCGGAAATAGCGGCAAGCGTTGAAACTGTGGTTATCGAGCCGGTAGAGCCTGTGGAACCGTCACAACTAGCGGCACCAGCGCCAGCCCTGTCCCAACAGGAGGCAACGGTTGAGCTCGTACCGGTCACCGATACAGGTATCTTTGTTCAGGCAGGGGCCTATTCCCGGTATGACAATGCAAACCGCGTCCAGGCCATCCTTTCGCCATTGGGTAACGTCGAAATCTCCCGGGTTCTGGTCAATAACCTTGATCTGTACCGGGTCAGAGTAGGTCCGATCACCGATGTTCAGGAGGCCGATCAAATCCTCGACCGTGTCATCGGTGTCGGATACCCCGATGCCAAGGTGATTGTTGACTGAATCCGATAAAGAAACCCGATTTAAGCCCCAGATGAAACCACACCTGAAACAATGACTTCCATACGCAGATTTTACGCCCTTACCATCACCTTGGTCGTCCTGATGTTCGGCACGGCGGGGCCCGTTCTTTCCGCCGAAACCACCACTGCCCGAGAGGCGATCGTTGTGGATGCCACAACAGGTCGGATTTTGATGGAAAAAAACGCCGATAAACCCATGCCGCCAGCGTCCATGAGCAAACTCATGACAGCGTACATCGTCTTTGAACGTCTCCAGGAAGGCAGCCTGTCATTGGATGACACGTTCCGTGTCAGTAAGAATGCCTGGCGTACCGGTGGGGAAAAAAGCGGCAGCTCCACCATGTTTCTTGAACCCAACCAGCGGGTCAGTACCGAAGAACTTTTGCGAGGCATTATCGTTCAATCAGGAAACGACGCCTGTATCGTGATCGCCGAAGGTGTCTCGGGAAGCGAAGCCGCTTTCGCAGATGAAATGACGGCCAAGGCCAAAGAAATCGGCATGACGGGAAGCAATTTTGCCAATTCTACCGGATGGCCGGATCCCGATCACTACATGACGGCCGCGGACCTCGCGCAGCTGGCGCTGCGAATAATCCAGGATTTTCCCGAGTTCTATCATTATTACAGCGAAACCGAATTTACCTATAACGGCATTCGCCAAACCAACCGAAACCCCTTGCTGTACAAGGGCATCGGTGTTGACGGATTGAAGACCGGATTGACCACAGAAGCCGGGTATGGCCTCACCGCCAGTGCGGAAAGAAATGGGCGGCGGGTTATCTTGGTCTTAAATGGCATGAACAGCGCCAGGGAACGGGCGGTGGAATCCGAACGGCTGATGGATTGGGCGTTTGAGGCGTTCAATAATTACGCCTTGTTCAAACGGGGCGACGCCGTTGTCGATGCAGAAGTCTGGCTGGGAACCCACAGCCGTGTACCCTTGATCATTGATCAGGACGTTGTCCTGACACTGCCACGAAAAGCAAGGCCCGATATGAAAGTTGCCGTGCGCTACGAAGGGCCAATTCCTGCACCCATCGTTGCAGGCACGCCGATAGCGACGCTTGAGATTACAGCCCCCGGAGAAGACCCTTTATCCATCCCGCTGTTAGCCGGTGCGGATGTGGAGGGCCTCGGTGTTATCAGTCGATTGGTCGCGGCTATTGACTTTCTGATCTGGGGTGAATCAGGTACGCTCTGAGCCAACTGATCTTGATCTTTGGCCGGGAGCGGTAGCACAGTGCCCAATCGCGGAAAATTCATTACCCTCGAAGGCGGGGAAGGTAGCGGCAAATCGACGCAAATCGCTCTGCTCACAAATTGGATACGCGTGACGTTCGGAAACATAAACGTCATTGAAACCCGCGAGCCCGGCGGCACGCCAAGTGCGGAAGCCATTCGTGCTTTGTTGGTTGAAGGCGATACGGATCGATGGAAGCCGTTGAGCGAAGCCTTGCTGCACAATGCGGCTCGGGTGGAACACCTGGTTTCGCGTGTAAAGCCCGCCCTCGAGAACGGGACGTGGGTCATTTGTGATCGCTTCATTGACTCAACTCTTGCCTATCAGGGGTATGGGCACGGGTTGGAGATCGAAACAGTGGCAGCAATCAATTCAACAGCCATGCAGGGTATCGAGCCCGATCTAACATTGATCCTGGATATGGACGTGGAAACGGGACTGAGCAGGGCAGGCCTCAGGCAGGGAACAGAGGACCGGTACGAGCGAATGGGGCAACCCTTTCATGAGCGCGTTCATCAGGGATTTCGCGAAATCGCCAAACAAAACCCGCATCGTTGTGCCCTGGTTGATGGACGCGCCAATAAGGACACAGTGTTCAAAGCGATTTGCCAAATCATAAAATCCAGACTGCCGGACGAATGGGTATGAACAAATCCCGAGAACTGGAGAAAAACGAGCTTTTGCCCCGAACGGCCGAAGACCTGATTGGCCATGAGGGTGCGGAAAGCGTTCTGGAAAATGGATACCGAAGTGATAAATTATCTCAATCTTGGTTAATTGTCGGACCAAAAGGTATTGGAAAGGCGACCCTTGCTTATCGCTTCGCCCGGTTCGTTCTGAAAGATAGCAAAACATCGGATGAATCATCACGCCTTACGAAAGCCGACAGTGGGCTCTTCGGGGACCTGCCGGAAGACAGGCAAAATGGCGAGGAAAATCTGACGGACGGTTGTGGTTTGTATGTTTCTGACAGCGACCCCGTATTCCGCCGTATCGCTGCAAATAGCCACGCAGATTTGCTAATCATAGAACGCGCGTCATCAGATCATTCCGATCAGAGCGCGAAAACAACCATTTCCGTCGACGACATTCGCAACATCAGCGCTTTTCTGCGCCTGACATCGGGGGAAGGGGGGTGGCGGGTTGTCATCATCGACACCGCCGATGACATGAATATCAATGCCGCAAATGCCCTGCTTAAGATACTCGAGGAACCGCCTGGAAAATCGTTGATCATGCTGGTTTCGAACAATCCAGGGCGTTTGCTGCCAACCATCCGTTCGCGCTGCCAGACCCTGCGGCTAAAACCGTTGAGCAGCGACAATGTGGCACACTTGCTCAGAACATTCGATCCGGGCCTGGACGAGGAAAAACTGGATAATCTCGTAGCCCTCTCTCACGGCAGTATAGGGCGGGCATTGACGCTGGCGGAGCAGGGGGGATTGGAGACCCGGGAAACCCTCGATAGCCTGTTGCGATGCCTTCCCGACATTGATGCAAAAGCGCTTCATTCCTTCGGCGACACGCTGGCCAGAAAGGAAAATGAGCCTTCCTTTCGCATTGCGTGCGAATTGCTGGTTGGTGTTATTGCCGGGACGATCAAAAAAATTTCAACCGGCAACGGGGGCAATCCAAATGGCCTGAAAGCCAACCTGACCGTTTCGCCCGCAACGATAAATCATCTCGCAACCCTCGCGACACTTGAACGCTGGTTGCTGGTGTGGGAAAACACCACGCGCCTGATGGACCGCGTTGATCGGTCCAATCTGGATCGGAAACAATGCATTCTGAACATGTTTTACGACCTGGAACAGGCGTGCAGAAACTAGCGATCTGGTAGTAGACTTGCAAATGGTCCTGGCCTTCTATCGGCCATTCAAACGGAACGGACTGATCCATGGTGGATAAACAGCGTTACTATCTGACAACACCGATATACTACGTGAACGATTCACCGCATATCGGGCACGCCTATACCACGTTGGCCTGCGACGTGCTGGCCCGGTTCAAACGGCTCGATGGCTATGAGGTCATGTTCCTGACCGGCACGGACGAGCACGGCCAAAAAGTTGAAAAATCAGCGGAAAATGAGGGTGCCGACCCTCAGTCGTTTACTGACAGGGTTTCACAGAATTTTCGCGATCTGGCGGCTTTCATGGGCTATAGCAACGATGACTTCATCCGTACCACAGAGGACCGTCACAAAATCGCCTGCCAGGATATCTGGGCGCGTTTGCTGGAACGGAATGAAATCTATCTGGGGTCGTACGCTGGCTGGTATGCCGTGCGCGATGAGGCTTACTATGGTGAAACCGAACTCACCACCGATGCCGACGGGAAAATGATGGCGCCGTCGGGTGCCGAAGTGGTCTGGGTTGAGGAGCCCAGCTATTTCTTCAGACTATCAGCCTGGGAAGACCGGCTCCTGGCGTTTTACGAGCAAAACCCGGATTTTGTGCTCCCCAAATCCCGCCGAAACGAAGTTATCAGTTTCGTCAAGGGTGGGCTCGATGATCTCTCGATTTCCCGCACAAGCTTCAAATGGGGGGTTCCGGTGCCTAACGATGACGATCACATCATGTACGTCTGGCTGGATGCCCTGACGAACTACATCACAGCTGCCGGATACCCGGACACACAAAGCTATTCATATCAGCGATACTGGCCAGCGGACCTGCACATGGTCGGTAAGGATATCCTGCGGTTCCATGCGGTTTACTGGCCTGCATTTCTGATGGCGGCCGACCTCGAACCGCCGAAACGAGTCTATGCCCATGGCTGGTGGACGAATGAAGGTGAAAAAATTTCCAAATCCCTCGGCAACGTCATTGATCCCTTTGAACTGGTAAACACTTATGGTTTAGACCAGGTGAGATTCTTCCTGCTGCGTGAAGTGCCGTTTGGACATGACGGCGATTTCTCTCACCGGGCAATGGTCAATCGTATGAACAGTGAATTGGCCAATGATCTGGGAAATCTGGCGCAACGCGTGCTTTCCATGATCGCCAAAAATTGCGCCGGGAAAATCCCTGACAACCATGATGATCTGAATTCGGAGGACGATGATGCGCTTCTGGATAGCGCCTATATGATTTTGCCGCAGGTCAGAAACCAGATGGATTCCCAGGCTTTCCACGACGCCCTGGAGACGGTGTGGCAGGTCGTTCGTGCCGCCAACGCCTATGTCGATCGTCAAGCCCCCTGGAAACTGAAAAAAGAAGACCCTGCGCGCATGGAACGGGTTCTCTATGTGCTGGCAGAGACCATTCGTCAGGTCGCGCTGGTTCTACAGCCGTTTATGCCCTCCAGCATCGGACAGATGCTGGATCAACTGGCAATCCCCGAAGCACAGCGCCCCTTTTCCGGAATTGGGCCGGAAAACGCCCTAAAACCAGGTACTGATTTGCCCAAGCCAACGGGCGTGTTTCCACGGTACTCTGGGGAAGAATAGGGGCCTCTGTAATGACATTGAACCTGATCGACAGCCATTGTCATCTGGATTTTGAAGACTTCGAAGGCGATTTCAAAGACGTTCTGGCGCGGGCGAAAACCGCAGGCATTCAGGCCATGGTGACGATCTGCACGCGCGTTAGCAATTTCCCAAAGGTGCGCGCCATTGCAGAACGGCATGACAACATATTCTGTTCTGTTGGCGTCCATCCGCATTCTGCCGAAAAGGAACCTCATGTCCGGGCAGAACAGCTGATCGCGCTATCTGCACACCCAAAAGTGGTGGGTATCGGCGAAACGGGCCTGGATTTCTACTACGACCAGAGCCCACGGGACATCCAGAAACTGCTGTTTCGTCAACACATCGCCGCGAGCCGGGATACCGGTTTGCCTCTTATCGTGCATACACGCGACGCCGACGACGAGACGATCAGAATTCTGGAAGACGAATATCATCGAGTCGGCCCGTTTCCGGGTCTGATTCACTGTTTCACCGCCAGCCGCGAATTGGCAGAACGGGTTATCAATCTCGGGTTCTATATTTCGCTGTCAGGTATCCTGACCTTCAAAAATGCCGAAGGTATTCGCGAAACTGTTCGCGATGTCGTCCCGGTCGACAGGATGCTGGTCGAGACGGATTCGCCGTACCTTGCGCCCGTGCCCAACCGGGGAAAACGCAACGAACCGGCGTTTACCGCCGATACCGCACGATATGTCGCAGACATGTTGGGAATGGACGAAGCCTCGTTTGCCCAGCAGACAACAGCGAATTTCTGCAGACTTTTTTCACGGTTCTCAAAAGTTCAGGGCCTGCGCTAGCCCATGCGTGTCACCATACTGGGTTCAGGCGGATCAACAGGTGTCCCCGGCGTCGGGTTGGGCTGGGGGGCATGTGACCCAGAAAATCCAAAAAACAGGCGTTCCAGGCCTTCCATTCTGGTGGAAAACGAGCAGACAGTCATTCTGGTCGATACATCACCAGACCTCCGCGAGCAGTTGATTCGTGCCGACGTTAAGCATATCAGTGCTGTGTTGCTCACCCATACCCATGCCGATCATCTGCATGGTATCGACGACATCCGCGGAATTAACCGGGCCATGCAGGCACCGGTCGACCTCTATACAGACGAATCCTCGTTGGCGGATGTGGAAAAGCGGTTTGGTTATGTTCTCAAGCCCTTGCCGGTGCAAACGAACGGCACGCCGACCCCGTATTTCAAACCGGTTTTAAACGCCAACATCGTTGCGCCAGGTGAGCGTCTCTCTATCGGTAAGATAGACATCGATGTTCTGGAACAAGATCACGGATTTTCAAAAACCCTCGGTTTTCGATTTGGCGAGGTGGCGTACAGCACCGACCTCAAAACTATGCCGGAGGATTCTTTCGACAAGTTGCGCGGTGTGGGGACGTGGATTTTGGGGGCACCCGTACACAACGATCATCCAACACACATCAATGTGGAAACGGCCATTGAATGGATTGAACGCATCAATCCCAGGCGTGCCATCATCACGCACCTGGGTCTTGGTCTGGACTATGAAAAGCTTCGTAAAGATTTGCCCGACAGGGTAGAGCCAGCCTACGACGGTATGATTATTGACGCCTGAGCAGGCATGTCTTTGAAACACCTATAATATCAAGTAAAAATATATATATTTGTTATAAACATATGATTTATATATATTTTATAAATTTGACATAATATTAATTATGCGCAATATAAACCACTTCACGCACCACTTGAGGTTATTTTAGCGCCGGTATTTCATGTACAGGAAAAGCTCTGCCTCCATCACAACCCAATCCAGCGCCGGGCAAATTTACATTCAGCGTAAAACTCGCGCTTCTCCCGAAACTGTGCGTTTATTACGGATATTTCTGAAACTGAGGACGGCACGTACAACGGTGCCAGGGAAACAGGGTTGACGTTGTTATCTCTGCCCGTCGTTTTGGTGCCAGACCCCCGCCGTTGAGACAATTTCGTCAACGTCAGGATATCTGGGTTCAAATCCCAAAAGTTCGGATGCCAGTGTCATATCCGAGATCAACATGGGACAATCGCCGGGTCTGCGGCGCGCGATTGTATAGGGAACATTTTGACCGGTTGCTCTCTCAACTGATTTTATGATTTCAAGAACCGAAAGCCCCCGTCCGGTACCCAGGTTACAGGCGACCCCGCCTCCCCTTTTTTCGAGCAGTTTCATGGTGAGAAAATGGCCTCTACCGGGTCGCTCACATGTATGTAATCGAGGACGGCTGTTCCATCTTCGGTAGGAAAGTCGTCGCCAAACAGGTCCAGTTTTTCGATCTCACTTCGTACCGCCATTAACACCCGCGGGATCAAATGTGTCTCAGGATCATGAGCCTCGCCGATCTCCCCATCCGGGTCGGCTCCACTCGCATTGAAGTAGCACAACATTGAGTCCGAAACATTCGGCATAGTCCCGGAGTATCGTTTCAACCATGAGCTTGGAATGACCGTAGGGGTTGAGCGGGTTCTGTGGTGTGCCTTCCGGAATGGGTTGCACATCCGGAATTCCATATGTTGCACATGTGCTTGAAAAGACAATATTCCAGCACCCGGCCTCTTTCATGGTATTCAACAATGAAATGCTGCCAGCCACGTTATTATCATAAAAACGATCCGGATGTCTGACGGACTCACCGACTTCTATCAATCCGGAAAAATGAAAAACACCGTCAGGTTTGTGCGTATCCAATATGGACAAAAGGGTTTTGCTGTCACGAATATCCGCGACTTCCAAGGGACCCCATTTTACGGCCCACAGGCATGCCCGTTGAAGAGATTATCAATGACAATCGGCTCGTGCCCCGCCTGATGGAGTGCCTTACACATGTGGCTGCCGATGTAACCAGCGCCTCCGGTAACCAGATATCTCAATGCTAATCCTCGATAAATGAGCGTTCGAAACTGCGTGTTGCCAGTGACAGAAGATACTCAAGGATAGTATGTTTTCTCGTAACGATCATTACGTCAACCCGCTTACCTGTAACCAAAGGCCGGTCTTCATTGGTTTTGAGTCAGGCAGGCGCTCTCGTCGCTGATCTCCACCTAAGCGAGGAACATGGGTGTCCAGGGACTGTTCCAAAATGTTACCGGAAACCAGCCTCCATTGATTGCGCCCCCAGGTTACCAATTCAACCCGATAACTCTATGGAATAATTATCACATAGCACCCGATCATCATAATGAAACACACCTGGACAAACATAAACATTTGCCGCTGCCGGACAAACTTGTCATTGTCGTTGCGAAACCCTGCAATGATGTGACGGGACGATACGAAACATGAATGATGAAAACGGTGTGGATCAGAGTTTTTTACGGCTGGTCGCCATAATGGAAGCGCTCCGGACCCCGGGAACCGGCTGCCCATGGGATATTGAACAAACCTTTGAAACAATTGCCCCCTACACGCTGGAAGAATCCTATGAAGTCGTTGATGCAATACAACGGAATGACATGCCGGACCTGCGCGATGAACTGGGCGATTTGTTATTGCAGGTTGTCTTTCATAGCCGAATGGCCGAGGAATTGGGGCATTTCACCATTGGCGACGTTGCCAATGCGATCTCGGATAAAATGGAACGGCGTCATCCTCATGTTTTTGGTAATGAAAACGTCGAAAATGCAGACGCACAAACCCGGTCCTGGGAGGAAACAAAAGCTCAGGAGCGGGCCGTAAAGGCACAGCAATGGGGCTCGCATACGGCGGCAAGCGTACTGGATGATGTGCCGATTGCCCTACCGGCGCTCAGTCGGGCCCTGAAACTGCAAAAACGGGCGGCACGCGTGGGATTCGACTGGGCGAACGTCGATCTGGTTATCGAGAAACACAGCGAAGAACTTGCCGAACTCAAAGCTGAACTCAATAATCCTGATGCAAATCAATCAAGAGTTGAGGATGAAGTCGGCGATCTGTTATTCACCTGTGTCAACATTGCCCGACAGCTGGGCATTGATCCGGAAACCGCACTCAGAAACGGAAACATCAAGTTTGAAACAAGGTTTCGGAAACTGGAGTCACTGCTCGCTGCTCAGGGTAAAATACCGCAAGACCTGTCCCTGCCGGATCTGGAGGACATCTGGGTCCGGGCAAAATCGGAGTTGGCGACTCCACCAGAAACCTAGATTGCGGTCTCCAGAAGATCCGGCGTCCGTTCCCGGGCTGCATTCAGGACAGCGGTTTTCACCTTTTCATAGGCACGGGCTTCCAACTGTCGAATACGTTCGCGACTGACGCCATAGATATCTCCGAGTTCCTCGAGAGTTTTCGGATCGTCGATCAGTCGGCGCTGGACCATGATGTCCCGTTCGCGTTCTGACAAACCGGATAGAGCCTCACTCAGCAGCGCTGATTTTTCCGCGTTTTCCTCGCTCATACCGAACCGGGCCTCCTGTGACGGATGGGTATCGACCAGAGTGTCGATGTATTCGACCGTCGTTTCGTCATCACTGCCAACCGTTGCGTTCAGTGAGTAGTCACGCGCCGCAAGCCGTTGGTTCATGTGTTTGACATCGGACTCGGATACATCGGTAATCTCTGCAATCTCGCGGGCCTGCTGGTCCGTCAACTCGCCAGAGTCCATGATATTCAAGCGCGATTTGATGTTTCGCAGGGAGAAAAACAGTTTTTTCTGTGAGGCAACCGTGCCGAGTTTAACCAAAGACCACGATTTCAGGATGTGCTCTGTGATAGCCGCCTTGATCCACCACATGGCATAGGTGGATAGGCGAAATCCGCGTTCCGGCTCAAACTTCTTCACGGCTTTCATCAAGCCGATATTGCCTTCGGAAACAAGGTCTGCCATGGGCAAGCCATATCCTTTATATTTCATGGCAATCTTAGCAACCAGCCGCAAATGAGAGGTCACAAGTTTGTGCGCAGCGTTGGAGTCACCGTGGCTCCTGAACCTTTCGGCCAGCATGTATTCCTCTTCTTTTTCAAGCAGAGGGAACTTCCAGATTTCTCGGAAGTACGCGCTTAATCCACCTTCAACACTGACTTGCGGTAACTGTATAGTCGACATGGTATTGTTTCCCGGTCCTTGACTTGGTGCGCCTGCAATGAGGTCAGGCAAAAAACAGCCTATTCGTAAGCATTACGAAACGCGCTACGAATCAGATCACATTGGTCGCGGGAAAACAGAAAAAAATCAATGACATAAGCTTATCCTCCTCTGAGCAATAAGTCAGATGTTTTGCACTGTTACGACAACCTACAAAACACACACCGCGGTTCGCCACCATGGCCAAACCTGATAAGTCAAGAATCAGCCCTCAATCGGCACTGACACACTCTCTTGACAATAAAATGTACTCCAAAACAATACTCCTGTCAAGATTTAAATAAAAATATCCATACATAACAGTAGCATATGGTTACTTTAAGAACACCTACACAAAACTGTCGAGAAAGGGTCAATATCGTGCAAACCAACTCATGCTGTGAGTTTCACAGGCATTTGTGTCGAAAATAAGACCTGGAGAGTATTTTTGGCGTGACGTCACGAGACGGGTCAGAGAGCGAGGAAATCCCCTACTTATCGGGGCATCGACCTGGTCTTTATCGT
This sequence comes from Rhodospirillales bacterium, assembly GCA_963921245.4. GTDB lineage: Bacteria > Pseudomonadota > Alphaproteobacteria > Rhodospirillales > Casp-alpha2 > JABJGO01. The sequence continues at coordinate 1,801,492 of CAWUEY030000001.1, read as the reverse complement.
TGTATCCCAGGCGGTTGACTCAAAATCAGTTTCGCTCCCCTCGACGAGCGCGGGTTGAAACACCGCCACAAACGAATCCCCCTGATACGAATGCCTTCTAATGTTATCCGCCGAAGACAACTGCTCACCGGGTTCAGACACAGGCGTTGTTGTTCCCAAACCGGAATCAGGGTCGTCTATGCCGGGGAAGTCGCCGAACTCAAAATCAGGAATAGCGGGAAGGTCCGTACTTTCTCCGTTTGAAATCTCTGCGGCCCGGCGTTGGCGATACAGGCTTCGAACGGCGGCATAGAAGTCAAACGATCCCTTTTCCAGGGCAATCAGTTCGCCCCTGACAGCGGCAAAGTCAGTAAACCCGGCAATGCCAGAACGAATGAAGATGAGGTCTTCTTCGTCATGATTGTCGAGATAGATATTCACGGGATTAATGAGCGTATCGACACCATACTGCCCGATTGCATCACGAGGGTTACTGGGCCCGAGAATGGGCAAAACCAGATAAGGACCGTCATCAACACCCCAAACGGCGAGTGTTTGACCAAAATCTTCATCATGTCCGGGAATACCGAAGGGTGTCGCCACATCGGCAACCCCGGCGAACCCGAAGGTAGAATTCAGAGCGAACCGGGTAAACGTGTTCATCGCCCGTTCAATTTCGCCCTGAAGAAGATCGTTTATGAACACCAACGGCTCTTTCAGGTTGGAGAAAAAGCTGCTGACCATTGTTCGGGCTTCGGCGGGGAGTTCGTTGTAAACGTCCGCAACCGGTCCCAAAACACCGTTGTAGATCAGTTCATTGAACGCGAACATGGTTCGGTTAAATCCCTCAAGGGGATCATTAACGTCTTCTTCCGCTTGTGCCAGTTGATAGCTGACGATGTACTCAACGGAGTTCTCATCATCGCTTCCGTTCACATCCACCAGTTGAATATCGGGCAAACTGTGGCTCGAGGTTTGTGTTGATAGGGCTTTCGTTTGCGGCATCGCGGATTGCGGATCGGAAATATTCCTAGCCTCACCGTCAGTCGCCGAGATCGCAAGCAAAATGCCGACACTTCCCATGCGCACAAGACCTGATTTTACACCTGAAAATCTACCCAACCCTAACACACTTCCAACCTTTTTATTGCCCCTTATCATCGCTTAGGCCTATTGTAGCACTCAGAAGCCCCATTTTGCCGGGATAATTTCACACCTTGAGGATCAGTGAAAGACTAAAACTGAGCCTTCAAAAACATTTACGTCAAAAATATCCTGATCGCGTTTGTTGATTTTGAATGTGGCCCCGCCGCAACGCACTGATCAATCACGAAAACTCACGTGCTTCCAGTATTTTAGCGGTGGGCCGGAACCTCATCCATCGTTCATTCTCCCGGAGTATGGTTACCAAATTCTTACCTGTGTGTTGCAAAAATAACACTACAATCTCCAAACTTTAAAACAAGCCCTGTCAGATTTCCCTGACTGTCGTTCGGATACGCATGGCAAAGAGGGAATCATCCCACTTAAGGTTTAACAACCTGTAGAACATTGTGCTGGACGAACCCCGAGCGCGGAACCATATTTGCCGTACTTTTTTGATACCGAATGAGACACACGACCGTCTAATATCGCATGAGGGACATCCACGTGAAACAGAGCCCGGAATTCAGGGTGATACTGGCAAACCCCCGTGGGTTTTGCGCTGGCGTGGAACGCGCCATCGAGATTGTGGAAAAAGCACTCGAGCGCTATGGTCCGCCCGTCTATGTGCGTCACGAAATCGTTCACAATAAATTTGTGGTTAACGCGTTGCGCAAAAAAGGCGCGGTATTTGTTGATGAAATCGACGAAATTCCTGACGGAGCGGTAACTGTTTTCAGCGCTCATGGTGTTTCCGAGGCCGTTGAAATTCAGGCTAAAGATCGCAACCTGCCCGTTATTGATGCAACCTGCCCGCTGGTTTCCAAAGTCCACAGGGAGGGGCGGGGCCATGTTCGCAAGGGCCGTCAGGTTATCCTTATCGGTCATGCCGGTCATCCTGAAGTCGAAGGGACACAGGGCCGAATCCCGGGCGGGGTTTTACTCGTCACAAACGAGGCTGACGTGGCTTCGCTGGAAGTCCAAGACCCGGATGCACTCGCTTACGTCACGCAAACAACACTGAGTGTCGACGAGACCAAAGACATTATTCAGGCCCTTAAAATACGCTTTCCGTCGATCAAAGGGCCCGATATTCGCGACATCTGTTATGCGACGCAAAATCGGCAAACAGCGGTTCGAGCACTGGTGTCTCAGGTCGATGTCCTGCTCGTCATCGGTGCGAAAAACAGTTCCAATTCAAATCGCTTACGTGATTTAGGCGCTGAACTCGCTGTTCCGAGCTACCTGGTCGATGAAGCTTCTGCTCTTGATCCTGCATGGCTTGAAGATGTGACAACAATTGGCATAACAGCCGGTGCATCCGCGCCAGAACGCCTGGTTGCGGAATTAATTGACAAAATTCACTCTCTGGCACCGACAACCGTCGAAGAACTGGACGGCCCCACGGAAAACATTGTGTTCAAGTTGCCAGAAATTCTCCGCGATGATCGCCCCGTGAAAAATCAGGGGGAAAATCAAGTGGAAAATCAGCCGGCCTGATCACGCCCCTCACCTCTCTGTTGCCGCCTGAACCGCCATTTCACCGGAACGAATGGCTCCCTCTATGGTGCAGGGCAAGCCGGTTTGGACCCAGTCACCGGCAAGAAACAAGTTCAAATACCGGGTTCGCGTATCCGGTCGGAGTCGTTCCTGCGACGCGGTGTGAGCGATGGTTGCGCGTTTCTCATGAACGATTCGATGCGCTGGTATCGGAAGCTCTCCCAGTGAGAGAACAGAACAGATTTCCTGCCACATGGTGTTTGCCAGCAACCGAGTTTCGCTTGTCTGATTTTCGTCAACGGCGCTTATTGTCACGGAAGCCATGGCATTTTTTGCGAAAATCCACTCTGATGTTCCGTTTATCACACCGATAATCTTCAATTTCTGAAACTCACGCGGGAGCATGAAATGGCCGTTCAAGATTCCAAAGAACGCGCCGGGGGCCGATAGACCAGGAACGAGTTTTTGAGCAATCCATGGCGGAACGGCGAGGACAACCTGTTCGCCTTTATGAACCTGAATATGGCGGTCTGAAAACACGATACTTTTCACCCGTTCTTCATAAAACTCGAGGGATTGCACCCGTGCGCCATACATCACAGGCTCTGCGCATGTTTCGAGATAGTCGATTGCCGGTTCTATGAAAGTATTGCCAAGGTTTTCCTTTGCTGTTTTCGGAATGGCCTCGAAGGCACCTGTTTTGCCCAATTCAACGAAAACCTGAGCAAGCGACCTTGCAACGGCGAGATGCGGCGGTGTGTTGAGAACGGACCGGCAAAGCGGTTCCCAAAAATTTCTGTATCCATCGGGCTTATCAGAAAACAAGGAGGCAATGGTTTGGTCAGGATTGTCGAGCATGCGTTTCTTCGAACAAATCAGATCCATTAACGATAGTCCGCGAGGTCGGTTGGCGGGAAATACCAACGGCCAGGGAAAACGGCCACATCCAGCATCCAGTTGCCACCTGCCCTCTCCCTGAATATCAACAAATCTGAGGCAAGCACGGTCTTCCCCTGCGATCCGATCCAATGCGGAAACGCGTTCCAGATAGCGATGGATGGCCGGGTTACCGTTTAGAAAGAGATGATTGCCGTTATCGATTCGACATCCGGTTTTTTGATCGTCAAAGGAACGGCATCGGCCCCCTGCCTGTAAACTGGCCTCAAAGACCGCCACCTCCCTCCCCTGTTCGACAAATTTTGTCGCCGTGGATAAACCGGCGAGACCGGCACCGATGACATAAATTTTCGCTCGCTGGTTGGTATCCTTGAGCATTTGCGGCTCAAAAAAAACCAAATCGAACAAGAACCCACAATCGCTCGGTCAGTGGGATTGAGAGCGATATTCTTGGCGCCGCCCACCCTCGATCCTCAAGTCGGTGCAGCAATCGCCGGTACGCTTCCAGCATCATACGGGCAGGGCGTGCGGCTTTGGCGTCAATACCTTCGATCTGTTTCAGGGCGGCCCGAAACTCCGACTCAGCGGTTTCCGCGAGTAGACAGCATAGATCAGCCACCCGTTGATCGACCATCACCGTCGCAGGGTCCGACATTGGTATACCGTGTTTCTCCAGTAACGACGCAGGCAGGTACAATCGATTTCGCGCGGCATCCTCGTCAAGATCGCGAAGTATATTGGTCAATTGCAAGGCCCGCCCAAGGCTATTTGCCAGCGACTGTCCCTGATCCAGCGGAATGCCGAAGACAGAACAGGACAGCCGCCCAACGGCACAGGCAACCCGATCAATGTAGGTATCCAACGCATTTTCATCGTTCAGGTACACCGCGGATTGTGCATCCGTAATCATTCCATCAATGACAGCAAAAAAATCGTCTGAATTTAGCGAAAACGCCTTAACAACAGGTTGCAGAGCGAAACCGGTTTTTGTATCGGCCTCATTGTCAAACACGCGATGAATCTCTGCCCGCCACTGTTCCAACGCCGCTCGTTTTTCCGCAACCGATAGGCTTCCATCCGCTATATCGTCGACGGAACGACAGAATGCATAAATGGCATACATGGCCTCGCGACGATGTTTATGCATCCGCCGCATCGCCCAATAGAATGAAGAGCCGGATTGTTGCGTAACCTCGCGAACATGTTCACGGGCGGCCTGTAGACGAATATTCTCTCCAAGCTCACCCATAACGCCCACGGCCTGTTATCTCTGAACTTTTGCGGTATTTGACAAACAACCGTCAAACAGCCACCAGATCAACCCCCGGATACTGCAAATTATCAATTCGGGTTTGCTGAGGACAATGCGCCGGGCCAATGGGTCAAACGTCGACAATTTTCGAAGCAAACCCCGCGCGATGGACAGAATAACAGCGGCTTCCAACGCCAACCGGCGCGACTCTCTGATCCTGGTCAAGCCTTCGGCATCACCCAGTAAACGAGCAACCTGGTCCAAAGCCCTGTCAAACACCGTCCTCAACCCCGGCGTGCTCGCAGGGCCGCTCAGATCATTGAGATCAACATTGGCTCCCTGGAACCATTCGCGAGGTAAATACACGCGATCCAATTGCTGGAAATCATCTTTCACGTCCTGAAGGTGGTTGATGACCTGTAGAGCATTGCAGAGCGCATCAGAAGTCGGATAAAAATCCCTTGAAACGCCATGAAGGTCCAGCAAGTATCGACCAACGGGTGAGGCTGATCGCCGACAATACTCCAGAAGCTCCTGCCAGTTTTCATATCTGTTTTTGACAGCATCTTGTTTGAACGCGTCTATCAGGTCCAGACAATGAGAAACGTCAACACCCGTATCCGAAAGGCTATTCAACATCTGTGCCGCCTTTTCGTAACCGTCAGGTGCGTGACCATTTTTCAACGCGACTGCAAAGCCATCTAATCGGCACAGTTTTTCTTCCGGCTTTAGAAAACTTGCGTCGGCGATGTCGTCAATGGCTCTGGCAAAGCTGTAAAATACCTTGATATGCGGTCGCAGTCTTGCAGGCAGTAACCATGATCCCACGGGGAAGTTTTCGTAATCCGAATCCTTTCCGGACGGGATTTCGATGCGGTGCTCAACATTGGCATCAATCATGGAGAAACCACCAGATGCCGTCGGCTGGTATCGCTAGGTTTCGGAGTCGGCAACTCGTATTTTTTCACGCAAATCTTCGAGAAACTTTGCAATATCGTCGTCGTGATCCTGAATTGCCGAAGAAAAATCAGATCGCATGGTTTGCCCCATGCTTACGTCTTCGACCATGATATCTATAATTTTGTATGATTCCCCGATCAGGCGAACACGCCAATCAAGCTGTATCTCAGAACTGCTGGAAGGTTGATGAAGTGTTGACGAAACGATCACGTCTTTCTTGCCTCGCGGGTCAGAGGACACAATATTGAGGGTTTCGCCGTTATAGGATGCAAACCGATCCACATAGGATTCGATCAGCAACCCTTCGAACAGTCCAACAAACTCCCGCTGTTCGTCTTCCGAAGCCTTTCGCCAGTTGCGTCCCATCACCCACTGAGCAATTCCGGGAACGAAAAAATAGTTATTCATCATGGATCGCATGCGCTGTTTTCTCTCAGCACGATCAATGTCTGGGGCGGTAAGTTTTATGATGGTATCATCGGCCATATTCTGGATGAAAGACTTCGCGTCTTCTGCCGGGTCTCCCGCCAAAACACCCGCGGGCAACCCGCCAGACATGACCAGGACAGCGATGAATGCAATCTTAGAAACCAGAACGCCGAGTTGCTTTTGAATGAGTTGAGGATTCATGTCCGCCCCGAATGACCACTAATGTTTTTTGTCGTTTGTTTCCAGATGAGTATTCGAAAAATTTTTCTGAATCAACCTGTAATTATACTCGACGTGCCGCCTCACACATATTTGAAAGTTTGCGTGTTGCAAGCTCACGCCCCAGATAACCCAATCCGCAATCCGGGGCCGCCATCAAGCGGTCTGTATCGATATGGTTCAGCGCATGTCTCAGGCGTTCTTCGACTTCCTCGACCGTTTCAACCCGGCTTTTCGCGATGGCAATCACCCCGAATATCACGGTGGTATTCTGGAACTTCTCCAACAAACTGAGATCATTGGGCCGATGGGCGTCTTCTATGGATAGCGCCTGAATGCATGACCGATCAATGGCCTCAGCCAGATCAAAATAACAATTCTTCGGGGCTTTGGGATAATCGGGATTGTCTAGTCTGTCGGGATAGCCGCAACACATGTGAACGGTCTGAATCACGTGATCCGGACAATTGTGGAAACACGCTTCTAGGTTATCAAAACCAAAGGCCAGCGCCTCATCAACCTTGCGGGCAAACAACGGTTCATCGACCTGTATGTGAACGGCCCCTGCTTCTGCCAATGCCAGAATTTCTCTGTTTATGGCCTGTGCCAGTTCCAGTCCGCGTTTTTTTGGATCGTGGTAGTAATCGTCGGCAATTGTATCGCCAATGGTCATGGGGCCCGGCAGGGTAATCTTCACCGGCGTGTCCGTCATGGCTTGGGACGTCTTCCAATCGTGCGGTAAAAATGCTTCTCCGGCCCGAACGGGGCCGGTGATGGTCGGCAGATACGCATCATAGTTGCCGCGAACCGATTTTTGCGTCAGCACATCAAAATCAATGCCGTCCAGATGACGACAATGATAGTGGACATAGTTTTCCCGCCGAACTTCGCCATCGGTGATGATATCCACGCCGCATTGCACCTGATCATCGATGACTTGCCGGGCAGCACGGACAAACAGGTCTTCCGCCTGCTCGCCCATACTTTTAAGATCATTCTTGTACTTTCCCGTGGGATTGGCGTTATCGCCACCGCCTTCCTCACGAAACCAGTCCATCACCGGTAAAAAATCGGGTTTTGGATACGCGCCGATGACCGTTGTTTTAACGCCCATGCAACAGGCCCCCCCTATAACAAGACCCCGACAAGTTTTTGACTTGGTACAACGGCTACGACGCACACTGTGCCACGACGGAAAAGCGGATGTCAATGAAACCCGGCGGGCTGGGATGCACTGCTAGGCAGCAACAAACCGGTCGGCATAGCCGGCACGAAGATCGGCATACCACTGCGGCTCGGGTCGCCACCACCAGAGTTTTTCGAGAGCATCCCCGGGATAAGCCGCATCGAACGCTGATTTCGCTTCGGGCGATAGATGGTTTTCCGCACCGATTACAGTTGCATTGTAACCGCTCACAGAAGCCTGAAGTCCCGCATTTTGCCTGTCATAACACGCCTTGATCAATTCGTAAGTCTGTTCAATGTTCTCCGCACCAATGGGAAGTGAAAAACCATCCAACCACGCAAACGCGCCCTCTTTAGGTGCCATGTAGTTTACCGGCTCACCCGCATTCTTCATGGCGATAACGGGACCATCCCAGGTTTGGCCCAAGACAACACCATTGCGTCGCAACCCCGCCTGCTGGCTATCCGAATCGCGCCAGAATATGCGAACCCATTCCTTGTGATCGATGGCGAAGCTGATGATATCAGACCAGATCGACCGCATAGCATCCTCGTCGTCATAGGCTGTTTCAAAGGGAGGGATTTCCCCGATAGACGACAAATACCGCCCGACACCAGAGAGCATGGAATGAGGCCGTCCCATGATCAGGCCCTTGACGCCTTCGCGCCACAGGTCACCAAGGCTAAGGTTTCCATAGGCGGTCTCATACAGGTCGGTTCTATAGCCCATCGCTTCCGTTCCCCAGAGATGAGGTAAGTGGAAGAGCCCGTTACTCCAGGTCCAGTCCCGTTCCGACGTGCCCAGGAATTGTGGATTTACATTTTCCATGGGCAGTCGCTCTGGCTCCCAGGCCTGTAACAGCCCGAGGTCCTTCCATTGCCCCGCCCGCATGGACGTGGGCGTGACCAGATCAAAACCGCGACCGTGGGTCGCTTTGAGTTTGTTTAACAGTTCCTCGTTGGATCCCAATTCCGAAATTCTGAGTTTGATACCGGTATCGGCCTGGAACTTCTCAATGAATTCGGGCGGGAAATAACCGGTCCAGATAAACACATGGCAGTCGCCGGAAGATGATCGTGCATCACGGACATACCACGGGCCGGACGCCGCCAACGTAGCTGCTGCCCCCTGGATAAAGCACCGCCGTGATGTCTTTTGTCGAAATCGCCGGGCCGCCTGCACCGTTTGACGAGCAGATTTTTGTGCGGGCAATGACATGAGCGTTATGTACCGGGATGTATTGATGTGCGAGAGCTGAACCATGGCTCCCGTTTATGGCGGCGCATTGTGCTCAAAGTATGGCACGATTTCAAGCTGCCTGCTCTGCTGGACCGGACAAAATTCGCGAAATGGTCGCGATCAGAATCGCTCGACGCTATAGGCGGAGATATCCCGGTTTGGTTGCCGCCCGGAAACCAGTTGACCAATGATCTGCGCCGTCGCCGGTGATCCGGTCAGCCCCAGGTGATGATGCCCGAAAGCATAGAACACGTTTCGAACTTTTGTCGCGGGCCCGATCACCGGAAGACTGTCAGGCAGGGTCGGACGGCATCCCATCCAGAAATCATGCTCCGTATGGTTCAAGGAAGGCACCATGCGTTTTGCGAGACGCAGCAGGTTTCTCGCGCGATCAAAATTCTCCGGTGCATCAAGACTGGCCAGCTCCACCGTGCCCGCACACCGAAGCCCTTCTTTCATCGGGGTGATCCAGGCTTTTAGCCCCCCGTCCATGATAGGCATCGTTGGAACCGGGCCAGGATTGCGGACCATGACGTGATACCCGCGCTCTGTATCCAGCGGAACCCTGTCACCAACCTTCTTGCACAATTTATGGGAATAGGCACCCGCGGCAACAACGAGGGAGTCACATGGCACGCGTCCCTGATCGGTGAGCACGGCACTTACCCCTTCTGGTTCCACCTCGATATCCTGAACCGTCGCCTGTTTGATGGTGACACCCAACCGTTCGGCATAGGTGCCGAGAGCATCGACGATCCCCTTGGGGTCCAGGGTATGAGCGATATCGCGAACCACATACGCCCACTTGTACTGCTTGGCGAGAAGCGGTTCCCGCGCACGGATATCGTCCTCATTCAGGGTTTCCGTTAGGAAGCCGCGTGCAACACGTCGATCATTGGCGGCTTTGTCCCGAAGGAATTTCTTTTGATCCGTATAGGCGTACATACCGCCGTTTTTCACGATCAGATCGGATGCACCCGCCTCTTTCAAAAGTCTTTCATAGAGATGCACCGACGGCGACATCAGAGAATACAGTGCTTCGCACGCCGCGTTGAAATCGCCAAACATGCCGGCTCTGGCGTACTGCAACAACCACGGTGTCAGTCGGGGCAGGTGCTGCCAACGAATGAACAAAGGGCTTTGCGGGTTGATGAGCCAGCCCGGCACCTGAAGAAGCGTACCCGGCCCAGCAAGTGGCTCAAACGCCGATGCAGCAAGAATACCGGCATTGCCGAACGAACAGCCCTCGCCGGGCGGTAAACGGTCGATGACCGTTACGGCATGGCCGGATTTTGCCAATTCCACAGCACAATTGATTCCGACGATCCCTGCACCGACGATGACAACCGATTTCGATGTTTTCACATTATTTCTCTACTCGACAGGCGGTCCCAGCCGCGCCGCGAGGTACGAGCCGAACTCCAGATCGAAGTTACAGCTGACACGGGCATGCACCTTGCCCTGTTTATCGAGGAATGAAGCGTTTTCATCAAGAGGAACGATGGCTTCATGCCAGATATTGGCGTGGATATAGAGCCCCTTGGTGCCATCACAGTAGAAATTCACAAACATGTCAGGCGTGATGTCGTCACCCGGCAGGCACAAAGGTGTAACGAACGGCGTTTTGCTTGTCGGGAAGAACAACTGTCCCCCATCGGGGTGATAGTTTGCATGGCGGAGGTAAACGTAATCACGCGCCGGGTTTTGGTTGTGTTTCGAGGCTTCCGTCGGGTACCGGGACCAGCCCAGCAGGTAATGATCATTTACGGCGTCGTTGTATCCAAAGAGACAATCCCCGCGCCAGTTGAAGTGAAAGATACCCTCTGTGGTACCGCCCTCATCGCCGGTATCTCCATCGACCGGTCGCCACCCCTGGGCGGGCCAGCGCGTAATCTCTATCTCGCAATCTTCGTATACGTCGACCAGAAAGCCATAGCCCTTGAGGCTCTCGTTCGTCGCCAGGACCGTTGAAACTTCAACGATATCCATATCCTTGCTGAGAGCGGGATTGAGTTTTTCGTACATGATTGACCACCTGACGCTGCTGGTGACGCGGAGCGTAGTCAATTCCGGTAACTCAATCAAATTAATAACATTGCTTTATCTATACAAACAGGGTCATGCCCGGCTGATTGGACGGTTTTGGCAGTGGGTTTCTGTTTGAACAGGAACTGGCGAGAGACCCGCGGTGCTCCACAGTTGCCATGAAAGACATGGCAAACACCAATCATGACACTCTGGTATGCCACAGGAAACACCAACAACGCCCTGTCATCAAGGCCTTTAAGGATATCGCCAATGCAATTTGATTTGGCTCTCCTGAGAAATTCTTTCTCTTTCGGGTTGAACCACCCCAACCTATGATACGCACTACCCATCAGGGGCCGGAGAGAATTTAATCTTATGCGCCACATTCATGCCCCCGTATGGCTGCACGCTTTCAACAGACCCACAACGCCCACGTTTGTTACCCTCTTTACTTTGGAGCATCTTTCCCGTTCCCTGCTGGTAACGGTCGTCCCGCTCACCGCCTATGAACACCTGGGCACGGCACAGTTGGTCAGCGTCTTGTACCTATCTGTCGGATTAAGCGGTTTACTGGCATCGCTGGCCGTACCGTGGCTGGTAGATAAAATTACAAGGCGCGGCGTTCTGACGCTGGGCTCTGCTTGCGTTGTGACGGCCATGGTCCTGTTCTGGACCGGTGACAGTACACTGTTTGTGGGGGCCATGCTTCTTCATTTGTTTGGCGGTGCCTGTCTGGAAGTGGCCGTCAGCCTGTTCATGATGGACCATGTCCCGCGCCAGGAATTGGGCAAGTTCGAGCCCGTCAGGATATTTTATTCGGGTGCGGCGTGGACCATCGGGCCGTGGCTCGGCGTGTTTCTGCGAAACGAAGTTGCTGCCTGGATGCCGTTTGTCCTGTGTGCCTTTTTGTCCATCACCATGTTGACGTACTTCTGGTATCTTCGTCTGACGGAAAATCCCGCAGTTTCCACAAAGCGGAAACCGTCGACCAATCCGACCCGTTACTTGTATCGGTTTTTCAGCCAACCCCGGCTCTCCCTTGCCTGGATACTGGCGGTCGGGCGGGCCGGCTGGTGGGGCATGTTCTTTATCTATGCGCCAATTTACGTGGTCAGCACCGGATTGGGTGAAAACATCGCAGGTGCACTGACTTCGGTTGCAACATTGTTCACCATGGGAACGCCCTTGATGGTACCGTTCTGCCGCCGGTTCGGCTTCCGTTGGGCCTTGATGATCGGCTACCTGGGGACTGGCGTGATTACAGTATTTGCGGCGGGTTCCTTTGATGTCCCGTGGCTGGGCATCGGCTTGCTGGCAGGCGCAGCGCTGTTTTCATTGCCCATCGACACCGTTGGCAATACGGCGTTTTTGCGGGCCGTTCATCCCTATGAGCGGGCGGAAATGACGACTGTTTTCGCTACCTATCGCTATGCCTCCCAGCTCTCTTTCCCGGGTGCGTTTTCCGTAATCTTGCGCGTGTTTGATTTGTCGGCCGTGTTCATTGCGGCAGGCGGTGTCATGGTCGCGCTCGGTATCACGGCGCAATTCATCCCGAAACGTCTGCGTTAAAGTCGTTCTACGCTACAGTTAAAACAATCTTTCCAATGTGGGTATTGGTCTCCATGAGGGCATGAGCTTGTGCCGCCTGATCCAGCGGGAAACTTGAATGCATAACCGGTGCGACAGTGCCATTTTCCATCAGCGGCCAGACCTTTTCACGGAGGTGTCCGGCTATGGCCGCCTTGAAAGGAACCGGCATGGCTCGCAATGTTGATCCGGTCAAAGTCAGGCGTTTCAGCATTAGCGGCATCAAATTCAATTCCGCCGCCGAGCCGTTCAAAAATGCGATGTAACAAAGCCTGCCGTCCGGTGCCATAGCCTTGATGTTGCGCTGTATGTAATCGCCGCCCACCATATCGAGAATCACGTTCACCCCGACACCCGTGGCCTCCTTGATAACGGAGACAAACTCCTCGTTACGGTAGTTGATGGCCCGTTCCGCGCCCAGATCTTCACAGACCCTGCATTTTTCTGCGTTCCCAGCCGTTGCAAACACGCGCGCGCCAAAAGCATTCGCCAGCTGAATCGCCGTTGTTCCAATGCCTGAAGAACCGCCATGGACCAGAAAACTCTCTCCGGCCTGTAAACCGGAGCGATCAAAAACGTTGTTCCACACCGTGAAGAAGGTTTCCGGTACCGCGGCGGCTTGTTCCATGGATAATCCACCCGGGATCGGCAAACATTGCGCCGCCGGTGCCGTGCAATACTCTGCATATCCGCCGCCGGTTACCAGGGCCATGACGTTGTCACCAACAGAAAATTCGCCACTGTTACCGGCGACGATTTCACCGGCGATTTCGAGACCCGGAATGTCCGATGCACCCGGCGGTGGTGGATAGGCTCCTTGCCGCTGAAGGACGTCGGGACGGTTCACTCCTGCGGCCGCAACCTTGATTAAAACGTCGCCATCCCGAGGTTCGGGAACAGGTCGACTGGCCGGTTTCAAAACTTCGGGTAAGCCCCTCTCACCTTCAATTTCAATGGCATTCATGTATTCGGGGATGGGTGTTGTCATGGTGCTGCTCTCTGAAAAACTGTCCCTGAAGAATAAAGCGCGTTGCCGGATAGACAGCACGCTTTATCTGACCGCTGGGCTTAGAGACTTTGGACCTGAAAAACTTTAGAACAGGCCCTCGATCTGGCCTTTTTTGTTCAGGTGTATGGTATTGGCGGCGGGAACACGCGGCAGACCCGGCATGGTCATGATATCGCCGGTGACGGCAACAATGAAACCGGCCCCTGCCGACAGGCGCAATTCGCGAACCGGAACCATGTGGCCGGAGGGCGCACCCTTGGCATCCGGGTCCGTGGAAAAGCTGTACTGGGTTTTGGCAACGCAGATCGGGAATTTACCGTATCCGCCCGCTTCCAGTTCGGCAAACCGTGCAGCAACCTTGGAATCGAAAGAAATGTCCTTCGCGCCATAAAGTTTCTGGGCAATGGTACGCATCTTCTTCTCGAGCGGCATGGAATCGGGATACAGCGGTCTGAATTTCGCCTTGCCGCTATCAGCCAGTTTCACCACGTGCCGGGCTAATGCGGCTGTCCCATCACCGCCGTTGGCCCAGTGACTGGCAACGATGGCTTCTGCACCCATGCTTTTCGCCGTGGAACGAATGGCTTTCAGCTCCTTGTCGGTATCGTTGATGAACTGATTAATCGCTACAACAACAGGAACACCGAAGGATTTTACGTTTTTGATGTGACGGGCCAAATTGGCACAACCTTTTTTCACGGCGGCAACATTTTCCTTGCCCAGGGCATCCTTGGCGACACCACCGTGCATTTTCAAGGCACGAACCGTTGCAACAATAACGGCCACGGCTGGTTTGAGCCCGGCTTTACGGCATTTAATATCGAAGAACTTCTCGGCACCCAGATCGGCGCCGAAACCGGCTTCCGTGACAACGTAGTCACAGAGCTTCAATGCCGTTTTGGTGGCAATTACAGAGTTACAGCCGTGCGCGATGTTGGCAAACGGGCCACCGTGGATAAAGGCTGGATTGTTTTCCAGCGTTTGAACCAGGTTCGGCATCAACGCGTCTTTCAGCAGAACCGCCATCGGACCAGCGGCTTTAAGCTGCTTGGCCAGAACCGGCTTGCGATCACGTGTCTGGGCGACAACGATATTGCCGAGCCGTTCCGTCAGATCGTTGAGGTCTTTCGAAAGACAGAAAATCGCCATGATTTCAGAAGCCACGGTGATATCGAAGCCGTCTTCCCGCGCAAATCCGTTACCTACACCACCGAGAGAATTCACGATGCTACGGAGCGCGCGGTCATTCATGTCGACAACGCGGCGGTATCCAACTCGACGGGTGTCGATGTTCAATGAGTTACCCCAATAGATGTGGTTATCGATCAGGGCGGCCAGCAGGTTGTGAGCAACACCAATGGCATGGAAATCCCCGGTGAAATGCAGGTTGATGTCTTCCATGGGAACAACCTGGGCGTAACCACCGCCAGCCGCACCACCCTTCATACCGAAGCAAGGACCAAGCGACGGCTCTCGTAACGCGACCATGGCGTTCTTGCCGATTTTGTTCAAACCATCGGTCAGACCAACCGAAGTCGTCGTTTTACCCTCGCCAGCCGGTGTCGGTGTGATAGCCGTTACCAGGATAAGCCTGCCATCCCGCTTGCGCTGAAGGCTTTCGATAAAATCAAATGAAACCTTGGCTTTGTTGGGGCCGTATTGCAGGAGGGCATCCTCAGGAATTCCAATTTTTGCACCAATTTCCGCAATCGGCTGCATCTTGGCGACGCGGGCGATCTCAATATCGCTTTTTGGCATAGTGTCCTCCGGTTAAACGTTGATGTTTGAACAGGGTGGATAACGCCTGCCCCAAAGAAAGCAAGACATAACACCGCCAAAGTGCTGCAGATTCAAGCTTATCCCCGACAATTCCTTTTCCAATAACGCCGAAACGTTTTTGGAAGGGCCTCTACGTGCTCATTTTCAGCGAAAAAACTAATCTATTATTCCCAATGCGCGGAGCATTGTGTGGTGGGCGGCCCGTTCGGCAATCCAGTATTCCATCAGAGCGTCACCTTGCAACAACTCTCCGTGCAGACTCTTGCTATTTCGGTACGCCATCCACTCTGCTGACCGGAAGACCTTGGCGAATAGGTCCTGATAAAATGCACTGGCCGCCGCACTCATTCCCGGTGCACCGACCACACTTCGTTGCATCAAATAGTCGAGAACCTCTCCCCTTTCACGAAATGTCGGGGTCTCAGGAAAAGTGGCAAGCCTTTCTTTGGAAAAAACCGCGACGGGAACGGTCAGACCGGCCTCGTAATGCTCCAGTTGTTCCGATGGATTGTTTACCGTGGAGTCAATATGGCCGAGGGCCAGTTGGCGAGCGACTTTACCACCGCCTTTGTAGGGAACGTAGGTCATGTTCAAACGAAAGGTGAGATTCAGCAACTGTGTGAGTAAATGGTCCTCGGCATGCCTGCCGGTACCTGCCATGACCCATTCCTCGCCTTTCTCCCGCGCTGCCGCAACAAACGCCTCCAGGCTGGTGATACCCGAATTCTGGTGAACCCAAAGAACAAAGTTGTCTTCCGCCATTCGAGCGATAGGCGTAAAGGTTTCTATATCGAGTTGCAGTTTGGGTTGCCGTAGCGGCGTTGTGTAGAAGCTGTTGAGGGTTACCAGAAGCGTATAGTCCGGGTCCGGCGAACGCGCCAGATATGTCATTGCCTCTACACCCGAGCCACCGGGCCGGTTTATGGGAATAACCCGTTGCGGAGACCATCCGTTTTCTTCGATGATTCGCTGCATCAGGCGGGCCATTTTATCGGCCCCGCCATCTTTTCCCGCCATAATCACCAGATCAATGGGTTTTTCCGGTTCCCATTCGGCCTGCGCGGTTCCGGAAAGAACAAAAAACATCGTTGTACAAACAATGATTAATCCGAAAAATCCTGAATTCCATAACTGTTTGTGAGAGGTCACGTAACGGTTCCCGTTTGATCATTTGGGAGGGGAAAATACACGAATTTGTTTATCAAACATTGAACTTTCAACAAACTGAAATGCTCATGCGTTTCATTCAAAATTCGCGCGTGATCCACACCGGTAAACGACGCGACGCACCAAAAACAGGGTAAGAAGAACAGGGAGCGTCGTTCCCGCGGCGGCATTGCACATCGTGAATTTTTGTTTTGTCGGATTAACAAAGGGATACCAACGGCGGACTTTGGGTGGTAAACATTTCGCAGTCCGAAAAGCAACGAGGATACTGGAAGCCGCATGAGCGCTAGCACGACGAATACTGAGGACCGTAAAATACATCCCGGATACGGACGCCGTAAGGCTCCAATCTTTAACAAAGGCCGCCAGATCAATCCAACCGCTGTTGACGAGGTTCGGGAACTGCTCGGAGACCGTCCGCGCCGACGCGATTTGTTGATTGAGCATCTGCACCTTGTCCAGGACCGCTACGGTCATCTTTCGGCAGACCATCTAACGGCGCTTGCCCGAGAAATGAAACTTTCCATGGCCGAGGTCTATGAAGTTGCTTCATTTTATGCCCATTTCGATATTGTTCTGGAGGGTGAAGAACCACCTGCACCGGTGACCATTCGTGTTTGTGACTCACTCAGTTGCGAAATGGCCGGATCGGCCAAACTCATGGAAGAATTGACCGCGAGAGCGCCGGGCGATGTTCGTGTGGTTCGCGCTCCTTGTATGGGACGCTGTGACACGGCGCCTGTCGCCGAGGTGGGACATAATCACGTTTGCAAAGCAACTGTTGAGGGCCTTCTGTCAACGGCAAAAGCCCGCGAACTTCATCCTGTGCTCACCGAGTACGCCGATTATGACGCCTATATGGCAAACGGCGGTTACGCGCTGCTCAAAAAATGCCATGCCGGAGACATGGATCGTGACGAGATTGTCAAAACCATGCAGGACTCTGGTCTGCGCGGTCTTGGTGGCGCGGGGTTTCCGTCCGGTCTCAAATGGAAAATTGTTCGCGATCAACCCAAACCTCGTCTATTCGCGATCAATGGCGACGAGGGGGAACCGGGGACTTTCAAGGACCGCTACTATCTGGAACGCAACCCGCATCAATTCCTCGAAGGCGCCCTGGTTGCGGCCTGGGCCTGCGAGATTGAAACCATCTACATCTACATGCGCGATGAGTATCCGGGCATCATCCATATTCTGGAGAAGGAAATCGCCAGCCTACAGGCCAAAGGCCTAACCGGCGATACAGGACTTGAGGTTCGCCGTGGTGCCGGTGCCTATATTTGCGGTGAAGAATCCGCGATGATCGAATCCATTGAAGGCAAACGAGGCTTACCCAGAAACCGCCCGCCTTACCCTGCTGAACGTGGACTTTTTCAACGTCCAACACTGACTCACAACATTGAAACCATTTATTGGGTCCGGGACATCATCACCAACGGACCGGAATGGTTCTCTTCCCAGGGCAACGGTGAGAGCAAGGGCTTTCGATCATATTCGGTATCCGGTCGGGTCAAGAATCCGGGAGTCAAACTGGCTCCGGCGGGCATTACGGTTAAGGAACTTATCGACGACTATTGTGACGGCATGGCCGACGGACACACG
This sequence comes from Rhodospirillales bacterium, assembly GCA_963921245.4. Taxonomy (GTDB): domain Bacteria; phylum Pseudomonadota; class Alphaproteobacteria; order Rhodospirillales; family Casp-alpha2; genus JABJGO01. The sequence goes on along the minus strand of CAWUEY030000001.1, from coordinate 1,783,516 downwards.
TTCAAGGGCTATCTGCCCGGTGGGGCCTCGGGCGGTATTCTGCCAGCCTCGAAAGGGAACGTGCCCCTTGATTTCGGTGGTGAACTGAACGAGTTGGGCTGTCTGGTCGGTTCTCATGCCGTGGTCGTGCTATCGGATCAGGACAACATGAAAGATGTCGCACTCAATCTGATGCGGTTTTTCGAAGACGAAAGTTGCGGGCAATGCACGCCCTGTCGCAACGGCACCACGAAAGCCGTTACATTGATGTCTCAACCCAAATGGGATCGGGATTTGTTGAATGATCTGAAAACCGTGATGATGGATTCATCCATTTGCGGCTTGGGTCAGGCCGCGCCCAATCCTATGCTCTCAGTGATAAAATTTTTCCCGGAGGAAGTGTGATGAGCGATACCATTAACTTCACCCTGAATGGCAATCAGGTTCAGGCCTCCGAAGGTGAAACCATCTGGCAGGTCAGCCAGCGCGAAGGTGTCGAAATTCCGCATTTATGCTATTCACCGGAACCCGGTTACCGGGGTGATGGCAACTGCCGTGCCTGTATGGTCGAAATCGACGGCGAGCGTGTGCTTGCCGCGTCCTGTATTCGTAAACCCACCGAGGGCATGGTCGTCAACACGGCAACCGACCGGGCCAAAAAAAACCGGGAACTGGTGTTTGAATTGCTGGTCTCGGACCAACCGGAACGCGACACCAGCCACGATCCAGATTCCAAGTTCTGGAACTGGGCGGACAAGGTCGGCGTGGACTCGTCGCGTTTTCCGGCCTCCGAAAAACCCGTGGCGGACAACAGCCATGTTGCCATGGCCGTAAATCTTGATGCTTGCATCAATTGCAGCCTGTGTGTCCGGGCCTGCCGTGAAGTGCAGGTCAACGACGTTATCGGCATGTCCTATCGCGGGCACGAGGCAAAGATTACTTTCGACTTTGACGATCCCATGGGCGACAGCACCTGTGTTGCCTGCGGTGAATGTGTTCAGGCCTGCCCCACCGGCGCGCTGATGGAAGCCAGGATGCTCGACGACCAGGGCGCGCGTACCGTTTACGCGGATCGCACTGTCGACAGCCTGTGTCCGTTTTGCGGTGTGGGTTGCCAGACCCGCGTTCACATCAAGGATGACAAGATCGTCAAGGTTGACGGTCGGCCCGGCCCGGCCAATGAAAACCGGCTCTGCGTCAAGGGGCGTTTCGGTTTCGACTACGTTGCCCACCCGCATCGATTGACAATACCGTTGATCCGGCGTGAAGACGTGGCGAAGGATTGGCAGATGCAAATAAAAGACGGTAACTGGTCCAGCGTCTTTCGTGAGGCAACGTGGGAAGAAGCCCTTGATTTCGCTGCCAATGGCCTCAAGAAAACCTATGATGAAAAAGGTCCCAAGGGGATAGCCGGGTTCGGCTCCGCCAAAGGCTCTAACGAAGAGGCCTATCTGTTCCAGAAACTGATCCGAACAGCTTTCCACACCAACAACGTGGATCATTGCACCCGGTTGTGCCACGCCTCCAGTGTGGCGGCGCTCATGGAATGTGTTTCCTCCGGCGCGGTTTCCGCACCGTTTACCGATGCCGGCAAGGCGGATTGCGTAATCGCCATTGGTTGCAATCCGGCGCAAAATCACCCTGTTGCGGCGACCTATTTCAAACAGGCGGCAAAAAAGGGCACCAAGCTCTATATCATGGACCCGCGCGGGCAGATGATGTCCCGCCATGCCGAGAATCATCTGTACTTCAAACCCGGTTCCGACGTCGCCATGCTGAACGCCCTGATCTACACGATCATCGAGGAAGAGCTCTACGACGTTCAGTACATTCAGGCGAACACCGACGGCTTTGATCTGCTTCAGGAGAAAATCAAGGATTACGCGCCTGAGAAAATGGCTGAAATCTGCGGCATTGATGCGAAGACCCTGCGTGAGGTTGCCCGAACCTATGCCAGAGCCGATGCCTCTATCATTTTCTGGGGCATGGGTATCTCCCAGCACATTCACGGCACGGACAATTCCCGCTGTCTGATTACCCTGGCCCTGATCACAGGACAGGTTGGCCGCCCCGGTACCGGACTGCATCCGCTGCGCGGTCAGAACAATGTGCAGGGCGCGTCCGACGCCGGTCTTATCCCCATGGTCTATCCCGATTACAAGTCCGTGGAAGATGAAGCTACCCGCCGGCACTATGAAGAATTCTGGGGCACCGAACTGGACCCCAAACGCGGCCTGACTGTTGTTGAAATTGTCGATGCCATTCACGATGGCGTTATCAAGGCCATGTATGTGGAAGGCGAGAACCCCGCCATGTCCGACCCTGACCAACAGCACGCTCGACAGGCACTCGCCATGCTGGATCATCTGGTGGTACAGGATATCTTCCTGACCGAAACCGCATGGCATGCAGATGTCATTCTTCCGGCTTCCGCCCACGCTGAAAAAGCCGGCACATTCTCCAACACCAACCGTCAGGTTCAGATGGCGCGCCAGTGCATTCCCATGCCCGGTGATGCCCGTCATGACTGGTGGATTATTGCCGAAATCGGCAAACGTCTGGGCTTACCCTGGACCTACACCGGACCGCAGGACATCTTCAACGAGATGAAAGAAGTCATGCCGTCCCTCGACAACATTACCTGGGAGCGGCTGGAAAACGAGAATGTGGTCACCTATCCGTGCGACGATCCTGCCAGTTTCGGAAATGAGGTCATCTTCACCAATGGCTTCCCCACCCCGACCGGACGTGCGAAAATCGTACCTGCCGACATTGTTCCGCCGGACGAGCAGCCCGATGATGAGTATCCCATGATTCTGACCACGGGGCGGATGCTGGAGCACTGGCACACAGGTTCCATGACCCGCCGGGCGACGGTGCTTGATGCCATTGAGCCGGAAGCCGTGGTTTCATTGAACCGCAGTGATATGCTTCGTATGGAGCTGGAGGCTGGCGACTCCGTACACATCCACACCCGTCGTGGCACCATCACGCTGAAGGTGCGGCAGAATTCAAATCAGCCGGAAGGGCTAGTGTTCATTCCGTTCTGTTTTGCCGAAGCGCCTGCAAACGTCCTCACCAACCCGCAACTGGACCCGTTCGGGAAGATCCCCGAGTTTAAGTTCTGTGCCGCCCGGGTCGAAAAAGCGGAAGGTTTGCAGGCCGCAGAATGATGGGTGGTTTTTCATCGCTATGACAAATAAATCTTGATTTCATCGTCTCTGGAATAGCGATACGGTCTAAACCGTATCGCATATTCCGGCGCGCGGCCCATGGCTGTTGGCGACGAAACCTTTATCAATCGTGTTAGTCGGATGATCCGACCCTGCCACATTGCCTTTATTGGCAGTGTGCAATCTGCCGGGGCCAGCATACAAAAGTCTTTAAGTTTCCAGCGATTTTTGCCGGTATTTTTACTCTGATTTTCGGGTCATTTTTGGCTCTAAAATGGATATTTAGGCGTGGTGAAGGGGGCCTGCAGCGCCAGTTCTAATGGACGTTCACACCACCCTTAAGGTGTGGGATGCAGCATGGGTGCAGTAGCGAAAGCCCGCCTTAACTGCCACGCTCGCCCCGGTTGGTCTATAGGCTAAGCGTGCAGGTGGCGTCACCCCCGGCGGGGATGTCCGCCGGGCCCTCAATCCGCAAATGCGGCTGGCCATCGCAAGCAGTGCCGGTTTCCAGATCCCGGTAATAGGCCTCGATATCCTCGCCCGCAAGCACGGTGAAGGTGTCGCTGCTGCTGCCCAGCAGCAGCGGTCTTTTGCTGTAGAGGCGGATATGGGCGTCCTCCATGGTACTATCAACAAACGGCAGGCGCACCTGCGCCACGGTGAACAGGCGGTTCAGGTTCTGAAACGCATTGCGGTTGCCCTTGTGGACGTAGGTGGCGGTATAGGAGTCTGCGGGCAGCAGGCCGTACATACCGAGCGTGGACGACAGCGTGATCATCTGTTTGGTATAGAGCCGCTCAAACAGGCCCCAGGGGGACTTAAGGTCGATGCAGTATTCACCGATGCCCTGCAGCCCGAGGCCGTCAAGGCTGGCGTGCATGTGCGCGCCGCGCGCCAGCACGCCCGCGAGAGGCGTGTTGTAGATGATGCCGAGCGGGGTCCACCCATCGATGATGTTCCTGATCCGCCGTGCCGCCATAAAATCTTCACCCGTATCCTCATCGAGCACGCCCACAACCTCGAAGGTCTTGAGGGAGAGACGATCCGGTTCGATCTTCACGCAGTGAATGAAGTCCATGTCGGCCTCACAGCGCAGCACACGGCGGGGTTCGATGACACCGAAGGCCGGGGTTGCCGGCGGCGGGGCTCCCTCATCGGGCGGCACGGTGGCAGGCGGCAGGCGAGATGGTTGCGGGGGTTGTCTGCCCTGCGGCGGGCGGGTTTGCGGTTTGCTGGTTCATGTCCTGATAGTCCTTAATCCTTATTCATTGCCTCATCAGCCCCGGCCTGACGCGCCCTGGCCGCCGCCGCCGCTGTAGCTGGAGTAGGTGTAGCCGGGGGCACCCTGTTCCCCCTGCTCCCCCTGTTCCCCTTACGGACCGGGGATGGCACGGGCTGCCGTGAATTGGCGTGGGTATCGTCACGGGCCGTCTCGGCGGCAATTCTCGCCGTTTCCGTGGCCGTTCTTGCCGTCTCGGCCCCGGTTCGGGCAGTTTCCGCTGCCGTCTGTGCGGCCTCAGCAGCAACTGCGTTGCTTAGGCTCATGACCTCTTAATTATTCATAGACATTTTTGCCTTATAGTTCTCCTTTCTGTTTTCAGGCGGGTTTGGCATGAGTGATATGTTTTGGTTAAGCGATGAGCAACTTGCTCGGCTGAAGCCTTACTTTCCCTTGTCGCATGGGGTTGCACGCGTTGATGACCGCCGTGTTCTGAGCGGTTTCATTTATGTGCTGAAGCGGGGTCTTCAATGGCGCGATGCACCCAGGGAGTACGGCCCTCACAAGACGCTTTATAAGCGGTTTGTGCGTTGGAGCAGGATGGGTATCTTCGATCGGATATTCAGGGCCCTGTCCTCTCTCCCCGATACTCCTGAACAGCTTCAGATTGACGCCACGCATCTGAAAGTTCACCGCACGGCATCCAGCCTACTGAAAAAGGGGCTATTCCCCGAGACATTGGGCGCACAAAAGGCGGGCTGAACAGCAAGCTCCATGCTGTCTGCGGCGGGGATGGTCGCCCTTGTCTGTTCTACCTGAGCGCAGGGCAGGTCAGTGACTTCTCTAGCCGCGGCCCGGCTCGTGAATGATATGCCCGTCGCCAGGCATCTGTTGGCGGACAAAGGTTACGATGCAGACTGGTTCAGGCAGGCCCTGGAAGAAAAGGGCCTCCCGCCCTGCATTCCACCGAAGAAGAGCCACAGGCAGGTGATCGACTACGATGCCGTCCTGTACAGACAACGCCACAAAATCGAAAACATGGTCGCAAGGCTCAAGGACTGGCGCCGCATCGCAACCCTATACGACAGGTGCGCACATACCTTCTTTTCTGCAATCTGTATCGCAGCTATTGTCATGTGGTGAATTTAATGAGTCCTGAGCCTAGGTGGCGAGTGCCGGGGTGTGATGGTGTATTGAATATCATCATTAATAAGGAGGCTCTATGGGACAGGTATTACACGCGACCGCCACGCCGCCGCACGCGGTTCGAGCGGCAATACAGCGCTCACCGGCTTTTCTCGCCGCCCTGGTGGCGCCCGCGCCCTAGCGCATCCACACGGTACCCACCGACAACGGCATCCCGTTCGCCGACTTGCCGAAGAACCGCAAGGGACCTACGGCCATGTTGCGCGGTCATCCGTTTGACCGCGCCTGCCAACGTCACGGGATCGAACACCGCCTGACCAAACCCAATCACCCGTGGACCAACGCTCAGGTCGAGCGCATGAACCGAACCCTTAAGGAGGCCACGGTCAAACGCTATCACTACGACACTCACGACCGGCGGCGAACCCACCTCGGCGACTTCGTCATGGCCTACAACTTCGCCCGAAGGCTCAAGACACTCAAAGGACTGACGCCATACGAATACATCTGCAAGACCTGGACAAATGAGACGGAAATATTCAGACTCAACCCAACCCATCACTCCCCGGGACTAAACAACTAGGGTGTAGACTTATAAACGGAACTATTATTCATGATGTGAAACGACAGAGAATTTCATGTCTTTGACTTTTTGGCTTTCGGACGAACAGTTCAACAAGCTCAGGCCCTTGTTGCTGAACGATCCGCGAGGGGTAGCGCGGGTGGATGATCGGCGGGTGCTGTCCGGCATTATCTACTGCCTTCAGGGTGGCTATCGGTGGCCTGACGTTCCGCCCGAATACGGCCCGGCGAAGATGCTGTATAATCGTTTCAGGCGCTGGTCGGCGACAGGCGTTTTCGGGCGAATATTTGAAGCGCTTGCGCACGAAGCCGCTGACTTGAGCCCGCTGATGATTGATGTGAGCCGCGTCAAAGCCCACCGTATCGCTGCCAATGGTGTTAAAAAAAAGACCATGCTGGACGGCATTGTGGTTTAGGTCTGCGCTGCCGAGGTTTTTCAACCTCAGGAGTTTTCAGCATGACAAGGAAGGCTGCACGTATTTGGCGTTTTGTCGCCGCTGTTGAAGATCGCCCGGTTTTCGTGGGCGTCGATGTTCACAAGAAGACATATTCGGTTTCGCTGTTCGAGCCGGAAGATGGGCTGATTGAGGCGCACACCTGCCCCTCCGGCGAGGATGCGCTGACTGAGCAACTCGCTGGCCTCGGATGTCGGATTGCACATGTTGTCTACGAGTCCGGTCCAACAGGTTTTGTCCTTGCCCTCGTTCTGGGGCGCAGGGGGTTCGCCGTCTCGCGCATTCGAAGGGGATATGCCGCGACCGCCAAGACGGACCGGATCGACGCGGAGAAGCTGGCGAGTTACTTTGCGCGAGGGTTGCTTCGTCCCATTGCCATTCCGACTGTCGAGCAGGAAGGCTACCGCGCGCTCGTCAGGCGACGCAAGCGCGTTGCGGAGAGCCGTGGCAAGATCAAACAGAAGATCAAGGGCTTTCTTCTGGCCTCCGGCATCGCGGAACCGGAGAGCCTTTGGGCATGGTCGGCGGCGGCAGGCGATCTGGCGGCGCTGCCTCTCCCGTCCGAACACCGCCTGGCTCTCGCCTCGATGGTCCGGGAGTATCTGTTTCTTCTTGCCGAGGACAAATCGCTGAACGCCGGGATCAGGACCGCGACGGCGCGAATGCACGCGGCGAGGTTCGAGCGTTTGACCTCCATTGCCGGGATTGGCGAGACCGACGCATCGACCTTTCTGGCCGAGCTGTTCTCTCCCGAACGCTTCAACCGGCCCGAGGAAGTGACGTCCTGTCTCGGCCTTGCGCCGGTGGTCAGTCGGAGCGGCGGCGGACCGGTCCGGGCGAAGCTACGCCCCGTGGGCCAGAGACGGCTGCGCGCCATCCTGGTCGAGGCCGCGTGGCAATGGACTTGGCGCAATGCGGAGGCCAAGGCGCTCTACAACCGTCATTTTGTAAAATCAGACATTGCGCAGAAGGCGATCTGCGCCGTCGCCAGGAAACGCGCAATCAAGCTTTGGCGCAGGGCGATGGGAACGTCGCCGGCGCCAATGGAGGGCGCCGCGCGCGGGGCGTGGTCGGGATAACCGACGACAAAAAAAGGTAGCGCCCTCATCCACCAGCACGCACCGAAAACGGTACTTGGTGATCCTGCATCCTGACAGGCACGAATAACAAAAGGCTTACGCGAACCGGTGATAGAGCCAACATACAACATACAACATATCCAACGCCCGAGCACTGGCGGCGGACAAAACCTGTTGCGCTCAAAGCTGCCGACCAAAAAGCAACACTTGTGAAGATCGGGATAATCTCCCCGTTTTGCATTCTCCTGTTGACATGCGGCCACATAAAAAATGGCCAAGAGGCATCCTTATTTTTGATCGCGGCGCAACCTTTAGTGCCGCGGCAACAAAATCACCGATTCCTCTGACCAGGTCAGCCAAACCGTGTGTTCGCCTTCGTCACCCATACGGGATGCCGCGCCACCCAGGTTTTGCATGGCGGTCAGCACCGGATCCTTGCGGCCTTTGACGTTGACGTAAACGTGCGCACGGTCTCCCAGGAAAGCCGAGGCGCGAACCTTGCCTTCAACAAAAGAACCGCTTGCCGGTTTATCAAACGCAATTTCGATATTCTCCGGCCGGATGGCGGCCAATACATCGTTACCGGATGAGAAATCCATATTGGGGCCACGGGATACCATGGTGCCCATATCACCGGTTTTGATGGCGGCCTCACCATCGCCAATGTTGTCGATGGATCCTTCAAAGAAATTCATGGTCCCCAGGAAGTCTGCGCAGAACGCCGTTTTAGGACGTTCATAGAGAGGTGCCGGAGCTTCAATTTCCAAAGTTCGTCCTTCGGCCATTACAGCAATGCGATCGGACATGGTGAGGGCTTCTTCCTGATCGTGAGTAACAAACACAAAGGTAATGCCCACCTCCCGCTGAAGGTCACGTAATTCCAGCTGCATCTGTTCACGCAGCTTTTTATCCAGTGCACCGAGAGGTTCATCGAGCAACAACACCTTCGGTTTTTTGATCAAAGCGCGAGCAAGGGCCACGCGCTGCCGCTGACCCCCGGAAAGTTCATCCGCGCCGCGATGGCCGTAACCCGGCAAGGCAATCATTTCCAGGGCTTCATCCACCTTCTTATCCAGTTCAGCTTTTGGCAGCTTGTCCTTGCGTAAACCGAAGGCGATATTTTCCGCCACTGTGAGGTGCGGGAAGATGGCGTAACTCTGGAACACCATATTCACTGGACGTTTGTACGGCGGGATCAGGGACATCGGCTGCCCATCAATATAGATTTCGCCGTAGGTGGGAATTTCGAACCCGGCCAGCATGCGCAACAATGTTGTTTTGCCGCAACCGGACGGCCCCAACAGAGCAAAAAACTCGCCCTGGCGAATATCGAACGTAACCTCGTCGCATGCCTTGACCGAGCCAAAGTGCTTCGAGATGTTCTGAATGGAGATATAGGATTCGTCGCTCATATTCTTCCCTGTATATCTTATCCTTATATTGCAGAGCCCGTTTGCGTCTGGACGCCGCGGCGGCGAACCCACTCAGCAAAACAGACAACGATAAATGAGGTGATGAAAATAACCGCACCCAATGCCAGAACGCTCGGCAGTTTCGCCGGAAAACGTAACTGGCTCCACATGTAGAGTGGCAGTGTCGGCTCGTCCGAGCCGAGGAAAAAGGCCAGGATGAATTCATCGAATGAAATGGTGAAGCACAGCAGGAGGCTAGCAATAATGCCTGGCATGGCCAGTGGGAATGTCACCCGCCAGAATGTCATCCACGGTGTTTCGCCCAGATCCTGTGCTGCCTCCTCCATGCTCTTGTCGAAGCCTTCCAGCCTCGAAATCAGAACGAACATGGAAAACGGTACACAAATCACCGTATGCGACAAACCGATTGTGAACAGGGAAAGCGGAACATCGACGGCTTTTAAAACGGTCAGCAGTGAGATGCCCAGGATAATCAGGGGAATCACCAACGGAATGGAAATAAACGCTGTCAGTGCGTTTGTTCCCGGCAGGCGGTACTTAGTAAACGCCTTCGCCGCCAGCATACCGAAAATGGTGCTGACCACGGAAACCACCGCACCGACTTTCAGACTATTGAAGAGAGCGTTGATCAACGGTTCCCGATTCACCATTTCAACGTAGTGTTGCAGGGTGAAACCCTTCAACGGGAATGCAATATAAATGGAATCATTGAACGAAAACAGCGGGATGAACAGTACCGGTATGTACAAAAAGGCAAGGTACAATACGGTGTAAATACCAAGAGGGCCGAGTCTCATTTTACCCATGTCGCTACCTCCGCCTATGCCGTTCGCCTTTTGACCTTGTGGATAAACCACAGATACAGACACACAACGATGGTGATTGAAATCATCATAACGACGGAGATCGCCGATCCCATGGGCCAGTTGTTCCCGCGACCGAACATATTGGTGATCAGATTACCGATCATGATACCGCTACTACCACCCACCAGTTTGGGGGTTACATAATCACCCACCGTCGGAATAAAGACCAACAGGGAGGCCGCAATCACGCCAGGCATGGAAAGAGGCAGAGTTACCCGCAAGAAGCTGCGCACGGGACCTTCGCCAAGATCGGCCGCTGCTTCGAGAAGGGATTTGTCGATTTTCTCCAGAGACACATAAATTGGCAGAATGGCGAACGCCGCCCAGGCATGCGCCAGGGTGAGCACAACCGCATTCACATTGTGAAGCAGGAAACTCAGCGGTTCGTCAATGATGCCGGTGAACATCAAGCCTGAATTGATCACACCGTTGTATCCGAGCATCAGTTTCCAGGCAAAAACCCGAAGCAGATAGCTTGTCCAGAATGGCACCGTGATCAAAATGAGCCAGATAAGCTTGTTCTTCTTGACGTGAAACGCGACAAAATAGGCTGCCGGATATGCCAGTAACAACGTGGCAACGGTCACCGCACCGGAAATCAGTAAAGATTTACCCAAAATATAGGGATAGATTTTTTTCGTGAAAAACATCTCGTAGTTGATCATGGAAAAATCTGCTGTCTGGATCATTCCCGACTGGGTCCAGAAACTTCGCATGACCAATAAGATGATGGGAATAAGCATCACAAGAACGAGAAGCACCAGTGTCGGGCTGAGTAAGGCATAGCCACGCGCATTTTCATTGCGCATGAACAGTCTGGTTAGCCAGCCGGGCTCTTCCGCTTTGGTTTGTGACGATACGGATTGAGTAGTAATAGTTCGGGTTGTCATGGTTTTGGTTGCCCGTATCGCCTGTACCCTGTGTCACGTTTATTGTTTTTCGGCCCTAATTTTTGCCAGTAGAGCACTTTGCCAACAGAGTTTAAATGCCAGTTGAACTTGTCGTGACGTATCAGGACTTTGCCACATTTCTGCGACAAATGCCATCCATGTAATTTGAGATGGTCGGTGCGACACAAACCATCACCCCCGACAGAGCGGGGTGATGGAATGCAATGTCAGACAAAAACTGCCCTACAGACCGGCTTTAACCTCGTCAAACATGGCCTGTAGACCTTCTTCGTTCTGGATTTCCTCCTGGAACGACCCAGAAGCGAGAACGGCATCCACGTCACGGGAATAACCGGCTTCTGCAAGCTCTTCATCGCTCAACAGATCGAAGCCGCCCTGGGTGGAACCACCGAATCCGAATTCGCGTAGTTCATAGGCACGGGATTCAGGTTCAAGCATGGCATCGATCAAATAGTAGGCCTGGTCAACGTTTTCTGCACCCGCGGTTAACGCAAACCCACAAACCCATGTCATCGCACCACTTTCTTTCGGGCTCATGTATTCGACATCAATACCTTCGTTCTTCAGGCGGACCCATGAGTCGTTCCACAGCGTGGCGGCGATCAGCTCACCACTGGCCAGCCCTTGTTCCATGGTGGTTATGTCATTGGAGAAATACCGCAGATTGGGAATAAGGCTGCGCATTTTTTCACGCGTAGCATCCAAGTCAGCCTGATCACGATAGTCGTAGGGGTTCTTCAACCCAGCCATAATTCCGGCGATGGCAACACCGTCGACGAGGCTGTCGAAGAAGCCGATGCGGCCCTGATACTTCGGATCCCAGAGGATTTCCCAGGTACCGTTACCGATATACTCCGGGGCCAGATCACGGCGGAACAGAACGGAGGTTTGACCCCAGTCAACGGGGACCCAGACCGTCTCTCCATCCTGGACTACGCCCGGCATGGTTTTGAGACTGGGCAGTATGTCTGGCCAGTTTTTCAGGCGAGACGTATCAATCGCCTGAATAACGCCGGCCTCATTCCACTTCCGGATTTTATAGCTGCATGGGAAAATCAAATCGGCTTTGAAGCCGGACACCATTTTGGTGATACCTTCTTCTTCGTCACCCCAAAGTGTAAACCGCGGCGGGCCCCCGTATTTTGCTTCATAGCCAGGATAGAGGTTCATGTCGTCATAACCGGCCCAGGTGAAGACCATGGGCTGTTCAGCGGCTTGACCTGATGCCGGTGCCATTGAGGAGCCGATGCCAACGATACCGAGCATACCAAGAACTCGGCCGAACTCTCGTCGACTGATCTGGCCCGTGCGGTACTCTTTTACGATCTCTTTTGCGTCAAATTCTTTCATGTTTTCTCTCCCTGAGTAAAAAAAACCTGGACCAGAGCGCTGTTTACCCGATCTGGCAGCCCCGCCTGCAAGACGCCATATTTTATGGTTTTCAGGGCGTTTGCAGGACAACCGATAATCTCGCCAAGGACTTTAGCAGTCCCTGTCGTTTTAGGCAAAAATTGTGAAGCGTTGCAAGGCTGACCTCCATACCCCAAATGGGTTATATGTCGGGTTATCGGTTTAAACGAATACCATCCACCGCGCAGGTCTCTGGAATCAGCAAACTTAATCTGTCGGTCATCGGCTCAGGCAGTCTTGCCCAGATCGTGTGTTTCTTTTAGTGTGTGGGCCGCGTTGCTGATACAAATTCCAGATACCAGCAGGTATTGCCTTGAAGTACGTTTCGACACGGGGCCGGGCCCCGGACCTGTTTTTCGATGACGTTCTGCTCGCGGGTCTCGCCAGTGATGGTGGCCTGTATGTGCCGGAAAGCTGGCCGACACTGGGTGAGGCTGATATTCGCGGCTTCAAAGGTATGCGCTACGCAGAAGCGGCCTTCAAGATCATCCGGCCGTTTGTCGCCGGGCGTATCCCCGACGAAGACCTGTTTGATATCATCGAAACCGGGTATGGGATATTTTCAACGCCTTCTCCAGCGCCAATAAAACCGCTCGACAACAATCTTTACATGATGGAACTGTTTCATGGACCAACCCTGGCCTTCAAGGATATCGCCATGCAATTCCTTGGGGGAACCTTCGATCACGTGTTGTCTTCTAGGGAGCAGCGCACGACGGTGATTGGTGCAACTTCTGGTGACACGGGCTCTGCCGGTATTGAAGCGGTTCGCGGCAAGGATGCCGTGGATATCTTCATGCTGCACCCCCACGGGCGTGTTTCCGAAGTACAGCGCCGGCAAATGTCAACGGTTCTGGACAGAAACGTGCATAACATCGCCGTACAGGGCACCTTCGATGATTGTCAGAACCTCGTGAAAGCCATGTTTAATGATGAAGGTTTCCGCGCGCGGCATACGCTTTCCGCCGTCAATTCCATAAACTGGGCCCGGATCGTCGCGCAGATCGTTTATTATGTGACCGCCGCCGCCGATCTTGGCGCCCCGGAACAATCTGTCGCTTTTTCTGTCCCCACGGGCAATTTCGGCAATGTGTTTGCAGGCTACGCTGCAAAACAGATGGGTGTTCCCATCAGTCAGTTACTGGTGGCTTCAAACAGTAACGACATCCTGACCCGTTTTTTTGAAACGGGTGCCATGGAAACCGGTGATGTCTATGCGACCATCAGCCCGAGTATGGATATTCAGGTATCATCGAACTTCGAACGTTTGCTGTTCGAACTCTGTGAGCGGGATGGTGCAAAGGTCGCCGACATCATGGAAAGTTTCCGCGACACGGGTCGGTTCTCTGTCGCCCGGGATCAGCTCGCGCAAGCCCTGAAGGACTTTGACGGTGCACGCTATTCGGATGAAGAGACGTCGGCAGAAATGAAACGTCACTTCGACCAAACGGATGAAATGATTGATCCACACACCGCTATCGCCTTGATTGCCGCGCGCGAACACCGCCGCGACGATACGGTGCCCATGGTGGTGGTCGGCACGGCTCACGCTGCCAAGTTTGGACAGGCCGTCGAAACGGCAACCGGGTCGTCACCCGTTCTACCCGATCACCTGTTCGACCTCTTTGAACGGGCTGAACGGTACACTGTGTTGCCGAACGATCTCGCCGCAATTGAAGGATTTGTCGACGATACGCTTAACATCTGGCGCGGTGGCTCATGAGCGTCCGGGTATCCACGCTCGACAGCGGTCTTCGGATCGTCACAGACACCCTGGACACAGTTGAATCTGTTTCTGTCGGAGCCTGGGTGGACGCGGGAACGCGCCATGAGCCAGCGGAGATCAACGGCATCTCGCACATGCTGGAACACATGGCATTCAAGGGAACAAAACGACGTACAGCATTTGATATTGCCGTCGAAATTGAAAACGTCGGTGGGCATGTAAACGCCTACACCTCGAGAGAGAACACGGCATACTTTGCAAAAATGCTGAAAGAGGACCTGCCACTTGCTGTCGATATCATCGCCGATATTCTTCAACATTCCGTAATGGACCATGAGGAACTCGAACGGGAGCGCGCCGTTATCCTTCAGGAAATCCTTCAAGCCCACGACACGCCGGACGACATTGTTTTCGATTATTTTCAGAGAACAGCCTTTCCGAACCAGCCCGCTGGTCGGCCGATTTTGGGCACTTCAGACCTTGTTAAAAGTTTTGGTCGCAAAACCCTGTTCGATTACATGCACAAAAACTACAGCCCGTCCTCCATTATCGTGGCGGGTGCCGGGAATCTGGATCACGACCGCTTTGTCGAGTTGATTCAGGCCGCATTTTGTGAACTTCCCTCAAGGCATCCCCGCAACACCGAACCCGCCCTTTATCACGGCGGCGATTTTCGGGAGGCTCGGGATCTAGAGCAGGTCCATCTGCTGATGGGGCTGGAAGGTGTGGCCTATACTGACCCGGACTTCTACGCTGCGTCGATCTATAGCACCCTGTTGGGTGGCGGGATGTCTTCTCGTCTGTTTCAGGAAGTCCGCGAAAAACGCGGCCTGGTCTATTCCATCTATTCTTTCTCATCCTCGCTGGCGGATAGTGGCGTTTTTGGTGTTTATGCGGGAACGGGTGCACGAGAAGTGGAGGACGTTATCCCCGTCGTTTGTGATGAATTGCTGAAAAGCACGCACTCTGTGAGCGAAGAGGAACTCGGACGGGCCCGTGCCCAGTTGAAAGCCGGTATCCTGATGGTCCTGGAAAGTACGTCTTCCCGTTGCGAACAAGCCGCTCGACAGCTTCTTGTGTACGGGCGACCCCTACCAACTGATGAAATCGTCTCAAATATCGATGCGGTAACAAAAGAAGATGTTGTCGCTCTGGCCCGTAGATTGACGGCGTCCAACCTCACGATTGCGGCGGTTGGCCCCGTGGATCATCTGGAAGACTATGACGCAATAGCCAAACGTCTGAACTAGAATTGAGCCATGCCCAACCAGACGGACGGTCTTCTCTGTGATGTTGGCGGTATCCTGATCAGGATATCAGGGTTCAAAGCGCTGTGAGGGAGATTTTTCCGGCAGATGTCACTGATGAACGGTCACCGGGAAGGCGGCGGGTAAAGACGAACCCAAGTCAAAAGACCGGCCGGAAAGAGAATTGCTGCAGCGATTTGCGCCGCTGCCCGGCCGTTTTCATGAAGGGGACTGATATGGAAAACGCGGTGTCCAATACCCGTGCAACGCATGCTTTTGATGCCTGTGATCAACGGGCCATTTACGACGCTATTCTATCCCGTCGCGATGTCCGGGGCCAATTTCTGCCGGATGATGTTCCCAGCGATATCCTTAGTAGATTGCTTATTGCTGCCCATCACGCGCCTTCCGTAGGCTTTATGCAGCCCTGGACCTTTATGGTCATTCGTTCCCGTGAGGTACGCGGGCGGGTAAAGAGGCTGTTCGATGAGGCCAACCTGGAAGCCAGCGAGAAGTTTGAAGGTAAAAAACAAACAAAGTACCGGGACCTGAAACTCGAAGGTATTCTCGACGCTCCATTGAACCTCTGTATTACCTGTGATCGGGATCGGGCAGGCCCGGTCATCCTGGGACGCACCCACATTCCGGAAATGGACTTGTATTCCACGGTCTGCGCTGTACAGAATTTCTGGCTAGCGGCACGCGCCGAAGGCGTCGGGGTCGGCTGGGTCAGCATTGTCGACGAACGGAAATTGGCGGCGGAGCTGGGCCTGCCGGAAAGCGTCGTTCCCATCGCTTATTTATGTGTCGGATACGTGCGGGAATTCCTGGATAAGCCCGAGCTTGAGAAAACCGGCTGGCGGGATCGATTGTCCCTGGAGGACCTCGTCGTATTCGACCATTGGGATGGCCCGCCGAACGACACGCGCGGTACTGATCTCAGAAAACAGGTTGGTGAGGATCAGGACGCTGTGCTGGATGGACGCTTCCTGGACCAGTGGAAAAGCCGTGGCGGCTGATTACTCAGGACGGTTCCTGACGATCCAGATACTCATCAATCAGGTGATAAATGGTTTCAGAGTCTTCAGGATTGCTGATCACGATGTTCGACCCATCGCCATAAATGTTCATCAGGTATCCCCGTGCCAGACAAACTTTTTCCAGGGCTACGGAAAACGGTGTAATCACCCGGTCGTTGAGACTTTCCGCCGTCGGGCACGCGTCCATCAAGGCGATGAGTTGGACGACGATATCATCGCCTTCCGGAGCATCGTGGTTTTTTGCCGCCTTCTTTGACGGCTCCTGTTTCTGCTTTGCCATTTTCCGACTCTCAGATCTCGTGGCCAAGGCAACCCGGATCAGGCGTTGCCGGCGAAGTGGGACAGCATACGTGGATCAATGCCAAGTTTGCTGATGGCTCTCTCCCATTTAGAATCTAGATCAGGATCGAACACCAAATCGTCATCGGCCGCCACATTCAACCATCCATTGGATTTGATTTCGGCATCCAGCTGTCCAGCTCCCCATCCTGCATACCCCAGTGCCAGAATACGGTTGTTGGGGCCTGAACCATCGGCGATCGCCCGCAAAATATCCACGCTTGCGGTCAAGGCCACATCACTGGCCACGATCAGACTGCTGTCCTGCAAATAATCTGGTGAATGCAAAATAAACCCCCGGGTTGCTTCCACCGGACCACCAAACTGCACTCTGATTGGCGGCGCAGTGGGGCTGGTTTCAATCTCGAGCTGTTCCAGCAAATCCGGAAAGCTCAATTCTTCCATGACCCGATTAATCACCAAACCCATGGCACCATCCTCGGTGTGAGCGCACATGTAGATCACGGCTTTTTTGAAGCGGGGATCAGCGATGCCAGGCATGGCGATGATAAGCTGACCGGTGAGGTAACCGTCTGTATCCTTGTCGATATCCGAGTCAAAATCAGACATAGTGTTCCTGTAAACCCATTGCAATTCATTGGCCGAACCTGAAAATCAATATGGGTATGATACCCCAACGTCGGCAAGCCCGACAAGTTTGGACGCCCCCACGGACTTTGTCACGAGTTCTCAAAGGTCCGTTAGGGGGCTGGATTTTGCGGGATTTTTCGTCATTCTGTGACCCCGTGAGCAGCCGCAATACTGAGAGCCCTGCGGAGACATATGCGCGTTATTCAGAATAATAGGTCCTTTTACCTTGTCGTACTCATGACATTGCTTGTGTGGAGTGGTGCACGCTCCGCGAGCGCAAATGAGTCAGCCGCGCTCGCCAGTGACTGGTTTGATACGGAATTCGCCGCCGTCCGCCTGATCTCGTCGACCACCGGTGCCACCCCTATGACTGACGATGGCTCTCTGCTACTGGGGTTAGAATTCCAATTGCACGATGACTGGAAAATCTACTGGCGCTCGCCGGGAGATGCAGGCTATCCACCCAAACCCGATTGGAACGACAGCCAGAACCTTGAGTCCGTTGAGATACGTTGGCCGGTCCCCTTGCGGTTTTCCGTTTTGGGCCTGGAGACTCTGGGATACAAAAAAGAGGTGGTTTTTCCCCTCGTCGTAAAACCGGAAAATGTCGGCGAGCCCCTTCGGCTTGGCGGTAAGATCGATTACCTGATCTGCTCGGATATCTGCATTCCCGAAACCCTCACGCTTGCACTGGATGTTCCTGGCGGTGATGGCGAACCCACGTCCTTTGTTCATTTGATCAGCAAATACGCCTCGCGCGTACCTCGGATTAGCAACAGCAAAAAACACAGCAATGGTTTGCGGGTTGAATCATTTACCCTGGCGGAACCGAAACCAGGCGCTTTTGAAGTTCGCGTCACAGTAAACTCTCACGCCTCGCTGCCACTTTCTCAGATGGATGCCTATGTGGAAGGGCCGTTAGACGACCCGGCTCTGGTGGGTTTCGGCAAACCTGTCGTCGATTTCGATGCCGACAGATTGAAGGCTAATCTACGAATTCCGGTAAAGGGCTTGCCCGAATTCATGAAATCCCTGCCGGGACGGGCGTACACGGTTACTGTTCTGGACGGGAACCGCTCTATCGAGTTCAGCAGTATCGTCAATCTTGAAGCGGATTCAGGTTCTGAAAAATTACCGCCACAAACCAGCCATTCGACAATTACCATACTGGTCTTCGCCTTCCTGGGTGGGTTGATTTTGAATTTAATGCCGTGTGTCTTACCCGTTCTGTCCATCAAGGTCATCAGTGTGATCAATCTTGGTGGCGTAGAGCGTCGCGATGTGCGCCGCCGGTTTTTGGCCTCAGCGGCGGGAATTCTGGTTTCCTTTGCAATTCTGGCCATAGGATTGATTGCACTCAAAAATGCCGGTCACGCCATCGGTTGGGGCATCCAGTTTCAGCACCCCTGGTTCCTGACATTTATGGCCTTACTGGTGGTTGTTTTCGCTTGTAACTTATGGGGATGGTTTGAATTCCGCGTTCCCGGTTTCGCGAGCGCTGTCACAAAATCCGCCGATAATCAGGGCCTCAGCGGACACTTCTTTTCCGGCATGCTAGCGACACTATTGGCGACCCCATGTTCTGCACCGTTTCTGGGTACGGCCGTCGGTTTTGCCCTGTCGAGAGGCTATCAAGAGATTCTGGTCATATTCCTGGTCATGGGCCTCGGCCTTGCCATACCCTATCTACTGATTGCGGTTTTCCCTGGATGGGCCACCCGATTGCCCAAGCCCGGCGCTTGGATGGTACGTACTCAACAAGTGCTGGGCCTGTTGCTGGTGGGCACTGGTGTATGGTTGGTCAGCGTTCTGATGACACAGATCGGTTTGCAACTGACACTGTTTATCACGCTATTGATCGCTTGTGTTGTAATCGCCCTGTTTGTTCAATCCAGAACCAGCGTGTTAGGCAAGGTCGGGAAAACTCTCGCAAGCGCAGGCGCGGCAGGGGCAATTCTTTTGGCCATAACAGCACCCGGTAACAGCAAAAGCAGTGTAGGGTCATTGAACGTCCCGGAGGGTTTATGGGTGCCTTTCGATCAGCAAGCCATCGCCCAGCAGGTTCGCGAGGGCAAGGTGGTTCTGGTCGACGTGACTGCGGATTGGTGCATTACCTGTCAGGTCAACAAATCCTTTGCATTCAGCGGCGAAGATATTCTTGAAACCCTCTACTCTGACCAGATTGTCCCCATGCAAGCCGACTGGACGCTCCCCGATGAAGGGATTAGTAAGTTCCTCGCAGGATTTGGCAAATTCGGCATTCCCTTCAATGCAGTTTATGGTCCCGGTGCGCCAGACGGGTTGGTTCTACCTGAACTGCTGAGCGAGGATATCGTTCTTGAAGCCATCGATGACGCTCGGGGATAATCCAAAAACTATTGGATCAGCCGACGATAGACCTTAGTATCCACGACGAATAACATTCGCGAACACTCTAAACCCTAGGGAGGAATTTATGACCATTTCAGTTGGCGATAGCATACCTGATGTAACCCTGCACACCATGACCGATTCAGGACCGGAAGGCATCACGACTAGCGACCTGTTCGGTGGAAAAAAAGTTGCACTGTTTGGATTGCCGGGGGCGTTTACGCCGACCTGCTCGGCCAAGCATGTTCCGGGTTTTGTTGCCAACGCCGAAGCCCTGGCGGAAAAAGGGATCGAACGGATTGTGTGCGTTTCCGTGAACGATGCCTTTGTTATGGGTGCCTGGGGTGACAATCAGAACGTAGGTGACAAGGTTATGATGGTTGCCGATGGTGATGCAGCCCTCACCAAAGCCGCGGGTCTCGAACTGGACCTGCACGGAAATGGTTTTGGCCTTCGTTGTTGCCGGTTCTCTATGGTTGTCAATGACGGAAAAGTGGAAAGCCTTAATCTGGAAACCGACGGTGGGTACGAAGTAACCAGCGCCGAGCACATGCTCGCCAATCTCTGATTGGGTCTGGCATAGATGTTAAGTTTGATTATACAGTTTGATCCACAGTTTCAATTGCGTCATTTGCTGTTTTGGTGTGCCGTAATTGAATCGCCATTCGCACTCTTTCAGGAACAAATGGAAATGTTTTTCAGGGACACCGTTATACTTCCTTAAATGACGTTTGGCTTCCCTCTCGGGCCTTCAAGCAGCCCCTGCCGGGCAACGGGTTCCAGAAGTTTTCGATACCCCTTCTCGGGCATGTACCATGCCCTGACAGGCAGCGATTGATGTGATTATCACTCTGTGCAAACAGCTGACTATGATTGATGCGATAATGTTTAAACTCTGACACGTCCAGTGCATTATAACCCCGCCAGCAGTTACTGTAGACGATACTGTCTGGAACGACCTTCTGCCTTATGATTGGCAACAACGTGGTGGTCTTGGCATCGGGGATGATTTTGGTGTACACCTTGCCACCGCGCTTGAGGATGCCAAAGACGGCAACCTTGCCAGCAGTACCCCTGCCGGGCTTACCTTTACGCGTGCCTCCAAAGTAACTTTCATCCACTTCGATCTCGCCGTCAAGGCACCATTCTTCTTCAATTTGGCGGGTAATAATCTGGCGCAAGCGATGGTAAAACCAGCGAGCCGTGTTGCGGTTTACACCAACCAAATCCGATGCTGTTCTTGCGGGCGGGCCAACAACAAAGTGTTCAAGTAGCTTGTTCGTCGAAAAATGTATTAATCTTGAATGCTTTAGTCTCATAGTGCCAACATAAATGCTTCAAACATCTATGCCAGTTCCAAAAAGAACTATAAAAAGTGAACCAAGAAGAGACAATAAAATGGTCACAGCATTCAACAAAATAATGGCCGGAGCGCAGGACGTTTTTGCTTATTCTGAAGGTGATCCATCCAGGGGCATCTCTCACGTTATTATGGTCGTAGACGTCAAGGCTATCCGGCAAAAGGCCGGATTTTCCCAGGCAGCCTTTGCAAAGGCGTTATTGACCCTTATCAGTAAAGACCCGGATGCACCCCGTCTCGTTTTGCAGAACTGTTGACGCAGGTAGCAGAGCATGGAATGTACTTGCACACACAGGCTAGCCAGCCCGCCCCGCTGTTGAACGAAAAATGGTTCGAATGGGCCGAATGACCCTGCACCACGTAATCAACAAAACGCTCGCGAATATCCAAAGAATAAGGCTTCCTCATGATCCATTTCCAAACATGATGAATCACATCTCAAGCTCCTTGGGAACCCTTTTGATTCAGATCGAACGCAAAACGCTTTAGTAGCGGTATGATATCAGTGTAGTGACTATGCAAGAATGATCACTGAGGAGACGGAGGATTGTTATGACCGCTCTCAGAAAGACATGAACCGCGCGTAACCAATGCACTAGTTTCAGAAGTGTCCGTATATGTGAAAACGACTTTGTATCCGATGGATGGGAATTAATTTGTCATCCGGCTTTCCACCCGACCGTACTGGGCCATTATTCGAAACATCTTCTTATGCAAATGAAAATCGGTTACCATCGGTTAGTTTATTGCCTTAACATTGGAAGACATGGAACATGAAATCCAGAATCTTGCTTGGAGCCGATTATTCCATTATTGAACCCTTAGGATTGTTACACCTAGTAGGGCTTGCCGAGAACGAAGGCTGGGTGACTAAAGTTCTTCTTATAAAAAATCATGATTTTGACGCCTTCTTTTCTGCAATAGAGGATTTCAAGCCTAATGTTGTGGGGTTTAATGTATACACAGGAAGCCATATTCATTTTTTACGTGTGTTGAGAGAGATGAAGCTGAAGTTTCCTGATATCCTGACTGTGGTCGGCGGACCGCATCCAACATACTTCCCTAATGAATTTCTTGAATACGCTGATCACGTGGTAATGAGTGAGGGATTTGGGGCATTAAGGAATATTCTCCAGGGGAAGGCTGTGCCAGGCATTTTGCCTATGGCAAAAGCCGAGGTTTTTCCATTACCAAACAAGAAGGTTTTCTATGAAGATTATCCTGAGTTAGCAAATAGTCCCATAAAAAGCATTATCAGCATGACAGGTTGTCCTTACGCGTGCTCTTATTGCTACAATAGTAGTGTTCCGAGAGACCTCGGGGACAATTTGCCAGGAGAGGCCGCAAGGGCTCTTGGCGGGGCCATGGGTATGTCGGGGAGGTTGTTTCCAGAGAATATTCGCAACATTGATGACATAATTCGAGAGGCGCAATATCTGAAGAAATATAATACACAAGTTATTTATTTTCAGGATGATGTGTTTGGCTTTGATATAAAAGAAGATGGATTTTTGGAACAATTGGCTGCAAGGTGGCCAAAAGAGGTGGGAATTCCTTTTCATGCACAGATGCACTGGGAAATGACCGTGGGAAAATCGGGTGAGCGGCGACTTGATTTAATCAGAGAAGCGGGGGGATTTGGATTAACATTAGCGACTGAAGCCGCTGATTTCACAATCAGGAAAGAAATATTAGGCCGTCCGTTGAGGGATGAAATCATATTTGAAGGTATGAATAATCTTGTTGACCGCCATTTTCGGGTCCGAACGGAACAGATTACAGCCTTACCTTATGGCACGACGAGCAAAGAAACCAAGATAAATCTGGACGCGGACTTAGAAGCACTTGAGTTGAATGTTAAGTTATTACGAGAAACAGGTGGTCCGACGATGGCCTGGGCATCAACATTTGCTCCTTATAAGGGCACAAAATTAGGGAAGTATTGCGAAAACTATGGCCATTACGTGAGCAGTAGTTCTGATTTTTCAAATGCTTTTTACGAGCAATCAGTTCTCCGATTTCCTAAAAAGTGGGCGGGGCCTGATGTTCATGATGATGATTGGCTAACTGATTGCGAACTGGAAAAATACAGAAAGCAGAATTCAGAACTCCGGCGATTGTTTAATTTTCTGGCGTTGGTTCCTGAAGGACATGTACTGGCCAGAAAATACTTGGTTGGAGAAAGTTACGGGTTTGATACATTGGGTCAAATGACCAATAAACATCTTGAAAAATTGTCTCAAAGAGACGCGGTGGCCAATGATATATTGTCTACATTGAAATCGGTTGAGCATTACGTTGATAATATGGAAGAAGGTCTGATTAAGAAAGATCTATCCGACTTAGCCGCTTGTTTTGCGTGTTTGCCGAAACCTATTGATGCGATCAAGAAAACCATGGAATACGTGGATGGTGAACTTGATAGTTGGACGTTGTCTACAGCAATTAGGCACCATTTATACGATAATGTGATGTATGCCGTCAACTAGGCTCAGGACCTATTAATTATTGGAGCTGGCATAGATGTTTGAAGCATTTATGTTGGCACTATGAGACAACCCATCAAATGCCGGGACTAAACAACTAGGGTCATCATCTGTTAATTTTTATCTGATTCGATGGTCAATCATCAGATCGGATAATTCGTTAATCTCCGGCGGCCACGCGAACCTCGATCAACCCGCGGACGGCATTGGAGATAAACACCCGATCCGCGGTGAGCAGGTCTTCTTTATACAGCGTCTGCTCGGTTGCGCTCTGTTCAGCGATGACCCGGGCGCGCATGATGCCGGGCAGCAGGCCACTATCTAGGGACGGGGTCATCAACACGCCGTCCTTTTCGAGAAAAACATTGGAGATGGCACCTTCACAAAGCTCGCCCCGTTCATTGAACAGGAGAACATCGAAGGCCCCTACCACGCCCTGCAAGGCCTGACGCGCCCGATCATATACATCCCGCCGGGTTGTTTTGTGACGCAGCAGCGGATTTCGCGACTCTAGACGCTCCCCGGAAAGCAGAACCACGGGCAACGCCTCCGAAGGGGCCTCCGTCAAGACCGACGAGGTAATCTCCCAGTTACCATCGGGGGCGACTTCCAACCGTACCCGGTACTCTCCTTCCGTACTCTTGACATGGGCCATAACGGACGCCCAGATATCATCCGACTGCACTGCAATGCCCAGGGCGGCTGCACTGTTTTTCAGTCTTGTTTGATGATCTGCCAACAAGGGAATCCCGCCCGCCTGGCTCCGCATGGTTTCGATGAGCCCGGGGGCGGCGCCCGGCCCACCGCTTAGAGCATCTCGCAGGAACTGCGCTTTTAGCAGACATTCGTCATACTCATCCGTGGGCCGCGAGTCCGCGACAACCCCACTGCCGATCCCCATGGTTGCCCTTCCCGCTCCCTCATTCAGGGAAATGGTACGAATAGGAACGGACAGGGTCATATCCCGCTCTGGCGTGACGTAGCCGATGGCACCGGTGTAAAGCCCCCTGGGACTGGTTTCCAGTTCCGCGATAATTTCCATGGCCCGAATTTTAGGCGCCCCCGTTACCGAACCGCAGGGGAAAAGGTGCCGGAACACAGTTTCCAGCGAAGGGCGGCCTTCTATTTTTGCCCTCACCGTAGACACCATCTGGTGGAGCGTGTGGTAGGTTTCAACCTGGAACAGGTTCTCGACCGAAACACTGCCGATCTCCGCCATCCTGCCCAGGTCGTTCCTGATCAAATCGACAATCATCAGGTTTTCGGCCCGGTTTTTTACATCCCCGTGCAGGTCGTTGCGGAGCGCCGTATCCTCGGCGGCGTCCACTCCCCGACGGATGGTTCCTTTCATGGGGCGTGATTCAATGATTTGCCCCCGTTTACGGAAGAACAGTTCCGGTGACAGCGAGGCAATCTTGAAATCGGGTAAGTCCAGAACCGCACCAAAGGCAACGCTCTGATAAGGGGCCGCCGTGCCGTACAGGTGCCATATATCACCCGACCAGGGGAAACTTGTCGGGAAGGTGAAGTTCACCTGATAAATATCACCGGCAAGTATATAATCGTGAACCTTCTCTAGGGTTTTTTCGTACGTTGCACGGTCCAGACTGTAGGCAACCTCCCCTTTCACAGACATAGGTTGCGACTGGCTTTTCTCGCCAATCAGCGCGCCCACCGCGTCAGACTCCAGGCGAGTCATCTCGGCAAATGCCGCGACCTGGAACAACGGGCCGGTGTCTTTAGGTGCCCGCTCCTCCAGTCGAGCCTCAAGATGGTACCCTAGTTCGTACGAAAAGCCGCCCGCAACGAACAGGTCCTCATCCAGCGCCCGTTCAATGGCCTTAAACCCCTCGGAAAGGTGTTCCGCCCCGTTGCAGGTAATTACCCGCACCGGTGATGAAAACAGGACCGACCCGCGCACGCTGACAGAGTCTGAGCCAAGGTATGGGTCCAGTGAGTCATGCAGCAGAACGCATTCGTCTCCAACCGCAGGTTGCTCGACAGATGTTTGAACTTGCCGCATTCGGGTACGACTTCCGTTTGGCTTGAAAACCTTGGGGCAGACTTAAAACAGGTTTGCCCGCCCTGCTCCACCGAAAAGCATACGGATACTGCTGAACCCCTCGAAGCCAGCGGGGCGTTTTCAACGCGGGTCTTTCCTTGCCACGGGCATCATCATGGGATAGGCAACGGTATCGCTTGCTATTCACCCGGGAAGGATAAAACATGTCGCTCAAAATCCGGAAAATCGTCAAAATTGTTGAAGAAAAGCGCCGCGAGAGCGGGCGCGACCTGGACGAGTCTACCCAGACGGTTGCGGTTGCTGCCGTTATGGAGAACCCTTGAGCCGGTCAAGGCTACGTGGAGGATCTTAAACCCCCTATCCTCGAGGTGCCTCCTTCCGATGAACGCAAATGACCAGACCAGCACATTGCGGGACCAAACAGATAGCCTCTCGCCGCTCAGTTAGCTTTAATGTGTCTTCAGAAAACTGTAACAAAGCTTCAGGGCCGCGTCATCATGGCTCAGAAAGGTGTCAGACCACGATGGAATAACGATCCCACCTGGGGAAAGTGCCGTAAAGATTGAGGAAGCCTGGACTATGGTCGAGAAAAGCAAACCTGCGTGGCCGCGCACACCGAACGGGAACATCGACTGGGAAACTGTTTTTGAAGACCCGGAAACCGGGCTGATTGCCCGGGTAACGCGGACACGCAAACCTTCCACATTACGCGCCAACACCGTCGCGGTGATCGGCAAGCTGTACGGAAAAGAAGAAACACCCGAAACCTTCGCACAATTTGTTGCAGGACTGGAAGACACCATCCCTGACCATATGAGCAATGATGATCTGGCGCTCGCGGCGGAAACCATCACCGGGATCATGCGTGCCATCAAGAATGAACGCATGGAACAGATTGCACAGGTAAATGCAGCCCGCAAACGTCAGAAAACGGTCGCAGAACGCAAACAAGAAAAAACCGCAAATAGCCGTGGTGGAGCAAAATCCCGGCGCCGGGGTAAAAAGCGCCCAAGTGTTAAACGCCGTGTCATGATTTTCTCAGCTGTGGCCACCATCACCCTTCTGTTATTCGGCGGTGGCATCGTTGCCTGGTTTTACATGGCTGGACCGGGCAGTAGCCCCTAATTCCAACAAAACCATGCCGTTGATCGCTGAAATGAAGTCAGCAACCTATCAACCAAGCCCGGATCCACGTCTTTGGGCGGGGGCTTTCCATGAACCAGGAGGGTAACATCGTCGGATGTAACCACGATCGGTATCCCCCCAAATGTCTACACCGCCGCCGCATGGTCCTTGTTAAAAAAGTGCAACGTTATTATCAATGACCTCCTGCCAGAGAAGGTATCACCGTCCGTCGCGAGACAGGCCCCACCCTGAAAAGGCAGTAAGCAAAGCTCACGTTGCTTCAAAAATCGAGTAGCCTGGTGCGGGCGTTCAATAATCAACTTTATTTCGATTAATCATTAATTTTATATTCTATTTCAATTACTTCAAGTTTTTCACTGCCGCCCGGAGAGCGTAGCACCACCACGTCGCCGACGGATGCCTTCATCAGAGCACGGGCCAGTGGCGAAACCCAACTGATCTCACCGATTTCGTGGCGGGTTTCATCGACGCCGACGATCCTGACCGTATGCTCACATCCTCGACTATCTGCGTAGGTAACTGTCGCGCCGAAAAACACCTTCTCCAAATTCTGTTGATGCACGGGGTCGACAACCTCGGCAATCTCCAGTCGTTTCAACAGAAAGCGCATGCGCCGGTCAATCTCACGAAGACGCTTTTTACCGTATATATAGTCGCCGTTTTCCGACCGGTCACCGTTCCCGGCCGCCCAGGACACAACCTCAACGACTTTCGGTCTCTCGACGCTCCTCAGCGTGTTCAACTCGTCTTGCAGGCGTTCCATACCACCCGGTGTGAGATAATTCTTTTGCCCCGCTGATAACGGTTCGAGATCGTCCTCGGCGTCACTTGTATCCGGCGAAAATGCCAGGGTCTCGGTTTCAGCCATTGAGGGTCCGTTCCGGCGTTCCCTGACGCTGGTGGGTTTCCCAGTTTTCATCCCTGAAAACCGGCGCTTTGGATGGTGCAGGCAGATCTTTGCCGAGCAACAGATCGGATGCTTTTTCACCAATCATGATGGTCGGCGCGTTCAGGTTACCATTGGGGATAAACGGCATGATCGAAGAGTCAATAACACGCAGGCTCTCCATCCCGTGAACCCGGTTCTGAGGATCGACCACGGCCATTGGGTCTGTTCCCATTTTGCAGGTTCCGCAGGGGTGATAGGCTGTTTCCGCATTGCCGGCGATCCAGTGATCGATTTCGTCGTCCGACTGTACATCCTCGCCCGGTGAAATCTCAGCGCCGCGATAAGGGTCGAACGCGGGTTGGGCGATAATCTCTCGGGTCAGCCGGATACCATCACGGAACACCCGCCGATCTTCGGGGTGGCTCAGGTAATTAAACATCATCCGTGGCGGTTCTTCAGGATTGCTAGACCGCAAAGTGACCTCTCCCCGGCTCAAGGGTTTGTTGGGACCCAGATGGGCCTGGAATCCATGTCCTTTCACGGCCCCCTTACCGTCGTAGCCGATAGCTGCTGCAACGAAGTGGTACTGGATATCCGGATACGGAATACCGGGACGCGAACGAATGTATCCGTTGGATTCAAAGTGATTGGTTGCACCCAAGCCATCCTTGAACAAAATCCATCGAATACCGATCATCAGCTTGGACAGAGGGTCCAACTTGCCGTTTACGGTAATCGGTTGGGTGCAGCGTTGCTGGAACCAGATTTCCAGATGATCCTGCAAATTCTGACCAACACCCGGGAGGTGATGGATGTTCTCAATGCCGTGCTCTTTCAGATGTTCGGCATTGCCAACACCGGAGAGCATAAGGATCTTCGGTGAGTTGATCGGCCCCGCGCTCAGGATTACGGCCCGGCGGGCGCGAACCTGTTTGACCGTGCCACCCTGTCTGTATTCCACACCGACCGCTTTTTTCCCTTCGAACAGGATCCTGTGGGTCAAGGCATGCATTTCAACCCGCAGGTTTTGACGCTTCATCGCCGGTTTCAAATAGGCATTGGCTGTGGACCAGCGAACACCGTTTTTTACCGTCATGTCCATGCGCCCGAAGCCTTCCTGCTGAAATCCGTTGACGTCATCGGATTGTAGGTAACCCGCCTGTCGACCGGCTTCAATAAACGCCTTGTATAGCGGGTTTTCCATGTTATTGCCGTTACACGTACTCAATGGACCATCGCCGCCGCGATATTCATCCCCGCCAAACGCGGTGCCTTCCGCCCGGCGAAAATACGGCAGGCAGTGACGATATCCCCAACCTTCCGCGCCCAATTCTTCCCACTGGTCAAAATCACCCGCATTTCCGCGCACGTAAACCATGCCGTTAATGGAGGATGATCCGCCGATTACTTTGCCGCGGGCCTGGTGAATTTGACGGTTGTTGATACCCGGATCGGGCTCGGTCATGAACCGCCAGTCAAACTTTTTCATGTGCATCGGAATAGAGAGCGCCGTCGGCATCTGAATGAATATGGAGTTATCTTTGCCACCATATTCCAGAACCATCACCTGATTGGCGAAATCTTCGGTCAATCGGCTCGCCAACACGCTACCGGCTGATCCCGCACCAATTATGACAAAATCCACTTCCTGTACCGACATCTTCATTCCTCTCCGGCTTTCATACAAACCGCGGGTCTTTGACACAAATATGCAAACGCCTTGCTTTAAAACCGGTGGCATGTCATGAGCAGCCGTCATGATCAAGGGTATCTTGTTCGATAAAGATGGCACTTTGTTTGACTACCATCAAACATGGATGCCGCTGAACTGGCAAGCAGCCCTTCACGCCGCCCGCGGCGATGAAGGTACTGCACGCCGATTGCTTGTCGACACCGGCTGGAATCTCGACACGGACCGTGTCGACCAGGGAACCATCATCGCAGCAGGAAGCAACCGGCAAATCGCCGAAGCCTGGATTGCGGCAGGCGTGGACTGGACCGAGGAGGAATTGTCGGAAGAGATAACGGGACTTTTCAGCGTTGGTGGTATTGAGTCCGCTGTCCCCGTCACCGATCTGAAAGCGTTGCTCACCAAGCTAACCTCCGATGGTTACGCCTGTGGTGTTGCCACCAGCGACAGTGAGCGCGGCGCCCGTGCCATGCTGGATAAACACGACGTGTCAAATCTGTTCTCCTTTATCAGTGGCTATGATAGTGGCTACGGTTTGAAACCGGAGCCCGGCATGTTCACGGCGTTCTGCAATCAATCCGGTCTGTCGCCGGATACGGTTGTCATGGTTGGTGACAACTGGCACGACATTGAGGTCGGTCGGCGCGGCGGGGCAGCAAAATGCATCGGTGTTCTCACGGGAACCAGTGGCCGATCAGATTTGGAACCTGTCGCCGACTATGTGCTGGACTCTGTGGCGGAACTAACCGAACTGCTTCGAATACTATAGACGTGTAACGCCAGAGTTAAACGCTATGGAAACAACAACCAAAGACGTTTTTATTATCATCGACGTGCAGAACGATTTCTGCCCGGATGGTGCGCTTGCGGTTACGGACGGCGATGCCGTGGTACCGGTTATCAATTCTATTGCCGCCCGTTTCGTAAATGTCATTGCCACCCAGGATTGGCACCCGCACGGACACGCATCCTTTGCCAGTACCCATGATGATAAATCGCCGTTTGAGGTTCTTGAGTTTCCTTATGGTCCTCAGGTTCTGTGGCCCGATCATTGCGTTCAGGAGACACCTGGTGCGGCTTTCCACAAGGGCTTGGACATTCCTCACCTGCAAACCATCGTTCGCAAAGGATACAACCGGGAGATTGATTCCTATTCCGCGTTCCTTGAAAATGACCATGCGACACCCACGGGATTAGCTGGGTATCTGCGAACTCGGGGGATTGAGCGGGTTTTTCTGGCTGGTCTGGCCACGGACTTCTGCGTGCAATTTTCGGCCCTTGATGCCTGCACAGAAGGCTTCGAAACAATCGTGATACCGGATGCCTGCCGCGCCATTGATCTGGACGGTTCCCTAGATGCTGCCATGACCGCCATGCAGAGGGCCGGTGTCCGGTTCATGGAGTCATCGGACATCCTTTCTTCCGGATAGTCCGCTCATGGTCTCCCAACCCGACACCCATCCTGACTCCTATTACGTAGCGACCGCTATCGACATGCCGACGTTTGATCGTTTAACCGAAGACGTCCGCGCCGATGTCTGTGTTGTTGGCGGCGGCTACACCGGACTGTCGAGCGCTCTCAACCTTGCGGAACGGGGCTACGACGTAGTTCTGCTGGAAGGGCGTCGCGTGGGCTGGGGGGCATCGGGTCGGAATGGCGGACAAATAGGCTCCGGGCAACGGCGTGATCCGGAAGAATTGGAAAAGGAAATCGGCAAAGCGCACACACGGGCCCTTTGGGATATTTTTGAAGAGGCGAAACAGATCATTCGTGATCGTGTTGAACGCCATAACATCCCCTGCGATTTGACGGTCGGAAAGATGGCGGTAGCCAACAAACAACAGCAGGTACCAGAATACAAAGAGCACGTTGAGTTATTGCAAAACAACTACGGTGTCAAAGGCATCCGCTTTGTTGATCGCGAGGAAGTCTGCGACATGGTCGGCAGCACGGCCTTTCACGGCGGTTTTGTTGACAATGAATCCGGTCACCTCCACCCCCTGAACTATGCACTGGGACTGGCACGCGCCGCCCGGGACGCGGGGGTTCGTATCTACGAAAAAACGATGGTTCAGAGCTATAACAACATCACACCGAGCAGAATTCGTACGCCATCGGGTAGTGTTACCGCCGATTTCATCGTTCTGGGCTGCAACGGATATCTGTGTGGCCTTGAGCCTCGCGTCGCGGGCAAGATCATGCCCATCAACAACTACATTCTGGCGACAGAACCTCTGGGTGAAGGCGGCGCACGCGCCCTGATCCGGGACAACGTTTGTCTTCACGACTCAAAATTCGTCGTGAACTACTGGCGGACCTCCGCCGACCACCGACTGATCTTTGGTGGTGGCGAGAGTTATACCTCACAGTTTCCCGCCAACCTGAAATCCTACGTTCGGAAATACATGCTACGCATTTATCCGCAGCTTCAGGATACGCGCATTGACTATGCCTGGGGCGGGACACTCGGCGTCACCATGACCCGAATGCCGCACTTTGGACGGCTGCAACCCAACGTCTATTTCGCCCACGGGTTTTCCGGGCACGGGATTGCCATGGCCGGATTGGCGGGGAAACTGATTTCCGAATGTATTGCCGGACAGGCTGAGCGCTTCGACCTGTTTGCCACCGTCAAGGCGCGAACATTCCCCGGCGGGACGTTACTACGCTGGCCCAGCATGGTCGCCGGTATGCTCTATTACAGTTTGCGAGATAAACTGTAGCCGCCAAACGACCGTCATTCACGGTGGCCACAAAATCCCATCGGCTCGGTGGCCGTTCCCACGACTGGACGCGGCCCGCAAGATTGGTGCGCACAAAACATCCATGTTGCAGGATCTGACGGTCGAGCGCAGTCTGGAAATCGATGCCCTGCTCGCCGTTGTTCAGGAAAGGGGTAAGCGCAGGAATAGAGACTCCCACCATTGATACCGTGGCGGGCCTTGATCAGAAATCGGGCCTTGGCACTGGGCTACAAATCCTGATCACGCGACAGCCGCGATCATATTTTCCGGCAGCAGAATATTGAACCTGGATCGGATAACCGCATCCACATCGGGCGGGATATGCGACGGGTGTGGCCCGTCTATGATCTCCCGGACCCGGCGCTTGGCAGAATCCATGATATGCTCGGAACCGGATTCCGCCCATTCTTTCGGGCTTTTGCGGTCGCCGATCACCGGATAAACATACTCGGACTCCATCAGCTCCAGGGTCTGGTCATGGCCCAGATAGTGCCCCGGTCCGTTGATGCAGACCTCACGCAGGGCCTCGACGGAGAGGCTGTCTTCGGTTACGTCAATCCCGCGAATGGTGCGCTGGATACCGCCGATCATGTCATTGTCGATGACCAGGGCTTCCAGACTGAAACCCAGCAGGCTCGCCTGCATACCGGCGGATTCGTAAATCAGGTTGGCGCCTGCATGGGCGAGCAGGGTTTCGGTATAGCCTTTTTCATAGCCGTGCTGAGCATCCGGGGCCTTGGCATCGGTCATGCCCGCAGGAACGCCGCCGCACAGGTCATAGAAGTTCGCCATCTGTGCACAGGCGGCACTCAGCAGCGCCTGCTCACCCGAACCGCCCGACATGGCACCGGTCCTGAGATCAGACACAAACGGCCAGGTGCCGAAGATTGCCGGATGACCGGGAACGATCAGGTTAACATAAACCAGCCCGGCCAGAACCTCGGCCACTTCCTGCATCACAGCGCCGGCGAGCGCCGCCGGGCTGGTGGCACCCGCCTGCCCCGCTGCGAGCAGCAGAACCGGCATGCCGCCCCGCACGGCAACCTCAAGGGCACCACAGGCGTCCTCGGCAAACTTCATGGGCGGCACCACGAAACAGTTGGACTGGCTGACAAACGGACGGGCGCGCCACTTGTCTTCACCACCGACAATGTAGTGCAGCATCTCGAGGGCCTCGGTCACGTGGTCCGGGTGGACCATGCTGGTGCCCACATGTTTGGTCGTGCTTTTGACCGCCGCGTAACAGGTGTTCAGATCCATGTCCCGGGGGTCGGGAATGTCACGCGGGACCACGGAGCGCTGAAAGAAGTGGATGTTGTCCATTTCCTGAACAATACGACCGATATTGTATAGGTCTTCCAGTGTCGATTCACGGTACACATTGGTGTCCGGCTCATACATGTGCACGGCGGCACCCGCGGTTCCGAAATGAACCTTGTTTCCCCAGGGTTCCAGGTCGTGTTTGGGGTCCTGACCATAAATCGGGAAGTTCCGTGCCGCCTTGGCAACAGTGTCTTCCACCAAGGCGCGCGGGAACAACAGACGCCCGTCGTCAGAGAGGCTGCCACCGGCGTTGCAAACCATGTCGATACAAGAAGGAATGGCATCGGCCAGACCGACGCTTTCCAGAACATCCAGCGCGGCGCGGTGAATCTTTTGAACATCCGTCTCTTTCAGCGGCCTGAACAGGCCGCCTTCCATACCCGGTCGAATGACTTGCTTTTCTTCGGGGATGGGTGCTGCTCTCAGCGCCTTGCGGGCGGCGCGGCCACCGCGGCGACTGCCTTGTGCGTCTTCCCTCATGGCACAATCCTTTTGCCTTTTGCTTTTTGTCTATGGGCCTTCCATTCGTGGTTTTTACGGAAGACCGCTTGCTAGTGTCCTCTTAACGGTACCGATTGCTCGCCAACCGGAGCGGGCGCGGACACTACTTCTAGAACCATTTGTGGTTCCGTCACAACGGAGTAATAAAATCACTATACATTAGAAAATCTATTATATAGCTTGGTCGAAATTTTGGCGATTTTTTTAAGGATTCCGGCCATGCGTCAATCCCTTCCCCCCTTAAACTGGATCAGGGCCTTCGAAGCCAGTGCACGGCACCTGAGCTTCACGGAAGCGGCCAGGGAAATGAACGTGACGCAGGCCGCTGTCAGCCAGAAGGTGAAGGCACTCGAAACCCATCTCGGTCGCCCCCTGTTCCATCGTCTGACCCGCAGCCTGAAACTGACCAATACAGGCGAAGCCTACCTGCCCTCGATCCGCGAGGGTTTTCTAAAGCTTGCGGAGGGGACCCGGGAGGTTTTTGGCGGTACCCCGGCGGAAGCGCTGACCATTCGGGTCGGTGCGACCTTGGCAACCACGTGGTTGGGCGAAAACCTGCCGCATTTCCAGGCCGCCCACCCGGATATCCCTGTTCGACTGGTCACCGCGCTCTGGCCCGCAGACCGTGACTGGGAGGGCATCGACGTGGATATCCGGTTCGGGGTCGGCCCCTGGCCCGGTACGCACTCGGAAAAACTGACCAGCGAGCGGTTTTTCCCCATCTGCGCCCGAACCCTGCTGGATGGGCGCGACCCACCCGCCTCGATGACGGACCTGAAAGACCATACGGTGTATCAGGTCGCTGGAAACACCACGGTTTGGACTCAATGGCTGGGCGGTGGAGATAACGCTCCAAAGCTCAGTGATTTATCCAACCTGCAAGTTGATACGTGGGTTCTGGCCGCCAACCTCGTGGCCTGCGGTGGCGGCATTGCCATGTGTTATACCACGCTCTGGTCCTGGCTTTCCGAGCGATTTGACGTGGTCAAACCGTTCAATCACAGCATCGATACCGACTACGGTAATTATCTGGTCACGCCCGGCAATCTGAACCCCCGACCGGAGGCCGAAGTCTTCACAGACTGGATGCGGGAACGGACCAGGGAACAGTTTTAAGGATTTCGCGATTTAGCCCTGATGAGGCATTCCCCTCCGCAGAATCCTCGGTTAGAATGCTCGCAATAAACGATAATACCAAGCTGGTGATCAGGGCTGGCGTACAAGGCGCGGGCATACAAGGCGCGGCAAATTACAGGGAGGCGAATGGTGCACAAATCACTAATCATTGACGCGGACAAATGTACGAGCTGTCTACAGTGTGAAATGGCATGTTCCTATCAACATACCGGGACATTCAACCCGGCCCGGTCGCGTATCAAAATTTTCGAGGTTGAGCACGGTATCCGCGCCATTCCCTATACCTGCACCCAGTGCGCCGAAGCCTGGTGTATGCAGGCCTGCCCCACCAGTGCCATCAGCCGCAACGCCGAAACCGGCGCGGTTGAGGTGACGGATTCCAAATGTGTGGGCTGCAAGGTCTGTACCGTCGCCTGCCCCTACGGCACCATCAATTACAATCAGGACAACGGCAAGGTCATCAAATGCGACCTGTGCGGCGGCGATCCGCAATGCGCCGTTGCCTGTCCCACCGATGCCATTATCTATGGCGTTCCGGTCGCTGACGAACAAGCGGCATAATCGAACAGGATCAAGGAGAACACCGTTATGGCATGGCAGGGACAAATCCTTCGCGTCAACCTCACCAGGGGCACCGCAGAACCCGAGCCCCTCAATATGGCGTGGGCGGAGGCCTATATGGGCGAGCGGGGCCTCGGCACTAAGTATCTCTGGGAAAACATGGATCCCAAAGCGGATGCGCTCGGACCCGAAAATGTTCTTATTTTCGCAACCGGTCCGTTGACCGGCACCATGGCGCCCACCAGTGGCCGCTATGCGGTGCTGTGCAAGGGCCCCCTCACCAACGCCATTGCCTGCTCGAACTCCGGCGGAAAATTCGGTGCTGAGCTGAAATTCGCGGGCTACGACCTGTTGCTGGTGGAAGGCCGGTCGGAACAGCCGGTTTACCTCAACATTGTCGATGACAAGGTGGAAATCCTGTCGGCCGCGCCGATCTGGGGCACCTCGGTCTGGCACACGGAAGACTGGATCAAGGAACACCATCGCGATCCGCTGATCAAGGTTGCGTCGTGCGGTGAAGCCGGCGAGCAGCTTGTCCGGTTTGCCTGTGTGGTCAACGATCTGCACCGGGCCGCCGGACGCTCCGGTGTGGGGGCGGTCATGGGCTCAAAAAACCTCAAAGCCGTTGCCGTTCGCGGTACCAGGGGCGTCAATGTCGCCGACCCGGCCAGGTTCATGGAAGCCGTTCGCGATACACACAAGGCGCTCGCCGAAAACGAAAGCCGCAAGGAACTCACCGAGCTCGGCACCAACGCCATGATCGATGCCATGCAGGAATTTGGCGGGCTGCCAACCCGTAATTTTGAAACCGTGAAATTCGAAGGCACGGAAAAGATCAACCCGGCGGCCATGTGGGAAACCAGGGCCAATGGCCACCGAAACATGGTTACCAACAAGGCCTGCTTCGGCTGCACCATTGCCTGTGGCCGCGTGGCGCATATCGACGAAACTCACTTCTCCATCGTCAACCGACCGGAATACCGGGTGGCCTCGGGCGGTCTGGAATACGAAACCGCTTTTGCCTTCGGGCCCATGGTCGGTGTGGACGATCTTGATGCCCTCACGTTTGCGGGCTACATGACCAACGAGCACGGCTACGACCCCATCTCGTTTGGCGGCACCCTGGCGGCGGCCATGGAGCTGTTTGAAAAAGGCATTATCACCGAAGCCGATACGGATGGTATTGCCCTCAATTTCGGCAGCGCCGAAGCCCTCACCGTCATGGCCGAAAAAGTCGGTACCGGCGAAGGGTTCGGCGCCATCCTGGGTATGGGCTCCCGGCTCATGTGTGAAAAGTACGGCCACCCGGAAATTGCCATGCATGTGAAAGGTCAAGAGTTTGCCGGTTACGACGGCCGCGCCCTGCAGGGCATGGGTCTCGGCTATGCCACCTCAAACCGCGGTGCCTGCCACCTGAAACACGCCGTGTTCGAGGAAGACATGGAAGACATCAGCGGCAACGGCAAGGCCAAACCCTGCAAGGACAGCCAGGACAGGATTGCCGCCGTGGATTCCACAGGGCTCTGCCTGTTTGTCATGGACGCGGGATTCGAATATGGCCACTTTGCCCGATTACTGGACGCCGATCTTGAGACCGAATGGAGCGAGGATCGGATGCTGGAAACCGGCGAGCGCATCTGGAACCTGGAACGCCGCTTCAACCTGGCGGCTGGCTTGACGGGTGCCGACGATACGTTGCCCAAACGCCTGCTGGAGGTACCGCTCAGGGAAGGCAGTGCGGAAGGCAAGGTCAACGAACTGGGCAGGATGCTCCCGGAGTACTATGCGCTGCGCGGCTGGACCGAAGACGGCCAGATCACCAACGACACCATGGAAAGGCTCGGTCTCTAGGACCACACACAAAGACCACAAACAGGGCCAACAGGCAAGGCCGCCAGACGAGGCCAGCAGGGTATGAAGATCACCGTAAAAACGGGTGGCCTGTTCACCCGTCTGTTACCGGAAGGTACCCGCGGCAATACCGCGGATATTGACGTGCCGGGCGGCACCACACCTCTCGGCGTGGTCCGGCACTTAGGTGGTGATGTGGATGGCAGGTTCCTGCTGGTGCTCAACGGCAAGGCCGTACCGCCCTCGGAACGGGATGCCAATCCTCTCGGCGACGGGGATCACCTGTCGGTCATGCCGCCATTGAAGGGGGGATAGATTGCCGCTTGGGGCTGTTTGCGCCACGGCGGCGTAGGATTTTATCGTTTCCTCTACAACACCCACGAAAAATGGGTCGGGTTAAACCTTTTTCAGACGTGCCGTTGCCGGGTCATACTGATAGCCCGCGAGTGTCCCGTCCTGAAATCGCTCCACCATCTCATTCACCGCCGGTAACGGGACAAAAAACCACTCCCTGGGTTTAACCGGTACACCAAACCTGTCCGTAATCTCAATATCCAGGCGAACGTCACCAAAGACCCTGTGAATGAGGGTTTCCAGTTTACGGCGATTGAGATTGAAGAGTTTATAGGTCGCGACAATCTCCACGGGGGCCATCAGGAATGTGGGATCACGATCAGCATTTGCGATCCGCTTCTCAACGCTACCGCCTGTCGCGCCGATTTTGTGAAGGAAATCCCGGCGCTCACGGACTTGCGGTAACTCGGACTTGCTTTTCAGGACATAGATCGTGCCACTGGGAAGATCATCATCGTCACGGACACCGGAGAACAAAGGCCCGGCGGAAGGATCGGATACAAGTCGGCTAGTTTCGTCCTTGTAGAGAGCCCTTTGCATGGATCGCAAAAGCAAATCACTTTCCGTTCCATTGGCGTAAATCACGCGCAGGCGGGCATCAGGCTCGTTGTTAGGAGCCTTGATTGGCTCGCCCTCGTCTGCCACGTACCCCATCTGCCCCCCCAGAATGAAGAACAGACCTTTTTTGATATCTGTTTTAAGGAAGCCAGCATCCTTGCGGAACTTCTTGGTTTCCCGCCCGCCTGAATCCAGCTCGGCCTGCACCGCTTCAAACAGAGGCTTGAACACGTGAAAATCATCACATGGCTTGCGGTTCGCGATCTCTTCCGCCGCGCGCTTCTCGGCTTGAGATTTGACGTGGCGCAGGTTGGTAATGTCATCCTCTGCGGAAACCTCAACACCAAGCGCCGCCAGCAATTCGTCATCGCTCAGTTCCTCGGCAAGCTGTTCTCGCGCCACCGTTGCAGCTTCCAGAAGTCCCAGGCGGTCAAAATCGCCTAAAACATCCCGGCATTCCTGATGACGGCAAATTCGCTCCAGGCGGGTTGCATAAATCCGCTCAAAAATATCATCGCCATTGTCTATCGACGGCAGGCGGCCATTCTGCTCAACAAAGCGTTGGATTTCCTCAAATCCGGCAATGATGCGTTCCTCGCGCGGGGTTCTCGCGAGAACCTCTTTGACCTCAACCTCAACGCCCAATTCTGCTAACAGAGCGGCATCCTCTGCTGTGAATGTAGACTTAGCCATTCGCCGCCTCCGCCCCCATTCGGGAAAGAAAGACAACCCCCTCCGCCATGCGCTTTTCCCAGGCGTCCGGGGAAGTCAGTGACGGCAGCTGGCCACGTTCCTGTTTGAACTTCAGCGCCCGTTTTGCCAGATCCCGCGCCTCTTCAGGCGTCAGGTTTATGCGCTTGGCGGCGATCACGGCGGCCACCTGTTTGAGACTTTCCTCGCTCATGGTTTTGGCAAGGATGGCATAGGCCTCGCCGAAGGGATTGATGCGGTCAATAAGGTCAATGTCGAGATCGCGCACATCCATGGTGAACCGGCGAACACCATCAATCAACGCGGTGTTCCCCGTAATATTTTCACCGTCCGAAGACACGGCGATCTCTTTCGCCTTTTGCGTAATCGCCAGCGCAGCTATGGCATGTTGACGCACGGCTTCCTGATCTTCTCCGTCTAGTTCGGGATACTTGTCTTTGATAATCTTGCCCATCCGCGCTTGTGTCAACTCTTCGGGAATGAGTTCCTCATCAAACATGCCTCTCTCCAACGCCTGTTTGTCCTGGACGAAAGCCGTGATGACCTCATTGAGGTCTTCCTTGATAACACGATGCCCAAACGCGCTTTTGGGCTCCGCCAGTCCTTTGATTTCAAGATGGAGCTGGCCGGTTTCCTCGTTAAACCCGACATTGCTGTTCTCGGCACTGTAGCCCGCCTCACCATAGTCAAACCCGTCCAATGGCTCACTGTCCTTGTTCTTTGGTGTGAAGTTAAACCGGGGCGCGAGCACCTGCTCCATCAACAGGCTGGCGGCAATTGCTTTCAGGGTATCATTCACGGCCTCCGTCACCGCGTCTTCCGATGCATCCGGTTCCGCAATCAGGTTGGTAAACCGTGCGTGGGTTTTACCCTTGGCATCCCGTGTCGTGCGCCCGATGATCTGGACGATCTCCGTCAAACTGGCCCGGTATCCAATGGTCAGGGCATGTTCGCACCAAATCCAGTCAAAGCCTTCTTTCGCCATGCCGAGGGCGATAATGATGTCCACATGGTCGCGGTTGTCTTTTTCTTGGGGCCGTTTGAGAGCGGCAGAGACCTTGTCGCGCAGCGCCGGGTCGTCGTCCACCAGATTAGCAATGCGGAGCATCCTGCCATCAGCCGTTTCCACCAGGTCAAATCCGGTATCCGGGTCCGTCCCTTTCCAGTCACCGAGCTTGTCAATGATGTGATCAACTTCCTTATATTTATCCTTGGTACTTTCGCGTGAGTTCACACTGGGAATATGAATGATCGTTTTTTCAGACGAATCCAGAACACTCAGTATCTCGTCAGCGTAGGAGCCTGAGTAGAAGTAATACCCGATATCCAGTTTCTTGAGATAGTCATAGCCGTTCAATTGCTCATAGTAGGTATAGGTAACCGTTTCAAACTTCGCCTCATCATCAGGGGCCAATACGGCTTCCGCGTCGCCGCGGAAGTATGACCCGGTCATGGCAACAATGTGGACCCGGTCGCGCTGGATGAACTCGCCTAAGTGCCGGCCCAGTTTGTTATCGGGGTTGGCGCTCACATGATGGAACTCATCCACGGCAATCAGGCGATTGTCGAACACCTCGACACCATACCGATCGACGGCGAAGCGGAAGGTGGCGTGGGTGCAAACCAGCACCCTGTCGTCACTTTCCAGGAAGGTCTTGACGGATTTCACCTTGCCGCCATCGTCACCCGGCGCATTGCAGAGGTTCCACCGCGCCGCGACCACCCAGTCCGCAAAAAACCCGAACTGGCTCAAGGGTTCATTGTTAAAGCTCGCGCCGATGGATTTCTCCGGCACCACCACAATGGCCTGTTCAATGCCCTGATTGGCCAGCTTGTCGAGCGCGATAAACATCAGCGCACGGCTTTTGCCGGACGCCGGCGGCGATTTGATGAGCAGGTATTGCTCACCCCGCCTCTCATAGGCCCGTTCCTGCATGACCCGCATACCAAATTCATTGGCCGTCTTTGAGCGGCCGTTGCAGGCATAGTTCACAGATACGGACGGAATGGATTTGTTCCTATCAGTAACACCTTGACCTTGTGTCTGGAAAGACCCGCTGGCACCCATGCCGGGATGGTCCTTTTCGCTTTCCGGTTCCGGATTGTTCATGTTCTGTCAGCTCCCTGTTGTCGGCGTGAAGGCCACAGTGTGTGGTCGCCGGATCTTTAGATTAACTCGGTTTATACGAAAGCCACTGGCGACGCAGGCTCAGAGCAGGTCGCGGGCCAGCGGAACAACCGTCGCGGCGATGACCAGCGCCAGCATCCATTTGATGACGATCAGTTCCTTTTCGAGGCGGTGAATGTCGCCCTTTGTCGCCAGGTTTTCCTCGGACAGGGACGCCGCCGCCGCCCGCGCCTTGTCGTCGGGCGCGCCCGCCGCGATCAGGGCATCGTACATTTCCGCGTTCATGGTGCTCATGCGCCTACTATCATCCTTCCCGCCGGGGTCTGTCAATGCCCGCCGCCGATGTCGACGATGTCAGCGATGTCAGCGGTGTCGGCGGGGTGTTTACGTGTTTACGGGGTTTTGGAGGTGGCCGTCATTTTTGTGTAGCGCTGGAACAGGTCTTCGAGGCGTTCGGTGTCGTTCTTGAAGCGCCGCCCGATGTAGATACGCTCCAAAACTTCATCACCCAGATCATGGGCGGCGCGTAGGTTCCCAGGCATCGGGTTATAGAGATCGGCGATGGTCGCCGGGAAATGGGCCTCACGGGCCAGCAGAATATCACGGGCCGCGCGGGTGAGGTCTTCTTTGTTCTTCTCGGTCAGTTTGGGCACAGGGAACGTGTTCCAGCCCAACGTGTTGGAGTAGCTGTAGCC
Organism: Rhodospirillales bacterium; assembly: GCA_963921245.4. GTDB lineage: Bacteria > Pseudomonadota > Alphaproteobacteria > Rhodospirillales > Casp-alpha2 > JABJGO01. The sequence goes on along the minus strand of CAWUEY030000001.1, from coordinate 1,741,792 downwards.
TTGTTTCCAATTGTCCCACAGACGGTGGCGATCCAGACCAGATGCAGTTTCGAGGCGATAATCGCCATGTTCCACAGCGGTGCATCGTAGAGGGCGAAGGCAAGATTACTTACTATCGTGCTTTTAGGCAGCAACCCAACCGGTAGATACTCTCTGTTTTCAGATGAAGTGACAGGAACAACTATTGTATGTGAGCTTCCGACATTCATTTCGCGCATTTGATGTGATCGCTTGGCCATCTCATTTGCGCCTGCTTATCAGACCTCTTCAAACGCATATCACGAACCCGTTCAATGCGCTCATTGATGGCCTCTATTGATCGCGCTTCCTCGAGATGATCGTCTTCAATCCAAAGGCAGTAACGCTCCTTACCCTGAATGAACTCGGCGGAGCCAAGAAACCTCCTGATAAACCGCGCGCGTTGTTTTTCTGTCAGTGACAGGGCGTCCACTTCCGCCCCGCTCAACAGGAGATTGCCGCCGTCTGTTGGCTTGTTACCGAATGGCCATTTCTGGTAGATCACGTTTGGGCCTTGCGGCCCGCTCAACAATCACATTTGGGCCGGGTACAAGATACGCGTTGATATGGTCAGCCGCCTGCTCTGTGGGAATGCCGTCATCGCCTAAGGAGAATAACCGCCGCGTTTTGCCCGCCCGGTTTGAGAGACCGACAATAACCACCGTGACGCCCGCATTATGGCTGGCCAGGTTTGCCCACTTGAAAGACGTATGCGCGAACGAAATCTCATGCCCTGTCTCGAATATGGGTTGCCAGAGAAGAGAAACCTGCTGCCCCTGACAGATTGAGTTTGTGCTAACAAAGGCCGCCGCCCCAGGTGTCCGGGTCCCGAAATCGGCGGCCTTCATGAACCAGCCCGCGACATAATCGAGAGACTTCCAATTCTTCACGCGGCCCGTGAAAACAAACTGCATATCTTCCTTCTGCTCTTTTGACTGCCACGTAGAGCCCTTATACGGTGGGTTGCCGCAGATGTAGGTTTCACCGCCCTCGTTCTCAAAGTCGATCTCGGATTGATCGTGCGGCGTGTGGAGAAGGTCATGGGCGGCGAGCTTCACCGCCTTGCCAGTGGGCGGGCAGATGGAAAGCCAATCGAGGCGAAGCGCATTGCCGCAGGTAATCCAGTTCTGTGTATCGAGCGGCAGGAACGCGGCCAAGGCTTCCTGTTGCCCGCGATAGAGGACATCGCACTGGTATTCGGCAATGATGAGGGCCAAGCGGGCGATTTCTGCCGGGAAATCGCGAAGCTCAATGCCCCGGAAGTTGGTGAGCGGGATTACTGACTTCTCATGGGTCTCGCCCCGGCGTTTATTGATCTCATGCTCAATGGCCCGCATTTCCTTATAAGCAATGACAAGGAAGTTCCCCGACCCACAGGCCGGGTCAAACACCCGTATGGTGGCGAGCCGCCCGCGCAGGTTCAAGAGCTTCCGGCCATTGTCGCCCGCGCGGTCCAACTGGTCACGCAGGTCATCTAAGAACAGCGGGTTCAAGACCTTGAGGATATTGGGCACGCTGGTGTAATGCATGCCCAAAGCACCCCGCTCCTCTTCATCGGCCACGGCCTGGATCATGGAGCCGAAGATATCGGGGTTGATCTGTTGCCAGTCGAGGCCGCCCACATGCAAAAGATAAGAGCGCGCCATGCGGGAGAACCGGGGCGCTTCGGTGTTCCCTGAAAACAGCCCGCCGTTCACATAGGGGAAGTCATTTGCCCAGCGCGGCAAGCCAGCCGCCCCCCTGTCGCTTAAATCGGTGCTCATGGCGCGAAAGATCTCGCCAATGACCTCATGGGTATTGGTCTGTGTATTGGCAGGCGTATTGGCGGGCGTATTGTTAGAATGTGTATTGGCAGGTGTTTGGGCGGGCGTTTTGGCATGGGGTTGGGCGGGCGGTTTGGTGTGGGGTTGGGTATGGGGTTGGGCGACCCCGCGACCCGAAGCAGAGGTCATCTGTTCAATGGTCCCAGTGAACAGGTTGTCCTTGAGAAAAATGTCGGTGTCTTCGGCAAAGAAGCAGAAGATCAGGCGCGCCATAAAATGGTTCATGTCTGAGCGCCGCTCCGGCGTGCCCCAGTCGGGATTATGGCGCAAAAGCTCCACATACAGCTTGTTGAGGCGGCTGGTGGCGCGGATATCAAACGCGTTCTCGCGAATTTGTTTGACCGTCGTGATCCCCGCCAGCGGCAGGAAAAACCCGAAATGGTTAGGGAAATCCTTGTAGTCACAGGCGATGGTATCGCCGGAGCTCAGGTTTTCCGCCTCAAACCACTGACCGTCGGTGGCCAGCACATATCCGACCCCGTTGCGCGCCGTGTTGGTGGCCCGGCTGGCCTTGAGCGCGGCGAGCGTAGCCGTGACGCCGCCTGTATTATTGCCTGTATCACTGGCTGTATCACTGGCTGCATCACCGGCTGTATCATCGCTGGCATCACCACCTGTATTACCAACGCCTGCATTCTCGCCGCCACAGCACGCCAGGTGGATGTGGCCCCGCTGTAGGACACCGCCCGGCACGTCTGAGGGATTGGTTGCGCCGTTGCGAAGCTTCTTGATGGTGGTGGATTTGTTGCCGAACGCCTCAAGAAAGGCAAAAGGAAACTCAGCCGCATCGAACGGCGCCTCAGCCAGGGCCGATATGGCCTCCTCAATCTCCACAGCGTTCAAGGCATAACCCCCTTAGCCAAGCCTGTTGACAATTGCTGTTAACAATCCCCTCAACAGGCCCTTTTGACAAGCCTGTTAACAAGCCTCCTGACAACCCTCTCAGAAAAAACGGGCAACAGGCCCGAAGCACCCCTCACCCAGGGCGGCACCCTTGGAAGAACCAGGGCCAATGGCCCGAATCGTTTGACCCGACTATCAGGCGTTTTAAGGGGGTTGTAAAGACACGAGGGAAAGGCCAGGGAAAAAATCAAGGAAGAAAGATAGTGCACCAGGGCAAGCCCTCGTTCCGGCGTTCCATATACCACAGCACATACACTACAGCACACACAACAGCAAAGAGGCTAGCCCATAAAACCCTTGATCAACGGGATGAAAACACCCACGAGAATGGCACCGCCGATCCATTTAATGTAGCGAAGCTCGGTGCGCAGTTCTTTCATCTCACCGCGCAGGTCTGCGATGTCCTCTTTCAGTTCACTGCGCAGTTCTGCGGTCGTCGTGTCGATCTTGCCATCAAGGGCTATGATCTTGCCTTCCAGTCTTTCGCCTTGCGCCTCGATCTTGCCATCAAGGTGGGCAATGTCCTCTTTCAGTTCACTGCGCAGGTTGGCAATGTCTTCCTTTGTGGCAACACTGCCGTCCCAGTAAACGGTAAGAGCGTTTATCTGGTCGCGGGTAAAGCCCGCGTCCTCAAGAATGTAGGCAGGATTGGTCATAATGGTTATACCTTCTGTCCACACAGTGTAGCACATTTTGCCCTAACGGCAATTCCCTGACCGTGAAAATACCACTGGCTGGCAACGCTTTGCCTCGCAAGGCATGAGCCGCCAGTGACTACGCACTGCCAACGGTCTCTCGCACTTTCCCTGAAAGATGTTGCCGCCCAGCGGCTTCCGGAGGATTTACGCCAGCATTGCCGATCAGTAATTAGCCCATAAAACCCTTGATCAACGGGATGAAGACACCCACAAGAATGGCACCGCCGATCCATTTAATGTAGCGAAGCTCGGTGCGCAGTTCTTTCATCTCACCGCGCAGATCTGCGATGTCCTCTTTCAGTTCACTGCGCAGGTCCTTGATCTTGCCTTCCAGTCTTTCGCCTTGCGTCTCGATCTTGCCGTCAAGGTGGGCAATGTCCTCTTTCAGCTCACTGCGCAGATCCTTGATCCTGCCATCAAGGTGGGCAATGTCTTCCTTTAGTTCACTGCGCAGGTTGGCAATGTCTTCCTTTGTGGCAACACTGCCATCCCAGTAAACGGTAAGAGCGTTTATCTGGTCGCGGGTAAAGCCCGCGTCCTCAAGAATGTAGGCAGGATTGGTCATAATGGTTATACCTTCTGTCCACACAGTGTAGCACATTTTGCCCTAACGGCAATTCCCTGACCGTGAAAATACCACTGGCTGGCAACGCTTTGCCTCGCAAGGCATGAGCCGCCAGTGACTACGCACTGCCAACGGTCTCTCGCACTTTCCCTGAAAGATGTTGCCGCCCAGCGGCTTCCGGAGGATTTACGCCAGCATTGCCGATCAGTAATTAGCCCATAAAACCCTTGATCAACGGGATGAAGACACCCACAAGAATGGCACCGCCGATCCATTTAATGTAGCGAAGCTCGGTGCGCAGTTCTTTCATCTCACCGCGCAGATCTGCGGTCGTCGTGTCAATCTTGCCGTCAAGGTGGGCAATGTCCTCTTTCAATTCACTGCGCAGGTCCTTGATCCTGCCATCAAGGTGGGCAATGTCTTCCTTTAGTTCACTGCGCAGGTTGGCAATATCTTCCTTTGTGGCAACACTGCCGTCCCAGTAAACGGTAAGAGCGTTTATCTGGTCGCGGGTGAAGCCCGCGTCCTCAAGAATGTAGGCAGGGTTGGTCATAATGGTTATACCTTCTATCCACGCAGTGTAGCACATTTTTCCTGTCGTTGACCATCCCTGTCTTTCCGGGTCTCCCTGGTATAGAAGATGATCGTGGCTACCGTGTCATTTGCGGACCTATTGTTTCCATCCACAAATTTTATCTGTTTGTCCTGCTGGAAACTGTGGGGCTACTATGGAATGGAACAAGCCGTAACCAATTGGGAAATCGACATAACGGATCAAAGGCATGGTCAATCACCCAGCGCAGCGGGACAATGTCTGTGTGGCTCCGTTCGCTCCGCCTCGTGGGATGGCTTGCGGGCGGTGGTAAACTGCTATTGCGGACAGTGTCGACGTGTCCACGGCAGCAAGGGCACCTATACCCAGGTTGCTTCAGACGCCCTTGTTTTTGAAACCGAGGAAGGCCTTGCCGGGTACCGCTCTTCCGGCAAGGCCGAACGCGGCTTATGCCGCACCTTCGGTTCCAGCCTGTTCTGGTGCCGCCATGGTGGCGACCGGGTCAGTATAACCGCCGGGAATCTTGAGCAACCATCGGGTCTCAAGGCCAGTGGGCATATCTACACCTGCGACCTGGCCGACTTCCTAGACCTGCCTGATGATGGTCTACCCCGGTTCGAAACCACGTCGGCGGGCAAGCTGGATGGGGATCGGTCGTCATGACCAACAGCGCAGAAATCATACCGTATCCGCCTCCTGCAGGATCAGCGTCCCTGCCCATGTATACCCTGGCGGAGGTTGAGGACACGGTGGGTATATGGTGGCGCGGGCTTGCCCGCCATATGCGTGAAGCCGGCGTGACACTCACGCCGGAAACGCTGTCAAAGCCCGAAACACTGTTGGATCATTGGCGCTCTCCCAATCTAATATTCTCCCAGACTTGCGGGTTTCCGATGCTGTACCTGCTGGGCAAGGCGGTGCGCATGGTGGCAACGCCCATCTACGAAGCACCGGGTTGTGAAGGTCCCAACTACCGCAGCCAGATTATCGTTCGGGACGATCTCAATATCGACAGCATTGCCGACCTGGAAAATCTGGATGCCGCCATAAACAGCCGGGACTCCCAGTCCGGTTTCAATGCGTTTCGTGCGAGCATTGCAGTGCTGGAACCCGGCGGCGATCGTTTTTTTGCCCGCACGCTGGTTACCGGATCCCACGAGGGCAGTATCCTTGCCGTTCGGGCGCGGAACGCCCACTGTGCCTGCGTGGATGGTGTGACGCTCGAACTCTATCGTCGATATCGCCCGTCAGTTCTGGAGGGGGTGCGTATTCTGTGTGAAACGCCCGCGGCACCGGGATTGCCGTTTATTACCCGTGGTAGTGCCAGCAACGACGAGGTTCAGGCCCTGCGGGACGGTCTGTTCAATGCCCTGGCCGATCCCGCCCTGGTGCCCTTTGCCGATCAGCAGTTGCTGAAAGGCGCCGCCGTTCTCGAACCGGAAGATTACGCGCCCATTCGTAATATGGTGGAAATCGGCGCCGCCTTAGAACTCTGAGGAATAAACAAAAAATCCCCGCCGAAGTGGAGATTTGAGGTTTGCCGCTATCGCTAGCTAGCTCCAGGGATAAGGACTGTTGGACACCGGGTGAAGTTTGCCTTCGGCGAACCGTGAGAAACGGAAAGGTTCCAGCAGCGCAGCACCTTTGCCCATGATATCGTCGGCCACCAGGGCACCGACGCCCAGCATTTTAAAGCCGTGGTTCGAGTCCGCGATGAAATAGACGTTCTCGCGGAACCGGTCGAAGACGGGGAAACTGTCCGGGGTGAACGAGCCGATCCCGCCGGATGGCTCCTTGCCAAACAGGTGACCATGCCCCTCAAACCGTTTCTGACAATGCGCCAGCGCTGACGTCCACATGTGGGCGAATTCGGGTCCGACCACGAAATCCGGGCTGGCGGGTCCATAGGGATCAACCGCCACCTTGTCGGTTTCCTGTTCCACCGGAAACGGCATGGCACCGCCCTGAACACCGTTGAAATGGAAATCCGGCTTGTAGTAGATGCCCCAGGGCTCTTCAGTAATGACGGAACCGTCCTCATCGGAGATCAGCGGTGCATCGGTATCCACATGGATTACCGGCGGCATGCCACCTTCGTTGTTTTTCAGGAAGTTGGGATCAACGCCCAGTGTGCCTTCCTGCAGGCTCCAGTAAATCCACATATCGACATCTTTATGTAGGGTGCCGTCGGCCCCCTTGATGTCGATGGTTTTGGGCAGATCCATCATGTCCCAAACCGTCTTGGCCCAGGGGCCGGCGCCAATAATCAGTTCCTCGCATTCAATGACACCCTTGCTGGTTTCCACGGCTGACACCGACCGTCCGGAATACCGGAATCCGGTAACCTCGACGCCCGACATAATCCTGGCACCGGCGGCCTCTGCCTTTTCCGCCAGGCCATACATGGCCTTGGTGTTGTTGGCGTAGCCGCCTTTTTTCTCGTGTAGGACACTGGTGATGCCCTGGGCCTGCCAGTCGTGGAAGATACCCTGCATGTACGTCATGCAATCATCGGCACCTTCGATGAACTCGGATTCGTAACCGATAGCTTTTTGCTGTTCATAGATAGCGCCCACATCTTCGTGCATGCCTTCATGACTGATCTGCATGTATCCGACGGGATTGTAGGAAAAGGCCTCCGGATCGGTTTCCCAAACCGAGACGCTGTGCGCCATCAACTCGCGCATGGCCGGCTGAAAGTAGTTGTTGCGCACCACACCACAGGCGATGCCGCTGGCACCGGAAGCAATCGCACTTTTATCCACGATCAGAATATCGCAGGCTTCATCGGTGTTGCGGGGCTCGTGGCCTTTGGTCTTCATGTGCATGCCCAGGTGCCAGGCAGTGGACATGCCGTGAATGCCGGCACCGATAATCAGATACTTTGCGCGGGTTGGAGTAGCCATTGTGTCCTCGTTGAACTGCTCGACCGAATTTTGATAACGGTTCGTTTCGGATTGATGGGATATTTCGCCAAACAATGGCTTATCGTTTGAAAATTTATTGCCCTATTGCGACATCCTTTTTTTGTAATACGACAATCCTGTTTTTCCGACCCGTCATTGGAGCATCGTGTCAGATGGAGGGCGGTAGCACGCGGGCCAATGGCGCGCCACCGGGACTGATTTTTTTTGATCATGTCGGATCATATGGGGAACCGTCCACAGGATTTGGCAAACAATTTTGCCACCATCGGCCAAAGGCAGTTCTATGGTATGAACCGTGACATATCCCAAACAGCGCCTTACAAGGGATTTTACAGGAAATATGACCTCTAATCCTTCTTTTTCACATCGCCCGGCACCCAGAGGTACCCGTCGTCATCCAGAATATAGACCTCGCGCAGACCGTGGGGTTTGTCGGCGCTGCCGGCCAGGATCGTGTATCCAGCATTCCGTGCCCGCTTCTCCGCCGCATCCGGATCACAATCATAGATCCGCAACTCCACGCCAACGCCACGGGCCAGATCACCGGTCAGACTGCCATAAAGGGGATGGTCGCTGTAGGTGTGGTCGGTGTGCAGCATCCACTCAGTCCCGAAGCCTTTGACAACGGCAAAATCCACGTCGGCATACACCACAGAAGCCCGCAGCACTTCGGTTTGAAAATGCAGGGCACGTTCCATATCCCGAACCAACAGGTTGAAACCCATTCCGCGCAGCGTACGGCCATAATCATCCGCATCCATCCACGGCGCACCGGCACGTTTCATCATGGTATTGCTCCCGACCAATAAACAGAGAGCCAGCATATACAAAAACGGTCCTTATCGCTAAGGGCCGTTTTCAAATCGGTTTTGCGACCAATTCCTAGATGTTGGAGTCCGCAAAACTGTCCTTGCGTCTGGTAACATATTCCCGAAGCGCTTCATCCAGACCGGGATCAATCTCCGGTGCCTGATAGCTCGCCAACATCTCCTTCCAGCGCTTGTTGGCGCGCTGGGCCGTATCCAGAGCCCCTTCGGCTTCCCATTGTTCGAATGAGTCGTAGTTGGCGATCCTGGAACCATAAAACGCGGTTTCAAAATTGCGCTTGGTGTGCTCGCAACCCAGATAGTGATTGCCGGGACCAACCTCGCGGATGGCATCCATGGCCTGTCCTTCTTCGGTGAGATCGAGGCCCTGTGACAGTTTTTGCATCATGCCAAGTTGATCGGCATCCATCACCAATTTTTCATAACCCGATGCGAGGCCACCTTCCAGCCAGCCTGCGCTGTGGAGGGCGAAATTTACACCAGCCGTCACGGTCGGCCAGATGGTATGGGCGCTTTCGTAGGCCGCTTGGGCGTCCGCGATTTTCGAGGTGCAGAGCGACCCACCGGAGCGGAACGGCAACCCCAGACGACGGACGAGCTGCGCCGCCGTCGCCAGAATCATGATCGGTTCCGGCGTGCCGAATGTGGGGGCACCGGATTGCATGGACATGGAGCTTGAGAACATGCCGAACACCACCGGCGCACCGGGACGGATCAGCTGGGTCAGCGCCGTTCCCACCATACCTTCGGCAAGAGCCTGGGTGAGCGTGCCAACCGGCGACACCGGGGCCATGGCACCGGAAATAATAAACGGTGAGACGATACAGGCCTGGTTGTTACGTGCATAAACTTTCAACGCACCCAGCATGGTATCGTCAAAGGTCATGGGCGAATTGGCGTTAATGAGATTGATTACCACCGCATTCTGATCGACAAAATCCGCACCAAACAGAATTTTGCACATCTCGACGGTGTCTTGCGCCCGTTCCGACGCAGTAACCGAACCCATGAAGGGTTTGTCGGAATATCGCATGTGGGAATAGACCATGTCGAAATGGCGTTTATTCACCGGCAGGTCGGCCGGTTCACATACGGTGCCGCCGGAATGGTGCAGGCTGGGCGACATGTAGGCCAGTTTGATGAAATTCTGGAAGTCCTTAATCGTACCGTAGCGCCGACCATCATCCAGGTTTCGGATAAAAGGTGGTCCGTAAACCGGTGCAAACACCGTGCTGTCTCCGCCGATTTCCACATTGCGGGCCGGGTTGCGGGCGTGTTGAGTAAACCGGGGCGGCGCGGTCTTCAAAATCGCGCGCAACATGCCTTTTTCGAATCGAACCCGCTCGCCCTGAACATCGGCACCGGCGTTTTTCCAGATTTCGATGACTTCCGGATCATCCCGGAAATCAATGCCGATTTCCTGCAACACCGTGTCGGCGTTGGCTTCAATGATTTCCAACCCTTCCTGGCTGCAAATTTCGAACAGCGGAATTTTGCGGATAATGTAAGGTGTGGAGGCCACGCCGCCGCCTTCCCGTTTCGCCCGACGGGCATCTCGCCCACCTCCACGGTTGCGCCGCCGTCCTGCAGCTTCTTGACGCATTTTTTTCTCCTGCACCCGGCGCAGGCTCTGGCGGACCTTTGCCTGAAAACAACGTATGTGACTAACCAGCGATTATTTAACGATGGATACCATAAATCACTGCCCCCCAGCCGCCCAATACTTTTCTACAAACGTCATAGTGTCGAAAAATGGACAGGCGTATTTTTGCGACAGAATACCGTAATTTTGCTGGCATTTTTTTTTGCGCGGCACTACATTCCGCCGTCGCATGAATGAAAGTTTGACCTCAAAATTTCACAAATGCGTTTCGTCGTGAGAATGGCTGATTTCGGGTCAGGGATTCTTCACAGAAATAAACCCAAATTTGCGCGGATGCATCATGAAGGTTCTTGTTCCAGTCAAGCGCGTCATCGACGCCAACATCAAGGTCCGGGTTAAAGCCGACAACAGCGGCGTTGAAACCGCGAATGTCAAAATGGCTATGAACCCGTTTTGCGAAATCGCGGTTGAGGAAGCCGTTCGAATGAAAGAAGCCGGTACGGCCGAGGAAGTCATCGCCGTTGCTGTCGGTGCCTCTTCGTCTCAGGAAACCCTGCGCACAGCGCTGGCTATGGGTGCGGACCGTGGCATTCTGATCGAAACCGATGAAACTCTGGAGCCGCTTGCCGTTGCCAAGCTACTGAAAGCCGTTGTCAACAATGAAGGTCCCGGTATAGTAATCATGGGCAAACAGGCCATCGATGGCGACAACAACCAAACCGGTCAGATGCTGTCCGCTCTGCTAGGCTGGTCGCAGGGCACGTTTGTTTCCAACGTCGACGGTAGCGGTGACACCATCAACGTCACCCGCGAAGTGGACGCTGGTCTGCAGACCGTCACCCTGAAGATGCCCGCGATTGTTACCGTTGATCTGCGCCTGAACGAACCGCGCTACGCCAGCCTTCCCAACATCATGAAGGCCAAGAAAAAGCCGCTGGATACCACGACGCCTGCTGAGCTGGGTGTGGACATCAGCCCCCGCGTCAACGTGATTTCCGTCAACGACCCGCCGGCCCGCGAAGCTGGTGTGATTGTTGCCAACGTTGGTGAACTGATAGACAAACTTCGCAATGAAGCAAAGGTGATCTCATGACAATCCTGGTAATCGCAGAACACGACAATCAGTCGCTTGCCAGCGCAACTTTCAATACGGTTGCCGCTGCGTCTCAGCTCTCCGGCGATATCGAAATCCTGATTGCTGGTAGCGGCACCGACGCCGTTGCCGAAGCTGCTGCAAAAATACCCGGCGTTTCCAGGGTCCTGAATGCAGACTCTGCTGAATACGCCAACGATATCGCGGAAAACATCGCGCCGCTGATCGTACAACTGGCACCCAACTACAGCCACGTTCTGGCGGCGGCTACCACATTCGGCAAGAACACCATGCCGCGTGCTGCGGCTCTGCTGGACGTTCAGCAGATTTCAGAAATCACCGAAGTCAAGAGCGATGACACCTTCGTTCGTCCGATCTATGCGGGTAACGCCATGGCAACGGTTCAGTCAACAGACTCCGTGAAACTGGTTACCATCCGGACCACGTCTTTCGAAGCTGTTGCCGAAGAAGGTGGCACCGCTTCCGTGGAAGCCATTGGTGGAACGGGTGACGCCGGGCTTTCGACTTTCGTCAGCCAGGAAGTCAGCAAAAGCGATCGTCCGGAACTGACCACGGCCCGTATCGTCATTTCCGGCGGCCGTGGCATGAAGTCCGGTGATAATTTCCCGTTGATCGAGTCTGTAGCCGACAAACTGAACGCCGCCGTCGGCGCTTCCCGTGCCGCTGTGGATGCCGGTTATGTCTCCAACGATTTTCAGGTTGGACAGACCGGTAAGGTTGTTGCTCCTGATCTGTACATAGCGGTTGGTATTTCCGGTGCCATTCAACATCTGGCCGGCATGAAGGACTCCAAAGTCATCGTTGCCATCAACAATGATGAAGAAGCCCCGATTTTTCAGGTTGCCGATTATGGCCTGGTTGCCGATCTGTTCGAAGCGGTTCCCGCTTTGGATTCCGAACTGGGGTAATCTCCGGATTGTACAAGGTTTCGAAAGGCCCGGCAGATTGTCGGGCCTAATGTTTTTCATGGAACAAAAAAATGATCAATCGCACCAATTACATCAAAACCAATACCAGGGTGACAAATGTGCTGGATGCTATCAATAAACACGTTGCCGCCATGGACGCTAACCAGTTCCTGTAGCATTGCTCACAACCACAGGTACAGTCATCGTCATGGCCCCACCGTTCAGCCCCGCAGAATACGCCGATCGTGTCCAACGCACCCGCCAATCCATGGAAAAACATGGCCTGGACGCACTGGTCATTGGAGACCCTAACAATATCAACTGGCTGACCGGTTATGATGCCTGGTCATTCTATACGCCCCAGATTATGGTCCTGGGACTCGACATTGATCCAACCTGGATCGGGCGTGAAATGGATGCGGGAGCCGCGGCGTTCACCACGTATCTGCGTGACGATCAATTGGTCCCCTACCCCGAACATCTGGTGCAACGCCCCGATGACCACCCTGCCAGTTACATGGCTGACTGGATGCGCGGTGCCAGCTTGGATGGAAAGCATGTAGGGTATGAAAGCGATGTCTACTACTTGCCGCCCAAGACCGTTGGCCATCTTCAGGCCGGTTTGCCTAACGCAACCTGGGTCGATGCGGACCTGTTGGTTAACTGGGTTCGGGTTGTTAAAAGTCCTGCGGAAATCGAGTGCCTGAGAAAAGCGGCCGTGCTCGCCGGATTGTGCATGGATGTCGCGTACGCCGGTATCAAACCGGGTGTTCGTCAATGTGATTTGATGGCCGACATTATCGCCGCCGGTATCAAGGGCACGCCGGAGTTTGGTGGCGACATGCCCGCGCTTCATCCGCTGGTGCTGGCGGGTGAAGGTGGTAGCACCGCCCATCCCATGTGGACTGACGCACTGTTTGAGACCGGTCAGACGGTTTCCTTTGAACTGGGTGGTTGTAAGCACCGCTACAATGCGGGACTCGCCCGTTCCGTTCATATTGGCGAACAACCGACAGATCTGGTTTCAACATCTGCAGCTGTACGCGAAGGCATGCAGGCGGTGCTGGACACCATGACGTCCGGCATACAGGCGGGCGATGTCCATGCCGCGTGGCAGGCAGTCCTTAACAGACATGGGCTCGAAAAGAAAAGCCGCATCGGCTATTCCATCGGTGTTGCTTACGGTCCCGATTGGGGTGAACACACCCTCAGCTTCCGAGCCAACGAAGCCACCATCGTGCCGGAAAATGCTGTTGTCCACATCATCCTTGGAATGTGGATGGACGGCTGGGGCATGGAACTCAGCGAAACCATCCATATCCGCGAAAACGATGCGGTCTGCCTGACCCAATACCCGTGGGACATCCATGTGGTTGACGGATGAATACAGAACAGCGAGCATCAAAAAAGCTAGAAATGGGAAAGAAAATCGTAATGGCACCATATGCGGACATCATAAAACGCGGGTGGGAATGAGTTGCCCACGGCGATTGAAATCACCTCCATCGAAGAAATCGACCAAAGAAACCGACGACATGGGCGACATCGCCTCTATCATTCATTGGAAAAGCGACGAGGCCCCGGATGGCCGCCAGTTGTCTGTCCCGTTCCGGTTTTACCGACGATCTGGTTTACAAAGAACGCTGTTTCGTGGACACGGAACAATGGAAAGTTGTGCGCTGACCAGAATGGAAACTGCGACGATGTAACCGAGGTATCAAGTCGTCAGCAAACCCAGGGTTCCAAGGCCCCAGATCAGGGATAAGAGGTGCGTGTGCTGACCGAAAGCACCATACCAGTAATAAAACCACTGCCCACCGATCACCATGCCGCCCCATACACACGTAAAGACCAGCGCCCCTGCTTGTGCGAGCATCAAGAGGTCGCCCATCGGCCAAAAGCCCGCCGCCGCACCGCCAAGCCCTACTCCACCGATCAACAACAGCACCGTTGCCGTCAACTCACCGGTCACAATCAGGGCAAAGACAATCCGCACCAGGGTCGGATTGTCCACCCGCCGATGTGCCACATGGGCCATCACCTCCGGCCATTCCTTGAGCGCTTCCAGCCGCAAGACCCGGGCGACATCTTCACGATTGATATCGGGATATCGCAGATTATCCAGGACCCCGAGTGCCAGCCATACGCCGGGCAGCAGGCACAATAGCGCTTTAGCAACAACAAAAAACGTTTCATCCATCCGTAAACTATTGGCAATGGATAACAACCGAATCAAGTGGTAGTTTTCAGACAAACAGGAGTCCGTAACCGATGACGACGGATCTAGATGACCAAACCATTCGGGGTTTTCAGGAAAGCGGCGTTGCCGTCATCCGGCGGGCCTTCGATAACCACTGGATGAATGTACTCGCCCGTGGGTTGGAAAAAAATATAGCAGAGCCTGGAAGGTATCGTCGGGAATATACACCCGAAGGCAAACCCGGTCATTTCTTTGGTGACTATTGTAACTGGTCGCGTATTGCCGAGTACGAGGATTTCGCCCGTAACTCGCCCGTTGCCGATCTCGCCGGGGCTCTCATGGGTTCGTCCAAGGTCAACCTGTTTCATGAGCACGTGGTGGTGAAAGAGCCGGGAACGCAAGATCGAACCCCCTGGCATCACGATCAGCCCTACTACTGCGTCAGCGGTGACGACAACGTCAGCATCTGGATCCCCCTGGATCCGGTGCCGAAAGAGCGCGGGGTCGAATTCATTCAGGGGTCCCACAAATGGGGCCGCTGGTTCATACCGACGAAGTTCACCGGCACCGACTACAAACGCGAAGACGAGGGATTTGAAACCATCCCGGACATTGAAGCCAATCGGGAGAATTATGACATTGTCTCTTTCGGCCTGGAACCGGGCGATTGCGTCGGCTTCCATTTCCGCACCATCCACGGCGCCCCGGGCAATGCCTCCGGTGACACCCGCCGCCGGGCGGTATCTTTCCGGTGGACGGGCGACGATGCGCGGTTTGTCATTCGCGACGGTGAAATGTCGCCGCCATTCACAGAATTCGACACCTGCACGCTGAACCCCGGTGATGTCATGGATAGCGACCTGTTTCCGGTCATACGGAAATAACCTCTAAACTGCCGATTTGACTGATAGGGCACTTTCGGACCTAATGAAGCTGGGGGCTGCCCGTGCCGCCGTGGCCTAAGACGATAAAAGCCGGAAGCCTTGCGTCAGTTCACCATTATCATGGTACGGGACCGGAGATGAGCCTCGTCGGACAACATCGAAGCCTTTCTGGATGCCGGATACACCAAAGAGAACATCTCCGAAATCATTGCGATTATCGCCCGGAAAGTAATGACCAACCACGCCAATCATATTGCAAATACCCCCTGGACGAGCGATATCAGGCGTATTACTGGTCGCCGGACGACGCAGTAGATGATATGGCTAATGGAACGGCGGCGGTGTAATCCAACTATGACCCAATCGGAAAAATTCGGTTTCGGCACGCAAATTCGAAAATCCCCCTACTTCGACGCAACGGTTCGCTGGGGTGCGCAAGCATTCTCGGTCTATAACCACATGTACATTCCCCGCGATTTCGGCGACCCGGAACAGAATTTCTGGACTCTGGTGAATAATGCCATCCTGTGCGATGTGGCGGTCGAACGTCAGGTTGAGATCACCGGTCCGGATGCGGGCGCCTTCATTCAGATGCTGACGCCCCGAGACCTGTCCAATCTGGCGGTGGGCCAATGCAAATACATCCTTATTACCAATGCGGCGGGCGGCATCCTGAACGATCCTGTCCTTTTACGACTGGCAGAGAACCGCTTCTGGATTTCGCTGGCTGACAGCGACATTCTGCTCTGGGCACAGGGCGTCGCCGTGCACAGTGCTTTTGATGTGTCCATTTCTGAACCCGACGTGTCCCCCCTGCAACTACAGGGTCCAAAATCGGGTGAGATCATGCGGGTGCTGTTCGGTGACGAGATCATGGATCTGCGATACTACTGGCTACGCAACGTCGAGCTCAACGGAATACCGCTCGTCGTATCGCGTACCGGCTGGTCCAGCGAGCTGGGCTACGAGCTGTACCTTCAGGATGGGTCGCGTGGCGATGAGCTTTGGGAAGCCATTATGGCGGCGGGCAAGCCGTTTGGCCTTCAACCGGGTCACACATCCTCCATCCGCCGGATTGAGGGTGGCATGCTGTCCTATCATGCGGATGCCGATATCCACACAAATCCATTTGAACTGGGCCTCGAGCGTCTCGTCAATCTGGACATGGATGCTGATTTTATCGGCAAGGATGCCCTGCGACGAATCCTTGATGCAGGCGTCAACCGCAGACAAGTCGGCCTGCATCTTGACGGTGAGCGATTGGACGGACCAAACACCACGTTCTGGCCTATCCGCCGCAACGGCGAAATCGTTGGCAAGATCACGTCGGCGATCTACTCACCGCGCCTTGAACAGAACATCGCCCTCGCCATGGTGTCGATCGAGAATGCAAAGCCGGGAACGGTCCTCAGCGTCGAAACGGCCAAGGGGCCAATGACAGCAGCTGTGGTTAAAACACCGTTCTACGACCCCAAGAAATCCATTGCGAAGATGGCTTGAGAAAAACGGTTCAGCGAGAATGCTCCCAGTTAGGCCAGAATTGCCGCCACTTCCCCTGCGTTGAGCATTTCGTGGGACGATGCATCAAAGGCAGCTCTGAGTTCATCGCCTCCAGATTTACTGCCGCCCGAAGATAGGGGGTACATGGGTATGATGAATGCCTATCGAATGCAAAAGTCAGTCAAATGCAAAAATCAGCACCAAAGTGACATGAATAACGGGGTTGACAACACTTATTCCGTGCCAACGGGAGCATGGAATGTCATGTTAGCGTCCTGAGCAGCAAACCAAACGCAAGACAAAGGACCCTGTTTATGCCGAAGCCCATCGATAAAGTTCTGAAAGCCGCAAAAAAACATAGCGACGATGTTATCAAGCCGAATATCGACACCTGGAACGAGCAGGCACAATGGCCGCGGGATGCTTCCGACAAGGCCGCCAGGCTGGGGCTTACAGGGCTCTATTGCCCAAAAAACCTGGGCGGTCAGGGCCTTGCCCTTGGCGACGGCATTCGCGTATACGAAGAACTTGGCAAAGGGGACGGCGCCTACGCCTTTGCCCTTTCCATGCATAATATCTGCACCTTCGCTATTTGCGGATACGCCACAAAATCCTTTCGCGCCGCCTGGGCCAAGGATCTGATCACCGGACGAAAGCTGGCCAATTTCGCGCTGACGGAGCCACAGTCAGGCTCCGACCCCATGACCATGTATACGCGCGCCCGGGTCAGCCGCGACGGCAGCTACACCATTTCCGGCGCCAAAGCGTGGGTGTCACTGGCAACGGAGGCGGATGTTTATCTCGTTGTCACGAAAACCTCGTCGAAACCGGGCCACAAAGACATGGCCATGGTTGCCATCCCTGCCGGTACAAAAGGGTTAAGCTTCGGCCCTCTTTATGACACGCCGTCCTATCGCTTCCTGCCCATGGGCGAGATGTATCTCGACAGGGTCAAGGTGCCAGCAGAAAATGTCATTCTGCAACCGGGCATGGGACTGAAAGGGGCGTTGATGGCCATCGACATTGCCCGAGTCTCCATTGCATCGGGTTGTTGCGGCCTGATGGAAACCGCTCTCGACACGGCCCTTCGATATGCAAAAGGTCGGAAAATGTATGGCGGGCGCAATATCGATTTGGATGGAATTCAATGGATGCTCGGTGATGTGGCGACGAACCTTGAAGTTTCGAGGTTGCTTTACCGGAAAGCTGCTGAAGAACTGGGCACCCCTGAAGGGTCTCTGCTGGCCGCACAAGCCAAACTCTTTGTGCCCGATGCCGCGCTCAATGCCGCAACCACATGTACCCAGGTCCTGGGCGGCATGGGATTGCTGAAATCCTATGGCATGGCCCGACTGACGCTTCTCGCACAGATGCTCAAACTCGTTGACGGCTCGACAGAGGTGCAACGCAAGGTCATCGGTCGCGCCCTTGCCAAACGGGCAGAAGACCTGCCGGAAATTGCCGTTCCAAAAGGCTTCGGTGAAACCTGATCCACCCAAAACACACGAAATTCTGAAGTCTCGTAATCCCTGATCGGGTACATGTGTCTGGATATTTTTGAAACGCCTGGGGACCTCTTTTTTTCCTGTTGGTGATTTTGCTATTGCTCTCTTTGCCGTATACGGGCGTGCGGCGGCAATGGTTTTTAACGTAAAGATGTACCGGGATTATTCCGGCCAGGTACTCACAACCTGGTCGGCACCAATCCGCTTACGTTCGGAGGGCGGCTCGTCGGGAGTACCGATATAGATAAAACCATAGACTTCCGTGCTGGCGTCGTGCCCGAGAAACTCTACAACCTCACTGTTGTAAGCGGGCCATTCCGTCAACCATTGTGCGCCAAATCCAAGAGCATGCGCTCCATTCAATAGATTCAAACACAACGCACCACCGGATAAAACCTGTTCCCACAGCGGTATCTTGCCCAGTTTTTCCTGGTTGGGATGACAGGTAACAGCCAGTAACACAGGTGCTGATGTTGGTCGAAATTGCCAAAACCCGATTTGCTCCGACGTCGCCGTAGGGTTCTCCTTGGCAAAAATCTCCGCCCATTTCTCTCCCAGTTTAGCCTGTCCTTCCTTGCCAATAATCTGAATTTTCCAAGGCCCGCAACGGGAATGATCGGGGATTCTCAATCCGATTTCTATGATCTGATCAAGCGTCGATTTATCGGGTCCCGGCTCCCCCAGTTTCTGCGCAATAACGGAACGACGGGTACGAAGAAATTCAGCGACAGGGTTCGGTTTTTCGGTCATTCGAAATCCTGGTCTGGAAAGCCTCCACCAGTAGAACTATGTGCTTATCCGCAGAATGCAAGTAGATTTCCAGATCAAGATGCACCCAAACCGAGCGGCTACTCCGTGGCTGATTGTAAAATCCGCATGGCTATTGAGATTCCGGTTGTGCTCGCGATGGCACTTATGTCCGCGGTTTCAGGTTTTCCGGATCATAGAGCGGCTCGTAACCGACGCCGACAATTTCCACCGGATAGGTCTCGCAAAAGTACTCCACCTGAAATCTGTTGCCCTTTACCGCGAGGGCGTGCGGCAGGTAACCAAGGATGATGTTCTTACCAATGGTCGGGCCGAAAGCCACAGACGTGGTGTAGGATCGGCGACCCAGTTCATCGACGATCTGCTCGCCTGTCGCCGGGTCAACGATAGGCATGGTATCCACCGGATAGCGCGCCACACCGTTCGAGTCCGTATTGTCGGTCATCACCATGGTACAGAGCATAGCAACCTGGTGATCTTTTTCACGGAAGGCCAGGTGAGCCGCTTTGCCCACGAAATTCGCATCCTTCACCCTGGGTCGAGCCAGATCGGCTTCCAGCAGGTTGTATTCCGTCAACAGGTCAGCGTTCTGTAGACGCAGGCTCTTCTCAAGCCGCCGGGAGTTGGCATAGGTTTCCACACCGAAGGGCATGACATCATGTTCGCGAATGGCATCCCACACAGCGAGGCCGTCGTCATAGGCCATGTGAAGTTCCCAGCCCTGCTCGCCCACATAACTGATGCGGAAGGCGGCAACTTTTTTACCCGCGATTTCAATGGTCTGGATGGCGGCAAAGGGGAAGTTCTCGTGGCTGACAGCATCCGCATCATCGATAACCTTACCCAACACCTCACGTGCGTTCGGCCCCCAGAGACCGATGGTAGTGTATTTCTCGGTCACGTCGGTGATGGTTACGTCATAGCCGTGATCTTCGGCCATGCGCTGCATGTAAACAAAATCGCGGTTACCGGCATCGGCCCCGTCCACAAAACGGAAACGGTCTTCCATGCGGAACACCGTGAAGTCCGCCTTGACCATACCTTCTTCATCCAGGAAATGGGTGTATATCCCCCTGCCCACCTGATTGTCTGCACCCACACGGGCGACGCACAGGTATTCCATGAAGGCCACGTGGGCGGGACCTTTGATATCGTACATGGCAAAGTGGGACAGGTTGATCATGCCCACGTTGTTGCTCATCTCCAGATGTTCGGCGTTGGAAACCCGCCAGAAATGGCGATTGTCCCATTCGTTTTCACGCACCGGCACCTGATTGGCGTATTTGTCCAACAGGTGTTCGTTACTGGCGTAGCCGTGGGCACGCTCCCAGCCCCCCAGCTCCATGAAGTAACCACCCAATTCCTTTTCCCGCTCAAAGAACGGGCTTTTTCGCACACCGCGACCACCACCATAGGGTTCACGCGGGTGAACCGCGGGGTTATAGATCTTGAATGCGGATTCATAGCAACGGTCATGAATGTAGTGTTCGTCCGTCTGGAACGGATAATAGCGGGAGTAATCGATGGCGTGGTGATCGATATGCGTACGACCGTCAGTCATCCAGTCTGCGATCAACTTGCCCGTACCCGGGCCATCCTTGACCCAGACAGAAACCGCGTACCACATCCCGCGCACCTTCTGGCTTTCGCCAATAGATGGACCGCCGTCCGCAGTCACTTGCAGCAAACCATTGAAAGAGCGTTTTTCATCGTAGCCCAGGTCTGCAAGGATCGGCGTCAGTTCCATGGCGCGTGCTAGGGGGTCCATGACCTGTTCCAGTTCCAGATCGCGCATGGAGGGCGACATCCGGACTTCGGACTTATCCAACAGGTCGCGGGGGTGGCACATGCGAGGATCAGACTCTTCATAGTATCCCCACTCGATCATACCACCTTCAGGCGTGGTCGGATCGCCGGTATCGCGCATATAGGCCGAGTTACCCTGATCACGCAGCAGCGGAAAGCCGATATCTTTACCTGTACCTTCAAATTCGGTGTAGGGACCAAAGAAGGTTAGTGGATGGTCGACCGGCATGACCGGCAGGTCTTCGCCCGCCATTTCCGCGATCAGGCGGCCCCAGAGACCGGCGCAGACAATGACGTAGTCCGCCTTTATGGTGCCACGCTTGGTGACCACGCCCCTGATGTGACCATCTTCGATGATCAGATCTTCGGCAGACGTGTTGGCAAAGGCTTTCAGCTTGCCGGTTGCTTCGGCGGCTTCCACCAGCTCACCGGCAACGATCTGCGACCGCGGCACGACCAGACCGGCATCCGGATCCCACATGCCGCCCTGTACCATGTCTGCCTCAATCAGTGGGAATTTTTCCTTGATTTCGGCCGGATCGGCATACCGCACATTCGTTCCGAAGGCGCGACCCGACGTAATTTTGCGCTTGATCTCATCCATGCGGCCATGGTCGCCCACGCGCGCAATCTCGAAGCCGCCGACTTTTTCATAACGGCCCATCTTTTCGTAAAAATCGATGGAATACATGGTCGACCAGCAAGTCAAAAAATCATGGGCCGTGGCATAACAGAAATCCGAGGCATGTGATGTGGAACCGATATCCGTCGGGATAGCGGACTTGTCGATACCAACGATATCGTCCCAGCCCCGCTCAATCAGATGGTGGGCAACTGAAGCCCCGACAATGCCGCCAAGACCGACAATGACGACGCGGGCGCTTTCCGGAAATGCAGACATGATCTATCCTCAACATTCATAACGTGTTGCCCGCGAGTGTATTTACCCCACCGGGCAGGTTCAACACGGGTTTGAGCGTTTTTGATCACTTTGATCTAAAACGTGACTCAACCCCTGTGCAAAGTTAGAGGCCGCTTCACGCATTCGACAAAACATCTTCACGCGATCGAATGCGATCATGCTTTCTCGAATGGCGTTCAATCTAGTGGCAAAACAGAACAAAAAATGTCCTTAATTCGACACTGCATTTATATAAACTCGACATTCCTTCACCGATTTTCATGATCATGCAAAAGACAGCGCCAAAAACCGGTAAAAATCAGACAATTTTCGACACCATCTGGTATCAGGTGGTTCGACAGCAACAAGATGTCGCTAGCGGTGGCGTCGGAATTGGGACAGTCGTTTTTACAAACCTTTGACAGCAATGAATTTTTTTCCGCTTTGCCGGAGAACATTTCGCATCCAAATGTCGCTTGCCAGATATTCCGTGTCCGTAAATGGACAGCGTTTATGGTATTTCTGGCGCACATGTAAGGGGTTGGCTAGAGTGGCGGATGCTGTCCTGATATCGACTCTGAATTGAATTTGATTTTCGCGACCTTTGATTTGGGAGAACGGGCATGTCGGACGAAGAAGACGATATCATCCTGTCGGAGCTGGATGATGAAGAACTCACGCAACAAATGCATGATGACCTTTACGACGGCCTTGCCGATGAAATCGTGGAAGGGACCAATATTCTGCTGGAACGTGGCTGGGAACCTTACAAGGTTCTGACCGAAGCCCTAGTGGAAGGTATGCGGATTGTCGGCATTGACTTCCGTGACGGCATTCTGTTCGTGCCGGAAGTTCTGATGGCGGCAAACGCCATGAAAGCCGGTATGGGTATTCTGAAGCCCCTGCTCGCTGAAACCGGGGCCCCCAAAATGGGGAAAATGGTTATCGGTACAGTGAAGGGTGACATTCACGACATCGGCAAGAACCTCGTCGGCATGATGATGGAAGGCGCCGGTTTCGAGGTTGTCGACCTTGGCATCAACAATCCGGTCGAAAACTACATGGAAGCCATCGACAAAGAAGAAGCCGACATCCTGGGTATGTCCGCCCTTCTGACCACGACCATGCCCTACATGAAGGTGGTTATCGATACAATGGTAGAAACCGGTATCCGGAACGACTATGTGGTGCTGGTCGGTGGGGCACCCCTGAACGAGGCCTTCGCTGATTCCATCGGTGCCGATGCCTATTGCCGGGATGCCGCCGTTGCTGTTGAAACGGCAAAAACCTGGATGGCAAAGCGCCAGGGTTCCGCACTGGCCTGATCGCCGGTTTTTGCAGAACCTCAAACGGGGAGATGGGGCCATGACACACGATGGCCTGCCGAAAACATTGTTGATTGCCTGTGGTGCGTTGGCGCGGGAAGCGCTGGCTCTCATAGAGCTCAATGACTGGCGGCATATGGATATCACCTGTCTTCCTGCTATCTGGCACAACCATCCCGAACGAATTCCCGACGGCATGCGGCAGAAGATTCACGAGAACCGTGACAAATATGCCCGCATTCTGGCGCTCTACGGCGATTGCGGAACTGGTGGCATGCTGGACAAGGTTCTGGAAGAAGAAGGCGTCCAGCGCATTCCGGGTGCCCATTGCTACGAATTCTTCACCGGCACCGAAATATTTGCCGAGCTTGCTGAACAGGAATTAGGCACCTTCTATCTGACGGACTATCTGGTTCGCCACTTTGACACCCTGATCATGGGCGGTATGGGAATCGAAAAACACCCTGAATTGCTACCCATGTACTTTGGCAACTACAAACGTCTGGTTTACATGGCACAAATAGAAGATTCGTCGCTGCAGGAACAGGCGAAGACCGCAGCAGAAAAGCTGGGTCTCGAGTACAAATACATATTCACCGGCCTCCGCGGCCTGGGTCAGTACATGGGTCCGTTGAAAGAGACCACTCCCGAACCGACCGCTTCTGTTTAAATATTTGTAAAGACTGGCAATATGGCACAAATGACCATCCTCTACTGGCGTGATATTCCCTCGCAAGTCGTCGTCAAAGCCGGGCGCAAGAACGCAAAGGTTCTGCTCTCCGACCGCTTTCAGGAAGCCATAGATGCCGCCGCCATGAAAGGCGGTGCCGCTGATACGGATGGCTACCTTGCCGACTGGCGGAAAGGCACGCCAGCCGACTGTGGCGACGATATGGAAGCCGAGGCACAGGCCATGGCCGACAAACTGGAAGCTGACTACGACGTGGAACGGGTTCGGGACCTGATCCACAACGGCGGCAACGAGGCATAGTCGCCGATGGCAAAGATCACCGTTTATCAGCCTTCGGGTACAAGTCAGGTTTACAGAACACGTTCACGGTACTCCATTCGCCTGTGGTCGGTTCGACATTCCCGTCTGCTGGAGTGGGTCTACAACACCTTCGCCGGTATGTTGCTCGCCCTGCATCCGCTGTGGTCTGCCATCGGTTACAAACGTGTGGAACGCCCCATGGTTGCCGTGGAAAAAGCCGTGAAATCCATGATGTTTGACTGCCGTATGTGCGGACAATGTGCGCTTTCGGATACTGGCATGTCCTGCCCCATGAACTGTCCGAAGGATCTGCGCAACGGCCCGTGCGGCGGCGTCCGCGAGAACGGTCACTGCGAGGTTGAACCCGACATGCCCTGCGTATGGGTTCAGGCCTGGCAAGGTAGCCAGCGCATGCGGGCAAGCGACAACATTTTCAAGGTTCAAAAGCCGGTCAACAACAGCTTGCGCGGCTCGTCATCCTGGCTGCGTGTGACATCTGAAAAAGCACAGGAAATTGCCGACGCGAAGGAAGCTGCTAGGGAAGCCGCAAAAGATCAGGGCAAACCCGCCGCCTGACCCACGCGGTTAACGATTTCAATAAAAGTACGATCCCGCACAATGTACGAAGAAACTGACGAAGATCCGAAAAACCCCGGCAAGCCTCTGCCTGTTCTTGACGGTCATAGTTCCCGCGGCCGACTGGAGCGTGTTTTGCGACGTGGTGAGTTCGCCGTTACTGCCGAGCTGAACCCGCCTGATTCCGCCAATCCCGATGACGTATACGACCGTGCCGCGGTTTTTGATGGTTGGGTTGACGGTATCAACGCCACCGACGGGTCTGGTGCGAACTGCCACATGTCCAGTGTCGCCATCTGTGCACTTCTGACCCGCATGGGATATGCGCCGGTGATGCAGATTTCCTGTCGCGATCACAACCGCATCGCCATTCAGGGCAATGTCCTAGGTGCCGCGGCCATGGGCGTAAACAACGTCCTGTGCCTGACGGGCGACGGTGTGCAAGCCGGTGATCAGCCGGGCGCCAAACCCGTATTCGATCTGGATTGCATGTCACTTCTGGAAACCATCCGTTCCATGCGGGAAGACCAGAAGTTTCTCTCGGGTCGCAAAATCACCGCACCACCCGAGGTCTTTCTCGGTGGTGCCATCAATCCCTTTGCCCCACCTTATGATTTTCGCCCGCATCGGCTTGCCAAAAAAATCGCTGCCGGTGCCCAGTTCGTTCAGAGCCAGTACTGTTTTGATCTGGATATTCTGAACAACTATATGATCCGGGTTCGAGACATGGGCCTGCACGAGAAGTGTTTTATCCTGATCGGTGTTGGACCGTTGGCTTCCGCCAAGACCGCCCGCTGGATTCGCACCAATGTTCCAGGCATTCACATACCCGACAGTATCATTGAACGCCTGGAAGGTGCCGAAAACCAGAAGCTTGAAGGCAAGAAAATCTGTATCGAAATGATGCAGGCCATCCGTGAAATCCCAGGCGTGGCCGGCGTCCATGTGATGGCTTATCGCCAGGAAGAACTGGTCGCCGAAATCGTCGATGAATCCGGCGTCCTCAAGGGCCGTAAACCCTGGTTACGTGAACCCAATCCGGGGGATGCCGCGGTTGCCGAACGTATGGAGGAGCTTAAAGCCTGATCGCTCAAGCTACACGGCGTATTCTGGAACCTGAATGTCGCTATTTCGCTTGTTGATATGGCCCAACAACTCTAAAAAAACCGACCACAAACTCTATCAATAACAATTAACCCTCTGTTTTAGGAGAGCGCCATGACGAATACAGTCGTCAGCTCCGCGAGCAAAGAAATCATTATCGGCTTTGATCACCCGTTCTGCCTCATCGGTGAGCGGATCAACCCGACGGGCCGTAAACTGCTGGCCGCCGAAATGGCAGAAGGCGATTACAGCCGGGTACAGGCTGACGCCATTGCCCAGGTTGAAGCGGGCGCAACCATGCTGGACGTCAATGCCGGTATTCCTCTGGCTGATGAACCCCGCATCCTGGCGGAATGCGTTGCGCTGGTTCAAGGTCTGACCGACGTGCCATTGTCCATAGACTCTTCCATTGTCGAAGCTCTGGAACGCGGCCTGAGTGTCTATAAAGGCAAGGCTCTGGTGAATTCCGTCACCGGTGAAGAAGATCGCCTGGAAACCGTCCTGCCACTGGTCGCCAAACATGGTGCCGCTGTTGTTGCAATTTCTAACGACGAAACCGGTATTTCCGAAGACCCAGATGTTCGCTTCGACGTTGCCAAGAAAATCGTTGAGCGGGCCGCTGATCATGGAATCAGAGCCGCCGACGTGGTTGTTGACCCGCTGGTAATGCCGGTAGGTGCCCTGAACGACGCTGGTGCCCAGTTGATGAAACTAATCTATCGGCTCCGCAACGAATTGAAGGTAAACACGACTTGCGGCGCGTCAAACTTCAGCTTTGGCCTGCCCAATCGTCACGGTTTGAATGCCGCTTTCCTCAGCATGGCCATCGGTGCCGGCATGACGTCCGCCATTATGAACCCGCTGCACGATCAGGAAATGGCTGCTGTTAAAGGCGCTGACATCGTCATGGGCAAAGACCCCAATTGTGCCAAATGGATCAAGAAATTCCGTGAACCCGCGGCAGAAGGTGCAGAAGTTACCGGGGCAGGTGCTGGTCGTCGAGAAGGCCGCCGCCGGCGTCGGGCATAAAATCGGCGCAGGGTTTTGGGGGCATAGCCAAACCAGTCATTCACCAGTATCCTGCCACCAGATTTGCCCGCTACAGGACACGAGGGAAACTTGACGTGAGCGCCGAAGCATTGATTGTTTTTACACCTTCTGGTAAACGTGGCAGCTTTCCTGTCGGCACACCGGTTCTGGAATGCGCCCGTTCTCTCGGTGTGGATGTGGACTCGGTTTGCGGCGGTCGGGGCATATGCGGGCGGTGTCAGGTTGTTCAAAGTGTCGGTGAGTTCGCCAAGTTCGGTCTCACCTCTAGCCCCAAAAATCTGAGCAAACCCAACGCCGTAGAAAAACGATACGCCGCCAAACGCGGTTTGAAACCCGACCGGCGTTTAAGTTGCAATACATTGTTACAAGGCGATTGTGTTATAGACGTCCCCCCGGACAGCCAAGTTCACAAACAGATCGTTCGCAAACGTGCGGAAGTCCGCGATATCAAGCTTGATCCTGCCATTCGTCTTCACTATGTGGAAGTCGAAGAGCCGGATATGCACAATCCGACCGGCGATCTGGAACGTCTGTTGAGCGCACTCAAGGAACAATGGGGTCTAGAGGACTTGGAAGACTGTGATCTTAACGTCCTTCACGGACTGCAACAGGCGCTTCGAAAAGGTAAATGGAAGGTCACCGTTGCCGTCCATCGCGGACTAGGTGTAACCGCTATCTGGCCGGGGTTTCGGGACAAGGTTTACGGTGTGGCTTTCGATGTGGGCTCGACAACCATCGCTGGTCACTTGTGTGAGTTGCTGAGCGGTGAGGTCGTGTCGTCTTCGGGTATCATGAACCCGCAGATCCGGTTTGGTGAAGACCTGATGAGCCGTGTTTCCTATGTGATGATGAACCCGGGCGGCGACAAGGAAATGACGGATGCGGTTCGCGGGGCCGTCAACAGTCTTGTTGAAGAACTGACCCGCGCCGCCGGCCTGACACCGGATGACGTCCTGAATGCAACCTTCGTCGGTAACCCGGTGATGCATCACCTGTTTTTGGGTATTGACCCGACGGAACTGGGCGGCGCGCCGTTTGCCCTGGCGACCAATTCGGGCATGACTCTGTGGGCGCACGAGCTTGACCTCAACATGCACCACAACGCCCGGGTCTACATTCTTCCATGTATTGCCGGTCACGTAGGCGCGGATACAGCCGCCGTTGTGCTGTCCGAAACCCCGCATATGTCTGACGATATCGTTCTGGTCGTGGACGTTGGCACAAATGCCGAGATTGTCCTTGGTAACAAGGACCGTCTACTTGCCGCCTCTTCCCCGACAGGACCGGCTTTTGAGGGTGCGCAAATTTCTGGCGGGCAACGTGCCGCTCCCGGCGCCATTGAACGCGTTCGGATTGATCCGGAAACCCTAGAGCCGAAATTCCAGGTTATCGGCTGTGATCTTTGGTCCACAGACGAAGGTTTTGCCGAAGAAACTCAGGAAACCGGTGTTACCGGTATATGCGGATCAGGTATTATCGAAGTCCTGGCAGAGATGTTTTTGGCCGGTCTGATCACCACGGATGGTGTTATCGACGGCAAAATGATGGAACGGTCAGACCGGGTTCAGGCGGATGGTCGGACATTTTCCTACTTGTTGCACTCCGGTGAGGTGGAAATTCTAATCACCCAGAACGATGTCCGCGCTATTCAACTTGCCAAGGCCGCGCTTTATGCCGGTGCTCGGCTGCTCATGGACAAACTTGATATCGAGAAAGTGGACCGCATCGTTCTGGCAGGTGCCTTCGGGAGCCACATCGACACAAAATACGCCATGGTACTCGGCATGATCCCGGATTGTAATCTCGATCAGGTATCTTCCGCCGGAAATGCGGCGGGAACCGGTGCTCGGATCGCGCTTCTGAACCAGGGTGCACGGGATGAAGTGGAAAACGTCGTCAAACGTATCGAAAAAATCGAAACTGCGGTTGAGCCCAAATTTCAAGATCACTTCGTGGAAGCCATGGCCTTCCCGCACAAAACGGCGGACTACTCGAACCTCTCTGCTGTTGTGAGGTTGCCGGAACCCCATATCGCAATCGAAGAAAAGTCGGGTGATGGCGGATACGGCGGACGTCGTCGGCGTCGCAGGCACCCTGCCTGACACCCAAATCCTGTTTGCTTTTGCGTGTTACAATGGGTGACACTTGCTGACACCACAGCCAGCAATCCCAGACCTCTGAGCTTTTGCTCATCAACAGGAGCCGCCGTCCGTGAACAGCTACATTTTCCGCGTCTTTGGTACGATACTCGGCGTTCCGATTTCAGCATATCTGATCATCCAGGCGTTCAACTGGTTCCAAAATATGACTTTTACGGCGGAACTGCCGCCGCTTTCTACCCAGCAGATTCAGTTCCCGCTGCATCACAAATGGGCCGAAGCCGCAATCAACAGATATGAAGCCCTGGATCAGTCTGAACAAACGGCGGTTCTTACTCTGCTGGAGGCTGCTATTGAGCCCTTGCAACCATGGCTTCATAAAACTGCTGAGCGCAAATTGTCGCTTATCTGTTTGGGTGAAAACCATGAAGGCCATCTACGGCACCTGATTGCCGAACTAATTCTGCCGATCCTGCACACAGATGTTCTTATGGTCGAAGGAACTCGCCGGGATGCGGCGCGGTTCGGGCGGCTATCATTTCACCGCGATTATATTGATTTGCTGGGCGCGGACATTTCCGCCATCGTTAGAACCGCTCGGGCCGCAAATCCGGACCTGAAGATTAGAGGTATTGAAGAAACGGTAAAACAATTCAAGTCGCGAAAGGCGGGCGAAGGCATTTCTCGCGAACAGGCAATCCGGAAAAATTTTCGAGATGCGTTTCTACCGGGGCGACAACATCTCATACTCTACGGTGCCTTTCATTGCTCTCACAACAGCAAATGGCTCTACCGTCAGATCGTCGACACCCCCCCTCCGGGAACAGAAGGCAGCATGCTCAACATCCGAGTAGCCCGAGAACACCAGGAGGCCACCATGGAGGTTTTCACCTACTTTCTTGATTACCTGAACTTCCCGGCTGGTGACTATGTGATTACAAATACGGCGGATCTCACAAAACGATTTCGGGAGTGGTTTCCGTTTTTCACAACCAATGAACTGGATCACTACGGTGCCATGATAATACTGCGACCGATTATTAATACCGCCTCCCCATCGGGCAAGTCCCCACCATGACGGAAACCAACTGGAACCGCCGCGTCTGGATGTTGGCAGGACCGATCATGCTCGCCAACATATCCGTGCCTCTCCTGGGCATTGTTGATACGGCGGTGGTTGGCCAATTAGAAGGTGCTCACTACATCGGTGCCGTCGCCGTTGGTGCACAGGTTTTTGCCCTCATCTATTGGGGTTTCGGTTTTCTGAGGATGGGCACTTCGGGATTCACCGCTCAATCTCTGGGAAATGGGGATATAGACCAGGTCCGTGCCTATCTCGGCCGCGGGATCGTTATGGCCGCTGTTGCCGGAGGCACCATCTTGTTACTCCAGCAACCCATTATCTGGATGATTCTTACGCTCATAGCGCCCAGTCAAGAGGTTTGGGACCTGGCGGAAACCTACTATAACATCCGAATTTGGGGAGCACCGTTTGTATTCGTCGGTTACGTTCTCATCGGCTGGTTTGTCGGCATCCAGAGCACCACGTCTGTATTGCTGATCCAACTCGGCATGAATGTGACCAACATCATTCTGGATTTCCTGTTTGTCCTTCATTTCGGTTGGGGGGTTGAAGGCGTTGCCTATGCAACGGTTATTTCGGAAATCGGTGCCGCATTCCTTGGCTGCTTGATTGCCGCGAGGAGCGCTCGAGGCCTCGGCGGGGCCTGGCGTCTGGACCTTATCAAACAGTGGGACCGCTTGCGAGGCCTGTTACTGCTGAACCGGGATATCTTTCTGCGAACCATGTGCCTCGAAGCCGCATTCGCAACCGCCACGGCCATTGGTGCCCGCATGGGTGACGCCACCCTCGCAGCGAATGCCGTCCTCTTCTTGTTCATGGGATTGATGGCATACGGTCTAGACGGGTTTGCCCATGCCGCAGAGACCCTGACCGGGCACGCGTATGGGGCGCGTGACCACAAACAGTTCAGAGGCGCTGTTCGTGCGTGCGGCCTATGGGCCGTCGGGCTGGCATCGCCGATCTGTCTCGTTTTTTGGTTCTTTGGTGGTGAGATAATTGATCTCCTCAGTAAAACAGAGTCCGTGCAACAAGCGGCAAGGGTTTATCTGCCATGGGTTGCGATACTCCCTATCGTTTCTGTCTGGAGCTATCTGCTGGACGGTATTTTCTTCGGAATGACCCGTGGGCCGGATATGCGTAATGCCATGGCCCTATCGGTGATTATTTTTGCTGGGTCGGCATTTGTTCTGGTTGAACAGTTGGACAACCACGGTCTCTGGGCGGCCTTTACGATCTTCATGATCGCGCGCGCTGTAACACTGGGTATCAGATATCCGGCTGTTGAAAAGCTGGTAGAGAGCGGCCCTGATCAGCAACTCAGTGCGCGATCCGACGTTCCTGGCTCGGAGTCCGCTTGAAGTATTCACGATAGCATTTGGAGAAATGCGATGCGGAAACAAATCCGCAGGCTAACGCGACATCCAGAACTGGCATACTGGTCTGAAGCAACATGTAGCGTGCCCGATCTAGTCGCAGTTTCAGATAGTAGCGTGTCGGGGCCTGATCCATGTATTTACGGAATAGCCTCTCCAGTTGCCGGGTTGACAAACCGACATTGCTCGCCAGATCGCCGCAGTTAAGTGGCACTTCAAGGTTCTCCTCCATTTCGCTGATTACCGCCAGCAATTTGGGATGAGAGACGCCAAGGCGAGCCCGCAGCGCCATTCGCTGCCCCTCACTACCTTCCCGAATGCGATGGTGGATGAGCTGGTCCGCGACGGCGGCGGCGACCTTGTGTCCCGCATGGCTGGTTATCAAATGCAACATCATGTCGATCGCCGCGGTTCCACCGGCACAGGTGTAACGCGACCGGTCCACTTCATATAGTTCGGCAATAATTTCCACATCAGGAAAATCCTCAGCGAAACTGGACAGGTTCTCCCAGTGGATCGTGCAGCGGTATCCATTCAAAAGGCCCGCCTGCGCCAGAATGTATGTTCCGGTGCATACCGCGCCGACATCTGTGCCATGGGTTGACAGGCGTCTCAGGTGTTTGACGATATCCGGATCGCAGTGCTGATGAACGTCCAATCCGGAGCACACAAACACCATGTCCATTTTTTTCATGTCACCCAGCGCGGCAGCCACATGGAGAGGCATATGATTGCTCGCGACCACAGGTTCACCGTCGACGGAGTAGGTACTGAACTGGAAAATCGGGCGCTCACTGACATAGTTGGCATGGCGGAGTGCTTCACAGGCAGACGCAAACGCAATCATGCTGAAATTGGGGACCAGGATAAACCCGATCCGCTGAACACTAACGGAGCGATCAATTTCGACCGGATCAAGGACCCTTTGTACGGCACCACCGAGCGTTTCCAACCCGCCTACCCCTTTTTCGCATGTCGCTTTTAGACCAGTGGTTCTGGTATTTTCAGCACCAGTTGTCAATGCATGAAGACCCAAACCGTTTGGTCTTTGAGAAAATTTTCCGAGTTATTTTAGAGAATACGACGCACGAAAGATGGATTGCGACGAAAAATCATAGCATGTATACTATAAAGAAAATAATTTTCACTCAGAGAAATTGGTTTTTCTAAACCAATCCAGTACTCAGGCTCGCCATGCTCGAACCAGGGCCGTCGGAAGAAACACAGCGTATAGGCTTTGTTGTCCTGCCACAATTTCCCCTGCTGTGCTTCACAGCAGCGGTCGAACCTCTTCGTTCTGCCAATCGGATGAGCGGGCGCAACCTGTATGCCTGGGATATCATCACGCCCAATGGCGAAACGGTCGCATCGAGCAGCGGTATCACACTTGTTCCCAATCACGGTCTGGAAAATATGCCAGGCTTGCCCACGGTGATTATCTGCGCCGGTATTGATCCCCAGGAATACAGGGAAAAGACAACCCTCTCTGCGCTTCGGCAGCATTATCGTCATGGTTCGGAAATCGGTGGCATTTCCGGTGGGGCCTATGTCCTGGCCCGCGCCGGTTTACTTGACGATCATCGCTGTACGATCCACTGGGAGTACCTCACCAGTTTCACCGAAGAGTTCCCGCATATCGACGTAACGACCAAATTATTCGAAATCGACCGCAAGATATTTACAGCCGCTGGTGCCGGTGCAACCCTCGATATGATGTTGCATCTGATCGCAAGACAGCATGGGCATGACCTTAGCGTGGCCGTTGCCGAACAGTTCACGCATATGACAACCAACGACCCCGACGCACCGCAACGGATGCCCATCCGTCAGCGACTACGGATCAGTCATCCCAAACTCATTGCCATCATTGAACAAATGGAAACCAATCTGGAAGATCCTATTGAGCGTGAAGACCTCGCCAACAGTGTCGGCCTTTCCGTCCGTCAGGTGGAACGGCTGTTTGCCCGCTATCTCCACATGACACCGGCCCGATACTATCTGGAACTTCGGCTAAAGCGCGCGCAGATGCTGTTGACGCAAACCTCGCTTTCCATCATAGACGTTTCCGTGGCCTGTGGATTTGTTTCCGCCTCGCATTTTTCCAAATCCTACCGGGAAATGTTTGATCGCTCTCCCCGTCAGGAACGCTTGCCAGCGTTACACAATTGAAAATGAAAATAGAACCGGCCTAAGATAAACAATCGTTCAGACCCGAACATCAATTTTAAATGGGAATAGCCATGAACCAGATAAGACGGAGACCGGACTCCCTTTGCCCGAGCCCGACGCGACACTACACCCCAAAACCGCTACCGGCCCAAGATGGTGCCCGGATCGGGTTGATTACCCTGGCAACGGACTCCGCCAGTGAGCCGGAATGGTGGGAAATGGCCGCTGGAAATGATATTGCGGTTTATGTTTCCCGTATTCAATATGAATCAAACTGTACCATGGAAACCCTGCGGGCCATGGGCGACGATATGACCCGAGCTGCCGGCATGCTGCCGGACAATCTGTTTCTGGATGCCATTGCATACAGCTGCACCTCGGGAACGACAGCTATCGGTCACGAAAACGTCGTGGAACGCATCCAGATCGCCCATCCTGGTACTCCCGTGGCAACGCCGATTTCCGGCGCAGTCGCCGCCATGAAAGCTCTTGGGGCATCCAGAGTTGCTGTGGTCACGCCCTATACGGACGAGGTCAACCTCTCCATCCGGGCTTACCTTGAGGAAAAAGGATTGATTCTTACCGGCATGACCGGTTTCTCCCTGATCCGGGATGAAGACTTGGCACGCGTACCGGTGGAAGCTGTCATGGAAGCCATCAGGGAAGTTCTCACACCGGACAGCGAGGCCATTTTCCTATCGTGTACGGGTCTGGTCATTGTCAAGGACATTCCCCTGCTGGAAGAAGAGTTTGGGCTGCCTGTTGTCACCAGCAACCAGGCCATGCTCTGGGAATCCATCTGTGCTGTCAGGTACAGGAATCCGATCCGCGGATTCGGCAAATTAATGACCATGACCGGCTAACCGGAAAAAGGTCATGGACGAAGTCGATTTCCTTTTCCTTGAGGAACCCCCCTCCACGTCTGAATAGCATCGGGGACGGCATGAAAAAACGCGGCTCGTGTACTGGTGGCGGCTGATCCGGCCAGCATGAGCATTTTACCGGTTATGATCGCCGATTTTTTACACCCCACAGGTTTTCATCGTGGCCGAAGACTCGGGGCCGCCTGCCAGTATAGTCCGTCGGATGGGTGTGTAAACGTCGGCTCGATCACTGCTTATCCGAATGATCATGAAACCCCCGGTTATCTGGCAGGCCCAAGATCATTCGCCGGATAATCGTCATCTAAATTTTTGCAGGACTCACAGCAAGCCGGTAGCCCGTCCCGAATCCAATAAGAGGGAGGCTTCGCACTTCCGATAAAGTCATTATCCTGTTAGGCTACCTCAGAGAAAATCCTCTATGCTAGGCATGACATTATGGAAATAAATACGATTTAGAGTGACTAAACTGTATTTAATTCATCGTCGTGCGTGGAAAATTTACTCCCCCCATCAACTCCACTGCCGCGCTGTGGGGATCAATGTCGCGGCCGCGGACCCGGTCCATGGTGGCATCCATGTCCGCCCCCGTGGTGGCGTTGATGCGTTCGCGGGCGATGTTTTCGGCAGCCTTGATCACCCGCATGTGGGCGATTTCGCGTTCGCGAATGACCCGCTCGTCTGAGGTGGCGAGGTGCTGCCAGTGGTCATTCAGGGCGGCGATCAGGTCGTCGATCCCATGCCCCGTTTCGGCGCTGGTCGGGATGACCGGCACTCTCCAGCCCCGTCGGTCGCGCCCGCTGAGGCCCATGCCCACCATGCCCTTCAGATCAGCAATGGTCTTGTCCGCGTCGGGTTTGTCGCACTTTGACACCACATGCAGGTCGGCGATTTCTAGTACGCCGGCCTTGATGGCTTGAATATCATCGCCGAGGCCGGGGGCTGACACCACCACAACGCTGAGGGCCGACCGGGCGATATCCACCTCGTCCTGGCCCACGCCCACGGTTTCGATCAGGATCACGTCGAACCCGGCGGCATCCAGGATATCCACGGTTTCCATGCAGCCGCGCGTCAGACCACCTAGATTGCCTCGGGTCGCCATGGATCGGATGAACACACCGTCGTCCCCGGCCAGTTCACCCATGCGGACCCGGTCACCGAGAATGGCACCACCGGAAAACGGGCTGGACGGATCAATAGCAACGATACCAACGGTGCGGTCGGCCGAGCGGAACTGCTGCGCCAGCGCGCGCACCATGGTGGACTTGCCACTGCCCGGAACGCCGGTAATGCCGATGGTTTGGGCCTTTCCCGCGTTGGCGTAAATTGCGGAAAACAGCTCCCGGTCGTTCGAGCCGATGCTCTCGGCCAGCGACATAGTCTTCGCCATGGCGCGGATCTCACCGGCAAGAACACCGTTCAGAAGGGCTCGGGATGGTGCGTCCACGTTTTATATCCGCTGCTGTGCTCAGGGTTGCCGGAGTGTAGGTCCGCGCTTTCGCCAAGGCCAGTCCGATTGTTTATTCGCCAGGCGTTTTTTTGACGTCAGGTATTCTCTTCTAAACTACGGACAAGCGGGTCCAATCGAGGCAGGCATAACAAGCAGCGTGGCGGCGCGGATCGAAGACGCGCTCATTCTCGATGAAGCCGAACCTGAGTGGAAATGAGCGCGGGGCGATTTTTTCATCGGCCCGCATGGGGTGTCACCTGTCCGGATCAGGTGGTTTCGCCGAGCTCCGTATCCGGTTCGGGTTTCCTGTCAAGGCGCAGGTCGTGTCCCGCGGTGCGGAACTCCTGAGCCAGCTCAACATAGGTGGGCGCGATGTAGTTGATCATGTCCTGTTCCCGGTCCCCCACATTGCGCATCATCCTGGCGGGTGAGCCGGCCCACAGGTGACCGCCGGTAACGGTCTTGCCGGGCGGTACCAGGGATTGCGCGGCGACCAGCGCACCCGTTTCTACAACCGATCCGTCCATGACCGTGGATTGCATCCCCACCATGCAGTCGTCTTCGAGCGTACAGGCATGCAGCAGACACATGTGACCAACGGTAACATTGGCACCGATAATAGTCGGGTGGGTGCGGCTGTCGATATGGATGATGGTGCCGTCCTGAATGTTGGTGTTTTCAGCGATGCGGATGGGGTTCATATCGCCACGCAGGACGCAGTTGAACCAGATTCCGGTGCCGTCCCCGATTTCCACATCGCCGATGATCACCGCATTGGGTGCAATGAAAGCGTCCTCATGGATTTTCGGCCACACCCCGCGATAGGGCAGGATCAGCCCCGGCCATCCGTTTCCCGCCGCATTTTTCCCTTGATCCGTCATCGTATACTTCCCGAAACCAATATCACTTTATGCGGTGATTAGCCGTCCGCTTCAAGCCAATTGCGCAGGATTGCGGTAACCTGTTCTGGGCGCTCCATGGGGGCTAGGTGGCCGCAATCCTCAATGATATGCAGGGCAGCCCCGGGGATCAGGGACTGCATTTCCTCATGCACACTGGGCGGGGTCAGGACATCCTGTCGCCCGCAAATGATCACGGTCGGACATCTGATGTGTTTCAGGGCCTGCCGCCCGTCGGGGCGGGTCAGATTGGCGGTTTGCTGGTTGATGTAGGTATCGCGTCCAACCGCCCTGGTCATGGCGCTCACCCGGCCCACCAGGTCGTCATCGTCGAGACGGTCCGTGTGGATCAGCATAGGCAGCAACCGCCGGGTAATGCCCACAAACTTGTCGGGTGGTGCTTTCTGTACCTGGCGGATCAACAGGTTTCGCTGTTTTAGCTGATCGGCTTCGTCGGCGCGGGCCGAGGTGTCGAGCAGTGCCAGCTTGCACACCCGGTCCGGGGCTTTACGCATGATGGCCTGGGCCACGTAGCCGCCCATGGACAAACCGGCCAATGCAAAGGTGTCCGGGGCGGCCTCAAGCACGCGATCCGCCATGGCCCCCACAGTATCATCCAGCGTGGTATCGGCGACCGTCATGTGGGCGATATCATCAAGGTTTTCCATCTGGTGCGCCCACAGCACGTGATTACAGACCATGCCGGGCACCAAAATCAGGGTACTGCGATCACTCATGCCGTTTTGATAAGGCCTCGCCCCCCGGCAATCAAGCGGGTGAGCCGCCATGAAATCCTACTCTGTCCACAACGGAGTGTTTGACATCAACGCCGTTATCCCTATGCTCCCGGCCCGAAACGGCCAGCACGGGGCTGGTGCCGGGTTAACGGGGACGTTGACAGAACGCGACGATCAAACCGGGCAACCATGCCCCTTCGGTCCGGTCGCTACATTGGTTTACTCACCATCTATGAGCTTTGCAGATCTAGGATTAAGTGACGAGCTGTTGCGCGCGGTTGGCGACGCTGGTTACGACACGCCCACGCCCATTCAGGAAAGAGCCATTCCCTATGTGCTCATGGGGCGCGACATCCTTGGTTGTGCCCAGACCGGCACTGGCAAGACCGCATCCTTTACCCTGCCCATGCTGGATATTCTGTCGCACGGGCGGGCCAAGGCCCGCATGCCGCGATCGCTGATCCTGGAACCGACGCGGGAACTGGCCGCTCAGGTCGCCGACAATTTCGACACCTACGGCAAGTATCAAAAACTCTACAAGGCCTTGCTCATCGGTGGGTCCTCGATGACGGACCAGATCCGCAACATGGAAAATGGTGTGGATGTGCTGATCGCGACACCGGGGCGTTTGCTGGACCTGTTTGAGCGCGGGCAACTGCTGCTCAATGACGTGAAGGTTCTGGTCATCGATGAGGCCGACCGCATGCTGGACATGGGCTTCATTCCCGATGTCGAGCGCATTGTCAGCGTGTTGCCAAAAATCAGGACCACGCTCATGTTCTCGGCCACCATGCCGCCGGAAATCAGGCGTCTAGCCGATGCGTTCCTAATGAATCCGAAGGAAATTTCCGTCGCCCCGCCCGCCTCTACGGCGGCGACCATCACGCAAGGCATCGTCACGCTGAAAAAAGGCGCCGCCCAGAAAGAAAAGCGCGCCATGCTGCGCAGCCTCATCGAACAGGACAAGGCCCGTAACGGCATTGTGTTCTGCAACCGCAAACGCGATGTCAGTGTTGTTTACCGCTCCATGGGCAAACACGGCTACAAAACCGGCCAGTTGCACGGCGACATGGCCCAGCCAGCGCGCATGGAAACCCTGGACAAGTTCAAGACCGGCGAGATTGATTTTCTGGTGTGCAGTGACGTTGCTGCCCGCGGTCTAGATATCCCGGCCATGAGCCATGTGTTCAACTTCGATGTACCGACCCACGCCGAGGATTACGTGCACCGCATTGGCCGAACGGGCCGCGCGGGTCGTGAGGGTCATGCCTACACCATCGCGCTGGTGGGTGATGAGAAATACGTGATTGCCATCGAAAAGCTGACCGGCAAATCCATTCCGGTGCTGGACATGAAGGGCGCGGCAAAGCCTGCTGGTAAAGCCGCCCGCAAAAACAAGACACGCAAGGGCTCCGCCGACAAAGACGAGTTCCCTAATAATGCGGCCCCTGACAATGAGACCCGTGCCGCCGCTTCCGCGCCCGCCGAGTCCAGGAACCGGGCGGCACGACGCGAACGGGAGCACGAACGCCGCCACAAGCGCGAGGAAGATCTAAACGTTGCGCCCGACGATATGCCGAAAGGCCCGGTCAAGGGACTGGGCTCTCATGTGCCGTCGTTCCTGATGACCGCTTTGCCGCTGCCCAGGCAAGACAAGAAGAAAGCGGCCAAGAAAACCGCTGCAACCTGACTTTTCCCGCGCGCGCCGCCCATTTGCAATTACCTTGAATTCATCTTCCTGGTCTTTGGAAGCTGACGCTTGCCCGTGCAATGCGGATACCTGACGCACCCTAGGAACGTGCTGTACCTGCCTGCACGCTCGGTAAGCCAGCCATCGCCACATGCGGGGCAGACTGGAAAGGTCGCACCGCAACTGCACGTGAATTGTTCTGGTTCGGCAGAATTTTTCTTTGGCAGGTCACGTCCGCAGGCATCACACGAGTTCCGTGTCTCACCGCAAAGCCGCCCATGCTCGCAGGCGTAGTAGGTCCGTCCTTTTTTTCCGGTGGTTTGCGCCAACATTCGACCACCGCATTGCCCGCAACGATGCTCCATTATTGCCGATGCGCCAAGCTGGTGGATTTCATACGCAGGGTCATCAATCAACTCGCGAACGAATACCGACGGTTTCTCCCGATTTGCGAGGATCGTGACGCTATGGCGTGCACGGGTAAGAGCAACGTAGAAGAGCCTGCGCTCCTCGGCGTGCTCGAACTTTTCGGGTTTGGGCAGGACCAAATCAAGAAGCGGATCATCGGCAATCTCGGACGGGAAGCCCATTTTACCGGTTTCAGCGCGCAAAATGATGACGTGATCTGCCTCCAGACCTTTTGAGGCGTGCATTGTCATAAAGCGAACGACCAGGTTCGGGTGATGCCTGTTCAACGCAGTCAGGCTTTTCGGTTTGAGGAAATGATAGCGACCAAGCAAGAGGACACTGGTTTGTTTCGCGGCGGCCTGAGCCAGTTCATCAAGCGTTTCCCTGAGTGCGGCGTCATGACGGCGGCCCTCATAGTGCCTGACCCTGATTGCAGGCGCGTCTGCTGCCGAGGCGGCGGTGACTTTTTTGTCAATCTGGGACGGGTTTTGAAGAACAAAGCGCCGGGCAGAACGCGCAATCTTATCGACGCTGCGGAATGTGCGGCCAAGATCAACAGTGCGGTGTACGCCCTCTCTGTTTGCGAAGGCGCCACCGAATGCCCGCCCGAAATCTTGCATCAAGTGAACATCGGAGCCCGTGAAGCGATAGATGGACTGCCAGTCATCGCCGACAGCAAACAGACGGGCATCGTCATGCTGCGCTTTTAGTGCCCTGAGAAGCCGTGCACGGCCCGCGGAAATGTCCTGAAATTCATCCACCAGTATATGACGATACGGACTTTTGTAACGGCCTGCTTCAACATGTTCGGCAGCGCGTACAATCATGTCTTCAAAGTCAATCCGATCATTGAGACGCTTTTGATAGGCCTCTGTCAATGGTTTGAAAATCTTCAGGAATACTTTGCTGCGCGGCTCATCCGGGGAGCCGCTGCTGCGCGCCTTGCACCGTTCAATCGTCGTGCCGGCACTTTTGAACTGGCGAAGAAAGGTCGCAAGGGTCTGGGTGAAGGCATCGACCTGGCCCAGTTCCGTCAAGACATCAAATATCTGATCCTGTGATCTGGGCCTGGGCGAGACGTAGGGCGCGAGCTTTTCTGCAAGGGCTTCGGTGAGCCGTCCTTCATTTCGGTCCTGGCTGAAGGTCTCAATCAGAACGGTGCCGTTCTCCCGATGAACTTTTCTCTTCCATTCCATGTCGTCAAGATAACGCTTGCGGTCAACGTGGGATGCGGTAACAAGGCGCGTTTCTCCTTTACGCACGCCGAAGTGTTCGATGTACACCCCGCTTTCACTCAGGCGGAAATCAGGCGTATAGACCCGCCGATTGCCGTCCGGTGGCAGCTTGTGCTTATAAATGGGCTCATACTCATAGGCGATCCCGTTGCGATAAAGCCAATTGGCAATCATTAACTCCTCGAAGCTTCTGACGCGCTCCCCGCCCAGCGTTCGAAGATCGTGGGATTCGACGTACTGATAGTATTCGCTCATGCTCTTGAAGTCCCACGCGCTTTTGAACGGGCAGTAGAACTCGGAAAACCATGTCACCAGCAGGTCGCCAATCCCGTTGAGCTGCCTAATATCATTGAGCAGAATATCACGCAGCAGCGCGCGGAACTGAACATCATCGCTGGCATGTGCTGCAAGCGCCGGTTTACCTCCCTCCACCGTTCCGATGATTTCATAGCCGAGGGCATGGAATGTAAGCGCATCAACGTCCGCCCCGGAGCGTTCCCTGATGCGTGCCGCCATTTCGGCGGCGGCGTCCTTGCCAAAGGCCAGAAGCAGGATTTCCTCTGGCTCGCGCATACCCCGTTCGATCAGATAGGCGGCCTTCGTGACGATGACACTTGTCTTTCCTGATCCTGCGCCGGCAAGGATGAGGGAGGCGTCTTCGTCTGTTACCACGGCGAGCCGTTGCTCCGGCGTGAGCGGATTTGATTCGATGGTATCGAAGAAACCCTTCATGGTGTCGAGCTCACGCTCGATAAAGCGGGCGATGGCCTTATTGCGTGCCTGGTCCGGCGCGCATGTAAAGCCATGCACCAAATCAAGGAGACGTTTTCTGTCGGCGTCCAACGCGTCATCCGGAATGCCGTCAGGCAGTTTCGCGAAGAGCGCTGAAGCGCGTTTAAGGAAGGGGGCGAGCAAACACGCCGATGGATATCGCCCCGGTTTTTTCAGACGGGTAACAACGTTGGCCAAAGACCGGAGATCATCGCCGGATTCATCAATGATTGTGCGGTAGTACCGCCGCAAGGCCGACTGTGCGGAAGCGATCAGTTGTGCAATCTCATTGCCTTTCAGGCCGACAAGCTTGATGTCGGCACCATCTTTAAGAGGAAATGATACAGCCTGAAAGCCAAGTACCTTGATTTTCCGCGGTGTGGCGGCCAATTCCGTGAACATCAGACACCGACCGTCTTTGCCGAGAAACGTGAAGCCATTGTCCGTTTGCTCGACACCCCGATAACCATATCCGAA
This sequence comes from Rhodospirillales bacterium, assembly GCA_963921245.4. Taxonomy (GTDB): domain Bacteria; phylum Pseudomonadota; class Alphaproteobacteria; order Rhodospirillales; family Casp-alpha2; genus JABJGO01. The sequence continues at coordinate 1,699,967 of CAWUEY030000001.1, read as the reverse complement.
AAGGCGCAAAAACAGTCCGGCGAGCCAGCTTCGTTTAACGGTTGCTGAAGACAGTGGACTCACCATCGTTTCGTCACCGATCTCTTATTGTTGAATTCCCGAGCCTAGATCAACCCGGTCAGTGGTGATGAGGGATCTGCGTACTGTTTCTTTTCCATGCGTCCGGCCTGATAGGCGCGGCGTCCGGCGATGACCGCATGCTTCATGGCTTGGGCCATGGCAATCGGATCATGGGCGTGCGCGATGGCGGTGTTGACGATCACCCCGTCACAGCCAAGTTCCATGGCAAAGGCGGCCTCTGATGCTGTGCCGATTCCGGCATCGACGATCACAGGTACACTGGATTGCTCCACGATCAGTCCTATGTTGAAGGGGTTCTGAATACCGTGACCGGAGCCGATCAACGCGCCGAGTGGCATAATGGCGGCGGCTCCAGCGTCTTCCAGCCGTTTGCACATGATCGGATCGTCGGAGCAGTAAACCATCACGTCAAAACCCTCCTTTACAAGGATTTCGGTAGCTTCCAGGGTTTCCGGCATTTGCGGGTATAGGGTTTTTTCATCGCCCAGAATTTCGAGTTTAACGAGGTTCCAGCCACCGGCTTCACGGGCAAGTCTCAGCGTTCTGAGGGCGTCATCGGCGGTAAAACAGCCCGCCGTATTGGGCAGGTAGGTAACCTGTTTCGGATCAATGTAATCCACCAGCATGGGCTGGTCCGGATCGCTCAGATTGACCCGGCGGACAGCGACGGTGACCATGTCGGCTCCTGATGCCTGAAGCGCGCGCCAGTTCTCCTCATAATCCTTGAACTTCCCGGTACCGATGATCAGGCGAGAATAGAATGTCCGCCCGGCAACCACCAGGGGATCGCTGTGGTCATCCGAAGCCACACTGTCAGGCGCCCCGCCACCAATAAAATGTACAATTTCCAGCGTGTCTCCATCATTCAGGTGTACGCCGTCATAGGCGGATTTCGGAACGATTTCCCGGTTGCGTTCAATCGCGACCTTGCGCCGGTCCAGACCGATTTCCGCCAACAAGGCCTCTACGGTCAAGTTTTCAGAGATATCGCGGGGCTCGCCGTTAATGGTGATCTGCATGTGACGTCAGGTTTTTGAAAATGTTAATCAGCGGATTGTGTTTAGGGTATTTCGCGGACCCGCTCTATTCAACCGCTGTTGCGCACTAGCGGGGTGTTTTTTTTTGAATTCTGTCGTGGATTTGATTCTCGGTATTCCAAGGCCTGGTGGCGTGGTATAGATTTGTGTTTTGGAATCGCATATTTATTTTACAGGTTATTGCGAATTCATGCACGGAACAAAGGGCAGAAAAAAACAGTGAGCAATACGGTCCTGATCATCAATGGCCCCAACCTGAATATGTTGGGAACCCGCCAACCGGAGGTCTACGGTAGCGATACGCTGGCGGATATCGAGCGTCTCTGTAAGGAAAAAGCCGGTCAATTGGGCTTGTCAGTGGATTTTCGTCAGACCAATGACGAAGGCGACATGGTCAACTGGATCCAGGATGCGCGTACTGGTTTTAACGCGATTATCATCAATGCTGCCGCGTATACGCATACATCTGTAGCGCTACTCGATGCCTTGTTGGCGTTTGAAAAACCGGTGATTGAAGTACACCTGTCGAATATTCATCAGCGTGACGAATTTCGCCAGCATTCTTTTGTGGCCAAGGCGGCCACGGGCATGATCTGCGGTTTGGGCGCACAAGGATACAGCCTGGCGCTGGACGCCCTCGCCAGCCGCCTCGCTACCCAGGGGAGGGAAAAAACCGAATGAGCAAATCCGGAAAATCATCGGCAATTGATGCCGAACTGGTTCGTCAACTAGCGGATCTGTTGACTGAAACCGGGCTGTCGGAAATTGAGTATGGCCGTGACGATTGGCATGTTCGTGTGTCGAAAGGCGGCGGCGGTTTCGCTAATCATGGTGCTGCCCCAGCCCCATCAACACCTGCCCCGGCACCCCCCAGTTTGCCGACACCCGCCGCGGGGCCAGCGGCTGAAAGCACATCGGTGGATGATCTGTCGAACCATCCCGGTGCTGTAACGTCGCCCATGGTCGGTGTTGTGTATACCGCCGCCGATCCGGACTCGCCGCCCTATATCAAGGTGGGTGATCAGGTTAGCGAAGGCGATACCGTGTTGCTGATCGAAGCCATGAAGGTTTTCAACCCTATCCGGGCGCCGAAATCCGGAAAAGTCAGCCGCATACTGGTATCCGGTGGGACGCCCGTTGAGTATGGCGAACCCCTGCTGATCATCGAATAACCCGGGGATGGGGACGCAGCGTGTTTGAGAAAGTTCTTATCGCCAATCGCGGTGAAATCGCCGTTCGTATCATGCGGGCCTGTCGCGAAATGGGCATCCAGACCGTGGCTATTCACTCTACGGCCGATGAAAATGCCATGCATGTCCGACTAGCTGATGAGTCGGTCTGTATCGGCCCGCCGTCCGTTCGGGACAGTTATTTGAACAAAAACGCCATCTTGAGCGCTGCGGCCATCTCCAACGCAGACGCCATTCATCCGGGCTACGGGTTCCTCTCGGAAAACGCGGGTTTTGCCGAAATGGTGGAAGAGCACGGCATTACGTTTATCGGGCCATCACCGGACCATATCCGTCTCATGGGCGATAAAATCAGTGCCAAAACCGCCGTGAAAGAAGTCGGCATTCCCGTCGTTCCCGGCTCGGATGGCGAGGTTGGGGATACAGCCGAAGCCCGCCGAATTGCCGAGGAGATCGGCTTGCCGGTGATCATCAAGGCCGCCGCTGGCGGCGGCGGTCGCGGTATGAAAGTCGCCAATACCATGGAAGAACTGGATGAAGCCCTGAGCATGGCCAGTTCGGAAGCCGCCGCCGCGTTCGGCAGTGGGGCCGTATATGTGGAGAAGTATCTAGGCAGACCCCGCCATATTGAAATTCAGATTCTCGCCGATATACATGGCAATGTTGTGCATCTGGGAGAGCGCGATTGTTCTCTCCAACGTCGACACCAGAAGGTTATCGAGGAAGCCCCTTCGCCCGCCCTCAATGGAGCGCAACGGCGTGACATCGGTGAAGTTGCGCGCACTGCCGTGCGCAAACTGGGTTACCGGAGCGCCGGAACCATTGAGTTTCTCTATGAAGATGGAGAGTTTTATTTCATTGAAATGAATACGCGGCTGCAAGTGGAGCATCCTGTCACCGAAATGATATGCGGTCTCGATCTGGTGCGAGAGATGATTAGGGTAGCCTCTGGCTCACCGCTCAGTTTTACACAGGAAGAGCTCAGGTTTTCCGGCCATGCCATCGAGTGCCGGATCAATGCGGAAAACCCCGAAACCTTTCTGCCGTCACCCGGCACGGTCAGCGACTATTACACACCCGGCGGGCTTGGCGTGCGGGTGGACTCAGCGCTCTATGCGGGATACAAGGTACCGCCCCACTACGACAGTATGATTGCCAAGCTGATTGTCCATGGTGCCAATCGGAACGAGTGCCTTATGCGGTTGCGACGGGCCTTGTCGGAATACGTGATAGATGGCATGGACACCAGCATTCCCCTGCACCAGCGCTTGATGAATGAGCCGGACTTCGTCAACGGCGATTACAATATTCACTGGCTGGAGAGGCTATTGGGGCTTCAGTAAGCGGGCGTGTCATGGATAACAAAGGTTCGGGCCACAGGCAGCTATCTCCGGAATTGATTCTGCGTGCTTATGCCGCGGGTATTTTTCCGATGGCGGAAAGTGCCGGTGATCCGACGGTGTTCTGGGTCGATCCCAAGGTCCGTGGTGTTCTGCCACTGAATACGTTTCATGTCCCCCGAAAGCTGAAAAAGACCGTTCGGAAAAAAGTTTTCGAGGTTCGTTTTGACACCGCCTTTGAACAGGTCATAAGGCTTTGTGCCGCCGCCGCATCCGACCGGCGGGAAACCTGGATCAATGGCGAGATTCTCCATGCCTATACCGCCTTGCATCGGCGCGGGTTTGCCCATTCCGTTGAGTGCTGGCAGAACGATCAACTTGTCGGTGGGCTGTACGGTGTTTCCCTGGGGGCGGCATTTTTTGGTGAAAGCATGTTTTCCCGCCGGACGGATGCCAGCAAGGTTGCCCTGGTCCATCTTGTTGCGCAGTTACAGTTGGGCGACTTTCGTTTGCTGGACACCCAGTTTGTGACGGATCACCTGCGGCAGTTCGGCGTGGTTGAAATACCGGCCCGCTTTTATCTGGAGCGGTTAGAAGACGCGATTTCCCACCAGGGCGTATTTTTATCCGAGCCTGACGCCGAAGACCTGTCTGCGGCACTGGAACGGATTATAAATGGCGAAACAGGCGATGGTCCAGAAAAGTGACCACCTGATTGATCTGCTCGCCGTGGCGCACCTCGCCTCGCCGGGATTGGCCTGACCATCACCAGGTGTCTGATGGTGGCCATGGAGGGCTGGGTGGTTGAAATCTCGGTCGATTAGACATTCAATCGAGCCGACAGACCAACCGCAAATGAGGAAGGAAGCGCACAGTGGCGAGAGTGGAGAGTTATCTTGTTGGCGAAGTCTGGCCAGCGGCTGAACCCGGCGAAGACCCGGTTCTCTATGGCAGTGTCAGTCTGTCACCGGAAGGCCGCTTTGAAGCCCGTAGCCTGCAAACCTTCACCCTAACCTATACGGTTGGCAGATTTGGTCTGGACGATACGGGGCAGATCAAAGTGGTACACCGGTACTCCAACGATTGGGGCCGGTTGCAGATGGATGATCCGGCGGCGGTCAATTATGTCACAGCGGTGGCCAGCAATGGCTCGCGGCTGGCTCTTTCTTACGACCAGGACGGGCATCAGCGGCCCTGGTACCGGGTCCTGACCCTACAGGTCCGGGGCGATGGCCTGAGCGAAGGTGATACCATCAACATCGTTTTTGGTGATCGGTCGGGTGGTTCTCCCGGCTTGAAGCTGCAAACCTTCTGTGAGAGCGATTTTGAGTTCAAGGTTTTGACCGATGTCTGTGCAACCGGGCACTTCATTCCGGTTCCTCGTACCCCAACCATTGCGATCGTGCCGGGGCCACCGGCAAACTGGAAAGCGGTTCTGCCGAGCCTCCGCCGCCCGGGTGAGGTCTTCCGCCTTGGTATCAAGGCAGAGGATATTTGGGGCAACCCGTCGGACCAGGTGAACGCAACTCTGAACCTCGAAGCCTCGCTGCCGGTTGCCGGTCTGCCCGACACACGCATTTTCCCGCCTGGTGAGCGATCTATTGTCATCGATGATCTCACTGTTGCAGAGGAAGGCACCCTTCGCATCCGCGTTCGGGATGAGGCCGGGCAACCGCCCGCAGAATCCAATCCGCTGGTCATTCGCGATGGTGCGCTATCAGGATACTGGGGCGATATGCACGGTCAAAGCGGCGAATCCGTCGGCATCAACACGGCCCGCGAATACTTCCATTTTGCCCGCAATCTATCGTTTCTGGATGCGACCGCTCACCAGGCCAATGATTTTCAGGTCAACAATGCGTTCTGGCAACTGATCAACGATTTGTCGGCAGAGTATGACGAAGACCATAGGTTTGTTGTCTATCCGGGATACGAATGGTCCGGCAACACGGCCGTTGGGGGTGATCGCAATGTATATTTTCGCACAGAAGGTCGACAGATCAGGCGATCTTCCCATGCCCTGTTGCCGGATCGTGCAGACCTGCACACCGACGCCAATACGGCAGCCAGATTGTTTGAAAATTTACAGGACGAAGACGTGGTGGTGTACGCCCACGTCGGCGGGCGATATGCGGATATCAAGCAAGCGCACGATCCCCGTTTGGAGACCGCCATGGAAATCCATTCGGCGTGGGGTACGTTTGAATGGTTGCTGACCGATGGATTTCCGCTCGGGCATCGCTCGGGCGTGGTCTGCAACAGCGACGGTCATAAAGGTCGTCCCGGTGCCAGTTACCCGGGTGCCGCCAGTTTCGGGGCTTATGGCGGATTGACCTGTTTCCTGGCAGAAGACCTCACCCGGGATGGATTGTTTGCCTGTCAGCGCCGCCGCCACCACTACGGCACGACGGGAACCCGCTTGCACCTGGATGTTCGGGCCGGCTTTTCCGGCGGTGCGCGTCTCTACGAGCGCGACCCGCGATACTTTGACGTGCCGCCGAGGCATGTCTCAGAGGTGATGATGGGCGATATTGCGGAAACCGGAGACCGTGAGGTATCACTGCAAATTGAGTGTATCGCGGCGACCCCTGTTGAACGCATCGATATCCTCAACGGAACCGAGGTGGTTGAGACCGTCCGGGGATACACAGAAGAGGACCTCGGGCAGCGTATCCGCATCGTCTGGCAAGGCGCAGAATACAGAGGCCGCGGCCGACAGACCACCTGGCAGGGGTCGGCCGAGTTTCAGGGTGCGCGGATCACAGGCATGGAGAAAATCAACGCCTGGAACCATGAGCGGCCTATTGAACAGGATGGTGACAATCGGGTGGTCTGGGACACGTTGACCACAGGGAATTTTGGTGGTGTTGATGTCTGGTACGAAGGCGATTATGCAGGCGGTTACGAGAGCGATGAAACCGCCCGTCTCGTTATTGAGACCAATCACGTATCGGGAACCTTTAAACTCAGTGATATCAGCCTGGAAGATCAGGTGCTGGAGGCCGGTGGACTGGGGCGACGGTTGCGTGTGTTTCGTCTGCCCGAAACCAACCCTCACCGGGAACTGGTTGCATCAATGCCGATTGACATTCACGATAACGGCGATAATCCCATCTGGGTTCGGGTGACCACCGAGGACGGATTCAATGCCTGGTCGAGCCCCATCTTCGTTTACCGGGGATAGCGTTTCCATGAAACGCTTTACAAAAATGCCATTCGCGACCTAACTGGACTCTGGTTCCGGTCAATTTTCTACAGGGGTTGAACAGCGGTGCAGCGGTTCGGCAGAGTTCTCTACTGGTTCGGTTTGATTGTGGGCGGCTTTTTGCTGCTCATGAACATTGTGCCGTTTTCGGTCATGCTGGGAATCCTGCCCGGTGTGGAAGGCGGGCAGCCGTGGATCGGTGTCATGTTTCATACTTTTTTTGGCTGTCTGGTTTGGGGAGTTTGCTGGGGCGTTCGGTATTTGACCACCGGCGCGGTCAGTCTCAGCCCGTTTGACAAGGGCTGGTATAGCGATGTCACAAAACGCCGGGACTAGACATCTAGTAATTTTCGTCAAGGTCCTGGGCGCGGTTGACCATCAGGTCGATTTCTTTCTTCACCAGGCGTTCGATCAAGTACGGCAGGTTGCGATCTAGCCATTCCCTGAGCAAGGGCCGCAGCATTTCACGGACCAGACTTTCCAGCGTGATATTGGCGTTGCCGCCCGCATCGGCGACACGGAAATCGCGACGGTCGAGAATGGCACGGGCCAGATCACCGAGCAGGTCCGATGATTGCTGCATGGTGGTGCTGGACATGACATCCGCCGGCGCAATCATTTCCCGGGTTAGTTCCAGAATGCTGTCTGCGGGCTCCGGTTGTGGCGGCGGTGGGGTAGCGGCTATCGTCGGCTGTGACGGGGCGGGTTCCGCTTCCGGCGCGGGGTCTGGCGGCGACATGGGTTCTGGTTCGTCCGCCGGTTCGGCTCCCAGAGCAGGCTCAGTCTCGGATTCCGGCTCAGACGTTGGTTTAGGTTTAGGTGCTGTTTCCGCTGCGGCTGTGACCGCTTCCTCGCCGCCGTCCTCTTCTGCCAGAATTCTGCGAATGGAGGCGAGAATATCCTCCATCGAGGGTTCTGCGCCGTCTTCCTTTTCGACTTTTTCTTCGCTCATCAGCCTATCGCCCGATCCGTTATATCCTCAAACGCGCAAAGGAATCGCCGCGTTATTCGGACAATTGTAGAAACCTCATAGTTTCCATTTGGTTAAGCGGATCGTGCGTGATGTGGCACGCCCACCTCTCTATTCGGCCTGCCCGCCGCTATCACCGCCAAACCATTTATCCCGGACTTCTTTATAGTGTTTTTTGGGATTGTAGAATTCCACGGGTAATTGCATGTGGTGTGCGGTCATCCGTCCCATGGAGGATAGCAACTGATACATGGCAACGGCTTCATCGTATTGGGCACGGATATAGCTGACCCGGGCGTCTAGTAGCTCCTGTTCGGCATCCAGAACATCGAGAACAGTACGCGAACCAACCGCCGCCTCCCGTTCGACGCCCTCAAAGGCAACCTCGGCGGCCTGAATGGCGGTCCGGAAAGACTCCACCCGGGCACGGGCAGAGATCAGGTTTTCCCAGGCAACGGTCGCCTGTTCGGTGACGTTTCTGCGGGCCTGATCCACGTTCTGGCGAAGCGCCGCCACCTGTTGTTTGGCCGCCCGCAGGCGGGCGTATACAGACCCGGATTGGTACAGTGGCATGTTCATGGTAATCAGGGCCTCGTGCGTATCGACGCTGGTTGATCCACCAGATGAGTTCAAATTCCGTCCGGTTGAGGCGGTAACCCAGATTTCCGGCAATAACTCGCCGCGGACCGTATCCACGTTGTCGATGGCGGCGCGTTCGTCATACCGGGCGGCCATCACCGTCGGATTGTTGACGACAGCTTCGGCAATGGCGATGTCCTTGCTTTCAGGCACGCCGGGCGGTAGTGGTGGCATGGAGAATGCCGAGGGTGCCACATCGCCGGTGACGTTCAGATACGATGACCGGGCGGCCTGTAGTTGGGTCTCGCTCTGCACCCTGTCGGCGGTCGCCGTTGCCAGCCGGGCTTCGGATTGATGAACGTCGGTACGGGTAATCTCACCTACCTGGAATCGATCCTGGGTGGCTTCAAGCTGTCGAATGTGTACGGCTTCGTTGTTGATGTTCAGATCAAGTACGGCGGCGTCACGAACAATATCCAAATAGGCTGTCGCCGCCTCCAGCAAGATTGTTTGCTCCACATCGGTCAAACGGGCGCGCGCACCAAGGACCGTGTTTTCGGCTTCACTGACTCCCGCCATGGTTTGGCCGCCGCGGAACAGGGACTGGGTGACATCCAGAGAATAGCTGCTTTGGGAATTGTACTGTTTGCCAGGCTCTCCGGAACTCTCGGACGATTCACTGATCTCGCGCCCGGTATGTGCGGTCAGTTCCACTGTCGGACGCCAGTTTGATACGGCCTGAGCAACATCTTCGTCGGCGGCGCGCAGGGATGCCCGTTCCGAGCGCAGGGTCGGGTTATTGAGATACGCCGCGGTCATGGCATCTTCGATGCTTTGCGCGACGGCCTGACCGGCGGGTCCGGCCAGAGTAACAAGCGCGGAAATCGCAACGGACGCGGATAGAGTTTTCAGTAGCCTGTGTGTCATGTGTTTGCCCACTGCCAGCCTTGACTCAAATCTTAGTCAAACCCAAGGTCAAATTCTACGACAAATTGAACGCTACAACCACTCAGCGTCTGTCAACACCTATCAAAAGTCAAGCCGCTTGCAACCCGTACAAGCACCTGATTTCACGCGCCTTGACCCGGGACCATGCTGCTTAAGAGTAACAACCTCGCAACACGTGTTCAATAGCGCTGCGCCGTGTAATGATTTTAATACCTTACGACTGTCCGACCATAACTCCTAACGGCGAGTTGGAAGCCTCGCCAAATGTACTCGAACTAAAAAGAAAACCCTTCGGCCTGCGTAAATCCGGGCAATGAGGGGGTGCCGACATCAAACACGGGACGCGCGCTGACAGCGCCGTGAAAGCTGGTCATGACAATGGCTTGCCCCATCGTGCCCGATGTCTGCCCACCAATCACAGCAACCAGACGCCCCCCCTCGGCCAGCTGGGACTTGATGGTATCGGGGACCTGTTGGACAGAGCCGTCGAGAATAATCAGGTTGTACGGGGCCTGCTTGGGATAGCCCTCTTCCAGATTTCCTTCGAGAACGGCGACATTGTCGATGCCCAGTTCGCTCAAGATTTCAATGGCCTGTTCGGCAAGACTTGAATCGCTTTCCACGACAACAACGGTGCTGACGATCCGTGCCAGGACGGCGGCGGTGTAGCCCGTTGCGCTGCCGATGACGAGTGCCACATCGTCGGCGGTGGGTTGCGCGGCTTGAATGATGCGGGCAACGGCCATGGGCTCCATCAGGTGCCGACCGTTACCGACCGCTATCGACTCATCCACGTAGGCCAGCGACTTGCGTTCGCCCGGAACAAAGGCTTCGCGGGGCAAATCCAGCATGGCGTCGATCACCCGTTCATCGGTGACCCGGTTGGGCAGAATCTGGGAATCCACCATATGGCGCCGGGCGACGACAAAATCCATGGAACCGCTACTCCTTGCGAAACGCTTAACGGGAGTTTCCCTTATACTGTCGGAGCGCTGGAAAAACAACGCCAGAGCGACATTTCATGATCATCCGGAAGCGGTTTTTGAACAATCTGAAAAATCGCGTATCCATCGCTTGACCGGGTGATTGAGTTTGACTAAGTTCCGGTGCCCGTCGTGGAAAACGCAGATTTTTCTCGGCAGGCAAGGTTCGGACAGAACCGGCGCGGTGGCGGAGTGGCTACGCAGCGGCCTGCAAAGCCGTGGACACCGGTTCGATTCCGGTCCGCGCCTCCACACTGATCCGGCGTAGCTCAGCGGTAGAGCAATCGGCTGTTAACCGATCGGTCCGGGGTTCGAATCCCTGCGCCGGAGCCACTTTTGAGGAAAAAGCTCGTCTTTGGACGGGCTTTTTCGTTTGAGGCCTGTTGCACAGACATTCCCTTAACCTCTGCACTGCCGCTTCGGTTGGATTGACCCCGAACAGTCCGGCTGCCGATTTAGTTAGAAGCCATTTCATCCATATGGCTGACGTGGGCTTTTGAAACCCGGACTTTAACGTCAAGATGCCACTGCGCCGTCAGGGTGGGTAGGTGCTCATGTGATTTAGCTGATTTCTGCGTTTCAGCCTTAAGTTTACCCTCGCCTTTCTGAGCGTTGATGGCTAGTTTTGTGGACGGTTGATGTAGAGGGATCGCGTCGAATAATGAAATCATTGGAATTGCTGATCATGTACGGCCCCATGTTGATGGCCGGTTTCCTCGCGCCGTCTTTCCCGCATATCCATATCTCCTGGCTTATTTTTGGCGGGGCTTTCTGGGCTATTGTGTGGCGGGTGTTTATCCGCAAGCATATTTCCGCGTTTGACGATCCGGATAGCCTGCGCTGACACGCTCCTTGAAAAATTGGCAATATCTGGCGGTCAGCGCTCATGATCGAGGTGGAGGGCGCGCGCCGCGAAAACCTCTTTGCTGTTTAACCTTCAGGTTCGTCCGAGGTATTTAGATGTCGCCTTTGCGCTATTCTTTCACGATAGAGAATGAGTAAGCCGGACGCGATAATCATCGCGCCACCGTAAAACGCATGCGGTTCCGGGACTTCGTCCCAAATCGTCCAGCCGAACAACGCAGCCCATAGAATGATTGTGTACTGAATGGGTGCGAGCAGAGACAGCTCGCCAATTCGCACGGCCGTTATATAACTGTAGTAAGAAACCGCGATCACAATCGCTGTCATTGCCAGCAGACTGACATCCAGAATACCCGGCTCAACCCATCCCCATGGCAGGCTCAACAATCCTCCGGCACCGACGGTTATTCCGGTTGTCATTGAAACGGCATTGGAGGGAATATCTTTTGCAACCATGCGTGTACAACCGTCACGCATGGCAACAAGGACCGCCGCCCCCAATGGCATCAGCAACGTTGGATCGAAATTGCCGGTGCCAGCACCAGTTACCATCAGGACCCCGCAAAACCCGGCAGTGACGGCGAACCAGCGCCAGGGTCCCACCTGTTCCTTAAAGACAAATCGCGAGGCACCCGTCAGGATGATCGGTGCCAGAAAAACCAGCGTTGTCGCTAGGGCTATGGGAACAAGCAGGATGCTTGTCAGAAACAGATAGGTTGCCGCAAGCTCGGTTACGCCTCTTAAAACGCACCACTTGTGCAACAGGTGATAAACATGGACGCGTTGCGCCGAGAAACGGGCGTCCGCCAACCACAGCAAGGATACAAAAAAACACCCTCGGATAACCATCATTTCCCCGACCGGTATGCGCGCCCCGACATGGCGCATGATCGCATCGTTCGCCGCCAGGGCGGCCATGCCAAGGCCCATGAGGAAAATCGCCGTACGGTTCGTACTCATGCTGTCTGCCTCATCAAACCGAAAAGCCGGGTGGTGTTAGTCGTCAGGGGGCAGGATTTCCTGAACACAGATATGATCAATCAGATGGTCACGTTTGAGATCGCCCAGGTGTGCCCGTTTCTCTTCGTTTGTCAGGTGCGCGCCAATGCCATTGGTCATGGCCAGAACCAGGGAACGGTCGCTCATATCCAGCCAGAAGCTGCGCCGTATAAGTTTGTTGTCGCCGTCACGGGCAAATGGGTCGTCGGGGTTTGACCCCAGATCGGGTTCATAAAATCGCGGCATGAATAGCCTCTCCGTTTGAATTTACCGAATATTTAGAGCGAAATGTGCTAGAATTCTCAAAGATTCTCAGCCAAAGGAGCTGACGCCGTAATGGCACCCGTTCCGGTTCAACCATGGAGGTGATTTTGGCCAATGGCAAAGAAAAAAAGCCAGAGTAAGGGATTGATTATCGCTTTTGTTGTTTTGATCGTCCTGCCATCTATCGCATTTATAGGGTGGTACGGGGTTACGGCTGGGCTTCAGTCGTCCGGTTCCTCAATGTCGGCGGAAGAAGCCATGGCGAACGAATTCAAAAAAGCCCAGGAAGCTTTGCGGGCCAAAATCGTCGAACGCGCCAACGAGGAAGGTTTTCAGGTCGACAGCTTCGACGCCTGTGACGCCATTGAGGATCAGTATAGACTTCCATCCGGGTATGTGTTTACGGACTTTACCCGGCGTCAGTTGGTGGGCCTGAAGCCCACCGCGACGGAAGAACAGGTTCGCGAACGTTGCGTCATCTTTGCCAAGGTTGTCGCCCGGATGCAGAAACTGGCTCACCATGACCGGTACGTCTTTGTTTGTGAAGGGGCGGAGTTCAAGACGGATGAAGCTGGCAAGTACCGCCTTATTGCGGATGAAAACGGCAAAGGTGTGATCGAGGTCAAAGCGGGCCTCAGGAAGCTGGTACCCATCCGTCGTCATTCCCACATCCTTATTGGAACCTGGCAGGTTTATAATCTGGGCGACGGTTGTGTTGTGATCGGTATGTCCAAGTCGGGGACCTTCAGCTTTTCCGGCAGCGTTTCCATTGACAACTAAGACAACAAATCTCTGTTTTTTTCAGGGCGCGCGGGCGACTGGATCGGATGCAAGGGCCGTGACGGTCCTGTGTCCTACTATGAAGCCTGACCGGAAAAGAATGAGAGCAGTATGGGGTGTATGATGTCCGGTGGTAAATGTACCACATTCTCCGAAAAGACTTATTTTCCCCTGCCCACAAGTTTTGCGCCCAGCGCTATTCAATTGATCCTGAACGGCCAGCAAACAATAATCTGGACTCTGAGCGGTGCCCTGATCAATTCCCCGCCGCCACCCCGGGAAAGTAACTTTGACTACTGATGCTGCCAGGATAGTAAGGGTTTTCCGTGGGATAGTATTGGCTTTGTCGTTATCGGGCAGCACATGCGCTTTACCCGAGACGGTTTTCGCGGCGACGTGTGGTCCAAGTCCAAAAGCCCCTTTCGTCACGTTCACCGCAACGCCCGGAGAACCACGGTATGATGAAACTAAATCCAAAAATAATCTGCGATCTCTCAATAGAGCCTATGGAACCCCAACACCGGGGTGGTCACCGATCGGGCTGACGCTCGCAGACCGCAATATGCGGATCGGGGTAAGCGTGCGATCAGAACAAATGCTGGACGGCAGCTTCTGTTCTCATCTGGCAGCCGTGGAAGCGGCGGTAAAATACAACAGCATCGATGTTTACATTGCGCGGGACTACAAACGCGGAAGCTGTCAGTATTATGCTATCCTGGACCACGAGCGCCGTCACGTGGGCGTTTTTAATGACACCCTTCTGGAGTTTGCGCCTCGTATGGAATGGCAATTACGAGAAGCGGCAAACACGATGGAAGCCATCCACAACAGGGATCGGCACAAGGCCGTGGCCAGGTTTCAGGAGCGGTTGGAACGCGCCATGCAACCATTGTTTACCGAGTTCAACCGGGTTTTGGCATCGCGAAACAGTGCCCTGGACACGGAAGAAAACTATCGGGAGGAGATGAAAAATTGCCTAAGCTGGTAGGCATAACAGGCGTGTGCCCGCCAATCCACGCGGTACACGACTGGTTCTCACCTGGTTCTCACCAAAGACCTCTTTCAATGTCAATCGCCCGCCGCCGTGATGGGCGAGCGCTCGTTCCAGCCGTTGCTGAATTGACCCGCGACGGCGGAACCTGAAGCCGTCGTCAGCCCCTAAGAAAAAGGCTTACTTTGTCGTTGCAATAAACACGCCGTCCCAGTCAGCGGGTGGCGGATTGATCTTGTATTCGGCGATCCGTTCTTCATAGAGATCGCAGAGAACGCCCAGGTTGGCTTCCAGTTTCCAGGGTTTGTTCTCGTCGTTACCGGCATGGCGGATATGTTGAAACATGGTCAGCGCGTCGTCAAATTTTTGAGTGCGATAGGTTTCCATGGCATCGGAAATCAGGGCCTGCAACCTGACAAACTCAGGGTCCGCTTTAATCGCTTCATCGCCCATGAGACCGTATATGTAGGTTCCTTCCGTTTTCCCTTTCACCTGGATGAAATCCAGATCTATGGTGGCAAGGCGGTCCTTCACAGCATCGTTGGTGGTGGGACCAAGCACCACGTTCATGCCATAACTCTTGCTTTGGCCTTCCAGACGGGCGGCAAGGTTCACGGGATCACCAAGCACGGAATAGTCAAAGCGCTGATCCGATCCCATGTTACCGACCACGCATTCACCGGAGTTGAGACCCAGTCCAACTTTCAGCGGAACGTGCTTGCGCCCCTCTTCCATTGCCTCGATTTCCAGTTGCGCGTTGAGCGGCTCCATTTCCGCCAACATGCCAAGCGCAGAAACACATCCATTGTATTCATGGTCATCATCATCTAGCGGCGCATTCCAGAATGCCATGATACAGTCGCCCATGTATTTATCGATGGTTCCATGTCGATCGAGGATCACGTTGGTGAGCGGGGTCAGCAGTTTGTTGATCAGGGATGTCAGGCCCACCGCATCGAATTGTTCGGAAATGGTGGTAAACCCGCGGACGTCACAGAACAACAGGGTGAGGTTCCGTTTCTCACCCCCCAGAGTCAGTTCATCCGGGTTTTCAGCGACCTTGGCAACCATGTCCGGAGACAGATACTTGGAGAATGCATCCTTGGTTTGCCGCCGCTGGGCTTCCTCGCGGGCATAGCCGGTGAAGGTCAGTGTGGTGTACAGCAGCAAGATGGAGACCACCGCATACCCGGCATCCAGCAGATATCGGTGTTCGGTAAACATGTACCACGACGTTCCACCAGCGCTCACGGCGATAATCAGGAACAGGAAGAGTGCCCATTTGGCACCGACCCAGGGCACCAAAACGATCATGAGCATACCACCGACAAAGAGCAGCGTGAGCTCTACGCCGTTGGCGAAACCGGGGCGCGACAGGAACGTTTTGAAGAGTGCGTTTTCTATCGCCTGAGCATGCACTTCAACCCCGGGAATAACACCTTCTGTCGGGACAGCCCGGATATCCAGAAGACCGACAGCGGACGTCCCCACCAGCGCGAGCTTGCCCTGAATGCGACTGGGGTCAACGGTTCCGTTCAGGACTTCCCGCGCCGATACATACTTTGACGTATCACTCTTCGAGTAATAGGGATACATGCGACCGATCTCGTCAGTGGGAATTTGTATCTGCTTGTTGATCAGTAACCGTGTGATGCCGAGCGTATCGGTTTCCACCAGCGTTGTTTGCCGTCCTGTGGCTAATCGAAGCATTTCGACAGACAGTGATGGATAGAATTCGTTGTCATAGACGAACAAAGTCGGTACACGACGGATAATCCCATCTAGCTCAGGAACCAGAGAAAAAATGCCATGGCCGCCGAACTGGTGGGCCGCGGCTTCTTCGATAACGGGAATATTCCGGATCAGCGACGGGGCACTGGGAGCCTTGGTCTTTGGGTCAACCCCGCCCTTTTTCCGCCGTTCCGCGACGGATTTTTTTACCGGTGGGTTTTTTGCAGTATCGAGTTCTTCCCAGTACGCGGCCTGACCCAGAACCACCCGGGTCTGTCGGATGATCTCGGCAAAGGCCTGGTCATTACCTGTTAGTGAACTTAATTTGGCCCTGGTTTCGTCATCAATTCCGGCCAACGAATTCGCGATCACAGCCGGATTCATCCTGTCAGGTTCGGGGAAGGTAACGTCGAAACCGACCACGCCAACGCCCATGATGAACAGGTTTTTCACCATGTCGGCAACAATGTTTCGGGGCCATGGCCACTGTCCGATTTCGTTCAGGCTTTCTTCGTCAAGGTCGATAATGACCACCGGCGTTTCGGCGGGAATGGGACGGGGGTGTTGTTTTTGATAAAAGTCGAAGGTTTTGTTGCGAACGAATTCAACCGGATAGGGATTAATGATATAAACCGTCAAAAAGACGGTCAGCATGGCAAAACCGATCAGACGATCCGTACTGAATGCACGCTTCAGAAACTTCATAGCCCCGGTTTTGCTCCCTGCTGCCTTCTGTTTAACGGGCAGGATTAAACCCTATTGCAGTAACTACATCCCGCCACGGCTTTCGGGTCAAGAACTATCCTCGGTAAACGTGGCTTTCAGCCGCTATACAACTTGTTAACGCGGTCATGACTTAAGGAAGATTATTGTCGTCCCAGCCCGCCATTATCCCAGTGAGGTTGAGTGTGACCGCTCGCTCACGCCGGGTACAACGAAAAAACACCACACTTTAAGGGAATTGCAATACATACCCCATTCACTATACTTGCGAGCATCGAATCGATTTGCGAGTTGAACCGTCTGGTTTATGGCCGCAACACTCGTTTTTGTGGGCAAAATGCTCGTTAAGTAGGGATTACTGTATGTCGATTACGACAATTATCGCGATTTTTTTGGCGTTCGGTTTGTTTGTTGGTGCTATTCTGCTCCAAACCGACAACCCTATGATTTTTGTAAGTCTCAGCAGTGCCGTGATCGTTTTTGGCGGCACCATGGCGGCGACCTTCATTTCCTATGAGCCGCGCTATGTATTTTTGTCATTGAAGCTGATTTACCGCATCGCCCTGTCCCCCAAAATTGGCCGTAATGTCTTGAAAACCGAGGTTGGCCGGGTCATCAAATGGGCCTACACCGTCCAGAAAAAAGGCCTGCCGGCGCTGGAAACCGAAACCCAAAAAGCGACGCGTGGAGATCGCTTTCTGAAGTTCGGATTGGATTGCGTGGTTAGCGGCTATTCGGGTGATGAGGTTCGGGTAATTCTGGCCAATACAGTGGCTACGACCTATGGTCGAAATACAATCCAGGTAAAGATTTTGCGGAATATGGGGACCGCCTCTCCGGCATTTGGTATGATCGGAACCCTGGTGGGCCTGATAATCATGCTCGACAACATGGGGGGCGACCCGTCCAGTCTGGGTAAAGGTCTGGCGATCGCTTTGATCACAACATTGTATGGTGTGTTGTTCGCCCGTTTGATTTTGCTCCCCGTTGCGGACAAGGTTCAACAGCGCGAGCAGATTGTACGGTTCCGTAATCAGTTGCTGGCCGAAGGATTGGCACTTTTGGCGGAACGACGGAACCCCCGCTTTATTCAGGACAAGATGAACAGTTATCTGGATCCGGTCATTCACTTCAACATTGACAAGATGAAACGATAGCGACACCCGCGCAGGAAAACGTTGGTTAGGATAGAACATGGCTGATGATGATGACGATGATGATGATGAAGAGCAGAAAGAAGATTGGCTCGTCACGTATGCCGATGCCATTACCCTCCTGATGGCATTTTTCGTCATGCTGTTGACGTTTGCCGAGTTCGATATACCCGCTTACCAGGATGCTGTTGCGGGGATCGCCGAAAATGTTGGTGGACACTCGGACGTTACTAGTCCGATCACGGAAATGCAGATCGAACTGCAGGACGTCACCATGGAAATGCAGGCCAATAAGGTTGTTGAGGTGCATCGTGACGATAAAGGTGTGGTCATTGATCTGGCGTCCGGAGCTTTCTTCGATAGTGGAACCGCGACAGTTCGCGAGGCCGCCCTGCCCGTTCTCGCCCGGATCGTTCAGGTCATCAACGCGCCGATCTATGACTATTACCATGTTGAAGTGGAGGGCCACACCGATGATGACCCGATCAGCACACAGATTTTTCCCTCGAACTGGGAACTGTCTGCCGGGCGTGCTTCGGCCATTGTTCGGGTGTTTGCGGAAACGGGCATCAACCCCCGTCGTTTAAAGGTTGCGGGATATGCTGATACCCGCCCCAGAGTCCCCAATCGACTTCCGGACGGCTCACCGATCCAGGATAATCAGACCCTTAATCGTCGGATTACCATTCACGTCATGCCCATGAATATCTCCGAGCAGAGAGACTATGAGGATTATCAGGCGCAGATGGCCGAGTTTGAGCGCCAGAAGGAAGCCTTTGAAGCCAGCCAGCCTGAGGAAGCTACATCCGCCGATCCGGGTGCCGTTTCGGTTCTCGAAGGCACGGAGCAGCAGTAATACCCACCGATTGGGGGTTGCTGTCGGTCTCTGTTGATTAGCCTTCGTCCATATTGTCGCGGGGTGCCATATCGATAATTATGGCTTCGCGATAAACAAACGATCCCTCCCGGATTTCCTAACTCCCCGGACCCCGGACCAATTGAAAATTGTAACAGTGGCCTTTATGCTGAAGGTCCGAAAACGGCTCGGGAGAGAGACAATGGCAGGCTTCATGAAATCGCTTAGATCGCTGGTGATCTCTGTTGTCTTCGGACTGTTTCTGTCATCCTGTTATATGCCCCTGCGGTTCGATGCGGAAATCGAGTTTTACAGGGACGGACGTTATTCAATGATTTTTGACGGCTACGTCGCAAAGGTCCCCTTTTATGACGGGCTTCGTACCGGCAAGATAAAAGCGGCTGATGAGGCCGAACAGGTGGAGATCTACCGCGCTGATCTTTCCAATGATCCGGCCATGTCGGAAGTGCGGTATTTCAAGCAGGGTATCTACAAGGTTCATTGGGAGCGGAAAGGCGATATCCTGCGATCAAAATTCGTTACCTTTATTCGACGCAATGAAAACATGCTGAGTCTGCGCTACGTTAAATCCAAAGGCACCGTGCAATTGGCGGGTGCCAACGCAACCCGGGAACAGCGGCAACAACTGCGCGATATCGGTCTTGATATGATCGGAGAGATCCGCGTCATTACGGATGCGAAGGTTGCCGGTCACACGGCTACAGAGGTCAGGGATTGGCCGGAAAAGGGTCCGGATTTTCAGATGTATATCTGGAAGATACCCAACATCTTTACGCCCTCACCCAATATGGTGATCCAACTTCACTAGCAATCCGGTTAGCCCATAAGCAGGCGTTAGCGCTCGATGAGCCGTGTGACCAGGGATGAGGTATCCCAGCGGCCTCCACCATTGTTCTGAACTTCGGCATAGAACTGATCCACCAATGCAGTAACAGGAAGAAGCGCGCCGTTGCTCCTGGCCTCGTCCATGGCGATGCCGAGATCCTTGCGCATCCAGTCAACCGCA
Source organism: Rhodospirillales bacterium (assembly GCA_963921245.4). GTDB lineage: Bacteria > Pseudomonadota > Alphaproteobacteria > Rhodospirillales > Casp-alpha2 > JABJGO01. The sequence goes on along the minus strand of CAWUEY030000001.1, from coordinate 1,680,245 downwards.
AAGCCGTGCTCGAAATGATCGTCGATCATGGTCTCGTGACGGTTGGCCATTTGCCAGGAACCGGCGGCACCTTCGGCGATCACAGCCATGGTGTCGCGCATATCGAGCCCGGCTTTCAAACCAAATGCCAATCCCTCGGACAGTCCCTGGACGAGGCCGGCAATGCAGATCTGGTTAACCATTTTTGCAAGCTGTCCGCTGCCCGCATCACCAAGGCGCTGGTGTTTTCGGGCGTAGCAATCCAGCACAGGAATGGCGCGTTGATAAAACGCGTCCTGGCCGCCTATCATGATGGTCAGAACCCCGTTTTCTGCACCCGCCTGCCCGCCCGATACGGGCGCGTCGATAAAGCCGACCCCCTTGTTTTGAGCTGACTGTTCCAGTTCCCGCGCAAGGCCCGCAGATGCCGTGGTGTGATCCACCAGGACTGTTTCCTCGTCCATTCCGGCAAGTACCCCGTCATCGCCGCAGGCGACACTGCGGACGTCATCGTCGTTGCCGACGCACATGCAGACAATCTCCGCTCCTCGGGAGGCCATTGCGGGTGTATCGGCGGCAGCACCGCCGTACTCTCCGGCCCACTTTTTCGCTTTTTCACCGGTTCGATTATAGACGGTCACCTCGTGACCACCTTTCTGCAAGTGACCCGCCATGGGATACCCCATAACGCCGAGCCCGATAAACGCGACTTTCATACCTCTCTCCCTTGCAATGTGACGTTTTTTTAAGCTTCAGATAGGTGTCGATGACGCGGTCTCAATATTCCACAAAGTATCCCGAAGGCCCAGCCAAGAATCACGATCAGGTGCGAGCATCAGATAACCGTTAACCTCTCCGTTAACAGGATTATAGGGTGTTTCCCCTTCCAGAAATGCGCTGTGAAACCCGAGTTCCTCAGCCATCAGAACGCCCGCCGCATGATCCCAGGGTTTGAGGCGAACACCATACTGCAGAAACTGAATTCGATCATCGGCGAGAGCCATGTATTCCTGGCCACAGCATCTCAGCCGCGCCTGCAGGCTCGGTATGTTTTTTTCGCCGTCGCCGGCGAGCGTTTCGTGGGCTTTGCGAAGCCTGTTGCCAACCGATCCCTTGAGTTGGCGGATATCCCTTGAAACATCGGCTTTCTTGAGAGGTACTTCATTTCGCCACACACCCTGGCCGCGAACGGTTGTGAACAGAAGGTCTTTTATCGGATCGTAGAGCCACGCCATTTCGGTGCGGCGATTGTGACGAAAGGCCAACAACAGTGCAAAGTGTGGACTACCATCGGCATAATTCTGGGTTCCGTCTATGGGGTCAACGATCCATACCGGTCGGGAGTCCTGGCACAATAGAAGGGACTCTGGTGACTGTTCGTATGACTCCTCGCCCAGAACCCGCGAGCCGGGGAGCAATCTGGTCAGCTTATCGGTCAGGGCTTGTTCGACGCGAATATCGATATCGGTAACCAGTTCGCCCGGCCTTTTCTCGCGAACATGATGCTTATCCTTATCCAGGTTTTGAAATGATGGCAGAATGAATTCCGCCGATACATCGCGAACGATCTGCGATACAGGTTTCAGAAATTCGCCGAGGTCAGTCATTGCCTGATTAAGTCTGTTGCGGATATGCAAACGGGGGACAAACTCTATCAAGGCCCACGGGTCATTACCAACACACGTTGGGCTGACACACTGAATAAAAGGCAAACGTGTGTTCATGGATGCAGCTTCTTCCCGTATTTCCAACCTCATAGACCCGCCGTTACCCCAAAATCACAAGCCTAATCACAAGCCTATAGATGTTCGGTTCAGCCCCGTTACGGAAATCATAGTTGTGATCGACGAAGCCCGAAATCCTGATATAGTGATCTGAGGCCGTTCCGCATTCACTGGTGAATTCTCAATGCCCGACGACGGGGAAGAAACAGTCGAAATCCGCGTTGTTTCATCGCTCCGGGATATCCCTGCGGATCAGTGGGATGCCTGTGCGGGTAAGGAGAACCCGACTGTATCACATGCGTTTTTATCCAGCCTTGAAGACAGTGGTTCCGTTACACCGCAAACAGGTTGGGCACCACAGCATTTGTGTATTTTTGAAGACTCCGGTGATCTCATTGCGGCCGTTCCTCTCTATCTGAAAAACCATTCCTATGGAGAATATGTTTTCGACTGGGGGTGGGCCGATGCCTATCAACGAGCCGGCGGGCAATATTATCCAAAACTTCAGTGTTCCGTTCCGTTTACACCGGTCAGTGGCCCGCGGCTCCTGGTCAGGGCGGATATCAGGGCGGATACCAGGGCGGATGTTATGAATGCGCTGACAACCGGCTTGATGCAAATCTGCCATCAGAACAGCCTCTCGTCTGTCCACATTGCCTTCCTGCCGCAAGACCAATGGCGGTATCTTGGTGATCGCGAATGGCTGCAACGAACCGGCGAGCAGTTTCACTGGTTCAACGACAGCTATGACACATTTGATGGGTTCCTTGATGCCCTGTCATCGCGCAAACGCAAGAACATTCGTAAAGAACGTGAGCGGGTTCAGGATAGCGGCCTCAATATCAGGGCCTTATCGGGTGCTGACCTCACGGAAGATATCTGGGATGTGTTTTACCGGTTTTACTGTGATACCTCGGACCGCAAGTGGGGACAGGCGTACCTGGAACGTGGTTTCTTTTCCCTGTTATCCGAACGTATGGCTGATCGCGTGGTTCTGTTTGTGGCCTATGACGGCGTCAAACCCGTTGCCGGTGCCTTAAATCTCCTAGGGGCGGATGCCCTGTTTGGGCGAAACTGGGGGTGCCTTGAGGATCACAGATTCCTGCATTTCGAGCTGTGTTACTATCAGGCGATTGAGTATGCCATTGCCAACGGCCTCCTCAGGGTCGAAGCCGGCGCGCAGGGGCCGCACAAACTGCAACGGGGGTATCGCCCCGTGCATACCTATAGCGCCCATTGGATCAGGGACCCGTCCCTTCGCGGTGCTGTTGAAAACTATCTGACACGCGAACGCATACAGGTGGACGGCGACATACAATATCTGGAAACCCGCACGCCCTTTCGGAAAACCGATCTCTAGACAGGCGGAATTCACATAATGTTAACCAAGTTTCGTGACACTCGTTGTCATGGAAAAACTTTTGCACAAACTGACCATATCCGCCGGGCTTGTGGTCCTGTGCCTGGTTTCGGTTTGGGCCATGAGTGTGATATCGGCGAAACAGGTATCGGCAGCCGCCGAATGTGCCCGCGTTCAACGTGTTGGCGGACAGTCCATGTTGATCAATTCATGCGGCCAGTGTCGCAGTATTCAGGTTCTGAAAGACCGTTCCGGCAATGCCTTGCCAAGCCTCCGTACGTTTCGACTGAATGCAGGTGAAGTCTTTCCCCTGCCTTTCAAAGGCACCGGCAGCGTGCGGATCATGAGTGATGCCAACTGCCGGGAGCAAACGGTGATGGATCGCAAGCGCGAGCAGAAAGTAGCTGATGCGTTACAGCGCTGTGTATTTCCCATGCGAACCACGGGTGGCATCGTTCTGGCCAACGGTTGTGACATGTGCCGGGCCATTATTGTGGAGCGGAAGTACGTGGACGGGCGCGAGAGTCACAAATCGTACGCTCTTGAAGCCGGGAGCGCCCTTGCCCTCGCCGATGAAGGTGCCGTCAGCGCCGAAATCATTCACGACGAAATGTGCGGGAATTAGCCAGCTTAAAACTAGCCAGCTTAAAACCCGTCTTCATTCACGGCAAAGAAAACCTTGGTGACGTCTTCCGAGACGTCCCAGGTAACACGCTCGCCGCGCTGCGTGAAAAACGTATCGCCGGGACCATATTCGAACCGGGCGCCGTCTGCATAAACCAGCGCAACCCTGCCCGACAGGATGGTCTGCATTTCATCACCCAGTTCGTTACAGGTTATCGCCCCTTCTGTACATCGCCAAATTCCCGCCCGCCAGATGTGTCCGGGGCCACCACCATCGAGGCGACCATAGGCTTGCGGTGAACCGCGAACGACCACGTAACCTGACTCAGGATTGGTGAACGGCCAGTGTTGCAACGTGCCCACATCGCCGCCGACACGATAGGAAAGCATACTTTGTTCCTGTGCTGCTATTTCTTGCTGCTATTTTTTCGCCAGCGCCGGGACTTTGCCCTTCTTGCGTTTGACCGGCAGGTTCCTGTCGTCTTGCGGATAGGCAAAGGCAATTCTGCCGTCCTCGATCTTGACCACAACAACCCCGCCTTTCGCAAGCTTGCCGAACAGCAGTTCCTCGGCCAGCGGTTTCTTGATGTGTTCCTGAATAACCCGGCTTAACGGACGGGCACCGTAAAGCCGGTCGTAGCCTTTTTTTGCCAACCATTGTCGGGCACTGTCGGTAAGATCAATCATGACAGACTGATCTTCAAGCTGAAGCTCCAGTTCCATGACAAACTTGTCAACGACCCGCGAGACCACTTCAGGCGGTAGCGAGTCAAAGGGAATAATCGCGTCCATACGGTTGCGGAATTCCGGCGTAAACAGCTTTTCGATGGCTTCCGTATCTTCACCGGTTCGTTCGGCACGTTCAAACCCGATGGGAGCCTTGGCCATTTCCGAGGCCCCGGCATTTGTGGTCATGATCACGATGACATTTCGAAAATCGATGCTCTTGCCGTTGTGATCGGTCAGCTTGCCGTGATCCATGACCTGTAGCAGGATATTGAACAGATCGGGATGGGCTTTTTCAATTTCGTCCAGCAACAGAACCACATGTGGGTTCTGGTCCACCGCATCGGTGAGTAAACCGCCCTGATCAAAACCCACATACCCCGGTGGCGCACCGATCAGGCGCGACACGGAATGGCGTTCCATGTACTCGGACATGTCGAAACGCACCAGTTCCACGCCCATGATCAGGGCGAGCTGGCGGGCAACCTCCGTCTTGCCCACGCCCGTGGGGCCCGAGAACAGATAGGAGCCGATGGGCTTGTCCGGTTCGCGCAGGCCCGCACGGGCCAATTTGATAGCACTTGCCAGGGCATCGATCGCCTTGTCCTGTCCGAAGACCACGGTTTTCAGATCCCGTTCGAGCGTCTGGAGTGCCTTGCGGTCGTCGGTGGAGACGGATTTCGGTGGAATGCGGGCAATTTTTGCAATAACGGATTCCACATCCTTCACTGTCACGGTTTTCCGCCGTTTGCCAGCAGGCAGCAACATCCGGGAGGCGCCGACTTCATCAATAACGTCGATGGCCTTATCCGGTAGCTTGCGGTCTGAAATGTAGCGTGCCGAGAGGTCCACGGCGGCTTTCAGGGAAGAGCCAGCATAGCGGACCTTGTGGTGTTCCTCGAAGTACGGTTTCAGGCCTTTGAGAATCTTCACCGCATCATCGAGGGATGGCTCGTAGACATCGATTTTCTGGAACCGCCGGACGAGGGCGCGATCTTTTTCAAAGTGCCCTCTGTATTCTTTGTAGGTCGTAGACCCCATACACCGTAGAGCACCGTTTTGAAGCGCAGGTTTGAGGATGTTGGAGGCATCCATGGAGCCCCCTGAAGTGGCGCCTGCGCCAATAACCGTGTGAATCTCGTCAATGAAGAGGATCGCCCCCGGGGTGCTTTCCAGTTCATTCATCACGTTTTTCAGCCGCTCCTCAAAATCCCCGCGATACCGGGTCCCGGCAAGCAAGGTGCCCATATCAAGCGCGTAAATCGTATTATCGAGGAGAACCTCCGGAACCTCACCTTCAGTGATACGCTTGGCGAGGCCTTCGGCTATGGCGGTTTTTCCGACACCGGGATCACCAACATAGAGCGGATTGTTTTTGTTGCGGCGGCAGAGAACCTGAATGGTCCGTTCGACCTCATCCTGTCTGCCGATCAGCGGGTCGATGCGGCCTTGCATGGCTTTCTCATTGAGATCCACGCAATAGGCCGCCAGCGCTTCCCGCCCGTTTTTTGTCTCGCCTTCCGCGGTTTCTTCCTCGCTTACGCCCCGGATGCTGCGGGTTTCGGACTGCCCCGGTACCTTGGCGATACCATGAGAGATGTAATTGACGGCATCAAGTCGGGACATATCCTGTCGTTGCAGAAAATACACCGCATGGCTTTCCCGTTCCGAGAACAGGGCGATGAGGATGTTGGCACCGGTGACTTCTTCACGACCGGAGGACTGGACGTGAATGACGGCGCGCTGAACAACACGCTGGAATCCGGCGGTGGGTTTCGGTTCGCTGACCCGCTCGATGGTCATGTCGTCAAACTCGGAGTCCACAAACTCCATCAGTCCGTCGCGTAATGAGTCGATATCCACATCGCAGGCGTTCAAAACCGCGACAGCATCCGTATCATCCGTCAGGGATAGCAACAGATGCTCCAGCGTGGCGTATTCGTGATGGCGCTCGGTTGCGTACGCCAGAGCCCGGTGCAGTGTCTGTTCCAGATTACGTGACAGCATGGGAGCCCTTTACGTCAATTCTCAAATCCGCGCGGGCGGCCCGCTCAATCATCCTGATCATGGTCGTCTTTCTCAATCGTGCATTGCAGAGGGTGCTGGTTCTGGCGGGCCATGTCCATCACCTGCGTTACCTTGGTTTCCGCGACTTCATAGGTGAACACGCCACAAATCCCCACACCGCGCTGGTGGACATGAAGCATGATTCGGGTCGCTTCATCGTGGGATTTGCGAAAGAACCGTTCCAGAACGTGAACCACAAACTCCATGGGCGTGTAATCGTCGTTCAGCATCAGGACCTTGTACATGGACGGTTTTTTTGTTTTTTCCCGGGTTTTAAGCGCAACACCGACGTCACCGTCACGGCCATAGTCGTCTCCGTCATCTATGTGCGTCGGTCGCCGGGCCGCCCGAATAGCTTCCTGCAGTGTTGGTCCTTGATCTTTCGCTATGTTCACGCTTTGAATTCCATTCATCGCCCTCGGGTTCATGTTATCATACATATAACCACACATCTAACCACGTCATCAGTGCTATGATATAGGCTTGAAGCCTAACGGGTCAAAGCCCACAGAGTAAATTTCCAGCTCAACATGGTGAGAATGTATGTTGTTGCCATTCGTGGTATGGCTGAGGGTGGCCGTCTCGGCCGGTTTCAGAGCTGACCGGGAGGGCGCGCTCGCCCCCAATAGCGAGGGTGCTTGCCGAGCAACCCCGACGTGTGGTGCGGACGCACTTGTCCCTGTCACTGAGCACAACATAGGGCAAAATAACGTACCTGTCAAGGAAAAAATGCAAAAAAAGTGAAAAAAGACTTTTTCTTCGACTCCTCCTGCCCCTCATATCCCAAGGGTGGGGTGTTTTACCGTGTAAATGTACAGGCTTTCGCCCGCGCGAAACCCGGACCGGGCAGATGGTGTCTGGCGGGTTGCTGTGCCCGGCAATACCCGCGTGGCGTTTTGATCACCGCGCCCCTTCAGGTCAATGACCGCGTTCAAGACAATCCTTGTTCGTACATTGAAGGCGAAGCCATCACCGAAACCGTTCGATTGAAAATGGTTTAAGATCGAGGTTGGGCCGGTTTCCGGATATCAAGTCGGTTACAATCCTCCCCGTCATTGGAGCCCCTGAGAGGCCATTATGACCGTGCCCGAAAGCGAAGTAGATACTTGTATGATGTGGGGCTTCACCGACAATGGGCAATGAGTCAGGCGTCATCGGTCTGTTTCCCATCCAGCGACTGTACGTATCAGTGTTTAAATCAGGAAACAAAATCTTGGCAGTATTGATCAATTTGTCAGCCCGCTTGTAGTTTGGTTCCGTCTTGTGGCTTGCAAATTCCGCCGTGCCCGCCAGTCTCAAACCACTCTGCATAGGCGATGCAAAGAACTTGTAATCCCCCGACAACACCGGCAGTTGCAAATCGATAGTAGGATCGGGAATCATGGCGTGATAACCCCGCATAGCCTCTAACAGCACTCTGTAACCCATGTTACGAGCCAATTGTTTTGATTGAATGCCCGCCGCCACAACGACAGAATCAAACTCAAGGGTTTTGCTGTCTAAATCTAGGCTTACCGTTCTATCCGTTGAGGCGATGTTCTTAACAAAGTCTCGAACAAATTTTCCTCCTCGGGATACAAACTTTTCGAGTATCGCTTTTGATGCACCGTAGGGGTTCAATACTCTCCCTTCATTTGGAATAAAAATCGCATACTCGATGTCCCTGTTCAGGCTCGGTATTAAGCTGCGAATATCAGAAACACTGAGCTCCTGTAGCTCTATTCCTCGTTTGCGGTGCAAATTCCAAAAGTATTCATCCGGGTCCGCGCCTGTTTTGTCCCGATAGACACAGACATACCCATTCTGGCGTAGTAGCTCATCGGCACCAACATTGGATAAGAGCGCCCTATACAGATCGACGCTTGAGGAATAGAAACTCTGCATGTGGTCGGCGATCCGTTCGACACGGGAGGGCCGAGATTCTTTTATCAAACGTATGCCCCAGGGCATCAGGCTCGGAAGATAGGAAGGTTTGACGGCCACTGGTCCTAAAGGATCAAGCAGCCATTTCGGTAGACTGCTCAACATGCCCGGCAATCCTAATGGTCCGCACTCAGTTGCTGTTAGTATCCCGGCATTTCCATAGGAACACGCCCGCCCGGGATCACCTTTATCAATGAGCGTAACCTGAAAACCACATTCTGTTAGATAGTGCGCACAACAGAGTCCGACGATGCCTGCACCGACCACACCAACTGTTTTACCTTCGGATTTGTCTGTCATGAAATGGCTTTGCCCAGACTTCGTAAGTGATCGTCCAATCCGCGCTTTTCATCAGGCTCCAATTCAAAAATTGGACCTCTTGTCGGCCCGACATCGAGTCCTACGCGGTTCGCGCAATACTTGATCCGGGACATATATTTACCGCTCTCTATCTCAGCGATCAGAGGCATCACCGCTGACATTTGATCTCTGGCAGAAATCCAGTCGCCGGCGAAAGCCAATCGGTGTATGTTAACGAACTCTGCTGCTAGGAAATTGGAGGGGCCGCTCATCCAGCATTTCACGCCCCAAAGCATGAAGTCCAAAGCAAGATCATCAACACCACTGATGATTTCATAGCGGCCTGCAAATTGGTGTTGAATGGCAAAGAGCCGTTGCAGCCGCCCGCTTGCCTCTTTTACGGCGACAAAACGTGGATTTGCCGCCAATCTTTCCAGGACATCAAAGCCGATTTCTACTCCTGCCTGTACGGGATTGTCATAGAGGATAATGTCGATATCAACTGCATTGGCAACCGCTTCAAAGTGTCGGGCCAGATGGGTTTGATCCGGATTGGAATAGAAAGGCGGGGCCAGAAGGATGGTTTTATATCCAGCATCTTTTGCCATTTGAGCATTGGCGATAACCTCTTTGGTTGACCCGGCGTTGGCACCAGCTGCCATTTCAATCCGATCGTCGACCGCTTTAAGCGCCTCATTTAAAACCTGCTGCCGCTCGCTCTTCTCGAGTGCATAGAACTCACCAGTGGAGCCAAGCACCATCACGCCGGAAATTCCTGAAGCAACCTGATTGTCTACATAGGATTGAAGTTTGTTGAGCGCGAGCTCCCCTCTTTCATCCATCGGTGTTGCCAGCATCGTCCAAACGCCATCAAACATGGAAACTTTCCCCTCTAGCAGCAGTCGTTTTGATATGGAGAGAACATGGTATCTTCGTTTGATCTTTTAATTTCTGCTTTTTGAGCATCTAATATGAAGAAATTATGCGTTTATTGGAGTTTTTGGAGATTGGCTATATGGTGCAACTTGACCAATTTGACAGAAAAATTTTGCGTTTGTTTCAGGCTGATACGCGGCTCACAACCAGTGCCATTGGCGACGAGGTCGGGTTGTCAGCAACCGCCTGTCAGCGGCGAATAAACAGAATGAGGAAAAATGGTGTAATCGAGGCCGAAATCGCTGTGCTCTCTCCAAAAGGCATTGAGAGACCAATGACAATGATCGTCGAAGTAATGCTTGAGCGTGGAGAGGCGCGGCTGATTGAGAATTTCAAAGCCCTTGCCCGGAACAGGGAAGAGATTCAACAGTGTTACTATGTGACCGGCCGGGCCGATTTTATCATTGTTGTTTCTATGTCTGACATGGAGGAATACGAGATTTTTATAAAGGAAGTTTTCTTTGATAATCCTGATGTAAAAAGCTTCGAGACCAGCACAGTTATGAACCGGACAAAAATTGGTTTCAATTTACCCGTTATGTAATTTTCGGCCTTGTCTGATTAACCCAAAAATAAAACGCCCGGCAGAGTGGGAGATCTCTACCAGGCGTTTCATATTGGACCGCCCGAAAAATCCGGTCGGTCTTTGTTGCCTCAGGCGGCGACTTGTCTGGAGAACTGTGCGACCGTCTCATTAACACGCTGTGCCAGAGGCTTTGCGGAAGATTCAGCAAGCCTGACGCCCATTTCGTGAATGGTCCTGGTTTCGGTCACAGCCGCATCGTAAGAAGCTTTTGCAGAGTCGTTGTTCAGGGCAATCACATCCTCAACAGTTTTGCAGCTCAACATTTTTTTGGTGGTCTCGGCGCTCTTCTCGACAGATTTGCTGGCCATTTCACCCAGCGCTCTGTTGATGTTTTGAACACCATTTACCCAGATGTTAGAAGCTTCAATAACAGCATCGAAGTTGTCTTTGTGGTAGGCAATAACGTCTTCATAACCTTTGAAGGTCTCCCTGCCGGCCTTGCTGGCGGCGGCAACCTGTTCCTTGGTGGCTGAAACCGCTTTCTCAAAACCTTTGCCGGTCACGTCATTGCTGGTTTTCACGGCCAGATCAACGGCTTCACGGCTGGCGGCAGCCGCTGTTTCAACAGCTTCAACAACAGCCGCTTCGGCAGTTTTGGCCTGGGCGGATTTGGTGGTTTTCTTCGTGGTTGTCATTTTCAAATACTCCAAAACTTAAGGTTCTTAAAAAGATCGGGCGATAACTATCCTGATCAGGGGGTTGGTCTAAGGGTTATGTTTGTAGTGTGCACTGCAACATAAATATCTATTTAGTCATATAAATGATAATCGTCAAGAGAAAATTACTGCATTGCACAATTTTTTATATACCATTTAACTATCTGAAATATATGATAAAAATTTAAGTTTTAGTAGAATTATCGATTTTCATTGAATTTTTTTCGCAAGTGCAAATAAAATGCCCCCGCCCTTCCCGACTGTTTGGAGCGATTTGACATTAACCATTTCTTCAATCGCCTTCCCTAAAACCCAAGTATTATAAAGTGTCATAACAAGTGTTATGAACCGTTTACCCAGAGGTGGTTTACCGGGAAATGTTATGGTAGGTTTCTATGGCCCCGGTTCAAGGATCGACGCAAAGTCGGCAGGTTGGGACCAAGGCTGGGCTTACAGTTCTGTGGCGTTTCTGCGGGCGTTTCCATGGGACAGTGCCAGGGAATGGGATCCGAAATAGAGGGAACATATCTTTGTCGGGCGATTTTTACACCGAAAATAGCCGTCTCCTGCCTGTGTCAATCGGCAGAGCGGTCCTGCCTGTGTCAATCGGCAGAGTGGTTCGGCAAATGGGATTTGCTGTCCTGGTCCTGATGATCACTGCCGGTCTCGCGGTTTTATCTCCGTCCCGGGCAAATGCCAAATATGCGTCCCTTGTATTGGACGCAGAAACCGGGCGGGTGTTGCATGAAGTCAATGCCGATACGCGTAACTATCCAGCGTCGCTTGCCAAGATGATGACCATTTACATGGTTTTTGATGCTTTGCAGCGTGGCGAGATCACCCCGCAAACCCAATGGACGGCGTCCGCGCGTGCGGCCCGACAACCGGCTTCCAGGCTTGGATTGAAAAAAGGTCAGAAGATAACGGTACGTGACGCCGTTTTGTTGTTGATAACCAAATCTGCCAACGATGTTGCGACCCTGGTCGCCGAAAGCATGGCTGGATCAGAGCGGGATTTTGCCCTCGCCATGACAGCAAAAGCCCGCAAGCTCGGCATGCACAGCACGACTTTTCGAAATGCTTCAGGTCTGCCCAACCGAGGACAGTTGTCGACGGCGCGCGATATGGCAACCCTCGCCCTGGCATTGCTGAGAGACTTTCCAAAAAACTACCGGCTGTTTGGTACATCGACATTCAAGTACCACGAACGCACCTATAGAAATCACAACAAACTTCTGACGAGCTATGATGGAACAGATGGTATCAAGACGGGATACATTCGGGCCTCCGGCTTCAATCTCGTCGCCTCCGTGAAACGCAACAACCGGCGCTTGATCGGCGTGGTTTTTGGTGGCTCTTCGGCCCACATGCGAAACCGTCATATGGTCAGGCTTCTGGACAAGGGCTATCGCATTCTGGCCGAAGAAGGCGTTGTCATGGGTTCTACCGGTGAGACTGGAAAAGCGACCTCAACCGCTTCTGGCGCGAGCGTCGCGGCGGCGGGTAATGGGGGTAATACGGCGGGTAAGTTTGGCTGGGCCATCCAGGTCGGCGCGTTCAAAAATGCGGATCACGCCCATCGGGCGGCTGAGGATGCATCAAAAATCGTTCCTAAAATCATGACAAATGGTTTTGTAACGGTGGTGCCGTTAAAAAAGAAATCCGGCAGGCTTTTGTACCGCTCACGAATTCACGGGATCACGAAAGGCCAGGCCTATCGCGCTTGTAAAGTTCTCGAAAAACGTAAAATCAATTGTCTGGAAGTCCGGCTGCCCAAACAGCAGCAAGTCGCGCAGTTGACTCGCTAGGACCTGTTGCCAATTTCCGTGATGGTCGGCGATAGCGACAACCTGGTCAGGATTCGCGGCGCGGCCTGTATCGGTTTTGTGGTAACGCTTTATTCGCTCGACAGCGGATCACACTTCGGTTATTCAGTGCCCGGATCACGGCGGTAAAAACGGATGGTCAGAACAAACGATAAAAACCGGGGTGACAACACGGGGCGAAAAACTGGATGAGCCACATTTTACCATATGAATAAGCAGCAATTTCAATACATCTATGATGCCAACAGGCGCGGCGTGTTGCACCGGCTTCAGGTAGCGGCCAGCGACGTGGTGGAGGCTGTCAGGCTTTACAGGCTCTGGATCCATCTCTCCTGGCGGGGCGAGATCGGTTCCACAAATCGCACCTACCTGGGGTATTCCTGGAACATCTTCGCCACCATGGCCCAGGTGATTATTCTGGGCTATGTCTATGGTTCCCTGTTCAGCGAAAACCCGTCCACAATGATGCTGTATCTGTCCGCAGGCCTGTCGTTCTGGACCTTCATCACCACCGTATTCTTCAACAGCTTCAATATCTTCATCAATTATCGCTCATTTATCCTCGCTCGGGACACGCCCCTGCCCATGTTGATTTTCTGCAGTATAGGCGGTGATTTTATCCTGTTGATCGCAAAGCTCATGAGCTTTGCGATTTTATCCGTTATTTTTCTCGTACCGCCGAACGCCAACACTCTCCTGGTGATTCCGGGCGTTGCGGTGCTTGCCGTTATGGCGTTTCCTGTTAAATTGTTTTGCGCCACTCTTGGCACCCGATTCCGGGATCTTCAGTTCGCCTTTCAGCCGCTCAGTCTGGCCGCATTTCTGATTACGCCCGTATTATGGCACAGGAAGTTTCTCGAAACCGGTTCCTGGGTATCCGAATATAATCCTTTCACACATATTCTGGAGATTGTCCGCGCCCCTCTGCTGGGCGAAAGCCCGGAACCGGCCTCGTATTATGTGGTTCTGTCCCTGAGTGTCGTTGTCTGGTCCATCGCCATCCCGGTATACGCCCGTTACCGGAATAGAGTAGCCGTATGGCTCTAGAGGCGTTGACGCCTTAATGTTGACGCCCAAGCTTAAGGAACCCCTCGGCCGATGCCTTCAATTGATCTTCAGAATGTAAACTTTTACTATCCCCTTTTTCTCAGTCGCGGAAAATCCCTGTTTAAGTGGAACAGGCGCGTCGGCGCGGGCAGTTATCATTGCTTGCGCGACATCAACCTGTCGATCCGCGATGGTGAGCGCGTCGCCCTGATCGGCAGAAACGGCAGCGGCAAATCCACCCTGCTTAGATTAATGGCTGGCGTTTACAAGCCCGATAGGGGCATCTGTCGCCGGATAGGCAGGACGTTTGCGATCATTGATTCTGGTCTGGGTCTGAATCCGGTCTTCACCGGACGGGAAAACATCCATACGCTCGGTCTGCTCGTCGGCATGACGGACAGCGAACTCCAACGGAAAATCCCCGAAATCATCGATTTCGTAGACCTGGGTGAATTTTTTGACGAACCCGTATCAACCTATTCCACGGGCATGCGCGCGCGTCTGGGTTTCGCCGTCAACACCATGGTTCGTCCAGATATTCTGCTGTCGGATGAATATCTTGGCACGGGTGACATATTTTTTCGTGAAAAGGTCAAGGAAAAAATCGAAGGCCTGTTTCAAAGTAACATTGTCGTCATCGCCAGCCACTCCCAGACCGTGTTAGACACCATCTGCAACCGGGCGATCCTGATGGAAAAAGGGGAAATTGTTTTCGACGGTGAGTTAAAGGAAGCCCAGGACATATATCATGACATGTATAACGCCACATTATAAGGTGCGTCATATGTCATTATAAGGTGCGTCATATGTGTTGTTTGTGTCGCCGGAAAATTGTAACCCCCCCTGAGAGGTTTGGGCCATGCCGAGCAAAAAGGTTTTATGCCCGCCAGAGGTTGTGGCATTTTCCACCTGCACTGTTGAAATTCTGAAGGATAAAGCACATGGGATACAATTACGCTACCGTTGACGTATTAGCCGGGCTCATTAAGGACAACCAAATCCGCAATCCGTACCTCATTGATCTGGGCGCGCAGGATTTCTATTTCCTTCCCACCGCCCGCGACAACGAAATCAGGGCCCTTGGCAACCTGTTTGAAAGTTTGCCGGAAGAGGACCGCCCGCCCGGATTGAAGGACGGGCCCTCGCGCGACGCGAAGATCAAGTCGCTTTTCAATACGCGTAAAAACAGAATCCCTATGCAAAGCATCTTCGACGCTATGGGCGTGGAGTACCTTTGCTGCGACGTCGAGAAAAGGGCGAAAACCCTTTCCGTCGATCTCAACTTCGATGTAACCGGCCTAGAGGATTACGCCGGCATCGCCGACATCTGCACCAATCACGGCAATTCCGAACACCTCATGAACCAGAGCCATACCTTTCAGCTCATGCACGATCTGACCAAACAGGGGGGGGGGGGGTCATGTGGCATGTCGTGCCCGGCGGCGGTTTGCACAATCATGGATACGTCACCCTGACGCCCAAATTCTGGTTCGGGCTGATCGATCATAACGGCTATGAGATTGTTGATTTTCATGCGCAGGGCCACCCGTTTGATATACAATCCGGTGGTGACTACATTAGCCGTTTTGACCAAATTCAGGGATTTGAGGATCTGATTTCCGGGTCGAATTCATGGCTTTTCCATCTCCTGCTCAGAAAGCGGTCTGACCGTCTGTGGATTCCGCCCATTGACATTGCTGCCACTGAATACTCCGGCGTTGATTACGCCGACATCTATCTCAACGCCGTGGCACGGTTTTACGACCCCCGCTTACACGGGCAAAAAATCGCCGATACCGTGACATGGTTCATGGGAAATCGCCAGAAAGATGTGACGGTCTCCCATCTGTCGGAAGAAACCTTCGAGATTCGTGAGCTGGGCACGGCGGTTACGCGCGAGGTGAAATCCAAGGCCAGGGCCGCCGTCCGCCGGATAAAATCCGGACTCAAGAGGATCTTCGCCACGTCGCCGAAATGAAGAATGCCGTGACCGGCCCCGCCAGGTCGGATGCCCGGCAGGTAAAATGGGAGGGCCGGAACGGAACGGCAGTGGGCCGGATGAGTCGTCTCCGCACAAACGGCGCGGTCCCGCTGGGCATAATTCTGACCGCGTGCCCGCGAAGCGGAAGGCGACACGCAGGCCGAATATGCTGTGCTCAAAGAATTCGCCCCGACCAGCCCTTGCGTATGGTTTTTTAAGGGCGCCAGTGAGAGAAATCCCGATTGAGGAGAGACTCCAGGGCGCTTACATCGTCCTTGAAATACCGATCAAACAAATCTTTTTTCTGTTGCGGCGTCAGGGTAAAATTCATCTTGTTATTAAGATCATGCGCCGATTTTACGATTTCGGTATCGGGGTTCTCAAAACTCAATTTAGTTCCTTTGTTGTCCCTTATGGTCAGCCTCACGCCGTCATAATCGACGGTGAAGGATGCGGGCTGGGCTGACGCGTGATGGTACATTTCATTATCGCCTATGGCGATACGGATTGCTTCCTCATCAAGCAGACCAAGGAAGCGAAAAAGCAGCATCAGTGTGAACGGTGTCCGCGCGCCAAAATCCTCTTCCATGACGATAATATGTACATTTTCGCGTCCGAAGCGGTTGATATACGCGCTGATTGAATCCGCGTAAAGGCTACGTCCAATATAATTGTATAGACTTTCATTAATGAAAAGATGTTGAGCCGGGAGATTTTTATCCAGGCGCTCAGTGGTGGCCTCCACAGCGGATAGGAAATCCAGATGTTCGGCAAAGCAAGGCTTTCCCATTTTTAACTCGGGCCAGAACTGATCGTTTGACCTGGCCGCGACCCGCATTTTCCATTCCGATACCATGCGTTCGACGGGATCGCGGAGAGATATCAGAATGCGCACGTCCGTTCCGGCAATCTCACTGATTTTGTCTGCGCCATCTTTATGGCCCAGGACGTCGGCCGCGAAGGAAAGATATATGCCGAAATCCGTTACTTTTTCGGTTTTGTGTTTGTATTCCTTAAGAGTGATTTTTTCACTAACAAAATAATTCAGGGTATTATCGTCTTTTTCAACGGGTTTAATTTTCGAGTGATCGCGCAGCACCGAGTATAAAAAAGTTGTCCCGGCTTTCTCGGCACCGACCCCAAAGAAATTGGGCAGCCCCGTCACAGCCGGGGGGGGGGGGGGGGGGGGGGGGGTAATGGTTTTTTCCGCGTGCTGATCAACGCAGGCCTTGAGACAGGCGGCTAACCGGCGTTCGTTGCGCTCGAACAGACCCCGCCAAGGCTGCGTGGCAAACCGCCGCCGCCACCGGCGGAATTTCTGCCGTGCCGTTTTCACCCGAGATAGTGCCCTGTCCATCCGCCCTCGTCTCCTTTCAGTTTCTATCATTAGCCATCTCAATAGCCACAGGGGATGTCGCGCATGACGTCGGCCATGGCGGCCTGGGTTTCCGCGTCGAGTACCTCTTTCCATTCATGGATCCGTCCCGTGCGGAAATGGGTCGCGGCGGTCTTTTCCGGGAAAACCAGCGGGTAATCCTTTAGGGACAGGCCGAGAAAATCATAGATGGAGGCCATAAACGCCGTTTCGTCCCGGGCCAGATCCTCATGACGAACCACATGGATGTCGATATCGCCCGCATCGCGCGCCTTAAGCCAGGAATTGTTCCAGAGCACATAACCCAGGAACGCCGCCTTCACGGATCTGATTCTATTTTTATTCTGAGATACCGATGATGTTTTATCTGCATAATGCTGGAGCGACAAGGCCGCGGCGCGGGGATCGCGCATCTGGATCACCACTTTCCCGATGCCCTGTTCGCGGATAACGTCCAGGTTCTCCGCGTGCCCCGAAGCGTGGCCGCTGAGCAATATCCCCCCCCCCCCCACTGGTAAGGGCAACAATCTCCGGCGCGAGGCGAAAAAATAAACTTTCCCAGTTCGTTCCAATGCCAAGCCTCTCAATGGAGGGCCACTGCAACGATGCACGGTCCAGGATTATTCTGTTAAACGGACTATGATATGTGCAGACAACATTGGGTATATTCAGAGAGGAAGAAAGCGTACGCGTCGTGAAAACGGTCCCGGATTTCTGAAGGCTCTGGAACAGAAAGCCGCGAATATGCGCGCGCTCCGGATTCTGCGGGTAGCCGCCCCGCGCGATCGTACGGGCGATCCAGTCACGCTCGAGCGGCGCTCCCGCCTCGCCGCCGCATCTGAAGTAACACGATATGGCGTATGACCCTAGACCCCGCGACGAATCCTTTAAGGCAAATCCGACCAGGGGGCCTATGGCGTTGTTTGACCTGCTCGCATCCACGCGCCAGGCCACATCGCCATAGGCCAGAATCGCTTCCGCAATCCGGCTTTCCAAATCGTCCGCCTCAAGCAGGCTCCTTGGCAGGCCCGCAACCCGGCCGTAGTCACCTATCCATTCCAGAACCCGCCCAGGCAGGGTCTCAAGGGTTCCATCCCGCTGCCAGACAAGAAACACGACCAGGCCCAAAATCAGGTTTTGCTCGGCGTCGCACCGTTCCGATTGCACCGCCGTTGGCTGATTCTTGTCAGCATCAGTGTGGCGTGTACGCGCCGCCAAAATTCCTTTTTTCAGCAATCGCAGCATTCAAAATGCTTTCCTATTTTCTCGCTTTACTGTCCGCTTTGGGCCTTATAAAGAGAGCGGAGCCCCACCCGCCGCAGGGCATGAACCGAGCTGTTTTACACGCCTTCCGCAGCGCTGGCACCCTTTGACAGGGGGCTGTATACCTTAAACTCTGATAAGCTGAAAGACTTTTTTATACAGTAGACTCACACACTAGATATGGATGACGCACCAGATAACACAAGCCCGGTTTCAGAAGCATCTATGGATACGACGTCAGCCCCAAAGATTTTACTGCTCTATTGGGGAAGGAGAGGCGGCGGCTGCCGGTATGCGCTGGAAATGGCCCGGTCGCTTGATCGCAGAAACGATGTGGAACTGCACTTGAGCCTGTCTAAGTACAACAGCAGACTGGATGATTTTTTGGCGCTGAATATTCCCTCTCACCTGGTCTCAACCTACACATCGGTGCCTTCATTTCTGGCGGCGCTGGTGCGGGTTCCCGGTATGCTTATACGTTTACGAAAGTACATCATCGAAAACCGGATCAGCTGTGTGTACTCGCCCATGATCCATGTGTGGAGTTCTCTGATTCGGTTCGTTGTCAGGCGCACGGGCTGCCGCTACCTGTCAACGATCCATGATCCTGAGCCGCATGTTGGCGAATGGCCAATAATCCCGCCATTCCTGGTGCGCGGTGACATTGACGCGGCGGACCATGTATTCTGTCTCTCGGAATATGTGGCGACGCGGATTAACAATATCTATGGCTGTCCACGGGAGAAAATAACCGTCTGTGCGCACGGAATTTTTACGTTTGCCGATGATTTTCAGACAGATAACGACGTGCGGGAGCGGGCGGGAGATGAGCGACCGTTCAGATTTCTTTTTTTCGGGCGTATTTATCCCTACAAGGGCCTGGGCCTGTTGCTGGAAGCCTTCGCCGCCCTGCGCGCGGAAAACATCAATGCCGAGCTTGTTATTGCGGGAAACGGAGACGTTTCCGAGTATGCGGCGCTGCTGGACACCGAAGGCGTTACGGCGGAAATTCGCTGGATAAACGAAAATGAAATTCCGAAATTTTATGGCGCTGCGGACGGCGTGGTGCTGCCCTATGTTTCAGGGTCTCAATCCGGCGTATGGGCGGATGCCAGCGCATTCAACAAACCGTGTGTTGTAACCTCCGTTAGCGGCATTTCCAGCCAGATTACCGACGGTGTCAACGGGATTGTAGCCGACGATGTAACGCCCAGCGGCCTCCTCTCCGCCATGAAACGTATCATGGACCCGGCGGTCTACAGCCATCTGGTCAATAATCTGCGCACGCGCGACCGGCGTGGGGAATGGGATCAGACGGCTGAAAATATTGTCAAGGTGTTATGACGTGCCGAAAGGTCTCAAAAAATTCATTCATCGCACGATCTGGTCGGCCCTGCCCCGTCCATGGCGGCGCTTTGTGTTGTTTGGTTTCATGAATGTCGTGGCGCCCCGGGCGCAACAGAAAGACATATCCGGGGACCATCCTGTGTATGTCGCCGGATTTTTCAGATCGGCAACAGGTCTCGGACATTCGGCTCGTCTCAGCCTCAAGTCGCTTGCCGCTCAGGGCCGCCCCGTGACCGGCATAGATATAGGCGGCGCCCTCATGCAGTCCGACGATATTCCGCCTCCTGAAGGTGTCGTTCCCTCTGCCCGCATGCTGCCAGCAGGACCCGGCCTGGTCATTGTGCATACGAGCGGCCCATTGGCGTCCTGGGCGAATTTTACCCTGGGGCGGCGGTTTCTGAAGGACAAACGGGTGGTCGGGTACTGGGCCTGGGAACTTCCCGATATTCCGGCGGACTGGATTGCCGCATTTCGGTTCGTCGATGAAATCTGGGCACCCAGTGAATTTGTAAAAGGTGCTCTGCGCCGCCACACGGACAAACAGATAAAGGTCGTTCCCTATGTTGTCTCCGGCATTGCGCCGAGTAGCCGCCTATTCGCAGAGGATGGTGTTGTTCGGGTTCTGACGGTCTTCAACATGTCGTCGGGGTACACGCGGAAGAACCCGCTCGGCGCGATCAATGCTTTCAGGGAAGCATTTGGAAATGATGCACGGTTCTCACTGACCGTCAAGTTCATCAACGGAGCCGCCAACCCCCGGGGATATTCAGAGCTCCGCACCGCCGCCTGCAATGCACCAAACATTCATCTTCGCGAAGGCATTGATACGGCGTCTGAACTGTACACATTGTTTGATCAGTCTGACATTTTCATTTCCATGCACCGCTCGGAGGGGTACGGACTGCCATTACGGGAAGCCATGTTGAAGGGACTGTACGTTGTCGCCACCGGATGGTCCGGCAATACGGACTTCATGACAGGGGAGCGTTGCTATCTGGTTCCCTATAAAATGGTGACGGCGAAAGACCCGCAGGGCACCTATGAGTTCGGCGGTATGCAATGGGCCGACCCGGATATATCGGCAGCATCCCGGATCCTTCGCAGGATCGTGGACCTGTCGATGGCATGACCGCTCTGACCTGTCGGGCGGGCGGTCGCGCCTATTCTGCGGCTTCTGCGGCCTGTTGCTTCGTTTGTAAGGGCTCCGCGCCATCTGACAGCCGAGAGGGGCGGCGAATTTTCTCGACGCTGGGGGACACTCTGTATCCGGGAAGCGCAATACCCAGATAGTCAGCGATTTTCGGGATGTTGTCCGGTGCGTTTTTTATTCGCTCGGCAGTTCGCTCCACCAGATCGCGGAATTCTATTTGCTCAGTGGTCAACGCGAGGTCGGGCTGGCTGACCCAGGCGATCATATCCCGGATGGCGGCCTCGATTTCCGCCGACGTGCAGTTGCGAACGCTTATGCCAGCCAATTCAAGCTGGTCGGCATTCTCCATTTGAAAAATATTATCCGCCATAATTTCATTATAATCCAGGATATGTTCCCTGCCCTGTTCGTCAGTCCGCAGGTACGTCTTGAAACACGCCATTTCCCGCACAGACGGCAACAGTGTGTAGCTGAACACCGCATTTACGGACAATACGGGAACGCCAAGGGCGCGGGCGTAGGAACAGGGGCCGGACTGAGAGCCTATCAGGAAGTCTGACCGGTCAATAAAGAACGGATCAAGCGCGGTGTCATATTTTTCCAGAAATGGAATCTCAAAATATCTGACGTGATCAACAGGAAGTTTGGGCATTAATTGATCACCGAGCCGAATGACCTGATAGCCCTGGTCCAGAAGGTGATGGATAGCAGGTTCATAATCATTAATAGGAGAGTTGCGAAAATTCTGCTTTGCAATTTTATGATATTTCTGATCACGGGCATGGAGGGTGACAATAGGCCTGTCCGGATCAATGCCGTAAAAACTGCAAAAGGTCCTGCCGCGCGTATCGACCCCTTCCGGCAGTGTCATGTGCCATGCGTTGATTTCAAAATCGTCGTCGGGATCACGTGTCCGATGATAGACCTCACGGAGCAGGCTCCAGTAATTTTCAACTATGACTGTCACATTGCCGAGGCTGAAGTGCCCCATTGCCATCCAGGACAGGTTGAGCAGAGGCTGATTATGGGTCTCCAGATATTGGCCATACTGGCACCCGATCTCTATACACGTCTTTGGACCCGGATCGTATATGGTCAGAGGACCGCCAACAAAAAGGATATCGTCGTAGCATTCCCGATACAAGGCCAGAAAATGATAGAGATCAAGAATTGTGTGCCCCAGGGCATCGGGGGCGTTATGCAAAAAAATGCTGATTTTTTCACCGGTAGAATTCGATCTGAAAAAGGCCGCCGGACATTCATTTATCACCTTGTCGATGATCCGGTGCTCCGCGCGCTTCAATTTCCCATCGTCGCAGAGGCCGCCGTCATCGAGGCCGTAATGACAGGCAAAAAGCTGGAGGGCCATTTCCTTGTCATCCGCCATGGCGGCGGCATACGATCCGCGAACATATTCCTCGCCGATAATGGCAGATGACCCAATGGAAATCGGAAGCCCTACCCTCCTGATGCAGAGGTCTGTGGCGGCGGCGCTGACATCGTTAAAATAACCGGCTTCATATTGCGCATACCGGAAAATAGCCACGATGTGTTCATTATCGAAAGCCGATGCTGCTTTCAGGGCGGATTGCATACGTAAAATCCGGGTGTATTTGTGCATAAAAAACAGATAATATAAAAATAACTCCAGATTAGGCTCATCCCGCCGCGCCTCGTATCTGGTCCTCAGGGTTTTTTCTAATTTTTTCAGATCATGGGGATATAGACCTGAAAAAATTATAAAGCCCCTAAATAGCCTAAAACGATTATTGTTTATCCAGTCGGTATCAGCTGCGAGGGCGCGGAAAAAAATCATTTGAATCAGAAGGTTTTTTGAGATGGGGCGCATCCACCAGTAATTACGTTTTTTCTGCGCAATTCGATCCATCAACCGGATTATGTAATCAAACATACGCAACACCGCTTTAGCCCCGCGAATTCGGGGGGGGGGGGGGGCTCATGTCCATTTTCTCTATGTTGTTTATGCGAACGGGTGGGGAGAGGATTTACTTTAACAGGCATATTTTCTATTTTGCTCATCGGGTTTCCTCATCAGGCAAATGTTCTGATTTTTTTGGCTTACTGTTTTTCTCGGGCTTACTGTTCAGCTTAAGACAATGGGCTACAGAATTTTTACCATCGTCTGCTACGCTACCTGTTCGGCATCCGACGACCAGACGCTTTTGGGGTTATGATAAAGGCAATGATTACCAACATTTCAATCATTTTACCAAATTATAACCATGCGGAACAGCTCCATACGTCATTGTCGGCGATTTTCAATCAGACCGAACCCGCTGACGAAATCATCATTATTGACGACGCATCAACCGATCACAGCAGAAATGTAATCAAAAAATTCACCGCCGACAATCCGCGTGTTCGCGTTCTCAGCAATGAAAAAAATATGGGAGTCGCGTACACTGTAAAACGGGGTGTCGAAGCGGCCAAATCCCGATATGTCATTCTTGCCAGTGCCGACGAGAAAATCGGACCGACCATGGTCAAAACACTATCTCAGGCCATGGAAACCTTTCCCGAGGCAAAAATGGCCGTATCAAATTATGCGGAGTGGCAGCCGGAATCCAGGGATGTGATTGCCTATGATCGACACCTGGCGTTTATGCAACGGTGGTTAGGAGCCGCAGATACACAGTTTATCTCTCCGGCCCAGGTCCGGAAAATGCTGAATGAAGGCCTCATGCGCCTGCAAACGACAACAGCCATTTTTGATCGACAGGCGCTTCTGGATATTGATGTGTTCGACCCCACATTAAAATGGCTTGGTGACTGGTTTACCATACATGCGCTGGCCCTGCGTCACGGTACTGTCGTCGTGCCGGAAACTCTCAGCCTGTTCAGATTGGATAACCGATCCTTTTCCGCACAAGGTCTGAAAAACCGCGCGGCGCATACAGAGATTCTGGACCGTCTGTTCACCAAGCTGCGGCACCCAGCGTATCGCGACATTTATGAATGCCTTAGGTCGTGTCCCTCAGCTATATCCCCGGCGGTCCGGATGTTTTTGCCATACGCCTTTAGAAACTTTCTCAACGACAGCCTGTGCCGTGTCTGGGTTTTGTGGTATCTGGGCCGGGTAATCAGAGGTCAGCGACCGATGACGTTATCCTGGCGGAAAGACTCCATGCCCAGGAAACTCAAGCAGTGGGAGCTGTTCTGATTATTCAATGCAGGGCACACCGTTATTCACCTCTGAAATGTGATACCGCCAGAAGGTCAGTTCACTGGGCCATTTTATTACAAAAAAGCGGATTGTGTTCATACCCTGTAATCCTTACCTTACGTGTGGATTTACACTTCAGAATGTATTCAGGATGCTGAATACAGCGATACTCTGGTCATATTTGCGTTCGAGAGAGTGCCATGCCGTATTCCGATGACGGGCATCTGACGTATTACAGGGAACACGGGATTTCGCCCGTGCGCTATGACCTTACAGATATCAGGGCGCATTTTGAGCGCCGCGCGGCGCTGTATCGCCAGCTGGGTTTACCGGAAGTCGCCATCCGGGGCCGACGGGTACTGGAAGTCGCGCCGGGGTCGGGGCATAACAGCCTGTTTCTGGCCCGTTCCAACCCGGCGTCACTTGACCTTGTAGAGCCAAACCCGGCGGGGATCGAGGATATTCGCGAAACATATCGCGTCTATCAGTCATTGTGCCCGCAATCGCCGGTACTTCACGAGCTTCCGTTGCAGGAATTTCACGCCGCTACCCCTTATGATCTTGTATTTTGCGAAAATTGGCTGGGCGCCCTACCGGAAGACCGGAAACTGATCAGGAAGCTCGCGGCCATGGTTTCTCCGGGCGGCGTGCTGACCATTACAATCGTCCCCTATCCGGGCTTTGCGCCAAACGTGCTGCGCCGGCTGCTGGCCGATAAAATCACCACTTCCGACATGGATTTCGAGACCAGGACCGGGCGGCTTGTCAAGGCTTTCGGCCCGCATCTTGCGACCATGAAAAGCATGACACGCAGCCACGCGGACTGGGTGCGCGATTGCATGATCAACCCCCATTACCTGAATGTGGCGCTGCCTCTGGACGTTGTTCTGGAAGACATTGGCGCGGACATGGAAATGCTCGGAACAAGCCCGGTTTTTTACCGTGACTGGCGCTGGTTCAAGAGCCTGCACGGCGGCGGGCGCGAGGGCATATTCAATGAACAATTCCGGGACAGCTATATGGCGAACTGCCACAATTTCGCCGATCATCGGTTTGTTTATCCGGCGCGAACCGCCACAGACAACAGCGCGCTGGAAACGGCGTGTCGGAACCTGCATCGCAGCGCCGTCGATTTTGCAAAGAGCGGCCATGTCAATAGTCGGCCCGCTCACGACACTATGGAGCGGGTGCTGTGTGGGATCGACGAAATGGCGGATGAATTATCCACTGTCTCGCCCCATTTCCGTGATGCGCTCCAGGAAGCCGGCGATGCATTAAGCGCCGATCATACGGACGTAAGCCGTATCGCGAACCAACAGTATTTCAGCGCTCTCTTCGGTCGGGAAACGGTATATGTTTCGCTTACCCGCCGGGTATCCGAGCAGATCTGAGCACCGGGGGCTGTCCGTGAATATCGGGATTGATCTGGATAACACACTGATTGACTATAGCCATGTCTTCGCCCACGTGGGGATTGATTTCGGCGTTTTACCCGAAGACATGGCGAGCGCCCCGAAATCAGCCGTTAAATCATACCTGCAACAGGAGCCGCAGTGGGAAATCACCTGGATGCGAATCCAGGGCCAGGTATACGGGCGCTGCATTGAGCGGGCGACGCTCATGCCCGGCGCGAGGGAAGCGCTGTTGTTCCTGCGTGAAAACAAGGCCCTGGTGTCAATTGTGAGTCACAAGACGATCCACGGCCATTTTGACGCGGACAGGGTGAATTTACATGAGGCGGCGCTTTCGTGGCTCAGGGCGCATGATTTTTTTTCCGTCGCCGGTATCCATATGGATAGCGGAAACGTACATTTTCTTGAGACCCGGGATGAAAAACTGCGCCGTATTGCGGAGCTGGGATGTGAGGTGTTCATTGATGATCTTCCCGAAATCCTGACCGACCCCGCCTTCCCGGACGGTGTGAAGCGTGTCTGGTTTGGCGCCGACCACCACCCTGACGCCGCCCTTGATAAGGGACTGAAACGCTGGGAAAACTGGGACGATATCCATCAGAATTTTCTCCGTCCCCTCCTCCTCCTGGCCCGAAGAGGATGAGCGTCGTGGGTAGTCCGGAAATTCAGACGGATCAGGCCTATCAGGCCGTCTGTGCGCTGTTGGGTTCCGCGCCGTCTCATGTACAGCCGGTGGCGGCCGGTGCCAACAGCCGTGTTTACCGGGTCCATCACGGCCAGACACTATATGCCCTGAAAAAATACCCGAAAGTAACGAAGGATGACCCGCGTGACCGGCAGGAAACCGAACGCCGCGCCCTTGAGTTAATGGCGGATATGGGCATCCCGACGATTCCCAAATTCATCGGAAAGCTGGCTGATAGGGGATATTCTCTCTTAGAGTGGTTTGCCGGTGATGAAATTTCCCGCGTTGAGGACCGCGATGCGCAAGAGGCCGGACGGTTTCTTGAACAAATATCAGTACTGCATCGGCACACGGACGCTGGGCAGTTCCCGCTTGCCAGCGAGGCCTGTCTTTCAGGCCGTGAAATCCTCCGCCAGATTGACTTGCGCCGCGAACGCCTGGAGCGGGCGGCGGGCGAAGACCCGGTGTTATACGCTTTTTTTGCGGATGGCCTGGCCGGCGCGCTTGACAGACTGGCGGCTGAAGCCGTTAGTATCGCGTCCGACACGGGTGTCGATATTGATCCCATGATAGAAAAAAGCAGTCAGCGGCTGGTTCCGTCCGACTTTGGTTACCACAACGCCCTGCGATTGAACGATGGCAGTCTTCGATTCATTGATTTTGAATATTTTGGCAATGACGATCCGGTCAAACTAGGCGGGGATTTTCTTGTCCATCCGGGCATCACGATGACGCCGAAACAAAAAGAGATTGTGCAAGAGGCCCTGTATCGGGCATATGGCGATGTCCCGGGTTTTGAGGTCCGTCTTAAGTCATGGACACCGCTTTTGGTCGCACGATGGGCGTTGATTATGTTGAATATTTTCCTGCCGTGTTATCAAAAGACCCGCCGCCATCTATACGCCGCGACCGGCCTCGACGACCTGAAGGCCGGGCAAATCAGCAAGACCCGTGATTTTCTGGCGGGCCACGGGGCGCCTGTAACACAGACGTATTAAAGGAACACGTTATAGTGACAGGCCGCCAAATGGAAAAATTATACAATTCACCCGCCCTTGATGATCGGTCCAAATATCTGAGATCGCTGATTGTGCGCGGTCTCGCAGGCGGCAACAGAGGGCATGTCGGCTCTTCCATGTCGCCTGTTGAAGTACTGCGGGTGCTTTACGATGACATACTGCATCATGATCCCGAGCAACCCGCAATGAAGGACCGTGACAGGTGTATCCTGTCTAAGGGGCACGGGTGTCTCGCGCTCTATGCCCTGTTGGCGGACAAGGGGTACTTCCCCATGGAAGAGCTAGATCGTTTTTGCCATCGTGACGGTATTCTTGGCGGACATCCGGAGTATGGCAAGGTTCCGGGGGTTGAAGCCTCGACCGGCGCACTGGGGCACGGATTATCAATCGGGGTTGGCATGGCGCTCGCCGCCCGCATGGATGACCGCACCAATCGCGTTTTTGTTATCATGGGAGACGGTGAAATCAATGAAGGCTCCGTCTGGGAAGCGGCTATGAGTGCGGGCAAGCACAAACTCGATAATCTGACCGCCATAATTGATTACAACAAAATCCAGTCCGCAGGCATGACCCGTGACATTCAGAATCTGGAACCGCTCGCCGACAAATGGGCCAGCTTCGGTTTTGGCGTTACGGAAATGGACGGTCATAATGTCGAAACCATCAGAAGCACCCTCAGCCGTGTGCCGCTGGTTTCCCGTAAACCCACCGCCATTATTTCACACTCCGTCAAGGGCAAGGGCATCCCCTTTGCCGAGGGTGACCCCAAATGGCATCACCATTCAAAATTTGATCCGGAAACCCTTCAGGAAATGCGCCGTGCATTGGGGGTGGTCGATGCGTAAGACTTGTATTGACATGATCCATGTCCTGGCGAAGCGGGATCCGCGCGTCGTTTTTATCGGCTCGGACCTGAGCCCCGGACTGCTCGGGGACATGAAGGCGGAAATGCCGTCCCGCCATTACATGGAGGGCGTAGCCGAAATGAACGTGGTTGGCATCGCCGCCGGCATGGCGTTGGACGGTTACATGCCCTATGTGAATACCATTGCGACTTTTTTGACGCGGCGGTGCTATGAGCAGGTCGCGCTGGATGTGTGCCTTCACCATTTGCCGGTGCGGCTTGTTGCGAACGGCGGCGGCGTGGTTTACGCGCCGCTTGGCCCGACCCATCTGGCGGTTGAGGATTTCGCGAT
This sequence comes from Rhodospirillales bacterium, assembly GCA_963921245.4. Classification (GTDB taxonomy): domain Bacteria; phylum Pseudomonadota; class Alphaproteobacteria; order Rhodospirillales; family Casp-alpha2; genus JABJGO01. The sequence continues at coordinate 1,651,879 of CAWUEY030000001.1, read as the reverse complement.
TATGTGCGCCCTGCCGAATATGACGGTGGTCGCCGTCAGCGATCATGAAGAGATGAAACGGTTCATGGATCAGAGCCTCCACTGGCCGGACCCTATTTACATTCGTCTCGGAAAAGGCGGTGATCCCGTCATCAGCGACCCTGATAAGCCGTTTGCCATCGGCAAAGGCATCATGGTGCGTGAGGATTTGTCGCCACGTGTGCTGATCGTATCAACGGGCGTCATGTCCGCGCGCTGTCTGGAGGCGGCCGGTCTGCTGGCGGCCAGGGGATGCGGGGCGGATGTCCTGCACATGCATACGGTCAAGCCCCTTGACCGGGAATTGCTGATCGAGCGGTCGGCGCGCGTTGAGGCGGTTATATCCGTGGAAGAGCACACGGTTATAGGCGGACTGGGATCGGCTGTTATTGACTGTCTGGTTGGTGCGTCGTTGCCGCGCCTGCCGAAGATGAAAAAATTGGGTCTGCCGGACATGTTCATGACAAACTACGGCGTACAGGATGATCTGCTTGAGATTCATGGACTGCAACCCCCATCCATTGCACAATCCGTCCTCGATTTCCTATAGACGTTCAGGAGAAAACTGTTGCAGGTCACTGACTTTAACCTTGAAAATGATGTCACTCTGTCAGAGCGTTTTCTGATTGACGGTTACGTCATCCTGCCCGTCGAGAACCGGGACGGTCTGGACGAAATTCGTCGCCTGATCGCCGCCGCGGCGGGCGAATTCCTGCAACGGGAACCGGATGTCGATACCGATCCCGATACCGCCGCCGACGCCTTGCTGAACGGCATTCATAACCATGTGGATACAGACAATCTCAATTCATTGCGTCTGGCCGTAGCGGCAAAGGTTCGCGGCACTGCGTGGTTTCGCCCAACATACTACTCGCTGGCGCGGACAGCCCTATCGACGCTGGCGGGCAATGAACTTGTCATGCAGCGAAACCTGGGGCTCAGTGTTCAGTTGCCGCATGACAGCAGCTCACTGCTGCCTATTCACTGCGACGTATGGGACGGCGATTCACCCTTTGAGGTTGTCGTCTGGCTCCCTCTGGTCAACTGTTTCGAGACTAAATCCATGTATATTGTACCGCCGGAGTGGGATCGTCCGTTTCAGCAAACCATGGGTGACCGCCAGAACGACAGCGCGGAAGATTTGTTCCGCGCCGTTGAGGATAACGCCCGGTTTCTTGAGGTGCCCTACGGATCGGTTCTGTTATTCAGCCAAACGCTGATGCACGGCAACCGTGTCAATCTTACCGGGCAAACCCGGTGGTCCCTGAATTGCCGTTTCAAAAATCTGATGGCACCGTTTTCGGACAAAAAACTGGGTGAGTTCTTTGAGCCCATTACCATCAGGGTTGCCACGCGCATGGCCATGAACTACACCCTGCCCGAGGGCTTCGATGAGTAGGCGCAAGGGCTATCGGGGCTACATCGGATCACGGGCCTACCATAGAGGTTCCGCCGCCCAGCATATACAAAATCTGGTTGTGCGCGACTATTGTCAGCGCAATGGATTTACATACCTGTTAAGTGCGACGGAGTACGCCATGCCGGGAAGCTATATCATTCTGCATGAAATTCTGCGCGAAGCCGGGGACATTGATGGCGTCGTTCTGTATTCCATATTCATGTTACCCGCGCGCCAGCGCCGTCGGCTGGAACTCTGCCGCCGGTTTCTTGAAAACGGCACCAGCCTTCACGGGGCTTCGGAAAACCTCTCCATAACCTGTGAAGATGACTTGTGTAAGGTCGATGAAATGCTGGTCCTTAATCAGTACGTAACAGATTCCGCCAGACATGGGCCTTCCGGGTCAGTCTATGACGGCGGATAATTCTTAGGGGCCGCCCTGTCGGCGGCGCAATGAGGAACGGATGAAGGAAATCAATTTTCTGGAAAAATACCAGAAGGCGACAACACGGGATTACATCCAGCGTGTGATCGAGCATGATAAAGCCGAATGCGCGACCATCGCCCGGCAATGGGGCTATGATTACTGGGACGGCGAGCGCCGTTACGGATATGGCGGCTACAGCTATGACGGACGCTGGTTGCCGATCGCACAGGATATTGCCCGATATTACGACCTGAAGCCGGGTGACAGGATACTGGATGTGGGGTGCGGCAAGGCGTTCCTGCTGTATGAATTTACCCGGGTCGTGCCCGGAATTGACATCGCCGGGTTGGACATTTCCGAATACGGAATCGAGAACGCGAAGCAGGAAGCAAGGCCGCATCTGCGCCTTGGCAATGCGACAAATCTACCGTGGCCAGACGACACATTTGATTTTGTCTACTCCATCAACACATTCCACAATCTCGAAGTGGACGACCTGAAAGCCGCTGTGCAGGAAATGGAGCGTGTAGGCAGGGGGCGAAAATGGCTGTGTCTGGAATCCTATCGGAATGAGCGTGAAAAAGCGAACCTGCTGTACTGGCAATTGACCTGCGCCAGCTTCTACAATACGGACGAATGGAAGTGGCTCTACAGGGAATGGGGCTATACGGGCGATTGCGGGTTCATTTTTTTTGAATGACCCCTGCATGACCACAGGTTGATAAATGAAGGTGATATGCCCAGAAACCTCAAGCAGTGGGAGCTGTTCCGATGAGTGAGTGCCGGGTTTGCCGGTCCGCCGATATCAGAGCTGAACTTGCTCTTGGCGCGCACCCTGTCTCCAGTCATCTCTCTCTAGCGGCGGATTGCGCTGAGGCCGTTTATGATATCGGTCTCGGGACCTGCGCCGGATGCGGTGTGGTTCAGCTCCTTCAGCCCCTGCCATTCGAAGCGCTTGTTCCGCCCTTTGACTGGTTTACCTACCGAGAGCCCGAAGAGCATCTCGATAATCTGGTAGAGCACATTCAGGCCCTGCCAGGGATCCACGCTTCATCCCGGATTATCGGTGTGAGCGTCAAGGACACAAGTACGCTCGAACGGCTTTCCCGGCTCGGATTCCAGAACACGCACGTGATCAGCCCGCACACCGATCTGGGTATAACAGAAATAAACGCGGGTGTGGAAAGCGTACAACATTATCTCTGTGCGCGTGGCGGGGACGCATGGGTTGGCGGACAGGTTTCCGGCGAACTGGTGATCGGGCGGCACATCGTCGAACATGCGGAGGATGTGCGAAGGTTCATGGCCGCGCTGAATGCCGTTCTGGTCCCGGGCGGCTATGTTGTGCTGGAGGTTCCCGATTGTCTCGCCAACATGCAACGTGAAGATATCACCATGGTCTGGGAAGAACACACCACCTACTTTACACCCGATACATTCAGAGATCTTCTGCCCGGCGCGGGGTTTGAAAATGTGATGAGCTTTCAGTATCCGTCGGCCTTTGAGGATTGTCTGGTGGTTATTGGCCGTAAATCCGCGACAACATCCGGGCAGATGGATGACCGCCCGCAGAACTCAGACCGGCGCTCGCCTTCAATCCTGTTTGATTACGCCCAGGCGTTTTCACGGTGGCGACACCTGTATCGCCGCTATTTTGAAGAGCGCATAAAACAGGGGCAGCGTATCGCGCTCTACGGTGCCGGCCATCTGGGATGTGCCTTTGTCAATTACTACGGCCTGGCGGATCTGTTCCACTTCGTGATTGATGACACAACGGAAAAGCAGGGCCTGTTCCTGTCCGGCAGCAAACTGCCTGTTGTTCCTGCGTCATATCTTGTATCGGAAAATATCGACCTGTGTCTTTTGTGTCTGTCTCCTGACAGTGAGGACAAAGTGATCATGAACAATACGGCGTTCACTGAAAATGGCGGGCAGTTCTTTTCCATCTTCGCCGCGAGCCAACGGTCGGTCCGAACCGTCATATAGAACCCGGAAGCCATACGCAGCACAGCCCTCTCAGATTGCCTCAGATGGTAACAACAGGTTCCTGGAAGCCATTGCGCCGCCGGTATGGATTGCGCCTCGCGGGTGTCGAGCTTAACCGCAATCGGATCAGATCAGGCCACGATTTTTTGCTTCCTGTTCCATATGCCGCCTGAATGCCGCGCCCTGTTGCCGGTCCATGGGCGCGGGCGCCCACGGTGCGTTTTCCGATGAGTCCGGGGAAAACGGGCCCATGGTGCTTTCCGCGAAAACCAGCCATTCATCTTCAATAAGCAGACTGTGGTAGCGCATTTCTGGCATACGGTAAAAGAAGAGCCGTCCGCTGTCTCGCGGGCCCATGCGCATAACCTCGGTTATGGCGCCGTGTTCGTCGAAAAGAAACGCCAGCGCGCGGCCCTCCAGAATCAGCATTGTTTCCGTCTTGTGGGGATGGCGATGGGGGGGCACATAGGTATCCCTGTGACTGACGATGATCATATCGTGCTGGTGGGCTTCAGGGTTGGGATGAGCGCAGAGCCGCGCCCGTTTCAGGAAGGCCTTCGAAGCGGATTCCTTCAGTAAAGTGATGATATTGTCATCAACGGCGACCAGGCTCGCATGCGTGTAGAAAACGCCGCTCGCAACGGGGATAAGCTGGTCGCTTTTAATTCCCGGCATGTGTAATTATCCTTGACTTGAGGATAGGTGAGGGATAGCAGATCACCACGCTTTTACACGGCGAAACATCAATTGGATAATGGTGCCACGGAGACCCATGACCAGCAAGTTGAAACATACGGAAATGGGTGCGCTTCGTATGGTGGCCGATGGTTCGCCGGGCAATGCAGGTATAAGCTGGTCCGTATTGCAGCCTGGATCAGGCTCGAACCACGTTCTTGGATCACGTGTTTGGATCACGGGGGCCGCGAGGTGGATCAGGACCGTCAGGGGGTGGAAGTGGCGCCGCAGACGAAACCTAACACGAACGATAAGCCGCGCAAGCGAAGTAAGGCTAGCAAAAACAACTGGTTATCCCCTCCCCATAATCCGCGAGAGCGGGGCACACGCGAAGTCGCAAGTACGACACGCTGCCCCATGTGACGGAAGCTCACTGGACATAACAAATAATGACCAAAAAGCTTGATGTAGTTACGGGCGGCGCCGGGTTTATTGGCAGTCATCTTGTTGATCGTTTGGTAAAGGAGGACCGCCGGGTCCGGATTATCGACAATCTCGATAATGGCTCCCTTGATAATATTGAACAACACGCCGACAACGGTGATGTTGAGTTTATCAGGGCTGACGTCGGCAATCCGGACGATGTATCCGGTATTTTTGAGGATGCCGGGCGAGTCTTTCATCTGGCGGCGCTGGCCGATATTGTTCCTTCCATTGAATCGCCGACGGCGTATTACCGCGCCAATGTGGACGGCACCTTTAATGTCTTACAAGAGGCCTTGCGCTGTGATGTGAAACGGTTTGTTTATGCGGCGTCTTCATCCTGTTACGGTATCCCGGACACCTATCCGACATCAGAAACCGCCGAAATGCGCCCGCAATATCCGTATGCGCTGACAAAATTGCTGGGCGAACAGCTTGTCATGCACTGGGCACAGGTCTACGGCCTGTCGGCCGTCTCATTGCGTCTGTTTAACGTCTATGGTCCACGGGCGCGGACCGGGGGAACCTACGGTGCCGTTTTCGGCGTATTTCTGGCCCAGCTTCTTGCGGGAAAGCCCCTGACGGTGGTTGGCGACGGCACCCAGACAAGAGACTTTACATTCGTATCAGATGTGGTTGAAGCCTTTGTTATCGCCGCGGATTCCTGTGCCGCCAATGTGTGCATGAATGTGGGCAGTCGCAATACCTATAGCGTCAGCAGACTCGTTGAGCTGCTGGGGGCCACAGAAACCGTAACGCTGCCGAAACGGCCGGGCGAGCCGGACTGCACCTGGGCGAATGTTTCAAGGATTGAGGAAATCTTGGACTGGCGGGCGCGCGTGTCCTTCGAGGATGGTGTGCAAATCATGCTTGACCACATTGATGCCTGGCGCGATGCGCCGGTCTGGGACAAAGACGGAATTGAAGAGGCGACCCGCGGCTGGTTCAGGTGTTTGGGAAAATGAGCGACAAAATCAAAAATCTTCATGAATTGTCCAGCGCCTGCGCCATTCACAAACAGAACGGTGAAAAGGTGGTGTTGTGCCACGGATGTTTTGATCTTGTGCATGTGGGCCACCTGCGCCATTTTTCAAGTGCGAAAAATCACGGCGATGTTCTTGTGGTGACCGTCACGGGCGATGCTTTTGTCAACAAGGGACCTGACCGGCCTGTGTTTTCTTCAAATTTGCGCTGCGAAATGCTCGCTGCAATGGACGTGGTGGACTACGTTGCCGTTATCGAGGGACCGTCCGCCATTCCCGGCATCGCGGCGGTAAAACCGGATATATACGTCAAGGGCAATGAGTACGACACTCATACCGATGCGACCGGCAAGATTGAACTGGAAATTCATGCTTTGGAAGAGATCGCCGGTCAGGTTGTCTACACGGATGACATCACATTCAGTTCATCTAATCTGATTAACAATCACCTTGATGTCGTGGACGAACAGCTCCGCACGTACCTGAAAAATTTCAAGGCGACCGGCAAAAGCGCAAAAATTGATGATTGCATGGAAGCCATTTCAGGGCTGAAAGTTCTGGTCCTTGGCGAAACCATCATTGATGAATATCAGTATGTCTCAACGCTCGGCAAGGCGGCGAAAGAAGAGATCATTTCGACACGGTTCGACGGTATGGAAAGGTTCAGCGGCGGTGCGATCGCCGCCGCCAATCATATCATATCAATGTGCGGAAAAACGGACGTTATGACGCTTATCGGCGAAGACGTCGGGCAAGGCGTTTCCGCCCCCGCCAACTTAGATGTCTTTGTTCGCGACTCTCTTGACGCCGGTGCCGGACTTTCATTCGTGCGCCGCCCCGGCGCGCCCACCATCCGTAAGATTCGTTTCGTCGAACCCACCTATATGCGAAAGCTGTTCAGCGTATGTCATATGGATGACTCACCGCTACCCCGCGACATCCAGGCACAGTTCAGACGCGACCTGAAGAAAAAACTCAAGACCGTGGACGCCGTCATTGTCTGTGATTTCGGTCATGGGTTTATCGATCCGGAAATTGTCGGCATCCTGGAAGACGAGTCCCCGTTCCTGGCGATCAACGTTCAGTCCAATAGCGCAAATACCGGATACAACCTGTTGAATAAATACAGCCGGGCGGATTTCGTCTGTATCAACGCCACGGAAGCGCGTCTTGCCGCGCGTGACAAATATTCGGACATCGGCTATATCACCGCCGAGGTCATTCCCCGGATCATTGACGCAAAACACGTCATCGTGACCCATGGCAGGAACGGTTGTTACACATTCGATTCCTCATCAGGCGAAGCCGTTCATGTCCCCGCCATGACAAAAACAGTTGTCGATACCATGGGGGCGGGCGACGCGTTTTTCGTAACGGGGTCCCTGTTTGTGGCCGTGGGCGGCGGTAACCAGATCGCGGCGTTTGCTGCCTCTGTTGCGGGTGGTCTGGAAGCCGGCGTGGTCGGCCACCGGACCTCGAATTCCAAGTTACGCCTTCAGCGCAGCATGACTTCCATACTGAAGTGAACGCTTTGAATACTTAGCCCGGGAAGATATTTTATGTCATGGTTCAACAAATATTTGTCGGTGTTACACGACACGGTATCCGTTACGCAGGTTACTGACGGTTCCGGTCACAGGCTGGAACTTGAGACCGCTCTGGAATCTGTATGGTCTTCGGTATCCCATGCCCACCGGCACGGCAACACGACCATGTTCGTCGGCAACGGCGGCAGCGCCGGTATTTGCAGCCACAGCGCCATTGACTATAACAAGAACGGCGGGGTTCGCGCCATCGCCCTTAATGATGGCGCCGCCCTGACCTGTCTGGGCAATGACTACGGTTTTGAATATGTGTTTTCCAAACAGGTGGAATTCCATGGCCGGACGGGTGATCTGTTGATCGCAATCAGCAGTTCCGGCGGCTCGGTGGATATCCTCAACGCCTGCACAACAGCGCGAAAGGAGGGCATGTCGATCGTGACCCTGAGCGGTTTCAAGGCTGACAATCCTCTCCGCAAGCTGGGTGATGTCAACTTTTATCTCGACAGCCCTGAGTATGGCTTTGTTGAGCTTGGACACCAGACGATCATTCATGCGGTTCTTGACCGTGGCACGGGCTGGAACAAACAAACGGTCTGATGGGAGAATTCGCATAAATGGCCCCTGAAACACGACATATACTTGTTGTTGGCGGCGCGGGATACGTCGGCGCGGTCCTGGTTCCGAAACTCCTGGACCTGGGACATACCGTGACCGTGCTGGACCTGTATCTTTACGGATATGATATTTTTGAAGACCACGCCCGGCATCCTAGTCTTGTTCAGATCAGAGGTGATATGCGGCACGAAACTGCGGTCAAAAAGGCGCTGGGCGGCTGCGACACCGTTATCCATCTCGCCTGTATTTCCAATGATCCTTCGTTTGAGCTGGACCCTGACCTTGGCAAGTCCATCAATTTTGACGCGTTCCGGCCTCTGGTGAAGGCCGCAAAATCCGCCGGGGTCAAACGGTTCATCTATGCCTCGTCGTCCAGTGTTTACGGAATCAAGGATGGCGTCGATGTAACCGAGGACCTGGAGCTGGAGCCGCTTACCGATTATTCCAGGTTCAAGGTCATGACCGAGGAAATTTTGGCGCAGGAAAGAGAGCCCGGTTTTGCAACCTGTGTCATCCGTCCCGCCACGGTATGCGGGTATTCTCCGCGACAGCGACTGGATGTGATTGTCAACATTCTGACCATCCATGCCATCGTGAATCGCAGGATCAGGGTGTTCGGCGGCGATCAGTTGCGCCCGAACATTCACATCCAGGACATGACTGATCTCTACGTCAGCCTCATGAGCTTGCCGGACCAGAAGATTGATGGCGGCGTCTATAACAGCGGGTATCAAAATGACACCGTGCTTAACATCGCGCAAACGGTGAAGCGGGTGGTCGAAGAGTATGGGGAACTGGGCGGGAACGGGATTGATCTTGAAATTCAGCCAACCGATGACAATCGTTCCTATCATGTGTCATCGGACAGGATTCGGCGGGAACTGGGTTTTACACCCCGGTATGGCATTGAGGACGCCGTTCGCGGACTGGTGGAAGCTTACATGGATGGAAAACTGCCTAATCCCATGACGGATGCCCGCTACTACAATATCAGGACCATGCAGGACATTAACCTGAGTTAGGCTCAACCGTATAATGGCGCAAAATATCACGGAAAAGCCGGTAATCGGTGTGATTGGCGGGGGTATGATCAGTCAGATCGCCCACCTTCCCTTCTATCTGAACGATGAGCGCGTATCCGTTCGGGCGGTAGCGGAATCCCGTCCGTCACTGGTCGCCCATTTGAAAGACGCCATGGGTATCCGAACAGTGCTGGCCGATCATCGCGATATTCTTACCGATCCAGACATTGATACGGTCGTCATTATCGCGCCACGACAGGCCACGGGCCCGATGGTTCTGGAAGCGCTGAACGCCGGTAAAAATGTGATTACGGAAAAACCCATGGCGTTCACGGCGGAACAGGCACGCCGTCATGTCCGTGTCGCCGCCGAAAAAAAACTTACCTATCTGGTGGGCTTTATGAAACGTTATGATGCCGGTGTCCGGCGCGCGAAACGGCGGGTTGACGAATTTGTCGCATCCCGGCGGCTTGGCGATCTGCTCTACGCCCGGTTCTTTGACTTCGCCAAGAGTTACGCGCATACACCGCCGACCCATCACCGCCCCACCGAAAGCAGGGCGGTGCGTTTCGACACATGGCCGACGGAACCGCCGTGGCTACCTGAAAAATATCACAGCATGTACGGCTGGTTCATTAACGCCGTGACTCATGACATTAATCTTATGCGTTATTTCTTTGGCGATGAGATGAAACTGAACCACGCAGCGACCGGACAGGGAAAGGCGCTCACCGCGTGTTTTGACTGTGGCGGTGTGCCGGTCACGTTTGAATGCGCTGCCAGCGAAACCGGGTTCTGGCACCAGGGTGCCGAGTTCATATTTGAACAAGGCCGGGTATCCCTAGCCCTCCCTTCGCCCATGGATGACGGGTGCGTCGCGTCGGTGATCATTGACAACAACAGGACCGGCGTCATCGGAAAGCCTGAGAAAGTTCCGCCGGAATGGTGCTTCGCGTCACAGGCGAGGGCCTTTATCGGGCATCTGGTGAGCGGCGAAGATGTTGTGACGCTCGGCTGGGACTGCCTTCGCGACATGGAACTGAGCGAGGATATCTGGCGGCAGGTGATCCGTGAAGCCCATGAATGACAGCCCGCTCCACATCCGCAGGGAATGCCGTGGTTGCGGGTCCGCAGACATTGCTCTGAGCATCCCTCTCGCTCAGGTTCCGATCGTCTCGCCCAATGTGGGCGTGAATGGCGGGCGCATGACAAAAATTGTCGCGCCCCTGGACAATTATCTGTGTGCCGATTGCGGGCTTATTCAGCTTGTTCATGTCGTGGACCCCTCTCTCATTTACCAGAAATATCTCTACAGAACATCGGTTTCCGCTGGGTTGTCGGAACATTTCATGGGCCTGCGTGACAGCGCCGTCAGCCGGCTGGCGCTCAAACCCGGCAGTTTCGTTACAGAGTTTGGCAGCAACGACGGCACTCTTCTGCGCCATTTCAGGGACGCCGGCATGAAAGTCCAGGGTGTTGATCCCGCTGAAGCCATCGCCAAAGAGGCGACAGCCGCCGGAATTCAAACCAGAGCGGCCTTTTTTGATGAGACCACCGCATCCGCAATTGTCGCGGAACACGGCCCCTCCTCTCTTGTGCTTTCCAACAATGTTATGGCGAATATTGATGATCTGTCACCGGTTCTGCGCGGTATCGGGTTGCTGATGGCGGCGGATGGCGCGTACATCTTTGAAAGCCAGTATGCGCTGGATGTGTTCGAAGGCACGTTGCTGGATGTTATTTATCATGAACATATCTCATGCTTTTCGGTACAACCCGTTGTCAGGGCCTTCCGGCGGTTCGATCTGGAAGTCTTCGATGCGGAGCGAATCCCCACCAAAGGCGGTTCGATCCGGTTCTGGGTTCAGCACAAAAACGGTCCGCGTCCCGTTGCCGGACGGGTCGGTGAACTTATTGCCCTGGAGAATAAAACCGGTCTTTACGACATGGCCTATCACCGGCGTTTTGGCGAAAAAATCGCTGCCATCAGGGCCGCCATTCACGATGAAATAGCCGCCGTAAGGGAAGCGGGCGGCAGTGTCGCTGCATGGGGAACTTCAGTGGGCTGCGCCGCCCTGATCCATCAGTTTGAGCTGGAAGACAAGATTGATTTCCTGCTCGACGACACCCCGCTCAAGGACCGTCTGGAGGGTCCGGGTTACAGCCTGCCGGTCATGATCGGCGGGCGCGTCATGAAAGAAAACCCGGCATTGATCATTATTCTCGCGTGGCGCTACGCTCATATGATAATACCCGCAAATCAGGGCTATATCGACGGCGGTGGGCGCTTTCTTGTGCCTTTGCCGGATATTTCCATCCGGCCATAATCCGCTCAGCCACCCCGCCCGTGAAGGCGCTCGCCGCGGGTCGATCCGGATTTTCGGGGATGTGCGCACAGGGCGAGGATGTAGTGCGCCATTTTATGATACCCGGTATGGATGGTTTCATCGTTCATGGAGAACATGAAAACGCTCTTAAAGTATTTCTCCATCAGCGCTTTCATGTCCGGCGATGTCTTACAGTTTACATGGCCGAGCTTGCTGCCTGCTGAAGCGTAAACCTGGGATTCTAGCGACGGCATACCGACAATGAATGCCGCATCGTCCGTCAGGCACCGACAGATATTGCCAATGAACGTGTCTTCCTCTCCGTCGTCAATGTGTTCAAGCGTATCCAGTGAATACGCGGCGTCAAACCAGCCGTCAAAGGGGCCGTCTATAAAATTATGCACCACGGCATCATAAGACCATTCCGGCGGTTTCCGCCGTTTCGCATCAACGATGAATTCCTCGCAAAAATCCGTAATGGTCAGGTGCCCGACCTCCTGCATGACAATAGGCGCGTTGAAGCCATCGCCACAGCCGACTTCCAGAACCTGCCTGCGGCCCGAGAGCATTTTTGAGACGAACTTGTAACGCGCCATGGAAAACAGCATACGCCGGGGGTCCTCCATCCATTCCCGGCTCTTCAGAATCCCCAGCGGGACATGGCCGCGTTCCTCGTTGAAAACAATGTTGGGTTGATTGACAGGGTCTTTTGTGCGGCGCATGGCAAATTTTCTCCCGGAGGGTACAAATGTCACTTTTATAAATATGAATATAAATATGAAAGGGGCTAACCCAGATAGCTACTGATTTGAGATAAATTTTCCTGGCGAGAGTACTGTAGTATAACAATCGTACTGCGAGTAGCATTCAAATTTATTCCATAGATTACTCAATCCGACAATGGAAACTCCCGAAAGAGCCCATGACTCAAAATGACCCAAAATTACCCAAATTGCGGCATATTCTTGCCACAATCGGAAGCTACATTGGGATCATAGACCTCCTCGTCTATACCCATACCAGAGTTTAGTTCCCCTCTTTCTCTGGTCCCCTTTAATGGCACAGCCAGTGCCAAAACTTTACGGCCAGTCCTCCAGACTGGCCGTTTTTTTTAGTCAAACAGGAAATGTTCCCAGGTTTGTCGCTGCTTACAAGAGTGTGATAATCAGAGCCAGGATAAATCGGATAAATCGTGATGAAAAATTTCAGCGGTAAAAACCTCGCCTGTATCCGTGGTGAAAGGGGTGTATTCGACAACCTGTCTTTTGCTTTGGAACCCGGTGAAATGCTGATCCTTTCCGGACCCAATGGGAGCGGGAAATCCAGTCTGCTTCGGCTTATGGCTGGCTTGCTGATGCCCGCCAAGGGGGCTCTGGAATGGAACAGCATAAATATCTATGAAGACCCTGAAAACCATTACTCCCGTTTTCATTACATCGGCCATCCAGCCGCCTTGAAACCGACACTGAGTGTCGTTGAAAATCTGAAATTCTGGGCCAATATACGCGGTGTACCAAAAAGGGATGGAGAGCAGATTGCGAATGGCCTGGCTGCCTGGGGGATATCCGGTCTGGCCAATATACCCGTTCAGCATCTATCGGCGGGACAAACCAAGCGCGTGGCGTTGGCGCGATTGTTGATCACCTTCGCCCCGCTCTGGTTGTTGGATGAACCAGCAACGTCGCTGGATACCCAGGCGGTTGCTGTGCTGGAAAACCTGATCGCCCATCATCGACAGGCAGGCGGAATGGTTGTTTTGTCCACCCATTCTGACATCAAAGCCGAAAACCCGGCAGAACTGGATTTGTCCCGGTTCAGTAGCGCTGCCAATCTGGCAGAAGCGTTATGATGCATGGTTTTTCCGCGCTGCTCGCCCGAGACCTGCGCCTAGCCATTCGTCAGGGCATGGACAGCGGCATGGTCGTGATGTTTTTTGTCATCGCCGTGACGTTGTTTCCGCTCGGTATTGGGCCTGAGCCGAACATTCTGGCCAGGATTTCACCCGGTGTCATCTGGGTCGCGGCACTGCTTTCATCCATGCTCTCGCTTGAACGTCTGTTCTTAAACGATTTTGAAGACGGTTCTCTCGAATTGATTGTCATCAGCCCGGTCGTCCTCGAAATCTCGGTTCTTGCCAAGGTTACAGCGCACTGGCTTACCACGGGGCTACCTCTCATCGTTGTCAGCCCTGTTCTTGCGATCTTTCTTAATCTCGAAAGCAGTGGATTTGCCATTCTAGTGGCGTCATTGGCCCTTGGTACACCGACACTCAGCCTGATTGGAGGGGTTGGTGCTGCTCTTGTACTGGGTGCCCGGAGAGGCGGGGTTTTGCTGTCATTACTGATTTTGCCCCTATTCATTCCCGTACTGATTTTTGGCGTCAGTGCGGTCGATGCGGCGGTCGGAGGATACCCCCTGCAATCACAGTTCATGGTTCTTGCAGGGTTGTTCGTTTTGGCCCTTGCCCTATGCCCGTGGGCAACGGCGGCAGCGATCCGGCAGGCCATGGCGTAACGCCCCTCACACCAGGGGTAATAATCCGAGCCTCATGAAATTATATGCAATACGCGAACACAACATTCTAACAAGAGATTTACTGGCTTCCCGAATGCCACTGAAGTAAAAACTGTTCCCATGTCGAGCATCGAAAGATACGCCAATCCAACGATTTTTTTGACCATTGCCCGCCCCCTCGTGCCTTGGTTGGGTTTCGCCACAGCCATTGCTTTTGCCGTGGGATTGTATTTGAGCCTTGTGGCCTCGCCCGTCGACTATCAGCAAGGCGATAGCGTGCGTATAATGTATGTTCACGTACCGTCGGCATGGATGGCGATGTTCTGTTATACCGCTATGGCATTGGCGTCCCTGGTCGGCCTGATATGGAAGCATCCGCTCGCTCATTTAGCGGCCCGCGTAACGGCTCCCATCGGCGCGGCATTTACCTTTCTCGCACTTGTAACAGGGTCTTTTTGGGGCAAACCCATGTGGGGAACCTGGTGGGTTTGGGATGCGCGTTTAACCTCTGTTTTGGTCCTTTTCTTTCTCTATTTGGGGTACATGGCTCTGAGCAATGCGTTTGACAATGTTCAGCGCGGGATTCAAGCATCGGCAATACTCGTTCTGGTCGGTTTCGTAAACGTCCCCATCATCAAGTTTTCGGTTGACTGGTGGAGCACCCTGCATCAACCGGCAAGTGTTCTACGTCTCGATGGACCAAGCATACATCCGGATATGCTATGGCCCTTGCTGGTGATGGCGCTGGCCTACAAGCTGTTTTATCTCTGGTTACTGATAATTCGCATAGATACGGAGATTATGACGACCAAAACACGCGTTATTCTGCGACAGAGATCAGACATGTCTATGGAACCCACCCGGGAAGAAGCAATATCCTAACGATGTTTTCCGCGTTAACAGACATGGGCGGGTACGGCCAGTTTATCTGGCCGTGTTACGCTGTTTCCGCATTGGTGCTCATCGCTCTTGCATTTTACAGTGTGCGCGCTCGGCGCAAGGCTAAAATGGAGCTTGAAGCGATACAGCAAACGACTGGCCGCGAAACATGAAACGAAAAGCGAAACGACTGAGTTTCGTTGGCCTTGCCGGATTGCTGGTCGCGGCGGCCGTCGCACTGATACTCAACGCATTTGAAGAAAGTATCGTATTTTTTCGCACCCCTTCCGATATTGCGTCCGGCATGGTTGACGATGGTCAGCGAATTCGCCTTGGCGGTCTCGTGGAAGACAACAGCATTGCACACGGAGACAATGGATTGGTTCGGTTCGCGATAACCGATACCGCTCACCAGATAAATGTTGAGTACGTTGGAATTTTGCCCGACCTTTTCCGGGAGGGACAGGGCGTTGTGACTGAGGGACTATTAAAGGGCAATCGTTTCGTTGCCGATGAAGTGCTGGCAAAACACGATGAAAACTACATGCCACCTGAAGTCGCCGCCGCGCTGAAGGAAGCAGGGCAATGGAAAGGTAGCGATGAATAACGCGCCGTTTAAATTCAGCTTTTGAGGGGCAATCAAACATGATCGCAGAAATTGGTCATTTTTCCCTGATACTGGCGTTGTCAGTTGCCCTTGCGCAAGCCGTGCTGCCGCTTGTAGGCGCGGCGCGCAACAGCATCAAATGGATGGAGTTTGGCAATCTTGCCGCCATTGCTCAGTTTATCCTCGTTGGCATTTCCTTCGCGGCTTTGATGTATGGGTTCATTGTATCCGATTTTTCACTGGCCGTGGTTTTTCAGAATTCGCACACCGACAAACCTCTTATCTATAAAATTTCCGGCACCTGGGGAAATCATGAAGGGTCGATGCTGCTCTGGGTTTTGATTCTGAGTTTGTTTGGTGGTGCTGTTGCCCTGTTCGGGCGAAATTTACCTCCCTCGCTGAGAGCACGTGTCTTGGCGGTGCAGGCGTTTGTCGCCGCGGGGTTCTATCTGTTTCTAGTTTTGACCTCCAACCCCTTTGCCCGAATAGTGCCGCCACCAACCAATGGACAAGGGCTCAATCCGCTTCTCCAGGACCCCGGCCTGGCGATCCATCCGCCTATGCTCTATCTGGGATACGTCGGTTTCTCAATGGCGTTTTCCTTCGCCATTGCCGCTCTCATTGAAGGTCGCATGGATGCCGCCTGGGGCCGATGGGTTCGGCCATGGACATTGGCCGCCTGGGCTTTCCTGAGCGGAGGAATCGCGCTTGGTTCATGGTGGGCCTACTACGAACTCGGTTGGGGTGGCTGGTGGTTTTGGGATCCTGTTGAGAACGCTTCCTTTATGCCCTGGCTTGCGGGAACCGCGCTGCTTCATTCCGCCATCATGGTTGAGAAAAGAGACACCCTAAAAGGATGGACGATATTCCTCGCCATTGTGACGTTCTCACTAAGCCTGCTCGGCACTTTCCTCGTGCGTTCCGGCGTTCTGACCAGTGTCCATGCATTCGCGACAGACCCGACGAGGGGTGTGTTCATTTTGCTGCTGCTGGTCATCGTTATCGGAGGGTCGTTTGCATTGTTTGCCTGGCGCGGGCCAGCACTCCGCAATACGGGTGTTTTCCAGCCGATCTCGCGAGAAGGCGGACTACTGCTCAATAATCTTATCCTGATGGTTGCTACTGCGGTCGTACTTCTTGGAACGCTGTATCCGTTATTCCTGGACGCCCTTGATGGCGACAAGGTTTCGGTTGGTGCGCCTTTCTTTGAGGCTGTATTCATACCGATTGCTGCACCGGCTGTCGTCGCGATGGCCATAGGCCCGATGCTGGGGTGGAAGCGTGCTGATTTACCCCACGCCCTTGGGCGACTGTGGCTCGCAGGCACGATGGCACTTCTTGCCGGACTGGCCACTTGGGCATGGGTTACCGATGGTCCCTTTATTGGTATCGTCGGCATGACGCTGGCCGTATGGTTGGCTGTTGGAACGATTGTCGAGCTTGGGGAGCGCATTCGCCTCTTCCGCGAACCTTTTGGCAAATCCGTTTCTCGGCTAGCGCGCACGCCGCGCTCCAGCTTTGGCATGACACTGGGTCATTTTGGTCTTGCGATCGCAGTCGCAGGAATGACCGGAGCAGGCTCATGGAAGGTCGAATCCATTCAGACCATGATGCCCAATGAAACCATCCGGGTCGGGAGTTATGATTTTACGTTCAAGGGAGCCTCGCAGGGCCAGGGACCAAACTACATCTACACCCGCGGTACCTTTGACGTCAGCCGCGATGGAAAACGCATTGTTACCCTTGAGCCGGAAAACAGAGAATACCCTGTCCGGTCCATGCCCACCACGGAAGCGGCCATCCACAGCCTGTTTCTGGGTGATTTGTACGCTGTTATTGGTGATCCTCAAGGACATGATGGAAGTTTCGTGACAAGGCTTTACTGGAATCCACTGGTTGCCTGGATGTGGGCCGGGACCATCATCATGGTTGTCGGTTCAGCGATTTCCTTGAGTGACAGACGGTTCCGCGTCGGTGTTCCGTCCCGTCGTCACGCTTCTGCACCCGCTTCCGCTGCGAGGGCCTAAATCGTGGGTCTGCGTCGTACAGTCTTTCTTGTTCCGTGCATTATCTTCGGCGTTCTCGCCGCTTATTTTGCGATTGGACTGACAAAGAACCCGCATGAATTACCTTCCGTGCTGATTGATCAACCGGTTGATGATTTTCGTCTTGTGCCTATTCAGGGTCGGCCTAATCCGGACCGCGAATGGGGATTGCAAACCCGGGATTTTAAAAAAGAAATCACGCTATTGAACGTGTTTGGTTCTTGGTGTGTTGCTTGCAGGATCGAACACCCTTTCCTGATGCAGCTGTCCGCGCGCGGCGATATTCCCGTTCATGGCATTGATTGGCGGGAACCTGACCGAGCGTCCGGCCCGGCATGGTTAAAGCGATATGGTGACCCCTATACCCTTATCGGTGATGACCCCGACAGCAGGGGTGCCATCGCATTTGGCGTAACTGGCGCACCAGAGACCTTCCTCATCGATCAGAACGGCGTCATTCGCTACAAACACATTGGACCGCTGAACGAGGACGTCTGGGACAATGTTTTTCGACCGTTGATTCAAAAGCTCGAAAACCAATGAAACACATAATTTTTCCCCTCACCTTCGTGCTGTTTTTTACGAGCTATCTCTCGGTCGGGCTTGCCGTAGAACCTGAGGAAATATTGGATGATCCTGTTCTTGAGGAACGGGCACGGGAGATCAGTGCGGAACTCCGCTGTCTGGTGTGTCAGAACCAGTCTATCGACGATTCTGATGCGCAATTGGCAAAGGATCTCCGTGTTCTGGTGAGAGATCGCCTGACGAAGGGGGAAAGTGATGACGAGATCATGTCTTACATCGTCAGTCGATATGGTGAATTTGTTCTCTTGAAACCCCCTTTTAATGCATCCACCTATGTCCTTTGGATCGGTCCACCGGTTTTCGCCGCCATTGGATTGCTCGTTTTGTTCATGACATTTCGGCGAAATGCAATCGCGCACGCCTCATCCAATAACAAACAGGAGGCAGGTTTAAGCGAGGCCGAACAAAAAACTCTTGTCTCATTGCTGGACGATACGGGGAGTAAAAAACCGTGAGCATTTTAGCAGCCTTCTGCGTGCTTACAATTACGGTAACGGTTTTCATTTTGTGGCCGTTCCTACGGCGACGTGCAGAGTCCTTACCCGCCGATAACTCATTCGACGTTGCTGTTTACAAGGATCAGCTTAACGAAATTGATCAAGAAATTGAACGCGGTCAAATTTCAGAAGCACAAGCCTCCTCTATACGCCTGGAAATCCAGAAACGCTTACTGAAAGCGC
This sequence comes from Rhodospirillales bacterium, assembly GCA_963921245.4. Taxonomy (GTDB): domain Bacteria; phylum Pseudomonadota; class Alphaproteobacteria; order Rhodospirillales; family Casp-alpha2; genus JABJGO01. The sequence continues at coordinate 1,633,090 of CAWUEY030000001.1, read as the reverse complement.
ACGCGATGGGGACCGATGGGCGTACCGAATCACAAGCAGGTTCTCGTCCATTCGTCATTGGTTTGATCCTCCTCGTCCCGATATCCGCCGTTCTGACGTATTTAGCCCTGGATCACCAGGGTTGCCAGACTATCCCTACGCGGAACGAACAGATCTGCAGCAAGCTGCCGATGATGCAAGACCGGTAAATGATATGGTGAGCGGTCTTGAAGCTCGCCTTGCTGAAAACCCGGCTGATCCGGATGGCTGGGCTCTATTGGGCAGAAGTTATCTTGCTCTGGAGCGGTTTGAGGAAGCCGCCCGTGCTTTTGATCATCTCTTCAGGATAACAGGTGACATGAACGTGCTTTCTGATTTCGTGGAAGCCCGCATTATGGCGAACAGAGCGTTTGTCGATGAAAAAATGCATGAGATTTTGACTCGCGTTCTATTGGATGCCCCTCACAATCCAAAGGCCAGATTTTACCTGGGTATTCACGCGATCCAGAATGACGATGCTGAGACGGCTATACAGATTTGGACGGATCTGATCCACATTTCACCACCTGATGCGGCGTGGGTTCCGTTGGTTCGCCAACATATCAACCGGACAGCAGAAGCGGCCAGTATAGATGTGAGCGTGTTTAAGCCATCCTCGAGCGCCCGCGATTTGATACCAGATGAAACGCCGCGCGGTCCCACGCAAGAAGACATCGAAAACGCCGCTGAACTGACGGCAGATGAACAAATGGAAATGATCCGTTCGATGGTGCAGCGTCTCGCCGACCGTCTCGAGGAAAATCCCAATGATCCGGAAGGCTGGTCTCGTCTCATTCAATCCTATGAGGTGCTTGGCGAAACAGAAAAAGCAACCGAAGCCAGAAAAGCTGCAGAACCTTATCTCGAATTTTGATCAGTTCCGGCGAAAACACGTTTTTTAAAGGTTCCATATCAAGCGTTCCGTGGCGGCAGGACTTTCACGGGATTGAGGGCTTTTTTACCCTTTCGAATTTCGAAATGAAGTTGTGGCGTGACGACATTTCCGGTGCTGCCAACCGTGGCGACCGATTGCCCTTTCTTGACCTTGTCACCCCGTTTCACCAGTAAATCCGCATTGTGGGCATAGGCTGAGACATATCCGTTAGCATGCTTTATTAGCAACAAATTGCCAAATCCGCGTAGTTCGTTACCGGCATACGCGACGACCCCATTTTCAACGGCGTGAACGGGACTGCCCTTGGGGGCAGCGATATTGATTCCGTCATTCCGTAAGCCTTCCGCCTTGGCCCCGTAGCTGGAGACGATTCTTCCGTTAATCGGCCAAATGAAGCCATCGCCACTAACCGTCGGCGGTTTAGGAATGGCGTTTACCGGTTTCGGGTTTGGTGTGGGCACTGTGGTGGTCGATCCGGTCTGCGATCTTGAAGCGGCAGTTGATGTTGTTGCTGTTCTGGGGGTTGAAGTCTGAGTTGGCGATTGGGGGGGGATAGCTGAAGCAACGTAGGTTGTTCCCGGCGTACCGGTGCCTGGAATTCGCAATTCCTGCCCAACATAGATGACGTAAGGCGATGGAATTTGATTTGACCGCGCCAGGTCGTAGACGTTGACGCTGTACATCCGGGAAATCCGATAGAGTGTTTCATCCTTGCTCACAACGTGAACCTTGCCACGCGGCAGGACAACCCGTTGTCCGATGACAAGGTGATAAGGTGCCTGTAGGTTGTTGGCGACGATGATATCACGCATGGAAACCCGATGTCGTTTGGAAAGCGCGTAGACCGTATCGCCCTTTCCCACCGTAACAGCACTTGCATTGATGAAACTGGCACTGGAACCAGTCGATACGGTTCCAGCCGCTTGTCGGGTGTAATTTGGGGGTGGCCATTCAAGCCCGCCACAGGCGCTCAACAGTCCCAGGCCCAACACCATTGCAATAGGGATGTAACCGGTTCTCATTCCGCTTCTATTCCCGGTAACAGAGGAACAAAACGAACGCCGCCCAGGTCTTCTGTTTCCGCGCCGTCTTCAGTTTTCACCAACCGGATCAGGCGTTGATCGTTATCATTCAGCCCTACCGGAAGTACCATAACGCCGCCAATGGCCAGTTGGTCTACCAACTGGGCCGGGATATCAATGGCGGCGGCAGTCAGCATGATCCGATCAAATGGTGCTTGCTCTTTCCATCCTTTTGAACCGTCGCCCAGCATGGATGTGACATTGGTCAAACGTAGAGCCCGAAACCGTTTCTCTGCTTCTTCCAGTAACGGTGGATGACGTTCCATGGTGTAAAGACGGCGGCATAACATGGCGAGGATCGCCGCCTGGTAACCCGATCCCGTTCCGATTTCCAGAACCTTTACCCGATCATTGAGATTGAGCGCTTCGGTCATCATACCGACAACCAGCGGCTGGCTTACCGTCTGGTGCCGACCAATGGGGAGAGCGACGTTCTCAAGCGCGCGATCCTGAAACGGTTTGGGAACAAACAGGCGGCGGGGAACACTCTCCATGGCGGCGAGTACCGCAGGGTCCGTTACTCCGCCTCGCCGGACGTCCAGAATGAGTTGAGCCTTTGCGGTGGCGCAATCCATGACACTCGCAGCTAACTCTTCGGAACTATGAATGGCCGTGTTCACGCAAATACCTTTTTTAGATCACGCATCAGCCCCTTGTGGGTTAAGTCAATCGTTAGAGGTGTAATGGAGACTGCTCCGCGTTCCATGGCATCAAGATCTGTGCCTTTGCCATAGCGTGATTCCTGCTCCATCCAGCCGATCCAATAATAAGGGCGTCCCAACGGATCGAAGCCCTGTTTTATGTTATCGCCAGTCTTCATGGCTCCCTGCCGTTTAACTTCTACACCGGTTACCTTTTTTTGGACCACATCCGGGAAATTCACGTTCAGCAACACAGACTCCGGAAGCCCTACACCTTCCAGTTTCCGCAGCACTTTCGGAATCCAGGTTTCGGCCGTGGACCAGTGCGCCGAATTGTTGAAGTTTTCAACGTGCTGGCTGAAGGCAATCGCCGGTATTCCAAAGATTGTCGACTCCATGGCAACAGCTACCGTTCCGGAATAGGTCACATCGTTGCCAAGATTGCCACCATAGTTCACACCGGAAAGGACAATATCCGGTCGGTTATCTCTCATTATCTGATTAATCGCCAGAAGCGCGCAGTCCGTTGGGGTTCCATCTACAGCATATCGTTTTCCACGAACGTGCCTGATTCGAAGAGGGCGTTGCAGGGTCAGGGCGTGGCCTGCTCCGCTGTTTTCGTGCTCAGGGGCAACTACCCACACTTCCTTTGCCAGCCCCTTCAGAGCCCGTTCCAGAACCTTGATTCCGGTAGCATTGATCCCATCATCATTGGATACCAGCACCCTGGCATTTTTTAAGAATGGAATTTTACGAGACTTCATGGGGTATTGATAACCTCAAGGTTATTCATATAGGGGCGTAGAGCATGAGGCACGATCACAGAACCATCGGCCTGTTGGCAGTTTTCCAGTATCGCGATTAGCGTGCGACCAACGGCCAAACCGGATCCATTGAGCGTATGGACAAACCGGGTAGCTTTTTCACCTTTCCGTCGGCACCGCGCATTCATCCGCCGGGCCTGAAAATCACCGCAAACAGAACAGCTTGAAATTTCCCGGTACTGGTCCTGTCCGGCGAGCCAGACTTCGATATCATAGGTTTTGCGGGCGCCGAAACCCATATCGCCCGTAGAAAGGACCATGGTCCGGTACGGCAGCTCGAGGCGCTTAAGAATGTCCTCGGCACATTCGGTCATGCGTTCCAGTTCTTCCAGCGATTTTTCCGGTCGGGTTATGCTGACCATTTCCACTTTGGTAAACTGGTGCTGGCGGATCATACCCCGGGTATCCTTGCCGGCCGAACCGGCTTCCGAGCGAAAACACCAAGTTTGTGCTGTGTAGCGACGCGGCAGATACTCCTCCTCGACGATGTGTCCAGCGACGATGTTGGTCAGGGGGACTTCCGCCGTTGGAATCAGCCAGTACCCTTCCTCCGTCCGAAACAGGTCTTCCGAGAATTTGGGCAACTGACCGGTACCATACATGGTGTCGTCGTTGACCAAGGCGGGGGGATTTACTTCCGTATAACCGTATTCCAGGGTGTTGTGGTCCAGCATGAACGCCGCCAGGGCGCGTTCCATGCGGGCTAGGTGCCCCGATAACAGGACAAAACGAGACCCGGCCAGTTTGGCTGCCGTTTCAAAATCCATGAGCCGCAGGGCTTCACCGATGTCGTAGTGTTGTTTGGGCTCAAAATCAAAGGATGGTAGTTCGCCCCAGCGCCTGACTTCCTTGTTGGCGCTCTCATCTGTACCAACGGGAACATCATCCATGGGCAGGTTGGGGATACCGGACAGGGCGTAATCCAGTTTGGCCCCGGCTACCTTGGCGGCTTCGTCTGCTGCCGCTTCGGCCTGCTTGCTCTCGGCAACCCTGGTCATCACCTCGCTGGCGTCTTCGCCGCGCGCTTTAATCTGCCCAATTTCCTTTGAGAGCCGGTTGCGCTCGGCCTGGATTTCCTGCGACGACGTCAGGTGCTGACGTCGTTCCTTGTCCATGGCAATAAGGTTTGCAGCCATGGGCTCAAGGCCACGCCGGTCCATGCCCTCGTCAAAAGCTTCGGGATTTTCGCGGATCCATTTTATATCGAACATGGTAGCTGCCTGCACGCATCAGGCCGGGGACGTGGTGTCTCCTTCACCCTCTTTTGCGTCCTTATTGTTGTCATCGGTTGCTGGTTCCGAATCACTCTCGTCATCTGAAGATGCGACATCCGAATCCTCATCGTCATCTTCCTCATCTTCTTCGGATTCGTCACGCCCCTTTTCAACCAATGCCACGCTAAGGATGGAAATTTCGTAAAGAAGGATGGTGGGAACCGCGAGACCGATCTGTGAGATCACGTCCGGCGGGGTGAGAATGGCCGCCGCGATGAACGCAAACACAATAGCATAGCGGCGTTTGGTTCTGAGACCTGCTGCACTAACAATCCCTACGCGACCCAACAGAGTGAGAATGACAGGCAGTTCGAAACACAGGCCGAAGGCAAAAATCAGCTGCATGACCAGGGTTAGGTATTGATCAACCTTGGCTTCCAATTGGATTGCCATGCTTCCGGCACCACCAACTGACTCGAAACTCAGGAAAAACTGCCACGCGAGCGGAAAAATGAAGTAATAGACCAGGGCCCCGCCCAGGAAAAACAGCATCGGCGTTGCCACCAGGAACGGTGCAAACGCCTTCTTTTCGTGGGTATAGAGGCCGGGAGCCACAAAGGCCCAGATCTGAATGGCAATAAACGGGAACGCGACGAATACTGCCGTAAAAAACGCCACCTTGATATAGGTGAAAAATGCTTCGTGGAGCGCCGTGAAAATCATCCGGCGCTCAATGCCCATTTCTTCGGATACATTTGCCAGGGGCTGCAGCAGGAAGTCGTAGATGTCAGCGGCGAAATAATAGCCGATAAAAAACAGCACAATAACCGCGACGAACGAGTGCATGAGGCGACGTCGGAGTTCGATCAGGTGATCAAGCAGCGGCATGCGCGACTCCTCCATGGAGTCTTCGTCAGACGTCTTGCCGGTGATGTCGGTTTTTCGGCTCACGACGGTTGTTTTTCTTTGGTTGCTTCCGGCGTTTCGTCTTTGGCGGTGGCTTTCTCCGCTGGTTGTGAAGCGTCCGGTGCATCTTCAGTTTTCAAAGCTTCTGCCTGTTCTTTTTTCTGTGCGGCTTCCGCTTCGACGCGCGTCCGCTCTTCTTCGGCTTCCAGCATAGCTTTTTTCTGTTTTTCTTTTTCGATCAATGCCCGAAGCTCATCACCGCTTTTGTTTTTAAAAGGGCTTTCCTCTTCTTCCGCGTCCTTGCCATCATCCCGGGTTGCATCCTTGGCGGTCCTATCCATGTCTTTCCGAATACTGTCCAGTTCACCGGTAGGGTCGATGGTATCCGAGATGGTTTTTTTCAGATCACCGGTGCTAGAAATCTTTTTCAGGTCCTGTCGGATATCGTCCAATTCCGCTTCTCGCACCATTTCGTCCACACCGCTCTGAAACTCGCGGGCCATTCTACGAACCTTGCGTACCCATTGCATGACGGTTTTCAGCACGCGTGGCAGGTCTTTTGGTCCAATCACGATGATGGCCAAAATTCCAATGATGAACAGTTCCTGCCAGCCGAAATCCAGCATGAAGGTCTACCTTAGTCACGGTCGAGACGAAAAAACGTACGCTGGATCAGCCTTTGGCGGCTTTGTCTTTATCTTTTTCTTCGGTTTTAGCTTCGGCGGTATCGTCGCTGGCGCCGTCGATGACCTTGGCGTCGTCACCAGGCGCAGATTTGTCTTCGACCGTATCTTCTGCCATGCCTTTTTTGAAGGACTTCAGGCCTTTGCCGAAATCGCCCATAAGGCTCGAAATTTTACCCTTACCGCCAAACAAGACCAGTACAACGACCAGGACAATGAGCCAATGCCAGATACTAAAAGTGCCCATGAGTGTTCTCTTTTTTTTATTCAGAATTTAAGCCAAGCTGCCGCGGATAATGGCAGATTGGCCCGCGACTGTATATCACAAATAGCGACTGTGGGATATCTGATCGGGTTATTCACTGATCCGGATCGAGCGGTTCATCGTGCTCCGGTGCATCATCGGTTTCCGACAGGGCTTCATCATCCTGACCTGTGGGAAACAGAGCGGTCTGATCGTTATCACCGTCTACCGCCGTTTCCTCGCCCACCCGAGAGCGGTAGACATTGAGTGCAGGGCCACTTTCCAGCAGGCCCGCGACCTTCAATTCATCAAGGCCCGGCAGGTCTGTGAGCCCGGAAAGTCCAAAATGGTCCAGAAATATATCCGTTGTCCCCCAAGTCATGGGCCGCCCCGGGGTTTCCCGCCGCCCGCGCGGTTTTATCCATTTTTTTTCGAACAACATATCGAGAGTGCCTTTGCTCAGGCTTACGCCGCGAATTTCCTCGATCTCCGCCCGTGTTACGGGTTGATGATAGGCAATAACGGCCATGGTTTCTATCCCGGCCCTGTTCATCTTGCGGGCCACTTCCGTTTCCACATTGAGAACAGCGCCTAGGTCTTCGGCAGTGCGAAAGGCCCAGGATGTTCCGGCCCGGTTCAGGTTTACACCACGCTCCGCGTAGTCAGCCTGTAAATCCTTGAGTAGCGATTTTATGTTAACGCCGTCAGGAACACGATTGGCCAGCATACGTTCCGTAAGCGGTTCCGCTGACGCAAAAAGGAGTGCTTCGACCAACCGTTTGGCGGCCTGTAAACCCTCTTCGCTGGGAGCACTGTCAGCTTCTTTATGTTCGGTTTCTTCAGGCACCAGATCGTTTTTTTCGTCTCCTGAAGCCTCAACGGGATGATCCGTGATCATCGCATCGTTATCGTTCACAACGGGGGCGGGCATGGACATGGTGGTATTGCTCATGGGCTCTACTCTTTTTTCGGCTCTTTTGAAGGTTTATGGTTTTCAGAGTCCGGCTCGGACTCTTTGTGGCTGATGTACAGGGGGGAGAACAAACCGTCCTGACGAATCCGGGCCTTCCCTTCCCTTGCCAGTTCGAGGCTGGCCGTGAATGTTGCGGCCAGCGCCGATCGACGAACAAGCGGATCCTTGATATCGTCAGGCAGAAAATCCCACAGGTTGGTCCAGGATTTGGATGAACCCAACATGCGGTGGATGCGTTCCAGTGCCTTCTCCACGGTGTATAATTCGACAGGCTCGATTTCCATGTGGTTGGGAATAGCGCGGCGACGCATATCACCATAGGCCCGCATCAAATCATGCAGATTGGCGTCGGCAACACTGATCCTTGTAACGGTAAAGGTTTCCGGTTCACCTCTCGGGAAAAAATCCCGGCCCAGACAATCGCGTTTCAGGAGCTCCTGGCCAACGTTTCGCATGGCTTCGAGACGCCGCAGTTGGAACGCCAGCACCGCGGCCATTTCTTCGCCCGTGGGCTGATCTTCTTCTTCCAGGTCAGGCAGTAACAGTTTGGATTTCAGGAAAGCCAGCCACGCCGCCATGACAAGGTAGTCAGCGGCCAGTTCCAGATTTCTTTTGCGCGCTTCCGTAACGAACGCCAGATACTGTTCAGCCAACTGTAGAATGGATACCTGGGTGATATCCACTTTCTGGTTGCGCGCCAGCGTCAGCAAGATATCCAATGGACCCTCGAAACCGTCAACGTTCACGACAAAAGCATTTGTCAAGTCCGCGACTATTGCCTCGCCGTCAAATAAGTCGTCTGTTTCCGGCGGGTCGATGGTTTCAGTTCTGATCATCAAAATTCGGTTTCAGTTGTCGCGTGGCCTGCCATCAGGACAGCCCGGCCAGTGTGAAAATCATTCTCATAACGTACTCCGAAGGAGCCCCTATCAGCCACCGGAATACGTTCAGATCAACGCCGATCTGATTGCCGAGGAAAGGCAGCAGAAAAACGGCACCAAGAATCAATACGAGTCCGACCCGCTCCAACCGCGCAAGTTTTAACCCATAGGGTGAGGGCAATAGACCGACCGCAACCCGTCCGCCATCCAGTGGCGGGATCGGCAGCATGTTAAAAACGGCCAGCAGAACATTGATCCAGACAGCGTTGTAAAGGTTGTGGGCAAGCCACTCTCCAAAGGTTGGTGGAAAATAAACCAATAGGTGAAAACATATTGTGCAAGCCATTGCTAATATTATGTTTACCCCCGGTCCTGCCAGTGCGACCAGAACCATGTCCCGGCGCGGCGAATTCAGTCGGTTGACGTTGACGGGAACGGGTCTGGCTGATCCGAACATGATCTTGCCGCCGCTCGCCAGCAACAACATGGCAGGCAGCATGATGGTCCCGACGGGATCGATATGTTTCGTCGGATTGAAGGTTACCCGCCCCAGGATACGGGCCGTATCGTCGCCTAGTTTCCAGGCAACATATCCATGCGCGGCTTCATGAAAGGTTACGGATATAACCACTGGAATCGCCCATATGGAGATTTGAAACAGGATATCTTCCATGAGGGCGATTCGCTTATAGCTCTGCGAGCAGGTTGTCGAGATGGGAGAGCGCAGTGGTTGTAGCGATCTCTTCCGTCGACGATGGCAAAAACGCCCTGCCCGCGTCAAACCGTTTATATTGCTCTGCGGTCATCTCTGCAGAGACTTCGTTGACAGCCCGCATTTCCGATAGATCGCCATTGCAGTGAAGGATGGCATCACAACCAGCCGCAAGGCACCGTTCCGCCCGTTCTGCCATCGTTCCGCTGAGGGCATTCATGCCGATATCGTCAGAAACGAGAAAACCTTCAAAACCGATTTCATTACGGATCACATTCTCAATGATCGTGTTCGACGTAGATGCCGGATTATTATCATCCAGAGCGGTATAAACAATATGAGCAGTCATCGCCCATGGCATCTGATTCAGCGCCTTGAATGGCGCAAAATCAGTAGATTCCAGATCACTGCGTGTAACGTCAACTCTCGGTAAATCGTGATGGCTATCGGCGGTTGACCGACCGTGCCCGGGGATATGTTTGATGACCGGTAAAACACCACCGGCAAGCAAACCGACACACGCAGCCCGACCAAGCAGAATGGATTGTTCAACATTCTGACCAGCGGCACGTCCGTTGAGGAAGGGATGGCTATCGGCCTGTGGGATATCCAGAACCGGCAGGCAGTTGACATCAATGCCCAGATAACGCAAATCGTGAGCGATCAGTCTGGCATTAAGTCTTGCGGCTTCCAGCCCGGCCCGAGGGTTGCGCGCCTGTAGTTCAGCAAACCTGCCGGGTGCTGGAGTATCGCGCCAATGGGGCGGCTTCAGGCGCTGAACCTCTCCCCCTTCCTGATCAATCAGGATAGGGGCATCGGGTCGTCCAACACATTGACGCAAATCGGTGCAAAGGGCTTTCACCTGCTCAGGGGTTTCAACATTCCGGGCAAACAGGATGAAACCCAGGGGATTACTTTCTCTGTAAAAATCCCGCTCTTCCGGCGAAACAACGGTCCCTTCGCATCCAAAGATGACAGCACGGGGATAAGTCATCGACTCCGTATCCGGATTTCGTGTTCAGTTGTCGGTCCGTTTGACGAGGCAGGCAACATTACGGGATGCCAATTGATCGCAAACCGTCTTTGCGGCGCCTTTGGAGCGAAAAGGCCCCGCTTGAAGGCGGTAATAGACACCGTCTGAGCCACCTTTGTCGACTCTCTGAACAAATAGATTATAGGCATCTAGGACATCAGGGTGGGCTTTTTTCAGCCGGTTCCATTCGGCCTCAGCACTGGCATGGGTTCGAAGCGCCGCCAATTGTATTCTATATTGTTCGCTTGTCGAAGTAACCTGTGCTGTTGCCGTCGTCGCTGTTTTTTCAGGCTCCTGGGCCGCCGGTTCTAGGGCGGAAGCAGTCGTTTTTGATTCTGGTTCGGGCGGTGGTGCCAGTATCTCCTGTGCTTCAACGGCTTCAACCGGTGCCGGTGGTGGTGGCGGGGTTTCACTGGCATCCGATGAAGTTGTTGAAGTCGCCGTTGCGGCTGTTGTTTCTTCAATCGGCTGGGGTTCAACCGATACTGACTGGGTCATGTTCTGAGTAGACGAGGTCGCTTCAACTTCTGCCATGGTTTCGACGTTGGTTTCCATGGAGTCGTCTGTTGCCATTGCTTCTGTTATCTGTTGCTGTTGCTGTTGCTGTTCTGGTTCGGGTTGAACAACAGGTTGCGGCACCTCCATGGGTTCTTCGGGCGGCGGCAGCAAACTTTCGACATCCGTCCCTGCACCCTCACCGTTCAAACGGCCGTAGACCAGCTTGTCGCGATCCGGCACTTCCAGGCCACCAGGATCAGCAGGCTTGATTTTTACCGGGGCAACCTCGGCCCGGACCAGCGGAACATCACCGGTCTGGTTGAGCCCGATCTGGCTTCCCAGAAAATGCCATCCAACGCCGCCGGCAACGATCAGAGCCACCATAATGGCGAGGCGGCGGCCCCACGGCTTTTTCGGAGGTCGGGCTTCTACGGGCTCGAATTCCAGTTCGTCCTTTGGGACACCAATACGATCTTCCTGTGTCGGTGCCATCAGCGCATTTCCTCTACCGGTGTTACTCCAAATACCTCAAGTCCCGAGGCAATCACTACGGCCACTCCCCGGATCAATGCCATGCGGGCAAGGCTCAATTCGTTATTGTCGTCAACGATGAAGCGCAACTGGGTGTTGTCCTTACCCAAATTCCAAAGGCTGTGGAAGCTGCTGGCCAGGTCACTGAGATAAAACGCAACACGATGCGGTTCATGGGCCAAGGCGGCGCTCTCGACCAACCGCGGCCAACCCGCGAGGTGCCGTATCAGGGCTTTTTCCGCGTCATCACCCAAATGTGCGTAGTCTGCTTTCAGTAATGCCTTGTCGGATACAGCGTCTTCGCCAAACAATTCACGGGCGTGGCGCAAAACAGAGCAAATACGGGCATGGGCATACTGAACGTAAAACACCGGATTGTCCTTGGATTGTTCCGTGACTTTCTGCAAGTCAAAGTCCAGCCGGGCGTCGTTCTTGCGGGTCATCATGATAAACCGGAAGACATCCTTGCCGACTTTATCAACCACATTCTGAATGGTAATGAAACTCCCTGCCCGCTTGGACATTTTATAGGGCTCGCCGCCATCCAGCAGGTTGATCATCTGGCATAATTTGACATCAAGGCTGCCATCATCTTCCGTCAACGCCTTGACGGCGGCTTGCATGCGTTTGACATAGCCGCCGTGGTCCGCACCCCAGATATTGATCATCGTGCGAAACCCGCGTCGATACTTGTCCAGATGATAGGCAATATCTGTTGAGAAATAGGTCCATGATCCATCTGATTTGATCAGCGGACGATCAACGTCATCGCCAAAGTCCGTTGAACGGAAAAGGGTTTGTGGGCGGGGTTCCCAGTCTTCAGGCTTCTTGCCCCTTGGTGGTTCTAGCACGCCCGTGTACATGTGTCCCTTGTCGGTCAGGGTATCTAGCGCATCCTGCACTTTTCCCGAGTCCACCATGGCCGTTTCGAAAGTAAACACATCGAAGACGATACCAAGGCGTTCAAGATCGGCCCGTATCAACGCCATCATGGCGTCGACAGCGTAATCCCGAAACGGTTTTAGCCATTCGCTCTCTTCGGCATCGAGCCACTGATCGCCGTCTTCCTCGGCCACAGTTTGTGCGGGAGCTTTCAGATAGTCACCCGGGTACAGTCCCTTCGGGATTTCACCGATGTCTTCCCCCAGGGCTTCCCGGTAACGAAGATAAAGCGAGCGGGACAGAGTATCGATTTGGGCACCCGCGTCATTTACCCAATACTCCCGGGTAACTTTGTAACCCACCTTTTGCAGCAATGTGGCCAGGGATTCACCAATCGCGGCACCGCGTCCGTGACCCACATGCATCGGACCCGTGGGATTGGCGGAAACGTATTCCACGTTCACGGCTTCATTCGCTCCAAGTGCAGAATTTCCATAGTTTGTACCGGCTGTGATAATGGCGCCCAATTCCCGGTACCAGACTTCGTCATTTAAGGTAATGTTGATGAAACCGGGGCTGGCAACATCGACGGCGGCAACGGCTTCGTCCATCAACAGTTTTGCAGCAATCGCTTCGGCCAGCTCGCGGGGTTCCCGCCCCGAGGGTTTGGCCAGCACCATGGCGGCATTGGTCGCAACATGACCGTGTCCCTCCTCACGCGGCGGCTCAACGGTGATGCGGCTTGTATCCAATCCGTCCGGTAAGGCGTCTTCCGACACCAGCGCATCAAGGGCGGCGGCGACGCCGTCACGACCAAATGGTTTGTTCCAACTCATAAGTTTACTCTTACCAGCCGCACCGAGGGTCACAAAAGACCGTTGAGAGGGCGATCGTCTCAAACGGGCTTCAGATGTTCGCTGCCTGTTCATCAAAAAGTTGTCGGTGCTCTTCTAGGGCATGTCTGTCTGTCATGCCCGCAATGTAGTCCGCCACCAGCTCCGCTGTTCCCTGAGACCCCGGTTCCGCCGCATTTTTCCGCCATTCCGTGGGCAGGCACTCAGGTTCATGAGCCAACAAGTTGAACAGGTCTCTGACCACCCTGCGCGCCTTGCTGGTCATGCGATTGAGCTTGTAATGACGATACATGTTTTCGAAAAGAAACTTTTTCAAATGTGCGTCATTTTGTCTCATTTCGTCTGAAAATCCGGAAATGGAGTGGGAAAGATGACGAATATGGGCTGCCGATTCGGGTTTTGCATCATTCAGACGTCTTGTTGTTTCCGCAATAAGGTCCGTTACCATAGCCCCGATGATGCGCCGAACAGCTTCGTGAATCTGGCGTGAAGGATCGGTATCGGGATGTTCTCGTCGGACGGCGTGAAAGATTGGACCAACCAGTGGAACGTCCAGCAGGTCCTCCACGGTAAACATCCCGCCGCGAAGGCCGTCTTCAATATCATGATTGTTGTAAGCGATGTCGTCACTTTGCGCGGCAACCTGGGCTTCAGGACCGGCAAAGGAATGCAACTGAAGGTCCTGCTGGGCTGCATAGACCAAAATGCCCCGCCGCAGGTTTTCCGTGTCCCCTTCCCGCTCGACCAAGGGGCCGTTGTGCTTGACGATCCCTTCCAGGGTTTCCCAGGTCAGGTTTAAACCGTCAAAATCCGGATAACGGGTTTCCAGCAAGGTAACAACGCGCAGGCTCTGGGCGTTATGATCGAAGCCACCAAAAGGCTCCATGGCTTCCTGAAGGGCATCTTCACCAGCGTGGCCGAATGGTGGGTGGCCCAGATCGTGGGCAAGTGCAAGGGCCTCACCTAGGTCTTCGTTCAATCCCAGATACCGACAAGCGGCCCGCGCGATCTGCGCAACCTCCAGAGAATGGGTCAGGCGGGTACGAAAAAAATCACCTTCATGATTCACGAACACCTGTGTCTTGTATTCCAGCGCCCGAAAAGCCGCCGAATGCACAATGCGGTCCCGGTCGCGCTGAAAGCAAGTACGGGTAGCGCTTTCTTCTTCGTCGAATAACCTCCCCCGGCTTTCACGTGGGTGGGAGGCATAAGGTGCCCGCAACGTATTGTGGATGTAATCCGTAGATGATTCGATCATAACAAAAACCTAACCGTCGCGGTTCCTCTGCGCAATGATCAAACCAGAGGCCTATTGGATTTTAATCCAGTGGTTCAACCGTCATGGTTTCGGGAATAGAAAGTCCCACGATCTTCAAAATCCTCTTAGCAATGGTGCGTTGATCGTATTCACCATGCGGGGCGCCACTTTCCGGATGACCGATATCATAGAGTGATACACAACGTCCCATGTTCGAGGTTCCACCGTGCCGACCATCCCCCGCTCATGCAGTGGTCAGCGAGGGCAACACCCGTATAGATGGTCTCATACAGTGGCGCGCAGCGGCACGGACAAGGGATGGCAGGCAGGATTTATCTTCCGGGGTCATGCCTTTTGGGCTTCGATCAGGCCTTCACAGGCATCCATGGTATAGGTTGCCGCATCGAAGCCCATTGCATCGTGGTCCCTATCAGGATTAGCCTCTGGTCTTACGATGATTCCGGAGGTGCTTATGCCCGACGATATCCCTACTCTGTCACCAGATGCGAATTGCAATGCCCTGAAAACGGCAGAGCCCTACCCGCCCACATGGTGGTATTACGATATCGATCATTACACACGGGAACTGGATGCCATCTGGTTGAGAAGCTGGCTTTACGTGTGCCGGTCTGCGGAACTGGCAGAACCACGGATGTACCAAACCATCCGGATTGGCGACCAGAACATCGTCATTCTAAGAGGGTATGACGGTGAACTGAGAGCCTTTCACAACGCCTGTCGCCACCGGGGCTCCCTGTTGTGCACCGAACAGAAAGGTAAACTCGTCTCAAAGCTATTGGTATGTCCCTATCATCAATGGTCTTATGCGGCGGACGACGGCCATCTGGTTAAGATATCGTCCTTTGCTGAACCCCAGGGATTCAACAAAGAGGATTATTCCCTTTTCCCTGTTGCTGTTGGCGAGTGGCGCGGCTGTGTGTTTATCAACCTTGACGCCGACGCCGAATGGACGCTGGAAGCCGCGTTTGTGCGCACACCGGCGACGATTGCAAATTATCCCCTGGAGACGATGGTCGTGGGACATACCTGGTGCCGGGAGATGGACTGTAATTGGAAAACTTTCTGGGAAAATTTCAGCGAATGCCTTCATTGCCCCAATGTTCATCCGGAACTGGGCGAATTGGTGCCTCAATTCAAACGCCGTGTCGTGCATTTCAAGGATCAGCCGGGATGGGAAGATCATCAGGGTAGCGGTGATCCGCTCTACACCGGAGGCCTTGCAGACGGTGTTGAAACCTGGTCCATGGATGGTAGCGCTCAGGGACACGTCATAGAAGGCCGTTCATCGGAAGATATTGAGCGCGGATATTCCTACGCCACCACTCTGCCCAGCGCATTTATTGGCGCTTATCCCGATCACGTTCGGATTGTTCGACTGATGCCGATGGGACCGGAAAAAACCCAACTGGTAGCGGAATGGTTGTTTGAACCTGAAACCCTGAATGCCCCGGATTATGATCCGGCCAATGTGATTGATTTTGGTATTCTGGTCATGGAACAGGATATGGCGGTGTGCGATCTGAATCAGGCTGGTCTACATGCGAAGCCCATGGACGCCGGGGTGCTTATGCCCGAGGAGTACTATATCAAGGCCATCCACGACTGGATACGTACGCGTCTTGATCCGTAAAATGTGGCGATCTTGTGAAACGGAATCAGGTCAGCCGTTGCTGAACTTTTTGAACGGCGCTTTTCGCGTTGTCCGTGATGTCGGGACCGGTATTGATCACAGTTTTCATGGCCGCGCAAAAATCGGCCCGTTCCCTGGGTGTGCAATGATTGAAAATGATGTTGGCGAAGCGGTCTGTGACAGCACCAAGATTGCTGGATTGCTTCAGATAATCTTGCGCTCTGGATGACAGATCTTCGGCCTCCTTCGGGCCGATACCGAGAATGTTCATCAGGTTTTCATCTATGGCATTGATTTTTTCAGCGGTTACAACTGAATCCTCGTTGACGATGGCGTGAAGAATGCCAAATGCAGCGACCCGTGGGTCATTGAGGGTTTCGAGTGTGCCGTCGCCATAGGTGTTTGCGCCGCCAGTTCTACGCTTGCGGTTCTTCAGATCATTGACGGTACGCGCAACTTCAGCGGCCGCTCGTGCCGCATTGACGGCGCGAATAACCCAGATCGCGATAGCTCCGAGGGCTGTCAGAATACCGATGAGGGTATGCATCGCTTGTCCTGTCGTTGATCAAATTCGCGCATCAGCTTACCAGAATGAGCTTGCCTAGCGGAATACAAATCACTTTTCACACCCATGTAGCCATCCCAGGCAATCCGACAGGATACCTGTCCTGCAACCCGGGGCACTATGCCCGCGCCACAGGTACCGCGCCGCCATGCACAGACCCCTTCACATGCTTGTGTCAAGAAATGAGGGATAATGGTCACCAGACATTTGCGGCGTCATCAATGATCAATTGAGGTGCACTGTGCCCCTGCCAGGTGTTGACCCGAAGTTTACCGGCAATGTGCAGAAGACCACTTCCCTTGCCGCTGTTCTTCAACAATGCTTCACCGAGACCCGTTTCCATACACCGAAACGCAATGGCATTCAGGGCACCACCCCCCTCTCCGTCTTCAAGGCGGCATTTTACATGATCGTTTCCGACCACATCCGAGTACGCAACCCGTGCATTGGATATGGCAAATCTGGGTTCCGGGTTTCCGGCCCCGAAGGGCCCGACCTGTTGCAGGGCTTCTGCCGTCTCAAGAGTTGCCCCGGAAGCCTTCAGCAGGCTATCGATTTTCAGGATGGGCTCGATCCTTTGCACAGCAATCTGATCACCGATACGTTGTTCCAGAAATGCCCGAAAATCCGGTAATTTTTCTGCTTCCAGTGTAAAGCCTGCTGCCATGGCGTGACCGCCCCCTTTGTTGAGATGACCTGCCTGACGGGCGGCGATAATGGCCTGTCCAAGGTCTATCCCGGAAACAGACCGACCGCTGCCCGTTGCAATACCATCATCGCCAACAGCGACGACGCATGCCGGACGATTGTATCGATCTTTCAATCGACTGGCGACGATACCGATAACACCGGGGTGCCAGCCGGATTGCGCCGTAAGAATCAAAGATGCATTTGATGCCCGTTGCTGGTTCTCTGCCATAGCGATCGCTTCTTCCAGCATGGATTGTTCAATGGCCTGACGTTCCCGATTGTAGCCGTCTAGCTGGTTGGCAATTTCGTCTACAAGGACACGGTCATCGGTAGACAGTAGTTTTGCACCAAGACCGGATACCCCGACCCTACCACCTGCATTGACCCGCGGTCCCAGAATAAAACCCGCGTGATAGGTGCCCGGACTTTCATCGACGCCGGCGACATCGGCCAAAGCGGCAAGCCCTGTATTGCTTCGAGACGCCATAACCTTGAGGCCCTGGTGTACAAAGGCGCGATTGAGACCTATAAGCGGGACAACGTCGCATACCGTTCCGAGCGCGACAAGATCAAGCAGGCTTAACAGATTGGGTTCCTTTTGGGCCGCGGGGTTTTTCTGATCAAACAATCCTCTTTGCCGAAGTGTCCGATTGACGGCGACGGCAACCAGGAAGCTCAGTCCAACGGCAGCAAGATAACCATAGGGGTTATCACTTTCATCCAGCCTCTTGGGGTTCACAACGGCATGAACCGCCGGGAGAGACGGCTCCGCTTCGTGGTGATCAATCACGATAACATCCAACCCAGAGTCATTCGCGGCTTTCAATGGTTCAAAAGCCGTGGTGCCGCAATCCACAGTTACGACCAACCTCGCACCGTTTTCCGCAATCAATTTCATGGCTTTCGGGTTTGGACCATATCCTTCTGTCAACCGATCAGGGATATAGCTGGAGGCGATGCCACCAA
This sequence comes from Rhodospirillales bacterium, assembly GCA_963921245.4. GTDB lineage: Bacteria > Pseudomonadota > Alphaproteobacteria > Rhodospirillales > Casp-alpha2 > JABJGO01. The sequence continues at coordinate 1,615,089 of CAWUEY030000001.1, read as the reverse complement.
CCGCCGCTAGGTATCTCAGAAGAACGGCAGAGGCTGTCGCGCCATCCACATCATAGTCGCCAAAAACGACAATGGGTTCCTTATTGCAGACAGCATCAGCAATTCGCTCTGCCGCCTTATCCATATCCTGAAAAAGACTTGGGTCGGGCAATTCCGATTTCAGGGTAGGATTCAAGAATTGATCAGCGTCTTTCGGCTGAATTCCCCGAAGGGCCATGACCCGCCCGACGATCTCCGGTATGGAGAGTTGCTGTACCAATGCCATGGCACCACGTTCATCAATCTTGCCTGACGATATCCACCGGTGCCCTGTAACGGACCCGGTTACGTCCAGAAAAGTATCGTCTGAAGCTGTTACTGCCATGGTTTTGTTATAATCCTAACGGCCTACCATGCCATCGAGGTGATGATGCGCCGTCACTTCCCGCCAGGTTCCTGTAGATGATCGCAAAACCATGGAATGTGTGGTGTAGGTATAGCCATCGCTGCGGTAGGGGCTACGCTTAATACCCTGCAATAAGGGACCTGAAGTAATGCCGGTGGCCGCAAAGGTTATATTTTCCGGGACCAGGTCATCAATGGTTAAAATGCTGCTGATATCATCAATTCCAGACTTTTCGATGGCTCGAGCATCATCCTTGTTTCGCTTGATCAGCCGACCATGGAACTGACCCCCTGCACTGCGCAGTGCCGCCGCCGCAAGCACACCCTGAGGCGCCAAACCCGTACCCATGTAGACGTCAATACCGCTGGTCGCACGGGCAGTAGCAACAGCACCGCTTAAGTCACCATCCATAATCAATCGAATCCGGGTGCCGGTTTTACGAATTGACCGGATGAGATCTCTGTGGCGGGGCCGGTCTAGGATGCAAACCACGAGGTCGGACTCTGCCAAGCCTTTTGCCTTTGCAATGCGGGCCAGGTTTTCCGCCGGTGGATCGTCCAGGTCTAAGATATCCTGTGCGAGGCCGGAACCGACTGCGATTTTTTCCATGTAAACGGCGGGAACAGACAGAAATGCACCGTGCTCTGCCAGGGCAATGGCCGAAAGTGCATTGAACCCGCCGCGGGCAATAATCGAGGTCCCTTCCAGAGGAACAACGGCAATATCAACTTTTGCCCCACCACCACCGCCAACCGATTGACCCACATATAGATTTTCCACATCCGCTCGGATGCCTTCACCAATACGGATGTTTCCGTTGATCGGAACAGTCGATAGCGCTTTGAAAACAGCATCAACGGCGGCCTGGTCTGCGGTTTCCTCATCCCCCTGCCCCATGTGCGCATGGGCGGCGAGTGCCGCCGCCTCGGTAATACGCAGCGCTTCAAGAGGCAGGTCTCTGTTGTGTTGAGTTTCTTCCATGCTCATCATCTTGGTCATTGACATTGCCAAGAATGGCAGGAAATCAGGCTTCCAGCAATTCAATCCTGATCATACAGGGATTTCCCGAAACCGCGCTCAGGTTGCCGATTTCATCCAACGCCGCTGTCATGTTCGACTCTGTGGTTTCGTGGACGGTCATGACCAGAGGCACGGGCTCGCCGGGCGCGCGCCCGCGTTGCAGGACTGATTCCATGGAGACCGTATGTTTGCCGAGGATAGCCGCGATTTCAGCAAATACGCCAGGTTCATCAACCACCATCAACCGTACGTAGTACCCGCCTCTGTGTGACTCCATGGAAACTGTCGGAATGGCGCTGAGTTCGCTGGTTGGAATGTTCAGTGGTGGAACCCGGTGTCCCCGGGCAATATCGATAATATCGGCAACCACAGCGGATGCCGTCGGACCCGCTCCGGCTCCTGGCCCTACATGGATAATAGTATTGGCAAAATCGCAATCCACTTCTACAGCGTTGAACGCAAATTCGACATTGGCAATGGCCGCCGTTTCAGGAACCAGGCATGGATGGATGCGTTGTTCGATGCCGTCGCCGATTTGCGCCGCGATGCCCAAAAGCTTTACGCGGTATCCCAACTCCTGGGCGAACTGTATGTCCAGCAGAGAAACATGCCGGATCCCTTCGATATGAACGGAGTCAAACTCAATGGGTGCGCCAAAGGCAAGGCTCGCCATAATCGACAGTTTGTGGGCTGCATCGACGCCGTCGATATCAAAACTGGGGTCGGCTTCCGCATAACCCAATTCCTGTGCATCGAAGAGAACCGCATCGAACTCAAGCTCTTCCAGGCGCATCCGGCTCAGAATGTAGTTGGAGGTACCATTCAGAATGCCGATAATTTTGTTTACGCTATTGGCGGATAAACCTTCGCGCAAGCATTTTACAATCGGAATGGCCCCGGCTACAGCGGCCTCAAACTGTAATGATTTTCCAACTTCTTCGGCCCGCGATGCCAGGGCCACACCATGATGGGCCAGCAGGGCTTTGTTCGCCGTAACCACGTGTCTTGCGGCGCTTAATGCTGCTTCACAGGTAGCTCTGGCCACACCATCAGAACCGCCGATAAGTTCGACAACGATGTCCGCATCGGCTTCTGTTGCCATTTTGACCGGATCGTCAAACCAGTCGAGGGTCGAGATGTCTATCCCGCGGTCCTTGTTTCTTTCCCGTGCCGATACGGCTGTGACGACAACGTCACGTTGGGCTCGCACGGCTATGGATTGAGCATTTTTATCCAGAAGTTGAAGCGTGCCAGCACCAACGGTGCCTAATCCGGCAATCGCAATTTTCATAGGCGCGCTCATTGGTCAAACAGAATTCCTGCAATCGGGGGTAAAGAATAGGATTAACGCAGGCCGTACCCCAGACAGCCCCACCGCGATGTCCATGGGGAAAAAACAATTTTTGTTAGAGGTTCGGTGAATTCTCGGCCTAACTGTCGATGTATATTTCTGCGCGACGGTTTCCGGCTTCACCCGATGGCATGACCTCATAGTAGATAGGCATGGAGTCGGAAACCGCACCGACCATGATCTGGTTCTTTGCGGCACCCATTCGAACCAACTCGTGCGCGATGTTGTCGGCACGAGCAACAGACACATTGTAGTTCACCATTTTGTGTTGAAGCGGGTCCATAGCGCGTGTCCTGCTGCTGGCGTGTCCGATCACCCGGATGACGCCTCCCTGCTGTTGCTGCAGGGCTGCGACTTTCTGAAGCACCAGTCGATCACGCTGATTGAGGCCTGAGGACCCGTTATTAAAATGGATGGTGGCAATTTTCACGGAACCCGGGGCCAAAAGCGGCTGGCCGTTGGCGTAATCAATCTGAAGAAATCCGGCCTGGCTATACATCCCTGTAGAAGATAAAGAAGATAACCCGACGGAAGGTAAAGAAGATAATCCGGCGGCACCAGCGTATTGCTGTGAATCCTGCACACCGTTGGAAGAAATCACGATGGTTTCGTTGCTATAGGACACCGCCGCATTGTTTCTCGTCAGAATCGTTGTCGCACTAGGTGTTCCCTTTTGTTCAAGCTGGGCCATCAATCGCGCCTGATACTCTTCATAAGTCTCCCCCGAGGGCAGTCTACCCGGTTCAACCACCAGCGGAGGGGACGTTATCATCACGGATGTGGTGTCCGATGAAGTGGTTTCAACAATTATCGTATCACCCATCGTATCCCCGCCGCCTGTTTGCGAAGTAGTTGGTTCGGGCGGTGGTGGTGTGGCGATCACCTCAGAGGTCGTCACTTCAACGGCCTGGTCAATGGTCTGGGACTCGACGGCAATAGCCGGTTGCGCCGGGGGCGGGGGTTGCTGGTCACCGGTATTCACGTCCTGTGAAGCCACCGTTAGGGTGCCATCATCACTGGATTGCAGGGCGATGGAGGACACATACTGGGGCGCGTTGGGGTCCGCGATAAGACCATCGGCAACAGCGTCCCCGTCTTCTACAGACGGGCGTTCTGGAACACTGCTCAGAGACGGAAAATCTTCATCGTCACTCGCGGTGGAACCGGTTTCTTCGCTGGTGGTTACTTCTGCGGTTTCCGTTTCGTCATCGAAAAAAGCGTCGACCGCTCCCCGGTACCATTCGATAGGATTGATGGCATCCGGAACGGAAGAACAACCCGCGACCATTCCTAAAATCAGGAACGACGCGCCCATCCGTTTCCAAGAATACGCTCCAACGCAGATACGAGCGGATGAAAGATTGATATTCATTGCAAAACTGGCTCCCAACAGAGGCTCGTTAGCGATTGTGTCATATATTTGCCGCGCGTCAAATCTTCTTGTAACGATTCATTATGCTACTAGTTGGTTAACGGGTGGGAAATGAGGTTTCCCGCCATTCGGTATTGTGCAACTGCGAAAAAAAAGTTATTCCCCGGCCGGTCGTTGTTAATCGGGTCGTGTTGACCGTTCAGATAGCACATGCAGTGGAATAGAAAAACCATTTCAGTGGTTTACAGGAAATCGCCGAGGGTTGAATGAACAAAGAATCGATGGAATCCCCGGACCCCGATCATCAGTTGGCGGCGGATGTTGCCATTCGATCACAAAAACTGCTCACCGATTTCTTCACCCGGCATGCCCGGGAGATGCAGGACAAGGCGCTTGATCCGGTAAACCTTGGCGGGGCTTTTTTGCAGTTGACCACGCGTTTGATGGCGAATCCGGCGCATCTCATGCAGGCCCAAGCTTCCTTCTGGCAGGACTATCTGGATCTCTGGCAATCCAGCGCCAATCGTATGATGGGCGGTGATCCCGCGCCGTTTATCACACCGGAAAAACAGGACAGTCGTTTCCGCGATGATGCCTGGCAGGACAACCCCGCCTTTGATTTCCTCAAGCAGTCCTATCTGCTGACCTCGAACTGGATTCAGGCGCTGGTGTCCGACGTGGATGGCCTTGATGAAAAAGACGCCCACAAGGTCGAATTTTTCACCCAGCGTTTTATGGAAGCCTTGTCCCCCACCAACTTCGTCGCGACCAATCCGGCGGTGTTGCGCGAAACCGTGGAGACCAGGGGCGAGAACCTTATCAGGGGCCTGCAGAACCTGCTCGATGACTTCGAGGAAGGCGACGGCACGCTCAAAATCCGCATGACCGACGAGGAAGCTTTCGATGTGGGTGTCAATGTTGCCACGTCGCCCGGCGCTGTGGTGTTGCGTAACGAACTGATGGAACTGATCCAGTTCACGCCGTCGACACCCAGGGTCAACCAGCACCCGGTGCTGATTATCCCACCTTGGATCAACAAATACTACATCCTGGATTTGCGCGAGAAGAACTCGTTCATCAAGTGGCTGGTGGAAGAAGGCCACACGGTGTTCATCATCTCCTGGGTCAATCCGGATGAGCGGCTCGCCCACAAATCTTTCGAGGATTACATGCTGGAAGGCCCGCTGGCCGCCCTTGAGGCCATCAAAAAAGCTACCAGCGAGCGGCGGGTCAACATGGTCGGTTATTGCATCGGTGGTACCCTGCTCGCCTGCTCACTGGCCTATATGACCGCCAGCAAAGGCAAGTGCTGGAAAGACCGGGTTCAGTCCGCGACCTTCCTGACCACGCTTGTGGAGTTCAGCGATGTGGGCGATATCGCGGTCTTTATCGATGAAGATCAGGTTGCTGCCCTGGAAGAAACCATGAACGAGCGCGGCTATCTGGAAGGCAGCGAAATGGCAAATTCTTTCAATATGCTGCGGAGCTCCGATCTGATCTGGTCGTTCGTGATCAACAACTACCTCATGGGCAAGGAGCCGTTCCCCTTCGATCTGCTCTACTGGAACAGCGATTCCACCCGCATGCCCGCCGCCATGCACAGCTATTATCTGCGCAAGATGTACCTGGACAACGCCCTGGTGCAACCGGGCGGGCTTACTCTGGGCGGTGTGCCCATTGATCTGACCAGGATCGATGGGCCGGTCTATTTGGTCTCGGCCCGTGAAGATCACATCGCGCCGTGGAAAACCACCTACAAGGCCACCCAGGTCTACGGCGGAGATATCCGGTTCGTGCTGTCGGCGTCCGGCCACATCGCCGGTGTGGTCAATCCACCCGCCGCGGGCAAATACTGCCACTGGGTCAACGAAGCTCTGGTCGAGGACCCGGATGCCTGGTTGGAAGCCGCCGAAACCCGGGAGGGTTCCTGGTGGACAGACTGGAAAGCCTGGATCAAAGGCCATCGGGGCAAGAAGCTCAAGGCTCGAACGCCCGGTGACGGCGCCCTGCCTGTGCTCGAAGCCGCCCCGGGCAGCTATGTTCGGGTCAAGGTCTGAGCGCCTGCCCGGCAACCAATTGTGACACGCTGAAAAACGGCTTTATTGGACCCGTTTACCCGGCACCAGCGAGGTTACGTGCGCGATCACCGGGATTAACAGTGTTACTCAAGGACACCACAAATCCGACCGGTGAACAGTGAAAAAGGTCTCGCGCGTCGCCATTCACATTCACAATGCCAAAAAGTGTTATGGGGATATAGTCCTGAATTTGTGAGTTTCAAGTCAGAGATTTTAATTCAATTTCCGTATCTTCTATTTGTACTTAATTATTGGAATATTCATTCCGACAAAATCATAGTCGTCAGTGACAAGCGTTAGATGGTTATCGATACAGGTTTCTATAAACAACCCGTCATTAAAATCCAGAGAGTCTTCGGAAATTTTAGGGGTTGAGCCGGGAAATGGCCCTGGAGGACGGTTAACTCACACTTGGGATTATGGGGGGCAGGGGGAGTTAAAGCAAAAGTTTTTTTTCACTTTTTTTGCATTTTTTCCTTGACAACTGAGTCCTTTTGCCCTACGTTAGGTTCAGTGACAGGGATAATTGCGTCTGCACCGCCCGCCGGGTTTGCTTTACAAACCCCCTCGCTGTTCGGGGCTATCCCATCCATCCCGGTCTCACCCATATCGGTCAAGTTGTTTTATGGAGAACTTTTCATGATAGGCGTTGCATGGTGTCGGTGAGTGCGAGTGCCCGGACGTGACGCGCCGCTGGCGGCAATGGATAAAACACCAGCCCCGCATTGATCCCTCTCGGCGGGTATTCATTGATGAGACCTGGACCAGGACCAACATGGCTCCCCTGCTCGGCTGGGCGCCGCGTGGCGAGAGGCTGAAGGGCGGCGCGCCTCATGGCATGAGGGGTAACGGTGGTTAAAGCACGACGCACATTCCCTTAAATACAGCCCGAACGGGGTCTTCGGAACACCATTGAACCGGCGGATGGTAACCAGGCAGCGTTCTTTGCTGAACTTTAGGACTTAACCCGGTATACACTACCGATCATTACCCCCCGATGATTGAAAGTTGTTTTCGTGGCCTACAGTGTATTCGATCTTTTCAAAATTGGCATTGGCCCTTCCAGCTCCCACACTGTGGGGCCTATGGTTGCGGGAGGGCGGTTTATCAGGGAATTGAAGGAGGCTGGGCAGTTTGACAAGGTTGCCAGAGTGGCGGCCCGTCTGCATGGTTCCCTTGCCTTTACGGGCAAGGGACATGCGTCGGATGTTGCTGTCTTGCTGGGCCTCAGCGGCAAAAAACCGGAAACCATTGATCCAGCCGACGTCTCAGCCGTTGTTGAGGACATTCGCGCAAACGGCGTCATCAATCTGAATGGTGAAAAATCGCTGCCATTTACGGAAGTCCAAGACCTGATTTTCGATTACGAAGAAATTCTGCCGGCGCATTCAAACGGCATGCGGCTCTACGCCCACGATGCGGACGGAAAGCTGCTTCGCTGCAGCGTTTATTATTCCATCGGTGGCGGTTTTGTTGCCGATGAAGCGGAAATGTCCGGCGAGCGGGTGATCGCAATACCCGAGGTTGCCATTCCCTATGACTACACGTCGGCGGAGGAGCTCATTCGTATGGGTGAAGTTTCCAAGAAGACATTTGCCGAGATGGTTTTCTCCAATGAATGCGCCTGGCGGAGCCCTGATGAGGTCCGCAAGCGTTTGGATCGCATCTGGAGAACCATGCGGAACTGTATGATCCGGGGCATGAAAACCGACGGTATGCTGCCCGGGGACCTCAACGTCAAACGCCGTGCCAAGGGTTTGCGCCAGACGCTCTATTCCGATGATCGAAGGAATACGGCCCTCCCCCACGAGTGCATGGACTGGATCAGCCTCTGGGCGATTGCCGTGAACGAAGAAAACGCGGCCGGCGGCAAAATTGTCACGGCCCCGACAAATGGTGCGGCGGGTGTCATTCCGGCCGTGATCCGCTATTACGAGAAAATGTGTCCGGGCGCGGACAAGGTCGGCATTCACGATTTTCTCCTAACCGCTGCGGCCGTGGGCATTCTGATCAAGACGAATGCATCGATTTCCGGTGCCGAAGCCGGGTGCCAGGGTGAAGTGGGCTCAGCCTGTGCCATGGCCGCAGGAGGACTCGCCGCCGCCCTTGGCGGTACCAACAAACAGGTGGAAAACGCCGCCGAAATCGGTCTGGAACATCACCTGGGCATGACCTGTGATCCGGTGGGCGGACTCGTGCAGATTCCCTGCATCGAACGCAATGCAATGGGCGCGGTGAAAGCGATCAATGCTGCATCCCTGGCGCTTCGCGGTGACGGTGAGCATTACGTAAGCCTGGATACGGTTATCGAAACCATGCGCCAGACCGGTGAGGATATGCAGTCCAAATACAAGGAAACCTCGCAGGGCGGCCTCGCCGTGAATGTGGTGGCCTGCTGACAATTCGAAAGGACCGCCCAGAGGCAAAACCGCCACTTCGGCGCTCGCAATTTTGGGCTTTACAGAGTCCCCGCTCTGGGGTGGCACACGGAACCCCTGGTCCGCAGATTACAGACCGGGCGGTTCAGGCAGCGGGGCTGGACAAGCTCAAAGCAGCGACAGGGATGCAGCGGCGGTGTCGTTAAAAAGGCTATGCCCTGGATAGATAAGCGGCCGGAAATTTGATCAGGCCTGAATTTTCTGCGATTGCGACACGCTGCTCGATCGCGTAACTCTCGGGGGTCGAAAAATAGCGGGAGAACACGCCATGCGGACCGGTGGCCAAATTCTGGTGGATGCCTTGCGCGCACAGGATGCCGATCTGGCTTTCGGTGTGCCAGGCGAAAGTTACCTGGCGGTGCTGGATGCGCTGCACGACACACCGGATCTGCGATACATCATCTGTCGTCAGGAAGGCGGTGCCGCCATGATGGCCGATGCCTATGGCAAAATGACGGGCCGCCCCGGCATCTGTTTTGTAACCCGCGGTCCGGGTGCCACCAACGCCAGCCCTGGCGTTCACATCGCCCAGCAGGACTCAACGCCCATGATCCTGTTCATCGGACAAGTTGCACGGGATCAAATGGATCGGGAGGCCTTTCAGGAGGTGGACTACCGCCGCATGTTCGCTCAATTGGCCAAGTGGGTTGCTCAGATTGATGACGCTTCCCGCATTCCGGAATACGTCAGCCGCGCCTTTCATACGGCAACCAGCGGCAGACCCGGCCCCGTCGTTTTGGCTTTACCCGAAGACATGTTGCGCGATCAGGTTAAGGCCGCCGTTGTTCCAGCGGCAACGCCGCTCGAAGCCGCGCCATCTACCCGTGACCTGGAAACATTGCAGAGCATGCTTCATAACGCTGAACGTCCTTTTGTCATCCTGGGCGGGGGCGGCTGGGACCGCGATGCCTGCAGGGATTTGGAAACTTTTGCACGGGCCTGGGACCTGCCGGTCGGGGCTTCATTTCGCGCCCAGGACCGAATGAATAACGATCACCCGAACTATGTCGGTGACGTGGGTATCGGGATTAACCCCAGGCTGGCGGAACGGGTGCGGACGGCCGATGTGCTTGTGGTACTGGGCGCGCGGCTGGGAGAAATGACCACCTCCAACTACTCCCTTATCAAAGCGCCTGAGCCGAGCCAGAGACTGATCCACGTCTATCCGGGGGCGGAAGAAATCGGACGGGTCTACCGGCCAGTTCTGGGTATCAACAGCGGCATCAAGGCATTTCTGAACGCGGCGGCGCGGCTGGACGCAAATCCGGGGGATTACAGCCAGAGAACCAGGCAGGCCCGCGCTGATTATGAAGCCTGGAATGCTAACGTCTTGGCGGTTCCTGGCCAGGTAAACATGGGCGAAGTTGTCTCATGGCTGAAAGACAATCTGGCCGCCGACAGCATCATTTGCAACGGTGCCGGCAACTACGCCGGACCGCTGCACAGATTTTACCGTTACCGGGATTACCGTACGCAATTGGCGCCCACCAGCGGGTCCATGGGATACGGCACACCGGCTGCTGTGGCGGCAAAAATCATGTACCCGGACCGGGACGTTATCGCCTTTGCGGGTGACGGTTGTTTCATGATGAATGGCCAGGAGTTCGCAACCGCTTGCCAATACGGGGCCAATATCATGGTTTTTGTTGTCAACAATGGTCTATACGGTACCATCCGGATGCATCAGGAGCGAGAGTACCCAACCCGCATTTTTGCTACAGACCTTCAAAATCCCGATTTTGCGGCCCTCGCGCGGTCATACGGCGGTCACGGTGAAACTGTGGAAAAAACGGAAGATTTCCCCACAGCTTTTGAACGCGCCAGAGCAGCCGGTAAACCGTCTCTTATCGAATTCCGTGTCGATCCCCAGGCGATCACCCCCGCAACGACCCTGGATGCCATTCGCGAGAGCGCCCTGAAGTCAGCGCGAAACGGGAACTAGGGTCTTGGAGGAACAATCCCGCCTGAAAGCTGACATCTGGGTAAAGGCCCTGATCCGACAGCTTGATTCCGATTGCATTACAGCCGTGGTTGTTCGCTCAGGCGATCCCCGGGCCGGGGCGGTTTACCTGAAAACCAACGACCTTGGCGGAAGTTGCCGCGTCTATTCGAGAAGTTACGGCAGAGAAGGCAAACGCGTCTGGTCACCGGCAACGGGCGACACCCCCGTACCCGAAGATCAGGCCGACGATTACATAAGACGTCAGGTCAAATTCGATCCTGACTGCTGGGTTATTGAAATCGAGGACACCGCTGGACGCTTTGATGTCACAGCGTTGATTTGATCCCCCGCCACCTGGCGGCTGCCATGGCCTGAAAACAAGGCTCCGGCTCATCAAATTCGACTAATCGTTCATTTTCAATGGATGGAAAACGGTTGCCGAATTTTGTCACAAACGTCCCGATCAGGGCTCGTTCTTGCCCTTCAAAGGCTCTTCTTGCTGTTGCAGGAACCGGATGGGTACTGCTTCGGGTGTGTCTTGAGGCGACGCCGCGCATAACACCGATCAATCGAACAGTTGCAATTCGGATCATTCGAACCAACTATCAGTCATAACCGATCAACCCCGGAAAACTTCCGGAGGCGAACAGGATGCCGTTAATGAGTGATAACACCTACACCCCGCCCGATGTTTGGACCTGGGACAAGGACAATGGCGGTGAGTTCGCCAGCACCAACCGTCCAACAGCGGGCAGCACACATGAAGCGGCGCTACCGCGAGGTGATCACCCTTTGCAGCTGTACTCTCTCGCCACTCCGAATGGCGTGAAAGTAACCGTCATGCTGGAAGAATTGCTTACGCTTGGGCACTCTGGCGCGGAGTACGACGCCTATGTCATTGATATTCGTGAAGGGGATCAGTTCGGCAGCAGTTTTGTCGGGGTCAATCCAAACTCAAAAATCCCGGCATTGATGGATTATAGCACACCGGAACCGACGCGCGTCTTCGAATCCGGTGCAATCCTGTTGTATCTGGCGGAGAAATTCGGTGAGTTTGTTCCTGCCGAACCTATGGCGCGCGCGGAATGCCTGTCCTGGTTGTTCTGGCAGATGGGCAGTGCCCCCTACCTTGGTGGAGGATTTGGTCACTTTTACAGCTATGCCCCTGAAAAATGGAAGTACCCGATTGACCGATTTGCCATGGAAACCAAACGGCAGTTGGACGTACTTGATCAGAACCTGGCGGACCGCAGGTTTATGTGCGGGGACACCTACACCATAGCTGATATGGCAATCTGGCCCTGGTACGGCGTTTTAACCCAAAACAAATTATACGGCGCAGCAGAGTTCCTGGACGCAACATCCTATATAAATCTGGTTCGCTGGACCAACGACATCTCAGTGCGTGATGCTGTTATCCGCGGGCGCAAGGTCAACCGCACCTGGGGCGAACCGGAAGATCAGCTCCCCGAGCGCCACAGCGCCGAAGACTTCGAGCGGATTCCCGAACAAATAACGTAGAGCTAAACTGAAAGCTCGGTTGCTTAGTGATGAAGCAAGAAAAAAGATGGTGCGAGGGAGTCACCCTCGCATCTTTCCGCCGTTGGCATCATAGAGCGGGGCGCCTTGTATCTCTGCATCGAACATTTCACCCAGTATCTCCACCTGAACCTTCTGACCGCCATTGGCAAGCGTGGTGGGGACATACCCCAATGCAACCGACTTGCCAACGTGATGGGCGTATCCACCGGATGAAACATAGCCAACGGCTTCGCCATCATGGAGAACGGCTTCATCATTGGAAACATCGATCCCGTCAACGTCAATAACCATGGTCACCAGCTTCTTCCCCGGACCGTCTGCCCTTTCTTTTTCTGCGGCGTTCTTTCCGATGAAGTCTTTGTTCCAGTTGATGAACAAATCGAGACCGCTCTCCGCCGCCGTGAAATCCGGGCGGAAATCAAGTGTCCAGGCACCCCAGCCCTTTTCAAGACGCAGTGACATCAGAGCCCGGGCACCATACCATTTGATTCCGAACGGCTCACCAGCACTTTCAATGGCTTCCGAAAGACGCAGGAGATACTGTGGTTTACAGTAAATTTCATAACCCAGTTCACCGGAAAAGCTGATCCTGACCAGAATAACCGGTACATCACCTACAACGGTTTCCCGGATATCTCGGAATTTCATGCCGTCCGCCGAAACATCGGCGCGGGTAATCGACTGCAAAACATCCCTTGAGCAGGGTCCGGACAAACCGATACCGTGCCAGTCATCGGACACGTTTCGATACTCAACATCGACAGATACGCGCGCCTCAAACCAGCGTCGGTGTGCTTCCTGCATGGCACCTGAACCAAAGAGCATGAAATGGTCCTCAGCCAGGCACGCAACGGTGAGATCACCGTAAAGTTTCCCGTTCGGCGTCAGCATGGGTGTCAAGGCAACCCGCCCCGGTTTCGGCACATGACCAGCCAATACATGATCCAAAAATGCTCGTGCGCCGGGGCCACGGAACTCATGCTTGGCAAAGTTCGCGACCTCGACACAGCCGACAGACTCACGAACCGCTCTGATTTCAGAAGCAACATAGTCGAATGAGCGGTTTCGGCGGAACGTCGGTTCTTCGTGAGCATCGTCAGGTCCGTTCGCAAACCAGAGTGCATTTTCGAGACCGAAGCCCTGGTCCATAACCGCTCCTTTCGCCACAAGACGATCATAGAGCGCCGTCGTTTTCTGCATGCGACCTTTGGGCAAGGTTTCATTGGGGAATGTCATGACGAACCGGCGTTCATAGTTTTCCGACGATTTCACTGTTCCCCAATCCGGGGTTGCGAACGCACCAAACCGGGCCACATCCATGGCCCAGACATCAATGGAAGGCTCGCCGTCAATCATCCATTCCGCCATGGTCAATCCGACCCCACCGCCTTGGCAGAACCCGGCCATGACACCTACGGCAACCCAATAATTTCTCATACCGGGTACCGGACCGATCATGGGATTGCCGTCAGGACCGAACGTAAACGGTCCGTTGATCATATCCTTGATACCGGCATTACCGATAGCAGGGATACGCTCAAACGACATTTCCAATCGATCAGCAATGCGATCCAGATCCGGCGGCAGGAGCTCGTGACCGAAATCCATGGGCGTGCCCTCAACTTTCCAGGGTGTGGATTTGGGTTCGTAAGTCCCCAACAACATGCCATCCCGTTCCTGACGGAAATAGATATTGGCCTCATAGTCAATACCGGCCGGAAGACGTTCCGTTCTCTCCTGTATTTCCGGAATTCCCTCTGTCAGCAAGTAGTGGTGCTCCATGGGCTGAACCGGCAGGTTTACACCGGAAAGGCTCCCAACTTCGCGTGCCCAGAGACCACCACAGTTTACAATCATTTCAGCCTTGATGGTTCCCTTGGGCGTTACCACGTCCCAACTATCGTCCGTTTGCTGGTTGGTTTCGACAACCGGCGTCTGTGTAAAATATTGCGCACCATGAACCTTGGCGGATTTAGCGAAAGCATAGGTGGCACCGGATGGATCGAGGTCACCATCTAGGTCATCCCATAACGCGGCGAGGTAATGTTTAGGATCAATCAACGGATGGCGGCGGGCGACCTCTTCGGGACTTATGAACTCCTGATCGAGGCCCATGTAACGGGCTTTTGAACGCTCCCGTTTCAGGTAGTCGTACCACTCCTGGGTTGATGCCAGATAGAACCCGCCGGTGGAATGAAGGCCAACAGAATGCCCCGATGTTTCCTCGATTTCTTTATAGAGATTAATCGTGTATCCCTGAAGGCGACTGATGTTGGGATCGGAACTGATGGTATGAATTTGACCCGCCGCGTGCCAGCTGGACCCCGAGGTCAGTATATCCCGCTCCAGCAGGACGACATCCTTCCAGCCAAATTTTGCCAGATGAAAGAGAATTGAACATCCGACAACACCACCGCCAATGACAACAACCTTGGCATGGGTCGGCAATTTTTTATCTGTTGGACCTTCTTCTCGTTGAATTTCCGGTGCCATATCTTCATCCTCCAAAAAAAAACTCTAGTACCAGGCGTCGGGAAGTTCTTCCCTGCGTTTGGTCACGTAAGCCTGAAGTGCTTCATCCGTCGCCGGATCAATAGGGGGTTGTTCGTAGATTTCCAACAAATGGTTCCAGCGTTCAAACGCGCGCCGCGTCATGTCCTTGGAACCAGCCTCTTCCCAGCTTTCCACATTCTCGCTGTCGGAAAGCTGGGCTTCATAGAACGCCGTTTGATAATTTGCCATTGTGTTAGCGCATCCGAGGAAATGCCCGGCGGGTTTGACTTCTTCATAAGCATCGCGCGCGAGATCACTCTCTTCCAGCGAGAGACCTTTCAGAACCTTCTCGTAACTGCCGAGACGATCCGCATCCATAACAAGTTTTTCAAATCCTGTTGCCAGCCCACCTTCAAGCCAACCTGCTGAATGTAACACAAAGTTTGCTCCGGCGAGCATGGTAGAGTGCATTGAGTCCGCGCTTTCATAAGCCGCCTGCGCATCCGCAATTTTTGATGCCGTCAGGGAACCACCACACCGAAGAGGCAATCCCATCCGACGGGATAGCTGCCCAATGACGTAGTTCGAAACCACGGGCTCCGGCATGCCAAACGTCGGCGCACCGGATTTGAGACTCATGGAAGAGAGAAAATTCCCGAGAACAAAAGGAGCACCAGGCTTCACCAACTGAGAGAAGGCGCAGCACATCATGGCTTCAGCCAATGCCTGGGAAACGGATGCGGCCGTCGATACCGGTCCCATGGCACCGGAAAGAATAAACGGTACAACCACAATACCTTGGCCCCGGCTACAGTAGGTGCGAATGGCTTCCGTCACTACTTTGTCCACCAGTAGCGGAGAATTGGTGTTCACATTTCCCATGATGACACACTTTTCGTCCATGACATCCTTGCCAAAGACGACTTCAGCCATATCCACTGAATCCTGTGCGCGGCTCATTTCCGTGATAGCGCCCAAATGTGGCTTGTCGGAAAGAGTCATGTGGGCATAGAGCATATCCAGATGACGTTTGGAAACGGGAATGTCGCACGGCTCACAGGTCACGAACCCGCCGTGATGGAGCGAGGGTAGCATATACGTGAGTTTGACCAACTTCTGAAAATCTTCAATGCCCCCATACCGCCGCCCCCGTTCGAGGTCGCGGACAAACGGTGGACCGTAGACGGGTGCAAAAACCTGTCCGTCGCCACCGATCTTGACCGACCGTGCCGGATTTCTCGCAAGCTGAATGAACTCGGATGGTGCTGTCTTGCAGAGATCCCTAACCAGATCAGCAGGGGCGCGAACGCGCGTCCCATCAATCCCCGCCCCCGCGTTACGCCAAATTTCAATAGCGGCAGGGTCTTCCCGAAACTCAAGACCGATTTCCTGAATGAGCCAGTCACTTTGCTGTTCGAGCTTCACCAGTTGTTCTTCACTGCATGGATCGTAATGCGGCAACCGCCGGAGAACACCCGGAGAAGATAACGTCACAGACGCTGAAGATTGTCTCTCGGAACCGCGTGACCGGCGTGACCGCTCCCGTGCCATGCATTTTCCCCAATACCAACGTTACCCTGTCTATGACTGATCCTAGTCTCAATTCTATCGCTTGTGACCTCTAAAAATTCAAAGAATCAGGATAGGGGCTGACCCGGATAACGACCTTGAATGACGTTTAAACCACTTTCTGGTGATTGCCTCGCATTTACCTGTCGGTCAACGATTGTCCTAGCTTGCCTTGCGCTGCGTTCATTGGGCTAAAGGGTCACCGTGGTTAAATCGCCACGCACATTTCTTCAACTATAGCCCGAGTGGGGCCTTCGGAACACCATTGAAACGGCGCATGTAGCGCAACGCTCCCTGCCGGCTAACGTCGCTCGGGCCTGCAAGCAGCCCATGCCGGGCGGTTTGATAAAGAAGGCTATTTTGTTTTTCACGACTCCATTTCGACGGAAGACTATGCCTCAGCGGCCCGCCGCGGGGTAAACAACGGGGTTCAGATTATCGGCGGTTGTTGTAACATCCGACCGGAACATATTCACGTGACGCGTGAGATATTAAACGCCTGATACGTCACGAGAGAGCATTGCCAGGCCAAGTGATTTTTTAGAACCATCAACATTAAATTGCTTCCATGATCAATCCGGCGGTGACACAATTAAGACGTCACCCACACCCGTGGACCATCGAATGCCCGTAAAGCCCAACGATCTCATTGTACAGCTATCTCCCTATGCCAAATCAGAGACTCGCATTCCCGGGTTTGATAAACCCATAACACTGTCACAAAACGAACTGGGTTTACCGCCATCCCCTGCCGCCCTCAGGGCCATACAGCACCACGATGATCTGGATTCAGCCTTCATGCGGTATTCCGACCCGGCGCATGAAATCCTGAAAACGGCGCTTGCAGAGACATTTGATCTCGATGCTTCACAACTCATGTGCGGTGCCGGTTCCATGGAACTTATGCTGTTGCTCAGCCTGAGTTATCTGGGACCCGGCGACGAGGTTGTGGAGACAGAATTCGGATACAAATACTTCAGCACCCTCGCTTCCATGATGGGGGCAATTGTCGTTCAGGCCCCGACACAAGACATGACAGCAGACGTGGATGCCATGCTTGCCTGCGTCACGGATCGAACCAAGGCTGTATACCTGGCCAACCCCAACAACCCGACAGGCACGTGTTTGTCCGGCGAAGACCTGGAACGATTGGTCAATGGTGTCCGGGACAACGTACTTGTGATCATCGATGCCGCCTATGGTGAGTTTGTCACCGATCCGACCTTCCAAACCGGCGCGGCTTTTGTTGCCAAGCGCGACAACGTGGTTGTTCTCAGAACATTCTCGAAAATATACGGACTGGCGGGTCTCCGGGTCGGTTGGGGATATACTTCACAAACCGTCATCAATATTCTTGAGCGCATGCGTCCGGCAAACAGCGTTTCCGCTGTCGGCCTCGCCGCCGCGACCGCCGCTACCCGGGATTACGAGCACCTGCGGGCAACCCGGGATCATGTATCGCGTGAAAAAGAGGCGCTATACGAACGCTTAAAAAATCTGGGTCTGGACTTCGTTCCCAGCCAGGCAAGCTTCGTCCTGATACGGGTGCCGGAAGATTGGCCCATGAGTGCGGGCGATTTGTTCGAAGCCATCAAACGTCACGGGATTATTCTCCGGCCCGTGGCGTCATTCGGCCTTCCCAATTACCTTCGCGTATCTATTGGCAGCCCTGAGGAAATGAAGGCGCTACACACCGCGCTCGCAGAAATTGTCGGGTAGACAGGTGCAACCTATTCCGCCGCCAGCGCTTTACTGAACAGATGACCAAATCCGTGGACGTGGGTCTCGATGCCGAGAATCTGTAGAGCCTGAAACAACATGGCTTGATTGGACGTCACAACCGGTTTTCCCAGTTCCGCTTCCAACCGATTGATGGTCTCCATGCTTCGCATATCCGTGCATGACAGCACCATAGCCTGGGCATCCGAACTATCGGCGCGGCACGCCAGTTGGAAAACCTCATCCGGTGTTAGGGCGCCTTGACCGTAATTACCAAGCTCTTTGCCGATGTCCGCGCGTGAAACAGTTTGCACCCCTGCGGAAGCAAGAAATGCCTCGGCCATATCGTTGATCTGCCCCACGTAAGGTGACGCAAACGCAACGGCGTTAATCCCCAAAAAGCGCAACGCATGCAACAGTGACCCGGCCGCCGTCACAGTTTCCGCGCCAGTATCTTCTTTAATTTTTTTTACCAGTTCACGATCAAACACCACACCGTGGGTAAGCGTGGCAGAGGTGCAGCCATACACAACCACATCCGGTCGGCAACCGGCGAGCAAGCGTAGCGGTTCGTCTAGTGGAGCTTTCCCGAAACCCGCCATTTGATTAGCATCCGGCACGGCGTCCAGATCGTAGCCACCGATGCGAGAAAAGTGTAAGGACACTCCCATGGGACGTGCCATGATCATATCGGATTCCAGATTGGTGTTGGTGAAAGGCACCAATACGCCTATGCGCGCCCGTCCTCGGGAGTGATTGAGCATAGCCTCCTCCAACAACAATCTATCGAGCTACTATATCCAGTTTTGAACAAACTGTCTTTATGGCAACGATCAGGGCTCTCCGGCACCAATTTCCTCTTTGCGACGGGCCATATAGGCTTCCAATTCTTCGCGAACGTCGGGATCATGGGTCAGTTCCTGATATTCTTTCAGCACCCGTTGCCAGAGCTCTGTCGCCCGTGCTGTGGCATCCCTGGTGCCTGCCATTTACCAGTTTTCGTAGATCGTCCAGCCACACAGCATAGGACGATAAAATGCCGTCTCATAGTGTTCCATGGCGTGCTCGCACCCGAAAAAGTGGCCGCCGGAAGGATCAACGGTATCATCGCCCCCATCAGCTTCACGATAGTCGGTTGTCGTTGCTGCAATGACCGCGCCGAGGTCGCGCCGCCCAGCCATTTCCAGCTCCCCCGTCTCTGTTGCTCGTCCTCAGCTGCATCTCAAAGCGCCTCGAAATAGGCCTTGATCTTCGCCGCCATCAGGTGGCGGCGCATCTCGAGAAAGTCGCCAAAATCCGGTATATTGTCGCCGAGCATCGTCTCGGGAACGCAACTCATGGCGAGGTTGGCTCGCAGCTCGTCTAGCTCGGTGATGCCGCCGTACTTCTTGGGCCCGCCATTACATTGCTCGGCAATCTCGCCGAAGTAGACCCCGGGCGCCTTGTCGCCGATGGCGATATTGATCTCGCTCTGGGCCAGCACGAAATTGGCGATCTGGTTATAGCGCCCCCGCGTGAGTCCCTGGTTCTTGAGGTAGTTGCGCGGATAGACGTGGTGCCTGTCGCTGCGGTTCAGCAGCAAGTCGCGCACTGTGATGTCGCGGGACAGGAAGCCAAGATCGCCGAGCTTCGCCTGTGCCGCCTGATAGACCAGGAAGTAGGGGCTAGAGGGCGAAGAGGTCTCCATCTCTTGCGGCAGCAGCGTGGTCCAGAAGCTCTCGGATAGTTCGGCGGCGATCACCGCGTTTGTGTGGGTCGAGAGACCCCGCGCCCCAATCTGGCCAATGTCGAAGTCGAAGGCCGTCTCCGCGCTGCCCGAGTAACGTCCACGAAGCAGGGACATGACGTACCAGCGCCGAACCAGCCGCTCAATATCGGCGGCGGGCACGCCCTCGGCCCGTCCGCGCAGATAGAGGATGTAGGCGAAGTTGACGGCGTTCTGACTTCCGATCAGCTTCGAGGTAATGAAGCCCGCCGACCGCAGGATCATCGTCAGCCGGTCAAAGTGCGTCTTGTTTATGAAGTTGAAGACGCCAGTCTTCAGCTTGTCGAACGCTTCCTTGGCAATCTCTTCCTCATACTTCTTTGTTTCGAAGTTGCGCCCCGACAGAAGCGCGACGAGGTCCTGCAGCTTACCGCGCCGGAACTCGGAGGTGAACGCCACGCGCAGCATGTCGGTGTAAGAGGGATCGTAGAGATCGTCGTTGACGTCCTTCAGCCACCGCATCTTCGGAAAGAACCCGGAAGCGGCGAACGCCTTGTCGCTTTTCTCGATGTTTGCAAGGAATTCGGGCGCAACGGCGAAATGGCAGAAGTAGTCGATGGCCTTGCGTAGCATGTTGCCGCCATAGGTGTCGTTCGCCGCGATCTTCGACATGGCGAAATCTGCCTGGCTGAGCGATGCCCCGGCCGAATTCACCCGGATGAATATCTCGGTCACAGTTTCGATGTCGAGGTCTCCTGCCAATTCGATGATGCCGACATGGTTGTTGATGATCTTTCGGACGCGCTCGAGGATGCGCGAGACCTTCTTGCGGTCGGTATAAGGGTTGCGCTCGGCGTAGTCGTCGGTCAGCTCGGTCAGGCTGGCGTCGGGCAGGAAGACTTCGCTGAGATCGGGAATCCACGAAGTGTCCTTTTGAATGGCCGGGTTTGAGACTTCGAAGCGCTCCTCGACCGGATGAAACGCGATCCGAATGTGTCTGGTCTCGTAGTCCTTGGTCAGTACCTCACGGCCGAGCAGTGCTGCCATTAGTGCGGTGACCCGCTGCTGCCCGTCGATCAGGATGCGCTTGCCCGCCGAGGTTGACCCGTCCTTCAGTCGTACCGAGGGATTGCGCCAGGCGATGAGGTAGCCAACCGGGTAGCCATAGTAGAGCGAGTCGAGAAGATCGCGGACCTTGGTCGCATCCCACACGAAAGGACGCTGGATTTCCGGTATCGCGATCTCGCCGGATTTCACCCAGGTGAGTAGGGTTTCGATCGGATGGGGGGTGACGGAGTAGCGTTGGGTGGCCATGCTCAGTGACCTCCCATCAGCACGTCTTCAAGAAGGCTCTCGGTTTCCTCCTCAAGCGCTCGGATGTGAGCGGCTTCGATAGTGCCGGACATTTTTAATCCCCCTTGATACCAGATATTTTGATATGCGCAGGGTCATAGAACAAGGGTATTGCTGAAGCAAGCTTGTTGCTTACCATTCAGGGGCTTCACCCGCTTCGATGGCATTTTTCAGATCGGTGTATTCATCGCAGGTAAAGAAGCAGGCGTTATCCAATCGTTCCAGCAAGGCCTCGGCTTTTTCAGGTTGGCCTGTATTCACGTACAAAATTCCCAAATAGTTCAAGGCACCCTTGTGCGCCGGGTCTATATCCAAAGCCATGTTGTAATATTCATATGCTTGATCCAAATCACGCATCCGACGCGATGAGAAACCCGCCAGACTCAGTAAATCAGCGTTCTTAGCATCCTTTACTAGAGCATCCCTGATACCCGAAAGCGCCTCGGCATATTTCTCTTGCTTGATCAAATCTCTGGCGATTTTTACCGGCGTGGGCGTCGCAGACGTATTGCTGCCGCCGTCTGCAAATGCCTCGTTTGGCGCAGGAACTCCCAAAAGGAAAAGACCGCTTAGGATAACGGTGACGACATAAAGTTTCATATTCTGAACTCCCTAAGATGATCCAAGAATATCAGATTTTCAAAAACCTTTGGATCACAAATCCGCGAAGCGATCCGGAAAATCCGTACACAACCCCTCGACGCCCCAATCTAGGAACACTTTTCCTCTCTCGGGGTCGTTTACAGTATAGGTTCTTACGGTATATCCGATCGAGGTCATGGATTTGACCGTCGCCTGGTCCAGCATCTCATGCCAGATGTGAACGCTGGAACATTCAAGATCACCCGCCCGTCGCTCCCAAGTTTCCAGATTTTCTTCAATCAGCAGGGCACGTTCCACATTCGGCAGGATTGATCGGGAAACCGCCAGACACGCATCTTTGAAACTGGATATGACAGGAACCGGCAAAGACCCAGGCCAACTGTCTCTGATCAGGTTACAGGTTGCTACCGCCGTTTCTCGTTCCTGCCCCGGCGCGGGCTTGATCTCGACAATTGCCAACATCTCATTTTCATCAAGAAATTCGATTAATCCCTTAAATGTCAGAAGCCTTTCACCGGTAAACGCACTGCCAAACCAAGATCCGAAATCCAGCCGTTGCAACTGCTTAACATCATGCTCGTTGACGGGTCCCGCGCCATTTGTCGTGCGATCTAACGTATCGTCATGGAAAATCACCACAGTGTCATCTTTGCTCAATCTGGTGTCAAATTCCACGCACTCGACCCCCTGTTGTGCGGCGGCCTTGAATGAAGCCAGCGTGTTTTCCGGAGCCAGTCCACAGGCCCCGCGATGACCGATTATTCGAGGAAAAACGCTGCGTTTACTGGACATACCATCGATCATTCGTGAATACTTGATCCGGAATACGAGTTCCTGTTTGAGGCATACTGTCGAAGACGCCAATACACAACGGAAAAATCAGGGCTTTTTCAATGGCCGATCAAGATACCTTGAAGGATATGGCATTAGATTATCACCGGAGTCCTCGCGCGGGAAAACTCCAGGTGACAGCGACCAAGCCGCTGGGCAACCAGAGAGATCTGGCGCTCGCTTATTCTCCCGGTGTGGCTTATGCGTGTACGGCCATTGAAGAAGATCCGGCGGAAGCCCGAAACCTCACAAACCGCGGGAATTTGGTTGCCGTTGTTTCAAACGGGACAGCGGTTCTGGGCCTAGGGTCCATCGGCCCACTGGCCTCCAAACCCGTCATGGAAGGCAAGGCCGTTCTATTCAAACAGTTCGCGGGCCTGGATGTTTTCGATATTGAGGTTAATGAAACCGACCCCGAAAAGCTGGCCGACATTGTCATCGCCCTAGAACCGACATTCGGTGCAATCAACCTTGAAGATATCAAGGCGCCTGATTGTTTCGTGGTTGAGGAAAAATGCCGAGAAAAGATGAAAATTCCGGTGTTTCACGACGATCAGCACGGGACGGCGATTGTCGTCAGTTCCGCTTTGATAAACGGATTGCGCGTCGTCGGGAAGAACATTCAGGATGTAAAGATGGTTTCTACGGGTGGTGGTGCTGCTGGGATCGCCTGCCTTAACCTCATGATGCGCATGGGGCTGCAACGCGAAAACATCACGCTCGTCGATCATATCGGCGTGATCTACGACGGTCGTACCGAGGAGATGAATCCGCACAAGGCTGCTTTTTCACAGGATACAGATGCTCGAACTCTGGATGACGCCATTGCTGATGCGGACATCTTCCTCGGTTTATCCGCGGGCGGTATCCTGACACCCAAAATGGTCAGGAAAATGGCGGACAAGCCGCTCATTCTGGCGCTCGCAAACCCGACACCCGAAATCATGCCGGACGTTGCCCGTGAAGCTCGACCGGATGCCGTTATTGCCACCGGGCGGTCTGATTTTCCCAACCAGGTCAACAACGTCCTGTGTTTCCCCTTCATTTTCAGAGGCGCCATTGATGCTGGCGCCACCACTATCAACGAGGAAATGAAAATCGCCGCTGTTCACGCCATTGCTGATCTGGCAAAGGCTGAGAGTTCGGAAGTGGTCGCCAAAGCGTACGCCGGTGAAGAGTTGGTGTTTGGTCCCGAGTATCTTATTCCCAAACCCTTTGATCTTCGCCTGATCATGGAGGTCGCGCCAGCCGTCGCAAAGGCCGCCATGGATAGCGGCGTCGCCCAGCGTCCAATTGCCGATTTCGATGCTTACCGGGAAGAACTCGGCCGGTTTGTTTTCCGGTCCGGAATGCTAATGAAACCGGTCTTTGATCGTGCGCGTCGGTCCGGCAAACGGATAGTGTTTGCGGAAGGCGAAGATGAACGGGTATTGCGCGCCGTACGGGTCATTGTGGATGACGAAATCGGTTTTCCCATCCTTATCGGCAGACCCGAGGTTGTCGCGAGCCGCATAGACCGGTACGGCTTGCGCCTGTTAGAGGGACGGGATTATGAGATTTGTAATCCCGAGAATGATCCCCGTTATGACCAGTACTGGCAATTTTATCTAAGCAAGTCAGAACGGGCAGGCATCACCCCTGATACGGCCAGGACCATCATTCGGACCAACACCACGGTCATTGCAGCCTGTATGGTGGCCCAGGGCGAAGCGGACGCCATGATCTGTGGCATTCAGGGACGTTTCCATTGGCACTTGCGATACGCCATGGAAGTCATTGGCAAGGCCGAGGGCATGACCGATATATCAACCCTGACGGCACTGGTTCTGGATTCAGGAACCTTCTTTTTCTGTGATACCCACGTCACTTACGATCCCACGGCGGAAGAAATGGTTGAGATGACCCTTACCGCGGCAACAGGCTTACGTCGTTTCGGTATTGAGCCAAGGATAGCATTGCTATCCCATTCCGACATGGGTTCTTCGGATACACCGTCATCCATAAAGGTCCGCCGTGCCGTCGGGATTTTGCATGAACAACATCCGGATTTGATGGTTGATGGTGAAATGCATGCGGACAGTGCCCTTGATGAAGAGTTAAGACGACGGATGTTCCCCAATTCACATCTGAAAGGTCAGGCGAACCTTTTTGTGATGCCGAGTCTGGACGCCGCCCACATCAGTTTTTCAATGATACGCCGCATTGCGAACGGACTTGTCATTGGTCCTATTCTACTGGGTCCGGCAAAACCCGTTCATGTTCTCAACCGGTCCGTATCCGCCCGCGGTTTGTTCAACATGGCCGCCCTCGCCGTTTCAGAGGCGATGGACGAGGATCGAAAACTTCTCTGAATTGAGTGAACGACTCACGCCGGACCTGAGTTCAAACCTCTATAGAGCTGAATGATAACACCCTTCCATTGGCGCTCTCTTGCAAATCTCACAGCCTGCTTAAATCCAAGAGTGTTTATGAGGCTCACCGCTAGGTCACGCTGCGGATTGTCCCGAATGGGGATGAACTCTTCGTTTTCGAAATGCGAACCACAATCATCTGCGGGGTTGCGCAATGCTTTTGAAATGTCAACATCTGTCATGTTGACCCCTTTCACGTTCTGCGATCAGGGGACTGACCGTCGGATTGGAAACAAGAAAATCCGTCGCACGAGCCCCGTGAAAGATCAGTTTAGTGGTCGGAACCCATGTCCAGGATGTCGCTATCCAGGCTCAAATCATCGCCCAGAAGATCAACGGCCTTGGCTGCCGCGGCAAAACGATCACCGTAGGACTCAACCGAACCCATGACATTTCCAAACTCTGAATACAAAAAATCCCGGTATTCATCCATAGAATTGAAATTAACGTGCATTTTGTTTACTCCCATTCATGACACGTTATGTGTCGTAGAGATAAAAGCAATTGCTATGCCAGTTTGGTAAACAAATGGTAACCATAAAAATAAACCCATTTTTAACAGCATGTTAAGATTGTGGAGCAGTGGTCTTTATGCTGTCAGGAGTTACCCTCATGAGGCTCAAAAAGCTGCAAAAATTGACCTGCTAACGGCAGTTTTTGCCCATTTCATGCCGGGTAACTGAAGAGGAAAGATGCCAGGAATGAGGATGCATTCCCCGGAATAGAGCGATATAGTGTTGACACTCTGGGGGTAAGCGTATCAGGAACGATACATAAAGAATGAGTAGTTACAATTTTTCAAAACTAACGGTTCTGGTTGTCGACGACAGCTACTACATCCGACAGATGGTCAAAGGCTTCCTCTACGAGTTTGAGGTGCAGGAAGTTCTTGAAGCCGATGACGCACAAACCGGGTTTATAATGTTTGTCGAAGAAGACCCTGATATCGTTATCACCGATTGGAAAATGGGTGAAACCAGCGGATTGGACCTGGTTTATCTCATTCGCTGGAGTGAGAAATCCCCCAACCCGTTTGTTCCCATCATCATGCTGACCGGGTACACGGAAATCGAAAATGTCCGTAAGGCACGTGATGCCGGTGTATCCAGCTATCTGGCAAAACCCGTCAGCGCAGGAAGCCTTTACAAGCGATTGTGTTTTGTGGTTGATGACAAACGGCCATTTATTCGGGACGGTGAATATTTTGGCCCTGATCGGCGCATGAAGGATATGCCCGAACTGGTTAAAGAAGAACGACGCGAACCTGAATAAATTCTGCGGACGGTCATGGCAAAAAAAGACAACATCATTGATCCACCGCGACGTGTCAGCGAAAAGGTTCCGCGTGTTGGCGGGCAGTCACCGGAATCCGCCATTCGCCGATCTCTGAATTCACGCAAGGAATTGGTCGATTCCTATGAGACCAGTGCCGTCGATGATCTTCAAAAGCTCTGGCAGGAACATGAGGCAATGAAAGACCAGACTCCTATCGGCAAAGACCGAGTTGCCCGTATATTCGATTTCTCCCATGAAGCCCGCGGACAGGGCGGCTCATTCGGGTACCCATTGGTCAGTTTGATCGCCGATTCCTTGTGCAAGTTTGTCGAACCCAAAGAACAACTAGACGACGAACAGCTTAACATCGTCCAGCTTCACCTTCTCGCTTTGAAAGCCGTGTTTCGTCAAAGGCTAAAAGGCCAACAACCGGAAATGGGTTCCGAATTGACAAAACTTTTCGCGGCAATCCGCACCAAATAGCTTTTTCATCTCTACCAGAGGTATTCACGTGTGAGGGCGGAATGGACGCGAAACGACCTTTTGCCGGAACAGGATCTGCCCCGCGCCGTTGATGTGATCGAAGATGGACGCACCCTGGCAAAGTCCTGTCCTGTTGGCATCTCGGCGTTCCTGCGACACTACGATGTCGATAGTGAATTCGCCTACAAATGCTCTCGCATGGCTTCGAAGGATGTGATGATTCATGTGCAGATCGGATTCCGCGACCTGGAAAAATCCCGCCGAGCCTATCGTGAGATATTCGAACAAACAGGTCAGCACGGCGGACGCGTAGACAGGTATGGTATCTGTCTGGACTGGTCCATGGGCTATCGCCGCGATGATCGCAAGGGGCGACAAAAGGGAACAGGCCTTATTCTTGAAACAGACGAAGCTTTCTGTGATCTGACGCAAAGTGCGCCCGTTGCCCCCCACTTTGGCGATTTTGTCCTTGGCATGCCCGCGGCCCTTGAAAACACCATGGCTGCTCTTCGGGCGGGCTCTACAACAATCGGCAACATGGGACAATATTTCTGTTTCCGGTTGCCGAATTGGAACGATGATGTGGACATAACTGTCAATACTGTCAAAGCGATTGCACTATGCGCGGCGCAACCCGTTCCCATTCTCATCCACTCGAATGTGGATGATGGTTTTGCCGCCGTGTTCACCGATTTGTGCTGTGCCCTCGGGGCGGTCATGCTCGAACGCTATGTTGTGGAAGAGCTCTTAGGCTGCCGGATGGGGCACTGTTACGGTCACACATTCTCGGAACCCTTGACCCGCTGGGCATTTCAACGCTCGCTCGCGCGATTAGATCAAAAGGCAGGCAGGTTACCCACCGGCACCATGGTCTATGGGAACACGACGGCCTACGGAAACAGCAATCCGGAGAATTACGCCGCACTGGCATCATATCTGGGTATCGACATTGCAGCGCAGCTGGCCCTTCCCAGCGGTCACGGGATAAACCCGATACCGCTCAGCGAAGCCCGACGCATCCCGGATATCGACGAGACGGTCGATGCCTGTGTGTTCGCAACACATCTTTTGCAGGCAGTAGAAAAATCGCCAAGGGTATCCGATTTTACGGCGATTGATGATCTCGTGGAAACCCTGCTTACGGGGGCGCGACGTTTCTTTGACAATATCCTATCGGATTTTAGCAACAAAGGTATTGATACGAGTGACGCGCTCGAAATGCTCCTTAGCATCAAACGATTGGGTGCCCGGTCCATGGAAAGTCTATATGGCCCTGGCGATTTAAATCCCTCTGCCTCGTCTGGTCGGCAGGCATGGATTGAAACGCCGATCGTCGGCGAGATTTCGACCAGGGCTGAAACCATCCTTGCGCGCCTAGACCTCGACTTGGAGGTTTTTCAGAACGCCAACTTTAAAGTCTGTATAGCAACAACAGACGTCCATGAATACGGTAAAACTCTACTGACCCGGGTTCTCAATAAACTGGACGTTACAATCATTGACGGTGGCGTCAGCACGGACCCCGATGCCCTCGCCGAATGCGCCAGAAACAACGACGTTCATGCGATAGCGTTAAGCACCTACAATGGCATTGCTTTGCGATTTATGGAAAAACTCAAAAACGAATGTGAGTCCCTCGGCTTCAGACCAATGATTTTCGTAGGCGGCAAGCTCAACCAGATTCCCGAAGACAGCAATACCAGCCTGCCGGTTGATATAACGTCGGATTTGGAATCCGTTGGCGCCATAACATGCGACTCTGTAGAGCAAATGATTATAGAACTGGCGCAATCAGCCACCCGTCAATATCTCGATCAGTGATATGAATAAGCGGCTCGGCATAATCGGTGTTGGCCATCTCGCGGGATACCTGGTGGACGGTCTCATGCGCCACGAATCCGCACCCGAGATGGTTCTATCGCCAAGGGGAAGTGATCATGCCCGGCGGCTCTCGGAAAAATACGGACTCCGCATCGCCAACAGCAATGAGGACGTCGTTAAATCCTCAGAGATCGTTTTGCTGGCAACGCGCCCGCCGCAACTTATCGCCGCAGCTTCAGGATTACCCTGGCGTGAGGGTCAAACCGCTATATCCATTGCGGCTGGAATTGCGTTATTCGCCCTCGCGGATGCCGTTTCGCCGGCGAGCGTTGTTCGAGCCCTGCCCATTACGGCAGCAAAGATTGGGGAAAGCCCGACCTGTTTGTTTCCGGAAAATCTTGAGGCAAGGCAATTGTTTGAAAAACTGGGAACGGTTCACGTTTTTGACGACGAAGAGACCTATGAACTGGCCAGTATACAGGGTGTCATTTTCAGTGCTTTCCATGCCGGTATTCGATCCCTGGCAAATTGGCTGGCCGCCAGCGGCCTGGAACCGGGAACCGCGCGTGAAATCACAGCCCGAGCCTTGCGGGCGACGTGCGGCATGGTACTTGAACATCCCAATGTTGATTTTGATCATATGGTCGATGAATACGCGATTGAGGGTTCCCTCACACGCACAGCCCTTCAGGAGCTTGAAAAGAATGGCGGATTGCAGGCATGGCCTGACGCCATGGAAGCCGCCCTCATCCGGTGCCGCAAAATCAACCGGGAAAGCCAGGCATAACCCTGAAAACCCTGGTATTGATCTTTGGCCTTGTTGGGGCAATATGCTGTCTGCATACGACACCTCTGATCCGGTGTCATTGATCTTTCTTGTTTGTGGGGTGGAGCGGTTTAATGGCGTGGCAGGGAAAAATCCTTAGAGTTGATCTTACCAATCTTTCCGCAAAGGAAGAACCGCTGAACATGGAATGGGCGGAAGCCTATATCGGTCAACGGGGCCTCGCCACCAGGTACCTGATGGAAGAAATCGATCCTGCTGTCAGCGCCTTGTCACCCGACAACAAACTGATTTTTGCCACAGGTCCGCTGACAGGAACCGGTGCTTCAACCGGCGGTCGCTGGTCGGTTGTAACCAAAGGCGCGTTGACCGGTGCCATTGCATGCTCTAATTCGGGCGGCCAGTTCGGCGGTGAACTGAAACTAGCCGGTTGGGACATGATCATCTTTGAAGGTCGCGCCCCAAAACCAGTTTATCTCTACATTCGCAACGACCGGGTTGAAATCCTGGGCGCCGAAGGTTTTGTGTGGGGCAAAACGGTTTGGGAAACCGAAGAAATGGTTTGCAAACGCCATCACGACCCGGACATCAAGCTCGCGTCAATCGGGATTGCCGGTGAACAAGGCGTCAAGTTTGCGTGTGTTGTAAATGACAGAGACCGCGCCGCCGGACGTTCCGGTGTTGGTACTGTCATGGGTTCGAAAAACCTCAAAACTGTGGCGGTTCGTGGCACAAAGGGTGTTGACGTCAACAATCCAAAAGAGTTTTTCTCTGTCGCCATGAAAGCCAGTGCGAAGCTCAATGCAACCGCCGACGCCAAACGCCGGGGTGCCATCGGAACCATGGCCATGATGGACGTCAATCAGGCCTGGGGCAGCTTGCCTACACGAAACTGCCGGGATGTACAGTTTGAGGGAGCCGGGAATATCAACGTTGCCGCCATGACGCGCATCCGAGAATCGGACGGAAAAGCTAACCTGAAAACCAACAAGGGGTGTTTTGCCTGTACCATCGCCTGTGGTCGTGTTTCGGAGATAGACCCCACCCACTTCAGCGTTCGCGACAAGGGCGGGAAGTACACCACACCAGAAGGTGGGTTGGAGTATGAAGGGGCATTTGCACTGGGGCCGTTTTGCGGAGTCGATGATATCGAAGCCGCCACCTATGCACAGGCGCTGTGCAATGAACATTCCATGGACCCCATTTCCTTTGGCGCGACCCTTGGGGCGGCTATGGAACTGTTCGAAATGGGCGTCATTACGACGGAACATACCGGCGGTATGGCTCTTAACTTCGGTTCCGCCGAAGCACTGTGCTGGGCGGCGGAAGTCACGGGCACCGCAACAGATTTCGGGCGGGAACTGGGCCTGGGGTCAAAACGTCTCTGTGAAAAATATGGCCACCCTGAGATTTCCATGTCTGTGAAGGGACAGGAGTTCGCCGGTTACGACCCTCGAGCTATGCAGGGCATGGGGCTCTTGTACGCGACCTCAAACCGGGGTGCCTGCCATCTCCGCGGCGCGGCCTGGACCGAGGATTACACCGATGTGTCCCCTGTCGGACGCGCCCCGGTTGTGAAAAAAGCACAGGACGGCATGGCCATGTACGATTCAACCGGATTGTGCATGTTTGCCCGCGGGGGTTTCGGTGATGAGATGCTGATTGCGCAACTGGAGGCTGACCTGCCCGGCGAATGGGGCATTGACCGCTTGATGGAGACTGGCGAGCGTATATGGAATCTAGAGCGCCTGTTCAATCTGAAAGCCGGCTTTACCGCCAAGGACGACACGCTTCCCGCCCGCGTGTTGGAGGAGCCCGCGAAAACCGGAGCGGCAACAGGCAAAGTTACCGAACTCAGCGTTATGCTGCCCGAATATTACGAACAGCGGGGCTGGTCGCCCGAGGGTGTGCCTAAAGACGCCACGCTGTCACGTCTCGGCCTGTCATAGAAAAAAGAGCGACGCGTTGAAACTCGATATACAGGTTATCTCCATGCAGGGAGCCATGGGTGATGTATCGGGCACTCGTGAATTCCCTGATGGTTTGTCCGCCCATGAGCTTCTTATTCAATTGGAAATGCCGCCAGAAGAATCTTATGCCGTGATGATTAATGATATTCCTGTGTCCCTGCCAGACCGTACCAGTCGTATTCTGCTCGACGGCGACAAGGTGACAATTTTTCCACCAATCAAAGGGGGATGACGCCACCAGGATCAATGACCGGACCGGCTCCACACTCTCGAGCCGCCACAACAGCACATCCCCTATCGCGAACAGCCACATCATCCGTACCAGGCCGCGTGCCGCGGACGCCACCGGGTGGCGGGTACGGATGCGATGACGGCGTCGCCTTGCGCCATTTCCTCCAGATCACTAATCGCTAAATCTGTACCCTTGTGATCGTCATAGCTGTGAAATTGACAGCGATAATCCCGAAATCCCTCACTCTGCTTATGGTCCACCGGATTGACGAGCCAGCAATCCTCACCCAACTGACGGTCAACGGGATTGATAGACACTGGCGTTTCGGTCGCGAAACTGCCATCCGGCACGATCATGCAACGGCTGGCAACACCCGCGGCCAACCTCCGGGCACGTATCGGTTTTGCGATTTTGGTACGTCTCAACATTCAGAGAGAGTGTCGGTCAGCCAATGCCCGGTCCAGATCATCAACGAGATCATCGATGTTTTCGAGACCGACCGACATTCGAACCATGCCATCACCGATACCGACAAGAGCACGTTCGGCGGCACTCAAGCGTTGGTGGGTGGTTGTTGAGGGATGTGTAGCAAGACTCTTTGCGTCGCCCAGATTATTGGAGATATCGACAATCTCCAGTCCATTAAGAAAAGAAAAAGCCGCTTCTTTTCCTCCGTCGATACTGAACGTGACCACAGTTCCCCCCGCGCGCATCTGTTGCATGGCGAGATCATATTGGGGGTGGGCGGTCAGTCCGGGATACAGAACATTGGAAACACCGGAACGACGGGACAGGAACTCGGCCACCTTAAGGGCATTCGCGCAATGGCGTTCGAGACGCAGGTCCAGCGTTTCCAGCCCCTTCAGCATAACCCAGGCGTTGAACGGGCTCATGGCTGGACCGGTGTGTTTCAGGAAGGTACCCAGCTTGTCCTCCATGTATTCCTGATCGTTGGATAAAACAGCCCCACCGAGACATCGTCCCTGTCCGTCGATATGTTTGGTGGTGGAGTAAACAATCACATCAGCACCGAAATCCAGAGGGTGTTGCAGGGCAGGACTGGCAAAAACATTGTCGACGATCACCCTTGCACCGGCCTCATGCGCCAAATCACAAACAGCCTTGATGTCGATAATCTCCAGCGTCGGATTGGACGGTGATTCCAAAAACACCGCATCGGCCGGTGTCGCGAGCGCCCGTTTCCAATCTTCCAAATCTCGGCCATCGACGAACTCAGTGACAATACCGTACTTGGGCAGAATGTCGTTGATGATGTAGTGACAGGACCCGAAAATTGCCCGCGATGCGACGATACGGTTGCCCGCTTCCAGAAAACACGCCATGGAACAGAACACCGCCGACATGCCAGCCGCTGTTCCTCGGGCAAACCGGGCTCCCTCCAGCAACGCCAGGCGTTTTTCAAACATGGTCACCGTGGGGTTTGCGTACCGAGAGTAGACATACCGCCGCCGGGAACCATCGAAGGCGGCTTCAGCTTCTTCTGCGGAATCATAAACATACCCGGAATTCAGGTACACGGCCTCACTGGTCTCCATAAACGCACTGCGTTCCGTACCACCGCGCACGGCCTGGGTTGCCGACCGCCACGAGGAAGAATTACGGTCATTCTTGCTCATATCACTACTCCCGCACCCTCTTTGGGGGCATTGTTCAAATATAAAAATGCGGAACAAAAAAGCCCCGCCACACCGGGTCGGAGCATTCTTGAGGGAACGAGCCTCCAACCTTTTAGCGTTTCGTTTTACGTGGCCGCAAGCCGGTCGACCAAATCACCACGTATCCCCGTCTATAGGACGCTCTTCGTCACAAATCAAGGAGAATTTGCACCAACGAGCCAAGTTTCCGGTACCCCGTAAACGGAGATATTATATCTGGAACCCGCCGGTTGATTATCGTATGTTCATGGCACGTGAGAATTTGAAATCAACATCTCAACAGGGTTTTGACCCAATCCAATGAACAGGTAGATAGTCTAGGGAGGACACATGTTCAACATTCGTAAATTTACAAAAGGTGCCGCTGTGGCACTTGGTCTTTCGGCCCTGGCGGTATCGCCAAACGCTTATGCTGCCGATCTCGGGGCAACAGACGAGCCCATTAAATTGGCGCTTTTTGAATGGACAGGTCAGCATGTAACGGCTCATATTAATGGCCATATCCTGCAAGAAATGGGTTACACGGTGGAATACGTCACCGCCGGATACCTGGCTTCAGCAACGGCTGTGGCCGATGGTGGTATAACCGTTGCTACCGAGCTCTGGGACAACAATCTGGGTGAGTTTTATCCGAAACTGATCTCTGAAGGTAAAATTGAAGACCTCGGCGATGTTGGTCTGTCCGCCCGCGAAGGATGGCTTTACCCAAATCACATGGAAGATGCCTGCCCGGGGTTGCCTGCCTGGGATGCTTTCAAAAATTGCGCACAGGCGTTTGCCGCACCTGAAACCTTCCCGAATGGGCGCGTTCTGGCCTACCCCGCTGACTGGGGGACGCGCTCCGCTGATCTGGTGGCCGGTGAAGGCCTTCAATTCGTCGCGGTTCCCTCCGGTAGTGAGGGCTCTCTGGTTGCGGAAATGTCATCCGCGATTGAGGCAAAATCGCCTTTGGTCATGATGTTCTGGGCACCGCACTGGTCTTTGGCGAACATTGATGCCACCTGGGTCGATATGCCTGCCGACGTTATGGAAAAATACTCCCTGGTACCGCCGCGGACATTCAACGCCGCGTGGCCGGGTATGAAGGACAAGTGGCCTGCTGCCCACGAGTTCATGAAAAACTTCCGGATTACCAATGCTGATCAGGAGCCCATTATGGGTGCTGTGGACAACGATGGCGCGGACATACTCGCCCTGACCAAGGCATGGGTTGAAGACAATGAGTCTCGTTGGAAGCCCATTGCCGAAGCAGCTATGAATTAAGGCACGATAAAACTTAAGAGCTACCATTGAGGCGGCCAGATTGCTTGGCCGCCTCAATTTTCTTTATACGTCGGTCAATCGAGACGTAAAATAGGACAAATACCACGAAACAGTGGAGCAAGAGATGGCGGCGAACAATCAGGTTAAGATCGCGTGCAACAACATCTGGAAAATCTACGGTGAAAATCCGGATCAGTTTTTTGAGAATGGCAACGGTGTCGTTTCAGATGTTGCCGGCACATTGGATAGCATTAAAGAGAGCGGGCATATTCCCGCGGCGGTCAATGTGAGTTTTGAGGTTAAAGTGGGGGAGATTTTTGTCATCATGGGGCTTTCCGGGTCCGGTAAATCCACCATGGTCCGTTGTTTGTCGCGGCTTGTCGATTCAACAGCGGGGGAGATTTTGATGGACGGTGAGGACCTGTTGAAGGTCTCTGATAATGAACTGATCGAAATCCGCCGACACAAAATGGGTATGGTTTTCCAGGGCTTTGGTCTTCTACCGCACCTGTCGGTTATGGATAACGTAGCCTTTCCGTTGAAAATTCAAGGGATCGACGAGGATACCCGCTACAAACGTGCTCTTGAGATGGTGGAGCTGGTTGGCCTGGCGGGACGCGAAAACGCTTTCCCACGCCAGTTATCCGGCGGCCAGCAGCAACGTGTCGGGATCGCCCGTTCATTAGCCGTTGAACCGGAAATCTGGTTCCTTGATGAACCGTTTTCTGCGCTAGATCCCCTGATCCGCAG
The DNA here is from genome assembly GCA_963921245.4 of Rhodospirillales bacterium. GTDB lineage: Bacteria > Pseudomonadota > Alphaproteobacteria > Rhodospirillales > Casp-alpha2 > JABJGO01. Next base: position 1,580,023 of record CAWUEY030000001.1, on the reverse strand, counting down.
ACAAATGCAGGACGAGTTTGTACGCTTACAGACCATGCTCCAAAAAACGATTGTTTTCATCACCCACGATTTCCTTGAAGCCCTAAAAATTGCGGATCGTATCGCCATCATGAAAGATGGCCAGATTGTACAGATCGGAACGGCTTCGGAGATTGTACTTAATCCAGCAACGGACTATGTGGCCGAGTTTACCGAAGATGTCCCGCTGGTTCGCGTCATCACGGTTGTAAAAATCATGGAACAGGCACGTGACGGATTGGATACAAGCGTAACAACGACTCCCGACACGATATTGGAGGACCTGTTGCCGGCCTTTGCGCAACGGGAAGAACCCGTTGCCGTCATCAATAACCAGGGCGATATCGTCGGCATGGTAACCCCCGCGGGGGTGGTGCATGCACTGGCAGAAGGTGAGTCCAGAGCCCAATCGGGCGGTGCTGCGGCATGATCAAGGCAGCCCTGGTTGGTAAAGCCACGACTCTACCAAACGGGTTCCTCCCGTGGTTGCTGGTCGGCGTGATGACACTTGCATGTTTCCTTCTGTCGGACTCTGTTCCCTGGCTCAAGGAATACCCCAAGGAATGGGTCGTTCCCCTGATTTCCTGGATCAATGACATCACGGCCTGGTTTGTGGGACATTTCCGTTGGCTTTTCCGGGCCGTTTCATGGACGCTCGACTGGCCCATGACCGCCATGAGCACCCTTTTAAACTGGCTACCCTGGCCAGCCACCATGGCCATGATTATTGTTCTAGCACATCGTGCTGGCGGCTGGGGCCTCGCCGTTTTCACAACCTTTGCTCTGGGCTACATGGTGATTGTCGGATATTGGGACGAGAGCATGAACACTCTGGCTCTGGTTGCCATTTCCATGCCGTTGTCCGTAGGCCTGGGGTTGGTTCTTGGAATTCTGGCCTTTCGGTCCCCCCGCTTTGACCGGTTTGTGCAGCCTGTTCTGGACCTGATGCAAACCGTACCAGCGTTTGCGTATTTGATTCCCATCCTTTTCCTATTCGGCTTCGGCCCGGTGGTCGGTTTGATCGCCAGCGCCATTTACGCGGCGCCGCCTATGGTTCGGAACACCATTCTGGGGCTAAGACGGGTGCCCCCGGATGTGGTTGAATCGGCCATCATGTCGGGATGTACACCGCGGCAAAGATTCTGGCAGGTGGAAATTCCGACAGCCCTTCCCCAGATCATGGTGGGGGTCAATCAAACCACCATGGCCGCTCTGAGCATGGTTATCATCGCGGCCATCATTGGTGGTTTCGCCGACATCGGTTGGGAAGTTCTTTCCACCATGCGCAAGGCGCAATTTGGTCAAAGCCTCCTGGCCGGTTTGGTAATTGCATTGCTTGCCATGATCCTGGATCGCATCAGCTGGGGCCTTGCTGTAAAACGGAATGACTGGCAGGAAAACAAACAGACTGGCCTGTGGCCTCGCCACCGGCATCTTTTTATTGCCGGCGCGGCGTTTGTGGTCTTTGTTGCAGGTTCCACTGTACTGCCCTGGGTCGCGGAGTTTCCCGAAGAGTGGGTGTTCTATCCGGCAGATATTCTGAATGAGTTCGTCAGGTATATCGTTCGTAATTTCAATGCGGAAATGACCGCTATCAAGTCCAATACGTTATTCTTTATTCTACTTCCCATTCGGATTGGATTTGCCAAAACCATCAGTCCGTTCTCATGGGGTTTTAATCTGACCGATCCCATGATTTACACCTACGCGCTCGCCGTTACTGCTTTTTCGGTTTTTGCCTGGCGAAAATGGAGCTGGAAAGCCTCCGTCACGGTCATAGTATTCGGCGGATTGCTGTACTATGGGACCACCGGCACGCCATGGCCAGTCTTCATGGCGGTCGTAACACTTTTGTCTTATCAGGCTGGTGGCCGGAACGTTGCCATCTTTGCGTTTCTGTCCATGCTGTTCATGCTCATCAATGGCATCTGGCTACCGACAATGCTGTCGGTCTATTTGTGTGGAGCAGCCGTTCTGTTTTGCGTTGTCGTCGGCGGCCTGTTGGGTGTATGGGCGGCTGGCAATGAAACCGTTTCCCGTATTCTCCGCCCCATAAACGACACCTTGCAAACCATGCCGCAGTTTGTGTTGCTGATCCCGGTCCTGATGCTGTTCAAGGTTGGCGAGTTTACGGCTCTGCTGGCCATTATTGCTTATGCCATTGTGCCCATGATCCGATATGTAGAGCACGGATTGCGCAACGTACCGGCTGAAATCGTTGAAGCTTCTCATCAGATGGGATGTACGTCGACACAGATGTTGTTCCAGGTAAAGTTGCCGCTGGCTCTACCTGTGATCATGCTGGGCCTGAATCAGACCATCATGTACGGCCTCGCCATGCTGGTGATTGCAGCCCTTGTGGGCACGCAAGGCCTTGGACAGCAGGTTTATCTGGCACTGGGTGTCGCCAATGCCGGTGCAGGCCTGGTGACGGGGCTTTCCATGGCACTGATTGCTATGATCGCTGATCGGGTGCTTCAGGCCTATAGCGCGCGCCAACAAAAGGCGCTGGGTTTGTAAGCTATATGCTCGGGAGGCCCGGATATGTTTCTGAAAACCAACCGTATGGTCATTGATGTCATGACCGTCCATCGCACGGATTTGTGGCGGGACCGCCGCGACCTGACGCGGAATAATCGAGCACGGTTGGCCCGTGATGTTACAGCAGCTTGACCAGTGCGACCACAGCCCCGCCGACGGCCGTCGCGATACTGCCAAGGCGGACTGTCAGGCGGTATTCCAGTTCCTTGAGATTGCGCTTGTTCGCCGTTTCCAGTTCCTTGATATCCCGCCTGGTGACCGTCTCAAGTTCCTTAATATCGCGTCTGGTCGCCAGTTCGAGCTCCTTGATATCCCGTTTGGTCGCCAGTTCCGTATCAATCAGGCGAGACTGCTCTTCTGCCAGCACTTCGGCCTGCGGCTCCGGCATTCCGGCGGCGGTCAGACGCTTTACAAAAGCGTGGGTGTCAAAGGTCACGGCATTCATGTTCCCAAGATGCGCCCCTTGACATAGAAAGTCAATAAACGCGATTTGTGTAATATTTTCAATAAAATAACTGGTGCCCAGGGGCGGAATCGAACCACCGACACGCGGATTTTCAGTCCGCTGCTCTACCAACTGAGCTACCTGGGCACAACATTATCGGGATGAATAAGTACCAGACAAGAGCCGGTAATGTCCCGTTGTGAGAGGCGCTTATAGAGAATATTTCGCCCCCTGTCTAGCGGTCCCTTCGCCTGTTTCGGGTCGTTTTAAAGTGTCTGACTCAATCTTCGTCCGGAAAGGCTTCTTCAAGATCCAGGGGCTCATCCGCAGGCACCCGGTAGCTCTCATCAAGCCAGTTTCCCAGGTCCAGATTGGCGCACCGGCGTGAACAAAAAGGCAGAAACCGATGGACTACAGATTTACCGCACATGGGGCATTTCTTGGGATTCAGTGTCACAACCTTGTCATCTGCTTCGGATGTGCTGCTCATGATTTTCCCCGTAAGCGTCAGGCTTCTGCGTATACGTCAACCCGATCCAAAGGCATAGACGTGTCGCCTCGAATTTTCAAGGGGCGTCCCGCGGTTTCGGTAACCTCGGATACATCACTGGCCAAATCATCATGCAACATGGCAGCCACGGACAAGGGGCAACGGACCGTTACCGAGCCGCCGCTTGTTGAATTATAGGTTGATAAGGCCTGTCGCAAGCTTTCATAGGCCAAAGTCACAGGTGATTTGACAAGACCTGTACCATTACCGACAGGTATCGGTATGCAAAGCTGTTCCAACAGGGACGCTCCCTGACGAACACGGGTTAACTCCACGAACCCAAGCCGAGACCACCCGCGAACGTCAACCGCTGAAAAATCGTTAGCTGTCTCTGCTTCCAGGATTTTCAGCAGTGCAGCACCATCCTTACGATTGTTGTTTGCAATAAAATCCACCACGATTTTGCCACTTAGATTCCGTAAACGAAGCTGTCTGGCAATCGCGTAAGCCGCCTCGACGTTTGTTCGCCGGATCATCTCTTTCCGTCCGGCTTTTGCCGTCGCCGTTCCACTATCCACATCGACGGAAATGCACGCTGGTGTTTCGTGAATGCGCAGACAACCGCCAGAAGGCAAAAAATACCGGGGCGACAGAGCATCATCAATCTGTGCCGAAAGCCCCATGTGGTCGAACAAATCGACGCGGTCAGAAAAGTGGCCGATTGACTCTGGTGTTCGCCCAAGCGTTTCATGAACCTGAGCGTTAATTTTTCGCCAAACCGCCATCCCCTGAACGGTCAGTTCTCCGTCCGTGTCCATAACCGCCGTAGCGACGGCAGCTATCGGGTCAGCGCCAGCCAACAGACATGGTGGCTCACCCTGAAACTCCTCATCCGGCGATACCAGCTTTAGCCGGGCTCCTTTACCGCCCATCGCAGGACGGTGCACGCGCACCGACACGGGCGCGCCTTCGGGTAACGCCGCCCCTCTTCCTTTTTCGGGTAACGGCAAGAAGGCCTCAACAGGATCGCCGATATCGATAAATGCGCCGGATAATCCCGGTACAGCCCCTTTCACCCGCCCGAGTACAATATCGCCCCGCCGTCGATTGTCTGAGGGCCGCAGATAATCAACCTTGATTAATCGCCCGTCCTGAACATGAGCGATACGGATTTCCGAGGTCAACGCGTCAATGTAAACAGCGATGGGTTGTACATCTATCATAAAATTATCGGGTTTCAACTCTCGTCCGAAACAACGCCGTCCACAGGGTATCCGTTGCCTCGTAGCATGTTTACCACGTCATGCACGGGAAGCCCGACGACATTGGGATAGGAACCATTGATCTTTTGAACAAAGCGGGCGGCGCGACCCTGAATGGCGTACCCGCCCGCCTTGCCATGCCAATCGCCGGACACAATATAGTCCGCTGTTTCGACAGAGGTCAGGGTTTTCATGTGAACCATCGTGACAACGACACGGGAATTGAGCGTGCCTGTTGGCGTCACCAGACAAAATCCACCATACACCCGGTGGCGCCGCCCGGACAGTATCTCCAGGCAGGTCCGTGCCTCATCTTCCGTTTCTGCTTTGGGCAGGATACGCCGGCCACAGGCAACCACCGTATCCGCCCCTAGAACAAAAACGCCCTTACCCTGCGGATCACTCGCAACAGCAGATGCCTTGGCTATCGCCAGGCGTTCTGCCAAATCGCGTGGGTGTTCGTTTTTTCGAGGCGTTTCATCGACATTCGCCGCTACAACATCGGACGGTGTAATTCCGACCCGTTGCAACAAATCCAGGCGCCTCGGCGAAGCCGATGCAAGAACGAGTCGAGAGTTTGGGATGGCGGCCATTTCGCGCCTCCCTGCGGCCGGGTTGATGAACAGTCTTTATTTGTAGCGGAAAGTGATTCGACCCTTGGTCAAGTCATACGGTGTCATCTCGACATTCACACGGTCACCGGCCAAAACACGAATACGGTGTTTCCGCATTTTCCCCGCTGTATGAGCCAGGATTTCGTGTTCGTTGTCCAGAACAACCCGGAACATGGCGTTGGGCAACAACTCCGTTACCGTTCCGGTGAATTCGAGTACGTCTTCTTTTGCCATTCGCCACCCTTGGTTAAATTCTACCCGGATCCTTTCGGGACCCGCGTCGGCGCAGAAAATGGCGGGAAAGAGTAGGCAAATCAACCCCTTACCTGAGGAAAATTAAATTCTCTTTAAATTTCAATTGATTAGATAGTAACCCCTCAAGTATCCCGGACACTGGCACGGGGGAAACGGTGTTTCAGCCGTTCCATCAGCTGATCGCGGACTTGCCGGTAAGCGTCGAGTTTGGCTTCCCGGTTTTCGGAATCGATAATGCTGGGATCGAAGGTATTCCAGAATTCGACATCACAGGACATCCACCGTGTCATCTCTACGGCCTTGTGCTGCGCCTCCGGTGACAGGGAGATAATCAAATCGAAGGAATCGTCTTCTAGGTCATCGAAGGTTTTACATTTGTGGTGCGAGAGGTCGATACCGATTTCCTCCATAACCGTAACGGCAAACCCATCCACGTCCAATGATCGCACCCCCGCAGAATCCACATAGATACGGTCACCATGCAGGAATTTCAGGACGGACTCCGCCATGGGCGATCGAATGGAATTCATGGTACAGGCAAACAGTACGGCGGAGGGCAGATCACTCATCAGTGAAATCCCTGAACCCTATTTTGCATGCAGCACACAAATCAACGTGAACAGACGCCGGGCTGTATCCACGTCGATTTCAACCTTGTCGATCAGCCGCTCCCTGAGAAGCTCGGCGCCTTCATTGTGAATCCCCCGCCGGGCCATATCGATGGTTTCAATCTGTGACGGCGCTTTCGTCTTGATGGCCTCAAAATAGCTTTCGCAAATCAGGAAGTAATCCTTGATCACCCGCCGAAATGATTTCAGAGAAAGTCCGATCATGGCTACACCTTCCCCGGACTCCGTCATGACGTTCAATATGAGGCGATTTTCCTCGACACCAAGTTGAACATGGTATGGCCCGTTATCCGATCCGCTGGGAGAAAACTCGTTTTCTTCCAGTAGATCAAAGATCGCGACCTTGCGTTCGTGTTCTACCTGAGGGGTACGGCGGATGACCGATTTTTCATCAAGGGTGATTTCCGAAATGCACTGAGTTGATGACATGGTCCTGTCCGATCATCGATTCATTCGAATATCGATAGAAAGGGCATGAGCACCCAGACCTTCCGATCGGGCAAATGTCGATGCGCTGGGACCGATTGCCGCCAGGCTATCGGCATCACACCCCAGAAAAGAGGTACGTTTCATGAAATCAAGAACACCCAGGCCCGACGAAAAGCGCGCACTGCGGGCTGTGGGCAGCACGTGATTGGGACCTGCCATGTAATCACCCAGCGCCTCCGGTGTATGGCGACCGAGAAAAACAGATCCAGCGTTCCGAATCCTGCCCATCAACGCCGCCGGTTCGGCGACCGCCAGTTCCAGGTGCTCAGGCGCGATCCGGTCAACCACGGAAACCACTTCGTCTTCGTTCTGTACCAGAATGACCGCGCCGAAATCACGCCAGCTTTGTGCTGCAATCTCCGCGCGTTCGAGCATTTTCAGGTGACCTTCAGCCGCCTCACAGACAGCGGTGGCAAAGTCTGAATCCTGTGTAACCAGAATAGACTGCGAGGATACGTCATGTTCGGCCTGTGACAATAGATCCATGGCGATCCAGGCCGGGTCATTATCACCGTCCGCAACCACCAAAATCTCTGAAGGACCGGCTATCATATCAATGCCGACAATCCCAAACACCTGCCGTTTGGCCGCCGCGACGTAGGCATTACCGGGACCGACAATCTTATCAACGGGCGCGATGGTTTGTGTACCGTAAGCCAGGGTACCGATGGCCTGTGCCCCGCCGATCCTGTAAATCTCGGAAATACCGACCAAATCGGCGGCCGCCAGAACCAGAGGATTGAACGCTCCCCCCGGTGTCGGAACAGCCATGACCACCCGGTCAACGCCCGCCACCTTGGCAGGAACCGCATTCATCAATACAGATGAAGGATAACTTGCCGTTCCACCGGGCACGTAGAGACCAACGGCACCAACAGGTGTCCAGCGGTATCCCAGTTGCACCCCATGATCATCCGTATAGGACAGGTCTGCGGGGACCTGGTGGCTGTGATAAGCGGTAATGCGTTCAGCGGCCAGTTCCATCGCCGCCAGCGTTTCTGGCTCGCACGCCGCCCTTGCCGTTGCTATTTCCTCTGCGGTAAAAATCATGCCGGTTTCCGCGAGGGCAAATCCATCGAACTTGCTCGTCAACTCATGCACGGCCACGTCTCCGCGGTTCCGCACATCTGCAAGTATATTTTCAACCGCCGTATTCACATCTGGAGAGGTCTCTCGTTTGGTCGACAGAAAGGCGGAAAACGCATCATTAAAACCAGGAATACGGCTATCAAGGCGCGATACCATTAGGCTGCTCTCCCAACCTTCTCCACGGCCTCTTGGAACCGTGCAATCCAGGCATTGATTTCACTAGGTCGGGTTTTCCAGGCGGCCCGATTGATGGCCAGACGAGAGGTTACATTGGCAATAACCTCAACTTCCACAAGATCATTTGCCTTCAGAGTAGCACCACTAGAGACCAGATCGACTATGCGGCGACACAAACCCAGGGTGGGTGCAAGTTCCATAGCACCGTTCAATTTAATACACTCGGCCTGAACACCACGGGCCGCAAAGTACCGCCGTGTAATCTCGGGATACTTTGTCGCCACCCGAACACTGGACCACGTCGAGGGATCATCATCCTCCATCAGGGAAACGGGTTCCGCTACAGATAGACGACAGTGACCGATTTCCAGGTCCAGCGGTGCATAAATCTCGGGGAAATCGAACTCCATCAGAACGTCATTTCCCGCAACGCCCATATGCGCGGCACCAAAAGCAACAAATGTCGCGACGTCAAAACTACGAACGCGGATGATGTCCAGGTTTGCAATGTTGGTTGAAAACCGCAACTGCCGGGAATAGTCGTCATCAAATGCAACCTCGGGTTCGATACCGGCGTGACGAACCAGCGGCATCATTTCATTCAAGATGCGACCCTTGGGCAGGGCAAGGACCAGTTTTTCGTGCGCCGAACTGTTCATCTGTTCAACTCATCGTCAATGGCGGGGCACCGGAATGTTCCAAAGCGCGGCCTACATATCGGTTTTTACAGAGAAAAACCAGTCACGAGACGAAAATTCAGGAAAAGAAACAGCACTCCGGCGAAACGCTCTAGTCGGCGGTTCGCTCAATCTCCGCGCCGCAGGTGGCCAGTTTTTCAGGCAACCTTTCGTATCCGCGGTCGAGATGGTAGACCCGATTGACCGTGGTTTCCCCCTCCGCCACCAACCCGGCCAGCACCAGAGATACGGACGCCCGCAAATCCGTCGCCATCACGGGCGCCGCCGACAATTTCTCGACCCCGCGGACAATCGCAGATGCACCATGGACATTGATATTTGCCCCCATGCGACAGAGCTCAGGCACATGCATGAAACGGTTCTCAAAGATGCTCTCCGTAATCATGGATGCACCGTCGGCAACGGACATTAGGGTCATCAGTTGCGCCTGCATATCCGTTGGCATACCCGGGAACGGTTCTGTCATGATATCAACACCGTGAAGTCGGCCATTCCGGCGTGAAACCACGATACTGTTGGCCTCCTCGTCTGCAACGATATCGACTCCACATTGCTGCAGGACTTCTGCAACGGAATCGATCAACTCCAATCGTGTTCCGGTCAGGGTCAGCGTTCCACCGGTAATCGCGGCGGCGACCGCATAGCTACCGGTTTCAATGCGGTCGGGCACCACCGCATATTCCGTGCCATGCAGAGATGACACGCCTTGCACCCGCAAGGTATCTGATCCGATTCCGTCGATCCGCGCACCCATCGCCACCAGGCATTGGGCAAGATCGGTAATTTCAGGCTCCCTAGCCGCGTTGCCGATAACCGTTTCACCTTTCGCCAGTGTGGCCGCCATCAAGGCATTTTCAGTGCCACCTACGGTTACAAATGGAAACACAATATGCGCCCCCTTCAGACCGCCGTCCGGTGCATAAGCATCCACATACCCCTCTTCCAGCGTAATCGTTGCACCAAGTTGTTCCATGGCCTTCAGATGCAGGTCAATTGGTCGCGTTCCAATGGCGCACCCGCCGGGCAATGACACTCGCGCATGGCCTTCCCGTGCCAACAACGGTCCTAGTACCAGCACAGAGGCGCGCATTTTGCGAACCAGATCGTAGGGTGCAGTGGTTTCCGGAATAACCATCGCTTCCATGCGGCAAGTACTTAACGGCCCTACACCACCATTCCGGTGAACAGCCACCCCAAGGCTTTCAAGCAATCTGGCCATGCTCGCTATATCCGCCAGGTCTGGTAGATTACTGAGGATCAGAGCTTCCGTGCTGAGCAGGCTGGCGGCCATAAGGGGCAGTCCGGCGTTCTTGGCGCCACTGATTTGGATCGTGCCGTCGAGTTTGTGCCCGCCGCGGATGAGTATTTTATCCATACCAGTATTTCTGGAAACCGATTGCCTGGTTCTCTCGCCTTGATTTTTCAGGGATGCACGATACCCACCATCCGGTGGGGATAGTGACAAATTTGGGCTAAAATATGACACGGGCCAGGTTTCCGTTGCTTGGGTTTCACAAACGGATTGGATACCAGTCGTTGGTTAAAGTTTGGGTAATGTCACACCCTGCTGACCCTGATATTTACCCGCTCGATCCGCATAGCTGGTTTCACATTCACCGGCTGCTTGCAGGAAAATGAACTGACACGCGCCTTCATTGGCATAAATTTTAGCCGGCAGCGGGGTGGTGTTGGAAAACTCAAGAGTAACGTTCCCTTCCCACTCGGGTTCAAGCGGTGTGACGTTAACGATGATGCCGCACCGGGCGTAAGTGGATTTACCCAGGCAGATCACCAGAACATCACGGGGAATGCGAAAATACTCAACCGTTCGTGCCAGAACGAAGCTGTTGGGTGGAATGATGCAGACATCCGTATCCCGTTCCACAAAGCTCTGATCATCAAACGCCTTGGGATCCACGGTCGCGGAATCGACATTTGTGAAAATCCGAAACTCGTTTGATACCCGTGCGTCATAACCATAGGAAGAAACGCCATAGGAAATCGTGCCGTCGCGTTTCAAACCATCGACAAATGGATCAATCATGCCATGGCTATTGGCTTTTTCACGAATCCAGGTATCGGGCATCACGGGCATTGTCGGCTCCTTAAATCTTCATTTTTTTGCTCAGCCCAAGAGTCTTGATGCGCTTGTATCCCATGCCTACCAAGGTCTCAAGCAATCACGAACAAGCAACTGAATATGTGTTAAAAAAAACTGCCTCGGTCAGGATAAAGTGTTTCCGTTACCGGGGGCGGGATTCGGCGAACCGGAACCCGCATCATCCTTACTCAGGGATGCGCGCGCGTGCGCTTGGGCCTTTCTGCGTTTCAGGTTTTCACGGAGCGCCCGCGCCAACCTCTCTTCCCGGTCGTTTTTCCGAGACTTTCCCGCGCCCGATGATCCGGGCGATTTCCTGTTTCTTTCTGCCAAAACCGGCCTCTTTCGTCCAACTATTCACGCACACGCCTATCAATCATTTGCCCCGACATCATAGAGGTTAAAAGTCGGATGAATTTATGGCTCAGGAGCATACAGCAACACTTGCCACGAATGAAAGCCTATGGCATGTTCCGCGCTCTCACAGCATCGCCACCGTAGCTCAGGGGTAGAGCACACCATTGGTAATGGTGAGGTCGAGTGTTCAAATCACTCCGGTGGCACCATCACTCCTGATGAAATTGAACAAACTATCAAACCCGCTCAACTCTGGTCGCGACTAGTTTTTTAGTCCCGGCATTTGCTGGTGTATTGAATATCACCATTAATGAAAGAGGCACTATGGGACAGGTATTATACGCGACCGCCCTGACGCCGCCCGCGGTCCGAGCGGCAATACAGCGCTCGACGGCTTCGCTCGCGGCGTTGAGTGAGCGCCATGGGATCAACCCGAAGACGGTGATGAAGTGGCGCAAGCGTTGCTCTGTCGAGGATGCGCCGAAACACCCAGCGCAGTGACGCGGACGGTATCTGCGAGGCCATCAACGGCATCCTTAACACCGTCACGCCACAGGAATGCGCCAACTATGTCAAAAATGCAGGATATGAAGATACCTAAAGACATCACGAAGCAGCTCACGCCACACAGTCCGTCCACCGTCAGCGACGCCGTACCCGATAAAAAATGCTCCATCAGACGATCCCGCTTATACACCCCCAGACGGCTCTTGCGCATAACACCCATAATAACCCCAAATTAGCGTTATCTGGTTCCACCCCATTCTTTTTCATTCAATTCCCGATGGCGAATGATTGCGCTTAATGTTTCGTTGTAGGGCGTGGAAATCCCCAGCTTTGCGCCGAGGACCGGAACCCTTCCGTTGATTGCATCAATTTCCGAGGGCCTCCCCGACAGATGATCCAGCAGCATGGAGGGGCGGGCGTCCGGTATTTTACGGCCAAAGGCCGTCACGTAGGCAATTGGGTCATCAAATGAAAAACTGATCCCCAGGGCTTTACCGATGTCGTAGGCCTCCTGTGTACACCCCAGAGCCAGGGACCAGTATGCTGGCGTTTCTATTAATTCTCTCAATGTACAGTTAAAAACCGCACACGGGGCGCTAAAGGTTACGTTGCAGAGAAACTTCTCCCAGATAAGCTGGTTGATATCGGCGAACGCTCTTACGTTAAAACCAGCCTTCTGCCAGACTGCGACAATCCTATTCAGACGTTCACTTTCACCACCCGACATTTCCCCGATTTTGATCAGGTTTATGGCGTTGTGATGGATATGTCCGGGCCCCTTGATAGAGGCCCCGAAACCGTCGGCGAAACCCAGTAACACGTTCCGGGTATCCATGAATTCAGCCAGTCGGTCTCCTGCGCCGAGACCGTTCTGAATCGTCAGAACAACAGAGCATTCGGTCACGTGGGGAAAAATCCGCTGGGCCGCATCACCAACACCCGAAGTTTTTGTCGCAATAACAAAAAGGTCGCATCCCTGAAGCCGCTGGGCCTTTATGGGCTCAATGATGCTCAGGTTTTTAACCACACGATCACCACTGGCGCCCTCCACTCGCAGGTCCGCCTGGCGAATGTGGTCCAGATGGTCCTGCCAGATGTCGTACACCCATACCTCGTTTTCCGCATCCGCTAGCAATCCGGCATAGATCGAGCCCATGGCACCGATGCCGATGACGGCGATTTTCATTATGGTTTCACCTGTATTTTTCCTGGTCGAATGTCAAAACGCGCCCTGAGGGAGTTCTCCATTGCGTCGGAAAGATGGCGCGGATAATGACTAGCAAGGACTTTATGAACACGCTTTCTCGCGCGGTCCACAATATTCGGTTGACCGTCCATTTCCCAGTCCTCGACGGTTTTGCTGTCGGCGATTTCAGCATACAGAAAATCCGATTTCATGCGCTTGTAGGTTTCGTCCTGTCCCAGGAAATGTCCTTCTTCATTGACCACTGTCTCAATCGTATCGAGCGCAAGAGTCTGTGCATCCACCTCAACCGGCGCGGCGGTCCGCAGGATCGATCCCAGCATTTCATTATCCAGGACATAGGATTCCAGGGAGACTCCCATCAAACCTGCGTGCATGCCACAGGCCTGGGTTATCATGTGGGCACCGGCATGAACGGCGAGTGTGATGCCCAACACCTTCTCGTAACCCGCCTGTGTATCGGCACCCTTGATGTCAGTGGCACCGGCGATCACAGAATTCGGCAGACCATAGAAAGCACACATTTCCGCCGCCATAGCCGTCGCAAGAGCCTGTTCCCCGCTCCCGCCGCCGAGGCCGACGGTTCTAAGGTCTGTGACCATGGGACGCGCGCCGCCCACCGCACGGGCTGATGGGTCACACAACCAAACGATCACCATACCGGCCAGGGTTTCAGCCATGGTTTGGGCTATCGAACCCGCCATGGTTACGGGACTGGAAGCGCCCAGTTGTCCGAAGGTGTTGACCATCGCAGGAATTCCCGCCCGAACCGCTTCCAGCAAAACCAGCACCGCCGCCTACGAAAACCGCAAAGGTGGCACAACGTGATTAATATTCAGGGACAGGAACGGCCGGTCCCGAAAATCACGTTCCGATCCGGCAATGGCGTAACACATCTCGGCAACTTCGCGCACGTGATCAGGGTGACTGGCGCTGACCATGACGTGCTTGGAAGTGTCCTTGAAACAGGCAAAGGCGGTATTTATATCAAGGGAACGCTCATCCGGCATATCGCGGGCCACCAAGGAACGCGAGAAGAAATTGACGTGATCCAGTGTATCCACCAGACGGGCTGCATCATAGAGATCCTGCAAGGTGGATGGTCTTTATTTACCCGTTTCCAGATCAAGAATATGGGGCGCGGCACCGCCCGTGCCCGTGTAGACATTGGTACCGCACAAAACCATCTCGTGTTCAGGCTTTTGACCGGAAAGCACAACCGTTTTCGGCAAGCCCGCCATGGCGCGTTCGATCAGTTCACCTGGAAAACAGAGTCTGCCGTTATCGGTTTTCCGTCTCCCGGCACTGGTAACCATGTCGGTGATGGCCTTCGGAGAGTCGCTGAGGCCAGTTTTTCAAGGATCGTCAGGGCCGCCAGATGGATCTGTTCTTTTTGTCTGTTGTTTAGCAATCGCAAGCGGCCGCTCATGGGCATGAATAAAGGGCCCGGCTCGGTGGTTGCTTCTGAGGTCCGGGAGGCCTGTTTTTTCCGTCTTCTTTTCCGCTGTTGAAGTGCCGGGTCCTTGATCTCTTTGCTTTCTGTCATGTGCCGATCACCAGTGGCGAAACCAGACGGCGCAAGCTCGCAATGGCACTCTGTGCCGTCATCAGGCTTGTTCGTGGGTCGCCCGTCATGGCGGAAAACCTCTTTGAGCGTTTGGCAGCGGCTGCCTATTCTGATTGCCTGAGTTTACAATCCAGCACCCAAACATCATAAACCGGGTGTTCAAGACTAGACAGGGCCGGACTAGAGGCAAACATCCAACCCCGGAAAAGGTCGACCGCGGCCTGGGCCGGGCGGATTTCGGCAATATCAAGGAAAGCCGCGCTTTCCGGTGTTTCCTCCGGCGGCCGCTTGTCACAATGGTGAACCACGATGTCGAGCGTACCGAACCGAATAGAGTCACCAACACGTGCCTCTATCGTCGAAACCCGTGCCGTGACTTTATCCAACCCCTGAAGCACAACGATCTCGTGTGGATCGGCCAATACAATTGCCGGAGAGGCAGCAAGAACGAGTATCAGGACGCACCAGAACCGCCCGACCTGTCCGGTTTCACGATTGCGGACGTGCCCGTCGTGATGCACGGTTACTGACCGCCGGTTGCGAGAAAGATGATTTCGCCCACCTGATCTTCCAGTGATCGAAAATCCTGGGTTTTGCGGATTGAATCACCCGCCTGGAGCATGGTTTCGGCTTGGCCAGGCTGCAACCGGATGTAGCTGCCGCCCAGAATTCCCTCACTGCCAATTCCGGCAATAGAGTCGCTGGGGAGATTTATCTCGGGGGAAACTGACATGGTAACAACCGCATCATAAGTTTCGGGATCGAGGTATCGGTCTGTGACCGTACCCACCTTGATGCCGTTAATGCGAACGTCACTGCCCACGCTCAGGCCGCCAACCTTATAGAAAGACGCATTCAGTTCGTATCCGCTAACGGATTTAACCTGAGCCGTATTGTAGGCGAAGAAAACAAATATACCTGCAACGATCAGAACAACCGCGCCGAGTACCGTTTCAATTGCATTGCGTTCCATCGTTTACCTCGTGAATAAATTGAGGAGCTTTAGTTTGCCTGTCTGGACTCGCCTTCGGCAATAATCAATTCAAGCAGATCGCTGATGACCAGGGAATCCTGTGTAAACATGATTTCGTCGCCCTCGGTCAAGTAATCGAAATCGCCGCCCGCTTCGATTTCCACATACTTTGAACCGAACAGCCCGGACGTGTGGATGGCTGCTGACGTATCAAGGGGCAGTTCGACCGCTTTGTCGATGGCAAAGATCAATACGGCCCGATGCCGGTTATCGAGTTGCTGGCTTTCGACGCTACCTATTCGAATGCCGCCCATACGCACCTCGTCACCGGGCAGCAACCCGTCGACACGATTGAAAATCGCGCTCACACGGTAATGTTCTTCGTCGGTTTTGGTACTGTTATCCTGTCCGGTGGAAACAAGGGCGAAAAAGCTCGCGAATATGAAAAGCGTGAGCACCCCAACGGAAATTTCCCTGGATTCGCGCGTCATTCCGGAACCCAGGGTTCGTAGTCCCCTGTCGCCGCCGCTCTTTTTCCGCCACTTAGATCGTGGCCTTTCGGACGGTAGGCACTAGCGGAGCCTGTCGGATTGGCCGCGTGGGGTTTTTGCCATTTCCTGGATTGCGCGGCCAGGTCACTCAAGGGTTCTTCTGTGGTATGATGCAGCCAGGCATGCCATTCGGCGGGGACAGCGGACGCTTCCGGTCGGTCCTTGTAGACAACCCAGCGCCTTTCACGACCGTGCAACGGCGCTTTGCTGGATTTGTAATAACGGTTTCCGAACTCGTCGGTACCCACTGGATTACCGTTCAACCATGTGAATAGCATCGTTCCAATGGTTGCCATCCCGTCCATTTCTCCGTCTTGTACCATCTTTCTGCAGAGGCGGCGGCGCACACTATTTCCAACGGGCGCCCCTTATCCCAATGCGCGTACTATGGCATTTCGCTTGCGGGTCGTCCAGCGTCCGGTTGTTTCCGAGGTGGTAAACGTCGGTCCAAAACAGATCGCGGATGGAGTCTTTACCGAATTCCCGCCGAGTCGCATCCTGCTCGCGGTCGCTTTTCAGTGATAAAGAAGGCAGCGTGAGTTTCGGAAAAGGCCTGAACTTCTGCGCGATTGGCCAGGTGAATTCGGGTATAGACGTTTTACAATCTCGGTAACAGGAAGTTTTTGTTTTGCATCATCATGACCTTCCGGGCTGGCAACAATTCCGATGGTATTGAGAAATTTTTTGCCGCCGCAGAGGGCCTGCCATGCTTCGGATTCAAGGTCTTGTCATCGAGTCGTAACGTAGTTGTTAATGATTGGGTAACTTTCAAACAACACTATATGCAGACCGTTGCGATGGTCAGGAACACAAAATGTTGTGCTGCGCAAGACAAATATTTGCAATTTCCTGATTTATTGATGTTGCGGTATGGATACGCCATAGGCTAGATGTTGTGGGTTGCACGCGGGCAGGCGCATTGTTTTGTGTCAATGGTCGGCATAAGACCAGAAAAAATGGTGGTGCAACCAGGGGACCACGCGGTCCAGCACACATTAATCAGGTTCAATGCCAGCCGAGAGAGAGTTGGGAAGCATGCGCATCACGCGATTTTATACAAAACAAGATCAATCACCTTATGACGCTTTTGAGTTTTCCGTAACGTCTAGTGAAATCCGTAACCCGGATGGAACGGTTGTGTTCAGTTTACCGGATATGGAAGTTCCCGCCCACTGGTCACAGGTGGCCAGTGACGTTCTGGCCCAGAAATACTTCCGTAAAGCCGGCGTTCCAAGTAGCCTGCGGAAAGTGGAGGAAAACAGTGTTCCGTCGTGGCTTTGGCGACATGTTCCCGATGAAGAGGCGATGGCCGGGTTACCGGAAGACGAACGGTTCACCGGTGAGAGCAGTGCCAAACAGGTCTTTGATCGATTGGCGGGAACCTGGACCTACTGGGGCTGGAAAGGTGGATACTTTGATTCCGAGGCCGACGCCCTCGCCTACTTCGACGAGCTGCGCTATATGTTGTGTCGTCAATGCGCCGCCCCCAATTCCCCGCAATGGTTCAACACCGGATTGCACTGGGCTTATGGTATTGACGGACCGGCCCAGGGCCACCACTACGTTGACTTCATGACCGGTGAGCTGACGGCTTCTGATTCTTCATACGAACACCCGCAGCCCCATGCCTGTTTCATTCAGGGTATTAACGACGACCTGGTCAACGAGGGCGGCATCATGGACCTTTGGGTTCGTGAGGCCCGGTTATTCAAGTACGGCTCCGGTACCGGGAGTAACTTCTCAAACCTGCGTGGTGAAGGTGAGAAACTGTCGGGTGGCGGATATTCTTCCGGCCTGATGAGTTTCCTGAAAATTGGTGACCGGGCCGCCGGTGCCATCAAATCCGGCGGCACGACCCGCCGCGCGGCAAAGATGGTTGTGGTCGATGCCGATCACCCCGACGTGGAACAGTTCGTTAACTGGAAAGTATTGGAAGAACAAAAGGTTGCGGCACTGGTGGCTGGCTCGCGTCTAGCACAAAAACACCTCAACGCGGTTATCGATGCCTGCCATGGGGGCCTAGATGCCGAGGCCGGTGATGACCGGTTCGATCCAAAGAAGAACAGTGCCCTGAAAAAAGCCGTGCGTGAAACCCGCAAGGCCATGGTGCCGGAAAACTATGTGCAACGGGTGATCGAGTTCGCCCGACAGGGATACACGGAAATCGAGTTTCCGACCTACAATACGGATTGGGATTCCGATGCCTATCTCACCGTTTCCGGACAGAATTCAAACAACACGGTTCGTGTCAACAACGCGTTCCTTGAAAGAGTTCTGGAGGATGGTGATTGGGATCTGATTAAACGGACCAGTGGCGCCGTGGCCAAAACCATCAAGGCCCGTGATCTGTGGGAGCAGATTGGCCACGCCGCGTGGGCCAGTGCGGACCCTGGTATTCAGTACGATTCAACCATAAACGAGTGGCATACCTGTCCCGCAAGTGGCCGCATCAATGCATCAAACCCGTGTTCCGAGTACATGTTTCTCGACGATACGGCCTGTAACCTGGCGTCTTTGAACCTCTATATGTTCCGGAATGCCGACGGCAGCTTTCATGTGGAAGGTTTCCGGCACGCGGTTCGGTTGTGGACGATAACCCTGGAAATTTCCGTGCTGATGGCACAATTCCCCTCCCCCATGATTGCGAAACTGTCCTATCGGTTTCGGACGCTGGGTCTGGGCTTTGCCAACATTGGCGGTTACCTCATGGCCTCGGGGATTCCCTACGATTCCGACGAGGGCCGGGCCTTCTGCGGGGCGGTTTCCGCGCTCATGACGGGTACCTCTTATGCCGCCTCTGCGGAAATGGCTGGCGAAATGGGCGCTTTCCCAGGCTATGACGATAATCGGGAGCATATGCTGCGGGTCATGCGGAACCATCGTAATGCGGCACACGGCAATGCCGAAGGCTACGAAGACCTGGACATCCTTCCGGTGCCGCTGGATCGGGCCTCGTGCAGTGACAGGCCGCTCGTTAAAGCTGCCGCCGCGGCGTGGGATGAAGCGCTCGTCCTCGGCACCCAGCACGGCTATCGCAATGCGCAAGCCACGGTTATTGCCCCCACCGGAACCATCGGTCTGGTCATGGACTGCGATACTACCGGGATTGAACCGGATTTCGCCCTGGTGAAATTCAAGAAACTGGCCGGTGGCGGTTATTTCAAGATCATCAACCGCATGGTCCCGGTTGCCCTCAAAACCCTGGGATATTCTGAGTCCGACATTCGCGATATCGAACGCTACGCGGTCGGTCATGGAACGCTGGCGGGAGCGCCGGGTATCACCCTTGATGCCCTTCGCGAAAAAGGCTTTACCGATGCCGCCATTGATGTGGTTGAACGGTCTCTTTCCGAAGCCTTCGATATTCGATTTGTGTTCAACAAGTGGTCTCTGGGGCAAAGCTTTTGCACCGATACCCTGGGTATCGCGCCTGAAAAGCTGGACGATGTGTCTTTCGACATGCTGGCCGAGCTTGGATTCGCAAAGAACGATATTGAGGCGGCCAATGTCTATGTCTGCGGCTCCATGACTCTGGAAGGTGCACCGCATCTGAAAGACGAGCACCTGGCGGTATTTGACTGCGCCAACCCCTGTGGCAAGTCCGGAAAACGGTTCCTCTCTGTGAAAAGTCACATTCACATGATGGCGGCCAGTCAGCCGTTTATCAGCGGGGCTATTTCCAAGACCATTAACATGCCGAATGCGGCCACGGTCGAGGACTGCAAGGAAGCCTACATTCTGTCCTGGCGTCTGGGGCTGAAGGCAAACGCGCTTTATCGTGATGGTTCCAAACTATCACAACCGTTGTCGTCGACGATCTTCGATGATGTGACGGATGAAGACGATGATGCCGATGCCGTCGCGGCACTGATTGAAGCCCCGGCCAGTCAGCGTCCGGAAATCATCACCGAACGGGTGGTTGAACGGTTTGTGGCACAACGCGAACGTCCACCCGCCCGCCGCAAGGGCTATACCCAGAAAGCAGGTGTCGGTGGACACAAGGTTTACCTGCGTACGGGCGAGTACGAGGACGGACGACTGTCGGAGATCTTTATCGACATGCACAAGGAAGGTGCAGCCTTCCGGTCCATGATGAACAACTTCGCCATCGCCGTTTCTCTCGGCCTTCAGTATGGTGTGCCGCTGGAAGAATACGTGGAAGCCTTTACCTTCACGCGGTTCGAGCCTTCCGGCATCGTTGAGGGTAACGAAACCATCAAGATGGCGACGTCCATTCTGGACTATATATTCCGTGAACTGGCGGTATCCTATCTGGGCCGTAATGATTTGGCTCATGCTGAGCCCGGTGATTTGTTGCCTGATAGCATCGGTCGCGGGGCGGAGGAAGGCACGTTGCCGCAGGGCTGTGGATCCATGGAAGAGGCTGTCGCCCGCTGTGCCTCTCGTGGTTATGTGCGCAACAAACTAGTTGTGATCAGCAACGAAGAGGTTGCTGGGCAGGAAACCACCGTTGTTGCCGAAGATACGGCGATTATGGCGTCGGGTACAGGAACGGATGGCGGTGCCAGCGCCAGCGCCAGCGCCAGCGCCTCTTCACAGCAGGTAACCTCACCAAGCTCTTCGACGTCTTCAGCAATCACGGTTTCAGCCGAAGTCATGGCGGAAACTGATGATAAGCTGGATCGAATCAGAGAAGCCCGCATGAAAGGGTATGAGGGCGATGCCTGTGGTGAATGCGGTAATTTCACACTGGTGCGTAACGGGACGTGCCTGAAATGTAATACATGCGGCGCAACAAGCGGATGTTCGTGACGCACACCGGGACATAAGAAACGCGAGACAATCGATCCTCCCTGGGAAACTTGGGGCGCTTCCGGCCTTGCCGGAGCGCCTCTTTTTTGATGGAACAGCAAGCCATTAACCCTTGTTTACAAAGGGTTAAATGAAGAGAATCCTTGCCTACACGGCATTTTATTGGCATGTAGAGTAGGGAAGCTGCGAACGGTACACACGAATAACGACTAATCAACCGATCGGAAACCAATCAAGGAAAAGCGATGGCGGGTCTGAAAGCAAAGTCCATCACAATCGTCGATGACGACAGCACCGCAAGCGATCTCATGCGAGCATTGCTGGTGGCGGCTGGACACACCGTGACGGTGCTGGGTTCAGGTGACGAAGCGATTGATAACATTTCGCAATCTCTGCCGGACTGTGTTCTGTTGGATTTGATGATGCCCGGGATTGACGGGCTGACGGTTCTGCAAACCCTGACCAGGGATGAACGTCTCGAAAACACCCGGTTCATTGTCGTTACGGGGAAAGCCTATGAATTTGATCGGCAGCAGGCCTTCAACTCGGGTGCGAGCGGTTTTCTGGAAAAACCTGTGAATCCCGATACGTTCGTGGAGCGGGTTGGGCGTATTCTCGGCGACCATATGAAAGTTGCGTTCTGGGGGGTTCGGGGGACACTGCCCCGGCCCGGTGACGGGTCCTTGAAATACGGAGGCAATACGTCTTGTGTGTCCATTGAGTTTCCGCGTGATCAGCTATTCGTATTCGATGCCGGATCAGGCATCAAACGCCTGTCTGATCACCTGTTGAGCCAGCAGCGCAAAGCCATTGATGCAAAGATTTTCATTTCCCATCCGCACTGGGATCATATCAACGCCCTGCCCTTTTTTGCGCCGCTTTACATGCCCGATAACGAGTTTGAAATCCTCGGTGCCCAGCATGGCGATTTGTCCATCCGTGACATCGCATCGGCGCAAATGGACGGCGTCTATTTCCCGATTACGCTGAAAGAATTTGGAGCCAGTGTCTATTTCCGTGACTTGCGTGAAGAAATCATTCAGATCGATAACATTGCAGTCAGTACCATGTTGTTATCTCATCCGGGTGTTTGTCTGGGTTACCGCGTAGATTACAACGGGCGGTGCGTCTGTTACATCACGGATAATGAGATGTTCCTGGACGCTGGTGAATTCCATAATCCGCGTTATGAACAAAAACTGGCCGAATTTGTGCGGGGAACGGACGTTCTGATTACCGATACCACGTATACGGATGCCGAGTATCAAACCAAGGTGGGCTGGGGACATTCCTGTGTCAGCAAGGTTGCCCAGCTTGCCCATGTATCGGAAGCCAAATGTTTGTACCTGTTTCATCATGACCCGGATCAGGATGACGACCGGATTGATGAAAAATATGGCATGGTTCAGGAGGTCCTCGACAGCCTCGGTTCATCGACGCGGTGTCTGGCGCCCAGGGAAGGCGACGTCTACAACATCTGAGTTGCGTGCCGGTTGTTTTCCCGGCGTTAAGTCGAACGCACCAAAATCAGATCACCCCCTGCTCCTTTCGCCATAAATTTTATCAGATCGAAATGGCAGGATTGCGCCAGGCACTCATCTGTGTTGATCGGCGCAATCACCTCGGCAAGGACGGCACGCTGAAACCGCTGGAAACGATGCGATTGTTGAGGTCAGTCATGCCGCCACCCGCCTTGGTGATCGGGTGCTTGTACTTGTATAAGTAGGCGCCCCGCCGACAATAAAGACGCACAAGTCAAGAAACCACGGGTCCCAGTAATCCGCTTCACGTTCCGCCATCCATCAAAACCCTTTCGTTTCCAGCCGGGGTAGCGGCTTGGCACAGAAGCGAAGCCAGTGAAAATAGCATTGGCCTTGGGTTTGTTGGGGGGTAATGTGCCGCCACAAAGATCTGGTTTTGCAATCATAGGAGTGATCATGTCTGGAACCATTGCCGCCCGTCTCGAAGAACTAGGCATCGAACTCCCCACCCCTGCAGCCCCTGTTGCCAGCTACGTACCGTTCGTGAAAACCGGCAATCTGGTCGTTGTCTCGGGGCAGATTACCATGGGGACGGACGGCACGGAATTTGTCGGAAAACTAGGCGATTCCATGGATGCTGGCGAAGGTTATCAGGCCGCCCGGCTTTGTGGGATTAACCTGTTGGCGCAGCTCAAGACGGCCTGCGACGGTGATCTGGACCGGGTCAAACAAGTGGTTCGATTGGGCGGTTTTGTCAATTGCACCCCGGATTTCACGGATCATCCCAGGGTTATTAACGGGGCGTCTGATCTGATGCAGGAAGTCTTCGGTGATACCGTGGGTGCCCACGCCCGCGCGGCGGTCGGTTCGGCCAGCCTGCCGCTCGGCGTTTGCGTGGAGGTTGAGGGCCTTTTCGAGACCGATTGATCGAGAACGCCCTTCGCAGGAGTAGTTTATGCCGAGCATTTCATTGCAAGAGATTGAGACCACCGTTACCGTGGCTCTTGAAAGACATGGCGCGCTGCCCTGGGTCGCGGCCGAGGTCGCCAAGGCGGTACGGAAAGCCGAGGCCGTGGGAAATCGCATCTGTGGTCTCTATTACCTGGAAAGTTACTGTCAGCAACTGCGCCGTGGCCGGGTTAAGGGAGCCGCTAAACCTATCGTCTCGAGACCACGGCCCGCGACGGTTATGGTCGATGCCCAATTCGGGTTTGCCCAAGCCGCGTTTTCCCGAGCGCTACCCAAAGCGGTTATTGCAGCGAAACAGTGTGGTGTCGCCAGCCTTGCCGTCGGTCACGCCCATACCTGCACATCCCTCGGTTTTTTTACGGAACAGATTGCGCTTCGGGGGTTTATTGGACTTGGTATGACAAATGCCTCTCCCATCGTTGCGCCACCGGGGGGTAAGTCCCGGGTCATTGGAACCAACCCGATAGCCTTTTCCGTGCCGGATGGCGACGGTGGCGTTGCCATGCAGTTTGATCAGTCCACAACCACGGTTGCGCTTGGAAAAATCACCATGGCAAAGGCCGCCGGTGTGTCAATCCCGGAGGGCTGGGCTGTGGATGCGGCTGGCCAGCCCACAACCGACCCCGAAGCCGCCCTGGCCGGCTCGCTGGTTAGCATGGGCGGCTACAAGGGGTGGGGATTTGGGTTGATGGCGGAGTTTCTGGCGGCTGGCCTGACCGGCAGTGCGGTCAGTCAGGACGTAAAACCCCTGAAAGCGCCTGAAGGGCCACCACATGATTTAGGTCAGTACTATTTGTTGTTGGACCCGGGTGTTTCGGGGGCTTTCTTTGATCGACTGAAACAGGTTAAGGACGGCGTGGCCAGCGATGCAGGCGCTAGAATGCCGGGGCAAGGCAAGAAGGAACAGGATCCTGTAGACCTGGAGCCCGCAGTTTGGGCACAGGCTCTTTCCTTGGCAAGATCAGGCGACGCTTAATCTGAGAGTGGTGCCCTTTTCCAGTCGGGCAAAATCGGCGGGCGACAATCGGACCTGAAGGTGTACGCCTTCCTCCGTATCCTCGCGGGACAGCACATTCCCGTGGTCATAAAGCCAGGCGACATCGGTGCCATTCTCATAGGCCATTACCACGTCGGCAACCAGGTGATCTTCGGTCAACAATTTGTCGATGAGCTCAAGGAGCTCCCCCGTACCTTCACCAGTGATTGCCGAGACCACAACCATGGCTGTGTTAGAGCGCTGTTTCCGGTTGCCGATAAGGGTGCGTTTGTCTTCATCTAAAGAATCAGATTTATTCAATACGTCTATGAATTTCTGATTAAATTCGGTTTTCAAATCCGTGCTGCCGTTGTCCGGGCCGGGCAAAACATCGAGCGTCCGCAATACGGTTATGACGTCGTCATGCTGGGCCTGCCAATCTTCATGCGAGGCATCCTGAACGTGTAGGATCATGTCGGATTCACAGACCTCTTCGAGGGTGGCGTGAAAGGCCGTCACCAGTTCATGTGGCAAGTCGGAGATAAACCCCACGGTATCGGACAGGATTGCGGTTTCACCCGACGGCAGTTTGATTTCCCGCATCGTCGGGTCCAAGGTTGCGAACAATTGATCCTTGGCCAGAACTTGCGCCTCCGTCAGGCGGTTGAACAGGGTCGATTTCCCGGCATTGGTGTAGCCAACCAGAGCAATGGACCGGTATGGGACCCTGTTTCTTGCCTCCCGGTGCAATCGCCGCGTTCGCTCCACATCTTTGAGCTGTCGTTTGATCTGGACAATGCGTTCACTGATCAGGCGGCGGTCGGTTTCAATTTGTGTTTCGCCGGGTCCACCTACAAATCCAAGGCCGCCGCGCTGACGTTCAAGGTGGGTCCAGCTTCTGACCAATCGGCTTCTCTGATAGGTCAGTGAGGCCAATTCAACCTGTAGGCGGCCCGCTTTGGTTCGCGCCCGCGCACCAAAAATCTCCAGAATAAGCCCGGTCCGGTCGATGACCTTGCATTTCCAGGCTTTTTCCAGGTTGCGTTGTTGTACCGGTGTGAGTTCCGCGTTGATGATGGCGAGGTCTACGTGTGCTCGTCTGGCAGGCGTATGACCGCGTTTGTGGGCACGTTTATCAGCCTCGTCGTGATCGGCGATTTCTTCTGTCATTGATAAGCCGAGTGCATCGGCCAGACGTTCTACCGTACCTTTGCCAAACAGGGTTCCCGGTGCCCGGGCGTTAAGTTTCACCGTTTCCTGGTGAACGACTTTCAGATCAATGGCTCCGGCCAGACGAACGGCCTCTTCTAGGCGGGTATCGCTAGCGCGTGTGGATTTGCTTCCGGTTATGAATGCCGGATGGATAACCGCGCAAGTCCGGGCAGGGCCTTTAGGTTCGCCCGGCGTTTCGGAAGCGAAGCTGCTCACAGCGCGTTAATCAGCTCCAGACTCTTCATCGCTGCCACCTGCGGTTGTTTCC
Source organism: Rhodospirillales bacterium (assembly GCA_963921245.4). Taxonomy (GTDB): domain Bacteria; phylum Pseudomonadota; class Alphaproteobacteria; order Rhodospirillales; family Casp-alpha2; genus JABJGO01. The sequence goes on along the minus strand of CAWUEY030000001.1, from coordinate 1,554,380 downwards.
GGCTCAAAAAGCTGTACCGGAGAGGATGGCATGATCGTTGAAATGGCGTGTTTATAGACCAGTTGGGTATGACCGTCACGGCGGAGCAATACGGAAAAATTGTCGAACCATGTGACAATTCCTTGTAGTTTTACGCCATTGATAAGGAAGACGGTTACGGAAGTCTTGTTCTTCCGGATGTAATTAAGGAAGACGTCCTGTACGTTTTGTGATTTTTCTCCGGACATTCTCGGCCCCGTTGTACGTGTTGTTATGGTTATCCAGTCTGTTCCTGGGGTTCTTTCACGGGAGAACGAAGCGCCCGTTTTTGGTGGTTTCAGACACTCGTCTCTGTAAAATCATCATACACAATTTTTGAAAAATTCCAATCAGGCGGTTAACCCTTCAATCATCACCTTGAGTTGATGGCGATTTTTGCAATAGTGGTGAGGAGGAAGCGCGTTCCTTTCCTCGTCATCAGGTGCGTTCTCGCGAACCAGTATGGCAAGGCATCCGGCTTCGGTGCCACACACCAGATCAATGTCTGCATCGCCAATAAACCAAACATTTTCTGCCGGTTTTGTGTTGCTTCCTTCCAGCGCCATGAGAACCGGTTGCAGCGCCGGTTTGTCTCGTTCCGCATCGCCCGCTCCCACAAGATTGGTAAAGTAACGCTCCCATCCGAGATGGCGGGCTTCTACGCGCAGATACTCACCAACCTTGTTGCTGACCACGCCCGTGAAAATGCCTGCATCGTGGAGGAACTGTAAAAGATCTTCCGCACCGGGCAGAGGCTCCAACCTCTTGACATGAATGGCACGATAACGCTCATAAAACACATCGGCTGCACGCTGCCAACGATCTCCAAACAGGCCTGGAAAGCTGTCCCGCATGGATTTTCTGACTCTCAAACGGGTTTCTTCCATGGACCAGACAGGCATACCGAAATGCGCCAGCGTATGATTCATGGCGTCCTGTATGGTCGGCCAGGTATCGACCAGAGTATTGTCCCAATCGAACAGGATCGCGTCTGGAGGTGTCAGTGTTGATGCGGGCAAGGCGTGATTATCCCGTAACGTGAATTGATTTCAACGCCCGTTGGCATAGTCGAGGTAGGCTTCGGCCAGGGCGTCTGATAATTCGCCGATATGTCCGTTGCCAATCACTGTTTCGTCGATTTTGGTGATCGGCTTGGCGAAACTGGACGCACTGGTCAGGAACGCCTCGCGGGATTTAAGGGCTTCCTCCACGGTAAATGGACGCTCGACAAATTTGATCCCTTTCTGCTCGGCGATGGCCAGAATGCGCTGTCGCGTGATGCCGTTCAGGATGGCATCACTGGCCGGGCGGGTCACCAGTTCACCGGCGTCGGTTACGATCCACGCATTGCTGGAGGTTCCTTCCGTCACGGTCCCGTCAGGATCGACCTGCCAGGCTTCAAATGCACCGGCTTCCTTGGCTTTTTGTTTGCCGAGACAATTAGGCAACAAGGCAATGGTTTTGATATCCCGCCGGGTCCAGCGAATATCCGGAATAGTGATGACCGAAACCCCTGTCGGATCAGGTGGATTGTTCAGGGCACGCACATGCCTTGCCGTTACAACCAGGCTCGGCGGCGTGTTTTTAGGGAATTCATGGGCGCGCCGGGCAACCCCGCGGGTAACCTGAAAGTAAATCAATCCGTTTTTCAGGCGATTTCGTCGCATGACCTCTCTTAAAATGACTTTCAACGCCGAGGGTGAAACCGGCCATTCCATGGAAAGTTCCGAAAGGGAACGACCGAGGCGATCCAGGTGCCCCTGTTCGTCCACCATGCCGCCGTTGACCACGGTTACCACTTCATAGACGCCGTCACCGAACTGGTATCCGCGATCCTCAATGTGAACGGCTGCATGATCATGTTGTTCATAAATGCCGTTGACGTAGGCTATTCTCGACATGGACTCACTCTTTTCTGTAGTGGAGGGAAAAAGGCCTTAGAAATACTCAAGCTGTACGGAGAACATTTTTTCTACAGCTCTGACTGATTTGGTCTCGGCGAACAAAATGACGCGATCCCTGGTTTGAATAACAGTGCTGCCCCGAGGCACGATGACCTCTTCGTCCCGAACAATGGCGCCGACGACAACGCCCCTGCTGGGAAGGTTGGCGTCACGTAAGGGGGTACCGACCAGTTCCGAGGTTTCCAGCGCCTCGGCTTCGATCAGTTCACCAAACCCCTCACGTAGGGTGTGAACGGAATGAATGCGGCCCCGGCGGACATGCTGAAGGATCGTGGAAACCGTTATGTTGCGCGGATTGACCACCACATCAATGCCCAGTGATCCGATCAGGGGCTCATAAACCCCCTTATTGATCAGGGTTACAGCCCGTCGGCAGCCATACCGTTTCGCCAGCAGAGAAGAAAGAATATTGGTTTCGTCATCGTTGGTGACGGCAATAACGGTTTGTGTTTGCGCGACGTTCGCTTCATCCAGGAGTTCCGTATCAAGCACACTACCCTGCAGAACCGTTGTTTTTTCCAGGATGGCCGCGTTCTTGTGGGCGCGGTCTTCGTCCGACTCAATCATTTTTGCACTCACCCAGGAATGGGTTTGTTCGATCTCGTGTGCGATAAACATGCCGATGTTTCCGCCGCCGAAAATCAGGATGCGACTGGCTTCCGTTTGTTCCAGAGCAAAGGCCGTCATGGTGCGCTGTATCTGACTGGAGTCGACAACCAAATAGACCTCATCATTTTCCAGCATCTGATCCTTGCCCGTGGGAACCATTGTTTCGCCGTCCCGAAAGATACCAATGATCACGATATTCAGATCGGGGAACAACTGGGTTAGCTGACGCAGCGGAGTGTTCAGCAACGGACAATTAGCGCGACAGCGAATGCCCAGTAATTTAACCCGGTCACCCGCCAGTGGGATCATTTCGAAGGCCCCCGGAACCTGCAAACGACGTCCTACGGCACGGGCAACCTCGCGCTCTGGCGAGATAATAACGTCGATAGGCATGTTGTCGCGGCTGAACAGGGTCGACCACATGGGTTCAAGGAAGCTTTGCTGTCGGATTCGGGCAATCTTCATGGGCACATCAAACAGCGAATGGGCAACCTGACAGGCAACCATGTTAACTTCGTCGGTGTAGGTTACGGCGATGACGAGATCAGCGTCGGCGGTTCCCGCTTTCTCCAGAACATTGGGGTCAGAAGCGTGGCCCAGCAGACCCGTCGCATCAATCGTATCGCTGATCCGCCGGATCATGTCCGGCTCCTGATCGACGACTGTCACATCGTGGGATTCCATGGTCAGGTGATGGGCGATATTGAAACCGACCAGTCCCGCCCCGCAGACGACAACTTTCATTTCACCAGTTCCTTATCCCATTCCCAATGTCAAAGCGAACACGATCAGCTTTGGACACCCAGGTTTTTCAATTTTCGGTGCAATGCAGAACGCTCCATACCGACAAATGCCGATGTCCTGGAGATGTTTCCGTCGAACCGCGCCAGTTGGGCGGCCAGATACTCACGTTCAAAAACTTCCCGTGCTTCCCTGAGCGGCAGGCCGATAATTTCCGCCTGTCCCGGGAACCGCTGTGTATCATTGCTGATGCGCCCCGTGATTTCTGCCGGCATCAGGTCGACACCGATGCACGCTTCATTATCTGGCGACGCCATGATCAGGATGCGCTCCACAACATTTCTCAATTCTCTAACGTTGCCGGGCCAGCCGTAGGTTTGCAAGGCGGCAATGGAATCGGGACCAAGCCTGCGGATGGTCTGACCACTCAGCTCCGCTGCCTGATTGATGAAGTGCTCAACAAGTTCGGGAATATCGTCACGCCGCTCGCTCAGGTACGGAACGGGGAATGGCACAACATTAAGCCGATAAAACAGGTCTTCACGAAAATTTCCGTCCGCCAGTTCCTGAGTGATATCCCTCGACGTCGAGGCAATGACCCGGACATTCACTTCAACGTGGGTGCTGCCACCCACACGCTGGAAGATCTGTTCCTGCAGGGCGCGAACAATCTTCCCTTGGGTTTCCAGTGGCATGTCGGCAACTTCGTCGAGGAACAGCGTCCCGTTGTGCGCTCTTTCAAACGTGCCAATCTTGCGCACCTGAGTATCGTTGGCCGTGGCAGTTTCCTCACCAAACAGTTCGGATTCTACCCGTTCCGGGGCCATGCTGGCGCAATTGAGGACAATCAACGGACCATCGCTGCGCCTGGATTGAGCATGGATTTGCCGCGCAACCACTTCCTTGCCGCTGCCTGGTGGGCCGCTGATCAGGACCCGGCTATTTGTCGGCGCTACTCTGTCTATCAGTTGCCGCATCTCACGTGCACCCGCAGAAGATCCGATAAGGTGATCCGTGGGCCCTGCCCGCAGGCGTAATTCGGCATTTTCTCTCCGGAGCCTGCCAGCCTCCAGCGCCCGCTCCACGGACAGCAGAAGGTGCTGGGCTTGAAACGGTTTTTCCACAAAGTCGTAGGCTCCGTCTTTGATGGCGGTGACCGCCGTTTCAACGGTGCCGTGACCGCTCATCATTACTACAGGTATATCGTCGTGATTGCTCATCACCGCTTTGAGGATGCCCAAACCGTCAAGGTCGCTGCCGCGGAGCCAGATATCCAAAAGGATCAGATCGGGTCGGCGCATTTCTACACTGGTAAGCGCTTCCGCGCTATTTGCGGCTTCGCGCGTTTCATATCCCTCATCACCCAGGATGCCCGTTGTCAACAGCCGGATATCCGCTTCATCATCAACAACAAGGATATCTCTAGCCATGAGCCGCATCCGTTTCATGCATGAAAATCATGCTAACTTTTGCACCTTCGTATGCCGAGTTTCCCAGTACCAGCTTGCCGTTGTGCTCTTCGACGATCTTTTTGACAATTGCGAGCCCTAGCCCGGTTCCTTCTTCTCGGGTGGTTATGTAAGGCTCGGTCAGACGGTTTCTTTCCTGTTTAGGTAGCCCGCCCCCGTTATCCTCGACAACGAGGACAACATCTTGCTCTGTTGCAGACAAAGCTACCTCAACACGGCCTTTGAAATCGTCATTTCCGGGCGTATCGCGATTTTTCTCGTGGATCGCCTCGATGGCATTTTTCACTGTGTTGGACAGCGCCCGGCTGATTTGCCGGCGGTCACACCGGAACATCAATTCCCGCTCGGGTTCTTCGAAAATAACATCGATATTTTCCGTGCGGTTCTGTTCAAGGAATACGACCTCGGAACAAATTTCAGCCAGCGGCTCCATTCGAAACGATGGTTCTGGCATTCTCGCAAAGGACGAAAATTCGTCGACCATGCGCCTGATGTCACCGACCTGGCGGACGATGGTATCGGTGCAGGTTTCAAACGTTTGCGGGTCAGATTCAATTTCCTCGCCGTATTTCCGCTTGAGGCGCTCCGCTGACAGTTGAATGGGGGTCAGCGGGTTTTTAATCTCATGGGCGATGCGGCGCGCCACGTCGGCCCAGGCTGCTTGTCGCTGTGCCGATTGCAGGGCTGTGATGTCATCAAATGTCACCACGTAACCGATGACCTCGCCGGTTTCCAACTGCTCTGCAGATACCCGAACCAGAAACGAGAGGATTTCCCCTTCCCGTTCGATCTGCAGCTCGTTTTCCAGTTGCCGGCGCGGGCGTTTGATGGCACTGGCGATCAGGTCAGCCATTTCCGGTACGACGTCAGATAACGGTCGTCCAATTGATTGCGACAACGGAATTTTGAGCAGATTGGATGCGGATCGGTTTGGTAGATTAATATTCGCGTTCGCATCCAGGCCGATCACCCCCGCTGATACCCCGGAAAGGACGGTTTCCGTGAACTTGCGCCGTTCGTCCAGCTCTCGATTGGCATCCAGAAGCCGCTCTTTCTGGCTTGCTAGCTGTCGGGTCATGGCGTTGAAGGCATGCATCAGGGTGTCGAGTTCTGCAAGGTTGGTTCGCTCCGGCACCACCACACCAAGATCGCCTTTTCCAATGTCCGCGGCGGCGGAAATCAGACGGCTGACCGGGGTGGCGACGTTTGTTGCAACGGTTAGCCCCACCCATGCCGCCGCCAGCAGCAATAACAGCGCGACCACAACGAATATCATCACAAAGGTTACTTGCAGACCGCTGCGCTGTTGTTCAATGCGCTGATACTGGGCAATACCTTTTTCAACCCGCTCCACGTGATCAATTACCCGAGCGTCCACAAACCGCCCGATCAGAAGATAGGCCCCGACAAACTGATTGAGTCGCATAACCGCGCGAACCCGGTCGTCCTGGTCACTGGTCAACACGACAATTTCGCCGCTGTCCGCTTTTTCAAACGCCCAGTTTGGTGCAAGATCGAACGCCAGGGCCTGACTGAGCTGCGAGTGCGCTATCACCCCACCTTCCCGGTCAGCGACCAGTGCTTCATGAATGCCGCGTATCTGCGTCTGGGCGTCGAGAAACCTGTCGAACGCTTGGCGGTTGGCCGATAGTCGGCCTGCCTGACGGTTGAGGTCATTGGCGATGGAGAACGCTTCTGAGCGGATGTTTTGCTGGTGCTCGTAGAGGTACGCCGCCGCAACCTGACCGGAATCTTCGACCGCCGTGCGGACCCGCTCACTGAACCAGGCCTGTAGACCCATGTTCAGGAACACCGCCGCGAAAATGGCGACAAGAACCGCAGGCGTCACCGCGATCAGGCTGAACAACATCACCAGTCGGATATGCAGGCTGGCCCCGGCGTTACTGCGTTTGCGTTCCAGCCACACGCCCAGAAAACGGGAAAGCACCAGTACGGCCATCAGCAAAAGCAGAACCAGATCGATATACAGAAGATAAGCCACGGTCTGAAGGTCGTGATCAGCTTCTAACATGGTGGCTACGGTGCTGGCACCCGATATCAAGGCCGCTCCGGCGATGGCATAAGCTGTTTTGCGGCTGTTGGTGAGCCGAGATAAGCGATCAACGGCACGCGTTAGCCACCAGGACCCGTCGGCGGTTTTCGGCGCAGGTGACGATAGTGGCGTCGATGGGGTGTTGGGAGTGCTGCTCATCTCTTGCCCCGTGATACGTCGATTCCCAGTTCCCGGATTTTCTTGCGAAGCGTGTTACGGTTAAGACCAAGAACACCGGCGGCTTTGATCTGGTTTCCGCTGGTTGCATTCAGGGTCAGATTAATCAGGGGTTTTTCAACCTCGCGTATGATCCGGTCGTAAAGGCCGGCGGCGGGCAATCGTCCGCGATGGGCGCGGAAATAATCCTGAATATGGCGTTCTGCCGATCCGGAAAGTCCGCCATTGTCATGGTCTTGTCCGGTTCGGACGGCGCTGTCATCCAGTTCCGAACGGATCAGTGCTGTCGAAACAGTTTCTTCGGTGCTGAGAACGGTCAGGCGTTGCATCAGGTTTTCAAGCTCACGCACGTTGCCAGGCCAGCTGTGCGCCCTCAGAACATGGGCTGCTTCTGATGACAGTTGTTTTTCCGGCAAGCGCAGGCCTTCGCTGGATTTTTTGAGGAAGTATTGCACCAGTTCCGGGATATCGTCGGTCCGATCGCGAAGCGGTGGAATGGAGATGGGCACCACATTCAGGCGGAAAAACAGGTCTTCACGAAACCGGTTTTCGGCAATGAGTTGACGCAAGTCGCGATGGGTCGCTGCGACAATACGGACGTTGGTTTTCTGGGAAGTCCGGCTGCCCACAGGCGTAAACTCCCCTTCCTGAAGCACGCGCAGCAACCGGGTCTGTGCCTCGACGGGCATGTCGCCGATCTCGTCTAGGAACAGAGTTCCGCCCTCTGCTTGGGCAAAACGACCGATGTTGCGGGTCGCTGCCCCTGTAAACGCGCCTTTTTCGTGGCCGAACAGCTCGCTTTCGATCAGCTCTTTCGGTATGGCGGCCATGTTGATGGCAACAAACTGTTCTCCGGCGCGTTTTCCGAAATCGTGCAGGGCACGGGCCACAAGCTCCTTCCCGGTGCCGCTTTCACCAGTGATCATGACGGTTAGATCGGTGTTCAGCAACCGGGCTATGGTGCGGTAGATATCCTGCATGGCAGGGGACCGGCCGATCAAAGGCAGACTGTCATCCAGTTCCGCCTGTCCGATCTCTTGCCCGGCCTCGGAAGTATCTTTAAGTGCCAAGTCAACATGTCTGGATAGTTTGTTAATATCAAATGGCTTTGGAAGATATTCGTATGCTCCCAGCTCCGTTGCTTTTACAGCCGTCATCAGCGTGGCTTGCGCACTCATGACAATGATTTTCATGTCCGGTCGCTGGTGTTTGATCTCCGCCAGCAGATCAAGACCATTGCCATCGGGCATGACAACGTCGGTGATCAGCAAATCCCCTGCGCCGGCGGCCACCTGTTCCATCAGAGATGTTGCGGATGCCACCGGGATGACACGATATCCAACCCGGTTCAGTGCCTGGGTAACGACGGTTCGAATGCCGTGATCGTCGTCGGCAACCAGAATGGTCGGGCTGGTGCTCACTGCGGTGCTCTCTTCCCGTCCACATGTACCGGCAAATAGACCCGGAAACTGGTTCCGTCGGTCGTTGAGTCGAAATCCACCAATCCGCCATGATCATTGATGATCTTTGCCGTCAGCGCGAGCCCCAGTCCACTGCCGTGCAGTTTTGACGTTACAAAAGGATCGAACAAATGCTCACGCACGTGGTTCGGAATACCGCTTCCGTTGTCAATGACCTCAATACAGATTGGCAGGCTCCGATTGCTGACGTCTTCGCCCCCTGAATGCATGTGTATTCCCGAAACATATGAAGTTTTCAGGGCAATGCGTCCTGATTTCGCGGAAACGGCCTCAACGGCATTCTTGACCAGATTGAGAAAGACCTGAATCAACAAATCCCGATCACCGGAAACCGGCGGCAGTGACGGGTCGTAATCTGTTGTAAGCGGAACGGCAGCGGCGAAACCGTTCTCCGACAGCCGGTGAACGCGGTCCAGGACCTCATGAATATTAAGGGCGACGGGCCGGAATTCCACGGCATTGGAAAACTGCCCCATCCGGTCCACCAGATCGCAAATTCGATCCGCCTCATCCCGGATAAGGTCTGTGAGACCCCGCTCACCGTCGGTTGCATTCTGTCCCAGTAACTGGGCTGCGCCCCGGATACCGGACAGTGGGTTTTTAACCTCGTGGGCAAGAACCGATGCCATACCGGTTACCGACAGGGCCGCCCCAAGATATCCCAGACGTCTGTCCATGGTTTGGGAAACGGTGGTTTCAACCATGCGAACCACGACGCAACCGGATTGTTCTGACAGAGGGGAAACTGCGATATCCAGCGTCAGTGTGGCGGCCCGCTCCGGCAGGGCGAATTCAAACCGGTGATCTGTTACGGCGGCACCACTGTCCAGGGATCGCTCTGCCAGGGGTTCTAGTGCGGCCAATCCGGGGACAATCCTACCGAGAGGTTTGCCGATCAGCGTATCCCGGCTTTTCGCCGTGAGGACTTCGCTAGCATCGTTGGCCTCAAGGATACGCCCGCCCCCATCCAGAACCATAATAGCGATGTTGAGATCGTTAAATACGGCGTTCAGGTCAATTGCATTTTCTGCGTCACTCCTGACGAGTTGCAACTTTGCTTGTGTCATCAGGCTGCCAGTCGTTCAATCTGGGGGGCGTAAAATTCACGGATCAGGGTTTTGACGCGGTCTGCACTGGACGCCGCATTGACCGCGGCCCGAAACTCGCTCGCGCCGAACAGTCCCCTGGAATACCAGCCGATATGCTTGCGGGCCACGCGGACGGCAACATCTTCGCCGTAATGTTCCAGCATGTCTTCATAGTGCCGAAGCACGCAATCGCGTTGCACGGACAATGACGGATCGGCGAGCCGCTCGCCGGTTTTCAGAAACTCGGCGGCTTGCGCCGGGAACCAGGGTTTCCCATAGGCACCCCGTCCGATCAGGACACCGTCAGCGCTGGACAGTCTGAGAATCTCTTTCGCATCCTCCAGGGTCGTTACATCGCCATTGGCGAACACAGGGATCGAAACCGCGTTCTTGACATTGCGAATGAATGCCCAGTCGGCCTGGCCTTTATAAAACTGACAACGGGTCCGACCGTGAACCGCGACGGCCTTGATCCCGCAATCCTCGGCGATCTTCGCCAGGTCAGGGGCATTGCGGTTGTTATCGTCCCAACCCGTGCGCATTTTCAGGGTTACAGGGATGTTAACGGCGTTAACGGTTGCCTTGATCAGGCTTTCGGCGTGTTTGAGATCACGCATAAGCGCCGAGCCCGCATCGCCGTTGGTGACTTTTTTCACCGGACATCCCATGTTGATGTCGATGACGGCGGCCCCCCTGTCTTCATTGAGCTTTGCGGCCTCGGCCATGATCGGGGCTTCACAACCCGCCAGTTGCACGGACATGGGCTGTTCTTCCGCACAGTTACTGGACATTTTCAGGGTTTTCTTCGCCGCATAGACCATGGCTTTGCTGGCGATCATTTCCGAAACCACCAAGCCGACACCAAAACTCTTTACCAGACGGCGAAACGGCATATCCGTTACCCCGGACATAGGTGCCAGAACAACATTGTTTTCCAATTTGATGGGGCCGATTTTGATGGTCATGGCAGTGGCTCTACGCAAGCATTCCGAAAAATGTGCCTATTTATTAGGCATCAGCATGGAAATTGCAATAATTTTAATGAATTAACGGAAGCATTAAATGGCTTCAAAGAATAACATCCGTGACGAATTTCACGCCCGGATAGGCGAGCGTCAGCAACAGGTAACCAACGAGAATGGCCCGCATGATTTGTTTGCCGCGAAGTCCGCTTTTGTGGTGGATGACGAGCATCCCACCCAAAAAGACAAATGTCAGCAAGGCAAACAGGGTTTTGTGATCGATTTCGAAAGCCGGGCCCCCCTGTGCCAGAGACGATGCAACGCCGCTGATCAATCCCAAGGCGAGGATAAATTCGGCAATCCCCAGCAAACGGACTTGCAGGGCGGTGCTGTCCGCTACTGACGGGAGCCGTTGGGTGAAAGCTGTTGTATGTCTGGATTTGAGGGCCCGTTCCTGAAGAAACCCGGCGCAGGCCGCACAGGCCGCTAGCGTAACCACGGCGTAAGTTGTAACCGAAACCAGAATATGAACAATCAACCAGCCGCTGGTGATTTCCGTATTTATGCCCGGCCCCGCCGTCTCCCAGATAAAGGCCAGCAACGCCAATAGTGCCATGTATGGTAGAACAATCCCTTTCAGATGAAGGGAGTCCCGGATCATGATAATCAGCAATGCATAAACGATTGTCGTTGCCACGACGGTAATCCAGAGTGCCGAGGCAAAATCCCGCTGCCAGACCACGTCGGAGCGCACCGCTATCCAGATCAAAGGCCCTGCGATTGCGAGCGCGAGCGTGATCCGGAACATGCCGTCGGTTCGGCCGCTACGCAAGCTGAGTCCAGCCGCGGGAAACACCGCAAGGGCCGCCAGAAGGCTGAAAAGGACATTGCTTGTCATGGGTTGGAAACCGGTTTCCGCTCGTGTTCAGAGGGCTGGAGAATTGCGCCGCTTTGCGGGTTTGGCAAGTGCAAAGCGCTGTTCGTGGGAATTTGCACCTGCTCACGTTTGACATTCTCTTTCAGTACAATAGAAATTTCCCATGAACAGCCAGAACTCAATGCAACAGCCCCCTGGGGTGTGTGCGGCGATTATTGTCGCCGCCGGGAGTGGTTTACGGGCGGCGGGAACGGTTCCGAAGCAGTATCAGTCCTTGTTGCGGTCTCCCATGTTGCGTCACACCTTGCGGGCGTTTACGGAACATTTGGCGCTCGATCAGGTCTGCGTGGTGGTTGGTGCCGGGCACGAGGATCTGTTCCATGCGGCGGCTGACGGCCTAAGTGTTTTACCGCCGGTTACGGGCGGCGACACCCGTCAGGAATCAGTCCTCAACGGTCTTAAGGTGCTCGCCGAAAGCGCGCCTGAAAAAGTTCTGATACACGACGGGGCCCGCCCCTTTCCCGGATCTGAGCTGATTTCGCGGGTGGTGGATGGACTGGACCATCATACGGGTGTTGTTCCCGCCCTGCCCGTGGTCGATACGTTGAAACGTTCCCAAAGGCATGACGAAACCGGCGAGGAAACGGTTGCCGGGACTGTTGATAGACGGGCCCTCTGGCGGGCGCAAACGCCGCAAGGATTTCGCTTCAGCAACCTGATGGCGGCCTATGAGACGGTCGAGGGGGCCCTGCATATGACCGATGATTCCTCCATTGCCGAGGCTGCCGGGCTCGACGTGGTGTTGGTGGCAGGTGACGAGATGAATTTGAAAGTGACAACGGAACAGGATTTCCATCATCTGGAAGCCTTGATGGCCGAAGGGGAAGTCATGGAAACGCGAACGGGAATGGGTTACGATGTTCACCGGTTTGACGATGGTGACGGGGTGCATCTCTGCGGTGTACGGATTCCCTTTGATCGTGGGTTGATGGGGCATTCCGACGCGGATGTGGGCCTGCACGCGTTGTGTGATGCGCTGTTTGGTGCCTTGGGCGACGGCGATATCGGTGCGCACTTTCCACCGACCGATGACACATGGAAAAACGCGGAATCGCATATCTTTCTGGATTACGCCGCAAAAATGGTCCGTGAACGCGGTGGCACAATCGTCAACGTGGACGTCACCCTTATTTGTCAGAAACCGGCCATTTCTCCGCACCGCGATACCATGCGTAATGTTCTTGCCGGGATCATGGGTGTGGATGTGAGCCGTGTCAGTATCAAGGCAACGACCACCGAACGCCTCGGTTTTACAGGCCGTGAGGAAGGCATTGCCGCGCAGGCCGTTGCCACGGTTCGATTGCCTTCAGGCGGGGCATGACAAACCTTTGAACGGTCCCACGGAGTTGTTGCTTGGCGGTAATCCTGATTTATCGTACCATCCTGTCATGCGCGAGAACGCCAACATTCACAAGTTTCCGGTCAAAAAGAAGCGCCCGCCCGGTGAGCCGGTCGCTGCCGGTCCCTCTGCGAAACAGCGAAGCTGGTTATCCCGTGGCCTGAGTCAGGCGGGTGGAAAGTTGCCGCTGTTTGATGAAAACGGTCAGCGCTACAACGAACGGACCATCCGCAGTTGTCTGAACGAAGGCTGGGCAGAACCATGGTTTACGAACCCCATTAAACCTGACTGGTTGGTCTGTCGTCTCACCGATAGCGGTCGGGCGGTTCTGAGCGAGGGGCTACCGCCCGATGAGCGGAAGTTCTGAATCCGACAATAAACGCGGGGAAGTTTGCAATTTGTGTCAACCGGAGCCCCATGCCGGTCGCATTTTTTGTGTTGTCTGCTCATCCCTTGTGCCAAAGTCCCTGCGCTGTTTGGTTGCTGAGGTTTCGTGATGCGCAGTTTCTCGCTTTCGGCTTTGGCCGCGGGCTTGTTATCGGCCTTTGTCGGTTTCGCCAGTTCCTTCGCTATCGTGGTTCAGGGCCTTGTGGGAGTCGGCGCCAGCGCGGCCGAGGCCGCTTCGGGCCTGATGGCGGCGTCCGTAGCCATGGGATTGTGCGGCATCTTCCTGAGCCTGAGACACCGTATGCCCATCAGTGCGGCCTGGTCGACCCCGGGTGCGGCGCTGCTGGGCGCGTCTGCCGACATCGACGGCGGCTTTTCCGCTGCCGTGGGGGCATTTCTGGTCTCGGCGGGGCTGGTTGTGATTGCAGGCCTTTGGCAGACCTTTGGTCGTCTGGTATCGGCGATCCCGGTAGCGTTGGCTCAAGCCATGCTGGCGGGTGTGCTACTGGCGTTTTGCCTTGCCCCCTTTGAAGCCGCCGCCACAATGCCCCTGTTCGGTATCCCTATTCTGGTGATCTGGTTCGTGGTCGGTCGGTTTTCAAAACTCATGGCCATGCCCTCTGCCGTGCTGCTGACTTTTCTGTTAATCATCTTCGGCACTGATATGCCGGGCTTTGATACACTCGATGTCTGGACCGCGCCGGTGCTGGTGACGCCGGCGTTTAGCGTTGCCAGCCTGATTGGCATCGCCCTGCCTCTGTTTGTGGTGACCATGGCGTCGCAGAACATTCCGGGTATCGCCGTACTGGACAGTTTCGGTTATCACCCCAAGCCCGGCCCCTTGTTCAGTTGGACCGGTGTATTCAGCGCTATCAGCGCGCCGTTCGGAGCCCATGCCACCAATCTGGCAGCCATTACCGCGGCATTGTGCGCCAACGAAGACGCCCATCCTGACCCGTCACGGCGCTACTGGTCTGCCGTGGTGGCGGGACTGGCCTATGTGATGTTCGGTATTTTTGCCGCTGCGGCGGTTTCCTTTATCGAGGTTTCTCCGCCGCTCCTGATCCGGGCTGTGGCAGGCCTCGCCCTGATAGGCGCGTTCATGGGTGCCCTGAAAGGCAGTCTGGATGATGATGCCGCCCGTGAAGCTGCCGTCATTACCTTCCTGATCACGGCCTCAGGGGTGACGTTCCTCGGCGTCGGCGGCGCTTTCTGGGGCCTGCTTGTCGGCGGTGTGGTGTATGCGGTTAAGAAATAGCCCCAAAAAAATGGTCGGGGAGACAGGATTTGAACCTGCGACCGCTCGGCCCCCAGCCGAGTACTCTACCAGACTGAGCTACTCCCCGACCGTCATCCGGCACGCGGCTTCCCTAAATCGAATAGCGTGCAAGTGCGCACTATACGCCCGGGTGTGAGTGGGCACAAATAGAAAATAGCCGATTATAAAGCGTTTTTCAGTGCGTCGCGCAGCGTGCCGTGAGCGGTTTCAAGCTCGGCGATGATGGAGCGGATAGTGTCCGTAAGCCTGTCATTATCGGGGCGGGTTTGCGGGGTATCCGGTGTCGGTTCCGGTTCGGTTTCGCGTACCGTTTTGGCCCCGTTTTCGCGCAGCAGTTTCTGCACGCCCTTGATGGTATAACCCTCTTTGTGCAGAAGATCGCGGATACGCGACAGCAACGCGATATCATCGGGACGATAGTAGCGCCGGCCGCCAGCGCGTTTCAGGGGTGTGATCTGGCTGAATTTGGATTCCCAGAACCGCAACACGTGCTGGGGCAGGTTAAGCTCCCTGGCTACTTCGCTAATGGTGCGAAAGGCGTCCGGTGACTTGCCTGAGCGTTTCCTGTCCTGATCCGAAGATGCCATAGATTTGGGCCGCGATCCTGATCCTTAAAATTACTGGGCTCTGTTGCCCGCATTGATGCGGCTTTTCAGAACCTGGGAGGGGCGGAACACCAAAACCTTGCGGGACTGGATCGGCACCTCTTCTCCGGTTTTTGGGTTGCGACCGATGCGTGGTCCTTTTTCGCGGACCGAGAAGCTGCCGAAAGAGGAGATTTTTATGGTCTCGCCCTGCGCCAATGCATCGGACATGTAGGAGAGCACACTTTCCAGAAGATCAGACGACTCGTTTCGTGAAAGACCAACTTCGTGATACACGGCTTCACTCAATTGTGCCCGTGTTACCGTTTTGCCCGACATGATGCTGATCCCCGTCTCAAGATTTTTTTGAGTTGCTCGGAGGGTACAGCGGTGCGGTATGGGCGTCAACGGGCAAACGCAGGATTTGTGACGACGCTCACCAATTTTTCCTGTTGGTTTTCAGGGATTATCAGGGTGTTGGCGTGGAGGGCGAACTCACCAGCGAACGAGCCCAGCACCCCATGTCAGGCCGCCGCCCATGGCCTCCAGCAGGATCAATTGACCGGCCTGGATGCGACCATCTTTGACGGCTTCGTCGAGGGCCAGGGGAATGGAGGCTGCCGAGGTATTGGCGTGCCTATCCACGGTGACCACCACACGGTCCTCGGTCAGGCCAAGATTCCGCGCCGTGCTGTCCAGGATACGCTTGTTGGCCTGATGCGGAACTAGCCAGTCAAGGTCATTGAGGCTCAAGCCATTGGCCTCAAGCGCTTCGTCCACCACGGAAGCGAGGTTGATCACGGCATGACGGAACACGTCCTTGCCGATCATGCGAACGTGTCCGGTTGTCTGGGTGGAGGACGGTCCGCCATCCACATAGAGGAGGTCGTCGTGGTTGCCGTTGGAATGCAGGTGCGTCGAAAGAATGCCACGGGCATTGGCACCCTGTCCGCCCGAGCCTTCGGGATCGGCCTTGACTACGACGGCACCCGCACCGTCACCAAACAGCACGCACGTTGAGCGGTCTTCCCAGTCCAGGAGGCGTGAGAAGGTCTCTGCGCCGATCAGCAGGACGGTCTTTGCCTGGCCTGCGCGAACAAAATTGTCGGCCACAGACAAGCCATAGACAAAGCCGGAGCACACGGCCTGCACGTCGAAACTGGCGCCGTTTTTCATGTTCAGCATGGATTGGACGCGGGTTGCTGTTGCCGGGAAGGTGCGATCCGGTGTGGTGGTTGCAACAATCAACAGATCAATTTCATCCGCCGTCATTTCAGCGTGCTCTAGGGCGCGCATAGCGGCCTGGTAGGCGAGGTCCGAGGTCAGTTCGCCATCGGCGGCAATATGACGGGATTTAATACCGGTTCTGACAAAAATCCACTCGTCACTGGTGTCGACGGTTTTTGCAAGTTCGTCATTGGTCACGCAGCGTTCAGGCAGGTACGAGCCGCACCCTGCAATATAGGATCGTGGCTGGCTCATGAACCGCCCGCACCGACCTGACTGGATTGATCCACCCCTATCTCCATCCCCTCTTTTTCTGCCGACTGAAGTTCTGCATCCAGTTCGGCAAAATCGTGTTTGATCTCGTCGTTGACATTGTTACCGACCAGATCAGCGGCGACCTTGATCGCATTGGCAAATCCGAGGGCATCCGTGCCCCCGTGGCTCTTCACACAAATACCGTTGAGGCCCAGAAACATAGCACCATTATGATGCCGAGGATCAAATTTTTCCTTAAAGACATTCAACGCCGAAAAGGCCAGCAACGCCCCGGCCCTTGCCATAAGACTGGAGGAGAAAGTCTCCTTCAAGAACCCGCTCAGCAACCGGGCGGTCCCTTCCGCCGTTTTAAGGGCCACGTTACCGGTAAAACCATCGGTGACGATCACGTCTACGGAGCCGAGCCCGATATCATCGCCTTCGACAAACCCATAGAACTCAATGGGTAAATGGGTTTCCTGCAAAATCTGCGCCGCTCCCTTCACCGCTTCGTTGCCCTTCAGGCCCTCAACACCCACGTTCAACAGACCGATGGTCGGCTGTTCAAGGCCCAGGACATTGCGGGCATAGGCTTCACCCATAACGGAAAACTGTACGAGATTGTCCACCCCGCAGTCGATATTGGCCCCCAGGTCCAACATCACGGTTCGCCCGCGTTTCGTCGGCAAGACGGTTGCGATGGCCGGTCGATCGATACCCGGCAGGGTTTTCATGACGAATTTGGCCATGGCCATGAGCGCACCCGTATTACCGGCGGATACAACACCGGCCGCCTTGCCCTCGCCCACGGCATTGATGGCAAGTCTCATGCTGGAGTTTCGCCCGCTGCGTAACGCGACCGAAGGTTTCTCGTCGTTGGTGATAACATCATCGCTATGAACCAGGTCGAGCCGTTGTTTCAGGCGCGCAGAACCCCTGTCAAGCAACGGCGTAATCCGCCGTTCGTCGCCATAAACGATGACGCGCACATGGGGCAGCATCGCAAGCGCAAGGTCCGCGCCTTCGATGGTCATTTGCGGGGCGGCGTCCCCGCCCATTGCGTCAATGGACAGCGTTAATTCGTTTACCAAGTGGTGACGGTCCTTATTAGCCATTTAGTGGGGCTTAGGCAGCGTCTCCCACCTCCAAAACTTCGCGATCATTGTAGTAACCGCATGCGCCACAAACATGGTGGGGCTGCTTGAGCTCGCCACAGTTAGGGCATTCTTCGTACACCGATGACGCAAGCGAATGGTGAGCGCGCCGCATGTTGCGCCGTGATTTTGAAACCTTCTTCTTAGGAACAGCCATTACTAACGTACCTCGGAAAAATCGTAGTTGTTGTCAGAAGCGGGGTTACATATACAAATACTAAGCCATGAGCAAGCTGATTGATACGCTTAATCGCGATTATTCCGAAGTTTTGCCAGCGCGGCAAACGGGCCGGTTTTGGATGGATCATCGTCTGAATAGGCATCGAGCCCTGCACCGTCGAGGCGGGCCCCCGGTTTTTTGGGGAACGGATCCATTTCGAGGCATAGCTGCTCCACCAAAAGTTCCCCGATATCAATTTGCCCACCATCAATTTTTGCAAGAATTTCAGGGGCCTCCATGTCATCGAAATCACCTTCGTCCGTGGTGCCCGGTAGCGGGTTTCCGGGCGTAACGGCGAGACCTGTGAACACCGTGTCAATGGTACTTGCCACCGGTTCCATGGTAAGGACGCAGGCCTGCGTGATGGATGCGGACAGGGATGCTTCCACATCAAGCACTTCACACCCTGTTATCTGGTAGGTACTCGACACCCGGAAAGAGACCTTTCCGCTAATGTTTTCCATTGTGATCAGATCAAGTCTTTCCGCAAGTGCCCGGCACTCGGTCTCGGTGGCGCAAACTTCTTTTTCCCGCCACACCCGGGACAGATTTCCAACAGGGACTGGACGGCTAAACTCGGGCACCATGACAGGATTATCCGGCGGCGGGGAAACTGACCTGCCCCTTATACAGGTCTCTGATTGTCAAAGAATCCAGGTGCTTAGCGACAGAACGAATGTATCGCGTCATATCTGCGAGTCCCTTGGGTGTTGCGTTCGCATTCCGATAAATATTACGGTCTATGACATCGTTGAGGGGTTCGTCAGATGAATCGGTCAACGCCGCGTCATAAGCCGCTGCGCGGCCATAGAACCCTTCTGCCATTTTTCGAATGCGCTTGGCGACACCGGTATCGCCGATACTCATCTCGCGCATGTTCTGATCCATATCGGCGAACAGGATGTCAAACACAGCTTGTGCGAGGTCGGCGGCCTGCGGGCTGTGATCGGGCTGTAAACGACGGATTAGCAAACAGGTATGCACCGCAACCATGTCAAAGCGGCCCTCGGGGGTATCCGGCACCTGACAGTGTTCATAGAACCATGGCATACGGGCCTGAGCCACAGTTGTAACATAGAGCGCGTGCGCCGGGGCATGGTCAAAGGGACTTTTTAAGGCTTCCTTGATGCGATTAACGAACTTCATGAACGTGGTGATTTCGGATATACTGTGGTAAAGCTCAGGTTCATTGTTCGCGGACAGTATCTTTTTCCCCGGTTCAGGAACAGACTTTATTCTTGCCGCAGTTAAGTCTTTTGCAGTAGAGCATGGTAAATCCTGTGATCAGTGGTTAAACGGATTGGTTGGTAATCATGTCAGGTATCGGTAAATCGGTATTAAGTGTCGGGTTGATTGTCGGCGCACTTGCGGTTTCGGCCTGTGAATCCCGCTACGCGACACGGGGCAACCTGCCTGACCCTGACCTTTTGGCATCCATTGAACCGGGGGCAACCTCGCGGGACGAAGTTGCCCAGCTGCTGGGATCGCCGTCCAGTGTTGCCATGTTCGAGAGAGAAACATGGTTTTATATCAGCCAGAAATCCGAAACTTTCGCCTTTCTTGAGCCTGATATTTATGAACGCCAAGTGGTTATCATAAAGTTTGATCAGGGCGGCGTGCTGGAGAATGTTGAAACCCTGCGTCTTGAAGACAGTCAAACCGTTGTGCCCACCGAACGGGAAACTCCGACACTGGGCAATGATCCCAGCCTGTTTGATCAGTTTTTTGGCAATTTGGGCCGCTTCAACAAAGAGTAGCAATGGCTCGCCAACAGCATAAAAGAAGCCCCGGCCCATGGCCGGGGCTTCTTTGTTTCTGTCTCAATGGCGATCCGATCAGGCCAGAATAGCCAGCATCAGAATAGCCATGATATTGATGATTTTGATCATCGGGTTGACGGCGGGGCCGGCTGTGTCCTTATATGGATCGCCAACCGTATCACCCGTCACAGCGGCATGATGGGCTTCAGAGCCCTTGCCGCCATGGTTGCCGTCTTCAATGTATTTCTTGGCATTATCCCAAGCGCCACCGCCGGCGGTCATAGAAAGAGCCACGAAAAGGCCGGTGACGATTGTGCCCATGAGCATGGCGCCCACAGCCGCAAATGCAGCAGACTGCCCTGCGATGGCATTGACAGCCAGATATACAGCCCAGGGAGCCAACAGCGGCAGCAAGGATGGAACAACCATTTCCTTGATGGCGGCTTTGGTCAGAAGGTCAACGCATTTGCCGTATTCAGGCTTGGCGGTCCCTTCCATGATGCCGGCAATTTCCTTGAACTGACGGCGCACCTCAACAACGACGGCGCCCCCTGCCCGGCCAACGGCCATCATGCACATGGCACCGAACAGGAACGGGAACATGCCACCGATGAAGAGGCCAACAACCACGTACGGGTCCTGAAGGTTGAAGGTCACATCAACGCCCGGGAAATAGTGGCTAAGGTCTTCTGTAAAGGCCCCAAACAGCACCAGGGCCGCCAGCCCGGCGGAACCGATGGCATAACCTTTGGTGACGGCTTTGGTGGTGTTTCCCACAGCGTCCAGCGCGTCGGTGGTGTTGCGAACATCGTCCGGCAGTTCAGCCATTTCGGCAATACCCCCGGCGTTGTCGGTCACCGGACCAAATGCATCCAGAGCAACAACCATACCGGCCAAGGCCAGCATGGTGGTGGCCGCCATGGAGATGCCAAACAGACCGGCGTTGATGTAGGCAACGATAATACCGCCACAGATCACGATAACGGGCAGGGCGGTGGCTTCCATGGAAACTGCAATACCCTGGATCACGTTGGTTGCGTGGCCGGTTTCGCAGGCCGCAGCAACGCTTTTCACCGGACGATAATCGGTACCGGTGTAGTATTCGGTTATCCAGATAATCAGGCCGGTTACGACCAGACCGATCATGGCACACCAAAACAGGTTGGTTCCGGTAATGGTGTCAGCACCCATGGCCATTTCAGCATCCCAACCGGTTATTGCGGAGATGATGCCGCCGATCAAAACGGCAGAGATGATGGCGCTGGCGATGAAACCCTTGTAAAGCGCACCCATAATGGAGTTGTTGGCACCCAGACGAACGAAAAATGTTGCGACCACGGAGCCGACGATGCAAACGCCGCCAACCAACAATGGCAGCAGCATCATGCTTTCCTGAACGTCACCCACGAAATAAATGGCCCCCAGCAACATGGTTGCAACCACGGTAACCGCATAGGTTTCGAACAGGTCAGCAGCCATACCGGCGCAATCACCTACGTTATCACCCACGTTGTCGGCGATAACGCCGGCGTTACGAGGATCATCTTCCGGTATACCGGCTTCGATTTTACCTACGAGATCGGATCCAACGTCCGCACCCTTGGTGAAAATACCGCCGCCCAGACGGGCAAAGATGGAAATCAGAGAGGCACCGAAACCGAGAGCCACAAGGGCTTCAAGCACATGACGCATGCCCGCGGCGGTGGAGGTGTCAATGGCACTGCGCAGGTACACGTAGTAGATCGCGATGCCCAACAGAGCCAGCCCGACAACCAGCATACCGGTCACGGCACCGGCTTTGAAAGCCACATCCAGTCCGCCTGCAAGACCTTGGGATCGCGCGGCTTCCGTGGTGCGAACATTGGCGCGAACGGAGACGTTCATGCCAATGTAACCGGCGACACCGGACAGAATGGCGCCGATGAAGTATCCGATGGCAACAAGCACACCCAGTTTCAGGCCGAGCAGAATACCAATGATAGCGCCAACAACAGCAATGGCCGTGTACTGACGGTTCAGATAGGCCGCCGCGCCTTCCTGAATAGCAGCAGCAATCTCTCGCATACGTTCATTGCCAGCAGGTGCCGCCAGAACGGAGCGAATTGCCCACACCCCGTACACCAAGGCAAGAGCGCCACAAACGATGGTCAAGGCATAGAGATCCATGTCAACAAGTCCCCTCTTTCACGTTTGGGTTGGGAGAAAATCTCCTGAAAAACCGAATTTTGGATGCACAAAGCCAGAGCCCAGCGCAAGGCGCGGGGAAAATGACAGAAGATCAGCCATAAAGCAACAACTCGTCGTCGGATTTTTGATTGTCCTGAATGGACGAATTTAACTGTTTTCGCTCAGGGATTGAATAAGGACGTCATGAACCTGTCCCTCGGGATACAATCGGTCGACAATCACCTTCATTCTCTTCTTCAGAACGAATACATCCACGCGTGATCCTTTTTCTTTCAGAACCCGCGGCAGATAGCTGTGCAGGTCCTGTAGCAGCGCGTTTGTGATCCTGGGCAATTGTTTATTTACATAGCTAGCGTTTTCCTTGCCCAGGGTCTCCAACTTGACCGTTACCTGAACAATCGTTGCTACCGATTGGTCCTGAAAAACGTTGACGACCAGAGGCTCCAGGTCAATGAAGATGGAAGGTTCGTCGGGAACGACTGTGTCCGCCGGAATCTCCTCTATGGGCGCAAACGGACCCACTTGCAAGGAGCGCATAACACCGAACGTGCCGCCCGCAAGAATGATGAAGACTGCGACAACGATAACCAGTATTTTCACCTGCGACTTCCCAGTTTCAGAACCCTGTGTTTCGCGGTGTCAGACTAGCGTTCCGCGGAAACAGAGGGCAAAGCATTGGTTGCGCCAATTCGACCCGTGGTTTGCCGGTCCGGTTACCATGTGTGTTCATAACCGACGTCTGTATCATTATCCAGTTCGGTGCCATTTTTCGTCACCAGGACAGGACTTTTATCCGAAAGGCCCTCAACAATTGTTCCGATTCGCGTGACTGGCGTGGTGGATTTTAGGGTAGAAGACGGCGGTACGCAAAAGATCAGTTCATAGTCATCACCGCCGGTTATCAGTTTGTGTTCGTCTATACCGTTGGCTCCCATGATGGATTTCGCGGTTTCAGAAAACGGCAGTGCTTCGCGTTCGATCCGCGCGGTTGTTTTGGATGCGCGACAGATGTTCCCCAGATCCCGCAGCAATCCATCCGATACATCAGCGCAGGCACTGGCCTTGCCGCGCAAAGCCGTACCCAGGTCGATGCGCGGTACCGGGAAAGAGAATTTTTCAATGGCGAATTCCGGATCAGAAACAAGGCCGTTGTCGATCTCACCATTGAGTAATTTCAAGCCCAAATATCCGTCGCCAAGGGTGCCGCTGACAAAGATGTTGTCACCGGGGCGCGCACCATTTCGCCGCAGGGCACCGCCCTCAGGGACACTACCAAAGGCGGAGATCGTTACACTGAAGGGACCGGGTGTGCGTGTGGTATCGCCGCCGATCAGCGCAATCGAGAAATGCGCCTGGTCCAGTGCCAGTTGGTTTACGAAACCACGCAGCCAGTCCTCATCGATGGAATCCGGAATACTCAACGCCATGTTGTAACAGACTGGGCGGGCTCCCATGGCGGCAAGGTCTGAAAGATTGCTACGAAGCGCTCGGCTGGCGGCGCTTGCGGAGCCATGTACCGCCCGAAAATGAACCCCGTCGGTGAGGGTATCCGTTGTAACGATCAAGTCCTCGCCTGCCGGTGTTACAATATGAGCAGCATCGTCTTCCAGTCCCCAGGCGCCTGGCAGCGAACTGCATAGAGGCACCAGAAGTTCAGAGATAATCCCGGATTCGGACAAGGTGCTGATGGTACAGTGTCCTTCTTTATCTAGCTTTATCTGGGGCTTCAGGTTTCGCGCGGGCGAAGACGCTTCGAAACCTGGTTCAGTACGCCGTTTACCAGCGCGGGTTCGTTGGTGCTGTAGAACGCGGCGGCGATATCCATATACTCGCTGATCACCACTTTGACTGGAACCTTTATACTGTTCTTGAGTTCGAATGTAGCGGCCCTGAGGATCGCCCGCATGATCAATTCCAGTCGGTCCATGGTCCACTTCTCGCTCAGATTCTCGGAAATCTCCGTATCCAGGGCGTGAATGTCACGTGAGACACCTTGAACGATAGAGGCCAACAAGTCGTGGTCAAAATCGGTTAGTGCGACGGGTTGGTCGTACTCGTCGGTAATCGAATCCTGCCAGCGCCTGTTGAGGAATTCGGTCAGAACCGGATCAACTGGCGCGTCGGTGGAGTCAATCTCGTACAAGGCCTGAACCGCCGCGAGGCGCGCGCTGTTCCGAGCCGGTGGTGCGCCCGCTTTTTTGTTCATGCCTCAATCCCCGCTCCCGTACATGGTCTCAATCTCCATCATACGGAGACACGCATCGGCGATTTCCCTGCCCTTGTTCTTTCGCCTGGCGTCCGCACGAGCAAGAGCCTGATCCGTGTTTTCGCAGGTCAAAATGCCAAACCCGAGAGGGATACCGGACAGCGATATATCCATGAGGGCGCGACTGGCTTCTTCACAGATATGGTCATAGTGGCTGGTTTCACCGCGAATGACACAGCCAAGTGCAATCGCACCATGGAAGCCCTTGTCACTGTTCATGCCATGCATGATCGCTGCGGGAACTTCAAACACGCCAGGAACCTCGAGCCGTTCATAGGTGCATTCGGCGGCTTCCAGTTCGACAATCACACTGTTGACCAGATGATCGGCAACCTCCGTGTAGTAGCGGGCTTCAACAATCAGGATTTTGGGGCGTTCATCGGCCATGACGAGGGTCTCCGTAGCCAGGGATCAGGCTTCACCACCGATGGGGTGATGGCCGACAACTTCCAGACCATACCCTTCGAGGCCCACGATGTTGCGGGTTGTGTTGGAAACAAGGGTCATTTTCCGGACACCGAGATCGAGCAGAATTTGTGCCCCTACGCCGTAATTACGGAGTTCCGCGCCCTGGGTGGGCGGTTGCCCGATTTTAAGGCGCACCCGATCGGACAAACTAGCTTTGTGGGGTTCGCGAATGAGCACAACAACCCCGCGCTCTTTCTTGCCAATAATGTCCATGGCGCGGTGCAGGTGATACGCCTTGCCGCTGTCGCGGTCCCCGAGGACGTCTTCGAGAATGTTGAACGCATGCATACGCACAAGAACCGGCTCATCGCTTGTGATATCGCCTTTGACCAGCGCAATGTGTTCCGCATAAGCCAACTGGTTGACGTAGACGTACATATCAAACCGCCCGCCAAACTCCGTGTCGATGGTGGTTTCCACCGTGCGTTCGATGATGCTGTCGTTTTTGAGACGATAAGCAATCAGATCGGCGATAGTGGCGATCTTGAGCCCGTGATGCTGGGCAAACGGGATCAGGTCCGGCAGTCGGGACATGGAACCATCCTCGTTCATGATCTCGCAGATCACGCCTGAAGGGTTAAGCCCGGCCAGTCTCGAGACATCGACGGCGGCTTCGGTATGGCCGGCCCGTGCCAGTGTACCCCCGTGTTTGGCTTCCAGGGGAAACACGTGCCCCGGTGTGACGACGTCATCCGAACCGCGCAAGGGATCAATGGCCACGGCAATGGTACGGGCACGGTCAGATGCGGATATGCCGGTCGTGACCCCTTCCCGCGCCTCAATGGAAACCGTAAAGGCCGTATGATGCCGGGATTCATTGTGATGGGACATGAGCGGTAGGTTAAGTTCCTGGACCCGTTCCGGTGTCAGCGCCAGACAGATAAGGCCGCGCCCGAATTTTGCCATGAAATTGATGGCATCAGGCGTTGCCATCTGGGCAGGAATTACAAGATCACCCTCATTTTCCCGGTTTTCATCGTCTACCAGAATAAACATCTTGCCATTTCGGGCGTCGTCGATGATCTCTTCAATACTGGACAGGTAGTCCGCATCCGCCATGGCACGCTGGACATCTTGTTTTGATGCCGTATTGACCGAACCCTGATTGCTCACAACGGTTATCCCTTTTCAAGCAGGCGCGCAACATACCGCGCCAGCATGTCCACTTCCAGATTTACCGTATCGCCAACGGCTTTTTTTCCGAGTGTCGTGAGGGCCATGGTGTGGGGGATGATATTCACGCCAAACTGATTGTTTTCAACGTCGTTGACGGTCAGTGACACGCCATCGATGGTAATTGATCCTTTCGCCGCAATCTGACGGGTGAGGGTTTCTGGCACCTCAAAGCGCATGCGGTGGGAGTCGGCATCAGGTTTAATCTCGATAACGATACCGATGCCGTCCACATGACCGGAAACAATATGTCCACCCAATTCATCACCCACCTTCAGGGCACGCTCCAGATTAACCGGGGTGCCGGTTGTCCACGACGACAGCGTGGTACACGACAGAGTTTCGTTGGATACCATAGCCGCAAACCAGCCCGCTCCCTTGTCAATTACCGTCAGACAGGCCCCGCTACAGGCTATTGAAGCACCATCATCAATGGTGGCGGTATTATAAATGGTTTCGAATTCGAATCGCTTGTCACCATCGCCGGAAATGTCGCGTACCCGACCCAAATCCGTAACAATTCCGGTAAACACACCGAGGCCCTCTATACGTTGCTGCGTTTGAAAACATCCATGCGATCCTCTCCTAGGTTGAAAGAGGCCGTCATGTCAAACGTATGTGCATCCACCAGGTTCTGAAGATCGAGGCTTTCCACTGCGGAGAGGCCATCTGCGCCTATGATAAAGGGAGCTCGAAACCAGGAAATTTCATCAACAAGGCCCTGTTTGAGGAATGCTGCATTGAGTTTGGAACCTGCCTCAATCATTAATCGGTTGATTCCGTGTTTTGCCAATTGCGTCAACGTCTGTAACAGACCCGGATAGCCATTGTTATCCGCCTCAACCGATAGCACGCTAACCCCGGCTATTGCGGTGATCCGGTCAATACGGGCCTGATCCCCGCTACAAGTGACAATCCAGGTTGGTGTATTTCCGGCGGATGTGATCAGGGCCGCCTTCTCATCCATATCCAGGTCGGGGTCGAGCACCACCCGAACGGGGGAATGATCTTCCAATCCCGGCAAACGACAGGTAAGTTGCGGGTTGTCGGCACGAACCGTGCCCATGCCGGTCAGAATGGCATCGCATCGCGCCCGCAAGGCATGCCCGGCCTGACGGGCACGTTCGCCGGTAATCCATTGACTTTGGCCACTTGCGGTTGCGATACGCCCATCCAGGCTGGTTGCCGTCTTGAGCATCACGTAGGGCTGTGAGCGCGTAATACGGGATATGAAACCGGTATTCAGATCACGCGCCTCGGTGCCCAGTAATCCGCTTTCCACGATGATGCCGGCCTGTCTCAGGGTGGTGATCCCCTGCCCCGCTACCCGCTCGTCCGGGTCTGTCGTTGCAACAACCACACGGTGGATACCCGCCTCGATCAACGCCTTGGTGCATGGCGGTGTTTTACCCTGATGACAACACGGTTCCAGCGTTACATACGCCGTGGCACCGGCTGAGCCCTCACCCGCCCGCTCCAGGGCTTTTGTTTCCGCGTGTGGCCTGCCACCCGGTTGGGTCCAGCCACGCCCAACCACCCGATTGCCTAGGTCCGGGCGGACAACGATACAACCAACGGCTGGATTGGGGGCGGTATTGCCGAGACCGCGGCGCGCCAACACGAGGGCAGCGCGCATAAAGGCATGATCGTCGCTGTTAAACGTCTTCGTCACCCAGGTTACCGACAAAGTCTTCAAAATCCTTCGCCTCCCGGAAATTACGATAGACAGAAGCGAAACGTACGTACGCAACCTTGTCCAGATCAGCGAGATAATCCATAACCATTTCGCCTACCACCTTGGTGGGTATGTCGCTTTCGCCCAGAGTTTCCAGCCGGCGCTGTATGCTGTTGACGACGCGTTCGATCTTCTCTTCGTCCACGGGACGTTTACGGAGCGCAATGTGGAGAGAGCGCGCCAGTTTATCCCGATCAAACGGACTTTTCTCACCATCGGATTTTATCACGGACAGTTCACGCAACTGAACCCGCTCAAAGGTCGTGAACCGCGATCCACAAGCGGAACAGAAACGCCGCCGCCGAATGGTGGCGTTGTCCTCCGTTGGACGTGAGTCTTTGACTTGTGTGTCGTCGTTACCACAGAATGGGCAGCGCATGTGATAACCTCCTCAATCCCTCAAGTTGTTTGGCGGCAACCGTCATTTCCGCCGCTCGCCCTTGTCCGTTGTCCCCTAGATATCCTGATAAACCGGGAACGCCGCGCACAGGTTTGCGACTTTTTCGGCGGCGGCTTTTTCAGCAGCAGAGTTATCGTCACGGTTGGCTGCCAGACCATCCAGAACGTCACCGATCAGATTACCGATTTGACGGAATTCGTCGGTGCCGAAACCGCGCGTGGTACCGGCGGGCGTACCAAGACGGATACCCGAGGTAACCATGGGTTTTTCGGGGTCAAACGGAATACCGTTTTTATTACAGGTCATTCTGGCATGATCCAGACTGCGTTCGGTGATGTCACCGGTCAGTCCCTTGGGCCGCAGGTCGACCAGCACCAGATGCGTGTCGGTACCGCCACTGACAATGTCCAGGCCGCGCTCGATCAGGATTTCTGCAAGAACCTTTGCGTTGTCGATGACGGATTGACAGTAGTCCTTGAATCCCGGTTCCAGAGCTTCGCCGAAAGCAACGGCCTTGGCTGCGATGACGTGCATCAGAGGCCCGCCCTGAAGACCCGGGAAGACCGCTGAATTGATCTTTTTACCGATGTCCAGGTTGTTGGACAGGATCATGCCGCCCCGCGCCCCGCGAAGGGTTTTGTGGGTGGTTGTGGTAACCACGTCGGCGTGGGGTAGCGGACTAGGGTGCAGTCCTGTTGCCACCAGACCGGCGAAGTGCGCCATATCAACCCAGAGAAGTGCGCCTACGCTGTCGGCGATTTCACGGAATTTGGCAAAATCCAAGGTGCGCGGATAGGCAGAGCCCCCGGCGATAATGATCTTTGGTTTGTTTTCCCGTGCCAGACGTTCCACTTCATCGAAATCGATCAGGGCATTATCCCTGCGGACGTTATACTGAACCGCGTTGAACCATTTACCGGATTGTGCCGGAGGTGCTCCGTGGGTGAGATGACCGCCAGAAGCCAGAGACAGCCCCATAATGGTGTCACCGGGTTGCGTCAACGCCAGCATGACGGCTCCGTTGGCCTGAGCGCCGGAGTGCGGTTGCACGTTAATGTATTCGCAATTGAACAGCCTCTTTGCCCTCTCGATGGCAAGCTTTTCAGCCACATCAACGTATTCGCACCCGCCATAGTACCGCCGCCCCGGATAGCCTTCCGCATATTTGTTGGTCATAACGGAGCCCTGGGCTTCCATGACCGCCCGCGAAACAATGTTTTCCGATGCGATCAATTCGATCTGGTTCTGCTGACGGCCCAGTTCATCCTGAATGGAACCAAGAAGATCGGGATCGCGATCCGCGAGAGACTGAGAGAAAAAATTCTCGAGCGAACTGTTGGGATAAGAACTCATAAAACGGGTGTTCCTTCAATTTTTAAGACAAACAAATCAATCAACGCGGCGGATTGGAGAGTTTTTCGATACGACCCACGTGACGCCCCCCTTCAAACCCGGTGTTAAGAAAGACCTGAACGCATTCACGTGCCAGTTCCGGGCCGATCAGTCTTGCCCCGAGGCAAAGCACATTGGCATCATTGTGTTCCCGGCATAGCCGTGCACTGGTAACGTCATGAACGGTGGCGGCACGAACCGCCGAAAATCGGTTCGCGGCCATGGAAATACCGATGCCGCTACCACAAATCAAAATACCCCGGTCGGCTTCTCCGTTGGAAAGCGCTTCCCCTACGGCATAGCCAAAATCGGGATAATCAACACAATCAGTGCTGTGAGTACCCAGATCGACAACCTCAAAACCTGCATCCTGAAGATCAGCAACAAGGATGCCTTTCAGTTCTGTGCCGCCATGATCACAGGCAATTGCCAGGGCTCCAGACATGGTACTTGTTACCTCTTTCACGTATGGTGATGTACGCGTAACGATGTGCGCGGCCTTTGCGAGCAGTCCCTCTACCATATATTCGAGGTATCTGCCAACGAAACACAAGGGATAAGGCTGAGGTGCATATCGTGTGTTTGAAGGGTTGTCGAGGCTCAATCAGCACTAAAAGTGGTTTTTTCCGCTTTCTCTTCGGCTTCCCGAATTTTCTTGTTCAGAACGTAGTTGAGCTTCCGGGCAGCCAGTCTTTTGAGCATTTCTTCGCCGTAGGTAATATCGCCGACCATTGTAACCTCCAGACGGGTTTCCGGATCAATTGCAGCAATATGAACGGCACGGCGACCGAACCGCTTGAACTCAAACAGAACCTGCTTCACGTTTGCCTCAATCAACCATCCTGTAACCGGGCGACTCGCCTGGTAACGGTAGCGCTGGACCGGTTTCCTATCAAGGGGGGACGAAGGCATCTTGATGCAGGGACTGTGTAACTGATTTCATTGACATTCCTGCCTTGTGGTGGTCTTTGAGGCGGCGATAAGGGAAACATATCCATCGACAGTGGAGAAACTCATGAGCGAACGTACTTTACACCCCGAAACCCTTGCCCTGCATGCCGGGTACCGCGGTGATCCCGCAACCGGTGCCGTTGCGGTTCCTATTTATCAGACAACCTCCTATCAGTTTCGTGACACGGAACATGCAGAAAACCTGTTTGCCCTGAAGGAATTGGGCAACATCTATACCCGCATAATGAACCCGACACAGGACGTACTGGAGCAACGGGTCAGCGCCATTGAAGGTGGTGTTGCAGCCCTGGCCCTGTCTTCCGGGCAAGCCGCTTCGACATTCGCAATTCTCAATGTTTGTCAGGCTGGCGACAACTTTGTGTGCTCCACTGACATTTACGGCGGCACTTGGAATTTATTCTCCAATATTTTGAAATCATTGGGTATTGAGTGCAGGTTTGTTGACCCTGGTGATCCGGAAAACTTCCGCCGCGCAACGGATTCAAAAACCCGTTGCTACTATGCCGAAACCCTACCAAACCCCAAACTTGAGGTGTTTCCCATCAGTGAGGTGGCGAAAATCGGCGACGAGGCCGGTGTTCCGTTGATCATGGATAATACAGCTGCTGCCATGCTGTGTCGTCCTATTGAGCACGGCGCCAGCATCGTCCTTTATTCCACCACCAAGTATATTGGCGGACATGGTTCCTCCATTG
Organism: Rhodospirillales bacterium; assembly: GCA_963921245.4. GTDB lineage: Bacteria > Pseudomonadota > Alphaproteobacteria > Rhodospirillales > Casp-alpha2 > JABJGO01. Next base: position 1,523,388 of record CAWUEY030000001.1, on the reverse strand, counting down.
GCGGCATGCTCGTTGATAGCGGCAAATTCGATTGGGAAGCCGGTGGTGAACGCTTCCCGCTGCTTAATGAGCCGGATCCCAGCTATCACGGAGCAATCTGGACCGAGGCCGTCAAACCCCTGGGCCCCATCGCCTATATTTTGCGCGCCCGGGTTATTCTGCTCAGGGATATGGGTTCCGCCATGAGCCCGTTTAATGCATTTCAGTTCATTCAGGGGTTGGAAACCCTGCCCGTTCGCATGTCTCGCCATTGCTCCAATGCGGCGAAGGTTGCCGATTTTCTGGCAACCCGTCGGGATGTGTCAAAGGTTGTTTATCCCGGTCAGCATACCGGCGATAAGCGGCAACGGGCGGATACCTATCTGAGCGGTGGATACGGCGCGATGATCGGTTGTGAGCTGGCCGGCGGAAAGCAAGCCGGGCGGAAGTTCATTGATGGTCTGGAACTGTTGTATCATGTCGCCAATATCGGTGATGCCCGCAGTCTGGCTATTCACCCCGCGTCAACCACGCACTCCCAATTATCCGAAGAGGACCAGCGCGCTTCCGGTGTGACCCCGGGTTACGTGCGTCTGTGTATCGGTTTGGAACATCCAGATGATATCATTGCGGATCTGGCGCAGGCGCTGGACAAGGCAAAGTAAGCATGGGCGGGTTTCCGACCACAAGACTGCGACGCACCCGTCAGACCGACTGGGTCCGCCGCATGGTGGCAGAAACCCGGCTGGGTGTTGACGACCTGATCTGGCCGGTGTTCGTTGTTGATGGAACTGGCGTAGAACAGGCTGTTGCCTCGATGCCCGGTGTCTACCGCTATAGTTTGGACAGGATTGCAGATGTGATGCTGGCGGCGCGTGACCAGGGCATTCCGTCCATCGCCCTGTTTCCCTACACGGACCCTGCTCTGAAAACCCCGGATGGTCGTGAGGGCTGCAACCCTGAAAATCTTGTCTGCCGTGCGGTTCGCACCGCGAAACAGGTAACGCGGGACGTGGGCATTATCTGCGATGTTGCTCTTGATCCGTACAACGTCGATGGGCATGACGGTCTGGTTGTCGATGGCCGTATCCTGAATGATGAGTCGGTAGAAATTTTGTGCCGGCAGGCTCTGGTTCAGGCCGAGGCCGGATGCGACATCCAGGCACCTTCGGATATGATGGATGGCCGCGTCGGGGCCATTCGTACGGCCCTTGATGACGCTGGGTATCAGGACAGCCTGATTATGGCTTATGCGGCCAAGTATGCCTCAGGGTTTTACAGCCCCTTCAGGGATGCTGTGGGGTCTGGTGGTTCGTTGAAGGGTGATAAGAAAACCTACCAGATGAACCCTGCCAACAGCGACGAGGCCCTGCGTGAGGTTGAATTGGACCTAAGGGAAGGGGCGGATATGGTCATGGTCAAACCGGGTTTACCATATCTGGACGTCGTTCACCGGGTCAAATCGATGTTTGGTGTTCCCACATTCGCCTATCATGTCAGCGGTGAATACGCGATGATGCGGGCCGCGTGCGAAAATGGCTGGCTCGATTATGATACCATCATGATAGAAACCCTGAGCGGTTTTAAACGCGCCGGAGCCGATGGAATTCTAACCTATTGCGCCTTGGATGCCGCGCGCATTCTGAATGGGATCAGCTAAACGACTCCCAAATCCATGCCGAAACCGGATATCGAGAAAACGCCCGGTATTGACCACGACCAGCAGGCAATCATCCTGACGAAAAACACCATCTGCGCACTCACGCTATTTGGAATCGGGGCACCAGGTATTTTTTCAAAATTGTTGTGGGACATGCTGATGCCGCCCCCGGTCAGGGTGTCGGAAAGTGATATGTCAATTCCTCGGAAATATGCTTGTCTTTTAAAGGGTCTTGTATCGCCGGTTGGGCGGCAGGATTGAAACGATTTATCATGATATCCATGTTCCGTTTTTTCTCGTTCAGGTTTTTGATACCGCTCATCCTCTTGGGGTGTTTGGCGGTACTGTTTCTGAGTGTCTATCTGTGGAGCCGGGCGAGTGTGCCCAAACACGCGGGGAATCTTGCGCTCAGCGGGTTTCGGGAACAGGTTTCCATCTTACGGAATAGACGCGGTATTCCGTACATTCAGGCGGACAATGAAGAGGATGCCTATGCGGCTCTGGGTTTTGTTCATGCCCAGGATCGATTGTGGCAGATGGACTCCATGCGCCGTCTGGCAGCCGGGCGGCTTTCCGAAATCCTGGGACCACGAGGCCTTCCTTCTGATCGAATGATGCGATTGTTCGGTTTCAACCATCTGGTTGAAACCCAGTTTCAGACCCTGAATGCTTCAACGCGGCGTATTCTCGAGTCCTATGCGCTTGGGGTAAATGCCTGGTTGCGCATGCGTCGTCAGGCGTTGCCCGTGGAGTTTGCCATCCTTGACTATGCCCCGGAACCTTGGCGGCCCCAGGACTCTCTGCTTTGGGGGAAGTTGATGGCGTTGCAACTCAGTGGCAATTGGCGTGATGAGTTGTTAAGGACTCGCATGCTCGGGCAGCTTCCCGACCATCGTGTCCTGTCGTTCTGGTATCCGGACAGGACCCCTATCGACACTGTGCGAATTGATACGGGCCAAAACCAGGTCGCGGCCTTGCCAGAGATACCGGACGAATTGCTGTCGCTCCTGCCACCTCTCCCTTCAAGCCCGCAAGGCGCTTCCAATGCCTGGGCGGTTTCCGGTGAATTCACGGAAAGCGGCCGTCCCTTACTGGCGAATGACCCACATCTTGGCTTTGCCCTGCCGTCCACCTGGTATCTGGCGCGAATTGAAACGCCGTCTTCTGCCAGAACCGGTGCAACAGTTGCCGGGGTGCCGTTTCTCATCCTGGGTCATAATGAAACTGTTGCCTGGGGTATGACAGCCACGCAATCCGACCTACAGGATGTGTTTATCGAACGCCTGTCGGATGATGGCCAATCCTATCTTGATACAACCGGCAGGTATCTGCCGTTTAACACCCGGCAGGAAACCATTGTTATTCGTGGTCAGGCAGATGAAGTGATGACGGTCCGCTCGACCCGGCGCGGCCCGGTCATTTCCGATCTTGTAGGGGGCATTGAAGGCGTTGTTGGTGCCGATACCGTTCTTTCATTAGCAGCGACGTTTTTCGATGAGCGGGACTCAACGCCCGATGCTCTGGCCGGTATGGTTACGGCAAGGAACTGGCGTAGTTTTGAGAGCGCCCTCACCCTGTTTCACACCCCGCAGGTGAATATCGTTTACGGTGATACGGGTGGCACCATTGCCTTTGCGGCACCGGGATCGGTACCGGTCCGTGCGTCGGGGCGGGGGCGCTTTCCCGTTCCGGGATGGTTGGACGCGTTTGCCTGGACCGGGCGTGTGCCGTTTCAGTTGCTGCCGCGCAGCATCAATCCGTCCGAAGGCAAGCTGGTGAGTGCCAATAACGCGATTGTCGCGGACGATTACCCTTATTTTCTTTCGGACGACTGGGCACCGGGATATCGGGCAACCAGGATTTTTCAGCGCCTCGACGCACTCAACCCTGCCAGTCTGGAGAGCCTGTCGGATATTCAACTGGATACGGTTTCCGAAATGGCCCGTGAGTTGATGCCGCTGATGACGGCATTTGTGCCGCGAGACCCGGAGGCCGCGGAAGCCCTCTCCCGCCTCGCCCAGTGGGACGGAACCATGAGCAAAGATGCCGTTGAACCGTTGGTATTTTATGCCTGGCTGCGGGAAGTCAACCGGTTTCTCTATGCCGATGATCTGGGCAACCTGTTTCCCCGGGCCTTTGGCTTGCGTCCCCGGTTTGTGCGCCGGGTCCTGATGTTCGAGCCGGAATGGTGCGATGACAGCAAGACGGTGAAAACCGAGAGTTGTGAGCTCCTGCTTGAATCCTCGCTTATCAGCGCGCTCACCAAATTGAAAACCATGGGCAAGGATGGTAAACCTGTGCGCCGATGGGGCGACGTTCATCAGGCAACCTTTCGCCACCCTGTGCTTTCCGGGTTTCCTCTGGTCGGGCAAATCTGGGGTGAGCGCGCGATTGAGAGCGCTGGCGGAAACTACACCATCAATCGAGCGGCAACAAGGACGGCCAATGAAGAGGCCCCTTTCGCCGATATCCACGGCCCCGGTTTTCGCGCGATTTATGATTTTTCCGACCTGTCCCGTTCCCGGTTCATGATTGCGACAGGCCAGTCCGGCAATCCATTTCACGAGAACTACGATGACATGATGCCGATATGGTCAGCCGGGCACTACGTTCGCCTTAAAAACACCCAGGACCTTGAGCGTGAAAACAACATTTCGCGACTAACGCTGGAGCCGGGCCCATCAGCCAAAGATGACAAGTCAGTGTTAGACCGACTGATCCCTGTCCTTGATCATATCATGAGGAAACTGGGCAGTTTCGGCAGGCACTTGTCGCCGGGCAGCCGCTAGACTTTAAAGCCCTCAAACAAGAAACCGAGTGCCCCGCGTGTTCCGGACCTCTATGACGTCGTCGGGCCGATGTCCGGGCAATGCGGTCAAAATTCCCGCTTGGTGGAACAGTACGGCCATGCTCCACCCTGCCCCCTGACAGATCATCAGGAAAAAACGGGATTTCTATAAAATCTTGAAAACAAATACCGATTCCGTAGGAGAATAATTCGCTTGTGTCAGTTGTGCGCAAGGCTAGCATGAAATACAGAAAACCCTAACGGGCAATCAAGCCATATTAGCATAGGGCGTTGCCATGATTATTGGTTGCGTTAGAATAGGCCCCGTCGCGCGGAAGGTCCCATAACGACCTGCGGGTTTGGGAAATATCGAATGCTGGTAATTGTCGGTTCAATAATCGTTGTGGTCTTTGTCCTGGGGTTCTATGGCCTACACGGCAGCTATCTCGTTTTGTGGCAACCGATTGAATTCGGGATTATTTTCGGCGGTGCTTTTGGTGCATTTGTTATTGGCTATCCAAAACGGGTGATTGTTGGAGCCTTGAAGTCCGTCGGCACCATGCTGAAAGGGCCGAAATACAAACAGGATCATTACCAGGAACTCCTCTGTGTTTTGTATTCCGTGTTCAAACTGGCCAAATCAAAAGGTGATCTGGCTCTTGAAAATCATATTGAGAGACCGGACGAGAGCACCCTGTTCGCAGAGTTTCCCCTGTTCCAAAGCGATCATCACGGTGTAGAGTTTCTGTGCGATTATCTGCGGTTACTAACGCTTGGCGCGAACAATCCGCATGAGATCGAAACGATCATGGAAACCGAGTTGGAAATCCATCACGCCGAAGCCCATGCGATTACCGATGCAATCAGCGAAACCAGCCAGGCGCTTCCGGCTCTGGGTATTGTGGCCGCCGTATTGGGTGTGATCGTCACTATGAATTCCATCACCGAACCGCCGGAAATTCTTGGTGGTCTGATCGCTGCTGCGCTTGTCGGTACGTTCAGTGGTATTTTGATGGCCTACGGTTTTGTGGGTCCTATGGCAAAAGCGGTTGAAAATTCCAATCTTCAGGACGCCAACTATCTGAATTGCATCAAGGCCGGATTGCTGGGACACATGCAGGGATATGCACCACAGATATCGGTGGAATTCGCCCGTAAATCTCTGAGCACGACGGTCCGTCCCAGCTTCGCCGAGGTGGAAGATATGATAAATGAGATGTAAAATCCACCGGTCAGTTACGGTTTAAACGGAACAAAAGCACGGCAGCATGGCAAATGAAGCCCCACAATCGATAATCATCAAGAAGGTCAAGAAGGCCGGTCATGGCGGTCACCACGGTGGTGCCTGGAAAATTGCCTATGCCGACTTTGTGACCGCGATGATGGCGTTCTTTTTGCTGCTGTGGCTATTGAGCGCGGTTTCTCAGGAAAGCCTCGAAGGGATATCCAACTATTTTGCCCCGATTTCTGTTTCTGAAAGCACCAGTGGTTCAGGGGGTGTGTTGGGCGGAACGGTGATATCCGAGATCGAAGGCGCAGGGACAGCAACATCCGGTGACTCCGTAACCATGGAGTTACCGCCAACCAGTGCGGGATCGGGCGGTCAATCCAGCAATGACAGCAGTATTACCGAAGCTGCGGCGAAAAAGGCACGGGAACAGATTGAACAGCAGCAATTCGACGGCGCGGAGCAGGCTCTCCGGGAAGCTATTGATTCTGATGAAGAACTGAAAGACCTGAAACAAATTCTACAGATTGAAAATACGCCCGAAGGCATGCTTATCCAACTGGTGGATAAGGATGGGCTCGCGCTGTTCAAAAGTGGTGGATACGTCATGGAACCCCATGCGGTCGAATTGATGGCGTTGGTTTCGCGCGAATTAAATCAGTTACCGCACCACCTCTCTATTTCTGGCCATACGGACTCCGTACCGTTTACGACGTCAACCGGATACAGCAACTGGGAACTGTCTGCTGATCGGGCGAACGCCGCGCGGCGGGAATTGTTGAAAAATGGCCTCCCCTACGAACGGGTTGATCGTGTGGTGGGCAAGGCAGCAACCGAGCCGTTATTGCCCGATACCCCGACTCACCCCAGTAATCGCCGTCTGAGCATCGTGTTGCTTAAAGGCACGGGCGAGCCACCTGCACCCGAAGAAGAAGTGTTGCCTGGTCTCAACGTCATCAAGCAAAAACAACTGCTTCAGCAGCTCGATTCTTCAAAATCGGGTAACACCAGTCTGGAAATCAATGTTCAATAGGGACAAAATTACGTCATTCTGTTAGGTTTCGAACATGCGTCATCAACGGGCCAGAGACCTTCACCAGTTTTTCATGACGCCGCCTATGCCCTGTCCGTACCTTCCCGGGCGGCTGGAAAGACGGCTGGTTACCGAGTTGAGTGGTCCGGATGTAAAACAATTCCACGACACCCTGTCCCTGAACGGGTTTCGCCGCAGCCACAGCATCGCCTATGCCCCGAACTGTCCCGATTGTCAGGCGTGCCTGCCCATTCGCATTGTTGCTGATGAGTTTCAACCCGGTCGTACGCACCGTCGCATCGAAACCGCCAATGCCCATCTGATCGCGCAAATTTGTCATCCCACGGCAACACCGGAACAATACGATCTATTTTTTCGCTACCAGCATGATCGTCATCGGGATGGTGAAATGTCGAGAATGGATTTTGAGGATTATCAGGCACTGATCGAAGAAACACCGCTTGATACCATGATCATCGAGTTCCGGACGACAGATGGCGTACTGAGGGCTGTCTGCCTGATGGACAACGTTTGCGATGGTCTGTCCGCCGTTTACAGCTTTTTTGACCCGGACATGGAAAAGAGCAGCCTCGGTACGTTTATGGTGTTGTGGCTAATCAGGCGGGCACAGAAAATGAAACTGCCCTACGTCTACCTCGGGTTCTGGATCAAGAACGCCGGAAAAATGGCCTATAAATCAAATTTTCAGCCCGGCGAGGTTTTCCGCAGTAGTGCCTGGGTACGGCTCGAAAGCCCGCGCTCACCGTAAATCATGTCGCCGCCGCGAGGGCTGCGGCGATGTTCTGTCATTGTAAACCGTCCAGTGATGGCGTGAAGACCATTCCGATTAGCTTGGGTTGGGAAGGGGCTGGGGTCAGGTGAAACGATTGATCTTGGGAAAGCCTTTCGGGACCGTTAAGCCAGCTTGAGCACGTTTACCCAGCCAGGCCTTGATGTTGGCTTCGCCCCGAACGCCTGATCCAGTTTGCCAGGTAAGGCCTTCTTCCATTCGGATGGTCTTGATATCCCGAAGTCCCCCTTTGTTGTAGCGCTGCAGGATAACACCGCGCCCTTTCGACATGACGGGAACGTCATCCATAGGAAAAATCAGCAGTTTGCGGTTGTCGCCAAGCACAGCGACGCTATCATCGCTGTCCCCAACAGGGGTGCAGCGACGAGCTTCTTCGCTGCCGGACAGGTTCAATACCTGTTTACCGTTTTTGGTTTGCGCAACAACATCGTTCTCGTTGACAATAAACCCGCGCCCGGCATCGGAAGCGATGATCAGCCGACGATCGGGCGTATGAACCACGATATTGACGATATCATGGGCATTGCCAAGCTCCATCAGCAACCGTACCGGTTCACCGTGGCCGCGTCCGCCGGGAAGCTTGTCGCAACCAACCGTGTAAAAGCGCCCATTTGTGGCAAAAAACAGGATTTTATCAGTGGTTTGAGCCTCAATTGAGAATTTTCCTTTGTCACCGTCCTTGAATTTCATTTGCTTCGCATCAAGGCCATGGCCCTTGATGGCCCGGATCCAGCCTTTTTCGGAACACACGACGGTAACGGGCTCTCTTTCAATGAACGCTTCCAGCGGAACGACGACCGCTTTCGGCGCATCGCCGATTTCGGTTCGACGGGCACCGAGTTCAGCTTGCCTGGAGTAGGATTTACAGCGTTCCGATATCTGATCACTGATGACCTTCCAGCGTTTCTTCTCGTCTTTCAAAAGGGCTTTGAGTTGTTTCAGATCGGCGCCCAGATCAGCGTGTTCTCCGCGTATGGTCTCTTCTTCCAGTTTGCGTAACTGGCGAAGCCGCATATTCAGGATGGCCTCTGCCTGGGTATCTGTCAGTTTGAACGCTTTGATTATTTCAGCTTTTGGTTCGTCTGCCTCCCGGATGATCCGGATGATCTCATCCAAGTTGAGGTACGCGATTAAAAAACCATCCAATATTTCAAGTCGCTGTTGAATTTTATTGAGGCGATAGGTTGAGCGTCGAACGAGCACCTCGTGGCGATGAATAAGGAACGCCTGCAAGGCATCGCGGAGGCTCATGACGCGCGGTACATTGTCGGCATCGAGAACATTCAAATTGAGGCTGATCCGGGTTTCCAGATCGGTTTGCAGAAACAGTTGTTCCATCAACGTATCGGCCTCGACCGTGCGGCTTTTGGGCTCAAACACGATACGCACATCATCCGTGGACTCGTCGCGGACATCGGCGAGAAACGGCAGTTTACGCGCTTCCATCAGTTCCGCGATTTTTTCGATCAACCGGGCTTTCTGAATTTGATAGGGGATCTCTGTAACCACAATCCGGTACTGTCCCCTCCCCAGGTCTTCGGTTTCCCAGCGTGCGCGCAGCCGGAAACTGCCCCTTCCGGTTCGGTAGGATTCAACAACCGATTCCCTGGGTTCCACCAGAACCCCGCCGGTTGGAAAATCTGGTCCGGGAATCAGATCAACCAGTTTGTCAAAGGTGGCGTTGGGAAATTTGATCAGATGCAATAGACCGCCACAGAGTTCCACAATGTTGTGGGGAGGCACGCTGGTTGCCATTCCAACCGCGATACCTGTTGCCCCATTGGCCAGCAAATTGGGGAAACTTGCGGGCAGAACCACAGGTTCCGCGTCCTCGCCGTCGTATGTTTCACGGAAATCGACCGCGTTTTCATCAATCCCTTCCAGCAACTGCCAGGCGACATCAGTCATTCTGGCTTCCGTGTAGCGCATGGCAGCGGCGTTATCACCGTCGATATTGCCAAAGTTCCCCTGTCCGTCCACCAGCGGATAACGGACAGCAAACGCCTGGGCCAGACGCACGAGGGCTTCATAAACGGCGGCATCACCGTGCGGGTGATACTTACCAATGACGTTCCCGACCACGCGGGCGCATTTCTTGAAACCGGATTTGGGGTCCAGTTTCAGGTGCCGCATGGCATAGAGCAATCGGCGATGAACAGGTTTCAAACCGTCGCGTACATCGGGCAACGACCGCGACATGATCGTGGAAAGCGCATAGGCGAGATATCGCTCACCCAGGGCATCGACGAGCCGTGCTTCTCGAATGTCTTCAACGGGGGCGGGTGTGTTCATACCGGGATCGTTTGCCTGGGCCGTGTGACGTGTTCAACTGAACCATAGTATCGACGAGTCCTGTAGCGTCAAACAACGTCATAACACTATGAAAAACAAAGATCTTATTGACTAGGCTCGGCCGTACGTCGGAGGCTTTGAACGAATCGGGCGCGGGCCTCGGGTGGCGGCGCGGATTGATCGTTATAGACGTGGGTTTTCAGAAAATGCCCCGTCAGTCGCATGCCATCGAGGGCATCTTTGAGCGGCGCACGCGTCGAGTTGGAAATCAAAAAGGCCGGTAGCGGTAGCAGCTTGTCCAGATAAGGTTTTGCCGCCTCGGCGGAGACGGCTTTTCCGGACCGTGGCGAAACGTGAGTAAGGTTCTCCTGCACACCGGTCGCCGCGCACTCCCGGAAATCCAGACCGAAACCCAGCTCACTCAACAATCCCAGTTCCCATTTCACGTAAACAAGGGGCCAGACTGTGTCGGCGTCCGTGCCCAGGGACTCCAGCAGCACGGTCATGCCTTGAAACACTGGATTGTGAACCTCGCGTTCGGGCAGAACAGTCGCCGCCACGGCACAGGCTGATTGCAGGGCTACCAAGCGAACAGGCTGATCAAGAACACCGGCCGAATAGGCTGCTAACAGTTCACAGGTAAAGGTGCCCAAATGTTCCGGCAGTCGTGCCCGCCACCGGGTTTTAATCAGGTTTCCCGGTTGCAGCATACCGCGCTGATTTTTTCCGCCGCCGCCACGAACCAGACCGGTATAACGACCATGATTAGGGGTCAGAACATTGACGATGGCCGAAGTTTCACCGTGTCGGCGGGACGATAGAACGATGGCGTTGTCGGTCCAATCCATGATCAATAACGCCTGTGTTTAGGCCTGAAAATCAAGCCCCCAATCCCTGTAGCGTTCCGGCTCATCGCCCCAGTTTTTCCGTACCTTGACGAACAGCATGAGGTGTACCGATTGCTCAAGGATGGTGGAAAGCTCCTCCCTAGCCCGAGAACTGATGGATTTGACCCTAGTGCCTTTTTTACCCAGAACAATACCCTTCTGGGAGTCGCGTTCTACATAGATCACCTGGTTGATGGCGACACTTCCGTCGGGTTTTTCCTGCCATTCCTCGGTTTCTACCGTGATCGCATAGGGTAACTCCTGATGCAGCTGGTGGTAGACCTGTTCACGGGTTATCTCGGCGGCAAGCAATCGCACGGGCATGTCGGAGACCTGATTTTCAGGAAACATCCATGGCCCCTCGGGCAGCCTGTTGGCGAGCATCCTTATCAGTTCTTCAACGCCATCGCCGGTTTGTGCGGAGATCATGAAAACATCGCTGAAAATGCTCTCGTTATGCATGGTTGCTGTCAGTTCCAGCAAATTCCCCTTGTCTGCGATATCCACTTTGTTCAAAACCAGCACGGCTTTCCGGTTCTGATCTCTCAGTTGTGCCACAATGCGACGGGTGTTGGGGTCGAACCCGGACGTGCTGTCCATGATGAGCATAATTTGATCGGCATCTCCCGCCCCACCCCATGCCGCCGCCACCATTGCCCTGTCCAGGCGTTTTCGCGGCTTAAATATACCGGGCGTATCAATAAACACGATTTGGCTTGCGTCGACCAGAGCAATTCCGAGCACGCGGGTACGGGTGGTTTGAACCTTTGGCGAGACAATGGAGACCTTGGTGCCGACGGCATAGTTGATAAACGTCGATTTTCCGGCATTGGGCGCACCGAGAACGGCAACAAATCCGGCCCGGGTCTCTGTATCACTCATAATTGGACGGCCATATTTGGGCTATACCTTACCGGTTATGAACTTGCGTGGATCGGTGACGGCAATATGTTCGAGCATTTTTGCTGCGGCGGCCTGTTCCGCGCGTCTTTTTGATGTGCCCTCCGCCGCTTGTTCCGTCAAGCCGTTGACGGTGACGGCGATACGAAACACAGGTGCGTGCGAAGGCCCGGTGTTCTCAAGGACGCTGTAAACGGGAAGTCCGAGATCGTTGCCTTGCGACCATTCCTGAAGCGCCGTTTTTGCGTCCTTGGGCGGGGCCGCGTTGTCTTCCAGCAGGGGAACCCAGTTGGTTTCAATAAAATCGCGGGCAACGATGTAGCCACCGTCCATGAAAAGCGCACCAATCAGGGCTTCGCAGGCATCTGCCAAAATGGCGGGGTTGGCCCGCCCGCCGGAATAGCTTTCGGACTGTGACATACTCAGGAAATGACCCAGATCAAGGTTCAGTGCAACTTTGTGCAAGGTTTCTCTGCGAACGAGAGCGGTAAACCGACGAGACAACGCCCCCTCTTCTTCTTCGGGAAAACAACTGTAGAGCATCTCCGCGATAATGACCCCGAGGACCCGGTCGCCCAGAAACTCCAGCCGTTCGTTGGAACTGCTGCCTCGGTTTGGGGTTGCCCGGCTGGCATGAACCAGGGAAAGCTCGAGCAAACCGGTATCGTCGAACTGGTGATTGATTCGTTTCTGCAGGGTGTTCATGTCGGCCATGTGATATGACCTATTCTATCCCGTCGAAAAGTCGATCAAATCGGACCTTGTCTGGCCAGGTCCAGAACTTCCAGGCCGGCCCATCAATAGAAAAGAACAGGAACTCCGCCCGCCCGATAAGATTTTCAGCCGGGATGAAACCGACACTCGGCAGAACACGACTGTCCTGTGAACTGTCCCGGTTGTCACCCATGCCGAAATAATGCCCTTCGGGCACGATATATACTTGCGTGTTGTCCAACCGGCCAGAGTCGGTTTGTTCCAGAATGTTGTGCCCCATACCACCCGGCAGGGTTTCCCGGTACTGCGGGGTGCGTTGAAAATCCGTCTCGAAATACTGCTCGATGAAATCGTCGACGGGCTCACGTTTTACAGGCTTACCGTTGATGTGAAGAATGCCTTTGATCATTTGAATGCGATCACCAGGCAATCCGACGATGCGTTTGATGTAGTCGGTTTTGTTATCCCGCGGTAGTTTGAACACCACCACATCGCCCCGTTCCGGTTCGGTGAAGAAAATGCGGCCTTTGATCAGCGGAACGCTAAACGGTAGAGAGTACCGGCTGTAACCATAGGAGAATTTCGACACAAAAAGATAATCACCCACCAACAGCGTCGGTTTCATGGAACCTGAAGGGATATTGAAGGGTTCGTAGCCGAAGGTGCGGACGATCATGGCAATCAGAACCGCATAGAACACGGTTCTGAGGGTATCAACAAAACTCTCTTTTTTGCCGGGTTTCATCGAGGCGTCAGTCTCTTTTTTTTCTGGCGGTTTTCAGCGCCCGCTTGGATTTCGTGCGGAGATATGGCTGTCCAAACGGGGGTAAGTCAAGGTTGATCTGCGGGAATGGCAGAGATGATGACGATTGCGTGGGCAAGCGGCATCTCATCGGTCAGTGACACAGTGATCTGTGCCACCATGCCGTCGGGGGTCAAGAATTCCAGCCGCCGCCGGGCACCACCGTGGAGCTTGAGGTAGGGTTTTCCAGATTTTTCACTGCCCAGAATCATATCCCGCCAGAAGACACCCTGGCGAAATCCGGTGCCAAGAGCCTTGGCGCACGCCTCTTTCGCAGCGAACCGCATAGCGTATCCCGCGGCTCGATGCTCTGGGTGGCGCTCGACCGCCTGTTGTTCGCTGTCGGCAAACAGTCGTTGCACGAAGCGATCTCCATATCGACCCAGTGTCCTGGCTATTCGAGTGCTGTCGCAGAGATCTGTGCCTAGGCCAATAATCATATTGTCCTCGCGCCTGCCGTTACGGAGTCTGAATACCTGTATCGGCATTATCGCGTCGTCGGGCCCGAATTTCCTTCATTTTCCGGCGTCGGCGGCGCTGATAACCGCGAACCAGCTTGCGTATCGAGAAGAAAATAACCAACCAGACAACAATGGCGGACGGTATACCGCTGATAAACATGGGCCAGAACACAGGGATCGCGGCATCCAGGAAACCGGCCACATCAAACCGCATAGCCTTTTCCATCAGATCGGAAAACGTGGCGTAAAAATCCGGAAGGTTTTCAAGATCTTCCATGGTGCCGGACAACATCCATTTTCCGGTTTCATAGAGCCAGATCCAGATAAAAGGAAAAGTCCAGGGATTGCCAACAGCCGTCCCAATCGCGGATGCCAGGACATTGGCACGAATGAGCCAGGTGACAATAGCGGCAAGGACGAAATGCAATCCGACAAAGGGAGTGAAGGATGCGGCCGCGCCACAGGCAAACCCGGCGGCAATGGAATAGGATGATCCCGGCATTCGCGCCAGACGATACAGCAGGTACTGCCAAGCCCGCCCCAAACCCGTTTTGGGCCACAGCCAGCAGGCAATTTTTTGACCGAGGGATAGTTTGTTGCGGCGTTTGAACATGACCCTGTATACCCGTGGCCTGGGTGAATGAATAGCCTTAATTTTCAATTAGTTGAGTGTTTTTGACATCCCTAGCCGCGGGCCCGCTCGACGGTGTTTACAGGCGTGGACGCCCGCAGTCCGGCAATGATGTCGGTGAGGTGCTTGACGTCCCGGACCTCAATGTCGATGCTCAAGTCAAAGAAATCCGTAGACCGTCCCGTGATCTTCAGATTAGAGATATTGCCTTCGTGACGGGCAATGACATTGGAGAGTTCACCCAGGGTTCCCGGCTCGTTGGTGACCGTCAGTTCGATGCGGCCCACATGCACATCCGCAGCGTTTTCGTGTTCCCAGCCCAAATCGAGCCACTCGTCTTCCGTTTCCTGGAAATCCTGAAGGCTCGGACAATCAATCGTGTGGATATTTATCCCACGTCCGGCGATCATGATACCCACGATCCGGTCTCCCGGTAGCGGATGACAACAGGAACCAAAGTGCATGGCCATGCCGGGGATAAGACCCTTGATGGGTATATGGCTGTTTTTACGAGCGTATATCACCTGTGCCACGTTTGCAGCCTCTTCGCGTCTTCGCCTGGCGGCGGGATATACGGCTTCCAGCAATTCTCGGGCGGCCAATCTGCCGGCACCCACATTGGATAGCAATTCCTTGACGGACTCCGTCTTGAATCGCTTGAGAATACCGGAAAGTCCTTTCTCCGAGACTTCGAAGCCGTCATCGCGAAAGGTCTTTTCAACAATGGAGGAGCCCAGTTTTTCGTACTCTTCACGTTCCTGAAGGCGGATGAAGCGGCGAATGTGCGCCCGCGCCTTGCCGGTAACGGCAAATCTTTCCCAGGTCGGTGAAGGTGACTGGGCCTTTGAGGTCAGTACTTCCACCTGATCACCGTTTCGAAGCTGGGTGCGCAGTGGCATCATGCGGCCGTTGATCTTTGCACCAACGCAGGTGTCGCCAATCTCGCTATGGACAGCATAGGCAAAGTCCACCGGTGTCGAGTTTTGCGGCAGGTTGATCAGGTCGCCACGAGGGGTGAAGCAGAACACCTGATCCTGAAACATTTCAAGTTTCGTGTGTTCCAGAAATTCTTCCGGTCCGGCTGCGTTCTCAAGGATTTCCAGCAATTGTTGGAGCCAGTGATACTGACGCCCTTCAGTTTTGCCGTATCCCTGTTTGTACTGCCAGTGAGCGGCCACGCCACGCTCGGCAATATCATGCATCTCGCGGGTTCTGATCTGAATCTCGATTCTATGCTGTTTAGGTCCCAGAACACCTGTATGCAGTGACCGGTAACCGTTGGGTTTGGGGGTGGACAGATAGTCCTTGAAGCGCCCGGGAACCACCCGGTAGGCCTGATGGATAATGCCGAGGGCCCGGTAACAATCGGCAATGTCGTCGACGACGATGCGAAAGGCGATAATATCCGGTAGCTGTTCAAAGGCGACGTTTTTCTGCTGCATTTTTCTCCAGATGGAATAGGGGGTCTTTTCCCGGCCCGTTACCTCAGCGACCACACCATCTTCGGCGAGTGTGGTGGTCAGGGCATCGATAATTTCCGCCGTTGCATCCCCGCCGCGCTCGCGGAGAAAATCCAGCCGCTTGGTAATGGACCGCCGTGCTTCCGGATTGATTTCCGCAAAAGACGTGTCTTCCAGTTCCGCTCTCAGGTCCTGTATGCCGATCCGTTCGGCCAACGGCGCATAAATGTCCATGGTTTCCATGGCAATCCGGCGGCGTTTTTCCCCGCTTTTGATATGATGCAGGGTTCGCATGTTATGCAGGCGATCGGCTAATTTAACCAGCAACACACGGATGTCCTCGGACATGGCGAGAACCAGTTTGCGGAAATTTTCTGCCTGTTTTGCCTGATCGCTCTGAAATTCGATCCGGGTCAGTTTGGTCACACCGGCAACCAGCTTGGTAATTTCATCGCCGAACAGGTTTTCGACCTGTTCGATGGTGGCTGGTGTGTCTTCAATGGTATCGTGCAGCAGTGCAGTGATAATGGACGCTGAATCGAGATGATAACTTGTCAGGATTCCAGCCACTTCCAATGGATGAGAAAAGTAAGGATCACCCGAGGCGCGTTTTTGCGAGCCATGGGCTTTCATGGCAAACACATAGGCACGATTGAGCAAATCTTCATCGGCGTGAGGATCATAGGCCTTGACGGCATCGACCAGTTCAAACTGACGAATCATTCCGATGTGTCCCTGCCCGATACAAATCGGTGTGTTTTAACCACCGAATACCGTTTTATCACAGTTGCGAGTCCCGTCCATAGGCCCAAATGGTCGGGCTGATCAGACGTCTGTTCTCGGTAACAAAAAACCCCGCTGTCCAGCGGGGTGTCGCAATAATCAGAAATGTTGCTGATTAGCTGTTCGGGGAAAACACGTTGCCGGCATCACCCAGTGCCGCGGCGTCGTCTTCGAATTGAATTGCCGGAGACATGCCGACATACGGAGCAATACGGTTATCGGCTTCAGCCATGACGCCGGTATCCTGCTGGATCGCCATCATGTCCAGCTCTTCCTCTTCCGGCTCGTCCGCTTCCACGCAACGCTGCAGGCTTTTAATCAGGCCGTCTTCAAGTTCGTCCATTTCGATGGTTTCGTCTGCGATTTCACGCAGCGCAACAACCGGATTTTTGTCATTGTCGCGATCCACTGTAATAGCAGCCCCAGCGGAGACGTTTCGAGCCCGTTGTGCCGACAGTAATACGAGCTTAAAACGGTTGGGAACTTTGGTAATACAATCTTCGACAGTTACGCGCGCCATGAAGAAAACTCCGTTCAAACGGACAGGTATGGATGAAAGAGCGGTGAATATAGTCTTCTTCAAACAAATGGCAAGCGTTAAGCACCGCAAAAGTCGCGTTTCTTTACGACAGGGATGACCATTCCGTTCCGTATAGCCCGTCGACCGGATCCATAGGCTCAATGGATTGATCCGGTGCAAGATTTTCGCGTAGAACCGCAATCCTCTGCCCTGTCTGTGGATGAACCCAGTTCGGTGCGATATCCATGAGGGGAAAAACCACAAATGCACGGGATTCCAGCCGCGGATGCGGCACCACCAGATCGGGCGTTTCGATTGTCCGATCGTTGTAGGCAATGATATCCAGATCGAGGGTCCGCGGCGCATCCTCGACACTGCGGATTCGGTCGAACACGTGTTCTGTTTTCTGTAACACCCGGAGCAGTGTTTCCGGGGAAAGTGTCGTCTCGAGGGCCGCAGCGGCGTTCACATACCAGGGCTGCATTTGCAAATCTTCATCCGGTGTCCTGTGCACTGGCGATGATTGATACCATGGTGAACACATGGTGATTTTTACACCTGCGTGCTGTTCCAGTCGGTCGAGGGCGGCACCACAGGTCCGCCGCGGTGGACCGTAGGACGGGTGTCGCAGATTTGCGCCGATACCGATAATGATCACGCTTCAGTTCTTTCCCGTACCTGGATGTCACGCCGTTTCGCCGATAGACGAATGGTGTGTTCCATACCAATATGGTGTCACAGAATCAATGCCAACGGATCGTCACCCATGATTTCACCCGATCGCGATTGCCAGCTCTGTCCGCGCCTGTTTGGCTTCATTCAGGAAAACCGAGAGAGCTATCCGGATTTCTTCAATGCCCCGGTTCCTCCTTTTGGAGAGGCGTTGACCCGATCCCGGTTGCTGATCGTCGGGCTGGCACCGGGGCTGCGCGGGGCCAACCGAACGGGCCGACCCTTTACCGGTGATTTCGCCGGGGATCTGCTCTACCATACGCTCTTGCGGCACGGGTTTGCTGACGGAACCTATGACAAACGACCGGATGATGGCCTGAAACTGGTGGATTGTCGCATCACCAACGCGGTGAAGTGTGTACCGCCGGAAAACAGACCCATGGGACAGGAAATCAATACTTGTAACCCTTTTCTGGCGTCTGAGCTCGAGAGCATGGAAAGCCTGCGCTGCATTGTGGCATTGGGCGGGGTGGCTCATGGAGCGGTTTTGAAGGCCCTGGGCCTGAAGAAAAGCACCTATAAATTCGCTCATAACGTCCGTCATGATCTGACGGACCGCATTAGTCTTGTGGATAGCTATCACTGTTCGCGCTACAACACCCACACGGGGCGGTTAACGCCCGCCATGTTCGATGAAGTATTTGAATCTGTTCGCACGTTGTTGAGGGGGTGTTGAGGGCGGAGCCTGACGTCTACGCGGCATCCGGTTCCAATAGTCGGTGCAGGTGCACAATGACGTATTTCATGTGTGCGTTATCCACGTGGCCTTGACTAGCTGCCCGCCAAGCTTTGAGCGCCGCTGCATGGTTGGGGAAAATGCCGACGATATCGAGCTTCTCCAGATCTTTGAAATCCAAGTTTTGCGGGTCATCCACTTCACCGCCAAAAACCAGATGGGGGAGATTTTTTGACATCAATCCAAAACCTTAAAATTCAATCATAGAATATTGATATAATTAATTATTCATCTTCATAAAACGCGCCTTATCCCTGGTCCACTCACGGTCCTTGATGGCCGCGCGTTTGTCGGCTTTCTGTTTACCGTGGGCAAGCGCCAGTTCCACCTTGGCAATGCCGCGGTTATTGAAATACATCGATAACGGCACCAACGCCATTCCCTTGCGTTGTACGGCACCAAGCAACTGGGAAATCTCACGTTTGTTCAGCAACAGTTTGCGGGTTGCTTTGGGCTCGTGCTGAAAGGTTTTAGCGGGTGCGTATTCGGGAATATGGGTATTCACCAGAAACAGCTCGCCATTTATTTCGGTTGCGTACGCTTCGCCCAGGGAACAGTGGCCGCCCCGCAGGGATTTAACCTCGCTGCCTTTCAGGACGATACCCGCTTCGAAGGTGCGATCGATGGCGTAATTGTGGCGTGCCTTGCGGTTCTGGGCAATCAGTTTACCCGGCGGTCCCTTTTTCTTTGCCATGTCGTTGTCTCATTCCGACTGGACCAGTGTTCGCGATTAGGTCCCTAGTTCAGAAGCCCTGCCCCTCGCATGGCGGTTTCCACCTGCTGTCGGGCACCGTCGGAAAGGTCGCACAGCGGCAGGCGTACATTGGCGTTGCACTTGCCCAACAGGCTTGCGCCGTACTTGGCCGGTCCGGGGCTGCTTTCGCAGAACATAGCTTCATGAACGGGGATCAGCCGATCCTGCAAAGCCATGGCCTCGCCGACGTCGCCGTCCTGCCAGGCCTTATGCATGTCGGCACATTGGCGGGGAGCCACATTGGCGGTGACAGAGATACAGCCGTGGCCGCCACCGGCCAGAAACGCTACAGCGGTCGCATCTTCGCCGGAGAGCTGGCAAAAGGTTTCCCCAATCACGTTGCGGGTCAGTATTGGCCGTTTCAGATCGGCTGTTGCATCCTTTACGCCGACAATATTATGGAGTTTTGCAAGCCGGTTCATTGTGTCCACGCTCATGTCAACAATGCTGCGACCGGGAATGTTGTAGATGATTATCGGCAAATCCCCTTCCCGGGCGATGGCTTCGAAGTGATGGTACATGCCATTCTGGGTAGGTTTGTTGTAATAGGGCGTTACAACCAGAGCCGCATCCGCACCAGCTTTTCCCGCGTGTTTGTAGAGCGAAATCGCTTCGGCGGTGGAATTGGATCCGGTTCCGGCAATTACCGGCACCCGCCCGGCTGCGGCTTCAATGCAAAGTTCCGTAACCCGATGATGCTCGTCGTGTGAAAGTGTGGGTGATTCACCTGTCGTTCCACAGGGTACGAGCGCACTGGAGCCTTCTTTGATCTGCCAGTCTACAAAATCCTGAAACGCTTTTTCATCCACGGAACCATTGGAAAATGGCGTGATGAGAGCGGGAATGGAACCTTTGAACATGGTCGTCTCCTGAGCGCGGATGGTCTTTTGCGTTTGTAGTTTGTTTTGCAAGGCCGGGACAATACTCCCTAATCCGCCAATGCCGCAAGGCATGGATTGGTTTCCCGGGAATTCTTTTTTTGAATCCGGCTCGGTGGTAACCTTTTCCTGACAACGCATATGCCATAGTTGGAATCGTTTGGACGTTGTAGGGAATAAGGAACGATCAAGAGCGTGTTTGGCATCGATACTACGCGGCTGGGTGTGCGTCTCCATTTCCGGAAGTGCTTGCTTGCGGTTTCCCTGATTTCTATCACCGTTTTTTCGACCCACCCCGTGGTATCCGCCAACTTTACGCCCGCCGACCTGGCGTTGGCGGCAAAGGCCCTAGACGCGTTTGATAAAAAAAAGCTGAAAACAGTTCGCGCAAACATTGCCCTGATCCATGATCCTGTCATTCGGAGGGCTTTGAATTGGGTATTGTACGTCGATCACCCGGCAAGCGCATCGTGGCAGGAAATTGCCGGGTTTGTTGACCAAAACCGAAACTGGCCAAAACTGGGAACCCTGCGCCGGTATGCGGAAGAACGCATGTCCCTCGACGACTCCCTGCCGGACGCCGTAGCCTGGTTCCAGGACTGGCCCCCGGTAACCGCGCGCGGTCAGGCCTTGCTCGCCGATCACCTGCTGGATATCGGGCGCACCGATGAGGCACTCACCATGCTGCGAAAAGCGTGGGTTGAAGGAGATTTCAATCGCCGTGACGAAGGCTGGTTCTATAAATCCTACCGCCGTTACCTGAGTCGCGAAGACAACGAGGCAAGGCTGGAAAGATTGCTCTGGAAAGGGGCAAACTGGCCGGTTCGAAGGATGTTCTTTCGCGTGAACGAGGATTTGCGCAAACTGGCGGAAGCGCGATATCTGCTGCGCCATATGAGCGGTAATGTGGATACGGCCATCGCCGCCGTTCCGGCAATGCTCAATAATCATCCCGGGCTGGTTTATGAGCGGTTGCGGTGGCGCCGCAAGAAAAACAAGAATACGGCTGCGCGGGAATTGCTGGACGGTCTTCGAGGCTCGTCCGTGCCGCATGCTGCTCTCTGGTACACGGAGCGGGATATTCTGGCCCGGCGCGCCTTACATAAGGGGTTGTTTAGCGTGGCCTATGATCTGGTGAGCAATCATGGCATCGATCAGAGTGACGCGGCACCTTTTTCCTCTGCGGAGTGGTTGTCGGGCTGGATTGCACTCCGGTTTCTGGGGGAAGCAGAGCGGGCCTACAATCATTTCACGGCCATGTATGCCGTCGTCCGCTTTCCCATCAGTCGTGCCCGCGGTGCTTATTGGGCGGGGCGAGCGGCGGATGATCGCGGCGACGGACTTTTAGCCAAAGGCTGGTATGAAAAAGCAGCCTTGTATCCGACAACCTACTACGGACAACTGGCCCGAACACATCTGGGGTTGAACACGCCCCTGGTGCCCGCCACCACGTCTCATGCTCTCAATCCGGTTGGCGAAGACTTTGACAACCATGTGCTGGTTCAGGCCATACACCTGTTCGACCAACTGGATGCGCCGGAACGGATGCGGCCGTTTTTTCTTCGCCTGCGAGACCTGAAACGCGAAAACATGCCGTGGCTGATTGCCATCGGTAACTTGGCCCTGGAGGTTAATCGGGAGGATATGGCGATTGCAGTGGCAAAAACGGCCGTCAATCAGAACACTTTCTTGCCTGACCTGGGGTATCCGGTTTTAAATTTGCCCGCGCCGCCCGAACGGGCGATCGGCCCCGCAGCGGAAACGGCCTTAGTGCACGCACTGATCCGACAGGAAAGTGCGTTTTTCGCCGCCGCCCGCAGCCACGCCGGTGCACGCGGCCTGATGCAGATCATGCCGGCAACCGCCAAGGTGACGGCCAGGTCCGTGAAAATGCCCTATGAGCGTGCCCGTCTGACCCGTGACATCGACTACAATCTGCAATTGGGACAGGCGTATCTGGCTGAAGTTCTTGATCAGTTTGACGGTTCCTACATTTTGGGTCTGTCCGCCTATAATGCGGGACCGCATCGGGCAAAAGCCTGGATCCGTGCCAATGGCGATCCAAGAGACCCCGATGTGGATGCTGTGGACTGGGTGGAAATGATCCCTTTTTCCGAGACCCGGGACTACGTGCAACGGGTGCTGGAAAATCTACAGGTCTATCGGGCGATCCTGTATTCACCGGAACTGGCACAATCCATCCGGGATGATTTGACGCGGTGAGGATCAGGGCGTTGACAGAACCGTTTCTTGCCCGACAGATCACCGCCCGAAACGCTATCCGCCTTTATGTGCGGGACTACCTTCAGGCCGGACAATCTGCGCCGACGGTTCTGTGCCTCGGCGGGGTGACACGTAATAGCAGGGATTTCGAGGAACTGGCGACCATTCTCGCGCCTCGCTACAGGGTCATTGCGCCTGATTATCGCGGTCGCGGACAGTCCGCCTGGGACCCCCGCCCCGAAAACTACCGGCCCGAGGTGTACATCGACGACATCCGGACCATAACGGCGGCGCTCAATATCGGTCATATTGCCGTTGTGGGTACGTCCCTTGGCGGGTTGCTTGCCATGGGGCTAGGGGTGGCTATGCCCGCTGCCCTGAAAGGCGTTCTTCTAAACGATGTCGGACCGGAATTGCCACTCGAGACCATTCGGGGGATCGTTTCATATGTGGGCAAGCGCCCGGTGCTGTCAACCTGGGATGCGGCTGAAACCTTTATCCGGGAAACCTGGCCACAGCTATCGTTTTCCGATCCTGATGACATCCGCCGCCTGATCCGCAATACCTTTCGCCAGCGCGAGGACGGCACGGTAACATTTGATTGGGACCCTGGGATTTCAGTAAACATGGAAGCTGCCAATGCAACGGCACCGGACTTGTGGCCGCTGTTTCGGACGCTCAGACGGTTACCCGTTCTGTCGGTACGGGGTGCAATCTCACCGTTTGTACCAGAACCGTTGCTAGCGGCCATGGCAGAAACCGTTCCCGATTTACAGTCTGTATCTGTCGCGGATACCGGGCATGCTCCCAAACTCAGCGAGCCGGTGTGTGAAAAGCCCATTTTGACGTGGCTCAAGGCGTGTTTCGGATAAGCCAACAAAAAACGCGGTCTTCTGACCGCGTTTGTCTTGGGGATGAAGCTTGTGTGATGAAACTGTGTACCGCCTAGGCAACAGCGGATTTGCCGGACCCATTGCCGGGCTTTTCCAGTTTCTTTATGGGAGTTGCCCCTTCGGTCTGGAACGGTTCTTGCGGGACAGCTTGCGCTTTGTCCCCGCTGCCCTGAACGCTTGCAGCCGGGTTTTGCGTTTGCTCCGCAATTGCTTCCAGCGGATTGCAGTATCCTTTCAGGTAGGCACCCTTTTCGATGGAAAGGTCTTCGTACACCACATCGCCGATCATGTGCGCGGTTTTGGCGAGGGTAACAGATTGTGCCGTGACCTGACCATTGACCCGCCCGTGAATGCCAACCCGCTTGGCCTCAATCTCGCCATTGATTTCGGCGTTTTCTCCAACCAGAAGGGTTGCTGTTTCAATATCACCGTGGACGGTACCATCGATCTGGATTTCGCCGGTACTGAGAAGATTACCCCGGATTACGAGGTCCTGACTGATGATACTGGGGACCGAATTTTTGTTGTTTAAGCTGTCCGCGGAGCCTATTTCTGTTGGTTTACTCGTGGAAAACATGTCGTCCTGCCTTTATAAAATTCATTGGATCCTGGGGCTTGCCGTTGAACACCACTTCATAGTGAAGATGGGGTCCGGTACTGCGTCCTGTCGATCCGACAATGCCGACTTTTTCAAAGAAGCCGACTTCCTGCCCCTTTTTTACGTGCATTTTGCCCAAATGTCCAAACCGGGTTTTCAATCCACCACCATGGTCAATTTCCACAAGGTTACCATACTTTCCCTTCCACCCGGCATAACTAATTGTTCCGGGAGCTGTGGAATAGACAGGAGACTTAAGGGTTGAGCCCAGATCAAGGCCATAGTGCATGGACCATTTTTTGTTTATAGGGTCCTGACGCTTACCGAAGCTGCTTGTTACGTAATAGGTGATAAGAGGCGCGGCCAGCGGCATACTTTCCATTAACCCCTGCAACCGTTCCATGTGTACGATACGGTCATCCAGCACCAAAAGGCGCTCCTTCAGGGCATCACCAGGCAGGTGGTCATCAACCGCGACGAAGGGTCCGCCCTGTCCGGATTGGGCGCCGGCCAAGGCGACCTGGATTTCCGCAACGTCGATGCCCGCGGTTTTAATCACGCGCTCCATGGCGGCGATGTTGTCGTTGGCCCGCTCGGCCAGGGTCTCAATGGTGCTGATCTGCGAGTCCTGCAGGTCCGTCAGGCGGCCTTCCAGTTCGTTCGCGTAATCCTTCAGGCGTTTACCCTCCACCAGGGCGCGGTTGCGCTCAGCGAGCACCAGTTGCAGGTCCGATTCAATCGTATTCAGGTCGTCCCGCAACAGGTAGTTACGGCTGGTAAGCGAGTGCATGTCCTCCTGAATTTCTGCCAGATTGCTCTTCAGGCGTTCGCGCATGGCAATGACGGAAAGGCGTTCGGCCTCGGTGGCACGCAGTTCCTGTTCCACGTTGCTCAGGTTTTGCTGGAGTTGAGTGTTCTGGTCCACAAGCTCCAGCATGGTGGCATGGTTTTCTTCCAGATCACTGGTAATGGCGATGAATTTCTTCTGATAGCTGTCAACCTGGTCCATCAGGTTCTGATAGGCCAGACGAGCATTGGAAATCTGGCCA
The DNA here is from genome assembly GCA_963921245.4 of Rhodospirillales bacterium. GTDB lineage: Bacteria > Pseudomonadota > Alphaproteobacteria > Rhodospirillales > Casp-alpha2 > JABJGO01. The sequence continues at coordinate 1,498,576 of CAWUEY030000001.1, read as the reverse complement.
TCCTTGGCTTGCAGGGTCTGTTCAGTGAAATAATAGCTGACGGAAGAAAAACTCAGCCAGCCGCTGATAAACACCACGGACAGCGTCGCCATCAGCTGCGGGATATGACCGATTTTCAGGTAACTCACCCGTTCCTGAGTTCTGATGGTGATCTGGCGCTCGGGAAAATGTCGCCTCAGAATCTCTGCCCAGTTGCGTTTCAGCCTTTTGAAATCTCTAAACCCCATCCTTCATCCCAGCCGTTTCGGATCAGTTCTGTTCTGTTTCTCGATTCGTCTGAAGAAACTCTTATGTTTTCTCACACACACGTTTCTTCACACAATAGGGCGGCTTTGGTCCCCGTTTGATTGTGGTTATCATATCCCTGCCGCACCCTTGCCGCACACCCAAAGAAAGTATCTATTCGCATCACGCCATGCAAGGGATTATATTGGCGATACAACCTTGAAGTGACCCGGCAGGCTTCAATCGACGCGAACATCAACAAGCGGGCAGCAGTAAAGAGGCAGAAAATCCATGACAGAAGACGGCTCGGAAACGCGCCCCGGCCTCACCAATCCGGCGGTAATGATTGCCACATGGTTTGGTTCCGGTTACCTGCCAAAAGCCCCCGGAACATGGGGATCTCTGGCGGCTCTGCCGTGTGCCTGGGTAATGGTTGACCATGCCGGGCCCAACATTCTGTGGTTGGCGAGTGCCGCGCTGTTCGCGCTCGGGGTCTGGGCCGCCAACGGATATATGGCGATTAGCGGTACGCATGATCCCGGCCCGGTTGTGGTTGACGAAGTGGTGGGGCAGTGGCTGGTGCTCAGTATTCTGCCTCAGGATTTGTTCATGTACGGCCTCGGATTCGTCTGTTTTCGGATGTACGATGTGCTCAAGCCCTGGCCCATCAACATCGTGGATCAGAAACTAAAAGGCGGCCTCGGCGTCATGGTGGACGACGTGCTGGCCGCCGTCTACGCCATTGTCACCCTCTTCGTGATTTTCAACTTTGTGCCCCTGCCCCAATGAGGTGGCCGAAATGACAACAAAAACCATCCAAAAGTTGGCCGGGCAGGTGCTCGACGCCTGTAAAGATCGCGGGATCATGCTGGTCACCGCGGAGTCCTGCACCGGTGGTTTGATTGCCGGTGCGCTGACGGATATCGCCGGATCATCAGCTGTCGTCGAGCGGGGCTTTGTGACCTATAGCAACGAAGCCAAGAACGAAATGCTGGGGGTACCCCTGCCCCTGTTTGAGAGTGTCGGTGCGGTCAGCGAAGAGGTCGCGCGCGCCATGGCCGTCGGTGCTATTCAACACTCCAGCGCCCAGGTTGCGGTGTCAGTCACCGGCATTGCCGGCCCCGGCGGCGGCAGCCCGGAGAAACCTGTGGGCCTTGTTCACATGGCGGTTGCCCGTGACGGTTCCACTACCGAGCATCAGGAGCACATCTTCCCTGGCGATCGAACAGCGGTGCGCGAACAGACCGTGCAAGCGGCACTAGGGTTGGTGCTTTCCCATGTGCGGTTGTGACCTAATCCTTCCACGGCGGGCGCTAAATGTTGGTGAATTGATGCACCAGGTCTTTGTCAAGACATAGGGATTTCCGGCGGTGTCTCAGTCTGAGTTTCTTTTCTTGTACAAGCCTCTGTTGTACAGCCCTCGCGGCTTTGGCTTCGGGGCGCGGGCGGCGAGCGGCTCTACAATCCATGCCATATGGTGCCGCGTGTCAGATAAATCAAGCGGCAATTTGAAGCTTTGATCTGAGGTATTCCATGCCCCGGGCGCCCTTGATCCGGTTGCAGGACCCGCAAAGAAGCTGAAGATTGCCGATATGATCCGTCCCGCCCTTTTGGCGGGCGATGATGTGATCAACTTCCAGGTGCCGGGCCTCAAAATGCTCTCCGCACCCGGCGCAATGCCCACCCTGTTCGCCGTAGAGAAACTTACGATTATCCGGGTGATTGTAGCGTTTGAGCGCCATGATGTCGGTGCGGTGCGGGATGTCCGTGCGGTGAGTAATGTTTCTAAGCAGGCTATTAAGGGCCGCCGCCCTTCCTCGCTTGCCGTGTGGGGCTTCCTCGCCCAGCCGCCGGACGACCAGTTCTGCCGCCTTCGCCGATAGGTCGATCCCGGCCCATTGCCGTTGTAGCCTATCGGCGGCTACCAGTGTCGTCGCGCAGCCGCAGAACGGATCAAGCACCACGTCGCCGGGATTGGAGCTAGCGGCAATAATTCGGCGCAAGAGGGCCAAAGGTTTCTGCGTTGGGTAGCCGGTCTTTTCCCTGGAACTACCCTGAAGCGGCGGAATGTCGAGCCAGAGATTGCTGAGCGGCTTGCCCTTGTTTTCATGCAGATACCGCTTCAGACATGGAACTCCTCCAGCCTTTTTTGGCATGTGAATGCGCCCGTCATGCTCCAGGGCCAGCATCCGATGTTCCGGGTATCGCCACGGGCCCATATGTCCCTTGAAATCGTAACTGTAGCCGCCGCCGGACAGCCCCTTGGCCGTCAGGTTATCGGCCCTATATAAGCCAACGCCGTCGGTGTGCCTGTAGAATTTTTTGATGTAGGCGGCATCGTGTGGAACGCGCGCGGCGTCAATGTTGATATTGGCGCCATAAAAAAGGATTGTGTCTTTTACGTTACCAAACGTTTTGCTGTCATTGTGAGATGAATTTCGCTTCCACGTGATTTCGTTCCTGAAATTCCTGCGTCCGAATATCGCGTCCATGACCAGTTTCAGGTAGTGGCTCATGGTCGGGTCGCAGTGCAGATAGATGGAGCCTGTCGGCTTCAGAATGCGCCGCATTTCCAACAACCGCGCTGCCATGTAGGCCAGGTAAGACTTATCGCTGTCGGTCTGCGCGGCCAGCAGGACACGGTAAAGGGCCGGATGCTTGGCCTCAATCAGGTTGATCCATTCAACGTCCACGTCCGAAAGTATCCAAGTATCCTTGAACGCGGCCCCGGCGGCTTTTGAGCCGATGGGCGCGGCGTAATTGGCGTTGGAATTGAACGGCGGGTCAAGATAAATCAGATCAACAGAACCTGAGTTCATGCCCCGCATGATGGGTAGATTATCGCCCGTCCATATGGTCTGATCAGACCAATTTGCTTCAGTCGGGCTGTCGGGCTGTCGGGCTGTCGGGCTGTCCTTTTTTCACTCTATCCGACGGGCGGGATTGTGTCACTCGCCTTTTCCCCATCTCTCCGCCGCCGCTCGGTCCTTCAGACACAACAGACTTCCCCTCAAACTTTATACATTTGTGCCCATTATACATTAGGAAAAAGGAAACGCCACCGCGAACAAAACGGGATAATTTCAAAGTGAGACACTGCCCGATTTCCTTCAGGCGTCTGGCCGCCTTGTTCAGATCACCGATCTGGACCACTGTCAAAAAGGTTTCGATGGCGGATATATTCATTGTTTAATCCGAGCTATCTGGGTCAGCCCCTAAATCAAAAATATCGCCTTTCAAAACTAACGCAACTTTGGCACGCTGTTCCTATCAAATTCAGGAGCATAATCATGGAATTTAGCATTCAGTTATCCGCGGACTACCCGGACAAAAACTACGGCGGCGAGCGGGTTTACGCTGACATGATCGAACAGGCCGTGCTGGCCGATAAACTGGGGTTTGATGCGGTATCCCTGACCGAGCATCACCTGATCAACTGCCTGATGATGCCAGCACCGTTGCAGTTCGCCGTGAAGCTGGCCGCGCATACGGAACAGATCAAGATTATGACCTCTGTGGTGGTTTTGCCGCTGCACGACATGCGGGTTTACGCGGGTGAGGTTGTTGTTGCCGATATTTTTACCGATGGCCGTTTGTGGCTGGGCGTTGGGCGCGGTGCTTTCAAGTACGAAATGGAACGCCTTGGTGTTCCCATGGCGGAAACCCGCGCCCGGTTCGATGAATCTCTCGATGTACTGAGGGCTCTGCTCAATGAGGAAGAGGTTTCCTGGGACGGCGAATATTATCAGTTCGAACCCCTGACCATCATGCCCCGCCCCGTTCATCCGGGTGGTCCACAAATGATGATGGCGGTTATGAACCCCGAAGGTATCTACCACGCGACAAAACGGGGCTTTCACATTCAAACCACGCCGTTATCCGGCAATCACCAGATGTTGGTTGATCAGGTGAGCAGTTTTACCCGCGCCAGGGAAGAAATGGGCGATGAGGGTGAGCATTTGACGCTGACACTTTCTCGCGTTGCGCACGTCGCCAACAGCGAGCCCGAGCATCAACGTAAACTCAAACAGGCCTATTCCTATTACAGCCGGTTCGACAATGTGTATACGGGACCCGGTATAGTGGATGCTGGCATGGTCCGCGAGCTCCCGCGTCAGCAGAGCATTGAAGACCTGGACAAGAGCCTGCTGATCTGTGGCCCACAGGAAATGATCGATCAGCTCGGCCCCTATCAGGACTTGGGCATAGACCGGACCATCCTGAGCGTCAATTTTGGGCTGGATCAGGCCGAAACCCTGGATACCATTCAGCAGTTCGCCGAAGAGATCATGCCGCATTTCACCGGTCGGCCCTATGGCGCGCGGGCGGCCTGATTTTACGCCTGGGGACAGAAACCCTATGTCTGTTATTGGAGTGAAAATGTTCAAAGGTCGCCCCCGTGAACAAAAGGCTGCCACGCTCAGGGAACTGACCGATGCGTTTATCCGCCCCGCGGGTGTCGGGCCTGAGGGTATTCACGGGGTCATCTCGGAAGCGGTGCAGGAAGACCGGGGTACCGGTGGCGTTCTGGTGGCTGACCGGGGCGCAACGTCATTGCCATGACAGACGTTATCGATTGTGAATACACGGTTGAGGGCGATGGTCCACCACTGTTTTTGAGCCATGGGATTGGCGCTGCACGGGATACCTGGCGGTTTGCCCTGCCCCGCCTGAAAGAACACTTCACCGTGGTTACCTATGATCTCAGGGGGCACGGCTCGTCAGCCAAGCCGGACCGGATGTTCGGCATTGACAATCTGGTAGATGACCTGGAACGGGTACGCGCGCGGACGGGCTTTGAGAAGGCGCACTTCGCCGGGCATTCCCTGGGCGGTATGATTGTGCCGGCCTACGCCCGCAAGTTTCCCGACCGGGCCCTCTCCCTTGGCATCCTGTCAACGGCAGCCTTCCGCACCGGTGCTGACAGTGCGGCCGTGTTCGGCGTGGTCAAGGCCATGGAGGAAAACGGTATTCCGCAAACCCTGGAAACCCTCTCCAACCGCTGGTTCACCGATGATTTCATCGCCAGCCACGGCGATATTGTTACCCGGCGGCTGGAGCAGATTATCGCTATGGATGCCGATGTTTTCATGAATGTTTTCCGGATTTACGCTGGCACGGAAATGGGTCCTTGGCTGCATCAGATACCTCACCCCTCATTGATCCTGACCGGGGAAAATGATGGTGGCTGCAATCCGCGGCTGAATACGCTCATCCACGCGGCTATGCCAAACACCGAGCTGGTAATTTTACCGGATTACAAACATTCTCTTATGCTGGAGTGCGGTGATCTGGTTGCGCAGCATCTGGTTCGATTCATAACGAGCCTCTGAGTATGGCCTTTCCTAACGTTTACTCACGGTTCCGCGGGCTTCGAGCCTCTCTTGTGGGATCAAGAATACAAATCGACCGCGCGTTTTTCAAAGGCACTAACCATTTTGTGAACGGCTTCGTCAAAAACTACGCCGATGGCGGCTTCCATGATGCGCGAACGGAACTCGAAATCCACCAGAAAATCGATATCGCAACCGCTTTTTGATGGCATAAATTTCCAATTATTTGTCAGGTGTTTAAACGGTCCATTTTCATAAAATACTTTAACTTCATAAGGGGTATTCAAAACGACACGGGAGGTAAAACTTTCGCGAAAACCCTTAAACCCTATCACCATGTCGGCGATCATCTCCTGAGCGTCCTGACGGCGAATTCGGGTTGCCACACACCACGGCAGGAATTCCGGGTACCGGGCGACATCGGAAACCAGATCAAACATCTGCTGCGGGCTGAAGGGAACAGACCGAATTTCGGTGTGTTTTGGCATTGGTGATTGCGATTACGTTGACTGACGGCCCATACGCGCAACCCGAGCATCCTGCAACTGACGGAAATCATCGTCCGCGTGGTAAGAGGACCGCGTCAGCGGGGTTGCCGCGACCAGCAGAAAGCCTTTCGCCTCGCCGATGCGTTTGTACTCGGCAAATTCATCCGGCGTAACAAAACGGTCAATGGCCGCATGTTTCTTTGTCGGTTGCAGGTATTGCCCGATGGTCAGGAAATCCACGTCTGCGGCGCGCATGTCGTCCATGACCTGCATCACTTCCTCGCGGGTTTCGCCGAGACCGACCATGATGCCGGATTTGGTGAAGATCGTCGGATCCAGTTGTTTGGCCCGGTCCAATAGACGTAGCGAGTGATAATAGCGCGCCCCGGGACGAATGCCGGGATAAAGCCGCGGCACAGTTTCCAGATTATGGTTGAAGACATCGGGACGCGCGCTAATGACGGTTTCCAGAGCCCCTTGTTTGCCGCGAAAATCAGGTGTCAGGGTTTCAATGGTGGTTTCCGGTGATTTCTCGCGCACCCGGTAGATGCACTGGGCAAACTGATCAGCACCACCATCGTCGAGATCGTCCCGGTCGACGGACGTGATCACCATGTGCCGGAGCTCCAATTTAGAGGCCGTGAGCGAGACATTGATCGGCTCGAACACGTCCACGGCCCCCGGTTTTCCCGTTGCCACATTGCAGAATGCACAGGCCCGGGTGCATATATCACCGAGAATCATCACGGTCGCATGCCGCATGGCCCAGCATTCCCCGATATTGGGACAGGCCGCTTCCTCGCACACCGTGTGCAGGTTGTTTTCCCGGATCAGGCGCCTGGTTTCGCCATACTCCCTAGATGTAGGTGCCTTGACGCGGATCCAGTCGGGCTTGCGCGGTGACGGGTTGTCCGGTTTGTGGGCTTTTTCCGGGTGACGAACGCGCGGTTTGCCCGCTTCGGTCCGTTCTAAAGTCTGGTCAATCGTGCGCAACGTAAAAGGCCCCTTACCTACATATGGACCACGCGCCCGTAGGCGTCGAGGACAGACTCGTGCATCATTTCAGATAACGTCGGGTGGGGGAAGACCGTATGCATGAGGTCTTCCTCCGTGGTTTCGAGACCCATGGCGACCACGAACCCCTGAATAAGCTCCGTAACTTCGGCCCCAACCATGTGCGCACCAAGCAGTTCACCGGTTTTGGCATCGAACACCGTTTTGATCAGGCCGTCCGGTTCACCCAGAGCAATGGCCTTGCCGTTGCCGATGAACGGGAAGCGCCCCACCTTGACCTGGTGACCGGCTTTCCTGGCCGTGGCTTCGGTCATGCCCACGCTTGCCACCTGGGGATGGCAATAGGTACAGCCCGGGATTTTCTTTTTATCCATGGGATGAACGCGCATACCGGCAATGGCCTCGATACAGATCACGCCTTCATGTTCCGCCTTGTGGGCCAGCATAGGAGGACCGGCCACGTCACCAATGGCGTAAATACCGGTTTCCGCCGTGCGGCCGAGCGCGTCGATAACGATACAGCCTCGATCCGTTTTTATTTTTGTGGTTTCTAGGCCAATACCTTCAATGTTGCCGACAACCCCGACAGCAGATATTACCCGATCCACGCTCAGGCTTTCCGATTTTCCGTCCGATGTTTCGATGGTGGCGGTCACCGAATTGGCCGCCTTGTCCAGCTTTGCAACCCTGGCACCGCTGAGGATTTTCATACCCCGTTTTTCGAACTGCTTGCGGGCGGCGGCGGCAATTTCGGCGTCCTCCACAGGCAGAACCTGTTCCATGACTTCGACAACAGTTACATCCGCCCCGAGGGATCGGTAGAAACTCGCAAACTCGATACCGATTGCGCCTGAGCCGATGACAAGCAGGGATTTCGGCATGATATCTGGTTTGAGTGCCTCGAAGTAGCTCCACACCAGCTTTCCATCCGCTTCGAGTCCCGGCAAGGAGCGCGGCCGGGCGCCGGTGGCAACAATGATATGCCTGGCGGTCAGGCTCGGCAGGGTTTTACCGTCTTTGGTAACATCCACACGACCGGGACCGTTAAGCCTGGCTTCGCCGTCGATGACGGCAACCTTGTTTTTCTTTAACAGATGCCCGACACCGGCGTTCAATTGCCCGGACACCGCGCGCGAGCGCTCAACGATCTTCGCCAGATCAAAACCAGCCCCTTCCACTTTCAGGCCATAAGCCTCGGCATGATGCATGTAATCCAGGATTTCCGCCGATCGGAGCAACGCCTTGGTCGGAATGCAACCCCAGTTCAGACAGATGCCCCCCAGGTGTTGTTTCTCGACCACGCAAATTTTCATGCCCAGCTGCGCCCCCCGGATGGCGGCAACATAGCCGCCGGGACCACCGCCAATGATGACAACGTCGAATGTGGTGTCTGTCATGATTTGTACCTCTCAAGGGTCATCATCAGAATTTCTCCTCACCGCTCTGGCGCTGGGGGTCGGGGAAATCGCGATAGAGCGCAAATCTGATATCGGCGACCTGTGAATTGACAGCGTGGTGGAAGCTTTCCACCGGCTCGGACCGGGTTGACACATGTTGGAACGCTGCTTGCAACTGCGCTAGGTCGCGGGTTTCCAACATGATATGGAACTCCAGCATTTCCGGAGGGCCCAGGCCCAGCTTGCGCCGCGTGATCCGATGGCCTTCAATCATGCTGTCTGCTTTCAGGTGTGCCATGTAGGCGTCTACCCGTTCACAGAAGGCCAGATCGCTGACGCCCGGTTTCAGGTTGCACCAGATATGATAGATATCCATAGTCGAACCATCCTCAAAAATCCCTTACAGCAACATACTGAGCGGGTCTTCGATCAACGGTTTGAAAGCGGCCAGGAACGCCGCCCCGACGGAGCCGTCAATCACCCGGTGATCGACGGCGAGCGTGCAACTCATCACCGTTGCTACGGCAAGCGCCCCGTCCTTCACAACCGGTCGCTGTTCTCCCGCACCCACTGCCAAAATGCTGGCTTGTGGCGGATTAATGATGGCGGAGAATGCCTTGATCGCGAACATGCCCAGGTTGGATACGGAAATGGTGCCTCCCTGATACTCTTCGGGCATCAGCTTTCCTTCCCGAGCACGGCCGGCTAAATCTTTCATTTCATTGGATATTTCGACCAGTCCCTTGGATCCGGCATCACGTACAATAGGCGTGATCAGGCCGCCCGGAATGGCAACGGCAACGGAAACATCCACCTGATTGAACAGACGCATGGCATTATCCGTCCACATGGCATTGGCTTCCGGTACTTTCTTGAGTGCCAGTGCCGTTGCCCGGATGACAAAATCATTGACCGATAGTTTGTATTCATCGGAGCGACTGTTGAGGTCTTTACGGGCCGCCAGCAAGGCATCCAGTTCACAATCAACGGTGAGATAGAAATGCGGGACGGTTTGTTTTGACTCGCTCAGGCGCCGCGCGATTACCTTGCGCATGGAACTGTGCGGGACCTCGGTAAAGCCAGGCAAGCCGGTTTCATCAACGGGCGTAGAGGGCATGGGAGCTCTCGGGACTTGCGGTGCAGCCTCCGCTTGAGCGGCCGGTGCCGCCGCCGCGACACCACCGCCAACAATGGCGGCTTCCACGTCCCGTTTGACGATACGACCGTGTGGTCCGGTGCCGCCAACGGCAGCAATATCCAGCCCGGCATCTGCCGCGATACGGCGGGCCAATGGGCTGGCAAACACCCGATTTCCGGCGGGCGTTGGTGCGGAAACAACGGGCGCCGCCGCGCTGGGAATCACCGCCGGAGCCGGTGAAGGGGCGGCAACGGGTTCTGATTCAGGAGGCGTTGCCGGTGTGGGTGCCGGTGTCGACGACCCGCCCGCCCTGTCGAGCGTCGCTTCGTCTTCACCTTCCTCGAGGATAAGCGCAATCAACTGGTTGACTGGCACACCTTCGGTGCCTTCCGGCACGAGGATTTTAGCGAGCGTGCCTTCATCCACGGCCTCCACTTCCATGGTTGCCTTGTCGGTTTCGATCTCGGCGATGACATCACCGGACTCAATAGTATCGCCTTCTTTTTTCACCCATTTGGCCAGATTGCCTTCGGTCATGGTGGGTGACAGCGCGGGCATGAGAATTTCGATAGGCATGATCGCTCTCCCTTCCCTCGGCTCAGGCGTAACAGACGGCTTTGGCCGCCTCGATGACGTGATGGGATTTCGGCAAAGCCAGCGCTTCCAGATTTGCCGCGTAAGGCATGGGGACGTCCTCACCATTTACCCGGGCGACGGGTGCATCCAGGTAATCGAAAGCCTGCTCCATAACCACGGCAGAAATTTCAGAATTGATACTGGCGACGGGCCAGCCCTCTTCAAGGGCTACAATCCGGTTGGTTTTCTTCACCGAATTGATGATGGTTTCCGTATCCATTGGACGTACGGTGCGAAGATTGATGACTTCCGCATCGATGCCTTCGACAGCCAGCGTTTCTGCCGCTTCCAGGGCGACGCCAACCATGATCGAATAGGCGACGATGGTGACATCGTTACCAGGCCGTTCGATCCTGGCCCTGCCGATGGGCAGAACAAAGTCTGGATCATCCGGTACATCAAAGCTCTGGCCGTAGAGAATCTCGTTTTCCAGGAAAACGATGGGATTGGGATCACGAATGGCCGCTTTCAACAGGCCTTTTGCGTCGGCGGCGGACCAGGGAGTCACGACCTTCAGACCCGGACAATGGGCGTACCAGGACGCATAACACTGGGAGTGCTGGGCACCAACCCGGGCGGCTGCCCCATTGGCACCTCGGAAGACGATGGGTGCCCCCATCTGACCACCAGACATATACAATGTCTTGGCAGCCGAGTTGATAATCTGGTCGATGGCTTGCATGGCGAAGTTGAAGGTCATGAATTCAACGATCGGTTTGAGGCCCATGAACGCTGCACCCACGCCGAGACCGGTAAAGCCATGCTCGGTAATCGGGGTGTCGATGACGCGTTTGTCACCGAATTCCTGCAGCAAGCCTTGCGAGATTTTGTAGGCACCCTGGTATTGGGCCACTTCCTCCCCCATCAAAAAGACCTCGCCATCTCTCCGCATTTCTTCGGCCATGGCATCGCGCAGCGCTTCGCGTACCGTCAATGAAACGGTCGGTCCCCTGTATTCTGGTTCTGCGGGCGGGCTTGTCGCTGGCGGTGCAGCGGCGGCGGCGGAAACAGATTCTGCTGTTGCAGGGGGTGCAAGGGGCGGTGCAGCAGGGGCGGATACGTCACCGATACTGGAAGTGTCCTCGCCTTCGTCCAATAGCACGGCGATAACCGAGTTCACGGCCACATTGTCCGTGCCTTCCGCGACAACGATCTTGCCCAGTGTCCCTTCATCCACGGCTTCCACTTCCATGGTTGCCTTGTCGGTTTCGATCTCGGCGATAACATCACCGGATTCCACGGTGTCGCCTTCCTTTTTCAGCCACTTTGCGAGCTTGCCCTCGGTCATTGTGGGCGACAGCGCCGGCATCAGGATTTGTGTACTCATCTCGGCTATTCCTTTCCTGACTCAGGCTTCCAGCAGCACATCGGTGTAGAGTTCATGGGCATCCGGTTCCGGGCTGGTTTGCGCGAATTCGGCGGCTTCGGTGACGATGGCTTTGACCGCGCGGTCTATTTCTTTCAATTGAGTCTCGTCGGCGGCCCCGGTTTCCATGATTTTTTCGCGGAGCGTATCAATGGGGTCGGTTTCCTTGCGGACCTTGCTGACTTCGTCTTTTGAGCGATACTTGGCCGGATCGGACATGGAGTGTCCTCTGTACCTATAGGTTTCCATATCCAGAATGAACGGCCCTTTGCCGGAACGGCAGTAGGCCAATGCGTCATCTGCCGCCGCCCGCACATCCAGAACATCCATGCCGTTGACCTTGGCACCCGGAATGCCATGCGCCTCGCCCCGGCGGTGAAATTCTGTCATGGCCGAGGCCCGATCCACAGCCGTACCCATGCCATAGCGGTTGTTTTCGATAACGTAGACCACCGGAAGGTTCCAGAGGGCGGCCATGTTGAAGGACTCATAGACCTGGCCCTGGTTGGCGGCACCGTCGCCAAAATAGGCCTGGGCCACACCATTGTCGCCCCGGTAGCGATGGGCAAAGGCCAACCCGGTGCCCAGAGACACCTGTGCCCCGACGATCCCGTGTCCGCCGTAGAAGTTCTTTTCCTGGCTGAACATGTGCATGGAACCGCCTTTGCCCCTGGAATATCCGCCGGCACGACCGGTGAGCTCCGCCATCACACCCCTGGGATCCATACCGGCAGCCAGCATGTGCCCGTGGTCGCGGTAACTGGTAATCAGGGTGTCCTGGGGCTCGGCGGCGGCCATCATGCCGACAACAACGGCTTCCTGACCGATGTAAAGGTGACAAAAACCGCCGATCAAGCCCATGCCGTAAAGTTGTCCGGCCTTTTCTTCAAACCGCCGGATCAGCAGCATCTGCCGGTAATATCCCATTAGTTCGTCTTTGCCGGGGCTTTTGGCCCTGGTGGTGGTTTGTCTGGTGGACTTGCGGGCGGCAGGTTTCTTGCCGCCGCTTTTTCTGGTGCTTTGCGCTTGTCGAGCCATGGAGAGAGATTCCCTTAAGCGTTGTCGGGCGTTGTCGGTCAGAATACCCTAGCATAGTCGTCATCGGAAATGAAGAACCAGAATAAAATTAACTTATTTTAAGTTATTATTGAAATCGAAAGGTGTATAAATACAATAATATTAAAGACTTAACACGTGAGCGAAGGATCATGCGTTGATTCAATATATTCCGGGAGACCATGCCGCCAACCATGCCGTATGCCCTCTTCTGCTATGTTTTATGCGGGCTTTATGCGGACCCGGCCGTCCATGCCCCGTTCAGGGTTTCATCCGCGTGGATGGTGATCCGGTAGATAGTACTTTCCCTAAACTCGGGTCTTATATTAGGGACTGGGCGTGTGTGATCATGGGTCGGGGGCCTCTTCATCTTTATAGAGGATAATCACATCATCCGGGTATCCGTAGTTCAACATCACCCGGGCGCGCTCTTCGAGCATGTCCAGATCCAGATTGTCGGGCCGCAGCAGCGATACCCTTTTTTCCAGTTTCCGGCGTTCCGCCCGCACGGCTTCCAGAACCGGCGCGGTTTCAGCAATGTGGTGTTTGAGCTGAACGTAGGTGAGAAGACCGCGGTCCCCGTGAATCACGTGGAAACCGAAATAGATGATGGAACACACGCCAATCACCGGCCCCGCGAGCTGGCTTGCGCCCACCCGCAGTTTCACCATAAAACCCATAACACATTGCCCCGGAGTGCGACCCTATTCGGTTGAATCACGCGGTGATTAAACCATCACCCTCCGTTTCTTCTATTCAGGGTCTGACTCGATCAGGCCGGGCCAACCTGGTCGCATCAGACCCTACGCAATAACATTCTGTACTTTGCGCACCCCGGCCTGCGCCGCTATCCTCAATGTGATGGACAGCACCGCATCCCAAAGGGCCAAACCCGGTTCCACTGTGAGTCCCACCTGTTAAGAAGTGGTTACCAGGGCGGGTGTTTTGCGGCGATGTGATTTCGGATAAGAAAATCGGGAACGGCCAAGATAACTCTGGTTTGGGGTTATTACGATTAACGGGCGTGGTTAACAGGTGGTTACGCCCGACGCTTCCAACACCTGGTCGAGTGCTCCGCCCGTGCCGCCATCGCCCTTCGGTGGTTAAAAAAAGTGACAACCGCTATAGTGTGATCGTAACTCCCCGACACCAAGGGAAACAGTTTGCCGCGCGGCGATACCCCTCAGGCGGCGAGCGCCATATCATGGAACCGACGGGCGATTGGGCCATTCGGTTTGCGGCTCAGGCGTTCATTGGCGAGGAACAGGCCGCGGGTTTTCAACCCCCCCTGGATGGCGGCGGAGAGCATGGTCTGGTCGATGACGTCGCGCTGGGCATTGCTACCGCCGAAGCGGTTTAGCACGGGCCGCACGGCTTCCAGCTCGTTCAGGCAGTCCTCGAACCGGTCTTCGGCGTAGGCGCGAATGCCGCGGATCACAGGCACGGACACCTCCCGCGAAATGATACCGAGCGTGTGGCTGTTCTCGCCTTGTGTGATGGCGCGTTGTTCCAGATCATTCAGGTCATCATGCCAACCCATGGCAGCGAAGCTGAGAGCGGCGTGCAAATCGTTAAAACCGTAAAACCCGCCTTCGCCTGCTGCCACCAGCGTGCGCCAGCGGGTCGCATTGGCCTGCCAGCGATCACCGACATCAACACCTTGTATCATCAGCCGCCAGAGCAGCGCATTTGAATCGGCCAGCGGTTCCGGTTCAAATTCATCATCCGGTGCGATGTAGGTATCATAGATATCCAGAATACGGGCGTGATCCCCCGTCTCCAGCAGGTAGAGACACAGGTGCCACCAGTTGTGGATGCTGAGGCCGTCGCCGGTTGCCCAGTATTCCTCACGGCTCTCATACCAGTTGATGCCGTCATCATGGCGGCCCATCATCTCGATCACGTGGCCCACGGCGTGGTGCGCCCAGGTATTTAGTGGGTCGCCCTCGCAGGCGGCACGCCCCTGCTCTTCCGCATGGTCGAACATGTTGCATTCTTCGAGACCAAAGGCATGCATGCCGAGCACGTTGGCATAGTTGGGTACGTCCGCATCCCAGCTCGGCAACACACGCTCAATTCGGCCGCGCAGGTTGAGGGCATCCCCCAGCAAAAAATCAAGCTGGTGGCCCAGAAACAGCGCCAGAGTATCGCGGGGGTAATCGGCAAGCACGGCATCCACGGCCAATTGTGCTGTGCGCCATTCGCCGTTCAAACGGGCGCGAACGGCACTCGCTAATCCCTGCTCCCGGTCGTTCATGCCACTGATAGCCGCCGCGCTATCCAGACACGATTGCATGTCAGTTGCGTAACGCCCGGCGGAGCCGCCGGCGATACACGTTGCCATGAAAATCGGTGCAAAGGCGAAATCCGGATAGTGCTCCATGATGGTCTCGATGTCGGGTGTGGGGTCATGGGAGAACCGGCTCAGTTTCAGAAGCGCCGCCTCGCACGCGTCCAGAGCCTGGGCGTTGTCGTAGGAAATGGGATTGCCGCGGGGGTCTTTCATGATGTGTCTCCTCCTGATCCGGTCTCGAGAGCAAATCCAGCGCCCGTGCGCCAATTATGGGCAAGGAGATATTACCAAACAACCGTCATATGGTTGACCCGGGACAATCACTGATGCCATGACACGCCTTCCGCCGTGATTTCAGTGGTCTTCCATATCTCTTGAGCCAAACCGATTAGCATTAATTGTCGGCTTTCGATGTCTTCCGCATCCCATTTTTCAAATGCTGACAGTTTCTCGTTTATACGTGTGAGATAGATGTGTTTTGGCCGACCTCGGTAAGACCTGAAAGGCTTCTTGTCAGATAGTTAGCGCTCTTCGCATATTGAGATATTTTATCTGCCCAAGAATCGTTACCAGCAACAATGTTGATGGTCTTCTCCAGCAGAGTCAGGTTACCAAGACGGTTTTTATACTCATCATAAATCAGCTCCGGGTGCTTTTCCTGCCATGTGTTTCGCAGATCATTTTTAGGATTGTCGGGCAGAATATGCTCAATCTCTAAATCGAAATATTGATCAAGACTGCCTCGTGCCTTTTGCTCGCTGAATGCCATATCCACATACTGCGCTACACGCGCTAGAAAATAATACATACGACATTTTCGCATGGGGTACAGCGTTAGACGTTTCAGCGCATCCATAAGCTCCGGTGTCTTTTTAGCCATAGGTACACACCCTAAAGCCAGAAGACTAACCCGTGAAATCCTTAATCAGCGGGATGAAGATACCCACGAGGATGGCCGCGCCGATCCACTTTATGTAGCGAAGCTCCACGGCCATGGTGTCAATCCTGCCTTCAAGGTGGCCAATGTCCTCTTTCAGTTCACTGCGCAGGTGGCCAATATCCTCTCTCAGTTCACTGCGCAGGTGGCCAATGTCCTCTTTCAGTTCACTGCGCAGGTGGGCGATGTCTTCTTTCAGTTCACTGCGCAGGTCCTTAATCTTGCCATCAAGGTGGGCAATGTCTTCCTTTGTGGCAACACTGCCATCCCAGTAAACGGTAAGGGCGTTCACCTGGTCGCGGGTGAAGCCCGCGTCCTCAAGAATATAAGCCGGGTTAGTCATGATGGGCTGTTCCTTTTCGTCTGCACAGTGTAGCACATTTTACCCTATCAGCAATTCCCTAAACAAATTGCCAATTATTCTGGCACCACAGAGCAAACCCGGGGTGCGGTGCGGACGCACTTGTCCCTGTCACTAAACCTGATATAGGGCAAAAGGACTCACCTGTAAAGGAAAATATTCAAAAAAGTGAAAAAAATACCTTAACGTCGCCTCTCCGGCCCCTCATATCCGAAAGGCGTTGACCGACAGGTGAATGCGAAGCAATCACCGAAAGGCGTTGACCGACAGGTGAATGCGAAGCAATCACCGAAAGGCGTTGACCGACAGGTGAATGCGAAGCAATCACCGAAAGGCGTTGACCGACAGGTGAATGCGAAGCAATCACCGAAAGGCGTTGACCGACAGGTGAATGCGAAGCAATCACCGAAAGGTGGGTTATTTTACCGTGTAAACGTATAACTTAAATCCATAGGCTTTGGCCCTCGCGAAACCCGGGCGCGTTAGACGTTGTCTGGCAGGGTACTGCGCGGCAATACCCGAGAGGCGTTTTGTTAGAAATATCGGGAGGCACAGGTCGGCCTGCTCCGTTGCAACGGCTTGTCGGCGACGGGAGACAGTGAGCGGGCATGGTGAGCGCAGTGAGAGGGCGGGGAAAGGGCATGGCGGCTTCTCCGTTTCCATCAATTTTGCCGGGGCTGCTTTGCTCAGACGACCCTGTCGAGGGTGTCCTTCAGCAGGCTGACTGTCCGCTCGATGTTGTGCAGCTTGTCCAGTCCGAACAGGCCGAGCCTGAAGGTCTTAAAATCCGCTGGCTCGTCGCATTGCAGCGGCACCCCTGCCGCGATCTGCATGCCTTCAGCGGCAAATTTCTTACCAGTTTGGATATCGCCATCATCGGTATAGCTGACAACAACCGTGGGAGCCTGGAAACCTTCGGCCGCGACACTGCGGAAGCCTTTTGAAACCACGAGCTCACGGACCTGTTTGCCGAGCTCCCATTGTTCGTCGCGAACCCTATCGAAACCATAGGTTTCGGTTTCTTTCATGGTATCGCAGAACTGCTTGATGGCATCCGTCGGCAGGGTGGCATGATAGGCGTGAGCGCCGTTTTCATAGGCTTCCATGATCTGTCGCCATTTTTTCAGGTCACAGGCGAAGCTGGAACTGATGGTGTTTTCCATGGCGGTCATGGCGGTTTCGTTCATCATCACGAGCCCCCCACAGGGTGAAGAACTCCACCCTTTCTGCGGTGCGCTCACAAGGATATCAACACCGAGTGCTTTCATGTCGACCCAAATGGCACCGGAGGCGATGCAATCGAGGGCAAACATACCGCCGTTGGCATGCACGGCGTCGGCGATGGCGCGCATGTAGTCATCCGGCAGGATCACACCGGAAGAGGTTTCAACGTGTGGGGCGAACACCATGTCGGGCTTTTCGGCCTCGATGCGGGCAACAACGTCTTCGATGGGGTGCGGGGCAAACGCGGCCTGGTTGCCGCTTTCCACAAGCTGCGCCTTGAGCACGATTTCTTCCGCCGGGATCTGTCCGGCGTCGAAAATCTGGCTCCAGCGATAGCTGAACCATCCGTTGCGGACCACGAGGCATTTTTTCCCGGTTGCGAACTGGCGGGCAACCGCCTCCATGCCGTAGGTGCCGCCGCCGGGAACAATGGTCACGGAAGAGGCGTTGTACACACCTTTTAAAGTAGTTGAAATATCGTTCATAATACCTTGAAAAGACTGAGACATATGATTCAACGAGCGATCCGTGAATACCACGGAATACTCAAGCAGCCCGTGCGGCTCAACGCTGGAGACTGGATTGTTCATGAGGGTCCTCCCGCTCAATAAAATGGCCCGAATTAAGGAGTCAACCTACACGGAATTGCGCCCCAGTCCAGAGGTGATTTCGCTGATCTTAATGAATCTGCAAACCGGTCAGCGACCACACGGCACAAGACGACATGTGGCCCTCATCCATGTCGGGATAGGCGTCCCGGTGATATATAATTCAGTAATACATAATTCGATGATCCATAATCCAGGGCGGCCCTCTATCGGTATCGGTCAGGCTTTCAGCGTTCATGGAAGGTGCGGGGTGAACGGGTACTGATCCATGGATTAGATCAGGGCGCGGTGGTGCGTATGGCGTCACGGCGAACCGAGATAGGACCGGAACGGCCAGTGTGATTAAGACAGTGTGATTAAACCAGTGTGATCAGGACAAGGAGCACGGTTAGAGTATGCATCCCAGACGGATGCCAGCCCGTGCGGTACAAGCCTGTGAACTTGATCACCGAATCCATCTATTTGAGGACAGATCGACCGGCATAACGCGCAGACGGGCCTAGTTGTTCCTCTATTCTAATCAGTTGGTTGTACTTGGCCAGCCGGTCCGAGCGAGACAGTGAACCGGTTTTGATTTGTCCCGCGTTGGTGGCCACCGCGATATCGGCAATGGTGGTATCCTCGGTTTCCCCGGATCGATGGGAAATGACCGAGGTATAGCTTGCCCTGTGGGCCATATCCACGGTTTCCAGGGTTTCGCTTAAAGACCCGATCTGGTTGACCTTGACCAGGACGGAATTGGCGATGCTCTTTTCGATGCCCTGGGCCAGTCGCTTGGGATTGGTGACAAACAGATCGTCACCCACCAGCTGTACCCGCTCGCCGATGGCCGCTGTTAAGCTGGCCCAGCCATCCCAGTCGTCTTCGGCCATGCCGTCTTCAATGGAAAAAATGGGATACCGACCGACAAGGTCTTCGTAGTATCTAATCATGCCGTCGGAATCCAGCGATTTGCCCTCGCCTTTCAGAGTGTATGTGCCGTCCGCGAAGAACTCGCTCGCCGCGGAATCAAGGGCCAGCACGACGTCGTCACCCGGCGTGTATCCGGCGCTTTCCACGGATTTCATAATGAAATCAAGTGCATGGATCGTACTGGCGATATTGGGTGCAAAACCGCCCTCGTCGCCGACATTGGTGTTGTGAGCGGCGGCGTTCAGGCCTTTCTTCAAGGCCTGAAAGATTTCCGCGCCTATGCGAATGGCTTCGGCACAAGTCTCGCCGCCCACGGGCATGACCATGAATTCCTGAATGTCGATGGGGTTGTCGGCATGTGCCCCCCCATTGATGATGTTCATCATGGGCACCGGCAGGGTCCGCGCAAAAGTGCCGCCAATATAGCGATAGAGCGGCGTGCCCAGTTCCTCTGCCGAAGCTTTGGCGATGGCAAGGCTAACCCCGAGAATGGCGTTGGCACCAAGGCGGGCCTTGTTCCCGGTGCCATCGAGCGCAATCAGGGTGTCGTCGATCAGCAGTTGTTCTTCGGAGTCCATGCCACCGATGGCATCGAAGATCTCAGTATTGACACCGTCCACGGCGTTCAGGACACCCTTGCCGCCAAATCGGCCTTTGTCGCCGTCGCGCAGTTCCACGGCCTCGTGGGCACCGGTTGACGCCCCCGAAGGCACCGCAGCCCGCCCCATGGCCCCGGACTCAAGAGTGACGTCCACTTCCACGGTAGGATTGCCGCGGCTATCCAGAATTTCACGGGCGATGATATCGACAATGGCTGACATTTGTATTCCTTCGGGTTCAGGGGGCTGTTATCGCAGGTCTTCGAGAACAACAGGGCTGGCTTTGGCCTGTTCGTCAAAGGCTTTCAGGGTTTCGAGAATGCCGGAGAGTTTGTCGAGTGCGATCATGTTGGGACCGTCGCTGGGCGCACTGTCAGGGTCTTGATGGGTTTCCATGAACACGGCCGCCACGCCAACGGCAACGGCGGCGCGGGCGAGCACGGGTGCGAATTCCCGCTGCCCGCCGGAGCGGCCGCCGAGACCGCCCGGCTGCTGCACCGAATGAGTGGCATCAAAGACAACCGGATAGCCGGTTTCCGCCATTTGCGGCAAGGCTCGCATGTCGGTAATCATGGTGTTGTAGCCAAAGCTGACCCCCCGTTCACACATCATGATATTCCGATTGCCAGTACTTTCGATCTTCTTGACCACATTGACCATATCCCAGGGTGCCAAGAACTGGCCTTTTTTAACATTGATGGCGGCACCGGTGTTGCCAGCGGCAACCAGCAGGTCCGTTTGTCGGCAAAGGTAGGCTGGAATTTGTAGAACATCGACGGCTTCGGCAACGGGGGCGCACTGATAGGGCTCATGGACATCCGTGACCACGGGGCAACCAACGGTTTCGCGAACCTCGGCGAACACTGCCAGCGAAGCTTCCATCCCCAGACCGCGGGCACCATCCACACTGGTACGGTTGGCCTTGTCGAACGAACTTTTGTAAACCAGCCCGATCCCCAGCGCATCCGTGATTTCCCGAAGCGCCGCGGCGGTTTCCAGGGCATGGTCCCGGCTTTCAAGCGCACACGGCCCGGCAAGTAACGTAAACGGTCGATCATTGCTGACCAACAGGTCTTTGATTTGAACCGTGTGGTGTTCGGTGGGCATTGGCGGCCTTTCGGATCAAACGAGCCGTTGTTAAACCAGTCTGGCCTCTACAATGGCGGCTTTGATAAACGAGGTAAACAGTGGATGCGGATCAAAAGGCTTGGATTTCAGTTCAGGATGGAACTGTACGCCGATAAACCAGGGGTGATCGGGCAACTCCACAATCTCCGGCAACAATCCGTCCGGTGACATGCCGGAGAATTTGAGGCCGGCCTCTTCCAATCGTTCGCGGTAGCCGGTATTGACCTCATAGCGGTGACGGTGGCGTTCCTGAATATGAGTTTCGCCGTATATCTCGCGGACCCGCGTGCCCGCGCCCAGCGTACACGGAAACGCACCAAGGCGCATGGTGCCACCCAAATCGCCGCCCTCTTTGCGCTGCGCAAGCTGGTTGCCCTGCATCCATTCAGCCATCAGGCCCACAATAGGCTCGTCGCATTCACCGAATTCCGTAGATCCCGCATTGGGGATACCAGCGAGGTTTCGGGCCGCTTCCAGCACCGCCATTTGCATACCAAAACAAATACCGAAATAGGGGATACCACGTTCACGGGCAAATCGTGCAGCGGCGATCTTGCCTTCACTGCCGCGTTCACCGAAGCCACCCGGCACCAGGATGCCATGCACCCCCTCCAGATGTTCGATGGGCTCTTCGGTGTCGAAAATTTCCGCTTCAACCCATTCCAGATTAACCCGGACATTGTTGGCAATCCCGCCGTGGGCCAGGGCTTCATTGAGAGATTTATAGGCGTCAAGAAGCCCGGTGTATTTACCGACCACGGCAATGGTGACTTCACCTTCCGGCCGGGTGGAACGCTCTGCGATGTTCTGCCATGTGCTGAGGTCCGGAGCCTCGGCTTCCATACCAAAATAGCGGCAGACCTCATCATCCAGACCTTCCTCGTGATAGCGGATGGGAACGCGGTAGATGCTGTCCACGTCCAGCGCCGGAATAACGGCGGATTTCGCGACGTTACAGAACAGGGCGATCTTGCGGATTTCGTTCTCCGGAACCTCACGCTCCGTCCGGCACAGCAGGACATCGGGCTGAATTCCCACGTTGAGCAACTCTTTCACCGAGTGCTGCGTGGGTTTGGTTTTCAGCTCACCGGCGGTGGGAATATAGGGCAACAGCGTCAAATGCAGGTACATGGTCCGCTCGCGCCCGAGATCGTTGCGCAACTGACGGGTGGCTTCCAGAAACGGTAGCCCTTCAATGTCGCCCACGGTACCGCCGATCTCACACAGGATGAAATCCTCATCCTCGATATCGCTGGTTACGAAGGCTTTGATAGCATCCGTAATATGGGGAATGACCTGAATGGTTGCGCCCAGGTAATCCCCTTTTCTCTCGCGCGCGATAACGTCCGAGTAAATCCGTCCGGTGGTGACGTTGTCGCTCTGCTTGCAGGCAACACCGGAAAACCGTTCATAGTGACCGAGATCGAGGTCGGTCTCCGCACCATCGTCGGTCACGTAGACTTCGCCGTGTTGGTAGGGGCTCATGGTTCCCGGATCGACGTTGATATAGGGGTCCAGCTTACGCAATCGAACCCTGAATCCACGGGCTTGCAGTAGCGCCGCTAGGGCTGCGGATGCCAGTCCCTTACCGAGTGAGGAAACCACGCCGCCGGTGATAAAAATGTACCGGGTCATGGGAACGATACTTTACAGCAACTCATGACAATTCCCACAGCCCAGAGGGTCAGCGCGCGCATTTTCTTTGAACGCTCCGGAAAAGTCTTTTTTTATAAGGCATTGGCCCTGAGGATTTAATTGTCGAGAGGGGCGGTTGGCTCTGTTGGTGCCGCCGGAATCAGGGTCGTTGGATCCAATTCGTCGAGAATCGAACGCCGGGACTGCCCCTGGTCAGCCAGAATGGCCAGGGTCAGACTGGTCGCGAAAAAAAGTGTGGCGAGTATCGCCGTGGTTCGCGTCAGAAGATCAGCCGTTGCCCGTCCGGTCATGAAACCGCCCATGCCGCCGCCACCGCCGCCACCCATACCGAGGCCGCCGCCTTCGCTGCGCTGGAGCAGAACGGTGCCGACAAGCGCCATGGCGATCAACAGGTGGATTACGAGCACTACAGTGGTCATTTTTTCAGGTTCCAGTCATACGCGGATGCTTCGCGGCAGGTTTGTAACGGGTTCCGTCGGAAATATCCAGTCTCTTGTTTGCCGGCATTCAGGCTTTTGGACAGGCTTCAGATATGCCCCAGAAATCATCGGCATTGAGGCTCGCTCCGCCAATCAGGCCACCGTCCACATCGAGAAGTGCGATCAACGCCGCGGCGTTGCCGGGTTTCATGGAACCGCCATAGAGAATACGAATACCCTCGGCTTCAACACCAAAGCGTTGGGCCAGTTGGCGGCGAATGAAGGCGTGAACTTCCTGGGCTTCTTCCGCTGTTGCGGTGCGCCCGGTTCCAATGGCCCAAACAGGCTCATAGGCAACAACCGTATTCCCCGCCGTAGCGCCCTCGGGAATACTGTCTCTGATCTGGGCCCCGACGACGTCGAGTGTACGCCCGGCGTCGCGTTCGGCTTCCGTTTCACCGACACAGACAATCGAGACCATGTGCGCCGCCCATACAGCAGATGTTTTTGCCGCGACCTGTGAACTGGTTTCCCCGTGCTCGGTTCGCCGTTCGGAATGGCCCAGAATGACGTAACGGCAACCCAGGTCACTCAACATGGGTGCGCTGATATCGCCGGTGTGTGCGCCCTTCTCTGCGGCATGACAGTCCTGTGCGCCGACCTGTAGCCAGGTACCGTGTGACCGTTCGACGATTTTGGAAATCAGGGTTGCTGGTGGACAGACAATCATATCGAATTCATGAGTGGTCCGAAGACCCAAATAGTCAAGAATTCCGCCAACAAGCGTGTCGGCTTCAGATGAGGTGCCGTTCATTTTCCAGTTCCCGGCAATCAGAGGACGACGATAGGACATGGCAGGCTCCCTGGAAGACGGTGAATTGGGCCCGTGGATAGGCATAATCAGGGTCAAGTGCAAGTGGTTTTGCTATTGGACAAAGGCTTTGCAGTGAATAGGATCACGCATGGTCAACCAAACGCTCATCCGTGCGCAACACAAGAAGCTTGTAGACCGCATCGAGAAAATGTCCGTTCCGCATCCTTTACGGATCGGTGTGGACGGAATCACAGCGTCCGGTAAAACCACCTTTGCTGACAGTTTGGCGCAGATGCTGAGCGGCATTTGCAAGCCGGTGATCAGGGCATCCATCGACGGCTTTCATAATCCGAAAGAAGTTCGCTACCGTAACAGTTCAGAAACCCCGGAAAGCTATTATCAGGACTCCTTTAACTACGCCGCTATTCGAAGAGAGTTGCTCGAACCCCTATCCCGGGTTTCGGAGGAGCCCGCGTCATTACGCACCGCCGTTTATGATTTTCGTACCGAATCAGACGTTACGGACGAATCCCGGTTGTTCTCAAAAGACAGCATCCTGATTTTTGATGGCGTTATGCTGTTTCGCGAAGAGATTGATGATTGCTGGGATTTCCGGATTTACATGGACACAAGAATGCAGACCGCCTTTGAGCGAGGGGTCCCGCGGGACGCAAAAACCGATGAAGAGCAAATGACGATTGGTAAAAAGTACCTGTACCGCTATTTCCCCGGACAGAGAATCTATCAGTCCAGATTCCTGCCTCACAAAAAGGCGGATGTGATCGTGATGAATGAAAATCCCGCGTCCCCCTATATCCGCTTTCGAAAGGTGAGTTAGCGTTAAGTTCAATGAAGCGGTAACTCAGTATTGCGACCCTGGTTTGAGGCACTTATGATGCCGCGCCCTGAGCGATTTTAAACCCTTTATCCCCCTGTAAATTTCCTGACAAAGTCCTGCCATGCTTGATGCAATTAGAAAAAGAACCGGGTCAATTGTTGTAAAGATCCTTCTCGGATTTTTGGTATTGAGCTTCGCAGTGTGGGGTATCGGTGACTACGTAACGGGTAGTGCTGCCGGCGGTGCTGTTGCGACGATCAAGGACAGGGAAATCAGTGTACAGCGTTTTTCCGATGAAATGCGGCGAGAGGTCGCCCGTCTGCGGCAGTTTCTGGGAAATACGGCGACGCTTGAAACCTTGCGCGAGCTGGGACTGGACCGGGAACTTCTTAACAGATTGATTGGGGCAGAGCTGTTTGATCTGGCTGCGGATGATCACGGGTTGATCATCCCGGATGCGGTGGTCAGTGCCGAAGTTCGTTCCATGCCGCAGTTTGCCGGCTTAACCGGCCAGTTCGATCACGAGGTGTTTCGCCGCGCGATCGGCAATGCCGGATATTCTGAAAACGATTTTCTTGACTTGTTTCGACGGGAAACGAAAGAGCGTATATTGCTGGATGCTCTGAACACAGGGGCTGTTTTGCCGGAACAGGTCGTAGACAAGATTTTTGCCTATCGGAACGAACGGCGCGAAATTGCCTATATTCAGATTGCAGATTCCGATTTTCTGGATATCGCTACACCCACCACTGCGGAAATTGCCGCTTATCATCAGGAAAACCAGGACAGATTTATGGCACCCGAGTATCGGGACGTAACCTTTATTCATCTGAAAGCCGATGATCTGGCGGAAACCATTGATGTCCGTGAAGAGGATATAGAAGACGCATTTTTCGCCAGCGAAGAAGATTATGTCACACGGGCACGGCGCAATATCGAACAGGCTATTTTCGACACCAAAAATCAGGCCATCGAAACCAAAACGCTTGTTGAGAGCGGTGTTTCCTTTTCGGAAGCCGTTTCGCAAGTCAAGGGAACGCCCACGCGCGATCTGTCACTGGGATGGGTGGTGCCCTCCGATTTGCTTGGCGAAGATACTGTGCAGGCCGTGTTTGGTGCGGCCAAGGGTGACCTGGCCGGTCCGGTTCAGTCTCCGCTTGGCTGGTTGCTTTTCAGTATCGTCGGCGCGGAAGATGAAGCCCGCCTGGAACTGGAAGATGTTCGCGATGATCTGAAACGGCAAGTGGCGCGGGAACGGGCTATTGATGAGTTGTTTGAGCTCGCCAATGAAATGGATGATTTGCTTGCTTCCGGCATGTCTTTGGAAGAGGTTGCCGCCACCCTCAATTTGAGCGCAGAGACCCTCCGCGCTGTCTCTCAATCCGGAGAGGGAGAAAACGGCATTGCGATCGAAGGGTTACCGGGGGGTGATTTCATATCCACCGTTTTCCTAACAGAGGAAGGATCGGAATCCCCGCTCATTGAAGTCGGTGAAGACGCATACTTTGTTGTCCGCGTAAATGGTATTCAGGAAACGGCACTGCGGCCCCTTGATGAAGCTCGCGACAGGGTGGTTGCGGCCATGATGGCAGATCGACGCGCGCAACAGGCGGAAATCCTGGCCCGGGAAATTGCCTCACGTCTTGGTGCGTCCACGTCTTTGACCGCCCAGGTTGAAGGTTTGCAATACGTGGTAGCTGAAGCGAACTCCGTCCGGCGAAACGGTACAGGCCTTCCTGAAGGCATACCCCGCTCACTGGCCACAGCCGTGTTTGATGTCTCTGTGGGCTCTGGCGTGTTTGTCCGCACCGTTGAGGGTTTCGTGGTTGCCCACGTTTTATCGTCTGAGCAAGCTCCTATTGATCGGACCAATCCGGACTATGCCGCGCTGAAAAACAGGCTCGAACAACGCCTTCGTGGTGATCTAACAGCAACACTTCGTGAGGCGCTTTTGTCCCGCTATCCCGTCTCTATCAATCTCGACGCCATGAACCACGTCTATGGCGTACATTGACGGTCGAGGACAATGACGGTTTCCTGCACACCAGATTTTGATGAGTTTCGGCGGGTTTTTGAGTCCGGAGAAACCCAGGTTGTTTGGACACGGCTGGTGGCTGATCTTGAGACACCGGTATCAGCCATGATGAAACTGTCTGGTGAGCGAAAAAACAGTTTCCTTCTCGAATCCGTTGAGGGCGGTGCCGTCCGTGGCCGGTATTCATTTATCGGCACCGATCCCGATCTGATCTGGCGGTGTGTCGGCAACAGTGCCGAGATCAATCGCCGGGCGGAAGAAGATGGCGAAAGCTTTGTGCCGTGCCCTGTTTCACAGGACTCTGGAACGGTGGCGTCCTTGCGGGCGGTGTTGGCGGAAAGCCGGATAACTCTTCCCGAGGATATGCCACCCATGTCGGCGGGCCTTGTTGGTTACATGGGATACGACACGGTGCGCCTGGTCGAAGATATTCCCAATGACAATCCGGATGTTCTTGGAGTGCCTGATGGGCTGTTTGTACGGCCAACCATTATGGCGGTCTTTGATAATATTCAGGACACAATTACAATTATCACACCGGTATGGAATCACGCAGATTGCAACGCTACAAGAACGCCGCAAAACGCCTATGAAAAGGCACTTTCGCGCCTTGAAGCGGCGGTCAGCGCCCTCAATGGAACAGTTCCCGATCAACAGATATCCATCAAGCCCGGTGACGTGCCCATGCCTGATCCGGTCTCAAATATCGGACAGGCGGGGTACCATGAAATGGTCGAGAAAGCGCGGGAGTACATCCGCGCTGGTGATATTTTTCAGGTTGTTCCGTCACAGCGGTTTCGCTTTCCCTTTCCTCTGCCACCATTTTCCCTGTATCGGTCCCTACGGCGATTAAATCCCTCGCCCTTTTTATTCTTCCTGAATTTTGATGATTTTTCTGTTGTGGGATCGAGTCCGGAAATTCTGGTTCGTGTTCGCGATGGCAAGGTCACGATCCGGCCGATCGCCGGAACCCGCCGCCGAGGGCTAAACACGGCGGAAGATCAGGCGTTGGCCGACGATCTTCTGAACGACCGGAAAGAGCTGTCAGAGCAT
Source organism: Rhodospirillales bacterium (assembly GCA_963921245.4). Lineage (GTDB taxonomy): Bacteria > Pseudomonadota > Alphaproteobacteria > Rhodospirillales > Casp-alpha2 > JABJGO01. Next base: position 1,471,046 of record CAWUEY030000001.1, on the reverse strand, counting down.
TTAATGCTGCTGGATTTGGGAAGAAACGATGTGGGGCGTGTGGCCGACGTTGGAAGCGTAACCGTCACCGAACAGAACATCATCGAATATTATTCCCACGTTATGCATATCGTTTCCAATGTTGAAGGCCAGTTGCGTGACGGGTGCGACTCCGTTGATGCATTGCTGGCGGGTTTCCCGGCGGGTACCGTATCCGGTGCGCCGAAAGTTCGGGCCATGGCGATCATAGACGAACTGGAGCCTGAACGGCGTGGTATCTATGCTGGTTGTATCGGTTATTTTGGGGCGAACGGTGAAATGGATACCTGCATTGCCCTTCGGACTGCCGTTATCAAGAATGACACCATGTACGTTCAGGCTGGTGGTGGTGTGGTCGCTGATAGTGATCCCGAGTTTGAGTATCAGGAAAGCTGTAACAAGGCCAAGGCTTTGATGCGGGCGGCGGAGGAAGCGGTTCGCTTCCAACAGGCAAATGCCCAGGTCATTCTGGGTCAGCACTAGGGTTTGCAGAGGCGCCCCCCAGTTTTTCCCGCCGCACGACGGCGCTGATGGGTGCTAGGATCACGCCCCTTTCCTCAAGGCCCGGCAGCCATTGCGACAATGCCGCGATGGTAGCTTCTCGCGGGTGACCGATTGCGATGGCGGCGCCGTTTTTTCGGGCGAGACGTTCGGTCTCAGCGAGTTGCTCAAGGATTGTTTTTTCGTCATCCACATGATCGAGAAACACATTTCTTGTGACAAATGGAACTTGTAGATCCTTTGCGGCGTCAGCTGCCGCCGATCCGGCGGCGGTTCGAGAGTCCAGAAACAGAAGACGGCGGGCTTTGATTTCCTGCAAAACCGCAAGCATGGCTGATCGGTCGCGGGTGAAACGACTACCCATATGGTTGTTAATGCCGACATATCCCTCAAAACGTGAGAGCCCCCAGTTCAGGTTTTCCAGTATTTTTTCCCTGGAGTCAGAAACGCGCAATACGCCCGGGCCTGGATCAATGGTCTGGCTTTCCGGCTCCATGGGGACATGCAACATCAATTCGTGTCCCCTTTCCCTGGCATAGGTGGTTTGCTCGTCGAGACCGGAGGCGTAGGTGAGATAGGCAAGTGTCAGCGGTCCCTCGAAATCGGCAACAATTTGGGACCTGCGCCGGTTTAACCCCATGTCATCAATAACGATGGTAATGAGCGGCATGTTGCTAACCTTCTCAAGATCAAAAGGAACGGCGTTTCTCTCCCAAAGGGACGGCCCTACGGTCTCAATCACATGTTCCGTCATCAACGCCGATGTCTCGGAAACAGCAGCAGTCTCCGGCTCTGCGCCGTCGGGTATGAACAAGGTCCCGGTTTCCGGAATTTCACCATGAGCCGCCTGATCGGTATGGCCCGGTTTCGCTTGTTGTTTGTTGGTTTTATCCTCAAGCGGATAGAGTCGTGTCGCTGGTTGTGTGAGGGTCACTGGCTCGGGGATAAACTCCTCTTTGACCGTGATTCTGGGACCCAAAGGGTCGGGATAATGAACGGGAGGGTGTTCAATGGTGTCGGCCGATTGCGTTTTTTCGTAGTGGTTGAAATCTTCATCCACCATATTGAGGGCGTCTTCTTGATTACGTTGATCGGGTAGCACGCCAGACCTTGCGTCTTGCGTCAATGAGTTGTGCTTTGCTGTCGCTCTGGCTGTCGCAGCACCGGCGTTTTGCTCTGGCAGCCTTTCCCTCGCGTCCTGAAGCAAGAGGATTGTGGCGACAATTGAAACAACGGCAATGGCCCCCAATCCCAGTGGATACCCCCCGCGCCACCATCTCGGTATAATGATGCCGGACGCATGTTGCTTGCTCCGCCGCACTTTTGGGGCGGATTTTGAGTCTGTCGCCGGGTTTTCGATCGTGTCGGATGGCATGGTGGTGCGGGTGTTCTAAAAGTTATCCAAACCTTGTTAGCGATTCCTCGCACCAGGATCAAGGAACGGTAAATGACAGAGCATGACCTTATTCTTGACGACCATGGACCACAGGGGCATTGTGCCGGTCAACGATCAGATTTACCGGTTGTTTTGCCCGGAAAACCAATAATAACGTGCCGTGACTCTCATGATTTTGCTCATTGATAACTATGACAGTTTTACCTACAACCTCTGGCATTATCTCGGTGAGGTGGGTGCCGATGTTGTGGTGCACAGGAACGATGCCCTAAGCGCGGATGAGGCCCTGGCTCTGTTACCGGATGGCATTGTGCTCTCTCCCGGCCCCTGCGACCCGGATCGGGCCGGTATTTGTCTGGAATTGGTGGAAAAAGCTGCGCAAGCCAGGGTTCCGCAGTTCGGGGTATGTCTGGGACACCAGGCCATCGGACAGGCGTTCGGTGGAAAAGTGGTGCGGGCACCGCAATGTATGCATGGAAAAACCAGCACGATCTCGCATACAGGCGAGGGTGTTTTTCAGGGCGTGCCGGATAATTTTACTGCAACACGTTATCACTCGCTGACAATCGACCCGGCGAGTGTACCGAATTGCCTGACCATTACCGCGCGCAGTGAAGATGGTGTGATCCAGGGCGTTGCGCACAAGGAACATCCTGTTTTCGGGGTCCAGTTTCACCCTGAGAGTATTGTTTCTGAGCACGGGCATGCCATTCTCCGGAATTTTGTCGAGATGACCAGGAAAAGGGCCGCTGCATGAGTGACGCCATGAAACCCCTGCTCGCCAAAGTGGCCGATGGCCATGCCTTGAGCCAGGAAGAATCAGAACAGGCTTTTCGGATCATGATGTCCGGAGAGGCGACGCCAACACAGATTGGCGCCTTGCTGATGGCTTTGCGCGTCCGAGGTGAAACGGTGGATGAAATCACCGGTGCCGTAAAAATAATGCGAGAGAAGGCCACGCCGATTTGGGCACCTGAGGGTGCAATGGATATCGTCGGGACAGGTGGCACGGGTATGGCAACCTATAGCGTATCCACAGCATGTGCGCTTGTTGTTGCGAGCTGCGGCGTGACGGTTGCCAAACATGGAAACAAAGCCATGTCTTCCAAATCCGGTACAGCCGATACGCAAGCCTGTCTCGGCGTCAACCTGGACGCCGATTTTCCTGTGGTCGAAGCAGCACTTCGCGAAGCCAATATCAGTTTCCTGTTTGCCATGCGACACCACAGTGCCATGCGTCATGTCGGGCCTAGTCGTATTGAAATGGGGACCCGTACCATATTCAACCTGTTGGGTCCCCTGTCCAATCCGGCGGGCGTAAAACGCCAGTTGACGGGCGCATTCTCACGCCAGTGGATTGAACCCATGGCCGAAGTTCTCGGCAGACTGGGTTCCGAGCGGGCATGGATCGTTCACGGTTCCGATGGTATGGATGAACTCACCACGACAGGTGTCAGCTATGTTGCTGACCTGAAAGACGGAAACGTCACAACCTTTGAAGTGTCACCGGAGGATGCCGGTCTGCCGTTTAGCAATGGTGATGATTTAAAGGGTGGAGATCCACAATACAACGCAGATGCTTTAAAGAGACTGCTGGAAGGTGAAACTGGCCCCTATCGTGATATTGTTTTGCTGAATTCAGCCGCCGCCTTGCTGGTTGCCGGAAAAGTCGACGATTTGAAGGCTGGCGTTTCCATGGCCGCTGAAGCAATTGATTCGGGTGATGCCAAACAAACACTGGCAACATTCGTCGCCGTGACGAACCGGACATGAGCGAGGTTCAGGGTGGCTGATGTGCTGTCTGAAATCTGTGATGTAAAACGAGAACTGGTAGAACAGAGGTCTCGTGAGATTACGCTTGGCGAAGTGGAAGCACTGGCAAAAGATGCCTCACCGGCACGCGGGTTTATCAATGCCTTGCAGGAAGCCGTTGATGGCGGACGGTATGGATTGATTGCGGAGATAAAAAAGGCGTCCCCGTCAAAAGGGCTGATTAGAGACGACTTTGATCCGCCTGCTCTTGCGTGTGCCTATGCTTCTGGCGGTGCGACATGTCTTTCTGTTTTGACCGATGTACCATACTTTCAGGGGCATGACTCCTACCTTGTGGCGGCTCGAAACGCGGTTTCCCTGCCGGTCCTTCGTAAGGACTTTATGGTTGATCCATATCAGATCGTGGAATCTCGTGCGCTTGGTGCTGATTGTATTCTGCTGATTATGGCGGCCCTGTCCGACACCCGTGCAGCGGAACTTGAAACCACCGCACAGGCGTGGGGAATGGATGTCTTGATTGAGGTCCATGACCGTCATGAGCTCGAGCGGGCGCTCGCGCTCAAGTCCCGACTGGTTGGTGTGAACAACCGAAACCTGAAGGACCTGAGTGTCGATATTGCCCGCTCAGAGGATATGCTTCAGCATTTTCCAACGGACCGGCTTGCCGTGAGTGAAAGCGGGCTTTACGAACGTTCCGATCTGGATCGCATGGCGGAAGCTGGCGCGCACTGTTTCCTGATAGGTGAATCCCTGATGCGTCAGGACGACGTTGAGGCGGCGACCCGGGACATTCTGTCGGCGGCCTGACAGGAGCAACGTATTCGTGGCTGATTTGACCCATATTGATCCCAATGGCAATGCCGTCATGGTGGATGTTTCTGACAAGGCGTCAACGGAACGCCGCGCTGTCGCTCGTGGTAGTATCTATATGAGTGAAGAGACTCTGCAAAGAATTCAGGATCGTGGCGTCAAAAAAGGCGATGTTCTGACGGTTGCGCAGATCGCCGGGATCATGGGGGCCAAAAAAACCGCTGATCTTATCCCGCTCTGCCATCCGCTGGCGCTGACATCCGTCAAAGTCGAACTAACGTGTGACCCGTCTCGAAACGCCGTGGATATTGAGGCGATGTGTCAGGTAAAGGGGCAAACCGGGGTTGAGATGGAAGCTCTGAGTGCGGTAAGCGCCGCGGCATTGACGATTTACGATATGTGCAAGGCGATGGACCGGGCAATGTCTATTGGCGAAATTCGACTTGTGCATAAATCCGGCGGAAAATCAGGCGTTTACGAGGCATCCTGATGATATCTGTCGCCGAGGCTTACGAACGTCTGGTCGCCGGATTGGTGCCTCTGGAGTCGGAAAAAATCCTGTTGTCTCAGGCATTGGGCCGGGTGCTCGCAAATGACGCCGTATCCCGATTGACCTACCCGCCGAGCGATGTTTCATCCATGGATGGTTATGCCGTCGCGGCGGTTGATACACAGGAGGCACCCGTTTCGCTGAGACAGGTGGGCCTGTCGCAAGCCGGAAAAGGGTTTGTCGGTGCTTTGAAATCCGCTGAAACCGTGAGAATTTTTACCGGTGCTCCCATGCCGGAAGGTACAGACGCGGTTGTCATTCAGGAAAATGTCGTCGCGCAAGATAATCTGATCACGGTTTCGGATTCTGTGGCGCCGGGGACTTTCGTTCGCCCCAGAGGATTGGACATAGTCGAAGGGATATGCCTGAAAACGAAAGGTTGCTTGTTAACCGCCAGGGATTTGGGTTTACTGGCGACGGGCAACGTCGCTGAAGTCACCGCCTATCGAAAACCGAGAGTCGGTTTCCTGGCGACAGGCGATGAATTGGTTATGCCCGGAGAAACCATTGGTCCGGACCAAATCATTAGTTCCAATTCTGTCGCGATGGATGGGTTTATCCGGGCATTTGGCGGCGTGCCTGTGTCCTTGGGTATTGCACGGGATAATCCTGAATCCCTGAAACAGGCTCTGCAGGGATTGGATCAGTGCGATCTTCTTGTGACCATGGGCGGGGCGTCTGTCGGTGACTTTGACCTTGTGAAGAGTGTCATGGGTGAGGAAGGTTTTGATCTTGATTTTTACAAGGTAGCCATGCGCCCCGGAAAGCCGCTGATTTTTGGCCATATTCAGGGAATACCCCTGCTCGGACTGCCTGGAAATCCGGTGTCCGTTTCGGTAACCGCGTTGTTGTTTCTGCGTCCCGCAATTGCCATGATGCAAGGCGTCAATGTCGCTGAACAGGTCCCTCTGGTTCCCGCCGTGATGGGAGGAACGCATCTCTCCGCGAACGATCAACGTCAGGATTACATGCGCGCTCACCTGATCAGGGATGAAAGAGGAAACCTGACAGCCCTCCCCTTTGATCGACAGGATAGCTCAATGATGTCGGCCCTCGCCGCCAGCGATGGCCTGATTGTCAGGCCGCCTCATGCGCCGCCCGTGTCAGAAGGAGAAGCCGTTTCGGTGATTGAATTTTCCGGGTTGGTTTCGGGGTATTGAATCGCCCTCGAAAATCCAGATGTTGACGTGCTGTGAGAACTAAAGTAGAACATGCGGATATGTTTCTCGTTTGTTCTTTTGGTTTGATGTTCTTTGTCATGCCCTGAAAACAACGGAAGCGCGGCGCAACAGATAATGCGAGATGACCCTATGCTAACCAAAAAGCAATACGAACTCCTGAAGTACATCGAAGCGAAGCTATCGGAATCAAGTGTCTCCCCCTCTTTTGATGAAATGAGAGAGGCGTTGGGATTGAAATCGAAATCCGGTATTCATCGCCTTATCTCCGGGCTTGAAGAGCGCGGCTTTATTCGTCGGTTACCGCATAAAGCGCGAGCGCTTGAAATCCTGAAGCCTCCCGCCGCGGTCCATGTGCGTGGCGGCAAACCGACACCGGATCCGGGCTTTTCGCCGCAGGTGATCGAAGGCCGGTTTGGTCACGATAATGTTGGCGCGGCCCTCGCCTTCACTCCGCCAGGTGGGGAGGGATACGAAGGTTTTGAGCTACCGTTGTACGGGCGGATCGCCGCCGGCACACCTATAGAGGCGTTGAGAGATAACACCAATTCCATAGAAGTTCCGCCATCCATGGTTGGACCGGGCGATCATTATGCCCTGGAGGTTGATGGTGACTCGATGATTGAAGCCGGTATTCATGACGGCGATACTGTGATCATCAACCGCTGCGATAATGCGGAGAACGGAACCATCGTTGTTGCCCTGGTCGATGAGTCCGAGGTTACCCTGAAACGGCTTCGCAAACGTGGCGATTCTGTCGCATTGGAGCCTGCCAATGCAGCCTACAAGACACGCATTTGCGGCCCTGATCAGGTCCGTGTCCAGGGACGGCTGGTTGGCTTGTTGCGCCGGTACTGACTTAACTTTCGTTTGCCGCCGCCGTCTTCTCTCGCAAGAGGTTACGGTCTGGCCCGGTCCAGGGGCGACTTCCCCGAATGTCTCTGGAGGATACTATATCGACGCTCTCCGCATTCAGGTAAAGGGCGTGCGCCCCGTTTCTCCAGACATCGAACCAATCTATCAAAACGGTCGGCTTCGGGCAGGCCTGGCGTATTGGGACGGTGCTGACAATCACATCGGCGTGCCAACAGTCTTCAAGCAGAGCGGCTTCATGCCACACCAGTGAAACCTCTCGTCCGTTTCGCTGATAAATACATCCCACAGTATCGCACCGCACGTCAGGATGCTTGGCGTTCGCCATTCGGGAAGCCGGTAGCCCAACCGTTTCCAACCAGACATTTTTTACAAAGCGATGAGAAGACGCCTCAGGTCCGGCAACAATCAATTCGTGGCCGGTATTGATCCCGATGAGTTTGCCATTCGGGGCGACAATCAAATCTGCGGCGGGCGTTATGAACGCCGTAACAAGGCCTGCGATTATGGGAAGAATACCCGCCATCCGCCACCGTTTTGACCATAGACAAATCCAAATACCGCCAATTGAAACAAGGATCAAAGAGGCAAGTGATACCGTTGGCACAAGCTGTACGTTTCCGGGAAATTCACCGAAGGTTTTCGCCGAAAATAGAACCACCTCGATCCCCCATCCCATTGGAACAAGACCAATCCATTCCAGACCCATTGGCATAAGCAACAAACTCAGCAGAGCACAGGGCATCACCCAGAGCGCCGTCACCGGGACGGCGATCAGGTTGGATATCTGGCCGTACGTTGCCAGATGATGAAAATGAAAAATGGCAAATGGTGCCGTTGCTGTGGAAGCAATAACGGTGGTGAGCGCGATCCCTCCCAGATACATGAGCAAACGCATCATAAAACCAGAATTCTTCCATCGTTTGCCGTAGTAATTGTTCAGGAACTCATAACTGGCGACCAACGCTGTTACGGCTGCGAATGAGAGTTGGAAACTAGCCCCGACAAGGCTTTCCGGTCGAAAAACAAGAATAACCGTGGCGGCAAGAGCAACGAGCCGCAGAGATATACCCCGCCGCCCGATAATGATCGCGGAAAATACCAGGATCAGCATGGCACAGGCCCGCAATGTTGGAACCGGTGATCCGGCAAGAACGGTGTAGGCTATTGCGGCTGCAATGCCCGCGACCGCGGCGATACTTTTTATGGGAAACCTGAGGGCAATGTGGGGAGACAAGGCTAATATTGCCCGTGTAGAGAAGAATACAAAACCCGCAATCAGCCCGACATGGAGGCCGGATATTGCCAGGAGATGGGCGAGCCCTGCGTCTCGCATGGAGTCTCTGACTTCCTGTGGAATAGCGCCCCGATCCCCGATGATCAAGGCGCTCGCAACAGCCCCGGGCGTTCCTTCCAGTGTTTCTGAAATCCTGATCCTGATTAATGTTCTGATATATTGGACGCCCGTCGAGAAAGATGTCTGTGAAATCGACGGTCTATGGGTTACGGCTGGTAAACCGTAGGAAAACCCGGTCGCGCCAATTTGCTGAAAATACAGGAATCGCTGGAAATCAAAGGCTGTTGGCGTGACAGGCGGATTGGGAGGTCTGAGTACACCAAAAAACTCGATCCAGTCGCCCGGTGAGATAGTCTCTCCGGTTTCCGTGCCGACGGTTATTCTAATTCTTTCGGGGCGTTTATGCACAGGGAGGGCGGCGATCGTTGGTTTTTCAATCAGCAACCGGATTCCGTTTTTCCGTTTTTCTATCCGAGTGACCTGGCCTTCTACTCGGGTTGGGCCAACTTCTCTTTCGAGAATAGTGTGCTGAACGGACAGGGTTCGGATTGATCCGATGGTCGCGCCTGTAAAAACCAGTGTGATGGCCATAAAACACAGAAATGCGAGAGGACGGTCGCGTGAAAACCACGCGAATGCGCCGCTGATTAAAAGCCCGATGAACGTGTGAAAGAGGCGGGGTTCAAAAGGCAGCCAGAAATATACACCGATGCCGGTTCCGAGGAAAACGGGCGTCCAGAGTATCCAGCGGCGGTACTCCTCAACGAGCAGGTCAATTATGGATACACTTGAACGGCTGTCTTTGTTGAGCTCAAACATGTTCTGCGTTTTCAAATAATTGGAAATTTGCTCAATCCTTGTGAAACAGACAGTCAGGCTGGTATTCCCGGTGATATGTGATAGGTGTTATCCCGCGATTTAACGCGTTTTCGTCGTGTCAGTTTCAGTGAATATTCAATGACTGTTGTAACCAGATTCGCACCCTCCCCGACCGGATTTTTGCATATTGGTGGTGCCCGCACTGCTTTATTCAACTGGTTGTATGCCCGTCATCATAACGGCAAGTTTTTGCTGCGAATAGAAGATACTGACCGTGCCCGATCGACACAGGAAGCCGTAGACGCAATCTTTGACGGAATGGCATGGCTGGGGCTGGATTGGGATGGTGAGGCCCTGTCACAGTTTTCTCGTGTTGAGCGGCACAAAGAAGTGGTTCAGGCCCTCCTCGATAGCGAAAACGCCTATTACTGCTATTGTTCGCCAGAGGAACTGACGGCTATGCGGGAAGCTGCGAAAGCCGAAGGGCGGCCGTGGCGTTATGACGGAACCTGGCGGGACCGTGATCCTTCGCAAGCACCGGAGGGCGTAGCCCCCGTCGTGCGGATAAAGGCACCACTCGAGGGAGATACTGTTATCAATGATCTGGTTCAGGGTGAGGTTCGCGTTGCGAATGAAACTCTGGACGACATGGTTCTGCTGCGAAGCGACGGAACGCCGACGTATATGCTGGCTGTCGTCGTGGATGACCATGATATGGGGGTCACGCATGTCATTCGGGGGGATGATCACCTGACCAATGCCTTTCGTCAGTATCAGATTTTCGCTGCCATGAATTGGCATGTGCCGGAATTTGGCCATATTCCGCTCATTCATGGTCCCGACGGGGCAAAGTTGTCCAAACGTCATGGTGCCTTAGGTGTTGAGGCGTACCGGACAGGGGGATTTCTGCCGGAAGCCATGCGAAACTACCTGCTTAGGCTTGGATGGGGGCATGGTGACGATGAAATCATTTCCACCGAGCAGGCGATAGAGTGGTTTTCTCTTGAAAGCGTGGGGCGTGCCGCTTCCCGTTTCGATATGGCGAAACTGACCAGTCTGAATGGTCATTACATTCGCCATGGTGAGGATACTTCATTGGTGCAGACGGTTGTTTCTGTGCTGAGGGAACGGGGTCATGGCGGCCTCGACGAAACCCAGAAGTCGCTCCTGTTGTCTGCCATGCCTGAATTAAAAAAGCGCGCGAAGAATGCCAATGAACTTACTGACTCTTCAATGTTTTTATTCGCTGCCGTTCCCCTGGACTTTACAGAAAAAGCGAAAGATCTGTTGAGCGAAGATGCCGTAAAACACCTGAGGATTTTGGCCGGTCATTTTGAAGGGTTGACGAGCTGGACCGCTGAACAACTGGAAGGTCATGTCCGATCCTACGTGGAAGCATCTGATGGTGCGTTCAAGCTGGGCGCAATTGCCCAACCGTTGCGAGCGGCCTTGACCGGCTCTACTGTATCCCCCCCCGTTTTTGATGTTATGATGGTCCTCGGCAAGGAAGAAACGCTTGCCCGGATAAACGACGTGCTAAAAGACCGGTTGAATTGACCTGGCGGAGATACCGCACAAGGAGGCGGCGAATATGAGTGATAACAGGGATAACAAAAACACATTCACCCTGACCGACAACCGGTCCGGAAAATCCTATGAGCTTCCCGTTCTTGGCGGCACGACCGGCCCCGATGTAATTGATGTTCGCACCCTTTATGGCGAAACGGACTGTTTTACCTATGATCCCGGCTTCACCTCGACGGGCAGTTGTGAATCCAGGATCACCTACATTGATGGAGACAATGGTGTTCTGCTGTATCGTGGCTATCCCATTGATGCCCTGGCCGAGCAATCCGATCATATGGAAACATCCTATCTGCTGCTTTACGGCGAGTTGCCAACCCCGGAACAGAAGCAGAAGTTCGAACGCGACATCACCTATCACACCATGATCCACGAGCAGATCAACTATTTTTACCGCGGATTCCGTCGGGATGCACATCCAATGGCGGTTATGTGTGGCGTTGTTGGTGCCTTATCAGCGTTCTATCACGACAGCACCGATATCACGGACCCGAAACACCGGATGGTTGCGTCCTACCGCTTGATCGCCAAAATGCCGACAATTGCGGCAATGGCCTATAAGTTCCACATCGGCCAGCCTTTCATGTATCCGCGGAACGATCTGCGATACGCGGAAAATTTCCTCTATACGCTGTTTGCAACACCGTGTGAGACCTATCGCGTTGACCCGGTCGTTGCGCGGGCCATGGACAGAATTCTGATCCTTCATGCCGATCATGAGCAAAATGCCTCGACCTCGACTGTTCGCTTGGCGGGATCATCCGGTGCCAATCCGTTTGCCTGTATTTCTGCCGGTATTGCGTCCTTGTGGGGTCCGGCGCATGGCGGGGCGAATGAGGCCGTGCTCAATATGCTCGAGGAAATCGGTTCCGCCGAGCGTATTCCCGAATTCATAAAAAAAGCAAAGGACAAGAACGATCCTTTCCGACTGATGGGGTTTGGACACCGTGTCTATAAGAACTTTGACCCCCGGGCGAAGGTGATGCGGCGGACTTGCCATGAGGTTCTGGACGCACTGGGCGTGCGTGACGAACCGCTTCTGGATATTGCGATGGAACTTGAGCGGATCGCGCTGGAAGACGAGTACTTTATCGAGAAGAAACTCTACCCGAACGTGGATTTCTACTCTGGTATCATTTTTCGGGCCATCGGCATCCCGACCAACATGTTTACAGTGCTGTTTGCCGTTGCCAGAACGGTTGGCTGGGTTGCCCAGTGGAATGAGATGATTGAGGATCCTTCCCAGAAAATCGGGCGGCCCCGACAGTTGTATACGGGTCGGCCAGAGCGCGCGTTTGTGCCACTTCACAAACGGAAGTAGTCATTCTCCTCCTCTCCTCCTCTACTGATCAAATACCGACGGCGGGACCTGCATCCAGGGCGGGTTCAGGTCTGCGATTTTGGTATAGATCGGGCAGGTTTCTTCATGGGCACCGGGAAGATACCCCGTGCTCATCAGGAGTTCGTTGACGATCTCTCCACCAGTGAACTTGAAGGTATTTTTGAAAAGCCTGGTCCAGTCACCCCGGTTCATGGCGTGATTGGCATCCAGCCAGGTTTTAAAGCCGTTTTTACCCCAGGATTGAATGACCCGGGCATTGTGAATGATGGCTCGTATCTTGAGGCGGTTTCGAATAATGCCTGCGTTTCCGAGCAAACGCTCTACATCGTCGTCGCCATAGCTGGCAACTCGTGAAACGCGGAACCTATTAAAAGCCTTGAAGGTTTCCGCTCGCTTCTTCAACACAATTTCCCAGGATAAACCCGCCTGAAAGATTTCCAACGCAAATCGTTCGAACAGGACATCATCCCTATCGACTGGAAACCCGTATTCATGGTCGTGATAGTACTGATGAACCGGCTGCGTGGGAGCAGACTCGCAATAGCTGCTCACATCCCCTACTCCGGTCTCAGGGAAATCCATCCGCTTGTATAAGCGAAATAGAAAATGGCAAAGACAACCATGGAGATTGCGGTGGTTAGTAAAACCTTCATCGCCATCATTGGTTTTGCCGGCGCACCCGGGTCCTGGCCTTCTGCAACATCAGCCGGGTCAATTTTTTGTTTTGCACCCAGGGGTAAAACCACAAACAGGACCAGCCACCAGATGATAACATAGATTGCGATAGAACCTGTTGTTGACATCGTCAGACCTGTTCAAGCTCGACCAGCGTGCCAATCATGTCCTTTGGATGGATAAACAGGACTGGCTTGCCATGCGCGCCGATTTTGGGTTCACCATTCCCCAATACCCGGGCGCCGCTGGAAACCAATTGGTCACGGGCAGCCATAATATCATCCACTTCGTAACAGACGTGATGCATGCCGCCACCAGGGTTTTTGTCTAAGAACCCCCGGATTGGAGAGTTTTCGCCGAGGGGATAGAGAAGCTCGATTTTGGTGTTGGGCAGCTCCACAAATACAACGGTTACACCGTGGTCCGGCTCATCGACAGGCTCTGAAACGGTTCCCCCCAGCGTGTCCCGGTAGGTTTTCACCGCTTCTTCCAGGTCGGGAACAGCAATAGCTACGTGGTTCAGTTGTCCGATCATGTCTGTTTCCTTCAAGCTATCCAGACCACTAAGGTCTGACCAGATGGACGGTTGTCGTCGGTTTTTTTCCAAGATTGGATTGAAAAAACCGTCTCAGGGCAAGGCGAATGGTTTCCGCCGCCTGAACGTCATCATATCGGATTTTTTCAGACATCCTGTCAATACACTCCTCAACCGTATCCAGCACGGCTCTTTCAAGATCGTATTCACCCACTTCAAAGACGCCGGTTGAGGCAATTCTTGGAATCTCGCTCAAGTTTCCGTCCCTGTCGAAGACGACCGTGGCGACGACAAAGCCCTGATAAAGGGTACGTTTTCGGCTGCTGAGCAGACTGCCGTCCAGCGGAACCAGTCGGTTTCCCTCAAGCGCCAGTCGGCCTGATGGAACCTGGTCCACGACGCGGGTTTCAGTCGCATCGAGTGACAGCATGGTACCGTTTTCGACGACACAGGCCTGAGGAACCTGACAGTCACGCGCCAGGTTCGCATGGGCAATCATATGGCGGATTTCACCGTGCACGGGAACGGCAACCTGTGGGCGGGCCAGTTGGTACATTTCAATCAGTTCGTCTCGAGCGGGATGGCCGGAAACATGGACGAACGCATCCTGCCAGGTAATAACATTGATGTTTCGCGCGGCCAGCCGGTTCTGTAGTCGGGATATGGACACCTCATTGCCGGGAATCACGCGTGAAGAAAAAACCACCGTATCACCATCGTCCAAACCGACTTTTGGGTGATCGTCGCACGCAATACGCCATAGCGCCGCTCTCGGCTCGCCTTGAGATCCCGTACAGATGTAAAGGCACTTATCACGGGGTAGAAACCCGGCGTCACTCTCTGAGACGAAAGTCATTTTTTCGGGCAGATATCCAGTTTCCTTGGCCGATTCCACCATGCGATAGAGAGATCGGCCAACCAGTACCACATCACGGTCATTGGCCCCGGCAGCGTTCCAGATCGTCTGAATTCTCGCTACGTTAGAGGCAAAACAACCGACCGCGACCCGCCCTGTGCAACCCGCGATCACGCGTTCTAGTGAGTCTTGCAGGTCTCCTTCCGAACCGGAATCCCCCGGCGCAAACACATTTGTTGAATCGCAGATCATGGCCAGAATGCCCTGATCCCCTATTTGTTTTAGCCGTTCGGAGTCAGCAGAACTGCCAACAACCGGATCCGGATCAAACTTCCAATCGCCCGTGTGTAACACCGTTCCCTTGGGCGTTTTGATGGCGATGGCGTTGGGCTCCGGGATTGAGTGGGTTAGCGTGATCAATTCCAGATCGAAAGGCCCCAGCGCAAACCTGGAGCCCAGGGGTTGTACGTGAATGGGAACGTCATCTGCCCAGTCCACCTCTTGCAGTTTTCGATTTAACACTGATGCGGCGAAAGGCGTTACGTAAACCGGGCAACGTAACCGGGGCCATAGGTGCTGTACGGCACCCAGGTGATCTTCATGAGCGTGTGTAAGCACAATGCCGCACAGATCGTCGACATGCTCCTCAATGAATGCCGGGTCCGGCATCATTACATCCACACCGGGATAGGTTGGGTCTGAAAAAGTGACACCCAGATCAATCATGATCCACTGTGCGTGCTCAGGCTGTCCGTAACCGTAAAGATTGAGGTTCATACCAATTTCCCCGGCACCACCAAGGGGGAGAAACAAGAGCTGATCGGTGTTTGATGATGTCACTGGGCTCAGGCCCCAGGCTTCTGGTTTCTGGTATTGATTTCGATGAGCCCCTTGACGGTCAGGTCAGGCTCCAGATGGTCGAAAACATTTGTTGCGCCTGTGAACAGGGGCGAGAGTCCGCCGGTGGCAATCACCGCCATGTCGGGACGTTGCTGCGCCTGTTTGATTCGCTGAACCAGCCCTTCGATCAACCCCACGTATCCCCAGAAAACGCCTGATTTCATGGCTTCAACGGTTGTTTTGCCAACGACTTTATCGGGTTTCTCGACGGCTATTCTCGGTAATTTGGCGGCGGCCACACACAAGGCTTCAACGCTCAGATTAACCCCCGGCGCAATAATACCACCAACGTAGTTTCCACAATCATCAACCACATCAAACGTGGTTCCCGTTCCAAAATCAACGATAACGAGAGGTCCGCCAAACAACGCGTGACCTGCGACGGCATTGACCAGCCGGTCGGCCCCCGCTTCTTCCGGTCGTTCGATTAGCGCCCGAATGCCAAGATCGATTTGTCCGTCACCGATCACACGCGGCTCGCAGCTAAAGTAGTGTCGGCAGAGAACTTTCAGTTCATAAAGGGCCTGAGGAACCACCATAGCGATAATCGATTCAGAGATATCTTCAGGTTTAATGTTTTTCAACGCCATGAGTTGTGTAAGCCACACAGCGTACTCATCAGCAGTGCGGCCTGAATCACTGGAAATACGCCACTGCGCGACAAGGCCCTGTTCATCCGCCACGGCAAACTTGACGTTGGTATTGTTGGCGTTGATTGCAAGCAGCATCTGAATCTATGTCTCTCTCATATCTGGAAAAAATACATCACCCGCCGCGACAAAACGTGTTTCGCCGTGGTCATCTAGGCAAAGCGCACCTTCGTCGTTAATGCCGGCAAAGATACCCGAAATTTCCAGCTTTTCCAGCCGAACGACAATGGGTTTCCCAATCCCGATTGTCCTCTCGAGCCACGGGGCCTTGAGCCCCCTGAATCCTGTCGCAAGCCATGTATCGTACCAACCATCAAAATGATTGAGAAGGCGGCGGGTTACATCCTCGATGTTGAGAGAGTTGTATCCAAGGGCATTCAGTGAAACCGCCGGTGTTTGGGTGTTTTCGGGATGATGCGCGATATTGATTCCCATACCGACAATCAAGCGTGGTGAAGGTTCTGATGGCGAGGTCTCTGTTTCGAGCAGAATACCCGATACTTTTTTCTGATTTATGAGAACGTCATTGGGCCACTTCGTATTGATCGTCTGGTCGGTTCCGCAAAATTCAGAAAGAAGACCGTGTATGGCCAGGGCTGCCACAAAACTGACCTGCGCCCATTCCGACATATCCCGGGGTGGCTGCAGAATCAGCGAACAGTAGAGATTTCCAACGGGAGAAAACCATTCCCGCTCACGCCGCCCTCGACCAGCTGTCTGTTTTTCAGCAATGATAACGGACTTGTTCGGGGTCGCGAGTCCCGAAGACACTCGACGCGTTGCTTCTGCGTTCGTACTGTCTACAGTTTCCAGAAATTCGACGGAAAAACCGGGGAAATCAATCGATTTTTTTGCTGTCATCGCGCAAACAGCGACGCGGCAGCCGTGGTGGCGGAGTCCAGTAACGGATCAGGGTAGAGGATGAATACAACCATGAGGGCGGCGCTCACCCCGATAACGCCACCGATAGACCCTGGAACCGGCTTGTCAAAAGGATCACCTGTTTCATCGAAGTACATGACTTTGATTATCCGAAGGTAATAGAACGCGCCGACAACACTGGACAGTACACCAATGATCGCAAGAGTGATCAAACCGGCATCAATGGCCGCGATAAAGATATAAAATTTGCCGAAAAAACCGGCAAGTGGTGGAATGCCAGCCATGGAGAACATCAGTATCGTTAGCGCCATAGCCAGCATGGGCTGGCTTTTTGACAATCCGGCAAGATCAGAAATGTTCTCAACCATCCGCTCGCCGCGCCGCATACACAAGATACAGGCAAAAGTGCCGACGTTCATGACCAGGTAAATACCCAAGTATACCATCACGCCATGAACCCCGGTTTGCGTCCCCACGGCAAGGCCAATAAGGGCATAACCCACATGACCGATGGAACTGTAGGCCATCAGACGTTTGATGTTCTTCTGGTTCACAGCGGCGAAGGCGCCAAGAACCATCGAGGCAATTGAGATAAGTACAATGATCTGCTGCCACTGGCTTTCCAGGTTTCCAAAGGGCCCGGTCATGACCCGCAGGAACAGCGCCAGTCCGGCAATTTTGGGGGCCACGGCAAAGAACGCGGTTACCGGTGTTGGCGCACCCTCATAAACATCAGGAGTCCACATGTGGAACGGCACGGCGGATACCTTGAAGGCCAGTCCGGCGATGATAAAGACGATCCCGACAACGATCCCCAAAGAAGGCGTACCATCCGGGTTCTGGGAGAACATATCTGCCAGAACAGAGAAATTGGTCGTGCCGGTGAAACCGTAAATCATAGAACTGCCATATAGCAGCATCCCGGATGCCAGGGCACCGAGAACAAAGTATTTCAAGCCGGACTCGGTTGAGCGCTGATCGTCCCTGCGGAAGGCTGCGACAACATAGAGCGACAGACTTTGCATTTCTAATCCGATATAGAGCGAAATGAGGTCGTTTGCCGAAACCATCATCAGCATACCAAGTGTGGCAAAAACACAGAGAACGCCATACTCAAAGCGTCCCATATCGTGCATTTCCAGGTAGCTACGCGAAATCAGCAGAGTGAGAGCCGCACCGATGAGAATAAGGATTTTGACAAATACGGCAAAAGGATCGGTGATGAAGAGACCGTTGAACGTCTGAATAGTCCCGCCGGAGACCGCCAGAACCAGAATACCTGCCAATATGAGTGTCAGGATACTCAGGTTTGAGACTTTGCGCGATGTACTGATCGCCCCTTCCGGCGTGTCCGTTTTCAGGAACACGCCAAGCATCAACAACGCCATGATCATGATGCTGAGGAAAATCTCGGGCATGGCGGGAACCAGATTTGGCATTTCGCTCAATGGCATAACTTAAATCAACTCCATCCCACCAGGTATCAGCGCATTACAGAGGACATTGCTTCCGCCGCCGCCTGGGCGGCTTCAACGTGATCAATGAGGTTTTGAACAGACACATGCATGAAATCCAGGAACACCGGCGGATAAATTCCCATCCACAGCGTTAGAATGATCAGCGGCGCGAACACCAGAATTTCCCGCGGTGACATATCCATGATTTGCATAAGGTTGTCTTTGGTGAGTTTCCCGAAGATGATCCGACGATAAAGATACAGCATGTAAGCCGCGCCGAGGATCACACCGAGGGCTATGAACGCGGCAACCCATGTATTTACCTGAAATATGCCCAAAAGAACCAGGATCTCGCCGACAAACCCTCCTGTGCCCGGTAAGCCGACAGAGGCCAGCATGAATAACATGAACGTCAGCGCATATGCCGGCATTCGTTCCACAAGGCCGCCGTATACCGATATCTCACGAGAATGAATGCGATCATAGACGACACCAACCACCAGGAAGAGGGCGGCGGAAACCACGCCGTGGCTTAACATTTGATAGATTGCTCCCTCTGTTCCCTGGACGGTCAAGGTAAACGCACCAACCGTGACAAAACCCATGTGGGCAACAGAAGAATACGCAATCAGCTTCTTCATGTCTTCCTGTGCCAGGGCAACCAGGGACGTGTAAATAACGGCGATAACACTCAAGAAGAAGATCATCGGCGCAAAATCAGCTGTTGCCAGCGGGAACATGGGTAGGGAAAACCTGAGGAAACCGTACCCGCCGAATTTTAACAGCACACCCGCCAGAATAACGGACCCGGCGGTCGGTGCCTCCACATGGGCATCCGGCAGCCAGGTATGAACCGGCCACATGGGAACCTTTACGGCAAACGATGCAAAGAATGCCAGCCACAGCCAGGGCTGGACCGCCGCCGGGAAATCATGGGTCAACAGCGTGGTCATGTCCGTGGTTCCCGCATCATGGTACATGGCAATCACCGCTAGCAGCATCAGCACGGAACCCAGCAGCGTGTAAAGGAACAGCTTGAAAGCTGCGTATACACGCCGCGGGCCACCCCAAACACCGATAATCAGGAACATGGGGATCAGAACGGCTTCGAAGAAGACATAGAAAATGACCAGATCCAGCGCACAGAACATGCCAACCATCATGGTTTCCAGGATCAGAAAGGCGATCATGTATTCCTTCACCCGGTCCTTGATAGATTGCCAACTGGCCAGAACACAGATCGGCGTCAAGAGCGTGGTTAGCAGGACAAACAGGACCGAGATACCATCCACACCGACGTGATAGGCGATGTTGATGCCGGACATCCATTCATAGCGTTCGACGAACTGGAAATCGGCGGTGGAACCATCGAAGCCGATCCACAGAAACAGTGACAGCAGGAAAGTCGCACTGGAGGTCCAGAGCGCAACCCACCGGGAGTTGCGGGCAACAATTTCATCATCCCCCCGGATCAGGAGGATAATGAACGCCCCCACCATGGGGATGGCGATCAGAAGAGAAAGCAATGGCCAGCTGATCATCAATAATCACCCCGCCCGCGAAAACAAATACCAGGTGATCAGCGCCACAACACCAATCATCATTCCAAAGGCATAGTGGTACACATAGCCGGTTTGGAGGGCTGAGGCCCGCTTCGCCAGATTGCGAACGGCGCTGGCGACGCCGTCCGGGCCTAAACCGTCGATCAACATGCCGTCGCCCACTTTCCACAATTGTCGGCCAATATAGAAACTCGGACGGACAAACACACGATCATAGAGCTCATCAAAGTACCACTTGTTGAGTGAGAACAGATAGATGGGACGTATCTTTTCCGCCAGTTTGGCCGGAATGTCAGGATTTTTGATATAGAAGATCCAGGCCAACACAAAGCCAGCGGCACCAACCATCAACGGGGATTTTTTGACCAGCCACGAAACGTTATGAGCATTTTCCAGGGCCGGATGGCTGTCGAGAACAAGAATTGCATTACCCCAGAAAGATACCGCGTCGTCGCCGACAAAATGACTGTACATCATCATGCCGGCAAAGACCGCACCGACCGAAAGAACCAGCAACGGCAATACCATAACCATGGGGCTTTCGTGTACATGTGCCATGGTTTTCTCGTCTGCGCGGGTCGGGCCATGGAAGGTCATGAACAACAACCGCCATGAATAGAAAGACGTCAGGAAGGCGGCCAATAAACCGAGCCAGAAGGCGTAGCTTCCCATCCAGGTTTCCGCCGCAAACGCGGATTCCAGAACGATATCTTTTGAATAGTATCCCGCGAAGGGCCAAACGCCGACCAATGCCAGGTTTCCGATCCACATTAATGCATACGTAACGGGGATCATTTTCCAAATTCCGCCCATCTTGCGCATATCCTGTTCATCAGACATGGCATGGATGACGGACCCGGCACCCAGGAACAATAGCGCTTTGAAAAACGCATGGGTCATCAGGTGAAAAATACCGGCGGAATAAGCGGAAACACCGCATGCGAAGAACATGTAACCCAACTGGGAACACGTGGAATAAGCAATCACACGCTTGATATCATTTTGGGTACAGGCAACGGTTGCCGCAAAAATTGCGGTCGACGCGCCGACGATGGTAACGACCGAAAGTGCGAGGTCGGAGTACTCAAAAATCGGCGACAATCTTGCCACCATAAACACCCCGGCCGTAACCATGGTAGCGGCATGGATCAGGGCAGAAACCGGTGTCGGCCCCTCCATGGCATCTGGCAACCAGGTGTGCAGACCGAGTTGAGCGGATTTACCCATGGCCCCGATGAACAGCAGCAGACAGGCAATGGTCAGGGCGTCGAAATCAACACCAAAAACCTCCAGCCGGTCATTGATGTGACCCGGTGCTGAGGCAAAAATGGTATCCAGATGAACGCTATCGAAGATCATAAAGATACTGAAAATGCCAAGCGCAAAGCCGAAATCACCAACACGGTTGACCACAAAAGCTTTTATTGCGGCTGCATTGGCTGTTGGTTTTTGGTACCAGAATCCGATGAGCAGGTATGACGCCAGACCAACGCCTTCCCAGCCGAAAAACATCTGGATTAGATTGTCTGCCGTTACCAGCATGAGCATGAAGAACGTGAACAGGCTCAGGTAGGCCATGAACCGTGGTACATGCGCGTCATGATGCATGTAACCAATTGAATAGATGTGGACCATACTGGAAACCACAGTGACAACAATCAGCATCACGGCGGTCAGGGTATCCACTTTCAGGGCCCAGGAAACCTCGAAGCTGCCGGAATCAATCCATGTGAACAGTTCTCTGGTGTAGCTGTTGCCACCCATGGCAACGTCCAGGAAGATGGTGATCGCACCAGCGGCGGACAACAATAAACCGGCACAGGTCACCCATTGTGACACCGAATCAAGAAAGTGGCTACGCGCGTCGTCCTTACCGTGCCTATAAAAAGCAATCAGCCCGGCAACACAGGCCCCGATCAGGGGAAGAAAGACAACGGCTGTAATCATTTCGCTCGCTCTACCCCTTCATCATATTGATGTCTTCAACCGCGATGGAGCCGCGATTTCGGAAATAGATAACCAGGATTGCCAATCCCACGGCGGCTTCAGCCGCCGCGACGGTAAGGACGAAAATGGCAAATACCTGACCCGCAAGGTCGTTCAGGAATGAAGAAAACGCCACCAGATTGATGTTCACAGCCAACAGCATGAGTTCAATGGACATCAGAATAATGATCACGTTCTTGCGGTTCACAAAAATCCCGAAAATGCCGATCGCAAAGAGGGCGGCGGCAACAGTCAGATAGTGGGAAAGGCCGATTTCAAACATGTTAAATGCCTCGCCCCGGTTCGACCTTTTTCATTTCAATGGTCTCGTCAGGGCGCCGCGCCAATTGATCGGCAATGACCTGTTTACGCACATCTGCCCGGCGGCGGTGCGTAAGTACAATGGCACCGACCATGGCAACCAGCAGAACCATCCCGGCGGCTTCAAACAGGTACAGATATTCTGTGTAGAGAACAGCGCCGAGCGCATGAGTGTTGGTCATATCACCGGGTGTCGGGATCTGACCGCCTGTTGCGGTCTCCGGTGCGAAAGACAATCCGCCGATCACCACCAGAATTTCCACCAGCAGAATAATACCCACCAGTGCGCCGATGGGCAGATACTGCAGAAATCCCTGGCGCATTTCGACGAAATTGATGTCCAGCATCATTACGACAAACATAAAAAGAACGGCGACGGCCCCGACATAAACCACAACAAGGATCATCGCCAGGAATTCGGCACCGAGCAACACGAACAATCCAGCGCTGTTAAAAAACGCCAGGATAAGAAACAGCACAGAATGAACCGGATTTCTCGAGGAAATCACCAGCACCGCCGCGGCAATCGTCACAGCGGCAAACATGTAGAAGGCCAGTGCCTGTATCACGTCGCTTGCGTCCTCATGGTTCTGTGTTGTTTCATTGCGTCGATTCTTCGTCTTATCTGTAGGGCGCGTCCGCGGCAATTCTTTGTCCAAGCTCGGTTTCCCAACGATCGCCGTTTGCCAGCAATTTTTCCTTGTCGTAAAGCAATTCCTCGCGTGTTTCCGTTGCGTATTCGAAATTCGGTCCTTCAACAATCGCGTCCACCGGACAGGCTTCCTGACAAAACCCGCAATAGATACATTTGACCATGTCAATGTCGTAGCGGGTCGTGCGCCGGCTGCCGTCTTCACGGGGTTCGGCTTCGATGGTGATGGCCTGGGCCGGGCAAATAGCTTCACAAAGCTTGCATGCAATGCATCGCTCTTCCCCGTTCGGATAACGCCGCAAGGCGTGTTCCCCGCGGAAACGAGGGCTTAGAGGACCTTTCTCATAAGGGTAATTGACAGTCACTTTCGGTTTGAAGAAATACTTCACAGTTAATGCCATGCCCTTTACGAGCTCCGACAGAAAAACGGAGCGAATGCTCTGATCAATATAACTCATTTTCAATCCTCTCCTCTTTCTACCCGTCCATCACAGGCGTAAGGTCAAAGGCAACCAGGACACCCGCGACCACAACAACCGCCGCCAATGTGAGCGGCAGGAAAACTTTCCATCCCAATCGCATCAGCTGATCATAGCGATAGCGCGGGAAAGTCGCCCGGACCCAGATAAAAACAAACAGGCAAAGCGCGATCTTCAGGGCAAACCAGATGGGCCCCGGAATCCAGTTGAAAGGCGCAATATCAATCGGCGGCAACCAGCCCCCTAAGAACAAGATAGCCGTCATGCCGGACATCAGGATCATGTTTGCGTATTCGCCAAGGAAAAATAGGGCAAAGGTCATGGCGGAGTATTCGACGTTATAACCGGCGACTAGCTCGGCTTCTGCTTCAGGCATATCAAACGGGTGCCGGTTGGTTTCCGCCAGCGTGGAGATAAAGAAGATGACCGCAAGCGGAAACAACGGGATCACAAACCAGACAGTTTTTTGCGCCATAACAATATCGGATAGATTGAGAGACCCGACGCACATCAAGACGCAGATAATCACAAAACCCATGGCCAGTTCATAGGAAACCATTTGTGCCGCCGAGCGGAGCGCGCCCAGGAAAGCGTACATGGAGTTTGACGCCCAGCCCGCCATGAGAATGCCGTAAACACCCAGTGACGAAATGGCGAAAAGGTACAGAATACCCACGTTAATGTCAGCGAGAACCAACCCATCGCCGAAGGGAATGACCGCCCAGGCAACAATAGCCAAAATGAAAGTGACACACGGTGCCAGAATAAACACACCGGGGTTAGCACCCGACGGAATAATGGTCTCTTTCAGGAACAGCTTCAAACCATCCGCAATGGGTTGTAGCAATCCAAACGGCCCTACAACATTCGGACCTTTTCGCAACTGCATGGATCCGATCACTTTGCGTTCCGCCAGTGTCAGGTAAGCCACCGAAAGCATCACCGGTATCACGATGCCGACGATCTTGATGACGATCCAGGCGACAGGCCAGATATAGTTATCCCAAAGCTCAACCATCCGTGCCGGTTTTTCCCGTCGCCGCCTGGCCACCCAGCACCTCGGTGCACGCCTGCATTGTTGCGGATGCCCGGGAAATAGGATCTGTCATGTAAAAGTTTGAAATTGAGGAAACAAATGCATTGCTGTCGAGCTCGCCGGACTTACCAAACAATTTCCATCCAGCAGGCAACACCGTATCGATTGATTGGAACACCGAGTTCACCTCACTCATTTTCTCACGAACTTGAGATAGTGAATTGTAATTCAAGGGTAATCCCAATGAATCAGAGAGAGCGCGAAGAACGGTCCAATCTTCTCGAGCGTCACCCGGCGGGAAAACCGCCTGCTTGGTTCGTTGAACGCGGCCTTCCATGTTAACGTAGGTTCCCGATTTCTCGGTGTAGGCCGCCCCGGGCAGGATGACATCGGCGAGATGAGCCCCCTTGTCACCGTGGTGTCCCTGATAAATCACAAATGCTTTGGATAGATCGTTTGAAAGATGATCGTCGGCGGCCAGCAGGAACACGGTTTCTATGGATCCGTCAGCCGCACCCGCGATGATTTCACGTGCAGACTTCCCGCCCGCGCCGGGAACAAAACCGATATCAAGGCCACCAACACGACTTGCCGCGGTATGCAAAATGTTGAACCCGTTCCAGCTCTCAGACACCATATCGAATTTTTCGGCGATAGCCCTGCACACGGCGAGAACGGCCTCACCGTCTGTGCGAGACAGCGCATCGGTACCAATGATAATCATTGGTTTTTCCGCGTTTTTGAGTATGCGTGCGAACCCACCCCTCCGCTTTCCCTTCGCAAGGTCAGTCAGGGTATCCGGGCTGTTCCCCAGGTGAGTGTAGGCATAGGTCAGATCAGCGGCTTCACCAATAACGCCGATCCCGAACCCACCCATGGTATAGCGTTTGCGAATTCTCGCATTCAAAACCGGAGAGTCCAGGCGAGGATTGCTGCCAACAATCAAACAAGCGTCTGCGGCCTCAATCCCGGCGATAGAGCTGTTGAACAGATAAGACGCACGAACACTGGCGTTCAGAGCGGCCCCATCAAGCCGGCAATCCATGTTTGGCGAGCCCAATGCCTCTAGGATATCCTTCATGACCATCATGGATTCAACATCCACCTGATCGCCGGCGATAGCCGCAATGGATGGACCTGCTTTTCCTTTTAACTGAGCGGCGATGGCTTCAAAGGCTTCAGACCACGATGCTTCGTGCAACTTGCCATCCCGGCGCACGTAGGGCCGGTCCAGACGACGCTTGCGAAGCCCGTCACAGGCGAAACGAGTTTTATCGGAAATCCACTCTTCGTTAACGTCTTCATTGAGTCGCGGCATAATCCGCATGACCTCAGGCCCCCGACTGTCCACACGAATGGCCGCGCCCAGTGCGTCCATTACATCAATGGATTCTGTCTTTTTTAGCTCCCAGGAGCGGGCGTTGTAGGCGTAAGGGGCTGAGGTCAATGCACCAACAGGGCATAAATCGACCAAATTTCCGGACAATTCTGATGTCAGGGCTTTTTCCACATAGGTACCAACTTCCATATGCTCACCTCGTCCGGTTGCACCCAGTTCCGGGACGCCGGCAACTTCCTGAGCAAACCGAATGCAGCGTGTACAGTGAATACAGCGGGTCATGATTGTACTGATCAGCGGCCCCATGTATTTGTCTTTTACGGCGCGTTTGTTTTCCTGATAGCGCGAACGATCAGCCCCGAAAGCCATGGCCTGATCCTGCAAATCACATTCGCCGCCCTGATCACATATCGGGCAATCAAGAGGATGATTAATGAGCAAAAACTCCATCACCCCTTTACGCATTTTTTGAACCGCTTCGGTGTTGGTGCGGATCACCATGCCGTCGCCAACCGGCATGGCGCAGGATGCAACAGGTTTGGGTGCCCGCTCCATCTCAACCAGACACATCCGACAGTTACCGGCGATGCTCAGGCGTTCGTGGAAGCAGAACCTTGGAATCTCAGCGCCCGCCTGTTCACAAGCCTGGAGGACCGTCATCCCGGCTTCGACTTCGATTTCCTGACCGTCAATCGTTACCTTAGGCATAGCCCACCCTTACTCCGCTGCCTGAACGGAACTATTTTGGTTCTGTTCAATGCGTTGTTCAATTTCAGGTCTGAAATGACGAATCAAGCCCTGAATAGGCCAGGCCGCGGCATCACCCAACGCGCAGATCGTATGGCCTTCCACCTGTCGTGTGACTTCTTCCAGTAGGTCTATTTCATCAATGTGCGCGTTGCCTGCGGTCAAACGTTCCATCATGCGCCACATCCAGCCGCTCCCTTCGCGACACGGCGTGCACTGGCCGCAGCTTTCATGTTTGTAAAATCGCGAAAGGCGGGTGATGGCTTTCAACGGGTCGGTTGATTTGTCCATGACCATAACAGCGGCAGTGCCCAGTCCCGATTGCGCTTCGCGCAAAGAGTCGAAGTCCATCAAAACCGTATCGCAAACTGATTTTGGCAAAAGTGGAACTGACGCGCCGCCAGGAATAATGGCTAACAAATTGTCCCACCCGCCAATGACGCCACCAGCGTGTTTTTCAATCAACTCTTTGAGCGCGATACCCATCTCTTCTTCGACGGTACACGGCGTATTCACGTGACCGGATATGTTGAAAAGTTTGGTCCCGGTGTTATTGGGGCGACCGAGAGCCGCAAACCATTCGTGTCCTCGTTTTAGTATCTCCGGCACAACGGCAATGGATTCCACATTGTTAACGGTGGTCGGACAGCCCCAAACGCCGACATTGGCCGGGAATGGCGGTTTCAGACGTGGTTGCCCTTTTTTCCCTTCCAGACTCTCGATCAGCGCGGTTTCTTCACCGCAGATATAGGCTCCTGCCCCCATATGTACGTAAATGTCGAAATCCCACCCGCTACCAGCCGCGTTCTTTCCGACCAGCCCGGCATCATAGGCTTCATCAATAGCTTGCTGTAGGGCCTCGCCCTCCCGATGGAATTCACCACGGATATAAACGTAACAGGCGTGTGCTTGCATCGCAAAACTGGCAATCAGGCACCCTTCAATAAACTTGTGAGGCTCGTTTCGAAGAATTTCGCGATCTTTACAGGTGCCGGGCTCGCCTTCATCCGCATTTACAACAAGATAATGCGGGCGGTCTCCGAGTTCCCTGGGCATGAAAGACCATTTCATGCCGGTCGAGAATCCGGCACCGCCTCGGCCCCGCAGGCCAGATGCCTTGACGTCTTCGATAATCTGTTCCCGCCCGGCTTTTATCAGGCTTTTGGTATTGTTCCAGTCGCCACGCGCTTGCGCACCTTTCAAACCACCCTCACGAAGGCCGTAGATGTTGGTGAAAATTCTGTCTTTATCTTTCAACATGAGCTGCCCTCCCCTTCGGTACCGAAGTCCTTAAGTGACGTCAGTCCGCCAGCAGGTTCGGACGTCCTGCGACCGGTTTGGGACCCCGGTGTTGCGGTGCCCCCGTTTTTGAGAGTGGTCAAAATGGTCTCGACGCTTTCAGCGGTAAGATCTTCAAAATAGTCATCGTTGATCTGCATCATGGGTGCGTTCACGCAGGCACCAAGGCATTCAACTTCGGACAAGGTGAACGCCCCGTCCTCAGAAGTTTCGCCGAAATTGATGCCGGCAATGCGCTTACAGGCAGAGGCAATTTGATCAGAACCGCGAAGCCAGCACGGTAAATTTGTACATATCTGTACATGGTGTTTTCCCACCGGTTTCAGGTTGTACATGGTATAGAATGTGGCGACTTCGTATACCTGGATGGGAACCATGCCTAAAACCTCAGCAACATGATCCATGGCAGGAACCGACAGCCAGCCATCGTTTTGCCGTTGCGCCAGGTCAAGCAGCGGCATACAGGCACTGGCCTGACGACCGGCAGGATACTTTGCTATGATCTTGTTAGCTTTGGCCTTGTTTTCGTTGGTAAAAACAAACGCATTTGCCGCCGCCGTGTCAACAGATGTGCTCATCGGTCAATCTCTCCAAACACAATGTCAATAGAGCCAATGACGGCAACGACGTCAGCGAGCATGTGTCCTTTCGACATCATTTCCATGGCTGACAAATGGACAAACCCGGGTGCCCGTATCTTACAGCGATAGGGTTTGTTGGACCCATCAGAGACCAGAAACACAGCAAACTCCCCTTTAGGGGCTTCGACGGCGGTGTATGTCTCACCGGCAGGGACGTGATACCCTTCCGTATAAAGTTTGAAGTGATGGATCAGAGATTCCATCGATTTTTTCATATCCGAGCGCGATGGTGGAGAGATTTTGCGATCATCGATTTTGCAAGGACCAGCGGGCATCTGTTCCAGGCACTGATGAATGATTTTCAGACTCTCGCGCATCTCATACATGCGAACCAGATAGCGATCATAACAATCCCCGTGCTTGCCGATCGGGATGTCAAAATCCATTTTGTCATACACATCATAGGGTTGAGATTTCCGAAGATCCCAGGCAATGCCGGAAGCCCGGATAT
The DNA here is from genome assembly GCA_963921245.4 of Rhodospirillales bacterium. GTDB lineage: Bacteria > Pseudomonadota > Alphaproteobacteria > Rhodospirillales > Casp-alpha2 > JABJGO01. Next base: position 1,442,437 of record CAWUEY030000001.1, on the reverse strand, counting down.
TCGGCCCGGAAAAGCCCCAGTCGTAACACTGTTCTTGTGATACGACACCAATATCAACGGTTCTCTGTTTGAAAATACGATTATCCGTTAGCAGGGTTTCCAGGTCGTCAATGAATTTCGGAAACTCTTTGGCCCACGCTTCGATGTCTTCGGTCAGCCCGGGTGGCATGTCAAAAGCGACGCCCCCGGGCCGGAAATAGGCCATGTGCAAGCGTGCCCCGCAAACCCGTTCACAGAATTCCATCAAAATCTCGCGGTGCTCGAACGCCCACAGCATCGGGGTCATTGCCCCCACGTCCATGGCGTATGAGCACACATTCAGGAGATGATTGAGAATGCGGCCGATTTCCGCGTAAAGCACTCGAATGTATTGCCCTCTCGGCGGAACTTCGATACCCAGCAATTTTTCAACGCCCAGCGCAAATGCATGTTCCTGATTCTGAGGCGCAACATAGTCCAAACGGTCAAAATAAGGGACAGCCTGAAGGTAATTCTTGTGCTCAATTAGCTTTTCAGTGCCACGATGAAGCAGGCCAATGTGGGAATCCACCCGATCAACGACCTCGCCGTCCATCTCGAGAACCATTCGAAGAACGCCGTGCGCTGCCGGGTGCTGCGGACCAAAGTTGATATTGAAGTTCTTGATTTCCGTTTCAGCCATCAATCTCACTCATTCTCAGCCGCGGCGGCTTTTTCATCGCCAGGGAGCTGGTTCTGGACACCTTCCCACGGGCTCAGGAAATCGAATGTCCGGAAATCCTGCGTCAGTTTTACGGGTTCGTAAATGACACGTTTTTGTTCATCGTCATATCGCAGTTCCACATACCCGGTTAGGGGAAAATCCTTGCGCAAGGGATGACCTTCAAAACCATAATCCGTCAATATCCGGCGAAGATCAGGATGACCGGTAAAAAAGACACCCAAAAGATCCCATACTTCACGCTCAAACCAATTTGCTACGCTGAAAACATCGATCACGGAAGGGATTGGTGTATCTTCGTTCGTGCGCACCTTTACACGAATACGGGCATTGTTTTGGAGACTGAGAAGATTATAGACGATCTCAAAACGATTTTCATCTTGCGGATAATCGACGCCGCAAATATCCATAAGCAGTTTGAACCGACAATTTACGTCGTCTCGCAAATAAGTCAGTACTTTGGCGACCATGGAACGCTCAACATGGAGAACAAGTTCTCCGTTGGCGACTTCAGATGAGAGGATGACCTCACCCAGGGATGCCTCGATAATATCGCCCAGTTCTTGAAGTGCGGCGTCCATTTGCCCGTTTGTTCCCCGTTCTTACTGACAAGCGCTTTTTTGGTTACCGCCAAAGCGTCCCTGTGCGGTGAATTTTCTTTTGTAACTGCATGATACCGTAAACCAGTGCCTCCGCCGTCGGCGGGCAACCCGGTACATAGACATCGACGGGCACAACACGGTCACACCCCCGTACAACGGAATAGGAATAGTGATAGTACCCGCCGCCATTTGCGCACGAACCCATGGAAATCACGTACCGCGGCTCGGACATCTGGTCATAAACCTTGCGGAATGCCGGTGCCATTTTGTTTGTCAGCGTACCGGCCACAATCAGTACATCGGACTGACGCGGACTTGGTCGCGGCACTACGCCAAACCGATCAAGATCGTAACGCGGCATATACGCATGGATCATTTCCACGGCACAACAGGCCAAACCGAAGGTCATGGGCCAAAGAGACCCTGTCCGCGCCCAGTTCACGAGTTTGTCGAGGCTGGCCAGAACAAATCCTTGATCGGTCAATTCACCTGTAACTTGGCGCAATACCTCGTCTTGTGCGGGCCCCGGCGGTAAAGGTTGAACAGTTGTATCTGGTTTTACTCCCATTCCAGAGCCCCTTTACGCCATTCATAAACAAACCCGACCGTCAGTATGCCCAAGAACACCATCATCGACCAAAATCCGAACATACCGATGTTTCCAAGGGAAACCGCCCATGGAAACAGGAACGCAACTTCCAGGTCAAAAATGATGAACAGGATTGCGACCAGATAAAACCGGACATCAAACTTGTTTCGGGCATCGACGAAAGCGTCGAAACCGCATTCATAGGCGGAGTTCTTTTCTCCATCGGGGTGTTGCCTCGCGATGATAAGGGAACCGAGCACCGCGGCGCCCGCAATTGCGATTGCAATGCCAAGAAATACAAGTATGGGGAGGTATTCCAGAAGCAGGTCGTTCACGTCAACTGTTCTCCATAACAATAAAGAGTAACCGTTGCGTGGCGGGAGTGACGGGACTCGAACCCGCGGCCTCCGGCGTGACAGGCCGGCGCTCTAACCAACTGAGCTACACCCCCAATTCGCGACGACGTCTTCCCGAGCGGGCGCCGATGGTGTAGACCACCGTTGGAAGATGTGTCAAGCATTGTCACCCGGTCCCTGAGTTCTTTTTTTAAGTAACGCCCCAATGCGTAAAATCAGTCACTTCGCTACTGCAACACTGCCACAGATTACCAAAAAAGACAGAAAAAAATAAGGAAAATGGTGGGCGATGACAGGCTCGAACTGCCGACATCCACGGTGTAAACATGGCGCTCTACCAACTGAGCTAATCGCCCTTAACAGGGTGGAGACAATTTGCTCCAATAATGCCAGAATTACAAGACAGTAAACACGCGTTTACAAAAGATTGAAAAAAACCGGCCACAGTCTAAAGAATGCAACCGGTTTTATTTCGAACGCGGAAAAGCAGGTTAGTTCACGGCGTCTTTGAGCGCTTTACCTGCTTTAAATTTTGGTTGTTTGGAAGCTGCAATTTGGATCGCTTCACCCGTGCGTGGGTTCCGCCCCGTGGATGCTGCTCGATGAGATACGCTGAACGTACCAAACCCAACCAGGCGAACTTCATCGCCTCCGGCAAGAGATGCGGTGATGGCGTCGAGCACGGCATCAACGGCAGAACCGGCGTCGGTTTTTGACATTCCTGCGCTATCGGCGATTTTTGATATAAGATCATTTTTATTCAATGTTTTAGCCCTTTTAGCTAGGTAAAAAAGAGGAAAGGATTTAATTTGAAACCCGTTCGACCGGGCTGCACGGAGTCTACGGTTTAGCTGGGTTGGGCGTCAATGTAACAAGCTTCTCTGCCTGTGTTCAGGCGCAGAAATCTGCGCTTTTCAGTGGGTTACGCGATCCCCGAAAAAACAAAAAACCCCCCGCCGAAGCATGTCGGAGGGGTGAAAAGTGAAATTTGGTGATTCGCGATTCGCAGAAGTCTGCGGTTTTTCAGTGACGAGTGAGCCCTTCTTCGTTCTCATCATCATCCATAGAAGGAGAACTGATGGCGTGATTAGCGGCGTCCTCCTCGGTCCATTCAATGGGACTGAGGGACTGGGTAAGTGCAACTTCGAGGACTTCATCAACACTGGAAACCGGAATAATTTCGAGACCACGTTTTACATTGTCTGGGATATCAGCGAGATCTTTTTCATTGTCGATTGGAATAAGGACCCGCTTGATTCCGCCGCGTAGTGCGGCAAGCAGTTTTTCTTTCAGGCCCCCGATGGGCAGAACCCTGCCACGCAAGGTTATCTCCCCTGTCATAGCAACGTCCTTATTTACAGGAATGCCGGTCAGAACGGAGACAATAGACGTCACCATACCGACGCCAGCCGATGGCCCATCCTTCGGTGTGGCCCCCTCGGGTACGTGAACATGAATGTCCTTTTTGTCAAACAAGGGTGGCAGAATACCGAATTCTGTCGATCTCGACTGAACAAAGGAACGTGCTGCCTGGATGGACTCCGTCATCACATCACCGAGTTTTCCGGTGATGGTCATTTTTCCCTTCCCCGGCACCATGACCGCTTCGATGGAGAGCAGTTCACCCCCTACCTCGGTCCATGCTAGGCCTGTTGTAACGCCAATCAGGCTATCGTTTTCGATCTCACCAAACCGGTACTTTTTCACACCGGCATACTTTTCGAGGTTTCGGCGGGTAACGGCAACTTTATCGGTTTCCCCGAGGAGAATTTCCTTGATGGCCTTGCGCGTAAGGTTCGCAAGTTCTCGTTCAAGGTTTCTGACACCGGACTCGCGGGTGTAATAACGGATGATATCGCGAATAGCAGAGTCAGAAATGGACCACTCATTAGGTTTTAACCCGTGCGCCTCAATTTGCTTGTCGATCAGGTGTCGTTTCGCAATTTCAACCTTTTCATCTTCCGTGTACCCGGCAAGGCGAATGATTTCCATACGATCGAGAAGCGGCGCGGGAATATTGAGGGTATTGGCCGTGGTAATAAACATTACATCCGAGAGATCGTAATCCACTTCAAGATAATGGTCGTTAAAGGCTCCGTTTTGCTCGGGATCAAGAACTTCCAACAAGGCCGACGCAGGATCGCCCCGATAATCATGGCCCATTTTATCTACTTCGTCGAGCAAAAACAACGGGTTAGAAGTTTTCCCTTTTTTCATGCCCTGAAGAATCTTGCCGGGCATGGAACCGATATAGGTTCTGCGGTGTCCGCGAATTTCTGATTCATCTCGAACGCCACCGAGCGACATCCTGACGAAGTTTCTGCCTGTGGCACCGGCAATCGACTTACCCAACGAGGTCTTGCCCACGCCTGGCGGCCCGACAAGACACAGAATGGGGCCTTTCATTTTCTTTTTGCGCTGCTGAACGGCCAGGTACTCAAGAATTCGTTCCTTGACCTTTTCCAAACCGTAGTGGTCAGCATTAAGGATATCCTCGGCTTCCCGGATATCTTTTTTAACCCTCGACCGTTTCTTCCAGGGAACAGAGAGCATCCAATCAAGATAGTTTCGAACCACAGTTGCTTCCGCTGACATTGGGCTCATGGAGCGGAGTTTCTTGAGCTCTGCTGTAGCCTTGTCCTTCGCTTCTTTTGTCAATTTTGTTGCCGCGATCTTCTCTTCAAGTTCGGATGCTTCATCCTTGCCTTCTTCAGAGTCTCCGAGTTCCTTCTGAATGGCTTTCATTTGCTCATTCAGGTAGTACTCACGCTGTGTTTTCTCCATTTGACGTTTGACGCGACTGCGGATTTTCTTTTCGACCTGCAGGACGCCGATTTCCGATTCCATAAAGGTATACACCCGTTCGAGACGTTCAGTTATGGCCTCTGTCTCAAGAAGTTCCTGTTTTTCGGATATCTTAAGGGTCAAATGGGCGGCAATCGTATCCGCGAGTTTGCTGGCTTCCTCAATTTGATTGATCGACACAAGCGCTTCGGGTGGCGTTTTTTTGTTCAGTTTGATGTAATGTTCAAACTGCGAGACAACGGAACGCGACAATGCTTCTAGTTCCTGGTCTTCTTCATTTTCTTCATCCAGAATGATGGCCTCAGCCTGGAAAAAATCCTCTGTATCCGTGTATCTTGTAACGCGCGCGCGCTGTGTACCTTCTACCAGAACCTTGACTGTTCCATCCGGAAGTTTGAGCAACTGTAACACGGTAGATACCGTGCCGACGTCATAAATATCATCTGTTTCCGGATCATCCTGCGTGGCATTTTTTTGTGCAACCAAAAGGATTTGCTTGTCGTCTTTCATCACGTCCTCAAGCGCGCGGACGGATTTCGCCCGGCCAACAAACAGGGGGACAATCATGTGGGGGAAAACCACAATATCGCGAAGGGGCAAGACCGGATAAAGGGCGGGAAATTGGGATGACGTCATGGATCAACCTAAAATCAACAGGAATTCTGAAGGCCAGATAACAATCTGACCGCTAACACCAGGAAAGTGGGGTGATTCGCACGGCATTGCAAGGCCCAATGGGAAAAAAACGTGTGTTCGCTGTAAACAAACGTCTCTTAACGCCGAAAACAATGCCTTAAGCCGTGTTTTTAGGGTTTATGCGCTGCTTTCAATGTCTTGCCGCCGCTCGGAATAGATATAAAGCGGATGACCATTGTCATCAACCACTTCACGATTGATCACCAATTCTTCAACGGATTCCATGCCTGGAAGGTCATACATGGAATCAAGAAGGATATTTTCCATGATGGAACGTAGACCACGTGCACCTGTTTTGCGTTCTACCGCTTTTTCAGCAATGGTATCCAGAGCACCGTCGGTAAACGAAAGTTTGACATTTTCCATGTCGAACAGGCGTTGATACTGTTTCACCAGAGCGTTTTTGGGTGTTGTCAGAATTTCGATCAGAGCGTCTTTATCGAGATCGTTCAAGGTTGCAATAACCGGTAGACGGCCGACAAACTCGGGAATCAAGCCGAACTTCAACAAATCTTCCGGTTCCACATCGCGCAAAATATCGCCGGTTTGGCGTTCATCCGGAGATCGTACATCAGCACCAAAACCGATACTCGTTCCCTTGCCACGATCAGAAATAATTTTATCCAAACCGGCAAAAGCACCGCCGCAGATAAACAGAATATTTGTGGTATCAACTTGGAGGAACTCCTGCTGAGGGTGTTTTCGACCACCCTGTGGGGGAACACTTGCGACGGTTCCTTCCATGATTTTTAGCAGGGCTTGCTGAACGCCCTCACCGGAGACATCCCTGGTAATAGACGGGTTGTCGGATTTTCTCGAAATCTTGTCCACTTCATCGATATAGACGATACCTCGTTGTGCCCGTTCGACGTTGTAATCAGCGGCCTGGAGAAGTTTTAAAATGATGTTTTCGACGTCTTCGCCGACGTAACCCGCCTCGGTTAGGGTTGTGGCGTCTGCCATGGTGAATGGTACATCGAGAATACGGGCGAGTGTTTGAGCCAGTAGGGTTTTCCCGCACCCCGTGGGACCGATCAGCAGGATGTTGGATTTTGCCAGTTCGACATCGTTGGCTTTCTGTCCTTGCCCCAGTCGCTTGTAATGGTTGTGCACGGCCACGGCCAGCACACGCTTGGCGTGGGCCTGTCCGATGACGTAGTCGTCGAGGACGGTATTGATATCGAAAGGTGTCGGGACACCATCGCCGGATTTCACCAGGCTGGTTTTGTGTTCCTCACGGATAATATCCATGCAGAGTTCAACACACTCGTCGCAGATGAACACCGTTGGACCGGCGATCAGCTTGCGGACTTCATGCTGGCTCTTGCCGCAGAATGAGCAATACAGGGTGTTTTTTGGATCCCCGCCGTTGTTGCTGCCGCTGCTGCTCTTGCTCATAGGCACCCCTTATCGAAACTGCGCATCTTTCACACATGTTATACACTGCGGCAAGCAATGGACAAGCCCTTGTCATTCTTGCCGCATGCACATTCCAGAATTCTTTGTGTCAAATCCATCCAGACACGATAACGATTAATCAATGCGAAAGAAGCGTTAATGTTTCCCTAACGTTTCACTGGCGCCGGTTATTCGGAGGCCGCTGTCTCTTCAGTACCACTATCATCGTCAGGGACGGGTCGGCTATCGACAACTTCATCAATAAGGCCAAAAGATTTAGCGTCTTCCGGATTCATAAAATTGTCCCGTTCCAAGGCCTCGGCAATCGTGGCGTATTCTTGACCGGTGTGGGATACGTAAATGTTGTTCAGGCGCTCCCGAAGGGTAAGGATTTCCTTCGCGTGAATCTCGATATCCGTCGCCTGCCCCCGGAACCCGCCCGAGGGTTGGTGAACCATGATACGGGCGTTGGGGAGCGCAAATCTCTTGCCCGGAGCACCTGAGCACAACAACAACGATCCCATGCTTGCGGCTTGTCCGATACAAACGGTGGAAACCTCGGGCCGGATATAGCGCATGGTATCGTAAATCGCTAAACCGGAAGTTACGATACCACCCGGTGAATTGATGTAGATTGAGATATCTTTGGTCGGGTTTTCGGCTTCGAGGAAAAGGAGCTGGGCACAAATCAGGCTCGACATATGATCCTCGACACCACCTGTGACAAAAATGATGCGTTCCTTCAGGAGGCGAGAATAGATGTCATAGGCACGTTCTCCCCGATTGGTTGTTTCGACAACCATGGGGACCAGGGTATTCATATAGGTATCGACAGGATCAATCATTTTGGCTCCTTAAATTCCGGTGCTCAAAGAAAGACTGCGCTTAATCATCTTTCTTTGCCCGGTGTTTTCGTGCCGCAGTTTTCTTGGTCGCTTTACTGTCCCCACCACTGCTATCCGCGGTTTTTTTTGTTGCCCGCTTCTTTGCAGGAGCTTTTTTCTTGCCTGGTTTCTTGGTTTCTTCTGGTTCTTTCATCAATTCTTCGAGCGTTATAGATTTGGCTTCTTGTTTAACGAGCTCCAGAATGAAGTCGATAACTTTGTCTTCGTAAAGTGGCGCGGAAAGTGACTCCATGGCTTGAGGATTGCTGCGGTAGAATTCCAGAATCTTTTGTTCCTGTCCTGGATAGCGTTGTGCTTCCTGAAAGAGGCGTTGGTTAATCTCGTCCTGCCCAACCTGAATTTCGTTGGACTTTCCGACTTCGGAAAGCAGCAGGGCAAGTTTTACACGACGCTTGGCAATTTCCTGAAAATCGGCGCGGTGCTCGTCATCGGACTTCTCTTTGTCTTCGTCGTCTAGTTGGTCCTGATCGCGCCTCTGCTCAAATTGCTGCCAGATCGCGTTGAATTCGTCATCAACCATGCCTTGCGGGATTTCGAAATCATGACGGTCATGAAGTTCATCAAGAAGGTTTCTTTTCATACGCGTCCGCGTCAGTTCGCCAAATTCGCGTTGACGTTCCTCGGCAATGGCTTCGCGCAGCTCGACCACCGTTTCCTTGCCCAATTTTTTCGCAAGCTCGTCGTCGATCGCGGCGGCCGTTGTTTCGTGGATTTCTTTTAAATTGACGGCAAACACAGCATCTTTACCGGCAAGGTCTTCCGCACCGTACTCTTCCGGGAAAGTGACATTAATGTTGAGTTTGGTTCCGGCGTTCTGGCCGATCAATTGATCTTCAAAACCGGGCATAAAACTGCCGGACCCCAGTTCCAGTTCATAATCTTCGGCGGAACCACCAGGGAACAGTTCACCGTCAATCCTGCCCTCGAAATCAATCAGCACAACATCACCGGATTTGCTTTTTCTCTTACTCTTGATAGGAGCCGAGGTTTTGTGAATTCGGGAGAGGTGCTCAAGTGCCTCGTCAATCTGTTTGTCTTCCAGTTCGACCGAGAGTTTCTCAAGTGTGATTTTGGAAAAATCACAGGGTGTTACTTGAGGAATGATATCGAACGCGACGGTGTATTCCAGATCGCCCCCATCTTCAAAGGAGGTAACTTCGATTTTCGGCTGACTGGCCGGACGCAATTCACGCTCTGTCAGCGCCGTCGTTGTGCTTTCATTTACGGTCTTCTCAAGGATTTCACCACGCAGGGAATCGCCGTATCTCTTTTTGATTAGAGAAACTGGAACTTTGCCTGGGCGAAAACCCGGCATCGTAATTGTTTTGGCGACTTCACTCAGCCGCGCGTTCATGGTGTTCTCAATGTCATCAGCCGGCACCGATATCGCGAACTCACGATGTAAACCTTCTGATTTAACCTCTGTTACCTGCATGATTCCTCAACCATCCTGACGCTTAAATTGAATAGGTGACATCCGTTTCAAGCCAACTTTGAGTGGTGCGGGCGGAGGGACTTGAACCCCCACGGCTTGCGCCACTGGTACCTAAAACCAGCGTGTCTACCAATTTCACCACGCCCGCTAACAAAACACCTCTACGGGGGCGACACAATATACGTTTAGAATGGTGTGTCAATTCAATGAAACCCCCTGTTATGTGGGTTTTTCCGGCACACAGTTTCGGGTAGAGAATTGACACTTTGGGAAGTCATGTTGCCGTTTCTTTCCGCAGACCAGTGACAACTTCCGGGAGGATTTCACACAGGTCCTCTGCAATCAAACCCGGTCCCAAAATCCGTGAACACTCGGCGTGCATCCACGCACCGGCACATGTCGCTTCGAAAGCAGGCATTCCCTGCGCCAGTAAAGCGACAATAATCCCTGCAAGAACATCCCCTGCCCCCGCTGTTGCCAAATCTGGAATGGCATTATTGTTGATCACGCATCGTCCGTCGGGTGCCGCAATAACCGTATCCGGCCCTTTGTAAAGAACGATAGCCCTGCTTCGTTTGGCGGCCTCTCGCGCCGATGAGACTTTATCGGACGGATGTGAAGTCCCAAACAATCGTCGAAATTCCCCGGCGTGTGGGGTCAAAACGCAGCCCCCGGCATTCTCGATAGCGCTAAACAATGAGTGTGGCGTGGCTTGAAAAATACTGATGGCATCGGCATCAAGGACGACAGGTTTCTCTGTGGCCAATGCGGAGAATACGGCATCACGGGTGTTGTCGTTTAACCCGCATCCAGGTCCAATAAGAATTGCATGTCGCTTTTCAGCGGAAAAACAAGACTCCAGATCCTGTCGCGTTTCATAGATATCCACCATGGTGCCCGGATCACCTGTCGCATAGATGGAATGTGCACGGCTGGTTGTCACGATTGATGAGAGCCCAGCCCCGCTACGCCTTGCGGCACGTGCCGCGAGCCGTGCTGCGCCGGTCATGCTTTCGCCGCCCAGGATAACGGCGTGTCCGCGATGATATTTATGACCATCGTGGCGAGGGACCGGCACTTTATCCCGCCACAAAACGAGATCGTTCAATAGTATCTGTTGATCAATACACCCGAGGGCTTGCTCGGGAATCCCGATGTCGGTGACGATAACATCGCCGCAGTTCTCTGCTCCCGGGTAGAGGACATGCCCTGGTTTCCGGCGAAAGAAGGTGACAGTTGTATCAGCAGCTAAAGTATGACCCAAAATTGTGCCGCTGTCCCCATTGACACCGCTCGGCAGGTCAACGGCAAGGACGGCTGCCTTGGTTTTCTCGATCACCTTAAAAACCGATGCCAGAGATTTAGAAATGGGCCGGGTTAGGCCGGCACCGAAAATAGCATCAACGATCAATTCATTTTCGCGCGGTTGATAGGAATCAATGGAAGAGGTTTTGCCGCCATGGAGAGTTTGCCAAAGATGGGCGTGATGACGTGCATCGCCCCTTAAGTCTTTGACCGGGGCCAATGAATAGACGCGGACGGTGTATCCCGCCGTTTGGAGGTATCGCGCCGCCACAAATCCGTCACCACCATTATTACCCGGTCCGCACAGAACAGATATGGGAAATCGTGGCCATTTATGTTTAACAACCTCCGCAATTCTTTTCCCGGCGGCATCCATTAACTCTATGCCGCAGATACCGGCTTCCATCGCGAACCGTTCCGCATCGTACATTTGCGGCACGCTCAGGATTTCCAGGGTGTTTTCCAGGACAGTCATTTTATTGAGTTTGCATGAAATCTGGGGTCTTGGCACGTTTATACGGTTTTAATCCCGGTATTTGACCCCTACTATCCGCGCACAACGGTTTCTGATCGAAGACATGAAGATTATCATTGTTGGTGCCGGGATAATCGGCATTACCACCGCATATGAACTTGTTGGAGATGGTCATGAGGTTACTGTCATTGACCAGCGTGCAGCCCCCTGCCTGGAAACCAGTTACGCAAACGGCGGCCAGATCTCTGCGAGCCACCCTGACCCCTGGGCGTCACCGTCGAATGTTATGCGCCTGTTTCGTTGGCTTTTTCGGCGTGAAAGTCCGGTTCATCTGAACCCCGGTTGGGATCCGGCAGCCTGGCGATGGTGTTGGCATTTTCTTCAGAATTGCACGACTTTAAGAGCAAAACGCAACACCGAAAGAATGCTGAGACTCGCGCTCTACAGTCGCCAGTGCTATGCTCGTATTCGGGCGCGGGAAAACCCGCAATACAGTTTGCTGCAGAGGGGAATTTTACACATTTTTCGAGACGCTCGTGCGTTTGATACTGCGCGGTATCAGGCTGAAGTAGTTTCGAGCCTGGGGTGCGAACGTCGGGAGATTTCGGTTGATGATTGTATGTCCTTGGAACCTGCGTTGGCTGCAGTTGAGAAGCAGCTTGTCGGGGCGATGTTTTGTTCGGAGGATGAAAGTGGAGACGCCTATCAATTTGGCAATGCGTTGGCGCGGATTGCGCGAGAAAACGGTACACAGTTTCGCTATGGCGAAACGGCGACAGGTATCATTGTTCGCAATGGCAAGGCGTTAGGTGTTGCGACTTGCGATGACTGCTTTCATGCAGATGCCGTGGTTTTGGCGGCAGGAGCCTGGTCCCCCGCTTTTCTTGCTGGCGTAAACCTTCATTTACCCGTTTATCCGGCCAAAGGTTATTCGGCTACAATAAATGTTGGAAACTCAGTCGATGCGCCAAGCATAAGTCTCATCGATGATGAAAAGAAGCTGGTCTATAGCCGTTTAGGGCCGCGTTTGCGGGCTGCTGGTATGGCAGAGTTTTCCGGGTTCGACAAATCTATCCCTGCAAATCGACAGGAGGTTTTGTTGACTGAGGCGGCATCTTTCTTTCCCGCGCTGAATTGGCGTGAGAGCCCTCGGTTTTGGTCCGGTTTACGACCGCAAACACCCGATAGTGTGCCGGTGATCGGTAACTGTGGTATTGAAGGGCTGCTATTGAATACGGGGCACGGCACGCTTGGATGGACGATGGCGGCCGGAAGTGCACGGGTTATTGCTGACCTGGTAGCTGGAAGGCAGACAGAAATTCCGCTCGAAGGTCTAACCCTGAGCCGGTTTTACGGATAGGTCTATGGTGATGTCACGAATGCCGGTGTGTCGGTTTTGCTGTGTTGGATATCTATCAATGTCAATTCAGCCGTCATAACCATTGAAAACACCGGTTTCATACCGCGCCGGTACAGGCGAATAACGCCGTTTTCCGTATCCGGTGACTCTGACCAGCGCACGTCGTCAATCTCGCGCATCTCCAAAATAGCCTGCGGTGCATCGTTTGTATCGCTGGCGACCCAGCGGATAACCCTGCTCGCCTTTTTCGGTTCTGCGAATATTGGCACCATGACTGTAGGTCGCTCGTGAGGTGGGCCTAACAAGTATTCAAAATGAGCGGCGATACGGTCGAAACTCTGATGGGGGAAAGAAACGCGGTATTGCGTTGCGATATCGTTATCATATCGAATGATCGCCCGTGTCCGACCGTTTTTGGTGTCATTTCCTGCAAACGCTTCCGCGATGACTGAAGGCCACCCGAGTGTCTCCAAACATATCCACGTCCTTCCTGATTTGCGACGGACGCAGTGACCGCCAGGGTCATCTGCAAAGGGTATGGGTTTGCCAAGAGACCCTTCGGTTCCTAGAACAAGCTGTTCTTCTTTCAAACGAGTCTCATTGCTCACAGGAACCGGTACATCAACCACAAACCCGGCGTCTTCCATCCGCGGTGTTGGTGATTGGCTCGTCAGTTGTTCGTCAACCAGAGGGGTAGAAATACCACGGGTATCGATGCGCGCAATGAGCGTTTCCTCACTATCCTTTTCTAAACTGGAATCGATTTCAGAATCGGACCTCTGTACAGCCAGCACAAGCTTGCCGGAATTCCTCGGGCTTTCCTGAACCACCTGTATACGTTCAGATTCCCTTTCCCGTGGCTCGGTCTCACCCGGTTTGTTATTGCGAACGCGAATGCCTTCCGAAGAAGCACCTGAGAAAAACGCTGTTACAACGTCAACGATGTTAGGGTCCGTTCTGGGTACCCATCGGGTGATGGTGGCTTTCGGTTTGGCGTTCTTTTCTGCTGGTGTTTCGTTTGTTGCCGATGAACTGGGAGGGTTGTTCAGCTTTCCTGTATCTGTTTCAGCCTGATCGTTTTCGGTCACCGGGTCTATTTCCTGTTCATGGATATCTGCCGCGGGCGTTTTGTTTTCTGTAACGGGCGCTGGGTAGAGGTCGAGTATGGCAATCGAAACGCCCTCATTCGTGTGGCCGTATGTCACGCGCGCCGCCAGGTCTTCGGCGGGGTGATTTGCACGCCCATCTGTTGTTATCGATTGCATGTTTGTGTCCGTGCGGGTGTCAGGCTCTCCCCTTTCTTTTTTGTATATTGCTTTTTCATCGCTTTTTTCCGTTGGGGTAGGCTCAAACGTTTTCCTTGTCTCGTTCCGGGTGAGTGATTTTTCGATTTCGGAAAGGTTTACCCTTGTTGTTTCGGCCAGGGGTGGTTCTGCTCTGGTTTGTCCCGTTTTTGGTTGTTTGAGAGGAGCCGCCACCGTCGTTTCTTCGGGCTCCGATCCCAAATTGAAAAATGAAAACAGTGACAGAAAACTGGAAAACAGGCGGTTATCAGGTATTTCTGACGTGCTATTCTGGTGGTCGTTTGCCGTCTCGGGTTTTCCAAGCATCGGCTCCTCGTCATTTATAGGAGGCAAACGTGCAGTCTCTGGAGCTTTTAGCGATGAGCCTTCCGTCTCTGCCGTTGGCAAGGAACGTGGTTCCGTGACTTCGGGTTCGGGGAGGCTAACAACCGGTTCCTCGGTCCGCGCGGCTTGCGTTACCTGCGGTTCCGGCGCGGTTGCGATGATGGTCGAGATGACAGGTTCTGCGATGGGTTCCGCATACTTTTTTTCGCGTATCAAGGTGTCCGTTACGTAATCCGGGTTCAGGCTTGAAGACAGTATTTGTGCGGGATTGGGCGAATTGTGACCGATCTCTGGCGCAAAGACCGGATGGAACGGTGTTGGTGCCCCTGCGACGGTAAATGCCTCTTCCTGGGCAACCGCGGTCATGCTGACGGTGGCTGCAACTGCAAAGCCGATAACCCTGTAGGCATTGAAAGGCCGCCAGATCATGTTCCAAGTGCTTTCCTGTGCCGGGATGCCATTCTGGTCACGAGGTCCCGTTTCTTACCTTACCCGTTTCTTGCCTTGAAAGACTCCATATCACGACCGGTTTGTCACGGAAATAAAAGCCCCGGCCTTGACGGGTGGGTGAAAAAAGACAAGAGCAAACCGGAACTTTTTGATGATGCCACATACCGCTCCGAAACCGCCCAATGCACTGTTGTTGGCCAAATGGCGTCAACGTATCTGCCATCTTGCCGCGAAAATTCTCAGGTAACAACGACTGGCTCAGATTTGGTCTTCCCGGTTTGGAAGGTTACTGGTTAAGGTTAGAAAGAACACTGCGCGGCCTGGTGGAGGCTGACTGAAACAGGGGAATAATCGATGAGCATTAGGAAAACGGCTGAAGACGTCGAAGTTACCAATCGGGAAAACATCTTTCAGGCATACTTTCAAATGACCCGCTACCATTTTAA
Source organism: Rhodospirillales bacterium (assembly GCA_963921245.4). Classification (GTDB taxonomy): domain Bacteria; phylum Pseudomonadota; class Alphaproteobacteria; order Rhodospirillales; family Casp-alpha2; genus JABJGO01. The sequence goes on along the minus strand of CAWUEY030000001.1, from coordinate 1,427,287 downwards.
ACACCGTAAGTTTGCAGGCGGATGGAGTGAAGAAATCTCGCGAGAGGTTTTTCAACGAGGTGCCGTATCGGCGGTTTTACCCTATGATGCAAAACGTGACCGGTTGGTACTGATTGAACAGTTTCGCGCCGGCGCCTGGGCCGCCATGGAAAAAGGCGTGATTTACGCCAAAGAGTCTTCGACGCCCTGGCTGATTGAGATCGTTGCCGGGGTTATCGAAGAAGGTGAACCGCCCGAAGAGGTGGCGAAACGAGAGCTGCAGGAAGAGGCAAACTGTACGGCATTGGAGATTGATCATGTAATGGATCTTCATCTCAGTGCCGGTGCGGTAAACGAACCATTATCCCTTTTCTGTGCAAACGTGGACAGTTGCTCTGTTGCCGGAATACATGGTTTGGACGAGGAAGGTGAAGATATCCGTGTATTCACGGCTACACCGCAAGAAGCCGCCGACTTGCTGACTGAAGGCAAGGTGCACAGTGCAATTGCAATTATAGCTCTTCAGTGGTTTGCCGCCCATCACGAAGAATTGCGTCAACGCTGGTCATAAAGACCCGTCCTTTCTTGTTTCACGGTTCGCAAAAGCCTATATCTCGTTGATTCTTTCACTGGGGTTAGTGACGATTTTCATGCACGTACGCGACGGTTTTACAGACACCATCGGTAACACGCCGCTCATCAAGCTTAAACGGGCTTCCGAGGAAACGGGGTGTACAATCCTTGGCAAGGCCGAGTTTATGAACCCCGGAAGTTCGGTCAAAGATCGGGCGGCGCTGTCCATCATACAGGACGCCGTTGCGAAGGGTGATCTTGAACCCGGCGGCCTGATTGTCGAGGCAACAGCGGGAAATACCGGCATCGGGCTGGCCCTTGTCGCCAATGCGATGGGGTTCAGGACCCGCATCGTCATCCCTGATACGCAAAGTCAGGAGAAGAAGGAGACCTTGCGTCTCTATGGTGCCGACCTGATTGAATCCCCGGCCAAACCGTTTTCCGATCCGGGGAACTATCAACACGTCGCCAGACGGATGGCTGAAGGTCTTGCGAAAATAGAAAAGCACGGCGTAATTTTTGCTGATCAATGGAACAATCGAGCCAATCGTATGGCGCATTACAACACCACAGGCCCGGAAATCTGGGAACAGACTGACGGCAGGGTTGACGGATTTATCTGCGCCGTTGGTACCGGCGGCACTCTGGCCGGAACCTCATTGTTTCTGAAGGAACAGAGCCGGGATATCACGATTGGCGTTGCCGACCCCATGGGGGCCGCCATGTACAGTTACTTTGCTAACGGTGACGTTAAATCCGAGGGCAGCTCAATCACGGAAGGAATCGGTCTTGGGCGTGTAACCTGCATGATCGATGATATTACGGTCGACAAACCCTATCAGATTCCCGATTCTGAGGCCGTTCCCCTGATCTTTGACTTGCTGAGGGAAGAGGGCCTGTGTCTCGGTGGATCCAGCGGCATCAATGTCGCCGGTGCCATTCACCTCGCCAAAGAGATGGGGCCGGGCCACACCATTGTTACGATCCTCTGCGATACCGGCAACCGCTACCAGAGCAAGTTGTTCAATCCGGCGTTTCTGCGATCAAAAGATCTGCCGGTACCATCGTGGTTTGATAGCTGAACAAGACAAGGAAAACAGTATGTTCACCAATCCCCATTCACTCGTTTCGACACAATGGTTGGAAGAGCATCTGAGTGCGCCCGATGTGAGGGTTGTTGATGCGACATGGTTCATGCCGGGGTCGGAGCGCGACCCCCGGGCGGAGTATGAAAACTGCCATATTCCGGGAGCGGTCTTTTTTGATGTTGATGAGATTGCTGATACGGATAATCCCCTGCCCCATATGCTTCCGTCGCCTGAGAAATTCTCGTCTCGCGTTCGCAAGCTGGGACTTGGCGATGGGGTGCGCATTGTTGCTTATGACGGTAACGGCGGGTATATGGCAGCACATCGGGTATGGTGGACCTTTCGCGCCTTCGGGCACACTGACGTTTCTGTTTTGAATGGCGGTTTGCCCAAATGGCTGGACGAAAACCGACCTGTAGAAGACTTGCCGCCGCTACCTCGAGAACGGCACTTTACGGCGCGTTTCAACAATTTCCTTGTTCGCTCAATGAACCAGGTACGATCAAACATCGACAGAAACCGGGCACAGGTGATAGACGCCCGTTCACCAGGACGGTTTGCAGGGTCGGAACCCGAACCTCGCCCCGGATTGCCGTCCGGTCACATTCCAGGCAGCGTGAATGTTCCCTTCAACAGGGTGGTCGATGTTGGCTCTTTTGGCACCATGCGAACCGCCGACGAAATACGGGATGCTTTCGAGAGCGCGGGTGTTGACCTTTCCAAACCCATTATCACGACATGTGGGACAGGCATTACGGCGTCCTGTCTGGCCTTTGCCCTTCATCTGATTGGCGTCGAGGACTTTGCCGTGTTTGATGGTTCCTGGGTGGAATGGGCCGGAAATACGGACAATCCCATTGAAACATCCTGACAGCACGGGTTGCGATCAGCCCCCGCTCATCAACAGTGTCATTACCTCACTGGAGATGACATCCCGGCCAGCAACTCCGACCCCGCCTGTTCCCGCAGAGAAAATCGCCATTCTTCGCGCCGAGACCCCTACCGTTGAGTTCTACCGGTTTCTTTATAACACCGTCGGTGGTGACTGGTTGTGGTGGGAACGCCGGGTCATGGATGACGAGACCCTGAGCGCGATCATATGTAATGATCTGGTCGAGATTTTTGTTCTCTACGTTAGGGGGGTCCCTGCGGGCTATTGTGAGTTGGACCGGCGCTCCCAGGGTGAGGTGGAATTGGTTTTTTTCGGTCTTATGAAAGCTTTTATCGGTCGTGGTCTGGGGCAGTATTTTTTGCGGTGGGCTATTGATCAGGCCTGGCAATCGAACCCCGGGCGTGTTTGGGTTCACACCTGTACAGAAGATCACGCCAAGGCGTTACCAACCTACCAGAAAGCTGGTTTTGAACCCATTGGCCAGAAAACTGTCACCATTATCGACCCGCGCGCCTTGAAAGTGTTTGGCGGAACATTCGATCCCTTGCCATAAAAAGCCCCCTCACAGAACGTGAGAGGGTGGAATTTTCCGATATGAACGGGTATTAGTGATCTAGAATTTGGCTCAGGAAGAGCTTTGTGCGATCTGATTGTGGATTGTTGAAGAACTCTGCCGGTTCGTTCTGCTCGATGATTTCTCCACCGTCCATGAAGATGACGCGATTGGCGACTTTTCGGGCAAAACCCATTTCGTGAGTCACACAAAGCATGGTCATGCCGGTTTCCGCCAGATCAATCATGGTATCAAGAACTTCTGAAATCATTTCCGGATCAAGAGCCGAGGTGGGCTCGTCAAACAGCATGATGCGCGGGTTCATGCAAAGTGAGCGCGCAATTGCCACACGTTGTTGCTGACCACCCGATAGTTGGCCCGGGAATTTTCTGGCCTGGTCAGGGATTTTTACGCGCTCAAGGAAATGCATGGCCGTTTCTTCGGCTTCTCTTTTGGGTGTCTTGCGAACCCAAATAGGTGCCAGCGTACAATTTTCGAGCACACTCAGGTGGGGAAAGAGGTTGAAGTGCTGAAACACCATGCCCACTTCCCGCCGGACCGCATCAATGTTTTTCAGATCATCAGTCAGCTCAATACCATCCACAACGATGGAGCCTTTCTGATGCTCTTCAAGACGGTTGATGCAGCGAATCATTGTGGATTTGCCGGAACCGGACGGACCACAAATTACCAGACGTTCGCCCTTGTTTACAGTAAGGTTGATGTCTTTCAGGACATGAAATTCGCCATACCACTTGTGCATAGCCGTGATTTGAATAGCGATCTCATCGCTGACTGAGATGGTTGCCGCTTGTTCACTCATAATCGCGGTCTCCCTATATTACTATATTAGCATTAGCGTTTGTGTCCGGTATGCAGCTTATTCTCTAGATAGAGAGAATATCGCGACATAGCGAAACAACTGATGAAGAAGAAAACGGCTGTGTATAGGTAGGCTTCCTCGGCTAGGCCATTCCAGGCCGGGTTGGCGAGTGTGGATTTCATAATCCCCAACACGTCCAGCAGGCCGATGATAAGCACCAGAGTTGTATCTTTGTACAAGCCAATAAATGTGTTCACGATACCGGGTATAGATACCTTCAGAGCCTGCGGCAGAACAATCAATCGCATGGCTTGCCAGTACTTCAAACCCATGGCATCGGCAGCTTCAAACTGTCCTTTAGGCAGAGATTGCAGGCCGCCTCTGATCACCTCGGCCAGATAAGCTGCCGAAAACAGGGTTACCATGATGAGAACCCTCAACAAGAGGTCAAATTCAACCCCTGGCGGCAGAAAGTAGTTCAGCATCGTGGACGCAACAAACAACAACGCAATCAGCGGAACACCCCGGATAAATTCAATGAACATGGTACAAACCATGCGCATGACAGGAAGGTTCGAATACCGACCCAAGGCGAGAAGTATACCAAGTGGCAACGAAAAACTGATGCCGGTGACGCCGATGATCAAGGTCAGCATAACGCCGCCAAAGAGAGCGGTGTCCACGGGTTCAAGTCCCCAACCGCCCAAAATCAGCCAGATTGACAGGAAAGGATAAGCTACAGAAAACCAGAGCATATTCTTTCTGGCGGGGAACTTGTCAAAAAGGATTGGTCCCAGCGCCACAAACAACAGGATGAAATCCAGGTTCAAACGCCACCGTTCGGCTTCCGGATAAAACCCGTAAATGGACTTGTTGAAGTTGGCAACAACAATGGCCCAGCATGCACCGGTGCCAACGGCCCGGCAGCCTTCACGGCTATCGGCATTTACGACGGCATCCCAGAACAGCCAGGCACCGGCCTTGGAAATGACGAGGTAAATGACGTAAACCGAGACAATCGTCAGTATCGTGTTGGAGACGGAAGAAAACAGATTGTCTTTCATCCATCGCGCCGGCCCACTCGTCCCGGGCGGCGGTGGCAGGCTCGGGTGCGTGCCGGGGGCGAATTTGCCCGTTTCGAGGGCGGTATCAGTATTTATGGTCATATCGCCCTCCTCACCGTTCGACCAGTTTTATTCGTTTGTTATACCAGTTCATGATCGACGATATGATCAATGACATACTCAAATACAGGACGAGGACAATTGTCATGCATTCCATTTCACGTCCGGTCTGGTTAAGGGAAACGCCGCCAATAGTGCCAACGATATCCATATAGCCAACCGCAATTGCCAAAGACGAGTTTTTGGTAAGGTTGAGGTACTGGCTGTTCAACGGTGGAATGATAACGCGCAGAGCCTGGGGGATAATCACCAGGTTCATGGTCCGCCCGCGCGGGAGGCCCAGGGCATAGGAGGCTTCGGTCTGCCCGTAATTGACGGCCTGAATGCCCGCCCGCACGATTTCGGCGATGAAACAGGCTGTGTAGATGGACAGCGCAAGCCATAGCGACATGAACTCGGGACGAAGCGGCAATCCGCCTTTTAAATTGAAGGTACCTTGCGTAGCCGCAACCCACTCAAGCGGCATGCCGGTTACAAGAAACACAATGATCGGCAATCCGAGAATGAGACCGAGGCTCGCATACAAAACAGGAGATTGTTGACCCGTGGCGTCCTGAAGTTTCTTGGCACGTTTTGAATAATAGACGGCCCCGGCAATACCCGTAAAAAAGGCAATTATCGTCAGGAAAAACAAATCGCCGACAACTGGATCGGGTATGTAAAAACCGCGATTGGACAGGAAAAACGTGTCGGCGATGTTTATGGCATTCTTCGGATGGGGTAACACGTTCACAACGATGCCGTGGATCAGCAAAATATGGAGCAGAACCGGCACATTTCGAACGAACTCAATGACGCAGTAAACAATACGGCTGGCGATCCAGTTCGGCGAGAGACGAATAACGCCCATGAAAAACCCGAGGATTGTGGCCAGAACAATACCAAAAACGGCAACCATGAGAGTGTTGAGGATCCCCACAAACATGGCGCGCCAGTGACTGCTCTGAGAGTCGTACTCGATAGGCCGTTGAGAGATGTCGTAGTTGGCCGCTTCGTCTAGAAAATCGAAACTGTAACCTTTGCCAATTTTTTCCAGGTTCGTTGCGGCGTTGTTAACAATGAACGCCAGGAATGCGAAAAGAATCGCGATTGTTATTATTTGTATGATGACCGAACGGGATTCCTTGTTTCGCCATAATCTTAGTAATGAACCCCCCTGGTCATCTGTAGAAAGCGCTACTGTAGACATGACGCTCTGTTGTCTCCCCTGTTTTTTTTCTCCCCGGGCACCGGTCACGGGGATCCGCAATCGACGTGACGTGGTTGATCCACGTTCACGTTTTCCCAATAGAAACGGTCTCTTCGGGCAAGACAAAACGGGCGGCCACAAGGGCCACCCGAATGTCTAATATCCTTAACGGATCGGTGCGGAGTACATCAATCCGCCATCGGTCCACTGAGCGTTGAGACCACGCTCAAGAGCGATTGGTGTGTCCGGACCTATGTTGCGATCGAAATTCTCACCATAGTTACCCATGGCTTTGATCACACGAACGGCCCATTGATTGTCAAGACCGATCATTTCACCGAAATTACCTTCCGTTCCCAGAATACGGTTGATGGAAGGATTGTTGGTCGGTGCAGCAGCGAGTTCATCCACGTTTTCGGAATTGATGCCCAGCTCTTCAGCAGCAACAACAACATTCAGAATCCAGCGGTTTACGTCAGCCCACTGGTCGTCGCCTTGACGAACAGCCGGACCAAGCGGTTCTTTGGAAATGATTTCCGGCAGAATGATGTGGTCATCCGGATTGTCGAAAGTCGCACGGGTTGCAGCAAGACCGGAAGCATCCGTGGTGTACACGTCACAACGACCAGCAAGATAGTTGGTTTGACCTTCTTCATTGGTTTCGATTGCAACCGGCTCGTAGGAGATGCCGTTTGAACGGAAGAAGTCAGCAAGGTTCAACTCAGTGGTCGTACCTGTCTGAATGCAAACAGATGCACCGTCGAGCTCCGTAGCGCTGGTTACGCCCAATGATTTGGGGACCAAGAAGCCCTGACCGTCATAGTAGTTCACGCCCAGGAACGTCAACTTGAGGTCAACATCACGGCCCATGGTAACAGTTGTGTTCCGGTAGAGGACATCGCCCTCACCAGAATTAAGGGCTGTAAAGCGGGTTTTACCCGTTGTCGGCACGAACTTAACTTTTTCACCACTACCCAGTACTGCAGCAGCGACAGCGCGACAGTAAGATGCATCAAAACCATCCCAACGACCGTTTTCGTCCGTAAACGCAAAACCTGTCAGGCCGGTTGTCACGATACAATTCAGTTCACCACGTTCTTTAACGTCCTCAAGCGTACCCGCTGAAACGCCAGCAGAAACGACAGCCGCTGCAGCAAACGCAGCAATACTCGAAAGAGTCTTTTTCATTTTATCAGTGCTCCCTGATAGCTTTTTGCAAGAGATTATTTCCCACGTCCGACGTCTGTTATTCACCGAACGCCCAAGACGTAGCACGTTTTTTACAGCGGGCTCAAGCAATTAGACGCAATGAAATTGTCAAATTTGTTGAGCAACCCTGTTCAGGCACTTGAATTCGCTATGGTAATTCAGGAATTTAGTGCTTTATTCGTGATTTAAAGACAGCCATAACCGCGTTTTCCGGAAAAAAGCTGAGTTGTGAAACAATGAGCAAGAAAAGCCCAGGGACGTCTCTCCACAAGACCGAAACCCGACTTCTGCACGCCGGGCGAGATCCTCAACGATTTGACGGTGCGGTGAACATTCCGGCGATTCATGCGTCAACCATTGTCTTTCCGGACGCGGAGAGCTTTCGTAGCAACAACCACCCGGCTGGAAGCCACTATGGTCGAGCGGGAACATCAACGACCAGAGCGCTGGAAGAAGCCGTAGCGGCGCTTGAAGGGGGAGACAGGTCAATCACCTTTCCCTCCGGTGCCGCGGCGATTGCGGCAACATTATCGGCGTTGACGAGCACAGGTGACCATGTTCTGATTGCCGATAATGTGTATGGTCCAACGCGGCGGTTTGCGAACCAGGTTCTTTCAAGAACAGGTGTTGAGTTTACATTTTTTGACCCGATGATCGGTGCGAATATCGCAAGCAGCATGAAGAACAACACGAAGCTCATTTACATTGAATCACCCGGTTCGGAGTCATTTGAGGTTTGTGACGTACCCGCTCTGGTGAGGGTTGCCAAAGAAAGCAACATTCTGACGATCTTCGATAACACATGGAGCGGCGGATTGTACTTCAAACCCTTTGAACATGGCGTCGATGTATCCGTCCATGCGGGCACCAAATATATAGGTGGTCACGCCGATACAATGCTGGGGTTGGCGACGGCAACAGAGTCTCTATATCCAGTTCTTCGGCAGACCGCCATAAATTTTGGCTACTGTGCAGGCCCGGACGTTTGCTACCTGGGCTTGCGAGGCATGCGCACGTTGGGCGTTCGCCTGCCCAAACACTATGAGAATGGGCTTAGGCTGGCGGAATGGCTGATGGAAAGGAACGAAGTGCAAACGGTTCTTCACCCCGCCCTCCCATCCTGCCCGGGACATGAGTTCTGGAAACGGGATTTTTCCGGCGCGTCAGGCTTGTTTGGCGTCGTTCTGAGAGAATACTCAACGGAATCTGTAAACAAAATGCTGAACGGAATGGAACTCTACGCCATGGGATATAGCTGGGGTGGCTATGAAAGCCTTCTCATTCCTACCCATCCCTCACAAAACCGTTCGGCCACAACATTTCCTCATAAGGGGCCGACATTGCGAATTCATGCCGGTTTGGAAAACTTTGAAGACCTTCGCGATGATTTGGCGGCCGGACTTGATCGCCTGAGTGCATAGAAGAGGAATATTCTGGCATCTTTTTTCGCCCCGGGGATCAGGGTTTTATCATGGATACTCTAATTAAACGGATTGAGTTTAACGCCGACGGGCTCGTTCCCGTGATCGCACAACAGCATGACTCACTGGAAGTACTGATGCTGGCCTGGATGAACGCTGACGCGGTCCGAGAAACAATGGATACCGGCCGGGTCTGTTATTGGTCTCGCACCCGCCAATCCCTCTGGAGAAAAGGCGAAACATCGGGGCAGATACAAAATCTCGTGGAACTACAGTGGGATTGCGACGGCGATACATTGTTGGTGCTGGTCGATCAAACTGGTGTGGCCTGCCACACCGGGCGGCGTTCATGCTTTTACAATGCTGTTCGGGACGGAGAACTTGTGGAGGTCGCCAGGCCGTTGGTCTCCTCCAAAACTCTTTACCCCGATGAAGCGTGATGCGCATTGCTCCGTTTCTGTTGGCGGCAACATTGGTTTTTGTACCAAAGATCGATAAAGCTTACGCAGAAGATACAACTGTTTTTACCGCGTCCAGCTTCGCACCGGCGCTGAAAGCCCTTTCGAAGAGTTATTCCGCCCGCTATCCCCGTGACCAGATTGTTATTGTTCCGGCCGCGAGTTCCTCTCTTGTTAGGCAAATTATCGCGGGCGCGCCAGCGGACATTCTCATTACCGCGCATGATTCTTGGCTCAAGCATGCTATCGAATCCAATCATATTGACACTTCCTCTGTCCGGGTTGTTGCGACAAACAAACTTGTTCTTGCTGTCAATCGAAAGCACGCAACCTCCCATAGGCTCGTTGAACCCCATAGGCCCGCTGAACCCCAGAGGCTCGTTGAACCCCAGGGTTCCCTGTCGCATGGTTTTCCACTCGCAGACATTCTCAGGGATAGCAACAGTCGATTGGCGATCGGTGATCCCGGATATGTTCCCTCTGGCTACTATGCGAAAGAAGCCCTGCAAACACTCGGTATGTGGCAATCTGTTTTAGGACTGCTCGCCCCTATGGCCGATGCCAGATCTGTCGTAAATCTAGTCTCCCGCGGTGAGACAGTCTGGGCGATTGTCTATGGCTCCGATCTCATTTGGTCGCCGGATATCGAAGGCTTTGGAACGTTCCCTGCATCTTCCCATACACCGATAAGATATTTTGCGGCACCCATTGCAACGCGGGCAAATGAGAGCTCGAGACGTTTCTTTTCCTACTTGCAGTCCCCAGATGCCAGAGAAATACTGGATAAACTCGGGTTCTGTCCTGACTGTCAATAGTCAACGAAAGGTAGACATGTGAACGCGCTTTCCCCGCAGGAAACGGAAGCAATCTTGCTTAGTATGAGGGTTGCGGGAAGCGCCCTTTTGTTCTCCCTGCCACTTGCCATTCTGACGGCGTGGGTTTTGGCAAAGTATGAATTTTTTGGAAAATCGCTGGTTGATGCACTTGTTCATCTTCCACTGGTTTTACCGCCGGTCGTTGTTGGCTATGGGTTGCTACAATTTTTCGGACGGCGCGGTTTTACAGGAGACTTTCTGGACACGTATTTTGGATTTTCCCTTGCCTTTACCTGGCAAGGGGCCGCCATTGCTTCTGCGGTGATGGCATTTCCATTAATTGTACGGGCCATTCGACTTTCCATGGAAGATATCGATGACGGACTGCTCGCCGTCGCTCGAACGCTCGGTGCCGGCAGCGTGAAACGGTTTCTTACAGTTGTTCTTCCCTTGTCGTTACCCGGTGTTATCGCCGGGGCCGTTCTGGGGTTTGCCCGGTCGCTAGGAGAGTTTGGGGCAACAATCGCGTTTGTTTCGAATATTCCCGGTGAAACGCAAACCATACCGTTGGCCGTTTATTCGTTCATGAACATACCTGGGGGAGAAATGGAGGCTACCCGCCTCGTCTGGGCATCAATTTTTCTGTCGTTGGTATCACTTGTGTTATCGGAAGTCTTAACCCGCAAAGCTCGCAGGTCATTGGGGCAAACATGATTTCCGTTTCTGTGCAGCATACCGTTTCGGCCTTTGACTTGGCTGTGTCTTTTGACTTCGAACACGGTGCAACCGCTCTTTTTGGTCGATCAGGATCCGGCAAAACAACTCTTGTCGACTTGATTGCCGGTTTAAAAACGCCCGAAAATGGAGAAATCAACGTCGATGGGTGTATCTATTTTAGTTCCGACACCGGGATAAACCTGCCAACAGAACAACGTCGGGTCGGTTACGTTTTTCAGGATTCCAAACTGTTTCCCCATCTAACTGTTGCTAAAAACATCTCTTACGGTTGCAAGAGTGATCCGCCCGATGGCGCGAAAATGTCTTTCAGCGAGGTTGTTGACTTTCTTGATGTGCGCTCTTTTCTGGACCGCGCGCCCAATACGCTCTCAGGGGGCGAAAAACAGCGCGTTGCGATGGCAAGAGCCTTGTTGTCGGCGCCACGGTGTTTGTTGATGGATGAACCCCTGGCATCATTGGGAGGGGGCCACAAACAGGAGATTCTCTCTCTTTTGACGAAAGTTAAACGGGAAATTGGTATTCCCCTCGTTTATGTCAGTCACAATATTGAGGAAATTCTTCAGCTCATTGATAATGTTGTTGTGTTGTCTCACGGTCGCGTCCTGACCAAAGGCACGATTGAGGATGTGGTCTGCAATCTGGACAAAAGCGCGGCGGGTGAGGCGTTCCAGCGCTCGGTTGCCTGGAGCGGAAGGGTTACCAGTCATGATCGCGAGACCGGATTGGCCTGCCTGGAAACAAAAGCAGGGCCTGTTCTTGTTCCCGCAGACTCGGTGACAGAACAGCAGCGACGCGTGTTTATCCCTGCCAGAAATGTCTCTCTCTCTATCACTGATCCAAAAGACACAAGCATACTCAATATTGTCTCAGGGCCTGTTGTACGGGTGGACAGCACGCCTGACAGTGCTTCAATTGTTGAAGTTGAAATCGACGCAGGACTTCCCTTGTACGCGCATATTACCCGATTTTCCGCAGAAAAGCTCGGCATTCAACCGGGAATGAATATTTTTGCATCGTTCAAGGCTGTTACCTTCGATGATTGAAAACTGTAACGGGCTATCGCCGCTAGATTTGTTTCTGGTCAAGGCCGAATATGATACTATGGACGAGTCGTATAAAAGGAGATCTTGATCTTGGCAGATGACGAACAGGAAGAAACGGAACAGGATACCGGTGCAATTTTCGGCGTTTCTGTGGAAGTTTCGGCCGTGTTGGGCACATCAATGATGCCTGTCAGCCAGATACTGAAGCTGGGCCGTGGCGCTGTTGTAGAACTGGAAAGAAAGGTTGGCGAAGACATCGAACTTCACGCCAATAATCAGTTGGTTGCTCGTGGTGAAATCGTCGTCCTAGAAGAACAGCTCGGGGTGACGATTACCAATACGATCAAGAGACAAAACAACCAATAGGAACAGCGGATAGGTTAGTCGATTGGCTGCGGGTAAACATAGACTTCGCAGTCTGAATAACCGTCATTGTAAAAATGATAGGTCATTCCTTCATCAGCGAGGTTACGCGGGTCATACAAATTCCAGTTGGTCGTCGCAATACCTGTTATGGCACGACCGCTCTTCCCCACAAATCCAATAATATAGCGAAACTGGCGTTTCTGACTGAACTCTCTCTTCCGGCACGCATATGATAGCCGGGAATTCAAGTTCCCTACCAAACGATAGGGAGATAGCGAATAAGCATATACGGCTTTGTCCTGACGTGTGGCGGCTTCCGGGTCAGCTGAAAACGGTGTCAGAAACAACCAAACAGCTATGACCGCAGTCAATATTGTCCTCAAACCCGATTGGAGCAGTTTAAACGGTTCTCTCATCATAGCCATGCTGCCCATAAACTGTTAAATGCGCGTAAATGCGAGGTTGTGTATGTTTATCCAACCAATCCAGATTTCCGCACGACTACAGGATCGGCATTTGCTTATCCTTATAAGCAGACACCTCTGCCTTAAACTTCTACATCAACCGCACGACCCCTATCAGGCTGTCCACCAGAGTCCAGGTCTTGACTAGAAGCGGAACCGGAGTCACTGGATTTTGACTGATTGGTTCCAATAGGCTCATCCACAACGTCATCACGCAGGCGCTCAGCCTCCGCTGCACGTTCACGGGCACGCAACTCTTCAGTTGCCTGTTCAAACGCTTCTTGCTGATGGATAGCCGTCTGGAATGCCGCGACAGCAACGCTTGGCAATCGCATGCTGACTGCTTTCTGCATAGTACTAAGCATTTTCCTCGACCTTCTGCCGAAGTTACATTCATAGCTATACTGCTAGGCTATTCACGATAACACATAGAAGTCAAAATGCAAGATAAAATTAACAAAGTGTAAAAAACAGCCCCTGGAGCAATCACAACTGGGGCATATTTTAAGGAATGCCGGAATAAGCTCTTTAAGCAGCTTGTCCCTCACGCCATGCAGCGGTGCCCTTGCAGGACGCACATACACGTTCGCCAAAGTGGCCCGACTGAAACTCCTCACCACACATCAGGCACTTGCGGGGTTTCTGCTGATCCGTGTAATCCGCTGTCGGTTTTTTTGTATCTCTTGAAGACGACATTTGGTGCCCTCCTTGGCAGCGACGATCAATACTACAACGCACTCGAGAGAAAGAGTCAAAATGCTATAAAGCAACCTACCCCATATCCGGAAACCCACTGTTTCCGAGCAATATGCACCTCGAGAAGCGCAAAAATACCATTCGCCAAATCCTCTGGATATTGGCTCGTTCCGACCAATTACCTGGAAACAGGAAAGTCTAGGAACATCGGATACCATGTTGTAACACAAACGAAAAAAAAATGCAGCAGTTTTTATGTGCGTTGCAGCATTGATTTTAACGCAGAACGGACGCTTACGCCGTGTCTCCCGGCTTTTTAGCCTTCATTGTGTTTAGCACTGTTAAGGCCGCCAAGGAGCCAGTATCCGTATGCGGGGGGGATAGTTTGTTTTCGACGCGCTCATAGGCCTCAAGTTGTTGATTTCTAATCTCTTCACTATTGATAATCGCAAACAATTTTGATGAAAGAACCTCTGGAGAGCAATTCTCCTGAAGACATTCCGGGGTAACTTCTTTGTTTTCGACAATGTTCACCAGCGATATAAAAGATACATTGATCAGCCTTCGTGCAATCCAGGCTGTTAGCGGATTTACCTTGTAGGCTATCACAGCGGGTACGCGCGCAATTGCAAGCTCGAGGGCAACTGTTCCTGACGCCGCAAGCGCAATATCCATCCTGGAAAAAGATGCCTGTTTTTCATCAAGTCCGCAAATGATGTCAAATTCAAATGATTGATTTTTCATATATGCCGTTACCAGGGACTGAAGCGCGGTCAGGGTGGGAATCACAACGCGAACGCTCTCTCTTCCATGATGAATGATCGTGTTGACCGTTTCACAGAATATCGGCAAGTGGCGTTTTACTTCCCCCTCTCTACTCCCGGGCAAAAGACCAATAATCAGTGAGCTTTTCTGGGTGTCCGCTGCACAGGCCGAATGGAGGGGTGACCTGGTTGTGGCGGGGTGCCCGACAAACGTACAGTTCAGCCCCACCGCTTCAAAATAGGGCGGTTCAAAAGGGAGCAGCGCGAGCACGTGATCATAGAGTTTGGAGAGTTTTTCAGCCCGCTTCGGGCGCCATGCCCATACACTTGGTGCGACATAATGTACCAATGGAATACGTGATCCTTGCAGCTTCGAGGCAACCCGAAAACAAAAATCTGGAGAATCGATGGTCACAATTACATCGGGAGTGGCTTTCTTTAGACTTTCCACCGTCTGTTTGATGCGTTTCAAAAATCTTGGAATTCTGGGAAGAACCTCAGCCAGCCCCATCACCGATAACTCTTCCATAGGAAACAGCGATACGAGCCCTTCACTTTGCATCTGATCGCCGCCGACCCCGATAAATTTCGGGTCTTTTTGCAGGGATTTTATGTCGCGCATGAGATTTGCCCCCAGCAAATCACCGGAAGGTTCACCTGCTATAATCCCTACGGTGATTTCGGATGTCATTGCCAGACCTCTGCCTGGAAATCCAGATCACCACTGGATGGTATGGCAACAACAAAAATATCTGCTTCGGACGCTTTATCGATTAGGGCGGCTTTGTCGAGGATCAATGATTTGTCTGCCTCGACAATGATTCCTGCAAGCGCAGCTTCCCGCACACCATCAATAGTTTCCGGACCAATTGCAGGTAGGTCCGCTCTGGTTTCTTGCCCTGGTTTGGACATTTTCACCAGCACCCCTGTTTTTCTCTCCAACGAAACGTCTGGAGACAGTTTCCTAACGTCGTTTAAAAGAGCATCTGTTCCCGCCGCGTTCTCATATCCGATAATTTTACCAGCGCGGACGACAACCCCCTGCCCCTTATCTTCTTTCCCCAGGCTCAAAGCAGCTTCTCGGCCAATTTGGATGTCTCTGAGGTGTTGGGCTAAATCTGCGGTGCCGCACAATCGACCAAGCGGAGCAAGGAGACCGGGAACCAAATCCTCTACCCCCACAACTTTAAATCCCTCTTCGGATTCCAATGTTTCAACGATCGCTCCAAGAAGGCCATCATCACCTTTGGCGAGCGCATTGGACCTGGCCAGGAACTTAACCCCCCACCAATCCGGTCGTAAATCTGCCAGTGAAGGACGGGTTATGCTGCCGGCAAAAATGATCTCCTCGACACCCTGGTTTTTGAGGATTTTTAAGGCCTCTCCGCCCGCACCAAGTCGAACCCAGGTATGTGGCTCGTTTTCGACGATTTTTTGCGGCGTTTGCGATATAAACGCAATTATGTGATATGGACGATTCTGCTGTTTACAAGAATCGATAACTTGCGCTGGAAACTGTCCGCCACCGGCAAGAATCCCAAGTTTAGGCAGCGTCTTCGACATGCGGCTGGCAAATGGCACGTGATGAATCCGCACGAATAAAATCGACGATTTCCATCACAGGTTCGTTGTCCACAAAGAGATCGTATACGTCGTCCAAACGCTCAGACAGGGTTCCTTCTGGCGCAAAAATCAAACGATAAGCCTTACGAAGATCGTGGATTACGTCGCGAGAAAAGCCCCGTCGTTTCAAACCAACTATGTTCAAACTCGACAGATGTGCCCGGTTGCCGAGCACGGAGCCGTATGGAATAACATCGTTTTCGACGCCGCTCATACCACCAATCATGGCATGTCGGCCTATTCGAACAAACTGATGAACGGCGGATAATCCACCGACAATGGCCCACTCATCCACAACGACATGTCCTGCAAGGGTTGCATTGTTGACAAGGATGACATGGTCCGAAATCCGACAATCATGGGCAACATGAGCGCCGACCATAAAGAGGCAATTGTTTCCAATAGACGTTAAAAGTCCGCCTCCATCAGTGCCCGGGTTTATGGTAACGTGTTCGCGGATAACGTTGTTACAGCCGATCATTAACTGTGAGGCTTCCCCCTTGTACTTTAGGTCCTGCGGGGGATGCCCAATGGAAGCAAACGGATAGACCCTGGTATTCGCACCGATTTTGGTTCGTCCGGCAACAACCACGTTGGATACCAATTCCACCCCGTCGCCAAGTGCCACTTCTGATCCAACAACACAAAATGGTCCGACCCTGGCGTTTTCGCCAAGAGTGGCACCATCTTCTATAACAGCACTTGTGTGAACATCCGTCATTTTGTTTCCACGATCATTGCTGAAAACACAGCTTCCGCCTTTAAAACGCCGTTCGCCATTGCTTTTCCCTGGAATTTCCAGACATTTCCCCGTGCTCTGATTTTTTCGACTGGCAGTTCGACGACATCGCCCGGTAGCACCGGTTTTCGAAAACGGGCGGAATCAATTGTCATAAAATAGACCATAGGCTGACTTGTGTTGTCGTCATGAATTTTCTCAGTCATTACCGTTACGCCAGCAGTCTGCGCCATGGCCTCTACGAGCAAAACACCGGGCATTATGGGTTGTTCAGGAAAGTGACCGGGAAAGAAGTTTTCGTTGATGGTTACATTCTTAATACCGGTGGCCCGCTCACCCGGTACAATATCGCGCATACTGTCGATAAAAAGGAAAGGATGTCGGTGTGGAATCATCGACATTATTTGGTTAACGTCGAGAAACTCAATTACGTTTTTGCTTTCACCATGCTCACTCATCTGGATTGCCTTGTTTTTGTCATGCGCTCAATCAGCGCTACCGATCTGAGCCAGTCTTTCATTGGTTGAGCCGGAATGCCACCCACAGTCGCTCCTGATTTTATGTCCCTCATTATGCCACTTTTTGCAGCTATCTGTACGCCGTCACCGATTTTTAGATGTCCTGCCAGCCCGGTCTGGCCACCGATAACAACAAAGTCGCCAATTTCGGTACTACCGGATATACCAACCTGAGAAACAACAACACATCCTCGGCCAATTTTTACGTTGTGGCCAATCTGAACAAGATTATCAATCTTTGAACCGGCGCCAATAACCGTATCAGGCCCTGCGCCTCTGTCGATGGTTGTATTGGCACCAATTTCAACATGGTCCTCAACAATAACGCGTCCTAATTGTGGCACCTTCGCATGCCCCTCGGGGCCAAGAGCATAACCAAATCCATCCTGACCTATTCGAACCCCGGGGTGTATAATGACTTTGTCACCCAAAAAACAGCATTGCAGCGACGTATTGGAGCCTATGACGCCGTTTTTTCCGATTTTTACATTACGATGAACAACAGTGTTCGCCCCAATAACAGTGCCTTGCCCGATCTCCACGCCTGCTTCCAGCACGGCCCCTGGTCCGACGGTCACATCATCAGATAACGAGCAATCATCCGCTATGGTCGCTGTGGGATGAATGACCTGTGCGGGCTGGTCCTCCGGGTGGAACGCAGAAGCGAGTAACGCAAAGGCGAGATAGGGTGTTTCCGTTTCCAGGGCAATGGTTCCCGGCGGCACTCTTGATGCGTGTTTTGGGTGTATAAGACAGGCACCCGCCTGTGTTGTTTCCAGTTCAGAAACATACTTTTTGTTGTCGAGAAAACTTATATGGTCGGCTTGTGCGCTGGATAAGGAGGCGACGTCCTTAAACGCGCGTGTTGACGGGATTTCTGCGTTTGTCGTGCTTTTTGTTATAATGAGAATATCTGCGATGCCAAGCGGCCCCGCGTAAGAAAAGAAACACTCATCGACCATGTTACTGCCCAAGAGGTTTTACGGAAACTGAAGGAAGGTCTTCGTTCAATTTTGCAAGAATTTCATCGGTGATTTCGATACCGCTAATTGCCAAAACCGTCTGGCTCCGGGGCAGGATCAGACCAATTTCTTTTTCTTGTGCTGTTGTCGCGATGATTTCATTAAGGTGTTTTTGAACGACAGAAAACGCTTCTTCCTGCGCAACTTCCAAATCTTGCCTGCGTTTTTGTACACTGCGTTGAACCTGGGCAAGTTTCTCCTCGAAATTTTTACGTTCGGCGGCGAACGCTTCTGCGCTTAAAATACTTCGTTGTCGCGCAAGTTCCTGATTGGCGGTGCGCAGGACCTCTTCTTCTTTCTGAACTTCTTTCTGAAAAGATGACCTGAAGGCGGCAATTTGCTCACGAACGCTTTGCATGGCCGTGGATTGTTGGCGGATACGTCTCATGTTCACGACAGCGATTTTGAGAGAACCAGCCAGGGTTTCTGTCGAATCGCTTTGTTGCGCCCGGACAGGCGTTAGAGGCACCAGGAATGCCAGGACCAGTAAGAACGCAAACAATCGTTTGAGGGGGTGTGGTGCCATAAAATCCCGCTCCGATGAATCAGAAAGCAGTGCCCAAGTTTATACGGAACGTTTCTGTGTCATCAAAGCTTTCTTTGGCGATTGGAAAGCCAAAATCCATCCCGATAGGCCCAAATGGCGAGTTCCAACCCAATCCGAAACCCACAGAAGACCGGATACTTGCGGTATCACGAACATTAGAGTTTGCCTTTGCCAAATCACCGGAAGAACCAAAATCAGAGAAAACGCGCCCGTCAATGCCAAGTTCTTCACCAATGCCAAGAGGAAATCTGAGCTGCACTCGACCGGTATATTTCCACTCACCACCGAGTGCGTCATTAGTGGAAATGTCTCGGGGACCAACCCCCGCTGAGGCGAAACCGCGCAGATCGCTTCCTCCTATGAAGTAACGATCCGTCAAGTCAACATCTTCACCGATACCTGAGATCAACCCTGCACTCCCCGATAAAGCCAAAATGTACTTATCACTCAATTCGAAAAACTGAGAACCGCTCAATTCGTTCTTGATGTAGTTTTTCGTTCCCCCTAATCCGGCGAGAGAGTTATCCAAAGCCACGACATAGCCTTCAGTGGGTTCAATCCTGCTATCGCGAAGATCATACGTTATCGTGTGATTGATCGCAGATAAGGTTTCCTTGCCCTCTTGGGAGCGTACAAACAATGAAGCATTCGAAGCGACATCCGTAACCTCAATAAAACTGAGGGCATATCCCCATCTCTGGTAAAGGTTCTCTGTGATATGGTAACCCGCCCGAAGTCCTAAACCTGTTTCTTCGGAGTCATAAGAGCTGCTTTTCTGGCGGTCTTCGGTGAAATGAAAGGCGTCAAAACCCGCTTGAACATCGCGATCGAGGAAATAGGGCTCAGTATATTTAAGGTTAAGTTGTGATGCTTTAGCCGCCAGTCTGAATGAGAGTGACAAGTCTTGTCCCAGCCCCAACAGATTGCGTTCTCTCACGCCAATTTCTGCGAGAGGGCCATCATCGGAAGAAAAGCCGCCGCCTATACTCAATGACCCGGTTGATTTTTCGGATACTTCAACATTGATTACCACTTTATCAGGAGCACTTCCGGCAACCCGGTCAACAGAGACAGAATTAAAGAAGTCAAGGTTTTGAATGCGTTGCCTGGATCTCCGAAGCTTGGCTGAATTGAACGCATCACCCTCTACCAGACGCATTTCTCGACGGATCACTTTATCAACGGTTCGCAGGTTGCCAGAGATATTGATGCGTTCAACAAAAACCCTCGGACCTTCATTGATCTCGAAGGTCAAGTCGATAACTTTTGAAGCCCTGTCCCGATTGATTTTGGGGCGAACGTCGACGAATGCGTATCCCTGTGTGGATACCGCATCTGATAATGCCTCCACGCTATCATCGACAAGTTCGGCGCTATACCATTCTCCTGGCGTTGTAACTAACAAAGGCTCGAGTGCCGCTGCATCAAGATCCTTCAGGCGGGCATCAATTTCAACGTCGCCGAAAACATATCGATCCCCTTCCTCAACAGTGAATGTTATAAAAAAATCCTTTTGATCGGGGGTAAGTTCGGCAACGGCGGAAATAACCCGAAAATCGGCATAACCTTCTTCAAGATAAAAGCGCCGCAACAATTCCCGGTCCAGGGTTAGCCTGTCAGGATCGTAAACATCATCAGAGGACAAAAAACGATACCAGCGGGACTCCTTGGTTTGGACAATGTCTCTTAAGTCGTCATCATCAAACACGCGATTACCGACAAATCGGATGTTCTTGATGTTTGTCGGGTCACCCTCGGATATCTCAAACACAAGGTCCACGCGATTTTGCGACAGTTGGATGACTTTAGGTTCAACCGTTGCCGCGAAACGACCGCTTCGCCTGTAAATTGTTATGATGCGCTGTACATCGTTTTGTACTTTGGTGCGCGTATAGATAATCCTCGGCCTAAGCGAAATTTCTGCTTCAATGACCTCATCATCGATAATGTCGTTCCCTTCAACCGCAATACGGTTGATGATTGGGTTTTCGACAACAGAGACGATTAGCTCGTTCCCGCGTTTTGAGAAGCTGACATCCGCGAACAAGCCTGTTGCAAAAAGACTCTTCAGCGATCGGTCAATTCGAGAAGGGGAAAAGGTATCCCCAACCTTGACCAACAGATAGGAGTAGATGGTTTCCGGTTCTACCCTGTTCGCACCTTCAACGATGATGTTCTCAATGACCGGTGCCGTTTGAGCAAGCTGTAGCGGCTCATCACCCCGTGCGGTGTCTCGAGAAAACAATGGAAGCGCACAAACAAGCACACCGCACATTATGTATCTGAGCACTGCTATCATACTACTCAACCTGTTTTTATCTAAACGAGTCAATTGATTAGATTTTTAGAAACTTATCTGTCCAATGTCATTCCAAGTGACAAACACAAAGATCAGGATTAGCAGAATTAGCCCGAAACCGAAACCGTATTCTTGCGCTTTTGGGCCTAGCGGTTTGCCCCGAATGGCTTCAGCGGCATAAAAAACCAGGTGCCCACCATCAAGTATCGGAATGGGAAACAAATTGACAAGCCCCAGGTTTACTGAAATCGCCGCCATGAATACGATCAGTTCTATGATCCCGGCGGCGGCCATATCTCCAGACATTTGTGCTATTCTAAGTGGCCCACCCAGTTCCTCGGTTCCTCTATCACCTCTGATCATATCACCCAGGTAACTCATTATGGCTGTAATCATGTCAACTGTTCTCTCGACGCCAAACAACATGGCATCGAACAGAGACAATCTTTCATATTCCATCTGCTCCGCGTCAGGAGAGACCCCTAACTGACCAATTACACTGCCATCAGATTGTGAGATCGCTCTCGGTACAGCGTTTAAAACAACAGTGTGGTCCCCGCGTTTAACATCCAAAACCAGTTTTTCACCAGGGCTAGCCTGCACAATTCGCTGAATATCCGTGAATAGCCGGACGTCTTCGCCATTTATAGCGACAATGGTATCCTGTGGCTCAAGACCGGCGGCTTCCGCTGCGCTTCCTTTAACCACCTGCCCAATCCCGGCATGCAGGACCGGAGACCCGACGACCCAGGCCAGCAGGAAAAACACGACAATGGCAAAAATAAAATTGGCCAGCGGGCCCGCCGCGACGATCACGGTTCTTTGCCACAAGGATTTGTGCGCAAATGAGACCTGTTTTTCTGACTCAGAAAGGTCTTCATCAACTTCGTCTGGTGAGGTATCGCTTTGCCCGAACATCTTCACATAGCCACCGAGTGGTACAGCGCTGATTTTCCAGCGCGTCCCTTTGTCATTTGTCCAGCCAACGATCTCCGGGCCAAACCCGATTGAAAAAACCTCGACACGGACACCATATCGGATAGCTGCCCAATAGTGTCCCCATTCGTGCACATACACCAACACCGTGAGCACAATCAAAAAGTAGAGAATGTCAGAAAATTCCATTTATACAGGCCTTTATGGGACTTCTTTTCGAATCTGCATAACTAATCTAGCTATCTATTCGCGTAAGAATCTAGATTTGATTAATGTTTCGGTTCGTTGCCTCACATGACGATCCAGTTTAATTACGTCGTCTAAACCAGACATATTTCCGTGCTCAACCTGGCCCAGAACTTCTTCCACGATATGCATGATGTCAAGGTACGCAATTGCATTGTTTAAAAAGAAAGAGACGGCAACCTCATTCGCTGCATTCAATACGCAACCTGCACTCTCTGAGCTTGTCAGCGCTTGTCGCGCCAGCCGCAGCGCGGGAAATCTTTGCTCATCCGGGTTTTCGAACGTCAACGCCCCAATTTCGGCCAAACGCAGCCGCGTGCACGGTGTTTCAATGCGATCGGGCCAGCCAAGGCAATACGAAATGGGAATCCGCATATCCGGAGAGCCGAGTTGGGCGAGCTGAGAGCCATCGGAATATTCGACGAGGCTATGAATAATTGACTGTGGATGAACGAGAATTTCAATCTGGTTTGCTGCAATGGGAAAGAGATGAAACGCCTCGATGAGCTCCAACCCTTTGTTCATCATTGTGGCCGAGTCCACCGATATCTTTTTGCCCATCTGCCAATTTGGGTGAGATATGGCCTGACTTGGCGTAACGGCGGCCATTTGATCAAGGCTATACGTCCGAAAGGGACCCCCGGACGCAGTCAGAATGACGCGCTCGACAAATTCAGGACGGGCAGAGTCCAACACCTGAAAAATCGCATTATGTTCTGAGTCAACGGGTAACAACGTGGCTCCGTTTTGTTGAACCTCTGCGGTAAAGACGGTACCGGCAGAAACGAGACATTCCTTATTGGCCAGGCCTATAATGGCACCTCGTTTAACCGCTCTCAGCGTGGGTTCAAGCCCTGCTGCACCGACGATTGCGGCCATCAGGAAATCGCAATCCAGAGACGCGGCTTCTAAAATTGCATTGCGACCGGCCCCAAATTCTATATTGGTGTTTTTCAGAAGCGACTTCAGCTCTGCGTATTTGGAATCATCTGCAACGCAAACGAATTCGGGCTGTAGTTTAATGGCCTGTTCCGCAAGTGACTGGGCGTTGGTGTTGGCACTGAGGGATATTGCTCTGAATCTGTCAGGATTGCGGGATACAAGATCTACAGTATTAGAGCCGACAGATCCTGTGGACCCCAATATGCTCACACGGCGTTGAGTCCTGCCGGTTTGACCAGGGTGCCCTGATTCGGAATGCTCCGTTGAACGTAATAAACCAACTGTCGTCATATGTTGATTAACTTCCAGGGTGACGCAACCAATAAACAGAGCGCGCCTGATGCCGCCAACAGGCCGTCAACGCGATCCAGAAAACCGCCATGGCCCGGAATAATTTTACCTGAGTCCTTGACGCCACAAAGTCTTTTGGCGCTGGATTCAATCAGGTCGCCTGCTTGCGCAATAGCGCCCAACCCGATGCTTATCAGTATGAATGAGGTGGTGGTAACTTCCAGGTCTGTATAGACAACGGCGAAATATCCCGCAACCGCGCTCACAGCCAGGCCGCCGATAAAACCAGACCAAGTCTTTTTGGGACTGACCTGTGGCAACAGTTTTGGGCCGCCCAGTCTGGAGCCAACAAAAAAAGCTCCCGTGTCCATGCCCCAAACAACAGCAAACAGCCAGAATATAAGGGCATACCCTTCTGGATCAAGTTGCCGGAGCCAATTGAGCGCAAAACATGTGAGGAAAAGATAGATAAATCCCCCCAGAAACAATATCCATCTCATGCCGCCTTTCGAGAGGTTTTGGATCATCTGCCACCATTCGACCATACAGAATGCAAACATGATCGAAACCAGAATAGAAAACCAGAAATCACCCAGATAGGTATCAAGCAGAACGATTGGTACAAGGATCAGGGACGACAGAATGCGCCACTGAAGCGAGGACAAAGTCACCACCTACTCTCCAATATTTCCGTATCGACGTTCCCGTATCCCATAGGTTACCAGTGCTTTAACCAGTGCTTTCTCGTCGAAGTCCGGCCAAAAGCAATCGGTGAACCAAAATTCTGTATAAGCCATTTGCCACAATAAGAAATTGCTGATCCGCTGATCCCCTCCTGTGCGGATGAGCAAATCCGGATCAGGAAAACCTCTAGTATAAAGATGATTTGATACAAGTGTTTCATCAATGTCGGAGGCGCTTGTTTCTCCGCATTCTACCTGTTGGGCAATTTGCTTTAACGCTGAGGTAATATCTGCGCGCCCGCCATAACTGAGGGCCAATACCAGTGTTAATCCCGAGTTACCCAAAGTACGCCTCTCAGCAAATTCAATAACGTCCGTGACATCTTCACTTAAACGCTCCCGATCACCGATCACGGCAAAACGAACATTGTTTTCATGGAGTTCATCGATTTCACGTTTAAGATAGAACTTGACCAACCCCATCAAGTCGCCAACCTCATCTTTCGGTCTATTCCAGTTTTCAGAGGAAAAACCGAACAGGGTTAAAAATCTTATTCCAGATTGATCCGCGGCTTTGACGATTTTTTTGACCGTTTCCGCCCCGCGGCGATGCCCCTCCACGCGCGGCAAGCCGCGTTTCTTTGCCCAACGCCCATTGCCATCCATGATAATAGCAACGTGACGCGGTACCTTAGAGGACGTTTCAGATATATCGTCTTCGCCAGACATCTTGGCTTACACCTGCATAATCTCTTGCTCTTTGTTTGCCAGAGATTCGTCGATACCGGAGATGCTGTCGTCTGTTAAATCCTGAATTTCCTGAGCAAAATCATGGTGTTGATCTTGTGAAATCAATCCGTCTTTTTCTGCTTTTTTCAGGTCGTCCATGCCATGCCGCCGGACGTTACGCACAGCAATGCGCGCTTCTTCTGCATACTTTCCCGCCACTCTTGCCAACTCGGACCGGCGTTCTTCGGTAAGCGCAGGGATGGGTACCCGAACGGTTTGACCATCGACCTGGGGGTTCAGCCCAAGGTTGGAGTCGCGGATGGCTTTTTCAACAGCACTAACCAGAGATTTATCCCATACCTGAACGGTCAATAATCTCGGTTCCGGCACGCCAATATTACCAACCTGATTCATGGGCATGGCGCTTCCATACGCATCTACCATCACAGGGTCTAGCAGACTGGTTGACGCCCGACCGGAGCGCAATCCGCCAAACTCCTGGTGTAGCACGTCGGCCGCTCCCTCCATTCTTCGTGCCAGATCTTTCTTTACACTGGAAAAATTGTAATCCGCCACTTTCTGCCTCCCTTTATACTGAGCCAACTGCATAAATTGATTTCCTGTGAGCTAAGTCAACACGCGGAAATCAATGAACAATTGTATATCGACCCTCACCCTTAACAACATCTGCAAAGGCCCCTTCTGAGTGAATTGAAAACACGAGAATTGGAACATTGTTCTCCCGTGAAAGCGCGATTGCGGATGTATCCATTACGCGCAAATCCTTCCTGAGCACATCCTGATATTTCAATTCTTCAAAACGCTCCGCATGGGGGGTTGTTTTTGGATCGGCACTATAGACGCCATCGACCTGGGTTCCTTTCAAAAGGGCATCACATCCCATTTCAGCAGCGCGTAATGCTGCGGCCGTGTCGGTGGTAAAGAAGGGATTGCCCGTACCGGCGGCAAAGATAACCACACGTCCTTTATCCATATGCCTCTCTGCACGACGGCGAATGTATGGTTCGCAAACCATGGACATGGGAATTGCGGACATAACGCGTGTCGGGGCGCCTTTTGATTCCAAAACGCTTTGTACAGCCAGTGCATTAATGACTGTAGCAAGCATTCCCATATAATCCGCCGTTGTTCGCTCGATTCCCTGGGCTGCCCCGGAAACCCCGCGGAAAATATTTCCCGCGCCGATCACCAGACATATCTGGACCCCCATTTTGTGAACCTCGGCAATCTCTCCGCAGATCCGGTCCACCGTGTCCGGGTCCAATCCGTATTCCCGATTTCCCAACAACCCCTCGCCCGAGAGCTTTAACAGCACACGCTGGTATTTTGTTTCCTGGCTCATCGTGCCCTTTCCAAGGCGCTTGTTACACGCTTGCGCGGGTTGGTCGGCAAGCGTTTGTCCCGTGATTACAGAAGATACAGTTTTCCAACTGAAATATAAAAGAAAAACGCGCTTTTCAGCGCGTTTCTCGTTGGGTCAGCCGTTTACTGCTGCGGCGACTTCCGCGGCAAAATCAGACTCTTCCTTTTCGATGCCCTCACCCAACGTGTAGGTCACGAAAGCGTCAACGCTTACCGGGGAACCAGCCTCTTTGGTGGCATTTTCAAGAACTGTCGAGATTTTGGTCTCACCATCGATAGCAAATGTCTGGTCCAAAAGGCAAACTTCCTCGAAGTATTTCCGAAGCCGTCCTTCGACAATTTTTTCAATAATCTCTTCAGGTTTGCCACTTTCCCGCGCCTGATCAGAAAGTACGGTGCGCTCTCTCTCAATCATGGCCGGGTCCAGGTCATCACGGGAGATTGCAACCGGCCCTGACGCGGCGATGTGCATGGCGATCTGTTTGCCAACGGCTTCAACGCCAGCAGCATCACTCTCTGAACGCAAAGCAACAATGACACCAATCTTGCCCAGACCGGGGGCCAGTTGATTGTGCATATATGAAGCAATGCAGCCGGATTCAACAGTGATCACGTCTACACGGCGCAGGGACATATTTTCACCAATGGTTGAAATAAGGTGAGTCAACTGATCACCCAGGTTACGATCCGTTCCGGGGTATTCAGCAGCTTTCAGCATTTCGATGTCACTGCCCTGCTCCAGAGCGACTTTCGCCACGGTGGCGACGTATTCCTGGAAGGTTTCGTTTCTTGCAACAAAGTCGGTTTCTGCATTTACTTCGACGAGCGCCCCGGTGGTGCCTGAGGTGTAAAGGCCTACCAGGCCTTCTGAGGCCGCCCGTCCCGCTTTTTTAGCGGCAGCACCCAGGCCTTTTTTCCTCAACCAGTCAACAGCGGCTTCTATATCACCATCCGTTTCATTCAGTGCCTTTTTGCAATCCATCATGCCTGCGCCGGTTTTTTTACGCAGGTCCTTAACCAATGAGGCGGTAATCTGTGCCATCTATCCAATCCCACATAGAAATCAAGTTAATCAAATTTCCCTATTGTTGTTTGCTCGTCTAAATGACGATCAAGCTTCAGCAGCAGTTGTTTCCCAAGCTGTCTCTGCCACATCTTCGGCGACAACGGCGACAGCAGCGGTTTCTGATGTTTCCTCTGGAAGAGCCTCAACGGGAGCTTCTTCGGACTCGCCCAGGTCTACACCACTGCTGACCATTGAATCCTGAATGCCTTCCAACACAGCCCCGGACAGCAAGTCGCAATAGAGCTCAATCGCACGGATTGCATCATCGTTTCCAGGAACAGGATAGGCGATGCCTTTAGGATCGCTGTTGGAGTCGATGACCCCGACCACAGGGATATTCAGAGTACCGGCTTCGTTGACGGCAATGTTTTCTTTGTTCGTGTCGATAACAACGAGAATGTCAGGCAGCCCGCCCATATCCTTGATACCACCCAACGCCCGCTCCAGCTTGTCCCGTTCCCGGGTCAGGTTCAGCAGTTCCTTTTTAGTCATACCCGCAAGTTCATCACCAGCAAGTTGACTATCAAGGTCGTGCAGGCGACGGATGGAGTTGGAGATTGTTTGCCAGTTGGTCATCATTCCACCAAGCCAGCGGTGATTGACATAGTATTGACCGCAACGTTTTGCAGCTTCCGCTACGCGCTCAGCAGCCTGACGTTTGGTTCCCACAAACAGAACACGACCACCGCCTGAAACCACGTCGCGAACCGCTTTCATGGCCGCGTGCAACATGGGTACGGTTTGTTGCAGATCGATGATGTGAATGTTGTTGCGATCCCCAAACAGGAACGGAGCCATCTTGGGGTTCCAGCGTCGCGTGCTGTGGCCGAAGTGAACGCCAGCTTCCAGAAGTTGGCGCATCGTGAATGAAGGCAATGCCATTTGTCTATCCTTATTCCGGTTAAACCTCCGCAGACCTGAGTTTCAATCTGAAACACCGGAGCGACGATCCGGTGAATTTGCACCAGGGCCGCATGTCTGCGTGTGAAATCGCGCGATATTTAGCGACCTGATCCCGGGAATGCAAGGCGGAAATTGGCAGTCAACGTTGAGGTTGCGGGTAAACGCTCCGGTGAGTGAGGCGTAAAAATCTTAGACACAACATCGAGCCCGTAACAGTTAATCCTACAGCCAATGCATACCATATGCCTTTCAAACCTAAATCCATTGCAAATGTGAGAGTATATCCGCCGCCAATTCCGACTCCCCAGTAACCGAATGCAGCAATCCAGAGAGGCACGATTGTATCGCGAATTCCCCTCAACGCCCGAGACGCTATGGCCTGAAGACCATCAAAAGTTTGAAAAACAGCGACAACGTAGAACAGTCCCCCGGCCAGGTAGGCAATGTCGTCAAAACCCGGATCGTTTCTGTCCAAAAAGACGTCGACAATGGCTTGATTAAAGAAAATCGGTACCAGGGCAAGCAGAGCAAGAATGATAACACCGACAGCCATGCTATAGGTGCCAGACTGTCGCGCCGCCGCCATGTTGCCTTGCCCGGCACCAAACGCCACCCTGACCATCGCGGCTTCCGCAAGGCCCAGCGCAATGACAAATGTCACTCCAAGCCATCCGATGAGAACTTCATAGGTTGCTAATGCGATACTTCCCAGGTTTCCTGAAATCAGCGCC
Organism: Rhodospirillales bacterium; assembly: GCA_963921245.4. Lineage (GTDB taxonomy): Bacteria > Pseudomonadota > Alphaproteobacteria > Rhodospirillales > Casp-alpha2 > JABJGO01. The sequence goes on along the minus strand of CAWUEY030000001.1, from coordinate 1,398,374 downwards.
GCGGCGAGAAACAGCGTTGCTTCCAGGGCAACCAGACCGGCAACCGGGATTCCCAGTGCGATAATCTCACGGCAGGTCGCAAGATCAATCTTCAGTCGCCCTCGAAAAACGCCATAACCCCTGAGCTTCGGTGTAAAATAGACATAACCGACCAGTGCAATAAACATAAACCACGAAACGATTCCCGTGGCCAGACCTGCACCATATACGCCCATTTCAGGTGCACCATAGCGACCATACACCAACGCCACCGTCAGAATGTAGTTCACGCCAACCGCGGCAATGGTAATCACCATAATCGCCCCGGTTTTTGCAATACCGGTTACAAAATTCCGAAAACAGACAAACCATAATGTCGGGATTATTGCGATGCTGACGCCCGGTAGGTATTGTCCGCTCAAAGATACAACATCGTCAGGTTGCCCCAGGTACAACAGAAAGCTCTCGGCATTCCACAGCGCAATCGTTCCCGGCACGCCAATGACGGTGGCAATTATCAGCCCTTGGCGGGTTGCATGACCGGCTTGTGGTTTGTCGTTCGCTCCTTCTGCGTTGGCCACCAGAACTCCGACGACAGAAAGTAACCCCATCAATACCACAAGAATCTCAAAGGCAAGATGGCTACCAAGGCCAACCGCCGCCAATTCTGTGTAACCCAATTGCCCGACCACGATACGGGTCGTGTTGAACATCACCATTTCGGCGAGATATGCAGCTACCAGAGGTAAGGCAATGCGCGATAAAACCTTTGATTCCTCGGCGAGCGGCGGCACCTGTAGCCCTGAACCCTGCGCGCCCTCGTCTATGTTTTCTATGGACATGTAAACACCAGCTACAGGGACTTACCGTCCAAAGCAAGGTCGATGCCGTCGCGGGCAACAACGAACCCTCAATAAAACGGAGCATTGAGCATCGAAAAACGCTGTCTATAGTTCTCGAACGTCAACAACGCCGCTCAGTGATCGAACGGCAAGAATAAGCTGGGGAGATACCGTATAGCGTTCAGGCAATGGAATAATGGCGTCCTCGCCCCCCGGTCCCTCTTTCAGCCGCGCAGCAACAATAACCTCACCACGACCATTATCACCAATATCAAGAACTTCTTTCAGCGGTACAAGGGCATTATTGTTGTTGATGACGACCTGAATGCTGATGGGAGCGTTTTGGGCGAGGTGCTCTAGGAGTTCCAGGGATTGCACCGTAAAGCGCGGCGTTTCACCCTCGAATTGGACGTTTGATTTTACAAACAAACAATTGCCGACTTCCAGAATATCCCTGGATTGGCTCAGAGTTTCCGCAAAAACCGTGAGTTCGAAAACGCCTGTACTGTCAGACATCTGAACGAATGCGTAGCGATTTCCTTTCGCTGAAACACGCTCTTTTTTTCCAATGACGACTCCGGCCATTGAAACCATACTGTCGACAGGCGCGGCCAAAACTTGTGTAACCGATTGTGCTTTCAGTTTTTTCAACAAGGATTGGTAAGCATCCAGCGGGTGAGCGGAGAGATAAAAACCCACCGCATCAAACTCTTCACGTAATCGATCCATAGGGGACCATTCCGTCATGGGTTCCAGCTCAATCGATGGCATCTCCACAACACCACCACCAAACAACCCCATTTGGTCATTGGTTTTGTCACTCATGGCCACACTTGCGTGTTTCATAACCAGATCAACATTTGAGAACAGTTGCCTTCTATTGAATCCAAAACCGTCAAATGCCCCTGCTCTCACGAGGTTTTCGATCTGCCGTTTGTTGACCTGCGTCGTGTCCAAACGGGAAACAAAATCGGTGAGGTCCTTGAACGGTCCATTCTCTGTTCTTTCCTGAACCAGACCTTCCATGGCAACCAAACCGACATTCTTGATCGCGCCGAGCGCGTAGCGAATTGCGGGCGGCTGTCCATCACGGCGTTCGACAGAAAAAGTCGGGCAGGATCTGTTGATGTCGGGTTGCAGAAGTTCCACACCCAATTGATCCAGTTCCTGACGAAAGACATTCAGTTTGTCAGTGTTTCCGAGATCAAGGGTCATGGAAGCGGCCATGAACTCGACCGGGTAATGGGCTTTCATGTACGCCGTTTGATATGCCACCAGTGCATAGGCCGCGGCGTGAGATTTATTAAAGCCGTACCCCGCAAACTTATCGACAAGGTCGAAAATTTCGTCTGCCCTCTTCTCGGGCACTCCCTTCGCCACCGCACCGGTCACAAACACGGATCGCTGCTGATCCATTTCCTCTTTGATTTTTTTGCCCATCGCCCGCCTGAGTATGTCTGCACCACCAAGAGAATACCCGGCAAGAACCTGAGCAATCTGCATCACCTGTTCCTGGTAGATAATAATACCACCGGTTTCCGAGAGGATGCCCTCCAAAGTTGGATACAGGTAATCGACCTCTTCCAGCCCGTGTTTCCGGTTGATGTAGCTTGGAATATTATCCATTGGACCCGGTCGATAGAGCGCGACAACGGCGATGATATCTTCAAACACGTCCGGTTTCAGGTTTCGTAGAACGTCTCTCATGCCTGCGCTTTCCAACTGGAAAACACCCGTTGTTTCCCCCCGCCCCATCATCGCAAAGGTCTTGGCATCATCGAGCGGGATTCTGGCAGGGTCGATTACTTCCCCATCGCCATTTTGAGCAATCAAATCAACCGTGGTTGCCAGAACCGTAAGCGTTTTCAACCCGAGAAAATCAAACTTCACCAAGCCAGCGGATTCAACGAACTTCATGTTGTATCCCGTGACGGGCATATCCGACCTAGGGTCCCGATAGAGGGGAATAAGTTTCTCTAGAGGTCGATCACCGATGACCACACCTGCCGCATGAGTGGACGCGTGTCTGTACAATCCTTCAAGTTTGAGTGCGATCTTCACCAATCGATCCACGGCGGGGTCGTTACGGATGAGTTGCCGCAGCTCTTTTTCGCCATTGATGGCTTCCTGAAGTGTAACCGGATTGGCGGGGCTGTTTGGCACCATCTTGCAAATCTTGTCGATATAGCCGTAGGGCATCTGAAGAACCCGGCCAACATCTCTTAACACCGCGCGTGCTTGCAGTTTTCCGAATGTAATGATCTGGGCGACGTGATCACGGCCATATTTTCCCTGAACATACCGGATGACCTCGTCCCGCCGGTCCTGACAGAAATCGATATCGAAGTCCGGCATGGAAACACGCTCGGGATTGAGAAACCGTTCAAACAGCAATCCCCAGCGCAACGGGTCCAGATCCGTGATCGTAAGGGCCCAGGCAACAACGGAGCCCGCCCCTGAACCCCGTCCCGGCCCGACAGGAATACCTTGCTGTTTGGCCCAATGGATAAAGTCCCAAACAATCAGGAAATAGCCCGGGAATCCCATATCGGCGATAACGTTTATCTCAAACTCTATCCGTTCAAAGTAGGGTTTTGCTGCCTTCTCTCGCGCGGCGTGATCCATATCCGCTTCATAAACATGATCTTCGAGGCGTTTTTCCAAACCAAGAATAGCCTGACGCTTAAGCTCCTCAACTTCCGTGCGACCTTCTCCGCAATCGAACGGCGGCAGCAGAGGGGCGATTTTCTCAACCATATACCCACAGCGCCGCGCAATCGTTATTGTGTTGTTAATGGCCTCGGGTAAGTCGGCAAAGACTTCCGTCATTTCCGAAGCACTCTTGAAGTAGTGTTCAGGTGTCAGACGAAAACGGTTTTGGTCGGCAACATGATGCCCCTGGGCAATACAACGCAGCGCGTCATGCGCTTCATACATGTTTCGATCCGGAAAATAGACTTCATTGGTGGCCACCAAAGGCAGGTCGTTTGAATACGCGAGATCAATGAATTTTTCCTCGGTTTCAAGTTCCTCCTGCATACCGTGTCGTTGAATTTCCACATACAAATGATCTGGAAAAATCTCTTTTAACCGTTGGCAACAATCTTCGGCCTGTTGCGTTTTCCCGACTCGCAACAACACCCCAAGAGGGCCAAAAGCACCACCCGTTAAAGTGATTATGCCCTCAGAATTTGGTTGGATATCATCAAGTGTAATGACGGGATCACTGGCATCGTCTGAGTCTAGGTACGCGATTTTCAACAGCTTTAGAATATTAAGATAGCCAGTTTCATTTTTTGCCAGCATAACCAGTGGCGCATGCTGTTCTCTTAATCTCTGGCCACCAACACCAATACTCTGTTGTTCACCGTTCGAGATATCAACAGAGAGCTGAATGCCGATGATCGGCTGGATGCCGATGCGGGCCAATGAGTCTGAAAACTCCATGGCACCGAACATGTTGTTGCTATCAGTGATGGCGAGCGCCGGCATTCCAGTATCATGGCACAGCCTTCCCAGTTCGTTTATGCGAATGGCGCCCTCCGATAGAGAGTAAGCTGAATGCATTCGCAAATGTATGAACGAAAAATGGGAATCCATGTAACGAGGATTCCACAGGAATGTTGTGAAGTCAGGATTATTTCGACGGAAGATGCTAGTTTATTGGGGATAAACTGATTTTTGGGCGCATGATCCTCGGGCCTGGCTGGTCTGAGGACACGGTATTTTTATTGCAAGCCTTCGAGCTGCATAAAACTGTCACCGCGTTAACGCGCACACACGATCAGAAAAGAATTGGAAAGATGGCTCTTGTTGGTTTCCAGATGTTGTTTAGCCGGGTGAAACCATCAGCTCTTTATTCACCCAGATCATCGCCCTGATTTCTTCAACATACTCACCCCGTCGTTCGGAATAGGACAGCAACCCGGCGGCCAACTCTGTTCCTGACGCTGTTCGCCCCGATTTTCTTGCCTTTGAGCGGATTGCCCGAAGTTTAGAGTACGCTCGCGTGCTATTGATGTTTTCCAGATACGCCCGAACAGAATGATTGACCGAGGAAAATGCAGCAACTTCATGATTTTTTCCTGCATCGCGTCGTGCTGGCACAATGCCACAACCCTCTGTGAAACACCACTGACCAAACATATTATTGCCCAATTGAGCAAATTTGGATTGCCCCCAGCTTGATTCGTTCGCACTCTGGGCAAGAACAAGTGTGAGGGGGACTTCGTCCACCCGCCCTAAAAGCTGGTCCCACTCGTCCCCGGTCCACTCAACGCCGTAGATTTTTGCAGTATCAGTCAACCATCTCGGGTTTTTACCGGCTTCGCGCGCCTTCAATATCTCGTGACGTGTCTCCAGAACCTTTGCATTTTCAGCCTCAACAATAGGCCGCATAAAATCAAAGTACTGTTTCTTTTTTTCGACGACGGGAATGTTATCGGAAAACACGAGATCATCGGCATATCGGTAGCCAATCCCGTTGGTATCCAGATTTTCGTGGATCTTATAGCTTGCAAAGATAGCGAGCGCGCCAGCAACGGCGGCAAGACCAATGATCGCGCGTTGTTTGCCGGTCAAATTCGAAAGTTGCTGATTCAAGCTGGAATACCCTTAAACCGGCTCTCAAAATGTTAAAAATTCCTGATCAGAGGTATGATTATTCTGCATATCTGCAATGACAACTCCACAGTTGTATAGGCAAATCAACAGGCGTATCTGTTTTTCATGGAAAGGTGATCAGATTATCTGGTCTCATTATTTTAACCATTAGATTAAGGGATCTGGCCATGAAACTCATAAACATGATTAAATCGTTTGCGGCACCAAATCTGGAAGAGCAACTCGCCAGATTGGACGCCCACCTGCTGGCTGACATAGGTTTTAACACCTCTGAGTCTCGTACCACTGTCATCCGCATTCCTGCCGAAATGGGTGTGCGTCTCGTATAATCCCGATAATCCTGGGTTATGCAGGCCGGAAACGGCGTTGATTTCGGAAAACGGTCGCAACCTGATTTGCGACCGTTTTTCTTTGCTCAACTAATCACGTACAACATTGAACCCTCGTGTTTGTAGATTTCAGAAGCTTTTCAATGAGCAACCTTCAAAACACTTTTCTTCGAGGCTGGATTGACATAACACCGATGGCAATCGGCGCGGCACCATTCGGGTTGATCGTTGGCGCAACAGCATCCCAGGCAGGTTTAGAACCGTGGGAGATCATTTTTATGAGTGCGGCTGTCTTTGCCGGGGCGGCGCAGTTCATCGCACTGGATATGTGGCAATCGACAATGTTATCCGTGTTTGGTGCGTTATCGATTATTGGCTCAACCCTTCTGGTCAATCTCCGTCACATTTTGATGGGTGCGGCTTGCGCGCCATACCTCAACCAGGTTCCCCTTCTGCCACGGTTGCTATTTATCTATGTCATGGCGGATGAAAACTGGGCACTTGCCATGAAACAGGCACACAGCCATGGGTACACCACTGCCGGTTACCTGATGGGGATGAGCATCCCATTCTACGTAAACTGGATTTTCTGGAGTTATATGGGAAGCCAAATCGGAAACATTATTGAGGATCCGCGCGACTATGGTCTGGATTTCGTTTTCACAGCGGTTTTTACGGGCATTGTTGTCGGCTTCTGGAGAGCGGATCGTCAAACGCTCGTGGTCGTTGCCAGCGTTGTCGTGTCCATTAGCGTCTATCATCTTGTTGACGGGGCCTGGTACATTTTTGCAGGCGGTGTTGCTGGCGTTGTGGCGGCGTGGTTGCGTTCACGTATACAAAACCGGCGCGAGAACAAGACCTGATGGATACTGTTCTCCCCACATTCCTTGACCCAGCCAGCACTGTAGCTGCCTGGATCATCATTGTCGGCATGGCTTTTGTTACCGCCCTGACGCGGTTTGCCGGCTATTGGTTGGTCGGAAAAAAGGAACTTAATGCAGATATCAAAAACCTGCTCAGTGCGGTTCCTCCCGCTGTGCTAACGGCGATTGTCGCCCCCGCTATTGTAACCGGCACGATTGCGGAGTGGGTTGCGGCACTTGTTACGATTGCTTTGGCGTGGCGGTTTTCGACGCTGACAGCAATTGCGGGAGGTGTCTTATCGGTCGTGGTTTTGCGGGCCCTGTTGAGCTGAGTCACGGTACGTGAGGCACTAACCGACCGTCTTCCAGACGGACGATGCGGTCCATTGCCTGTGCGAGCTCGAGGTTGTGGGTTGCAACAATACAGGCGAGTTGAGCCCCACGAGCGATCTTTATCAATAAACCAAACACGTCTTTTGCCGTTTCGGGGTCGAGATTCCCCGTCGGTTCATCGGCCAATAAAACCCTGGGCACATTGGCAAGTGCCCGAGCAATAGCCACGCGTTGCCGCTCACCCCCGGATAATTTTGCCGGGCGATGGCTTGCGCGATTATCGAGGCCCATCAGGGTCAGGAGTTTTATTGCCCGCTCCAAAGCCGTTTTCTTCGGAATACCGGCGACACGTTGCGGCACAACTATGTTTTCCACCGCTGAAAATTCAGGAAGCAAGTGATGGTGTTGGTAGACAAAACCAAGAAGGTCGCGCCGAATACGCGTTCTTTCGTCATCATTCAACTGTCGACAATCAATATCGCCAACGACGACCCGTCCCTGATCTGGTGGTTCAAGCAATCCGGCAACGTGCAGGAGCGTGGATTTCCCTGCTCCCGATGGCCCGATCATGGCGACCATTTCACCGGGGTGTACCTGAAGGTCCACGGAACGCAAAACCTCCAGCTCTTGTTGCCCCTGCCGAAAGGTTCTCCGGACCTTTTCCAGGATTAAAACGCTGGATTGCTCAACCATACCGCAAAGCCTCGGCCGGGTCGATTTTTGCGGCGCGCCAGGAAGGGTAGAGGGTTGCAAGAATAGATAATCCCAACCCCATGAGGACCACGGCGGTCACCTCAACCGGGTCGACGATTGCCGGTAACTGAGAAAGGAAATATATCTCCGCTGCAAATAATTCAGCCCCACTCAGTCCCTCGATAAAACGACGGATGGACTCAATGTTGGAGGCAAAAGCCAATCCCACTGCGAGACCTGCTAGGGTGCCAATGACCCCAATACTTGTCCCACTGATGAAAAACACCCGCATGATGGCCCCGCGTGTGGCCCCCATGGTTCGAAGAATAGCGATATCTGTTCCTTTATCTTTAACGAGCATAATCATGCTGGAGATAATGTTGAACGCCGCAACAATGATAATCAGGGTTAGAATCAGGAACATCACGTTGCGTTCCACCTGTATCGCGTTGAAAAAACTGGCGTTCGCCCGTTGCCAGTCATGTACTCTTGTCTGGGGTCCTGCCAGGAGAGCTATTTCGGAAACCATATCTGGAGCCCGGGAGGGGTTTTCAACAAAAACCTCCAGGTTCGTCACGCCGTTTTTGCGTCCAAAATAGACCTGAGCGGAAGCCAAAGACATGAAAATAAACCCGGAGTCATATTCATACATACCAATTTCGAACAACGCGACGACGGTATAGGATTTCATCCGCGGAACTGTTCCAAATGCGGTTACGGTGCCTTTGGGTGATATGAGGTTTATGGTACCGCCTGGATGCACACCGAGCTTTTGCGCCAACCTGTAGCCAATGACGACCGCATTCTTGTCTGAAAACTTCTGGAGGTCACCGGCGATAATGTTTGCGGCCACAAGTTGCCTGGTCAGTAGGTCCGCAGAACTCAGTCCTCTGACAACCGCCCCTTGCGCCGCCCCCTTGTTCGTGGCCATGACCTGGCCTTCGATCATGGGACTGACCATCACCACGCCTTCTAGACCCTCTAGGCGTTCCTGCATAGCTTCGTAATCTGTGATAACCTGTCCTTGCGCGACAACATTCAAATGACCGTTGATTCCGAGAATGCGCCCAAGCAACTCATCGCGAAAACCGTTCATTACGGACATAACAATAATCAGCGTTGCAACGCCGAGGCAAATTCCGAGCAGTGAGAACCAGGCAATGACAGAAATGAATCCTTCCTGTCGCCGCGCTCTTAAATAGCGAAATGCCAACATCCATTCAAAAGCGGAAAACATTCGCCTGCAATTCCAAGATTATCCGGAAACCCGGTTCAATGCGGATTCAATACTGATTTCCTGACGCTCGCCCGTTGCGCGGTTCTTGAGTTCAACATTTCCGTCAGCCAAGCCGCGCGGGCCTGCTATGATTTGCCAGGGGAGACCGATAAGGTCCATATCGGCAAACTTAGCGCCGGCTCTGATCTCCCTATCATCCAGCAGGGCTTCCCGGCCCGCCACGCCAAGATCATTGTAAATTCTTTCACATGCCGCGTCACAAACCGCATCGCCGGCTTTCAGATTGATTATGCCGACCTTAAAAGGCGCAACACTCTCCGGCCAGATAATGCCGCCATCGTCATGTGATGCTTCGATGATCGCACCAACAAGACGCGAAACACCGATACCGTAGGATCCCATGGACACAGTTACTTCATTCCCATCTGCGTCCGTAACATATGCGTTTAGTGGGGCTGAATACTTGGTACCAAAATGGAAGATGTGGCCAACTTCGATACCTCGCGCGGATATCAAATCATCGCCCAGAGATTTTTCGACATCTCGGTCTCTTTTTTCATCGGTGGCAGCATATTTGGCGGTGAACTGCCTGACCATGGGGCCCAGATCACTGTTGAAATCGATATCTTGTTCTGCCCAATCCATTTCCAGAAAATCTTTATGACATGCAATCTCGCTTTCGCCCGTTTCCGCCAAAATTAGAAACTCATGGCTCATATCACCGCCGATAGGTCCGGTATCGGCGGCCATGGGGATAGCCTTCAGGCCCATTCGGGCATACGTCCGCAAGTAAGATAAAAAGAACTTGTTGTAGGAAACCCGCCCGGCTTCATCATCCATATCGAAGGAGTAAGCGTCTTTCATTAGAAACTCTCGTCCCCGCATCACGCCGAACCGTGGTCGTACTTCATCCCGGAACTTCCACTGGATGTGATAAAGCAGTTTTGGCACCTCGCGATAGGATTTAACGCCATCACGAAAGATTTCCGTAATCTGTTCTTCGTTTGTCGGGCCGTACAGCATATCACGGTCATGTCGATCACGGATACGAAGCATTTCGGGACCGTATGCATCATACCGCCCGCTTTCGCGCCACAAATCTGCCGGTTGTATGGTGGGCATCAGCACCTGCTGACATCCTATGGCGTTTTGTTCCTCTTCAACAATTTTCTGAATTTTCATCAACACCCGATATCCGAGCGGCAGCCAGGAGTAGATACCGGCACTGGATTGACGAACCATGCCAGCACGAAGCATCAACCGGTGCGAAACAATCTGTGCTTCGGAAGGCGTTTCTTTCAGTGTCGGGAGAAAAAATTGCGACAGCCGCATGAATTGAAAATCCCTGTAGAAAATCGGACATCAGGAGAATGCAGACTCTAGGAGAAGCCCCTACCCTTGTCTATGCAGGCAATGTAAATAGATCAACCGGCTATTCCACCCTCAGCAATACGGGCGAGAGATTTCAGTATGTTCGTGACGCCTGTCAATCGATTACCAGTATTATCCCACGATCGAAGGAACACGAGCTTCTGATCCGAACGAAACTTTGCCGTGCCACGATTTTCCTGGATGTACGATACCAGACCTGCGGGATTGGCAAAGTGGTCATTATGGAACGCGATTACAGCTCCCCCCGGCCCGGCATCAATTTTTTCTACATTTGCCCTGCGACACAAATGTTTGATCGAGACGGTTTGCAGAAGGTTTTCGGTTTCTTCGGGAAGAGATCCGAACCGGTCAACAAGTTCGGCCGCCATGCCGTCTATTTCCGCCCGCGTATTCAGGCTCGCAATACGTCGGTACATGTTCATACGAACAGGTAAATCCGCAATGTAGGTATCAGGAATCAAAACGGACAAACCGGCATTTATCTGTGGTGTCCAATCGTTGTCTTTTTGCCGGCTTCCCTCCAGCCCTCGCGCCTCGGCGACAGCTTCCTCAAGCATTTGCTGGTAGAGCTCAAATCCAACCTCACGAATATGGCCGGATTGTTCATCGCCCAAAAGATTACCGGCCCCACGAATATCCAGATCGTGACTGGCAAGCGTGAAACCGGCCCCTAGATGATCCAGTGTCTGCATCACATCGAGCCGCTTTTGCGCTGTTGCCGTGAGTTTTTGATTTGGCGGTAAGGTTAAATATGCATAGGCCCGGATTTTCGCCCGCCCGACGCGCCCGCGTAGTTGATAGAGCTGCGCCAGTCCAAACATATCCGCGCGGTGAATGATTATCGTGTTGACGCGCGGCATGTCGAGACCTGATTCGATGATGTTTGTTGAGATCAGCAGATCAGCCTGACCTTCATAAAACTCAACAATGGAGTCCTCCAAGCTTCGTGTCGGCATTTGTCCATGTACGACAACTATTCGGATGTCCGGAACCAATTCTCGGATGGTTTCCTCGACACCGCTCAAATCCGATACGCGTGGGCAAACATAGAAAATCTGACCTCCCCGATGACGTTCCCGAAGAATAGCTTCGCGAATAATCACGGAGTCAAATGGCAAAACATAGGTTCGAACCGCTAACCTGTCGACGGGTGGTGTTGCAATCAAACTCATATCCCGGATGCCCGTCATGGCCATTTGAAGGGTGCGAGGAATAGGCGTTGCCGTAAGTGTTAGTACATGGACATCAGTTCGAAGTTGTTTCAACCTCTCCTTATGGGCCACACCAAAATGCTGTTCTTCATCAATAACCAAAAGGCCCAAATCCCGAAATGAAACATCCTTCGCCAGAACGGCGTGCGTACCAACAATAATATCAACGGTTCCGTCGGCAATTCCCTTTTTGGTGAGCTTGGTTTCGCTGTTTGTGGTTAATCGGGACAATTGCCTGATAACAACTGGGAAGCCCTGGAAACGCTCCTTGAAGTTTTCGAAATGCTGTCGCGCCAAGAGCGTGGTTGGCACAACGAGCGCGACTTGCCTGCCTTCCATGGCGGCAACAAAGGCCGCCCGCAAGGCAACTTCGGTCTTGCCGAAGCCGACATCACCACACACCAATCGGTCTGTATTTTTGCCGCTCCCCAAATCAGAAATGACGGCCTCGATAGCGCGTTGCTGATCCTCCGTTTCCGCGTATGGAAATCGGCTACAGAATTCGTCAAAGGCACCGGTTTGTGGAATCAGGGGATTGGCCGGTTCAAGCTCTCTTGCCGCCGCAACTCGTACCAATTGATCGGCGATCTGCCGTATTCTGTTTTTTAACCTGGCTTTTCGGGCTTGCCATGCGACCGAGCCCAGCCTGTCGAGAGTGACGGTTATGTCATCCCCGCCATATCGTGATACAACATCAATATTCTCAACCGGAATGTAGAGGCGATCATTACCGGCGTAGGACAGCAGCAGACAGTCGTGAGGGGCCCCACCCGCCGCTATGGTTTGAAGGCTTTCAAACCGCGCAATGCCGTGGTCGTTGTGCACGACGTAGTCGCCCGCATTCAGAACGGATGCATCGCGAATAATATTCTCCGGTTTAACGCGGCTTTTCCGCGACCGGTTCATTTTTTCGCCGAGAACATCCTGTTCTGTGATGACAACAAGTTCGGGGCAGGCAAATCCGTGGTCAAAAACCCCGACGGTCATCCCCACAAGATCAGTAGATTGTGCCTCAAGATCTGACCAGCTATCGATATCCACAAGAGTGTTAAAACCGTGTTCGGAGAGTATTTTTCGAAAACGCTCGAGTGAACCCAGACTGTGTGCGGACAAAACAACGGGCTTGCCGCTCGCTTGTTGCTGTCTGATATATTGGATGAGTGCAGCATAAACGTCGGCATCCTGTTGTATCCGAATATCAGCAAAATTGCGCCCGGCCTTTCCTCCCAATTGGTAAACAGCGCCTTTTTGTGCAGATGCTTTTTGTGCAGATACTTCAGGGATAGACCGGGGTGATACTTTAACCGCAGGCATCTGATCAACAAGCGCGCTGAATTCTTCACCTGACAGATACATCTGTACGGGTTCAACCGGGCGATAGACTGATTGGTTCAAAGAAACGGAGCTTTCTCTCAGAGCATCCAGCCGGGCGGTGTAGTATTCGCTTATCAAATCCAGTCTTGATGCACAGGCTTCCTCGACATTATCCGACAACACGATTGACACATCGCCGAGATAATCAAAGAGCGTTTCAAGAGATTCATGGAAAAAGGGCAACCAGTGTTCTATTCCATTGTAGCGATTACCGGCACTAACGGCTTCATAAAGGTTATCGTCTCCCCCCGTTACCGAGAACATTTCCCTGTAACGACTTCGAAAACGGGAAATCGAACAGTCCTCCAGAAAAACCTCACTGATCGGCCCCAAAACAACAGAGGAAACATCCGCCTCAGTCCGTTGGGTTTCGCAATCGAAGCGGCGAATTGCGTCAACCTCGTCACCAAAAAAATCAATACGCAGCGGTTTATTCTGGCCGCCGGGAAACACGTCAATGATGCCGCCTCTTCTGGCGTACTCTCCCGCTTCCAGAACGGTGCTGGCGCGGACATACCCATTGTCATTCAGAAACCGGAGAATGCTATCGTCTTCAACGCGGGCGCCTATGTGGAGCGACAGGTGTCTTCCGCGAAGTGCGTTGCGGGGCACAACTCTTTGTAAAACCGCCGAGACAGTCGCAATGACAACCTCCGGCTTTTCTCCACTATTGTTTGCCGCCAGGTACGATAGTGTCGTCAGCCTCTTTTCGACAACATCGGGAACCGGAGAAACCCGATCATAGGGTAGACAGTCCCAGGCCGGAAAAACGTAGCAGGCGGTTTCAGGCGATACGAAATTCAACTGATCGTGCACTCTAGACAAATTTACATCATCCGGCACCAACACGAGAACTCGGCCCCGCGCCTGTGCCAGCGCTGAGATCAGAAAGGAATCCAGGCCGTTCGGCACTTCATGTGCGCAAACCGTTTCCCGGTTCCGCAGCAGGCTTTGGGGAAATTCCACGACTAGAAAGACTTTCGATAAGCGATTAGTTGATAGAGCAGGCCGCTGTAGGGTGTTTCAGGCACCGGTTTGCGTTCCAGTATCCAACTCATGAGATCATTGTCACTTTGATCGAGGAGACTCTCAAACGCCTGCAAGTCGTGTTGTTTCATGGCCGGCAGGTTTAATCTGGCAAATCCGCCTACCAGCGCGTCCGTTTCTTTCATGCCACGATGAGAAGCCCTGTAAAGCAGTCTCTTTCGATACTGGTCCATTGAACAGGCCGCTCACTTCGTGTCATTTTACGCGGCTACGATATAAAGTCTCACACACCATCTGTCAGCCCCATAGATCATGCGCCCCGAGATTCTTTTTCAGCTATTCAGCACCGTCGACGGTTTGTCAGGAGTGGGGGCACGAACGCAAAAACAGATTGAAAAGGCATGTGGCGGCAACCGTATCCTAGATCTCGCTTGGCATTTTCCAGAAAATGTTATCGACAGAAGACGCCATCCAAAAATTGCAGCCGCCGTGCCTCAGGAAGTCGTGACCCTGGCTGTGCGGGTGGAGAAACACATTAATCCGCCAAACAAGCGAGCCCCCTATCGGGTTCGGTGTTCGGACGATTCCGGAACCATATCATTGGTGTTTTTTCGCCCGCGCCCGGATTATTTGAAGCGCCTCCTGCCAGAAGGAGAAATGCGTTGGGTAAGCGGACGCATCGAGGCGTTTTCCGGCAATCTGCAGATCAGCCATCCAGATCATATCGTGGAAGAAAAAGACAAGGCTTCTATCATGATCGTTGAACCGGTTTACGGGCTCACTGCCGGGTTATCAAACAAAGTGCTTAACAAAGCCATGGCCCAGGTGCTGGAAAGGATCCCTGAGTTACCGGAGTGGAACGATAGCGCATTGATTGTGAAACAGGGATGGCAATCATGGAAGCAAAGCATTTTATCAAACCACAAACCAACCGATTCAGCAGATATCGAGGATAATACAACGGCAAAACAACGATTGGCTTATGACGAATTACTAGCCAACCAGCTCGCCCTAGCGGTTGTACGAGAAAGCACTCGGAAGAGAAGCGGCCTGGCCAGGAAGGGCAACGGTTCTTTGCAAAAGACATTGATAAACGCCCTGCCCTATTCGCTCACCAATTCCCAACGATCCGCCGTATCAGATATTCACCATGATCTTGAAACGCCTGCCCGGATGTTGCGACTGCTGCAAGGGGATGTAGGGAGCGGAAAAACCATTGTTGCCCTTCTTTCCATGCTGAGCGTCGTTGAAACAGGTGCGCAGGCGGCATTGATGGCCCCAACAGAGATTCTGGCCCGCCAGCATTATGAAACAATTTCGGGTATCATCGAAAGAGCTGACCTGGGGGTTTCGGTGGTTGTTCTTACCGGAAGGGAAAAAGGTAAAAACCGGGCTTCAGTAATAAAGGCTATTCAACAGGGTGATGCACAGATCATTGTCGGCACGCATGCTTTATTTCAGGCGGACGTTATTTACCGCGATCTTGGCCTCGCCGTGATTGATGAGCAACACAGATTTGGGGTTCAGCAGAGACTTGAGCTTGCCGCCAAAGGACGGGCTGTAGACGTGCTTGTTATGACCGCAACACCCATCCCCCGAACCCTGACCTTGACGGTTTACGGCGATATGGACGTCACAAAACTGACGGAAAAACCGGCCGGCAGACGCCCCATAAAAACTAGGGCCATCACCCTATCGCGGATGACCGAGGTTTTGGATGGTTTGAAGCGGTCTCTATCCAATGGGGATCGTATCTACTGGATTTGCCCGCTGGTTGAAGAGTCTGAAAAGATCGACGTGGCGGCGGCGGAAGACCGGGCACGTTTCTTGGAGCATGCCTTGGGGTGCACGGTTGGTCTCGTCCACGGACGTATGTCGGGAAAGGACAAGACCGCGGTCATGCAACGGTTTTCCAGCGGTGAGCTCAGCATCCTTGTGGGGACAACCGTTGTCGAAGTCGGGGTCGATGTGCCTGAGGCATCAATCATGATCATCGACCATGCGGAACGCTTCGGCCTAAGCCAACTTCATCAACTTCGCGGTCGCGTGGGACGAGGAGAACGGTTGTCGAGTTGTGTACTTCTGTATGAACCTGGCGCTTCACAAACTGCAAAAGAACGAATTCGCATTATGCGAGACTCTGACGATGGCTTTGAGATTGCAGAAAAGGACCTGGAGCTCCGCGGGGCGGGGGAATTGCTGGGAACCCGCCAGAGTGGATTACCAGAATTTCGGGTTGCTGATTTATCCCTTCATGCCGACTTGTTGGCAACGGCTCGAAAGGATGCGCAACTTATCATGCGTACTGATCCGGGGTTAAAAACCGAAAGAGGTCAAAACCTGCGGGTTCTTCTCTACCTGTTTGAACGGGATGGTGCGATCAGGAATCTTCATTCCGGTTGATCGGATCCATCATCACTTTTCGAACCTGTTTGGAAATATCTTCTCCGCTAACAGGTTGAAGTTTTTCGCCCGGACGGGAGTCCTTGCTCACCAACACCGTTATGCCGTCTTTTTCCCTGAGGATATCCATATCCTCGTAAGTGGTTGCCCCTGTTTTCGGAAAGGATTGCTGGTTTGGCGGACGCCGGTCGGGCGGGGTAACAATACCCCCGGAGATCACCATTTTAATCGCTTCTTCAACGGTCATCGTCAGAGAAATCAGGTCTCTTTTTGGCACAAACAAAAGAAAACCAGATGTAGGATTTGGCGTGGTTGGCAAAAAAATGTTCACGCATTCATCTACGGTAATGTTCTGGACTTCACCTTCGGTCGTTCCGGTTATGAATGCGATCGCCCATATACCGCGTCTCGGATACTCAACCAGAACCGCTTCTCTAAAGGCATTGGATTGTTGGGCGAGGATAGTTTCCAGAATCTGTTTCACCGCATTGTAGACGCTACGGATCACCGGCATCTGATTAAGCAAGCCCTCGCTGACGCGCACAAAGAAGCGGCCCATAAAGCCGGCCATCAACATCCCGACAAACGTCAACCCCAGGAAAAGTACAACAATTCCCAATCCGGGAAGGGCGAAGGGGAGATAGGTTTCAGGGTTGTAAGCCGCCGGGATCAGCGGCGTAACCTTGTCATCGACAAAGTTGACAAATAACCACGCCACGTAACCGGTAATGAAAAGCGGCGCGGTCACCAGAATGCCCGCAAAGAAATAGGCGCGAATTCGTTGCGAAAAACGTGCCCTTTTCACCCTGGGTTTGAGCATTCTATCTGGTTTCCTGGAGCCGGCGAATGGTATCGACAAAGATTTTCAGCAATGTACGGATAAAGGGGTCACTTTTTGCCAGTTTCGCCTCAAATGTTTTTCGATTAACGATGATCACCGTGCCACCTTCTGCCATTCTGGCACCTGCCATGCGGGGGGCATCATCAATCAAAGCCATTTCCCCGAATATGCCTCCGGCGGGTATGGCCGCTAGCACAATCTCCTGATTGTCCGCCGATTTAACGATTTCGACAGTTCCGGACTGCACGATATAGGCGCAACTTGCCGCTTCCCCCTCCCTGAACACATATGCACCGGAACCGAGGGTTTGCCGGTCGATTAAATTTGATTTCATTACGGGCCTGCCCTGATGTTGTTTTCTGCGGTCTGAAACAACCATGATTTTAGCATATGAACAGATGCTACTATCACTGAATCAGAACCCGATCACTGTTTTTTTTCGTGAAGTCTATTCGCCAAAACAACCGGTGTCGATTGAATTAATATCGGTTTGAACCGTCATACCGGGCATAACCTGATCCAGATACTTCCTGTCTTTCTGTCTGTCTTCTACCTGTCTTCTACAGGCCACCACCGGCGTTTCGACCGGGGCAATGACAGCCGGCTCAATGCCGCCAGACAACACCCGTCGGGTGCGGCATTGCTGCGCAATACCTATTATTCATTATTCACAATGTAAAATAGCAATGATGCTAATATAGGCATTATTTCCTTAATGTCAACCCCCATGATAATTTTTTTTGGCTATGTCGTGGACGGGCGGCCAAAGTAACATAAACGTCACATAAACTAGGGCAAAAACCGGGTAACACGACGGTGCGGCTAGCGGCATTCGCAGGCTTGGCATACACCGGTTACTAACGTGAAACAGGTTCAAACGTCCATGAGCCGGCCATTTTTTCGGCGATCGGCTGCGCATGTGCAAAGTACTCTAATGGTGCTGCATAGGCCCACACGTGAACCAGCCCTTCACCTTGTCGCGGTATAAAAAGTGTCCATTGTCGGTAGGGTATGCTGTTCACGGCGTAATCAGAGAGAATTTGATGGACACTCACCGATTTGTCGGCACTTCCGAGTGTAAAAGGGGTTCCGCTGGCGTGGCTAACGTCGGAAACACTATACGCCATTTGCGCCTTCAGTTGCTGAATGACCGCATTAAGGGCGATGGAATCATTCACACCGGTTGGCGGTGAAACGTTTTGTACGCTGATTGTTGCAAAGGCATCGGTTCCGCCTTCTTTGCCCTGGAAAACGACCGTTGTTTCACTTGGTCGCGAGATGTGCCAATCCATTGGATAAAGCAGTGAAAACCCAAGAGTTATCGCGTTGAACCTTTCAAACCGGGTGCTGTTTTCGGGCTTTTTCTGCTCCTCAATCGGAAAAGTGTTATGTTCTTTGAGCGGTTTCGTTGCGTCTTCAAGCGGCTGAAAAGATGCCAGTATTCGATCAAACTCTTTTGCAAAGCCTGAAAAGGCGTCCTCCGGAGCAATGAACATCAGGACATAATCGCGGGCGGGTTCACGGATGAGAACAAGCCGGACAATCGTGCCCGCGCCCAAATAGAGTGCGTCGTAGCGCGCGCCAGTGGTACTGTCCAATTGCCGCCCAGACAGTTTCTTTGACCAGGGCTTACCCGCCCCAAGGTACTTCGATTCCAGTCGTGCGACGAGGTCAGGCACTGTTCGACTGTCATTGCGGTTCGCGGATTGCACGTTTAACCACCACCCGTTACCGGATTGCAAAACGAGATCAATCGGGCCTTCCGGGCGAAGGACTTCAACGCCCGAGGGAACCAAAACCTGTATCCCCAGAGACGAGTCCGAGAATAATCGGTCCCGGGCCGATGGAACTGTTCCTGTGTTTTGTGCCCAGGCAGGCGCACTGATCAGGAAAACGAGGAGTATGGAGGTTATGTAATTCAAATCGCTAACACGCACCATATCACGTTTGAGAATTGCTTGTTTTGTTATTTCTAATCATCACAAGATCAGTTTCTGAAATCATGGTTAAACAATCATGAACATCTGTAACCACGTGTTAGTGTATTTCTTATCTGTGGAGACCGTGCGTTGACATGGTTCCCTATTTTTCCTAAAAGCCAGCACGTATTCTCGAACCCCAGACCACCAGCGGCGTTCGCGGAATAAACTGACATCCTGGATTAATACCTTGGAAATATACCTGCCTATTGCCGAAGTTTCGGTAAATATTTTCCTGATTCTCGGGATGGGTGGCGGTGTCGGTTTTCTCTCAGGGTTGTTCGGTGTCGGCGGTGGTTTCTTAATGACACCATTACTGATATTTATCGGCATTCCGCCGGCTGTTGCTGTTGCAACGGAAGCCAATCAAATTGTTGCATCCTCGGTTTCAGGTGTGCTGGCACATTGGCGTCGCGGAAATGTCGATTTTCGGATGGGTGCCGTTTTACTCCTCGGCGGGGTTCTCGGATCAACCTTTGGTGTCTGGTTGTTTACCTATCTCAGGGAATTGGGCCAGATTGATCTGGTTATCAAACTGTCCTATGTGGTCTTTTTGGGAATAATCGGAATGCTGATGCTTATCGAAAGCATCAATGTTATGCTCGCGCGCCGCAAATCCGGTACCGTGCAGGCGAAAAGACGCCACCACACGTGGATACACCATTTACCACTGAAAATCCGGTTTAGACGTTCAAAACTCTATATCAGCGCTTTGATGCCCATGGCGCTCGGGTTCTTCGTCGGTGTCCTGGCATCCATCATGGGTGTCGGGGGCGGTTTTGTCATGGTTCCGGCCATGATTTATCTCTTGGGCATGCCAACATCCGTCGTTGTCGGTACGTCGTTGTTTCAGATCATTTTTGTTACTGCGAACGTTACGTTGCTACAGTCGCTCACCAATCAGACGGTTGATGTTATCCTCGCGCTGTTATTGCTGATTGGCGCTGTTATCGGTGCACAGTTTGGGGCGCGGGCGGGCGCAAAACTTAATGGTGAGCACCTTCGCGGTTTGCTGGCATTGATGGTTTTGGGCGTATGTTTAAAACTGTCACTCGATCTTACTTTAACCCCAGATGAATTGTTTTCGCTGGGAACCGGAGGGCATGAATGAACCCGCTGCCCATCCGCCTCTTCTGTTTAACGATTTTATTGTTTTTTCCGCTGACGGTTATCACACCCGTTAAGGCACAAGATCTGACTATCGATCTTTCTGATCCCGTTGTCGCCATAACAGCGGGATTTGCAGGAACCGATGTTCTGCTTTTTGGTGCGACACGGGAAGAAGGTGATCTGGTTGTCGTTGTCCGCGGGCCGCAGGAACGCCATACAGTCCGCAAGGCAGAGCGTGTCGCCGGCGTTTGGATCAATACGCAGGAAGCCACATTTGTTGATATCCCGGCATACTACGCATTGGCTTCAAATCGCCCTATCTCCGGTTTTGTCAATACCGTCGACGCAAACATTCATCAAATTGGCGTGGATCAATTGACGTTTATCCCGGACCAACATCAAAAGCCGGTCGATGATATTGCTTCCTTTGAAAAAGCGTTGATCCGGCTAAAGCAGGCCGAAGGCTTGTATTCTACCGATGCTATCGACCTGTTTTACCTGGGCAATGGTTTGTTTCGAACGACCATACACTTCCCTGCCAATGTGGCCGTTGGCACCTACGGCATCGATGTATACCTGTTCAAGGATGGTGAGCTCATGGAAAGCAGGACCTCATTGTTAAATGTTCGCAAGTTTGGTGTTGAGGCACAGATTTACGACTTCGCCCATCGGCACTCACTCGCCTACGGTATCCTTGCGGTTATCATCGCTTCAGTGTCAGGATGGCTTGCCAATGCTGCATTTAGAAAATCCTGAGTGAGTAGATATGGACCAATCAGAAAGAACGTTTCTTTGCCTGGTGGATAACTCCGAAGAGTTTGGCCCAACCCTGAGATTTGCCTGCGGTCGAGCGGCCAAAACCGGTGGCCGTATTGCCTTGTTGTATGTCATTGAACCCGCGGAGTTTCAGCACTGGCTTGGCGTCGGTGACATTATGCAACAAGAAAGCCGCGAGGAGGCTGAGGAAATGTGCCGCGTGGTGGCGGATATTGTAGCAGAGCGTACGGGGAAAATACCGATAATATTCATTCGCGAGGGATCAAAACCCGAAGTTATTGGTGAGTTGATCTCGGAAGAAGCGTCAATTTCCGTGCTGGTGCTGGGGTCTTCCGCCGTGGGTGATGGACCGGGCCCCATTGTTTCCCACATTGTGAATAAAATGGCCGGTAAATTTTCATTGCCCATCACCATTGTGCCGGGCGGTTTAGCGGATCAGGAAATCGACGCAATTGTCTAGGTGCGTGCTTGCGCCGCTTTGCGAATGTCCGAAATATTCTGACCATAGTCTGCCCCCTTGAATACGGCACTTCCTGCGACCAGGACAGTGGCACCTGCGGCCGCACACTGGCCTGCTGTTTCAGGGTTTATACCGCCATCGACTTCTAGCTCGATAGCGCGATCACCAATCATGTCGCGCAAGGTTTTTATCTTCTCCAGTTGGGAGGAAATGAAAGATTGTCCTCCAAATCCCGGATTAACCGTCATCACCAAAATCAGATCGACGGCATCAAGAACGCAGTGAACACTCTCAGGCGATGTGGATGGATTGAGCGAAACCCCCGCCTTCTTGCCTAGAGATCGAATAACCTGAAGGGAACGATCCAGATGCGGGTCGGCCTCCACATGAACGGTAATGATATCTGCCCCTGCTCTGGCATAGGCCGCCAGGTGGGGTTGCGCCGGATCAATCATCAGATGGACATCAAACGGCTTTGACGTGGTCTTTCGAACCGACTGAATGATTGGCGGCCCAAGGGTCAGATTGGGAACGAAATGACCATCCATAACATCGATGTGAACGTAGTCGCACCCGCCTGTATCGATGGCCGCAATTTCCTGTCCAAGACAGGAAAAGTCGGCGGAAAGTATGGACGGGGCTATCTTAACAGTCATTCCAGTCTACCCCTGATGCCATTCCGCGTTCCGTGATGAGCGCTCAGTGCACCGTCGGATCCAGAGACCCGTCGGCATAACGGGCGGCCATGTCGGCAAGTGGTATTGCCTTGATCTTGCTTGCTTGTCCGGCACAGTTAAAGCGCTGGAAGCGATCTTCGCAAACATTCTGCATGGCAGTAATCGCCGGTTTCAGGTAGGAACGCGGATCAAATTCAGCCTTGTTTTCGTACAGCACTTTTCTGATCTGTCCTGTAATCGCAAGACGGTTGTCGGTGTCGATGTTGACCTTGCGCACGCCATTTTTAATACCAACCTCGATTTCTTCAATCGGAACACCAAAGGTTTGGGGGATCTCGCCGCCGTAGGCGTTGACAATATCCTGCAATTCTTGAGGTACAGACGAAGAGCCATGCATCACGAGATGTGTATTCGGTAGTTTCGCGTGGATTGCCTTGACCACATCCATGGCAAGAATATCACCCGTTGGTTTCCGGGTGAATTTGTAGGCACCATGCGAAGTGCCAATCGCGACAGCCAATGCATCAACCTTTGTTTTCGCGACGAAGTCAGCGGCTTCATCGGGATCAGTAACCAGCATATCCTTGTCGAGTTTACCGTCAAATCCGTGCCCGTCTTCCTTGTCTCCCTCTCCGGTTTCCAGAGAACCGAGACATCCGAGTTCCCCTTCAACAGACACACCAACAAGGTGGGACATTTCAACAACCCTGGCCGTTACATCCACATTGTAATCGTAGGATGCAGGCGTTTTAGCGTCTTCCTCAAGCGAGCCGTCCATCATCACGGATGAAAAACCGGTTGCAACCGCAGACATGCATGTCGCGGCATTGTTGCCGTGATCCTGGTGCATGCAAACCGGGATATGAGGATACATCTCGACGGCTGCGAGGATTAGATGGCGGAGAACCGTATCGTTTGCGTATTTTCGGGCACCCCGACTGGCCTGCATGATAACAGGGCTGTCGGTTTTGTCCGCTGCCGCCATGATGGCAAGCATTTGTTCCATATTGTTGATATTGAACGCAGGCATGCCATAGTCGTTGTCCGCGGCATGATCCAACAACTGCCTCATGGATACCAATGCCATTTTCTTCTCCTTTTCATCTTGTTCCCTGTTTACTCAAATTTTGAACCGAATGTGGGGAATGCCTACAATCGTTCCGTGACGGCTTCGGCAACGGCCTCTGCCGTAATTCCAAAATGCTCAAAAAGTTGCCCACCCGGCGCAGAGGCGCCAAAGCCCGTCATTCCAACGAAGCATCCTTTGTCACCAATGTATTTTTCCCAACCCTGCCCAACAGCCGCTTCGATGGCAACGCGAACAGATAGCGGTTTCAGGACGTTTTCCCGATAATCAGGAGATTGCTGATCAAAAAGCTCCCAACACGGCATCGAAACGACTGCCGTCGCTACACCCTTGCTTTCCAGAATTTCACGTGCGTCGAGGGCGACAGACACCTCAGAACCCGTCGCAATCAAAGTCGCCTGACGATCATTGTCACCGCTTGTTGCCTCTTTGAGAACGTAGCCGCCCCTTGCACAGAGATTATCGACAACGTGATCCGTCCTCACCGTTGGCAACCCCTGTCTGCTCAATACCATGCCGGAAGGCGTGTTGCGGGATTGAATGGCGATTTCCCAGCACTCCATTGTTTCGACACCGTCACAGGGGCGGAAAACATTGAAATTCGGCATGGCTCTCAGTGATGCGAGGGTTTCAACGGCCTGGTGCGTCGGTCCGTCCTCACCCAACCCGATTGAGTCGTGTGTAAGCACATAAACAACACGTTGTTCCATCAATGCGGACAGCCGCATGGCATTTTTCATGTAATCGGCAAACACCAGAAAGGTACCACCATACGGCAAAAATCCGCCATGAAGGGCCAAACCGTTCATGACAGCCGCCATGGCATGTTCCCGGACACCATAGTGAACATAACGCCCGGAAAAATCATTAGCCGAGATCGGGGTCATGTCGGGCGTTTTGGTATTGACCGACCCGGTGAGATCAGCCGAACCGCCAATCAGAGCCGGGACAATTGTCGAAAGAGCGGATAGCGCTTCGCCGGATGCAACACGTGTCGCCCACATATGCTGTTCTTCCGCGACTTTACGTTTGTGACGTTGAACAATGTCTGAAATCCCCTCCGGCAGGGTCCCGTTTAGGTCGGTGTAGAACCGTTCCGCGATGCTGGAAATACGAGTTTCCCAGGCCTCTCGCTCAGAGGTTCCGCGTTGACCGAATTGCCGCCATGCATTCAGGACATCTTGCGGAACTTCAAATCGCTCAAACGGCCAATCCATGCGTTCCCGCGCGGCCACGAGCTCATCATCGCCTAGTGGAGCACCATGGGCACCCGCCGTACCTTCCTTTTTGGGCGCCCCGCGACCAATCACTGTTTTGCAGGCAATCATCGACGGTTTGGTCGCCGATTTCGCGTTTTCAATCGCCGCCGAAACAGCGGCGGGGTCGTGTCCGTCAACCGATGACACATCCCAGCCACAGGCTGCAAATCTAGCTTGTTGATCGTCGCTCACCGACAAATCGATGCCGCCATCAATGGAAATGGCGTTGTCGTCGAACAGGACAATCAGTTTAGACAACCGAAGATGTCCAGCCATTGAAATCGCTTCGTGGCTGATTCCCTCCATAAGGCAGCCGTCACTGGCAATGACATAGGTGTAATGGTCAACCGCGTCATCACCGTAGCGGGCATTCAACATGCGTTCTGCCAAGGCCATCCCCACAGCATTGGTTATGCCCTGCCCCAACGGACCCGTTGTTGTTTCAATACCGCCCGCGTGACCATATTCCGGGTGCCCCGCCGTTTTTGATCCCAACTGACGGAAGTTTCTAATCTCGTCAAGGCTCATATCCGCGTATCCGCATAGATAAAGAAGCGAATACAGCAGCATGGACCCGTGACCGGCAGACAACACAAATCGGTCTCTATCCGGCCAATCCGGCTTCGATGCATCAAACTTCAAATGGCGGGAAAAAAGTACTGTTGCTACATCTGCCATTCCCATCGGCATGCCCGGGTGCCCGGATTTTGCTGCCTGTACGGCATCTGCCGACAGGAACCGGATAGCGTTCGCCAGGCGCTGATGAGGGGGCAAATCAATACCCCTCGACGGACCGGCAGGGTCTTCTGTTTCGATGGCAGCGGCTGCATCAGCCCCCATGATCAGTGCCTCCTGGCTCGGATATGTATGCCCAGAAAATAAAGTATGCTTGTCGCCAATCCTGAACGAAATGTCCAGCGTAAGTCGCGTTATTTTTTCGCGCCATCAGAGATAAATGGACGTTTTGATGGCGCAATCAGGCTTCATATCCGAAACTGATGGATTATGCCTTAAAGGGCGTGGTGTCCGAGGGCCGCCTTGATCATATGACTTGACCATATGATACGTGACCAGGAGTTGAGACAATGCGAGCGTATGGCTCGCTTGCCGCTCCCCTTTGTCGTCGAAATGCCCCGAGGTCATCACGCATGAACGGGGCCTTCGGAATTAAATACCAGAGCAAGTCTTCAATGCGCCATACGGCACAAATTAACCCTGCGTGAATTTAGGGAACGCACACCCGGTTTCGACCGGTTTCCTTGGCCTTATAGAGCGCGCTATCCGCGGCCTTGAAAAGCGCGGAAACTTCGTCCTCGTCAGAGGGGATGGCCGCGCTGACACCAATACTCAGGGTGATAATATCACTTACCGGAGAATACTCATGGGGAATTTTCAGGTCCCTGACACATTTTATCATATTGTTTGCAAATGCGACGGCTCCATCCAAATCGGTATTTGGCATGAGGCCGGCAAATTCCTCGCCGCCATATCGCGCGAGCAAATCGCCAGCCCGAACGACATGTTCATTCATCGCCATTGCAACTGATCTCAGGCACTCATCACCGGCCCCGTGTCCGTAATTATCGTTGTACAGTTTGAAGTGATCAATATCGATCATCAAAACGGAAAGCGATTGTCCCGAACGGTGGGCGCGGCGCCATTCGACTTGTACGCTTTCATCAAGACGCCTGCGGTTGGGTATTCCTGTCAGTCCGTCTACAAACGCCATGTCTGCGAGCATATCTTGTTGTTTTTTCATGTTAATCAGGTTTCGCACCCTGGCTTTTGTGATGCCCGGGCTGATCGGTTTTACCAGATAATCTATTGCTCCCAGCCGAAGACCCTGCATTTCGTCCTGCTGTTCATTCATTGCCGTGATAAAGACGACAGGTACGGTTTTAAGGTCAGGGTCCTCTTTCAAAATTCGACAGACGTCAAAACCACTCATTTCCGGCATCATGACATCAAGCAGTATAAGGTCGGGAAACTGGGCCCGTGCCAGTTCCAGGGCTTTTTCGCCACTGGTCGCAAACCGCACATCGTAATCCGCCTGTAACAGCTCGTGAAGAACCTCAATATTCAACGGTTCATCATCAACAACCAGAATTTTTGCCTTTTCCGCCAAAAGTGTGTTCCCTCATCACAAATCAAATCGTGATGCCACCTTAGTCAAATGCACTAGAGCCGCATCAAAGTCCAGAGATTCGACAGCCGCCTTCAGCGCGTCCCTTTCCTCTTTAACCCCCCCGGGACCCAGGCACGCCAGAAAAACAGCGGTCTGTTTTCGAGCGGAAAGATTGTTTTCCCGTAACATCATCTCCAGTGTCGCTCTCGCTTCTCTCGCCGCATAATAGTCGTTTGCGGAGAGAGCAGAGTCACGCCCCGTCTCTTCTTCCGGCGCTTTATCTTTATCCTTTTCGTTTTCGATGACTTTGTTCAGCTGTTTCATCGTTGTCAGCAACGCACTTTCAAAATCAGAAACCAGTTTTTTCAGCGCGGAATGATCATTGCCGGTAAGAGCATCATCCAATTGGGATGCTGTTTTGTAGATATCAACGGCGGCGATGTTTCCCGAAACCCCTCTTATCGCGTGGACCAGCCTTTCCGCTTCATGGAATTTTTCACCGTCTATCAAGTCACTGACCTGTCCGCAAGAATCCCGGTGTTGTTCAAAAAACCGTTCCGCCAGAGAAAAGAACCGTTCTTCCTGTCCCATCAACCGTCGCACACCCTCGTTCACGTCAAAGCTCGTCAGTTCGGCAAATCGGGTTGAAGGCGTTCCCTCTTCGGCTTCGACATTGACGGTTTCAGGACCTTTCCCCTCGTTCGGTGCTTGCTCATTTGGATTGTCGTCAATAGTTGGCGCAGTTTGATCTTCGTAAGTGAGGTGGTGCGTTATGACAGACAACAACTCATTGGCCTCAAACGGTTTTCCAATGTAACCCACCATCCCCGCCTGACGGGCTTTGTCGCGTTCTTCCTCCAGGGTATGTGCCGAAACAGCAACAATTGGCGGGCCGTCACCAGCAAAAAGAGCTGTTGCCTTTTGCGCGGCTTCAAAGCCGTCCATATTGGGCATTTGCAAATCCATAAGAATAATATCGGGGCGTTCAGATACCTTGAGAATGTGCAGGGCTTCGACGCCGTCATTGGCTATTGTCACGTTGACGCCTTCATTTTGGAGAATCTCAGCGGCGACGACCTGGTTTACTTCGTTGTCATCAACCAGGAGCACCTTGACTCCACAAAACCCCAAGCGCCTTGTTTGAGTATTTTGTTCATCCGGCGTTATCAGCGCTTTCGCGTCTTCATCGGTGACGGAACCAAGGGGGATAGTGACCGTGAATGTTGCGCCAACGCTTGGTTCGCCGCTCACCTCGACCGTTCCGTCCATTGACTCAACAAACCGTTTTACCAGTGCCAACCCAAGGCCGGTGCCCCCGAATTTCCGTGTTGTTGAACCATCGGCTTGCGTGAACTCCGCAAAAAGTGATGCGGAGTCATCGGTCGACAAACCGATACCGGTATCAGCGACCCGAAACTGAACAACATGCTGCTCTAATAGGGGTTCCGCTTCCTCTATCTCTTGTATGGAAACCGATATTGAGCCTTGCGCTGTAAACTTCACCGCATTTCCAACCAGATTGGTCAGGATTTGATTGATCCGAAGCAAGTCCCCATACAAAAAATCAGGCAATTCCGGATCAACAGTAATCTTCAATATCAATCCTTTTGCCTCACAGGCCTGGCCGAAAAGAGAGTCAATATTCTCAACGACCTCTGAAACAGCAAATGGCCTTTGTTCCATTTCTACCTTACCGGCTTCGAATTTTGAGAAATCCAGAAAATCATTGATGATCTGCAGCAAGGACTGACCGGCCTGATAGACCTTATCAATATAATCGTTCTTTTTCGCGGGTATGCTTGTCTGAAGGGCGAGATAACTCAGTCCAATAATGGCGTTCATGGGTGTTCTTATTTCGTGACTGACATTTGCCAGGAATTCCGATTTCGCCTTTAGAGCCTGCTGCGCTGTCATGCTTTCGCTGGCGTTATGGTCTGCCTGTTCCCCGCGCCTCAATGCCTGCTCTTCCGGGGCCAGATTGATGGATAATTCCTGCGACATGACGTTGAAAGCCTGTGCCGTTTGCGCGATTTCATCCGTGCCCTTTACCGGGATAATCGTATCAAATTTCCCGTTTGTGACGTTTTCCGCAACAGCTTGAATTGATCGCAACCGCCGCGCGAGATAGTCTCCCAGCCACAGGCTGAAGATCAGTATGACAATACCCGCACCCGCTAGAACCATGGCAAGCCGGTCACGAACCGATTCCATGTCAGCAGCAATCTTATCGGCAACCAGATACACATAGACTTGTCCCACAACACCGGATTGATCAGCGATGGCGGCGCTTGCGACGGCAACGCCGTTTACCGGAATTCCTATAAAGTCAGTGGCCGTAAACTCTCTTCGGTTGACCACATCTGCGTCCCCTGCAATTGCCAGAACCTCTCCAGAAGAGCCGTGTACAGAAACATATCCCGTTTCCGGATCGGCGGCACTTGCTTGCGCCAATTGAAAAACGACACGGTTTTGACCAGAACGTACAAAGGGCAATACGGATATGGCGATCAGGTTTGCCTTGGATGCCGCGCGTTCAATCAAATTATCGGCATTGGTCCGCAATACCTGGTGCGTACCAATAACCGTAACGACCGCTAAAACAACGGTCTGCACGAAGACAGAAACCAGAACTATTTTCGCCCGAAACGACATCTGTGCTTACCGTCAGGTTTGGGTTGTCATTGCTTTTAACAATTGACCCCAGCATTTTCCAGATGGTGACATCATCCTTCAATGAGAATGCGAGATTCGCATAAAAAAATCACGATATTCTGGAAACATTATTCTGGAAACATAATGAGGAAATGGGGCGAGAAACGGGACTCGAACCCGCGACCCCCTGAACCACAATCAGGTGCTCTAACCAGCTGAGCTACTCTCGCCATGAAATAAGGCGGGCACTGTGTAGACCCTGGATTTTCCTTCGTCAAGTAATCTGCGCCTGGAGCATTAAAGCGGAGAGTGTTGAGGTGAATGAAAGAGGATTGCAAACAACACCCAACCAAAAAGAAAAACCGGCGTTCTCCGTTTCTAACTCTATCGACATTATCGCCTGCACGGGACACGCTAGCGTTTGCGCGCGTCCTCATTGCCGGCGTTCATGAGCCGGGCCTCGCCTGGATATTGCCCCCCTGCACGGGCGAAGTCCATGTCGTCACGCTCAACCTGTTCAGGAAGCCGGAGAATCCCCAGTCTACGGAGTAGTTTTGAAAGAAAAAAGGCCGGCAAAAAACCAAGGCCGCCAAACATAATCACCGCGCCTGCAAACTGCCCCATCGGTGTAATTATTGAATCATAGTACAAGGATGCCGGATAACCCCAGAGCATAAACCCGGATATGACCAATCCGATAAATCCGGCATACCCATGCACGGCGACGACACCAAGAGCGTCGTCGATCTTGAACGTGCGTTCGACCCAAAAATGCAATTTATAAAATACGGGAACGGCGATGACGGCAACGAGCATTGCCTGTATGGGGTGGTAGAGATCGTTCCCGGCAGAGGCTGCTATAATCCCTCCCAGTCCGGAGGAATACGTCCAGAATGGATCCCCTTTTGAAACGATGTAGCCCATCAACAATCCACCGGACAACGCCATCAGAAAATTGAAGGTTATGGCCGACATCGTGGTTGGCGTGAGATATATGGTTGTCGTCGAATAAAATGATCCTTCCATTGCCATAGCCTCACCCAAATCAACGAAGGGAATGTTGCAGGCAGCATAAAATCCCCAAAATCCTATGTAGATGAGAAACAGACCAATCGTAACCAACCAGGGATTATGCGGAAAAATGTTTCGGGGTGTCCCGTCGGCAGCAAACTTTTCGATCCTCGGTCCGAGTACACATAAAATGCCGAGGGCAAAACCACCTGCAACGCCATGAACAACGCCCGACGCATAGGCGTCATGGTATCCAAGCAACTGAACCATCCAGCCATCCGGATGCCATCCCCACGCTGCATCAACAATCCAGGTGAATGATCCAATCGCGACCGCGAGTATCCCAAACGCCCCTAAACGGATACGTTCAATAACGGCACCGGAGACTATGGATGCAGCCGTCCAGGAGAACAGTAGAAAGGCCGCCCAAAAAAACCCGTTGGTAGGTGCCCCTCCTTCTTGATCGCCTGGGTATGCCCCCATTAACGGGCTCCACGGAGTAGCATGGGGATTGTCGATGATGCCGCCTGTAATTCCGGGACCGTTCGGCCAGGCAAAATAAATCCACCAGCCAAAGAAATAGAACGTCACCGTCACCAGGGGGATCAGCATCGTGTTCTTCATCAGCGTATGCATCATATTTTTTCGTCTTGAAGCACCGACTTCGTGCAGGCAGAACCCCACGTGGATCAAGAACATGAACACCACCGCAATCCCGTAATAGACCTCGGTAAAAACGGTCGTCAGTGCGGTAAGTTGGTCAGCCATCGTTGTTGAGGGTTCCTCTCATTTGACCAAAGACGTTTTGTGTTCGATGGCCACCGTACCGCATTTCAGGTCCAACCGGCATAAAAAGTAAGGCGCACCGCCTGCAACCGGAAGCGCTGATCGGAGTCGGGATTTCATGAGGTTTCGCCGTTGCCTATCACCAAATCAGAGGACTCAAAGAAAAAACCAAAAGTACACCTCTTTTTTGAAAAATCTTTAATTTCAAGACGAAAGGGGAAAAGTACCTGCATTTCGTACGCGCCCAAAACTAGTAGTCAATTGCAATTTAAATGGGCCTGTGTAAGTTTTTTGCGCATTCTCGCCATGCCTTGTCGAGAGTTAAAAGAGGGAGAGTTATCACTATGGAAGAGCAACTCGCTATACTTGCAGCGCAAGTCGCAGACCTACAGGCTGCGGCGGCTGTGACAAATACGATGTTCGCAGAAGCGTATTACTACATCACGATCCCGCTCATGATTCTGATTCACGTCGGTTTTCTGGGTTACGAAATGGGCGCCACACGTCAAAAGAACGTTCTGGCATCCGGTGTTAAAAACATACTTGCATTCGCCTTTTGTGTGCCCGGCTTTTACTGGATCGGTTGGTTTGTCTATTGGGCCTGGACGCCGGGTCTGATTCCAACAGCCGAATCGTGGCAGACAGGTCTGGATTTCGCCAATCCCGTTGGCGAGGTTATGGGACCCTACATTGGCGACAATGCCACGGGCGTTTTCTGGGGTGCCTTCACCATGTTTGCCGCGACAACAGCGTCAATCATGTCCGGTGCTGTTATTGAACGTATCCGCATCGTCGGCTTTGTTATCCTGGCTTTTGTATTAGGCTCGATTGCCTGGGTTGTGGCCGCTGCATGGGGCTGGAGTGCTGCCGGTTGGTTGGTAACCGATTGGGGGTATCATGACTTCGGTGCTGCCGGTCTTGTTCACGCGGTTGCCGGGTTCTTCGCCCTTGGTATTCTGATTAATCTTGGTCCGCGGATTGGTAAATTCAATCCGGATGGAACGGCCAACCATCTGGCAGGGCACTCCCTGCCGATTGTCCTTATCGGGCTGATGCTGATTATCGCAGGCTTCTGGGGCTTCCTCATGGCCTGTGTCATTGTACCCGGTGAAGGTTGGTCCTGGTTCAGCGGTACCATGGCAACCATTTATGGAACGCCAATCACCCTGAGTGCCTTGGCTTTCAACATCCTGATGGGATTCGCCGGCGGTATTATCGCGGCCTGGGCCTTGACCCGTGATCCGTTCTGGATGATGTCCGGTGCCCTGGGTGGTATTATCTCCTGTGCTTCCGGTCTTGATCTGTGGCATCCGGCACAGGCATTCGCGATTGGTGCGACCGGTGCTGCGCTAATGAGACCGAGCTACAGGCTTCTTGAAAAATGGGGCATTGACGATGCGGTTGGCGCGGTAACGATTCATGGTACTCTGGGTATCTGGGGCGTTATGGCTGTCGGCATTTTTGCCATTGGTTATCCTGCTCTGCAAGGTGATCCGGGTGTGATTACCATCAGCTTCCAGGGCCAACTGGTCGGCGCTATTGTCATGCTGCTGCTCGGTCTTGTACCTGGATATGTGGTTTCATGGATCCTGCACAGATTTGGCTTGCTACGGGTTGCGGAAGCCGCCGAGCTCGCCGGTCTCGATCCGACGAAAGTACCCAGTCAGGCCTATCCGGAAGGTATTGCACCCTCCGCTATGCCTGCCGAATAACCGTTTGAGTAGAAAGGAGACCTGTTATGGGTTCAATTTTTGATACCTGGAACGATGTCGTCGCAAGCGGCGGGGCTTATTATCCCGGCGCTGGTGGCGGCTCAGGTTCCGAGTGGACCTGGGTAATCATTAGTATCGCTATCTGCCTGTTGGCGCTTTGGATGGGTGCTAAACACGAAACCGATGCGTTCAATCGGGCGGAAAACGGTAACTAAGCACGCTACGATAGTCTTAAAGTATACAGGACGTATGGAAAGGGCTGCTTGAGAGCAGCCCTTTCTTACTTGGTTGGATCGAAAATCCCGGATAATTTTTTTACGCGCTTCAGCAAGCACCTCTGTCTTTTTACAAAAGCAAAAGCGAACGAAATGCTCAGTCCCTGCTGCTCAACTTCGAGCGTACAATCAGTCAAAAAATTCCATGTACCAGGCAAGTTCATCTTCGCTCATCGCATAGTCACCGCTAGACGTCCTGTGCACCAGCGCGCTTCCGGTTAAACGCGCCAGATATTTCTGAACGTATACGGAGCGTTCTGCAGAAATTCCAGCTTTCCAGCACAACGCGGCAATTGTTTTCCCGCTTTGACTATTCAGAATGCGTCGGACCTTGTCCCAGGGTAAGCTTGCCAGCAAGGCCAGGGAATGAATGGCGAATAGCCGATCACCTTCTTTTATGGCTTTGGCGATCACATCCTCCGTGAGTTTATCGTCTTCATAGAGCTTTTCGGCTTTTTGCCGTGCCTCTTCCCCGGGCAAGGGAGCGTCGTCCGCGTCACCACTCATGACGCGCTCGTGCACTTTCTGTCGAATGCCTCGGACGGCCGCGTCATCAAGCCCGGGACAGGACTTGTTTCTCTCCAGAATACGATCGATCACAGCGTTCCCGACAAATGTGGCGACCCGTCTTATGGTCGCCAGTGTCAGGTCATCTCTCTCGATCATGGCTTCCAGTATCTCGGTATTGGTTTTCGCGGTGTCAGCAATCGTGACATATCCCTCTTCAGCAATCTCCGCGGTGGTGTTTTCCAGCAAACACACGAGAGCGCGCCCGACGTTCTGCTCGACAATTTCCGAGGAAACAGATTTTGACAGGCCGTGCCGTCTGGCCACAGCATCAAGAGCGCCACCATCGATGCCACTACGGATGATTTCCACCAGTTGACGCTCAGAAAGCAAAGGAGAAAATTCCAGTACGGGGGCGGATACGGCTGTTATTGCATCCCACGCCAGTTGTTCCACCAGACTCCCGGGTACGTTTTCCAGGCTTTTGATTTCCTCAGCAACAATTTGTCGGACTCTCGCCGCGCGATCCTCGGCCAGTATCGACACGATCTCCAAAACCATTTCCGCAACCTTGTCACTCCGCGATGGATCGAGTGTTGGCATCAGGCGGGTAACTTTTTCCGCGAGTTCAATACGAACCCCTTCATTTTCATCAGTGGCCAGAATTTTGTCGGCCTGGAGTGGCGTGTATTCGTTGGCAGCAACAGCCTTGCGAACACCGACTTCTTCGTCTGTCGCAAACAGATACAGAAACTCGGGCTGGAGGCCTTGACAGGAAGCCAGCCACGCGCGTTTTTCTGCGGATCCTTTTTCGGCGATTGAGCGCGACTGTTCATAAGTCGGCAGATTTTTATTTTCCGTCCCGCCGCCTTTTCGCCCGAACAACCACTTCAACATCGTCTTTCCCTCTACGTCCCCGCGCAATCCTATCAGCGGCCTGGACATGGGGCGAGTGGTTTAAAACGGCCCCCCACACACATCGACAAGGGAGTAGCAATCGGGTTTACGGTTTGTCCATTTAGGTGATGTGGGTTGATGGCAATCCAAATTGCCGGATTATTCTGGCGGGTTCCTTTGAAAGCGAAATAGTTAAGTCATCACGATGCACATTTTTTATGCATTTGCTCAATTTTTACACAAACCGTTCGTATCAAAATTTACTGCTTTATTTTTTAACTTTTTGATTTCATTGAACAAAAAACACCCTGAAACCTGGCATGTTTCCTGCTGTTATCAGTGCATTCATTTCTGCGTTTGTTTTGCGTTGTCAGAGCTTATGCAAGTGTAGTGAAAAACCCGCCCGCTGAATTAGACCGCTTAATTAGTATGCCCAGCAAGGTTATAAAATGAAAAAAATTGAAGCGATTATCAAACCGTTCAAGCTCGATGATGTGAAAGAAGCCCTGCAAGATGTCGGCTTACAGGGTATCACGGTGACGGAAGCCAAGGGGTTTGGTCGGCAAAAGGGCCACACTGAATTGTACCGTGGTGCCGAGTATGTGGTCGACTTTCTTCCGAAAATAAAACTCGAATTGGTTGTCGAAGACACCATGCTTGAAACCGCCGTTGAAACCATTAAACAAGCCGCCCATACGGGCAGGATCGGCGACGGGAAAATCTTCATTCTTCCTGTAGAGGATGCTATTCGCGTCCGCACCGGAGAGCGTGGAAAAGACGCGATCTAGAACGGAACATTAGCACATTCAAAATCTGTCATAACTTCAAATCATAGGTACATAAACAATGTCTCTCGATTTCAATAGCCCAGAAGACCTCATGAAACATCTCAAAGATGAAGACATTCCTTTCCTGGATCTTCGTTTTACTGACCCGCGCGGCAAATGGCAGCACCTCACAATGGTTTCCGATGTCATCAACGATGACAGTTTTGAAGACGGCGTCATGTTTGACGGCTCATCTATTGCAGGTTGGAAAGCCATCAACGAGTCCGATATGGCATTGATTCCCGATATAAGCACCGCCGTCATGGATCCGTTTTCCGCACAGCCGTCCATGATCGTGTTCTGTGATATCATGGAGCCGACCACCGGACAGTCTTACAATCGGGACCCACGTTCTATTGCTAAAAATGCCAGCACCTACCTGACATCAACCGGCCTCGGCGATACCGCCTACTTCGGTACGGAAGCAGAGTTCTTCGTCTTTGATGACGTTCGTTTCGACGTACAGTCTCATGGTGCTTTTTACGAGTTTGACTCTGAAGAGGGCCCCTATACCAGTGGTCGGGATTATGCCGATGGCAATATCGGTCACCGTCCCGGTATCAAAGGCGGATACTTCCCGGTTCCCCCGGTAGACTCGTCGCCTGACCTGCGCGCGGAAATGGTTACCGTGATGAAAGAAATGGGCCTGACCATGGACAAACATCACCACGAGGTTGCCCCCAGTCAGCACGAGCTTGGTATGGCGTTCGATACAATGATCCGCACTGCTGATAATATGCAGATCTATAAATACTGCGTTCACATGGTGGCGCATACGTTTGGAAAGACGGCAACCTTCATGCCGAAACCTGTCTCTGGTGACAACGGTTCAGGCATGCACACCCATCAGTCCATCTGGAATGCTGGAAAACCCACTTTTGCCGGCTCAGGATATGCCGATCTGTCTGATACTGCCCTCTGCTACATTGGCGGCATTATCAAACATGCGAAAGCGATCAACGCTTTTTCCAACCCGTCGACGAACAGCTACAAGCGTCTTATTCCGGGTTTTGAAGCCCCTGTCCTGCTGGCCTACTCCGCCCGTAACCGTTCTGCGTCCTGTCGTATTCCTTTTGCCTCGTCACCGAACGGAAAACGTGTCGAGGTCCGTTTCCCTGACCCGACGGCTAATCCCTATCTCGCTTTCGCGGCAATGCTGATGGCCGGGATTGATGGTATTCAGAATAAAATCCATCCTGGCGATGCCATGGACAAGGACCTGTACGATCTCCCGCCCGAAGAACTCGCCGACGTGCCCACCGTGTGCGGGTCCCTACGAGAAGCCCTGGAGGCTCTTGCCGATGATCGGGAATTCCTCAAGAAAGGTGATGTGTTCAGCGACGACCTGATTGACTCCTACATGGACCTGAAGTGGGATGAAGTTTACAACATGGAACACACACCGCACCCGGTGGAGTTCAAGATGTACTACTCCGTCTAAGCGATAAACATGAGTGCTATAGACATGGGGTCGCACAATGCGGCCCCTTTTCTATTCGTCCGGCAAGTCTTCCGACAAGAGAGCCGGCTCGTCTACGGTGACGTAGGTTTCCGGGAAGAACCCGTTAAATTGTGTCGCCATGGCATTTGAGTACGCCCCCATCTGGCCAAATTCGATCCAGTCCCCTTCTTCAATATCGGCGGGTAAATCGATTTTGTAGGGCAGGACATCATTGTTGTCACAAGTCGGGCCAAAAATGGTGAATGAGCCGGTTTCCGATGCCATATCACCGCTCAATCTATGGGTTCGAACAGGCATGCGAAAGCCCTCTCGCTGTTCCGACATGCTGTGGAACACCCCGTCATTCAAATACAAGGTATCTTCTTTGCGCAACTGAACCTGCGTTAGCAACGAGCACCCTGTGCCAACCAGCGCCCGACCGGGCTCACACATCAATACACAGTCTTTTCGCAAATTGACGGTTTTCAGGGCGGCCTTGATTGTTTCCATGAAGTCGTCAAGAACCGGAATATCCTCTCCCATGTAGGGCACAGGGAATCCGCCGCCGATATCCAGGTAATGGATATGTGTATTTGTGGCCTCCAAAACGCCCCCGATGGTTGAAATGGCATCCCGGAAAGACTCTGGGTTGCGCATCTGAGAGCCCACATGAAATGCAAGGCCCGGTTGGAATCCCGCTTCTGCCACCTTGTCCAATAGGCTGGCAGCCTGCCCTGTCGGGGCACCGAATTTATCGGACAATTCAAAAGCAGCACCAAAAGATCTGGTTCTGACACGAACGAGAACAACCTGACCGTCTCCCCCTCCTGCAACTTCAATTAATTTTTCCAGTTCCTTTTCATGGTCAATCACCCAGTGATCCACCCTGTAGACATCTCGTGCCGTGAGAATGGACGCCCGGGTTTTGACGGGGTGCATGTAATAGGTATCCACGTCGGAAAACATTTCCCGTATGGTTGCGATCTCCGTCAGTGACGCCGTATCGAAATGCCGGATACCTGCATCATAGAGCGCTTGTAAAACCATGGGATGAGGATTGCACTTCACGGCGTAGAGGACGCGTCCGGGAAACGTATCGAGAAACCAACGTGCGGTTTTTTCCAGTTCCTTCGGACGAAAACAGTAAACGGGATATCCTGGTTTGAGAGATTGGATCACCGAACGGACGTCGGTGAAATGTGAGCCTTTGTTTGGCACGATAGAACTCCATCGCGTAACAGCCATTTTCCTGGCCGGACTCAGTCTGGGTTAGAGATAATCCTCCCATACCATTTTAAAATTCTATGTCCAGAGTGTTTCAGACCTTCGTGACCGGGGGGCCGTTCCAAAATCAATCCTGCCGGCTTCATCCAGAATTTTCCACTCATCGACATACCGTGCCTATCCTTCGTCCGGATGTCCGAGGGTCACAGAAAATACATACAGCCCGTTGGACGGCACTTCTATTGTCACATCTTCCCCGCGGGCATAATCCGCCCGAACGGCCGTGGCAATCGTGAACGAGAGCCGCTAGAACAGGAAACTTGTGCGGACAGGACTATTCCCGAAGAAACCGATTTGCCGCCCGGCCCCTTTCGATTCGCTAAAGTTTAGAAATTTCAGGCCCCTCCGCACATCCTGACGGTCCAAACCCACGCTTACGCGGGCTCATTTTTCGAGGATAGGGTCAATGGGCGCCTCTTTCTAACAATGCTGTTGGGGCTTAAAACATGCACGGTTGTCTGTCTTTTCCTGGCGAATACCACTGTCTGAAGCATATCCGGGACAGATGTGGAAAAATTGAATTGATTATACTGTATTCTTATTTTGTTCTTGTTTTTTTCTTTTTATGTTTCTATATATTGACCACAACCATCGGATAAGAGAAAGAAAAATGCAAAAATCATTCGTGTTTCTGTCGGAATTGATGGGCGCTGTTTTTGCCGCATGGTCAGGATATGCGCTTTTATTAGTCACCTGATTCCACACCAGTGGACCCCGCCGAAACGCAGGTTGTGGGTTTCTGTTCCCTCACTTGCCCGCCCACCTGTCACTCTATCTTGTGATTGCCTGCGTTTTGGCTACTTTATTCATTGTATATCTGGTCACAAATGCAGGCTTTTTGAGCGTGGTTTTTGTTGATCCATCGGGACGTTCTCAAGACTTGTCTGGATTGCTGCGAAGCCATGGATGATCTGTTTAGTGATGGTGCGACGGCCAAAAAGGTAAAACCCAGGTCACACGCCAAAGCGAGGCCGCGGGCCAGGGCTTCCGGCAAGAAGAAGCCCGCCGTTAGCGCAAGTAATGACGATACTTATTCTGCGCGAGACATTGAAGTCCTCGAAGGACTTGAACCCGTCCGCCGGCGCCCTGCTATGTACATCGGCGGTACAGATGAGCGGGCCATGCATCATCTGGCGGCTGAGATTCTCGACAATTCCATGGACGAGGCTGTTGCCGGACATGCCCGCCGGATTGAGGTTTCTCTTAAGTCCGACAATATCATTGTTATCAAGGATAACGGTCGCGGTATCCCGACAGATCCCCATCCAAAATTTCGTGATAAGTCTGCGCTCGAAGTTATTCTCACCACCTTGCACGCTGGTGGAAAGTTTGGCGGTAAAGTCTACGAGACATCCGGCGGTCTGCATGGTGTCGGGCTCAGTGTTGTCAACGCATTGAGTGCGTCACTCGACGTTGAAGTTGCCCGCGAGAAACGCTTGTGGTTGCAGTCCTATCAACAGGGACAGCCCTCAACAAAACTCAAAGATGCAGGCCCCGTAAACAATAGACGTGGAACCACGGTTACCTTCCGGCCTGATCCGGAAATTTTTGGTGATAGCGCGCGGTTTCAACCGTCTATTCTCTACCGGATGGCCCGCTCAAAAGCCTACCTCTACCGTGGTGTTGAGATCAGGTGGTCTTGCGACAAAGCCCTGATTGGAAACGATGAGGAAACGCCAGAGAGTGAAAACCTTCATTTTCCGGGTGGACTGGTAGATTTTCTGAAAAATCATCTGAAAGAACGTCGCACGCTCTGTGCGGAGCCTTTTTCAGGACAGGCCAGCATGAACGGGGACGGTAAAGCAGAGTGGGCTGTTTCATGGCCTCTGGACCAGGAGCCCTACCTGAGCAGTTACTGCAATACGGTTTCGACCCCGTTGGGCGGTACGCATGATTCAGGCATGCGTGCCGCAATGCTGCGTGGTCTCAAATCCTATGCGGAACTCGTCAACAACAAACAGGCATCTAAAATAACAGCGGAAGATATTATCGGTGGCGCGTGCGGCATGCTGTCGGTTTTTATTCCCGATCCTCAGTTTCAGGGACAAACCAAGGAAAAACTGGTCACGCCGGCGGCAACGAAACTTGTTGAAAATACTGTACGTGACCATTTTGAACACTGGCTTTCGGCGGACCCGGATACGGCGCAAGCTATTCTTGAGCACGCCATTGAACGTGCCGAGCAACGTCTCAAGCGACGGCAGGACAAGCAAACCAAACGTCAATCTGCGACTAGGCGACTGCGGCTCCCCGGCAAGCTTTCAGATTGCACGCGCAATACCGCCGAAGGGACGGAACTTTTTCTGGTAGAAGGCGATTCCGCGGGTGGCTCGGCCAAACAGGGCCGTATCCGAGAGACGCAGGCCGTGCTTCCCTTACGCGGTAAAATTCTTAATGTGGCCAGTGCTACGCGCGACAGGATGAATACCAATCAGGAGCTTAAAGACCTCAATGAAGCATTGGGTTGTGGCAGTGGTGCAGAATTCGATCTTGAACGATTGCGTTACGAAAAAGTCATCATCATGACAGATGCCGACGTCGACGGTGCGCATATCGCGGCCCTTCTGATAACGTTTTTTTATAAAGAAATGCCGCAACTTATTGAAAAAGGCCATTTATATATCGCCTCACCCCCTCTTTACAGATTGTCCCAGGGTGGCAAAACCCTGTACGCACGAGACGATGCGCACAAAGACGAGTTGTTGGTCTCGGCATTTTCCGGTCGTGGCAAGGTTGAGATAAGCCGCTTCAAAGGACTGGGCGAAATGCCCCCGCAACAGCTGAAAGAAACAACCATGAACCCGGAAAACCGGGTTTTGATACGGGTTATCGTGCCCGTCGGCAATGAACGTGAAGCCATCCGGGATTTTCGGGAAACGCAGAAGCTGGTGGATACCCTGATGGGGAAAAAGGCCGACAAACGTTTTGCCTACATTCAGGAACATGCTCGGTTTGTGGATCAAATCGATGTTTAAGCATTATCCGAATTCCTACTTCACATTTTCGTGCCTACCCCTTGTAATACCTGTAAACAACGCCCACATTTCGCCTCATCAATAAACCGCAGTCGGGAGGCATACGATGACGTTCGGTAAAATTCTGGCTACCGCTGTCGCATCAGTATTTTTTGTTTCTGCCTGTAGCAGTAACGGTATTTCCGTAAACAATTCCCTACATGCCCGCCACGTCGCGGTGCATATAACAGAAGCAGCAAAGCGTGGAGCGTTAGCAACCGAGATTGTCGGAAATCCGCTTCGTGTTTCCGATTCCGCGTGGCAGGATTACATCACTCGGTCCATGAGGGGTGCCCATTTCGGACCTGAGTTCGATTTTTCCACGTCAGCGCAAGCGAATGCAGAGACCAAAGCGCGTTTGGTGGTGCAATTTCAACCACCAGAGTCCTCCAGCGTCTACAGCCTCTGTAAAATGGACAGAGACATCCCGGAATCGCTCAACCATAAACAGGACCGCCTCAATGCCATTGCTGCATTCTGCGTACGCGAAAAGGCCATGGACTGGGCAATTCTGGAAGGCCCCATGCCCGGTTCTCTGGAGGATGATCGCCTGAAGTTGTTTACGTTAACATTGGCACAAAGTGTCATTCGCCCTTACCTGAGCGCCGGCGGCGATTGCGAAAATGCGAATTGCGACTGAAGTTGGATTGAAAAATCTGAGGAACTGGTGCGCCCGGCAGGATTCGAACCTGCGACCCCAAGCTTAGAAGGCTCGTGCTCTATCCAGCTGAGCTACGGGCGCCCATTCGCTCCCTTGCATCCGGTTTCTACTGGAGAATCCGGTTCGTGGCAAAGTTGTCGGCGTAACTTTTCGGCCTGATCACGCGTTGTTTCGGCATGTCGATAGAATAGGGTATCCCTGCCCGTTCGGCATACCGTACCGCCTGCTCCATGGTATTAAAACGCAAACATGTCTGAGTCTGCGTATCACCCGACCCACTCCACCCCATGAGTGGATCGATGCTCTTCTTTTCCGAAGCCTCAAATTCCAAAATCCATCTGCGGGTGTTTCCCCGCCCGGATTGCATGGCATTTTTCGCGGGGCGGTAAATACGTGCTTTTCTGCTCAT
The DNA here is from genome assembly GCA_963921245.4 of Rhodospirillales bacterium. GTDB lineage: Bacteria > Pseudomonadota > Alphaproteobacteria > Rhodospirillales > Casp-alpha2 > JABJGO01. The sequence goes on along the minus strand of CAWUEY030000001.1, from coordinate 1,356,317 downwards.
GGAACACTCAACACCAGATTGCTGTAAAACAATCTTATCACAACCCGGATCGGTTTTTCCAACGGATATGAGATGGTCGGGGTGGAGAGATTCGAACTCCCGACATCCTGCTCCCAAAGCAGGCGCGCTACCAGGCTGCGCCACACCCCGACTGCCGCGGTTCTAGGGCTAATGCGCTCGATTGGCAATGGATTTTTTAGTGCGGGTGGAAACTCTCCAACTAAGAACCGGTTTCTCGTCTAATTCTATCACCGATACCGATACGGGAAGCCTTGACGGCACCAGCCGCCAATTCCAGGACCATGGTAACCTGCCTTTTGGATGAAATGGTTTTCAGGGAATGTGGCGTTGTATTTTCAACAATATGAACGATTTTTCCCGCCTCGCTGATAAATAGCATGTCGAGGGAGATCAGCGTGTTCTTCATCCACATGGAAACGACCTGTGGTTTTGTGTAAACAAAAAGCATACCCTCATCAGATGGCAGGACAGTTCGAAACATTAGTCCTTTTGCTCGCGCCTCTGACGTATCCGCGACCTCAACCGAAAACCGAATCGACTGGGTGTCTCGTTCCACAAACACCGTTTCACGCGGTAAATCACCAGCGTATGCTATCCCGACGGACGCGTTTGTAAAAACAACAAACAACATCAGACGTAAGCGTTCAGGAATAGTCAATCTGGTATCCACAGCATCAATATTGAGGCATTCAGGTCAATTGACAACTCCGGCATTGCCTTTATCCGTCATCTCCTGCATAACCCTTGTACCACCAGGGGGAGCCTGCGGGCTGAGAGGTTTCCAAGAAACGACCCCTAGAACCTGATCCGGTTTGTACCGGCGTAGGAATGTGTGATGAAACCGCCCCATTTTAACGTATCACCTTACTCAACAACCTCATCATTCAGCAGCGAAGGCTGTTGCGTCTCGTTGCGCAATGTCGGGTTGAACATCGGCGAACGCACCATTCTGAAGGACATTACTCATGTTTTTCCCGGTGGAAAATGGACGTGTTTGTTGGGTAAAAGTGGTATTGGCAAAAGCATGCTTTTGCGTGCTGTTTTGGGCTTACTGTCGTCTCCGGGTCGAGAAAATGTTCAGTGCACCGGAGACCTCCACATGGATCACCCCGGCGGCGTACACCGCGCCGCAGCCTATATGGCACAACAAGATCTTTTGCTGCCTTGGCTGAGTGTCCGCGAGAACATTACACTTGGTGCCAAAATTCGCGGACTGAATTTGTCAGTCTCGGACCATGATCGCGCAAACCGTTTGCTGGAAATGGTGGGGCTTTCAGACCGTATGAATGATTTGCCCAACAGCCTTTCCGGCGGCATGAGACAACGCGCCGCCCTCGCCCGTACATTATGGGAAAACAGGCCGGTCATCGTCATGGACGAGCCGTTTTCTGCTCTCGACGCTCTTACTCGCATGCATATTCAGGATCTGGCTTCCGACCTTCTCGACGGAAAGACCGTTATCATGGTTACACACGATCCAATAGAAGCGGTCCGCGTTGCTGATGAAATCGTTCTATTGGAGGGAACGCCTGTTACCTTAAGCCAGCCCATCCCGGTAACCACCAGTCGTCCGCGATCCCTGGACGATGCCAACGTCTTCAAACTCCAAAAACAAGTCATCAATCGATTGATGAGTGAGAACGCGAATGTTCAGACCCGCGATTAGATTTTCGAGTGTCGGCGTTGCCATCCTGGTTATGTGGCACCTGATCGTCATCATCACTGACGTTCCCCCGTACATTTTGCCCGGGCCTATCGCCGTTCTGAACGCGGTGCTGGCCCATACAGGGGTTTTAATGGAAAACGCCCTGGTTACCATCATTGAAATTCTTGCCGGTGTGATGCTTGGCGTGTTGATCGGCGGGGCGACAGCACTCAGTATGGTTTACTTTCGCCCCGTACATGGCTGGTTGATGCCTGTTTTGGTTACCAGTCAGGCCATCCCCGTTTTCGCTCTGGCCCCCTTGTTGACCTTATGGCTGGGATACGGATTGGCTTCAAAAATTTGCATGGCCACGTTGATAATCTACTTCCCCGTCACCGCGACATTTTATGACGGCCTCAGGCGAACCGAACCAGGATGGATTGATCTTGCCAGAACGATGGGTGGCTCATCTCTTTCTATCCTGCGTCACGTCAGATTACCCGCGGCGTTGCCCGCTGCTGCATCCGGTATCCGTGTTGCGCTTGCCGTTGCCCCTATCGGTGCCGTTGTCGGTGAATGGGTCGGCTCCAGCAAGGGTTTGGGATACCTGATGCTGCATGCCAATGCGCGGCTTCAGATCGATTTGATGTTTGCCGCCCTTCTGGTTTTGGCTGTTACGGGTTTGGTTTTCTATTTCGCATTTGATGTTGCAGCCCGACGTGTCCTAGCCTGGCAACCGCAATGATTCATTACCAACTGACAAGGTTTTTTTAGATGCAATGTTTTACCCGAATTGGACGTACCCTTACCCTCTCTGCATTTACCGCGGTTTATGTAGTGTTTGGCGTGTCGACTGCCACGGCCAATGACAATCTGACAGTCTTGCTGGATTGGTTTGTAAACCCTGATCATGCCCCATTGATTATTGCACAACATAAGGGATTTTTCGCCGAGCAGGGCCTGGAAGTTGAACTCATCGCTCCCGCAGACCCAAACGATCCTCCCAAATTGGTTGCTGCTGGCAAAGCCGACCTCGCGGTCTCCTATCAACCTCAGCTCCATATTCAAGTTGACCGGGGGTTGCCACTTAAACGCGTTGCAACATTGGTTTCAACCCCGCTCAATTCTCTGGTTGTTTTGAAAGACGGACCGATACAAAGCATTGCCGATCTGAAAGGCAAGAAAGTCGGTGTTTCTATCGGTGGCTTCGAAGATGCAGTGCTGGGAACCATGTTGACAACACATGGCTTGTCATTGGATGACGTCGAACTTGTCAACGTCAATTTTTCATTATCTCCGTCCATTATTTCAGGACAAGTTGACGCGGTAATCGGGGCGTTTCGGAATTTTGAGCTGAACCAGATGGATATCGTCGGCCGTCCCGGCCGCGCATTTTACCCGGAAGAGGAAGGCGTTCCTTCCTACGATGAGCTGATTATTGTCGCAAAAGCCGACAACACGGCGGACACGCGCCTTCGGCGATTTATAACGGCCCTTGAAAACGGTGTGCAGTATCTGATCAATCACCCGCAGGATAGCTGGGAAACCTTTATAACCGTATACCCGGATCTGAATGATGAGTTGAACAAGCGCGCTTGGCGAGACACCCTTCCCCGTTTTGCCCTTCGTCCCGGTGCCCTGGACAAAAACCGCTACTCCCGATTTGATCAGTTTCTTGTCGATAACGACATCACATCGAAGACCAGAGATCCGTCAGCTTATGCTCTGGAAGTTGGCAACTGATCCGTCCAGGCTCCAAGGATTGAGTCCGCGGTCACTTTTCGATCTCACCGGTAAAGTTGCCACCGTCACAAGTGCCGGGCGCGGCCATGCAGGGCCGGGTGCTAGAGAAAACTAAGTAGCAGATATCCAGCGACGAATACGACCACCCAGAGAACCATTCCAGCGATCGGACGCGATTGCGACAACAGCACACCGGGCCGGGTGTTTCTGCGCGACAAACCCTGGAAATACGATGACAGTCCGTCACAAATCGTTTGTCTCATGGCCGCATCCATCTGCAGAATAGAATTCCATATACCCGGGATTGCCGCAGGAAAAACGCGACGATAGAACCAGTCGAAATCAAGAGAAATGGTCAGGGTTCTTTGCATCCAGGGCAACATGAGAAAGAAAGCAAAACCCGAGAACATTAAAAGCTGTAGCATGTTGACCACATGAGCAACGGTATAGGGCTCGTAAGTAACCGGATAGGGCAACAGGTCGTACAGGTACTCCGGCCAAATTCCAAGGCCGAGGCATATGACGGCAAACAATACCATGGCCAGCTTCATGTTCCAGGGCGGGTCCGGCGGGCGCAGACCGGAATCCTTCTGGAAAAACACAAACCATGGGAATTTGATCCCGGCATGGAGAAACACGCCGGCCGACGCCGCTAACAGGAACATCCAGACGATCATAAGGTGCTCGTCTGCGGCGGCCTGTCCGATCATCGATTTACTGATGAACCCTGACGTCAACGGGAATGATGATATTGATAGTGCACCAACAATGCCGCAAATGGCCGTGAGGGGCATACTCTGGAACAGCCCGCCAAGGTCTGTGCATTTGCGTTTACCGGTCATGTAGAGAACCGCCCCGGCAGACATCAGCAGCAACGCCTTATAGATAATATGCGTGAAAGCATGAGCAGCAACGCCATTGAGGGCCATTTCCGTGCCAATGCCGATACCGGTTACCATGAAACCCACCTGATTTACGATGCTGTAGGCGAGGATGCGGCGCATGTCATTTTCCAGCAGTGCATATATGATCCCGTAAAAAATCATGAAGACGCCGATGAACATGAGAATCTCGGTACCGGGAAAGCCGCGCATCAGCACATAAACGGCGGTCTTGGTGGTAAAGGCGGAAAGGAACACGGCACCACTATAGGACGCTTCGGGATAGGCATCGGACAGCCACGCCGACAGAGGCGGTGCGGCGGCATTAATGAGAAAACCTGCGAGTATCAAGATCGTTCCGGGAGAATCCGGCCTCATGGCACCGAATGCGGTCGATCCGGTATCAAGAATATGGAACAATATTCCCGCCAACAGGAGTCCACCGCCAAACATGTGAACCAGAAAATAGCGCATGGAGACCCTGTTGGAGAGGTCGCTGCCCACCGAGAGCACAACAATGGTGGAGGCTACAGCCATGATTTCCCAGAATATGAACAGGCTTATCAAGTCTCCGGAGAAGATGACGCCAATCGCACAACCGGCGTATAGGAAGGCGGCCACCAGCTCCAACACGCGTTTCTGGCTGAGTGCGTACAGTCCTCCAGCAAATGTCATTATAGAAAACACCGTTGCGAACAGGCGGCTCAACGCATCGGCCTTAACGAGAACAAGTTGGTAGTCAAAGATTGGAACGGCAAGGCCCGCACCATCTGGCAAATTCCATATCAAGCCAAGCGTTACCAGAGGCAGACCCAGGATCAGAATAAGCCGGATTTGCGGTCCAAAGACGGGCAAAAGGAATGCACCGAAAATGAGGACAAGGCCGGGGGGAACGTCACTCGTCATAATAGGTATCCGATCGTTTTATGAAAAACCCCAAGGCCTTCGCAAACACTACCATCAAGATGCAGGTTATGAGCCCGTACCAGGAGAAAAACCCGAAAGTACCATCGATCTGGAAGTAGGGGTGTGGCTCCACAAAGAAATCAGCAATAACCAAAATCGCTAAAATGGCGATACCATAGCGCCAAATCAAATGTATTGTCCCCGGTCTGATTAGCCAGTGCTTTTGTTCAATGTCGCTCATTCTCCCCCTCCGGTCGATACTTCCAAAATGGCTGTAACCAATTCATACAACGGTTGCGGATACAAAAACAAAACCACGCAGCACACCGCGGTAATGCACAGAGCGACCAGTGAAGCCAGCGGGGCTTCCTTTATGTTCGAGTCAGCTTCGACCGTCTCATTGCCCGGAAAGAATGCTCGAATAGGGATGGGTAGAAGATAGGCAATATTCAACAGCGAGCTTATTAACAACACCGCCGTGATGACCCACTGTTGTGTGTCGAGCGTACCGGTGAGGAGATACCACTTGCTCCAGGTTCCGCCTGTCAGTGGAACACCGATAATGCTGAGACTCCCGATAAAAAACGCTGCCATGGTTATGGGCATCTGACGACCGAGACCACGCATCTCGCTGATATTGGACTTGTGTACCGCAACAAGGATCGCGCCCGCACAGAAGAACAGCGTGATTTTACCAAAGGCATGCATGGCAATGTGCATGGACCCACCGATAACCCCGGTGGATGTTGCCAGCAACGCACCAACCGTTATGTAGCCAAGCTGGCTCACCGTTGAATAAGCAAGGCGGGCTTTCAGGTTGTCCTGACGCATGGCCACCAGTGACGACAGCAGGATTGTCGCCCCGGCCAGATAGAGCAAAGCATTTGTGCCGGGCAGTGTTGCCAAAAGATCGATGCCGAAAATGTAAACGCAAACCTTCATGACGGAGAACACACCGGCTTTAACCACCGCAACAGCATGCAATAGTGCGCTGACCGGTGTCGGGGCAACCATGGCTGCAGGAAGCCAGCGATGAAATGGCATGATTGCCGCTTTACCAATACCAAAAACAAACAGCGCAAGAAGAACACCGACAACAAAGCCGTCATGTTCCGCGCCAAAGACGCCACCCGGCGTAAAGGTAACGGTACCTGTTGTAAACCAGGTCCCGATTATCGCAACGAGAAGGAACACAATCGAGGTGAAGAGGAGTATCCCCATATACACCCTACCGCCTTGCCTGGCTTTTTCTGTGCCCGCGTGGGTTACCAGAGGATAGGTGGATAGGGTCAACGCTTCGTAAAAGATAAACAAGGTGAACAGATTGTCGGCAAAGGCTATTCCCATCACACTGCCAATGGCGATCGCGAAACAGGAGTAGAATCTGGTTTGGTTTACCTCGTTATGATTTCGCATGTAACCGATGGCGTAAACTGTCGTCACCGGCCACAAAAAGCTGGCAACCAACGCAAACAACATGCCCAAAGGCTCAATGGTAAAACTCAGGTGTAATCCGGGCAAAATTTGCAGCCAATAAGCCGAGATTTGCTCACCACTGGATAGGGCGTCGTACAGGCTGGAGGTAAAATAAAGAACGATAACACCCGTGACAATCGTAAGGGATTCGCGAAGGTTTGGATTGTTTCGGGCCAGGACAAGCCCGACGACGGCCAAAGGTGGCAGGACAATACATGACTGTAGCATCAGGGAAAGCGACATCATTACGGCACGATCCCCATTAAGGCGTTAGAGGCTGCATCAGCGAGTGTCACCGCAAGACGCGTATCAATACCAAAGTAAATATTGGCAGCAACCAGGAGCCACATGGACACAAGAAGCGATGCAGGTGCTTCACTGACCGGTTCGTGACCAGCCTCGGGTTCCGCGAAATAAGCCGTCTCGACAATTCGCCATACATAAATCAACGCCAACAAGGAGGCGGCTACCACGATAGCGGCAACCGGCCACCACCCGTTTTCAAGGGCCGCCAGCACCAGGTACCATTTGCTGACGAACCCAACGGTCAACGGAATGCCGATAAGGCTCAGACCACCAGCGACGACTGCCGCCATGGTTATGGGCATCTGGCGACCGAGTCCCTTGAAATCATTTATATGAACACTGGCGACACGGTACATTACCGCAGCAATTGCCATGAACAATGTACCTTTCATAAGCGCGTGGTTGAACAGATGTAACAACCCTGCCATCAGACCCGCCGCCGTGCCCATACTGTAACCCACGATCATATAACCCACCTGGGCAATACTGGAAAACGCGAACAAGTGTTTGATGTTTTCCTGATAGATCGCGGCGATAGAGCCAAAAAAAATCCCCAGCACACCAATTGTTAGGAACAATTCATTCATCGGCAATGTGGTGAACGAAAACGAAAACCCGAACACAGAAAAGGTAAACCGGATCAGAAGATACAACGCAACTTTGGTTGAGGTGGCGGCGAAAAATGCCGTTACAATCGAAGGGGCGTATGAATAGGCATTGGGCAGCCAGTAGTGAATTGGAAACAGCGCAAGCTTGAGACTGATGCCAACAATGAAAAACACAAAGGCGGCAAAAATGGTCCTTGTTTCGGCAACTTCCGGTAATCGATCTGCGATATCCGCCATATTCAATGTACCAGTCATGCCATAGATAAGACCGATACTGATCAGGATAAAGGTGGCACCGATGGTGCCAATGACCAGGTATTGAAAGGCCGACCATACGGCGCGCCTGCTGCCCCCCATGGCAATAAGGGCGTAACCGGATAATGAAGAAATTTCCAGAAAAACAAATACGTTGAAGGCGTCCCCTGTAGAGACGATCCCCAACATTCCGGTCAATGACAGAAGATAGAGAACGTAAAAAAAAGTATGCCGGTCGCGGTGTATCTCTTTTTCAATACTTGTCTGGGCTGCAAACAACACCACGGTACTCACAGCTGTAATGATCAGCAGCACCATGGCATTGAGTTCATCAATGCGATACTCAATTCCCCATGGCGCTTTCCATCCCCCGAGCTCATAGGAAATGGCACCGGTCTCCAGAACCTGTTGCAACAGGCCAACGCTGATGAGGAAGCTGATGGCACTGACAGCCAAAGTGAACGCCCAGATCACCCTCGGCGTTCTTAACAACAAGCACGACGGCGCCGCCAGCAACGGCAGAATGACCTGCAATATGGGCAGATGTGCTGTCACGCAAGGTCATCCTTATGCTGAATTTCTTCTTCTTCGATAGACCCGTATGCTTCCCTGATACGCACAATCAACGCTAGGCCCAACGCCGTGGTCGCGATTCCCACGACGATAGCCGTGAGAATCAGGACGTGTGGCAAGGGGTTGGAATAAAGCTTTATTCCCTCTTCAAGGATCGGCGCCGTACCGCCGTCAACTTTACCGATGCTAATATAAAAAATGAAAACAGAGGTTTGAAAAATGGTCAGCCCGACCATTTTCTTGATCAGGTTTCCATGCGTAATGACGATGTAGAAACCAATCATCATCAACACCACAACCGCCCAGTAGTTGAAAAGACCCAATACCACTATTCACGCCGGTCCTTGTTAAGCAGCAGGTGTTCCCGCCGACCCGCAAAATTGAAGAAAATAATCATCATAACGGAGGCAACAGTTACCCCAACGCCGAACTCAACCAATAGGATTCCCAAATGCTGTCCATCAATGGGATTTTCACGCAAGGCGTTGTAATCAAGGTAGTTTTCACCCCTTAGCAAGGAAATGACGCCGACACCGCCATACAAAAGGACACCGACACCGGATAAGACACGAACCACTGGCTTGTTGATGACCCGGCGCGCTGTGCTCAATCCAAACAGCAAGGAATAGAGAATAATGGCTGCGGCAAAAATCACCCCGGCCTGAAAACCGCCGCCCGGGCCAAAATCTCCGTGGAACTGCACGTAAAGAGCAAACAGCAAAATGAACGGGATCATCATCTTGCTGACAACGCGCACGATAAGATGCTTGTCGTGCATGGCTTCGTTCAGGGCATCGACTTCTTCATCGCTGTCTTTGGGTTCCCGCGTAATACTCAACAGAGCAAGCACGCCTATCCCCGCAGTAAAAATCACAACCACTTCGCCGAAAGTATCATACCCCCGGTAGCTGGCAAGGACGGCGGTTACGGCGTTTGGAACGTCGATTTCACGCAACGAGTCAACGAGATATCTTGGAGACACATGCAGGTTAGCCGGTGCGTCAATGGCACCGAAGTACGGCATATCCAACGTACCGTAGATTAAAAGTCCCCCTGTAAGGACAACCAGAACCAATGCAATCGACGAGCGATATAAAGATGACGACTCCCTGCGGCCTGTAATTGCAACCGCTGTCAACATCAGTATTGTTGAAATTCCGGCACCAACAGAAGCTTCTGTGAACGCCACGTCGACAGCATCCATAAAAACAAAAAGGCATGCCGACAACAGGCCGTAAACACCCAGCAACATCGCAACTGCCAGCAAATCCCTGACCCTGGCAATGACCGCAGCGACACCGACAAGCAACGCCAGCAAAGCAAGATGAACGTAGGATTCTATGACCGCTCCCCTTCTTTTGTTTCTCCCGACACTTTTGGTGTAAGTCCGGCTTTAAGGGCTGCTTTGGCCAAAGCATGACTCGCGGTTGGATTGATAAACAACGTCATCAGAAGGATAAAAATGAGTTTTGCGACCACCAGCCATTCCGGAAGCTGTAAAAGCAGCCCAACCAGGATCAAAACCGTAACCAGCGTGTCACTGACACCAACCGCATGCATGCGGGTAAAGAAATCGGGAAAACGGATGATCCCCAATCCGCTGGAGATAGCAAGAAAACCGCCAAGTAACAGGCATGTGCCACTCATGACATCGAGAACCACTTCCATCACGACTTCCCTTCGCCGGACCGGGTTTCGCTTGCCTGTGTTTCAATCGAGTCACTATCGACTTTGAATGCGCCTGAGAAATACAGGACAGCAAGAACACTGATGAAACTGATCAGGGCATAGACAATGGCTATATCCAGAAAGTCGGGTCGCCCCATGACAAATCCCAGAAGACAAATCAACAACACTGTTTTTGTGTTCAGCATATTGACCGCAAGGATACGGTCATAGAATGTTGGGCCTCTACTGGCTCTGATAAATGCCATGGCCATAACAACAAGGATAGTGGCGGTAGCGACGCTCAGCATTTACTCTTCCAGCCTACAGATGCGGCTATTCATTTCACCGTCCTTCAAGTCTTCCACATTCTCCCTCAACAAGCCGTGAACAAGCGCCTCATCCCCTTCCAGTTCAACCGTAACAGTTCCCGGTGTTAGCGTTATTGAGTTCGCAAATATAACCTTTCCGATATCTGTTCTCTGCCCCATCTTGATTTTTTCTAGGGTCGGGGAAATCGATTGGTTGCCAAGCCAAACGTGCTTGACAACGGTGATATTGGAAACAATGACCTCCTTTGCCAGCCACACTAGATAACCCGGGAATCCGGGTGATAGATGAACGGGGTCCAACTGATGGTCCACAACATCCATGCGGTGACAAATCCAAACAACCAGGATAATTGATGCCGCCGCCAGCGAAAGCATCAAGAGATGGGCTAAACCTGAGTTCAGCCACCAAAAACAGGCGAGCACAATCGTTAGACTAATTACGTGGCGCATCTGGATCCCCATTGCCAGATTCAATGCAGTTCAATTTAACTACCAACCCCCGCACCGGCAGGCAATCCCGCTTTCTCTTCAAAACAGATATCTCCACGTGCCGCTCTTCTATTGGTGAAGGAAAACCGTATACGCGCTTGGTATGAATGCATACACATTCTCCTTCATTTCTATTTTTGTTCTTTTGAGCCCCATGAATTCTGATCGTCAGTAGAGCACATGATCTGGCGGATTTGTACACGTATTTTTTTTAAGGGATCCGCCCCTGATAACCTGAATTTGAGGTTATCAGGGGTGTTACGCACAAGAGCCGTCTCAGTTACGCCAAACCGCATCGTTTGATCGAGCCCTTCGTGTCTGGCAAGACGGCGCGGTGTTTTTTCTTCGCGGGCGGGGGTTTTACCTCGGCAAGTTACCCGACCAGGACTCTGTACCCGGCAACTGACCAAATTTTCCAGACCTTATTCCTACGATTTATCCAGCGGGTTCCAGGACCTTACAATAACCGGCTTTCCGCTTTGGGTTCGCATGACTTTGGGCCTTACAACTTGCTCAACGCTCGGCACGGTCTCTCCACGGGTAAACGAAATTCTCATCGCTTCCAGCGTTATCTCCGCCCTGTCCCCGCGCAGCCGCGCCTGTTTGTAGGCCGCGGTTTCATTTGTCAATTCGTTCAATCGCTCAATGGAATGGTGCCCGAACCGCCCCCAGATGCTGCCCAGAAATGCGTCCACATCGTGCGGCAGATAAAGCTCCACATCCAGGTCGGGTCGCCCGCGTGAAAAAGCCATAAAAACATTCGGTTCAATGGGCCCCATTTCATCGGCGATAAAGACCGCCGGCATTAACGTGCGTTTTGGAAAAGCGACCGAATAGTACGCCTGAGAAATGAACAGCAGGCGCTGAAGCTTCTGTGGTTGCATGTATTCGTTTTCAGCCAGTGCGCTATCGGCAAACCAGAACGCGACATCAAATGCAGATTTCACATCAGCCGGCATGTATACCCCTGCTTTTCCGCAACCCGATAAGGTCAAATCTACACGGCAGATACAACCGGGGAAAGAAAAACGGAGGCAAACAGCCTCCGATGAACATTCTCGATGAGATTGAACCGATCACAAAGTGATACTGATTGTTTCACCACGCAAGTCCACATGACCCGCCGCGATTTCGATGCTCGCCTCATAAAGTGCAACTGCCTGACGGATCAGACGACCTGTTCTCGCTCCGGCTTCGACCGCTCTATTTCCATCTGATCCGTTTGAGGTAAGGGTATCGCGAAGTTCTATAAGCTCAACAAATCCCTGGCTGGTAAGATCGACAATTCCGGTACCAGGATTGGGCAGCGGGTTGCCCTGATCGTGTCGTTGCGAGAACGAGTAAGATGACTGCCCGGCAAACTCTCGGTTACCCTGTCCGACAACCACTGAAAATGCGCCATTTTCAACGAGTGCTGAACCCGCATGGGCAACGGAATCAACAGCTCCACCCAAACTGCTGGCAACACCGGCGCGCGCCAAATTGGCGGGCCGAATGGCTGCCGCGTTCTGGGGCGCTGCTGCCGATACGGGTTTTGCTACGAGAGCCATTTTGTCTCCAAAAATCTTCGCACGTCTGCGAAAAATTCACCCAGCCTGAGAAAAATCCAAATGCGGACATTCCTGATAATGAAGCGCTAACAGCGCCTACATGTTCTCCGGCGTTCGCGTTGCATCGTGTTTCACATACAACTAACCGCAGGGTAGACTTCTCTATTCATGGTAAATTATGCGTAAACACTCAAATAGTCAATAAGCAGGCGCTTTTTCAGACCGGATTAGCTATGAATTTTCCGGGTTGGGACTAGAGGGTATTGAGCCAGTCAATCAGCCTTTTTCCGGCCCCGTGTTCATAAACATCGTTATGATGGGCCCCGCTGATCCAATTCGCCTCTTTGGGTTCTCTCGCGAGTGCAAACAAGCGTTTACCGTGCGCCTGCGGTACCGTTCTGTCCCGCCCGCCATGCATGATGTAAAGCGGAGACCTGATAAGATCGATTTTACGGATCGAGTCATATTTGTCTTTGACAAGATACCCGGCGGGAAGCCAAGGGTAGTGAACCGCCGCGATACTTCCCATGCTCGTAAATGTGGACTCAAGTACCACACCTCGCACAGGTTCGCTCTCCGCTCCCTGTCTTTCCGAGGCCAATTCGAGTGCCATTTGCACCGCAATGGCACCGCCTAAGGATTCTCCATAGAGTACGATATCAACCGGCGCTACACCCTGTGATTTGAGAAAACTCAAAGCAGAACGCGCATCCCTGTAAAGACCCTCCTCGGTTGGTGTTCCCTTGTTTGCAGCGAACCCCCGATACCCTAAAAGAAAAACGCCATATCCCGCATCAAGAAACTGTCGGGCCTTGAATGCGCGGTCCGCTATGTCCCCGGCGTTTCCATGAAAATACACGATTGTCTTGCCCGTTTTCGGCGATGAATTTGAATACCATGAGGTGAGCGTCAAGCCATCTGATGTTTTATGCTCAACAGACTGTAACTCCGGCACGCCAGCCTCGGTCGGCACGGGCAAAACCTCACGAGAAGGCGCATACATGAGGGTGCGCTGAAAAGTGTAGATCAGCAGGACCAGCGCCAGATAGCTGCCGATCAAGGCCAAAAAGACGAATTTCAACAATACCGGAGCCGTCCTATGCGAACAGTTGAAACGCCACAGTTGTTTGTAGTGGATAGCAGCCGGTTCTTAACGAAAGGTATCAGCAACAAGAACCCACTCCCCGTCCATTTCCCGGCACGCGGTGCCGCTACCGTTTTGAACAACGTCGATGAACGCTATTGTGGACCGGAACATTTGACAGGATCGACCGTTGGCGTCTCTGAAGTGAGAGCCGGATGTCACATAACCCGAAGTGCCTGTTGTATCATTTTGCCAGGTTACGTATTGCCCATTATCATTCAGCGCCGTTTCGACGGCATTGTTGTAGGATTGACGATCTGCCAAAGCGAGCCTGCGCCCGGCGTCATACCCCATTGAGCCGCCAACGACGGCTCCCAATGCGGTCATGATGAATTCACCGGTTCCCGCACCAAACTGACTGCCCGTCCAGCCCCCAAGAACCAAACCGGCTCCGCCACCAATCCATCCGGCGGTTTTCCTGTCAATGTTGTTATTCCCGCCACACCCCGACAAAACGAGCGCGACTACAAGGAAAGTGGATTTCAGGACATTCATGGGAGCACCTCTCCTCACTTTTTGTTCAGGATAGCAGAGGACCGGCATCGTCAAAAATTTATTTTTGCTCCGGATTCTCACAAGCATAGATCGCTGCCACAGGTGCCAGCAACGGACATTTAAAATAGGTTTGCTCCTCAAACACCGGAACTTTGCCGTGTTCAGCACAGGCTTCTGTCGCAAGAGAAATAACATTTTGTGGCGTTGTGTTTGAAGTGGAATAGCACACCACAACCTGTGAACGGTTTGTCAACGGCTTGCCAAATCCAGATAGGGACCTGTCAAACCGACCCCTGTCGTAGACAAACGGATCTAACCCACACGCAGAGAGCGATAAAGCAGCGAAGATGATCAGAATGTTCCTGACCCGGCATGGTCTTGAGAAGTCGGTCATTTTACCGTTGTACTGTTTGGATCGGTTTTAAACAACCAGCAACGCCAAAGCTTTTCTCACCTCTCGCAATCTATATGATGCATTGCAAGCGGCTCGTTTGAATGCGCTGGAATGATTATAGCCCCCTGTACCGGCTTTCTACAGCAATCTGCTATCCATTGAAGACATTGTAAATCATACAGTGCGGGCCATGGCCCTGTTTGAAATCGAGCACGATTTCTGCCAGCGCTGGTAGAATAATCCCAACAGATAAGAGGGCGCTTGCTGTTGGCCGCCAAATCATGGCAAGTTGCTGTTGCTGCGCCGCACAATTATCAGGAAAAGATCACCTATCATGACAAAGCCGGTATTCCAGTGGGACGACCCCTTCAATCTTGATCAACAGCTTGATGAAGACGAACGCATGGTTCGTGATACGGCCAGGGATTATGCCCAAGACAAGCTAATGAACCGTGTTCTTGAGGCCAATCGCAACGAGATATTTGATCGTGAGATCGTAAATGAACTCGGAGAATTGGGCCTTCTCGGTTCGACAATCCCGGAAGAGTACGGCTGTGCCGGCGTTAATCACGTATGCTACGGCTTGGTTGCAAGAGAGATTGAGCGGGTTGATTCCGGCTACCGGTCGGTTATGAGCGTGCAGTCGTCACTGGTCATGTACCCGATCTTTTCATACGGAACCGAAGAAATGCGGCAGAAATACCTGCCCCGGCTAGCGACGGGTGAACTTCTTGGATGTTTTGGGTTGACGGAGCCTGACCACGGCTCCGATCCCGACGGCATGAAAACCCGAGCGGAAAAAGCAGACGGTGGGTATGTCCTGAGCGGATCGAAGATGTGGATCACAAGTTCCCCGCTCGCCGATGTCATGGTTGTCTGGGCCAAACTGGACGGTGTGATCCGTGGTTTTGTTCTTGAACGTGGCATGGATGGTCTAAGCACGCCAAAAATTGAAGGCAAATTCAGCCTGCGGGCTTCTGCAACCGGCGAAATTGTTATGGACAAGGTTTTCGTGCCGCAAGAAAACATGTTTCCTGATGTTAGCGGCCTAAAAGGCCCCTTCGGTTGTCTGAACAAGGCACGATACGGGATTGCCTGGGGCACACTTGGTGCCGCCGAGTTTTGCTGGCATGCTTCCCGGCAGTACACGCTGGACCGAAAACAATTCAACCGACCACTTGCCGCCAACCAGCTCATTCAGAAAAAGCTGGCAGACATGCAAACGGAAATCACGCTTGGGTTACAAGGCTGTCTGCGAATTGGCCGTATGTTGGATAGTGATACAGGGTGCCCCCCGGAAAACATTTCCATGATGAAACGCAACAGCTGTGGGAAATCACTGGAAATCGCCCGTATGGCCCGCGATATGCACGGCGGCAACGGCATTTCCGACGAGTATCATGTCATCCGACATGTTATGAACCTTGAAGCGGTAAATACCTATGAAGGTACGCATGACGTTCACGCTCTAATCCTGGGTCGCGCGCAAACAGGCCTTCAGGCATTCAGCGCCGAATAACCCGGAGAACAGGTATTGAGTATCAAAACAGAGTTGGCGAAACAGTTCGGAAACATCCTGGATCCCAGGACCCGATCCGTCACCAAAACCAATGAAAGTGCCTTTCGACCCTATGATCGCTACGGCGATCCTGTTCCCGGCATGCATTGGTTACCACTTAGCCTTGATGAGAAAACACATCTCGACCTGTTCCTGCTTCGATTTGACCCGGGCGCCCAAAGCATGCCGCACGAACATATGGCGGCTGAACAGTTTCTCGTCATGGAAGGAACTCTGACCGATTGCGACGGCCACGTTTTTGAGGCGGGAGATTTCGTGCGATTTGAGCCCGGTTCAAAACATCACTCCGTTTCCGAGAGCGGATGCTTGCTGTTGGCAGTTTTGCAGGAAAAAAACCGAAAACTGGAAGACGGCTAAACGATTTGTCCGAGGCTTAGGTGCCTGGCATGGGCAAGGGCGACAACCCCACTAGGGGCTCATGAGCCAACAGCATGACAATGAATAGGCCAATCGCCAGCGCCATTCTCCAAACACCGAATTCCCGCCACTCGAGGGCCTGACGCCTCTGGGCGATTGCAGCAAACGGCAGGTTGGACGTTTTTGCTACAAACCGAACCCACGGTTCGCCATGCTCTTGGGCTTTCCGATGATCAAGATGAAGGCTTCCCAGGATTGCGAGTGCTGCAAGCGCGCCAAAGAAAACAACGGCCCCCGCCGAACCGGTGGCAAGCATATGCGCCGCCGCCCAGAGTGCGATACTGTACAGTACGGGATGACGGGTAATTCGATATACACCGGACACTTCAATTGTCTCGCTGTCTTTAACCTTCCTGCCCATGGCCGATGGGTTATTGGTTGTGTAGCCACATACCAGAAGAATACAGGCCAGCGGCATAACCCCAATGGCGAGATAGTAAAAAGTGCCTGTCGGATGCCAAAGTTCAATACCGGGGGCTGAAATGTACGCCGATATCATGAGCCAGAACGTCACACCGGCGACGGCGCTGTATGTTGCAAGAAAACCCACCTTCCCTAACCTGTCCCGTAACCACTGCCGCGCGATATTCGACGATAAAATCAAATGCGTGCCGACAAAACAAATGGCGTAGAGAAGCAATTCAGTCATTTATCTATCTCACTTTTCGGGCTCTGGCTCACTTTCGAGTTCCTTTGGCCGCACGCTTTCGCGTGAACAAACGTAAAATGCCGCAGGCAACAGCACGGCACCCAGGATCAGAACCGGTTCCAGGTCACCATCGACCACATAGGCCATATAAAGCACACTCAAAGCCATCATCGCAACAGCCAGAATTTTTGCCCGCACGGGGATAACCCGATAGTTAAACCAATCTCTCAGCGGTGGCCCCAGCCGAGGGTGATTGACAAGCCATTTATGAAATTTTGACGAGCTCCTGGCGAATGCCCAAACAGCGATGATCAGAAAAACTGTTGTCGGCAGCCCGGGAATAAAAATCCCCACAACCCCAAGGCCAACCATAAGAAACCCGAAAAGCAACAGGAACCACCGCAACACGGGCGGTGCAGGTTTAACATCGCCAATAGACGGAGCCGGTTGGGGGCTGTTGTCTCGTTGCACCATGTGGCCCTGGTTACAAGGTGTATTGAACGACGGCTTCAAGGGCGGTCATAATAAGGCCTCTCGCATTCATGTTGACTGGTCACAAAGTACCGCAAAAATGCCTGATCTTCCAGCAACCCACAGAAACACAAATGTGCCGGGCGGCGGGGTCCTAGACTCAACGGGTGTTTGGGTACGCATCCACACGCCGCCTGAAACCTTCCCTGAAAATGTTCCGGCACTGTTTCTGGATAGAGATGGCGTTATCAATCAAGATGTTCATTATCTCGCTCACCCCGACAAGGTTAAGTTGCTGGAGGGGGCCGCCGGCTTGATTGCCCACGCCAATGCCAACAACCATCCGGTTATTGTCGTCAGTAACCAGTCGGGTATTGGAAGAGGTTATTTTGACTGGGAAGCCTTTGCGAGCGTACAGCAAAGGATATCGGAATATTTGGCGCAAGAAGGCGCGCACTGGGATATGGTTCTTGCCTGCCCTTTCCATGAAAAAGCCCGCCCGCCCTACAACGTGGAACGCCATCCGGGCCGGAAACCGGCAACGGGAATGATCGATACGGCCTGCAATCAATTTTCCATTGATCGTGAACGCTCCTGGATTATCGGCGACAGGTCAGGGGATATGGAATGTGGCAGGCGGGCCGGTTTTCAGGGTGGCGTTTATGCGGCCACTCATGAGAAATCCATCAAGCAAGAGGCCGACGACGCCCTTGCTGTCGCCACACCCGGTTTCCCGGTTACAATGATCCGCTCATTGCAGGAAGCAAGACCGCTCATCCCGTTTCTCAAAGACCTTTGAAACCATGTCCTTTCGGCGCGGCTAATCCGCAGTTGTGTCTTCAAGAAGGTTCCGAATTGCAGCGGCAATATCGCCCGCGGCGTTTAGGGGAGAATGAAACCATTCTTCATGCTTGCCATTGAAGGGGCGCGCAAATCCGCCTTTGTAAAGATCGTCATGCAGGCGTGCGTGCTTATCAACAACAAACCCTTGAGGTGCAAAAATGTATACAGGCCTAGTCCCTGCGCAAGCCTCAGAGATCATGGAGACTGAGTCTCCTGATACTATAAGAATATCGGCACAAGCCAGATAACCAACATAAGGGTTTTCCGCCTCATCACCCCACTTGTACACCAAATGTGGTACAGATATCCCGGCAAGAAAGGAATTGGCGGCGGCGGGCGACGTTCTTCGGCTGGTTGAAATCAACAACCCACCGTCACAATCCAGCGCCATGTTGTTGACCGCAACGCCAAAATCCGCCGCCAGAGTGGAATCAAAGGACTTGCGGCTTGTATCGCCACCCAGAAAGACCGAAATTAATGGGGTGGGTAATTCTCCAAACGCAGGCTGCCACTCAGTTCTGGCAGACTGGAGTTTCTCAGGCGTCAATGAGTGTGGTGCCCCTGTGATTGTCACAACATTCGGTAAGGGACCGATCCGATCGTGGCCGGGTGCCGCGATCAAATCAAACTCTGACAGCCCCGATCGCCCCGGAAACATGATTTGGACAATCCTGGTTCGACCTGAATTTTGCCGTTTGATTGTCCGCGCGACACCAGCCGTTCTCCGCCCAGCCGCAATAACAAGGTCTGGCCAGGGCGCTACAAGTGCCGCCCTGGTTTTGGGACTCAGAGCGATGAAACTGGCCCCAATGACACCATTCGGCAGGCGCCCCAACGCATTGTATTCAATATCCCTGATTTCATAAGGGAACCCCAATGCCTCGGCCACACCCAAACATTGGCTCCGGTTTCCGGCGCGATCATCCATCAACAGCCAGATGAGAGGATTAACCTGCATATGGTTCAAACCTGTCATATCGCCGCAAAAATTTCCCTTGTATGCAATGGACCTGACCCCTGTCGTTTTCCACAATTATTCTTTGGATTGCAAATTGTAACCTGCTTCGTCACGGACTAAACAAGTATAGCCTTTTCAAAAGTGGAAAATCCCATGTCCCAATCTGAACGAACATTCGATCAGCATTCAGCCGCTCTGGAAACCGCCAAGTGTTTACTGGACATCAAAGCTGTAAACTTTCGCCCCGCTGAACCCTACATGCTCACGGCGGGTTGGGCGAGCCCCGTCTATATTGATTGTCGGCGGGTTATCTCGTTTCCGGAAGCCAGATCCCGAATAATTGAGCACGCCGTGAACATGTTGGATGAAAGCATAGGGCTGAATAGTATCGACTCTGTTGCGGGTGGAGAAACCGCCGGCATTCCCTACGCCGCCTGGATTTCACAGGCAACCGGAAAACCCATGCAATACGTCCGCAAGAAACCGAAAGGGTTTGGTCGGGATGCACAGATCGAGGGCAGCCTGTCCGAGGGCGATCATGTTTTGCTGGTCGAGGATCTGGCTACTGACGGCGGGTCCAAGATTAACTTTGTCAATGCCCTTCGCACGGCGGGGGCCGAAGTCAGTGACGCTTTTGTGGTCTTTTTTTATGGCGTCTTTCCCGGCGCGCTGGATGGCCTTCGGGACATCGGGGTGAACCTCCGATATCTCACGACCTGGCATGACGTCCTCCGGGTTGCCAAAGAAGGCAACTATTTCCATGCGGCCGACATTGAAGGTGTGAATGATTTTCTTGCCGACCCGGTTTCCTGGTCCGCCGCCAACGGTGGAAAAGGCGCGAATTAACCGGCACCGCCAACTTGGAGCCTATTGCCGACAATGCTAGAGTGATCGGCATTGTGCACCGGTATCTGAGGACGATATGACATCAGCCCGCCTACTCTTTCAACGCATTGTTCTTCGATCTCTGAAGGGCTGTGTTGTCGCCCTTGCCCTGTGTGCCGCAATCCCTGCCGTCGCAAAAGACCGATTGACCATTGGCATCACACAGTTCCCTGCCACGTTTCATCCATCCATTAATTCCATGCTGGCCAAAACCTATATCCTGTCGATGACAAGGCGGCCATTGACCGCCTACGACGCTGACTGGAATTTGGTTTGCATGCTATGTGTGGAATTGCCGACCCTCGACAACGGGTTGGCGGTGCTGGAAACGACTGCCGAACACGGGGCTGGCATTGCGCTCACATTTACCCTCCATCCTGATGCGGTGTGGGGAGATGGCCGCCCTTTAACCAGCCACGATGTGGCTTTTACATGGGAGGTCGGTCGTCATGAAATGACCGGTATCGCCAGTGCGGAACTCTATCGTCGGATCCATGCTCTGGATATTATCGACGATAAGACATTTATCCTGCACGTGGATCGCGTCACCTTTGACTACAACGACTTAGGCGGTTTGGATATCCTACCGGAACATATTGAACGCACCCGGTTTGCGAACCCTTCGGCGTATCGAAACAAAACAGCGTACGATACAGACACAACAAACGAAGGGCTTTACTCGGGGCCCTACGTGATTGATGACGTTCAGATTGGTTCTCACGTGGTTCTGGGGCGAAACCCCATGTGGTGGGGTAAGGAACCGGCCTTTGACAGCATTGTTGTCCGTGTCATTGAAAACACAGCAGCTTTGGAAGCCAACCTTCTGTCTGGCAGTATTGATATGATCGCGGGTGAATTGGGTCTCAGCCTGGACCAGGCCATTTCGCTTGAAAAACGCCACGCCGGACGTTTCGATGTTCGATACCAATCCGGTCTGATATACGAACACATAGATTTAAATCTGGATAACCCAATCCTTTTGGACCTACGAATACGCCAGGCCCTGGTGCATGCCATTAATCGCGATCGTATCAGCCAACAGTTGTTTGCCGGCAGGCAACCCGCCGCCGTAAGCAACGTAAATCCTCTCGATAAAATGTTTGCAAATGATTTGGAGGGCCTAGAGTACGCACCCCAGAAAGCCGCGCAGCTTCTCCGTGACGCGGGATGGGGCACCCTGAAAAACGGGGTTCTGATAAACGAAAACGGTGATCCCCTGACCCTCGAATTCATGACCACAACAGGTAACCGGACACGGGAGCTGGTTCAGCAGGTTCTCCGGAGTGAATGGAAAGCCATTGGTATTGACATCAACATAACCAATCAACCAGCCCGGGTCTTTTTTGGCGAGACCATGACCGAACGCCTGTTTAGCGGGCTCGGCATGTATGCCTGGATCAGCGCACCTGAGAGCGTGCCGCGATCCACCCTCCATTCCGCGTATATTCCCGGCGAACATAACGGTTTTGAAGGTCAGAACTATCCCGGTTTCAGAAACGAACGGATGGATGAGCTCATCGATGCTATTGAGATTGAGCTTGACGAAGAAAAGCGCCGCACCCTCTGGCGAGAATTGCAAGAAATTTATGTTACGGAAGTTCCTGTGATCCCCCTCTATTTTCGTGCCAACGCGTTCATTCTTCCAAAATGGTTGAAAGGCCTCGAACCAACAGGACACCAGTACCCAACCACACTCTGGATCGAAGATTGGAGTGTCGGGCAATGAGTTCCCTGGTTCCCTGAAACCATATATCCCACCGAGTAACAAAGCCCGGCACCGTGATCCCGTACACAACCATTCGAATACTTCAGGCGGCTGGCGTGCTTGCCGCCATGTCGTTCGTCATCTTTGTTCTTATCGGATTGATGCCGGGTGACCCTATTGATTTGATGATATCGGCCAATCCCGATGTGACGAGCGAAGATGCCGAACGCTTACGGAAACTCCATGGACTGGACCAGCCTCTATGGCAGCGCTATGTCAATTGGGCGAGTGCTGCTCTGAGCGGAGATTTTGGATACTCGCGAATTCACGCAAAACCGGTATTTGATGTCATCTCTCCTGCCCTCCAATCCACGGCAATTCTTCTCGGTCTGAGTTTCGGATTGTCGGTGTGCATCGGCATTTTCTCGGGGGTATTTGCTGCTTATCATCAAAATCGCCGTTTGGATCATCTAATCAACTTTGCGGCATTTGCGGGGATATCAATTCCGCCCTTCTGGCTCGCGATTTTGCTCATAATCCTTTTTTCCGTGATCTTGCGTATCCTGCCAGCCGGGGGAATGGGAACTGTCGAGGCGTCTTCTCTCTGGGAAAGCGCCAGATATTTCGTGTTGCCGATTGTCAGTTTGACCATTGCGAGCGTCGGCAGCCATACCCGTTACATGCGCGCGGCGATGATCGATGTCCTTCGCCAGGATTTCATTAGGACCGCGCAAGCAAAAGGTCTTTCCCCTTCGCGGGTGGTTCTCGGCCATGCTCTCAGAAATGCCATGCTACCGGTCATCACTGTTGTCGCCCTGGATTTTGGCGCACTGTTTTCCGGTGCCTTGATCACGGAAATGATTTTCGCTTATCCGGGCATGGGAAAACTCATTTTTGACTCCATTATGGGAAATGATTTCAACCTTGCGCTCATTGCCCTGCTCCTGGCCACAGCAATGACATTGCTGGGCAACCTTTTGGCCGACGGGGCCTATGTTTGTCTCGATCCGCGCATTCGCCTGGCAGGAGGTTCCCGGTGAATTCCAGCTCTATTCCATACAAGCAAAGCCCGCCCAAGGCATTGTGGGTGCAGCAGTTTCAGAACCGCCCTCTTGGAGTCGTGAGTATCGCCATTATCGTCTGTCTGATAGCCGCGTCAGCACTGGCGCCTCTCTACAATTTTGTCTTCAATATAAGCCCTGATCAGGTTGACCTTTTAAATCGTTTCGCTGGCCCTTCATTATCCAATCCCCTGGGTACAGATGAGCTGGGTCGAGATGTGTTATCCCGATTGCTCCATGGTGGTCAGATATCCCTCTTCATTGGCATGGTTGCCGCAGGGTTCGCGGCGATACTGGGGACGGTACTTGGCCTGACAGCCGGTTATTTTGGTGGTCGCCTGGATGCCGTCCTGAT
Organism: Rhodospirillales bacterium; assembly: GCA_963921245.4. Classification (GTDB taxonomy): domain Bacteria; phylum Pseudomonadota; class Alphaproteobacteria; order Rhodospirillales; family Casp-alpha2; genus JABJGO01. The sequence goes on along the minus strand of CAWUEY030000001.1, from coordinate 1,332,911 downwards.
GCGGTTTACGGACATTGTGATTGCCCTTCCATTGCTTCCTGTTCTCATTGTTCTGGCGGCCATCGACCTGGGCGAACTTGGTTTATCGAACACATTTGCGAGCCATGAATACATAAGCCTCGTTCGAATTATCACGATTGTTGTTCTGTTCGGATGGACCACCACAGCAAGATTGGTACGGGCCAGTACGTTGTCTCTGCGCGAGCAACCTTTCGTATTGGCGGCGGAAGCCCAGGGAGCAACGCCGGCAAGAATTATGGCTGTTCACATTCTTCCCAACTTGACATCACCCATTATCGTTTCCACAACCCTGGCAATCGGCAATATCATTCTTCTTGAATCAGCTTTGAGCTTTCTTGGTCTCGGCATTCAACCTCCCACCCCAAGCTGGGGCAATTTATTGACAAATGCACAGGAATTGATCTGGGAAGCCCCCGCTTTGGCATTCTACCCGGGTTTCCTGATTTTCCTGACTGTTATCAGCTTCAACTTCCTCGGTGACTCACTTCGGGAAGCATTGGACCCGAGAAAAAACAAAGCCGTTGAGTGAGCTGCCGTAGCAATGAATTCAAAACGGAGCCAGATAATTTCCATCCCATAAAATAGGGTATATGGTACGCTCTCGCTCAATCCAACCTGCATAACCCCGCAAAGGGGACGGAGAATGCATATGAAACACCCCGGCAATTCCGCCGCCAGCCGCGACATCGCCCATCACGTCCATGGTTACACAAATCTCAAAACCCATGAGGATGTCGGTCCGTTTATCATTACGCGCGCCGAAGGCGTTCGGGTCTACGATGAAAATGGTCGGGGTTACATCGAGGGGCTTTCCGGATTGTGGTGCACCGGCCTTGGTTATGGCGAAGAACGCCTCATAGAGGCGGCAACGCGTGAACTGCGGAAACTGCCCTACTGTCATGGCTTTGCCCACATGGCCGCGGATACCGTCATTGATCTCTGTGAAAAACTGATTTCCGTGGCGCCTGAGGGCATGTCCAGGGTGCTGTTTGCAAACTCCGGTTCTGAAGCCACTGACCTGGCGGTAAAGCTGATCTGGTATTATCACAACGCCATCGGCAGGCCCGAAAAGAAGAAAATCATCGCCCGTCTACGGGGCTATCATGGGGTCACTGTAGCCGCCGCCAGCATGACTGGATTGCCCCATCTTCATGCCGATTTTGATCTCCCTATCGATCGGATCAAACATACGGATTGTCCGCACTTCTATCGAAACGGTATCGAGGGTGAGAGCGAAGAAGACTTTGCGACCCGGTGCGCCGCCAATCTGGAAAAAATGATTTTGGAAGAAGATCCGGATACGGTCGCCGCCTTTATTGCCGAACCGATCATGGGTGCCGGTGGGGTCATTGTACCGCCCGCCACCTACTTTGAAAAAATTCAGGCTGTTTTGCGTGAATATGACGTTCTGATGATGGCAGATGAAGTCATCAATGGATTGGGTCGCACCGGAAACATGTGGGGCAGTCAGACGGTTGGCATTCAGCCTGACCTGGTTTCCACGGCAAAGCAGTTGTCATCGGCCTACTTGCCAATCTCTGCCTTGATGATTTCCGACAGGATTTACCAGGGCCTTGTTACGGAGAGTGAAAAGCTCGGGGTGTTCGGACATGGCTCCACATTTGGCGGACACCCGGTTAGCGCCGCCGTGGCCCTGGAAACGCTCAAGATTTATGAGGAGCGCGATATCGTCGGACATGTGAACCGGGTTTCTCCTGTGTTGCTTGATGGTCTGGCACAGTTCGCGGAAAGAGAATTGGTTGGTGAAGTCCGTGGCTGTGGTCTATTGGCCGGTGTGGAGCTGGTTGCAAACAAAGACACGCGGGAAGCGTTTGATCCGAAAGCTGGCGTTGGGGCCTATGCCGCGGCACGCGCCAGAGAGCATGGCCTGGTCGTTCGTGCGCTTGGCGATACGGTAGCCTTTTGCCCACCGCTTATCGTGAATGAGGAAGAGATTTCTGAAATACTGGTTGCATTCGACAAGGCGTTGGACGATACGACCGGGTGGGCGCGTTCCGAAGGTTTGATATCCTCGTTTGCATTTCGATAATCTGAAATTTGGGCTCCGGTTTATGGATTACCAGCAGTTCTTTTATGATCGATTGAATGACCTTCGGGAAGAAGGACGATATCGCGTTTTTGCCGATCTGGAGCGGTGCGCGGGCCGTTTCCCGGCAGCGCAAAATTATCGTGACAATGATGTTCACGATGTCCGTGTATGGTGTTCCAATGATTACCTGGGGATGGGTCAACATCCCGTTGTTCTCGAAGCCATGCACCACGCCATCAACAAATGTGGTGCGGGGGCGGGCGGAACGCGCAACATTGCCGGAACCAATCACTATCATATCCTTTTGGAAAATGAACTGGCGGACTTGCACAAAAAAGAGGCGGCCCTAATCTTTGGCTCTGGCTGGGTCGCAAACATGACAACCCTTAGCACCCTCGGTGCCATGATGCCGGACTGCATCATTTTTTCAGACTCCTCAAATCACAATTCGATGATTGAAGGGATACGTCACTCAAAGGCTGAGCGTATGATCTTTCGACACAACGACGTCGAACACCTGGAGGAAATTCTAAAGAATGAACCTCTGGACCGAGCAAAACTCATTGCCTTTGAGTCCCTTTATTCCATGGACGGGGACATGGCGCCGATTGCGGCGTTTTGTGATCTCGCCGACAAATATAACGCGCTGACATTCATCGACGAGGTTCACGCGGTTGGTCTGTATGGTGTTGAGGGTGCCGGTGTAGCTCAACGCGACGGGGTTATGGAGCGATTGGATATTATCCAGGGCACCCTGGCCAAAGGGTTTGGCGTTGTCGGCGGCTATATTGCCGGCAGCTCTGCCTTTTGTGATTTTATCCGTTCCTATGGCACCGGTTTTATTTTTTCCACCTCCATGCCGCCAGCCGTTGCCGCCGCCGGTCTTGCCAGTATTCGCCATGTCAGGGCGCATCCGGAGTTGCGCGATCAGCACCAGGAGAGAGCGAGTACACTCAAGAATACGCTCACGCGGGCGCACTTCCCGGTGATGCCGTCAGAGTCTCACATCGTTCCGGTTCATATAGGCGACCCTGTGCTTTGCAAAAGCCTGTCAGATCGTCTGCTTGATGTGCACGGTATATATGTCCAGCCTATCAACTACCCCACGGTGCCCCGTGGCACCGAACGCCTTCGGTTTACACCAACGCCACTTCATTCAGACAGGGATTTTGATGAGCTGCTCGGTGCGATGATCGAAGTATGGTCATTTCACGGCTTGCGTGCCGTTGCGTAGTGAAACAGCGTGCTTGTGTTAAAGTATTGATGACCTGGTGACATATTACCCTTATGCTTGATTTGATATGTTTACAGACAACACACTAACCCCAAAAGAAGCTGTTCGGGTGTGTGCTCTCGGTACGCTCGCCGATAGCGACATGACCTACGGTGATCTTGCGCGTTCGATCAGGCACTTTATGGCCATGGTTATCGGACCGTCTCTGGATGTCATGGCACCATCCATCGAACTTCTTCGCTATGAAGGGTTGATTGCTGTTGAAGACACACAGGACATTGAAGCCGCCAACGTCTCCATTACCGATGCCGGTATCCTGGCCTTGAAGGCGCTCCTGACCGCACCCTTGCGTATGGGCGCAACAGAGTTGAACAAACTTCTGATAACGCTCAAGTTCCGGTTTCTTCACCATCTGGATACGGTTGACCAAACGGCGCAGATCGAAATTCTGCAAGCATTTGTAGAAAATGAACGCGACAGATTGATGGAACTGAAGGCGGTGGTTGAGCAAAAACCGGGAAACTTGAACGGTTGGCTCGACCACGATATCGATCTTCTGGAAAGCCGTCTCAGCTGGTTAAAGTCCTTTACACCCCGCCGTTAGCCCCTTTTTTCGCTTCAGGCCCGTTACAGCATCCGCGGTTGACGTTTGTCCGGCCCTCGTCCCAACTCTTTCCGGCGTAGTGGTCATCCTAAAGAAAACACGCGCTGGAAAAATCCCTTGGCTTCCGGTTCAGGTTCATACTCTGCGATTAATTCACCGGGGTGCACTTCCAGGGCCTCGGCCAATCGAATCAGGTTGCCGACTTGCATGTTTTCGTGCCCGCCCTTTTCGACCCGGCAAATTCGCGACGTTTCTGTTCCGGCTCTATCGGCCAATTCCTGCTGCGTCATGCCGCGTTGGATTCGGAAGTGTTTTACTCGTTCGCCAATCATGGGAGGTCTTTTCGTTCTTAGTCTACAGTAAAGCCAATAAGTCATACTCCGTTTGGGCTGTCAATTGACTCTAGAGAAGACCAAGGTCGCGCAATTCAGCTTTCATAAGGTCTGGAAGGGTTTCCCCGTCGCCGGAAACCAGAGACTTATCAGGCGGCGCATCGGGTTCCGTTAAATAACGCCAGCCCTGAAAGGCCCGGTGCGGATAAGGTCTGGTTTCTACCAGCACGGGGTCGAGGACCAGCGCACACGCCGCTTGCCCGTCATCGCGCGTCACCGGCTCAATACGTACAATTCTCTGGCGCACCTGTATGAATCGTTTGATCACCCAATAGAGAGAACCGCCATCAAGAACCTCGTCTGCGCGTCTTGGCGTATTTCGTGTTACATGACGCGGTTCATACGGTACGCCCTGTGATTTCGCCTTTTCTGCGCGTTTCAGTTGCCAGTCGCGAAGCTGAGACACCTCATCGACACCCACACACAGCTTGATCAGGTGTACCGTCAAAACCTACCACCCTCCCCGTTTCAGCCATCTTTTGATCATCCAGAAACGATCTGCGCCCCAGAAAGGTTCATCATCAACAAGCACGAAAGGCGAGCCGAAAACACCTCTTTCCATGGATGTTTCAATCTCTGCACGGAGGCGGGCCTTTACCGACGGGTCAGAAACCATGTGCTCAATGTTTGTATCGCCACCACTAACCGATGTCAGCACTTCGCCAACAACAGATGTGTCCGAGATATTCTGCCCCGCAGCGAAATATGCGCGATACACCTGCTTTGCGAAGGCAACAGCGCGGGTCTGGTCGCCACCATCTTTCTGTTCCAGGCCATAGAAAGCGCGCGCGGCAGTTACGGTAGAAACCGGAAACGGTTCGGGTATTTGCCAGGGAACGTCCATAAAACGCGCCAGCCGTTCGCAATCGCGGGCCATGTAGTCACCTTTCATGGGGACGTTGGCCAGCGGCTCCGCGCCGGTTTTCTGCATGACGACGCCAATCAGAATGGGGTGCCAGCGAACGATGCGGTCAAACGGTGCGACCACCTTTTCCAGACCCTGGGCGGCGAAATATCCGTACGGTGAGGAAAAGTCGAAATAGAAATCAATGGGATCGCTCATATTTTATTCCTTACGAGTCTTATTCCATACGGGCCTTATTCCATACGGGCAACGGCGCAAACCGACAAGGCTTTTTCTGCCGTGGGACGCAACATCGGCAATAGCAAACGTGTCGAAAGTGCGCCGGGTTTCCCCTCCTGTTTCTTGCCGCCGCGCTGCAACCCTGATCCCGCCGGGTGACTTGATGGCATAGAGTTGCCGCCATACCGGTTTGCTGATCGGCCAGGGCAGGAATGATGGCTCCCGGGGCCTTAGGCCATACTCTATAGCAGGATGATGGCCGCGAGGCCCAAAAAGGCAAAGAAGCCAACCACATCGGTGACGGTCGTGACGAACACACTGGACGCGATTGCCGGATCGACACCAAATCTTTCCAACATAAGTGGCACCGTGGTTCCGGCGAGCCCGGCAACGAGCATGTTGACGATCATGGCGAGGGCGATCACGACACCGAGAGCCTTATCATCAAACCACCACCACGCCAGGGCACCGGCGATCACCGCAAATAACAGACCGTTGATCACACCAACCATGAGTTCCTTGGAGATAATGCGCCTGGCATTGGTTGCCGTCAGTTCCTTGGTCGCCAAACCCCGAACAGCCACGGTCAGTGTTTGCGTCGCCGCATTCCCACCCATGGAGGCAACAATGGGCATAAGGATAGCGAGCGCGACCACTTTTTCGATGGTCGCCTCAAAAACACTGATGACCATGGAGGCCAGAATGGCTGTGAGCAGGTTCACCGCAAGCCACGTAAAACGGGACCTGGTGGTATCGATCGCAGCATCGTAAAGGTCGTCCTCCCCCACACCGGCGAGCAGCATCATGTCCTCTTCATGCTCGTCGTCGATCACATCCACCACGTCATCAATGGTAATGGCCCCGACCAGCCGGCCACTGTCATCCACCACAGGGGCTGAAACAAGGTCCCGTTGCCGGAACAGATAGGCCACGTCTTCCTGGTCCGTTGTCACGGGGATAATATGCATTTCCCTCCACATAATATCGGTGACACTTACGGGACGCCGGTTTCGCAACAGACTTGACAGCGACACCGCACCGATGGGACGATGGGCCGGATCGACGACATAAATATCGTAAAATGCCTCGGGCAGGGACTCCGGGGCGTCATCGGCCGACTGGCGCATGAAATCGATGGTTTCACCCACCGACCAGAATTCCGGCACAAACACCAGTTCCCGTTGCATCAACCGACCGGCGCTGTCTTCGGGATACTTAAGGCTCTCCTCGATAAAGGTTCGCCCTTCCGCCGGCATGGCATCGAGGACCTTGCGCTGCTCTTCCTCATCTAGGTCTTCGATCAGATCGACGGCATCATCACTGTCCAACTCGGTGACCGCCTGAACCAGGTTTTCGAGGCCCCAGTATTCGAGAATTTCGTCCCGAACAGTGTCATCCAGTTCGGCGAGTGCATCGGAATCAAACGCGTCACCCAGAACGTCAATCAGGCGGAGCCGGTCTGCCGTGCTCAACCACTCCAGAAGATCGGCGATATCCGAATAGTGCAGCGACTGGCACAGAAGGCGAACACGGGCATGGTCTCCGTTGTTCAGGGCATCCAGGATGTCGTCGACCTGCCCGGCCTCCAGCTCATATGACCGCAATCCGTCGTCGTCGACAGATGGCGGCTCCGCTTGTTCGTTGACGGGTTCCATACGCTCCGTTCCCTGTTTCCTGGGCCCTGTTTCCTGGGCCCTGTTTCTTAGGCCCTGTTTCTTAGGCCCCAGTCTACCGCGACACAGCGATTTCAAAAGGACCAAATCAGGCCGTGCAATCGAGATCGTTTCCACGTCGTGGATTCCCGCCGCGTGTGAACGAAGCCCGAAACCTGCTCAGTACGCCCTCGCGGCAATCCATGGTTCATACACCCGCTGCACGCTCGGTCGTTGCAATACCTTGTCGGCGATGCGGTTGACACTGGGGAAGTCTTCCACGCCCGGATGGCCGATGGATTTCCAGATCCAGGTGGTCAGCATGAACAGATAAATATCGGCGGCGCTGAACCGCGATCCCAGAACCCAGTCGTTGTCGCTGATCTGATCATTGATCACGTTCCAGGTCTCACGAAGTCGCCGGTTCCCGCGCCGCTGTGCACCCGCCTCGTCCGCCGGTGTATCGGCAAACCGGTCCGGGTAGTAGGTTAGCTGGAAGGCGTTCTGGATGGAATTCGAGAAGTATACCAACGTCTGAAGATAGAGCGCGCGCGCCGGGTCGTTCGGCCCCGGTGCCAGTCCGGCTTCGGGGTGGCGATCACACAGAAACACGGTGATGGCCGCGCATTCATACATGGCACCGTCGTCCCAGACCAGAACCGGCACCCAGCCATTGGGGTTGATGGCCCGATGTTCCGGCGGGCGCGGAACGGAACGATCGATATCCATTTCGATTAGCTCATAGGGTACACCGATTTCTTCCAAAATCACCCGGACGCCCATGGAGGCACTCTTGAGCGCGTAGTAAAGCTGATACATGGTTTATTCTCACCGATCGTATGGTCGCTCTCACCGCCGCCATAAAACGCCCACCACAAAACACTTTTCCCGGGATAAGTGGGACCGGGACAGGTGCGCCCGGGTTGGATAGGACAGCCCCGAATAGCAAAGGGTTTTGCCAAACAGAACCCGAATAGCGAGGGTGCTGCCGGGCGAACCCCGAAGTGTGGTGCGGACGCACCTGTCCCTGTCACTGAGCACAACATAGGGCAAAATAACGCACCTGTCAAGGAAAAAATGCAAAAAAAGTGAAAAAAGACTTTTTCTCGCGACTCTCCCTGCCCTCATATGCCAAGGGAATTATATACTTGATGGGATAATTTTTGCCGCTATTCTCTCTTGTATCTACCATTTTATGGTGCGAGCAACAATGACGGGCGGCGAGAAACCGGTTAGAATAAAACAGGGGCAGTCCGGCAGTCCGGCAGTCCGGCAGTCCGGCAGTCCGGCAGTCCGGCAGTCCGGCAGTCCGGCAGTCCTGTGAAGCCAACTGGGCCAATCGCACCCTGTTTCACGGCGATAATTTAAAGTTCCTGAGAGCCATGAATTCGCAATCGGTGGACCTGATCGCCACCGATCCGCCGTTCAACAAGGGCCGGGACTTCCACGCAACCCCCGATAGTTTGGCCGCCGGGGCAAAGTTCCAGGATCGATGGTCCTGGGAGCGGGACGTCCATCAGGACTGGGTTGACCAGCTCACCGACGATTATCCGAAGTTGATGGAGGCCATAGAGAGCGCCCGCTATGCCCATTCGGACGGTATGGGGGCGTATGTGTGCTTCATGGCGGTGCGGTTGCTGGAGATGCGGCGGGTGCTCAAGCCGACCGGCTCAATCTATCTGCACTGTGACCCGACGGCGAGTCACTACCTGAAGGCGGTCATGGACGCCATCTTCGGCTGGCGGAATTTCAGGAATGAAATTGTGTGGGCCTATGGCCTTGGCGGTTCATCGCAACGATTTTATTCGCGTAAGCATGATACTCTTCTGTTTTATTCAATGACGGATGAATATGTTTTTCACAAACCGCTTATTCCCGCTACCTCACAAATGCTCAAAGGTCAAATGAAGGGTGCCACTGATGTTTGGAATATTCCAACAATCAACAATATGGCAAAAGAGCGTCTAGGCTACCCAACGCAGAAGCCCATAGAACTTTACGAGCGGATTCTCAAAGCTTCATCGAACGAGGGCGAAATCGTTTTAGACCCTTTCGCAGGTTGCGCCACGACGCTGGTGGCCGCCGAACATTTGCAGCGTAAATGGGTTGGAATAGACTTATGGAAAGGCGCCCACGATCTGGTGAAAGAACGTCTAAGCGATGCGACGGGCTTGTTTGGCAGCATCACGTTCACCGACACCCCGCCGGAACGCACCGATGACGGGGAAGCCGCCGCGCCGTTCCTGCGGGTCAGGGAGCGGGTGAAAGAACCCGATGGCCCGCGCTGGACGCGGGCCGAAATGTATGAGCACCTGCTCAATCAGCACGGACCGCGCTGTATGGGTTGTAACCGGACGTTTGATGATCCGCGCTATCTGGAACTGGATCACAACATTCCGCGTTCGGACGGCGGCATAAATCATGTGACGAACCGCATCCTGCTGTGCGGGCCGTGCAACAAGCTGAAAAGCAACGTCTACACCCTGTCGGGACTGCGACGGGAAAATAGGAAACGGGGATTTTTAAGATGACGGAAGAATCAGGGGCTGCTTGAAACTTTCCCCGCAACCGCCGCGGCGGCTCTAACTTTGCGCCGCTTTCCAATTCGTTGTCGGCGCTCAAGGCCGCATATGTGAGGCGTTATCCGGGGCAGGCCCAAAAACAAAAGGCCCGCCTCTTTGTCCATGAGCGCGCGCCTTTGAAAAAGTGGTGCGGTCGAGAAGACTCGAACTTCCACGGGATACGATCCCACAGCGACCTCAACGCTGCGCGTCTACCAGTTCCGCCACGACCGCAAAACACCTTGCGACAATCATGGGATTGCCGTTCTATGGGCGCGTAGATAGCAATTCCCGCGGGACCAATCAAGCAAAGGATTTCGCCTCTATGACATCTGTCGGCCCGCACGGCCCTCCGGTGGAAACACCCACCCTCATGGACGGTGTGGAATGGAGATTCTCCGACCATCCGGTGGCCTATGAGCGCGCGCTCGCGTTTATGGAAGCCCGCGCCGCCGCCATCAGGGACGGCACGGCAGCGGAGTGCATCTGGCTGCTGGAGCATCCGCCGCTGTATAGCGCAGGGACCAGCGCGGAGCCGGCGGAATTGATCACCCCCGCCCGGTTTCCCGTGTACGAGACCGGCCGCGGCGGGCGCTATACCTATCACGGACCGGGCCAGCGTATTGCCTATGTGATGGTCGACCTGAGACGTCGCGGGCGCGACGTACGGGCTTTCGTGAAGGCTCTTGAAGACTGGGTGATTGCCACACTGGCGCAATTCAACGTCACCGGGGAACGGCGCGCCGGGCGGGTCGGCATCTGGATAGACCGGGGGCGTCACGACAACCGACCGGGGCAGGAAGACAAGATTGCCGCTATCGGGGTTCGCATCCGCCGCTGGGTGACGTTTCACGGGCTTTCCATCAATGTGGAGCCGGACTTGGACCATTATTCGGGGATTGTTCCCTGCGGTATCGAGGAACACGGGGTGACGTCCTTGGTGGACCTCGGCATCCCCGCGACGACCACGGACGTGGACAATGCGTTGCTGGCCACGTTTTCTCAGTGCTTTGATGTAAAATAGGTTGTGACGGGGCAACCCCTGATAAATCCGCTTGATACCGGAAAGGCGAACCCGCGGCGGTTGTTATCGCGGGGATCCGCGTGGGTTGCTGTCGCGAGGATTAGGGCAAGTTGTATCTATCTCTCGTTAGATCAGATTGTATCTAACTACCGTTAGATCAAATTATAGGGTGCCGACCAGGTGCCGTCTTCAAACCGCCCGAGGCGAAATGGAGAGAGATCAATGCCGGTCTTCCGCCCCGCCACCAGATCGGCAACGGTTTCCCCGACGCCGGGACCGATCCCGAAGCCATGCCCGCTCAGACCCGTGACAATCACAAAACCGTCCGGTCCGGCACCCGCTTCAATCACCGGCAACATATCGGGCGTGATTTCGATGTATCCGGCCCAGGCTTTTTTAAGGGCCACGTCGCGGAATTGGGGATACAGCGCGCGCAGTTCCTTGAGGGTATCGTTGACGCGGCGCGGATTGGGCCGCGGATTGCCAATACGCGCCCGGTGCAGGGGATCGGCCTGTCCCTCCGTGCCCGGCAGACGCCCCCAAAGATCACGGAAAAAGGCCCCGCCCAGCCTGAGCTGAACCCGCGAGCGGTTTTCCCGGTAATCACGCAGGAAGTAACGCGCCTGTTTGACGTCACTGACCCGGATATCGTGATCGCTAATATCGAGAGCGGCCAGATTGAAACAACCGTCCCAGCGTTGAACAAAACCCATGGTGGGGGTCCAGCTCGCAGGGATCAGGGTGCGTTCCAGGGTTTCCGTTCGCGCGACCGTGGCCCGGAGGCGAAGCTGTGGCAATGAAATCCCCAGCCAATCGGCAATGGTCGAGCTCCACGCCCCTGCGGCGCAAACCACCAGCGAGCTCTTGACGGTGTGTCGCGTGTTTTCGTGTTCGGCGACGACGCCGGTTATCCGCCCGCCGTTGTGTTCCACATCAACCACGGCACAGTTGGTGACGATTGCTCCCCCGTCACGAACCACACCGCTGGCGATGGCAGCCGTGGCCAGTTCCGGGTCCGCGTTACCGTCGTTTGGCACATACACGCCGGCGGACCAGTTCCTGTTCATACCGGGCGCAAGGGCGGCCACCTCGGCCCCGCTCAGAACCTTTGTCTCCACATCGTGCTGTCGAGCGATATCCTGCCATTCCTCATAATGGGCAACAACGGCGTTATCGTCGGTCATGCCGAGAATACCATGCTGTTGCCAGCCCATGGGCTGGCCCAGTTCCTTTTCCAGGCCACACCATAACCGGTTTGAGCGGATCATCATGGGCAGTTCCAGCGGGTCGCGGCCCAGTTGACGCACAAACCCCCAGTTCCGTCCCGACTGTTCCCAGGCAACCTTGTGGTTCTTTTCCAGAACCAATGGTTTCATTCCCCGTTTGCACAGGTAATAGGCGATAGAGCACCCGACAATACCGCCACCGACGATGATCACATCGGCGCTTTTCGGCAAATTGAAGGGCGCGTTCATCTGTCTCCCGTGCTCCATTAACAGCTAGGTTGCTGATAAAAGCCACTGCTTGGCGAAACCGCAACCGCCTCGGCCTCGACGAGTGTCACCTCCACCGTATCGACACGGGCCATGCTTGGCCCCGTCCGGCACAGTTTGATCATATGGTCAACATCCTTGGCCTGCCCCAGAAAAACCACCTCAACCGTGCCATCGCGGCGGTTACGAACCCACCCCGAAAGCCCAAGCAAGAGCGCCTGTTCCCGCGTCCAGCCGCGAAACCATACGCCTTGCACCCGTCCGGAAATCCGGACCTGAACACATTTTGTGTCAATTGTGGGTGTTTCCATCGCTCGGCACCCCTGGAACCAATCCGCCGCCCGGTTAAGCAAATGTCATGATGACCTGATCGACGGCCAGACTGTCTCCCGGTTTCACGTCAATGGTATCGACCACACAGTCCTTTTCGGCGCGCATGACATTTTCCATTTTCATGGCTTCGATGACGGCCAGAACCTCACCGGATTTGACGTCCTGTCCCGGTGTAACCGCCAGAGACACCAACAGCCCCGGCATGGGTGAGAGCAACATCTTGGACGTATCCGGTGCCGCTTTGAGCGGCATCAGGCTTTGCAACCCGGCGGTTTTGGGGTTCAGGACCATGACCTCGGCCTGGGCACCGCCCTGGGCGACACGATAGGCCACGCCGATACGTTCCACCTGAAAGCACATATCGGTGCCGTTGATACGGGCCACGAACAGGGGCTCGGCAATGTTCCAGTCGGTTTCGATGGCAATCTCGCCGTCGTCATGGACCACCATGTATCCATTGTCCGAGGGGCGGACCTCTACCGGGAACCGGTCGTCCCCAAGGACCACAACCCACTCCCGCGATACGCTGCGCCCATGCCCGGCCAGTTGACCACTGATCATGGCGGCGCGGCGCTGATAGACGTCGTGCATCACGGCGCCGATAGCGTGCAGAATATGCGGATTGTCCTGTTTGCTGTCGGACGGGTTGAAGCCGCCGGGATATTCCTCGGCGATAAAGTTGGTGGTGATGTGCCCGGAAACGAAGCGATCATGGGCCATAAGCGCGGCCAGGAACGGTACGTTATGCGAAACACCACGGATATAGTACCCGTCGAGCGCCTCACGCATGGCCCGGATGGCCGCGCCCCGGTCCCGCCCCCAGGTTACCAGCTTGGCAATCATGGGATCATAGAACATGGAAATCTCGCCACCTTCATAGACGCCTGTATCCACCCGCACGATGACATCGGGTTCGGAAACCCGCTCCGGCGAGAGATACCGTGACAACCGCCCGATGGACGGCAGAAAGTTGCGAAACGGGTCCTCCGCATAAACCCGGGCCTCCACGGCCCAGCCGTTCAGCTTCACGTCGCTCTGTTTGATGGAGAGCTTCTTGCCATCAGCCACCCGGATCATCTGTTCCACCAGATCGAGGCCAGTGATCAGTTCTGTTACCGGATGCTCAACCTGCAGGCGTGTGTTCATTTCCAGGAAATAGAAATTCCTGTCCTTGTCGACGATAAACTCCACGGTTCCGGCGCTCTGATACTTCACGGCTTTGGAAAGCGCCACGGCCTGCTCACCCATGGCTTTGCGGGTTTCCTCATCGATAAACGGGCTTGGGGCTTCCTCGATGACCTTCTGATGACGGCGCTGGATAGAGCACTCCCGCTCACCCAGATAGATTACATTACCAAAGGAGTCGCCGAGAACCTGAATTTCGATATGGCGGGGTTCCTCGATAAATTTTTCCATAAACACCCGGTCGTCACCAAAACTCGATTTGGCCTCGCTGGTTGCGCGCTCAAAACCGTCCCGGCATTCCTCGTCGTTATAGGCGATACGCATGCCCTTGCCGCCACCACCGGCAGAGGCTTTCAGCATCACCGGATAACCGATTTTTCCGGCGAGCGTGAGCGCTTCTTTCGCATTCCTGATAGCCTCCGGGTGACCGGGAACCGTATTCACACCGGCTTTGGCGGCCAGTTTTTTGGACTCAATCTTGTCGCCCATGGCCATAATCGCCCTCGGCCTGGGTCCGATAAAGGCGACCTTTTCCCTTGCCAGCGCCCGCGCGAAGGCGGCATTTTCAGACAAAAACCCATAGCCCGGATGCACGGCATCGGCCCTGGTATCGCGTATGGCCTGCAGGATGTTTTTCTGCACCAGATAACTCTCCGACGATGGTGCCGGGCCGATACAGACCGCCTCGTCGGCCATATCCACATGCAGGGCCAGTCTGTCCGCTTCCGAATAGACGGCGACCGTCTTGATCTCCATTTTTTTGGCGGTTTTGATAATCCGACAGGCGATTTCCCCGCGATTGGCAATCAGAATTTTCTGTATCATCGGCGCGCTCGACCTCTACTCATCTGCTGATTTTTTATAGGGCCGGATCAGTCCCATGACATAGGCCGCGTGAAGCGCCAGCGGCGCCCCCCACAGCACCAGGGGGAATGGGAACCACCACGCGCCTGGCGTCATCAGCACGTTGACCATAACACAGGCCACCATGACCCCGCCGTAGAGGATCATATGGATGGCAAAACCTCTCAGACGCCTGTGGGCATCCGTTTTCGGCCTTTCGCGCGTGGTGTCATGGTCAATTGTTCGGGTCATCGGCTGAACCATCCGTTGTGTCACGGTTTACAACGGCATGTTGCCGTGTTTTTTCCATGGATTTTCCAGCTTTTTGTTGCTCAACATGCGCAGGCTCCGGCAAATTCGCCTGCGTGTGTTGTGCGGCATGATCACATCGTCGATAAAGCCCCGGTTTCCGGCAACAAACGGATTGGCAAAACGGGATCTGTATTCTTCTGTCCGGGCTTCGATCTTGGCCGGGTCGCCAATGTCCTGCCGGAAAATGATCTCCACCGCGCCTTTCGGGCCCATGACCGCGATTTCGGCCGTTGGCCAGGCGAAATTCACGTCACCGCGCAGGTGCTTGGAACTCATCACATCGTAGGCCCCGCCATAGGCTTTCCGGGTGATCACCGTGACCTTGGGCACCGTTGCCTCGATGAAGGCATAGAGCAGTTTGGCGCCATGCTTGATTATTCCGCCATATTCCTGGGACGTTCCCGGCATGAAACCCGGCACATCCACAAAGGTGACGATGGGAATATTGAAGCAATCGCAGAACCGGACAAAGCGGGCCGCCTTAACCGATGAATTGATATCCAGACACCCGGCGAGAACCATGGGCTGGTTGGCGACAATACCGACGGTGCTGCCTTCCATGCGGGCAAACCCGACGATAATGTTTCCGGCGTAACTGGGCTGGATCTCGAAGAAATCCGCCTCATCAACAACCTTCAGGATTAACTCCTTCATGTCGTAGGGCTTGTTGGGATTGTCGGGAATTAGGGTATCCAGGGAATATTCCACCCGGTTGGCTTCATCGGGTGTCGGGCGAACCGGCGGTTTTTCCGTGTTGTTGGCGGGCAGGAAATCGACGAACCGGCGCAGCGACAGCAACGCTTCCACATCATCCCTGAAGGCTTTGTCCGCAACCCCTGATTTCGATGTGTGCGTGCTCGCCCCGCCCAGACCTTCGGCGGTAACTTCCTCATGGGTCACCGTTTTCACCACATCGGGACCGGTCACGAACATGTAGGACGTGTCCTCGACCATGAAGATGAAATCGGTCATGGCCGGCGAATAAACCGCCCCACCGGCGCAGGGACCCATGATCATGGAAATCTGGGGGATAACGCCTGAGCCAAGAACGTTGCGCTGAAACACTTCGGCGTAGCCTGCGAGGGAGTCCACGCCCTCCTGAATACGCGCACCGCCCGAGTCATTGAGACCGATCACCGGCGCACCGACATTCATGGCCTGGTCCATGATCTTGGCGATTTTCTGGGCATGGGAAGCGGATAGAGAGCCGCCAAACACGGTGAAATCCTGGCTGAATACAAAAATCAGGCGACCATTGATGGTCCCGAACCCTGTGACAACGCCGTCGCCGGGGATGGAGACGTTCGACATGCCAAAATCCCTACAACGATGCTCGACAAACATGTCCCACTCTTCAAAAGAGCCCGGGTCCAGAAGCACTTCAATGCGCTCGCGCGCAGTCAGCTTGCCTTTGCTGTGCTGGGCGTCGATGCGGCGAATACCACCGCCTAGGCGGGCCTGTTCGCGCTTTTCTTCGAGTTTCTGAATGATCTCATGCATGGCTGTCTCAAGTGCTATTGGTCAGAGACCCCTAATCTACGGGGCTTCGCCGGGTCTAGCCAGAAAAAACCGCAGTTTTCCAGTGATATAGTGAGTTTTTGCAAGGCGTTAGACTCTTACGTCCGCACCAGTGCCAAAAATCGCGCCGCGTCCCGAACCTCGCTTTCCAAACCGCTTCGCCGGTTCAGGGCGTCACGGTCCGTACCCCATTTTTCTTCTTGATAAAGCTCATCAAGAATAGAGGCCTGAAAGGCTTCATCCGCATTCAAATGACCCTCTGAGACGGCAAAGGCCAGAACAACGGAGCCCAGGGAGCCCGCCAGATGACAGAGAGCCGTCAATTCAAAGTCCGCCAAGGCCCGCGCCAAAGCGCGAATACCGTCAATACACGCCCGCGGTTGATCCACATGGATTATCCCGGCGCTCACCGAGAACGGATGTCCAACCGCATCGGCGGCCCAGTCAAGGACAGGCTGCCAAATCGCGGCCTGTCGCTCGCGCAGGTCTTCCGGGTCAACGGCGCGGTAACACAGCAGGTCTGATTGTGCGTATCGGGCAAGCTGATCCACAAACATTTTGCGGTTTGGCACGACCCGGTCCAGGGCCGCATTGGCGAAGCCGGACAACGGCATGGATGAAAGATCGACGTCATCGCCCTGTCCGCGCCATTCCCCGGCGATGGCCGCCGCCAATGCACGGGTTGGCAGGATCAAATCGTTTTTGTCCGGTGTCTTAAGGGACCGGTTATCGAGCGCAATGGACCAGTTTCCGTCAACCGCTACGGCCCGGACGTCTTCATAGAACCGCTTCACAATCGAGCGCCCCGTCTCAGTGATAACGCCAGATCAGTTTCCGAAGAGACTGTTCAGCAATCCCTCCACGGCGTCTCCGCTGTCGTTCTGCCCTTGTGCCGGGGGTGTTTCGGGTTGCTGTCCGGCGCTTTCAGAAGATGATTCGGATTGTGCCGCAGGGTCAGGCCGCAACGGTTTTCCGGCCAGCGCCAGCGCACAATAATCAGTCTTGTCTATCACCGAAACCGCACTATCCAGGATTGACTCCACAAGTAGCGAAATGCCGCCTGTTGCAATGCCCGCTGCGATCTCCGCAGCCCCCTTCACCACATCACCAGCGTCCGGCCTGAAGGTCGGGTCTTTGAGGGTGCCGCCCGCGACTATCCCCACCTCGGCAACCGATAGGAGGGAAGGATTTTTCGCCCGCGGGTCAAAATAAAGATCAAGAGTTTCGTCTTTCAGGTTGATTTTGCCCACCCCGACGACGGACAGCCCCCCTGTTTCAAAAACGGTCGCCTTGCTGGTGGCGATACCATCAACGATATCAAAATCGACCACGGCACAGCGGATTTCATTGGCCCCACCGTCACCCAGAACCCCGGCTAAAGAACCGGATAACAGGGCCAGCGCACCGCTATCAATACGGCCTTTTTTACTGACTACTCGAAGCTTCCCATCAAGACCGGCCATCAGCGAGCGGACGGATCCCCCCTGCCCTTTAGCATCAAGGGACAGATCGAGAGAGCCTTCCAGCATTTTTTTACCGGTCATGTCTTCGACAATCCGACCATAATCAATGTCTGAGCCCTGGACATCCATAGTCAGTATCAGGGGCTGCTCAGAGCTGTTCAGGTCCGCCAGACCGTCAACCCGCCCGCCACCGAAATCCATCCCGAAATCCGAGATTTTCAGGTGACCGTTTTTCAGGGAAAGATTGGTCTCCGTGTTCATGAGGTTCATGCCGTTTACGACGATTTGTTTTGCAGAAAGGACAAGATCGGCATCAACCGCCTTCAGGCCGCCCAGCGCCAGTGGGTTGTTCGGGAAAACCCGCCCGTCGTCCGCTTGTTGATCCGTGGTATCCTCGTTAGACTGCCCGGCGGCCTGAACATCCGCCACGTCAAATCGGTTGGACGACAAATCTGCGGTCACACGCGGGCGCACACCATCCAGACCAAGCGCGACATTGCCGGCGGCATCGCTATCCCCCAGGGTCAGTTGCAAGCCGTCAATCGCAAACCCGCCGGGAACATCCCGAACGGCACCGGACATTTTTATCGGATTGGCGGGCAAGGGTGACTGGCTTCCCGCCCCACTCATGACCATGGCCCGTTTCAGGGTATCGGCGATATTGTCACCCGCCACCTCGAACCCCAGATTGAAGCCTTTTGCTTGCCGCGGCGATTTGACGGTGCCATCCAGCACGACCGACGCCCCCAGCAATGATAAATCCAGTTTCAGCGGGAGCATATCGTTCCCGCGAAGGGCGCTAAGAGACCCCAGAGTACCCGACAGTGATACCGTTTCCGAGTTATACACGGCGTCGAGATTGAGCTCCAAAGGAGCGCTTCGGCTTGGTGCCCGCAAGGTCATGGTTTCCAGGACCAGTGCGTGCTCTACCCCGGCTTGAGTCTCCAGATAGCGAATACGCACATCGGAAACGTGTAAATCATTGACGACCGGAATTGAACCATCACCGGATGGACTTTCTGTGGTCTCCTCGTGTTCGTCTCCCTGAGGGTCAAATTCCCAGTTCCCCTTCCCGGTTGAAGAGGTTTCCAGAAGAATATCCACGCCGCGCAAAAGAACCCGCTTAACCTCAACATCGCCGCTGATCAGCGGAACCAGTTCAACTTCGGCGGCCAGCTCATCAATCTTTATCATGGTTTCGTCACTGCCCCATGGAGCGTTCTCAAAAGCTACCCCCTGAACCGCAATTGAAGGCGTTAACGAGAGCGCAAGATCCAGATTTCCGGAAATGGTCAGCTTGCGACCTGTGGCTTCCTCGACTTTTTCGGCCAACAAGTCCTTGTATACATTGAAGTCCGTGGACATGAGGATCGCAACAACCGCAACCACGCCCGCAACCAGCAGAACCCCCAGTCCAACCCCGATCCGATAAACCTTTTTCATTTTTCTTCCTTCCACAAAGCCGACAGTGCCGATGATAACACCGAGAACATCTCAATCACAGCACAGGCACCCGTTGCAGGCAACTCCCGGCTTTCGCGGTATCCCCGGTTTACGTCTCTTGCCGCGACAGGGGCGGGTCGAATGGTCTCGAAATGACCCGGCAATCCGTTCCGTATTGCCCTTTTGCGTATGTATATGCGTATGTATACACGTCACAAATGCTGATTACTAATTTGCAAACAGCATTTTTCAGTGTTTAATATGATCCAGACTGGGTGACGAGGCCTCAAAACAATGCGTCGGCACTTCGTATGACAACCCGAGGAGGTGGAAGTAATGAAAATTCTTAAAAAAATTTCCGGTGTAGCGGCGGCATTGCCCTTGATGGCGGCGTGTTCGGCCTATGATCTGAATGCTATCAACAATCAGGAAATTGCCAGTTGGCCGTTCGCAGAATCCTTGCATGGTCAATACATGAGATTGGCATATGAGGAAGCTGGTGAGCAGGACTGGGATGACGCCATGTTCTTCGCGGGTAAGGCCCAAGTCGCCGCCGATGCTGCCAATGAAGGGGCTTTTCTCCCTGATCCGCAGATGGTCGAAGACCGGCAAATCCCTGAAGATTCCCGGATCGTTCTCAATGTTGCCCGCGACGACCTGATGGAAGCCCTTGAAAGTGCGCGCCTTCATAACCCGACAACCGCCGCTATCGCCCAGACGTCTTTTGACTGCTGGCTCCAGGAGCTGGAGGAAAATATTCAACCTGAACATATCGCGTTGTGCCGTGATGATTTCGATGCCGCCATGGATGCACTGATGGCGTCTGACGAAGATATGTTCATGGAGCAAATGGCCATGGCAATGAGTGCTGGTCCGTTTATGGTGTATTTCGGCTTCAACAGCGCCGAACTGGACTCGTCTGCCCTGGCGCTGATCGAAGCCCTGGCTTCCCATGAAATCGCCGCTGATGAAAATGGCGAGATCAATATTACGGGTCATACGGATTCCTCCGGTTCCTCGGACTACAACGATGACCTGGCTCTGGCACGTGTCTCGGCCGTGGGGAAAGCGCTCGGTGATGCCGGTGTCGCGGCCAGCATCTATATGTCTTCGCTCGGTGAAGACATGTTGATGGTTGAAACCGGCGACGGCGTCAGGGAAGCGAAAAACCGTCTTGTGGTAATCGAGTTGTCTCGATAGCTACTCAAACAATACCCGAAACAAAACGCCGGGAGACCAGCTTCCGGCGTTTTTCTTTACGATCAGGCCCAGGAAACGATTGACTTAAGCCGCGACCTTCAACGGGAATGATATAGCGTAATGCTGCACCGGGTTTTGATCTCGGTATTGGTGCCCGATGCGCTCAAGCGTTTACGCAGATGGTAATCACGGATACTGGCGGGGTTTAAGCGCATTCAAAGATCAGGCCAGGCGACAGGGCCAGCATGATCACCCTGGTTAAATCCAAGCGTCCGCCATGTTGCATCCATATGGTCCGGCATTGGCGCAATAACGTCCAAGAGACCGCCATCGGGATGTGGAAGTCGGAGAGCACGGGCATGAAGGTGAACTCTGGCCTCGATCCCTTCGATGGCTGGAATCGCACGAAGGCCACCATATTTTCGATCTCCCAGGATGGGCGTACCGAGAGCCGAAGTGTGCGCGCGCAACTGGTGCGTCCGTCCCGTTAGTGGAAAGAGGCCCAGCCACGAAATTTTGCGCCCAATCCGATCAAGGGTTTCATAATAGGTGATTGCTTGCTTGCCGTGCTTATCGTCGGCGAAAACCTGTTCCCGTCCCCACCGCCCCTGCCCTGCTGCTTTGCTGAGGGCGAGGTCTATTCGTCCGGAGAGCGGAGAAGGCACCCCCACAACAGCCGCCCAGTAGAGTTTTCGGGCGGTTTTCTGCCGAAATGCCTCTGCGAAATGACGTGCCGTCGATGCTGTTAACGCCACAACGAGGACACCACTTGTATCCTTGTCGAGGCGATGAACCAGTTTTGGTTTTTCACCGGTTTCGCAATTGCAGGAATTGAGAAGTCCGTCTAGATGGCGGCGGGTCTTGCTGCCGCCCTGAACGGCAAGCCCGGACGGCTTGTTCAGAACAAGAACCTTTGAATCCCGGTGAATAACAAGACTTTCAATAAACCGGGCATCTTCCCGGGATCGTGATTTGGGCTTTTTTAAAGGGGGATAGGATTGATTAACCGCTGTTTTATGGGGCGGTACCCGCACCCGTTGACCGCTACTCAAACGCTCATTGGCCTTTGCTTTTTTACCGTCAACCCGCACCTGGCCCTTGCGGAGCAGCTTCTGCAACTGGCCATGACCAACACCGGGGTAGTGATTTCGAAACCACCGGTCGAGCCTGATGCCGTCTTCATCGTCCGTCACAAATTCAAGCGTAACGCCGCTCATGATAAAACCTGTCGCGACAAGGCCATGCCCGCGAATAACGCCGCAATGGAAAGGATCACCGAGCCGGCTATGTATCCACCGCAAGCAAGATAACTTCCCCGGCTCATCAATACGCTTACATCCAGTGAAAATGTCGAAAACGTCGTAAAGGCGCCCAGTATGCCGACAACCATGAACAGGCGAAAGGACTCAGGCGGCGACCAGGTAAGACTGAACGCCTCAATCAGGGTCCCCAGAACAAACGAACCGATCACATTGACCGCAACGGTCCCCCAGGGAAACCCTTGCCCGAGCCAGTGTCCGACGGCAAGCATGGTCAGATACCGAGCGAGCGCACCAACCGCCCCGCCCAGGGCAACGAACACCAATGAATGAACGCTCACTGATCCTCTTCCTTCCTCGCCCACCGTTTCTGATCCCAGAACGCGATCCGTTTCGCGATCTCCCGCTCAAAACCCCGCTCACCGGGCTCGTAAAATCGGGCACGCCTGATGGTCTCGGGAAAATAGTTCTGGCCCGAAAACCCGTCGGTACTGTCGTGATCGTACTCATAACCCTTGCCGTAACCGAGTTCCTTCATCAAGCCGGTGGGCGCGTTCAGAATGTGCCGGGGCGGATCAAGCGAACCGGTGTCCCCCGCCATGCGCCTGGCCGCCTTTTCCGCCTTGTAGGCCGCATTGGATTTCGGCGCCGTGCCGAGATAGATAATGCATTGGACAATCGCAAGTTCCCCTTCAGGGGAACCAAGCCGGTCATAGACATCCCATGCTGTTGCGGCCTGTATCACCGCATTGGGATCGGCCAGACCGATGTCTTCGACCGCAAACCTTACCAGCCGCCGGGCGACGTAATGAATATCTTCCCCGCCCTCAACCATCCGTTCAAACCAATAGAGTGCCGCATCCGTGTCTGAACCGCGCAGAGATTTGTGCAGAGCACTAATCAGATTGTAATGGCCTTCCCGAGATTTGTCGTAAAGCGGTTGGCGTTTATGAACAGCCTGGGTCAGTTCGGCAACATCCATTTTCCGCTCCACCCGAAATTGCGTGAGAATTTCCACGAGGTTCAAAAGATACCGTCCGTCGCCGTCAGCCATGGCGCGCAACGCGCCTCGAGCATCATCATTGAGCGGAAGGACATGGCCGATATCATCTTCCGCCCGTACAATCAATTGCTCAAGGGCGGCATCATCCAGTCGGTTGAGCACCAGCACCTGACACCGGGACAACAGAGCAGCGTTGAGCTCAAACGACGGGTTTTCTGTCGTCGCCCCTACAAGAACGACCGTTCCATCTTCTACAAATGGCAGGAAGCTGTCTTGCTGGGCCCGGTTGAAGCGGTGAATTTCGTCGATAAACAATAACGTGCACCGGCCCGCCTGACGATTTGCCGTTGCCCGATCAAAAACCTTTCTGAGGTCCGCGACACCGGAAAATACCGCAGACAAAGGCTCAAATGCCAGCTCGGTATGATCGGCAAGTAATCGGGCAATGGTCGTCTTCCCTGTGCCCGGTGGCCCCCACAAGATGAGCGAGCCCACCATACCCAGTGACAACATGCGCCTGAGCGGCCCCGCCGGTACATCACCCTGAGCTGAAGCCAGCAGGTGCGCCTGCCCGACAACCTCATCCAGGGTTTGTGGGCGCAACCGATCAGCGAGCGGGCGCTGGAGCTGTTTTTCGAACAATGTCGCGCTCACTACACCCCCACAGTCAAACTTAAGGCGTGACCATCGCGGTCAATAACGAAAGACCATTGCCCACCGCCCTGCTCGAGAGAGCTGATAACATCGGAAACGGCCGGATTGAAATTCAGGATTGTCAGTCCCAAAAGAGGCTTCCCACCGGAAACACGGGTTTTCTGATGGGCCGAAATACACAGAACAAGGCTTAATGAGAAAATCACCACAAAACGTTTTATGAAACTTTTTTGCATTCCTGTTATCGCCTCAGGTCATCGGATCAGGTCGTCGGGCCAGGTTATCGGATTAGAACATTTGCAGGCACTTTATCAGGTTGCGGCGCTCATGCCATCGCAGAACCATGGGTTTCCACGTAAAAAAGGCAGCCCGCAGGCCGCCTTTTCCGAATTCTCAAACCCTGAAATCCCAGAGGGTCAGGTCTCGGCGTCCTCAACCAGTTCCAACATGGCTTCGTGGCGGGCGCGATCTTGCGCCCCTTTGGCATTCACATCGCGCTCGACCAGCTCAATGATCGCCAGCGGCGCAGCGTCACCATAGCGAAAACCGGCTTTCAAAACGCGGGTGTAACCGCCGGGACGTTCCTTGTAGCGTTCCGCCAGCGTATCAAACAGCTTGGAAACCGCTGCATCGTCACGCAGGTAGGCCGCGGCCTGACGCCGGGCGTGCAGGGTTCCTTTTTTGCCCAACGTGATCATTTTATCAGCCACCCGGCGGAGTTCCTTGGCTTTCGGCAAGGTCGTCTTGATTTGCTCGTGGGTTAACAGCGAAACAGCCATATTGGACAGCATGGCCTTGCGGTGTGCGCTGGTGCGGTTGAGTTTCCGCAATCCGTTTCCGTGTCTCATGGTCCAGGTTCCTTTTTCTGTCGTACGCGTACCATTTCACCCGTACGTGGTTTGTATTCTTATTTTTTTATCGTTGCCACTATTGTCACCAGAGGTTTCGCGCGAACGCCTCAGAACGGGTCATCGAGGCGTTTTGCCAGATCTTCAATGTTTTCCGGCGGCCAGGTCGGAATTTCCATACCCAGGTGCAATCCCATCTGGGCCAGAACCTCCTTGATCTCGTTGAGAGATTTACGACCGAAATTCGGGGTGCGCAACATATCGGCTTCGGTTTTCTGGACCAGATCGCCGATGTAGATGATGTTGTCGTTCTTGAGGCAGTTGGCAGAGCGAACGGACAGTTCAAGTTCGTCCACTTTGCGCAGCAGGTTTCGGTTGAACGGCAGTTCATCACGCGGCTCTTCGCGGGTCTGAACCTGTGGTTCTTCAAAGTTGATGAAGGCCTGCAACTGGTCCTGAAGAATACGGGCGGCCAAAGCAACGGCATCTTCCGGAGATACCGCACCGTTGGTGCTGACATCCAGGGTCAGTTTGTCATAGTCTGTATCCTGCCCAACGCGGGTATTGTCCACTTTATAGGACGCCTTGCGAACCGGAGAGAACGTTGCGTCAATGGGAATCAGGCCGATGGGGCTGTCTTCGGTGCGGGTCTGTGTTGCCGGACGGTAGCCTTTTCCGGATTCGACGGTCAGTTGCATGTTCAGGGACGCACCGCTATCTAGGTGACAGATAACCATATCCGGGTTCATGACGGTGATGTCGGCCCCGGAATCGATCATGCCGGCAGTGACTTCGCAGGGACCTTCGGCACGCAATTCCATGCGTTTCGGGCCTTCCACTTCCATTCGCAGCCAGATCGATTTGATGTTCAGAACGATGTCGGTAACGTCTTCACGAACACCCGGAATGGACGAAAATTCGTGCAGGACGCCGTCAACCTGAATGCTGGTAACCGCAGCACCCTGAAGGGACGACAGAAGAACGCGACGCAGCGCGTTACCCAGGGTCAAACCGAATCCACGTTCCAGCGGCTCAACAGCAATAGATGCATACCGGTTGCTTTCAGGACCTTGCTCGACATCAAGTTTGGTGGGTTTGATTAATTCTTGCCAGTTTTTTTGAAGCACGGGGTCGACCTCGTATATTCGACGTTTGTAACCGAGGTCCGGATACCTCCGGACCGATGTGAACAGTGCGGATTTCTCGGAAAATCCGTACTGGTTTGTTCTGGTGCGCGCCGCCTAGACCCGCCGCCGCTTGCGCGGACGACAGCCGTTGTGCGGGATGGAGGTAACGTCCCGGATTGACGTGATGTTAAATCCCACGGCTTGCAGGGCGCGCAGGGCGGATTCGCGACCCGAACCCGGTCCCCTGACTTCAACTTCCAGGGTTTTCATACCGTGCTCCTGCGCCTTGCGACCGGCATCCTCGCCTGCAACCTGAGCCGCATACGGCGTAGACTTCCGAGAGCCCTTAAAGCCCTGGCTGCCAGCCGAAGACCAGGCAATCGCATTTCCCTGGGCGTCGGTAATGGTGATCATGGTGTTGTTAAAAGTCGCATTGATATGGGCAACACCAGAGGCAATGTTTTTCCGCTCGCGGCGGCGAGGGCGTTGTGCGGGTTTAGCCATTTCTGTAACCGATCCTTATTTCTTCTTGCCGGCAATTGCTTTAGCCGGTCCCTTGCGGGTGCGCGCGTTCGTGTGGGTCCGCTGACCGCGAACAGGCAAACCGCGCCGGTGGCGCAATCCACGATAGCAACCCAGGTCCATCAACCGCTTGACGTTCATGGCCACGTCGCGACGCAGGTCACCCTCAACCTGAAAATCACGGTCAATGGTTTCCCGGATGCGAATGACTTCGTCATCGGTCAGTTCGTTCACTCTCTTTTCCCGCGGAATTCCAATGGAATCACAGATTTCAAGAGCCTTTGTGCGTCCGATACCATGGATATAGGTGAGCGAAACAATCACCCGTTTTCCCGTCGGAATGTTTACACCAGCAATACGCGCCAAAGTCGCTACTCCTTACACTTTGGTAACAAACAAAATCTCTGAATTCGGGTATCCGGGCGGCGCGATTATAGGCAGAAATCCTAACAAGTCAACCGGTCCTAAACCCCTAAAAATCAACCCAAAATTTCCCTCAGACTGGCGGTTACATCATCAATATCCGCCATTCCGTCCACCGTGCTCAGGACTCCCTTGTCGCCGTAGTATGAAATGATCGGAGCCGTTTGCTCCTCATACGCAGACAATCGGTTCCTGACCGTTTCTTCATTATCATCCGAGCGACGCGTGAACTCGGTTGAGCCACATTTGTCGCAAACGCCGTCAATCGCAGGTTTTTGGAACGCGTCGTGATAGCCGGTGCCACATTCAGCGCAGGTGTACCGGCCCGTGATCCGTTGAACGATGGCGGCGCTGTCGGCTTCGATGGCAATCACATGATCAATGGAAAGCCCTTTTTCAGACAGCATGCTGCCCAACGCATCGGCCTGCGGCACGGTGCGCGGGAACCCGTCCAGGATAAAACCATTTTTGCAATCATCCTGATCAATACGACCGGAAATCATGGCGATGATCAATTCGTCCGGCACCAGATCACCAGATTCCATGATTTCCTCGGCTTGCCGACCGAGTTCGGACCCGGCCCCGACTTCTGTGCGCAGCATGTCACCGGTCGACAACTGAACGATACCAGAGGTCTCTTCAAGCCGTTTGGCCTGGGTACCTTTACCGGCACCGGGCGGGCCCAGAAGTATGAGGTTCATCACCGCCGGCCTTTCAATTTGGATTTCTTGATCAGGCCTTCATATTGATGGGCGATCAGATGGGATTGCACCTGTGCCATGGTGTCCATGGTTACCGTCACAACAATCAGAAGACTGGTGCCGCCGAAATAGAACGGAACCGCCAGTTCGGCGCGGAGTAACTCCGGCAACAGACAAACAGCAGCCAGATAGGCCGCCCCAACCGTGGTCAAGCGGGTCAGGATCCTGTCGAGATACGCGGCCGTGTTTTTACCCGGGCGTATACCAGGGATAAAACCACCGTTTTTGCGCAGATTTTCAGCCGTGTCAGCCGGATTGAACACAACGGCCGTGTAGAAAAAGGCAAAAAACACAATCAGGCCCAGATAGATGCCCAGATACAGAGGCTGCCCCGGGCCGAGATAGGCGGTCATGGTGGTCAACCAACCCTGATCGGAACCGGCAGAAAACGTTGCTACCGTCGTGGGCATCAACAGAATGGAACTGGCGAAAATCGGTGGAATAACACCGGCTGTGTTCAATTTTAACGGTAGGTGCGTGCTTTGCCCTTCCGTCATCCGGCGGCCCTGCTGACGTTTCGGGTACTGAACCACGACCCGGCGCTGGGCGCGCTCAAACAAAACGATGATATAAATCACCACAACAGACATCACCAGCAGAGCAAGGATCAATGGCGTAGACAGGGCACCCGTCCGCCCCAGTTCTAGAGTACCCGCCAATGCACTGGGTAGATTGGCGACAATCCCGGCAAAGATAATCAATGAAATACCGTTGCCGACACCGCGCGCCGTAATCTGCTCACCCAGCCACATCAAAAACAAGGTGCCACCGACCAGGGTAATCACCACGGTAAAGCGGAAGAAATGCCCAGGATCGGCCACGGCGGCCACGCCACTGGACTGCATACCCTCCAGTCCGATGGCAATCCCGTAAGCCTGGACAACCGTAATCAGGACCGTGAGATAGCGCGTATACTGGTTAATCTTTTTACGCCCGCTCTCGCCCTCTTTCTTGAGCTGTTCAAGGGTCGGGTGCACGGCCGTCATCAGCTGCATGATGATGGACGAGGTGATGTATGGCATGATGTTCAGGGCAAAAATCGTCATGCGCGAAAGCGCACCGCCTGAAAACATATCGAACATGCCGATAATACCGCCCTGTTGCTGGCGGAAAACATCATCAAGCACCTGCGGGTCAATACCGGGTAGCGGGATATAGGTGCCGAGGCGATAAACAATCAGGGCACCCAGCGTAAACCAGATACGCTGTTTGAGTTCGGTAGCCTTTCCAAGCGCACCGAAATTCATGTTCGCTGCGAGTTGTTCAGCGGAGGATGCCATGATGAGTTCCTAAATCCCTGTGACCCCGGTCAGCAACCTTTATTCTTCTGCGAAAGCAACCTGTTTGTCGGTTTTGTCCCGCTCGTGCTTGTGACCTTTACCAGCCGGCTTTTCAACCGGCGGCGGCAGCGTGACAGAACCTCCTGCTTTTTCGACCGCGGCAACGGCCGCATTGCTGGCGCGGGAGACTTCAATGCTCAACTTGGCGGAAAGCTCACCCTTGGCGAGCAGTTTGACGCCGTCTTTTGAGGATTTGACCAAACCAGCCTTCAGAAGGACTTCTTCCGTTACAGGTTTTTTCGCATCAATCCGCCTGGCATCCACGGCACCTTGCAAAACGCCTACATTCAGCGTTGCAAAATCTCTGGAAAACGGATTTTTGAACCCACGCTTGGGTAAACGACGATACAATGGCATTTGACCGCCTTCAAAACCCACCAGCGAAACACCACTACGGGAGCGTTGCCCTTTATGACCTTTGCCGGAGGTTTTTCCGGTGCCTGAGCTCATGCCGCGTCCGACTCGCTTGCGCCCATCGGTCGCCCCGGCTTTATCGCGAACCTCGTTCAGTTTCATTGTCTGTTTCCTTATTCTATCTCCGCCAGACCAGAAGTCCGCGCGAAGGCGGGCTAGCGATACCGGAAAAATGTCTCAGCCGTCACCCGGCTTCTTCCACCCGAACCAGGTGATGAACCTTGTTGATCATCCCCCGAACAGCGGGTGTATCTTCCAATTCACGTGTCTTGTGCATCTTGTTCAGACCAAGCCCCTTCAGGGTTTCCCGTTGCTCGCCGGGGCGCCCGATGGGGCTTTTGATCTGCGTTACACGAACGATTTTCTTTTTCTTGTCGGCCATGACCTGCTCCTATGCTTCGGCATCAGCCTGAGCATCACTGCGACGCGGAATGATTTCGTTGACTTTTCTGGAGCGACGGGCCGCAACAGCGCGGGGGGACTGGGCCTTGCCCAAACCTTCGAAGGTCGCCTTGATCATGTTGTGCGGGTTTTGCGTACCGATGGATTTCGCCACAACGTCCTGCACACCAAGGGTTTCAAACACGGCGCGCATGGGACCACCGGCGATGATACCCGTACCCGGTGGTGCGGTGCGCATCACAACATGACCGGCACCATAACGACCGATCATATCGTGGTGTAGGGTCCGTCCTTCACGCAAGGGAACACGAACCATGTTCCGTTTGGCCTGGTCAGTGGCTTTGCGGATGGCTTCCGGAACTTCACGGGCTTTTCCGGTGCCAAAGCCGACACGACCGCGACCGTCACCAACAACGACCAGAGCAGCGAATGAAAAACGCCGCCCGCCCTTGACCACTTTTGCAACCCGGTTGATGTGCACCAGACGATCAATCAGCTCATCTTCGGTTTTTTCCTCGCGCGGTCGCCGTTCCGGACCACGTTTGCCACGGGGTTGTTGATTTCGCTCCCGAGCGGGAGATGCTGTCTCAGCCATACCAATAACTCCTTAGAATTCCAGACCGCCTTCACGGGCGGCTTCGGCCAAAGCCTTCACACGTCCATGAAAACGATAACCGCCACGATCAAAAACCACCTGGCCGATACCGGCGTTCCTGGCACGTTCAGCAATCATCTTGCCCACCCGGGTTGCGGCATCCGTGTTTGCACCATTGGCAACACTGGAACGCATATCCGCTTCCAGGGTTGAGGCCGCCGCAACAGTCACGCCTCTGGAATCGTCAATCACCTGGGCGTAGATATGCCGACCGGAACGAAAGACCGACAAACGGGGACGCCCGGCAGATTTTTTAGCAATCTGGCTGCGAACACTGCGCTTCCGGCGCTCGAAAAGTTTCTTTGCGTTTGCCATGACTTATTTCTTCTTACCTTCTTTACGGAGGATGTATTCACCCTCGTATTTGACGCCTTTGCCTTTGTAAGGTTCTGGCGGGCGGCACCCTCTGATTTCTGAGGCGACCTGACCGACTTTCTGTTTGTCAGCACCAGAAATTTCAACATGGGTTTGATCGGGGCACACGATGTTGATGCCTTCAGGAATCGGGAACTGAACATCGTGACTGAAACCAAGTTGCAGCACGAGAGTGTTATCCTGAACCTGCGCACGATACCCCGTACCGTTGATTTCCAGCTTGCGGGTAAAGCCTTCGGAAACACCAACAACCAGATTGTCGATCACGCTACGGGCTGTTCCCCACATCTGACGCGCCCGTTTGGTGTCGCTGTTGGGTCTCACCGTGATCTCGCGATCCGCCTGTTCAATCGTTACCTCATCAGTCAACGTTACAGACAATTGCCCAAGCTTGCCTTTGGCCGAAACAATACATCCCTCAATGGAGACATCGACGCCATCAGGCACGGCTACCGGGGTTTGACCTACTCGCGACATTTTTTCCGCTCCTTAACCTCGTTCCACCAGCCTCAGAAGACCTGGCAGAGAACCTCGCCACCGACGTTTTCGGCGCGTGCTTCGTTATCAGACATCACACCGCGAGGCGTGGACAGAATTGAGATTCCCAGTCCATTGAAATACGGGTGCAAGTCCTTGATTTTGGAATACACGCGACGACCCGGCGTGGATACACGGTCAATCTGACGGATAACCGGATCACCTTCGTGGTACTTCAGCTCAATGCTGATTTCCTTGATACCCGGACGGGACTCATATGACTCGTAGTGACGAATGAACCCTTCGCGCTGAAGCACGTCCAGAACATTCAACCGGAGCTTAGAACTCGGTGAAACAACGGTGTTTTTACGCGCCTGTTGTCCGTTCCGAATACGGGTCAGCATGTCACCAAGAGGATCTGTCATCGACATTCCCGGATCTCCTTACCAGCTCGATTTGACCATGCCGGGGATCTGCCCGGCAGAGGCCAGTTCCCGCAAGGCGATACGTGAGAGTTTGAACTTCCGATAGTTGCCACGGGGACGCCCGGACAACGCGCAGCGCAGGCGCTGACGGCTCGGCGCAGAATTCCGCGGCAGCGTGGCAAGCTTGAGGCGGGCATTAAAGCGCTCCTCGGGGGCTAGGCTCTCATCCCTGGCAATCGCCTTCAGTTTTGCGCGGCGATTTGCGTACTGATTTGCCAGCCGAGCGCGTTTTTTATCACGCTCCACTGCACTTTTTTTGGCCATGAGTCTGTACTCCGTTCCGTGCCGTTAGTTGTTGAACGGCATGTTAAACCCCTTCAACAGGGCCTTTGCTTCAGCATCGGATTTCGCGCTGGTGCAAACAATGATGTCCATACCCCGAATTTGATCGACCTGATCGTAGTCAATTTCCGGGAAAACGATTTGTTCCTTGATGCCCATGGCAAAATTGCCGTTACCGTCAAAGGCTTTACCATTCAGACCGCGGAAGTCACGAACACGCGGCAGGGCAACGTTGACCAGGCGATCGAGGAATTCATACATCCGGTCGCGGCGCAGAGTTACCTTAACACCAACGGTCATACCATCGCGCAATTTGAAGGCGGCGATGGATTTTCTGGCACGGGTCACCACCGGTTTCTGACCAGCAATGCATTCCATGTCAGCAACCGCCCCGGCAACCTTTTTGCGGTCCTGGGATGCTTCGCCCACGCCCATGTTCAGGACGACCTTCGTCAGCTTGGGCACTTCCATGGGGTTTTTGTAGCGGAACTGTTCCTGCATTTCGGCACGAACGGCGTTTTTGTAGTGTTCCTGTAAACGAGTAGCCATTATCCGGGTTCCTTAAGAATCGATAACCTCGCCCGAACCCTTGGCAAAACGAACCTTACGTCCGTCATCCAGGGTTTTGAAACCAACGCGGGTAATTTTGTCTGATTTTGGGTCGATGTGGGCCAGGTTAGAGAGGTGCACAGGTGCCTCTTTTTCGACAATACCACCAGGCTGGGTCTGGGACGGGCGGGTATGACGCTTGATCATGTTCACACCCTGCACAATGGCCCGGCTCTTACCTGGAAAAACCTTCAACACCTCACCGCGCAGTCCCTTTCCTTTACCGGCCAGGACCTCTACGCGATCACCTTTTCTGATCTTCGCCGCCATCACAGCACCTCCGGTGCAAGAGAAATAATCTTCATGTAACGCTTGGCGCGCAGTTCACGGGTAACCGGGCCAAAGATACGGGTACCGACGGGCTCGCCTGCGTTGTTGATCAAAACGGCAGCGTTTTTGTCAAAACGAATAGACGATCCGTCACGACGGTTGATGTCTTTTGCGGTCCGCACGACCACGGCTTTCATAACATCACCCTTTTTCACTCGGCCCCGCGGAATTGCCTCTTTGACCGAGACAACAATCACATCACCAACGGATGCATACTTCCGCTTGGAACCACCAAGCACCTTGATGCACTGAAGCCGGCGGGCACCGGAGTTATCAGCCACCTCTAGGTTTGTTTCCGCCTGAATCATTGTTCTTGTTCCTCAACTCACCAGTCCGTCGCTTCAGCAGGCCTCTTACGCCTCGTCTCGCACCACTTCCCAGCACTTGCGCCTGGAAATCGGACGGCATTCGCGAATTTTTACGGTTTCACCGATTTTCACGACGTTGTTTTCGTCATGAGCGGCATATTTCTTGGAACGACGAATGAACTTTTTGTAGATCGGGTGCATCACCTTGCGCTCGACCCGGACCACGACGGTCTTGTCCATTCTGTCGCTGACCACGATACCCTGCATTACTCGTTTCGGCATTACTCGCTATCCTCTTTGCTTCGAGCGTTGATCAGGCCGAAGCCTGTTTGGCGGCGGCCTGCTCGCCCATAACGGTTTTAATTCTCGCAATATCACGGCGGACCTGACGCACGCGGGCTGTGTTTTCAAGCTGACCGCTCGCTGATTGGAAGCGCAGGTTGAAGGCTTCCTTCCGCAGGTTCATCAGCTCATCTTTCAGTTCGTCTTCGGTTTTGGCACGCAAATCTGCAGCATTCATGGTCTTAACCCTCATCACCCAGGCGGGACACAAAACGGGTCCGGAGCGGCAACTTGGCGGCGGCCAGTTCGAATGCGCGCCTTGCGACGTCATAGGGAACGCCGTCAACTTCAAACATGATCCGGCCCGGCTTTACCCGAACACACCAGTATTCAGGAGAGCCCTTACCCTTACCCTGGCGAACCTCGGCAGGTTTCTGGGTAACCGGCAGATCGGGGAAAATCCGAATCCACACCCGCCCCGCGCGTTTCATATGACGGGTCATGGCACGACGGGCAGCTTCGATCTGCCGCGCGGTCACCCGTTCCGGGGTAACGGCTTTCAGACCATAGGCTCCGAACTTCAGCGCTGTGCCGCCTTTGGCGTTACCGTGGATACGGCCTTTATGCGCCTTGCGGTATTTTGTACGTTTTGGGCTTAACATAACCGGTTATTTCCTTCGTCTCGCTTCCATCCATTCCGACTTAGCGGACGGCCTGCTGATCCTGCGCCTGCTTTTCAACACCCAACGGGTCGTGGGCCAAAATGTCACCTTTGTAGATCCAAACCTTCACACCACAGGCACCATAGGTGGTGGCCGCGGTTGCGGTACCATAATCCACGTTGGAACGCAGCGTGTGAAGCGGAACACGACCTTCGCGGTACCACTGCATCCGGGCGATTTCAGCACCACCTAGACGACCGGTGCAGTTGATCCGGATACCCTGTGCGCCGAGACGCATGGCCCCCTGGACAACGCGCTTCATGGCGCGCCGAACGGAAACACGACGTTCCATCTGCTGGGCAACGTTTTCAGCGACCAGCTGGGCGTCGATTTCGGGTTTGCGAACCTCAACGATGTTCAGGTTAACCTCATCGCCGGTCAGCTTGGAAATCTCGGCACGCAGTTTCTCGATGTCTGCACCTTTTTTTCCGATCACAACACCGGGCCGCGCGGTGTGAATGGTCACACGAGCCTTTTTGGCGGGGCGTTCGATGATGATTTTGCTGACACCGGCCTGATACAGACGCTCTTTCAGCAGCTTGCGAATCCGCAAATCCTCGTGCAGCAAACCGGCATAGTTGCCGTCGGACGCGTACCAGCGGGAATCCGAAGTCCGGTTGATACCCAGACGCAGACCAATTGCGTTTACCTTCTGACCCATTATGCTGTCTCCTCGCGTTCGCGTACAACCAGACGCAGGTTGCTGAACGGTTTCATAATCCGGCCAACGCGGCCCCGGGCACGCGCACGCCAGCGTTTCATCACCAGGCTCTTGCCGACAGTGGCTTCGGCGACAAACAGACGATCAACATCCAGGTGATGGTTGTTTTCCGCGTTTGCAATCGCCGCTTCGAGAACCTTCTTCACATCAACCGCGATACGGCGGCGGGAAAAAGTGAGTTGAGCCAGAGCCTTTTCGCAATCCATGCCACGGATCGATTCCGCAACAAGGTTCAGTTTCCGCGGACTGGTCCGAAGATGGCGAACAGACGCCATGGCTTCGTTTTCGCCAAGAACCCGTTGGTGAGAGCGTTTCCCCATGGTTAACCTCTCTTCGACTTCTTGTCCGCAGCGTGACCGTAGTAGGTCCGGGACGGCGAGAACTCACCGAGCTTGTGACCGATCATGTCTTCGGTAATCAGAACCGGTACGAATTTCTGCCCGTTGTAGACACCGAACGTGAGACCGACGAACTGTGGCAAAATGGTTGACCGGCGAGACCATGTCTTGATGACGGTGTTACGACCGGCCGCACGGGTATCCTCTGCCTTCTTAAGTAGATAACCATCGACAAACGGTCCTTTCCAAACGGAACGTGGCACTCTGCGTCTCCTCTACTTCTTCCTGGCGTGACGGCGGCGCATGATGAGGCGGTCCGTCTTGTTGTTACTGCGGGTCCGCTTGCCCTTGGTGGGTTTACCCCAGGGCGTTACGGGATGACGGCCACCCGAGGACCGGCCTTCACCGCCACCGTGCGGATGGTCAATTGGGTTCATGGCAACACCACGAACGCTCGGGCGCTTGCCGAGCCAGCGTTTGCGCCCGGCCTTACCCAGTTTGATGTTCTGCTGATCCGGGTTGGACACGGCACCAACGGTTGCCATGCATTCACCACGAACCATACGAAGTTCACCGGAAGACAGACGAATCTGGGCATAGCCCTGATCCTTGCCGATCAATTGAGCGTAGGTGCCGGCGGCGCGGGCAATCTGACCGCCCTTACCTTCTTTCATTTCCACGTTGTGGACAATAGTACCAACTGGCATGTTGGCGAGAAGCATCGCATTACCGGGCTTAACGTCGACGGTTTTCCCGGCAACGACCTGATCGCCAACGCGCAGCCGCTGCGGTGCCAGGATGTAAGACAGATCGCCATCTTCATACTTGATCAGCGCAATGAACGCAGTGCGGTTTGGGTCATATTCAATCCGCTCAACGGTAGCGACAACATCGAATTTGGCGCGGCGCTTGAAATCCACCATACGGTAGCGACGCTTGTGCCCGCCGCCGATACGGCGCGCCGTTATCCGCCCGGCGTTGTTGCGACCACCTTTCTTGCGCAGGCCTTCGGTCAACTGCTTGAGCGGTTTGCCCTTCCAGAGTTCCGAACGATCAACCAGAACAAGGTTCCGTTGGCCCGGCGTTGTTGGTTTGAAATTCTTCAGTGCCATGGCTCTGTCCTACCCGTCCCTAGAGGCCTGTTGCGACGTCGATGGCGTCGCCTTCGGCCAGTGTGACAATGGCTTTCTTGGTATCGATACGCTTCCCCGGACGACCGCGAAAACGCTTTGTTTTGCCCTTTTGCACGACCGTGTTGACGGATTTCACCGTGACCTTGAAGAGGTCTTCAACAGCAGCCTTGATTTCAGGCTTTGAAGCATCCAGGGCAACAAAAAAGCTGACCTGGTTGTGCTCGCTCAATAACGTGGCTTTTTCCGTAATCACCGGCTTGCGCAGGACCTCGTACTTGCGTTCGTTGCTGGTTGTTATTTTTCTGGTGCTATATTTGCTCATTTCAAGCGCTCCACCAGCTTTTCAACGCCGCTTTTGGTCAGAACCAGGGTGTCGCGACGCAGGATGTCGTATACATTGGCCCCTTGGCTCGGCAGCACATCCAAACCCACGATATTGCGGACGGCGCGGATGAATTTTTCATCGACATTTTCACCGTCAATCACCAGAGCATTGTCCCAGCCAAGTTTGCCGACTTTGGCAACCAGTTCCCCGGTCTTGCCGTCTTTCAGGGAAGCCGTATCAATTACCACCAGCTTGCCGTCGGCCCGTTTGGAAGACAGCGCACTTTTGAGGGCTGCTTTACGGACCTTTTTCGGCAGGTTGGTATCGTGGCTGCGGACAACCGGACCAAACACCTTACCACCACCGCGCATTTGCGGGGCAACCGTGGTACCCTGACGGGCACGCCCGGTGCCTTTTTGGCGGAAAGGCTTGGCTTTGGTAGCGGCAACCTCGCTACGGCCCTTGACCTTATGGGTCCCGGCGCGGCGTTTTGCCAGTTGCCAGTTCACGTAACGAGCCATGAGGTCGCCACGAACTTCGACACCGAAGATGGCATCATCGAGATTGATGGTGCCATCTTTCTTGTTGTCGAGCGTGATCACGTCGCATTTCATGACCAACTACTCCTTCGCTTCCTGCTCATCGCTGGCGGCATTTTCTGTCGGGGCCTCAGCGACTTCTTCAGAATCTGCGGCCTCGGAAGCATTGTCAGCCTGTGCTTCCGCTTCAGGCGCTGTTTTTTCAAGCGTGTCTTCAGCCACGTCTTCGCTTATAGCTTCTTCCACAGCGGCATCTTCTTCTGCTGCCGAAGCCTCTTCTTCAGGAGCCGCCCTGGATTCCAGACCAGCCGGGAACGGGGCATCTTCAGGTAGCGCCTTTTTCACGGCGTCGGCGATCAGAACATAACCTCCCTTGGAGCCCGGAACCGCGCCCTTGACCAGGATCAGACCGCGCTCATCGTCGGTGCTGACCACTTCGAGGTTCTGGCTCGTCACCCGAACATTACCCATCTGACCGGCCATTTTTTTGCCCTTGAACACCTTACCGGGGTCCTGGCATTGACCAGTGGAACCGTGAGAACGGTGGGAGATGGAAACACCGTGAGAGGCGCGCAACCCCCCGAAACCATGACGCTTCATACCACCGGCAAAGCCTTTACCGATGGACCGCCCGCTGACATCCACGTACTGACCAACAACAAAATGAGAGGCCGCCAGTTCGGCACCAACATCAACCATATTGTCTTCGCTGATCCGGAACTCACGCAACACCCGTTTCGGCTCAACCTTTGCTTTCGCAAAGTGACCACGCTGTGCGTTCGTTACATTTTTAACCTTGGCCGTCCCCCAACCCAGCTGCAGAGCGGCATACCCATCCTTTTCTACGGTCCGCTGGGCGACTACCTGTACATTGTCCAGTTGCAGGACGCTCACCGGTACGTGACGACCATTGTCCGCGAATACACGGCTCATGCCCATCTTCCGTGCGATCAAACCTGTACGCATAAGCTGTTACCTCAAAATCTTGCTCAAACCCGCCAACAACAGCGTTTACAGTTTAATTTCAACACCCACACCGGCAGCCAGATCGAGCTTCATCAGCGCGTCAACCGTCTGCGGGGTGGGATCAACAATATCCAGAACCCGTTTGTGGGTACGGATTTCGAACTGTTCACGAGACTTCTTGTCGATGAACGGAGAACGCAAAACCGTGTATTTCTCGATACGGGTCGGCAAAGGAATGGGACCACGTACCTGGGCACCCGTGCGCTGAGCGGTATTTACAATCTCACCTGCGGATTGATCCAGAATGCGGTGATCAAATGCCTTCAGCCGAATTCGAATGTTTGTATGGTCCATCTTTACCAGATCCCTCTGATTTTATCCTAAAATGCCTGACCCTCCCCCGCAGGGGAGAGGTCCAAAACACAAATCCTCACTCAATAATGGTTGACACCACGCCGGCGCCGACGGTACGGCCGCCTTCGCGGATGGCGAAGCGCAGGCCCTCATCCATGGCAATCGGTGCAATCAGGTTGACCTGCATGGCGATGTTGTCACCCGGCATAACCATCTCGGTGCCGTCCGGCAGATCAACCGTTCCCGTCACGTCCGTTGTGCGGAAGTAGAACTGCGGCCGGTAGTTCGAGAAAAACGGTGTGTGACGACCACCCTCATCCTTCGTCAGAATATAGGCCTCACACTTGAACTTCGTGTGCGGCGTAATGGAACCCGGCTTGGCCAGAACCTGACCACGCTCAACCTCCTCACGCTTCGTACCACGCAGCAAAACACCAACATTGTCACCCGCCTCACCGCTGTCCAAAAGCTTGCGGAACATCTCAACACCCGTGCACGTGGTCTTCTGCGTCGCCTTGATGCCGATGATCTCAATCTCGTCACCAACATTGATGATACCGCGCTCAACACGACCCGTAACAACCGTCCCACGACCGGAAATCGAAAACACATCCTCAATCGGCATCAGGAAAGTCTGGTCAACCGGACGGTCCGGCTGCGGAATGTACGCGTCAACCGCATCCATCAGTTCCACAATCGAATCCCTGCCAATCCCGTCGTTGTTGCCCTCCAAAGCCGCCAGAGCAGAACCCCTGATGATCGGAATATCGTCACCCGGAAAATCATAGGAAGACAGAAGCTCACGGATCTCCATCTCAACCAGCTCAAGCAACTCCTCATCATCAACCTGGTCAACCTTGTTCATGTAAACAACAAGCGACGGAACACCAACCTGACGGGCCAGTAGAATGTGCTCACGCGTCTGCGGCATCGGACCATCAGCAGAAGACACAACCAAAATGGCACCATCCATCTGTGCCGCTCCCGTGATCATGTTCTTCACGTAATCAGCGTGACCCGGACAGTCAACATGCGCATAATGACGCGCCGCCGTCTCATACTCAACATGAGCCGTCGAAATCGTGATCCCACGCGCACGCTCCTCAGGCGCCTTGTCAATCTGCTCATACGCCGAATACTCAGCACCACCAGCATCCGCCAAAACCTTCGTAATCGCCGCCGTCAACGTCGTCTTGCCATGATCAACATGACCAATCGTACCAATGTTACAGTGCGGCTTCGTACGCTCAAACTTCTCTTTTGCCATCAGTTGTCTCCGTTAGGTCCGAATATTCCCTATAAAAATCAATTAATTACCCAGCCAGACGTTGCTGAATTTCTTCTGACACCTGATTGGGAACCACATCATAGTGGTCAAACTGCATGGTGAACTGTGCGCGGCCCTGGGACAGAGAACGCAAGGTGTTCACATAACCGAACATAGAGGCCAGCGGCACCATGGCATTCACCACACGGGCGTTCCCGCGCTGGTCCATACTGGAAACCTGACCACGACGACTGTTCAGATCGCCAATGATGTCGCCCATGTATTCTTCCGGGGTAACAACCTCCACTTTCATCACCGGCTCCAGAAGCTGGGCTGCACCCTTCTGCATGGCTTCGCGGAACGCGGCACGAGCGGCCAGCTCGAAAGCCATAACGCTGGAGTCAACGTCGTGGTAGTTACCATCGTAAAGGGTTGCTTTCAGGTCAGTCACCGGGAAGCCGGCGATGATGCCGGAGTCCATGGCGCTTGAAATACCCTTTTCAACACCGGGGATGTATTCCTTGGGAACATTACCGCCCACAACCGTGCTGTCGAATTCAAAACCGGATCCCGGGGGCAGCGGCTCAAAGTTGATTTTCACGCGGGCAAACTGACCGGAACCGCCGGTCTGCTTCTTATGGGTGTAGTCAATGTCTGCAACTTTGGACAGGCGCTCACGGTAAGCCACCTGCGGTTGGCCGATATTGGCGTCAACCTTGAATTCACGGTGCATACGATCGACAAGAATTTCCAGGTGAAGCTCACCCATACCCTTGATGATGGTCTGACCGCTTTCATGGTCCGTGGTAACGCGGAAAGATGGATCCTCGGCAGCCAGCCGGTTGAGCGCAACACCCATTTTTTCCTGATCGGATTTGGTTTTCGGCTCAACGGCTATTTCAATAACCGGATCGGGGAAGTCCATACGCTCTAAGATAACCTGGTTATTGGGGTTACACAGGGTGTCACCAGTGGTTGTTTCTTTCAAACCCGCCAGGGCCACAATATCCCCGGCATAAGCCTCTTTCACGTCTTCCCGTGAGTTGGAGTGCATCAGCAACATACGGCCAACACGCTCACGCTTGCCCTTGACAGTATTCATGATGGACTCACCGGCTTTCAGCACACCGGAATAGATGCGGATAAAGGTCAGGGAGCCAACAAACGGATCGTTCATGATTTTGAAGGCGAGAGCGGAATACGGCTCATCATCTGAGTTGTTGCGCTCGATTTCCTCTTCGGAGTCAACTTTAACACCCTTGATGGCCGGAACGTCGGTCGGGGCCGGCAGATAATCAACAACAGCATCCAGCAGCGGCTGAACACCTTTGTTTTTGAAAGCACTGCCGCAGAAGACCGGCACGAAAGCACCTTCCAGCGTGCCCTTACGAATGCATTTTTTCAGAGCTTCAATGCCGGGCTCTTCGCCTTCCAGATAGGCTTCCATGGCATCGTCGTCCTGCTCAACAGCCGTTTCGACGAGGGTTTCACGGTAAGCAGCAGCATCATCAGCCATATCGGGCGGGATATCGGTATATTCGAATTCAGCGCCCAGGCTTTCGTCTTTCCAAACGATGGCCTTCATTTCCAGCAGATCAATAACACCCTTGAATTCGGATTCAGCACCGATGGGCAGCTGCATGACCAGCGGGCCCCCATCAAGGCGATCAACGATCATGTCGACACAGCGATGGAAATCAGCACCCATGCGGTCCATTTTGTTGACAAAACAGATACGCGGCACGTTGTAACGATCAGCCTGACGCCAAACGGTTTCGGATTGCGGCTCAACACCGGCAACACTATCGAAGACGGCAACCGCCCCATCCAGCACCCGCAACGAGCGCTCAACTTCAATGGTGAAGTCAACGTGGCCCGGCGTATCAATGATGTTGATGCGATGATCGTTCCAGAAACAGGTGGTCGCGGCGGAAGTGATGGTAATACCCCGCTCCTGCTCCTGCTCCATCCAATCCATGGTAGCCGCGCCATCGTGCACTTCGCCGATTTTGTAGGATTTACCGGTGTAGTACAGAACACGTTCGGTGGTCGTGGTCTTACCGGCATCGATGTGCGCCATGATGCCGATGTTACGGTATTTGGAAAGGGCTGTCGTGCGGGCCATTTCAGATCATCCGATCAATGCAAATCTGCATTACCAACGATAGTGCGAGAAGGCTTTGTTCGCCTCTGCCATACGGTGCGTGTCTTCGCGTTTTTTCACGGCGGCACCGCGATTGTTTGCCGCATCCATCAATTCGCCGGACAAACGGCCGACCATGGTGTTTTCGGAACGCTTGCGAGCGTTTTCCACCAACCAACGAATGGCGAGAGCCTGACGGCGTTCGGCACGAACCTCAACCGGCACCTGATAGGTAGCACCACCGACACGGCGGGAACGCACCTCTACGGATGGTTTTACGTTTTCGAGAGCATCGTGGAACATTTTGATAGGATCGCCACCGGCTTTTTCCTGCATGCGGTCAAAAGCGCCGTAAATGATGCGCTCGGCAGTGGATTTTTTCCCATCCAGCATCAGAGCATTCATGAATTTGCTGACAACACGATCACCAAACTTGGGGTCCGGCAGAACTTCGCGTTTTTCGGCGGCGTGGCGACGAGACATGGTGTGCGCTCCCTACTTCGGCCGTTTGGCGCCGTATTTTGAACGGCGTTGACGACGGTCGGACACACCCTGGGTATCAAGAGTGCCGCGAATGATGTGGTAACGAACCCCCGGCAGGTCTTTTACACGACCGCCGCGGATCATAACCACTGAGTGTTCCTGAAGATTGTGACCTTCGCCGGGGATGTAGCTGGTGACTTCAAAGCCGTTGGTCAGACGGACGCGGGCAACTTTACGAAGCGCAGAGTTCGGCTTTTTAGGCGTGGTGGTGTAAACACGCGTGCAAACGCCACGTTTTTGCGGACAGGCTTCAAGTGCCGGAACCTTGTTACGGGTCGGCTTGGATTGCCGCGGCTTGCGAATAAGTTGGTTAATCGTTGGCATATGGATATTCCATTATTTTCCCTGTTTTGCGGGAGTCATCAGCGAGCTCTTCAACAGGAAAAAACCGCTCATCCCGTCAATCGACCGTTTCTCGAACCAACCAATAACACGAAACACATCCCGGCGGAGGCCCACCCGGACGGTCTTTTCCTGAATCTTTAAATCGGCACCGCATCAGGGACTGCGTCTAGGCCGTTTCCAGGACTACCACCAGTCCCCTGCAAAGTGGGCGCACTATATGCAGGCGGCCTTTTCCCGTCAAGGGGAAAGAATTGTTATATTTCAAAAGATTAACCTAAATTGTGCGGTGCACAATCAGGAAATGGCAAACCCGGCCCCGAGAAATGCCCCGATGCCGGGTCTGAAACCGCATGATTCGCTGAAAAAAATAGCTTTACTCGGCCGGAGCCCCCGCTTCTACCTCGGTTTCGCCGATGGAAATGACTTCTCCGTCGGCGGCGTCTTCGATTTTCCCTTCCGGTTCGTCATAGGCACCCAATTCGATATCCCGGTCCATGGCAACCTGGCGATATCCATTCATGAAGTCGCCTGTACCGGCCGGGATCGGACGACCCACGATGACATTTTCCTTCAGACCAATCAGATGATCGACCTTGCCGGAGACCGCCGCTTCCGTCAGAACGCGGGTGGTTTCCTGGAAGGACGCCGCGGAAATGAAGGAATGTGTTTGCAGGGAAGCTTTGGTAATACCCTGCAACACCGGTTCGGCAACGGCGGGCGACAGGCCCTCGTCGATCACTTTCCGGTTCTCGGTTTCAAACTCCATCCGGTCAACCAGTTCGCCAACCAGGTAGGTGCTATCGCCGCCATCGGTGATTTCCACCTTTTGCAGCATCTGACGAACAATCACTTCAATGTGCTTGTCGCTGATTTTCACGCCTTGCAGGCGATAAACGTCCTGAATTTCGTTGATCAGGTACTCGGCCAGCGCCTCGACACCCAGAACACGCAGAATATCGTGGGGAACGGGGTTGCCGTCCATGAGCGAATCGCCCACTTCCACGTAATCGCCTTCCTGAACACTGATGTGTTTGCCTTTGGGTGTCAGATATTCGGTTGAATCACCCCCGTCGTCTGGAACAACCAGAATACGTCGTTTGTTTTTGTAATCCTTGCCGAATTCTACCCGCCCGGCGGACTCAGCGATAATCGCGTGATCTTTCGGCTTACGCGCTTCGAACAGTTCAGCCACCCTCGGCAGACCACCGGTAATATCACGGGTCTTGGCCGATTCACGGGGAATACGGGCCAAAACGTCACCAGCATGGACCTTCTGACCGGCTTCAACCGACAGAATAGCGTCCACAGACAGGAAGTAACGGGCCTCCATACCATTGGGTAGGGTAACGACCTCGCCTTTCTTGTCCCGCAGGGTGATACGCGGTTTCAGGTCACTGCCTTTGGGCTGTTGTTTCCAGTCCACAACCACCCGCGACGACAGGCCAGTGGTTTCGTCCATAACTTCGGTCATGGAGACACCTTCAACCAGATCCATGTAGTTGATGATACCTTCCTTCTCGGTAATGATCGGTAGGGTATACGGATCCCATTCAACCATTTTATCACCGCGGGAAACCTTGCCTTTATCCTTGACTAGAAGCCTAGCACCATAGGGCAGGCGGTGACGGGCACGATCGCGGCCCTGTTCATCCACTAGGGTCAGTTCCGCGGTCCGGCTCATAATCACCTGTACACCAGCGGAATTTTTCACCGTCGAGCAGTTTTTCAGGCGGATTTTACCGTTAGATGTGGCTTCGATTTTGGACTGTTCGGCGCCCCGCTGGGCCGCGCCGCCGATGTGGAAGGTTCGCATGGTGAGCTGGGTGCCCGGTTCACCGATGGACTGAGCGGCGATAACACCAACAGCTTCGCCCTGGTTCACCTCGGTACCACGTGCCAGATCACGACCGTAACAGGTCGAACATACACCCGCGACGGTTTCACAGGTCAGAACCGAACGAATAAGAACGGATTCAATACCGGCTTGTTCAATGGCAACCGACATATCCTCGTCGATAATCTCGCCGGCCCGGACCATCACGTCATCCGTTTCCGGGTGAATAACGTCATTCACGGGTGTCCGCCCGAGAATTCGTTCTGACAACGGTGCAATAATATCACCGCCTTCGACGACTGAGCGGATCGTCAGGCCACGTTGGGTGCCACAGTCCACTTCACGAATGATGCAGTCCTGGGCAACGTCAACCAGACGGCGGGTCAGATAACCGGAGTTCGCGGTTTTCAACGCCGTATCCGCCAAACCTTTTCGGGCACCGTGGGTCGAGTTGAAGTATTCAAGCACTGTCAGGCCTTCTTTAAAGTTGGAGATAATCGGCGTTTCGATGATTTCACCTGACGGTTTCGCCATCAGACCGCGCATACCAGCCAGCTGTTTCATCTGGGCCGCGGAACCACGGGCACCGGAATGGG
The DNA here is from genome assembly GCA_963921245.4 of Rhodospirillales bacterium. Classification (GTDB taxonomy): domain Bacteria; phylum Pseudomonadota; class Alphaproteobacteria; order Rhodospirillales; family Casp-alpha2; genus JABJGO01. The sequence goes on along the minus strand of CAWUEY030000001.1, from coordinate 1,288,117 downwards.
CCATCATGTAAACCGAGTTTACAGGCTCATCGCCATCCGTGGTCGAAATAATGCCCATCATGGCATCGGCCACGCGATCGGTGCAGTGTGACCACGCATCAATAACCTTGTTGTACTTCTCACCCTGGGTGATCAGACCATCAAGGTATTGTTGCTCGTACTGTTTCACCAGACCTTCGGTTTCAGAAACCAGCATCTCTTTTTCCGCCGGAACAACCAAATCGTCCTTACCAAAGGAGATGCCAGCTTTACAGGCGTTGGAGAAACCAAGCCCCATCATCCGGTCACAGAAAATCACTGTCTCTTTTTGACCACAGTGACGATAAACCTCGTCGATCAGGGTGGTGATCTCCTTCTTTGTCAACAGCATGTTGACCAGATCAAAGGGGACGTTTTTGTGACGCGGCAGAATTTCGCCCAGCATCATCCGGCCCGGTGTGGTTTCCAGACGAACGGTTGTTTCCTCGCCTTCGCTGTTCACACCCGTGAAGCGGGCCGTGACTTTCGAATGCAGGGAGACAACCCCGGCGTCCAGAGCCTGTTGAATTTCTCCGAAATCAGCAAAGATCATGCCTTCGCCCGGAGCCCCGGACCGCTCCAGGGTCATGTAATAGAGACCAAGAACGATATCCTGGGACGGCACGATGATCGGTTTGCCGTTGGCCGGGCTGAGGATGTTGTTGGTGGACATCATCAGAACGCGGGCTTCCAACTGGGCTTCCAGCGACAGCGGTACGTGTACAGCCATCTGATCACCGTCAAAGTCGGCGTTAAAAGCTGCACACACCAGCGGATGTAGTTGAATGGCCTTGCCTTCAATCAGGACCGGCTCGAAAGCCTGAATACCGAGACGGTGCAACGTCGGAGCACGGTTCAGCATTACAGGGTGTTCGCGAATAACTTCTTCGAGGATGTCCCAGACCTCGGGACGCTCTTTTTCCAACATGCGTTTGGCGGCCTTGATTGTGGTCGCCATGCCGTAAAGTTCCAGCTTGGAATAGATAAAGGGTTTGAACAGCTCCAACGCCATTTTCTTGGGTAATCCGCATTGATGCAAGAGCAGTTCCGGGCCAACAACGATCACGGACCGCCCGGAGTAATCCACGCGCTTACCCAACAGGTTCTGACGGAAACGGCCCTGCTTGCCTTTCAGCATGTCGGATAGGGATTTCAGCGGCCGCTTGTTGGCACCGGTAATGGCACGACCACGACGACCGTTGTCGAACAGGGCGTCAACCGATTCCTGCAGCATACGCTTTTCGTTTCGGACGATGATGTCCGGAGCGCGCAGCTCAATCAGACGTTTCAGGCGGTTGTTCCGGTTAATGACGCGGCGATACAGATCGTTCAGATCGGAGGTCGCAAAACGCCCGCCATCTAACGGTACCAGAGGCCGCAGCTCCGGTGGAATGACTGGAACAACTTCCAGGATCATCCATTCGGGACGCGCTTTGGACTCAATGAAAGCCTCGATCAGTTTCAGGCGCTTGACGTACTTCTTACGCTTGGCTTCCGAACGGGTTTCCCGAAGATCTTCCCTCAGGGTTTCCAGTTCGTCTTCCAGATCAATAGCAGACAACATACCACGCAGGGCTTCCGCACCGATACCGACGGTAAAGGAATCTTCGCCGTATTCATCAACAGCCGTCTGATACTGTTCCTCGCTCAACAGCTCTTGCAGTTTCAGCGGCGTCAGGCCAGGCTCAACCACCACATAACTCTCGAAATAGAGAACTTTTTCGAGATCTTTCAGGGTCATGTCCAGCAGCAAGCCGATACGGCTTGGCAGGGATTTCATGAACCAGATGTGGGCGACCGGCGATGCCAGTTCGATGTGACCCATACGTTCACGGCGCACCTTCTGCAAGGTGACTTCAACGCCACATTTTTCACAGGTAATGCCTTTGTACTTCATGCGTTTGTATTTTCCGCACAGGCATTCGTAATCTTTGGTCGGGCCGAAGATACGCGCACAAAACAGACCATCGCGTTCCGGTTTGAATGTCCGATAGTTGATGGTCTCTGGCTTCTTGATCTCACCATAGGACCACGACCGGATACGCTCCGGCGAGGCGATGGTGATCTTGATATTGTCAAACTGCTGCGTATTGGGCTGTCCGAAGACTTTCATCAGTTCGTTCATTTTCGCTCTCCTTCAGGCTTTCCGGTTATACTCAGATCAATTCCACGTTCAGACCCAAGGAATGCAGCTCCTTGACCAGAACGTTGAACGATTCCGGAATGCCCGCTTCGAATGTATCGTCACCGCGAACAATGGCTTCATAGACCTTCGTTCTGCCCGATACGTCATCAGACTTGACCGTTAGCATTTCCTGCAGGGTGTAAGCAGCACCGTAGGCTTCGAGAGCCCACACTTCCATTTCACCAAAGCGCTGACCGCCGAACTGGGCCTTCCCACCCAGCGGCTGCTGGGTAACGAGGCTGTACGGACCGATGGAGCGGGCGTGGATTTTGTCATCCACCAGGTGATGCAGTTTCAGCATATAGATGTAACCCACCGTCACCTTGCGGTCGAAGACTTCACCGGTGCGACCGTCAGTCAGGGTTACCTGACCGGAGGTATCCAGACCGGCCTGCGCCAGCATCGCGACAATGTCGGCTTCATGGGCACCGTCGAAGACCGGCGTTGCAATGGCGACACCGCCGCGCATGTTTTCGGCCAGTTCCATGAGCTGATCATCCGGCAGATCGTTGACCTTCTGCTTGAACTCCTTGGGCGTGTATATTTCTTTCAGTTTGGCGCGAATTTTCCTGGTATCCTGGCCATTGGCCCTGGAAGCATCCACAAGCTCGCCGACCTGACGACCGAGACCGCGACAGGCCCAACCCATGTGAGTTTCGAGAATCTGTCCCACGTTCATCCGGGACGGCACACCCAGCGGATTGAGTACAATATCAACCGCCGTTCCATCGTCTAGGTGTGGCATATCCTCTACGGGAACAATACGGGAAATAACACCCTTGTTTCCGTGGCGCCCGGCCATTTTGTCACCCGGCTGGATTTTGCGTTTCACAGCAACGAAGACTTTGACCATCTTCATGACACCCGGGTTCAGGTCATCACCACGCTGAAGTTTTTCAACCTTGCCGTCGAAACGGGCCTGAAGACGGGCGATGCCTTCTTCAAACTGGGTTTTCAGCGCTTCCACGTCTTTCATCACCCGATCATTGGCAACGATGATCTGAGACATCTGACCCGGTGTGTACTGGTCCAGAATTTCCTCGGTGATCTTCGTTCCGCTCTCGAGACCTTTTGGACCGCTTGCCGCTTTCTTGTTCAGGAGCAGAGTGTGAAGACGTTGCTGGAAGCTACGCTCCAGAATGGCGCGTTCGTCATCACGGTCTTTCGCGAGACGATCGATTTCAGCGCGCTCAATGGCAAGTGCACGCTCATCCTTGTCGACGCCGCGACGTGAGAACACGCGCACCTCAACGATCGTACCGGCAACACCCGGCGGCAGGCGCAAGGAGGTATCGCGAACGTCCGATGCTTTTTCACCGAAAATGGCGCGCAGCAGTTTTTCTTCCGGGGTCATCGGGCTTTCACCTTTCGGCGTCACCTTACCCACCAGAATGTCACCCGGTTTGATTTCCGCGCCGATGTAAACGATACCAGCCTCGTCCAGATTCTTAAGCGCTTCTTCGCCCACGTTTGGAATATCACGGGTGATTTCTTCCTGACCCAATTTGGTATCACGGGCCATGACCTCGAATTCCTCGATGTGAATGGAAGTAAACACGTCGTCACGGACAATGCGTTCTGATATCAGGATAGAATCCTCGAAGTTGTAACCGTTCCAGGGCATGAAAGCGCAAAGAACGTTCCGGCCCAGCGCCAGCTCACCGAGATCGGTAGACGGACCATCGGCAACTGTATCGCCGGCTTCCACGTGATCGCCCACTTTCACCAACGGACGCTGATGCAGGTAGGTATTCTGGTTGGAGCGCTGGAATTTCTGCAGATTATAGATATCAACACCCACTTCCGAACTGGCGACATTTTCCTGGGTCGCATTGATCACAATACGGGTAGCATCAACCTGATCAACAACACCGGTACGGCGCGCCACGATGGTTGCACGGGAATCCTGTGCAACCGGTCCTTCCATACCCGTACCAACCAGCGGTGCCTCACTTTGCAGCAACGGCACAGCCTGGCGCATCATGTTGGATCCCATCAGCGCCCGGTTGGCATCGTCGTTTTCCAAGAACGGTATAAGCGCCGTTGCCACGGAAACCAGCTGTTTCGGGGACACGTCGATGTAATCAATATCTTGCGGACGAACGAGCATGAAATCGCCGCCTTTACGACCACTGACCAGATCACGTTCGAAGTGACCCTTGGCGTTCACTTGGGCGTTGGCCTGAGCGATGGTGTAACGACCTTCCTCAATCGCGGACAGGTAAATGACTTTGTCGGTAACCTTGCCTTTTTCCACAACACGGTACGGTGTTTCGATAAAGCCATACTTATTAACCACGGCAAAAGTGGCCAGCGAGTTGATCAGACCGATGTTCGGGCCTTCCGGCGTTTCAATCGGACAGATACGACCGTAGTGGGTTGGGTGAACATCGCGAACCTCAAAACCGGCGCGCTCTCGGGTCAAACCACCCGGACCAAGCGCAGACAGACGACGTTTGTGCGTGATTTCGCTCAACGGGTTTGTCTGGTCCATGAACTGCGATAACTGCGATGACCCGAAGAATTCGCGAACGGCCGCCGCCGCCGGTTTCGCATTGATCAGATCATGCGGCATGACGGTGTCGATATCGACAGAGCTCATGCGCTCACGAATGGCACGTTCCATCCGCAACAATCCGACGCGGTACTGGTTTTCCATCAATTCGCCAACGGAGCGGACGCGACGATTGCCAAGGTGATCGATGTCATCGATTTCACCACGACCATCTTTCAGCTCCATCAGGGTCCTGATGATTTCAAGAACGTCGTTACGGCGGAGAACACGAATCGTGTCATCCACGTCCTTAAGATCGAGACGTGCGTTCATTTTTACACGACCAACGGCTGACAGGTCATAGCGTTCCGCATCGAAGAACAGACTGTCGAACAGCGCGGACGCAGCCTCAAGGGTCGGCGGTTCACCCGGACGCATCACACGATAAATATCGATCAGTGCTTCTTCGCGGGTTGAATTCTTATCCACAGCCAGCGTATTCCGCAGGTACGGACCGACATTGATGTGGTCGATGGCCAGGGTATCAATGCTCTGGATACCGGCATCCGTCAGGATTTCAACGACCTCTTCGGTAATCTCATCCCCGGCTTCCACATAGATCAGGCCCGTGTTTTCGTCGATCATATCGCTGGCGATGTAACGGCCAATCAGATCCTCGTCAGAAACCAGCTGTTCAGTCATACCTTTTTCGACAAGTTGCTTGAGCGTGCGCGGGGTCATTTTGGTACCGGCTTCGGCGACAACACGGCCGGTTTTAGCATTGATTAGATCGGTAACCAATTTTACGCCACGCAGGCGATCAGGCTGGAATTCAGTTTTCCAACCACGCTTGGTGCGGAAGAAGTTCACTTTGCCGTAGTAGTAATCGAGGATGTTTTCCGGAGACATTCCCTTGATTTCACTGGGTTCCAGTTCCTTACCCGCCTTGGCACGCTTTTCTGAAAGTTTGACGGTTTCTTCGTTCTGCAGGGCCATCAACATGGTGGTGATGGGCAACTTACGCCGCCGGTCGATACGAACAAAAACCAGGTCCTTGGCATCAAATTCAAAGTCCAGCCAGGAACCGCGGTACGGAATCACCCGGGCGGCAAACAGGTATTTTCCGGAAGAATGGGTCTTGCCCTTGTCGTGGTCGAAGAACACACCCGGCGAACGGTGCATCTGGGAAACAATCACACGTTCCGTGCCGTTGACAACAAAGGTACCCTTGTCCGTCATCAGGGGCATATCACCCATATAGACGTCCTGTTCCTTGATGTCGCGAATGGAACGAGCACCCGTATCTTCATCAATATCCCACACCACCAGACGAAGGGTCACTTTCAGAGGTGCGGCATAGGTCATGCCGCGCTGCTGGCATTCTTCCACATCGTATTTGGGTTCTTCGAATTCATAGGAAACGTATTCCAGCGTACCCCGTTCGGAAAAATCCTGGATTGGAAAAACAGATCGGAAAACCTCCTGCAGGCCGGATTCAGACCGTTCCGCTACAGGGATGTAGCGTTGAAGAAATTGCTCATAGGAAGATTTTTGAACCTCGATCAGGTTCGGCATATCAGCAACAGCCGTCAAACGGCCAAAATCCTTACGGACGCGTTTGCGACCACCAAGGGAGCTTGTCATGGATTGTCCTCGTAGTTCCGCTTCGGAGCGCCAACCGTTACCGGTCACCGCGTCCGGTACAATCAGCGCCCACAGGTTGGCAAAAGAGACCGTGGTCTTCTTTCACCCGGTCTGCCATTTGCGTTTCCCGGCTCGCGGTAAGAGCCTATTCGGGCAAATGTGGCGGTCTCGGATGGACGTGATTAAACGTCCTGAACAGGTTTTTGTATGATTGCGTGCGCTCTCATACACGTTTTGCCTTCATCGCGCAAGGCACGTGAGGCAAACAATGCGACAAACAGTGGGCAAGGAACATGCCGTTCCCTGCCCAAGCACGAAGGGGGCACCGCAAAAACGGTGCCGCCGCTCAGAAATGATTACTTCAGCTCAACAGAAGCGCCAGCGTCTTCCAGCTTTTTCTTCATTTCTTCGGCTTCTTCTTTCTTGACGCCTTCCTTCAGAGGCTTCGGCGCGGACTCAACCAGCTCCTTGGCTTCTTTCAGGCCAAGACCCGTGATGGTGCGCACTTCTTTGATCACGTTGATTTTCTTATCGCCAACAGCAGCCAGAACGACGTCGAATTCGTCTTTCTCTTCTGCAACGGCACCACCGGCATCACCACCACCGCCAACAGCAGCAACAGCTACAGGTGCCGCGGCGGAAACGCCCCATTTTTCTTCCAGCATGGAAGACAGTTCAGCGGCTTCCATAACCGTCAGAGAGGAAAGATCCTCAACAATTTTTTCCAAATCAGCCATTTAAAATCTCCTGGGCTCGAACTTTCATCAGATTGTTGAACAACGACTCACGCAGCGTCGCTCTGTTTTGCCCGAGCAGAAACAACGCGGGCAAGTTGACCTGCCGGGGCTTGCAGAACACCGGCAACCTTGGTTGCAGGCGCACTGACAAGTCCGACAATTTTTCCACGAAGTTCGTCCAGAGACGGCAGGGTTGCGAGGGCTTTGACACCATTGGCATCCAGAACCTCTTCCCCCATGGCGCCACCAAGGACGATGAGTTTTTCGTTGGTCTTGGCGAAATTTACCGCTGCTTTGGCGGCGGCAACCGGATCATCCGAGTATGCAATCGCCGTGGGACCGGTAAACATATCGCGAAGACTTTCGAACTTCGTGCCGGCCAGAGCAAGACGCGTAAGACGATTTTTAGTGACCTTGAAACGGGCTCCCGCTTCACGCATCCGTCCCCGAAGATCTCCAAGCTCTTTCACTGTAAGCCCGGAATAATGGGTTACAACAACAGCATTGTAATCGTCAAAAACGGAATGCAGGTCAGAGACCATCTGCTCTTTGGCAACTCTGTCCACGTATCGTCTCCAGTCTTACGTTGATTTTTCATGTCCATCTGAGCGGTGAAACTGAAAAACCGTTGCACTAGGATTTTTGCGTCAAAACCAGGGCTTATCGGCAAAAATCAGTTCGCCTGTCCAGTGCTACAGCTCAAGCCGCCCGGAAAACGTCGGGTCCGCTGACGGGCCAGACATTTCAAAAACGGTTCTGCACTGTCTGCGCAGGTGGAACCTCCATTATGTTTCCGGCAAACTCCGGAAACGCCTACGGTCTCGGACAGGTTGAAGGTGAAAAATCACCTTCTGTTATGCGGCGATTGCGCACCACATAACAATTCTGGGCGCTCTCTTAACCGAGAGTGTCCGCAATTTCAAGGCGAATTCCGGGTCCCATGGTAGAACTCAGGCTCGCGCGTTTCATATAGGTGCCTTTTGCACCGCTCGGTTTCGCCTTCTTCAGCGCGTCAAACACGGCAGATACATTCTCGGCAATAGCTTCTTCCGAGAAGCTGGCTTTCCCAACACCGGCATGAACGATACCGGCTTTTTCAACCCGGAATTCGATCTGACCGGCTTTGGCGGCGGCAACGGCAGCCTTCACATCCGGTGTCACCGTACCCAGTTTTGGGTTCGGCATCAGCCCGCGCGGGCCGAGGACCTTCCCCAGACGGCCGACAACGGCCATCATGTCAGGTGTTGCGATGCAGCGATCAAAATCCACTTCGCCTTTCTGAATTTGCTCGGCAAGATCTTCGGCACCCACCAGGTCGGCCCCGGCATCCCTGGCTTCGTCTGCCTTGGCATCACGGGCAAACACGGCAACCCGCAGGGATTTACCCGTACCATGGGGCAACGCCACCGTGCCACGGACCATTTGGTCAGCGTGGCGCGGGTCTACGCCTAGGTTGACGGCCAGTTCGATGGTTTCATCGAATTTGGCAATTGCGCTATCTTTTACCAGTTTAACGGCGTCATTCAGGGCGTAGAGAGTCTCCCGATCCACGGTCTTCCGCGCGGCGGCGGTTCTTTTTCCAGGGTTCGCCATAATCTTCAGGCCCCCGTCACTTCAATGCCCATGGACCGCGCGGTTCCGGCGATCATTCTGGCGGCTTGATCCACGTCAACCGTATTCAGGTCGGCCATTTTCACTTCGGCGATTTCACGAACCTGCGCCATAGTGACCTTTCCGTTGGTCTCACGCCCCGGATTGTCGACACCTTTTTGCAGTTTCGCCGCTTTCTTCAACAGGAAGCTTGCCGGCGGGGTTTTGGTTATAAAGCTGAATGTCCGGTCTGCATAGGCCGTAATGACCACGGGGATCGGCATCCCCTGTTCAAGGTTCTGGGTTTCTGCATTGAAGGCTTTGCAGAATTCCATGATGTTCAGGCCAGCCTGACCCAGCGCCGGGCCAATTGGCGGCGAAGGATTGGCAGCCCCCGCGGGCACCTGAAGTCTGATATAGCTTGCGACTTTCTTTGCCATTTTTTCCTCAGTCTTTCACATGTCAATGCCAGTCAATGCCGGACATCAGCCCGACGGTTACAATTGCTTCTCAAAAGAAGCTTCTGAGTGCGTGGTCCGGCCATGGCGGGCCTCCCACACGTTCGACCTGAGACTGGTCAGGTCAAATTTTGACAATCAGAGCTTTTCAACCTGACCATATTCCAATTCCACTGGCGTCGCTTGACCAAAGATGGACATAACCACCTTGAGCCGGGTACGCTCTTCGTCCACTTCCTCAACGTTACCGGTAAAGGAATTGAACGGACCGTCACAAACCCGAACCTGTTCGCCAACCTCGAAGGTGACAGAGGGCTTCGGTCGATCCACACCTTCCTCAACCTGATTGAGAATACGATTGGCTTCGGCTTCCGTAATCGGCGAAGGACGCCCTTGCCCACCCAGAAAACCGGTGACTTTCGGTGTATTCTTGACCAGATGCCAGGACTCGTCGGTCATTTCCATTTTGATCAGCACATAGCCCGGGAAGAACTTGCGTTCGGAATTCACTTTCGAGCCGCGGCGCATTTCGACGACTTCTTCTGTCGGCACCAGAACGCGCTCGAACAGATCGTCCATGCCCGCCTGCAGGGCCTGCTCCTCAATGGACTGAGCGACCTTCTTTTCAAATCCCGAATATGCGTGTACGACGTACCAGCGCGCTGCCATCGTTAACCTCCGAGGCCGAAAATCAGTTGCACGCCTTGCGACAGAAGCCAATCAACAGCCAGAAAGAACAACGCAGCAATAATCACCATGATAAACACCATCATGGTCGAGAGGCCGGTTTCTTTCCGTGTCGGCCAGGTCACCCTGGCGGTTTCCTGACGCACTTCCTTGACAAATTGAGCCGGATTGGTTCTTGTCATCGTCAACTAAATCCTAAATACCGGCGTATTTACAATGGATTACGCCTAAACCGTCAAGGATCTCAATCCAAAAATGGCAGGGGCAGCAGGGTTCGAACCCGCGACCTGCGGTTTTGGAGACCGCCGCTCTACCAACTGAGCTATACCCCTGCAACCTTTTTGTGCAGTTCCCCGCAAATTTCCCTGTTGGAAAATGTACAGGAAAAAAGAGCGCTCCGGTCACCCGGGACGCCGTATCTCGATTCACTCAATAATGGTTGACACCACGCCGGCGCCGACGGTACGGCCGCCTTCGCGGATGGCGAAGCGCAGGCCCTCATCCATGGCAATCGGTGCAATCAGGTTGACCTGCATGGCGATGTTGTCACCCGGCATAACCATCTCGGTGCCGTCCGGCAGATCAACCGTTCCCGTCACGTCCGTTGTGCGGAAGTAGAACTGCGGCCGGTAGTTCGAGAAAAACGGTGTGTGACGACCACCCTCATCCTTCGTCAGAATATAGGCCTCACACTTGAACTTCGTGTGCGGCGTAATGGAACCCGGCTTGGCCAGAACCTGACCACGCTCAACCTCCTCACGCTTCGTACCACGCAGCAAAACACCAACATTGTCACCCGCCTCACCGCTGTCCAAAAGCTTGCGGAACATCTCAACACCCGTGCACGTGGTCTTCTGCGTCGCCTTGATGCCGATGATCTCAATCTCGTCACCAACATTGATGATACCGCGCTCAACACGACCCGTAACAACCGTCCCACGACCGGAAATCGAAAACACATCCTCAATCGGCATCAGGAAAGTCTGGTCAACCGGACGGTCCGGCTGCGGAATGTACGCGTCAACCGCATCCATCAGTTCCACAATCGAATCCCTGCCAATCCCGTCGTTGTTGCCCTCCAAAGCCGCCAGAGCAGAACCCCTGATGATCGGAATATCGTCACCCGGAAAATCATAGGAAGACAGAAGCTCACGGATCTCCATCTCAACCAGCTCAAGCAACTCCTCATCATCAACCTGGTCAACCTTGTTCATGTAAACAACAAGCGACGGAACACCAACCTGACGGGCCAGTAGAATGTGCTCACGCGTCTGCGGCATCGGACCATCAGCAGAAGACACAACCAAAATGGCACCATCCATCTGTGCCGCTCCCGTGATCATGTTCTTCACGTAATCAGCGTGACCCGGACAGTCAACATGCGCATAATGACGCGCCGCCGTCTCATACTCAACATGAGCCGTCGAAATCGTGATCCCACGCGCACGCTCCTCAGGCGCCTTGTCAATCTGCTCATACGCCGAATACTCAGCACCACCAGCATCCGCCAAAACCTTCGTAATCGCCGCCGTCAACGTCGTCTTGCCATGATCAACATGACCAATCGTACCAATGTTACAGTGCGGCTTCGTACGCTCAAACTTCTCTTTTGCCATCAGTTGTCGTCCTAATATTTTAACCTAAGTCTGAATTCCGCCTGCGTGAATACTGCACAAAACCGTCACCAGCGAAAAATCTCATTGTTTATCCGCGTTTGCTCTCACCTGCGGATTTGCTCCCCTGCCCGCGCCCGCGGGAAGCTGGAGCGGGTGAGGGGAATCGAACCCCCGTCGTAAGCTTGGAAGGCTTCTGCTCTGCCATTGAGCTACACCCGCCCATTCAAAACACGCTATACGCCCACCGGATCGGGCTGACACCTGTCCCACGACACCGGAGCTGAACCTACAGGTCCGATGGTGGAGGGGGTTGGATTCGAACCAACGTAGGCATAGCCAACGGGTTTACAGCCCGTCCCCTTTAGCCACTCGGGCACCCCTCCAGGTACCAAAAGCGCTCCGCCTGACAGGGCAGCCCGGCGAAGGAGGCTGAAATATGAGGAAAAAGCCTATCTTGTCAACGCCTAATCCACCTTTCACGAGCCATGCTGGGGCTTTCATTCACAGGGGTCGCGGGACAGGTCGGAAATTCTCGTGCTATAGGGAGTTATGAGCAGACGAAAACAACAGCGAAACAGGCGCGCTGGTGGGGTTGCTGAACCGCGCTCTGAGCACTCATCCGATCAGCGTCCATTCCGGGGCGCGCGCGGAAACAAGGGCGCCGATACCAGTGGTCATATCTGGCTGTTTGGCACCCATGCCGTTACGGCAGCCATCGCCAACCCCAAGCGGGCGGTCCGGCGACTGCTATGCACGCAGGATACCCGCCCTCACTTGGAAGATTTGCTGATTGATGCGAAAGGCCAGGACATAAACCGCCCTGCTCCGTCCATTGTCGACAGATACGAGCTTAACCAACGCCTGCCCGAGGGTGCCGTCCATCAGGGGCTCGCCGCCGAGGTTACGCCGCTGGAAGACATATTCATCGAAGATATTCTGCTAATCCTCAAGGACAGACCACGGGCCCTGATTGTGGTTATTGACCAGGGAACCGATCCCCGTAATGTGGGCGCCGTCCTCAGGTCCGCCGCCGCCTTTGGTGCCGCCGCTGTCGTGGTTCAGGATCGCCACGCCCCCGGCACCACGGGTCATCTGGCGAAAGCCGCCTCGGGGGCGCTGGAGACGGTGCCGCTGGTTCGCGTCATCAACCTGAACCGAGCCCTTGACACCCTGAAGCAGGCGGAATTCTGGTGCGTCGGGCTGGACGGAACCGCCGCGCAGTCCACCATGGAACTGGAGTGGCCTTCGCGCACCGTGCTGGTTGTCGGTTCGGAAGGTACAGGCATGCGCCGATTGACCCGAGAAGCCTGTGACTTTCTGGTGAAGATTCCCATGACCGGACAGATGGAGAGCCTGAACCTTTCCAACGCCACGGCAATCGCCCTCTACGAGATTTTTCGCAACGCCGGTTAATCCGTCCCCGCGCCATGGGGTTTATCTCTGTTCAAAATGGCGATCATCGCCACATCCTCACCCCGTCCGGTCAGGTCCAATCCACCGACGCCACCCGCCGCAGCGGCTTCTGCTTCCCGTTTGGCCTTTTGTTTTTTGGCAATGCCCTGTTTCCGGGCCGCGCACGCCGAGCAATCAGTGCTTTCCAACAGGGCTTCCCAGGCTTTGGCCTGTTGATGGTCCTCGTAGACCTGCCAGGCCGCGGCTCCGCCAGAGATCAGTACAGCAACGGCGGCCAGAACCACAAAACGCCTGCGATAGAAGGGAACCGAGTTCATTATTCACAGTATGGTGCAAAATGCCCCGAAATCAACCACCATGCATCCCCGACCCGCAAGCAGAGGCTTGCAGTCACAACCCGGTCCTAGTATAGGGAGGCGCGCAATCGCCTGACCCCACGCCGTCAGACCGATTGCCCCGCCCCTTACGGGCCGGCTTAGCTCAGTTGGTAGAGCGGCTGATTTGTAATCAGTAGGTCGCGGGTTCGAATCCTGCAGCCGGCACCACTTTAATATTTTGAAAAGGATCATGCCTAGCTGAGTGTCTTAGGGCCGTGCCTCATTCAAATCCAGTAGCATATGATGCCACCGTTTCAGCCAGACCCGCCAATGGTCTGCGGCGGCGTAGGCTTTATCTGCCAGCAGGTATGTCGCGTCAGGCAGGGCATCGCTCAAAATAACGGCACCTTTGACGTCGGTGCTCAGGCACGGCGTCAGACAGAACGCCAGACAACGACAGTGTACGTCACTTATGGCGTGAACCTTGGTGTTGCGGTCTCCCTTTATACGGCCGATGGCCTCAACAAAGGCCCCCTTTTCCGCCACCGGTCGAGCGGTGCGCCAGAACGCGCGTGGCGTCCATGGCGTCCATGGAAATCTCTTACCTAACCTCGCCCAGCGTCCTCCTCAGCGCCGCAAACAGATACTGCCAATGCCCCTTCTGCGACCAGCGGTTATAGCGGTTGTAGCGGTTGTAGATCGTCGTCGAGGGGTCATATTCTCCGGGACAGTCTCGCCAGCGCAAGCCCGATATGGCAGATGCGGTTCGATCAATGCCCATTGCTGGTCGGAAAGCCAAAAAAGACCCTTCATGGCAGAAAACCTCCATAAGCTGAATACCAACACATTGAAACACATAAACCTTAATAGGTTATGACCCTAAGGACTGGCGGGGCACCGCCACAAGATACGACAAAAACGCCGACAACTTCATGTCCGCTCTATGCATCGCCGCCATTATATGCTGCTGAACTTGAATGAGTCTCGACCCTAATACTCGAAGGTTCATTATCGGATGATAGATCGGCGAATGGGTCTAGCTGACCGCGCTCAATTTCCTAACGTCTTCCAACTTCATCTGTTGCTTTGCATATCGCTTGGCTTCACTGACGCCCTGTCGATAATCATCCGCCATCAATGAGAGCGACTCAGGCGATGTAGCCTTATCCAGGTCTTCAGAAGTCCATTCTTCAACGAGACGCTTACTTATTGCGTAGCAAACTGCTTTACCTACGCGAAACGCCATGAACCGTTGCGCCGCGGTTACTATTGCTGTTCGCCTTTCCTCTGCATCACCGATACCAGCTAAATCTGCTTCAAGTTCACCCGCCATTCGGTCCACCGCAGGATAAAGGCCATTTACGAAGATCTCTTGAGAGTCTTTATAGTAGCACCCCGCCTTACCTTTGATTGATTTGTCATCAATGTCAGTGGAATCATCTAGAATATGTATCTTTGGCACTCGCTCCAGCGCTTGAAGGGATTTTGATGTCTTGGCGCCTTTCGGAGCGAGGCGAACTTTCTTCTGATCAGCACGTTGTCCGGATACCGCTTCTTCAATTCGCTCACTAAGGTCAAAATCGATATCGCCGGGAAACTCGTTCACATCAGCTTGGGCAGGCGTAGAATTCGCCTCGCCATCGTCTGACATATCCGATCTCATTGCGTCTTTCTTTGCGGTGTCGCGAAATGCGGGTGTGGGAACCTTGAATTCATCCAAGAGCCTTTGCAGCTCGCTTCGAAGGTCGTCAAGATTATCCTCTGATTTTGGGGATTCAGATTGAATTATTGCCTTTACCCAATCTGGCATTAGCTCCCTTACCCATGCATCGAAGTCTTGCGCGATGATCGGCGAACGATCACCTGGATCAGTTAATCCGTCCCGGTACTGATTGGGAGAGGCCATCTCGTCGGGAAGGTGGATTTCGATTGTAAGAACCTTTGAGCCAAACGGGACTCCAAAATTCGGAGCTGCCGCTGACCAAGCCTTCTTTGTCTTATAGTCGTATCGTTCACCCTTGTGGACTAAAGCGCAGAACGTTGTTGACGACACGGCAGGAATTTTCCGCGCACTCTCCGTGTGACTCGACGTCGCATGCTTCGGGTCGTGAATGTAGCGTACCGAAACGCCTGTTTCATCAACCGGCACTGTTTCGTGTTCGTGTCTAGGTGGTTCGTCGAGTATTGCTTCAAGCGGTTTTATGGAACGATTCCGACCGGTTTCCTCTTTGCCCCCTCCTTTCGTCATTGCCACGTCAACCATCAACTCTACATCAGGTGCAAATCGTGAGAAGCGGCGAAATATCTCGCTTGGTATATAACTGCGTTCTAGCGATTCCCCTTCCTTCAGGGGCTGTTCAACCGTGTCATGGCTGTCACTAGCCCCCATCAGGACAACTTCAGTCCAATCGAACTCAGTGGAGTGATCTTCTTCCACAACGACATTGGTGACGTCAAAAACAGTATCGGTCCGTCCATCATCGAACTGCACAGCAAATCGAACATACTCACCAGTCTCATCGTCATAACCAATGGTAACCTCATTGACGACGCCGTCTTTGCAAGAACGGTAGCGAATACCAGTTGGCGAAACGGCAAGCCCTGATACTTTTGCTCCAATTCCAAAGTTCCCGTCCAAACCCATCTGCTTATTGATCGATGCAGAAATTTCAGTGGCGGTCCGAAGCTCATGCTCATCCATGCCGACGCCCGTATTCCAGAACGCGAGCTTCCGAACACCTTCTATCTCGACCGGGTAGATGCGAACTCTGCCTATCCCGCTTGGTGTAAGGGCAGCATTTTCCTCCGCATTCTTGAAAAACTCACGGATTAGGGTGCTTTTGGGAGCCTGCTGGATAAGCCTCGAGATCAAGAACGATTTATCGTGAATTTTTAGAGGCTCTGAAGGCAAATCTCCCTCCTATAGCTTAAAGTTATCCGCCTGCTCGCCGGTGGTGGAGAACCGTCTTTCCATTTCGCTGACAGCATCTCGAAGCGCCTTGACGATCTTCTTCACATCAGTGTCGCTATAGTCATACGCTCTTTTGTTGGATAGGTTTCCAATCTTTCGAATTACGCTGAGCGCACTTTGGGTCCTGCTCTCTGCGAGTTTGACGAATTTATCTCGGCTATTATTTTCTTTAGGCATTTTGACTCCAAATTATAAATTCTCCATAAATATATAACCGTTAATTTTGCATGTCAATTACATAGAAATTCATGATAAAAATTTATAGATTTTGTAAAAAATACTAATACAATTTAGAAGTCTGAATTTGTTCGATAATATATGAGAGATGGGTCATTCTTAGCAGAGAATATTTTGACGTAGATATTTTGGCAATGTTCTGACCTTGTTCAAATGCCGCTTATTGAACCGCCACTCGGTTTCCTTCAGGTGCAGGTGGAAGGTGTGTTTGGGTATCCCCTTGAACCTGGTTAGCCTGACCTTTGCCATTGCCCAAAAGCCTTCTATTCCATTGATACGAACCTGGCCCCTTAGCGAACGCGTCGCTGGAATAATCAATGCGGACATGCCCGTAGCCGAGATCAATGAGGCCGTTATAGCCGCGACATCCGTCAGTGTTGATGACGATGCGAGCGTCGACCTTGCCAACATCATCCATTTATGATGCGCTTTACCCAAACAAGGCCAAACGGTAAGGACCAATTCTTGCGAGAGAACAGGAGAAACCATGAGCGATAGCAAGACAATAGCATTTTTCCCGGAAGCGGCATTCGGCCCGGCCCTGAATTCCGTTGCCATTGCCCAAGTCTGCAAAGCGATGGGACACCATCCGGTGTTTATCTCTGATCCCGGTTTTACGGGTGTTTACGAGGGGTATGGCTTCAAAGAGTATTACGTCAATCTGTCGGAACCCATGGAACCGGAGGAAATGGCTAAATTCTGGTCCGACTTCATCAACGGCCACATTCCCAATTTTGACAAGTCACCCTACGAACAGATCGATAATTACGTGAAAGATTGCTGGGAAGCTATTGTCGACTCTTCCAAGTGGGCGGAGAAGGAACTGCCCGGTATTCTCGATGAAATCAACCCGGATGTTGTTTGTGTGGACAACGTTATCCTGTTTCCGGCGATCAAGAATTATGGCGTTCCCTGGGTTCGCATTGTATCGTGTTCAGAGAACGAGGTGACTGATCCGAACATTCCACCACACCTCTCCGGGTGCAGCGAAAATGATCTCGAAGGTCACAAGGCATACCGCGATCATTTCAATGATGTCATCGGTCCCATTCATGCGGATTTCAATGAATTCCTCGGACAATGCGGCATAGAGCCATACGATGTTGGGGAATTCTGTGAATCATCGCCCGACCTGAACCTGCTGCTCTATCCCGAGCCGGTTAAATTCAACCGTGCCAATCCGCTTGACCCGAACAGGTTCCAGTACCTGGAAGGATGCGTTCGAAAGGACGAGCCGTACGACGTTCCTGACATGGGCGAGCACAACGACAAGCCGCTGATATACATCAGTTTCGGCAGCCTGGGTTCCGGTGATACGGGCCTGTTGAAACGCCTGATTGATGTTGCCGGTGACATGGATGTCCGGGCACTGGTCAACGTCGGTGACTATATGGAGGAGTACGACAAGGACGCGCTCCCCGGAAACGTTCACATTGAAAGCTGGTATCCACAGCCTTCGCTCATCCCCCACTGCGATATGGTGATCCATCACGGCGGCAACAACAGTTTCACAGAATGCCTTTATTTTGGCAAACCAGCCATCATCATGCCCTATGTCTGGGACGGTCACGACAATGCCACGCGCGTGGAAGAAACCGGCCACGGCTTCAAGATGCACCGCTCGAATTGGCAGGCGGATGAACTGAAAGCCAAGATCAATACGTGCCTGACGGATAACGCCATGAAGGCAAAGATGACGCAGACCTCAGCGCACATGCAAAGCCAGAACGGTGCGGAAAAGGCGGCCAGGTTGCTGGATCAACTCATGAATAACACTGCGTAAGAACATTCCTTTTCTGGCGCACGTTCATCAACCAGGCTCAAACACGTTCGACGGTGTCTCTTTACGTGGTTTTGATCACATCTTTGACCGCAGAGACCGAGAACATGTTCGATACGTCAATCTTTGCGGCCATGAAGCCATCCAGGTTTTTTTATAAACATTGGGCGCGGGCCGCTTGTTGATGAGGCGGCGCTTATCGACGCACTTGAGACCGGAACCATTGCAGGCGCGTCTAGATGTGTTTTGCGAAGAACCGCTCACCCCGAATAACCCCGTTTGGGACGCGCCCAGTAAAATTATCTCACCCCATATGTCCGACGATTTCGTGGAGCACCACGAATAGCTTGCCAATGTGTTCCGCGGCAACTTTTCGACGGATATCTCTCGTCAGGTTGTCGCGAACAAACGCGCGTGCTTCTTCGCGAAAAGCTTCGACTTCCGGTGTAAATGTTAAATCCATCACGTTCTCCCGGTATGGCGAAAAAATTTCGCTGTTCATCGAAGGTGTTTTGTTTGCGAACCGCTTCTTTTAGGGCCAATGTAGCGTGAGCACAATGTTTGATGCATGGCATGAAACAGACAGTTTCAAAGCAGGGATAGGGAAAGGCCAAGCCAATGGGAATTATCAGTGCTGGACAGGTCATGGCCAATCATGTCAACCGCCAACATGGCGCTATGGAATACAGCGAGGCGCCCACAGATATCGATACCGTTCGACTCTATCGATTAGGCCGCGTCAGAGAAGCTCTGGCGGAACGGGACTATGCCGGGATTATCATGTTCGATCAGCTGAACACCCGATATGCCACCGACGTTACGGATATGCAGCTTTGGTGTGCCCACAACGAAGCCCGGTATGTATATGTTCCTGTCGAAGGACCGGTGGTTGTCTTTGAGTATGCGGGATACACCCACCTCTCGGAAGACGTGCCCACCGTGGACGAGGTTCGCAAAGCCAACCCGTTTTTTTATTTTGCCGCAGGCGACCGGTACCAGGAAAAGGCCAAAGCATGGGCCGCAGAAATGGCCGAGCTGATCAACGGGCATAATGGCGGCAACAAACGCATTGCCATTGATCGCATGGCCTATGAGGGGATTGAAGCCCTCCAGGCACACGGATTCCAGATTTTTGATGGCTTTGAGGTGATGGAAAACGCCCGCGAGATTAAATCTGACGGCGAAATCATTCTCATGAAAAAGGCCATTGAAGTCTGCGAATTGGGCATGAAAGCCATGCACGACGCCATGGCTCCAGGCATGACCGAAAACGCACTTTGGGCAAAGCTTCACGAAGTCAACATCGCCAATGGCGGGGAATGGATTGAAACACGCCTGTTGTCTTCGGGGCAGCGGACAAATCCCTGGTTCCGCGAAAGCAGCATGAAGGTGATCGAGGAAGGCGAAATGGTCAGCTTCGACACCGACCTTATTGGCCCCTATGGGTACTGTTCAGACCTGTCGCGATCCTGGATTTGCGGTGACGCGAAACCGACGGATGAACAACGCCGCCTCTATCACGCGGCCTATGAGCAAATCCAAACTAATCTGGCGTTGATGAAAGACGGCGTTGCCTTCCGTGAGGTGACGGAACGGGCCTGGCAAATTCCGGACGAATTCATCCATAACCGCTATAGCTGTATCGGCCATGGCGTGGGGCTGTGCGATGAATACCCCTCACTGGTCCACCAGATCGACTGGGACAACGGCAAAGGCTACGACGGGCACCTGCGCAGTGGCATGACAATCTGCATTGAATCTCTGATCGGCACGCAAGGCGGCAAGGAATCCATCAAATTGGAAGAGCAAATTCTCATAACCGATACGGGCTACGAAATGTTGTCTTCCTATCCGTTTGACGACGAATTGCTAGCGTAAACAACAAAAACGCTGGTCAGCTACCGGCTTGAGAGTTCCAGTACTCTTTGTTCATGCGGGTGATTTCCTCGTCGTGACGCTGGCGAATGCAATACCCGATACCGAAAAACGTGCTGTTTTCATATTTGTCTGCGCACAGGTTGAATTCGGATTTCAGGTTTTGATAGTTATCCCCGGTGACATCTTCACGGCGCGCCTTTTCATCGATCATTTGCCACAACTCACGGCGCGTGGTCTTGGGCCAGCCTCGCCATTCCGGAATAGCCCGCAACATGATCGCCAACGCCCGTATCGTATCGGCACCCGGGGTCTCATCAACGACCTTCGCCCCCATCAACCGGGATGGACCGACAGCCAGCGCTATTTCCGTCTGACTCAAGGGATCCGGATCGCCTTCTTCCGCTTGCGGTATGAGCGCCGCGTTGGGTCGAACCAGCAAACGCGCGGAAACAGCGCCGTATTCACGGATCACATTTTCACTCATGAAAACTTCTACGGACTTGTAACTGCGTTCCGCCCGATAGCCAAGAACGGTTGGTGCAACCTGTTGCTCAAGGCTTCCGTCCGGCATCTGGAATACCAGGGTGAAACTGGTCGGATTGGCGGCGTGATAGATATCTCCGGGGACCGGCGCGCCCCGGTGTTTTTGCAGACAATACGTACTCAGGCTCGCTGTACATTTTCCGTTTTCACAGGTCAAAGCCGCGCCATTGCCTGTGGACAGCACGGCCAGCACCTGAGGCGCGGCCAGCACCACGTGTGTTGATCCTATCATCAGGAAAGAAAAGAAAAGACCGGCAAAAATTGAGCGCATCACGAAACCTCCTTCGGCGAACCAATTCGGTTTTTGAAGTGTCTTACTCGCGTTATTGTGCCACAACCGGATCATTGATCGCAACGGTTCCGGCGATTGTCCTGGCACATTGCGCGTTACATCAAAACACAATCATGAGGTTCATGGATATGGGCACCATCGGCAATCACAGCGATTACGGCACACTCAGGGAAGTTTTGGTCGGTATTCCCGATGATCTGACGCTCCCGCCGTTCGGCAAGGATCTGAATCACTACAACGACGAGTTGAGGGGCGTTCTGGAGAAAACCGGCAACAAACCCCTTTCCATCAGGGAACATTTTCCGGACCGCTGGGAACGCACCCGCGAGCAAATGGAGGGTGTCGCCAGGATTTTCGAGGATAACGACATCGTCGTTCACCGCACCCGCCCTTATACCGAGGAAGAGAAGGTTTATCTGGGCACACTTCAAGAAGGTCATTCCCTGCTCTATCCCGCCGATCCGGTGGTTGTCATCGGCAATCACTTTCTTGAAATCAATATCCGGCGTGCCTATCGCCGCAAGGAAGTCTTCCCCATTCGAGATATGGTTTTGCCGATGATCGAGGCAGACCCGCAAGCGCACTATGTTGCCATGCCCGCCGCTAGACCCTGGGCGCCATCTGGTGATGGCCCGGGACCGTTTCTGGAAGGCGGCGATATTTTGATTTACGGAACGGATATCATCGTAGGCGTTGGCAACCTGTGTAGCAATCAGGCGGGCGTCGACTGGCTGAAGCGCTACATTGAGCCCTATGGCTACACGGTCCATGCCATGCCCATCAAGGATGATATCCTGCACGCGCTTGGCGTTATGTGTCTACTGCGCGAAGGCTTGCTCATGACCCACACACCGGCCCTGAAAGAGGGATTGCCAGAACCTCTGAAAGACTGGGACGTCATTGACCTTAGCGAGCAGGAAATGCTGGGGCACGCAACGGTTGGCGTCAGTCTGGATGAGAACCGCTACATGATCAATCCACGGCATAACCGGGTGATGGACGAACTCTACAAGCACGGCATCGAACCCATATCCACACCGTGTGAAGATATCGGATACTGGGGCGGTGCTATTCGCTGTATCACCCTGCCCTTGCGCCGCGATGCCGCTTAACAGTGGAGAGTTCAATGCCGATCGATGTACTCGATAATTCCCTCGCCGACGACATCCTGGCCGCCGTTGATCAGGGATTTGATCAGCAAATCAGGTTTACCCAGGACCTGATCCGCTATCCGTCACTGCGTGGTCAGGAGCACACCGCCCAGGATTTTCTGTATCAGGAACTTTCCAACCGTGGATACGCTATGGACCGCTGGTCCATCGACGTGGATGAAATAAGGAACCATCCGGGATTTTCCCCGGTTACCGTCAGCTACGACAATGCCATCAATGTCGTCGCGACCCACCGCCCCCGTGAAGAAAAAGGAAGATCGCTGATCCTCAACGGCCATGTGGATGTGGTGCCTACCGGTCCCCGCGACATGTGGGAGCGTGGACCATTTGATCCCTGGATTGAGGGAGACTGGCTCTATGGTCGTGGCAGCGGAGACATGAAAGCCGGTCTGGTTGCCAACATCGCTGCCATGGATGCGCTTCGTTTCCTGGGTTGTCAACCCGCAGCCACCACATACATCCAATCCGTCACGGAGGAAGAATGCACCGGCAATGGCGCACTGTCCTGTCTGGTACGCGGGTACAAAGCGGATGCGGCGATCATTCCCGAACCGGAAGACGATAAACTGGTTCGCGCCAATGTCGGTGTTATCTGGTTCCGTGTTCATCTGCGTGGACGCCCAGTTCACACCCGTGTCGCTGGCAGCGGTTTCAGTGCTATTGGTGGGGCCTACAAACTCATGGGTGCCTTGCATGACCTGGGGGAACGCTGGAACGCGGATAAGGGCAACCATCGCTATTTTGAAGATCTGGAACACCCCATCAACGTCGTGTTTGGGCAAATTCAGGGCGGTGACTGGCCGTCCATGGTACCCGCATGGTGCTGGTTCGACGCACGGATGGCGATCTATCCCGGCACCGACCCCCGGGATGCCTCAAGGGAAATCGAAGCATGCCTGCGCGAAGCAGCTCGGATGGATCCGGCTCTTGCCAACAATCCACCAGAGATTGAATACACGGGCTTCTTCGCCGAAGGATACGTTTTGGAAGAAGGCAGTGAGGCGGAAGCCACGCTTGGCCGGGCCCACGCCAAAAGCTTTGGCAGCAGCCTCGAAGCATTCGTTACACCCGGTTATCTCGATGGTCGAGTGTTTGTTCTCTACGACGATTGTCCGTGCCTGGTGTACGGTCCGATTTCGGAAAACATCCACGGTATCGATGAGCGGGTTTCTCTGGCCTCAATCAAACGTGTGACCGGGTCCATTGCGCTCTACATTGCGGAGTGGTGCGGCCTTGAGCAAATTTAGACAGGCACCTGAAATTGACGACAAACGGGAGCAATCGCGTTAGAATAACTTAATGAGCGAGTTATCGAAAACCGAAATCAACCGGCACAAAAAACTGTTGCAGGGCAAACTGGCGGAACTGGCGAGCATTCAGGAAAACGCCGCTGAGGACCGCGCACCGGTAACCCTTGATCAAACCACGCAAGGCAGGCTTTCACGCATGGATGCCCTTCAGGTGCAGGCCATGGCCCTGGAAACAGACCGGCGGCGAGAGTTGAAAATACAGCGTATTACCGCGGCGCTTGGCCGGATTTCTGAGGGTGGGTTCGGATACTGCATGCGTTGCGGTGACGAGATCGAAAAAAAGCGTCTAAATAACGACCCTTCCACGCCCACCTGTATCGGCTGCGCCCAGGCCGGATAGCAACCTATCCCACGGTATGGGCACAAACCGAGAGCGCCTGACCGGATACTTTCGAGCCGGCATCTGAACATACAAACAGGATCATTGATGCGATATCACCCGCCTTGACGAATGTTTTCAGCGCGCTGTTTTCAACGTATTTGGCGCGAATGGACTCTTCGCTCTCTCCGGTGTCATTGGCCTCAGCCGCGATAACGCGGTCCATACGATCGCCTTCGACCGCACCCGGACAAATGGCGTTGCAGCGGATACCGTGCGGACCCAGTTCCGCGGCCAGCGTCTTTGTAAGGCCGATCACCGCCCATTTGGCAGAACAGTAGGGTGACCGCCCGGCATACCCGTAAAGCCCCGCTGTAGAGGACAGATTGACGATCGCCCCGCCACCGGATGATTTCAGCATGGGAATGGCCCGCTTTGAGCACAGAAAAGTACCGCCAAGATTGACCTCCATACAGGTCTGAAAAGCAGCATAGTCCGTATGCTCCACGTCCGCGGTCGGCCCCGCGATACCCGCACAATTCACCAAAAAATCCAGCCCACCCAATGTCTCCCACACATCCTCAAACAAGACATCAACGGCTGTCGGTTCGGCAACATTCGCAATCGTACCCGAAACCTCGGAATGCCGTGACAGAAACGAACGTAATGCTCCCGCGTTAACGTCACATAGATGGACACGACTACCGGCGGCCAAAAAATGCTGGACGGTTTCTGCACCAATTCCCGATGCCCCCGCAGTGATCAGAACCCGTTTACCGTTCAGTCCTGCCATCCTGCCGCCTCCTGTAAAACCATCATTTCGCAGATATCAGGCCCAGATACCCTCTGCAATCATTATCGTCTCATTGAACTCATTGGCCACGGGTGATAGAGGTTTGATCCGAAACACTTGGATCCGGTTTTTACATGCCAAAGACCCTTGATGCCACCGGTTACAACTGCCCTATTCCCGTCCTGAAGACACGGAAAGCATTACAAGGCATGACGATCGGAGAAGAGATCAGCGTTACCGCAACCGATCCGGCTTCCTGGATTGATATCCCCCATTTTTGCAATACGACAGGCAACGAGCTGCTCGATGCTTCTCAAGAGAACGGTATTTTCACCTATATCATTTGCAAAGCATCCTGAGGCCGCTGGATGAATGTCAACGGGCTTCCCACCAATATCCGGGGGATACTCTGGATGCTTGCCGCAACGGCCCTTTTTTCCGGCACCAATTCCCTCGCCAAGCTTATGGGACAGGACTATCACGTTGTTCAGGTGGTCTGGGCGCGCTACGCGTTTCATCTGGCGTTTCTGGTGGTTATCCTGCGCGGCACGATTTTCCCGGCGTTAAGGACCAGCTACCTCCCCCTGCAATTGACCCGCTCGACCTGCCTGTTGATGGCATCAATGCTGTATTTCTATGGATTCACCCTATTGCCGCTTGCTGAATCGGCGGCCATGATCAACATCACCCCCATTCTGGTGACCATGCTTTCCGCTGTTGTCTTACGAGAGATCGTCGGTATCCGACGATGGACAGGGGTTGTGATCGGTTTCGTTGGTGCATTAGTCGTCATTCGCCCCGGTTTAAGCGAGGTATCCGGGGCTGCTGTGTTTCCGCTAAGTGCCGCATTTGCCTATGCTCTGTATCAAATCGCCACCCGGCGGGTCAGCCAGAACGACAGCCCAATGACCAGCATCATCTATACAGCCGTTGTGGGAACGATCGCGGGCTCTGCGATCGTTCCGTTTTTCTGGACGTCACCCGATGCCACCGGGTGGTTGATCATGTGTGGGCTTGGTATAACTGGTGCAACAGGCCACTATTTCATGATCCGGGCATACAGCATTGCAGAAGCCTCCGCCGCTGCACCCTTCACCTATGCTGCCATCCTCTGGATGATTATCATGGGATATCTGGTATTCGGTGACCTGCCCGATCTCTTCACACTCGTGGGTGCCGCGATTATTGCAGCCAGCGGTCTCTACATCGCCAAACGGGAAAGAGAAAAAAAGCAATCCTAGACGGATTGCTCGCGGACCTTAAGAAACCGGATATCCGGCCATTCTTCCTGAGCCTTGTCGAGATGCCAGGCATTGCGAGCCAGAAAGACAGTATCTCCATCATGATCTTCACCGACGGCTGACTTGTTGGAGTCCACAAATTTCTTCAGAATTTGTGGACCATCAGCGCGAATCCAGCGGGCCGTATAAAGTTCCGTGGGCTCGAAATGAACAGGCACCTCGTATTCCGTACGAATGCGATCCGCCATCACATCGAATTGCAGGCCGCCAACCACGCCGACGATCCAGTCCGCGACCATGACAGGTTTGAACACACTAGCGGCGCCCTCTTCCGCCAGTTGCTGCAGAGCCCGCCCCAAATGTTTGGCTTTCAGGGGATCATCCGGTCGGACCCGTTGCAAAAGTTCCGGAGCGAAGCTCGGGACGCCCGAGAATTGCAAATCCTCACCTTCGCTGAGCGTGTCGCCAATACGCAAGTTTCCATGGTTGGGAATACCGATAATGTCGCCGGGCCATGCCGTTTGCGCCAATTCCCGATCCTGGGCCAGGAACAGGACCGGATTATGGATATTCAAGGTCTTGCCGGAGCGTGAATGTTTCAGCTTCATGCCGCGTTTGAACTGGCCCGAGCAAATACGGACAAAGGCTACCCGGTCCCGATGTTTCGGATCCATGTTGGCCTGTATCTTGAAAACAAAACCGGACACCTTGTTTTCTGATGGTTCCACCGACCGCACGGCTGAAGGTTGCGGTTGCGGTTTTGGGGCCATTTCGGATATGCCCTCCAGCAATTCTCGCACGCCAAAGCTGTTGAGGGCACTGCCAAAAAACACAGGTGTCAAATGGCCTTCCCGATAGGCCTGCATATCAAACGCCGGGCAAAGCCCACGAACCATTTCAACCTCCTCACGCAGGCGTTTGGCATCCCCTGATGACAGCAACTCATCCAGTTTGGGATCATCCAGCCCATCACAGGTAGGGGCAATGTCGGGGCGTTCGCCCTTCGTGCGGTTCACCAGAACCAGGCGATCTTGCAACAGGTTGTAACACCCCTGAAATCCCCTGCCCGAACCAATCGGCCAACTCGCAGGCGTGACATCCAGTGCCAGGCTTTGCTCGATCTCATCCAGCAAATCAAAGGGATCCCGGCTGTCCCGGTCCAGTTTGTTGACAAATGTAATGATGGGCATGTCACGAAGGCGGCAAACCTCAAACAGTTTCCGGGTCTGTGTTTCGATTCCTTTGGCACAATCAATGACCATCACGGCTGAGTCCACCGCTGTCAGGGTACGATAGGCATCTTCACTGAAATCCTCGTGCCCCGGTGTATCCAGCAAATTAAAGATGCGGCCTTCATAGCCATAGGTCATCACCGATGAGGCCACGGAAATACCGCGCTCGCGTTCCACCTTCATCCAATCGGACCGGGCACGGCGTTGATCACCACGGGCTTTAACCGCCCCGGCCATCTGAATGGCCCCGCCCAGCAGCAGCAGCTTTTCCGTTAACGTCGTCTTACCCGCATCCGGGTGCGAAATAATGGCGAACGTGCGGCGCTTTTCCACTTCCGTGGCGAGTGAAGTCATAACGGGTCTCGGTTTTCTCAATACTGGCGGGGACTGTAGGCTTCCCGCGCCGCATTTCCAGCCCTTTTTATGGAGATCAGGCGAAAACGCCCGGTCGATCTGGCTTACCGAGGGCACGCTTCCGAACGAGGCGTTTGGTATCAGGTATCCACAGGTATGGTCACCGGCTCATCTGTTTCGATAACCCTATAGCCCGCCAACGCCTCTCGGGCCTGCACACAGCCCCTGTCGGGCAACAGTCAGACAACACCCCTCGGGCGCGGCATTGCTGCGCAATACCTATTATTCATTATTCACAATGTAAAATAGCAATGATGCTAATATAGGCATTATTTCCTTAATGTCAACCCCCATGGTAAAATTTATTTCATTAATTTCTATGGAGCGGCTCCAGATAAGCCAGATAAGATTGAGGGATATGCGGGTTTATCGACCGTAATACAGGGTAACGACGTGCCGGGCTTCGGCGAAAAACAGCCAACGCTCTGCCAGAATTCCGATGGTTGCCGACAGCACACCAGCAAGGGCCAGAACAACACCGAACGACAACAGCACAGGGGATAGCAAAGATGCGCCAAATGGTAGTAAAAACCCGCAAATCAGCGCTATTTTTCTAAGTTTATCGGCGTGTTTACGGCCCACAGAAAAGCCCATTTCCTTAAGCAGATAGTTATCTGAACTGTGGGGCGCTTCAAACACCCTGACCTCACCCATATGATTGAGGCCTGTCGCCGTGGCCGGTGTGCTGGGGTTGCTATCAAGATCCACAAATCGCCAATAGCACTTCTTTAGCGAATATCCCACCAGACACAATATCCATGTCACCAGATGAATATCTTCGATGATCAAGCCAGCCGACACGACAATGGCGTTTAACAGGATTGCCCCGGTCATAACCGCCAAAACCAGATAACAGGGCACCGTCCATTGATTGCTCCATGCCCGAACCGGCGCCAAACTGCGGTAGATCATGGCGGTTGCGAATACTGTACAAAGCGAGAGAGCTGCAAGAGCAAGGCCGAGCCATTTTACGTTCAGGGGTACCATCTCCGGGAACAACAAGGTCAACCCCAGCAGGCCTGCGGGAATATAGGTTGCCACGGCCAGAACACCTTCCCGCGACAACCAGGATGAGCGCCACTGGGAGAAAGCCCGCCAGGCCCGTTCCGGATGGCCCAGATGAAACGTCGAGGACAATAAACCGGTCGTTACCAGCACAAGACCAATCAAAAGTGTCGAGAGCTGTAGCGTGGTTTCGGCCGCGAGATCACCACGCCACAACAGTGCTCCCAACAATGCCATCAAGCCATAACCAGCCCCGGAGGCGGTTGTAAACAAAATGACAGAAAAGGCAGGATGCATGTGGTCGTTATTCCCCGTTGCTTGGTCTATCCCTAGCGGGACAGAACCCGGTCGATCCAGTAGAGGACAGGGTTTTCAGACGTGCTCACCACAGGCTCCAGAAATCCCTCGGCCGGGCTGGATTTCATATCCCGGCGCCGCGGCCGGGGTGGCAGGTATTTGTTCGTGGGCTTGTAATTCAGTTCTTCCATGAGATTGACACCACCGCGCTCGGCCACCAGTTTCGAGACGTCCGACTCCGGATCACCCAGATCGCCAAAGTGCCGCGCACTGGTCGGGCAGGTCATCACACATGCCGGCAGGCGTTCCTGCTCGGGCAAATTTTCATTGTAAATTCGATCCACACAGAGGGTGCATTTTTTCATGACGCCCTGATCCGTATCAAACTCCCGTGCCCCGTAGGGACAGGCCCAGCTACACAGCTTGCAGCCGATACACTTGTCTTCGTTGACCAGGACAATGCCATCCTCCTCACGCTTGTAGGATGCGCCGGTCGGGCACACAGTAACACACGCGGCATCTTCACAATGCAAACAGGACCGCGGAAAATTTACCGTTTGGCTCCTTCCCTCGCTGTCCGTCACCTCGTAGGAATGGATGCGGTTGAACCATACACCATCCGGCTCTTTGCCATAGGGATCAAGATCGGTCAGCGGGGCCATGTGCCCACCAGCATTCCATTCCTTGCAATTTACGGCACAAGCATGACAGCCGACACAGGTATCTAGGTCGATAACAAGGCCGAGCTTTTTCGGTGTATTTTGGGGCAGCGCTGTCATGTTACCTGCCCCCTCTCAACCGCCGAAATACATCACCAAACCGCAAAATACCGGGGCCTTCCGGCAAAGGCGCCTTAAGTCCGCCAAACTGAGGATAGGTCGCATCATCCTCACCCGGCTCGGATTTTTCGATTTGAACGCGAAGATCATACCATGCAGCCTGCCCCGTCACCGGGTCGGCGTTGGCGTACCGAAACCCATTGTCCCGCGTCGGCAGCAATTCCGAGATCAGGTGATTGAGCAAGAAGCCTTTTTTCGCTTCCGGTCCGTCCGGTTTCAGGTTCCAGGCCCCGGACCGTTTACCAATGGCATTCCAGGTCCAGACCGTATTGGCGTTGACGCCGTCCATCACACCCACCTGTACCCGAATGCGGCCATGATGACTGGTAACCCAAACCCAATCGCCTTCGTCAAGACCATGCTGCTCCGCCAGATTCCGACCAATGTAGAGACGGTTCCGGTTGGTAATCTGACGTAACCAGGCATTCATGGTGCCCCATGAGTGGTACATATGCATGGGCCGCTGCGTCAGGGCATGAAGCGGATATTCGGCGGTATTGATGGCGGTTTCCTCAAGCGGCGGATACCACATCGGCAGCGGATCAAAATAGGCGTCAATGCGGGCACGGTGCTGTTGCGGTGGCTGAATCTCGCCATGGCCACGCGCCGCATTACGGAAGGATTGCAGCGGCTCTGAGTAAATCTGCATGATGATCGGGTCGGATGATCCGAGAAAGCCCATTTCCACAGCCCATTCCAGATACGCCTTGTTGGCCATCTTGTAGAAGCGTTGATTCTCCGGGATGGGGTAGCTCCAGAAACTCTGGTTTTCGATGTAGCGCTCCAGTTGATCGGGGTTGGGTGATCCACGACCGTGAAGATCGCCATTTTCGCCACGCCACCCGGCGAGGGGGCCAATCCCCGGTGCGCGTTCATGATTGACCATGTAATCGGCATACCCCCCGGGATATCTGGCGCTGCCATCTTCATTGACCATGCCCGGCAACCCCAGTCGCGCGCCCAAATCAAGCAAAACTGTCTGAAAAGCCCGCACGTCCCGATCCGGCGCCACGACGGGGTATCGAATGGCGTCCTGCGCTGCGTCGGCCTCTGAAATCGGTCGATCCAGCAGCGAGATACAATCGTGGCGTTCGAGATAGGTTGTATCGGGCAGGACAATATCCGCATACGCCACCATTTCCGAAAAATAAGCATCGGCATAGATAATCCGGGGAATTCTGTACTCACCTGTCGTTTCATCACGGTCGCTCAACATGTCCATGACACCGCCAGTGTTCATGGTGGAATTCCAGCTCATGTTCGCCATGAACATCATCAGCGTATCGATGGGATAGGGATCACCCCTCCAGGCGTTTGTGATGACCGACTGCATCATGCCATGGGCTGCAACAGGATGTTCCCACGAGAATGCCTTGTCGATACGGGTCGGATTGCCATCATCATCCACCAGCAAGTCTTGCGGGCCAACCGGAAATCCCAGAGGAGGTCCCGGCATGGGCGCGTTGGGTTTAACCTGATCCGGTTTCCCTGTGGGCCTGATACCCGGCGGAACCGGTTTGGGAAAAGGCGGCTTATAGCGAAACCCGCCGGGGCAATCGATACTGCCCAGTAACATCTGCAAAAGATGGATGGCCCGGCAGGTATGAAACCCGTTGGCGTGCGCCGAGATGCCACGCATGGCATGCATGGCGACAGGTCTGCCGATCATGCAATCGTGTTCCCGTCCGGCCCAGTCCACCCAGGGTGTATCAATGCGGATTTCTTCCTTGAACGCCGCGTGGGCCAGTTCTGCGGCAACCCGTCGGATTGTATCCGGTTCCACACCGGTGGTTTCCGAGACATTTTCAGGTGCGTAACGCTCATTGGTGTAACGCTCAACCATCAAATGAAAGGCTGGGACCGCCGTACGCCTATCCGCCAGCGTTCGCTCGCCAACCATTACAGGCTTCGCATCGGCAGACAGGGCATTGACGATGGCCCCCTGTTCGCCATCCCAACACAACGGATTTCCGTCCGCGTCGCGGGCAAACATGCCATCATCAGCCGCGCCCGGGGCCTGAATGACCAGCCAGGGGGCGTTGGTGTATCGTGCCAGATACTCGAGATCGACCTGATCCGACAGCAACAGTTCGCGGATCAGGGACATGACAAACAAACCGTCAGTGCCAGGACGTATGCCGATCCACTCATCAGCGACCGAGGAATACCCCGTCCGGATGGGGTTGACGGATACAAATTTCACGCCCCTGTTCTTAAGCTTGCCGATACCAATTTTAATGGGGTTCGAATCGTGGTCCTCGGCAATTCCGAACATCAAAAAATACCTGGTGCGATCCCAGTCCGGTTCGCCAAACTCCCAGAACGCCCCGCCGATAGAATACAGGCCGCCCGCCGCCATATTGACAGAGCAGAACCCACCATGGGCAGCGTAGTTGGGCGTGCCGAACTGTGAAGCCCACCACCCCGTCAGGGCCTGACTCTGATCGCGTCCCGTAAACAGGGCCAGCTTACGGGGATCACTGGACCGAATAGACCCCAACCAGCCTGAAACGGTTTCAAGCGCTTCCTCCCACTCGATTTCCTCGAATTCGCCGCTGCCCCGCGGGCCAACACGTTTCAACGGTTTACGCAATCGGGCCGGTGCATATTGGGTCATAATACCGGCCGACCCTTTTGCACACAGAACGCCGCGGTTCACAGGGTGGTTGGGGTTGCCCTGTATATAACGAACCTTACCGTCTTTGAGATGCACTTTGATACCGCACCTACAAGCGCACATGTAACAGGTGGTGTAACGCACGTCGTCAGCCACCTCCGGCGACGTATCAATACCGTATGTCCAGTTGTTTGGCTGGTCTGTCATGTGCCCCCCGGCGTAATGGCTTGGAAACAAGGATGCGGCATTGCCCTCTACACTGATCCCTTTATCAGGTGCACCTTACCACCGCCACAACGTATCCGACAGGCTATGTCGGAAAAACATGCCAGATGACAATAAATGGGGGACCAGTTACACCCAGCGGGACCGATCATCAGGATTCTGGCGTTGCCCCAACTGATTTTAAGAATGCTGTGGTCGAACCACTCTGCAGAAAAGCCACCGCACAGTTAAGTGCGGGATCATCCGCAACCTCGCCATCACCACAGGTTTCAATGTCTATGACCGGGGCTTCTTTTTCGGGTAACGGCGCGGCGTCATCGAGGGCACCCGGCAAGCTCGCCTCTCTTTCAAAATTCTGGTCGTCTTCCGTGTCCGAGGAAAGAACGATATCCGGTAATATTCCGTGCGTCTGAATAACCCGTCCGGACGGTGCGTAGTAACGGGCCGTTGTCAATCTCAGTGCACCTTCGACAGGCAGTGGCATGATGGTTTGTACAGATCCCTTGCCAAATGATCGCGTTCCCATGACGACTGCCCGTCCATGGTCCTGTAGGGAACCGGCAACGATTTCCGCCGCCGACGCCGAGCCGCCATTCATCAGAACAACAATAGGCAGGCCCTCGGCAATATCTCCCGGACTGGCAGAATGCCGACTTTCATCCACACCGTCGCCGGCGCGGCTTTTTATGGAGACAATAACGCCGGAGTCCAGAAAAGCGTCCGACAGGATTCGAGCCTGATCAAGTAAACCACCCGGATTGTTTCTAAGATCAAGCACAATGCCCTTTAGCCGACTACCCAGTTGAGCACGAATATCGTTCATGGCCGCAACAATGCCGGGCTCGACGCGCTCGGTAAATCGGGTTACCCGGATGTAACCCAACGTGCCTTCCAGGTGCCAGCGCACGGACCGCACCTTGATAATCGCCCGGGTTATGGTTACCGGCAAGGGTTCAGAGCCCTCGCGTTCAATGATGATCGTAACGCGCGAGCCGGGTTCTCCGCGAAGAAGACTGACGGCGTAGCTGACTCCCCGGCCGCGAATATCTTCACCATTGACGTGGGTAATCAAGTCGCCAGCCTGAAGGCCGGCCGCGGCGGCCGGGGTATCTTCGATCGGTGAAACGACCTGCACGTTACCATCGACCTGGGTAATCTCGATACCGAGGCCGCCAAACTGCCCCTTGGTTGATATTTGACTTTCCTGAAACTCACGGGGATTGAGATACCCGGAATGCGGATCAAGCGAGGCCAGCATGCCATCTAGTCCAGCCTCAACCAATTCTTGCGAGGAAAAAGGGGCTAACGAATCGTCCAAATCCCGCAGGCCCAAAATGGCGGCATCGATCAGCGCCGCATCATCAAGCGGTTCCACATAATTTGCCCGTATACGACGGAAAGTATCGCTGAAGTGTTTGAGCTGTTTATGATCGGTCTCCCCTGCATAATCGGAGTAGGCCAGATTAAACCGGTCGAGTTCCCGCGCTGCCGACTCTGGCAATGGATAGGCCCCGCCGAGGCCCAACGTGTCCAGCATGGCGTTGATGGCCCGGCTTTCGAGGGCGCAGCCGCTCAAGCCCGGTAAAAGCGGTAGAAGCAGCATTCCCGCAAGGATTGCGGCAACCGGTCCGGAAGGTTTAACGCGCAAAGCCACCCGCCTTTCAATAAATATCCGCGAAACCGGCGCCGGGAAAACCGCGATCAGCCTGCTTTCGTGATGGTTTCGATCAGCTCACCGAGAACCTTTTCAGCTTCATCGTTGTCAATCTGACAGGTGCCTGCATTTTCATGTCCGCCACCGCCATACTGTAGCATCAGTTCGCCAATATTGGTGTTACAGGTGCGGTTCAAGATAGAAGCTCCGGTCGCAAACACCGTGTTAAGATTATTGAGTCCCCAGATCACGTGAATGGAAATATTGCACTCAGGATAGAGGGCATAAATCATGAACCGGTTTCCGGCGAAGATGGTTTCCTCTTCCCTCAGATCGAGAACGACGAGATTGTCATGAACCGTGGAGCAACGCCTGAGCTGTTCCTTGTGCTTATCAGCATGGGACATGTAGAGGTCCACGCGCTCCTTGACGTCGGGCAAATTCAGGATGTCTTCAATCGAGCTATCGCGGCAGTTATTAATCAGCTGCATCATCAGCTGATAATTGGAGATGCGAAACGCGCGAAAACGGCCAAGCCCGGTCCGGGAATCCATGAGATAATTCAGCAAAACCCAACCTTCGGGATTGAGAATTTCCGCTTTTGAAAATTGCGCGGAGTCACTCTTGTCAACAGCCTCCATCATATCGTCGCCAATACGGGGGAAGGCCGCCTTGCCACCATAGTAATCATGGACCACACGCGCCGCGGACGGTGCATCCGGATCAATGATGTGGTTCTCAGGTTTTTCGCCAACGCGGATGGTTTCACTCAGGTGGTGATCAAAAGCCAGATGAATACCCGGCACATAGGGCAAATTGGTGGAAATATCTGTTCCTGAAACCCGGATCGTTCCGTCCTGCATATCCTTTGGATGAACGAACCTGATCTCGTCGATCATATCCAGTTCCTTAAGCAGAACCGCACAGACAAGACCATCAAAATCACTACGGGTAACGAGACGAAATTTTTGCTCACTCATGGGCTAATCTTTCTTTACCTTTCGCCAAATCGTCTCTTTCGTTAAATTGCCTGGGCGGCCGCAGTATAGCCATGGCACGCGGGACAAGAAAACCATGGATTTTCAATCCATTCCGGGTTTTTCCGGGATCGAACCCGGAAATCCGCGATTTATGGTACATCAAAAACACTATTGCCCCATTCCATGACATGCACCCCGTAAACAATGCTTGTCAAAACCACGAGTGCGCCAGCCTGATGCAGAGCCGCGAGCGGCACCGGGACAACCAGCAACACCGTGCTGATCCCGAGACCGGCCTGAAGGCAAACCGCCCCCAGAACCATCAGGTAACTCTGTTGTTGGCGCCGGTTCAGCACTTTGCGCGGCGACATCCACCAGAACAGAATTGTACACACGACCGTGAAAATCGCGACGGCGCGGTGATTGAACTGAACAGTCGTGACATCCTCAAAAGCAGACAGATACCAGGGATCAAGGGCATAAACCCCTTTGGGCACAATCCGGCCATCCATCATCGGGAAGGTGTTATAGATCAGACCTGCATCCAGTCCGGCAACAAAGGCACCGGAAACAATGGTCATGAAAACCAGCGCACCAAGCACCAGAAGACCTGTCCTGGTGCGTCGAACGCCTTTCGGCAATATCGGCATGACCGCCTCGTATCCGAGCCGTACACGGAAGGCCAACCGCAGGGTAAGGATAAAAATGACAACAGCGAGCACCAGATGTGCCGCCAGGCGATACTGACTAACGTCTACACGCTCAACAAGCCCGCTTTGCACCATGTACCAGCCCATGACGCCCTGGGCAACGCCCAACAGCAGCAGAAAGAACAACATCGGCAACAGTGTCCGGGGAATCCACCCCTTGATGAGAAAGAAGACCAACGGCACAACATAAACCAGTCCGATCAATCTGCCCCATAATCGGTGACTGTACTCCAGCCAGAAAATCCCCTTGTATTCCGAGAGTGTCATGCCAGCATTGATCTCGGTGTATTCCGGGATTTGCTTGTATCCCTCAAAAACCGATATCCAATCAGCCTCGTTTAATGGTGGTAACCACCCGCTCACCGGATGCCAGGTCACCATGGAGAGGCCCGAGCCGGTGAGGCGCGTTAACCCACCGATAACAACCATAAGAAAAACCATTCCTGCAACACCAAACAACCATCGGGAAACAGCATATTCCTGATACAGTGGCCGATAACAGTGTTGCTGGTTCAGTCGCATTCGGCTCGCCTTGTTGCGTCGTGGTCTGGCACCCCGTTCGTGCGCTATCAACAGGGCCTTGTCAATGCAATCGCACAGCATGAAAAAACCGATCCACCCTTACGGGCGGCAAAAACCAACCTGGAAGAGATCATTTTCCCCTTCGCAGGGGTATTGTTCCAAAACCCGAACTACCCTAAACACCATGGTCGAGAATGTTGCTCCTGCCCCGGCTCAAACAGGGCCATAGCCGCGTTCGATACCAGACCGCCCCAGAGACAACAGACAGACAACAGAGAGATAAACCGATGGCATTCCAGCCCAGAATATGATGCGGTTGAAACGCTATCTGCGGCGCTACAAAAAAACAGCGTATGCGCCTGATCGGGCCAAACTGTGCCGGCATGATCTCACCGGGTAAGTCCATGCCGGGGATTATGCCCGGACGCATCTACAACATCGGCACTGTTGGCATTGTCGGTCGGGCCGGGACGCTGGGTTATGAAGCCGTCAGCCAGATGCAGGCATCAGAGTTCCATGGACTGAATACAACTTCGTATAGTCATCTTTTTTTGTTTCTATTTTTAAATACATATAATTTATGTGTTATTTAATTATTTTACATTTTTTATTGACAGTTAAGAATTATATATAATATGTTTTTGTGTAAGAAAGCGGCCTGCACCCAGCCCCAAAAGGCTGTTAAACACGGAGTTCTACAGATGGGTATGTACGTTATAACCGCGAATAGACTGTCAGATGGGACAGTCATCTATTACACGGGCGCACAGAACTGGTCTTCATGGATTGCAGACGCATTTGTTTGTGACAGCGAAGAAGATACAGCAGCCCTGCTTGAATCGGCATCGTCGACGAAAACCTTTTGTGACATTGTTGATCCCTACTCCATCGAGGTGTACAGGGAGGCCCAGACCATCAAGCCTGTTCGCTATCGAGAAGCCATCCGTGCCCGTGGCCCGTCCACTCACACGTCGAGCACAGAAAAACCGATGCCCCCGGCCGCCGAAAACCAGGACGCAACGCCGGATGCGTTTCTGAACGGCCTGTAAAACACCACCGGGACCGGGCGGGCGCAACAAACCAGGGTTAAACCAACATGTATCGCTACGACGAATTCGACAGCGCGTTTGTGAACCAGCGCGTTTCGCAATTCAAAAATCAGGTCGAACGCCGCCTTGACGGAGAACTCACAGAAGACGAGTTCAAACCGCTGCGGCTGATGAACGGGCTTTACCTGCAACTGCACGCTTACATGCTTCGTGTCGCCATCCCCTATGGCGTTCTATCCTCGACGCAGATGAGACAGCTTGCCCATATTGCCAGAACCTATGACAAGGATTACGGGCACTTCACCACGCGTCAGAATATTCAATACAACTGGCCGAAACTAAAGGATGTTCCACAAATTCTACAGGACCTGGCCGACGTTGAAATGCACGCCATTCAGACCAGCGGGAACTGCATCCGTAATGTGACCTCAGATCAATATGCCGGCGTTGCGGCGGACGAGATCGAAGACCCAAGGGTGTACTGCGAAATCCTGCGCCAGTGGTCAACCCTTCATCCCGAATTCGCCTTCCTGCCACGGAAGTTCAAAATTGCAGTGGCAGGCGGCGAACAGGACCGTGCTGCGGTTAAATTCCACGATATCGGAATCTACATGCGTCGCAGCGACGATGGCGAGATTGGTTTTGAGATTCTTGCCGGTGGCGGTCAGGGAAGAACCCCGATGATTGCCCAGACCGTGCGTGCGTTTCTGCCCAGGAAGCACCTGCTATCCTATGTGGAGGCCATTCTGCGTGTGTATAACCAGTTCGGACGGCGCGATAACAAATACAAGGCCCGCATCAAAATCCTGCTGCATGCAACAGGTATTGAAGAATTCCGCCGCCAAGTGGAGGCCGAGTGGGAGCAGATCAAGGACGGTGAATACGACTTGCCGGAAGCCGAAATGCAGCGCATCCTGGCCTATTTTGCCCCCCCAGAATACGAAAAGCTGGATGCGGCAGGGCGGGATTTCGAGGTTCACAAGTTTGAAAATCCGGATTTTGCCCAATGGGTTGAACACAATGTTGCCGGTCACAAGGCACCCGGATACGCCATCGCCAACATTTCCCTGAAACCCGTCGGCGGCATTCCGGGTGACGCGACATCGGAACAGATGGATAGTGTTGCCGACCTCGCCGAGCGGTTCAGCTTTGGCGAAATTCGTGTGACTCACCGCCAGAACCTGGTGCTGGCGGACGTCAAACAAGCCGACCTGCTGGCCCTGTACCGCGAACTGTGCCAACACGGCCTAGCCACCCCCAACCACGGTACTGTTACCGACATTATTGCCTGCCCGGGGCTCGACTACTGTTCACTGGCTAATGCCCGTTCCATTCCCGTTTCCCAACGCCTCTCCGAGAAGCTCCATGAGATTGCCAGGGCCGCCGATATCGGTGATCTGCATCTGAACATTTCAGGCTGCATCAATGCCTGTGGTCACCATCATGTCGGTGCCATCGGTATTCTTGGTGTGGACCGTCGAGGCGAGGAGTACTACCAGATTTCTCTCGGTGGGTCCGCATTTGAGGATGCATCCGTTGGCGATATCATCGGCCCCGCTTTTTCGGCGGATACGGTTGTCAGCGCCATTGAGACGATTGTTCGACACTATCTTGAAATTCGCACCGACGGTGAGAGGTTTATCGAAACCTACCGGCGCGTGGGTCTCACGCCCTTCAAGGAGAAACTCTATGACGCTCATTAAGAACGGTAAAAAAATCGAAGATCCCTTCGTTACCGTAAGCGCCGAAGACGCCCTTCCCGTGGATAGCACGCAGGCAATTATTGTTGACGTGGAGCGATGGCAAAATGACAAAGCCGAGATCATGCAACGGGCGGGTCAGATCGGTATTCTGCTTGAACCGGATCAATCCCCTGATCTGATCGCCGCCGATCTGGCGAACATCGATCTTTTTGTCCTTAACTTTCCGGTGTTCAGCGACGGGCGCGGTTTTTCGCACGCCCGGAGATTGCGGGAAACCTACGGTTTTACAGGTGAAATCCGGGCGGTGGGCCACATCATTCGCGACCAGTTCCTGTTTTTACATCGCTGTGGTGTAAATGCGATCACACTTGGCAAACACCTGAATGAACAGGACTGGGATGCCGCCATGGATGAATTCTCGCTGTTTTACCAGAACGCCGTGGATACACGCCATCCGCTGATGCGTCTACGTCAATCCGGATGACACCCGACAAATCCATTGACGTTTTTTAAAAACTGCTGCAAACGATGCGGATATCGCTGTTCCGTTTGGCGAGCGTTTGCGATGGAAATAGATAAATTTACGGGGATCAAATGACTGATCGTACTGCCACTGTTTATCTGGTGGGCGCAGGCCCCGGCGATCCGAACCTGTTGACCGTCAAGGCTGCCAGACTCATTTCGTCCGCCGATGTTGTGGTTTATGACCGTTTGGTCTCCCAGCAAATCCTGGACATGATCCCGCCCGGCGCAACCCGTATTTTCGCAGGCAAACAGGCACGTGATCACTATATGCCCCAAAACGATATCAATGATCTGTTAGTCCGTCTGGTCTCATCAGATCGCACAATCGTGCGCTTGAAAGGCGGTGATCCGTTTGTGTTCGGCCGGGGTGGAGAAGAAGCTGTGAGGTTAGCGGAAAACGGCATTCGCTTTGAGGTTGTTCCCGGTATAACATCCTCGGCCGGTTGTGCCGCTTATGCTGGCATTCCCCTAACCCACCGGGATCACGCTCACAGTGTAAGGTTTGTGACCGGCCACACCCAACACGGCGATGAACCGCAACTCAATTGGGCCAGCCTTGCCGATCCCGAGACCACGCTCGTGGTCTACATGGGCATGGACAATGCCCATGTCATTTCCAAACGCCTGATAGAAGCGGGGTTGCCGCCCGAAACCCCTTCTGCCGCCATCAACATGGGCACCCGCCCCGAACAGAAGGTCATTCG
The DNA here is from genome assembly GCA_963921245.4 of Rhodospirillales bacterium. GTDB lineage: Bacteria > Pseudomonadota > Alphaproteobacteria > Rhodospirillales > Casp-alpha2 > JABJGO01. The sequence continues at coordinate 1,247,946 of CAWUEY030000001.1, read as the reverse complement.
AACAACCCTGCAAAGACTGGCCCCCGACATACACGACAATGCCCTGAGCGGAGCAACACTTCTCGTCATCGGTACTGTGGTTGAACTGGCCGACCTCATCTCCTGGTTTGAGCCGAATGAGCCCGCTCAGGCGGTCACGAAAGCCCATGGCTGATCACGCCAGCAATAAGGATTTTCCCGAACACTGGAAAAACGCCACAGTATTGATCGTGGCACACGGTTCTGAAAATAGCGCCGCTGCATCGTTTTTCGTTGAGCGTCATGTAGCTGCACTGAATCAGGAGGGAATGTTTGCTGAAGTTTTAGGCTGCTACCTGCGCGGCAACACACCGCCAGCCAAGGTTCTGGCGGGGATAACAACACCGGATATCTATGTCGTTCCCTTCATGGTCAGTAATGGCTACTCCATCGATGCGCTCATTCCTTCTGCACTAAACCTGACGGGGAAACTCACCGAAACCGTGGAAGGTGGAAAACGACGGCGGATACACCTTTGCGACAGCGTCGGCACCCATCCGGAGGTTGGCGAGCACGTGCAACAAGCCGTCGCGGCAATTGTATCCCAAAACAGCCTCGCACCCTCGGAAACCGCCATGATCGTCGCTGCGCATGGCACAGAAAAGGATAGCACAAACGCAGAGCAGGCCCGCACCCTTGCTCGATATCTTGCGCGCGATTGCAATGTCAAAACTAGTCTCGCTGTGTTTCTTGAAGAACCTCCCCTGATTGCTGACTGGCAGAAACATGTCAGCACACCGAGTATCATTGTTGTTCCCTATCTCATGACACTGGGCAGCCATTCGACCCGGGATATTCCGCGCGCTTTCCGTGGACTGTCAGACAGCCCGGATTTTATGTGTAAAATGAAGGGTGGAGAAACCATCGGGCCGCATCAATGCGGCGGGCGAACGATCTGGTATCTGCCGGTTGTTGGCTGTGGCACACATGTCACCCATATCATCCGCGACCGTGTGCTGGATTGGGATAAAGCCGTCTCGGGGAGCGCGGTGCTCTAATTCCCCTCGCGATCAATAGCGCGGTTCAGCAACATGAACAGTTTACCCATATCCGAAGACAGCAACGTGGTGTTCATGACGTTTTCCGTATCCCGCTTTTTCGCCTCTTCCACCAGATTGTGGAACTGACGGATGTAGCGTGTCACATAATCGCGGAACGCCTGATCTTCCTGGAAATGTTCCTCAATAATGCCGAGCTTTACCTTTTCGCGGAAACCAAGAAGCTTGCGCACAAACACGCCTTTTTCGCCACGGTTATAGCGCCGCCAGTCTTCTTCCGTTACCTCGGTCTCCAACATGCGGTTCATATCGACCGCCAGCGACTGCAACCGTTCCATGACAAAGGTAGCGTGCCTCAGGAAATCATCCGTTGCCGCCAGTTTGGCGCGCTCTTTCAATTCCTGGAGAAGTTCTTCCGCACTTTCAGATACCGCCCGCATCTCGGTCGTTCGTTCGTGAAGGTTGTCGACAGCACTTTCGGTTTGCGACACAAGCTCTTCAGATACCCGCTGCAGGTCCTGAGCCTGAGATTTGACCTGTTTATCCCAGGCCTTTAAATGTTTCAGGGAATCGTCTGTCGCAGAAACAACTTCCTTGTGTCTGTCAGAAATGGATCCTGACAATTTTTCCATGGCCTTGTCCGCGTTCTGAGCAGAGCTGGCAACCTCCTGCATCTGATGCTTGACCATGCGATTGGTGGAGGTCATCTTGTCGGCAATATCCGTCGAAATGCTGTCTGCTTTGCTAATGGTCTGTTGTAGGTGCGACGACGCCTTTTGCAGTTTACTGGCGTTATCATCTACCACCATTACGGTATTGGCTGCATGGGAGGTGAGAGCCTTGCCAAACTCGCCCAAACGCTCAATCGCACTGGCCGCGACCCCCCCCAGTTCTGTGGCGTTACCGCCAACAGAATCTGCCGCCGACTCCATCCCTGTCCGCGCCCGGTGGGCGGCTTCATCCAGCTCCTGAATGCGTTGTGTCACTGCATTACTGATTTCACGGAGACTATCGGACGTACGTGTGGCGGCGGCATCCAGTTCTTCGGATTGCCCGCGTAACATGTCTCTGGCCGCATCGACCCCATGGGCGGCACGCTCGGAAATGGTGTCCAGATTTTCCGATTGTTTGGCCATGGTGGATGAAACCTCGGAAAACAGCCTGGTTGCCTTGTCCACGGCCTCATCAACGTCGGTCGTGCGTTGCGCAAGGGTTTTGGCAACGCCATCCAACTGCTCACCCGCCGTGGTACTGACATCGGCGATTTTCCGGGCGGAATTCTCTAATCTGTCACTATAGGATCGCATGCTCTCAGTCGCCCGTTCACTGGAAGTCCCCATCTGGTCCGTGCGCTCACTCAAAAGCTCCACAAGTGAATTCAGTTTTGTCTGCGATTGATTGAGGGCCGCACTCATGCTGGTAGCGTGGTTTCCGAATACCTCGGTGATTTCACGCATTTGTGTGGAAGCAGTGTCGGATTCCGATACGGCCTGCCTGATTTGTTCGCGAATTTGCTCACTTGTGGAACTCAGCGATTCAATGGCGTTCCCTGTGCTTTCCGAAATCCCTGCCGTGGATTGTCGCAACTTGTCGGTAACGCCTTCGATGCAGTTGCTCGCCGTATCGACCGTTTCACCCAGCCTGGCCGCTTGTGATTTCAAACCATCGGCACTTTCGCGCATCCGCTCATCAACGCCTGCCAGCCGACCTTCCAGGTCTTTCGCATGTCCTTCCAATTGCTCGGACAACGTGGAAAGCCGTTGTGTCGCTTCATCGGTTGTTCCATGCAAGCCTTTGGCTTGGCGGTCGAAAGCATCACTGACAAGGGACAGTAAACGGGCGGCCCGATCCGTGGAATTGGTCAGTTCCCGAGAGGACTGACGCAAGGCATGCTCACTGCGTCCGATACTTTCGGAAGCCACGTCGGAAACGCGCGATATATCGCCAACCCGTTCGCCCAATAGATCGCTCAGGGTTTTCACGCTTTGTGAGGCTTCACCGGATGTCGCCAGCAATTCCATTAGCCTGGCTTTAATGATTTCGCTGACACCGTCCAGACGGGTTTCGACACCATCGGCAGCTTCATTGAGTTCATCAGCGCGAAGTAACAGGGCCTCCGCGCCTTTTTGGGAGCTCGTGGAAATCCGTTCGTTTACTTCGGTTAGCCGGGTGCCTTCCTCTTTGATGCCTTGCTGTACCGTATCCAGTGAGCGGAGCGTCTCATTGGAAGCACTCCTAAGTTTCCGGGTTTCCGTGTCGATACCCTGACTGAGTTGGTTCAGGCGGTTGCTGACCCCCTCTGCTAGTTGCCCCATTCCGTCGAGCTGTCCGCGCAAATCATCCACTGTTTCCTGGGTCCTAGATGATGTTTCCTCGACCGTGGCCGCGGATCGTTGCAGCGACGAGCGAACTTTTTCAACATTGGAAATGCCCCGCTCTGCCGCCCCGTCAATGATTGTCACCTGTTCAGAGAAGTTATTGCTGATCAACGAAATTCGGTTTGAGGCCATTTCCGTGACCCGATCCAGATCAGAGGATCGTTCGCGAAGTGTCTCGCCGACTTTCGTCAAACGAACTTCGGTTTCGTTGGAAATTCGCTCGATATCCGTCGCCTGCATGGCAAGGGTATTGGTGGAGTTCCGTACACGATCAGATGCTTCGCTGGACGTTTTATCCAGCTGATCTGAGCGTTTTTGCAACTCCTCACCCACACGGCCCATTTCGCCAATCACGCGATCACGGACCGTGGTCAGGCTATCGGCCCCTTTCTCAAGAGCTTTTGTGACCGAAGACACACCGACTTCGGCGTCCGTGGTAATTGTGTTCACCTCGTCAATCCGCCTACGGAACTCTTCACCCACGTCACGAACACGCTCACTGGCCCGTTGGGTCGCGCCATTCAGATCACGCGTTGTACGCTCTAGATCACCCACAGTTTCGCGGACGCTCTCGGAAACCACCTCGGAAGTATCGCGCAGAGCACGGCTCTGATGGGATAACGAACCTTCAATCTCCCCGGCACGGCGCTCCAGGTTTTCAGCGGCTTCAGAGAGTACAACATGCTGATTGTTCAGCATGTTGCGCAGCATTTCAGTCTGCTGCCCCGCTTTTTCCGAACGATCCGACATCACGGCTGCCCGTTGTTCGAGAGTTTGCGCGCCGGTTTCAAAATGCTTAGTCGCATTGCGGACCTGCGCGATTAGCGCGCGGGCTTTTTCTTCGAGCACCTTTCCGACCGTATCGCTTTGTCGGACTGCGGCGTGAACAGCATCGGAAAACTGCTCTCCCCGTTCCACGAACACCTGCGTGACCTGTTCCGTTGCTCGCGTGGCTTCCTCGGCACCGGATACCAGTTCACGGGATCGATCCCGCAGTGAGTCATTCAGGGCCTCTGCGTTGGCCGAGGCCCGATCGGACGATGTCACCAGGTCCTGAGAACGCTCGTAGAGGGTATCACTAACCTCGCGCGTCCGTTCTACCGCCCTGGAAGTGACATCGCGTAGGTCATCGGTTTGTCGTTTGAGAGCCTCCGATATGGCCCGGGCACGAAGGTCCGCATCCTCGGAAACCTGCGACAGCTCGATGGATCGGCGTTTGACCTCGCCGACAACGGATTCCGCCTGTGTCGCGGCGATATGGGACGCACGGGTCAGTTCCTGCGCCTGTTTGCGAAGGGAACCGGTAACTTCCTGCAAACGGATTTGAGCCCGTTCTGACGGGTAGGCCAACTGGCTCAGTTGCCAGCGCAGTGCCTCCGTTTCGTGACGCAGGCTGCGCCCCCGTTCAAAAAACGCGACAACCATCCACAACAGGGCTAGCGGTGTAACAGCACCAGCGGCGATCCCACCCAGTTCATGGGGCAGCAAAATCCCGAGATTGTTCCAGCCCAGATAGCGCCCAACGGTCTGATGGACGAGAATACTCCAGCCCACTGTGACCAGAACGCCCACGATGACAGGAATCCGGTAGCGCAACAAAAAAGGCGGCTTCCATTTCGGCGGCTCCAAACCGGGCATTTCAACGAATGAGACGTCTTCCGCCTCCTGGCCCCTGGACCGCGTTCGCGACCCTGCATTCGAAAAATCATACTGACTTTCCGGTAACTGCGTGGTATCGCTCGCGATATCAGACTCGTCTGATTTTCCGGGCGATCCGTTGTCAATTGATGTGGGCCTGTCAACCATACCTGCCTCAGCCGTTATCTTATAAGTCGTTATCTTATACACTGTGAACCCTGATCCGTGAACAGGGCCTGGTCATGTAAGTGTACAACGAGAAAACCTAAACGGGAAGGAAACTGTCAATATATTGTCACAAACTTTGTGGATAACTACAAGATATATGAAACGCACGGATGTCGCCGCTCTACCGGCGCATTGCAATCTTTCCGGCATTCCAGAGTCTACGGATGTTGTCCAGGATGCGAAAACTGGCTCTTCCATTCCTATAGTCCGGCCTTATAGGACGCAAAAACTGTACTGCGAAAACGGGATATTTGACCATCGTCCGCCGATCCGGATTCCAGCGCTCCTTCAATGTTTTTGTCCAGCAGTTCCGTCATGGACCAGGCCGTCACAGTTCAATTCCCAGTCGGTTTCAAGCCAAATTCGTTCCCATCTGCATTCAGAACAGATGCTGTCCACCGGTCACCCAGATTTCCGTACCTGTCACATACCGGGAGTCTTCGGAGCAGAGGTAATATATTGTCCCCGCCACATCGGCGGGCGCACCCATCCGATCAAGCGGAATGCGAGGGATCAGAACGTCGTACTCAGGTTGGATCATTTCGGTTTCGATCTCGCCGGGGGCAACGGCATTGACCCGAACATCCAGCGCGGCGAATTCATTGGCCAGTTCGCGGGTTAATGCGGAAAGCGCCGCTTTCGAAATGGAATATGCCGAACCGGCAAAGGGATGAATCCTGTGACCGGCGATGGACGTAACATTAACGATTGCACCTTTTCCCCGATGTAATGGCGCCGCCAGTCCCCGAGATAATCGTAGAGCCGCATAAAAATTGATTTCAAAAATCTCCTGCCACGCCTCCAGATCGCCATTCAAGCATCCCAGTCTTTCCTTGAAGGGCGTTTTCGGTGACAAACCGGCATTGTTCACTAGGGCATGAACAGCTCCCTCACCGACGCGGTCCTGCACTTCTGCAATAAAAGCGGCGATGCTATCCGGGTCGGACAGGTCGGTCGGTACGTGACAGGTCCAGTTAGGGTCTCGTTTGCATTCCGGTGGTGCGTCATCGCGCGAACAGGTGATAATTTGCCATCCCCGGTCCAAAAAACACTTCGCCGTATAGTGCCCAATACCCCGACTTGCCCCCGTAATCACAACAGTTTTCCGTTCAGGTGATTCAGGCAATCTGTCGCCCGGCGGATTGATTTCTGTTTCGCTCATGACGCCATAACCTACGGCAAACCGGGGCAGGTTTCCAGCTGGAGAATCTGCGCATAGGATGGCTTATCGCCACTCAACGATGATACGCTGAAACCAGATTTCTTCTGCATGCGCGCGCGATTTGAACTCAACACATCCCCCCACGCCCCGGGAAGCGGATTTGTTTTCCTGAATCCATTGTCAAATTCTGTTGCAGGCCGGCGTTGTGAGGCGTATCACCGGCGAGTAACAGCATTCCTCACTGGGCATATCCAGAAAAAATGAGCACGTCTCCACCAACCGGCAGCAACTCTTCATCTCTCATCTCCGCGACCGCGGCATGCTGGGCGTTATTGTTAAGTATTGCCGTCTGCAGCCTAAGCAGTGGCCTTCAGGGAACACTCCTTGGTTTGAGAGCAAATTTCGAAGGTTTTGATACCACGACCACCGGGTATGTGATGTCCGGTTACTTCGTGGGCTTCCTGTTCAGTTCCATCCTAACGCCCAGACTGGTATCGCGGGTCGGTCACGTAAGGGTGTTTGCAGCTCTGGCATCCCTGGCATCCGTTTCGCCCTTGATCCACGGCATGATAATTGATCCTTACATCTGGTTTATTGGTCGAATTTTCACCGGTTTTGCCTTTGCGGGCATCTATATCATATCGGAAAGCTGGTTGAATGATCGCGCAACGAACCAGACCCGCGGGGTGCTCCTTTCCATTTACATGATCATGAACGTGGGCGGCATGGGCGGTGGACCGTTGCTGTTGAACATGTCCCATCCCATGGCGCTCGACCTCTACGTTGTTTGCTCGGTTTTGATTTCCATCGCCCTGATACCGCTTCTGCTTGCCGCAAGCCCGGCACCGAGCTTCGAGGAACCGGAAAAACTGGGGTTGGTGAAACTCTATAAACTGGCACCACTGGGCGTTGTCGGCATGGCCGTTGTTGGCATGACCAACGGAGCTTTGATCAGCATCACCGCCGTTTACGGTGACGGCATTGGTATGTCTATTGGCGAGGTATCCATTCTGGTTTCGTTGATTTTTGTCGGCAGTGTCCTGTTGCAGTTTCCCATTGGCATACTTTCCGACAAGCTGGACCGGCGGGTTGTCATTATGGCCGTGACCATATTGGCGGCTGTGGTTGCCGGGGTCGGGGCCGTCTTCCGCATCATAGACCCGTTGCAAACCATGATCCTGTTTTGCGTCCTCGGCGGCCTGGCTCTCCCGATGTATTCGCTGTGCATATCACACACTCATGACCGGCTGACCACCAAGCAAATGCTCGCTGCCAGCAGCACGCTTTTGTTAGCCTCCGGTACGGGGGCCATTATTGGCCCGCCTGCGGCCACGATTGCCATCTCAAATCTGGGACCAACCGGTTACCTCTGGTATTTTGTTATTACTCACGGTGCCTTGGGGGCCTACGCGCTCTATCGCATGTCGGTCCGCGGTGGCACCCCTCTGGAAGAGCAGGAAAACGCTGCTTTCGCGCCCCACGCGGGCGTTGTGACGCCTGCGTTTACGGCGGATACCATCCTTGAAATCGTTGAAAACTATGAACCTGAGCCGCAAACCGAAAACGCTGTTGACTCAGGGACATTCCATAAAAATTCGGACGCACAATCTGGGCGAAAAACCTAGCGAAAGACGGCGACCGCTTCTTCTACGCCCTCCGGGTCTTGATGCGTAATCACTTCTGCATTGGGGAAGACCTCGGCGATGCTGTCCTCAACCTCGTCTGCGACACTGTGCGCTCGAAGCAGTTTCATTTCTGGATCAAGTTCGATATGTATCTGAACAAATATCTGCTGGCCCGATGACCGTGTCCGAAGGTCATGAACCCCCCTTACATCGGGATGAGACAGGGCAATTTCGCGGATTTTCAGCCGATCCTCGTCAGGAAGCTCCCGATCCATGAGTATTTGCAGGGATTGTGAAGCAATCGACCAAGCCCCGTAAACAATGTATCCCGCAATGGCAATTGCAACCACCGGATCCGCCCAAAACCAGCCCATGTTCATGACCAGCAGCAACGAAATCACAACACCGACATTGACCAGGATATCCATCTTGTAATGGAGAGAGTCGGCGGCAATGGCCACAGATGAAGTCTTTGCGACAACATACCGCTGAAACCCCACCAATACGGCTGTCAGGACGATGGATACCGCCATCACTATGAGCCCGATATCCAGATTGTCGAGGGTGCGGGCGTGGAAGAAATGGTCGCCGGCCTCAATCAACAGAAACAGGGCAGAGCCACAGATAAACGCGGATTGGGCGAGACCGGCCAGGGATTCTGCCTTACCATGCCCAAATCGATGTTCACGGTCTGCAGGTTCCAGCGCGTGCCGAACGGCAAGAAGATTGATCAAAGACGCCGCCGCATCCAGCAAAGAGTCAATCAGCGTCGATAAAATACTTAACGATTCTGTGGCAAACCAGGCGCCCAACTTGGCAACGATCAGGATTGCGGCCACGGATACAGAGGCATAGGTCGCAAGCCGGATCAATCTCTCTCGCGACAGATCCCGGGGATCTTTTGCAAAGGTGGCTGTAGAGGTTTCTGTCATTATGGGAACAGCCGATGGGTGCTCCAGCCATCACCATCACGGGTGTAGACCAGGCGATCATGCAATCGGAAGGCTTGATCCTGCCAGAATTCTATCATCTCGGGTACCAGTCGAAAGCCAGACCAGAATTCCGGCCTCGGCACCTCGCCAACATTAAACCTGGCCGTAAACGATGCAATCCGTCGTTCCAGTTCAAATCGCCCTTCCAGAACCTGTGATTGTTTCGATGCCCAGGCTCCGATCTGGCTCATTTTCGGGCGGGATCCAAAATAGTCGTCGGCCTCTGCGTCACCAACGGGCTCGACCGCACCTTCAACACGAACCTGTCGGCTGAGAGATTTCCAGTGAAAACACATGGCAACATTGCTGTTCGCTTCAATATGACCGGCCTTACGGCTGCCCAGATTGGTGTAGAAGACAAATCCTCGTTCGTCTACCGCCTTCAAAAGAACCATGCGAACCGAGGGCTTACCCTCTCCGGATACCGTCGACAGAGCCAGCGCGTTGGGGTCTCCGGGCTCAGAATCCCTGGCATCTGCGAACCAGGCGTCAAAGAGCCGGAAGGGATTGTCTTGTTCGTTGATCATTTTTGTTGGTTGTCCGGTGCTTTGGGATATAATCGCCTCATGTGCGTCGTGCGTGGTAACTGTCATAGGTTGCTTAAGATAACAGGTTCCCCCGGACGGCAACAATCCCTGGTTTCGGTTTGAAGACTGTTTCGGAGACTGGTCATGCGGAATAAATCTATTGCTTACCTGCTTGTCGCTGTCGTGTTGATAAGCGCCTGTGAATCACTTGAGGAACGGCCCGGTGAAACCCTCGGAACACTGGTTGGCGCCGCCGCAGGTGCAATTCTAGGCTCGCGGGTTGGTGGTGGCGACGGACAGGTGATCGCCGGCGCTGTTGGTGCCGCCGCCGGGGCCTGGTTTGGTTCTTCAATCGGAAAAAAACTAGATGAACAGGATCAGCAGCTGGCCGAAGCAACAACCCAGGACACCCTTGAGAACGGCGTAACCCATACTACCAGCTCCTGGAGTAATCCTGACAGTGGAAACGCAGGCAGCATCAAACCCACATCAGACAGGATTGCCAGTGAAGATGGCGAATGCCGCGATTTCGAATCGACGGTGGAAGTGGACGACGAAACCGAAGTGGCAACAGGCCGCGCCTGTCGCCAACCGGATGGCTCGTGGCTGATCGTGCAATAAACACCACCCTACAGGATTGAAAATCACCCGCATATCTTCCCGTAACAACTTTGTGCAAGGTACCGTATTGCACGATACAGGGCCGCGTTGCGCAATCTCGTCATGCCGTCACTCTGCGCCCGCCTCGGCGTAAAAAAATCTGCGTCACCGGAGGAAATCAAAACAGCCTTTTGAAAACAGGGTGGTGCAAGGCACTTTAACCACTGGCACCAACCTTATATAGTGCCTGCAATCATTCATATGAGTGCGCAGGAGAAACGCCCGTCATGACGACATCATCACCGATAATGGCCGGAAAAAAAGGCCTGATCATGGGCGTTGCCAATGACCGCTCCATCGCTTGGGGCATTTCCAAAGCTGTCCATAATCAGGGTGCAGAACTGGCTTTCACCTATCAGGGTGAGGCGTTGCAGAAACGGGTGCAACCTTTGGCCGAGGAGTTGGGATCCGATCTTGTCATGCCGTGCGATGTAACCAATCCCGACAATTTGACAGAAACCTTCAAAACGCTCTCCCATAAATGGGGACAATTGGATTTTGTGGTTCACGCCATTGCTTTTTCCGACAAGGAAGAACTGAAAGGTCGCTACATCGACACCACAGCCGATAATTTTCAGGCAACCATGAACATATCGTGTTACTCATTCACGTCCGTTTGCCAACACGCTGCACCGCTCATGAAGGATGGCGGCAGCCTCCTGACTTTGACCTATTTTGGCGCAGAACGGGTCATGCCGCACTATAACGTCATGGGTGTTGCCAAGGCCGCCCTTGAGACCAGTGTGCGGTATCTCGCTGAAGACCTCGGCAAGGACGGCATTCGGGTGAACAGCCTTTCCGCCGGGCCAATGAGGACACTCGCTGCCTCTGGTATCGGGGATTTCCGGTATATCCTTAAGTGGAACGAGTACAACTCTCCCCTCCGCCGTAATGTAACGCTCGACGACATTGGCGGGGCGGGAGTTTACCTGTTATCCGATCTTTCCAGCGGTGTAACCGGCGAAAATCATCACGTGGATTGCGGGTACAACATTGTCGGCATGAAAGCCGTGGATGCCCCCGACATATCCGTCGTCTGATCACCTGATACCGGCACCACCGGTCATTGCGAACCACCTATGACACACAACACATTCGGTCATCTGTTTCGAACGACGACTTTTGGTGAAAGCCACGGGCCTGTAATCGGCTGCGTGGTTGACGGCACACCGCCTGGAATCACGCTGACACGGGAAAACATCCAAGCCTACCTAGACCAGCGCAAGCCGGGCCAATCCCGACACACCACGCAACGCAGGGAAAGCGACACGGTGGAAATCCTGTCCGGCGTTCTGGATAATGTAACCACCGGCACACCCATCGGTTTGCTGATCCACAACGAGGATCAGAGACCCAGGGATTACGATGCCATCAAGGACCGGTTTCGTCCCGGTCACGCCGATGTCACCTATAGGATGAAATACGGCCTGCGCGATCATCGCGGCGGTGGCCGGTCATCGGCCAGAGAGACCGCCATGCGCGTTGCCGCTGGTGCCGTGGCCCGTAAAGTTTTGAATCATCTGGTTGAGGGCGGCATTGCCATACGCGGCGCGCTGGTGCAAATGGGCGAGCATACCGTGAACAGGGAGAACTGGAACTGGGACGAATGCGGGAACAATCCGTTCTGGTGCCCGGACGCTTCTGCCGCTGAAACCTGGGAATCCTACCTGGACGACATTCGCAAACAGGGTTCTTCGGTGGGCGCAATGATTGAGGTTCAGGCCGCAAATGTACCAGCCGGGCTCGGCGCGCCGGTTTATGGCAAGCTCGACAGCGAACTTGCCGCCGCGATGATGAGCATCAATGCGGTCAAGGGGGTGGAAATCGGCGCTGGGATGGCTACTGCCGGCCTGCGCGGGGAGCAGAATGCCGATGAAATGCGCATGAACGGAGATAAGATACGCTTTCTCAGTAACCGGGCGGGCGGGATTCTGGGCGGAATTTCGTCCGGACAGGATGTGGTTGTGCGTTTTGCCGTTAAGCCCACAAGCTCCATCCTGACCCCTACCCAAAGTGTGGACGCCCAAGGCAACGAGATCGAGGTTTCCACAAAAGGCCGACACGACCCTTGCGTCGGCATCCGTGCTGTTCCTGTCGGTGAAGCCATGATGGCCTGCGTGCTCGCCGATCATTTGTTGCGCCACCGCGCACAATGCGGTTTTGAAGCATAGGTTTTGAAGCATAGCGAACGGGGCATGACAGACGTCATACAAGTGGATGTTCAAACCGTCGCCGCGTGGCACGACGAGGACAAGCTTGTTCTTATTGATGTGCGCGAGCCGCATGAATATCTGGCGAAACATGTACCGGACAGCATTCACATGCCCATGTCCGCCTTTGATCCTGATGCCATACCGGATGTCCCCGCAGGTTCCGCCATGGTCTTCATGTGTGCGCTCGGGCAGCGTTCCCAGGCCGTTGCCCGTCACTGCCTGAATGCAGGATTGATCGATCGTGCATGTAATATGACCGGGGGCATTCATGCCTGGGCGGATGCCGGTCTTCCCATCGTCACCGATTAATCACCGTTTTCCCTTTGCGCGGCGATCAAGAATTCCTTGTTTCCCTCTGGCCCGGTGATCGGGCTCGTTTCAATACCAAGGACCGTCCACCCCATCTCTTCGGATAGCCACGTCTGAATATCGAGACAAACCGCATCGTGAAGCGCCGGGGCGCGCACAACCCCGCCCTTTCCAACCTGAGAACGCCCCACTTCGAACTGAGGTTTGATCAGGGCAACCATTATTGCCCCGTGTGATGCCAAAGCCATCGCGGCTGGCAACACGGTTTTTAGCCCGATAAAGCTGGCGTCACAGACAATAACGGAAGCAGCCTCCGGTACGTGTTCCGAACTCAGATGCCGTGCATTCGTCCGCTCGAGAACCACAACCCGTTCATCATTCCTGATTTTCCAGTCCAGTTGCCCGTGGCCAACATCGACGGCATAAACCCGCCGGGCACCGTTATTCAGCAGAACATCGGTAAACCCGCCAGTGGAACAGCCGACGTCAATACAGACACAGTCCCGACAATCCAGATCAAACGCCTTTAGGCCGTGGTCGAGTTTCAATCCACCCCGTGAAACCCAGGGGTGGTCCTTTCCCTTGACCATGAGATTGTCTTCCGGACTGACCATGATGCTGGCTTTATCGAGCCGTTCCGTGTTCCGGTACACAAGGCCAGCCATGACCAGTGCCTGTGCACGGGTGCGGCTCTTGACCAGGCCCCGTTCGACAAGACAAACATCCAGTCTTTGCTTTTTGGACGGCATGTTGTACGGCATGGTAAAGCCCTGTTGTCAGGCGCGTGCCGGTTCAGAAACCTCATGATCACGGCCGAGGCTACTCAACACCGTAGAAACGATTGCCACACAATCCAGTCCGGCTTGCGCAACCTGTTCCACAGGTTTGTCCTGTTCAATGAACCGATCCGGCATACTCATGGAACGGACAACGATCCCCTTGTCCAGGAGACCGGCATTAGCCATGTATGAGAGGACATGGCTGCCAAACCCGCCCACAGAGCCTTCTTCGACGATAACAAGAACTTCATGATCCTGTGCCAGTTTTCGAACCAAATCTTCATCGATTGGTTTGGCAAACCGGGCATCGGCAACAGTCGCGGAAATCCCGCGTGTCACCAGATCTTCTGCTGCTTTCAGGGAGTCCTGCAAGCGACTTCCAAGGCTAAGGATTGCCACTGTCGAGCCTTCCTGAACGATCCTGCCCTTCCCGATTTCCAGCGGATGACCGCGGGCGGGCAACTCAACGCCGACACCCTCTCCCCTTGGATACCGGATGGCACTGGGACCATCCTCTATGGCCGCCGCCGTTGCGACCATATTAACAAGCTCCGCTTCATCGGCTGGTGCCATCACAACAAACCCGGGTAAGGTGGCGAGATAGGCAAGATCAAATGCGCCACAGTGCGTGGAGCCGTCCGCCCCCACATATCCCGCACGATCCAGAACAAACCGTACGGGGAGTTTCTGGATGGCAACGTCATGAACAACCTGATCATAGGCGCGCTGCAAAAAGGTCGAATAGATGGCGACAAACGGTTTGTATCCTTCTGTCGCCATTCCGGCAGCGAATGTCACACCATGTTGTTCCGCGATGCCCACATCGAAACAGCGATCGGGATGTGCGGCGGCAAATTTATCGAGCCCGGTTCCACTGGGCATGGCAGCGGTGATGGCAACCACACGCTTGTCATCATGCGCCTCCTCAATCAGCGCCTCTGCGAAGACGGAAGTATAGGATGGCGCATTGGCTTTCGGCTTGACTTGCTCACCAGTGACAACATTGAACTTGCTGACGCCGTGATACTTGTCGCTGGATTGTTCCGCCGGTGCGTATCCATGGCCTTTCCGGGTCACCACATGCAACAAAACAGGGCCACGTTCCTTATCGTCACGCAGGTTTTTAAGGACAGGAAGAAGATGGTCCAGATTGTGGCCATCCACGGGACCCACATAGAAGAAACCCAATTCTTCGAAGAGGGTCCCGCCAGTCACAATGCCCCGCGCGTATTCTTCGGCCCGCCGGGCGCGCTCTTCGATCTGGCGTGGAAACTTCTTCAGAATATCGCCTGCGAAATGACGCATGGAGCGATAGGATTTCGAGGAAATCAGTCGCGACAGATATGCACTCAAAGCCCCAACCGGCGGGGCAATTGACATGTCATTGTCATTCAGGATTACAATCAGGCGGGCATCCATGGCACCGGCGTTGTTCATGGCTTCATAGGCCATGCCGGCGGTCATGGCACCGTCGCCAATGACAACCACGACGTTGCGCCGCTCACCGGACAGGTCACTGGCCACCGCCATGCCCAGCCCGGCGGAAATGGATGTTGAACTATGGGCCGCACCAAACGGATCATACGCGCTTTCATCGCGTTT
This sequence comes from Rhodospirillales bacterium, assembly GCA_963921245.4. Classification (GTDB taxonomy): domain Bacteria; phylum Pseudomonadota; class Alphaproteobacteria; order Rhodospirillales; family Casp-alpha2; genus JABJGO01. Next base: position 1,232,817 of record CAWUEY030000001.1, on the reverse strand, counting down.
GGTAAAACCGGACAATCCACCACCCTGTCGCAGGGTGTGCATCCGATCCCGACGTCCCGTCAGTATCTTGTGCGGATAACACTGATGCCCCACATCCCAGATCAGGCGATCTTCAGGCGTGTCAAAAACATGGTGAATGGCAACAGTCAGTTCCACGACCCCCAGACTGGCCCCTAGGTGCCCGCCCGTGATACTGACAGAGCGCACCGTATCCTCACGCAATTCGCTCGCCAGTGTCTGCAATTGCTCAGGCGAGAAATCGCGGATATCAGACGGCGCGGTCACCGTATCCAGTATCGGTGTCTGTCCCTTGTATTCCATGGAGTCTCCTAGTTTCGCCTGTTGACGACAAATTCGGCCAACGTCCTGAGAAAGTGGCCTTTTTCCCCGAACATTTCAAGATGTTCCATGGCTTGATCCCGTAGACGTTGAGCGTGATCGCGGGCCTGATCGACGCCCATGAGCGATACAAACGTCTCTTTACCTGCGGTCGCATCCTTGCCGGTAGCCTTGCCGACAGCCGCCGCCGTACCTTCCCGATCAAGCAAATCATCGGCAATCTGAAAAGCCAGACCAAGATCGTGAGAATAGGCCCGAAGCGCCCGGCGGGCCTGAAGACCGGCATATCCCATAATCGCCCCCATTTCACATGCAACGCTGATCAATCGACCGGTTTTCATTTGTTGGAGGCGGGTAATTTCTGGCATTGTGAGCGTGGTATTTTCGGCCAAAATATCAAGCATTTGCCCCCCAACCATGCCGTGCGAACCACAGGCTTCCGCCAACGCTAATACCAGGTCGGACCGAACGCGCGCATCATCATGGGTGTTGGCATCAGCCAGCACTTCAAAAGCCCTGGTCAGCAACGCGTCACCCGCCAGGATTGCCGTCGCCTCATCATACGCCATATGACAGGTTGCCTTGCCGCGGCGAAGATCGTCATCATCCATGGCAGGAAGATCATCGTGAACCAGTGAATAGCAATGAATCATTTCGACGGCGGCGGCCACACGCAGGGCACGCTGTTGATCAACACCGAATAATCCGGCGGTTTCCAAAACAAGGAAAGGCCGAACCCGTTTTCCCCCGCCAAGAGAGGCATACCGCATGGCTTCGATCAGGCGGCTTTCAGGATCATCGTGAAGCGTCAGAATTTGGTCCAGAACGGTTTCCACCGCGGCGGCGTGCTCTTGCATTCGATCTTTGAGGTTCAACGGTATGCCCTTTTCGACAACCGGCTGAAACCGGCGGGACGCAGTTGGTATCAGTCGAGATCGGTTTCTTTGGTAGACACATCTCCGGACGGCCCAACAACAATCTTATCCACCCGGGTGCGCGCTTGTGCGAGCTTCGATTCACAGTGCTTTTTTAACCATGCGCCGCGTTCATAGGCCTTGATGGCATCGTCAAGGGCACTGCTGCCATCTTCGAGAGCACGCACAGTATCCTCGAGTTCTTCGAGAGCATCTTCAAATGACATCTTGCGAATGTCGGCTGGTATCTTGTTTTCGTTTTTTTCGTCTTTTTCAGCCACAGATTGCCTCAATTAAGAACGCTATTTCAGCATGTTACCAAAATTTCCAACACCTATCCTACGCGTCGTGCATACATGGAGCAAGCATGACACACGGCATATTTACGCCGTCATCATTACCTCGACATGGCGCGCGGAACTCTTCGCCAGAGCCTGTAGGTCATAGCCTCCTTCCAGGCTTGACACCACCCGGTTGTCACAACAGTGTTTCGCAATGGATAAAAGCTTCCCTGTAATCCACCCGTAGTCTTCTGTCTGAACGTTTAGATTGGCGAGCGGGTCTCTTTCATGGGCATCGAAACCGGCAGATATGATCATGAAATCCGGGTTAAACTCTGTAAGGGATGGCAGAATGATATCCGTCCAGGCGGCACGGAACTCCGGGCTTCCGTCGCCCGGTGACAAGGGAACATTACAGTTCACCCCGCCACGACCCGTTTCAGAGGCCTTACCCGTGCCCGGATACGCAGGCCACTGATGGCTGGAGCCAAAAAAAACGGTGTCATCATCATAAAACGAATGCTGTGTACCATTGCCGTGGTGCACATCGAAATCCAACACCGCGACCTTCTCGATACCATGGGCGTGTTGGGCATACCGCGCAGCGATGGCCACGTTGTTAAACAGGCAAAACCCCATAGCGCGGTCCCGTTCAGCATGATGCCCAGGCGGGCGCACAGCGCAGAACGCATTCCTCAGCTCACCCGCCATGACGGCATCGACAGCACTGCAAACGGCCCCCACCGCCCGCAGAGCGGCCTCACCTGATGCCGGGGACATTACCGTATCCGGGTCAAGAAAGGCCCGTCCTTCCAGTGGAACGCCGGCGAGGATATCGTCCACGTAATCCTTGTCGTGAACCAGATAGATTGGTTCGGTCGAGGCGAGAGGTGCTTCAAACCTTACAAGGTCAGAAAAGGTTTCAGCTTCGAGGGCTGATTGCACGGACCGCAGTCGGGCGGGACATTCCGGGTGTCTATCGCCAGGATTATGATCGACACAGACCGCATGGGTGTAATAACCGGTTGCCTGAGCGCTCACGCAAGAAACTCCTTGAGTTCGTAATGATTTGACAAGGAAAAACCCTATCAGAACAAGGCCGCCGAAGCGATCCTAATTGAAACTCCTATGTCAATGGACTGGACTGTTTCTCTGACAAGAGTATCATCGCCGAACCTGAACACCCAACCCCTCAGGCAGCAAAACAGTGAGCAGATTTTTAATATCCGGTTTTCTGATCTTGGTACTCCTGACGAATGCTTATCCGGCTTCGACACAGGAGGAAAAAGAACAACAGGAATACGCGACGCAGGTTGCCGTTGATACGGTGCTGGAAGAGCCTTTGCAGCAAACCGTTCCCGTGATCGGGCGGCTTGTCGCCACGCGCGCCGGTGTCGTTGCCGCGCGTACCAATGGACCCGTGGGAACCTTCGATGTGAAGGTTGGCGACGCAGTCACCGAAGGCGATACCATCGTGACACTGGTATCGGACGCCCTGGTAGCGCGACAACAACTCTGGACGGCCGAAGTCCAGCAGGCAGCCGCCGCTGTCAGGACCAGTCAGGCGCGACTGGACCTTGCCTGGCAGGAGTTGGACCGCCTGCAAGGACTGGAAGGGTCCTCCGCTTTCTCTCCCGCCCGTGTTGAAGACGCGACCCAGGAAGTGGCGGTCGCCAATAGTGAGCTTGCGGAAAGCCAAGCGGCCCTGCAGGTTGCCAAATCCGAGCTCATGCTCGCAGAAATCAATCTCTATAACGCAAAAGTCAGAGCTCCCTATGACGGTACGGTGTCGCAGCGCCACACGGAAGTGGGCGCGTTTGTCAGCGCCGGAGACCCCGTTGTGTCCCTGATTGACGACTCCACTCTTGAACTCGAAGCCGACGTTCCTTCCAAACGCGTGACCGGCTTGATCCCGGGAACGCGGCTTACCTTCACCTGGGCTGACGGCAGGCGCGGCACAGCAGCCGTTCGGGCCGTGGTGCCGGATGAAAACCCGTTAACGCGCACACGACTGGTAAGGTTTACCTCAGAGCTCTCAAACGCTCATGCCCTTGCGGTGAACCAGAGTGTCACCTTTGACATCCCGAGCGCGGCCCCGCGCACAGTGCTGAGTGTTCACAAGGATGCTGTTATCAATAACGGTCAGGGCAACGTTGTTTTTGTCGCCCGGGACGGAAAAGCGGTCAGAACTATGGTGCAACTAGGAGAGTCCGTGGGCAACCGTTTTGAGGTCCTCTCCGGCCTTGCCTTGAACGACATGGTCGTTATTCGGGGTAATGAACGCCTTCGTCCGGATCAAGCCATTCAGTTTGGCGCACCAGAAAGCTGACCTGACCATGGACCTAATCCGGTTATCCATCGAACGACCCGTCGCGGTGATTGCCGCAGTGCTTATGGTTATCATGTTTGGGCTTGTGGCCCTGAACGCCATTCCCATTCAGCTTACACCGGACGTCCGTAAACCCGTCATTGATCTCAGAACCTACTGGCCGGGCGCTGCACCTGCCGAAATCGAGCGTGAAATCACCAACCGACAGGAAGAGGTGTTAAAAGGTCTTGAAGGCCTCGAAGAAATCACCAGCCGATCCCAGGACGGGCAATCCTCCATCACACTTGAGTTCGCCATCGGGCAGAACATGGATCGGGCCATGTTGCTGGTATCCAACCGTCTTGACCGGATCGACGGTTATCCATCGGAAGTGGATCAACCGACCATCAGCACCTCGTCCAGTGAGGATAATCCCATTACCTGGATCATCCTGCGGCGAACAGCCGACAACCCGGACTCAAGCGGTATTCATACCATCGGCGATTTTACCGAAGACGTTATTCAGGACCGGCTGGAACGGGTGACAGGTGTGTCTCGTGTCAACGTCTATGGTGGTAGTGAGCAGGAAATGAAAATCGTCGTCGATCCGGAACGCATGGCCCGCTTCGGTCTGACGGTAACCGATGTTGTGCGCGCGCTCCGAGCGGCGAATGCCAGCGTGACTGCTGGGGATGTAGATGAGGGCAAACGTCGCTACGTCGTCCGTACCGAGGGTGACTTTGAAACCGTAGATCAGGTCAAAAGCGTGGTTTTGCGTACATTTTCTGATGAAAACAACGGACGGTTGGCACGGGTTACGGTCGCCGATATCGCAACTGTTTCCCTCGGCCACAAGGATCCCGCCTCCTACATCCGGTTTATGGGAGAAGACTCTCTCGCCATCAACGTTATTCGGGAGACCGGTGCCAATGTGATCGAAGTCATGCAGGGCATTCGGGACGCCATTGACGAATTGAACGACAGTGTTCTGCCGGATGCAGGCCTTTATTTGAAACAAGTCTATGACGAAACGGTCTATATCGACTCATCCATCGATCTGGTGCAACAGAACATCCTTGTTGGCGGCTCGCTCGCCGCTGTCATCCTATTGCTTTTTTTACGTTCAGGCCGAGCAACACTGGTGGTTTCGCTGGCCATTCCTGTTTCCGTTATCGGTGCCTTTGTTGCCATGGCGGCCCTTGGTCGATCCCTCAATGTTATCTCGTTGGCGGGTATTGCCTTTGCCGTGGGCATGGTTGTAGACGCGGCCATTGTCGTGCTGGAAAACATTTTTCGGCTTCATCAGCAGGGCAAAAGCAGGCGAGAGGCCGCCTATCTCGGGGCAAAACAGGTGTGGAGCGCGATTTGCGTTTCTGCGTTGACCACCGTGCTGGTGTTCATTCCGGTCCTGATTATGGAGTTGGAGGTCGGACAACTGTTCCGCGACATTGCCGTCGCAATTTCCGTTTCCGTGCTGTTGTCGCTCATTGTTTCGGTTACCGTGATTCCGGCCCTGTCCAATCGTTTACTGGCCGATGGCGGGGAAAGCGACGAAACAATTCTCAAGCGCCTGACCCTTCCACTGGTTTCCTTTGGCACCTTGTTCTCTGTCGGCATCCTGGCGCTGGTCAAAAACATTGTCCGTTCCAAATTCCGCTCGTTTTGCGTGGTTATTGTGCTGTGTGGCTCCGGTGCGTTGGCAACCTATTTTTTCCTGCCCAAGCTGGATTACCTGCCGGACGGCAATCGCAATTTGATTTTCGGCGTCATCGTCCCACCGCCCGGCTACAACCTGGATACAACGACAGAAATTGCAACACGCATCGAAGGAGAAATCCGCCCGCTTTGGGAGGACAGCCCTGAAGACACGCTCGGCGACATGGCCAAAATTCAACGATTTTTTTTCGTCGCCTGGCGCGGCACAACATTTTTGGGCGCGGCTGCCGAAGACCCGACACGGGTTCGGGAATTGATCGCCCCGCTCAGTGCCGCCGCTTATCGCGAACCGGGAACCTTCGGCTTGATCAGCCAGCGTTCCCTGTTTGGGCGGGGCATTGGTGGCGGGCGCTCCATCGATCTGAACGTCACCGGAACCGATCTGCAAAACATCCTGACGACCGCTTTGCGCGCTGTCGGGAAGGTTTCTGCGGTTCTGCCACAATCCGAAGGCACACAAATTCGTCCTAAGCCGGGATTGGAACTGGGGGCACCGGAAGTTCGGGTGATACCGAACCGGGTTAAATTGTCGGATAACGGTGTTACCGCCCGGGAACTGGGCGATACGCTGGATGCCTTCAACGATGGCCTCCGTGTTGCTGAAATTACCGTCGACAATAAACGCATGGACCTGACCATTACCGGCCCAACACGCGGCGTGACGGAAACGCAGGGGATCAATAACCTGCCTATTGTCACCCGTTCTGGTGAAATCCTTCCTGCAAGTTCACTTGCCGATATTGAAGTGACCTCAGGTCCTACGGAAATTCGCCATCTTGAGCGTCAGCGCACAGTAACCCTGCAAATCAGGCCGCCTGAAAACATCCCTCTTGAGGCTGTCCTGGACGTCATCAAAGCCGAGGTCATCGCGCCACTGCGCGAAGAAGGCGTGCCCGCCGGTGTGCGTCTTAGCCTGTCAGGCACCGCCGACAAGCTGTCCCAGACCTGGGATGCCATGGTTCTCGACCTGATGATTGCCATCGCCATTGTCTATCTGGTCATGGCTGTTTTGTTTGAAAGCTTTCTTTACCCCTTTGTCATCATGCTCTCCGTACCGCTGGCAACCGCAGGCGGGATTGCCGGGCTGTCCCTTGTCAATCTGGTGACTTTCCAACCACTGGATATGCTGACGTTACTGGGGTTTGTCATCCTCATCGGCATTGTCGTGAACAACGCGATCCTGCTTGTTCATCAGACCCTGTTTCATATCCGCTCGGAAAACTTGCCGCCCATCGACGCCATCATCGAGGCCACGCGCAACCGCATTCGGCCGATCTTCATGTCCACGTTGACCAGTGTCTTCGGCATGGTACCACTGGTCGTGTTCCCGGGCGCCGGATCGGAGCTCTATCGCGGTCTCGGTTCCGTTGTGGTCGGCGGCTTGAGTCTGTCAGCCATCCTGACACTGCTGATCATCCCGCCTTTGCTGGCCATCGTAACGGCTGGCGGCGGCGAAACAGCTCAAGTAAAAGCAAAAGTGAAAGCTGAAGTAAAAGCAAAAGCGGAAGCTTAAGCGTTAAAGGACGGTGACAGACGCTCCTGGGCCACAATCCAGCGGATTTCTTCCTTGATCAGATCAATGTGATGAGATGCTTCGGCGTTCATCACCGCCCCCAGAATGGTGTGCCGGACGGCTTTTGGCATGCGATAGAAGTTTTCCAGGATCAGAAATTTTACGCTGGGACGGACATGTTCGGACAGAAGAAGACTAAGCACCAGACGCTTGCGAATATCGGTGCGCAGGTTACCGGCTTCCGTCAATTCAAAGAACGCGTGAACGAAATTGCGCGGAGAGATCGTACCATCCATAAGGGCCTTCAGGTTATCCCTTAGCGCTGTGGTGTATTGCTGACGCGAACGAACCACAAACTCACTGGCGTGATGTTGGATACGGGCTATAGCGGCAGGATCGAAGGCACTGTCGGTGATCAAGGAGACGCATTCGCGAACCAGCGAATGCCTGCTGGCCTCACCCACAACCTGCACCACGCCCGAAATCAGGGTGTTGTTACGGCCTAACGGTCCCAAGCGGGTCACGGCCGCGACCGACATGGGGGCTTCCGGGTCACGGGCTGCCAGCATGGCAAGCGGCAACGGGTCTTCCATACTGCTAAGGTCTATGTTTCGGTTCAACAATAATTCCGGTAGCAATATCCGGTCATCGTCCTCAGGCAGGCACACAGGTTGACGGCTCCGATAACACGCCTTGATGTTCAGCGCCGTTTGCAAACCCTCCTGCGTCAGGCCCAAATCGTTTTTTTCAAGAGACTCCATAGCCTTTTCGTATCTTTAGTCTACCCGGCGGCAACCACAGGTTCATTGAGAGAAGGGTGAACAATCAGGCCGCCAAATCCACCACTATGCGTCAACCACCGGCGAAACCGTGAAGCACCGGCAAGAACCGCTTCCGGTGCCAAGGTGGCATTAAAGGCCTCCTGATCGCGCAGCATTCGCCGAAGGTTGTGCAGTTGCTCGCTGAAAGCACCGTTCCATGTTGTTCTCTCGTCGCCCAGTTGGGTTTCCAGTGATTCCATATCTTCAACCACGCTTGCCAGAACCAGAGTCAAAAACACCCGGGTCTCGGGCGGCATGTTTGCCGATCCGGATCGCCATTTACTAAGCGTGGATGCTGAAACCTCGACGATGTCCGCAATATCCTTTCCGGCAATGCCAGCTATTTTCAATCCCGCAAGAACCGGATGTGAAGCATTCATTGGGGTCGGTTGCATTCCCTTCATGACTGTAAACTCCCGGAAAACTGTTCAATGACTATGGATTACTTTTACCCTGCACCCCCGAAACACCACAAACTTTGTATTCGCGGCGCGCGCCTCTACCATATATAGTGCCACTGAACGGGCTGAATTCCGGGCTTTTCAGCCACAGCGCGGCGGCGCGCAAGGAGCCATGATGCGGATCGGAATTGACCTGGGTGGGACAAAAATTGAGGGAATCGCCATCGATTCTCAGGGCCGCGAGCTTGCGCGTGAACGCATTTCCACCCCCGCCGGTGATTATGGTCGTACTGTTCGCAGCGTGGCCAGCCTGGTACATAACCTTGAATCTCGAACCGGCCAAACCGCTAGCATCGGTGTCGGTATACCGGGAGCCCTGTCTCCGGCAACTGGTCGCATCAAGAATGCGAACTCCACATGCCTCATTGGCAATGCGCTCGACAAGGACCTGGAAGCCATACTGCAACGTCCGGTGCGGCTCGCGAATGACGCCAACTGTTTTACATTGTCTGAAGCATTCGACGGTGCCGCACGCGGAGACCGCGTGGTGTTCGGGGTCATCCTTGGTACGGGTGTTGGTGGTGGTGTGACCTTCGATGGGGACATTGCCCGCGAGGGGTTAAATGCCATTAGCGGAGAATGGGGGCACAATCCCCTGCCATGGCCGGGGGACGACGAACGCCCCGGCCCGCCCTGCTATTGCGGGCTCCAGGGTTGTATTGAAACCTTTCTCTCCGGTTCGGGATTGAGCCTGACCTATGAAAACTTAAGTGGCGGAACAATTCTGGACGCCGGGGAAATTGCGGCCCGGGATAAGGACGGCGACCCCCTGGCGGATCAAGCGCTGGCCCGGTACGAAAATCAGCTTGCGCGGGCGCTTGCTACAGTCATCAATGTTCTCGACCCGGATGCTATCGTACTTGGTGGCGGATTGAGCAATATCGATCGCCTCTATACGACTGTTCCTAGCCAGTGGCGGGATTGGGTGTTCTCCGATACCGTGGAGACACCGTTGCGGAAAAACAAACATGGCGATTCCAGCGGGGTGCGTGGGGCGGCCTGGCTCTGGCCAGCGTAAGACCGAGAGGCAATAGCTAAACGCGGAAAGAACGTGTGCTATTCCAACTGTTTCAACCGTAAACAGAGGATCAGCCGTCAGTTTTAACGGCTTTCGGCATCACGACTTTCAGGTGGAGCTCCTCGAGATGTGTTTGATCAGCAGCGCTCGGCGCCACCATCAGCAAATCCTCGGCCTGCTGGTTAAGCGGAAACGCAATAACCTCACGAATATTCGGCTCATCGGCCAGCAACATGACAATTCGATCAATGCCCGGTGCAGCGCCACCATGAGGCGGAGCGCCATAGCGGAATGCATTCAGCATACCGCCAAATTTTTCTTCCACAACTTCCGGTCCGTACCCGGCAATCTCGAAGGCTTTGACCATGATGTCTACCCGGTGATTGCGGATAGCGCCCGAACACAGTTCAATGCCGTTGCAGACAATATCATACTGAAACGCAAGGATATCGAGAGGATCCCCGGACTCCAGCGCTTCCAGGCCACCCTGCGGCATGGAAAACGGGTTGTGGCTGAACGCCACCTTGCCTGTGTCCTCGTCCTGTTCGTACATGGGATAATCCACGATCCAACAGAAACGGAAGACGCCCTCTTCTCGCAATTCTAGCTCGTCACAAATACGCTCGCGGGCCAGACCGGCGAAGGGCTCAACGTCTTTCTTGTCACCACAGGCAAAAAACACGGCATCGCCATCGGAAACCCCGGTGGTCTCACGAATGGATTGAATGCGGGCGGCCTCTAGGTTTTTGCCAATAGGCCCACGGGCCTCTCCATCGGCAAAGATGATATAGCCCAATCCGCCTGCGCCTGATTCCCGTGCCCAGTCATTCAGTTTATCGAAGAAACTGCGTGGACGCGCCGCCGCACCCGGTGCCGGAATAGCCCGAACAACGGCGCCTTTTTCAATATTACGTGCAAACAACCCGAAGCCGGAATCACGAAAGGCTTCAGTAACGTCCGACATCAGAACAGGGTTTCTCATATCCGGCTTGTCAGAACCGTACTGCACCATAGAGTCCCTGAAGGTAATTTGTGGAAAGGGCGCAGGGGTAACCTTGCGATCCCCGGCGAACTCTTCAAAAACGCCGGCCAGCACGGGTTCTATTGCGGTAAATACGTCTTCCTGTGTCACAAATGCCATTTCAAAGTCGAGTTGGTAGAACTCACCCGGACTACGATCCGCCCTGGCATCTTCATCGCGGAAACACGGCGCGATCTGGAAGTACCGGTCAAACCCGGACACCATTAACAATTGCTTGAACTGTTGCGGGGCTTGCGGCAGGGCATAGAACTGTCCCGGATGATTGCGGCTCGGCACCAGATAATCCCGAGCACCTTCCGGTGACGAAGCGGTCAGAATGGGGGTCTGGAACTCATTAAATCCCTGATCAATCATCCGTCGACGGATCGAGGAAATGATTTGGCTCCGCAGTATGATATTGTTGTGCAGCTTCTCGCGGCGCAAATCCAAAAAACGGTGGCGCAGTCGAATTTCCTCACCGGCTTCGGAGTCCCCGGCAACCTGCATGGGTAGTACCTGTGCCGGGCTTTCGATCGAAATCTGTTCGATGGCAACTTCTACCTCTCCGGTTGGCAGGGCTGCATTGATGGTTTCTTCGCTGCGCTTAACAACCGTTCCCGTTACCGTCACTACACTTTCGGGCCGCGATTCTTCGACGACAGAAAACAAGGGGCTGGAAACCTCGATGACGCACTGGGTCAATCCGTATTGATCGCGCAAATCGACAAACAGCAGGTTACCATGATCGCGTTTTCTGTGAACCCACCCGGAAAGCCTTACCTCGGATTGCGCGTCCGCTAGGCGCAAATCGCCGCAAGTGTGTGTGCGATAGGGATGCATTGATCGAGCCCTCATCAATATGGTCCGCGCCTGGAAAGTCAGGGCGTGAAAAGTCACCAAGAACCCATGTTTGTCAAGCGGTCCCTTGTTGACGGACAGAATTTGTCTATCACCCTACAATGATCCAACATGACCCTACGAGACCGCGGGCTTGAACTTAAATGCTATACGCAAGATGATCCTCCTGAATTCATCGGAAGATCGGACTCGTTGATATGAAACCTGATCACGTTGCTGTACTCAAAACATTCAGTCTGGAACGCCGCCGCTCACTACTTGCACGCCGGAATGGTCCCGGCCTGTTTCGCCTGACTATTCACTGGGGTCTGATCGTTGTGTTGGGTTTTTGTATCGCTTGGCAGGTACCGCACTGGCCGGTTCTGTTGCTGCCACAAGGGCTGCTGATTATTTCGTTGTTTTCATTGCTGCATGAAACAATTCACAAATCTCCGTTTCGGAGCGGTTGGCTGAATACCACGGCCGCCCGGGTCAGCGGGTTTATGTTGTTCTTGCCACCGCTCTGGTTTAGGCACTTTCATACCGCCCACCATCGCTATACCAATGAGCCTGAGCGCGACCCGGAACTCGCCGAGCCGAGACCCCGAACCTGGTCGCAATACCTGTGGTATCTCTCGGGTATTCCGGTCTGGATTTCCCATGGCAAAGTGCTGCTCATCAATGGATTGGGGAAGAACAGGGATACGTACGTTCCTGAGCGGGATCGGGCCGCTATCCAGCGGGAATCCCGTGTCCTGATCGCGCTTTACGGCCTTCTGATAACAGCATCATTGTACGGAGAACGACTTGACGTATTCTGGGCGTGGATTGTTCCGGCTATAGTTGCTCAACCCTTCCTGCGGGCTTATCTGCTTGCCGAGCATGGCGGGTGTGCCTTTGTCGAAAATATGTTTGAGAATACGCGTACCACCTTCACGACCAGGCTCGTTCGGTTTTTCATGTGGAACATGCCTTACCATACAGAACACCATATCTTTCCGGCGGTGCCATTTCACCGGTTACCCGAACTGCATCGGATGATCCGCGACCACCTGCGGGTTACATCCGACGGATACATTGACTTTCACAAATCCTTCAGCAAACAGTTGATGCGTTAAGGGAACCGGATAGGGAACAGAACGTCATGGATGAGATTGTCAATCTGAGCCGTTACCCCTTGGATGACCTGAATGGCCCGGCGGCAAAATCCCTGATTACAGAGTGCCAACGCGACCTCAATCGGGGCGGTATGTTCAATCTGAAAAACTTTCTCAGCCCCCATGCCGTTGAGCGTATCTTGGACAATGTCATGCCGGTCATGCGCGCGGCCTCGTTCGAGCACAAACGCGAGCATAACATCTATTTCGAAGAGGCTGTTGACGTCGTGGCGGCGGATCACCCTGCATTGAAGAAAATGGAAACCGTCAACCACACCGTGTGCGCGGACCAAATCCCCGAAAACGACATCGTTTCCTTGTACGATTGGGAACCGTTCCGGGACTTTCTGGCGCGGGTTATGCAAAAAGAAAAGCTCTATACCATGCCCGACCGACTAGCCTGCATGAATGTCATGGCCTATCACGAGAGCGAGGCACTCAACTGGCATTTCGACCGCTCCGAATTCACCACAACTCTTCTCTTGCAGGCACCGGAACAGGGTGGACATTTTGAATACCGCGCCGACCTCCGTTCCGCCGAAGATCCGAATTATGACGGTGTTGCCGAAACCCTTGACGGACGTGATAGTCAGATTCAACAGCTGAAACTGGATGCCGGTACGCTCAATGTGTTTCGGGGGAAAAACACCCTGCACCGGGTAACGCCTGTTGTCGGAGACCGCCAACGGGTCATCGCCGTGTTTTCCTACTATGAACGCCCGGACGTCCGGTTCAGCAAGGAAGAGCAAATGGGTTTTTACGGGCGGGTCGGCTGACACCTCGTCGCGCTGGAAGAACGCCCTGTCAATGCGCTTGCCTGCACTCCTTCAACGGACGAGCCCGGTGCGCTTCATATGCTGACGACCGGATCAAGATTGCTCCTTCCGAGCCTTCGCGGGCAATTTCACCGAAGCGGCGATTTCATATTCCGCAGCGCCAAATCGGCTTAGCCGTCATTTTAAGGGCGTGACCACAGAAACCTTGCTCGCGGCTTCCAGATCGGCGGACGCGGCAAGCCAGATCTCTTCGGCTTCAGACATTTCCGCCCTGGCAATCTTGTGCTCGTTTTGCAAGGCGACACGCTCTTCGTCGTTACCATCATAGAGGGCTGGATCGGAAAGTCGCGTTTCCAGTTTATGTAGACGCGTCGAGAGTTCTTCCATGGTTTTCTCTGCATTCCGAACGGCGTTGCGCAAGTTCGCTGACAGCGCCCGCGCCTCGGCCCGATGCCTGCGCTGCTGCTTTTTGTTTCTGGCTTCGGACACTGGTGCCTCCTGTGCAACGGGTGATGCCGTCTTTCTCTCTATCCGCCGTTGCCGGACCAACATTTCGGCGTATTCTTTCAAGTCACCGTCGTAATCTTTGCATACCCCGTCTTCCACCAGCCACAGCCGATCACAGGTTGCTTTCAACAGGTGGGCATCGTGGCTGATAATAATCACCGCTCCCTCAAAGATATTCAGGGCATGGACCAGGGCTTCACGAGCATCCACATCCAAATGGTTGGTTGGTTCATCAAGCACCAGAATATGCGGGGCTTCCCGACTGATCATGGCGAAGACAAGGCGTGCTTTTTCTCCGCCTGAAAGGTTATCAGCCCGCACATCTGCACGGTCGCCATCCAGGCCGAATTTACCGAGGTGTGCCCTAACCCGGGACTCAGGCTCCATCGCCATCAGGCAACGCAAGTGTTCAACCGCCGTGGCACCCGGCGTCAGGTCCTCCAGCTGATGCTGGGCGAAATAACCGACCCGCAGCTTTGGCGATTTCTGTATCTTGCCATCCATGAGTTTGAGTCGGTCGGCGATAAGTTTTGCCAGTGTTGATTTACCATTGCCATTGGCACCCAGCATTCCAATGCGATCATCCATATCAATGCGGCGGTCCAGTTTCCGCAAGACCGGTTTACCGGACGCATACCCCACATCCACATTATCCATCAGGATCAAGGGCGGCGACAGGCCATCGGGTTTCGGGAAATCGAATTTGACCGTCCTGTCTTCCATATGGGCGGCGATGGGTTCCATCCGCGCCAGCATTTTAAGACGACTTTGCGCCTGTCGAGCCTTGCTGGCCTTGTAGCGGAACCGGTCCACAAACGTCTGAATATGGCGCCGCTCCGCCATTTGGCGGGCGCGCAATTTCGCATTCAGTTCCTGTCGTTCACGGCGGGTGCGTTCGAACTGATCGTAGTTGCCGACATAGCGAACCAGTTTCCGATTTTCCAGATGGATAATCTCGCCTGCCACGGCGTTTAAAAACGACCGATCATGACTGATCATCAGAATGGTTCCGCCCCAGGATCTCAGGTAGTTCTCCAGCCATAACGCCGCTTCCAGGTCCAGATGGTTAGTCGGCTCGTCCAGAAGCAACACATCCGGATTTGTAAATAGCGTCGATGCCAGGGCGACACGCATACGCCAGCCGCCGGAAAAACTGTCTAGAGGTTGATGCTGTTCGGCTTCTGAGAACCCCAAACCGCTGAGGATGGATGCCGCCCGGGTCGGCGCGGTATAAGCGTCGATATCGGAAAGCCGGGTATGGATATCAGCAATCCGCGCCGGGTCGGTTGCGTGTTCGGACTCCGCCATCAGACGACAGCGTTCCTCGTCCGCGGCCAGCACGCTGTCAATGAGGCTGGTTTGCCCACCGGGCGCTTCCTGTGCGACTGTTGCTGTCAGGGTCTCGGGTTGCAGGGAAATACTGCCATTATCAAGCTGTAACTCGCCAAGGATAAGGCGCATCAGTGTGGTCTTGCCGCTCCCGTTGGGGCCGACAAGCCCAACCTTGTGATTGGCCGATACAGCAACCGTAGCGTCTTCAAAGAGAACACGTCCGGCAATCCGGTAAGTGATATCATTGACGTGCAGCATGGCGCGCTACATAACATGCCGGTTGGCAAGAAAATACCCGGATTTCAAAGCAAGGGATATTCATGGCGCAAGAAGAGAACAAATACGTTGCCGTGATTGGCGCTGGCATTGTCGGCATCTGTTGCTCTATTGAACTCAAACAGCGAGGGTTCTCCGTTACGTTGATTGACAACAATCCACCATGCACGGTCACCTCGCGCGGCAATGCTGGCTCCATTGCCACAGCAGAAGTCCTGCCACTGGCTTCTCCCGGAATTCTTGTAAAGGCTCCGAAGTGGCTGCTTGACCCGCTCGGACCGCTTTCCGTCCGGGTATCCCATTTGCCATTCCTGCTGCCATGGTTGTTGAGGTTTGCAAAAGCCAGCAGCAAATCACAAGTCCGATACAGTGCCGCCGCCCAGGCCGCCCTCATGAAGCTTTCCGCGGCGGCATGGCCGTTACTGTCCAAAACCGCCGGGATTGAACACATGCTTCGCAAGCCGGGCGAAATCCACGTTTATGAGAGCGCACACACCTTCAACGCAGCACGATGGGGATGGGAACTCAGGCGCGAGATGGGGGTCGAGTTCTCCTATGTCTCCGGTGCCGATTTATATGCTCTCGAACCGGAATTGGGACCTGTTATAACGCACGGAGTCCACATCCCCGACTGGATTATGACAACGGACCCCTATGAGATTGGTGTCGCGCTTGCTGACTACGCGTTTTCGCGGAGTGTGCAATACCTGGATGAAAAAGTAGACACCATCCAGGGTGACAGTGACTCCGGCGTTCTGGTTCGAACCGGTAAAACCGAAAATGGCCGACGGTTTGACTCCCTCGTGATTGCCGCCGGGGCCTGGTCTCATCAATTGGCACGGCCGTTTGATCGCGGCATCCCGCTCCAGGCAGAAAGAGGATACAACACAACCATCGCCGACCCTGATATTCAGCTCAGACAACCGATCACCTTTGCCGACCACGGCTTTGTCGCCTCTCCACTGACCAGTGGTCTGAGAATCGGTGGTGCCGCCGAGCTCGGCGGGCTTGAAAGCCCACCCAATTTCAAGCGATCAGACGCCATGCTGATCAAGGCAAAACGATTTTTGCCGAACCTGACATCGACAGAGGGCGTTCAATGGATGGGGAATCGCCCATCACTGCCCGACTCGCTACCTGTCATCAGTCGGTCCAGCGGGCACCCCGATGTATTTTACGCCTTCGGGCATGGGCACCTTGGCCTGACCCAGGCACCAGCAACCGCGCAGTTGATTGCAGACCTGATTTGCAATAGGACACCACCCATCGATCTTTCTCCGTTCAGAGTGTCGCGATTTTAGCCTGTTTTCGATTTTTCTACTCAGACAGAATTCCATGACACATGCGGTTGCAAGACCGGTCTCCAGTCGTTATAACGCCGCCGCACAAAGCTTTGGGATTTGTCCGAAGCAAGACCAGCACTACTGCAACCTTGAAGGAGGTCAGCCCATGGCTGTCGAACGTACCTTGTCGATTATCAAGCCGGACGCCACCCGTCGTAACCTGACAGGTCAAATCAACGCCCGATTCGAAGACGCAGGCCTGCGTATCGTTGCTCAGAAACGCCTTAGCCTGAGCCGTGAACAAGCCGAGGGGTTTTATGTCGTTCACCGCGAACGGGCTTTTTTCGATGATCTCTGCACCTTTATGTGCTCCGGCCCGATTGTGGTTCAGGTTCTCGAAGGCGATAGCGCCATCACCAAAAATCGCGAAATCATGGGCGCAACAAATCCCGCCAATGCCGATGAAGGCACCATCCGTCGCGATTTTGCCGAGAGCATCGAAGCCAATTCCGTTCACGGCTCCGACGCACCGGAAACCGCTGCAGAAGAGATCGCCTATTTCTTCAGCAAATTGGAAATTGTCGGCTAATTTTTCGCAAAAACAGGGTTTTGCAAAGCCGCCGGGCGGCGGCGGCGTTTTTTTATAGAAAGTCATGCACTGTCCAAGGGACTGGTGAGCACCGTCGGGTCCTGGACCGTATCATCGATCAAGACCCGCCCGCCGGAAACCCGTACTTTTCCCTCCGCAATCCAGCGGACGACACGCGGATAGAGAACGTGCTCCTGCTCCAGAATTCGCGCGGATAGCTCATGGTCCGTATCGTCTGCCAATACCGGCACGACAGCTTGCGCAATGATCGGGCCGTCATCCAGTTCCGATCGCACGTAATGGACTGTACAGCCAGAGTATCTTACCCCCATCTCCACGGCCTGGGCCTGAACATTCAGGCCGCGAAAAGCAGGGAGCAGGGAAGGATGAATGTTCAGCAACCTGTCACGCCAGGCATGGACAAAATCTTCTCCCAAAAGCCATAAAAATCCGGCGAGACAGACCAACGTCGCACCCGATTCTCGAATACGCTGATTGAGCGCCGAATCGAAATCCTCACGATTGTCGAAATCGCGCGGCTGAATAACCGCCGTTTCAATACCGGCGTCGGTTGCTCGCTCGAGCCCCCTGGCACTTTCACGGTTGGATAGCACGAGGACGATTTCAGCTGGGTAGTCAGGGGCATTACAGGCGTCGATCAAAGCCTGAAGATTGCTTCCCCGCCCTGAAATCAAAACGGCCAGTCTCAGCGTGTCCATAGGGAGTCGATCCCGTCTATGATGACCGCCTCGCCCCCCCTGGCACGAGGCACAACATGACCGATAGTATACACGGTTTCCCCGTGTTCAGCCAAAACACCGGAAACGGCCTCCGCGTGCCCGGCAGAAACAATGGCAACCATGCCAATCCCGCAGTTGAACGTCCGTACCATTTCTTCCGCAGGAACACCACCGGCGTTTGCAAGCCAGCCAAACACCGCAGGCGGTTGCCAGTTGGTGGGATCGATCCGAACCCCCAATGATTCCGGCAATACTCTCGGGATATTCTCTGTCAGTCCGCCCCCCGTGATATGGGCAAAGGCATGAACGCCACCGCTCCGGATTGCCGCGAGGCAACCAGCCACGTAGATTCGGGTTGGCGTCAGCAGGACCTGACCAAAACTCTCGCCCGAGGAAAAGGGGGCATCATCCAGAAAGCCATTGCCTGTCAGCTCCAGAATTTTTCGCACAAGAGAAAAACCATTTGAATGGACACCATTGGACGCCAGCCCCAAAACCACATCACCTTCCGAGACAGCATCACCGGTTAGTTCCTGTCCCCGCTCAACGGCGCCGACGCAAAAACCGGCAAGATCATAGTCCTCGCCACTATACATCCCCGGCATTTCCGCCGTTTCGCCGCCGATCAACGCGCAATCGGCCTGGATGCAGCCATCGGCAATGCCGCTTATGATCGTCCTTGCAACCTCAACATCAAGTGCGCCCGTGGCCAGATAATCCAGAAAAAACAGAGGTTCGGCTCCCTGAACCACCAGGTCATTCACGCACATGGCGACCAGATCTATTCCCACTGTCTCGTGAATACCTGTTTCAATTGCGATCTTGAGCTTCGTTCCAACCCCGTCATTGGCCGCAACCAGCACCGGGTCGTCATAACCCGCTGCCTTTACATCAAAAAATCCGCCAAAACCGCCCAAACCGGCCATAACACCGGATCGAGTCGTCGATTTGGCCAGCGGCTTGATGGCCGCCACCAACTCATTTCCGGCGTCAATACTGACACCAGCCTCGCGATAACTCAGTTCGTTCGTTCCTGATCTGTCTGACATGGAAATTCCCTGATTTCGCTTGCCTTGCGCCCCCCGAACAGGGCACCTTGTGGCCGGTTGGGAAATACCCCAGTTTGCGGGTATTGCCAACAGGAATGATCGAACAGGAAAACTGGGTGGCCCATGCGTCGTATCCAGCCTCTCTACAGGATCGCCCTGATCGTCCCGGTCCTTGTTTTTATTTGGGGCACAGAACCGCACGGGGCCCAGGCCTCTGCAAACGTTTATGAAGTCCTCAATGTTGCGGTTGATGCGACGGCCGAATCAGCCGCAGCGGCCCGAAAATTGGCCCTTGCAAATGGTGAACGCCAGGCCTTTATTCAGCTTTTACAGCGTATTACGCCGCGCGAATATCACAGCCAGCTGCCTACTCCGGATGAAGCCACTATTTCCACCTATATTCAGGACTTTTCCGTATCGGACGAAAAAACGTCCTCGGTACGGTATCTTGCCAATATGCATGTCCGGTTCAGAAGTGACGACATCCGTTACCTGCTAAGTGAGTTCGGCATTCCGTTTTCCGAAACCATCAGCAAACCTGTTCTCGTTGTCGCGGTTCTCGAGCACAATGGTCGATACAGTTTGTGGGAAGAGGACAACCTGTGGCGCTCGGTGTGGTCACAATTGAACAATGCCGGTCGCATGGTTCCTCTTGAAAGCCCCAACGGCGACCTGGGCGATATCTCAAATATTGGGGCTCAACATGCCATTTCAGGTGATATCAATCGTTTGCGCGCTCTTTCACAGCGATACAACAGTGGATCTGTTCTGGTGGTTCATGCCTCCCTCAATACCTTGTCTGCAAGCTTCACAGGCCTCGAGGTCCAGGTCAGCCGGTTTGGTCCCGGATTTGATGGGACAAAACAATCTCTAAGGTTTTCCGCTGAGGCCAACGAGCCGCTGCATACCCTTCTTTCACGAGCCGCCCGCGGTATCGCTGATACCATCGAGGAAGAGTGGAAACGCGACAATCTGATGCGCCTGGATGACCGGGGCGTTCTGGCGGCATCCGTACCCATCGCGTCGCTCCCCGAGTGGATGAAAATTCACAAGCGCATCAAAGGAACGACCATAGTCCTCGATCTGGAAGTTGTTTTGTTGTCGCGCGATGAAGCCCGCATCAACGTCCACTACCTCGGCGGTATCGAACAGTTACAGGTCGCGCTGGCCCAGAACGACCTCTTGCTGTCACAATCCGAAGGGGCCTGGACCATTGGTGGACGCGCTGAGTAATACGTCCGCTGAACGGTTACAGTACATGAGTCGCACACAACATATGATTTTCTGGAGTCTCGGTGCTCTCGCACTGGGCATTGTTTTGCATCTTTTAAGCGACATCCTGTTACCCTTCGTCCTGGGTATGGCGGTTGCCTATTTTCTTGACCCTGTTGCCGATAAACTAGAAGAAAAAGGCCTGTCTCGGTTGCTGGCAACACTGATTATTTCCATTTGTTTTTTCGCCCTTGTGGTTCTGGGGCTTATGCTTCTGGTGCCGGTGCTTCAAAATCAGGTGATTGCCATCGCTGCGCGCATTCCAGCTCTTGTCCAACTTGTTGAAGAACAGATTTATTCGCTCCGGGTGTATATTGAGGGGGTTCTGCCGCCCGATGCCATGAGTCAGGCCGGATCGGCGGCGAAAAGCATATCGTCTCCCTTGATCGGTTGGGCAAAGACGTTTGTCACTAAAATCCTGAGTGGCGGCTCCAGGCTTTTCGCGTTGCTGTCACTCCTTGTTGTTACCCCCATCGTTTCGTTTTACATGCTGCTGGAGTGGGACAACATCGTTGCCCGGCTTAACCACCTTCTGCCGCGAAAACATGCCCCGACCATTCGCGCACAGTTGATGCTGATGGATCAAACGATCTCCGGGTTCGTTCGCGGGCAGGCAACCGTATGCCTGATACTGGGGGTGTACTACGCCATCGCGCTTTCCGTCGTTGGGCTGGAAGCCGGATTGCTCATCGGTGTGGGCGCGGGCCTGATTTCCTTCGTCCCCTATATCGGTGCCATGACAGGGATTGCCGTCGGGGTCGGGGTTGGTATTGCCCAGTTCGGGGCCGTCGGCCCGGTACTGATTATTGCTGGCGTGTTCCTGCTCGGACAGTTCATGGAAAGCTACGTGTTGACCCCGCGTCTGGTGGGCAACCGGGTTGGTCTGCACGATCTCTGGATCATATTCGCACTCATGGCTGGCGGTACGCTATTCGGGTTTACGGGCGTATTGCTGGCCGTGCCGGTCGCGGCCATTATCGGTGTCCTGATCCGCTTCTCTGCGGGTTGCTACCTCGAAAGCGCACTCTACACCGGCGAAAGGAACGATGATACGTGAGCAACCTTAAGCAACTACCGCTTGAACTGCCACAGAGAGCGTCCCTGAGCGGTGAGGATTTTCTCGTCGCCCCTGCCAACGAAGCCGCTATCAAGCTGGTGGATCTCTGGCCGAACTGGCCATCCCATGCGGTTTGCGTCCATGGCCCATCGGGTTGCGGCAAAACGCACCTGGCTCATGTGTTTCAGGCCTTAAGCGGCGCACACCTTGTAAATGCCAAAAGCCTCTCGGAAACCGCCGCCCGGCAACAGGTGAATGAACACCCGGCTCTGTTAATCGATGACGCGGAAACAGTCGTCCGACATGCCGGTGAGGAGTATCTTTTTCATCTGTTGAATGTGCTGGTTGAGACCAAAGGGAGTATGCTGATGCTGTCTTCCCAACCGCCCGCCAAATGGGATCTCAAGCTGCCGGACCTGGCATCGCGTTTAAACGCATTGCCACAGGTCGGTATCGAAAACCCGGATGAAACCCTGTTGTCAGCCGTTCTGCTAAAACAATTTTATGATCGGCAATTGCAAATTGATGCAGACGTTATTCGTTTTCTGCTGCCCCGAATGGAGCGCTCGTTCAGGGCAGCGCACGACCTTGTCGCCGCCATTGATCGTGCCTCTCTTTCGGAACAGCGCCGGATCACGGTGCCGCTTGTCAGCAAGGTCCTGCAGGCGACATAAGGCCCGCTCAGGTCTCCGGTGAAACGGGGTAGACCACGATGCGACAGGATTTGACGCCAAGGGCGCACTCTCCCCGCCACAACCGCAAAGCATCCTCGCCAAACAGTTCACGCCGCCAGCCTGACAACGCGCTAACCTCCGCCTTGTCACCATAGGCCGCGATCTGTTCCAGATCGTCTATGGAAGCGAGCAGTTTCTGCGCAACACTGTGCTCCTCACACTTGCGTTTCAGCATGACCTTCAATAAGTCCACGGTCGCTTCGGTCCCACCGGGCAGCTTGCTGCGTTCCTGCGGCTTCGGGCACTGATCAATGGGCAGGTCATTGCCGGTTTTGACGGCCGCCAGGATAGCCGCACCGCCTTTACCCGCTGCCAGCTTCTTTCCCAGCCCCCGGGTTCTGGACAGGTCTGCAACGTTTTCCGGGCGCTGGTGAGCAATTTCCAACAGCATCTCGTCGCGCAAAATTCGATTGCGCGGCTGATTCCGGTTACGAGCCTCAATCTCTCGCCAGGCTGCAAGTTCACGCAAGATTGCGAGCGTACGGGGTTTCGCGTTTCGGGTTTTGATGCGCTTGTAGGTTTCGCGTGGATCGGGACTATAGATCCGCTCATCCAGCAGGGATTGCATCCCGTCTTCGATCCAGCCTTCCCGTCCCTGTTCTTCCAGCTTCGCCATCAGTTTTTCATAGGCCGGTCGCAGGTACACAACGTCGGCCAATGCATAGTCAATCTGACGCTTGTTAAGCGGGCGATGCGACCAGTCGGTAAACCGGGTTCCCTTGTCGACACGGGCACCCGTCAGGCTTCTCAGCAGGTTTTCATACCCCACGGAGTCGCCAAACCCGCACGCCATGGCGACCACCTGCGTATCCACAAGTGGTGACGGCAGACGGCCCGAAAGATGATGGAAAATCTCCAAATCCTGGCGGGCGGCATGAAACACCTTGATCACGGAAGGATTGGCAAACAGATCAAACAGAGGCTGTAGACTGAGGGACGGATTTTGGATCGGATCAATAGCCGCCGACATCTGCTGCTCCGTCTCACCGGGCTCAGGCGCGCCGCCCGCGGCAACCTGCACCAGACACAGGATAGGCCAGTAGGTCGCCTCCCGCATGAACTCCGTATCCACGGTG
This sequence comes from Rhodospirillales bacterium, assembly GCA_963921245.4. Classification (GTDB taxonomy): domain Bacteria; phylum Pseudomonadota; class Alphaproteobacteria; order Rhodospirillales; family Casp-alpha2; genus JABJGO01. The sequence continues at coordinate 1,209,740 of CAWUEY030000001.1, read as the reverse complement.
ACATAGGGCGCACGGGCGCAGCGGGCACAAAAGGCGGAAAGCGCCTCATCGGTGGTGATGATCTGTGCCTTATCGGGCAGGCTGTCACGGCAACCGGCACTCATAGGTAAATGTCCGCCATCAGTTCTTCTGTTCCCAGCGACCCTGCTCGTTTTGCTGCCAATACGTCAGCTCATGACCGTCGGCAAGATACTGTTTCCAGCGATCCCGTGCCTGTTTCACGGCTTCGTCATCCCGCCCGTCGAACAAGTCGAAGCAGCGCTCGAACGCCCCCGGATCGGGATGCGTACACCCGTCTGTCAGAAACAGATACCCGGCCTGATTGACATTTTCGGGTGACTCACTGATCAGGACCGGTTGGCGTTCCGCATGTTCGTCCCGGATCGAACCGTGCGGCAGCCAGGAATCCTGATCATAGGTCCAGAGCAAACCGTTGAGGAATTCGGAACGCGCCTCCGAGCCCGTCACGACCAAAGCCCGGTTGTCCCCGTCCAAGGTCTTCTCCAGCAGTTTGGGCAGCGCCTGTTCCAGGGTTGAGCGTTGCAGATGGTAAAAGGCAATATTGGTCACAGGCGGATCGCGGTCTCATCACCCTTCGTATTTATCGGCAATCATACGGTCCAGCAATCGCACACCGTATCCAGTACCGCCTTTGGGCACGGTGGGTGTATCTTTCTTGGACCAGGTAACACCGGCGATATCCATGTGCGCCCAGGGCGTGTCGCCGACAAACCGTTGCAAGAACTGAGCCGCGGTGATACTGCCCGCCGAGCGACCACCGGAGATATTCGCCATATCGGCAATGTCTGATTTCAGCATCTTGTCGTAGTCTTCGCCCAGCGGCATCCGCCAGATGGGTTCGTCCACAGTGTCCCCGGCGGCCAGAATATTGTTGGCGAGATCATCGTTGTTGGAAAAAAGCCCCGCCCGACCCGTGCCAAGCGCGATGATGATCGCACCGGTCAGGGTTGCCAGATCGACCATGAACCTAGGCTTGAAGCGGGTTTTGCAGTAATGCAACGCGTCGCACAGCACCAACCGCCCTTCCGCATCGGTATTCAGGACTTCGATGGTCTGACCTGACATGGAGGTAACCACGTCACCCGGACGCTGGGCGTTGCTGCCCGGCATATTTTCGACCAGCCCGACGATGCCCACAGCATTAACCCTAGCTTTCCGACCGGCTAGCGCTTTCATCAGGCCGATGACCACGCCAGAGCCACCCATATCCCATTTCATGTCTTCCATACCACCCGCAGGCTTGAGAGAGATACCGCCGGTATCGAAGGTCACACCCTTGCCGATAAAGGCAATGGGCTGATCCGATTTTCGAGCCGCACCCTGCCATCGCATGATCACCATACACGGCGGACGGGCAGAGCCTTGGCCCACGCCCAGCAAGGCCCCCATGCCCAACTTCTTCATCCGGGCTTCGTTGAGAACTTCCACCTTGATGCCCAGCTTGGAGAGCTTGCGGGCTTCCTTGGCGAGAGTCTCCGGATACAGGATGTTGGCCGGTTCGCTGACCAGGTCACGGGTGAAAAACACCCCGTCGGCAACTTTGTCGAGTGCTGCAAAAGCCTTGCGTGCGCCGCGGGCATCCGGGCACCGCAGCGACAGCGTGCGAATGCTGGGCAGACTCTCCTTGGTTTTTTTGGTGTGGTACTTGTCGAACCGGTAGCTGCGCAACCGCGCGCCGAAAGCCATTTCGGCGGCCATCTGTGCGCTGCTGAGTTTACAGCCGCGCATGTGATCAACGCCGATGGCAACAGACCTGGAACCGGAACTGGCGACAGCAGCATAAATCCGCCCGCCGGTTTTTTGTGCAGCCAACGCGTCGAATTCCTTGGCTTCACCCAGTCCCACAGCCAGAACTGCATCCAGCTTCGTCCCCGCCGGTGCCGGGATTTTGACAGACTGGCCCGCTTTGCCGCCAAACCGGCCGACACCAACCGCACGCTTGATGGCACCTTTCAGGGCTTTGTCCAGGGTTTTCGCTGATTCCGTCAGACGGTTCCCTTTCAGAACCCCGACACAAACAATACCGGTTTGCGGTAGGGCGGAATGAGCAAAAGAAATCTTCATATCTGTCTGTCCTTCAAAGCTTGATCCCGGCCTGCAAACCCGGACGGGGTGAATCCATGTTTCTAATCAGCGCTACTCTACTGCACCCACCCGCAAAGGGAAGGATAAGTTGCATTTCAGGCCCAGTTTCGCCAGCATTTCCGCACATCAACAATCAACACCCTCTGAATACAAAAAAGGATTTCACCCGACATGTCTAACCAGACCATCACCATGACCGATACGCTTTATGAATACATGCTTTCGGTGTCCTTGCGCGAAGCCGACATTCTGGCCCGCCTGCGCGAAGAAACCGCCAACCACCCGTTGGCCGAAATGCAGATATCACCGGAACAGGGACAGTTCATGAGCATGATCTCGGACCTCATGGGTGCCACAAAATACATCGAAGTCGGCACCTTTACCGGTTACAGCTCACTGGCCATGGCGCTCGCCATGGGCGCGGGCGCGGAACTGATCTGCTGTGATATCAGCGAGGATTTCACCAACATCGCCAAACGTTACTGGGCGGAGGCCGGGGTCGATGACCGGATTACCCTACATCTGGGACATGCCACGGAAACCCTGGATATGCTGCTGGATGAGGGTCAAGCAGGCGACTTTGACATCATGTTCATCGACGCCGACAAGATCAATTACGAAGAGTATTTCGAGCGCGGGATGGCGCTGGTCCGGACCGGTGGATTGATCGCCATCGACAACGTTCTGTGGAGCGGCGCGGTTGCCGACCCAGCGGACACCGAACCCGATACACGTGCCATCCGGGCCATCAACACCCGCTTGCACACTGACAATAGGGTTGGCCTGTCCCTCATCCCTATTGGCGATGGGTTAACCCTCGCCAGAAAGCTCTGACAAGCAGGTTCGGGCGTGCCGGAGAACCGGGCCGAGGCACTGCGTATGGCCTGGTCAACACCTACAGTCTTGGCGGCCTGCCGCAAGAGGTGAACCAGTACCTGACACTTACCGAAGAGATGATCAAGAGCTACCCCAAGCGCATTCAACGGATCGGCGGCATTTCAGGCGTAGGATGAATTTCTGGGCCGTTATCCGCCCGACCTGGACGACACATGGTACACGGATTGATCGAACCGGTTATTCAGATCGTCTGATCACTTTGCCGGAGGGGCTGGCTGATTGAAGATCAGGGGCCCGCGCGTACGACCCCAGGTGCCGGGCAGGGGTGGCTTGCAGGCCCGAGAGAGGGCAAAACGTCACAGGCGCACATTCAACGGGATTCCGGAAGCCAGGTTTCACGGTTTTCATAGTGCCATGGGATATCTACTGGTCGCCGGCCTTCCTTGTGCTAGGTTTCTGACATGATCGACAGCATCCTTCTTGTCACGGGTGAAACCGAAGCCGGGCATATGTCAGAGGCCCTTCTGGAGCACAATTCCGCCCTGACCATTCGCCACGCCGCGACCCGCGAGGCGCTGATGGCAGCCTTTGAGCGGGACTTGTGCGATGGCGGCGTTTGGCGCGTTATCACCTTCAGCACCAATGTGGTCGTTCCGGAAGCTGTGATCAGGGCCATGCCGGTCGCGGGTTACAACTTTCATCCCGGTCCACCCGCCTATCCCGGATCGTGCTGTGCCAACTTCGCGGTGTATGACGGGGCCGAAACGTTCGGCGCGACAGTCCATGAACTGGCAAAATCCGTGGATACCGGGGCTATTGTCGCTACGCGGTCCTTTCCCATCGCACCGGATGATTCGGTGGCGGCGGTTCAAACCGAAGCGTTTTCGCAATTGTGCGCCTTGTTCTACACGCTGGCATCGCATCTGGCCGTGAGGGCGGCCGATCTTCCGCTCACCGGTACGCCGTGGACCGGAATGCCACGCACGTTAGCGGCGGCCAGAGCGTTCAGTCGATTTGACGAAATGCCTGAACTTGATGCGCAGGAACGCGAGAACAGGCGACGGGCGTTTGGTGATCTAGCGGCCCATTGGCGAGATAATTCCGTCTGACACTCTCATTGACCGGGCCCCGGCCTCCGCGCCACACGGATGCGAGGGTCGCGAGACGGTTTGGACACAGGATCAGCATACCGATCTCCACCGCCCTCAGCCCCACTCGCACAACCATTTGCCTGTCATGAAAATGCAATAAAAACCGATGTACACGGGTCGATTTTCGAAGTATCCCCAATATCTATAAGGATATCCGAAACAACAAAGAGCTCATCCGCGTTGTCCCATTACTTCAATCTTGGCGACTACCAATATCCCGTGACGACCTCTTCCGACGAGGCGCAGACCTGGTTCAATCGGGGATTGACATGGTGTTACGGGTTTAACCATGAAGAGGCCGTTCGCTGTTTTCAAAACGCCCTGGCAGCAGACCCGGCGTGCGCCATGGCCTGTTGGGGCATCGCTTATGCCAGCGGCCCTTTTTACAATAAGCCGTGGGACTTTTTTGCGGACGACGAGCGGCGAAAGGCCTTAGCGTTCTGTCATGAGCATATCCAGAAAGCGATCACCCTGAGTACTTCGGCCAGCGCTGTTGAAAAGGCCCTGATCATGGCCCTTGCGAAACGGTACCCGACAACCGCCGACCCTGTGGATCAGGGAACCTTCGATCAATGGACGGATGACTATGCCGAGGCCATGCGCGCCGTTTATAAAGCACATTCCGAAAATCTGGACGTTATCGCCCTGGCAGCGGAAGCGCTGATGAACCGGACGCCTTGGAGATTGTGGAATGTTCACGCGGGCGTGCCTGCCGCTAACGCCAGCACGGAAGAAGCGATCGCCATGCTTCAGCGTGGCATCAAGATATACGAAGGGCTGAACCTGAGGCCGCACGTAGGCATCATCCACTTCTGGATTCATGTTTGGGAAATGTCACCAACGCCGGAACGGGCTATCTATGCCGCCGATCTCATGCGCGTCGTTGTTCCGGATAGCGGACATCTGTTGCACATGGGCTCTCACATTGATGTCCTGTGTGGTCAATATTATGAAGCCGTTGCGGCCAACAACCGCGCCATCTGTGCCGATCAGAAATACATTGATCGCCGAGGGCGGTCTGAGTTTTACATGATTTCCTGCTGTCATGATCTGAAGCTGAAGATATATGCCGCCATGTTTCTCGGCCAATTTCAAAGTGCCATGGACGCCATGGACACGATGCTTGCCTGGTTGAGCGATGACATCGTCCGCGGCGGGTCTCCCTACATGCAGGAAATGCTGGAGGGTTACACCGCATCGCGGCCGCATATCCTTGTTCGCTTTGGCCGCTGGCGGGAGATCATCGACCTTCCCATGCCCGAGGACCCTGAATTCCGGGTCATGGGTACGGCCATGATGCTTTATGCCAAGGGGATCGCTCATGCTGCCCTTGACCACATTGAACAAGCCGAGGAATGCCGTGCATCATTTCGAGAGTACTGCAACAGCATTTCACCGGACCGTGTTTTTGGCAACAACACGGCAATGGATGTACTGCGGGTCGGTCACGCAATGCTGGACGGAGAGCTGGCGTATCGGAAAGGTGATTACGATGTTGCTTTCGACCATCTGCGTACCGCTGTTTACCGTGATGACAGTTTGAACTTCGCCGAGCCCTGGGACTGGATGCACCCTCCCCGTCATGCCCTGGGTGCTTTGTTACTGGAACAGGCGCGAGATCAAGAGGCTCTGGAAGTCTACGAAGCGGACCTTGGTTTCAGCAACCAGTTGCCGCGATGCTGCCAACATCCCGAAAACGTCTGGGCGCTGCATGGTTATGTGGAAGCCCTTGAACGCGTCGGTAAATCTGAAGAGGCCCGCGCCCACCGTACCCGCCTGCAGTTGGCTCTTGCGCGTACCGATGTTCCTATCCTTGCCTCATGCTGCTGCCGACGCGAGCGCTCCTGAACACATGGAATTCCGGGATCAAACCCACAATATCTTGTAATACTGAAACTCAAAAATGACACCATATGGACAGTTTTATGACAAGTACCCCATAAATTGCGGCTGGCACGGCTCTATCCTGAATGATGCACACAATTTTCGGGTGCTCTAACATGAAAAAGAACAACACAAAAAATGAGAACAACCCCTGTTTCCCCTATACGTACCGGGACTTCACGGCCTGCTCGGTGAGATCATCTGGCCTGGCAGGAAAAAATACAGTCGGTGCTGTTGACGGGACGTGAGACGGCTTTTGCGAGTGTACATCGTAGCCATTGTAGAATCTTCAAAGGCCCTTAGCTACTTCAGCCCCTAATAGAATTCTTGCCGGCGGTGCTCCATTTACCCGTTCTCGGCAGCGCAAAGTTGCAACACCTATTAAAGATGTGGCTTACGCACCACATGAAACGCCCACCACCTTTTTTGCACAAGAGACCGAAGCGATCTATTGACATGCAAGAAAATCCAAATGAACGTGCGAGAAACGAGACACCCACATTTCAGGCAACATCAAGAGGTGAGTCGTGAATATCGACATTGATCTGATGCAGAAAATCGCCCGCATCACCCAAATGGCAGGAGCCGAAATTCTTAAAATCTATGCCACTGATTTTGATGTTGAGCTAAAAGGCGATGAATCGCCTGTAACCGCCGCGGATAAAGCGGCCGAAGCTGTGATTCTCTCCGCGCTGGATAATGATCTTCCACTGAAGTTCCCGGTGGTCAGCGAAGAAGCTGCATCGGAAGGCAATATTCCCGATGTCAACAACACACCGTTTTGGCTAGTCGATCCTCTTGATGGAACCAAGGAGTTTATCAGCAAAAACGGGGATTTCACGGTTAACATTGGCCTGATTTCGCAAGGAACGCCGGTATATGGAGCCGTATACGCGCCGGCACATGACACGACCTATATCGGCGCAGAACAGGGTGCATTTATGGACATATCGGGCAAGGGCTACACACCCATATCCTGTCGCGAATTTCCGACAGACGGGTTAACGGCTTTGGTCAGTCGCTCTCACCGATCAGAAGAAACAGACGCCTATCTTGAACGATTTACAATCAAGGACGATATCTCGGCCGGTAGTTCCCTCAAGTTCTGTCGCGTTGCTGAAGGACGGGCGGATTTGTACCCCCGTTTAGGGCGGACCATGGAATGGGATACAGCGGCGGCCCACGCCGTCTTAAAATTTGCGGGCGGCACTGTAGAAACACTCGATGGTGATCCTCTCACATATGGAAAACCGGGATTGGACAACCCTCATTTTGTTGCCTATGGATGCGGCTCACTTGAATAGTCATGCCTTCCACCCCTAATTCTTTATCCGTACCGGTCTGGCCCCCCGACGGCGAGGGTGTCGCAATTGCTGCCCGCTCACTAATGGCCGGAGAATTGGTGGCAATTCCAACAGAAACCGTGTATGGGTTGGCCGCCAATGCCACCGACGACAAGGCCGTAACGTCCATATTCACGGCGAAAAATCGACCTCAATTCAACCCGTTAATCATCCATTTTGCTGATGAGGATGCGGTCTGGTCCCATGTCGTACCCAATGAAACGGCAAAACAACTGGCGGCGGCATTTTGGCCTGGCCCATTGACACTGGTTCTGCCAAAACGAACGTCGAGTCCAATTTCCACGTTAGCCGGTGCCGGGCTGGAGACGCTGGCTGTTCGCGTCCCGGCTCACCCAACCACAAGGCTCCTCCTGTTTACCTGTAAGATCCCGCTTGCAGCCCCTAGCGCCAACCGGTCCGGTGAAGTGAGCCCTACCCTTCCCGTTCATGTGATAAACTCTCTCGGCAACACAATTGCGGGTATTGTTGACGGCGGGCCGTGCGACATTGGCCTGGAATCAACGGTTGTCGGATTCGAGAACGGCTCCCCCACTATCCTCCGCCCGGGCGGTTTAAGTGCTGAGGAGATAGAATCTATTGTCGGCCCGAGCAGAAATGCTGACAACACGACCGAGGTTTCTGCACCTGGCATGTTATTAAAACATTATGCAACCCGGTCCCCCCTTCGCCTGAATGCGACAGCAGTAGAACCAAAGGAAATTTTACTCGGATTTGGTTTGAACATGCCGAGGTCTGCGCCTCAAGGCTCTGTCAACCTTTCCGAAAGTGGAGATGTTGTCGAGGCGGCACGAAATCTGTTTCGCATGCTGCACGAGGCCGACAGCCAAAACCCTGCTGGAATAGCCGTCATGCCCATACCAGAGGAAGGCCTGGGGATCGCGATCAATGATCGACTGAGGCGTGCTGCGGAAACCTAGGAAATTCCTTAAACAGGTTGCCTGTTTCAGGAATTCCTGAGTAGGTTGTGGAGCCGCCACCTGGATACACACGATGCCGCCCGACGAATTTTTGTCCAAAATCGTTGAAATCCTCGAACCAAAAGGATGGATTGACGGTGAATCAGACGTCGAATTTTTCGTTACCGAATGGCGAAAATTATGGCACGGACACTGCATCGGTGTCGCGCTCCCCAGTTCCTCCGAACAGGTATCCCTGGTCTTATCCCTTTGTAATCAATACGGCGTAAGTGTAACGCCACAAGGGGGCAATACAGGACTGGTTGGCGGCGGCGTTCCAAGTGGTGGAATTGTTCTGTCTACGCGACGTCTGAACCAGGTACGTCTCATTGATCGAAATAACCAAACGGTCACTATCGAAGCAGGATGCACCCTCGCATCAGTTCAGGAGTTGGCCGCCGACAATGGTCTGCTCTTCCCTCTGAGTCTGGCTTCTGAAGGTATATGTCAAATCGGCGGCAACCTTGCGACAAACGCCGGCGGCGTCGGTGTTTTGCGGTATGGAAATGCCCGTGATCTGGTCCTCGGACTGGAGGTAGTTTTAGCAGACGGACGGGTCATTGACGGATTATCCGGATTGCGAAAAGACAACACAGCCTATGATCTGAACAGCTTGTTTATCGGCTCAGAAGGCACGCTCGGTGTTATCACGGCGGCAACGCTAAAGTTGTTTCCGAAACCGATCGAACACGAAGTCGCCGTGATTGCTTTGCCAGACATCTCCTCAGCCTTATCGGTATTTACCGGGTTTCGCAAAACCGCATTTAACTATCTGAGCGCATTTGAAATCATGAACGGCATGGCCATTTCATTGGTTCGCAAGCATATTCCCGATACCCCCCCGTTGTTTGATAAAGATTACGAATTGTACGCGTTGCTCGAACTTACAAGCCCTCGAGACGACCAGGCATTGGCCAGAATTTTGGAGAGGGACTTTTCGGATCATATCGAAAACGGATTGGTTTGCGATGCTGTTATTGCAGCCAGCGAAAAACAGCGTCAGGCCCTCTGGCGAATGCGAGAATCCATCCCCGAAGCTCAGGTAAGTGAGGGGAAAAGCGTGAAACACGATATTTCAGTGGCGGTCTCCGACGTGCCGGAATTGGTTCACCGGGCAACCAGAGTGGTATCTGACATACTTCCAGACGTTAGAATCGTTGTCTTTGGCCACATGGGCGACGGCAATCTGCATTTCAATCTCAGCCAGCCTACCGACATGGACGGGCAGGCCTTCCTCGACATGTGGGATACGTTCAATGATGCCGTTCACACGCTCGTCGTCGAAATGAATGGTAGTTTTAGTGCAGAACATGGCATCGGTACCCTCAAACGCAAAGACCTTGCTCGATTTGGCTCACCCGTTTTACTCGACGCCATGCAATCGATTAAAAACGCCCTTGATCCTCAAGGAATCATGAATCCGGGCAAAGTGCTCCCCAGATCACCCTAACTGGCAAACAGTTGCTTCAATCTGCAACGCCGACAACCTGTCTGTTAACCATACGCCTTTTGCATCCTTGATTTTTCTGACTTTTTCTTCCACTTTGCCAACCATTGTTGCAGTGTCCTAATCAAAGCTCACAACGTATTGTGCACGGATTGATATCTTGCGTATGTCCTTGACCATGTTTTTCTACATTGGGCGTCAGTTTTTGACGAACTTCGCAATGTTACTGGCTGCAATTCTGGTTATCGTTTTGCTGTTTGATGTCATTGAGTTACTGCGCCGTGCACATGCTCTCAAGGACACGCCATTTTCCGAAATTCTGCACATGGCCGGCTTGAAATTGCCCTTCATGGGACAACAGGTCTTTCCGTTTGCCGCTCTGTTTGGCTGTATGCTGACTTTCTGGAAACTCGCAAGACATCACGAACTTGTCGTAACCCGCGCCGCTGGTGTTTCGGTTTGGCAGTTTCTCTTCCCTGTCATCGTCGCCAGCATTTTACTGGGCCTGTTGCAAATGGGCGGACTCAACCATCTGGCCTCAAAAGCACTGGCACAATACGAAAAGAGAGAAACCTTCTTTCTTGAACGAAACCAGAACCTGTTAGCAATTTCCGGGACTGGCGTCTGGCTTCGCCAGGCGAATACCCGGGGGCAAGCCGTCATCCGGGCAAGCCGGATCACGACATCCAACAACGAAATTCACCTCTACCGGGTTGTTGTTTTTTCTTACAAAGGCACGGACAGCTTCTTCGAGCGTATCGATGCCGAAACCGCCGTTCTTGAAGACGGATTCTGGAAGATTTCCAACGCCTGGATTCAACAGCCGGAAGAAACACCGCGATTGGAAAAAACCGTATGGCTGGAAACGGAACTGACATTTGATAGCATACAAGACAGCTTCGCAGCCCCTGAAACCATGTCTTTTTGGGCCTTGCCTGCTTTCATTGACAATCTGGAACAAGCTGGTTTCACCGCTGTGAGACACAGACTTTATCTCCACTCGCTCCTGGCGGCACCGCTCATGATGTGTGCAATGGTTTTGGTAGCGGCCACCTTCACGCTGCGTCACAGCAGGCGTGGCGGCACCGCCTTTGTTATCGCTGGCGGGGTTTTGTCCGGATTTATCGTTTACTTTTTCTCTGATCTGGTATTCGCGCTCGGCCAATCCGATAGCATACCCGTCATATTGGCGGCATGGGCACCTTCAGGCATTGCCCTGATGCTTAGTCTATCCATGTTGTTGCATCTGGAGGACGGTTAGTCGATGTCCTTATCAGATGTCAGCACCCGTCTGTCGGCCTGTATTCGTGTTGGACTTGTAATTTGGGCAATTGCGAGCACGACCGTCCCTGTTTCGACGATACACGCACAGGAAACCGATATACCGGTAAGCTTCACCGCCGATGAGATGGATGTTGACCGTGCACTGGGCATTATCACGGCGCGCGGAAACGTGGAAGTCCGGCACGAAGGCCGAACCTTGATCGCCGATACAGTAAGCTACAATCAAAATCTTGATGTGGTAACGGCCAGTGGCAACGTCATTCTTAACGAACCAAATGGTGATGTTCTCTTCACCGATTACATGGAACTGGACAGCGATCTTAAAAATGGCGTTGTTTCAAACATACGGATCATTCTCAGTGACGGCTCACGTGTTGCCGCCAATTCGGCAGAACGGTTAAATGAAGACATGCGGATGTCCAAGGCCGTTTATTCACCATGTAATCTGTGTGAAAACGACCCTGAAAAACCCCCGCTGTGGCAGGTCAAGGCCATCACGGTTTTTCACGACAGTTCGCGACGGGTCGTTGAATATTCCGATGCCTGGCTGGAAGTTGCCGGTGTTCCCGTTTTCTATACGCCGTTTCTCACGCACCCTGACCCTACAGTCAAACGCGAATCCGGTTTCCTGCCCCCGACGGTTGGGAACTCAACCTCTTTGGGGGCTATGCTAAAAACCCCATATTATTGGAACATTTCAGAACATGCTGACACGACGATAACGCCGGCAATGTATTCCGATCAGGGGCCAGGATTGGAAACAGAATACCGTCAAAGATTGCGGAACGGCGAGTTTGAAATCGAGAATAGCATCGTAAACGACGACGATGTAGGGACAAGAGCTCACATAGATGCCTTTGCTCGCTTCAACATCGATGAAACATGGCGATGGGGTGCCGACGTTGATCGTACAACCGATGACACATATCAACGGAGATACGGCTTTGGAAACGAGCGCACGTTAACCAGTAATCTGTATGCCGAGGGCTTCAGAAAACAAAACTATATCCGTTCAGAGGCTATTCTGTTTCAAGGCCTCAGGCAACAGGACGATAATGACGAAACACCGATAGTAACGCCACTGATAGAGTTTGATCATGTTGGTCAACCAAATATCTTTGGTGGACAAACAACACTGAATGCCAGCACAGCATTTCTTTCCAGAAAAGAAGGTGCCGATTCTTACAGATTGTCTCTTTCGCCGGGCTGGCAAGCGACCTATGTCTCTGACGCAGGAGAGCAAATTAGAATTGTAACGGCTCTCGATGCAGACGGGTACATGGTTGATGATTTTACGCCACAAGGGTCCTCAACCGAGTTTAGCGGTAGGGAAACACGCATCTTCCCTCATGCCAGGCTGGATTGGCGGTTTCCGTTCGCGAAACAAAGCGGCTCTGTTCAGCAGGTCATTGAACCGATAGCCTCTGTTCGCGTTGCCCCGAATGGCGGCAACCCCGAGACAATCCCGAACCAAGACAGTCAAGAATTTGAGTTTGATGAAACAAGCTTGTTTCGGTCCAGCCGTTTCACGGGAAGAGACAGGGTCGAAGGCGGAACCAGGATAGATTATGGAACCCAATGGGGTGTTTACGGCGCGGAAGGCGGATTTACAACCGTGTTTGTCGGGCAAAGCTACAGATTACGACAGGATAGTACTTTCGCAGAAGGTACAGGCTTGGAAGATAAACTCTCAGATTTTGTGGCAAAAATGCAGGTATCCCCCGGAAGTTATGTAAATCTTCTCTACCGCACGCGTTTGGGAAAAGATAATCTTTCTGTTCGACGAAACGAGATGGAATTGTCACTCGGCGGGCCGCTTTTGAAGCTTAACACGCAATATCGTATGTTTAACGCACAGGAAAAAAGTGAGTTTGGCGACAGGGAAGATATTGACGTTTCGATGACGTCACAACTCTCAGAAACCTGGTCGCTATTCGCTGAAGGTAATCGTGATATAGACGAGGAGGAAACAAGAAGATTGAAGTTCGGCGCTGTGTACGAAGATGAGTGCTTCATATTTACAACCCAGGTCACTCGGTCCTTTTTCCATGATCGGGACCTCAAACCGGAAGATGCTGTTATTTTTCGCCTATCATTCAAAACACTGGGTGACGCAGAGTTTGTTCGGTAATGATTGGTTTTGCACACACTCCCATAGACAGGCTACGAAAGGTTCCTGGACTTCTGGTCCTATCACTAATCTTACTGTTTTATCCTTCCTCTTCTTATTCCCAGGACTCTTTGAAGATTGCCGCCGTGGTAAACGACGAGGTCATTTCGGCGTTCGACCTTCAGGCCCGAACCATGCTGGTTATTATCCTCTCGAAACTGCCCAGGAACCAGCAGAGTATGCAACGATTGGCCCCACAGGTTTTACGGTCACTAATCGATGAGAAGTTGAAACTTCAGGAAGCTGAAAAATCCGGTATAGAAGTTTCACAGGAAGAAATCACCAATGCGCTGGCCAGAGTGGAATCTGTGAACGGCTACCAACAGGGCCAATTGGTTTCTGAGTTGGAAAGGCTTGGAATAGGCGCCGATACCTTATTGGAACAGATTCGCTCTGAGATCGCCTGGAGCCTGATAGTCCCCAGAAAATACGCTGGAAATGTACAAATTACCAATGAGGACATTGCCAATGCTCTTGCCGAGGAACGCGAGAAGGAAAATCAGCCGCGCTACAAACTATTTGAAATCGCCTTAGCGGTCGACAAACCGGAAAACGCATCGAAAGTCAGAGCCCAAGCGCTTCAATTGGTTGAAGAATTGGAGGCTGGGGCAAAATTCGAATCATTGGCGCGCGCATTCTCTCAAACGCCTACCGCGGCCAGAGGCGGGGAACTGGATTGGCTAAGGCTTTCTCAATTACCGGAACCAATTCGCCCTCATGTTCAATCACTCCGCCCGGGACAACTGGCGGGACCGATTGCTATGCCCGGCGGTTTCATGATTATTCGATTGTCAGAGATAAAAGAAGAAGCATCGACCAAGGCTTCTCCCATCCTCAATTTATCCCAGTTTCATCTGGATTTACCGGCTGAGGCCGACACATCTGTTGTTCAGTCCTATATCGATACAGCATTAAAACACACACAAGACACAGATTCGTGTTCAGATTTGGAAGCATCCGCAGCAGACATCGCCTCGCCAGCTTCCGGAAATCTTGGCGATGTAGCGTTACCCAGTCTGCCGTCCGATTTGGCGAATATCGTCGACAAGCTCCCCCTTAACACGCCCTCAAAGCCTGTCCGCACTAGTAATTCGGTCATTGTTCTGATGGTTTGCAATCGAACAAACCCGGACCAACCTTCCGATGAAGCGGAACGAAGAAGAATTGAAAACCGCCTTTTTGCGCAACGTATCAATGTTTATGCCCGTCAAGCCATCCGCGATTTAAGACGGAATGCCTTCATAGATATCAGATGATAGATCCTAAGTTTAATGGGCTCTCTCCTATCGGCGTTTCTATGGGCGAGCCATCAGGAATCGGTAGCGAAATTGCGCTGAAGTCGTGGCTCGAAAACAGAAACAACCTACCGCCATTTTATTTAATCGATGATCCAGAGCGGATAAGGAAACTCGCGAGCGATATGTTTGCAGGTTTAAACATCGTGGAGATCGATGATCCGTACAGGGTCGAATCCTGTTTTTCTGACGCCTTACCCTTGCTGCCAGTTGGTGAAGAGGTTACCAGCAAACCCGGACAGCCTGATTTAAGGAATGCTTCGGCCGTTTGCCGCTCTATCGAAATGGGTGTCGAAGCGTGCCTGAACAATCGCGCCCGGGCCTTGATCACCCTGCCTATTCAAAAAAACACATTGTACGAGGCTGGTTTTTCCTACCCCGGGCACACGGAATATCTCGGTAGTCTGTGTGGATTACATAAACCAGTCATGATGCTTGCCTCGCCGATGCTTCGGGTTGTTCCTGTGACCATTCACACCCCGTTAAAAGAAGCCATTGCGGCGATGACAAAAGAGAGCATTGTTGAGACAGCGACCACGACAGCACGGGCCCTTTCAAGGGATTTTGGCATCCCCTTACCGCGAATGGCGATAGCCGGGCTGAACCCACACGCGGGGGAAGACGGCAATCTGGGCGAGGAGGATCAGCAGATTATCTTACCGGCCATCCAGGCTCTGAAAGAATGTGGTTTTTCCGTATCCGGTCCTGTTCCACCGGATGCCCTGTTTACGCCCCGACAACGGGAAACCTACGATGTTGCAATCTGTCACTACCATGACCAGGCATTGATCCCCATCAAGGCACTAGATGTCGATAACGCTGTTAATGTAACTTTAGGGCTTTCCATCATTCGGACCTCGCCGGATCATGGAACCGCCCTGGATATTGCCGGAACAGGTTTTGCGGACCCATCCAGTTTTATGGCGGCTCTTAAACTCGCCGATCAAATGGCCCGGAATCGTGTGTCTGCCAGTACGGAATAGCGGGCATGACGAGCGCGATCGCGGAGTTACCGCCGTTAAGAGACCTCATTCGTGAGCACGATTTAAGGGCGAGCAAAACACTTGGTCAGAATTTCCTTCTGGACCTAAATCTGACGGCACGCATCGCCGAGGTGGCGGGCTCTCTCGAACGCTGTGATATCATTGAAATCGGGCCAGGTCCCGGTGGGTTGACAAGAGCTCTTCTCAACGCGGGAGCCCGGCATGTTTTTGCCGTAGAGCGAGATCACCGGTGCGTGGAAGCTACCAAGACTTTAGTCGATGCTTCGGGGTCTCGATTAACGGTCATCGAGGGAGACGCGCTGGAAATTGATGTAAACGGGCTGGGAACAGGCCCCCGGAAGATCATCAGCAATCTTCCCTACAACATATCAACAGCACTCTTGTTGAAATGGCTCCATGATCTGAGAGGCATTCAACAGATGACATTGATGTTTCAGAAAGAGGTGGCGGATAGATTGACAGCCTCTCCGGGCACGAAGGCGTACGGTCGTTTATCAGTTCTTACTCAATGGCTATGCGATGTCCGGCAGGAATTCACCGTATCACCGAAGGCGTTTACCCCACCGCCGAAAGTTACCTCGGCGATCGTAAATCTGACACCCCGAATAGTTCCCATTTCTGCGGCTTCCATGCAAACGCTTGAGGCAGTGACAGCAGCGGCATTCGGTCAGCGCCGCAAGATGTTGCGAGCAAGCCTGAAATCGCTCAATCCAAATTTTAAGGATATCGGCATTGATCCAACGCAACGGGCCGAAAATCTCTCAATCGCCGAGTTTTGCCTGATTGCCAATGCTCTGGATGCGCAGCGTCACTGACCCACACCAAGCGAGCGGACAAACTCAAGAAGCCCATTTTGACGGCGGCGCTTTAACCTCTCAGCCGCCAGAATGGATTGGACGTTGACAACGCTATCATCAACATAGGCATTGATAATCACGTAATCGTAGGCTTCCCAGTGGCTCATTTCCAAGGTTGCCTTGGCCATTCGTGCGCGTACCACTTCCTCGGAGTCCTGCGCCCTGTTAAACAGACGATTTTCCAGTTCCTCGACACTAGGTGGCAAAACGAAGACAGATACCAAATCATCTGCGGCATATTGCCGTATTTCCTGTGCTCCCTGCCAATCGACATCAAAGAGAACGTCACGCCCCTCTTCCATGGCGGCCTCAACCGGCGCTTTAGGCGTGCCGTAGGAATTCCCAAACACCGTCGCATGTTCCAGAAATTCATCGTTTCGGACCATGTCATCAAACTTTTCCCGAGAGACAAAATAATAGTGTTCACCATCCACCTCGCCAGGCCGGGGTAGACGAGTGGTTGCGGAGACCGACATTGTCAGGTTGTTGTCGCTTTCCAGAAGAAACCGGGCAATCGTGGATTTCCCGGCACCGGAGGGCGAAGACAGAACTAACATCAACCCTCGGCGTCGGATTTTAGGTGCTTTTGCCGGTGGGTATTCACACACAATTCCTACTCCACATCTTGTATTTGCTCCCTCAATTGATCGATAATCACTTTCAAATCAAGCCCTACCTGCGTCAATTCCGGCGAAATTGCTTTTGAACACACTGTATTGGCTTCCCGGTTTAACTCCTGGCTGCACATCATGATGCGCCGCCTCTCGACGCGCGAAACCTGTCATAGATTGAAGCGTCATGTTATTGGTCCGTGCGGTTCGATTGCAAATGTGTGCCTATCATACAGCCCCGAAATGTGGGAGCAACCATGACAGAGTGTTTCAATTCACCACATCGGGGTTATAGTCCCTCATGCATTCGGATTACCCCCAAAATATTTTGATTACGGGTGCCTCTTCGGGAATTGGTGCCGGTCTCGCCCGATTTTACGCAAATCCCGGAAACATTCTGCACCTATCGGGTCGGAATCAAGAACGTCTTAATGCCGTGTCCAGGGAATGCGAAGCGCGTGGCGCTCAGGTCACAAAAACCATCTGTGATGTAACGAACAAATCGGCCATGGAAGAATGGTTTGCTAATCTCAACACCAAAGAGAACCCTTTGGATTTGGTGATCGCAAATGCCGGGATCTCGGGAAACAAATTGTATTCCTCCTCCCCGGACCAGGTCGTCGATCCGGATGTGACCAGAGACATTCTTGCCGTCAATATTGCCGGTGTGGTGAATACGGTTTTACCTGCCATCGATCATATGGTGAAAGCCGGGCGCGGCCAAATCGCCATTGTCAGTTCTCTTGCGGGCTATCGAGGATTACCATCCACACCGGCTTACTCTGCGAGCAAAGTCGCCGTCAGGGCCTATGGCGAAGCCCTGCGACCGGTTCTGGGGCCACACGGTATCAAAGTGAATGTTATCATGCCGGGCTTTGTCGAAAGCCGAATAACGGACAAGAACACGTATCACATGCCATTGATCATGAATGCTGACAAGGCGGCGACGATAATTGCCGGAGGCCTGAAAAAGAATAAGGCCCGGATCACGTTTCCCTGGCCATTGGCCTTGATGGCCGCATTCATGGGTATACTCCCGCCCACGCTTACTGATGGTTTTTTGGCGCGGCTGCCGACCAAGGACTAAATACACGATGATAAACCTAGAAAAATATTACCGCTATTCAGAGTGCTTTCTGTCCATTCAGGGCGAAGGGATGTTTACGGGGGTCCCCAGCGTGTTTCTGCGTCTTTGGGGATGCAATTTTCAATGCAATGGGTTTTCTTCTGACAATAATCACCCCCCATCGTTTGATCCGGCACGCATCAAGACCCTCGCCCATATGCCCGTCCTGAAAACAGGTTGTGATACCCGTTACGCCTGGCACAAAGATTACGCACACCTCAGCCAAAAGGGCTCTGCTTCGGAGATTTGCGATGCCATGGAAGCTCTCTGTCCCAGATTCTTGCATGGAAACTCCCGCCTGCCCATTCATCTTGTCATCACCGGCGGGGAACCCATGATTTCCCAAAATTGCCTGATCGACGTCTTTCACGTTCTTGAAGAGCGCGACAACCTCCCGACAGAAGTCACAATTGAAACCAATGGAACCCAGGCTTTGTCACCAGAGATGCAGGCGTTAATCCGAAACTACAAAAAATTGGAGCGCCATTGGATGTGGTCCGTTAGCCCGAAGCTGAAAATTTCCGGAGAGACATCAGAAGCTGCATTGTTGCCGGACTGTGTATCAACATATCGGGATTTATCGGATTTTGGACAACTGAAGTTCGTCGTCGATGGTTCCGAAGCTTGTTGGGAAGACATGGAAAATGCCATCGAACTCTTTCGAAAAGCCGGCGTCAACTGGCCCGTATGGGTTATGCCCGTGGGAGCAACATTGGAACAACAGGAATCCATTCAGCACGGCATTTGTATGGAAACCATTCGGCGGGGTTACAGTTTTTCACCCCGACTGCAAAACTGGTTGTTTGGTAATACACCCGGCACCTGAAGCACACTCTAGTTTTCCCGAGCCTGTAACTTGCGCCACTTTCGAACATTCCGGTTGTGTTCTTCCAGAGTCCTGGAAAACGCGTGACCACCGGTTCCATCTGCGACGAAATATAAGAAATCGGTTTCTTCAGGATGCAAAACCGCTTCAATCGCGGCGCGCCCAGGGTTCGCTATTGGACCAGGCGGCAACCCATTGATAACATAAGTGTTGTAGGGCGTTTTCTCTCTCAGGTCCGCTTTGCTCAACGGCCGCCCTAGGGTCCGCTGTCCCAGAGTAATTCCATATATCACTGTTGGATCAGATTGCAGGCGCATTCCCAAACGTAGCCTGTTCACGAAAACGGAGGCAACGCGTTTGCGTTCTCCATCAACACCGGTTTCCTTTTCAACTATAGAGGCCAAAATAATAGCATCTTCCGGTGTAGCAATTGGTAAATCAGGTGCCCGTTGCGACCACAGATCAGAAAGGAGGGCGTTCATCCCGACTGTTATGCGCTGAACCAGGTCCTGGCGATCCTCGCCATAGGAGAAATAATAGGTTTCCGGTAACAGTGTTCCTTCCGGCGGAATTGGAAAATAGACGCTGCCCTTCAATCCTTCGGCATTATTGATCAGATCAACAATTTGTAACGATGTATGGCCTTCCGGGATGGTTAAACGCCTCAAGCGGGTTTTTCCAGAACGAATAATCTTTAAGGCGTTCCGGGAACTGACGCCTGCTGGAAAGACAAATTCACCAGCTTTTAACGTCCCTTCCTGGTCCGTCAGGCGGGCGCCCAGTTCAAAGATCAGGGCATCATGGATAATGCCGTTTTTCTCCAACTGTTGCGCAATCGCTTCAAGACCGCTTCCCGATTTGATGATTTCAATGTGCTCACCGGGCAACGGACCAACACTCTCAAACCGCAATTTTCCCCACCAGTAGACTCCACCACAGGCGACAAGAGCGCCAGACAGCGTTATCAGAATTATAAGAAGAAATCTCTTGCCCATGCGGGCACCCAATCAACTGACAGCCTTGAAAACAAGCGACGCATTGGTGCCGCCAAACCCGAAAGAGTTTGAGAGAGCCGCGCTAACCGGTCGCTCTTTGGCTTCGTGGGGTACAAGATCAATGCCGCTGCACCCTTCGGACGGATTGTCCAGATTGAGGGTTGGCGGGGCAACATTGTCCCGAATGGCAAGAATGGAATAAATAGCTTCAACGGCTCCTGCTGCTCCCAAAAGGTGACCCACGGCTGATTTCGTGGACGACATGGAGATAGTCTCAGCCGCGTTACCAAACGCACGTTTTACAGCATTAAGTTCGATTTCATCACCAAGTGGTGTCGACGTTCCATGAGCATTGACGTAATCAATTGCATCATGGGACAGGCCGGATCGTTTCATGGCGGCCTGCATGCATCGGTATGCACCGTCCCCGGATTCGGCCGGAGCTGTGATATGATGAGCATCGCCGGAAAGGCCGTAACCGATCACTTCAGCGTAAATGGGCGCCCCCCTTTTTTTAGCGTGTTCGAGTTCTTCCAGAACAACGACACCAGCACCCTCACCCATAACAAATCCGTCGCGATCCTGGTCCCAGGGGCGAGATGCCTTTTCGGGCGTATCATTAAAGTTCGTGGAAAGGGCGCGCGCTTGAGCAAAACCCGCCATGCCAACGCGGCAGCAAGCGGCTTCGGCACCCCCGGCGATCATTACGTCTGCATCATCAAGCATGATCAGCCGAGCCGCATCACCGATGGCATGGGTGCCCGTTGCACAGGCCGTCACAACCGAATGGTTCGGTCCTTTGAAACCCCATCGAATGGAGACGTGTCCCGATGTCAGGTTAATCAAGCTGGCCGGAATAAAGAACGGGCTCAAGCGGCGGACGTTGCCGCCTTCAACCTTCATGGTTCCATCGGAAATTTCGGGTAACCCGCCGATGCCCGACCCGACGAGAACGCCGGTACGACACAGTGCTTCCTCATCGGTTGGTGACCAGCCGGAATCCTCCACGGCCTGTTGCGCGGCGGCCAGTGAATAGATGATGAAGGTGTCCATCCGGCGCTGGTCCCTGGGCGTAACCCAATCATCAGGATTAAATGCCCTCGCTCCCTCACCGATCTGAACCTGCGCCGCGATTTTTGCAGGGATATCAGACACGTCAAAACTGCTGATCTGGCATATGCCACATTCACCGTTAAGGATATTGCGCCAGTTTTCCTCGACGCCGCATCCCAACGCATTGACGATGCCCATCCCCGTGACAACAACCCGTCTCATCTTTTCACCGTTGCGATGTCAACCGGACCAGCCTTGAATAAAACTGGTCAGGAAAAACACGAATTGAAAACCGGGACGCTGTAAACCGTCACCGGTTTTTCATCATCAGGAATTTTGCGATTCAATGAAATCGATCGCATTTTTGACGGTTTGAATGTTTTCCGCTGCGTCATCAGGGATTTCGCAGCCGAACTCCTCTTCAAACGCCATTACCAATTCAACGGTATCCAGGCTGTCTGCGCCCAGATCGTCAATGAAACTGGCACTTTCAACGACTTTTGACTCATCCACGCCAAGATGTTCCAGAACGATCTTTTTTACGCGTTCGGCGACGTCACTCATTCTTATATTCCCCGTTTTGTAAGCGGTTAAATTGGATATATATAATCCGGGTGCAGCCTTAAAATTTAGGCTTTATCGGTCGTGATCTGGTAGCACACTTTTTTATCGATGACCAGAAATCACCCCTTAAAACCGTGGAGTTGCAACCAGTGGCGCGGGGCGTATCATGATTCTTACCCGCTCCGCAAGCAATGCTTTCATAAATTCCTACGTGCGACCCACGTGCAACCCACGGGCGATCTACGGGCGATCAGATCATGGCCATACCGCCATTGATATGAAGGGTCTGTCCGGTGACGTAACTGGACTCCTCACTGGCGAGGTACAGGACTCCCGTCGAGATGTCCTCGACGGTCCCTAAACGGCCCGCGGGAACGGAGGTCAACAGACGTTCCTTCTGATCATCGCTCAGAACATCGGTCATGGCCGTGTCAATAAACCCCGGGGCCACACAGTTGACGGTAATACCTCTCACGGCAACTTCCTGGGCCAACGCTTTGGACATTCCCACCATTCCTGCTTTTGAAGCCGCATAGTTGGTCTGCCCCGCATTGCCGGTTGTTCCGACGATGGACGAGATATTGATGATACGTCCCCAGCGCTGTTTAATCATGCCTTTCAGGCTTGCACGACTGAGCTTGAAAGTGGCGCTCAGATTAACGTCAATGACCGTCTGCCAATCCTCATCTTTCATTCGCATGGCCAGGGTGTCGCGGGTTAAACCCGCATTATTTATCAGGATATCCAGGCCCTCCATTTGCTCGTTACATTGCGCAATAAGTGTTTCAGGGCCATCTGAGTCTCTCAGATTGCAGGGAATAACGTGACATGGACCACCCAGACCCGCCGCCACCGCATCAAGAGCCTCTTTTCGGGTTCCTGACAGAGCAACAACCGCGCCTGCACCGTGCAGGGCGGCGGCGATGGCTCCACCAATTCCCCCCGATGCGCCCGTAACCAGTGCTTTTTTTCCGCTAAGGTCAAACATGCTTCTTACTCCGCTACCTCACAGTACATCATCGCATCTCAAAGAGAATTCAAAATGGAATCAATATCTTCGGGCATACCGCCACTCATGGCTTCCAGGTCCCGGTCAATCCTCTTGGTTAATCCGCTCAAGACCTTGCCCGCCCCTAGCTCGATAAGCATCGTCACACCCAGTTCCTTCATCGCCAGGACACTCTCGCGCCAGCGAACGCGGCGTGTCACCTGCTGTACCAAAAGATCACGAATTTCGCCCGGATCAACAGTTGGCGATGCGGTCACATTTGCGACAACGGGTACCAACGGAGTCTGCATATCTACGTTCGCCAGTGCTTCTTTCATGGCGTCAGCCGCCGGGCTCATCATCGAACAATGGAAAGGGGCACTAACGGGCAGCAAGACGGCCCGCTTGCAGCCTTTATCCTTAGCCAGTTCACAAGCTCTTTCAACGGCGGTTGCCGCGCCACTGATCACGATCTGCCCCGGTGCATTGTCATTTGCAACCATGCAAACGCCGGTTGCCGAAGCTTCTTCTGCGACGCAGGATACATCGTCCATTTCCAACCCCAACAACGCCGCCATAGCCCCCTCACCAACGGGCACCGCTTGTTGCATGGCCTGGCCACGGGTCTTCAACAACCGCGCGGTATCGGCGAGACTGAAGGTTCCGGCGGCGGCCAGCGCGGCGTATTCACCAAGCGAATGGCCGGCAACATGGCTGGCCAGCCGGGAGATGGGTTTGCCCGATTCTTTTTCGAGCACCCGAAAGGCAGCAACGCTGACGGCCATAAGAGCCGGTTGTGCATTTTCGGTCAGCGTCAGATCATCCTCGGGTCCCGCCGCCATCAGGGTAGTGAGTTTCTGTTCAAGGGCGTCATCAACTTCCTGAAAAACGTACCGCGCTTCGGGAAACGCCGCCGCCAACGCGGCACCCATTCCGACGGTCTGGGATCCTTGTCCGGGGAATACAAATGCTCGTGTCATGCTTGCTGCTCTCTTAAGACTTAAACTGAAACTCTTAAGTTTATTCGTCGAGAGGACTACGCAGGGCACAGAGAGTCAACGGGCAAAACATATGCTTTGGCCTAAATCTCGGTAACCCCCATTTTCTCCGCCGCAAGCTTGCCATACCGGAACAGACAACTACTGATGGCACCATATTGTTGTCCCTGCTGCGGCAGATTTTGCAACGCCGCCCGCCGGACAAAAATCCCGGACAAAACCGGTTGAATACACGTTGCCAATGTGTATAGTGCGCCGGCTCAAACCCTGCCGAATGGTTCGGCTATGCCCCGGATGATCCGGGGCTGAGATAATCCAGAGGGAGAAAAAATGGCTTTCTATGAAAGCGTGTTTATCGCGCGACAGGATATTGCGGCCCCGCAGGTCGAAACACTGACCGACACATTTAGCAAAATTATCGAAAATGAAGGCGGCGCGGTCAAAAAGACCGAATACTGGGGACTCCGTTCCCTTGCCTATCGCATCAAGAAAAATCGTAAAGGTCATTATGTTCTGATGAACCTAGACACACCGGCCTCCGCTGTTGTCGAAATGGAACGGCAGATGCGGATCAACGAAGATGTTCTTCGTTACATGACCGTCCGTGTAGAGGAGCTGGAAGAAGAATCCAGTGTCATCATGCGTCATCGCAATAACGATGACCGTCCCCGCCGCGGTTTCAAAGATGACGGCGAGGACGATGGCACGAAAGACCTGGAGAAACCCGCCGCAGAAGCCGAAGAATCTTCGGAAGCGGACGCTTCCAGCGCCGATAGCGAAAAAGGAGAAAGCTAATGGGTCGTTCATTTTTTCGCCGCCGTAAAAGCTGCCCGTTTTCCGGTCCCAATGCTCAGGTTATTGACTACAAAGACGTAAAACTCCTGGGTCGCTTCCTGTCTGAGCGTGGAAAGATTGTTCCCAGCCGTATCACCGCCGTTTCAAACAAGAAACAACGTGAATTGGCACGGGCGATCAAACGTGCACGATTCCTCGGTCTGATCCCATACGTGATCAAGTAACCGCCCTGCGAAATCCGGTTCAAGCGTCTTCAGCCGGCCTTTGATCAGGAGCCCTAGTCCATGCAGAAAAACATGCTTATGGCGATTGGCGGCGGCGGCATTGGTGCCGCCATATCCATGGCATTCGTCGCCGGTTCTCCCGGTGCGTTGCTGCTCGTCTACATTACCATGTTACCGCTATACCTGGTGGCTTTCAGCATGGGATTCTCGGCAGCAACCGTCGCCTGCATTGCGGGCATGGTAATCGCCGCGGGGCTTGGGGGGGTGATCAATGGTCTTAGCTTCGGTGTCCTTCATGCCTTACCGGCGTGGATCGTATCGTGGGAATGGCTCGCATCTGTTCGCGAGGATGGTACGGGTCAAAAAACAGCGCCCTATTCTCTGGGACGTATTCTTGGTCTCGTGTCCGTACTGGCTGCCGTCATTATCCTGACGGGAACGCTGTTTATCGGATCCGGTGGCCGTGGCGTGCTAGATGTCATTACGTCTCACATCGGTGGTGTTTTTTCTGCTATCGGTCTGGACACAACGGAACCCGAGGTTGCTCAGTTCCGTGATTCACTTGTTGCCCTGTTCCCCGGCGCGATGGGTGTTGCCTGGATTGCGATGACAATCGTCAACGCATTGATAGCGCAGCGCCTGTTGAAACGGTTCGGGAAAAACATCACGGATGGTCCCTCGTTTCGAAACCTGAGCCTGCCGCAGTGGATTGCCCTTCCCATGATCGGTGCGGCCGTTGCCGCATTGGCATTTGATGGCGATATGGGCTTCATCGCCCTGAACATGACCATCATCCTTGCCGTTCCGTTCTTTTTTCTTGGACTATCGGTTGTTCATTGGGCCATTCACCGGATCGAAGGTTTTCGCATTCCGCTCTTGATCGGACTGTACATGATCCTGCTGATTTTTGGATGGGCTCTGGTGATTGTTGCGGCTCTTGGTATGGCGGAACAGTGGTGGGGTGTTCGGAACCGGGTCGCAACAAACTGAATTTTAAATGAGTTTTATCATCGACTTTGGTCCTTTGGACCGGGAGTGAAAAATGGAAGTAATTCTGCTGGAAAGAATTGAAAAACTGGGACAGATGGGAGACATCGTAAGCGTTAAAAACGGATACGCACGGAACTTCCTGCTACCCAATAACAAAGCGCTTCGGGCGACGGACGAAAACAAAAAACACTTCGAAACCGAGCGCGCGCAACTCGAGGCACAGAACCTCGAACAGCGTAAGGAAGCAGAAGCCGTTGGTGGCAAACTGGACGGACAGTCCGTTACTCTGGTCCGCCAGGCAGGTGATGCAGGTCAACTTTACGGTTCAGTCAGCAGTCGCGATATTGCCCTGGCTGTAACAGAATTGGGCTTTACCATCGCCCGTGGCCAGGTTGTTCTGGAACGTCCCATTAAATCCATCGGCATCCATACGGTTCGCGTTGTCCTCCACGCGGAAGTCACTGTTGATGTCAACATTAATGTTGCCCGTACGCAAGAAGAAGCCGAAATTCAGGCCAAAACAGGATCTGCTGTCCTGTCTGCCGAACAGCAGGAAGCCCTGGAAGCTGAAGAAGCCATCGCCCGGGCGGAAGAAGTATTCGAAGAAGGGGCGGAACCGGAAGAAAACCTTTCGGAAGATGTCGAGGCGATCGCAAGCGAGGAAGACCCTATTGAAGAGGCCCTTGAAGACGTGGCGGATGCCTCCGAAGAAAGTGCTAACAACGAAGAAACGAAAGATTCCAGCCGCTGACGCTTTGTTTCATGGAATTGAAAAACGGCATATCCAGTTGCGATATGCCGTTTTTTTTTGATAATCTTTTGTCCGCAAAGGTCACAGGAGCCGCCTAAAACCTGAGTTCTGGAGGAACAATGTTGCTCTCTGGAATGTTAAAGCAGTTGATTCGTAAAGGCACGCTGCACGTGATCGATAGCAGCGGTAAGAAGCACACTTTTGCTGGCTCGGAGCCCGGACCGGAAGCAACCATCCGGTTCCACAACCCGTCAATAGAGCTAAAGTTCGTCTTCAACGCCTCCATGGCCCTGGGTGAAGGCTACATGAACAAGTCATGGACCGTGGAACAGGGAGATCTGTATACGTTTCTGGACCTGATCGGTAGGAACATCAGCACCTCGGGAAGGCCGAAAAGTTATGCCCTGTTTCAGGCACTGCAGTTTCCCTTCCGAGTCCTTCAACAATTCAACCCCCTGAAACGGTCACGGAAAAATGTCGCCCATCACTACGATCTATCGGGACGTCTATACGACCTGTTTCTGGATCCGGACCGAAACTACTCATGTGCTCTTTACAAGGACCCGTGCGACGATCTGGAAACAGCACAGCTGAATAAACAACGACTGATTGCTGACAAGCTGTGCCTCAAACCCGGACAGCGGGTTCTGGAGATAGGTTCCGGATGGGGCGGCATGGCTCTGTTCCTGGCACGGGAGTACAAAGTATCGGTAACAGGGTTAACATTGTCGAAGGAACAACATGAACTTTCCACCAACCGCGCCAAACAAGCCGGGGTATCCGACAGGGTTGAATTCCTTCTCAAAGACTACAGGGAAGAAACCGGTACCTATGACCGCATCGTTTCCATCGGCATGTTCGAACACGTGGGCATAAACCATTATGACACGTTTTTCCAGAGTCTGTCTGAACGGTTGAAACCGGACGGGGTAGCCCTGCTTCATACTATTGGGCGCATGGAAGGGCCCACTGTAACCGATCCCTGGATCCGTAAGTACATCTTTCCCGGCGGCTACCTACCTGCTCTGTCCGAGGTGTCAAAATCCATCGAAAAAACCGACCTATGGCTCAATGACATTGAGATTCTTCGCTATCACTATGCCTACACCCTGCGGGATTGGCGGCATCGATTCATGTCGCATGTCAACGAGGCCGCCGATATCTATGACCGACGGTTCTGCCGGATGTGGGAATATTATCTGGCGATCTCTGAGATCTCGTTCCGGCACCTCCGCAACATTGTGTTTCAGTTCCAGATATCCAACACCCCGGACTCAACGCCGATCACGCGCGATTATCTCATTCATCAATAGATCTTTGTGCTCCCAAAGCATGATCGCTCGCGGGCCTATCCACATATCCACAGTCAAGTCACGAATTACCCAACTTGTCCCCATGTTGTGCCTAACTCACCTCAATCGAGGCGGTACATTCATATTCAGAACGACTACCACTGATGAATGGCAACCGTACTGAATCCCAACAGCATGCCGAGTAGCACAGACGATACCGATGGCCCTACCTCCATTGGCGGCCCGGCGTTTCGAACCCTACCGCACAACCTCGAAGCGGAGCGTGGTCTTCTAGGGGCAATTCTGGTCGATAACAGGGCCTACGAACGTGTTTCCGAATATCTTCGACCTGAACACTTCGCCATGGGGCAACATGCCAAGATTTTCGATGCATGTGCCAAACTTGTTGAACGGGGACAGATTGCCGATCCTATCACCTTGAAACGATACTTCGAGCAAGACGACAGTTTGTCGGATGTTGGCGGGCCTGTGTACCTGGCAGAACTGGCCAGTTCAGCGGTAACGATCATCAATGCAGGAGAATACGGACGGATCGTATATGACTTGCATCTGAAACGCGAACTCATCGCAATCGGTCAGGAAATTGTCGAAGATGCCTTCGGTGGTGAAGTGGATGAAAGTGCCACCCGACAGATCGAAACCGCGGAACAGAGTCTTTACGATCTTGCCACCACCGGAAACTTCGAAGGCGGTTTTCAGCCTTTCAAGGAAGCCGTTATTGCCGCCATTGACGTGGCTGAACACGCCCACCAGCGAGACGGCGGTCTTGCCGGTATCACAACAGGGCTAAAGGACCTCAACACGCTCCTTGGCGGATTGTATCGCTCGGACCTGCTGATCCTCGCCGCGCGTCCGGCGATGGGAAAATCGGCCCTGGCAACCACTATCGGATTCCACGCGGCCAAGACCTATGCCGATACCAAAGGCGAAGAAGGCGCTGTGGTGGGTTTGTTTTCACTGGAGATGTCGGCTGAACAGTTGGCGGGACGTATCCTGTCGGAACAAACAGAAATTTCGTCTGATAAAATGCGGAAAGGCCAGGTCCCGAACGAGCAGTTTCCACGCCTAGTCGCAGCGGCTCAAACCCTTTACTCTCTGCCGATTTTCATTGATGACACCCCTGCCCTGAGCGTCAGCGCCCTTCGAACACGGGCGCGGCGGTTGAAACGTCAGCACAATCTCGGCCTGATTATTATCGATTATCTACAACTCATTCAGGGTTCCAGTCGGGCCCGCGCCGAAGGACGCGTTCAGGAAGTCTCCGAGATAACCCGAGGGCTCAAAACACTCGCGAAAGAACTGGACGTTCCCGTCGTCGCCTTGTCCCAGCTTTCTCGTCAGGTTGAACAACGCGACGACAAACGCCCTCAACTGGCTGATCTACGCGAATCAGGTTCCATCGAACAGGATGCCGATGTGGTAACCTTCATTTATCGCGACGAGTACTACGTGGGTAAGGCCGAACCGCAACGGCGGGCGGATGAAAGCGACGATAAATACGCTCAACGGCATGCCAACTGGGAAGAAAGATTGGAAAAATGCAGAAACCTGGCGGAAATTATTGTCGCGAAACAGCGACACGGACCGGTGGGAACCATCAAACTCCTATTCCAGGGGGAATTCACACGATTTGCCGATTGGGATGCAGATCACGAGCCCTATTGACGATTGATCCGTAGCATCTTTCAGGCATCCCCATGTCCTATACCTCTCGTTCAACCGACCTTGAGAAAAAAAGCAACACCCACGCCTTGTTACACATAGACCTGGGTGCGATTGCGCGAAACTACCAGACGCTAAAAATTGTTACGGACGATATCCCATGCGGTGCCTGTGTGAAGGCCAATGCCTATGGACTGGGTCAGGAGCAGGTCGCCAAAACCTTGTGGCAGGCGGGGTGCCAGGATTTCTTTGTGGCATACCCCGGTGGAGGCGCGCGCCTTCGTAAAACGTTACCGGAGGCGCGTATCCATGTTTTTTCTGGGCCTCTCAATGGCACCGAAGATGTATTCGATCATTTTGATCTTATCCCGGTGCTTAACAGTCTTGAACAAATTGCAGCCTGGAACAGTTTCAACCGGGAAAGAAACAAAAAAAGACCTGCCGATATTCACATGGATACAGGTATGTCGCGTCTGGGGTTGACAGAGGAAGACGTAACCGTCTTGTCAAACAGCGCGTCACTTGTTGAAGACATGAACATCGACATCGTCATGAGTCACTTGACCTCAGCCGAAGATGAAAGCAATTTTCTCAACTTGCAACAATTGGAAGCGTTCTCACGATTGTCTGCTTCTGTTCCCTGCAAACGGCGCAGCCTGGCAAATTCTTCCGGCATTTTTCTTGGCCCTGAGTATCATTTCGATATCGTCCGTCCGGGTGCCGCGCTTTACGGCGTCAACCCTACGCCACATCGCAAATCTCCCATAGAATCCGTCATCCGCTTGCAGGGACAAATCATTCAAATTCGAAAAATTGATTCTCCGCAATCCGTCGGCTACGGAGCAACTTATTGTGCAAAATCTCCCACAACGGTTGCGACCGTGGGCATTGGGTATGGCGATGGATATCCGCGCTTGCTTTCGGGGCGCGGTAACGCGTATATCAGTGGCATGCGAGTCCCTGTTATTGGTCGCGTTTCCATGGACCTGATGACTGTCGATGTAACCGAGATACCCGATGATGTTGCACGGGTGGGCGCTTATGTCGATTTGATCGGGAACAAATATACGATTGATGATGCCGGGCGCGACGCCCAATCCATTGGGTATGAAATTCTGACATCGCTCGGGGGGCGGTTTCATCGCCTCTATCACAATGGTGATGTCGTATGATCAATCCCCTGCAACCCGTTGGACATGTGGTGCTGAGCTTCCTGGCGGCCGTTGGCCGCTTTTCCATGTTCATGGCATCTGCTGTCTCCCACTGTACAAGGCCACCGTTTTATCCGCGGAGTATGGGCCGACAAATGATCGAGATCGGATACTATTCCCTGCCCGTTGTCGGATTGACGGGCATCTTTGCCGGTATGGTCCTTGCCTTGCAAAGTTACACCGGGTTCGCCCGGTTTTCTGCGGAAGGTGCCATTGCCAATGTGGTTGTCCTGTCCATTACGCGCGAGCTGGGCCCCGTTCTTGCGGGCCTTATGGTTGCCGGACGTATCGGTGCTTCCATGGCCGCAGAAACAGGAACCATGCGCGTTACAGAACAGATCGATGCTCTCACCACACTCAGCACCAATCCCATGAAGTTTCTGGTCGCGCCCAGGCTGATTGCGGGCATTACCATGATGCCATTACTGGTTCTGGTCGCCGACATTATAGGCGTATTCGGTGGATACATCGTCGCCGTCTACAAGCTCGGGTTCAATCCCGCGATTTACCTGCAAAACACCTGGAACTTTCTGGAACTGCACGACGTCTTGTCGGGCCTGGTGAAAGCATCTGTATTCGGATTCATTGTAACACTCATGGGATGTTATCATGGCTATCATTCCCGCGGTGGTGCGCAAGGTGTAGGTGCGGCGACCACCAACGCGGTAGTCTCATCAGCCATCCTTATCCTGTGTTTCGACTATATCCTGACGGAAATGTTCTTTGCCAATGAATGAACCGCCGAAAATCCGCGTTCGTGATCTGAAAAAGGCGTTCGGACCCAAGGTGGTTTTGGATGGGATCGATCTGGATGTCGGTGTCGGTGAATCCGTTGTGGTTATTGGCGGATCGGGAACGGGAAAGTCTGTTCTGCTGAAATGCGTGCTTGGCATCATTGAGGCGGATTCCGGTTCTATCCAGATTGATGGCGAGGAAGTCGTCGGCATGGGTGCCCAGGACCGTGAACGGATTGGTAATAAATTCGGTATGCTGTTTCAGGGCGGTGCGCTGTTCGACAGTTTACCGGTCTGGGAAAATGTTTCCTTCGGATTGTTGGCGCAAAAACGGGTGGATCGGATCGAGGCAAAAGCCATCGCTGTTAAAAAGCTGGCGCAAGTCGGCATGGACGGGCACGTGGCAGACCTGTTTCCGGCTGAACTGTCCGGCGGCATGCAAAAGAGGGTCGCTCTTGCCCGTGCCATCGCTGCGGATCCTGAAATCATCTTCTTTGACGAACCGACAACCGGCCTCGATCCGATCATGGCTGATGTGATTAACGATCTGATTGTAAAAACCACCCGTGAGGTTGGAGCAACCGGTTTAAGCATTACCCATGACATGGCGAGTGCGCGCAAAATCGGCAACCGGATCGCCATGCTGTATCAAGGAAAGATCATCTGGTCCGGAGATGCCGATACCGTTAACGAGTCCGGCAATAAGTTTGTCGACCAATTCGTGCATGGTCGAGCGGACGGCCCCATCAAGATGACCGTCCGGGCCTGACGAGGAGGCATCGTTCCCGTGGCCAGGAATGTAGTAAAATATGTTTGCCAGGAATGCGGTGCCATACATCCGAAATGGGGCGGCCAGTGCGGTGAGTGTAAGGCATGGAATACCCTTGTTCAGGAAACAACCGCGGAGGCGGCTCCCAAGGGTCTGGGCAACAAAAAGGGGCGCCGCATCGAGTTTACCGCACTAAAGGGTGAGTCGGAAAAACCCGCCCGTCTGGTAAGCGGCATTAAGGAGTTTGATCGCGCCACCGGTGGTGGGCTGGTCCCCGGATCGGCCCTACTGGTCGGTGGTGATCCGGGGGTTGGAAAATCTACCATTCTTCTCCAGGTCGCAGCACAACTCGCGGCGCAACACAATTGCGCGTATATTTCCGGCGAAGAAGCCATTGATCAACTTCGTCTTCGTGCAGAGCGCCTTGGCGTAGACGATGCCCCGGTTCAACTCGCCGCGGCCACGTCGGTAAGGGATATCGTGACGACGTTAGAAGAACCGGATGCGCCACGAGTGGTGGTGATCGATTCAATTCAGACAATGTATGTTGACAGTGTTGATTCCGCCCCCGGTACGGTGACACAGGTCAGAACCTCGGCACATGAACTGATCCGCCTTGCCAAGCGCATGGGCTTTTGCGTCATACTGGTCGGCCACGTCACAAAAGAAGGAACCATTGCCGGACCGCGTATCCTGGAGCATATGGTTGACAGTGTCCTCTATTTTGAAGGCGAACGCGGGCACCAGTTCCGAATTCTGCGCGCCGTCAAAAACCGCTTCGGTGCGACGGATGAAATAGGCGTTTTTGAAATGGGCGATCGCGGACTAAGCGAAGTTGAAAACCCTTCTGCCTTGTTCCTATCGGACCGCGATGGCGCCATTAGCGGTGCCGCCGTCTTTGCCGGGCTGGAGGGGTC
Source organism: Rhodospirillales bacterium (assembly GCA_963921245.4). Lineage (GTDB taxonomy): Bacteria > Pseudomonadota > Alphaproteobacteria > Rhodospirillales > Casp-alpha2 > JABJGO01. Next base: position 1,176,858 of record CAWUEY030000001.1, on the reverse strand, counting down.
CCGCCCGGTTCTGGTTGAAATTCAATCCCTTGTATCTCCGTCTCACCTGGCAACACCGCGACGGGCCGTCGTAGGCTGGGACAGTAACCGCCTTGCCATGATTATGGCCGTCCTGGATACCCGATGCGCGCTTGCCATGAGCAGCGGGGACGTGTACCTGAACGTCGCTGGTGGATTGCGAGTGAATGAACCGGCCGCAGACCTGGCGGTTGTCGCTGCACTGATCTCGGCGTTGAGTGATGTACCGTTGCCCACGGAAACCGTTTTTTTTGGCGAAGTGGGCTTATCCGGCGAGGTGCGTCCCGTGTCTCAAGCGGAAAACCGACTCCGGGAAGCCACAAAACTGGGGTTCAAACACGCCGTTATGCCGAGGCTCAGAAACAACAAGAAACAATCAAGACATCAGGGACTTTCTGTACTTGAAGTCGACCACGTCGCAGAGCTTGCTGCACGGTTTGGGCCGGATAGACAACAGGATAATGACATCAATGTTGTGCGGGTAACGTGAGGCAACAAAGGGTATGGAAACCATCCAGAATTTACCCATCAGTGCCATCGACATCGGCGGCGTCCTGATTTTGCTTGTCTCCGGCATCCTCGCTTATGTTCGCGGTCTCGTTCATGAAGTCCTGTCGGTGGGTGCATGGGTTGGTGCCATATTCGCGACTGTATTTTTCTATCCCGCCGTAAAACCCTACGCTCGGGACATGATCCCTGTTGAACTCGCTGCTGACATCGCCACCGGGGTTGTTGTGTTTATCCTCACCCTGGTGATCCTCTCACTGGCAACCCGCGCTGTTAGCACGCGAGTCAAAGATAGTGCACTGAATGTGCTGGATCGATCTTTAGGGTTTCTGTTTGGCCTTGTTCGTGGTGCCGTCATCATCTGCGTCGCTTATCTCGGATTCGAGCTCATAGTTCCCCACGATGAACAACCCACTTGGATTACTTCGGCAAAGAGTATGCCCCTGATCCAGCGTGGAACCCGGGAGCTCTATAAATTGATCCCGGAGGGTGCTGAAATCGATATTCCATCGGTCCAGCCTGATGAAAGCACGCAGGATATTCTCAAACTCATCGTCCCCGAAACATCCGCACCAAAAGAACCGGAGGTACAGGGGTATTCCGACGAAGAACGAAATACAATCGATGGATTGATTGAACAGAGTCAGTGATTTATTTTATCGAATGAAGTAGGGTTCAGTATGCCCATTCACACCATCCACGAAGACGATGATCGCTTCCATGAGGAATGCGGCCTGTTTGGCATTTTCGGCCATTCGGATGCATCGGCACACACAGCGCTGGGGCTTCATGCCCTTCAGCACCGGGGACAGGAAGCCGCCGGTGTCGTCAGTTTTGACGGCGAACAGTTCCATACCCATCGGGCCCTGGGTCTGGTGGGCGATAACTTCAACTCCCGCGAAGTCATCGAGAAACTGCCCGGTGCCCGAGCCATCGGTCATGTTCGATACTCTACCACCGGGGAAACCTTGCTCAGAAATGTGCAGCCACTGTTCGCCGAGTTCAAATTTGGTGGCCTTGCCATTGCCCACAATGGCAATCTGACCAACGCCCATACGGTGCGGCGGCAACTGGTTGAAAGGGGTTGCATCTTTCAATCCACCAGTGACACCGAAGCCATCATTCACCTGATCGCAACCAGCGAGTATGGCAAGGTGGTAGACCGGCTTACCGATGCCCTACAGCAAATGAAGGGGGCATACTCGCTGATTGCCATGACCCGACAAAAGTTGATAGGTGTCCGCGACCCTCATGGGGTACGACCCCTTGTTCTGGGGCGGACAGGGGACGCCTGGATTTTGACGTCAGAGACCTGTGCGCTGGATATTATTGGGGCTGAGTTCATTCGTGATATCGATCCGGGTGAAATCGTGGTTATCGATGATCAGGGTATTCGCAGCCTGAAACCGTTTCAAAAGGCCGCCGACCGTTTTTGCATTTTCGAATACATATACTTCGCCCGCCCCGACAGCCGTATCGATGGCCGCAGTGTCTATGACGTGCGAAAACGCATCGGTGCTGTTCTCGCGCAGGAAAGCCACGTTGAAGCAGATTTGATCGTGCCAGTACCCGATTCCGGGGTTCCCTCTGCGATCGGTTACGCTCAGGAGTCCGGCGCCGATTTCGATCTGGGGATTATTAGAAACCACTACGTCGGTCGCACCTTTATCGAACCGACCGATCAGATTAGGCACCTGGGTGTTCGCTTGAAACACAATGCAAATGCCGCCCTGGTCAAGGACAAACGTGTAGTTTTGGTTGACGATTCCATCGTTCGCGGCACCACATCTATAAAGATCGTCGACATGATGCGGCAGGCCGGTGCCAGTGAGGTACATATGCGGATAGCCAGCCCCCCCACCAACAATCCCTGTTTTTATGGCATCGACACGCCCGAGAAAGCCCAATTGATGGCAGACAGTTATACAGTGGAAGAGATGGCGCAGCATATTGGCGTGGATACCCTCGCTTTCATCTCGGTGGACGGTATGTACAAAGCCGTAGGCGTCGATGCAGGGCGACAGGGTGAAGATCGCCGATACTGTGACGCCTGCTTCACAGGCGAATACCCCATTCCTCTGACGGATCGCGAATCAGGTCATGCCCGCCAGCTTTCTCTCCTCGTAGAGCAGGACTAGTTACCTTGGCTTCAGAGACGCCCGCCGGCTTGCTTGCCGGAAGCATTGCCCTTGTTACAGGTGCATCCCGGGGTATTGGCCGGGAAATCGCTCTCGCATTCGCCAAAGAAGGGGCTCATTGTGTGGTGACGGCCCGAACAACGGGGGCGCTGGAAGAACTGGACGATGAAATTCACGAACTGGGCGGAACGGCGACCCTTGTTCCTATGGACCTGGCGGATAGCCCTGCGATCGAACGCCTCGGGGCTGGTCTTTTTGAGCGCTACGGAAAATTGGATATCTTTGTTGGAAATGCAGGCATCCTCGGAAAACTCTCACCTCTGGCACACGTTCATCCGGATGTCTGGGATGAGGTGATCAATATCAATCTGTCTGCAAACTGGCGTTTGATTCGCAGTCTTGACCCCCTGCTCCGGCAATCAGCCGCTGGCCGGGTTGTCATGATGACGTCCAGTGTCGGAGCGAAAGCCCGCGCCTACTGGGGGTCTTATGCTGTCAGCAAGGCGGGACTGGAAAACATGACTTTAACCTATGCAGAGGAAGTCGCGAAAACGCCAATCTGTGTCAACCTCCTCAATCCCGGTGGCACCAGAACGCGGATGCGAGAGGAGGCCTATCCCGGCGAGGACCCGGATTCGTTGAAAACACCGGACGTCGTCGCGCAAAAGGTTCTTGAACTGGTTTCCCCGACATTTCAGGAATCAGGCCAGCGCTACTCCCTTTGAATCGCTTGTGTTCATCTAAAAATACGCACGACGTGCAACTTTTGTGTTGCTTAATGTGATTCTTCGTGGCACTTAATCCATTGTTACACTTTTGTGACAATAAAAACTGATCACGATCGCACCCCCAATTTGTAAGTATCGAAATGGAGTTATCCAGCAGCATTCGTCTGTTTCGGCGAACCAAAGCCCTCGAAGGCGATATTGATGCCTTCCTCGACAAACTCTCCGAATCAACCCTGGTTTTCAAGCATGCACTGGCGACTTACTTTCGGGAGGGCGCAAGCGATGCCTTCGAAGAACGCCTGAAACATGTGAACGCTCTGGAAAGCCAGGCGGACCGACTTAGACGAGATATCGAACAGGAACTGTATCTTCATACCCTGATCCCGGAAAGCCGCGGCGATGTTCTGGGGCTGATAGAAAATCTCGACAGCATCATCAACCTGCTCGAAGGAACACTGTGGAGCTTTTCAATCGAAAAACCCGAAATTCCGGAACCCTACCACGCGGATTATCTCGCACTGGCTGAAATGTCATCGCTGGCCGTGGAGCACGTTGTCATGGCATCTCGATCCTTTTTCACCAAAGTTGAAGACGTCAGCAATCACACCCACAAGGTAATGTTCTACGAGAAAGAAACCGATAAAATCAGTACGAATCTGAAACGTGCCATTTTTGAATCAAGCCTGGACCTTGCACACAAGGCACATCTGAGGAACTTCGTGGAACACATCGATAATGCCGCGGACTCCGCGGAAGATGTGGCAGACAGGTTGGCGATCTACGTCATCAAGAGAACTGTTTGATCTGATCAATGGACGTAACGGTTCTCATGTTTCTCACCAGCGGATTGTTCCTGGGCTGGGCACTCGGTGCAAATGACGCCGCGAACGTCTTCGGCACCGCTGTCGGTTCACGAATGGTGCGGTTTTCCACCGCCGCGATCGTCAGCAGCGTGTTTGTCATTCTTGGTGCGGTATTCAGCGGTGCTGGTGCGGCGCACACCCTTGGTAAGCTAGGTGCAATAACCGCGTTGCCCGGGGCTTTTGTTGCGGCTCTCGCGGCCGGGTTTTCCGTGTACTTGATGACAAAGGCAGGCATTGCCGTATCAACAACCCAGGCCATTGTGGGCAGTATCATTGGCTGGAACCTGTTCAGCAATACACAGACAGATTCAGGGGCGCTCATCAAAATTGTCAGTACCTGGGTGTTTTGTCCCTGGCTGGCAGCCGGGATCGCCATGGTTCTGTTCAAGATCGTTTCAGCCACCCTCAAGAGGTCTTCCCTTCACCTGTACGGACAGACGCCTACACCCGATTTGGCTTGATTGCCGCCGGGGCATTTGGTGCCTACAGCCTGGGTGCCAATAACATAGGCAATGTGGTCGGCGTGTTCATTCCAGCCTCCCCTTTCACGGACTTCAATGTTGCCTACCTTGGAACGCTAACGTCAACGCAACAGCTGTTCCTTGTCGGTGCCCTCGCTATCGCTGTCGGTGTTGTAACCTATTCCAAGCGGGTAATGATGACGGTTGGGCGGGGCATGATTCCCTTGTCCCCTGTTGGTGCATGGAGCGCGGTCGTTGCGCATTCTATCGTTTTATTCGTGTTTGCGTCCCGCGGTCTGGAATCATTGTTGAGTTCACACGGACTACCAACCATTCCACTGGTACCGGTGTCCAGCTCTCAGGCCGTCGTCGGTGCTGTGCTCGGCATTGCCTTGCTCAAGGGAGGCCGGAACATTCAATGGCGTGTGGTGGGCAGTATCGCTACGGGTTGGGTCCTGACGCCGGTCATTGCCTGTCTGATCTGCTTCGTCGGATTATACGTGATGCAAAATGTATTCAACCAACAGGTCTTCATCCCGCTAAGCTAAGCGTTCACTTGCTAGACAACCCGCAGATCAACGCCGACCTCGGCTGTTGCCTTGGTCAGGGCCTCATCCGGCGCTTCGTCGACCAGCATATAGGCTACGCGTTCGACATTTGGGACCCGAACCGGGGCGATTTTGTTGAACTTTGTCTTGTCCGCCAACAGGACCGGTGTTTTTGCATGCGTGAACATCATTCCCCTGAGATCGGCGGCGGCGCGGGTGTAATCCGTCAACCACGGATGATCGGATACTGCACTGGCGCCGACGACTGAAAAATCGGCAAAGTAATGGTCCAGCATCCCGGTTGCATCCTGTCCATAAATCGCGCCGTCATTGTTACTGACCTCACCACCAATCATGAAAACACGGTTTTCATTTACGCCGGAAAGAGCCGATGCAACCCGCATATCATTGGTATAGATCGTCAAACCGCCATGCCCCGCCAGAGCCTCTGCAAAACACAGCGTTGTTGACCCTGAGTCAATGATTAGCGAACTTCCGTCCGGAACCAATTCGGCGGCCGCTGTACCAATTTTACGTTTCCCGTCAATGTTGACGGCCAACCGTTCATTGAGGCTTGGCTCCCGCGATTCGTAGGATAGCGCCCCGCCGTGAGTTTTCCGTAGTTTGCTCTCATCCGCCAATCGCGTGATGTCACGACGAATGGTTTCACGTGAAACACCCAAGGCTCGATGCAACTCACTTACAGAGACAGAACCCCGTTTCGTGATTTTCTCCAAAATAACAGCGCGCCGTTGCGCACCAAGTAATCCTGATCTTGCCATGAACAACCCCTAACGTAGCTGCACTCATACCGTCAAGAGTGGCAAATTGACGACACAAAATCTTTACTTGCCCCAAAACGCTCCATGCCGAAGCCGCTGATCGAATACTCTATCGCTGCCTCGAGAATGGTCTGAGTTTCAAAACCAGCATGGAGAATGTGCTGACCCTCTATGCCCCGTTGATCACAAGCAAAGCGGACATAGATGCGGCATTCGATACGATTGAAACAGCGATGGCCGAAGAAAAATGGCAGAATTGAAAAATAAACGTGCTATTTTGACCGTTTTTGACTGATAATGACGTGAACTAGATTCCAGGTGACGTAAACTGCGGAGCAGGTCATGACTCAATCGAACGACCCCCTTCTGTTAACCCCCGGTCCTTTGACCACGTCTCCTGAGACAAAAAGTGCCATGTTGCGTGACTGGGGATCACGAGACGCCGGATTTATTGCCATGAATGCCCGTGTCCGCGAAGCGTTGCTAAAAATCGCGGAAGCCGAAGAAAACCACGTCGCCGTGCCGGTTCAGGGAAGCGGAACGTTTGCTGTGGAAGCCGCTCTTGGTACACTCATCCCCCGTGATGGCAAGGCATTGATCCTGATAAACGGTGCTTACGGTAAACGGATGGCAAAAATCCTGGAATACGCAGGTCGTGCATACCTGACACTCGAATATCCGGAAGACGCGCCCGTAAATACCGCGGCATTGAACGCCAAACTCTCCGAGGACAATTCGATCACTCATGTTCTTGTGGTTCATTGCGAAACCACTTCCGGGATCATCAATCCGGTCAAGGCCGTTGCCGATGTCGTGGAAAGCCATAGGCGAAGCCTGATCATCGATTCCATGAGTGCTTTCGGGGCCCTGCCCCTGAGCGCCAGGAACATTCTATTTGATGCTGTTCTTGCCTCGTCAAACAAATGTCTGGAGGGCGTTCCGGGAATGGGCTTCGCGATCATTCGTCGTTCGGTCCTAGAAACCTGTCGGGGTAATGCCCATGCCCTGAGCCTTGATCTCTACGATCAATGGATATCCATGGAAACCAACAAACAGTGGCGCTTCACACCCCCAACCCACGTCATTGCCGCTTTTGACAGCGCTATTCAACAATATATAGATGCAGGAGGGCTTGAAGGTCGCAACAAGCGATACAGCGAGAACTGTCGGACACTTGTAGATGGCATGCGAGAGATAGGCTTTGAAACCCTGCTGCCCGACGACCTACAGGCCCCTGTTATTGTGACCTTTAAGATGCCGTCTGACTCCGCCTTTGTTTTTGAGACGTTTTATGACCGACTCAAGCATGAAGGATATGTCATCTATCCTGGAAAACTCACCATCACACCAAGCTTTCGGATCGGATGCATTGGAAACCTTGATGTGAATGACATGAAAGGTGCCCTGAGCGTTATTCGAACAGTTCTTTCCGACATGGGCGTAACCACCTGCGCGCCCGCCGCTGCTTAAATCGTCTCTTTATTCAAAGGAAATCCACCTATGGCTCCACATCCTACGTCACTAAGCGTAAACGGTCGTGAATACGCTTGGCCCCAGCGCCCCGTCGTTGTCGTCTGTGTCGATGGCTCGGAACCCGATTACATAGAAAAAGCCGTTATAGCCGGTGTCATGCCGTACACGGAGAAAATACTGAAAAAGGGATCGGATCTCCGCGCGGATTGTGTTGTTCCCTCTTTCACGAACCCGAACAACCTCTCGATCGTCACCGGGCAGCCGCCGTCCGTCCACGGTATCTGCGGGAATTTCATCCTCGATCCTGACACGGGCGAAGAAGTCATGATGAATGACCCAAAATACCTGTGCGCTGACACCCTGTTCAAGGCATTTCACGATGCCGGTGCGACGGTTGCTGTTGTCACGGCAAAAGACAAACTTCGGAAACTGCTGGGTCACGATCTAGACTACTCGTCGGGTCGGGCCATATGTTTTTCTTCCGAAAAAGCCGATGAAGCAACACTGGTCGAAAATGGTATCGAAGGCGTCGTTGCCATGGTTGGCATGGAGGTTCCCTCTGTCTACAGCGCAGAACTCTCGGAGTTTCTTTTTGCCGCCGGGGTCAAGCTCATGGAAAGCAGGCGACCGGATCTTATGTACCTGTCCACCACGGATTACGTTCAACACAAACATGCCCCGGGAAGCGAAGGTGCCAACAGTTTCTATGCCATGATGGATCGGTATTGGTCACAACTGGATGACCGCGGTGCGATTATCGCCATTACCGCGGATCACGGCATGAGCGCCAAACACGACACCAGCCACAAGCCAAAAGTTGTCTACCTTCAGGCTGTACTCGACGGCTGGCTGGGTGTCGATAAAGCCCGCGTTATTCTGCCCATCACAGACCCATATGTTGTTCACCACGGTGCGCTCGGCGGCTATGGGACCGTCTATCTGAACGATGATGTCAATGCGGATGATCTAAAATCCTGTATAGCGGAACTGGACGGTATTGAAGCGTCACTGACCAAGGCAGAAGCCTGTGAACGGTTTCAATTGCCCCCGGAACGTGTCGGCGATCTGGTGGTTATCACCGTTGAAGATACTGCCATCGGCACCAGCCCAGACCGTCACGATTTGTCTGGTTTGAACGAGCCTTTGCGCTCCCATGGTGGCTTATCCGAGCAACGCGTACCTCTGATCTTCAATGAACCTATTCAGCCAACCCGCGATCAGAGTAACTTGAGAAATTTTGACATCTTTGAAATCGCCCTCAATCATCTGCAGGACCAGAAAGAGAGGATTGCATCATGAGCGCAACCGCGATGACAAAATCATCTGTTCGCCATGAATCCATGCGTATTGCCGGTAAAATGGTCGATGCAGATCGAGTGTTCGACGTCCACAATCCTTATACGGGTAAAGTTGTTGGCACCGCACCACGGGCGACGCGCGAACAGGTTCGCGAAGCCTTTCAGATTGCCGCCGACTATAAACCGACCCTGACCCGATATGATCGTCAGAAAATTCTGTTTCGCGCGGGGGGTATCCTCAAGGACCGGAAAGAAGAAATATCCGATCTGATCACGGCGGAATGCGGCATTTGTAAAAAGGACTCACTGTACGAAGTGGGACGCGCCTATGACGTCTTCACGCTCGCCGGTCAGCTCGCCATCCTGGATGACGGCGAAGCGTTCTCCTGTGATATTACGCCGCAAGGCAAACAGCGGAGAATTTTTACGACCCGCGATCCGTTGACCGCCATTTCCGCGATTACGCCGTTTAATCACCCGCTGAACATGCCCGCGCATAAGGTTGCACCGTCCGTGGCAACCAACAACTGCATGGTGCTGAAGCCAACGGAACTTACTCCGCTCACAGCCCTGATCCTGGCGGACGTTCTCTATGAGGCCGGGCTGCCGCCGGAAATGTTTTCCGTCGTTACCGGCCTGCCGGAAGATATGGGCATGGAAATGATCACCAATGAACATGCTGAACTGGTGACCTTTACCGGTGGTGTCCCCGTGGGCAAGATGATTGCCGAAAATGCCGGCTACCGGCGCACAGTATTGGAACTGGGCGGCAATGCACCGCTGATTATCATGGAAGATGCCGATCTGAACAAAGCGGCGGACATGGCCGTTCTGGGTGCAACCAAAAACTCCGGCCAGCGTTGTACTGCCGTAAAACGCATTCTATGCGTGGAATCGGTTGCCGATGAATTTGCTGAACGGGTGGCCGAACGGGCAAAACTGATCAAATACGGTGACCCCATGGACCCGGAAACCGATCTTGGAACCGTCATCCATGAAGATGCGGCGAAGATGTTCCAGGCCCGCGTGGAAGACGCTATCTCCGGGGGGGCCAAGCTGCTCTACGGCAACGACCGACAGGGCGCTGTGTATTCTCCCACAGTTCTCGATCACGTACCCTATGACTGTGAACTGGTAAAAGAAGAAACCTTTGGACCACCGGTGCCGATCATCAGGGTCAACGACCTCGACGATGCTATTCGTGTCGCCAATTCAACGGCTTTCGGCCTGTCCTCCGGTATCTGTACGCAGGACTGGACCTATATTCAGCGGTGCATCGCCGAGCTTCGCACCGGCACCGTCAATGTTTGGGAAGTCCCCGGTTACCGCATTGAAATGTCACCCTTTGGCGGGATCAAGGATTCTGGCCTTGGTTACAAAGAAGGTGTGTTGGAAGCCATGAAGAGCTACACGAACGTCAAAACTTTCTCTCTACCTTGGGGATAGCGCAGAGCTGTCAGGCTTTTCATGATCAGACGACGAAGTTTTCATGCCGGGTCAGCCCTGGAAGAAAAGGGCATTACGCCCTGCATTCCACCGAAGAAGAGCCGCAGGCAGGTGATCGACTACGATGCCGTCCTGTACAGACAACGCCACAAAATCGAAACCATGGTCGCAAGGCTCAAGGACTGGCGGCGCATCGACACAAGATACGACAGGTGCGCACATACCTTCTTTTCTGCAATCTGTATCGCAGCTATTGTCATATGGTGGATTTAATGAGTCCTGAGCCTAATTCATGAACCGGTGCAATTATCTGGACCCTGCCTTGGCCGGGACCGGCGTTAGGGACTAGGGCCGTGGATACGCTCTGTCCAGTGGCGGATACGAAAGCCTGAGACGGCCAGAGTCCTATCATTTGCGCACGGTGACCTGACTTATTATTGACGACAATCCTGGAGAATACTGACCATGCTGACTGGTAACTGGAATTATCCAACCGCAATCAAATTTGGCGTCGGGCGCATTTCCGAACTCGCCGAGTGTTGCCGAAACCTGGGCATGGAACACCCGCTTCTCGTAACCGATCCGGGACTTGCCGGGCTGCCCATGGTTCAGGATCCCGTCGCCACCAACGAAGCGGTTGGAATTCAAACCGGACTGTTCAGCGACATAAAACCAAACCCCGTCGGTGCCAACATCGATGCGGGTGTCGGCGCCTACAGAGCGGGCGGTCATGACGGTGTTATCGCCTTTGGTGGTGGTTCCGGTCTGGATGCCGGCAAGGCAATCGCCCTGATGGTGGGACAAAACCGTGTGATCTGGGATTTTGAAGATGTCGGTGATAATTGGACTCGTGCCGATGCCGCCGCCATTCCGCCGATTATCGCCGTCCCGACAACCTCCGGTACCGGTTCGGAAGTCGGACGCGCTTCCGTCATTACCAATGAGGAAACCCAGAGCAAGCGGATCATTTTCCATCCGAAAATGAACCCGAGTACAGTGATCTGCGATCCCGCGCTGGTTACAGGCCTTCCTCCGCATATCACGGCTGCTACCGGCATGGATGCTCTTGCACATTGCCTTGAAGCCTATTCGGCACCCGGTTACCACCCCATGGCCGATGGGATTGCCATTGAAGGGATGCGCCTAATCCACAATTGGCTACCGACCGCTGTCAACGACGGCAGCAACCTGGAAGCCCGCAGCCACATGATGGCCGCGGCCGCCATGGGCGCCACAGCGTTTCAAAAAGGTTTGGGGGCCATTCACTCCCTCTCTCATCCTGTTGGCGCGATTTACGATACGCACCACGGTCTGACCAACGCGGTTTTCATGCCCTATGTGATGGCTTTCAACAAATCGGCCATTGATGAGAAACTCGCGCGCGCCGCGCGACTCATTGGTCTGAAAGATGCGTCTTTCAACGGAATGATGGACTGGGTGATGGATTTGCGCTCCACCTTTGACATTCCCCACACGGCGGTGGAGCTGGGCGTTGGAGAAGATCGTATGGAAGAAATTTCGGAAAAAGCGGAAGCCGATCCGTCAACGGGTGGCAATCCCGTGAAGGCGGGAAAAGTGGAAATGTATGAGATACTCTCCGCATCTATGGAAGGCCGCCTATAAAAATTGGGATTTTAGAGCCTGATCGGTGGACAAGCGGGACAGGTTGGTCCGCCCAACCCAATGCGGCAGCGAACCCGTAGCTCATTGAACCCCGCCGCCCTGATGACATCCCAATTGCCGGAGACCTTCAGCATTTTTTGGATATCCCTCACCAACAGCCACGGGACTAGAATTCGGTCAAATGATGTCACCGCCTTCAAAACCTCCCTTCCCCTTAATGGCACCCGCAACCGGCAAGCCTTACGCTTGCAGATAGTCTACCCCCACCAGCAGAAAAGGGTACCGGTACACGTGGGTGGATGTTCCGGGAAGCTTATTGTTTCGCGGACAACCGAGGCAGTACCATGTGTTCAACCCAGTTCCTGATTTCCAGCGTCCTGATCTGATCATCCAGAACATCGCTATCCGCCCCTAGTTGCCAAGCCAGGTCATATCGCGTGCTATCTTTCGACAGCACCTCCATGTTCGCTGCATATTTTTTCAGCGAGTCCGCAGAACTAAAAAACCCGCCAGTCAACATCAGGTCCTCATACATGGTATAGAGGCGTGACATATGGAACAGGTCGAACTCAGGATGGTACTGTACACCCCAGAAAGGCGTTCCATGGCTTTCGAAAGCCAGCGCCTGTACGAACGAATGGCGATTTGACGCCAACACCACCGCCCCGGGCGGAACCTGTGTAACTTCATCAAGATGTATACAGGGCGTGTCAAAAACAGCGGCTTTTCCCGCGAATAAAGGGTGACTTTGCCCCTCCGGTGTGAGTGTAACCTTCCGTGCAATGCCCATTTCCCGCCCATAGAGAGATTTCTCAACGGTACCCCCTGCCGCAATAACGGAAATCTGCAATCCCCAGCAACTTCCCAGGACCGGAACACCCGCCTCGAAAACAGTTTTCATAAACGCAATCTGACGGGTTATGCATTCATCAGTATCATAAGCGTGTAAACCCGAACCGCCGACAACCACACCATCGTATTCTGACAAGCCGACTCCGCTCGGCAAGGTGCACTTCAGGTCCGCACCACCGATGATCGTCAACCTGACCGCCGGGCACACCAGTTTCAGCGACAAAGCATAACGATCAGCCGCAGTGACCGTCCCGTGGGCGACCGCTCTCTTGCAGTTTGCCGGGAGATTCCCTTCCATGATCAGAATATTGGGCGCACCGGACATAGGCGATTTGCCGTTCTGTTTTGACTGACACGAAGCCCATAGACCTATATCTCCCGTTTCGATGTGGTCAACACCAAAAAACTTATCGTTGCCGGGCTATCACGAATTGATAGCCGCTGTGCATAACTGGCGAAAGAAAACCGAACCTGGGGCTCTCAATCCTTCGAGGCTGCGTTTACTGCGGTAAGATTGTCTGGCAACCACTGGCGGTTAGTCATCAGGGCTGCGACTGGGATTGGTCGATAAAGCCGAGCCGCTCACTTTCAGCGCGTTGTGGGTCCGGTTCGTTGTAACACATAACGCTGCCGAGGGTTGAATAGCAATACAAGTGGGATTGGCTGATGATCTCCTCATCCTCGACACAATATGTCCGTCCCTGATCGACCCTTAAAAAAGAACAGTCCTTGCCACTTAGCAACGATACCACGTGATCGGAGACAGTCTTGTCCGATACTGCGGCACTGACACCTTCAAAGACAAACAATTCGCCTGTGCAAGCCGATGACATTAAAAACCCGGCAAGCACCGTAACGATGGATTTGGATGAGTTTTTAGCCTTGTTTTGCATGGTTTCAATCTACAACGCACATGGTTAAGTCAAGATTAACAAATGATGGTTCTGCGGCCTTTTTTCGGGGTTTGCGTTCTGAGAGCGAAAGCCCTATTTTAAGCACCGCAGACACCATTGTTTGCCCACGGTTTCACCCCAAAACCAATGGATAGAGTTGTGGCGGAAGATACAGATACAGGCCTCATCCGCGAAATTGATGAGGAATTGCGTCAGGACCAATTGACGCAGCTCTGGAAGCAATACGGCATGTACATCATCGGTGGAGCGGCCATGATTGTCGCTTCTGTTAGCGGATACAAAGGGTGGGAGTCATACGACCTGTCCCAGCGTGAAACACTCGGCACACGTTATCTGGCAGCAAATTCGATCGCGCTCGAAGGAGATTTAGCCGGTGCACTTGCACAGTTTGCCGCCATCGCCCGGGACGGGACGGCCGGATACAAAAGCCTGTCCCAGTTTCGGTCAGCCGGACTTCTGGCACAAAACGGTGATTTTGGTGCCGCCGCGCTATCATATTCGGCCCTCGCAAGTGATCCGGTAACGCCGGATTCCTACCGTGAACTCGCAACATTACTCGCCGCCCTCAATCAGATTTCGGCTTCTGAGGATCCTGGTCCAGTCGCCGGGTCCCTTATGGATATTTCCCAGGGTGCAAGTGTCTGGCGGTATGCTGCACAGGAAATCAGTGCCATGGCCTATATCGGGGCCGGTGATGTCGATAAAGCCAATGAAGTTCTATCCCGCCTGATATCGGACCAGTCAACGCCCCAGGGTATCCGCACCCGGGCGGAAGAGCTGCTGGCTGTGGTCACAGGGTCATAACCACTTACAGGAATGCCTGACAATGCATCGCGCTTTTATCACTCTTGCTTGCTTGATCCTGTTATCCGCATGCGGGATTTTCGAGGAAAAGAAAGAAGATATCCTTCCGGGTGAACGCATTCCCGTATTGCTTCATCAGCGGTCCATTAACGCCGATCCGGAACTTGCTGGCGCACAGATCCTGTTGCCTGCCCCACAAACCAATACCGAGTGGCCGCAGGCCGGTGGGTACCCTAATCATGCCATGCATCATCTGGCGACTGGTGGTTCCATCCAGAACATCTGGCGTGGAGACGTCGGCCATAGCGGGGATGACGAGAAACGTATCATAAGCACCCCGGTTATTGCGGACGGTATGCTTTACGCCCTTGATTCGGAGTCAAATGTGACAGCGCTGAGTACTGAAAATGGAAAAACGGTCTGGACGCGCAAAATCGCACCGGAATGGGAAGAGGATGACGGTCACATTGCCGGCGGTCTCGCATTTTATCGAGGCCGCATCTACATAACGACCGGCTTTGGTGAAATCATCACCCTCGATGCAACAACAGGCACAGAAAGTTGGCGCCAATATGTTCGTGGCCCAATCCGTTCCGCACCAACGGTACGAAGCGGTCGCGTTTTCGCCACCACCATTGATAACCGAACGGTTGCCTTGAGCGCAGAAAACGGTGAACTCCTATGGACCCATACCGGGCTGGGAGAAACCGCCAATCTTTTGGGTGGCGGCAGCCCTGCCGTGGATGGAAACATTATCGTTGTCCCCTATTCTTCCGGTGAGCTGGTTGCCCTGGATGTGGAAACCGGGCGCTTGTTGTGGTCAGACACCCTGACCATTATCCGGAGAACTGATGCGGTATCTTCACTCTCACATATTCGGGGGCACCCCGTGATTGATCGTGGTCGCGTTTTTGCCGTCAGTCACGGTGGCATCATGGCATCCATAGACCTTGCCAGTGGACAGCGTATTTGGGACCGGGAACTAGGCGGCATGGGCTCGCCCTGGGTGGCCGGTGATTATATTTACGTTTTGACGAATGAAGCGGAAATCGCCTGTATCTCGCGCAGTGACGGGCGCATATACTGGGTTCGTGGCCTGCCACGGTTTGAAGACCCGGAAGATCGCGAGGACCCTATCGTCTGGCATGGTCCCGTTCTCGCGAGTGACCGATTGATTGTGACCGGCTCTCATGGTGAGGCATGGGCAATTTCGCCCTACAAAGGCAATCTTCTTGGGCGTATCGAGTTACCGGATAATGTTTCCGTACCGCCAGTCATTGCCAATCAAACAGTCTATTTCCTGAGCGACAACGCATCCATTTCTGCCTACCGTTAGGCCAGGTCAGCGGAACGGTCAGCAACCTGGGCACTCCGAATGAGTTTTACCGTTGCCATTGTGGGTCGCCCCAATGTGGGAAAGTCCACTCTTTTCAACCGATTGGTGGGAAAACGCGTGGCAATCGTAGACGATACGCCAGGTGTAACCCGGGACCGCCGTTCCGGTGAAGGTCACATCGCCGACATTAGCTTTGAGGTCTTTGACACGGCCGGTCTGGAAACCGCCAAAGAAGGGCTCGAGAGCCGCATGTGGGAGCAGTCCTCACAGGCACTCGACGATGCCGATGTTGCGTTGTTTCTGATCGATGCACGCGCCGGCGTAACACCGCTGGATGAGTATTTTGCGGATGTTCTCAGGTGCCACGCAACACCTGTAATCCTGGTTGTCAACAAATGCGAGGGGCATACCGCATTGACGGGCCTCTATGAAAGTTATCGATTGGGCCTTGGCGACCCGGTGCCGGTTTCAGCCGAGCACGGCGAGGGCATGATAGACCTGTATGAAGCACTGCTGCCATTTGAAGGTGAGACAGAAGATGATAATCGGGGGCAGGATAATGCGACTGAGAGGCCTCAGGACCAAGACATCAGCGAACAAGGTATCGACATCGATGGCGATGAGGACGACGGATTGCCCATCCGGCTCGCCATCGTCGGGCGGCCCAATGTTGGAAAATCGACACTCGTCAATCGCTTGCTTGGCACCGATCGAATGCTGACCGGGCCGGAAGCCGGCATCACCCGCGACGCCATTGCATCTGACTGGGAATGGAGAGGCCGCGGCGTAAAACTGGTGGATACGGCGGGGCTACGGAAACGAGCACGGGTATCGGATCGATTGGAATCCATGTCCGCAAAAGACACCCGCCGCGCCATACAGTATGCCCAGGTCGTTGTGCTTGTGCTGGATGCCAATAAGGGGCTGGAAAAACAGGACCTGACCATAGCATCCCGGGTTATCGAGGAAGGCCGCGCTCTGGTGATCGCAATGAACAAATGGGACTCTGTCGATGACCGTGCGCTTGCCTTGAAACAGGTCGAGGACCGTCTGCAAACCTCCCTGCCCCAGGTCAGAGGTATTCCAGTGGTCATGTTCTCGGCACTCACCGGAAAGAGCGTCGATCACCTCATGCCCGCCGTATTCGGGCTCTATGACGTCTGGAATATCCGTATTTCCACGGGCGCGTTAAACCGTTGGCTGACTGACATGACTGAGGGGCACCCGCCGCCCGCGGTCAATGGCAAACGAATTCGGTTGCGATACATGACACAGGCGAGGACACGACCGCCAACCTTTGCAGTCTTTTCGAGCAGAGCGGATAGACTACCGACCTCCTACGCACGATACCTGGCAAACGGCCTACGGGATGACTTTGGCCTTGAAGGCATTCCTATCCGAATTTATCTGCGTAAAGGCAACAATCCCTACGCAGACTAGCGGGTCACGCAGTTAACCGCCGCCGCGCTGATAGGCGCGATCAAAATTCGCCATGAAATCTTTTGCGGCCTGATCGTCAAAACCGATCAGTCGAATGGAAACATCGGTTGTGGGAATGCTTAACAGGGCAATTTTTCGAACGCCTTCGGCACCGATCTCTATATGAACCTGCCGGTCACCAAAATCACAGTCGATACCCTGACCGTCAATCTTGAAATCACTGGTTCCCAAAGCGATTGGCAGGAGTCGAAAGAACTCCTTGTGACTGGCACCCATATGCTGGTTGACGACGTGGCTATTCACTCGGATATCCAAATTACACACACCCCTGATCGGATCGGCGACAGGTCACCCGCCTGCTACCGGTGGCCACACGGCAAGGTGATCGTCATCTGCAAGAGTATGTCCGCTCCGTTCGCTGGGTGCCACATAACGCCCGTTCACAAGAACGAGATGACACATTTTCGACGGCAGGCTAAGGGAGTCCAAAACACTCTGGATATTCTCCCCGTCCGGTACGGCGAGATCAGCCTCATTCTTTTCCGCGTTGTCAGGAAGATAGGTCGACAACATGGCATAAAGCTTTATCCGGATGTTCATGGAGGGGTCCCGACGGAAAGCCCTACTGGCTCAACCCCACGTAGGCTTCGGCAATCCGATTGGGATCGTCCAGCAGGCGTGATTTCCATTTTCCCAACGGCTTGCGTGCCTGAATGAGACCGCGAACGCAACCAATCTGATCGGTCCGCCCCAGTGACAAGGCCCCGACAAGACAATCATCGCCGTCGAACTCCAGACGCATGTAACGGAAACTGTCCTTGTCCACGGCCTCAACACCATCACCGCCAACACCTTCCCACTGCCCGAATGAGGCGGTGATCAGTCCAGCCGTATCCAGCACGTTCATGCTGAGGCTGCCCTGATAGCTGCTGGCAGAGTCGCCTGTCATATTGATGGCGGCGATACGGCCATGCTCGGTTGCCGTCGGCTGAATGGCATGCACAGCCCAACCTTCGGCGTTGAATTCCCGCCCCTTCGCGCAGTCACCGGCGGCATAGATGTTTTCAACATTGCTCCGGAAATGATCGTCAATCAGGATGCCGTCTTCCATCCTGACATCGGTTCCCTCCAGGAAGGATGTATTGGACTTGACGCCGGTTGCCACAACAACCAGATCGGCCGGAATGACGCCGCCGCTATCGACTGTAACGGAAAGTTTGCCAGCATTCTCATCGACGGATGTCGCCCTTGTGGATGTTAAAACATTGACACCCTTTGAAACGCACCAGTCTTTGATCATGGTACCACCAACCCGGTTCATCATCCTCGGGACCATACGGTCTTCGGCTTCCACAACGGTCAGATTAACACCGCGCTCCAGTAGGGACTCCAGGATGATGCAACCGATAAAACCGGCCCCCATCAGCACCACATCCGATCCCCTGGAAGCATGCTTTACGATGTTGTGCGCGTCGTCGAGAGTCCAGCAATGATGCACGCCATCCCGGTCCAGGCCAGGCACAGGCGGCCTCACTGGTGTGGCACCGGAAGCAACCAACAACTTGTCGTAGGAAACCGTATCGCCGCTGCTCAACGTGACCGTACTGCCGCCGGTATCGACACTGGTCACGGTATCATCAATGACCGTGATGTCTTTGTCGTCGTAGTACCCATCTGTTTTCCGCAGATGCGTTCCCTGTTCTTCGATTTTTCCGGTCAGAAAGTAAGGTATTGCCATTCTGGAATATGGAGACGGCCCTTCCCCGCTAATCATGGTCACGCACCCGCCGGGATCTAGGCTTCGAATGTGTTCTGCCGCAACAACGCCGGCCGGTCCGGCACCAATGATGACGTAGTTCATGTCGTCTCCCGTTTTGATCTTTCTATCACCATGAAGAAGGAGAAGGCGTCTGTATTTAGCGCCTTCTCCCGTTTATTCTTTGCTAGAGGCCCAGTCTCTGGACAGTTTCGTTGGTCGGGACACCATCGTTCGTCCAGCCGCGGACTTCATAGTATTCCGGTAACATGTCGGCGAGACCATTGGTCTTGCCTTCGGCCGGTCCGGACGTTGCCCCTTCACCCGTCAAACGTGGTGGTAGTGTGTCGTCCGCCGCCGTAAAGCCGACAGCATTGTTGTACTGACGTTCCATATTCCAGATACGCTCACCAACATCCTGTAATTTCTCCGCTGACCAGTCGCCTTTACATGCGGCATCCACTTGCGGGGCAAGATCCTCAAGAGTCCACGCAAACGTGGTAAAGATACAGATACCCGATGAGTCAAAAGCTGCTGTCGCATCCTGGAAAGCTTTGACCAGTTCCGCCTTACCTTCGGTTTCCAGCGGATCGGTCTTCACCGGAATGCCGAGAACCTCCGAAGCAACTGTATAGCTTCTCAGGTGACAGGCACCACGGTTTGATGTGGCGTAGGTCAAACCCATGCCCTGAATACCGCGACTGTCATAGGCCGGGAACTCCTGGCCCTTAACGGCCATGGCCAATTCAGGTTTGCCGTATTTCTCGCACAGGAGTTTGGAGCCCAGACCGATTTCGGCACCGAAGCCTTCACCTTTACCGGTGAGTTCCGCGAGCGTACAAAGTGCTTCCGCACTACCGAATTTGAGCTCGATACCGCCGGTTTCACTGGTGCCTATAACCCCGTCCTCGAACAGCTCCATGGCCGCGCCAACGGTGGCACCAAAGGAAATCGGATCGAGTCCCTGTTCGTTGCAAATGAAATTGGCAAACGTCAGCGCATCAAGATCATCAACACCAGTCGCCGCCCCCAGCGCCCAGGCGGCCTCATATTCCAGCCCACCGGAAGCTTTCTGGTACTCAGGTCGATCCTTGACCGTAAAGTGGGTACGGTCAATGGCAGACACCCGCTGACACGCGATGGTGCAACCGAAACAGGCTGCATTGGTAATCAGATTGGATTTGCCGTCGCTTTCCCGCACTTCTGCCATGGCCTCAGCAGAAATGGCATGTGCGCCCTCGAACTGAGAATCACGATGATTACGGGTCGGCAAAGCCCCGGTTTCGTTGATGACATTCATCAGCACCTGGGTGCCAAACGCCGCCAAACCTTCTCCGGTCACCGCGTTTTCCGCCAAAACCGCTTTCGCTGTAGTGGCGGCCTCCAACAGACGCGGTGCGTCTTTGACAGCCACACCGCGGGTTCCGCGAATGGCCACCGCTTTCAGGTTTTTCGATCCCATAACGGTACCCACGCCCGAACGGCCCGCAGCACGGTCCATATCATTGACGATACAGGCGTACTTCACGCCCTTTTCACCGGAAACGCCGATAGAGGCGACACGGATCATGGGATCGCCATGCTTGGCCTTGATACCCTCTTCCGTATCCCAGCAAGATGTACCCCAATACTCGGATGCATCCAGCAATTGGGCGGTTTCATTTTCGATATAAAGGTAAACCGGACTTTTCGAAGCACCTTCGAAAATAATCATGTCGTAACCGGCGTTTTTCATTTCATTACCAAAAAAACCGCCTGAGTTGGAGCACGCAATCGCCCCGGTCAGCGCCCCTTTGGTGACCACACTATAACGCCCCGCTGTGGAGGCGCAGGTTCCCGTCATGGGGCCCGTGGTCATGATCATTTTGTTGTCGGGTGATAGCGGATCTACTTTGGGATCGGTTTCCTCCACAAGGTATTTTGTGGCAAGGCCACGTTGGCCCAGATATTGATCCGCCCATTCCATATTGAGGGCTTCGTCGGTGCAGGTTCCATCCGTCAGGTTCACCCGCAGAATTTTTTCAGTCCATGCCATGGTTCGTCTCCCTGTTTTTCTATTCCCGCATTACTCAGGCTGTTGCCTGAGCGCCTGAATCTGTTTTCAAAGCCCACTGACGCATTTTGTCGAGGCCGGTCCAGTTGGAATCGACAAAAGTTATGGCATCTGTAGGACAAGCTTTGGAGCATTCGGGATCGCCGCCGCAGAGATCGCATTTGATTACCTTGCCGGTATCGGCGTTGTAATTCACCGTGCCAAACGGACAGGCAATTGTGCAGACCTTACACCCAACACATGTGGCATCATTGACGATCTTCGCCCCGGTTGCCGCGTCCAGTGTAATCGCATCCACCGGGCAGGCCTGCTGACACCAGGCGTCCGAACATTGCGTGCATGTGTAAGGAACAAAGCGTCCTTCATCATGAAACTTGAAGACCTTGATCCTGGATTTAGAGGGATTGAAAACGCCCTCGTTATCATAGGAACAGGCCAGTTCGCATTGCAAACACCCTGTACATTTCTCTGGATCAATATGAAGAGATTTCTGCATCTATCATCCTCCCAATTACAAAGACATGAGGAGAACGAAAATCAAGAACAACCAACATTGCCCGCCAATCCCAAAACAGCGTAAAGCTGTATTCTCCCAATGTGCCCTGTTTTTATAACACGTGTCCATTTTACAACACGCGCCTACCTATAAGGGCCTGTTCCACTTTAACACCCTATGGCTTTTGCTTTACAGTCTTTTATTGCGAATTTTCAATAAAAAGTATCAAGACCCGCAACAATGATCACACTGGCGCAGATTGAGCAATTCAACAGGGATGGGATTCTGATATTGGACTCCTTTCTGGATGAGGGAACTGTGTCCCTGTTGAGGAATCGCTACGAGCCTCTATTCCGGGGCGAATTTGATACCGGTCTCTATCCCGACGAATGGAACTGGCGCGAAGGCCGCGATGATCCCGCGTTTTCCCGGCAAATCTGCAACGGATGGAAATGTGACCGCACAATTGCCGGAACAGTTCTTAGCACGGCCGTCGGCGAAGCCTGCGCCAAATTGGGCGGATGGCGGGGGGCACGTATCGCCCAGGACAATGTAATCTGGAAGCCAAAAGGGGCGAAATCCCTCGGTTTCCACCAGGACGACAGTTACATTTTATGGGCCGACCCACCGGGTTACATTACCTGCTGGATTGCCCTTGACGAAACCAGAGCCGATGGTGGCACCGTGGAGTATGCTAGGGGGTCGCATAACTGGGGTTTGACGGATATGCAGCCGGAATATTTCCATGCACCGGAGGATTACCGGGCCACTGTTCGCATTGCCGCCGCGCACGCGGGCGCGGAATTGGATATCGTGTCCGTTGAGGTTCCCGCTGGTGGTTGTGCCTTTCACCATGGCCGAACGTGGCACGGTTCGGGCGCAAATACCGAAACCGCCCACCGCCGCGCCCTGGTGACACATTGCATATCATCGCAATGCCGTTTTCATCCCTCCAACATCAATTATATCTACAGTCGCTACAAACAGGCTGGCAGCCTTGATATGAGTGAGACTTTCTTTCCCATCACCTGGACAGAAACGGGCTACCGGTCCCCGATGATTGAGGCCTTTGTGGCCGGGAAAGCGCAATTTCCGGGCGCAGATAGCCAATAGCCGCTGCCCCCTATACAGAAATCATGGAGTAACAGAATGACGGGAAACGCTGTACCGACAGTTCAGACAGACAACGAAAAGACCCGCGTTACAGAATGGCGGTTCGCACCAGGTGCCCCCACCGGATACCACGTTCATGAATATGACGACGTCATTGTTCCGATCACCACAGAGACGCTGGTACTGACAGATACTGACGGTGACGTTACCCATGCGGAACGCCAGGCCAGAGGCACCTATTTTTCGCGAGGCGCGCGGGGAGCATGACGTTAAAACCGCCAACCATCAGGAATTTTCCCTCGTTGAGGTCGAATTCAAGTGATAAGCCGTACTGATTTCCTGGCTCTCCCTCACGCCATCACTCTGCTCGGCATGTCGGGTGTCGGGAAAACGGTGCTGTCCAACACCCTGCGCACACGGAGCAACTGGTTCCACTATTCGGCAGATTACCGGATCGGCACCCGGTATCTTTCCGAGTTCATTCTGGACAACATCAAATACAAGATGATGACCATGGGCGATCCCTTTGTTGCCAACCTGTTACGGTCTGATTCCATCTATATCAACCACAACATTTCTGTCGACAATCTGGAACCGGTTTCCACATTTCTTGGTATGTATGGGGATGAAAGCAAGGGCGGTCTGGACAAGCCAACATTCCTCGAACGTCAGAACCTTTATCGATGGGCGGAAATTGAATCCATGAAAGATACCCATCGGTTTATCGACAAGGCCTGGCAGATTTACGGCTGTAACCACTTTGTCAACGATGCCAGCGGCAGCCTGTGTGAAATTGCGGACCCGGATGATGGTAATGATCCCGTCATCGCCGCCCTCAGAGCTGAAACGCTGATCCTGTATGTGCGAGCGGACAGTGACTACGAAGAAGCCCTGAAAGAACGCGCCCGGCGGCACCCCAAACCCTTATTTTACAACCCGGCATTTGTTCTGCCCATTCTGGAGAACAAACCGGAGAACGGGGCGGGCATCGATCCGGTGGAATTCGCTCGCCCCCTGTTCCCAGACCTGCTCGCGTTTCGGAAACCGCGATATGAAGCCATTGCGGAAAACTTTGGCTTTTCCATTGCTGCCCACGATCTGTTCACGCTGGCCGACGGCAATGGTGGCGTGCCGGACGGCGAGCAACTGCTGGATTGCGTCTATCAGGTTGTTCGCGGCCAGGCAAATGCCACCGAAAATACCCGATCAAACCTTGAGATTTATGTCACAGCGTGCGAGAAGCGGCGCAGCAAGCGAAATCAACCCCCGATACAAGCAGTGTAACCGCCCGTGCCTATCAAGATTCCCTATGATCTACCCGCCCGTAAAGTGCTGGAAAATGAAGGCGTTCTGCTGATCAAGGACACCGATGCTATTCGGCAGGATATCCGACCACTGCGCATCGCGTTGCTTAATCTGATGCCGCAAAAAATCAAGACGGAAACCCAGATTGCGCGGGTTCTGGCGGGGACGCCGCTGCAACTGGAGATGACCCTGGTCGCCCCCACCGATTACATTCCGAAAAACACGCCCCGCGATCATATGATCGACTTCTATCACCGGTTCCAGGATATTCGCGATCAGCGCTTTGACGGCATGATTATTACCGGTGCACCTATTGAGAAACTGCCTTTCGAAGAGGTCAGCTACTGGGATGAACTGCGCGAGATATTCGACTGGTCCCGAACCCATATCCACGGCCTGTTCAATCTGTGCTGGGGAGCGCAGGCAGCTCTGTTTCATTTCTACGGCATTCCAAAGTATCAGCTACCCGCCAAACGGTTCGGTATTTTCCGCCACCGGGTCATGGACACCACATCCATGCTCATGCGTGGCATGAACGACGAAATGCCGGTGCCGGTTTCCCGCCATACCGAGAACCGGAGGGAAGATTTCGTTGACTATCCTCATCTGGAAATCATTTCAGAGTCCGACGAGGTCGGATTGTGCCTGGTACACGACACCAAACTACGCCATGTCCACATGTTTAATCATCTGGAATATGATTCCAATACGCTGGACGACGAATACAGACGTGATCTGGAAAAAGGCGACGTTATTGCCTTACCGTCGCATTATTATCCGGGCGACGATACAGTGAAGGCACCTGTGAATACCTGGCGGGCAAATGCCCATCTATTGTTCAGCAACTGGATCAACTATATCTACCAATCCACACCTTTCGACATGACGCAGATCGGCGAACAATCCTAGAACGTCATTGGTGTGACCTGAACAATGTGTTCCAGGCTGAGGATTGCCTGAACAACCTCCTTCGATGGTTGCTCATCGACCTCGATCAATGCAATGGCGTCACCCCCTTGCTCTGCGCGCCCCAGGTTGAAAGTTGCGATGTTGATTCCGGCATCGCCCAGGATTGTGCCCAATGCGCCAATCAGGCCCGGTTTGTCGTTGTTGGTGATATACAACATATGAGGCCCCAGACGTGCATCAATGTGAATGTCCTTGATACCAACAATTCTGGGCTCCTTGTTGAACAGTGTTCCCGCAATGGATCGGGTCTGGGATTGCGTTGTCACGCTCATGACAATACGCGTGTGATACTCACCAGAGTCGGTCGTCTCCGCCGTCCGAATGGCGATACCCCGATCCTTGGCAATCACCGGTGCGTTAACCATATTCACGCTTTCAATGGACGGCGACAGCACACCTTTCAGCGCGGTTGCCGTGAGCGGTTTGTGATTGTGTGCCGCTGCATCGCCCTCATAACAGATTTCGATGCGGGAAATCGCGGATTGCGTGGCCTGACCGACAAATGCACCCAACTGTTCCATCAGTCTCATATAGGGCATGAGACGCGGTGCTTCTTCGGCTGTCATCGAGGGCATATTGATGGCATTGTTGACAGCACCGTGAAGCAGAAAATCAGAGACTTGCTCGGCCACCTGTTGGGCCACGTTTTCCTGGGCTTCGCGCGTTGATGCACCGAGATGTGGCGTGGCAATCACATTATCAAGATCGAACAACGGGTTGTTCGTTGCAGGCTCCACTTCAAAAACATCAAAGGCCGCACCCGCAACATGGCCGGATTCCAGAGCCGCGCGAATATCATCTTCCACAACCAGTCCGCCCCGCGCACAGTTGATGATACGCACCCCCGGCTTTGTTTTTGACAGAGTGCTGGCATTAAGGATTCCTCGCGTCGCATCATTCAAAGGCGTATGCAGGGATATGAAATCCGCCGCCGTCAACAAACGATCCAGATCGCACTTTTCCACGCCCAATTCGTCTGCACGTTCCGGCGAAAGATAGGGATCAAATGCCAGCACCCGCATTCTGAGACCCATGGCTCGATCCGCAACGATACTGCCAATATTGCCGCAACCGATAATGCCCAACACTTTGTTCATGAGCTCAATGCCTACAAACCGCGACTTTTCCCACTTTCCGGCGCGCGTGGATTGATCGGCCCGAGGGATTTGTCGCGCCAGCGCCAACATCATGGAAATGGCGTGTTCCGCCGCGGTAATGGCGTTGCCAAAGGGCGTGTTCATGACAACAATACCGCGTGCTGTCGCGGCCTGGACATTGATATTATCGACACCAATGCCGGCCCGACCGATGACCTTCAAGCGGGTTGCGAGCGCCAAAACATCATCGGAAACCGTGGTCGCGGAGCGCACAACCAGACCATCGTATTCGCCAACGCATGCTTTCAGGTCTTCCGGTGACATTCCTGTTTTTACGTCAAATGAAACACCATGACGTTCAAATACCTCATCGGCCAGGGCGCTCATTTTGTCAGCGATCAACACCTTGGGCATGATCGAGTTCCTTCCCTAGATTGAGTCACGCCCAAACTGTTCAAAAGCCCAGTCCAGCCAGGGAAACAGCGCTTCGAGATCATCCGGTTCAATGGTCGCCCCCGTCCATATCCGCAATCCCGGCAATGCATCGGGGTATCCGATGACATCGAAAGCGGCAGCCTCCGCCTCAAGGGCCTGAACCATGGCCTTTACCCGCGCACGCTGATCATCTTCGGGAAGATTG
Organism: Rhodospirillales bacterium; assembly: GCA_963921245.4. Taxonomy (GTDB): domain Bacteria; phylum Pseudomonadota; class Alphaproteobacteria; order Rhodospirillales; family Casp-alpha2; genus JABJGO01. Next base: position 1,150,198 of record CAWUEY030000001.1, on the reverse strand, counting down.
TCAAAGGCCGGATCGGTAATCTTTAGACAGACGGAGGTGTTTGACCGGGTCTGTGGATCAACGGCAAGATTGCAAACCCAATCCCGTTGGTCGATCCAGTCCTGCACAAGGCTGGCATTGCGATTGCAGCGTTTGATCAGGGCTGGGAGACCGCCAATGGACTCCGCCCACGTCAAGCCGTCCAGAGCGTCCTCCACAGCCAACATGCTCGGTGTGTTGATGGTTACCCCCTGAAAGATACCGTCAATGAGTTTGCCGTTTTTGGTCAGTCTGAAAATTTTTGGCAGCGGCCTGGCGGGAACAAAAGTTTCCAGGCGATTAACCGCCGCCGGGCTCAGTATCAGCATACCGTGTGCGCCCTCACCCCCCATGACCTTCTGCCAGGAGTACGTCACCACATCCAGCTTCTCCCACGGCAGGTCCACCGCAAAAGCCGCCGACGTGGCATCGCAAATCGTCAGGCCGGTCCGGGTTTCGGAAATCCAGTCTGCGTTTGGCACCCGCACCCCCGACGTTGTGCCGTTCCACGTGAAAACGACATCCCGACCACTGTCTATTTGAGAGAGGTCCGGCAGATACCCATAATCGGCGGCATGAATGCGGACATCATCAAGTTTGAGATGATCACGCACGTCCACCAACCAGCCGCGGCCAAAGCTTTCCCAGACAAGGGCATCAACACCGCGTTCTCCCAACAGATTCCACAGAGCAATTTCGACCGCCCCCGTATCCGATGCGGGAACGATACCAATTCGCCAATCTTCGGGGATCTGAAGCACCCGGCGGCTGGCGATGGTCACTTCAGCGAGTTTTCGCCGGCATAATTGAGACCGATGCGACCGACCCGGTGAATAACCGGACAATTCGGCAAGGCTCCAGCCCGACCGCTTTTTACAAGGGCCTGTGGAAAACTGCGGGTTCGCGGGCTTTATTCGAGGTTTAGACATTGGAGACGCGGCATTCGTGGCACATTTTCGAATTCTATAGCAAAAGAACAAACAAAGTGCGAGCACAGTCCGACGTTAATTCACCCTCCGCGGCGCCATGACAATGGTAATCTAACCTAGATCCCGTAGTACCACGGCATAAAGAAGGAAAAGACCACCCAGATCAGAAGCACCAGGGGTACCCCGGCTTTTGAAAAGTCGATAAATCGGTAGTTCCCGGGTGCCATGACCATAAGGTTGGTCTGGTAGCCGATGGGTGAGGCAAACGAGCAGTTGGCGGCGAACATGATCGCCAGCGCGAAGGCTTCGGGGGCAACGCCGATTTCACGGGCAAGGTCCACCGCGATGGGTGTGAACAAAACCGCACAGGCCTGGGTGCTGATCACGTTTGTTAGTATTGCCACAAAAAGGAACAACATGGAGAGAACCACCGCCGGTGACTGCCCTTCCACAAGCACCACTAGGGCATGAGCGAGATAGGCTGCGCCACCGGTTTCCTGCAACGCCACACCGAGTGCCAGTGCCGCCGCAATCGTGGTAACGATCTTTGAATCCAGCGCACGAAAGGCCTGATTTATGTTGATGACACCGTACACGACCATGGCCGCCGCACCGCATAGGGCACTGACCACAATCGGCATGAGGCCCGTCGCCGAGCAGAAAACAACGCCTGAAAAAATTACCATGGCATGACGCGCATGATCCGTCGCGGGGAGTTCTTCCGTCGACCACTCAATCAACACGACATCGTGATTGTTTCTGAGTTCCGCCACGTCATCGGGCTGGCCCTGAACGAGCAATACGTCACCGGATTGCAGGCGAATATCCGTAATGCGGGAGCGAATCATCCGCGAACGCCGTTGCACGCCGATCACAATGCAGTGGGTTTTGTAACGGAAACCGATCTGCGACAAGGTCTGACCCACAAACCGGCTGGCGGGTACGATCATCACCTCGGCAAGAACCTGATCCCCCTCTTGCCAGGGCCGTTTCCCCTCCTCGCCTTCGCGGGGATCATCTCCAAGATCGGGATGAAACAAGGCCGGATCGTCCGCAATCACGTCCCGCATAACTTTGCGGGTTGAGGCAACTACCATGACGTCATCGGGGCGGATAACCACATCTTCAAAGGGCGGCAGCAAGACATCCCGCCCCCGCTGAATCATTCGCACGGTCATTTTTGGCAGGTCCTTGAAAAGTCCACCAACACTGCGTTTTCCAATGATTTTCGCATTGTCCCCAACGGTGATCTGAACCAGAAACTGCTTACCGTCTCCGCTGGTTGATGTATCCGCCCCGCCACCTCTATCCGAGAGGATACGCGGGACAATAAAGGTTACATAGAGCAGGCCGGTTCCGGCCAGAACCAACCCCGGAATGGAAAAATCGAAAAAGTCGAACTGTGGCTCGCCCATTTCGATCAGTGCACTGTTCACCAGCAGGTTTGTCCCCGAGCCGATAAGAGTCAGCATTCCACCGAAAACAGCCGCGAAACTTAACGGGATCATCCACTTACTTGGAGATTGCGCAAACCGGGCCGCAAGCGCCTGCATGATGGGAATGAAAATCACCACAACCGGAATGTTGTTAAGAAAGGCGCTGACGACCATGACAATAATGAGTGAAAACATCATGGCGAAAATCGGGCCCATCGAGCCCCGCGCAACCTTCAGAATAACGCGGGCGCCATGATCAAGGGCACCCGTTCGGACCATTCCCTGCCCCACCACCAGAAGGGCCAGAACAGCAATCAATGCGGGGTTGGAAAACCCGTGCAATATACGCCCCGGGTCAATGAGATTTTGACCCGACTCATTGGTTACAGGAAAAAAATTGAAAAAAATCAGTAACGCGCAGATCAACCCGACGGAGGTCAGCTCCATGGTCGTGAATTCAAAAAAATAGAACACTAACGCGCCCGTAATCAGGGCAAACGTAACCCACATCTGAAAGGCGGCAATGCCGTGGGGAATATAGGGTTCCATAGTGTGTTCTTCTGCGCATTGGGGGCGGGTGTGCAATGATAGATCAAAGCGGATAAACTCAACAAGTAGACTGGCATCAAGCCAATATCCCCCCACACACTCTCACGCCATCAAAACAGCTCTATGAGCGGGTTTGAGCGAGTTTTTCTTCCCACGGGAGTCGCAAAAGGGTAGCATATCGCCGAACGCAGGACCTTGGTAGTGCCCGGTGAAATAAACGACGGAAAGAACGGAGGAATGAACGGCATTTGCCATGAAAAACAATCGCGCCAATAGACGACTGTTGATATACAGCCATGATACTTTTGGGCTCGGCCACCTGCGCCGTTGCCAGACGATCGCACATTCCCTGGTCGGAAACCGCTCAGACCTCAGTGTTCTTGTTCTTTCGGGTTCGCCCATAATCGGCAGTTTCGATTTCAGGACACGGGTGGATTTTATCCGCATTCCCGGTGTCATTAAACTCCGTCACGGTAACTATACCTCTCTCAGCCTTGAAATGGGCATTGAGGAAACCGTGGCGCTACGGGCAGGGTTGATCAAACACACCGCGGAAATGTTCGAACCAGACCTGTTTATCGTGGATAAGGAACCTCTAGGCTTGCGCGGTGAAGTGTCGGACACCCTTTCCATGCTGCGTGAACAGGGTATACCACTGGTCCTGGGCTTACGCGATGTGCTCGACGAACCCGGTGTCCTGTCCGAGGAATGGGAACGCAAAAACGCGTTGCCCGCGCTTCGTGATCTATATGACCAACTCTGGATTTACGGCCTGAAAAACGTCTGCGATCCGCTGGAGGGTGTCGATCTGCCGGACGCAGTGCGCAAAAAGGCGGTCTATACAGGGTATCTTAGGCGATCATGGGACACCACTATCGCAACACCTTTTGTTTCCGAACAGTTTAGCCCGCACAAGCCCTATGTCCTGGTGACCACCGGTGGCGGCGGAGACGGTGCAACCCTAATTGACTGGGTTCTTCGCGCCTATGAGCATTATCAGGACCTCGACATGCAAGCCCTGCTGGTACTGGGCCCGTTCATGCAATCCAAACTGCAATCAGATTTCATGGCACGTGTAAATCGGCTGAACGCTGTTCACGCCATTACGTTTGATGCTCACATGGAAGCCCTGTTTCAACGCGCCAGTGGTGTTATCGCCATGGGCGGCTACAACACCTTTTGTGAAGTCTTGTCCTTTGACAAACCGTGCGTGATCGTACCGCGTACCGTGCCTCGACTGGAACAATACATTCGGGCAAAACGGGCGGAGGAACTGGGACTGGTCTCCATGTTGCTGGATGATGATCAGCGACGGCCACAGGATATGGCGCAGGCAATTACCGAATTGGCAGATCGAGCACCTCCATCAACCACCCATATTCCGGGCCTTCTGGACGGACTTTCTACGATCAATGCCCTTGTCGACGGGTGGGTCATTGACCAACCTGAAGAGGTACCGGAAACTACTGGCCTTTCGGTCGTTACCTGACAAATTGAGTACTCCCGTGCGTCCCGTTGCGTTTGTCCTCAAGGGCTATCCCCGGCTTTCCGAAACATTTATTGCACAGGAAATCAAGGCCCTGGAAAAACGCGGGTTGCCTATCCGCATCATTTCGCTGCGCCATCCAACAGATATCTATCGCCACCCCATTCACGACGAAATCCAGGCCCCGATAAGCTACCTGCCGGAATACCTGCATCAGGAGCCCGGACGCGTTTGGAACGCCTGGCAAAAGGCCCGTCTGTTAGGTGGATATAAAGAGGCGTACCAGACATGGCGGCGGGATTTTGCTCGCGACCGAACCCGCAACCGCGTTCGTCGTTTTGGGCAGGCTTGTGTCCTGGCCGCTGAATTGTCGCCTGAAATAGTCCAAATTCATGCCCATTTCCTGCACACGCCCGCTTCAGTTTCCCGCTATGCCGCGATGATGCTGAGTAAACCTTGGAGTTGCTCCGCCCACGCTAAGGACATCTACACTTCCCCGGATTGGGAACTTAGCGAAAAACTAAGCGACTGTGAATGGTTGGTAACCTGCACACGAACCAATGTGGAGCACCTTTCAGCCTTCGCCCCCCATGCAGAAACCGTTTCGCTTGTCTATCACGGTTTGGATTTGACGCGATTCCAAAAACCGGAAAAGCGGGATGCCGGTCCCGACGGTTCCAGTCCGGGCAATCCGGTAACCCTGCTCTCCGTGGGCCGCGCCGTGGAGAAAAAAGGATACGACGGTTTGTTAAAGGCCCTCGCCGCCCTTCCAAAAGACCTGAACTGGCGTTTCATCCACATTGGCGGCGGCCCACTAAAGGCAGACCTCCAGCAACAGGCCCGTGATCTGGGCATTGGCGAGCGGATAATCTGGCGCGGTGCCCTGCCCCAGGACCAGGTGCTCTCGGCCCTGTCAGAGGCGCAAATTTTCATTCTCAACTCCCGCATCGCCCACGATGGCGACCGAGACGGTCTACCCAATGTGTTGATGGAGGCCCAGAGCCAGCAACTCGCGTGTATCGCAACCCGTGTTTCGGCAATTGCCGAACTGATTATTGATGGAAAAACCGGCGTGCTGGTTGAGCCGCGAGATACGGAAAAGCTGACGAACGCGATCGAAGACCTGATGACCCACCCACAAAAACGCCTGAAGCTGGCACGTGCCGGAGAACGGCGGGTACGAACGCATTTCTCGCTGGATACCGGCATTGATGATCTGGAAACTCGATTTAGCAACGGAACATTATAAAGATGCTGGTGGCTTTCTACGCGCCCATGAAGTCCCCTCACCACCCCGTACCATCCGGGGATCGTCAGATGGCGCAATTACTCATGGAAGCGTTGGGCAAGGGCGGGCATCAGGTGCAGCTGGCCAGCCAGCATCGGGCCTATGACGGAACAGGCGATAAAAAAATTCAGGCGGCTATCAGGCAGGAGGGTGACCGACAAGCCATGGGTTTGATTGAAGCCTATGGTGACGGCCGTATTACGCCACCCCAAATCTGGTTCACCTACCACGTCTACCACAAGGCACCGGACTGGCTGGGACCCCGTATATCGGAAGCCCTGAACATTCCCTACGTTATCGCCGAGGCGTCCTATGCGGCAAAACAGGAGGGCGGTCCGTGGAACATCGGACTGGAAGCCAGCAAACGGGCCATTGTTATGTCGGACGCTGTTTTAAGCTTTAATGACAATGACAACCCCGGCATCAAACCTTTTCTGAAAAATGGCACCGACATCACCCCCTTTCCGCCATTTGTGGATACGCGACCCTACGCCAGAGCCGCAGAAGACCGGACGCGGTATCGGGCCATAACAGCAGAACAGTATAACGTCGATCCCGGTGTTCCATGGCTCATAAGCGTTGCCATGATGCGAACGGGTGACAAGTTGCGCTCCTATGAAATTCTCGGACAGGCCCTCGAACGAATATCCAATCAGTCCTGGCACTTGCTGGTGGTCGGGGACGGAGAGGCCCGTGACGACGTTCGCATGGCCCTTCACCCTGTTGGCGCCCGCGTTCGATACATCGGTGCAAAGGACAGCGGTGATTTGCCGGGTCTGTATGCGGCCAGCGACCTCTATGTGTGGCCCGCTGTAAACGAAGCGTTTGGCATGGCATTTGTGGAGGCACAGGCTTCAGGTATACCGGTGATTGCCGGAGACTCGGGCGGGGTAAGCGGCGTGGTCAACGCACCGGACTGCGGGGTTCTTGTTCCCCCTCATGACCCGGAACAAATGGCGCGGGCAATCACGGGCTTGCTGTCCCAACCGGACAAAATGAAGGCCATGGGAAAGCAGGCACAAGCGCGAACCTGGGAGCATCACGGCCTCAATGGCGCCGCCCGGCGGCTTACCGCTGTTTTTGAGCAACTGGTATCATCATGCCCGTCCTGACCCTGATCCGTCACGCCCCCACGGACTGGAATGCTGCCGGACGGATGCAAGGGCGCAGCGATGTAGCGTTATCCGCCAGCGGACGGGAACAGGCACTGTTGTGGACGGTACCGGCAGACATGGCCGGTGCTGACTGGTTCACCAGTCCCCTTTTGAGAGCACGGGAAACCGCTACATTGTTGGGCGTTGACGCTGACCCCGAAGAAAGCTTGATAGAAATGGATTGGGGTGAGTGGGAAGGCAAAACCCTGAACGATCTGAATGCGGAATATGGAAAGGCATTTCAGCACAACCAGGACCAAGGCCTTGACTTTCGCCCCCCCGGTGGCGAAAGCCCTCGCGATGTGACCGACCGAGTTATGACATGGGTTCGGGATATGAAAGATCACGACGGGCATATCGGCACCATCACCCACAAAGGTGTTATCCGTGCCCTTACGGCTCGGGCGACGGGATGGAATATGCTCGGCAAGGACCCTCACAAATTGATGCTGGCAACGGCACGGCGATTCCGTATTCACCCGGATGGAAGCCTTTCCTTGAGCGAAACCAGCATCCCCCTCACCGGAAACCCGTCATGACAACGCCCGCAAAGCGCGTTTTGTTTTATGTGCAGCATCTATTGGGCGTGGGACATGTTCGGCGCGCTGCTCTGATTGCCGATGCCATGCAGAGACGAGAACTCGATGTCCATATCGCTTACGGCGGTGCGCCTGTGAGCGGTATCGAGTTTCGCGGTTGCACAATTCACCACCTGCCCGAGGCCAGGGCAGCAGATGTCGAATTTTCGGGTCTCGTAGATGCAGAGGGACATCCCATATCAGAAGCCTGGAAGACCGCGCGACGGGATCAGCTTCTCGCTCTCTACGACAAAACCGCGCCTGGCGCCTTGCTGATCGAACAGTTCCCTTTTGGGCGGCGGCAATTCCGGTTTGAATTGCTACCGCTTCTGGAACGGGCCCGTTCAAGTCCTGTTCCACCAAAAATCCTCTGCTCTGTACGCGATATCCTGGTATCCCCAAACAATGCGGAAAAAATCCGGTGGATAACCGGAACAATGAATGCGTACTTTGATGGCCTGGTTGTACACGGCGACCCTTCCTTCATTACTTTTGACCAAACCTTTCCTGAAGCCGACGCGTTGACAGCCAACACCGTCTATTCAGGATATGTGACCCCGCCCCTTCCACGCGGCGAGGAACCGTCATCAGGCGCAGGTGAAGTTATCGTCGCCGCGGGTGGCGGTGCAGTCGGTGAAGATTTGCTTAGAACTGCGGTTCAGGCCAAACCCCTGACGTCTTTGAGCGCTCGGACATGGCGGATTCTCACAGGCCCCAACCTTCCGGCGGCGGCGGTTTCAGAGATCAAGGCTTTGGGTGACTCCCATATCATTGTTGAACCCAATCGGAAGGATTATCCGACGCTCCTCAGTAATTGCGTACTCTCCATCTCCCAGGGCGGATACAACACCCTGATGGATCTGGTACAGGCCCGGTGCCCCTCGGTTGTTGTGCCGTTTTCCCGGGGCAACGAAAACGAACAACAAAGGCGAACCCGTCTGCTTGCCGCGCGCGGATTTGTGGTGAGTACCGACGAAAAAAACCTGTCGCCTGAAACATTGGCCACTGCTATTGAACAAGCTCTTACCCTCTCCACACCGGATCAACTTCCGTTCAAAACCAATGGCGCGGAGGCAGCGGCCCGCATTGTGGAAAACCTTCTCAGGAAGTGACAAAATCGTAGGCTGTTTTGTTTGTGCTGGCTGATTCAGCGGTTCTCATTCCTGAAATAACAAGTACACTAGCAGCAGTCATAATGGTGCCGGAAAGAACAATAACCGCACCGGAATCTGCGGCCAAGAGGAACACGGGGTGGACAAGGGCGTTTTCGGATTTATCTTGCGTTACAGCAAGAAGCAGCAAATTTTGCTGCTGACGATGATCGCTGCATCACTGCCGTTCTATTATTTCTCTCTCGATTTGCCGAAAGACATCATCAACGAAGCGATCGGTGGCCGAGAGTTCCCGAAAGCCTTCTTTGGACGCGACCTTGAGCAGTTGGAGTACCTGGCCGCGCTCTGTCTCGCGTTTTTGTCGCTGGTTCTTGTAAACGGTGGTTTCAAGTACTTCATCAATGTCTATATCGGTGTCATGGGTGAGCGCATGTTGCGGCGCTTGCGGTACGCTCTCATTAGTCGTGTCATGCGCTTTCCGCTCCTGCATTTCAGAAATATTTCCGAAGGCGAAGTGGTCTCCATGGTTACCGCCGAAACCGAACCGCTCGGCGGATTTGTCGGGGAGTCTTTCGCCTTGCCCGCCTATCAGGGCGGATTGCTGGTTACGGCGCTGTTTTTCATGTTCGTGCAGGACCCTATTCTCGGGATTGCGGCAATTGCGCTGTACCCCGTCCAGGGATGGTTAATCCCGAAACTTCAACGCCGTGTAAACCTGCTCAACAAGGAGCGTATCCAGCATGTTCGCAAACTGTCGGAGCGCATCAATGAAATGGTTGCCGGAGCCTCGGAAATCCATGCCCATGACACGTCGCAATTCGAACTGGCTGATTTTTCCTCCCGTCTGGGGGCGATCTTCAACATTCGTTATCAGGTCTATCGCAAGAAGTTTTTCATTAAGTTTCTGAACAACTTTCTGGCCCAGGTTACACCGTTCTTTTTCTTTTCCATCGGCGGCTATCTGGTCATCAATGGTGAAATCTCTATCGGGGCCTTGGTCGCCATTCTTGCCGCCTACAAGGATTTGGCACCCCCCTGGAAAGAGCTCTTGAACTTCTATCAGCGCATGGAAGATGCCCGCATCAAGTATACCCAGCTCATCGAACGCTTCGATCCACCGAATATGTTTAGCGAGGAGGTTCTGAGCCCCAGTGCCGAGGGCGGCGACAAGCTATCCGGTACCGTTTCAGCAGCCAACCTGACGCTGGAAGAAGATGAGCGCACGAAGACCCTGGAAAACGCCACATTCTCGTTCAATACATCAGAGCACGTTGCCCTCACCGGGCGCGCCGGCGGACCGAAATCCGCCGTGGCGAAATTACTGGCCCGTCAGATATCACCGACAGGCGGCTCCCTCACTATTAACGGCAAGGACCTTGGTCGGTTGCCCGAACATGTAACCGGTCGCCAGATCGGTTATGTGGATCAGGACGCTTACATTCGCTCCGGGTCGATCCGCGACAATTTGCTCTACGGCCTGAAACACTATCCGCAGAGTGATGCCGCCACATCCGACGACAAACAATCCAGGCGCATGGAATCCGAGCTTTCCGGAAACAGTGTGTTCGACATTGGCGGAAACTGGATCGATCAGCGATTTTTGAAGGGTGAAAACGGTGACGCGCTCCTGCAACGTGCCATGCGGGCGCTTGCTGCGGGCGGGCTAGTGGATGACGTTTTGGCCATTGGCATCCGCAGCAGTATCAATCCCGAAACTAGCCCTGATCTGGCAAAGGCAATCCTCAAGGCGCGCGATATGATTCAGGAACGTCTGAATTGTGAGGCGTTCAACGGCCTTGTCGAATCCTGGGATTCGAAAGCGTATAACCGTAACGCCTCCGTAGCGGAAAACATTCTCTTCGGTACCCCCATCGACGAAACCTTTGACGTGGAAAACCTGGGCACCAATGCGGTGGTCATGGATGTTCTGGAAAAAGTGGGTCTGCGCCAGGATTTTGTGGAAATGGGACGAGCCGTCGCCGCTCTCATGGTCGAGCTGTTCCGCGATCTGCCTCCCGGGCATGAGTTCTTTGAAAAGTTCAGCTTCATCGAAGCCGACGATCTGCCGGAATTTCAGATCATTCTGAACGCGTCTGCCAATGACGGCGTTGCAGGATTGAATGAAGAACAGCGCGAGCGATTGATCCAGCTACCCTTCCGCCTCATACCGGCGCAGCACCGGCTGGGGCTGGTGGATGATACCATGGAGATACGGTTGCTTGAGGCTCGCCGCGTTTTCAAAGAAGATCTGCCGGAAGCCATGCAGGACAGGATTTCGTTTTTTGAGCGCCATACCTATAATCCGTCGAGCAGCCTGATCGACAACGCCTTGTTCGGAAAGATCGACACCACCCGCACCGACAGTGCGGAAAAAATCCAAACACTTGTGACCAGTGTCTTTGACGAGCTCGAGCTCAAACTACCCATTCTTGAAGCCGGTCTCAATTCGGAAGTCGGCATTGCCGGGCGGCGCCTGAGCCCGGCGCAGCGTCAAAAACTGGCCATTGCTCGGAACCTCATCAAGGAACCGGAGATGTTTATCGTCAATGAGGCAACAGGCGTTCTTGATACAGCCACCCAGAAATCCGTGTTTGCCGCTATCAAGGAAGCCATGACGGATAGAGGCCTCGTTTGGGTCGATGCGGAAATCACTGATCCCGATCAATTTGATCGCATGTTCCTGGCCGAGGCGGGCAAGGTCAGGGAAACCACGGCTAGCGACGCGATTGAAAAGGTTCTTCCTGAGGCAACCGGTATTGCTGCCGATAGCGGTGAACTGGCAATGGATACAGACCTGCTCGCCGCCATTCCGTTTTTCTCGGGTCTCGACAGGTCACGGCTGAAACTGTTGGCGTTTACCAGTGAGCGTCAGGTTCTGAAGCCCATGGAAAACCTGATCACGCAGGGCGATTCCGGCGACATGGCGTTTGTTATTGTTGACGGGACCTTCAGCATTATTGCCGAAACCGGCCAGAACCGTGTCAAGATTGACGAGATCGGCCGGGGCGGCGTCATCGGTGAACTGGCCTTATTGTGCGAAGCCCCAAGGACGGCCACGGTTCAGGCCAATGAAAAATCCACGGTTCTGAGAATTCACAAGGATGTTTTCATTCAACTGATCAAGGAAAATCCAGCCGTCGGCACCAATCTTTCGCACATCCTCGCCACTAAACTGGAATCCATGATGCGTTCCATGAGTGCCCACTACGAACTTTATGATCCTGTAACAGGATTGCCCAACCGCAACCTGTTCCTGGATTACTTGAAAACAACCACCAGCGCGGACGAGCGCAACGATCAGGTATCATCCCTGGTAATAATCGATTTCCCGGAATTGGATGATCATGATCAGGTCAGCGGAGATCTCGCCCACCAGCAAACCGTTCTACGCACCATTTCCGAGCGGATCAAACCGACAATTCGAGACGTAGACGTACTCGGCCGCCTTTCCGGGTATCGGTTCGGCATCATTGCCCGTGGCTTGGCGGCGGACCAGGCCTCGGCGCTGGTCGGCGGACGCATTCGGGAATTTTTGGGCGGGGATATCAAACTCAATGGCGAAACCGTCGATTTGCAGGGTATGTGCTCAGTGGATATTCAGCTCCTTGATGGTGACACCGTGAAATTGCTGATGGAACAGGCCTAGGGTGATGGCAGTCACATCTACAACAGCCTGGAATGCCCTGACTTCAGAGCTCGATGCATGGTCGGATACCGGCAGGATTGCAACCCTGTGGTGGCGCGACGATGACGCGACAAACCGGACAAAGAAACTTGATCAACTCTATGCACTTTCCGAACACCACGCGGTTCCCTTGTGCCTTGCCGTCATCCCCCATGCCGTTGAGAACGAGGTCCTGCAATCCGTTGCGCCCGCCGCAAACATCACTGTTCTTCAACACGGGTATGCCCACGTGAATCACGCGCCTGCCGATCAGAAAAAAACGGAGTTCGGTAACACGCGGTCAGAAGCCGATGTCGCGCGGGATATTGCCAACGGGTTTACCCGGATCAGCAGGAGTCCAAATTTTCAGGCCACCTTTGTCCCGCCCTGGAATCGAATTCACCCTTTGGTTTACAACATTCTCTCAACATGCGGTTTGACCGGCTTGTCAACCTTTGGCCCCCGGCAGTACCAATTTCCCGTGCCTGGACTCTGTCAGGTCAACACACATGCCGACATTATCGATTGGCGCGGTGATCGCGGATTTGCCGGTGAAGAGCCGGTTTGTGCACAACTCGTTTCCCATCTGAAAGCGCGACGTCAGGAAACTTGTGACGCAAATGAGCCCACGGGCATCCTGACCCACCATCTCGTGCACACGCCAGCGTGCTGGGCATTCCTTGAAAACCTGTTTCAAATGGCGGCGGCTCATCCCGCCATCAAATGGCTTTCCGGCCGGGAAGTGTTTGCCTGATGCAACCCCTTCTCGACATTCAAAACCTGGGCGTGCGGTTCCTGACCCAATCCGGTCCGGTAACCGCCGTCAGCGATGTGTCTTTCCAGATTTCCCCCGGTCAGACTGTCGCGGTGGTTGGTGAATCCGGGTCTGGAAAATCTGTCACAGCACAGGCCGTCATGGGCATTCTGCCACGATCCGCCGTAATCACGGCGGGCTGTATCCAGCTCAACGACGTCGACGCTACATCGGCTTCCGATTCATCTGTTGATCTGGCACAACTCGACCCCGCCAGCGACGCTTTCCGCTCCATCCGGGGCAATCGGATATCAATGATCTTCCAGGAACCCATGACCTCGCTCTCACCCTTGCACACTGTGGGCAACCAGATCAGTGAAGCCGTTCTGGTGCACCGGGATGTTTCCGTTGACGAAGCCCGTGATTTGTCCATCGACATGCTGGACCGTATCGGGTTTCCCGATCCGGTTCGGGCTTTTGACAACTATCCCTTTGAATTGTCTGGCGGACTGCGCCAACGGGCGATGATTGCCATGGCCCTGGTCTGTCGGCCATCTCTGTTGATCGCCGACGAACCCAGCACCGCCCTCGACGTCACCATTCAGGCGCAAATCTTGAAGCTGATCAAGGATTTACAACAGGAACTGGGCATGGCGGTGCTGATGATCACCCACGACCTTGGGGTGGTGGCCAATATGGCTGACGACATTGTTGTTGCCTATCACGGACGTGTCGTGGAAAGCGGCAGCGCCCGCGACATTTTCCGCGACCCGCAGCACCCCTATCTGAAAGCATTGCTGAAAGCCGTACCACATTTTGACATGAAGGACGGCGAGCGGCTGGTGCCACTTCGCGAGATCAAACACCAGGCAAGCGATCTGCTGAAAAAGGATCGCGCCCCGGTTACCGAAGCCGATGAACAGATCCTCTCCGTCCGCAACCTGAAAAAAAGCTTCCTAACCAGAAGTGCCAAGGGACTGTTCACGTCACGCGCATCCATACGTCCCCTGCTCGCCGTCAACAGCGTCTCGTTTGACATCAAGCGCGGAGAGTGCCTCGGGCTGGTAGGTGAGTCGGGGTGTGGCAAGACCACGCTTTCAAAGATGATCATGCGCAGTATTCATGCTGACGAAGGCGAGGTCGCATTCACCGAGGATGGCCGCGAAACAAATCTTCTGACTCTCAGTGACGACGAGCTTGTCCCCTTGCGGCAAAAAATACAGTACATCTTTCAGGATCCATTCAGTTCGCTGAACCCCCGCATGACCGTATACGATCTTCTGAGCGAACCACTGGTCATCCACAACATCGGTGACAATACCTATCGCCGGGTGTTTGTGCAGGAACTGATGAAGCTTGTCGGATTGGACCCGCGGTGGCTTAACCGCTATCCGCACAGTTTCTCCGGTGGTCAGCGTCAACGTGTTGGAATCGCCCGCGCCCTTGCCCTGAAACCGGATCTCGTCATTTGCGATGAGCCGGTGTCCGCCCTGGATGTGTCCGTTCAAGCCCAGATTCTCAACTTGCTTAAAGATTTGCAGAAGGACTTGGGCCTGACCTATTTGTTTATCTCTCACAACCTTGCTGTGGTGGACTACATCGCCGACCGGATTGCCGTTATGTGCGCGGGTCAGTTGGTTGAATTGGCACCGCGTGAAGCCCTGTTCAAGAACCCGCTGCACCCCTACACGCGGGCTCTGGTGTCCGCTGTGCCCTATGCGGACCCGGATCACCCGTTGAACTTTGAGGCCCTCATGGAAGGCAAAGCCTCTGTGCCGCACGAATGGCCCGGACCTTTTACCCCTCGGGGTGGACAATCGACACCTTTCCTAAAAGCAGGTGACGGTCATTTTATTCGCGCCTTTGACCTTCCGGAAACGCTGGAGAGAAGTGCATGAGTGGCCGTTTCTGCTCCCCTATCGTTTGCTTACTTGTTGCCACAGCTGCACTGATTTTTGGATGGACAACCGATCCGCTGCATGCACAGTCCTGGTCTCTGAAAGAAACACCGTCGTTACGTGACGCCGTTTCCAACGGAACGCTTCCCCCTATTGCCGAACGCGTACCCTCGGAACCCGCCGTGGTCACCGTGGACAACGTGGGCAGACACGGTGGACAGATGCGTTTGCTGATGGGCCGTTCCAAAGATATCCGGCTGATGGTCGTCTTCGGCTATTCCCGTCTTGTAGGGTATACAGAGGATCTCAGCATCCAACCCGATATCCTGCGTGATATCGAGATCGTGGAAGGACGCCAATTCACCCTGCACCTCCGCCCCGGTCACAAGTGGTCGGACGGACACCCCTTCACGGCAGAAGATTTTCGCTTTTACTGGGAAGACATCGCCAATAACGAAGAAATTTCATCAACCGGACTACCCACGGTCCTGAAAGCTGGCGGGGAAGGGCCAGCCTTTGAAGTGCTGGACGAGTATACGGTGCGCTACACATGGAACCGCCCCAACCCCTACTTCCTGCCAGCGCTCGCCCGGGCAAGTCCTTTTTACATCTACCGCCCGGCCCATTACCTGAAACAGTTCCATGTTCGCTACCAGAATGAAGAAACCCTGGCCGAAATGGTGGAGGAGCACGGTCAGCGCAACTGGGTGGCCCTGTTGATCAAACATGGCCGACAATACCGTAACAACAACACTGCCCTGCCCACTTTGGAGCCCTGGGTCCTTGCCACCGAACCACCGGCGGAACGTTTTGTCTTCTCACGCAACCCATTTTTCCACCGGATCGATCAAACGGGACAGCAATTACCCTATGTGGATGCGGTAACCATTACGGTAGCTAGTCCGAAACTGATCCCCGCCAAAACAGGTGCCGGGGAAGCCGATCTGCAGGCGCGGGCCCTGGGTTTCAGCGATTACACCTTCCTGAAACAGGGTGAAGACACAAACAATTTCTCAGTCCATCTGTGGCAAACGGCTAAAGGGGCACATATGGCCTTGTTCCCCAACCTGAATACGGTCGATGAAACATGGCGTGATCTTTTCCGTACCGTTGATTTCCGCCGGGCGCTCTCACTGGCGACAGATCGTTATGAAATTAACCAGGTGATCTATTACGGGCTGGCGCACGAGAATAACAACTCTCCCCTGCCTCGCAGTCCGCTCTACAATGAGACCTTTGCCAACCGCTGGACGATGTTCGATCTGGACAAGGCCAATGCCATGCTTGACGCCCTTGGCCTGACGGAACGCGACAGCCGGGACGTCCGGCTTCTACCGGACGCACGCCCCATGGAGATCATCGTGGAAACGGCGGGTGAAGATACCGAGCAATCCGATGTCCTGGAGCTGGTGCATGACAGCTGGTTAAAAGTCGGCATCAAAATCTACATCAAACCGCTACAGCGTGAGGTGCTGCGGAACCGGGTGTTTGCGGGAACGACCCTGATGTCGATCTGGTTTGGACTGGAAAACGGTATTCCAACCCCGCAAACCAGCCCCGAAGAACTGGCCCCGACCAATCAGGAGCACTTTCAATGGCCGAAGTGGGGTCAGTTTTATCAAACCAATGGGAAAGCTGGTGAAGCCATCGATATGCCGGTCGCCCGCCGCCTTGCCAGCTTGAATGAATCCTGGGTGCTTGCCGAAGACAGCGAAACCCGTCGTGAAATCTGGAATGAAATGCTGGATATCTACACCGACAACGTGTTTTCCATTGGCCTGGTATCCGGTGTCCGCCAACCTGTTGTGGTCAGCAACCGTTTGAACGGGGTTCCTATCGAAGGCATCTACAACTGGGACCCCGGCGCTCATTTCGGAATCTACCGGCCCGACACATTCTGGTTCAGTGATGATACCGAAACGGCACATTCAGGAAATTGAGGCGAAGATGAGCAATGCTTGAATACCTGATCCGTCGAACCATGACCATGATCGTCACTGTGGCCGCAACCAGCGTGCTGATCTTCATTATCATTCAGTTGCCCCCGGGGGATTACCTCAGCACCTATATTGCGGAACTTCAAAGCCAAGGTGAATTGGTGGATGAAGAAAAAATCGAATTTCTGCGTAAGCAATACGGCCTCGACAAATCCATGCCGGAACAATACTTAACCTGGGTCTTTGGCCTGTTACAGGGTGATCTGGGTTATTCTTTCGAATACAACCTACCGGTTAGCGAGGTTGTCGGCGACCGGTTGTTCCTGTCCTTGGTGCTCAACTTCTCAACCATCATTTTTATCTATCTGGTGGCTTTCCCCATCGGCGTGTATTCCGCCACCCATCAGTACAGTTGGGGGGATCACGGGTTAACCCTGATAGGCTTCCTGGGTCTTGCGACACCGAACTTTCTCTTGGCGCTGGTCCTTCTTTATTTGGCCAATGTATGGTTCGGCACGTCTATCGGCGGGCTCATGGACCCGCAGTATCTGGACCAGCCCTGGTCCTGGGACAAGGCCATGTCGGTTCTGGCACACCTCTGGGTTCCGGTTGTGGTAATCGGAACGTCAGGAACGGCTGGCATGATCCGACGGCTTCGCGCCAATCTGCTGGACGAGCTTCAAAAACAATACGTGGTCACTGGCAAGGCCAAGGGCTTGCCACCCGGTAAACTGTTGGCCAAGTATCCGCTGAGAATGGCTCTCAACCCGTTTATCGCCGATATCGGCAACCTGTTGCCTCAAGTTGTTTCAGGTTCGGTGATTGTATCGGCTGTGATGTCCCTGCCGACGACCGGTCCGATGCTGTTGAGCGCCCTGCAAAGCCAGGACATGTATCTGGCAGGCTCCTTTCTTATCTTCCTCGCTATGTTGACCGTAATCGGCATGTTTGTTTCAGATATCCTGCTGACCATTCTTGACCCAAGGATCAGACTGACCGGGGGTAGGCGCAGATGAGCAATCAGACCCCCCATTACGTCAACACGGATCCATTTGACCCTTATTCCGTTGAGGCTCTGACACCCGAACAGGAACGCTTCTACATGGCGTCCCAGTGGAAAATGATCTGGTGGCGCCTGCAAGGTCACAGGCTGGCGGTGTTTTCCGGCTTTATCCTGCTTGCCATGTACGGGGCCATTCTGATTGCCGAATTCCTGGCCCCCTACAACTTGCATTCCCGTAATGCCCACTTCATCTATGCACCGCCGCAGGAGATACATTTCTTTCATGACGGCTCTTTTGAAGGTCCGTTTGTCTATGGCCTCGACTATCGCCTGAACATGGACACCCTGAAACGGGAGTACACGGAAAACCTGGAAAAGATTGATCATATCCGGTTTTTCTGCCTCGGCGATAAATACGAATTCTGGGGCCTCATTGACGGCAGTTTCCATCTCTTCTGCCCGTCTGAAAGTGGTACTCTCTACCTCTTTGGAACGGACCGCCTGGGCCGCGACATGTTTTCAAGAATAGTCTACGGGAGTCGCGTTTCCCTGACCGTCGGCCTGATCGGTATCGCCGTCAGTTTCGCTCTCGGAATTTCCATCGGTGGTGCCGCCGGGTACTTCGGTGGATGGGTGGATGCAACGGTTCAGCGTGTGATCGAAATCCTTCGCTCCCTGCCGGAGCTGCCGCTATGGATGGCGTTGTCCGCCGCGCTACCCGTCAACTGGAGTCCCATCCTCGTTTATTTCGGGATCACCATCATTCTCGGTATGTTGGACTGGCCCGGACTGGCCCGTGCGGTGAGATCAAAGCTGCTGGCGCTCCGCGAAGAAGATTATTGTGCGGCGGCAGCGCTGATGGGAGCCAAGCCGAAGCGTATCATTGCCCGCCATCTGCTGCCCAACTTCATGAGCCATCTGATCGCCTCGGCAACTCTCTCCATTCCGTCGATGATCCTGGGCGAAACCGCGCTGAGTTTTCTGGGCCTGGGCCTCCGCCCACCCATTACCAGTTGGGGTGTGCTGCTGGTAGAAGCGCAAAACATCAATGCCGTTGCTCTCTATCCCTGGCTGATGCTGCCCATGGCACCGGTCATTATTGTGGTGCTGGCGTTCAATTTCCTTGGTGACGGATTGCGGGACGCCGCGGATCCCTATGCCTAAGCCTTGATATTCGATAGCAACTTCTCAATACCCGTCACGTGATCAGGAGGGCCGCTATCCTTTAGGGGAAGCGGTGGAAAACCCGCGGCCGGGCGATATGTCGCCATCGAGTGAGCCGCTGGCTTACCGGGTCTCATTCCCCGTCACCGGGCCGCAGAGTTTGCTCGACGAAGCCAAAGTGAAGATTCGTGAGCACCGGTTGGTAACGGCAAGTGCCCGCCGTAGCTGGCGGACAGCGCCCGGGCCATGTACCGACGAACGTAGTGACTGCTCCACAAGACCTTAAATACACCTGACTCCAGCAGGGGAGCAACGCCAAGTTGTTCGTTGTATCCCCGCCATTCCCACGTCCCGGGGTACCCATCCGGCAGAAACACATCGTGGATATGAACCATAACCCCGACAGGTAACAGGGGAAGAACCCTGTTCAACAGGATGTCCACGTCGGTACCCGGCATCAGGATGTGACTGGAATCAATGCTCAGGACATCACCGGATTTGAGAATTTCAAACTCATCAACAGCAACATTCTGTATGGTGGTTTGAAGAAACCGGATATCCAGCCCCTTCAGGTCTGCGCGGGGGGCGGGATCAATAGCGATGATCGACATATCCAGATCGGCATCCCGGGCCGCGCGGACGAAAAACCGCGTCGAATGACCGGACCCCACCTCGATCACCCGAGCCGGTCGATGATGACGCATCATGCAGTAGGCTGCCGCTCCGTCGAGCCCCGGAAACCAGTCCTGTTCCCAACGGGGCTCAGGGGGAACGCCTGAACCAATAGATGACAACTCATCCCGGTACTCATCCATCCAGGACAGAACGGATTCAAACGCAGGTTCAGCGGTCTGAAAAACCCTGAGTGCGCCGACGAAACAACCGTTTTCACTATCCGCCAAACTGTCAGCATAGCGATAGGGTACGAAGAAGCCGCGCGGGGCAATTCCCAGAACGGTGGAAAGCCCCATCAACAGACGTCGAAAGTGAAGGCGCATGAGGGTGAACCTAACAAATCATCCGGTAATTAATCCAGAAACTCCTGGAAATGATGACACTGGAATCGGCGGTTTTCCTCGTTGCCGCCAATGCCACCCCGGGTACACAGTTCGTGCGAGCTTTTGTCGCGGTCAAGCAGAGGGAATTCAACACCTACAGACGGGTAATCAGCGCCTGGGAGCATAAACACCTGCTGTTGAATGTGTGGCCGTTAAACGTCGATTTTTCTAGAGAACGCCGAGATCGTTTGCGGTTGCATCCAGCGCCTGTCTGGCGCGTTCAACCAGCATATGTATTTCCTCGCGCGTAATGATCAGGGGCGGAGACAGAACCATGACATCCCGCGTTGCCCGCATGATCAGGTTGTTGGCCATGCAATAATTTTTGCACATGGTGCCAACCCCGACCGCCGGATCAAACAGTGTTCGGGTGGCTTTGTCCTTAACCAGTTCCAACGCGCCGATCAAACCCATGTGACGCACTTCGCCTACCAACGGATGAGCGGCGAGCGTCGCCAGGCACGCACCGAGATGAGGTCCGGTATCGTCTCTTACCTGCTCCACCAGATTTTCCCGCTGAATAATGTCGATATTGGCAAGCGCAACGGCACAGGACACCGGGTGACCGGAATAGGTAAATCCGTGCTCAAACTCGCCCCCCTTCGCAATGGTTTCCTTAATATCGGCTGTCATCAGTACAGCAGACAGCGGCAGATATCCCGACGTAAGCCCCTTGGCGAGCGGCATTAAATCGGGCTGAATTCCAAACGCGTCACAGGCGAACCAGTTTCCAGTGCGGCCAAATCCGCAAATGACTTCATCGGCAATCAGCAACACATCGTGTTCTTTGCAGATCCGCTGAATCGCGGGCCAGTAGGTTTCGGGCGGAATAATAACTGCGCCTGCGCCCTGAATGGGCTCACCGATAAACGCCGCGACATTGTCGGCACCCAGTTCGAGGATTTTGTCTTCCACCGCCTTGGCGGCCGCAAGCCCGAACTCCTCGGGGCCCATATCTTCCCCATAGACATACCAGTACGGCGGCATGACATGTGTAAAGCCGGGCAACGGGAGGTCGGCCTGATTGTGCATATAGGACATACCGCCAAGACTGGCCGCTGCCATGGTCGAGCCGTGATAGGCATGCTCGCGGCTGACAAAGGTCTTCTTGCCGGGCTTGCCTTTCATATTCCAGTAGTGGCGAACAATACGAACAATCGTGTCGTTGGCTTCCGAACCGGACGTGGCATAAAACACGTGATCCAGGCCATCCGGTGACAACTCACCCAGTACCCCCGCCAATTCCACGGAAGGCATGGTCGCGGTGTTGAAAAAGGTATTGTAGTAGGGAAGCTTGAGCATTTGCTCGTAGGCCGCATCGGCCAATTCTTTTCGACCATAACCGACGTTGGTACACCATAAACCGGCCATACCATCGAGAATCTCGTTACCATCCATATCCCGGATGAACACGCCCTCGGCTTCGGTTACGATTTTACTGCCTGTACGGGCATGATCCTCGTAATCTGTAAAGGGGTGCATGTGGTGAGCCTGGTCGGCTTTCACCCATTCTTCTGTCGTCCAGTTGTGAGTCCGTTCCATCTTTCTTTCCTCGCGTAAAAGCCAATATCATCTGCGCATGGACGCAGGGTCAAAAACAGGAAAGAAGGGCCCGGGGTGTGAAATTAACGCGGGCGAAGACATCTGCGCGCCAGGGCATTATCTTAAGATGGCATTGTCGCATCACGATCAATCCTTAACACCTATCGGCTGATAAGATACCATTCATACTCCCGATCGGTAACAACACTGTAGAATTTTTCAAGCTCACCCTGCTTTACGAGCCGGTACCGCCGACAATATGTGTCACCGAGGTAAGACGGAATAACCGTTGCATTTTCCAGGGTGTCCAGTCCCGCTTGCCATGTCCGGGGAATAGAATCATCCATCACCTTTGCATCCCCTTGCGTGGGCACAGGTGGCTCGATCCTGTTCTCCAGGCCATGCAAAACACCGGCCAGCATGACGGACATCACCAGATAAGGGTTTGCGTCGGCACCCGCGATGCGGTGCTCAAAACGGCGGGCTTCATGGCTTCCGCCCGGAATACGAAGGGCCGTAGAGCGGTTGTTGTAGGACCATGTTGGTGCCAGAGCGACGAAGGCATCTGGAACAAATCGCCGGTAGGAATTTACATTGGGTGCGCAAAACGCCATGGACTCTGCCATGGTATCCAGCATACCGCCAATAGCGTGCCGCAAGGCATCAGTGCCCTCATCGCCACCATTGTCAAAAACATTGTTGCCGTCCCTGTCCAGGATTGAGCAATGGATATGCAATCCACTGCCGTTTCCCTCGGCATGGGGTTTCGCCATGAATGTGGCTTCCGCCCCATGGTTCAAGGCAACGCCCCGGATAATGCGTTGCAGCAAGGCGGAATGATCACAGGCGAGAATTGCATCATCCACATGCCCCAGATTGATCTCGAACTGACCCGCCGCGAATTCCGTTGTTGCCGGTCCTGCCGGCACACGTTGGGTCGCACACGCCTCGGCAACATCACGAAGGAAATCCTCGTAGTCATCAAGTTGCGCCATGCTGTAGACCTGTCCTTCGGCCGGGCGCTGCCCGCTTTTGGGCATACGTGCGCAAACCGGTGGGCCTGATCGCTCGGCATCAGGCTCAATCAGGAAAAATTCCAGTTCACAGGCCACGACAGGTTTAAGCCCCCTCGCTTCGACCTGTTTGAGCACCCCACGCAATACGTGGCGCGGGTCATCCGCCATTTCCGCGCCGTCTTCTTCGTAAAATGTGGTCAGGACCTGCGCATATTCCGGGCCCTTCCAGGGCACAGCGACCAGCGACCCGGGGATGGGTGTAACAACACTGTCCGGGTCGCCATCGGAAAACCCGCGACCATCCGGATCACAACTGTCGCCAGTCACATCCAGCAATTGGCCGGTACCCGGCATCAAGATGTCGCCAGAATACACTTTCTTAAGCTGGGACGCATGGATGCGTTTTCCACGCATGATCCCGCACAAATCAAAGTTGAGGACGTCCACATATCGAACATCGGGATTGTTCTTGAGGAACTGTTCCGCTTCATCCATAAGACGTTGCCCCTAAACGTATTTTTTCTGTATTGGCCGCCATCCTGAGGCAGCCACATCAACGGGTCAAGCCCCCGCCTATCAGGGCAAAAAAATCAACGTCGCCTTCCCGCACGGTCTGGATTTCATCGAAACCGATCATTTCGCCATTCACGAATACTGCGGTGGCGAAGCCGCCGGGGACATCAATAATTTCCCACGCCGATAATGGATACGCCCGACCTGGCGCATAGGAATGAACATACACGGGTGGCCGAAGGACAGGGGCGGGCATGGCGCAATCAGAACAACACCAGGAAGAGCCGGAAACACAAGATGGTGAAACACCCATCCGACAGAGAGTGTCGTCGTTTGCGGCGTTTCGTCACTCATTCGTTGTGGCGGGCGGGCCTTCTCTTGACGCACTCCTGCTCAAATAGTCGCCAACATCTGATCGAGGTCTGCAACAAGATCGTCCGTACTTTCAATCCCGGCAGAAACGCGAATCAGATTTTCCGGGGTGTCCGTGACATCGCTCTCGCTGGACTTTCGGTGTTCTAGGAGACTTTCAACACCACCCAAAGACGTTGCCCTTTTGAAAATTTTGTTTCGGAGAGCGAGCTTGATGGCCGTATCCCGGTTGCCGACAACCTGGAAAGACAACATACCGCCGAAACCACCTTCCATTTGACGGCGCGCAATTTCGTGGCCGGGGAAACCCTGTAAGCCCGGATAGTGTACGGTTTCAACCTTTGGGTGGGTATCAAGGAATCGTGCCAGAACCAGCGCATTCTCCGATTGACGCGGAACCCGGAGAAACAACGTACGCATACCCCGGATCAGCAGGTACGCTTCAAATGAACCCAGCACCGGACCGCCAAACAATCGGTGGTCGCGAATACGCGACCATAACGGAAGCGCCGCATCGGCTACCACCAGCACGCCCGCCAGAACATCCGAATGACCATTGAGAAACTTTGTTGCGGAATGGCAAACGATATCCGCGCCCCGTTCGATGGGACGGGTGAGCACCGGTGTCGCCGCCGTGGAGTCAACGGCGACCAGAGCGCCGTTGGCGTGCGCCAGTTCCGCAACGAGCGCGATATCCGTAACCGTCCACGTAGGATTGGCAGGTGTTTCCAACCACACCAGCCGTATGTCGCCAGAGGACAGGATGTCCGAAAGCTGGTCATGATTGCCCGCTTCGAAATAATGAATGCCCAGACCATGGTCCTCACCAAAAATCGCAAGCCAGTTTAAGACACCGTGATAGATGGTCTTTGAAACAGCGACGCCATCACCCGGACGAAGGCCGTGAAATGGCGCGACACATGCGGCGATACCGGACGAAAAACACAATGCCTCCTCACCACCTTCTAATTGGGCAATAATCTGTTCTGCATGTTGTTGTGTCGGGCCGTTATCCCGGATGTAGGAACGCCCCTGGGTTTTTTCGTAATTTTCATCGCGGGCATAGGTCGTGGAGGTGTGAATGGGCGGCACAATGGCACCGGTCTCTGAATCCTCCAACCCAAGGGCCTGTACAACCAGGGTATCGCGACCCACATTCTCCGGGTAGTTTCTGCTCAATAGATTGTTCCTTCAGACAGTCTGCATTCTTATCGGTGTCAAAATCATGACACAACAAAACATGTTTTAAACCCGGAAACCATGCACACGTTCGCTTTTCCTGCGGTAACAACGGTCGGTTGACCGTCATTGACCTGACACTGGCGTGGGTGTGACGATTGCGGTTGAAATCAGAATTGTTGCGGAAATACGGTGCGTTCAGGCGATATTTCGACTCTGCTGTTCATAGGCGGCGGGGACGCTCGCTGATGGAGGCCGGTGCCGTTGCTGTAATCAGCCAACGCTGTCGCCCGCCGGGCCGAGCGGGCGACCATAACGACCATTCCATTGCCTGGCCCCTATTGATTGTAGACAAAGTTTGGCAGCCACAGCGCGATTTGCGGGAAGATGAAGATCAGGCTAAGGCCAATCAATTGAATAACCATGAACTGCATCATCCCGAAATATATATCACGAAGATCCCACTCCGGCACAACGCCTTTAAGGAAGTATGCCGATAAGGCAACAGGTGGACTAAGCCACGCCGTTTGCAAATTGACGGCAACCAATATCGCGAACCACACGAGTAAATCGTTTTTGTTTTCAAACCCCAAATCCAGCGAAATCACCGTCGGAATGAGGATCGGTACAATGATCAAAACAATCGGCACCCACTCAAGTGGCCACCCCAGCAGGAAGATTAGCGCCATGATCAACAGAAGAATCAGCACCGGCGACATATCCAATGACAGCAACAGCTCTGTCAGCATTTGTGGCGTGCCCAGGCTGGAGAATACAGCACCGAAGAAGTTTGATGCGGCGACCAGGAACATGATCAATACCGTGATCTCCAGGCTCTTGATCAAGGCGTTAAAGAGCCCTTGCATGGTAAACTTTCGATAGAGCATCGATAAAAGCACAGCGCCAAATGCACCACAGGCGGACGCCTCAACCGGGGTCGCCCAACCGGCCAGGATCGAACCCAATGCAAAAGCGATCAGGACGGTCGGCGGCACCAGCCCCATAAAGAACTCATACCAAAGATCGGAAAAATAAAAGCCCCCGGGACGGGTTTTGCCCAACCATTTATAGACTGTCCGCATGACGCCAATCCAGGCCAGCGGTATAATCAGAGCCCCCATGGGAAATCCAAACCCGTCGGTCAAACCATGCGTGATGAGCCAGATCAATACAATCAATGCCCCCATCATCAACGCGACTTCAAGCAAATAGAAGCGTGACGTTTCAGGTTGTTCCTCCAGTGGCAATATGGGGCCAAGGTTCGAGTTTATGAAGCAGCGACCCAACGAATAAAGCAAATAAAGCCCGGCCAGCATCACGCCGGGGATAATGGCCGCCCGGAACAAGTCTGTCACAGGCACTTCCAGAACCGGCCCCATGACGATCAGCATGATCGATGGTGGAATTAAAATGCCAAGAGTACCACCAGCAGTGATTGTGCCTGCGGCGAGACGAACGTCGTAACCCGATTTGTTCATCGTGCGTGCCGCCATAATTCCCAAAATGGTTACGGAAGCCCCGACAATCCCTGTCGCAGCGGCGAAGATTGTTGAAACGAACAGAATTGCGATGAATAGAGCCCCCCGTGTTCGGCTCATCATCATTTGAACCGCCTGGAACAGGCGTTCCATCAAGCCGGCCTGTTCCATCACAATACCCATAAAAATGAACAGGGGAACGGCGACCAGTTGATCGCTCAACATCACGGAATTTGTCTGTAGGGTCATCAGGAACGTTGCGAGCTTGAAGTTTGCCCCCCACGTGCCGAATAGAAACCCCAGGAAAATCAGGGTAAATGAAATTGGAAAACCAATAAAGATAGCAAACAACATGACCGCCAGCATGATCAATCCAATGCTGGGTTTCGGAACGCTCAGCAATCCTTCACGTCCAAAAGCACTCTTCCACCATTCAGAGATGGGAACAATATCAGGGAAGAACACGGCCCCGACCAGCACCAGCAGTGCAACTGCGTAAAAAGGCAGAATTTTGAGGAAAATTCGTTCTCGCTGTTTCCCCATTTGGTGAAATGCGCGGAACAGTTCAGGCAGCCCCTGAATCAGCAGCAGGAAACCGCCCACCGGCATTGCCAACCGGGCAGGCCACAAAATTGGTGCCCATGTGGAATCGCTGGCTTGTTCGCCGATGACAAATGCCTTGTACCAATACTCCGCGGAAACCCAGGTAAAAAACAACATGGCCGGAATATAAAGGGCCATGTAGAGTACCGCGTCCACCGTGGCCTGTGTCTTTGGGGACCAGTTGCGATACAAAAAATCGGCGCGGATATGGACACCACGCATCAAGGCATATCCCGCCGCAGCCATAAACAATACGCCGCCCAACATCCGGCTAATGTCATAGACCCAAAGTGTAGGTCCCAGGCCAAGAGAAATCGCAAGCTCGTTCATTCCGCCTTGGACAAGAAGCGCAAACATATTGCGAGAGATAACTTCGTAAACGATGACCAGGATCAACGGGACCATCAATACACAGATCATCCGACCGGCCCATAAATTGATTACATCAATGGTCGAAGTAATGGGGCGCTGCCAAGCGGTCATGTCCTGTGGTGTCTGAGCAGGTTCTTCAGCGCGTCGTTCAGCGATCAGTTCGTCGGTTATATCAAGCGCGTCGGGATTTGGTTCGTCCGCCATGATCCCATCTTTCGTTCAAATACCGCAAAAAAACGGGAAAACCCCGGAACACTGCGAGGTTTTCCCGGTACCAAAACTTACTTCAGACTATCCGCGAACGCCCTGCCAAGATTGGCGTTCGAGGTTTGCGCGCCAGCCCAGAATGGAACGGCAATTTCTGCAAAGTCTTTCTGACTTTGCCAGACCTCTGCGAAAAACTCGTTCTCTGCTGCATTTTTCTCAAGTGACTTTTTCGCAGCTTCCATGTACTGGACGAAGTAATCCTCCGGTGTATCGTGAAGAATAACACCGTGGTTTTCTGTCAGGTCTCTGAGTGCCTTACCGTTTTCATAGATACGATAAGAGACGGATTTGGAGAGAGAGGCGTTAGCCGCAACTTCCAGTGCCTTCTTCTCGATATCTGTCAAACCGTCGTAGACATCGCCATTGATGTACAAATCGGCGTTCACAACAACCTGGTGCAAACCTTGAAGGTAATAGTGTTTAAGCACCTTTTGGAAACCGAAAACGGAATCCGGTTTCGGGCAACACCATTCAGCGGCGTCAATCGTGCCTTTTTCAAGTGCTGGCAGGATGTCACCACCGCCCATTGCGACGGAGGCAACGCCAATATCCTTATAAGTTTGTCCCGGAATTCCAGGAGGCGTGCGAAAACGATACTTCCGGAAATCTTCCATGCTGTTGATCGGCTCTTTGAACCAACCTAGAGCCTCCGGCCCAAGCGGTTGCAGCATGAAGGCCTTCACATTGACGCCCATCTCGTCCCAAAGCTGATCGTACAGTTCCTTGCCGCCGCCAAACTGGAACCAGCTGACGAAAGCAATATTGTCGATACCAACACCTGCACCGGCGACGGGTGATCCAAACAACATGGCAGCCGGATGCTTCCCGGACCAATAGTGTGTCCAGGCAAAGCCCCCTTCGATCAGTCCGCTATCAACGGCGTCCAGTGTTTCAGTAACGCCAACAACTGCGCCCGCTGGCAATACCTCGATTTTTAGCGAGCCATTGGTCAGTGCGGAAACATCATTCGCAAAATCTTCCAACATAAAGACTTCGTCTGCCTGGGCCGGGATTACCGACTGCACACGAATGACCGTTTCAGCGAACGCAGATGATACCATCATCGACAAAAAAGCCGCGCCCACGGTTAATATTTTAAAATTTAGCATCTAACTTCCTTACTTAATTGTCGCCTTCACGGTTTTGGTTTTGCTGCCGAGGGAGAAGGCATACACTTGGCAGTATCTTGTCGCTGCGCTGGCGCATGTGCCTGCGCAGCGAATTAAAATGGCCTCTGTTACGCGCCGCCCCATCAGCGGGCATCCTCCAAAATCATGTCACTGGCTTTCTCGCCAATCATGATAGCGGGCGCATTTGTATTGCCACTGACGATCTGTGGCATGATTGAAGCGTCCGCAACACGCAAACTGTTGATTCCGCGGACCCGCAGTGCCGGATCAAGCACCGCCATAGGGTCTATACCCATCTTGCAGGTTCCGGTTGGATGATAAACTGTTACCGAAGTACGTCTCGCCCAATTCAGGATGGCGTCATAATCGTCATCTGCGATATCAGGACCCGGCGCATACTCTTCCGTTATGTTGGATTTCAATGGCTCGGCCCGGGCGATGCGTCTGGCAATTCGAATACCGTCAACCAGCGTTCGCCCGTCAGTTTCTGTGGCGAGATAATTGGGAAAAATCTTGGGATGATCATCCATAATCGCGGATTGAATGGACAAATGCCCCCTACTTTCAGGGCGAAGCTGTAAAACTGATGCTGTGAACGCGGAAAACCTGTGAGGCCCATCTGTTAGGTTGTCCGCGCTAAAGGGTTGAATGTGAAATTGGATATCTGGCGTTTCCAAGCGCGGATCCGTTTTCAAAAATCCCGCCCCAAGACTTGCCGCCATTGCCATCGGCCCCCGCTGGGTTAAGGCATACTGGAGTCCAATAACTGCCTTTTTAAAAAGATTGTTGGTTTCTACATTGATGGTGCTCAGCCCTGTCTTGAAGATGGGGCGCGCCTGGAGATGGTCTTGCAGGTTCTTGCCAACCCCTTTCAGTTCAACGTTTAGCTCAATACCGTGAGGTAAGATATCCTGAGGATCTCCGATCCCGGATAGCATCAGAATTTGGGGTGATCCGATGGCACCAGCGCACAGGATGACTTCCCCTCGAGCCCTGATGTCTCTCATCTGCCCGGATTGTCGGACACGCACACCCACAGCTCGACCGCCTTCAATCAGGATATTGTTTGTTTGCGCATTGGTAATGATATCCAGGTTCTTACGGCCATTTACGGGATGCAGATAAGCCGCAGCTGACGAACACCGACGGCCATTTTTCATGGTTAACTGGAAATACCCAACCCCTTCCTGATCAGTGCCGTTGTAATCATTATTCAGCCGATACCCCTCGGTTTCCGCCGCATCAAGCCAGTTATCGACAATGTCTCGTTTCAGGCGAGAGTATTGAACGGAAAGTGGACCACCCTTTCCGCGTAACCCGGTTCCATCGTCACCTTCCCAGTTTTCGGAACGCTTGAAATACGGTAGAACATCATCCCATCCCCATCCCGTACACCCCTGCTGTAACCATCCGTCATAATCCTGTGGCTGTCCACGCACATACAGCAACCCATTGATCGAACTGGACCCGCCCAGTACGCGACCGCGAGGCCAAGATATCGAACGCCCAGCGAGACCGTCATCGCTTTCGGTTTTATAGCACCAATCGCAGTTAGGATTCCCCATAGTCCGAAAGTAGCCGACAGGAATATGAATCCAGGGATTTTTGTCTCTAGGCCCAGCCTCAATCAGAGCAACGGAAAAGCGACCGTCTTCCGACAACCGTCTCGCGAGCGCACAACCGGCTGATCCAGCCCCGACAACGACATAGTCATACATGAAAATATCTACCAAAATATCGAAAAATGAGACTTTTTTTCCCGTTTTGTGACTATACGTTGGCTCCAACCAAAATCAACAGGTATATGTGGACTTCCATCGGCAATACTGGTTCCAGCCGGGTTTCTAAAAACCTGCGAATGCTGAGGGCTTCCCGGACGAGCTGGCGGACACCGAACCCGAGGGACAGGGCGGCGAGGTTGGCGGACGGCACCGTGGCGATCTAATCTGAACTCAAATATCGTTGAAGATGCGGGATAAGAAACCACCCATGGAAACATCTCTTGATTGCCACACTATCATAAACCACGAGCAATACCCGATTGATCTTGTCGATGATCCCCGGCGCCATGCCGCAGTGGAACAGGTACGGACCGCCCTCGCCGACGACGGTTGTGCGGTGATCCGGAACTTCTTTAGCGAAGACGGTCTCAACGCCCTGGTTTCCGAGGCCGAGGTGCGCAAGACCGAGACCTATTATTCGCCCGGCAAGACCAACAATGTGTATCTCAACGACGGGAACCCCGATCTGCCCAAAGATCACCCGCTCAATGTCCTGATGCCACGCACAAATGGCTTCATCACCGCCGACCTGTTCGGGGAAGGGACCCTCTCACGCCGTCTCTATTATTGGGAACCGCTCAAACGGTTCCTCGCCGACTGTCTCGGCAAGGACGAGTTGCATACATACGAAGACCCCATTTCCAACATGATTGTCAACGTCGGCAAGCCGGGGCAACAGTTCAACTGGCACTTCGACACCAACGAGTTCACCATCACCCTGGCCCTGCGCCCGGCTCAGGCGGGCGGCGTGTTCGAATACATTCCTGACCTGCGCAATGCTGATGACGAATGTTACGCCGCTGTAGGACGGGTGCTGAACGGCGATCGTAGCCGTGTCCGGCAATTAAACCTCAACGCTGGTGACCTTCAGCTCTTCCTAGGCCGCTTTGCCCTGCACCAGGTCACGGAAAATACCGGTGACAGCGATCGCCTTGTTCTGATCATGTCCTTTACGGAATCACCTGGCATGATCGGCAGCAAGGAACGGGTCATGAGCCTCTACGGCAAGACAACTAAAGCACACGACCAGCGCCATGTGTTTGCCGACGGGCTGGTGGATTGAGCGGATTGAAGACGGTTGGAATACGCCACCGGAAACAAGGCTCCGTCTCTCTTTTGGCCGCTTCGATGTCAACATTATCCATGGAATTCAGGACCCCCATTTATCCGGAGAATCCGCCATATTTTTTAACTGCTGCAACGGGAATGCCGCGGATAATGGGTTGAGAAACTAGACCTTGGCAAAACAGAACGCACCCCAGGCACAGGCGAGCCCCAGCGGGCCCCACAAAGGCGTTCCGAAAATACCTAGCCAGGCAAAAAAGATAAAGGCGGAGCCCAATAACCAAATAAACAATCGGTCACCCCGCGTGGTCGAAAGGCCAAGGATACCGTCTCTGGGTGCACCACCCGGGTTTCGCCATTCCAGAAATCCCATAAAAGCGATACTGGAGAACACAAAAATGAAAAATGCCGCGGTGGGCCAGGTCCATGCCATCCAACTCAGCATCACACCCTCCCCATCACACCCTGCCGAGGGCAAAGCCCCTGGCGATATAGTTGCGCACAAAATAAATCACGATAGCACCGGGAATAATCGTCAGGCATCCGGCCGCCGCCAGCAAGCCTAACTCATAACCGGCACTGGATGCGGTCTTGGTCATGGTCGCCGCGATAGGTTTGGCCGCCACAGCGGTCAACGTCTTGGCAAGCAGCATTTCCACCCATGAAAACATGAAACAGAAAAACGCCGCCACGCCGATCCCGGCCTTGATGGTGGGCACAAAGATCTTGAAGAAAAATGTCGGGAAGGAATATCCGTCCACCATAGCGGTTTCATCTATCTCCTTGGGAACACCGGACATGAAGCCTTCCAGAATCCAGACCGCCAGCGGAATGTTGAATAAACAATGCGCCAGTGCCACGGCGATATGCGTATCAAACAAGCCAACAGAGGAATAGAGTTGGAAGAACGGCAAGGCAAACACCGCGGGCGGGGCCATACGATTGGTCAGCAACCAGAAAAACAGATGTTTGTCGCCGAGAAACCGATAGCGCGAAAAGGCGTAAGCGGCGGGCAGAGCTGCGAGCACGGATATCACCGTGTTCAGGGATACATAGAGGATAGAATTGATATACCCCCAATACCAGGTGGGATCGGTGAAAATGACCCGGTAGTTGTCCAGCGTCCATTCCTGGGGCAACAGCGAAAACCCGCCCAGAATTTCATTGGTGGTTTTGAAGCTCATGGCAAGCAACCAATAAATCGGCAGCAACAGGAACAGCACATAGAGAATGGGAACGATGGAGCGTCTTTGCATGGCCTACTCCTCGTCCCTGGTCATCAGGGTATAGAACAGCCAGGATACCAGTAGTGTTATGGCAAAATACACCAGTGACATGGCCGCCGCCGGGCCTAGGTCAAATTGCCCCAGCGCGATTTTTACCAGATCAATGGACAATAGCGTCGTTGAGTTACCCGGACCACCACCCGTGAGCACGAAGGGCTCGGTATAAATCATGAAACTGTCCATAAAACGCAACAGGATGGCGATGGTCAAAACGCGTTTCATCTTCGGCAACTGGATATAGCGGAAGACTGACCAATTCGAAGCGCCATCGATTTTAGCGGCCTGATAATAGGCGTCGGGAATGGAAATCAGGCCAGCGTAAGCCAACAATACGACCAGTGATGTCCAGTGCCAGACATCCATGACAACCACCGTTATCCAGGCCGCAACCGGGCTTTGCGTCATGTTGTATTCAATGCCCACTACATTATTCAGTGTGTAGCCCAGCAGACCGATGTCCGGCAGGGTAAAGATGTTCCACATAGCACCGACAACATTCCAGGGAATCAGCAGCGGCAGCGCCATGAGCACCAGACACACCGGCACCCAGAATCCGGAGCGGGGCATGGAGAGGGCAATCGCAACACCCAGAGGAATTTCAATAGCCAGGATTGTCGCCGTGAACAGGAACTGCCGGCCCAGCGCCGCATGAAATCGCTCTGAATTCAGGACCTGCTCAAACCAGCCGACACCGTGCCAAAAGAACAGGTTGTTGCCGAAGGTTTCCTGAACCGAGTAGTTGACCACGGTCATTAATGGAACCAACGCGTTAAAGGCCACCAGAATAATCACCGGAGCGACAAACAGCCACGCTTTCTGATTTGGTGTTTTCATGAGCCTTACTCCGCCAGCCAGCCACCGGCATAGAGCCGCGTCTGATGCGGCTGAAACACCAGATAAACGGCGTCACCCTGGGAAGGCACCTCAGCCTCGCTGATGGCACGAATGCGATGATCGGCAACAACGGTCTCCACCACCTTGTGCCGCCCCACATCAGATACTTTGACAACCCTGGCTTCGAGACCGGCACCGGGAGAGTTAGACAGGCTCACGTATTCCGGTCGAACACCGATCTCCAGATTTCCGGCGGGTTTAGCAATTGGCATTTGCCCTATTGACAGCTTTTGACCGTTAAAGGTAATGCCCCCGTCGTGCATCTCACAGGGCAGCACATTCATGCCGGGTGAGCCGATGAAGTGGCCGACGAAAGTGTGAGCCGGGCGCTCGAACAGGTCCACTGGCGTACCGATCTGCACCACCTGCCCCTCTTCCATGACCACGACCTGATCGGCAAAGGTCAAGGCCTCGGTCTGGTCGTGCGTAACATAAATCATGGTCACACCAATTTTCTGATGCAACTCTTTCAACTTCGAACGTAGTTTCCACTTCAAATGCGGGTCGATAACGGTCAATGGCTCATCGAACATGATGACGTTCACGTCTTCCCGTACCAAGCCACGCCCCATGGAAATCTTCTGTTTATTGTCAGGGGTGAGCCCGGCCGCCCGGTTCTCCAGCATATTTTCCAGTTCCAGCATGACCGCGATTTCCTGCACACGTTGGTGAATGTATGCCGCATCAGCACCCCGGTTACGCAATGGGAAGCTGAGGTTCTCACGAACCGTCATGGTGTCGTAGATCACCGGGAACTGGAACACCTGTGCGATGTTGCGCTGATCAGGTTTGCTTGCAGTGATGTCTTCGCCATTAAAGAAAATGCGTCCCTCACTGGGCGTCAACAGACCGGAGATAATGTTCAAAAGCGTCGATTTTCCACACCCCGAAGGACCCAACAGGGCATATGCGCCGCCATCGGACCAATCCAGGTCAATTTTCTTCAGCGCGAAATCTTCTTGAGACGCCGGGGTGTCGAAATAGCTGTGACGGATGTTGTCGAGTGTAATCTTTGCCATGATTCCCGCCTATGCCGTTCCAGATGCGGCGAGAGAACCGTCAGCTGCGAAGTACATGCATTCTTCCACGTTCAGATAAAAGGCGTGCTTATCCCCGACATTATAGGGGTGAACACCCGGTGTCAGAGATACCCACACATCATCGCCCAAGGCAAAATGCGCAACGCTCTCCGAGCCGCTCAATTCCGTAATCTGAACGGTTCCCGTCACGGAAATTGCGGAGCCGCCGGTATCCACCGATGAAACGAAATGCGGTCGTATGGCCATGATATACCGCCCGTCACTCAACTGAGCCGCATTTCCGGATGCAGGCCAGGATACGCCATCACCCAGTTGAATTCTATTGCCTTGTTTGGTTGCCATGGTGACGTTAATGGGTGGATCTGACATGACCTGTGCCGACAACAGGTTCGCCGGTTTACGGTAGATTTCGGCGGTCGGGCCAAACTGTGTTACGTGTCCTTGATGGATAAGCGCGGTTCGCCCACCCAGCAAAAGCGCTTCGCTCGGTTCGGATGTTGCATATACCACCACGGCCCCGCGACCGGCGAACAGTTCCGGTAACTGGTCTCGTAACTCTTCACGCAGTTTATAGTCCAGATTGGCGAGCGGTTCGTCGAGAAACACGGCCCGGCTTTCTTTCACAATGGCGCGTGCCAGGGCGGTGCGTTGTTGCTGACCGCCCGAAAGGGTCTGAGGACGCCGGTTCAACATCGGTCCTAGTTGCAGGATATCGGCAGCTTCCTCTACACGCCCGGCAATCTCAGAGGAGGGCATCCCGGAAACACGAAGCGGCGAGGCAATGTTCTCAAACACACTGAGGTGGGGGTAATTGACAAAAAACTGGTGAACCAGGCTGATGTTTCGATCCCGGGGCGATGTCCGGGTGACGTCCTCACCATTCAGCCAGACCGAGCCCTCACTGGGCTGATCCAGACCTGCCATCATTTTAATCAATGTGGTTTTCCCGGCTTTGGTTGCTCCCAGCAACACATTAAAAATGCCGGGCGTCAAAGAGAGTGACGTTTCATGGATATGAACGTCTGCACCAACACGTTTGCTCACATTCCTCAATTCAAGCGACATGTTCCCGCGTCTCAATCCAGGTTGTTGGAGATTGCTTTGCGGGATTGTGATATCCCGTTACCCACTTGAAAAACCGGCTGCCGGACCTTGTCACATTCCGACAGCCGATTATTCAGGGAGAGAGGCGACTACCTTAGTTGGCGTCCGCCCACCGCTTGATAAGCTCGTCATAACTGACGGTCTCACCTTGCGGTTTTTCGTTGGCAAGTTTGGCTTTTGCACCGCCCTTGCCGAGCCATTCCGAGGCGGGCTTTTCCTCGTTCAGGCGTGGACCACAACCGCCGTACACGCCCGCCGCTTCATCGGCCGCCTGCATCCGGGCCATGACCTGATCCATTTCGGCGGCCAGGCGATCCATGGCTTCCTGCGGTGTGAAGGCTCCGGAGTTTACGTCGCCGATTTGCTGCCACCACAGTTGAGCCAGTTTCGGATAGTCCGGCACATTGATACCGGTTGGCGTCCACAGAACACGGTCCGGCGAACGATAAAACTCAATCAACCCGCCGAGCTTCGGTGCCCGGTCCGTAAAGGACTGGTGGCGAACCGTAGAGTCCCGGACGAACGTCAAACCCACTTGGGATTTTTTCACGTCAACGGTCTTGGAAACCACGAACTGGGCGTAGAGCCACGCCGCTTTTGCCCGTTCCGTCGGTGTGGACTTCAAAATGGTCCAGGACCCAGCATCCTGATACCCCAGTTTCTGACCCTTGACCCAGTACGGACCGTGCGGGCTAGGGGCCATTCGCCACAGTGGATAACCATCGGCATCAACCGTGTTGTTGCCATCGGCCAGGGATTTCACCATGTCTGCGGTAAAGGCCGTGTACCAGAAAATTTGCTGGGCCACGTTGCCTTGAGACAGCGCCGGCAGAGATTGATAGAAGTCATAGGATGCCGCGCCTGGCGGAGCATACTGTCGCAGCCATTCATCCCATTTGCGGATCGCATAAACAGCAGCCGGACCATTGGTGCCGCCGCCCCGGGTGACGCTGGCTCCGGCCGGGTTACAGGAACCGGCTTCCATGCGGATGCCCCACTCGTCAATAGGCACTCCGTTCGGCGTTCCGATTGAACCGGCACCGGCCATAGACAACCAGGCATCGGTCATCCGCCAGCCGAGATCCGGGGCACGTTTACCGTAATCCATGTGACCATAAACGCGCACACCGTCAATTTCCTTCACATGAACGCTAAAGAACTCGGCGATGTCTTCATAGGCCGACCAGTTGACCGGAACACCGAGGTCGTAGCCGTACATGTCCTTGAACCTGGCTTGCAGGTCGGCCCGGTCAAACCAGTCCTTGCGGAACCAATAGAGGTTTGCGAACTGCTGATCCGGTAGCTGATAGAGCTTGCCATCAGGGCCCGTGGTGAACGATTTGCCCATGAAATCGTCGACATCCAGCATAGGATTGGTGACGGCGGCACCCTCACCCGCCATCCAGTCGGACAAATTCACAGCCAGTTGCAGGCGCGAATGCGTACCGATCAGATCGGAGTCGTTGATATAAGCATCATACAGGTTCCGCCCGGTCTGCATCTGGGTTTGAACGGCCTGGACAACTTCCCCCTCACCCAACAGCTGGTGATTGACTTTGATTCCGGTGATTTCCTCAAAGGCCTTGGCCAACACCGTGCTTTCATAGGTATGGGTTGGAATGGTTTCCGACAGAACATTGATTTCCATGCCCCTGAAAGGTTCAGCGGCCTCAATAAACCACGCCATTTCCTGCATCTGTTCGTCTTTTGATAGAACAGAGGGCTGGAACTCATCGCTGACCCATTTTTCGGCAGCAGCCATATCCGCATGGGCCGCTGGTCCCGCAACCAATAGCGCAGCCCCCGCAACCGCGGATAAAAACGATAATTTCATTGTGTCCTCCCTGACGTACTGGATTTTTACTTATAACTGGATTTTTGCTTCTAACCGTCGCACTACATAAAGCGCTGATTATTTTCATAGTTCTTTCATATTGACGTCAAGTGAAAATCTTGATTTTCATATTCATACACACACATTCTATGAATTGACCCGCAACAGGACGAAACTTTCCGTGGACTTATCTGATCGCCAGCTTGGTATTCTGTCCCGCGTTCAGGCAAACGGTCGAGTCTCCGTGGAAGACCTAGCGGCCCAGTTTGGCGTGACCACACAGACGGTCAGACGGGATCTGAACCTGTTGAGTGATTCCGGTCAGCTAACCCGGGTGCATGGCGGGGCCGTGTTATCAACCCGCGTTTCGAACCTCGATTATTCCCAGCGACGAACCGTTGGCAGTGACGCCAAGAAACAAATTGGCGCGGCGGTTGCCCGCATGATCCCCGATCACTGTTCGCTGCTCATCAACATCGGCACCACCACCGAACAAGTTGCCGCATCGCTGCGCGATAAACAGGACCTGGTCGTCGTCACCAACAACATCAACGTGGTCACGATCCTCGCCGGTTCACCGGACAAGGAACTTATTTTGGCAGGCGGTACGGTGCGCCAGGCCGATGGTGCCGTTGTCGGGGAGGCTGCGGTGGAGTTTATCCGCCGATTCAAGGTGGATTTTGCCGTCATCGGTGCATCGGCGCTCGACGCAGACGGCTCGATCATGGATTACGACATGCGCGAGGTGGCGGTGACGCGCGCCATAATCGAAAATGCCCGCGAGACTATCCTTGCCTGCGATGCCAGCAAATTCGACCATCACGCCCCGGTACGGATCTGCGACATCGAAAAGATCAGCACCATTGTCACGGACCAGGCTCCACCGCAGCAATTCCGCGACGTTTGCCATCGGGACGGCGTGCGGCTGGAGATCGCCAGAGGCATGACCCGGGACAGGGGCGGTGATGATTGATACCGAAACCTCACCTGAAACAGTGTATGACATCGCCATCATCGGCGGCGGTATCAACGGCTGCGGGATCGCCCGGGACGCCGCCGGACGAGGCCTGAAGGTCCTGCTCTGTGAACAGGGAGATCTGGCGCAGGCCACCTCGTCGGCCTCCACCAAGCTTTTTCACGGCGGGTTGCGATACCTTGAATACTACGAATTCCGGCTGGTGCGCGAAGCTCTTCGCGAGCGTGAAACCCTGTTGACCGCCATGCCGCACATTGCGTGGCCGCTGCGTTTTGTGCTGCCCCATCACGGCGGTCTCAGGCCAGCCTGGCTGATCCGGCTGGGCTTGTTTCTCTATGACCATCTTGGTGGGCGCAAAATTTTACCCGCCACAAAGGTTCTCGATCTCGGCAGCGATCCCGCGGGCGCGCTTCTGAAACCCCGGTTCAGGAAAGCCTTTGAATATTCGGATTGCTGGGTGGATGACGCCCGACTGGTGGTTCTCAATGCTCGCGACGCAAAAAACAAAGGGGCGGATATTCTAACCCGGACACGATGTACCGGCGGTCAACAGATCAACAGCATGTGGCACCTGAGGCTGGAAAACACGCGAACTGGCGAGGCACAAACGATCCGGGCGAAAGCTGTGGTCAACGCCGGTGGCCCCTGGGTAGACAGCATTCTCGACAAGACCCTTGGCTACACCTCACCGGCCCGTATCCGGCTCGTCCGCGGCAGCCACATCGTGGTCCACAAACTGTTCGACCACAACAGGGCCTACATCTTCCAGAATACGGATGGCCGCATCATGTTCGCCATTCCCTACGAAGATGACTTCACCCTGATCGGTACCACCGACAACGATCATAACGGCTCACCGGATAACCCCCGATGTTCAGAAGCGGAAATCGGCTACATGCTATCCGCTGCATCCGACTACCTCGAAACGCCGGTTGATCGGGAACAGATTGTCTGGACCTATTCCGGGGTGCGTCCGCTTTATGACGACGGCGCTTCCAGCGCCACGGCCGCCACCCGGGATTACGTTTTACATCTGTCAGGCGAGACCGGCGATGCGCCGTTGCTCAGTATCTTTGGAGGCAAGATCACCACCTACCGCAAACTGGCACAGCAAGCGCTCGCCAAACTGTCGCCGTGGCTGCCCGAGAGCGGGTCTGCCTGGACCGCCGGCGTGCCTCTGCCCGGCGGCGATTTTTCCCTCACCGAGAGGGACGATCTCATTGCCGCCCTCCGCGACAGGTTCGATTTCCTCGATGCGCGGTGGGCACAGCGTCTGGTTCGCTCCTACGGCCTGGAGGCGTGGGCATTGCTGGATGATATCCATGACCGGGACGACCTGGGTCGCCATTTCGGCGACAGCCTCCACGAACAGGAGGTACGCTGGCTGATGGTGCACGAATGGGCCGAAACCGCGGAGGATGTTCTGTGGCGGCGCTCAAAACTGGGCCTTCGGTTTTCCGATAAGGACGCCAACGCACTGGACAGATGGATGACAGATGCGCGACAACAAACCACCGCACCACAACCCGAACCAGGTACCGGAGCAGATAAGGGATCAGATACCAGAGAGGCCTCATGAGTTACATTCTTGCCATGGATCAGGGCACCACGTCCAGCCGGGCCCTGTTGTTCGACAAGAACCGGACAGTTGTGGCGCTGGCGCAGGAAGAGTTTACCCAGCACCTGCCCCATTCCGGTTGGGTTGAGCATGATCCGGCGGAAATCTGGAGCACCACGCTCTCGACCGCGAAAGCCGCCCTCGAACAGGCCGGAATACAGGCCAAAGCGGTCGCCGCCATCGGCATCACCAACCAGCGCGAAACCACGGTGGTCTGGGACAAAGCCAGCGGGGAGGCTATTCACAACGCCATTGTCTGGCAGGACCGACGTACCGCTGAAACCTGTGCCGCGCTGAAGGCCGACGGTCACGAAGCCACCGTCACGGCAAAAACCGGGCTGTTGCTGGATCCCTACTTTTCCGGCACCAAAGTGGCGTGGATACTGGACAATGTGGATGGCGCACGGGGCCGCGCCGAACGCGGCGCGTTGTTGTTCGGAACCGTGGACAGCTATCTGATCTGGCGCCTGACAGGTGGCCGTGTCCATGCAACCGACGCCACCAACGCCTCTCGCACCATGCTCTACGACATTCACACAGGTACTTGGGACGCGGAGCTCTGCGACCTGCTCCGGGTGCCCATGGCCATGTTGCCCCGGGTACAGGATTGTGCCAGCGATTTCGGCACCACCGATCCAGCCTTTCTGGGCGGCGCCATCCAGATTGGCGGTGTCGCCGGTGATCAACAGGCCGCCACCATCGGTCAGGCCTGTTTTCAGCCGGGTATGATGAAATCCACCTACGGCACCGGCTGTTTCGCGCTGCTCAATACAGGGCCGGATGCCGTGCCGTCGTCCAATCGCCTACTGACCACAGTGGCCTATCAACTGGATGGCGCACGGGCGTACGCGCTGGAAGGCTCTATCTTCATTGCCGGCGCCGTGGTGCAATGGCTGCGCGATGGACTCGGCCTTATCGGCCACGCCGCCGAAACCCAACACCTCGCTGAACGGGCCGATCCCAATCAGGACCTCTATCTGGTTCCGGCATTTACCGGCCTCGGGGCACCGTGGTGGGATGCGGAATGCCGTGGCGCGATCTACGGGATCACCCGCGCAACCGGGCCGGGTGAACTCGCCAAGGCAGCGCTTGAGAGCGTCGCCTATCAGACGCGGGACCTGCTGGAAGCCATGCAGCGGGATTGGCCCGCCAACGCCAGCGGCGAGACCGTACTGCGGGTGGATGGCGGCATGACAGCCAGTGACTGGGTGATGCAGTGCCTGGCCGATATGCTCGGAGCCCCCGTCGACCGGCCCACCATTACCGAGACCACGGCACTGGGCGCGGCCTGGCTCGCCGCTCGTCAAAGCGGTGTGTGGCCCGACATGGCCGGTTTTGCCGAGGCCTGGGGGCTTGATCGCCGCTTTTCGCCTGAGATGGAGCGCACCGAAGCTGAGCGCAAGTATGCGGGCTGGCGGGACGCCGTCGGCCGCACCCTCAGTTCCTGACTGGCTGGAAAGAACCCCCTCGAAGACACATTTGTGCGCAGGATTAAACGGTTTTGATGCCCGCCTAGACCCTTTCTCCGCTATGCTCTGCTAGACAGGGCCCTTCTACTCTTGACTATTGGACTTTTGTTCTCGATATGACTGGTTATTATGTTATTATGACAATTGTCTGTTTTTGATTGTTGAATTGCTCCATGGCAGAAACTTCGGTCCCTGCATACACGGACATTTTCTGGCCCGTGTTAAAAGTTCTCGACGAGGTAGGGGGTTCAGCATCAATTGCTGAACTTTCCTCCCTCGTTTCTATTAAAATGGAATTGAGTCCGGATACACTCAACATACTTCACGGCGCTGGCCCTCGATCTGAATTTGAGTACAGATTAGCCTGGGCAAGAACTCATTTGAAGTTCATCGGAGCGGTTGAAAATAGCGAACGTGGCGTTTGGAGCTTAACCGACAAAGGTCGGAAACTTAGTTCAGAAACAGAAGTCAGGGAACTGGTCAAAGCTGAAAATAAAAGACGATCAAAGTCTCAAAAAGAAAAGCTATCTTCTTCGAGTGGTGAACCCGGGGATGATGAGGGAGACTCTCTGACCTGGGCAGATGAATTGTTGGCAATCCTTAAGAAAATAAAACCAGATGCTTTCGAGCGACTTTGTCAACGAATCTTGAGAGAATCAGGCTTCACTCAAGTAAAAGTGACTGGACGCATCGGAGATGGGGGGATTGATGGAGAAGGGGTACTGAGAGTCAACCTTATATCCTTTCATGTGTTGTTTCAGTGTAAGCGATACAGTGGATCAGTCGGTGCCAGAGAGATCCGCGATTTTCGCGGGGCCATGCATGGAAGAGCCGACAAAGGGCTTCTCTTGACAACAGGCCGGTTTACGGCAGATGCCGAAGACGAGGCTGTTCGGCCGGGCGCGCAAGCAATTGACCTGATTGACGGAATGGAGCTCGCCGCCTTGTTGAAGCGCCTTAGCCTGGGAGTAAACGTCGAAAATATAGAAGAGGTGAATGTGCACCCCGAATTTTTTGAAGGTTTGTAATAAAGATCAAGCCTGGGTTTATTAAACCGTCAACACCACCTTGCCGGTGGATTTTCGGGCCAACAGAGTATTGATGGCCTCACGTGCCTGTTCGAGGGGAAAAGTGTAGGACACGTGAGGTTTCAGAATGCCCTGGTCAAACCAGCATACCAGTTCCTCCATGGATCGGCGGACCATATCCGGGAACAGCAGGCGCAGACCCTCGAAGGCGTAGCCAATGGCCTGGATGTTTTTCACCAGCAACAAATTGGCCGGGATTTGCTGAACGTCACCACCGGCAAACCCGATGATCAGCATCCGCCCGCCAGGCCGGGTACAGCGCAGGCTTTCACTGAACAGATCGCCACCCACCGGGTCATAGACCACATGAACACCACGACCCTCAGTCAGCTCCTTGACCCGTTCGCGGACATTCTCGGTTTTATGGTCGATTAGATGATCTGCGCCCTTGTCTTTTGCGACGGCCAGTTTTTCCGGCCCGCCCGCCGTGGCGATCACCGTGGCGCCTAGATGCTTGCCGATCTCAACCGCCGTCACCCCGGCACCACCTGCGGCTCCATGAACAAGCAGGTATTCTCCCGCCCGCAGATTAGCCCGTTCAACCAGGCTCACGTGAGAGGTGCCATAGGTCACGGGAAATCCGGCGGCGCTGACCCAGTCCATGGAATCGGGGATCTCGTAGACACAATTGGCCGCCGCCACGACTTCCTCGGCAAACCCGCCATACATGATGTTTGCCATAACCCGCTGACCCACGTTGAGACCGGTTACATGAGGGGCCACGTCAATCACCTCGCCAGCGACCTCCATACCCGGCGAAAACGGCAAGGAGGGCTTGAGTTGATACTTACCCTGTACAATCAGTGAGTCGGCAAAATTGATCCCGGCGGCATGAACGCGAATGCGCACATCGTTGTCGGCGGCACCGGACATCACGGAGGGCCCGAATTCAGGCGGGGGCACATCCTGCAGGGAAAGCGCCTCCAGCCCTTTGAAGTTGTCACAAACCATTGCCCGCATGGGCTATCCCTCCGCCCCGGAATTCATACGGACGATTGTGTTAAGGAACGGGACCTTGATTCACAAGCAGAATTGATCATAGTGCGGACCAACCGCGCAAATGGTGTGAGTGAGGACATGCGAGGCTATTTCGGAGTAGGCGTGGAAGGGATCAGCAAGGCCCGCAATGTGGGCAGCCTGTTTCGCACCGCGCATGCCTTTGGCGCAAGTTTTATGTTTACGGTGGGCGGTGCCTATACACGTATTGAAGGCAACCAGACGGATACCTCACAGGCCGCCCGCCATATTCCGTTTTATGATTTTCCCGATCTGCCGTCCATGGTCCTGCCCGGTGAGTGCACACTTGTCGGCATTGAACTGACCGACAATGCCATTGAGCTACCGAGCTTCCGTCACCCTATCCGCGCGGCTTACGTCCTGGGTCCGGAGAAGGGGTCCGTGTCGGAAGCTTTGCGGGCGCGGTGTGCCTATATCATCAAAATACCCACCAGGTTCTGTATCAATGTGGGCCTGGCGGGTGCCGTGGTCATGTATGACCGGACCATTTCCATGGGCCGGTTCGCGGCACGGGCCGCACAGTCCGGCGGACCGACGGAAACATTGGAGCCGCACAAACACGGCGGGCGGTTCAGCCGCAAGAAAATGCAGCCGTTCGAAGCCGATCCACCTTTGACAGATGTGAATATGGCGGATTAGGAGCATTCAGCTGTCCGCCCCTGATCGCAACCAGGGGCGAGACCAGCAGGAGCATTATTCGATGATGCTCAGTTCTTCGGCCGATAGCTTGTCGTTACGACCCGGGACCAGTTCATAAGATATTTTTTGTCCTTCGGTCAGGGTATCCAGACCGGCGCGCTGTACAGCGGAAATGTGAACAAAGGCATCCTTGTCTCCCCCATCGGGTTCGATAAAACCATAACCCTTCGTGGGGTTGAACCATTTGACGGTACCAGTAGGCATAGTGTTTTCCTCTAACAGGAGTCTCAATGTGTGCCGCCCTTTCGGAAAAGCACGGGGTTGTTAACGCTCACATTGTCAGGGAAACCAAGCTAATCGGGGTACCGGTTATCCAGCAGCACCAAACGAATGTATAACGTATGGCGCGATATGACGGCAGTTTGATGCATAAGTCAATGAAATCGTTTAAGGTCGATATTGAGAAATCCTACAGCCGACCGGCATTATAAAAACATCAGGCCCAGCAAACAGGACAAGCCACGCGATGAAAACCCCTGCGCCGGTTCCATCTCCAGGTCTTTAACCTGGGCGTTTGCCCGGGGTTTTTCCTGGGTGTTTGCCTGGGGGTTTTATAGGCGGCGGCGCTGGCCGAAA
The DNA here is from genome assembly GCA_963921245.4 of Rhodospirillales bacterium. Classification (GTDB taxonomy): domain Bacteria; phylum Pseudomonadota; class Alphaproteobacteria; order Rhodospirillales; family Casp-alpha2; genus JABJGO01. The sequence goes on along the minus strand of CAWUEY030000001.1, from coordinate 1,105,251 downwards.
CCGCGCTAGGCGCTCCCGCTTTCCAGCCATTCATTCAAGGGACCGACGAGTGTCTCGTAGGCCTGATAACCGGCGGTAAGGAGGGCATAGGTCTCATCCTTGCGGACGATCACGGTCGGATATCCGGTGACACCGAGTTGTCGGGCGGCATGAAAATCACCAGCCGTTTCATAGACGCTGCTGACATCGTCGAAAGTGCCCAGAAAGGCCGCACGGTCCACACCCTGCCCGCCCGCAATATCCGCCAGGACAGCGCTGTCGGTAACGTCCCGGTTCTCGCTGTAGAACGCTCGCTGCACAGCGTCCATGAATGGCAACGCCCTGGCCCGGGCCAGACGCCGCACCACGCCAACGGCACGACAGGCGGGTTCGGTGTCGTAAACAAAGCGATCACGATCAAAGAACGCCATATCGAACGGCTGACCGGAGCGTTCCGCCACGTCTTCCCAGTGATGACGAATATCCGCCTTCATCTGATCGGACATGGGCTCACGGGTCAGTGGCCGCAAACCACCCATGATCGGGGTCACCACGGCCTTGCCGTTGACCTGATCGACAATGGATCTGATGACCGGTGAAAATCCCCAGCACCAGGAGCACATGGGGTCAGCCACATAGAAAACTTCACGCTCGGAACCTGAGTTGCTCATTTTACGCCGTATTCATCCCTGCGGAATCCGCCGCGACCTTCGCCGCCTGTCGGGCGCGGCGTAGCGCGGCCTCGTCCCGCTCACTGGCGGATTTCAACTGTCCGCAGGCGGCCTGAATATCCCGGCCTCGCGGCACCCGAATAGGGGCGGAAAACCCGCCATCGTTCAGAATACGGGCAAAACGGTTCATGCTATCCGCGTCCGAGCATTCATAGACCGAGCCAGGCCAGGGATTGAACGGGATAAGATTGAATTTGGCCGGGATGCCCCTGATCAGTCGCAGCAACTCCCGCGCATCGGCGGCGGAGTCGTTCACACCTTTCAGCATCACATATTCGAAGGTAATGCGCCGGGCATTGTTGGCCCCGGGATAGCGCTTGCACGCCGCCAGCAATTCCCCGAGCGGGTACTTTTTGTTGATCGGTACCAGGACGTCGCGCAGCTCATCGGTCACGGCATGCAGACTGATCGCCAGGTTGACACCCAAGTCTTCGCCGCACTGATCCATGAGCGGCACAACACCGGAGGTCGAGAGCGTAATGCGGCGTCTGGAGAGCGCAATGCCCTCACCATCCATGATAATGCGAAGCGCCTTTACCACGTTGTCATAGTTCAACAGCGGCTCACCCATGCCCATCATGACAATGTTGGATAGCAGACGCGTTCCCATCGGTGACGGCCACTCGCCGTAACTATCGCGCGCGGCCATAAACTGGCCAACGATTTCACCGGCCCCCAGATTGCGGACCAGCTTCATGGTGCCGGTATGACAGAACGTACAGCTCAGCGAACAGCCGACCTGGCTCGAAATGCACACCGCGCCCCGACCCTGTTCCGGAATAAAGACGGTTTCCACTTCGTTGCCGTCAGAAAATCTGAATAGCCATTTCCGAGACCGGTCCGACGAAGTCTGCTCGCGCGACACATGCGGGCGCTCCACCACAAACTGTTCCGCCAGACGTGCCCGAAGGTCCTTGGCCATGGTCGTCATGTTGGCGAAGTTGGTCTCGCCCTGATGATACATCCAGTGCCAGAGCTGTTTGGCCCGAAACGCAGGTTCGCCCATATCGACCAAAGCCTGTTTCAATTCGGTACGACTAAGCCCCACAAGATTGGTTTTCCGGGAGGGTTTTTGCGTGGCAACGGGTGTCAGTTTCTCGTTCATGGCCCTTACATCCCTTACATATAGAGGGCAACCTTCAAAGGCTACCGTTTAGTGGAAAACAACCGATCCAGGATCGGACAAAAACGGCACGGTTTTCATCCGGATCATGGTGCGGGAAAACGCCTGTCCGTATTGTTCCGGCATTGACACCACTGTTCAGGCGTTAAGAACATGTCGTTTTTGCGACACTAAAAAGGAAAATATAAAAATAACGCTTATTTTTCAAAATTTTAATAAGAGCCGCGCCATGGTGAATTAAATTCACTTTCGGGTGGTTCGATCTTTTCTTCTCAAAAATCAGAAACAAGCGTAGAGTCCGCCCGTTAAGGAGAATAGGTCCTGTGGCTGACGATTTTCAGACATCCAGACGTCCGGGGTTCCTGATCCGGTTCATGTTCTACTGCATCATCCCCGTCGTGGTTATCGGCGTGGCCGGTTACTTTTATACCAAGGGCGGGCGATACATCACCACGGAGAATGCCTACGTCAAGGCGGACATTGTTCAAATCGGCACCAATATCGATGGCCTGATCACCCGCGTTTACGTGGGTGACAATGAAACGGTAGAGGCTGGAGCCCTTCTCTTCACAATTGATGCGCGGCCCTATGAAAAGGAACTGGCCGTCGCCGAGGCCGACGTGGCCACGGCCCGGCAAACCATTGAGGCACAGCGTGCCCGTTATCGTCAGGGACAGGTTGCCATTCAGGCCGCAGACGAACGCGTGCGATATCTGAAAAAGGAATTCGAGCGCCAGGATGAACTTTTACAGAAGGGTCACGGCACACAGGCCCGCGTGGATGAGACCCGTCATGATCTGAACATGGCCCGCCGCGATGCTTCCGAGGCCCGCGAAGACCTGCAAAGTATTCTGGCCGCGCTGGCCGGTGATGCGGACATCCCCGTTGAGCAGCATCCGGCCTACCTGCACGCCGAAGCCAAACGCCAGATCGCCGCGTTGAATCTGTCATACGCGAAAGTCCGCGCACCAACCGCAGGCGTGCTGACCCGGGTAACCGTTGAGCCGGGAGAGTTTATTGAGTCCGGTGACCTATTGCTGGCCATCGTCAGCAACGAAAATCTCTGGGTTGAAGCGAACCTGAAAGAAGTGGACCTTGAGCACCTGAACGTCGGCCAACGCGCGACCGTGGTCCTCGACAGCCTGCCGGATATTCAATGGCAGGCAACGGTCAGCAGCGTGAGCCCCGCCACGGGTTCGGAATTTTCCGTCATCCCAGCACAAAATGCCACCGGGAACTGGGTTAAAGTCGTTCAGCGTGTACCGGTAAAACTGATTCTCGCGGACAGACCGGGCTCAGACGCGTTGCGTGCCGGGTTGACGGCGGCGGTCAGCATCGACACGGAACGGGAACGCGACCTCGCCGCGATTATTGGCAGCGTCTTTGCCCAATCCTCAAAACCTGCGGCCGACTAATCCCGAAGCGTGCCTGATCCCGCCGACACCAAACTGAGCAAAGACCGCGTCGATACGGAACGGATACTGGACGATTCCGTTCACCCCAAGACTATCACATCTCGCGGCGTTTTGACGCTGATGGTAGTGTCGCTTGCCACCGCTTCCTATTCATTTACCTGGAACTCCGTCACCATTGCCCTTCCCCACATGAAGGGAACATTTTCCGCCACCAATGACCAGGTGACCTGGGTCATGATTGCGTTCATTGTCGGCAGTGCCATGTCCACGGCCGCCATTAGCTGGTTTTCCAATGCCTATGGACGGCGGCGGGTGTTTCTGTTTTCGGTCAGTGCCTTTTGCCTGACACAGATCGCTTGCGGTCTATCGGATTCCCTGGAAACCATGGTGTTCTGGCGGTTCCTGCAAGGTATTGTCGGTGCGCCCCTGATACCGGTAACCCAGGTCATCGCCGTCAACGCCTTCCCGAAAGCCCGCTATACCCAGGCTACATCATTGTGGGCCATGGGATTTATCGTTTCCAACGTCGTCGCGCCAACCGTTGCCGGATACATCATCGACGCCTCGGACTGGCGCTGGGTGTTTTTCCTGATCATGCCCATATCCGGTTTATGTTTTGTCGCCGGCTACTTCCTGGTTCCTACCATGGCGCACGAGAGAAAGCCCATGGACTGGACCGGATTCCTGGCACTGATTTTCGGCATTGGTTGTTTACAGTTCATGCTGGCCCGCGGCGAACGACAGCACTGGTTTGAGTCAACCGACGTGGTTGTTGCGGGTATCGCTGCCGGGTTCTTTTTTTACATTTTCATCGTTCATACCGTCTTCGCCCGAAAACCGTTTGTCGATCGTTCCCTGTTTCTGGACTGGAATTTCGTGCTGGGCCAGATCTGTGTGTTTCTGGTGGGTACGTCTATGTTCCTGCCGCTCCTACTGATTCCGTTGCAGCTTCAGCAACTGGGCGGCTATCCGGCCTCTGAGATCGGCTTACTCATCATGGCTCGTGGTGCCGGTGCCATTTTCAGTCTATGGTTCGTGGGCAGGTATGCCGACCATCTGGAACCGCGAATGATGATGGCAGGCGGGCTGTTTTTTACCGCCATGGGTCCCTATATCCTGTCGGAGTTCTCCGCGGATATTCGCAGTATTGATGTCATCCTCGCTAACTTGATCATGGGGTTGGCGGTGGGTTCCGCCTGGGCGCCCATGAGTAAACTGACGCTGTCCCATCTGCCGAAGCGAACCCAGGATCAGGGCTTTGCCATCTTCTATCTGATGTTTGATTTGGGCTACGCCATCGGCACGGCGCTGATTGTGGTGTTGCTGACTCAACACTCACAGATCGGTCATGCGTTGTTTGCCGAGCATATCAATCCATTTGCATTGGCATTTCAGGGTGCCGCACTCGCAAACGCCGGTTGGGATTTGAATGATACGGAAGGCCTGAGCCTGATCCAGTCCGAGGTCGCCCGCCAGGCCGCCGCGGTGGCCTTCAACAACTGCTACACCGTTATCGCCGTTGTCCTGTTGGCGATTCTGCCGTTGTTGCTGTTTTTCAGGAAAGACACGTTTGAGCGGTGATCCGATTACCGTCGAACACTTCACGGGATTCCAGGAATGCGCGGAATTTCTGGTCCGGTTTGTGGGGACGCATGCCGAATATGACGCAATAGGCGTAAGGACGATATAGGATGTCACAGATAACAGTGCCGGTTTTAAAAACGAATAAGGATTATGAAGCAGCCCTTGAACGGGTTGCAGACCTTTGGGGTGCAGAGCAGGATACGCCTGAGGGTAATGAGCTGGACGTACTCATGATTCTTGTTGAGGCTTATGAGCAGGAACGTTATGCCATTGATCCGCCAGACCCTGTCGATGCCATTCTGTTTCGCCTGGAACAGGCAGGCATGAGCCGGAAGGGCCTTGAGCCCGATATCGGTTCCAGCGGCCGGGTTTCCGAAATTCTAGGGAAGAAGCGACACCTTACGTTGCCCATGATCCGGCGATTACATGACAGGAGTATCCCGGCCCATGTTCTGGTTCAGGATTATGCCCTCGAACAGTCCTGAAGATTGCCACTAGCGGCCCGAAAGCCCTCTAAAGGCCGCAGGCCTTGCGCGCCGCATTATAGGCCGCCGTAAACCCGGCGAGAGAATAGGTGTCGGTGGTCTTGGTGCCGCGCCAGGAAAACCCAGTCACGACCATGGTCGCACCTTTTTTCATGGCCTGAACAAGTTGCTTGTCGAGGGCCTCGGTTTCGGCCCAGGCATTGCCCTTGTGGGTGAACATCTTGAAGCTTTGCGCGCCGATCCTGACCGTCACATCGGAGCCGCTTTTATAGTCGTACCCGGCTTCCACACTGACAACATCCAGTTTCCCTGATGCCGGCCAGTGGGTGACCAGAACATAGATATCGCCGCGCCGGGTGTAATCACCCTCGTCCCTGGTCGGCACGGATCCCAGGTAACAGGCATTTTCGCCGCTATCGGAGCGAAAAACAGTCCAGTCCCCGTGTTTGCCAATCTCGGCGGTGTGCCCCTCACCCGCCACCACTACAAGGGCCATAAGCCCCCCAAAGAAAGATGCCAAAACCTTCATCATGCTTTTCCCATGGACTCACCGTTCAAGACGTGTGATAGGTGCGCACTACACCAAAACCTTACCTTCATAGGCCTACCGCATGAACCTTTCGGATTCGTTACTCGTTGAAATCACACGCGGTACCATGGTGGAGAGTACACATCATTGTGACGTTGTTGTGGCAGATGCCAGTGGCGAGATCGTACGAGTCTGGGGTGAACCGGACCGCCTTATTTATGCCCGCTCTGCCGCCAAGCCGCTACAGGCGCTGCCGCTGCTGGAGACCGGTGCTGCCGAACGGTTCGGGTATACGAACGCCGAGGTCGCCTTTGCCTGTGCTTCGCACAACAGTGAACGCATCCACACCGATATGGCAGCCGATATCCTGCACCGGATCGGACTGGATGAAGCGGACCTGGAATGCGGACCACACCGGCCTTATCTGGACAGCCGCACCGATGAAATCGTGCGCAAGGGTGAACAACTGACGCGATTACACAATAATTGTTCTGGCAAGCATGTCGGTTTTCTTACCACCGCTGTTCACCTGGACGAGGCAACGGCAGGGTACATCCGCTACGAACACCCCGTTCAGGGGCGCATCACCGACGCACTCTGCGACATGACGGAAAGCGACCTGCGCTCTGCGCCGCGGGGTGAGGATGGTTGCGGCATTCCGGTGCTGGGACTGCCGCTTTCGGGCTTGGCGCGGGCCGCCGCGAAAATGGCTGACCCCTCGGCCCTGGGCGAAACCCGCGAACAGGCCGCGCGTCGCATTGTCCATGCCATGGGGGCGCATCCGCAGATGGTCGCAGGCACGCACAGGATGGATACCGCTGCCATGCGAGCCCTTGACGGCAGGATCGCCCTCAAGGGTGGTGCCGAAGGTGTGCATATCGCCATTGTCCCGGAACGCGGGCTGGGTATTGCCCTAAAAGCCCGGTGTGGTGAAAAGCGCGCCTCGGAAACCAGCATGATCTGGGTCCTGAATGAACTGGGCCTGCTCTCCGACAGCGCGAGTAGCGGGCTCAAGCATTGGCTGATGCCGCCGGTGACCAACTCACGGGGTGATCACGTTGGCGATATCCGGGTGATCGGGTCCTGAGCGGAGAACTTTCACTCAGGATGAATTTGACTGCAGACCAATTCATGCCCCACTCCACGTAAAGACCGCTCAGGACAGCCATCCAGATGGGTGCGCCGCCTGAGCAATTTGTCACGTTTTACGCCCCGAACCGGTTTCTATTCGATGCTCTCAGTGGCCCTGTTTTTATGCCGGACAGCCGCTATAGTCCACCAAGGGTAATTATGAAGAGGCATCTGTTATGAGCATAAATATACGACCCGTGTCCGCGGCGGAAAACGCCCGTTGGATGGAATTGATGAACGACTATGCGGCGTTTTACAAAACCAAGATCCCCGAGGGCGGCCACGATCGGGTCTGGGACTGGATCTTCGATGAGAACAACGACTTCTGGTGCGATGTGGTTGAACAGGATGACGGTGCCATCATCGGATTTACTCAGTATCAGCTCATGCATCGCTCTCTTGGTGGTGCCATGGTCTGTTACCTGAGCGATCTTTACGTGGAGCCCGATAGGCGTGGAAACGGGGCCGGGCGGGCCATGATCGACCACGTGATCAATTTCGCCAGGACCAGGGGTCTGACCAATGTTCGCTGGCTGACACAGGACTTCAACTATCCCGCTCGCCTGCTCTATGATACCTACCAATCCAAGTCGGATTTCATTTTGTATAGCGTCCCTGTTTGACGACATCGGCTCCGGCCCTGTATCAGAGGCACCGGACAGTTTGGGTGTGGGGCTGAACATGGTGTGACGGTACACCCGATGAACAGGGGTTACGCTTATGGACCTGATACTCGCGACGCTGCTCTCGCCGCCAGTGCTTTTCTTCGCTCTGGGCCTCATTGGTGCCCTGGCGACCGTCGAGGTTCGGATATCCGAGAATTTTTCCAAGGGCATTGCCCTGTTTCTGCTGGCCGCCATCGGTTTGAAAGGTGGCGTCGCGGTATCGGAAGAGGGGCTTGCGGGCATTGTCGCGGCGGCCCTGTTCGGTGTTGTTTTGAGTTTTGCCATGCCGACCGTCGCCTATGTCTTGTTGCGGCACCTGACCGCGTTCGAGCGGCGCGAAGCGGGGGCCATCGCCGCGCACTACGGGTCTATCAGCATCGTGACCTTTATTGCGGCCTCAACCCTGCTGGAAGATGCGGGCGTAGCATTCGCCGCCGGTATGGTGGCGGTTGCCGCCCTGATGGAGGCACCGGCCATTGCCTCCGGACTGGCCCTGGCGGGCCGCGGCAGGTTGACCCCCGCGCCGTTGTGCGACGTGTTGAAAGTTGTGGTGTTTAACGAAAGCATTTTCCTGATCCTCGGGGCCATGGTTATCGGTGTCCTCATGGGTGCGGATGGCGGCACGATTGTCGCCCCCTTCTTCTTTGATCCGCTTCAGGGCGTGCTGTGCCTTTTCCTGCTCGACATGGGCTTGAAGACGGGGGACGGGATTCGCCGAGACCGCCGCGTGCTGTCACCGGGGTCTCTGATATTCGGTATTGTCATGCCCGTGATCGGTGCATCGCTGGGGCTGGGGTGCGCCGCGCTGGGCGGGCTTACCGTCGGGAATGCGGCTCTGCTCATGACTCTGGCGGCGTCGGCGTCCTATATTGCCGTCCCTGCCGCCATGCGTATCGCCATGCCGGACGTCAATCCCTCGATCTATACGGCATTGTCCCTCGGGGTGACGTTTCCGTTCAACCTGATCATCGGCATTCCGGTGTATCTGGTGGTTGCGACCCGGGTTCTCGGCGGCTGAGCGGGGTTCAGACCATGGACCCCCTGACACAGGGCACGTTGGGTGCGGCACTCCCCGTCTCTTGCCTCCGTAGGAAACAGGACAGGTCGCCGATCGGCGTCGCCGCCGCCGCCGGGTGTTTGGCGGGTCTCGTCCCCGATCTGGATGTTCTGATCCGCTCGTCCACGGACAGTCTGCTGTTTCTGGAGTATCACCGACAATTCACCCATTCTCTGATCTTCATTCCGGTGGGCAGCTTTCTTGTCGCGGGGCTGTTGTATCTGAGCCTGCGTCGCTGGCGCCACGCCAGTTTTATTCAGCTGTGGCTGTTCGCCGCGGCGGGTTATGCGACACACGGGTTGCTGGACACGGCCACATCCTACGGCACACAGCTTCTCTGGCCGTTCAGTGATGCCCGGTTTTCTCTCAGCATTGTTTCCATTGTCGATCCCCTGTTCACGGGGCCGCTCGCGGTTCTGCTGGCAATCGGCATTGTCAAAAGGAACAGCAACTGGGCCCGTATCGGGCTGGTTTGGGTGATGTGCTACCTCGCTTTTGGTGCCGCGCAGCACCAGACTGCCCGGACGATGGCCGAAACGCTCGCCCGTGACCGCGGCCACGCGGTGGAACGGCTGGCAATCAAACCGACCTTCGGCAATACCATCGTCTGGAAAAGCATCTATGAGTCCGACGGGCGGTTTTATGTGGATGCCATCCGGCCCCGTTTCGGTCCCGGTGTTCTGGCGGGCGGGTCTATGGCGAAACTGGATACCGCGCGGGATTTTCCCTGGCTGCAAGCCGATAGCCAGCAGGCCCGCGACGTCGAGCGCTTTGCCCGGTTCAGCGATGATTACCTAGTCCGTACCACAGATGATGCTGGCGGCGGTGAACGCATTGTCGATGTGCGCTATTCCTTTCTGCCGCACGCGCTGACGCCGCTCTGGTCCATCGGGCTCAATCCCCATGCGGGACCGGACGCACATGTGAGCTATGATACCCACCGCGATAACGTGCGGGGGGACCTGGGCAGGCTTTTACACCTGATCACGGTTGGATTTAACGGCTAGGCGAATAGAGAGCGGCTCTATATCATGAAGAGTTCGGTGTTTAGAACGATTACATAATTTTATGGTTTGGACTGGATAGACCCATGAGTGATTTGAAAGGCATTTGCACACCGGCCTGTACCGTGTTCACGAACGACGGAAACGCCATCGACGAAGCCGGTTACCGGAAGCATCTGGATCGCCTGCTCGAGGCGGGCATTCACATCATCGCCCCGGGCGGCGGCACGGGGGAGTTTTCCTTCCTGTCCATGGACGAGCGTAAGCGTGTGCTGGAAATCGCCCACGATCACCTGGACGGACAGGCCAAAATGATCGCCCACGTGTCCGCCGTGCGAACCGAAGATACCATCGAGCTTGCCAAACATGCCGAAGGTGTCGGGGCCGATGCCATGCTGGTTCTGCCGCCCTATTTCGAAGGCCCGGTCATGGAAGGGGTGTTTGAACACTATGAACGCGTCAACAACGCCGTCAGCACGCCCCTGATGGCCTACAATATCCCGGTGCATTCGGGCATTGATCTCGATCCGGATTTTTGCCTTCGGGTGATGGAGCTTTCGAATTTCAAATACCTCAAGGACAGCACCGGTGATTTCATCCGTATGCAGGACCTGACCACGCGCGGCATCAGTCTTTTTGTCGGTGGCGAACCCGTTATGTATCACGGGCTTCTGGCCGGTGCGGTGGGCTGCTTTTGGGGCACCTCCAACGCCCTGCCCTCCGAAGCGGTTGCGATCTACGATCTCATCAATAACAGGGAATTCGAGAAAGCCACCGCGCTCTGGAATCGCATCTATCCGCTGAACCGTTTTGTCTGGGCTCACGCCTTCAACCCCAGCGTCAAGGCCGCGGTCAATCTGTTGTCCGGTGATGTTGGTACCTGTCGTCGCCCGGTTCAGCCATTGAGCGAGGATGAACACCGGGAACTGGTCGCCATTATCGACGCCCTCTGACTGTCGGGAAGCATCCCGACACGGCAATAGCGGTTGCCTCGGGGGAGGCTTTTCATCTATCCTTTGCCACCACGAATGAACAAAGGGGGCATGATGAGCGAACACGGCGTTGCGAAATTCTATGCGATGGAATCCGCTGCCGAGGCGGAAGCGGCCTACGACACTTGGGCCAGGGATTACGAACCCGACCTGTGCAAGGCGGGTTACCGTATTCCGGCCGCCATCGCCGCCATCTTCACACGCTTTGTGCCGCTGGATGCAAGCCCGATCCTGGATGCCGGATGTGGCAGCGGGTTACAGACAGAAGGCCTGGCGTTGGCCGGATACCGCGGCTTTACCGGCATCGATTTTTCCGAAGGCATGCTCGATGTGGCACGGGACAAAGGGATTTATGCCGAGCTCCGCCGCATGGTGCTGGGCGAAACTCTCGACCTGCCCGACGATCATTTCGCCGCAGTGATAAGCGCAGGATGCATCACGCCCGGTCATGCACCGCCCAATTCCTATGATGAACTGGTGCGTGTCTGCAAGCCCGGAGGGCCGGTGATCTTTTCGCTGCGCGAGGATGCAGGGCAGGACCCGGCCTATCCGGCGGCGGTAAAACGGTTGGAAGATGCGGGCACCTGGACACCCGAATTTGTCTCCGACAGTTTTCATTCCATGCCCTATGGGGAGGGGGACGCGGACATCACCCACCGAATTCACGTCTACAGGGTGAATTAAACAGGGATTTATCTTTATCGGGTCTTAATGGCGTCAGAATCTACGGATTCAATCTCCAGACGAGTTTTAAGCCCGTCGAAGGCCCGTATACGTAGCGCATAATCAACGCATAATCTGTGGCCGTTGAACCGGCCCGGTGACGGTGTTTTAGGTCAGCTTTTTCCGTGTCAATCAAACACCCTGATTATCAGGCCGTTCGGTGAGGTCGAATTTCATGAGCATTTGACCGAGAATCGTAGTATGAGTAGTCGAATTTCCAGACTTCTCTCTACCGACCTGACCGCGCTCAATGACCCTTCTCATCCTTTATCTTGCTCTGGCCATCGGCGTTTCGTTCATCTGTTCCGTGTCCGAGGCCGTGCTGCTGTCCATCCGGCCATCCTATATCGCGGCCATGGATCAGAACAGCCGGACGGCAAGGCTCCTCAACCGATTGCAGGCCAATCTGGACCGGCCTCTGGCGGCCATCCTGACCGCCAACACCATCGCCCACACGGTGGGTGCCGCAGGTGTGGGGGCACAGGCCACCCTGGTCTTCGGCAATGAGTACCTCGGCATTACCTCCGGGGTTCTGACGTTCCTGATCCTGGTGTTTTCCGAGATCATCCCCAAGACCCTGGGCGCGACCTACTGGCAGCAACTGGCACCGAGCTTTGGCCGCGTCATTCACTGGATGACCATCGGGCTTTACCCGCTGGTGTGGATGTCGGAACGGCTGACGCGCCTGATCTCCGGTGCCGGGCACAGCCCTTTTACCTACACCCGCGACGAAGTCCGCGCCATGGTCGACATCGGCAAGGAGGAAGGCGTGCTGGACGCCACTGAGCACGAGGTGGTTTCCAACATCATGAAGCTGCGCCAGCTATCGGTCCGCGACATCATGACACCACGCACCGTGATTTTTTCCTTGCCCGGCACCTTGCCGGTGGCCGAGGTGTTTTCGGATCAAACCAACTCGTCGTTCTCCCGCATACCGGTGTTCAGGGAACAGGCCGATGACATTACCGGCTATGTTCTGAAAACCGATCTGCTGATCGCCCAGGCCCGTGACGAGTTCCAGCGCACGGTTTCCGAGTTCGAACGTGAATTGCTGGTCTTGTCCGAAACCCTGTCGGCGGCGGCGACCTATGACCGGCTGACCCGGGACAAGGCCCACATGGCACTGGTGGTGGATGAGTACGGAACGGTGCAGGGTCTGGTAACCCTGGAAGATGTGGTGGAAACCCTGATCGGTCTGGAGATCACCGATGAGATGGACACCGTCGAGGATTTGCAGGACCTGGCCAATACCCGCTGGCGGCAGCGCATGACCGATATGGGCATTGATCCCGATGCGGTGCGGAAGTCATCCGATGATAAGAGTGAACCCGCTGCAAAACCCGAGTCTTCGGCGGATCACGGGTGAGGATATAGAGCAGGCAATCTTTCTCACCATAGAATTCAGGGGCGTCGCCCGTGCCCTGCCCAATCGTTACATGCACACAGTCGTTCCATGCTTAGTCGTTACATGCACACAGCCGTTCCAGGCAAAGCCTTTCCATGCCCGGGCGTTCCAGCAATCGCCACGACGACCTGTTGCCGGTGCTGGTCACGGCGATCTTTCCGGTAGAAACCGTACCGTGAGGCAAGACACCAGCCCCGCTACCCCGGCGACCATCAGGGGCACGGTATAGCTACCTGACTGCCCGAACAGGTACCCGGCGAGCGCCGGACCAGCAAGACCCGCCGTGCCCCAGGCGGTAAATATATAGCCGTAGGCCTTGACCCCGCGCACCGCGCCGAAAACCGATGCCACCGCCGCCGGATAGACGGCAATGGTGGCACCATAGCCGAACCCCACGATTGCCAGTCCGGCGAGAATACTGAGGGCCCCCGATGTCAGCGCCATGGCAAACAGGGCGACGGATGACAGGGCGGCAACCGCAAACAAGACCCGGTTCAGGGCCATGCGGTCGGCGAACCAGCCGCCCAGCAAACTGCCGCCCAGATTAAACACGGCAATGACAACAGGCGCGGCGAGAACACCACCGGATGACAGGCCGCCCGCGCGGGCAATCCCCGCCGCGTGACCGATCGCCATGAGCCCCGCTGTCACCGCCGTGCCGTATCCCAGCCACAGGATCAGTATCCTACCGCCATCTCGGCCAAGCGTAACAGGCGTATCCACGTCGTCCACCGCCGGTTCATCCACCCGAAGAACCGCACCCGATTTGTGGAGCAGGAAGGCCGCCACCGGCATCACGATCACGATAGCCCCGCCAAGCCCGACCATGGCCCCTTCAAATCCGCTGTGCTTGATCAGTATATCAAAAGGAAGGGGTGCCAGGACGGCACCCAACGCGTAACAGGCCGTTATCAGTCCCATGGCAAAACCGGCGCGTTCCGGATTGGCCTGGGCCGAGCCTTGCAGGGCATAAGCGTAACCCAGTCCGTTGGCAGCCCCGAACAACACCCCGTACCCCAGCCAGACCATAGCGAGGCTGTTCGCGTGCGCCGCCAGCAGACAACCGCCTGCGGCAAGGCCGCCAACAAGGATCATCAGCGGCACCGCCCGCACCCGGCGAAACACGTGATGAGCGAACAGGACACTGATGGTCAGACTGACGAGCGCTAGGGAATAGGTCAGGCTTGTCTCACCCCGGGAAACCGCAAACCGGTTTTCCAGCGGCTCCAGAAACACCGAAAAAGCATGCACGGAGCCCAGCACAATCATCATTACCATGCCGGCCGTCACGACCATCACACCACGGCGTTCCTCTGAAGCGGACATGCGTTTTCCTATGTCTTCCGGTTCTCGCGGGATTCAATGATTGTCCGCAAACGGGCCTGCGTCTCCGCGGACTGAAAACACGCGGTATCGTATTCCTATTCCCCCTGGAACCCAAGAATTCTCTCGATTTTGTACCCAAAGGCTATCGCGCCTTGTGGAACCAGTTCAACCCGTTCGGTACATCCGACACGACGGCTGACGGTATCGGCAGGCGCGTTCGCCAGTAACAAATACGTTTCAGAGGGAGCGTCTCTCGCCGCCTCAATCAGCACCCTCGGCGCGGCATCAAATGGCGGCTTCAAATGGCGACGGTTGATCCGAAACAATCCTGACGCTTATCCTCTCGCTTCGCGATATTTTTCATAAACCAGCACCGAAAGCGCCAAGTCACCAAGCGGGACACCGCGAAAGATAAATGCCGTGCGTTCCTGCTCCTGTTCGCGCCCCGATACCCGGCCACAGACCACGCCTGTCAGGTCACCCTGCACCACGTCCTGCGGTGCCAGTTTCTTTTCCATGGCTGCTTCCTGTTCCAGATCGTCGATGATAACCCGGTCCAGCGCCACCAGCCTGTCCTTGATCCATGGCACCCCCAGATCGGTTACGGCAGCGAACGCGCCGGGTTTCAGACAACCGGCATCCAGGAACGGCCGGAATTCCGGTGAATAATCCACGGTGATCGAGGTCACGATCATGTCCACGTCGCTGATGGCGGCCTCGGCAGATGAGCAAATTTCACCGCTGATCCCGCGCTTTTCGGCCTCGGCACACAGCGCCTCCTGTTTCGCGCGTCCGCGACTGAACGTCCTGATGTGCTTGATGGGGAACATGTCACTGAAGAGGCGAAGATGCCAGTGCGCCTGAACACCGGCTCCGATAAACCCGATGGATGCCGCATCCTTGCGCGCCATATGGCGGGCGGCGGCGGCACTGGCCCCGGCGGTGCGAATGCCCGTGATCCAGCCAGCGTCCAGAATGGCTTTCGGGTGACCGGTTTCCGCATCAACCAGGGAAATGACGCCATCAATCTGCGGCAAGCCCTTGCCCGGATTGGCCGGGTTCAGGACAACGGTTTTAGTAACCAGATAGGGCGGATCGTTCTGTCCGGCAAGCGCCGCCATCAGGTATCGTCCATCAGGCGGGAAAATCGTCGCCTTGGGGGCGGCCCAAACCGTTCCCGCATCCCGCCCACGGATCGCGGCTTCGGTAACCCGCAGAACGGCGGCGGTGGAAATCGGCAAGTCCGCCATGATGTCATCGGTTATATGGACAAAGGGTTGCTTGATGGCGCTCATGCCTGTTTTCTCCGGTTTCCTGGGCTTCCGCTTGCCGGGCGGCTCGACACCCGGTGCCCGAGGGCCAAAAGCATAGGCTGAAAGAGAGTGTGTGAACAGCGCCCGTTAGCGCGACCATACTCAGACCCCGCGCCGAATTGGCGGGCGCAGCCCTCATGGTGAGCGGCAATATCATCAATATTCGAAAATCGGGCTGAGATCATCACGGGCAAGGTCCAGCCTTGAACCCTGCCCGGTTCTGCTCTAGGGTCCCGCGCACTTCGATCAATTCCGCGATGGGGTTCCCATACCGTGGCGTCCTATACCAAAGACGATATCAACAAGGTGGTGCTCGCCTATTCCGGTGGTCTGGACACGTCCGTGATCCTGAAATGGTTGCAGGAAACCTATGAATGCGAGGTTGTGACCTTTACGGCGGATCTCGGCCAGGGCGAAGAGCTGGAGCCCGCCCGTGCCAGGGCCGAGCGTGCCGGGATCAGGGAAATCTATATTGAGGACCTGCGCGAGGAATTCGTTCGCAATTATGTGTTTCCCATGTTCCGGGCCAACGCTATCTATGAAGGCACCTACCTGTTGGGCACGAGCTGTGCGCGGCCGCTGATTGCTAAGCGCCAGATCGAGATCGCCAACGATGTCGGTGCCGATGCCGTTGCCCATGGGGCTACGGGAAAGGGCAACGATCAGGTACGCTTCGAGATCGGTTATTACGCGCTGAAACCCGATATCAAGATTATCGCTCCGTGGCGCGAATGGGATCTGAACAGCCGCAACAAGCTGATCGAGTATGCTGAGCAGAACCAGATCACAGTGACCAGGGACAAGCGCGGTGAGCCGCCCTTCAGCCAGGATGCCAACCTTTTGCATGTTTCCAGCGAAGGCCGAGCACTTGAAGACCCGTGGCAAGAACCGGATTGGGATCACGTGTTGACGCGGGTGGTGCCCCCCTGGAAAGCGCCCGATACGCCGGAAGAAATCACCATCGATTTCGCGGGCGGAGACCCGACCCATGTGAACGGCGAGAAGTTGAGCCCGGCCGAATTGTTGAGCAAACTCAACGCGCTTGGTGGCAAGAATGGTGTCGGTGCCGTCGACATGGTGGAAAACCGTTTCATCGGCATGAAATCCCGCGGGGTCTATGAAACACCGGGCGGAACGGTGCTGTTCCATGCACGGCGCGCCATGGAGAGCATTACACTGGACCGTGGTGGTATGCACATGAAAGACGAGATGATGCCCAGGTACGCCGAGATGCTCTACAACGGCTTCTGGTTCTCGCCCGAACGGGAAATGCTACAGGCCGCCATCGATGACGTGAGCAAAAAAGTCTCCGGTACGGTGCGGCTGAAGCTCTACAAGGGCAACGTCATCATTACCGGCCGCAAGAGCCCCAACAGCCTCTACAGCGAAGACCTAGTAACCTTTGAGGAAGACGCGGTTTACGATCAGCGTGACGCAGAAGGGTTTATCAAGCTGAATGCGTTGCGGTTGCGGCTGCGGAAGTCGCTCTGAAGTAATCCGGGCCTGCGGGCTGGCGCTGACCGCGCGGCGTGATTTCCGGAATGGGGAGCGGTTCCATGGCCGGCACGGCATCGCTGCCGGGTTCACAGGGCATGGCGGCGGTCAGAAGATGACTGGGCATCACGCCATCCGATGATAACGGCAACTCCACCACCTTCAGGTGTATAAACGCCCGGTCCAGGCTTTCCATGGTGCCTTGGTTAAAGCCAATGCGCTCGCCGGTGAACATGGCTTTGTAATAGTCGATCTGTTGTTCGTAGGCCGGACTGCCGAGGATCGAAATCTCCACCAGGTCTCTTTTTGTAAGGTCCGCGCCCCACCATTCGGTAAGCCGGGTTCCCCAAAGAATGGCGTTGACGCCGCGATGACCCGGCACGATCTCGCCAACACCGATCTGGCCCCACCAGCCTTCGAAATCCATCAACTCGAAGTCACGCCAGGCAGGCCAGCGCTGGTTCGCGCCACACTTGGCGCGCCACAGGTCCACCATGGGTGCGAACTCGGCAAAGGCGGCGGCAGGCGCATCCAGCGGATACGTATAAAATGCCCACGACGTGTCTTCAGCTTTCTCTGGCGACATAGAAGGCAAATTCCCGACTTTTGACAACTCCGGGCCCCCTCCCGAAGAACCCTCGTCAGCCATCATAGTAAACAGGGTTCAGGCGGTTGAAAACAGGAAACTCGCGATGCGCAGCCGCGCGGTGCGTCTCAGGGCGGCGTATCGAGCCTTGGCGGATCCAGCATGTCTTCAAAGAACCATGCCGTCAGTTCGCTCCGGCTTGAAACACCAGCCTTCCGATATACCGCCGAAGCCTGTTGTCGAACCGTCTTTTCCCGGGTGTCGCGGAGCCCGGCGATTTCACGAAATGTCAGGCCTTTCAGCATACAGATAACGACATCCTGCTCACTTGCGGAAAGCTTCCAGGCCTCGAACTGCTTCTGCATAACACTGCGGTACTGATTGGCAATTTCTTTCGAGTGATCATCGATCGCCGCCAGTTTCCCCCGCGCCCTGTTCAGCCGCCCGCGAAGGTCTTCGATTTCCCGGGCCCTCATTTTCCGCTCGTACAGATAATACAAAACGCACCCCGCGCTGATGATCAGCCAGAGCACGTCGTCCCACATGTCGAGCAACGACTCACCGCCCGCGCCGAACTCGGTTACGATTTCATGGGCGCTCGTGGCAAACACAAGAATGACGAAGACGGCGAACAGCCACTGCCTGACCGGCAGGTGCCCCGGCTCTCCAATTCTGTCGTTTCTCTCCAAACTGGCCCTCCTCGCCGACGAACCCCGGGCCTTATCGAACATATGCCCTATAAACCCGCCGTGCAATCGGGCCTTTGTCCCATAGCCCGCCCGCGGGATTTTCTGTAAAGAGGGTGCGCGAAATAAAGCCCCGAAATGAAACAACGTATGGGATAGAATGCCATGATCAAAAGAAAGCCCGCAACCTCGCTGACCATCGGTCTGTTTCTCGTCATGTCGAGCAGCGGGCTATTGATTTTCTTCGAATTGGGAACAGGCGGGATCAGGGCCACCCATGAATGGACCAGCATTGCGTTCGTGGTTGCCGCCCTGATGCACATCACCGTTCATCAGAAGAACTTCACCCGATATTTCAGGGAAAGCACGGTTGCCTTCATACTAGGTGGCCTTGTGCTCGGCAGCATTCTGTACGTGCAATCACGGAACGACCTTTACGCCGCCGAAGAAGCCTTTCAACAGATTATTCATGCCGAGCTTGCCGCCCTGACACCGTTGTTGAGCAAGGATATTGATAGCCTTCAACAGGCGCTGCGCGATATGGGGTTGACGGTAGCGGGCCCGACCCAATCGATCCAGGAGCTGGCAGACCATCACAACATGGATGTCTACGATATTATCGAGCCACTTTTCCTGGGCTTCCCCCGCTATTCTCCAACCAGGGGCAGTTGACGTGAAAAAGCTGCTGTTCCAAAGGGCCATGCTGATCGCCGCAATTCCCCTGGTATTTGTGGGCGTGAAGGCCTATGACCACCACGCCTATGGACCGGCTGACCTCGCCAATGGCAAGGTGCAGTACACCACCTATTGTATCGACTGCCACGGCGTCAACGGCCATGGTGGCCCGCGCGGCGCCAGTCTTCAAGTCCCCGCCGACAGCATCGTCGAGGAACTCGCAAACCCTCTGGGATTAAAGCAGGAGCTTATCTGGTCTGTTTATACCGGCGACAACGGACAACAGGGTCAGATGCCGGCGTTCCGGGGCGTGCTTTCAAAAAAGGACATCAACGATGCCCTTGAATACATCCGATCCGTCAATGAATGAGCGCGGTGCGGTCCTATCGCCGTGCCCCGTGGGCGTATCTTTTGGTCGTGAGCTGTGGCGATCACCGGCTGTACTGTGCTGGTTCGTACAAAATATCAAGGGGCTAACCCGGATAACGGCCCTGGATGACGGTTAACCCACCCCACGGATGGGAGGACGTCGAGGGGGAAAGTTTTTTTTCACTTTTTTTGAATATTGTCCTTGACAGGTACGTTATTTTGCCCTACGATAGGGTTCAGTGACAGGGACAAGTGCGTCCGCACCACATTCCGGGTTTGCTCGGCAACCCTCGGTTTGCGGGCCCCGCCCGACGGAACCTCACGCGTTTTTCACCCCGTGAAAGCTCTTCAGGCGCGGGTCGCAAGCGAGCCGGTAACAGTCGGGCAGCGAGTGAGCCGCTAACAATAGAGTGCCAGCGGCGGCAGGATGTCGTCAATGTCCGCCCAGCATTTCCGCCACCCACGCCGGAACCAGCTCCGTCGCGGGACCTTGCCGGGTTTCATGAAAGCGCGACGATTTTTGCGAGCGCTCCAGGTTCAGCTCCAGGGTGTGGGCCGTGCCCACCGCGCGCACCAGCCCAACAAACCCGGCGGCGGGATAGACACGACCGGAGGTACCGATGGAAACAAACAAACCACAGCCCACAAGTGCGTGTTGGATGTCGTCCATGTGCAGCGGCATCTCGCCGAACCAGACCACGTTGGGACGCAGGCCCCCCTTCTCACCGCACGCCGGACAAACCTCGGCAGTGGACAGGTCACCCTGCCACGCCATGGTATGGCCACACGCGTTACAGCGAACCTCGCGGTGACGGCCATGCATGTGCAAAAGGTTTTGCGTACCCGCCTCTTCATGCAGGTTGTCGACGTTCTGGGTTACCACCAGAACACCCCCCGGCCAGTGTTGCTCCAGCCTGGCCAGCGCAAGATGCGCGGCATTGGGGGCCACGGTTTTTTCCGCCATCAGCCTGCGCCGCCGGTTATAGAACGCATGCACCCGGTCCGGATCACGGAGAAACGCGTCGGGTGTGGCGACATCCTCGATTCGCACGGTGGCCCAGATACCGTCCGTGTCACGAAAGGTGGAGAGGCCCGATTCCTTTGAGAGTCCTGCGCCCGTTAAAATCACGATTGTCTGATCGGGAGAAACAGTGATCATGGTCCGACTATCGCCCATGAACGGCCCCACGCCAAGGAGGAAGCCCATGATCCAGGTTCTTTTTGTCTGCCTCGGCAATATCTGTCGCTCGCCCGCCGCCGAGGGCGTGTTTCGCGAGCTGGTGGCGCGGGCGGGCCTGAGCGATCAGATCACCACCGATTCCGCAGGCACCGGCACCTGGCACATCGGCAACCCGCCCGACGAACGGGGCCAGGCCGCCGCCCGCAAACGCGGCATCGACATCAGCGACCTGCGCGCCCGGCAAGTCCAGGCCCGTGATTTCAGGACATTCGACTACATCCTCGCCATGGACCGGCGGAACGTCAACGACCTCTCGGCCATCAGCGCGGGCGGTCAGGCGCACCGCGTGCACCTGTTCCTGTCATTTGCGGAAAACCAGGCCGCGGGCAACGAGATTCCCGATCCCTATTACGGCGGGCCCGAGGGGTTCGAGCGGGCCCTCGACCTAATCGAGGATGCCAGTCGTGGCCTGCTCGCCCATATTCGGGAGAAACATTTGTGAGTGTTGAACTGGTCATCTTTGACTGTGACGGGGTATTGGTGGATTCGGAAGTCATCGCCAACCAGGTGTTTTCCGACTACCTGAAACGCCACGGACTGGACATCTCGCCCGAGGACTGTACCCGGCGGTTTGTCGGTCTGTCCCTGTCGAGCTGTAAAACCAAAATCGCGGACGAAGACGGTGTCGTCCTACCCGACAATTTTGTTGGGAAGCTGCGGGACGAAACACTGGTGGTCCTAGCGGAGAGCCTCGATCCCGTGCCAGGCATCCGAGCGGCCCTCGACGCGATCACCCTGCCGGTCTGCGTGGCCTCATCGGGCAGCCTCGAAAAGATCACCGGCGCGCTCACCAAAACCGGCCTCATCGAGCACTTCGGAGGCAAGCTGTTTTCCGCCGATCAGGTGGTTCACGGCAAGCCTGCACCGGACCTGTTCCTGTATGCCGCCAAGCACATGAACATGGACCCGACGGGTGCCGTGGTTATCGAGGATAGCCCCGCCGGTGTGCAGGCTGGTGCCGCCGCTGGTATGACCGTGATCGGGTTTACCGGCGCCGCCCACATCACTGACGGCCACGGTGCCGCCCTGCGCTCATCGGGCGCGCACCATATTCTTGATCATATGCAGGACCTGCCCGCCCTGCTGGAGACGCTCCATGCCTGATGCCATGCCTGATATTTCGCCTGCTGCTCTGGCTGGTGCTCTGGCGGATGCTCTTGCTGATGCTCTGGCGGATGATTTTAACCCAGCCGCGCCGCGGCTCTCGGCGGCGTTTTCAACGCCGTGCGCGCGGTCATGATCCTGCCAGACCTACAGGGGTTGGAACAGCGGGTATTCGTTGATGGGTATATAGCGGGCACCACCATGGCCGAGACGGCTCTGGAACAGAGTAAAGCTGTCAACCGTGAAGGGCGGGATGACCGCCGCACCGGCCTGTTCCAACCAGGGACCGACGAGCGCTTCCGGCGTGTCCTTCAGGCGGGCCAGCGTCACATGAGGTTTGAATTTCCGGGTCTCCGGTTCCAGGCCACAGCGCACCACGGCGCTCTCGACTTTTGAGCGCAGGTGCTTCAGCGCATCGGACCGTGTCGGTTTTGCCCAGACCGAATGCACGGACCCACGGCGCTCAAAGTACCCCATGCCACTGAAGCCCAGTTCAAAGGCCGGGGCCTGAATAGCGACGAGCGCCAGGCTGATATCCTGGGCATCGGGTTCCGAGACCTCGCCAATAAACCGGAGCGTCATATGAAGGGCAGCGGAATCGATCCAGCGCGCACCGGCCAGGCCGGATTGTCGGGCCGACAACTGGGCGCGGACATCAACAGGCAGAGCGAGAGCGGCAAACAACCGGATCATCTGAAACGCGTTCCTGTCCAAATATGAGCGTGTTTTATGAGTGTCTTATTGACTAGAACCGCCAAAAGGAACACCCGGGACAAAGAACAAGCTTCATCCCGGGTGTGAACCTTCGATAGAAAAAATTCTACTTACCGTGGTTTTCCTACCGATTTCCCGAGGATCATAAAAACACATGTTGCCAAATCCCGTCAAGCGAATATGCTCGCGCTCTTTCTTTATATGGGGGATTAGAGGGGGATTGGTTGTGCGTATACTGGGTCTTGACGGAGGTATTGCAAGTGTCGGCTGGGCGGTTGTTGAGCATGACATTGAAAAACAGGACGGAGCGATTATTGCGTGCGGTACCTGGATGTTCAATTCGCCTGAAGGGCAGAGCAGTACAGGCTCACCTGTTCTGAAAAATGCAGAACGCCGCACCCATCGTGGCCAGCGGCGCGTCCTGAAACGCCGCCGGCAGCGTATGGCCCAAATCCGCGCGCTGTTCCATCAGCACGGTCTTCTTCAAAGCAACAAGCGTGACGCCCTTGCCGGTGGCGGCACCGATCCGTGGGAACTTCGTCTGCAGGGGCTGGACCGGGCACTGGGCGCTCGTGAGCTGGCGCTCGCCCTTTACCATATCGCCAAACATCGCGGGTTCAAATCAAATAGGAAGGGCGAGCAGAGTGTAAACAAAGCCGACGACGACAGTAAAATGTTGGCGGCGATAGATAAGACGAGGGAAAAACTGGCACAATATCGAACTGTCGGCGAAATGTTCGCCCGTGATCCGGAATACGCCAACCGCAAGCGAAACCGCGAGGGCGATTATACCCGCTCAATTCAGCGCCAGGATCAGGAAACGGAGGTGCGCCTTATTTTCGAGAACCAGCGACGGCTGGGCAATACGCTCGCATCAGAGGCATTGCAGGAGGCGTTCGAGGACATTGCCTTCTTTCAGCGCCCGCTTCAATCGAGTCTGGAGCTTGTCGGCGAATGCCCTTTCGTAGACGGCGAGAAGCGCGCCTCCGCCTTCGCGCCCTCATTCGAGAGGTTTCGCTTTCTATCGAAGCTTGCAACCGTGCGGATCGTTCGCGGGCGGGAGCAACGCTCGCTGACACCCAGTGACATGGCGGCGGCGCTCGCACCCTATGGCTCCACCAAAACCTATAGCTGGAAAGGGCTCCGAAAGGCGCTCGGTCTTGGCGACGATGAGACGTTTTCCGGCGTCGGGGAGGATAACGAAGGAAATGATCTCGCCCGCTCAAAAGGTGCCGCGAGCGGGACCAAAACCCTGGTCGATATCCTCGAGGCCGCCATCGGGCCCGATAAAACCGCAAGCCTGCTGCAGAGGGCCGAGCCGCTGGATGAGGCCATGGCTGTCGTTGCGTTTAACGAAGATCTGGCGGAAATCCAAAGCGGCCTTCAGGGCCTTACCAGGCCCAGTCCTGACACGACCGGTCCTGATGTGCACGGGCCTGACACGACCGGTCCTGGCGCTGTCGCCCTGCCGGGGGCGGCGGTTGAGGCGCTTTGCAAGGCGGCGCGAGACGGTACCTTTGATTTCGTCAAAGGTGTCGGGCATATTTCCTGCGCCGCCGCGCGCCGTCTTAATCCGCATCTGGAAGCGGGCTTGCGCTACGATCAGGCCTGTGCCAGAGAAGGCTGGGATCATGCGGCGCAACGCGAATGGAAACTGGAGGACATCGGCTCTCCCGTCGCCGCCAAGGCGGCCCGTGAAATTCTGAAGCAAACCAGCGTTCTGGAGCGTGAATATGGCCCGTTCGATCGCGTGATCGTGGAAATGGCGCGTGAAGTCGGCCACAGCCTGGAGGAACGCGGCAAAATTGAAAAGGGCCTCGAAAGACGCACAAAAGAGCGCCGGAAGTCAGAGGAGGAATTGAAGGACCTGCTGAAGGTCTCCCGCGTTTCCGGTGAGGACATTCTGCGCTACGAACTCTGGAAAGAACAGAATGGCCGCTGTCTCTATACGGGAGCCAGTATTTCGCCCCACGCCATCCGGGCGGCGGAGATTGACCACATCCTGCCCATCGGCCGATTTGCCGACAACTCGTTTCTTAACAAGACGCTCTGCGTTGCGGGCGCCAACCAGAACAAAAGAGATCGCACACCTTTTGAGTGGAAGAATACCGACAACCCCGCCGACTGGGACCGGTTTACCGCCGACGTGGAATCCTGCAAGGCAATAAAAAAGAGAAAGAAAAACAATCTGCTTATGATGGATGCCGCGGAACGTGAAGAACAGTTCAGGGAACGAAACCTCAACGACACCCGCTATGCCCTACGCGTCGTCCTTGGCCTGCTGCGCAAACGTTATCCCGATTATGCCGATGGTGTGGACGCCAACGGTCGGGATAAAATGACCCGGCGTGTTTTTGCTCGCCCTGGTGCCATTACCGCTGCCTTGCGCGGCGTGTGGGGCTTAGAAAGCCTGAAGAAAGACGAAAACGGTGAGCGCCTCCCGGACGACCGGCATCATGCCCTTGATGCGATTGTTACGGCCTGCTGCTCCGAGGGCCTGCTCCAGTACGCCACGCGCCATGCCCAGAAACAGGAAAGACGCGGGGAAAAATTTGAGTTCCGCTATCTGCGTACCCCATGGGGTGAGCGCGCCGAGTTTCGCCGCG
Organism: Rhodospirillales bacterium; assembly: GCA_963921245.4. Taxonomy (GTDB): domain Bacteria; phylum Pseudomonadota; class Alphaproteobacteria; order Rhodospirillales; family Casp-alpha2; genus JABJGO01. Next base: position 1,080,315 of record CAWUEY030000001.1, on the reverse strand, counting down.
ATGTGGAACATGCCGTCATGAACGTCTTCGTTGCCCGCGCCGAACGCGCGCGGTTGCGCGGCAAGGCCCATGATGCGTCGATCAGGCAGGTCCGCGTGGAGGATGGCGAGGAAAAGCTTTATGAGCGAAAATCCGTGAACGATCTGAAACTGGCGGACCTTGATCGAATCCCGGTCCCGAAACCCTATGGCACTGTCGTCGCGCCTGAAAAACTGCGGGACCAGACCGTCGAAAGCCTGCGGCAATGGCTGGAAGCCCAGGCCGAGCTGAAGGACCGCATCAAGGCCATCGCCGGCAAATCGGATGAGAAAACCGCACTACAGGAAGAACTGGCCGCGTTGAAACCCTTATCGCCGAAAGGGGATGTCATCAAGAAAGTGCGGCTGGAAACAAGAAGCAAGAAGGCCGTTGAGGTCCGCGGCGGCAGCGCCGATCGGGACACCATGGTCCGGGTCGATGTCTTCACCCGGCCCAACAAAAAGGGCGTCATTCAGTTCTACCTCGTGCCCGTCTATCGCACCGACGTCTACAGCGCCGACGAAGCGTTGAAAGAGAACCCGCCGAACCGGGCGGTTGCACCACACAAAGCGGAAAGCGAATGGCCGGTCATGGATGAGGGGTTCGATTTTCGCTTCACCATTACCTCTTTTTCCTATATCGAAATCGTCAAACCAGACGGCGAAATTATCAGCGGCTATTTTCGGGGGTTGGACAGAGCAGACGGCAAAATTGCCGTCTCTCCTCACGAAAATTCCGGGCACCGGATCCGCAGCGGCACACGCACCTTACTTAGCTTCAAAAAATTCCGGGTGGACCGGCTCGGCAACAGACACGAAATCAGGCAGGAGACCCGCACGTGGCGTGGAAAGGCGTGCACCTGACACGGCCCGCGCGGCTGTCCCTGGCCCATAGCCAGCTTTGCGTGAACCAGGAAGACGGCGAAACAACCATGCCGCTTGAGGATATCGCGTGGGTCATCATCGACGATCACAGGACGACCATCACGGTCGCGCTGCTGGCCGCGTGCGCAGGCCAGGGCATTGCCGTGATTACCACCGATGCGCGGCACATGCCGTCGGCCATAACCCTGCCCTTTCATACCCACCACCGCACCACGGCCATCGCGCGGCTGCAGGTGGACGCGGGCGCGCCGCTCAAAAAACGGCTTTGGCAGAAAATCGTGCGCGCCAAAATTCTCAACCAGGCGGCGGTATTGCAACGAGCCGCTGTCGGCAAAATTCCGCCCCTGAAGGAAATGGCCGCCCGCGTGCGCTCAGGTGATCCTGAGAATGTGGAGGCCCAGGCCGCAAGAGCATACTGGGCGGCTTTGTTTGAGGGCTTCACGCGCGGCGATGATGCTGACCTCCGCAACAAGGCGCTGAACTACGCCTATGCGGTGCTCCGCGGCTGCATCGCCCGTGCTCTCACCGCCAGTGGCTTTTGGGCGGCGCTGGGCCTCCACCACAACAGCGTTACTAATCCGTTCAATCTTGCCGATGACCTGATTGAGCCCTTTCGCCCGCTCGCCGACCTGGCGGTATTCAGCATGATGCAGGCGCGCAGTTCTGGCGATGAGCTAACCCGTGAGGACCGGCATGCCCTTGCCGGGTTGCCTATGGTGTCGGCGGGCATAGGCGATGAGACACTCGCTGTTCTGCATGCCAGCGACGCCGTCGCACAGTCACTTGCCCGCGCCCTTGAGCATCGTGATGCGACTTTACTCGCGTTGCCCACGGTTCCCCGCTCCCAACAGCCGCTGCCCGGGCTGCTGTCATGAAGGCATGGGAGGCGCGGTTCATGTGGCTGATGGTGTTTTTCGATCTGCCCGTGGGCACCAAGGCTGAGCGGCGTCACGCCACCCGCTTTCGGAACGCCCTGAAAAAGGACGGTTTTCTAATGCTGCAATTTTCCGTCTATGCGCGCATATGCCGCGCCGAGGAAGGCGTTGACAAACACTTGGCCAGGGTCAGGTCCAGCCTGCCACCCAAAGGCAGTGTCCGCACGCTTCAAGTGACGGATAAACAATATGCAAGGATGAAGTTGCTTCTTGGTGATTCGCAAAAATCTGAAAAGAAGGCCAGTGAACAGTTGGTCCTGCTCTGATTTTCGACCTGTAGAACAGGCGAAAATCAGAGCAATTCCAGGGACTTATCGGGGCCGTAGTCTACCACAGGGAAATCGGTAGGGAAACCACGGCGGTACCGATGCCTGGACGGATTCGATGGATCTACCACAGGGAAATCGGTAGGGAAACCACGGCGACGGCGGCAAGCCGTACAAAGTCTACCACAGGGAAATCGGTAGGGAAACCACGGCTGGAGGGAAATCTACCACAGGGAAATCGGTAGGGAAACCACGGCAACAGCATAAGGCTAATCAGCAGAAATGACAGTCTACCACAGGGAAATCGGTAGGGAAACCACGGCAAAGGCCGTAACCCGTCCCGTATGTGTGAAAGTCTACCACAGGGAAATCGGTAGGGAAACCACGGCTCAGACTCTAGTATCAGGCTGACCTCTTGGAGTCTACCACAGGGAAATCGGTAGGGAAACCACGGCGCCTGGGAAATGGTCACAAATATAGGAAAGTCTACCACAGGGAAATCGGTAGGGAAACCACGGCAATTCGTTCAATGTCCCATTTGCGGATTGCAGTCTACCACAGGGAAATCGGTAGGGAAACCACGGCACGCCCAGACAATCACATCTGATCTTTATCAGTCTACCACAGGGAAATCGGTAGGGAAACCACGGCTCAGAATATGCAGGCCGCTGTTCCTTAATGAGTCTACCACAGGGAAATCGGTAGGGAAACCACGGCATAACCGCGAATAATCTACCACAGGGAAATCGGTAGGGAAACCACGGCATCCGGATATCGAGTCTACCACAGGGAAATCGGTAGGGAAACCACGGCCTGATGCCAGACTTCAGCAGGTTCAACCGCAGTCTACCACAGGGAAATCGGTAGGGAAACCACGGCGACTTCGTCTTGACGGTATTTGAAAATCCAAGTCTACCACAGGGAAATCGGTAGGGAAACCACGGCTGGGGTCTTCAGGCCCCCCCCCCCCCCCCCCCCCCCCACAATAACCAGCTTTTTCCATTTTTCCCTGATGCAACTCAGTTGTACTGATGCAGCCCATGTGTCATTTTCTGGTTTTGTTGCACTGCAACATGTTTTATCGTGCATCAGAATCGATAAAAGGATTCTGCATAAACATAGAAGGGCATCATCCATGGCGTATGAGAATATTATCGTTGAAATCCGTGACGGCGGCGTCGGTTTGATCACCCTTGATCGTCCCGATACGCTGAACGCCCTCAACGATGCATTGATGCAGGAAGTTGCATCCGCCCTGGATGGTTTTGAGACCGATGACAGTATCGGTGCGATCGTGATTACCGGCAGCGAAAAGGCCTTTGCCGCCGGTGCCGATATCAAGGAAATGAAAGACATGTCCTATATGGACATCTATCTCGGCGACCATTTTGCCAGTGGCTGGGAGCGGGCGGCGGCCTGTCGCAAGCCTGTTATCGCCGCCGTTGCCGGATTTGCCCTCGGTGGCGGATGCGAATTCGCCATGATGTGCGACGTTATCCTCGCCGCCGATAATGCCAAGTTCGGCCAGCCGGAAATCAATCTGGGCATCGTGCCGGGGCTGGGCGGTACGCAACGCCTGACGCGGCTGGTTGGTAAATCCAAAGCCATGGAGTTGTGCCTGACCGGGCGAATGATGGATGCGGAGGAAGCCGTTGCGTGCAACCTGGCGGCACGTGTTGTGCCGTTGGATGAGTTGCTGGAGGAAGCACTGAAAACAGCCTCTGTCATCGCGTCTAAGTCTCGCCCCTCTGTTTACATGTGCAAGGAAGCCGTCAACCGGTCATTAGAAACAACACTCGCCGAAGGCCTGAAGTTTGAGCGGCGGTTGTTCCATTCCACCTTTGCGACAAACGATCAGAAAGAAGGCATGGCCGCCTTTGCGGAGAAACGCAAGGCTGAATGGTCCCATTCCTGAGGCCTGAACAATACTAGAGAGCGATTGAACCGTGAGCGACAAAACAGAAGCCCCCGTTACCCCGGATATGGCAGAGCTCGGGCGTCAGCTCGAGGACTTCACCCGGCGCAGTCAAGAAATCTATCAGCAATTCCTCTCAAGCACGGGCAAGGACAGTGCCTTTGCCGCCTTTGATGCAAGTGCTATCAGCAAGGCCTTCGAGACATGGCAGCAAACCCTCATGGCCAACCCGGATACAGTTCTAAAAGCCCAGCAGGCCTACTGGGAAGCGTCATCGAAGCTATGGCAGGCGACCGCCGACCGCCTTGATGGCAAGGATGCCGAGCCGGTTGTTCAGCCGGAGAAAGGCGACCGCCGATTTCGCGATGCTGCGTGGAGCGATGAGGTGGTATTCGATCATCTGAAGCAGTCCTATCTGTTGTTTTCCAACTACATTCACGGCCTGGTCGATGCCACGGATGGTCTCGACGATAAAACACAACAGACCGTGAATTTCTATATCCGCCGCTATGTGGAGTCGCTCTCACCCGGCAACTTTGCCAATACCAATCCGGCGGTTTTGCGCAAGACCCGCGAAACCGGGGGGCAGAACCTCATTGACGGGTTTGAGAACATGCTCCGCGATCTAGAGCGCGGTGGTGGGCAGCTCAAGATCACCATGACCGACCAGGACGCCTTTGAACTGGGGAAAAACCTGGCCTACACACCGGGCACAGTGATCTTCGAAAACGACTTGATGCAACTGATCCAGTATGCGCCAGCCACTGAGCAGGTTTACAAAAAGCCTCTTCTGTTCGTTCCGCCCTGGATCAACAAATATTACGTGCTCGATCTCAATGAGCAGAACAGCATGGTCAAATGGGTCGTTGATCAGGGATACACTGTGTTCCTGATCTCGTGGGTCAATCCGGATGAGAAGTTGTCTCACAAAACCTTTGAAAGCTACATGCTGGAAGGTCCAATGGCTGCCCTGGAGGCTATCAGGGACGCCACCGGCGAAGCCTCAGTCAATGCCTGCGGCTATTGTATCGGTGGCACGTTGCTGGCAGTGACGCTGGCGTACATGAAGGCCCGAGGCGACCGGCGCATTGCGGCGGCCACGCTGATGGCCTGCATGACGGACTTCGAGGACGCGGGTGAGCTATCCGTCTTTATCGACGATGATCAGCTGGCGGCCCTGAAAAAAACCGTCGACGAGCGGGGCTATCTGTCCGGCGAAGAAATGGCGGGTGTGTTCTCGCTCATGCGGGCCAATGATCTGATCTGGAATCACGTGATCAACAACTACCTGCTAGCCGAGACCGCCGTGCCCTTCGACATGGTCTACTGGTTTCAGGATTCCACCCGTTTGCCTGCGGCTATGATCACCTGGTATCTGGACGTGACATACAACAGAAACCTTCTGGGCAAACCGAACGGGGTGAGCCTCGACGACACGCCTATCGACATGGCGAAAGTCGATACGCCACTCTATTTCCTGTCCACAGAGGAAGACCACATCTGTCCCTGGGATGCCACCTATCGCGGGGCGATCCGATTTGCTGGCAGGGCCGAGTTTGTCCTCGGCGGTTCCGGGCACAACGCCGGCGTGGTCAATCCACCCGCTAAGAACAAGTATGGGTTTCGCACCAATGCCCGGAAACCGGCAGACGCCGAAGCCTGGCTTGAAACCGCAACCCGGAACGAGGGATCCTGGTGGCCGCACTGGCACGGCTGGTTATCAAAGAAAAGCGGCAAAAAAGTTGCCGCCCGCCCGGTGGCGAAGGGGATCGAACCCGCCCCCGGCCGATACGTGAAAGTGCGCTGACAATCCATCCTGTGGCCCAAGAGACCGCCGCCGGTTTCTGAGAGCACGAAAGTGGGGAACTGGTTTCATTGTTATGATATTTTCTCACAATGATACTTAATCTGAAAAGCGAGGATGACACATGCCTGATCTGAAAGTTGCGTTGATGACGGGCACCGGACAAGGCATTGGGCGGGGGTGCGCCATTAAAATAGCGAATGCCGGATACACGGTTTCGCTGATGTCGCCATCTAGCCGCTGGATTGAACTGGCACGGGAACCGGGCGGCATGAATAGAGCCGCTCGCTAGAATGATCAAAAGCAAGCTGTCACTGGCAACCTTTCAGGGTCTCCCTCTCGGCAGTTTCGCCGTGCTCTGGTTGGTTGGCTGGACCCTGCGGGTTCCCATTTTATCGGGCCCGCCGCTGGCAACACACATGGCCGATACATTCGGCTTGGGTGACGTCGGCATCGGTGCCATCACCATGCTGCCTGTCGTTGCGGTGGCCTTTGGTGCCATTCCGGCGGCATGGCTGATTGCCCGGTTCGAGTTTCGCACCACCATTGCCGTGGGTATTCTGGTCATGGCGATGGCGTCCGTTGCCCGGGGTTTTTTGCCGACGGCATTCCTGTTGTTTGCGGTTTCCGTGGTGATGGGATTGGGGGTTGCGGTCTTCCAAACCGCGCTGCCCGCCGCCGTTCGCAGCTGGACCCCCTCTCATGCTGCCCTGGGCAGTGCTGTTTACCTGAACGGTATGATGGTTGGCGAGTTCACAGGCGCCGGACTGACCCTGCCCGTGATGATGCCCCTGGCCGATGGTGACTGGAAGATTGCGCTTGTCATCTGGGCCATTCCCATTGTCCTTATCGCGGTTCTTGCGAAATTGTTCCGCCCCGCCGCCTGCAACCTGCCCAGGGATGACGTTGCCGAACCGCAAACCCCAAACAAGTCCGCCTTTCCCCGCTGGAACGACCTCCAGATGTGGCAATTCGGGTTGCTGTTGGCATGCTCCATCGCCATCTTTTTTGTCGGCAACGCCTACATGGGAACTATCCTGCGTGAGCGCGATGAAAGTCATGCCCTGGCAGGGTTATTGTTTGCCTACAACCTATCGCCCCTCTTGGCCTCCTTTGCTGTGTTGGCGGCACCGCAATGGATCGGGCGGCGCAATCCCCTCGGCGTCGCAGCCATCATTGCGACTCTCGGACTGGCCGGCTTCATGTTGCTTGATGGCTGGTTCTCCTGGATTGCCGCGGTTGTTGCGGGCCTGGCGTCAACGGTCGAACTGATCCTGCTCGTCTCCATCCCGGCGGCGATCGCGCGCGGCCTCGGTGTTACCCGCTTGAGCGCGGGCACAACGCTGATCGGATACGCTATCGGCTTTCTGCTCCCGCTCGCAGGCGGCTGGATTGCGGAAAACACCGGAGATATCAGCATGGTCCTGTTACCAACCGTGGTCTTTTCAATCGCCATGATTCCGGCTTTGGGACGGACACGAGAGTATGTCTGCAAATCCCTGCTGGCCGCACAAAACGCAAAAATGGCGGACTCCTGACCGATTTCACACGAATTTCATCCGGTAATAGTTGAAACCGCGGCGGAATGTGCCATATTCAGAGCCATGAGGCGCTTTTTCGCGGCATTGGCTGTGCGTGGAAGTCGCCTGAAATGGTTTTTGACTCGGTTTATGAATGGGAGTGACCTTTACAATGGAACCGGATAACAGATTTCAATCCCGCACCGCACAGATGACCGGTGCACAGGCCCACACCGCCGATATTGATGTGGGTCTCCGGCAGTATATGCTGCGGGTTTACAACTACATGGCCATTGGTGTTGCACTCACTGGTGTTGTTGCCTTCGCCTCCAGCACCAATCTTGCGCTTATGCAGGCCATTTACGGTACACCCCTGCAATGGGTTGTTATACTGGCACCGCTCGGTGTTGTCTTGCTCTTCAGCGCCAGAATCAACGCCATGAAACCGGCGACGGCCCAGGCTGTCTTCTGGTTGTTTGCAGGCCTTATGGGGCTCTCACTCAGCTACATCTTCCTGGCATACACCGGCGAAAGTATAGCGCGGGTGTTCTTTATTTCTGCGGCCACCTTCGCGGGCATGAGCCTCTACGGTTACACCACCAAGCGTGATCTGTCCGGCATGGGTTCTTTCCTGATGATGGGTCTGATCGGCATCATTATTGCCGCCGTGGTGAACATCTTCCTGGAAAGCTCTGCTCTGGCCTGGATGATTTCCGTGATTGGTGTTCTTGTCTTCGTTGGCCTGACGGCTTACGACACCCAGAAAATCAAATCCCTGTACAGTGCCGCCGATACTGGTGCTGTTCAGGAACGTAAGGCCATTATGGGTGCCCTGACGCTCTATCTTGATTTCATCAACCTGTTCATCATGCTGCTGCACATTTTCGGCAACCGCGAATAACGAACGGGTTAATCCAATCAGAAGAGGCCGTCCTCCGGGACGGCCTTTTTTTGTGGGATTTAGGCTTTGTTTACCATCTTTTCCTACAGTATCTCGTGTATAGATCAGAGCAGAAATCAACATGTACCCCACATCGTTCGAAAATTCCAATCGACGGGCGGCCTCTCTTCGACGCACACAGTACGCATTTGACCGTACATCTTTGGATCAACCGGCCCAGGAACCCTGTATTCCGGCCCAGGCGCCGACACCGGACTCCAACCAGATGTTGGTGGTGGAATGTCGAACGGAAGACAGATGGCGCGTCGTCCTGTGTACCGGCCTTGCCGGTCTGGATAATGCCCTAGATACAGTACGCCAATTACGACGGTCCGATGATATCGATGGAGTATGCCTCAGCATCGAGGTCTCCAATCATCTGGTCCGTGAAAGCCGCCGGGAAGTCCTGCGGTTCAATCGGGATGATCAACGGCTGAACCGCGCAACCCCCGTGCAGGGTGCATCCAGGACAGAAGCCGAACCTTCAACCGCAACCACAGCAGATGCACAATCATCACGCTCCGGGTATGCCCTTGATCCGCGAGCCGCCATGGATGAAGCCAGCCGGGGTCAATCCACCGGGGGTGAGCAAACTGATATTGCTGGCTCCCCTGGTGCTGCCAGCCAGGCGATTTCAAAATCCGCCCTTTGTTCTGAGCGGATTCCCGCATTCCTGAGAGAGCCCATTGAGACGGAGCCTCTGGCAAACGGGCGAACGGATCGGGTGGTGCCGGAGACCCCAAAAGAGCCTGCAAACCCCTACGACATGGAAAAATCTGCCGCCCTCAAGCGCCGCCCACTGTCCCACCCGTCGTCAAATAGCGCCCGAAATAGCACCCGGGACGGCGAAGGCTGGATTGATGATCTGCTGGCGCGGCGGGAGATGTCCATATCGGCCACTACCCGTGATGGCGAAACGGCCCATGACGATGTGGAAGACGCCATAGATCGCCTGGAAACGCCGCCATTCGTCAAGGGAAACACGATGACAGCGAAAATCCTAGTGTTTGCTGGAACGGTTGCACTGCTCGTCCTCGGTGGTGCGTTGGCGGAATTCCTGACCGTGGATATGACCTCCGCCGCCAGCGCCGGTTCGTTTTTCCTGAACTAAAACACTTCGGTCAGCATCCATCCGATGGCAACGGGTATCGCCAGAACACGCGGAATACTCTAGTGCCGCCGAAGCGGCAGCACACCTCATTTATGCGTGATATGCATATTAATGAGAAGAAAAGCCATTTGAAGGAACGGAAAAATTCCTGTTTATTGGGCTTACAGCACACCCTGAGACCCGTGATATAACACGAAAGCATACCAGCCATGAATCTTGCCCGTTTCCCACGCGTCCACCTTGCCCACCTGCCAACACCGCTCGAGCCCCTTCAAAACCTGACCAGGGCGTTGGGCGGTCCCAACATCTGGATGAAGCGCGATGATTGCACCGGCATGTCCACGGGCGGGAATAAAACCCGCAAGCTCGAGTTCCTCATGGCGGAAGCCCTAGAGCAAGGGGCGGATTTGGTTTTGACTCAGGGCGCAACCCAATCCAATCACGCGCGCCAGACCGCGGCCTGTGCGGCTCGACTTGGCATGGAATGTCATATCCTGCTGGAAGATCGCACCAAAAGCGATAACGACAACTACAATCACAATGGCAACGTATTCCTCGATCACCTGCATGGGGCAACCAGCGAAAAACGCCATGAAGACGGACTGGACATGAACGCCGAGATGGAGGCCGTGGCCGAAAAATTTCGCGCTGAGGGACGCAACGCCTACACCATACCCGGTGGTGGTTCCAATGCAACAGGGGCTCTGGGGTATGTGAATTGCGCCATGGAACTGCTCACCCAGGCCAACGACATCGACCTGCGGATCGACCATTTGGTTCATGCAACCGGTAGTGCCGGGACACAGGCGGGGCTCGCTGTCGGACTGATGGGCATGAACAGTGGCGTTCCGCTGCTGGGTGTTGGTGTTCGCGCGCCACAGAAAAAACAGGAAGAAAACGTGTGCAATTTGGCCTGCGCCACAGCGGAAAAAATCGGCTGTCCGGGTGTGGTTAAACGCGCGGATATTGTCGCTAACTGTGATTATGTGGGGGAAGGCTACGGCATCCCCGCGCCCGGCACCATTGAGGCGATCACCATGCTGGCCAGGCTGGAAGGCATCCTGCTGGATCCCGTTTACTCGGGCAAAGGCATGGCCGGGCTGATTGACCTGATCCGCCAGGGCGCGTTTACCGCCGATCAGAATGTGGTCTTTTTGCATACCGGCGGCTCCGCCGCCTTGTTTGGTTACACGCACGACTTTGATCTGTAAGATCACAGATGAGAGTCTCTGTAAGATCACGGGCGAAAATCAAAGATCATGAGCAAAACCTTTACCGGCAATTTTACCCAACAGGAGCCGATCCCCGAAGAGGCGATTGCCCGTGCGGTTGAAGTGATGCAGTCCGGGCGGCTACATCGCTATAATGTTGCCGATGGGGAGGTCTCGGAAACAGCCCTGTTGGAAGAGGAATATGCCGCCTATCAAGGGTCGAAGTACTGCCTTGCCTGTGCATCGGGTGGCTATGCCCTGCACATTGCGCTCCGCGCCGTCGGTGTTCAGGTGGGAGACCCGGTGCTCACCAACGCCTTTACCCTGTCCCCCGTTCCGGGTGCCATCGACAATGCGGGCGGCAAGACTGTGTTGGTGGAAACCGATCGTGACCTGGTGATCGACCTGAGTGATCTGGAAGCCAAGATCGCCGCCAGCGGGGCGCGGCATCTTCTGCTCTCTCACATGCGCGGCCATATTGTCGATATGGATAAGCTGTGCGCTCTGCTCGACAAAACAGGCGTGACCCTGATCGAGGATTGCGCCCACACCATGGGTGCCAGTTGGAATGGGCGAAAGAGTGGCTCCTTCGGGCAAGCCGCCTGTTTCAGTGCCCAAACTTACAAACACGTCAATTCCGGTGAAGGTGGATTCCTGACCACCGATGATGACGCGCTCATGGCACGGGCCATTATCCGTTCGGGTTCTTACATGCTTTACGAGCGTCACAAGGCCGCGCCCCGCCCGGACGTCTTCGAGACCATCCGACTGGAAAATCCCAATTACAGCGGTCGCATGGATAACCTTCGTGCTGCCATTCTGCGACCGCAATTGGCGACGCTAGATGAAAACGTCAAACGCTGGAACGTGAGATACGCTATTATTCGCGATGTGCTAACCCGCGTAAACGGTTTGCGCCAGCCTGTCCGTCCGGAACAGGAACATTACGTGGGCAGTTCGTTGCAGTTCTTCATCGATATCCTAGATGATGGTGACGCTCAGGATTTCCTGGCCCGCTGCAAGGCGCGTGGTGTGGAGCTTAAGTGGTTTGGCGGCGCAGAACCCAGCGCCTACACCTCCCGACATGACAGCTGGCACTATGTAGAAAAACACAGCCTGCCGCGTACAGATGATCTGCTGGATCATTTGTTCGATATTCGCATCCCGCTCACATTTTCTGAAAGTGATTGCTCCCTGATCGGCGAGATCATTGCCGAGTGTGCGGAGGAGATCATTAGCGAAGTCACGACGCGGAACCAACCGTCACCGTTGGTCCGAGAAAGGTGATGGCAAGCCACCCCACCGTTGGCATCCTGGGTGGCATGGGTCCCGAGGCCACTGTTGACCTCATGCGCCGGGTGATCGGTGCAACACCTGCCGAAGATGACAGCGACCACATTCACATGATCGTTGACAATAATCCGAAAGTTCCATCGCGCATGAAGGCCCTGCTCGACGGGAACGGCGAAGACCCCGGTCCTGTGCTCACCGCCATGGCACATGGTCTGGTTGAGGCGGGTGCCCACGTGCTTGCCATGCCGTGCAACACGGCACATGCGTATCTGCCTGAAATCGAGGATACAGTTTCAATCCCTTTCCTCAACATGGTCACGCTCACCACGGAACATGTTGGCGAACTGTCATCCCAACCGAAGCGCGCAGGATTACTCGCCATGTCAGCCGTGCACAAGGTCGGCCTCTATGAAAAAGCTTTTGCAGGTCACGGCATCGATCTTGTCATCCCCGAGGATCAGGACGACCTGATGACCGTGATCAAGGCGGTCAAGGCAGGTGACTTGTCCGCCGACGTTCGCAATCTCTTTCGCGCAGTGACCGGGGCTCTGGCGACGCGATCCGACGTACTGGTCATTGCCTGTACGGAACTGTCCGTGCTCGGTGACAGCATCGCCCACGACGTTCCAGTGATCGATGCGCTCGACGTGTTGAGTGATGCCATCGTATCATTTGGATCAAGTCCACAAGACGCCCGAGACTCAGAGGAAAAATAATGAGCGTTACCTATTTAAAGAAGGCAACCAGGACGGCGGCCACCGACGAAGCCGATGTACAGGCCACCGTACAGGGTATTCTGAACGAGATAGAAGAGGGTGGAGAAGAGGCGGCAAAATCCTATGCCGCCAAATTCGACAAGTGGGAGGGCGACATCATTGTCTCTGCCGACACGCGTGCGCGAGCCATCGCCAGCATCCCGCCAAGCCTGAAAGATGATCTGACGTTTGCCCATGAAAACGTAAAACGATTTGCGGAGTCCCAACTCACCGCGATCACCGACGGACAGATTGAGGTCACACCCGGTCTCATCGCCGGGCACAAAAATATTCCGCTGCAAACCGCGGGTTGTTATGTCCCCGGTGGTCGTTATTGTCACGTTGCATCCGCCATCATGAGCGCTACCACCGCCAAAGTGGCCGGCGTGAAAAGGATTGTTGCCTGTTCACCACCGCGCCCCAATGTCGGTGTTGATCCTGCCGTCCTCTTTGCGCTCGATCTCTGTGGCGCAGACACCATCCTCAATCTGGGCGGTGTGCAGGGTATCGCCGCCATGGCCTTTGGCCTGTTTGGCAGTCCGGCGGCGGATATTCTCGTGGGACCGGGCAATCAGTTCGTCGCCGAAGCCAAACGCATCCTGTATGGTCGGGTTGCCATCGACATGTTTGCCGGGCCGACGGAGAGCATGGTGATTGCCGATTCCTCTGCCGATCCGGAAATTGTCGCCTGGGATCTCGCCGGGCAGGCAGAGCATGGGTATAATTCCCCGGTCTGGCTGATCTCGCTTGATCGGACAGTGGCCGAAGAAGTGGAGCGCCTCATCCCTGGTATGATCGAATCCCTGCCGGAACTCAACCGGATGAACGCAGAAGCCGCCTGGCGGGACTATGGTGAGATCATTTTGTGCGACACGCGCGAAGAGGCTGTAGAAACCTCAGATCGCTACGCCTCCGAGCACCTACAAGTTCAGTGCAACGATCTGGATTGGTGGCTGGATAACCTGAGCAACTACGGCTCGCTGTTCCTGGGCGAAGAAACCACTGTGGCTTTCGGAGACAAGTGTTCCGGCCCCAACCACATTCTGCCGACAAAAGGGGCGGGGCGCTATACAGGCGGTTTATCCGTGGGCAAGTTTCTGAAAACGGTCACGTGGCAGCGCATGACCCGCGATGCAAACCTGTCTATCGGCCCGTCAACGGCGCGTATTTCCCGACTGGAGGGCATGGAAGGGCACGCCCGCACTGCCGACATCCGGTTGGAAAAATGGTTTCCCGAAACGACCTTCGACCTGATACCTCCGACGGAGTAAGCCCGATCCCAGAAAACCCCATCCCCGATCTGTTCGATATATCCGGCGTGGTGGCTTGTGTCACCGGAGTCAGCTCCGGACTTGGTCAGGCCTTTGCAACGGTCTTGCACATGGCGGGCGCAAGGGTTGTCGGCGTTGCCCGTCGGGAAGAGGAACTGAAAGCCTGGCAAGGCACATGCGGAGACGGCACCGCTATCGTTGTGGCAAACGTCAGCGACCTGGACAATCTTCACACCCTGGCGACAACCGCGAGCATTCCGTTCGGTGCACCGGATATTCTTGTCAACGCGGCGGGAATCAATGACCGCCAGCCAGCAAGCGACGTCACACCGGAACGCTGGCAACGAACTCTCGACACAAACCTGTCTGCACCATTTTTCCTGGCGCAGGCCCTTATTCCCGCCATGCAGGAAAAGGGCTGGGGACGCATCGTCAACGTGGCTAGTCTGCAAAGCACCCGCGCCTTCGCGGACAGTGCGGCCTACGGCGCCTCGAAAGGCGGCATCGCGCAACTGACCCGCGCCATGGCCGATGCCTGGTCCAAAGACGGAATCAATGCCAACGCGCTGGCACCGGGATTTTTCCCAACCGAGCTGACAAAGCCTGTTTTCGAGAATGCCACCAAGGCCGCCATCAATGCGGCGCAAACCTGTATCGGGCGGAACGGCAGGCTCAATGATCTCAACGGGCCGTTGCTTTTCCTGTGTTCGCGCGCCTCGGACTATGTCACCGGACAGGTTCTGTTCGTTGACGGAGGCTTTACGGCACGGTAACACGCGTAACCGGCATGTCATCACATTTTCCCAACAAGAACCGGTCTCCATGCGTTAGATTTTCTTAAAACAAGGAATTCGATTGCGGCGGTTTGCGTCACGGTTCAATGATATCGCAGAGACGTTTTCTCCTTTGTACTGGCGGAGTTTGAGAACATGAAAGAACACGCACGGGTCGTGATCATCGGTGGTGGGATTGCCGGGTGTAGCACGCTCTATCATCTGACAACACAGGGCTGGACGGATAGTGTGCTGGTGGAGCGCGATGAGCTGACGTCCGGGACGACCTGGCATTCGGCGGCGCAGGTCACCAACTTCGGACCCGTTCAGACCATGGTTGGCCTGAAGACCCATTCCATCAACCTCTACAAGGAAATGTCCGAGGACCCGGACTACCCCATCAACTACCACCACGCCGATGGGGGTATCAGGCTGGCTTCCACACAGGATCATCTGGACGGTTACAACCACTTCGTCAGCATGGCAAAAGGCATGGGTGTGGATTTCGAGGTTATTGATGCGGAAGACTGTAAACGCCGCCACCCGTTGATTGAAACCCATGAGCTGGTGGGCGGATTGTGGGATCCGCTGGACGGTGACATTGACCCGGCACAGCTGACCCAGGCGCTTGCCCGGCGCGCGCGCAAGGCCGGCGCCGAGGTCTATCGCCACACCAGCGTCACCGACCTGACCCAGAAGGAAAACGACGAGTGGATCGTCCACACCGACAAGGGCGACATTACCTGCGAATACGTGGTCAATGCCTGTGGCTACCGGGTAAATGAAGTGGGTGCCATGATGGGTGTCGAGCATCCCGTGGTCTCCATGGAGCATCAATACTTCCTGACCGAGCCCATACAGGAACTGATTGACCTGGGTCACCGGGTGCCGTTGCTGCGCGATCCGCTGGATGATTTCTATTCCCGCCAGGAAAAACAGGGAATGCTGGTTGGTATCTATGAACAGGGCTGCAAAACATGGGGCATGGACGGGATCAATCCCAATTTCACCAATGCCCTGTGCCCTGATGATCTAGACCGCTGCCTCGACAATATGGAACGCGTGTTCATGCGCATGCCCTGTTTGACAGAAACCGGCATTCACACGGTCATCAATGGACCGATCACCTATTCGGCGGACGGCCTTCCTCTGGTCGGGCGAATTCCCGGTAAACGCAACGCGTTCTGTATCATCGGGTTGCGCGCCGGTCTGGGTGAAGGCGGCGGCCACGGCAGGATACTTTCCGAAATCATGGTTCACGGCGAAAGCGAGTGGGATACCTGGTGCCTGGATCCACGCCGGTTTACACGCTACGCCAACACGGAATTCACCGCCTTGAAAGCCGTTGAGGACTATCAGAATGAATTCCGGTTCCATATGCCGCATGAACACCGTCCCGCCGGACGGCTGGCCAAAACCACGCCACTCTATGGCACCTTGAAGCAGCAGGGGGCAGCGTTCGGTGTCGTTGCCGGATGGGAACGCGCCTTGTTCTTCAAACCGGACGCGGATTTCGTGGATGAGCACAGTTTTCGCTTCACGCCCACCCGGGATGTTGTGGCAAAGGAAGTGGACGCCGTCCAGAACCGGGTCGGCGTAATGGAAGTATCAGGGTTTAACCGGGTCGAGATTTCGGGTCCGCGCGCAGCAGAGTGGCTGAGCGGGTTGTTTTGCAGCAATGGTCCCAAAACCGTTGGCCGCGTGGGCCTGGTCTACTTCCTCACCGACAGGGGCCACGTCATGGGCGAGGCCACCGTTGCAAAGCTGGCGGAAGACCGGTTCTGGTATGGCTCGGCCGCCGGTGCAGAGAGCCATGATTGGGACTGGCTCACCGACAACCTGCCGGAATGCGGCGTAAGCCTGAAAAAACTGACCTACTCCCACACCATTCTGGTGATTGCTGGACCAAAGTCACGAGACCTGCTGCAACGGGTCAGTCCGCGGACGAACTGGTCCAATGATGCGTTCAAGTGGCTCACGTCACAGCCGGTCTGCATCGGCCATGCGGAGGCGATCGCCATGCGTGTCAGCTTTTCGGGCGAACTGGCATGGGAGCTGCACATCCCCAATGAACAACTTTATGCAGCCTACCATATTCTGAATACTGCCGGACAGGATCTCGAAATGGCCCGTTTTGGTCTGTATGCCACGGAATCCATGCGCCTGGAGAAAGGTTACCGGCATTGGAAAGCCGACCTGATTACAGAATATGATCCATACGAATCTTCCCTTGCACGGTTTGTGAACCTGAACAAAAAGTCTTTCCCCGGACGCGAGGCCCTGGTGGAACGCGCCACGTCGGACCCGAAAACAAAATTTGTCACCCTAGTAATTGATGGCGACGACGCTCCTGCCCATCCCGGCGATTCCATTTACGCCGAAAACCGGGTGGTGGGTACGATAACGTCTGCGGGATACGGTTTCCGGGTACAAAAAAACATCGCCATGGGATTCGTCAATGCGGAGAACGCGGCCATTGGCACCGCTCTTGACGTTCTGATCATCGGCAATCGTTATCCGGCACGGATCACAGAAGATGTGCTATATGATCCGGAGAACAAACGCGTCAGGGGTTAGTCAGAGGACAACCCTCATGCCTCATGCCTCATGCCACCTGCACGGGCCACGTTTGGTGCCGGATGCTTCTGGGAGACCGAAGCCGGTTATCGGCGGATACCCGGCGTGATTGGTACACGAGTGGGATTCTTGGTTTGTCCAACCGCCCCTTTTCCCGATTGATTGCTCCCTACAGTTTTTAGCCGCCGGAAACTTTCCTTCTGTACATGCCCTGTGCAATTCGGTCGATGACCATGGCACAGAACAGAATGGCGAGACCACTCAACAGCCCCGATCCCTTTGCCGCATATTGCAGCGCTTCAAGGATGTTGGCACCGAGACCTTCGGCACCGATCAGCGACGCGATCACCACCATGGAAAGACTCATCAAAATGGTCTGATTGATACCCGTCATGATGGAGGGCATGGCGAGTGGGAACTCGACGTTCATTAGCAATTGCCACTTGGAGCACCCGAATGCCACGGCGGCCTCTTTGGTTGCTTCCGGCACGCCGCGCATACCAAGCGCGGTCAAACGGATAACCGGCGGCATGGCAAAAATGATTGTCGCCAGAACCCCTGGCGGTTTACCGGTCCCGAAAAACGCGATGATCGGAATCAGATACACAAACGCCGGCATGGTCTGCATGAAATCCAACACAGGCTCCGCAAAAGCGTAGGCACGTTTGCTTTTTCCGAACCAGATGCCCAACGGAATACCGAAGATCACACAGAGTGCCGCCCCCGCACCAATCAGAGCAACAGTTATCATGGAAACCTTCCACAATCCCATGAACGCCAGATAGAGCAGGGAGGCAGCCGTGAATATGGCAACACGAGGCCCGGCAAGCCGGAAGGCCATCACCACAATCACAGCCATAACCACGGGCCATGGCGTATCGATCAAAATGGTTTCCAGCCCATCCAGCACCCAGCGAATAGACGCCGTGACACCATTAAAGATATCGCCGAAATTGTTGGATAGCCAATCAAACCCATTATCACCACTGCGTGCCAGCGGTGTGAACAGTTCCTTTTTCACCGGAAAATCACTGATCGGAATGGTTTGACCGATAAACCCGCCCGTCATATCGGCAAGTTTATCATCCGGGTTGGTTACCGTGAACTTGAATAGTGTCAACGGCCAGATCACCACCAGCAGGAACGCGCCGAAAAGAGTACTTGCCTGTTTGATGCCGGACTGGATACCCGGAGACGCACGCCACCGCAGGTATTGTTTCTCATAAGCGATGTTGGCATAGAACCCTTCAAGAATTTTTACGCCAGCCATAACCAGAAGGCCGACGATCAGAATACCAAGCGCTTCACCAGAGGCGGCTTCTGCGGCGAGCCGCAATTCTTCCGCCCGTTTTTCGAGGTTTTCGGCAATCTTGAGTTTTTCTTCTGCTCCTTCAAGGTCGCCAGCAGCCGTCAACTCTGCCGCCTGTTGCTGACGTTTTTCAATATTGGCCATCAATCGTTCAAACGTCGCCAATTGTTCAGCACCCAGCTCACCCCAGAGGCCGCGTCCTATTTGCACAAAGGCAAACAGTTCGAGCACCAGGAATGTCCAGAAGAAGCCCCAGACACCGCGGGCTGCCGCCCACATGGGTCCGCACACTGCCGCCATGGTGTTCCACGACCAGGCGAACCCCGTGGTTCCCTGAATCTTGGCAAACTCGGCACTATAGTAGCCGCTGTTCTCCTTGACGAATTCGCCAACGGAGTGGTCAAGGTTTTGGGGACCCTTTTCGAGGCCGGTATCGGTACTCATGCCTTGCCTCCCTGAATGCCTTTCAACAGGGTCGATTTGTTGATCACGCCAACATCATCACCACTGTCATTTTGGATAACGATCGGTTGCTCATTTTCAGTCGCAATATCGATCAGATGATCAAGATCCGTGTCATGGGGAACACGGGGAGACTCTGTCAGATTCTCGCCAACACCGGTTTTGTAACTCACAATATCTTCCATAATGGAATGGGCAAACACCAACTTGAGCTTGGAGATACCTTCCACGAAATCCTTCACGTAATCATCGGCGGGTTTGGTTACGATGTCTTCCGGCGTCCCGATCTGGACGATAACACCGTCTTTCATGATGGCGATCCGATTGCCGATGCGAATGGCTTCATCCAGATCGTGGGTGATAAACACCGTCGTTTTGTGCAGTTCGGATGACAGCCCCATGAACTGGTCCTGGAGCTGTCGCCGGATCAAGGGATCCAGAGCAGAGAACGGTTCATCCATCAACAGAACATCGGGATCGGATGCCAAAGCACGGGCCAGGCCCACACGCTGTTGCATACCCCCGGAGAGTTCGCGGGGGAAACGATCCTCATAACCGCTGAGGTTCACCATTTCGAGACAGCGCTGCGACACATCCCACCGTCT
Organism: Rhodospirillales bacterium; assembly: GCA_963921245.4. Classification (GTDB taxonomy): domain Bacteria; phylum Pseudomonadota; class Alphaproteobacteria; order Rhodospirillales; family Casp-alpha2; genus JABJGO01. Next base: position 1,060,666 of record CAWUEY030000001.1, on the reverse strand, counting down.
GGATTTGGGTTCACCGCGGACCTGTAAGGGAAAGCCCACATTGTCACGAACCGTCCGATGCGGCAGCAACGCCATATGCTGGAACACCATACCGATGTTCATGGCCCTCATTTCCCGCAATTCTTCACTGCCCAGTGCCAGCATATCCTTGCCAAGCACAGAGATTTTACCTGATGTCGGTTCAATCAGGCGGTTGAGATGGCGCACCATGGTCGACTTGCCCGAACCGGACAAACCCATGACACAGAATATTTCACCTTTGTTTACAGTGAAGGAGCAATCGGCAATTCCGACGACACATTCGAATTTTTCCAGAACTTCTGATTTGCTGAGTCCCTGCTCCTGGATAGCCTTCATGGCTTCCTGAGCGCGATCGCCAAAGATTTTCCAGACATTCTCGAGGACAATGACATCTTCGTCCACGTTCATCCCCTTTTCTGATACAAGATTCTGCCAGGATCATTGTCCGGCGAAAGGGTGTTAGCCCCGTTTTTTCCGGGGTCATTGCCCCGGCGATGCCACCAAGGGCATCGCCGGAGAATAATGACGATGCAGGTTTACTGCATCCAGGAGTCGACCAGATCTCCGTTGTCGGCAACCCACTGTTTGGCGAATTCGGCAGGATCTGCCTTTTCAACCACGAGGGCGTAGGTCATCTGGGAAACCGTATCGGTATCCAGTTTTACATTCGAGAGAAGGCTGGCAGCACCCGGATGGGAATCTTCCAGAGCTTTCGCAAAATGGATGTGCAGATAAGCCAAATCCCAGGCGACGCCTGCATCGGATTTTTCCAGCCATTCCGGATCATCGGTGGGCTGAATGACGTTCCACTTCGCGGCGTCGTATTCCGGTTCTTCTAGGATAACAACATCATGCAAGGCAAACAGGTGATGCGGCGTATAGCAGAAGAAAACAACATTTTCGCCTTTGGCAACAGCATTGTCGACCTCGGCCATCGCCAGGGTTTCGTCCATTTCCTTGAGGTTCATGGTTTCAGCATAACCATAGGACTTGGCGCGAATTTTTTCCACATTCGTGGAAGCCCAGCCTGCTGCACCGATCCATATTTCACCCTTGCCATCACCGTCGGTGTCAAAGTTCTTGGCCATATCCGGGTCTGTTAGTTCAGACAGGGATGAAATCCCGGTCCGATCAGCCGTACCCTTGGTGACACACATACCCTGAAATGCCGGAACACCGTTCGGGTTCATGGCAACGGTACCTTTTTCCTTCACAAAGGTATTGTTCAGGTTGGTCTGGTTTGGCAACCAAACTTCCGGGTGAACGTGCATGGAGCCAGAATCCATGGCCTCGAACACAACCGGGTTTGTACCATTCTGAAGTTCGACTTCCAGCCCCAGATTGTCCTCCATGATCACTTTCAGCACATGCGCGGTTGCCCGCACGGACGGCCAGTTGGGCACGCCGATAACAATATCAGCCGCCTGAACCACACCGGAAAAAGCGATGGCTGAAGCCGCAGCAATACCGGCGAGAGTGGATTTAAATTTCATCGTTGATTTTCCTCCAAGTTAAAAATCAGTTTTTTTCTGTTAAAATGACCGTTATGCGGGAGAGGTTTCTCAACCTGCCGCGTCCCAGACCATTGACTTTTCACGCACAAAACACACACACGTATTCACGCGTGTTTCATATACAGTGACATAATACAGTGTCATATACAGTATGATTTAACCCCATGTACCCCAAAAGGGCTATCACATAATTGCAACATTGATTAACCAACCTCCTTATTTCAATGGGTTATGAAGCACTGGACCCCCAATTAACCAAAAATTGGTCCCGTTTCTGGGGCGCCTCAATGGTCCGCAAATGCGCATCAGCGGGGCTGATTTGATGTCTCAAAACATGCCCCCCAACAGCGACTGGCGCGCACCGGTGCAGATCATCAGACCCGCCTCCTGTCACACCCCCAGCAAACGGCGGCGTTCCTGAAAGGCCGCGTGAGCGTTTTCAGTACCATCGTGGAAAGATCCTGCCCAGGCATCCATGGGAATATCCAGTGACCCGTAATTGCATTCAAAATAGCGATGGTGCATCTGATGATGATAGGTTCCAAGTGCCATACGCAACTTGCCGCCGAGGAAGAACCCCTGATACCCGGTGTGGGTCGTTGCCGCCGTCAGTGTAATGAATTGCAGATGATAGAGAATATGCAACGGGTGGGCGGCGACCAAAAAATGAATAAGAACCGCGCTCAGATAAATGATGTGTTCAACCGGATGCATGGAAAGTCCGGACCACGGTCCCACGTTGATGTTTCGATGGTGCAAGGCATGCACGTGCTTGTACAGAAACGGGAAATGAATCAGCCGGTGAATCCAGTAAAAATGAAAGGCCTCCCAAAATGGGATGAGCAAAAACAGGCAAACGAACCAAACCGGATTGTCGCTCCAGTCCAACCAGGGAACATAGCCGTTTGCGAGACCCCAGAACATGAGCGCTTCGTAGGCGGTCCAGACCGTAACACCACTGGCCAGTGTCCAGAACATGTTGTCGTGGACCTGATTGTTCAAGGTGAAGGTTCGGTTGTTGCTCGCCAATGGTCGCGTATCATACTTTCCCTCGTCGCCCTGGCATCGGAGAGTAAAAAAATACAGGTGCAGGCCGCCAGCCACCAAAACCATCAGAGCGATGTTGCGGGCATACATTTCCAGCACCCAGCCCCAGGCAAACGACGCGCTCTGTTCCAGCGGTGGCTGCAACCAGAACCATGAAACAAACGCAAGGCCCAGAATGATGAGACGCTCGGAAATGGGCAGCCATGCCTTCACAAACCATTTGATGACGTGCGCAGCACTGAAAGGCCGAATGAAAAGCGGCGACACCCGGAGCGGCAGTTCAGGTTGAAAATTCCAGCCACGGATACTCGTTACGGCGGAAGGGGAGTCGTCGTTCACGATGTTATCTCCTCGGGTTTTATATAGAGTTGGGCAGCGCGTACCGTCAGAACCATATCGGTCCAGCCTTCACGTGCCAGATGATACAGCGCGGACAATCCGGCAACACCTACACTGATAGCGCCCGCCCGCGCGCTGATGTTCATATCGCCCCTTAACCCTCTCTCTAGCGCCGACTATACGTCAATCTTGGAACAGAGACCAAATAATAGATAGGTCTGCCACGGGCAACGCTGATTTGGGCTTATTATGGGCGTTGTGCACAGGAGCCGCCTCAGCCACCGGCTCAATAAACACCTCAGTGACCGCCTCAGTTTCTGTCAGTAGCCGTCTCAGTTCCCCTCAATAGCCACAGGGGATGTCGCGCATGACGTCGGCCATGGCGGCCTGGGTTTCCGCGTCGAGTACCTCTTTCCATTCATGGATCCGTCCCGTGCGGAAATGGGTCGCGGCGGTCTTTTCCGGGAAAACCAGCGGGTAATCCTTCAGGGACACGCCGAGAAAATCATAGATGGAGGCCATAAACGCCGTTTCGTCCCGGGCCAGGTCCTCATGACGAACCACATGGATGTCGATATCGCCCGCATCCCGCGCCCTAAGCCAGGAATTGTTCCAGAGCACATAACCCAGGAACGCCGCCTTCACGGATCTGATTCTATTTTTATTCTGAGATACCGATGATGTTTTATCTGCATAATGCTGGAGCGACAAGGCCGCGGCGCGGGGATCGCGCATCTGGATCACCACTTTCCCGATGCCCTGTTCGCGGATAACGTCCAGGTTCTCCGCGTGCCCCGAAGCGTGGCCGCTGAGCAATATCCCCCCCCCCCCCCCACTGGTAAGGGCAACAATCTCCGGCGCGAGGCGAAAAAATAAACTTTCCCAGTTCGTTCCAATGCCAAGCCTCTCAATGGAGGGCCACTGCAACGACGCACGGTCCAGGATTATTCTGTTAAACGGACTATGATATGTGCAGACAACATTGGGTATATTCAGAGAGGAAGAAAGCGTACGCGTCGTGAAAACAGTCCCGGATTTCTGAAGGCTCTGGAACAGAAACCCGCGAATGTGGGCCCGCCCCGGATTCTGCGGATAGCCGCCCCGCGCGATCGTACGGGCGATCCAGTCATGCTCGACCGCCGCTCCCGCCTCTCCCGCGCATCTGAAGTAACATGCGATGGCGTATGACCCTAGACCCCGCGACGAATCCTTTAAGGCAAACCCGACCAGGGGGACTATGGAGTTGTTTGACCTGCTCGCATCCACGCGCCACACCACATCGCCATAGGCCAGAATCGCTTCCGCAATCCGGCTTTCCAAATCGTCCGCCTCAAGCAGGCTCCTTGGCAGTCCCGCAACCCGGCCGTAGTCACCTATCCATTCCAGAACCCGCCCAGGCAGGGTCTCAAGGGTTCCATCCCGCTGCCAGACAAGAAACACGACCATGCCCAAAATCAGGTTTTGAGCGGCGAGTTGTCCTTCTATTTGTCCAACGGCAAGCCGGTCCCGGTCCGCGGCCGTCGTCTCAAAGGCGTGGCGGTATGTCGCCAGTTCGTTGACGAGCCGGCCCCGGTCCGGGGCGACCCGATGTCGCCATCCACGGAATTTATCCAGCACCGTTTTTATCCGGAATTTTACCCTGTCCATCCGCTCTCGTCTCCTGTCAGTTTCTATCATTAGCCGCCGAAGCCGCCATCCTAATAGCCTCACGGTATGGCACCCTGACTCCTTCCGGCGCTCATAGCCGCCGGGGCATCATCGTGCCAACATAAATGCTTAAAACATCTATGCCAACACCCTGTTTCCTTCGCTCGAAATACCATAAAAATGCTCCGTATACGTTCGATAAACGCGGGGGGTTGAGCAACGGGCACGGCGCGATAAGATGAGGCGATGTGATCAATTGGATCGGCACACTCACAGGGGCATAGATTCTTTGGAGACAGATTCTTTCATGAGCCAGACCAAACTTCCCCTGTTGCACAGAGGCTTCAAATCCTCCGCCTCGAAGACAGATAAAGTTCCGCAATCTGCCCCCGAACAGGATCAACAGATTTTTGGCGCCATTGATCTTGGCACCAATAACTGTCGGTTGTTGGTCTCCGTATCCGACCCCCGGGTTGAGGGTGGCTTCCGGATTATTGATTCTTTTTCCCGTATCGTGCGACTGGGAGAAGGTCTCAGCAACACTGGCGCCTTGTTGGATGTCGCCATTGACCGGGCGGTGGATGCGTTGGCCATATGCGCTGAAGTGATGGCGCGGAACAAGGCGGTCCATTACAGGGCCATCGCCACCGAGGCGTGTCGGCGCGCCGCCAATGGGGCTGCTTTCATTGATCGGGTTCGGCAGGACACGGGGTTAAATCTGGAGATTATCTCGGCGGCGGAAGAAGCAGACCTAACCTTCGCCGGGTGCGCTAGTCTGCTGGAGCCAAACCAGCCGTTTGGTATCGTTCTGGATATCGGCGGTGGAAGCTCGGAACTCATGTGGGTGGAACGGGACGATCATGGATTGGCCACCCTCAAACACTATCACTCCGTACCCGAAGGTGTGGTGACGCTTGCGGACCAGTTCGGTCACGGCATGGATGCCCCGGGCGCTTATGAGAATCTCATTGCGCGGATCATGCCCTGGTTTGATGATTTTTCCGCGGGTACGAGGGCCGATGAGGCGCTGATTTCCAATGAACTGGCCATGCTCGGCACCTCCGGTACGGTAACAACACTGGGTGCCCTCCATCTGGGCCTTAGGCGCTACAGTCGCAACCGGGTTGACGGCATGGTGATCGATTTTGACAGTATCGCCGCCCTTAGTCGTAAACTGGCCATGATGACGGTTGATTCAAGAGCCTCACATCCTTGTATCGGCGAAGAGCGTGCTGATCTCGTGGTTATGGGCTGCGCCATCCTTGAAGCCGTCTGTCGCCGCTGGCCGGTTGGCCGCATGCGGGTTGCGGATCGTGGTATCCGGGAAGGCATCCTCAGTCAGTTACACGTTGTAAACAGCCGAGGTGCCGATCAGGTCTACTCCTCACTCAAGTAACAAAACAGACCCCATGAGCAAACCAGCAAAACCTCGCCACCCAGCGAGCCGGTCATCAAGAACCGGAAAATCCGCTGGCACGAAAGCGGGCGGAACCCGGTTTATCAATCGGTCCATGACCCAGAAAGTAAAAACCGCCAAGGGACGGAAGCGTTCTTCCACACGATGGCTGCAACGGCAGTTGAACGATCCTTACGTTGCCGAAGCCCGGGTGCGAGGATACCGTTCCCGCGCCGCTTTCAAGCTCCTTGAGATAGACGACAAATTTCACCTTCTGAAACCGGGTAAGCGGGTTGTGGATCTGGGGGCAACGCCCGGAGGATGGACACAGGTTGTGGTCGAGCGGGTCAATCCCGATGTTAAAAACGACGAGGGCGCCGCTCAGATAGTGGCCCTCGACATCAATGAAATGGAAGCTGTTCCGGGTGCGATTTTTGTTCAACAGGATTTTCTGGAACCAAAAGCACCCGATATCCTGAAAGAGGCCATGAACGGTCCCGCAGACGTTGTGCTCAGTGACATGGCCGCTCCAGCCACCGGGCACACCGCAACCGATCATATGCGTATCATTGCGCTTTGCGAATTGGCCCTCGGGTTTGCAGAGGAAGTTCTGGCCCCCGGCGGCGCTTTTCTCGCGAAGGTGTTACAAGGCGGCACGGAAAACCGGCTGCTGGCCCGCATGAAACGATCCTTTCGCACCGTTAGGCATGTAAAGCCACCCGCCAGCCGGGCCGATTCGGCGGAAATGTATGTGATTGCAATGGGCTTTAGGGGACGCATGAGCCGCCGTCTCTGAGTGGCGGAGACCGCGAGGCCGCGATTATTGCGAAAACCACCGGAATCCCTATTGGCAAGGGCTTCGCGATGTGTATGATGTGCCGCCAACTCGCCCCATGCTGTGAACGTCGTGCAGCATGTTCAGGATCAGGAGGTGGCATGGAAATCAAGGAAGCGCTGACGTTTGATGACGTCATTTTAACCCCCGCAGCATCCGAAGTTCTCCCCGCAGACGCTGACACGTCAACCCGCCTGACACGGACGGTCAATCTTGGCATTCCCCTGATTTCGGCGGCCATGGATACCGTTACGGAGTCGGGTCTGGCAATTGCCATGGCACAAGCCGGCGGGATCGGCGTTGTTCACAAAAACCTGACGGATGAAGAGCAGGCCGCTGAGGTCCGTAAGGTAAAGAAATTTGAATCCGGCATGGTGGTCAATCCCGTCACCATATCCGCGGAACAGACCCTGGCAGATGCCCTTGCGATCAAGGAACATTATGCAATCTCAGGTATTCCGGTGGTCGAGGAAGGCTCCCAAAAACTCATAGGCATCCTTACCAACCGGGACGTGCGCTTTGCCACCAATCTGGAAGCCACGGTCAGCGAACTGATGACCCGTCATACTTCGGAGCGGCCTCTGATCACCGTCAGGGAAGGGGTCGAACGGGATGACGCCATGCGCCTTTTGCACCAGTTTCGGATCGAAAAACTTCTGGTGGTTGATGATGACTTCCGCTGTATCGGCTTGATCACTGTCAAGGACATCGAGAAAGCGCAACAACACCCCAATGCCTGTAAGGACGACAAAGGTCGCTTAAGGGTAGCCGCCGCCACTGGCGTCGGCGAGGCGGGCTTTGCCCGGGCGGAACAATTGCTGGATGCGGAAACCGATGTCATTGTTGTAGACACCGCCCACGGGCACTCTCAGGGCGTTCTGGGTACGGTGGAGCGCATCAAGAAATTGTCCAATTATGTTCAAGTCATCGGCGGCAATGTCGCAACACCCGACGGCGCACGGGCGCTGATTGATGCGGGAGTCGATGCCGTGAAAGTGGGGATCGGTCCCGGGACAATCTGTACCACGAGAATGGTTGCAGGTGTCGGTGTTCCGCAATTAACCGCCATCATGGAAGCTGGCGTTGTTTGCAAGGAAAAAGGCGTTCCCATGATCGGTGATGGCGGCATTAAAACATCCGGCGACATTGCAAAGGCCATCGCTGCCGGTGCAGATTGTGTCATGCTTGGCTCCCTGTTTGCCGGAACAGATGAAGCCCCCGGCGAGGTGTTCCTGCATCAGGGCCGCTCTTTCAAAGCCTACCGCGGCATGGGTTCCTTAGGCGCCATGGCACGCGGGTCGGCGGATCGTTACTTCCAAGCCGAGGTTTATGACAATCTGAAACTTGTCCCTGAGGGTATTGAGGGACAGGTACCCTACAAAGGTCCTGTGGGACAGGTTATCCATCAGTTAGTTGGTGGATTGCGAGCCTCCATGGGCTATACAGGCAATCGCACCATTGGCGATATGCAGGCCAACTGTGTATTCCGGCGTGTTACCGGTGCGGGTCTTCGCGAAGGCCACGTACATGATGTGACCATCACACGCGAAGTCCCCAATTACCGCGTTGACAACTAGGTCAACAGATCATGACGCCGGGCGCCCGCCTGTCGGCCGTGATTGAAGCGCTGGAGATCGCGGCTAAGGGCTCAATCGCGTTACACAAAGTAACAGATACCTATTTTCGCAGACGCCGGTATGCGGGCTCTAAAGATCGGCGGGCCATTACGGCACAGATCTATCGCATTGTCCGTCACCGCGCCCGGCTGGAATGGTGGATTCACCGATACGGCAGCACTCTTGAAGTCACACCGCGAACGGAGTGTATCGCAGATCTAGCGCTGAATGAAAAACTGTATACTCCTGAAATTTGCATGCTTTTCAATGGATTTCGGCATTGTCCAAACTTGCTCTCCGATGCCGAGGCGGGGCTTGCCCAAGCCCTTGCCGGGCGCACAGATACCGACCCCAGCGAGATGCCGGAGGCCGTGACCCTGGAGTACCCTGAATGGTTGGATACCCGTTTGAAAACAATATTCGGTGACAAACTTTCTGAGGAAATGAACGCGCTCAATCAGCCCGCACCTGTGGACCTAAGGGTAAACATGTTGAAAGGGACCGTCGAGGATGCGCGTAAGTCTCTGAAACATCAGCATATTGAACCAACGACAACCCCCTTCTCACCGATTGCGCTCAGAACAACAAACAACGTTCAGTTCGCTGGCACATCGGCATTCAGACAGGGCCTGATAGAGATACAGGATGAAGCCTCACAGATCATTGCCCTGTTGACGGACGCTCGGCCGGGCATGACGGTCGTGGACTTTTGCGCCGGTGCTGGCGGGAAAACACTGGCGTTGGCGGCATCCATGGCACGCGGTAAACGACTAAAAGGCTCTCTGATCGCGTGTGATGTTTCTTCCCGGCGCCTTGATCGTATGCGACACCGGTTACAACGAGCCGGTGCAAGTGAGGTAGATAGCCGGGTACTTTCAAGCGAGACAGACTCCTGGATAATTGAGAGCACCGGGATAGCTGATCGTGTTTTGCTGGATGTGCCCTGCACGGGAACGGGCACGTGGCGGCGGTCTCCCGACGCAAAATGGAGACTTCAGCCGAAAGACCTGGAGAAGCATCGAGAAACGCAACGCAGTATCCTTACTCACGCCTCACATCTGGTGCGTGACGGCGGCTGGCTTGTTTACGCAACGTGCTCGATCTTACAGGAAGAAAATGAACAACAGGTTCTCAGTTTTCTGGAGAATAGCTCCGATTTCCGTACATTGGACGCGACAGAAATTTGGCAAGAAACTATTGGTGGCGACTGTCCCGTCGAAGGACCCTGGATACGCCTTTCACCGGCCACGACCGGGACAGACGGGTTTTTCTGCGCGGTCCTGAAACGTGACCCCCAATGAAGCACGAAAAGACGATCATCATTTAGTCTTTTCGACCAGATCAGAGGCCCAATTGGATCGGCACCTGCCCGCCTGCCCGCCGGCGGCCGTATGGAGGCATGGCCGCGCTGGACCTGATGACAGCCGCTTCGGAATCCCCGGTTTGCGCGCCAAACCTTTGTGCTCCTTCAGAATCGGAGAATATCGACTGAGCGATTAAACAGTTCCTCGACCGGCCAAACATCCTGTGCTAGAGCAATTTTACTCAACATGCATTTTAACACCGGATACCATTTGCCCTGGACACTTTTGATTACATCATCGTTGGCGCGGGATCGGCAGGTTGTGTACTCGCCGATAAACTGACAGAATCGGGAAAACACATGGTCTTGCTGCTGGAAGCTGGCGGTACGGATCGGCGGTTCTATGTCCAGATGCCTATCGGTTACGGCAAGAATTTCTTCAACCCGGCAGTTAACTGGAAATATGAAACCGAGCCTGAGCCTGCTCTGAACAATCGATCTATCTATTGGCCGCGCGGCAAGGTTCTCGGCGGATCCAGTTCCATCAATGCAATGGTTTACATACGCGGGTTGCCTTACGATTTTGACGATTGGAAAAAGGAAGGTAACGCCGGTTGGGGTTGGGAAGACGTCTTTCCCTATTTTCGGGACTTGGAAGACCATCCATGGGGGGAAAGTCGCCATCACGGGATCGGGGGACGTCTCAAGGTTTCGGACGTTCGAGCGTCTGCCCATCCTCTCTGTGAGTTGTATCTGAAGGCCTGCGAAGAAGCCGGATTCGGCGTCACGGAGGACTTTAACGGACCCAATCCGGAAGGCGGCGGTATCTTCCAGATCACGACGCATAAGGGAATCAGGCAGTCTTCCGCAAAGGCTTTCCTTCGCCCCGCTCTCAAGCGCTCCAATCTGCATTTGCTGGCCCGCGGGCACGCAACCCGCGTCATATTCGACGGCCATCGGGCGGTTGGGATTGAATATGACAAAAACGGAAAACGCGAACGGGTTTATGTATCAGGTGAGGTGATCCTTGCCGGTGGTGCCGTTAATTCACCACAGTTGCTTCAGTTATCCGGCGTCGGGCCTGCTAAACTGCTGCAATCGCATGGCATAGATGTTGTTCATGACCTGCCCGGTGTGGGTGTAAACATGCAGGATCATCTGGGAGCGAACTTTCATTTCCGCGTCAATTGCTCAACACTGAACGATGTACTGAGCCCGTGGTGGGGGAAACTGGCGCAGGGTATTCGATATGTGCTGACCCGTCAGGGACCTCTATCACTCAGCGTCAATCAGGGCGGTGGATATGTCAGAGGTCGTGACGACTACTCGCACCCGAATATCCAGCTTTACTTTCAGCCGGTCAGCTACACCAAAGCACCGGAGGGCGCACGACCAATGATGCACCCGGACCCGTTCTCCGCCATCATGATTGGTCACCAGCCCTGCCGCCCGACAAGCCGCGGATATCTTGCAATTCGATCAAGTGATCCGTTTGACCATCCGAAAATCCACGCCAATTATCTGAGCACGGACAAGGACATCAATGATGTCATTGATGGCGCGCGGGCCGTTCAAAAGATTGCGGAAACACCCACCATGCAATCCATCATCATCGGTGAGGATGGCAGGTCACTTGCAACCATGAGCGACGACGACATCGTTCAGCATTTTCGTGAGGTTGGCAGCACCAACTTTCACGTTTCCTGTACCTGTATGATGGGCTCCGATCCGAAGACAGCTGTGGTTGATCAATCGCTAAAGGTTCACGGACTGGAGCGATTGCGGGTTATCGACGCCTCTGTTTTTCCCTGTGTACCGTCGGGCAACATCAACGCCCCGACCATGATGGTGGGAGCCAAAGGGGCGGACCTTGTGCTCAGGGACGTGAATTGATCCCGTGACACTGAATTCACTGGTGATCCGTTGACGCCTAGGGTATGGTCCGGCCTCTCGAATTTGCGGGATAAAGCATGTCACAGGATACCCGGAACACGACAGCCGCAGATAGCATTTTGATCCTTGATTTCGGGTCGCAAGTGACCCAGTTGATTGCCCGCCGCGTTCGGGAATCCGGGGTTTACAGCGAAATCCACCCGTTCAACAAGGTTACCATCAACAGTATCCGGGCCTTTAATCCCAGAGGCATTATTCTGTCCGGTGGACCTGCATCCGTAACCGAGTCGGACACGCCCCGTGCGCCTGAGGAAATTTTCAACCTCGGTCTGCCCATTCTCGGCATTTGTTACGGGGAACAAACCATGGTCGAACAATTGGGCGGACGGGTGAGCTGTTCCGATCACCGGGAGTTCGGGCGTGCTTTCATCAATGTGGTCGATGACTGTCCCCTGTTTGATGGAGTCTGGAGCAAGGGTGACAACCGGCAGGTCTGGATGAGCCATGGAGACCGAGTAGATGCTATCCCCGAAGGCTTTCGTGCTGTTGGTGTATCCAACAACGCACCTTATGCCGCGATCGCCAATGAAGAACGCAATCTCTACGGCATTCAGTTCCATGCCGAGGTTGCCCACACACCCGAAGGGGCACAATTGCTCGCCAACTTCACCCACAAAATTGCCGGGTGTCGTGGGACCTGGACCATGTCCGCGTTTCGTGAGGATGCCATCCAACGGGTGCGTGAGCAGGTGGGCGATGGAAAGGTTATCTGTGGATTGTCAGGCGGTGTTGATTCCTCTGTGGTTGCCGTGCTGCTTCATGCGGCCATCGGTGATCAGTTAACCTGTGTCTTTGTTGATACCGGCATGATGCGGGCCGGTGAAGCGGAAGAAGTGGTGAGCCTGTTCCGCGATCACTACAACATACCGTTGATCCACAACAATGCCAGTGACCTGTTCCTGGGCAAGCTTGCCGGTGTCAGTGACCCCGAACAAAAACGCAAGATCATCGGCGCCACGTTCATTGATGTGTTTGAAGCCAAAGCCAGAGACATCGGGGGTGCCAATTTTCTGGCGCAAGGCACACTCTATCCGGATGTCATTGAGTCCGTCTCCTTCACCGGCGGCCCCAGTGTGACCATCAAATCCCACCACAACGTGGGTGGCCTGCCGGAACGCATGAACATGAAACTGGTGGAACCCTTACGCGAACTGTTCAAGGATGAGGTCCGAGCACTGGGGCGGGAACTGGGCCTGCCGGACAGGTTTGTCGGGCGGCACCCCTTCCCGGGTCCAGGTCTCGCTATTCGCACACCTGGCGAAATCACCCGGGAGAAACTCGATATTCTGCGCAAGGCCGACGCCATCTATCTTGAAGAAATCCGCGACGCCGGTCTTTACGATGATATCTGGCAAGCCTTTGCTGTCCTGCTACCGGTCCAGAGCGTGGGCGTTATGGGCGACGAGAGGACCTATGAATACGTTTGTGCGTTGCGCGCCGTTACGTCAACGGATGGCATGACTGCAGACTATTATCCCTATGACCATGAATTCCTGAGCCGCACGTCTAACCGGATCATCAACGAGGTCCGCGGGATCAACCGGGTGGTCTACGATATTACGTCGAAACCGCCTGGTACCATAGAGTGGGAATAGCGCTCGCGTATCGAATATTTGGCAGAAAGTACAGCGATGACAGCCAGGTCGGGTGTAAAAAGGGGAATATTGGAAAAAAGAAGAGAGAAAACATATGAATGTTATTCAGTTTCTGGGGGTATGGAAAATCCTGGACAACGCTGATTGATAAACTCTTTCTTCTCTTATCGAATAGAAAATACTCAACAAGCTAAATAAGAGTGAAATTCAGCGTTCCTTTTTGATTTAGATTACTAAGCGGTTCGGTATTGAATCTCTGCCGGTACATAGAAACGACCTCAGAGTTAAATGTTTTGCGGATGGCGGTTTAAAAAACACTACTCAGATTATCGATAGAAAAATAGAGATAGCTCTCTCAATCAGTTCTTTACTACATTTGTGTCGTCGCGTGGAATTAGTTTGGAACATTGGAGACCTATACAATGAAAACCATTGGCATGCTGGGTGGTATGAGTTGGGAATCCACAAAAGTCTATTACCATCACCTCAACACGATGGTGAGAGAACGCGCAGGTGGGTTGAGTTCCGCAAAGATTCTGCTTTCCAGTGTCAATTTCAGCGAATTGGAAGCCTGTCTTCAATCGGCCGATTGGGTGGCCATTGAAAATACTCTGGGCGAAGAAGCACGCAAACTGGAGCACGCCGGGGCGGATTGCCTGATACTTTGCACCAACACCATGCACAAGGTCTATCCGGGTATTGAGACCACCCTGACAATCCCGTTTTTCCATATTGCGGACGCCCTGGGCGAACATCTTGCCACAGCGGATATTGACACCATAGGTCTGCTCGGCACCCGGTTTACCACGGTGGAAGATTTCTATGCTCATCGTCTGAAGAAAAAGTTCGATATCTCTACTCTCATTCCCGATGACGATGACATCAAGATCATCGATGATATCGTGTTTCAGGAACTTTGCCTCGGGATCGTTCGCGAGGAGTCACGGCAAAAATACCTGACCATCATGCAAAAGCTTGCCGACCGGGGTGCTGGCAGTATTGCACTTGCCTGCACCGAAATCGAAATGCTTGTAAAACCTGGGGATTTTCACCTGCCACTCAGTGATACGACTTACATCCATGCCCGCAAAGCGGTGGATTTTGTATTGAGTTGATTTAGCCAGAACTCAATGCAATCCGCCAATAGGCTCCGCGTCCATAGTCAGGACGACAGGCTCCGCCGCCATAATCAGATAGTCACGGCGGCGATAGCGTTTTGACAAGGCACGTTCAGCGGCCTTCTCAGCACTTTCGCCAGGCAATCCACGGGTATGAAACACTTTCATGGGGGCGAGACGCAAATCCTTGCGAATCGGATGGAATCGAACTTCAAACACCAGCTTTTTCATGGCTTTTATCCATTTATCTGTTCATAGAAAATTAGTATGTTCTTTTTTTGTTCTCATGTCAAGTCGCGAAAAACCAGCGCTTCTTTTGTTCCTCGTTGCTCTGTGCGCCAATTGTCTGCATTAGATGTTAATCCTTGAAAAGCCGTACAGGAAAACTATCTCATAGGACCGGCGCTTAAGGCCGGACGCCCAAGGTTTAAAGATCATGCAACGGCGCGAGTACACCAAAACCCATTCAATCACTCAGGATATGCAGACTATTCGGACCCTGCTGCCTTATTTGTGGCCGAGGGAATCATTCAATCTGCGCGCCCGTGTTGTCATTGCGCTGATCCTGCTCGGGCTTTCCAAGCTGGCCAATGTGGTCGTTCCGATCTTCTACAAACATGCCGTGGATGCCCTGGGCGGTGACGGTAAAATTGACGGCGCACCGGAGGCATCGGGCGTCCCCACCGTCATTGTGGTGCCTGTCATGCTGCTCGTCGCCTATGGCGTCGCCCGTGTTCTGGCCCAGGCCTTTGGCGAGCTCAGAGACGCCGTGTTTACCCGGGTTGCGCAAAGAGCCGTCCGCCAGGCCGGACTCAAGACGTTCAGGCATCTGCACAAACTATCGCTGGCCTTTCATATGGCACGAAAGACGGGCCGGATCAGCCGAGCGGTTGAACGGGGAACCAAGGGAATTGAGTTTCTGCTGCGGTTTACCCTGTTCAATATCTTGCCCACGCTGCTGGAAATTATTCTGGTCTGTGGCATTCTCTGGAAGCTCTACAATATCTGGTTTGCCCTGGTAACCTTCGCGACCATCGTTGGCTATATTGCATGGACACTAATCGTCACAGAAATCCGGATCAAACACCGCAGGGCTATGAACGAGTCGGATTCCATCGCCCATTCCAAGGCCATCGACTCACTTCTGAATTTCGAAACCGTGAAATACTTCACCAACGAGGATCACGAGGCCAAGCGTTTTGACAGTGCGCTCCGAGCCTATGAAGATGCCGCGACCAGGAGCGGGGAGTCCCTCTCTTATCTGAACATCGGACAAGGCGTGATAATCGCCATTGGGCTCACGCTGGTGATGCTGATGGCGGCAAACGGCGTTGCGCGCGGCGGCATGACCGTTGGTGATTTCGTGCTGGTCAATGCCTACCTGATACAGCTCTACATGCCGCTCAATTTTCTGGGCTTTGTCTATCGGGAGATCAAACAATCCCTGGTGGATATGGAACAGATGTTTGGCCTGATGGTGAAAAACCCCGACATCTCTGATCGCGAAGATGCCACCCCACTGACTATCAAGGGCGGTGAAATTAGATTTGAAAACATACGGTTCAGTTACGATCCTCGTCGCGAAATCATGAAAGGTGTGTCTTTTGCGGTGCCCGCTGGAAATACAGTAGCCATCGTCGGGCCCAGTGGGTCCGGGAAGTCTACTATTTCCCGCCTGCTCTACCGGTTCTACGACATTGACGAGGGTTCGATATTCATCGATGATCAGGATATCAGGGGGGTAACACAGGACTCATTGCGCGGCTCATTGGGAATGGTTCCCCAGGATACTGTCCTGTTCAATGACAGTGTCTACTACAATATCGCTTATGCCAAACCCGGCGCAGCTCCCACAGAAATCGAGACTGCGGCGCGTAGTGCGCATATCCACGATTTTATCATGTCTCTTCCGGACGGATATGAGACCGTTGTCGGGGAACGCGGCCTGAAATTGTCCGGTGGCGAGAAACAACGCGTCGCTATTGCTCGAACCATTCTGAAAAACCCGGACATCCTTATCTTTGATGAAGCCACGTCCGCCCTTGACAGCCACACGGAACGCGAAATTCAGGCATCACTGAAAGAGCTTTCCGCCAGACGGACTACTCTGGTAATCGCCCACCGTCTTTCCACCGTCGTGGATGCAGACGAAATTATCGTGCTTGAAAAAGGCTCAATTGTTGAGCGGGGGGATCATCAGGCACTACTGACCGCGAACGGGGCATATGCCGCCATGTGGAAACGTCAGCAGGAAACGGCCAGGGCAGAGGAAATCCTTGCTAAGGCACCAGACGCGCCATTAGCTGCGTCCCCCCAATGATCAATTCAAGGCCCAAAGTTCAGAGCCCAAGTGGTGAAAAATCGATATCCGGATAAAACCGGGTCATGGCGCGAACCGATTGCATCTGTTCCTTGGTCAGGGTTTCAGCACCTCGTCCCGAAACACCAACATTTTTACGGCTAAGGTTTTTATCCCCGTCTACGGTGTCCACGCAACGTTGAATTAACGGCGGTTCAGCATCACGACCCGCCTGACGGCAAATCTCTCTGATCGACGCGACCTTGTCATACATCACATCTTCATATGTCCAGAACTGCGCATTGATTTTCCCATCTCGTTGCGCTCTTATCCATGAGGTATAGAAATCAAGTTGCCAGTGAGCCCATTTCGTGATGATCGCATCCATCTGGGTCTCCGTGTCCATACCTACCATTTCGTTCTGAAAAAGCGTAACAACGCTGCCGTAGGTATCCGAGGCCAACATGTCTCGCATACTAACCATGTTGTCAAAAATGTTACGGACAAGCACCACGACCTTCATGTTGAAAGCCTGCGCAATTGCCAGATTTTGAGGCGTTGCCCGACAATGCTCCTGGGCAACGATGTTTTCGTAGGCCAGCCTCGTCACTGTTTCAGGATGGAGCATGTTTTCTTCGTTGGCGTAACTCAGACCTAATTTCGGACCTGATGAATTGGTTATCATCATCAAGCAGCTCTGTAAAAAGGTGGAACCCGTCTTCGGAATACAGGCAATCAAGATATGTTTGCCGAGGGGATGGCGCGTAGGTCGTCCCAGGAAATCTTCAGGCCGGGCGTTTGCTCCACTGGCCGCCACTGCGCGAAAGTATCGAAAACCCGCAACGAATGCGGGTTCGTTGGTAATCTCGGCCGTTTTACGAATTGCACGAAGAACATGGTTAAACGTGTTAGTGCCTTCCCCCATGACCACCAGCGTGTTCAGGATAGAAAGATCACTGTTGTCCATATCATCGATGTACTCGGGAACCACGACGTCCAGGATTTGCCGAGCTTTTTCAATGTCCGTTGCGTTATAGGAATCTGCAGCTTCATTGACCAAGGCCCGCATGGCGATATCCCGATCACGGTCCTGCATGAAATTCCTCTTTCAGAAAAACGTCGATTTCAGATCAGACACCGTAAGGTGGAGTCCTTAAGAACCGGTGGACGCTTTCGCTCGCCGCATAATCCAGCCGCCGCCCATGACCCGCTCACCCTGATAAAATACGCAAGCCTGGCCAGGTGAAACACCGGCTTCCGGCTCATCCAGAATAACGTCGGCATATCCCTCTAGCCTTCCGTAAACCGTCGCGGGCGCCGGTTCTTGCGTCGAGCGTAATTTGACCTGCACCCGAACACCATCTTCGGGTATTGCCGGCGTATCCCCAAGCCAGTTCACATTCCGAATGTTTACCTGCTGTTCCAGAATATCGTCATGGCTACCAACGACAACCCGCTTTGTATCCGCTTCAACTCGGACAACATAAAGCGGTTCACCCACAGCAACCCCGAGGCCGCGTCGCTGTCCGACCGTAAAATTGATGATACCGTCGTGCCGTCCCAGCACGCGGCCGTCCGTATGAACGATATCGCCGGGATCGCACGCCCCTGGCCGCAGTCGCTCAACAATGCGGGCATAGTTGCCATCCGGCACAAAACAGATGTCCTGGCTTTCCACTTTTTCCGCGATCCTCAGTCCCAGGCGTTTAGCATGGCCCCGGGTTTCCGCCTTGTCCATGGTACCTAGGGGAAACCGCAGGAACGACAATTGTTCAGACGTGGTGGAAAACAGGAAATAGCTCTGATCCTTGCCATGATCCACACCCCGGTGAAGTTCCGGCTTACCATCCGCACCGGGTTCACGACGAACGTAGTGTCCGGTGGCTAGCGCTGCCGCCTCCAGGTCTTTGGCCGTTGCCAGCAGATCACGGAATTTTACGGTCTGGTTGCAAGTGATACAGGGTACCGGTGTTTCACCGTGCAAATAGGCATCAGCAAACTCGTTCATTACCTCTTCGCGGAAGCGGCTTTCGTAATCCAGAACATAGTGTGGAATCCCGATCGCATCCGCCACGCTTCGGGCATCATGAATATCCCGCCCCGCACAACATGATTTGGCACGCGAAATTGCCGCCCCGTGATCATAGAGTTGCAGCGTAACCCCGACCACATCATAACCCTGTTCAGCCAGCAATGCCGCTGTCGTGGAACTGTCCACACCACCGGACATGGCAACCACCACACGGGTATCTTTGGGGTCTTTATCAAATCCTAGGGTATTCACGAGATTACTCGTCAGGTTTCACCGTGTTTGGCGCGGACTATAGGCATATCCGACCTATTCGCCAACCCATGTCTTGCCGGCATGGCAGTCTTGCCACCGAGGGAATTGACCGGCCCCAAAAATCCTGCCATGACATGGGCTTAAGATTAACATTTGGCAAGCAGTGGTGACACCCATGGCCTCAGAAAATGAACGTCCCGTTGTCCAAGTGCTTCTTCGCGGATTTCGTCGACGCTGCCCCAAGTGTGGTGACGGGCACCTGTTCAGGAGCTATCTGAAGCCCGTCGATCATTGCCAGAACTGCGACGAGGCTCTTGGCCATATTCGTGCAGACGACGTGCCCGCCTATTTCACGATCATGATTGTCGGCCACATCGTGGTGCCTCTCGCCCTAATCACGGAGCAACAGTATCATCCGTCAATATGGGTTCATATGTCGATCTGGATTCCCCTGTTACTGGTGATGACGTTTACGTTGTTGCCCCGTATCAAAGGATCTTTAGTGAATCTCATGTGGCACCTCAGCCTCAGCGGCGATGAGATGCAGTAAAGGCTAAACACGTGGCGTCCGCACCTTCACCAGAGGAACTGACCCACCATCAAACAGGCATTATTGCCTACATTCTTCTACTTTTCATGGGCGTTGCATGGGGGCTTGCCATCTCCATGTCAAAGATCGCTGCAACAGCAGGCGGGCACCCCGTATCTCTGGCCCTATGGCAAGTTTGCATTAGCAGCGTTCTAATGGGCTGCGTCCTTCTGATGTCCAGCAAACCATCATGGCCACGCCAAAGTGTTATGGGGTTCAGCTTGTTCTGCGGTGTTTTCGGGGTTGCCACACCCGCCATGATCCTGTTCTGGTGCTCAATCTATCTGCCCGCCGGGATTGTCGCCATTGCTTTTGCCAGCATGCCTATGTTTACGTATGCCCTGTCGGTTCTGTTTCGCGTTGAAACCGGTGCCACACGGCGTTTTGTAGGCGTGGCAATAGGTCTGATCGCCATGGGTTTACTGATTTTTCCGGAAACGGCTCTGCCGTCTCCTGATTTGGCGGGGTGGGTGCTCATTGCGCTTGTTGCGAGTGTCAGCATGTCGGCGGAGAACGTATACGCTGGCGGCATGCGACCACCTAGTATTAACTCCGTACAGTTGAGTTTCGGGCGGCAATTCGCGGCGGTTCTATTTCTTAGCCCCATTGCATTTGTTGTTGCCGAGCCAATCCCTGTTTTTACCGACTGGCAGCATCTGCAATGGTCAGCCACCGCCGCGGGGCTTCTCAGCGGAACGGCGTTTACGTGTCTTCTCTATGTGATTAGGACCTCTGGTCCGGTATTTGCCAGTCAATCCGCCTATATCATCACATTGGCAGGCGTTGCCTGGGGCATGATCCTTTTTGAAGAAACACACTCGACTTACATCTGGGCGGCCTTGGTTCTAACCATTCTGGGCGCAGCCATGGTACGCCCACAACTTCCCAGATTGTCGAAATTGTTAAGGGTTACGTCCGGTATCGCATAGCGCGTTGAATTCTCTTTGATCAATCCTGGACCGAGTTTCGCTTCCTGCAAGGATCGTATGTTCTACCATCCCGGAATAAGCGGAATAGTGTTCCTGGTCATTTTTGCCGCCACTCTAACGGCTGCTGTTATGGCAATCCGTTTCGTAAGACATATAGACCTTCGTATCGCGCTGGCGCGGGCGACGGCCATCCCGGCGGCCTTTCTCACGGCTACCCCCATGACCCTGGCGCTTTAGCCTGTAGCCGGTGAAAATTAACCAACTCGGCGCACCTTCAACGTGCGCCTTAGCCAATTGAAAAGCTTTCACCACAACCGCAGCGGCTGGTTTCGTTTGGATTGTCGAATACGAAACCAGAGTGGAACCTGTCTTCCACGTAATCCATGGTGCTGCCGACCACGTACATGATCGCCATGGGATCAACAAAGATTTTCACACCCTTATCCTCGACCACTTCTTCCATCATGGAATGCTCGTGGGCGTACTGAACTTCATAGGACATACCGTTACAACCCTTGGAGGTCACGCCGACACGCAGCCCCACAACGGGCTTGTCGCTGTGCTCCATGAGCGCCAGCGCACGCTCGGCGGCTGCGTCTGTCAGGCTCAGTAATTGTGGTCGTTCGCTCATGCTCGCCCTCTCCACATCACTATAGCATAAATAAGCTCAGAACATACCCAATGCAAGTTTGGCATCTTCGGACATGCGGTCCATGGTCCACATGGGCTCCCACACCAGCTTTGTGGTGCAGATACCAACACCGTCCACTTGGGCGACAGCATCGGAAACCATGCCCGGCATTTCACCGGCCACTGGACACCCCGGTGCGGTCAGGGACATTTCCACGTTCACGTCACCGGAGCCCTTGATGTCAATGGTGTAGATCAGACCAAGGTCATAGATGTTGACCGGGATTTCCGGATCATATACGGTCCGCAACGCTTCAATCACGGCATCCTCATCCGCCGCTTGCGTTCCGGGCAAAAGCGTCTCGCCTGCGGTGGCTTCAAACTCTTCTAACTCACCCATATCCGGTGCCGCATGCATGGGCATGCCGCTGTGCGGGTCGGTGTAATACATAGGCCGCTCGCTGGCGGGTGTCGGCGCGGGCGCAGGCGGTAGCGCGGCCTCAATAGCAGCCGCGTCCAGCAACGGGCCACCATTTCCCAGGACATCAAGCACGTCTTTACCCCTCTCGGTTTCCGTGTTTTCGGAAATCGACCCATCGGTCTTGCCGGACAGAAATTTGGTTAAAAAGTTCACCATTATTCCCACGTATCCAAAACTATTCCGTACTGACTTCCTGTTCACCCTGAACCGCTGCGTCCAGCGTGTGCCATGGCAAAGTTGCGCATTTCACCCGCATGGGAAATTCACGCACACCGGACAGCATATGCAACCGTTCAGCCGTCTCGACGCCAAAATCCACCAGCACGTCATCAGCTTCCTTTTCGCCGGTGCAAATATCGTGAAAAGCCTTGTAGAGGGCTTCGGCTTCATTGACCGACATGCCTTTCAACAGTTCAGACATGATTGATGCCGAGGCCATGGAAATCGCGCAGCCATGCCCCTGGAAAGCAATATCCGTGATACGTTTCTCATCATCCATAGACAGATAGACCACCAGAGCATCCCCGCAAAGCGGGTTGTTGCCCAGGGCCTCGACGGTAAACTCGTCTGGTCTTCTGAAATTACGAGGATTCTTGCCGTGATCCAGGATCACTTCTTGGTACAGGTCTCTGAGATCATCAAACATCAGCTAAACATCTCCTGAACGGCACCGATGGCGTAGGCGAGCGCATCCACCTCTTCCATAGTATTATAAAGCCCGAAAGAAGCCCGTGCCGTCGCAGCAATACCATAACGGTCCATGACAGGATGGGCGCAATGATGGCCGGTTCGCACGGCAACCCCCGCCCGATCAATAATTGTTCCGATATCGTGGGGATGGGCGGCATCCATAATAAATGAAATGATGGCCGCTTTTTCTTTCGCCTGTCCAATAATCTTCAAGCCCTGAATGCCGGACAATTTGCTCGTGGCATAGTGCAGCAAGCCTTCTTCATGGGCGGCAATATTGTCCATTCCAATCGCCGAAACATAATCGATTGCCGCACCCAGACCGATAGCCTCCACAATGGGCGGCGTACCCGCTTCGAACCGCAAAGGTGCATTCTGATAGGTTGTCTTTTCGAAAGATACCGACATGATCATGTCACCACCACCCTGCCAGGGCGGCATGTCATTCAGCAAATCTTCTTTACCATACAAGACACCAACACCCGTGGGGCCATAGAGCTTGTGGGGTGCAAAGACGAAGAAATCGGCATCCAGGTCTTGTACATCAACCGCCGTATGAGGAACGGACTGACAGCCATCTACGATGGCGACAGCACCCGCCTCATGAGCCATATCAATGACTTCCTTGATGGCAACAATGGTACCCAGCGCATTGGAAATATGGGTCATGGCAACAACCTTGGTTTTCGGACCCAGCATATCTGCGTAGGCCTGCATATCCAGATTGCCGTCGTCATCAATGGGAACCACCTTCAGCTCAATACCGATCTGATCACGCAGCAACTGCCAGGGAACGATATTGGCGTGATGTTCCATATGAGAAATGATGATTTCATCACCGGCATTCAGGAACTTACGACCATAGCTGTTGGCAACCAGATTGATTCCCTCCGTTGCATTGCGGGTGAACACAATCTCATTACTGGATCGCGCGTTCAGAAAGCGCGCAATGGTCTCACGCGTACCCTCGTAGGCTTCCGTGGAACGCTGGCTCATGTAATGGACACCACGGTGGACGTTGGAATAGCAGGTATCCATAGCGGCTTTCATGGCATTGATCACCGCCAGAGGTTTTTGCGCACTGGCGCCATTATCCAGATACACCAGCGGACGACCGTACACTTCCTGCTTGAGGACGGGAAAATCTTCACGGATACGGGCCACATCGAACGCCTGTAGCGAGTTGTCTCCGGCCTTACTAGTCATCATGCTACCCATGGCGTTCATGCCTGTTCTCCGGCGTTTGATGCATTGCCTGACAACCAGTCCATGATCCGTGAAAGTACATAATCGCGGAGCTCTGTATCTGCAATACGATCAACCACTTCACCCACAAAAGATTGAACCAGCAGGCCACGCGCGAGATGTTCGGGGATGCCACGGGTACGAAGGTAGAATAATGCTGTTTCGTCGAGCTGGCCCGACGTTGCGCCATGGGCACATTTTACGTCATCGGCGTAGATCTCCAGTTCCGGCTTACTGTCGATTTCCGCACCGTCACCCAACAGTATGGTTTTGTTCAACATCTGACCGTCGGTTTGTTGCGCATCGGGATGTACAACGATCTTACCCTGAAAGACGGCCCGTGCCCTGTCATCCAGAACGCCCTTGAACATTTCATTGGACGTGGTGTGCGGAACCCGGTGATCTACGCGGGTCGTATGATCACAATGCTGTTCACCGCGCATGAGATAGATTCCGTCCAGTCGGCATTCCGCCCCCTCTCCTTCCAGAGAGATATGCTGCTCTGTTCGACTTATCCCACCGCCCAGCGAGAGATTGAAACTGTTGAAGCGACTATCGCGGGATTGCTGCACAAGGTTGGCATAGAAAGATGTCGCATGTGAACCCTGTTCGCCCAGCACTGCCAGGCTTAAACTCGCGTTTTGTGTCAACTGGATGTTACTGACGCTGTCGGCGAAACATTGCGTATCACCCAAACCGTTTTCATGAACGGTAACAAAAGCCTGTGCGTTTTGCTCGAGCACAATGACATTGCGCGGAAACACGGCAAGTGATGCGTTCGTTCCACCATTGAGAGATACCACCTCGACAACGCCGTCGACGACCACACCTCTCGGGACGAAAATCGCGAACCCATCGCGCAAGGCAGCGGTGTTCAGAGAAATCATGGGGTTTTCAAGGCCATTGTCCGACTGTTCCAGAGCATCCTGCACCCACGCCGCACCGGCCGCGACAGCAGACCGTAATGAACCACAAAACACACCATTCGGTAGATTACTGTTATGAGACAGATCGTCCCGGTAACCTCCGTTCACAAAGACCAGGCGCGCGGCCAGACGGTTTGTATCGAAGGCGGACGGGATCAGATCGACATTTTGCGTCGTATGCTCATCAGTCGCCAACACATATGCCGTGTTTTCAAGCGGCTCCATGCGCGTGAACTTCCACTCTTCACGTTTTATGGTCGGCAAGCCGGTTTCTGCAAAAGAGGTGTTCCCCCGAATACGAAGGGCTTGCAGCCACGGCAAGGATTCACCGGGTTGAGCGGCCAGAAGATCAAAGAAATGCTGGTTTGGGTTTGTCATGGCAGGTGTCTATCCGTTTTGTCAGGCCGCTTCGGTGTTACCTGTGAAGGCAGCATAGCCGTTTTTCTCAAGCTCCAGTGCCAACTCCTTGCCACCGGATTGCTGAATACGACCATCTGCCAGAACATGAACGTGGTCCGGAACGATGTAATCCAAAAGGCGTTGATAGTGGGTGATCACCAGCATGGCGCGGTCTGGACCGCGTAAACGGTTAACGCCGTCTGCCACGATCTTCAAGGCGTCGATATCAAGACCACTATCCGTTTCGTCGAGAACAGCAAGTGCTGGTTCCAGCACCGACATCTGTAGAATTTCATTCCGTTTTTTCTCACCACCGGAGAATCCCGCATTAACCGCCCGCTTCAACATCTCATCGGAAATGCCCAGTTCCTTGACCTTTTCCCGCAACAGGCGCACAAACTGCATGGCATCCAGTTCATCTTCACCCCGGTGCCGACGAATGGCATTCAGTGCTTCTTTCAAAAATGTCGTATTGGCGACGCCAGGAATCTCCACCGGATACTGAAACGCCAGAAACACACCTTCCGCGGCGCGCTCTTCGGGACTAAGATCAACAATGTCCTGACCCCTAAAGAGAATTTTTCCTTCCGTAATGTCGTACCCGTCCCGACCGGCAATGGCATAAGACAGCGTGCTCTTACCGGAGCCGTTCGGTCCCATAATAGCGTGAACTTCGCCACCGCTCAGGGAAAGGTTGATACCCTTCAGGATTTCAGCACCGTCAACGGTAACGTGTAGATTTTCAATTTCCAACATAGCCATTTCTTTTCCAAAACTCTCTTTGATTGATTAGCCAACACTGCCTTCGAGGGAGATACCGACGAGCTTTTGGGCCTCAACGGCAAACTCCATTGGCAGTTGCTGCAGAACCTCGCGACAAAAACCGTTTACGACCAGAGCCACAGCCGTTTCTTCGTCAATGCCGCGCTGGCGCAGGTAAAACAGTTGATCTTCGCTGATGGTCGATGTGGTCGCTTCATGCTCCACCATGGCGGAGGCATTTTTACTCTCGATATAGGGGACCGTGTGGGCACCACACCTGTCGCCGATCAGCAGGGAGTCGCACTGGGTGTAGTTGCGAGCACTGTCCGCCTTATTGGCCATACGAACAAGACCACGATAGGTCTGGTCTGATCGCCCTGCGGAAATACCCTTGGAGATAATCCGGGAACTGGTGTTCCTACCGATATGGATCATCTTGGTACCGGTATCGGCCATCTGGCAGTTGTTGGTAATAGCGATGGAGTAGAACTCGCCCACGGAATTGTCGCCCAGCAGGACACAACTTGGATACTTCCAGGTGATGGCGGAGCCGGTTTCAACCTGGGTCCAGGAAACCTTAGAGTTGCGCCCACGACATGCCGCCCGCTTGGTGACAAAGTTGTAGATACCGCCGACACCATTTTCATCGCCGGGATACCAGTTCTGTACCGTGGAATACTTGATTTCCGCATCGTCATGGGCAATCAGCTCGACCACTGCGGCGTGCAGCTGGTTTTCGTCGCGCATTGGCGCAGTACAACCTTCCAGATAACTGACGTATGATCCCTCGTCCGCAATGATCAGGGTCCGCTCGAACTGTCCTGTGTTCTTTTCATTGATTCGGAAATAAGTCGACAGCTCCATGGGACAACGAACACCCTTGGGGATGTAGACAAATGATCCATCCGTAAAGACAGCGGAATTCAATGTTGCAAAGCTGTTGTCGTTGAAAGGCACGACAGAACCCATGTATTTCTGAACCAGTTCCGGACACCGTTGAACGGCTTCTGAGATGGGACAGAAGATTACACCGGCTTCTTCCAGTTTTGCCTTAAACGTGGTCGCAACCGAAACACTATCGAAAACCGCATCAACCGCGACACCCGCTAACATTTCCTGCTCACGCAGGGGAATGCCCAGTTTTTCATAGGTGGCCAGGAGCTCCGGGTCGACCTCATCCAGACTTTTCGGCCCGTCCTTCATATCCTTAGGTGCGGAATAGTAACTGGCTTCCTGATAGTCAATTTTTGGAAACTTGGGTTTTTGCCAATCGGGGTCTTCGATGGTCTGCCAATAGGCGAAGGCCTTCAGGCGCCACGCCAGCAGCCATTCCGGTTCATTCTTTTTTGCGGAAATGAATCGGATTGTTTCTTCGCTTAAGCCCGGAGGCGCAATATCGGATTCAATATCGGTGACAAACCCGTATTTATATTTTTCGTCCTTGAGGGTATTGACCTGATCGACGGTTTCAGCGGTTGCAGACATGCTCTGTTTCAATCCTTCGTAAAATCAAGCGGCGACGTTGTGTTGCGCGCGTTCATAAACAAGACGAAGGGCGGCAACAAATGCCTCCACATCCGATTTCGTGTTAGACCAACCGAGGCTGACCCGAATGCCGGAGCGTGCCTGTTCATCAGAAAACCCCATTTCCTGAAGAACCCGGCTGATCTTGACCGTGCCGGAGGAACATGCCGAGCCGGCACTGATGGCAACCCCCTTCAGGTCCATTCCCATGACCATGGTTTCGCTATTAGCCCCCGGAATAATCAAAAAAGTGGTGTTGCCCAAGCGAGGGGTGTCGTGACCGACAATCGTAACGGCGGGCATGGTAGAGAAAATGCTCTGTTCCAGAGTATCGCGAAGGCCGGTTACGCGATCACTGTCTTCCATGCCGCGCTCCGAAACCTCGCGGGCGGCGGCACCAAAACCGGCAATACCGATCAGGTTTTCCGTTCCGGAGCGTACTTTTTTCTCCTGACCCCCACCATGGGTTCTGGGCTCCAATTGGACACCACTCACGTTGATTAAAGCACCGACACCCGCTGGACCGCCGATCTTGTGCGCAGACAGGGTCAACAAATCCGCACCGAACGTCTTAACATCGATCTTTGCTTTTCCGGCCGCCTGAACCGCGTCGCAGTGAAAAACCGCGCCATGAATTCGCGCGAGTTTGGCAATCTCCGATACAGGCTGGACAATGCCGGTTTCATTGTTGGCGTACATAACAGAAATCAGCTTGGTATCGTTATAAGTCGCCAGTTGCTCACCCAGCGCGGAAAGATCGACGATGCCGTTGTTGGTAACAGGAATAACAATTGCGTCTGGCCGGGCTTCCAGAACAGAGGGATGTTCAACAGCAGATACGAATACGTGTTGAAACCCCGGCTGGCGCAAGGCCAGATTGTTGGCCTCCGTTCCGCCACTGGTAAAGGTCACCTGATCGGGCACTGCGTGACACATACCAGCGACACCGGCACGGGCATCCTCAATCACCTTTCGTGCAGCTCGACCGTAACCATGGACCGACGACCCGTTTCCCACGACACGCAGCGCCGCTTCAACAGCGATGACGACGCTGTCACGCAAGGGCGACGTAGCGTTGTGGTCGAGATAGTGGGTTTCCCGGGTCATGCTGCCAAACCTCGTTTACGGCCTACTGGGCCGCGCTCAGGGTTTCGACCCGGTTTGGCACGACGTCGGACAAGGCTGCACATGGGTTTTCGGTTTGGAACAGAGCTCCAGCGGCACCCATAACACGCCTTTCAACAACATCTTCCAGAGACACCGAATTCAGGAACAGGTAAATTTGATTGCTGAGTTCCTGCCACAGATCGTGTGTGATACATCGTCCCAGAGAACCGTGACACCCTGCCGGTGAGCCGGGCTGACACCGGGTCGCCTTGATAGGTTCGTCGACAGCGAGGATAATATCGGAAATTCGAACATCTTTCACGTGATGTGCAATCTGATACCCGCCACCGGGACCACGAACACTGGTAACCAGACCACCGCGCCGCAACTTGCTAAACAGCTGCTCCAGATACGAAAGGGAAATTTCCTGACGTTCCGCAATATCTGCCAACGTCACGGGTTTATCCGTTGCATTGCCGGCCAGATCAGCCATTGCCATTACCGCGTAGCGACCTTTAGTGCTCAGTTTCACAATACTTCTCCCAAAACCGTTGCTGATTTTTCACGCCGGGTGAACCAGTTACTGGTCATCAGCAGGCTTCCTTGTCTTTACCTGTCGAACCGGGTTTTCCGGATTGATTTTCCGACTCCAGTTCCTCAATACGTGCTGACAGCGATACAACCTGGCGCCGCAACTCATCAATGGTTTGCAGAAGCGGATCGGGGCCATCAACTGCCGTACCATAGGCCATAAAATCACGAGACTTGTTCTTGTCTTTGGGCATGACCACCCGTGCGGGTATGCCCACCGCCGTCATGCAAGCGTCAATGGGCTTGGTCACCACCGAATTGGCACCGACCTTTGCACCTTCACCAATGGTTATGGGGCCTAACACCGCCGCGCCTGAGCCGATAATCGCACCGTCACACAACGTTGGGTGACGTTTCTCGCCAATCTGGCTGACGGAATCGACCGACGGAGCAATGCCGCCCAGGGTAACGCCTTGATAAAGGGTAACATCGTCACCGATATCGGACGTTTCTCCAATAACCACCCCGGTTCCGTGATCAATGACAAAGCGACGACCAATCGTCGCACCTGGATGAATCTCAATTGCCGTAAAAATCTTGGCAATGTGGGCCAGGAACCTGGCAGGTAAACGCCACCCAGCCTTCCACATCCAGTTGGTCAGGCGATAAAGCATCAACGCATGGAAACCGGGGTAACACAACGTAATTTCAACCATGGACCGTGCCGCCGGGTCACGCTCCATAAATGCACGAATATCTTCCTTTAAAGTCTTGAACATGGCGCAATCTTGACTATCTTACGGGAGCTTCCTTACGGAGGCTTCAGGGCGGCAAAATCATAAAACAACCAATGCCTTACCCTGATATATAGGAATACCAAGTATTTTAGTCAAGTATTTGGCCGGAGTTCTTCCCAATAAATATAATAAAAGGTGATTAATTTAGTAAGGCTTTATTTGTGGAAACAATCCGCCAGGCCAAGGCCCCGCCCGATTGAAAAAACAGGAATCCCATGCCCGAAGTAATTTTTAATGGCCCTGAAGGCCGAATTGAAGGTCGATACCACCATTCGAAACGCAAAGGAGCACCCGTTGCGCTAATTCTCCACCCTCACCCGCAACACGGCGGCACGATGAACAACAAGGTTGTTTATGCCATGTACCAGAACTTTGTTGAGCGAGGATTTTCGGTTCTGCGATTCAATTTTCGGGGTGTCGGGCGCTCGCAAGGCGAATTCGATAACGGGCAAGGCGAATTGAGCGACGCAGCGTCCGCTCTTGACTGGATGCAAGGTCATAACCCGAATGCCCGGGAATGCTGGATAGGCGGGTTCTCCTTTGGCGCCTGGATTTCCATGCAACTCATGATGCGCCGTCCGGAAATTGCCGGATTTATTTCAGTTGCCCCGCCTGCCAATAGAAATGACTTCACTTTCCTAGCCCCCTGCCCGGCTTCCGGTTTGATTGTGCACGGTTCCAGTGATGAAGTTGTCCCTGTCGGTTCCGTAGACAAGCTTGCTGCAAAGTTATCAAGTCAGAAAAACATCAAGATTGACTATCGGGTGGTCAAAGGATGTAACCACTTTTTCAACGATCATTTGACCGAACTTACCGATCATTTAAACGATTATCTGGAAAAAAGCCTGACAGCGGCCTAACCGTCAGTCGGGTTGATTCAACTGTCCGCCACTCAATGGTTCTCGCACACCGGTTGTCGATGGCAAACTAAGCGGCAAACCTTCCAACGCCCGCACCGACAGAAATGCAAAAGCCTGCGCTTCAAGGAAGTCACCATCCCATCCTTCTGCTTCAACGGGCTCCACGGCTACGGATAGAGCGGCTCGTAAACCTTCCATCAAAACAGTATTGTGACGGCCACCGCCGCATACGAGCCATCGTTTCGGGCGTTCAGGCATATGCGATTGAGAACGCACGATAGCTTCAACTGTAAAGGCATTCAAAGTCGCCACACCTGTTTCGGCATCCAGGTCGCTCAGGTCCGGTAACTTGAAGTCGCGCCGGTCCAGGGATTTCGGCGGCGCTTGATCAAAATATGTATTGTCTAAAAGCTCGCTGAGGGCGCGCTGACTGACATGGCCTCGTGCGGCGCGCTCCCCGCTCGCATCAAATGCCTTGCCGTATCGCTCTACCATCCAATCATCCATCAGAGCATTGCCCGGCCCCGTATCAAAGGCCAGAACGTCATCATTTTCCGCACCAATCCATGTCACATTAGCCACACCGCCAAGGTTCAGGACGGCCAGTGGTTTTTCGAGTTCCGCCGCCAGAGCCTGATGATATAGAGGGGCAAGAGGCGCACCCTGACCACCATGCCTGATATCTTGAGAGCGAAAGTCACTAACCACCGGGATTCGGGTCCGGCGGGCAAGATCTTTCCCATCACCCAACTGGATTGTGATCCCTTGATCAGGGGCGTGATAAACCGTTTGTCCGTGAAAGCCAATAATATCAACCTGTCCCCGATCAAGATGGCTTTTTTCAAGCAGTGTTTCCACAGCATCTGCGTGGAAAGCCGTCAACTCACCGATCAAATGGTCAAAGTCGGGATGTTTAGCCGGATCATGTCTTTCCAGCTCTCGAAACGATTGGCGAAACCCCGGCGAATAGGGCACAAACACCGATTTCCCGGTCGACGAGACCTGATATCCATCGGTTTCAACAACGGCGGCATCGGCGCCATCCATGGACGTACCACTCATGAGCCCTATAGCTGTCCTGGGCGTCAAGCCGGAAGAGTTTTTCTGGTTCGCCGTCATTATTCCTAGCTCCCATTCCATACATGGGATTGCGCTTCGTGTGCTGATATTTTAAACCCACGCCATCAACGAAATATGAAGACCATGAACGCTTACTTGTCAGAATTCATCAATACCGTGACCGAACGCGGGTATTTTCATCAATGCACCGACATTGAGGAACTGGATAAGCGCGCCAGTAAGGAAACCATAACGGCCTACATCGGTTTCGATTGTACGGCACCAGGTTTGCATGCGGGGAGCCTTCTGCCCATCATGTTGCTCCGCAAGCTTCAGCAAAGCGGTCACAAACCCATTGTTTTGCTCGGTGGAGGAACCACAAAAGTCGGTGATCCATCCGGCAAGGACCAATCCAGGAAAATGCTGAGCGATGACGATATTGAAACCAACAAACTTGGGATCAAGGCCGTTTTCTCAAAATTTATCACCTTTGGCAACGGCCCCACAGACGCGATCATGGTTGACAACGACGACTGGCTGAAAGATCTCCAGTACATTCCGTTCCTTCGAGATTATGGCCGCCATTTCTCAATTAATCGTATGATGACATTTGATAGCGTGAAGTTACGGTTGGACCGGGAACAACCGCTAACGTTTATTGAGTTCAATTACATGATCCTGCAGGCCTACGATTTTGTAGAATTAGCGCGACGTTACAATTGCTCGTTGCAGATGGGAGGTTCCGACCAATGGGGCAACATCGTCAATGGTGTGGAACTTGGCAGACGGTGCGATAACCTGAACCTTTTCGGCTTGACGGTACCATTGCTGACGACATCGTCGGGGGCGAAAATGGGCAAGACCACAGATGGCGCGATCTGGCTCAATGATGATATGCTGTCCGCATACGACTACTGGCAATACTGGCGCAACGTCGAGGACGGCGATGTTGGCCGCATGTTGAGATTATTCACAGAATTGCCACTACGTGAAATTGAGCAATTAGAGCAGCTTCCCGGCGCTGAACTGAACGAAGCCAAGAAGGTTCTTGCCAGCGAAACAACGAAATTGTGCCACGGTGAAGATGCCGCCCAAGCGGCGGCGGACACTGCCCGCAAAACTTTTGAAGAAGGACACGCCGACGATGGTTTGCCCACTGTATACGTTCAAGCCGGTGATCTGGCCCGTGGTATCCCGGTCTATGAGCTTTTTCGGCTTGCCGGTCTCGCGGCTTCCAATGGTGAAGCCCGGAGGCTCATCAAAGGCGGCGGGGGTCGTCTCAACGATCAGCGGATAGATGACGAAACCCTTACTGTCTCAAGCGAAGACAGGACCGAAACCGGCGCGATCAAACTGTCCGCCGGTAAAAAACGTCACGTTTTGATCAACACCGGATAACTCTCCGGTTATTACCTGTCCTATGGTTCGTTCACTGGCTGTCCGGATTCTTTTTCCCTGGGCACAAGACTGTCATTGTCTGAAGAGAAAATGTTTCTCAGGAATCCAGGCGTTAACACGCTCAGAGGGTTTATGGTGATCTCGGGTTCCTCAATGTTGCCGTTTATCGTGTAATTGGCCGCAAAAAGACCACCACCTTCTTCTCCACCAGAAAAAAGAGTGCCAACCAAAGGGATGTTTCCCAACAGAGAATTGAGCGCGTAAATCGGGACGATGGTTCCGTTAAGGTCAAGATAGTCGACCTGGGTAAAGACACTGCCCGAAGCCGTGAAACCAAGTGATGCTCCCGTCGCTCTTGCCTCTCGCAACTCGAGCAAACCATCAGAATAGGTAAACGGCACGGTTAGACGGTCAAATGCCAGACCATCGCCCTGCAACGCGTCAACAATGCCCGTCAAGGCAAGGATACTGAGCATCTGTGCAAGGGTTGGGGCGCGTAAAATTTGGTAACCTTGAATATCCAGTTCACCACTCAACGGGGCATCTTCAATGCTATCGTCGAACCTACCTGACAGGGACAGTTCTCCACCGGCCATGTTGTCGTAAACATCCAATATTCGAAGAACATCGCCCGCATCCGGCGACCAAACGGTTAGGATACGAGCGTTGCCCGCTGCTGAAGGGGCAAGCTTTACTTCCAGAGCCTCTCCCCCACTCAATACCGACGTCAGATACACTGAGCGCCAGATATCATCTGAGCGGGACATCACACCGGCTACATCCCTTAAGCTATTGTTTTCAGACAACCAGACCCGACCAAATTGTACAGAAACACTGGCCTCGCCCCATAAGCTCTCTCCGGTGGACAGAAGATCACCCTCTGTGATGTCATCCCAAACCGGCGCAAGGTCCAACGCATCTCCGCGGAAATTCCCCTCCCAGACACCATCCGTACCCGGCGCCAACAATCCGGTCATGCGCGTGCGACCATGTTCCACATTTTCGATATCAATTCGCGCCAATCGTCCACCAGGGCGGTCATAGGATATCCGCCCCTCAATCTGAAGATTGTCCGTTTTGACCCTAAATTTTGGAATGTACGCCATCAGACCATTGACGAGATTGAGATTTATTTTTGCGATGCCTGTTACCCCGCGCGGTTTTAGCCAGTTGATAACAGGTGCCCGAAGTTCCGCAATATCAAGCGTTGCAATGGCCTCAACTTCCGCAACGCCATCGTTGTATTCAACAACATCGATCTGCAATGGTACTGTGCCCTTGATCATCTCCGGGGAGACCGGAGCCAGGTCTATGCCCAAATCGCTGATATCGCGGACATCCTGAACCTCAACGGCCAACTTATAGATATTCTTTATGTCGTCCTCGCGATTGAAGTTCTGGTACCAGCTAAGACGCCCAGGAAAGTTCTCAATGAACAAATCGCCTGCAATAGACATACCTTCATTGTTGACACCGACTTCCAGGTTGGCATCCGATACATCAAAACCGAACAAACCACCCGGAATGCTTCCTTCTTCGATTGAAGCCTTTGCGGAAATCATAAAATCTTCCCATTCCGGATCATTGAGAAGCGGGAAGGCAAACTCCAGAGCGACGCTGGTCTCACCGACCACCGACCCAGGATCGACGCCAACTGCGGATGCGAATCCCTGTGGTGCCCGGTCAATAACGGTCATCGCTTTATCAAAGTCGCCTTCCACATTCACCGATATTTTTGCGTGCGCCACATCTGTAGAGATATCCAGTAGGGAAACTGTTCCTCCCGTCACATCCATCTCGGCCGATTGAGCGGACATAACATCAAAGTCGAAACGATCTAGATCGAAAGATGCAGTTGCCTTCAACCCGGTTACCCGTGGCATTTCTTCTGCATACCGCAGATCGATATCCGAGAGATCAAAACTGCCTAACAGGCTCGACACATCCAGCGATCCGGCTTGATTCTCCTCGACGAATAGCTGCGCCCTGACATTGGACAAATTGCCGGAAAAGATGTTTGTCGAAATCCAGTGTTGTGTATTATTTAGGGCTGATTTCGGCCAGTATTTTTTCAGGTCTGCCACCGTCATGGCATTCACGTCAATGTTGATATCCGCGCTGGGGTGTTCAAGAAGATTTTCTACACTCCCTGTGACTTGCGCATCGAAGCCATCAAGTGCCACCACCAGACCGTCAACCTCAAGAACATCCGATCGACTACGGTACCTTGCTTTTGAGCGGATGGCTTCAACTGGAAACGCGTGGTGAACAGGTTCTGCCCACAGCAGTTCCGTATTCGCAGCAAGTTTAATCTCAAGCGATGACAGATCGTAAACACCGGTTTGAGCGTCATATCGCCCTTGAACCGACGCGTGCTCCACCGCCACCTGCGCCTGCAAAGGCTCCAGCAGAAGAATTCGACCGCGACCCCCCTCAACGTCAATACTGATCCCCTCCAACTCCCCCCTAACCGAGGATGAAATGGTCAATGTTCCGGTCATTGGTAACTGAAGTCTGTCGAGAACACCAAGCTG
Organism: Rhodospirillales bacterium; assembly: GCA_963921245.4. Lineage (GTDB taxonomy): Bacteria > Pseudomonadota > Alphaproteobacteria > Rhodospirillales > Casp-alpha2 > JABJGO01. The sequence goes on along the minus strand of CAWUEY030000001.1, from coordinate 1,025,238 downwards.
AGGCAGGGTTTCTGAGAGTTCGGAAGGAACAACGTCGCCAAATGAAATACCCGCGTCCACTCTTTCCGAAGCATTGTCATAGGATGCGACAATCGACACTTCTGCTGCAGAACTCCCCAGATCAACCAGGAAGGATGTCTCACCCTCAACGCCACCCGGAACCCGGGCAAGGCGAAGCTGAGTGTGCGGGGTCACCCAGGATCGGTTTTTTCCTTCGTCGTTAACGATAATATCTGCATCCTCAACGACAATTGTGTTCAGAAATCCAATCGGATCATCAGGCTGCCGGGGATTGGACAGCCGCCGCAGAACATTCTCAAGACGTCCCGTTGCCAGTGCCGTTACGCTTGCAACAGCCAGGTTAAACTCGGCATCATAAGATTTTCCCGGCTCCAGCGTCACCGTTATGGTCGGACCCGCTATCACGACATTCGACGGCGCAATAACGCCGTTAAGCAGTGCCATTACACTGAGTGAGAATGATACATTCGGGGCAACCAGGGATCGCCCGCCATCCGCAGTTTGCATGGATAATCCCAATACTTCAAAGTTGACAGCCCGCTCCCAACCGGCCCACGTAATAACCGTATCTTCGAACGACAACTGAATTTCGGGAAACGTGGTGTTTAAAAACCCACTGACATGCTCTTCAACAAGGGCAAGGGAAACCGGGCCTCGGGAAATCAACCAGACGCAAACCAGAACAACGATAATGATACCGGCCAACAGACCAGCCAGCACTTGCAGCCCGGCGAATAGTGTTCTTTGAAGCACTTTAACACGTCTCCAGGGCGTTACAGTCTTGACCCATCTTCGCCGTTATCCCACCTTGCTCGCAATCGGAGCCGAGCCTCATGCCTAAACCATGTCCAGTCTTTCAAAACGCCCGCTTTCCCACTCCGGCTGACATGCAGCAATCCGCAAACACCCGCGATCGATGGCTGGAATCTGTGCGGAACCTTGATAATAAACGCCTTTCCAGTCTTGCCGAAAGTATTTGCGCTCATCCAGAGGGACAAAAAGCGATAAACGCTATGTTCGGCAACAGTCCCTATCTTAGCCAGGTGTGTGTTTCCGATCCGGGCTTCAGTTTGGAAGCGTTGGAGAAAGGCCCTGACCAGGCAATCGAGACAATCCATCAGGCACTGTCACAATTCAACCCTGAAGCCTCGGATTTTCAAACCCTGGCTGAATTTTTGAGGCTGACAAAAAACCGGCACGCGCTAACCGTTGCCATGGCGGACATTGCCGAGCTATGGCCACTTGAGAAAATTACGGACAATCTTTCCCGTTTCGCTGAAGCAAGCCTTCAACTTGCCTGCCGTCATATTCTCAACGCCGCCATACAGAAAGGCGTTCTCTCCCGAAATGGAGGCGATGACAGTAGCACCAAAAGCGGCTTCATCGTTCTCGCCATGGGAAAACTGGGTTCGCGCGAGCTCAACTATTCCAGCGACATCGACCTGATCGTATTTTTTGATCCGGATCGCATGACAGCCCCAGAACCGGAAGCCTTGCAAAAGCACTGCATTCGCATGACCCGCGATCTTGTTCGCATCATGGATGAGCGTTCATCTTCCGGATATGTTTTTCGGACGGACCTTCGGTTGCGACCTGATCCCGGGGCCACGCCGTTGGCAGTATCGCTGAGAGCTGCAGAAATCTATTACGAAAGCCAAGGCCAAAACTGGGAACGGGCCGCGATGATTAAAGCGCGCGCCATTGCCGGCGACAGGGAAGCCGGCGAACAATTTATCCGCTGGCTGCGCCCGTTTGTGTGGCGGAAAAATCTGGATTTTGCGGCGATTCAGGATATCCACTCTATCAAGAGACAAATCAATGCAAAACGCGGGGGCTCAATTATAGAACTGAAGGGACATAACATAAAACTTGGTCGCGGCGGCATCCGCGAAATCGAGTTTTTCGCCCAAACCCAGCAATTGATCTGGGGGGGACGTATTAAAGCTTTACGAACACCGTCTACCGTTTCCGCCCTGAATGCACTCTATGACCATGGGCAAATTGAACGTCAGACCGCGGACGATTTAATCAATGCCTACGAATACCTTCGTAAGACCGAACACCGTCTGCAAATGATCAATGACGAGCAAACCCAGACATTGCCGTATACCCCGGAAGGGCTGAATGCACTTGCAACTTTCATGGGCTACACAGACCCTCAGGATTTCCAGCATGACATCAAACATCACCTGCGTTTGGTCGAAGATCATTATGCCCGCTTGTTTGCCGATGCTCCTGCTCTGACGGCTAGCGGTTCGATCACCGGAAATCTTGTTTTCACGGGCAGTGATTCCGACCCGGACACTCTAGATACTATCGCTACGTACGGTTTTCAAAATCCGGAGGCCGTTGATGCTGCCATACGTGCCTGGCATCACGGCCGGTATCGTGCCATGCGATCATCCCGTGCCAGGGAAATGTTGACAGAACTGACGCCGGCCCTGCTAAAAACCATTGGTGAAACGCTGGATCCCGATGGTGCCTTCCTCAAAATGGATGAGTTTTTGGCCGGTCTGCCTGCCGGTGTTCAACTGTTCTCTATGTTGCACACGAACCCGCAGCTATTGAAGCAACTGGCTACCATTTTAGGAGAGGCCCCGCGCCTAGCTGAACAACTGGGGCGGCGTCCGTCATTGTTTGACAGCATTCTGTCATCGGATTTTCTCGATCCACCACCGAAACTCTCCATTTTACAGGAGCAGATTACGGAGCAACTAGACGATGCTGGCCATTTCGAACAAGCCCTGGACACTTGCAGACGCTGGGTCAACGAACGCAAATTCCAGATTGGATTGCAGAGCCTCCACGGTAAACTCTCGCCCCCAAAAGCGGCTTGGGCACTCAGTGACACCGCCACGGCTGCCATCAGCAGCCTGTTCCCGCTGGTAGAGCGGGAATTCGCCCAACAGCACGGCTACGTTCCAGGCGCACGATTTTGTGTCCTTGCCTACGGCAAACTCGGTAGCCACGAAATGACTCCGACTTCCGATCTGGATATGGTCTTTATCTACGACCTGACGGATCCGAACGTCACCTCCGATGGACAGAAGGCCCTGATGCCATCGCAGTATTTTGGCCGACTGGCCCAGCGCTATATCAACGCCGTCAGCGCGCCGACCGCCGAAGGCACCCTCTATGACATCGATATGCGATTGCGGCCTGCAGGTAGTTCAGGGCCGATTGCGTGTACCCTGGAGGCGTTCACGACCTACCAGAGGGAAAATGCCTGGACCTGGGAGCGGCTTGCCCTAACACGCGCTCGCCCTCTCTACGGCGACGATGAGCTCTGCCGTGCCGTCGCCGACGCGCTGCGCATCACGCTTTGTCAATCCATGGACCCGGAAACACTACGCAATGATATCGCAACCATGCGGTTGCGCATGGATCAGGAACATCACACCGAGTCCGTCTGGTCGATCAAACATGTCCGTGGTGGTCTCGTGGATCTCGAGTTCATCGTGCAGTACCTCATTTTGAGGTATGCACCGGAATACCCGGACATCCTTTCTACCAATACCTGGCGCAGCATCCGCAATCTGGAAAGTGCCGATATTCTGAACAGCACGACTGCCACCTCTTTGCTAGAGGCACTCGATCTATGGCAAGCCCTGCAAAGCCGCTTGCATCTGACTATTGAAACCGACGCACCGCCGCACGGACTTGGATCTATGCCTCTTGCTCTTCAGGAAAAACTGATTCAACTGGGCGGCGGTAAATCTGTTGGCGATGTAGAGGCCATCCTGAAACGCGCCACAGACCGGATTTTCGATATTTTCCTTGACCAGATCGGCCTTCCCACAGATGAATACACGACCGGATAGGCTTTTCTAGGCTACAGCCCATAATTCAGAAAACTCAGGAGAACCCCATGGCCGATATTGGCGACAAAGCCCCCGATTTCAACGCCCCGACTGATGGCGGCGGAACGCTAAAACTCAGCAGTCTCAAAGGCAGCGCCGTGGTTCTATATTTTTACCCCAAGGACGACACCCCGGGCTGTACCAAGGAGGCAATAGGGTTTACCGGTGCCGTCTGGGATTTTGAAAAAGCCGGTGCCACCATCGTTGGCGTTTCAAAGGACTCCGCTCAAAAACACGACAAGTTTAAAGCCAAGCATGACCTGAAGATTACGCTGGTTTCCGATGAAGATGGGGACATCTGCCAGTCCTATGGCGTCTGGGTGGAAAAAAACATGTATGGTCGGAAATATATGGGAGTAGAGCGGGCGACTTTTCTCATTGATTCCAAAGGCGTGATTCGGAACGTCTGGCGTAAGGTCAAGGTAAATGGCCATGTTGAAGCCGTCCTCGACGCCGCCAAGGCTCTCTGAAGCAACCCCCGCTTCCATGCCGGATACCCTTGTCCGGCCCGCCGGTCCAATCTTTAACACCGCGGATCCGGATCAAAAAAGCGAGCTTCCCGCAGAAACGACAGCTCGCCGCGTCTAATTTCAGCGCTATTTCACGGATGGCAAAAACAGGGCTGGAGTCCTTCTGTATGTCGGCTAGGATAAGTAATACTGCGGTCAGGGACGGGGACGTTTATGGCTAAAAAAGCCAAGAAAAAAGGCGGGAAAGGATTCGGGATTGCCATCATCGGCGTCGCCGCAGTCCTGTTTTTAGGCGGTGGCGGCGCGACAGCCTATTTCCTGGGCCTATTCAACCCCATGCTCGGTGTCGAAGCCGAAGGTGGCGCGGATGACGATCCTGTCGAGCTGGGAAAGCCGGTCTATTACGAACTGCCTGAGTTCACGGCTGACTTGAAAACCGGCACCTGTCGATCACCGTTCATCAAGTTGGTTCTGACCATCCAGGTGGATGAAAACGATCTCTCCTCGCTGCTGGAGCGTGAGCCCAAAATCATCGACCGATTCCAACAGCACCTGCGCAGCAAGGAGCGTCAGGAACTTTCCGGCAAGGAAGGGGCGGAGATTTTGCGCACGGAGCTAACCATGATTCTGGATGCAACCATCAAACCGGCCAAAACCCAGAATGTGTTGTTCCGATCCCTGGTCGTGCAGTAGAGCGCGCACCTTTTCCTATTGAACTTTCCTGTTCAAGGGATAGAGAACAGAAATTCTCACTTCAGAGCGTCTACCTGTCTATAAGTGAAAGTACTTGCTCTTGTGCTCATGTGCTCTTGCATCTCCCGCCGCGACCGGCCGAGCAGAAGGACGTTCAGGCGCTATCCGAGCGGGTATTTTCACATCGACGTTGCCGAAGGGCGCACGGCTGTTCGTACGGTTGATATCTGCCTGAAATATTAAAGGGGGCGACAATACAATGTCAGCGACCCTTTCGTTGGTTCAATCAGGGCTCAGGAGCCCAACGCCCGCGAGAACGTTGTTGCATTGTGACGCATCATGTGGAGATAGGTTGATGCCGGGCCGTCAGAATCCGAGAGCGCGCCGGTAAAGAGCGTGCCACCGATTACAGCACCGGTCTCACGTGCAATTTGTTCCAGTAAACGGGAATTCGTAATGTTTTCAATGAATACAGCCGATATTCCCTGACCACGCATTTCCTCAATCAAACGGGCAACGTCCTTCGCTGACGCTTCAGATTCGGTGCTCAGGCCCTGCGGTGCCAGAAACGTCAGCCCGTAATCCCGACCGAAATATTGAAACGCATCATGCGACGTAACAACCGTACGCCGGTCTTTCGACAATCCATCAACAATCTGGTGGATCTCGTCATCCAACGCCTTGATCTGGGCGACATAGGACTCACGATTTTTGTAGTAGTCACCAGCATGTGCCGGGTCGGCTTTTGCCAGTGCGGCAGTGATATTATCCACATAGGTTACGGCAAGCGTCAAACTCTGCCAGGCGTGAGGGTCAAAGGCCCCATGATGATGCCCGTGATGCTCCTCATGGGCGTGTTCATCGTGTCCGTCATGACCATGCTCGTCGTGACCGTGATCATCATGCTCTTCATGGGCATGTTCGTCATGCTCTTCATGACCGTGGCCGTCGTGATCGTCATGATCATCGTGGTGACCATCTTCCTCAAAAGGAATGGGGTCGATGCCTGCTGTGGTAACCACTCGGGTACCATCAAAATCCGAGGCATCAACCAGACGATCAATCCAGCCTTCGAACTCAAGACCGTTCACAAAGAGAAGTTCAGCCGCACTGACAGCACGAGCGTCCGCTGGCGTGGGCTGATAGACATGAGAGTCGCCATTCGGTCCAACAAGCGTCGTGAGGGTGATGTGCTCCCCACCAACCCGAGCGACCATGTCACCCAGGATAGAAAAAGTTGCTACCACAGGAACGGGTTCATCCGCATGAGTAACAACGGGGGAAACCAACGCCAGGGCGACCGCAAACGCCGCTGATTTCAACAGGGTTCTTCCATAAACCATGGGGTATTCCTTTCAGGATTCAAAATGGGGGCGTGGCAGGACCTTTGAGACAAGACCGCCGACCGGTCCGAAGACCAGCGCCAACCCATAGGCGATGCCCGCAACAAGGATGATGGCCGGACCGGATGGCAGGCTGAAATAGTAGGACATAAGAAGGCCACAGAAACCCGATACAATCGCCAGCAGGGCCGCAACGAAGATCAATCCACCGACATTGACGGCAAAAAACCTGGCCGCCGCCGCAGGCAAAATCATGATACCAACCGCCATCAACGTGCCGAGGGCATGAAATCCTCCAACGAGATTCAACACCACAAGCGCCAAGAAGATGAAATGCGTCACGGCGCTCAAACCACTAACAGATCGCAGGAACTGCGGATCGGCACATTCGAGGACCAGGGGACGAAACATCACCGCGAGAATAAGCACCGAAAGACTGGTGATTGTGCATAAAAGGATTAACGCCGCATCATCAAGCGCCAGAACCGTGCCAAAAAGGACATGCATCAGGTCAACATTACTACCGCGTGTGGAAACGATCAGCACCCCGAGGGCAAGCGAAATCAGATAGAACGCCGCCAGACTGGCATCTTCGCGCAAGGCTGTGACCCGCGTGACGAGACCGGACAGCAGTGCCACCGCCATACCGGCGATTAATCCACCGGTGGTCATCGCGCCGAGCGATAGCCCGGCAACCAGATAACCGATAGCGGCGCCCGGCAGGATCGCATGTGCCATGGCATCGCCGGTAAGGCTCATCCGCCGCAGCATCAGGAACACGCCCACCGGGGTTGCGCCAATGGCAATCGCGATACAACCGAGCAACGCGCGGCGCATGAAACCAAAATCAGCAAAAGGTTGAACAACAAGGTCCCAAATCATGCCGCGTCACGCCCGCAAACATGGGGTGGACCGTCACAGGCTTCGCACATTTGACGGGCCCGAAACTGGTTTTCGACCGTGAGAACGTTCTCTGTGGGGCCATGGGCAACGAGTTCGCGCGCCAGCATGATCGTCTCAGGGAAATGCTCGCGAACAATATCGTGATCATGCAAGACAACGATTATGGTACGACCCTCACCGTGCCAACGATGAACCACCTCGATAAGGTCGGCCATGGTCCGCGTATCGACGGCTGTGAAAGGCTCGTCCAGCAAGACCAACCTTGCATCTTGTAACAGGAGACGTGCGAAAAGTGTACGCTGTAACTGACCGCCTGAGAGGGTTCCGATGGGACGGTCCTCGAAACCGGTCAATCCCACCGCTGCAATCGCCGCATTAATCCGGGATCGTCGGGCGCTGCCCAACCATCCAAAGGAACCGATTTCCCGCCAAAGTCCCATGGCTACCAAATCGACAACTGAGAGAGGGAACGCCCGGTCAATGTCTGATTGCTGGGGGAGATAGGCGATGTCATCACGACTCATTGCACCAAAATCCACCTCGCCATCCAGGGGCGAGAGAACGCCGGTCACACCCTTGAGAAGCGTTGATTTACCAGCACCGTTCGGACCAACGACAGCGGTCAGACTGCCTTCGGCAATCTCTGTTTCCAGATGATGAACAGCAGGATGACGGTCATAACCGAGCGTCAAATTTCGGAATGCGAGTGCTGTACTCATAACGCCCCCGGTGTTGTTATCGCCCAAAAAAACCCGGCCCACAGCGCCGCAACAACGATTCCTGCACCAACCAGTCGTGCTCCGGCTCCAATCAGGAGCAAGCGAAGTGTCAAAAGTCGTTCCATCACCTAGTTACGTGCTCCGTGCTGCAGGAACCGCAAACGCCGTGGACCTCTATCACGTGGCGCGTTGGCGCAAAGCCGGATTGCCCGATAATGCTCGACAGCTCTCTCAAAAGAGCGGGCGAAACATTTTCGTCAACCGAACCACAATCGCTGCAAATCGCCAGGACGGAATCGGCGTGATGCGAGTCACCATTGCAGGCGATATAGGCGTTCAGTGATTCAATCCGATGCACACAGCCACGCTCTATCAGCTTGGCAAGTGCCCGGTATATGGTTGTCGGTGCAATCCTGGGATACGCCGGACTCATTTGTTCAAGAACATCGTAGGCCGTGAGCGGGTTATCGCTCTGCTTCAGCGTCGCAAGAATTCCCTCACGAATCCTGTCTCCGTGTTTACTCATGCTTACACCTGATTTATACAAATTTTCTCTATCTTGATACGTTATAACGTAAACTTTTCAGGTTGGAAATACGTAACCGCATGCCTTACATGGATATGCAAAGCAAATTGCTTGTAATTTTGGCAACCGCTTCCAAGCTAGGGTTGGGAAATGGTTATTACGCATAAGATGATACTCTACAGCCTATTTCATGGCCTGTATCTTTAGCCGAACCGTCTATGGCTTTTTCAGTCATCCCGGAAGGCCATCCGAGGCTTCCAGTCTCTTGCTCACCTGAGTCCGGCGGATTATCCCGCCTCGGGTGGAAACCAGGTAAGTGACGAGTGGTGTAACGAGATCAGGACCCGCCCATCCAGCTTGTGGTAGGCAAATGTATAGTCTGCACGGGTCTTGTTTCCGCCACCATCTGTGAAAGTATAATGCCCCATATCCTTATAGCCCAGTCCACCTGCCTTCAGGATCGGGCCAACGGCACTCTGGAAATCAACGCTCTTCCATCCCTTGTTCAAGAAACCATGGTCATGCGGATAGTCGGGGTCCCCGCCGACAAAATAGGCGCGCGCGCCTGCCCGATCGAGCCGGATGATGTCGGCCAGGGTCGGTTTGAAGAGTAGCGGTTCATCAGGTGTTCCGAAATCGTAAAGATCGAGCAATTCGTCGACGTTTTGCTCAGTGACATGCTTCGCCCAGGCACGCTGGGCGGTAATGACTTCAGATTTTGTCATCGGTTCAAAATTACGATCAGAAATTGTCTTTACCCCCATCAATCGCCCGCCCGATCCCCTGTCGCGGCGAACACCGGTTGGTTGTTTCAGGCCCGTTCATAACAAAATCATGCGCCGCGTTCAATTTTTGGGTGCAGGGGTTTGCTGAATACTCATCGCGATCCGGCAATCGGAAAATACGCACACGTTCTATGCGGATTCCAATCGAATCAGCGTGATTTCCGACGGCGCACCAAAGCGTTTGGGAGGCCCCCAATATCCCGTGCCACGACTGGTGTAAACCCACATGTCGCCATGCCGGTGCAATCCCGCTGTGTAGGGTTGTTGTATTCGGACGAAATGGTTCCATGGCCAGAACTGACCACCGTGCGTGTGTCCGGAAATTTGTAAATTTACGCCAGCTTGTTCAGCCGCCCGGGCTGACCTGGGCTGATGCGCCAACAAAATCTTCTGAAGCCCCGGGGGGCTGCCCGCCAGGGCGGCTGTCGGGTCGCTGTCATGATGGTCATGGACCCGTGGTGCGCTGTAATCGTTTACCCCGGCGACCACCAGCTGTTCACCATCATGTTCCAACACCACATGCTCGTCCAACAGGGTCTTCAGACCCAATCGCTGAAACTCCGCGATCCAGTTATCAGCGCCAGCGTAGTACTCGTGATTACCGGTCACGATGTAAACCCCGTGGCGCGCGCGCAGGTCGCCTAATGGGGCTGTATCATCGCTCAGATGATCTACCGGGCCATCAACCACATCGCCGGTGACGGCAACCATATCCGCATTCAATCCATTCACACGATCGACCACGCCCTTGACGTACTTTCGCTTGATGGTTGGTCCCACATGCAAGTCCGTGATCTGGACGATGGTGAACCCGTCCAGGGCCGCTGGCAGACCTTCCAGGGGAACCGTCTGATTTACGACGCGGGCCACTTTCCGAGCATTCCAATACCCGATGATCGTAACAAGTAACGACAGCGCAACGACAGCAAGGCTGCCCTCGGCGCGCCAGGCCTCTGTCTGCGGCAACAGGAATATCAAGTCGCCGAGCAGCGTAAATACAAACAGCGAGGAAAACCAGCCCATGAACAGGGAACTTGCCCATGAAAATTTATCAATGAGGTCATGATTGTCGGTCCATGTACGCAGGAACACCCGTGTCGGAATCACCATGACGGAAAGACACAGTAGGACAACTGGTAACAATTTCATCGAGGAGGAATCCGGCAGGTCCGGAATTAGACTCCATCCCACATAGACATGTGCAAGACTGATGACAACGATGGCGCGGATGAGAAAGGCGCCCGGGACAAACCGCTTTTTTCTGACCGGCTCTGAGGCGGGAGTCTGGTTCACGGGTAAAGCTTTCGCATTTCCGAAAGTACGTTAGGAATTGGGCTGGTCTTCGCCCACACCCCTGACACGCTGGGCCAGGGCGGCGGCCAGGAAATCATCAATGTCGCCATCTAATACGGCTTGCGTGTTGGACGTCTCCACGTTTGTCCGTAGGTCCTTAACCATCTGGTAGGGTTGCAGCACATATGAGCGTATCTGATGGCCCCAGCCGATATCGCTCTTGGCTTCGTGTGTGGCTTGAGCCTCCGCTTCACGCCGCTGCAATTCGGCCTCATACAGGCGAGCCTTCAGCATGCTCATGGCCGTGGCCCGGTTCTTGTGCTGTGAGCGGTCGTTCTGGCACTGTACCACGATACCGGAAGGCTCATGCGTGATACGCACGGCACTGTCTGTTCGGTTCACGTGCTGACCACCGGCACCGGAAGCACGATAGGTGTCGACACGCAGGTCCTTTTCCTCAATTTCGATTTCTATGAAGTCGTCGATCACCGGGTAAATCCAAGCAGAGGCAAAGCTGGTATGACGACGCGCGTTGGAATCGTAGGGCGATATGCGAACCAGTCGATGCACGCCACTTTCGGTTTTTAACCAGCCATAGGCGTTTTCACCGGAAATTTTCAAAGTTGCGGATTTGATACCCGCTTCCTCACCCGCACTTTCTTCCAGCCACTCTACCTTGTTACCATGGGCGTCGGACCACCGGGCATACATTCTGAGCAGCATTTCTGCCCAATCCTGGGCTTCCGTGCCACCCGCCCCGGCATGAATTTCCAGATAACAATCGTTGCCATCCGCTTCGCCCGACAACAGGGTTTTTAACTCAGCTTTCGAGGCCCGGTCCCGCAGCGCCTTGATACTGCCTTCGGCCTCCTCAACAACCTCTTCATCGCCTTCGGCCTCACCCAGTTCGATCAAGTCCAGATTGTCGGACAACGTGGTCTCGAAATCATGTATTTCCCTGAGGTCAGCTTCCACCTGGTTGCGCTCACGCATAATGGTCTGAGCCCTATCGGCATTTTCCCAGAGTGCCGGGTCTTCGGCCAGCGCATTCAGCTCATCGAGGCGTCTAAGAGCATTGTCGTAGTCAAAGATGCCTCCTCAGCAGTTCCAGTGACTGCTTGATTTTCTGAGACAAGACTTCGATTTCTGCCCGCATAAGACCTCTCTAACGACATAAAAACGCAAGCCTGCTGTCTACCCAACTGGCACGGTTTCTACAAGCGCAACTGAAAATTCTTGGTCAATAGAGACCGCCGGTACCCGTCGACGGAGCCGCCCCACTGAGCGAGAAATCCGAATTGGAGTAATCCGGTGTAAACCCGTCACCTGCCAGCAAGCTGGATTCGGCTGTGGGCACCGTACCTGGAAGGAAGGCCTCAAGGATCACGTTTTCATCGCCGGGATCAGCAGGGGCGCCGGTTGAGCCATCAATGCGAACCAGGCGGATGCCCGGCGGAATACGGAACGGAATGCCGGGCTCGTTTTCAAGCGCGGCCTCCATAAAATCCCTGAATATGGGAGCCGCCACAGACGCGCCAGTTTCCTTGTTCCCCAGACCACGGGGCTGATCAAAGCCGACAAACACACCGACCGCCAGATCAGGCGAGAAACCGATAAACCAGGTGTCCACCTGATTGTTTGTGGTGCCGGTTTTACCCGCCAAGGGCTTGCCGATGGCACTGATGCGCCGCCCGGTACCACGCTGTACAACGCCTTCCAGCATGGAAACGATCTGATAGGCCGTACCTGGGTCGGCCAAAACCTCGCGATTATCGGGGATGGTCGGTACCATTTGGCCACTCCAGTAACTTGCGTCACAGCCCGGACATTCTCGCACATCATGGCGGAAAACGGTATGGCCATTGCGGTCCTGAATGCGATCGATGAAGGACGGAACCACGCGTTTCCCGCCATTGACCAGCATGGCATAAGCCGTTGTCATGCTGAGTAACGTGGTTTCACCAGCGCCCAGGGACATGGCGAGCTGTTCGGGCATGGCGCGCGAGATACCGAACCGTCCGGCATATTGCGAAATTCGATCCATGCCGACGGCCTGAGCCAGCCGCACGGTCATCAGGTTACGGGACTTTTCAATACCCAGACGCATGGTACTGGGGCCATAGAATTCCTTGGTGTAGTTGGCCGGCCGCCATTTCGGCAAACCAGCTCCCTGGTCGATAACAAATGGGGCATCCAGGATCAGGGTGGAGGGCGTGTAGCCATTTTCGAGAGCCGCCAGATAGACGAAGGGTTTGAAGGCGGAGCCGGGTTGGCGCTGGGCCTGGGTTGCGCGATTGAACTCACTCCTGGCGTATTCATACCCCCCGGACATGGCTAGGACACGGCCTGTATGCGGGTCCATGGCAATAAGAGCCCCCTCTACGGCGGGAATTTGACTTAGGCCGTAAGTGTCCGGTGGATATTCAACCGCTTCCTCTCCGTCCTTTGCAGGTGCATGGGTTTCCGGGCGCACCGAGACAATATCCCCTACTGTAACGACATCAGAAGGCTGGGAAACCGGTGGTCCCAGTTTCTGCCCTTCAGCCCAGGGCCGCGCCCAACGCAACTGTTCCAGCGGCATGTAGCCCTTTCTGCCACCCGCAAACAGCAACTGTACGCCGCGGTCATCCAGCGCCGTTACAATGGCGGACTGACGATCGAGCATACCCAGTGGGCGTTCGAAATCATCAATGGCGGACTGGAAATTTATATTTTTGCCTAGGGCCTGAAACGGACCGCGCCAGCCATGCCGAAAGTCATAGCGTTCCAACCCTTTTCGCAGAGCCCGATCGGCAATCTCTTGCAGGTGGGGATCCAGCGTAGAACGGACCGACAAGCCACCTTCATAGAGCTTGGTTTCGCCGTACATCTTTATGAGTTGTCTTCGGATTTGTTCAGAGAAATAATCCGCCGTCACGAACTCCATTTCCCGCCTTACCTTTACCACACCCAGGTCCTTGGCCTTGGCGATGTCCGCCTGTTCCGGGGTGATAAAACGCTCTTCCAACATACGTCCAACTACCCAGTTACGCCGGGTCAGTGCAGCATCTTTCCTGCGCACGGGGTGGTAGTTGTTAGGTGCCTTGGGCAAGGCGGCCAGGTAAGCCGCTTCGGCTATATTCAATTCGTCGAGCGACTTGTCGAAATAGTTCAGGGCCGCCGCCGCCACACCATAGGATTGGAACCCAAGATAGATTTCATTGAGGTATAATTCGAGAATGCGCTCCTTGCTAAACGCTTTTTCGATGCGAAGGGCGAGAATAGCTTCCCTGATTTTGCGTTCCCACGAAACCTCACTGGTGAGCAGGAAGTTTTTCGCGACCTGCTGGGTAATGGTGGAAGCCCCGACAAGACGGCGGCCCTGACCGATGTTTTTCAGATTGGTGATCACAGCTCGCGCCACACCAATAAAATCGATCCCGGTATGCTGAAAGAAGTGCTGATCCTCTGCGGCTAGGAAAGCCTGGATGACCCTGGGCGGTAGGGCTTCGAGTGGCACGAACACCCGCCGCTCAATGGCGTATTCATCGAGCAGGCGCCCGTCACCCGCATGAATGCGGGTCATCACCGGCGGGTCATAGGTGGCTAATTGATGGACTTCCGGCAGGGATCGCCCGTACTTGTGCAGGACATATAATGCACCGCCGGTTGCACCGGCACCGAGTAAAACGAGAAGTAGCAGTGTGAAAAAAAGAGCCCGAAACATGATGCCTAACAGTTTGCGGATTGGAACCCCTGACGTCAAACCTGATGAGGCATCACACCTGTGTCGATGCCGAAGGTAACCCGACGTCAATTCAGAGCAGATACCCAACCGGATAAAGCAACAAATGCCCTACCGTTATCTGACTGTCATCGAAAATGACGGCAGAATTATGACAGTTTTTCTTGACAAAAAATCTCTAGTACACGTTAGCTTGCTGAACCTGAGAGAAGTACTCGTCCGTAGCGTGCAAGATGGCCTTGCCAATGTTCCGCAAGTAGGCTTTGGAACGCAGGTTTTTTTCATCCCTGGTGTTGGACAAGAAGCCCAGTTCTACCAAAACGGACGGAACATCAGGTGCCTTCAATACCGCAAATCCGGCAAACCGGTGCGCACGAGAGAGAACCTTTGAAGAACGCTCCAGATCCTTAACCAACATACCGGCGAACTTCGCCGATTGGTTCATGGATTCCCGCTGCGCCAGATCAATCAGGATGTTGGTGACTTCCGTGGATTCAGTTGAAAGGTCAATCCCGGCAATCAGATCAGCCTTGTTCTCCTTTTCCGCCAACAGCGCCGCTTCCTTGTCTGACGCTTTTTCTGAGAGCGTATACACCGACGCACCGCTGATTTTTCGGTTTTTGATGGAATCGGCATGGATAGAAAGGAATAACTCAGCATTGGCGTTGCGGCCACGCGCCACCCGCTCTCGCAAGGGTAGAAAGATATCCCGATCCCTGGTTAATACCACCGTATAGCGCCCGCTCGATTCCAGAACCTCTTTGAAAATCCGAGAGGCTGCCAGGGTGATATGCTTCTCGTAAGCCCCTGAGCGGCCAATGGCACCCGGATCGGCACCGCCATGGCCCGGGTCGATGGCCACAATCCGTTTTGTCCGTTTGACAACGGCGGGTTTCTTTTTCGGGTTCATGGCAGCGATCGATGAGGTCGCAATCGGCTCCGTAGAAGGGGGCGCAACGGTTGCGGTATCAGGTACCTGCTGCGTGCTGACAACGCTACCGTTACCATTTGCTCGTGCATAGCCACTGCCGTTTGCCGAAACAGAGACGGCAATATTTAAACCGGCAAGAAAGGTTGATCGTTCTACCGCTACCAGATCGAGTACAAGTCGGCGCGTTCCCGCCGCGCCAGGAGCCAGATAAAAGGCTTCATTGACGGCCACAGGTCCATGGGCTTCGAGAACGATACGCGATTGCCTGGGTTTATAGAGCCCGTATCGCATGGCCTTAAGCAGGCCCGCCACCGGGGGAACCGGTGTGTGTTTCCAGTCCAATTCTCCGAAATCAAGTACCACCCGATAAGGTGAATCCAGCATAAAGAAATTGAAATCGAGGCCGCTTGTTAGTTCCAGAACGAATCGGGTTTTATCAACATGCTGTCCTATGCGGACATCGGTGACGATGGCATCCGCAGCCATAGCCCCGCCGCCGGGCGGCGGCACCGTAAAGGTGGCAACCAGACACAGAGCAAAAAGCCCGCGGCGGAAGGCTCTCATCATGGGGTATACCTCAAGATTTTGTACGTCAAAACCCACCACGAATCCTATATATACCGCCCCGGGCGCCAACGGATCAACGCCGGAATGAAAGAGAAGAGATACAAAAAGGGGGAACCCAGGCCCCGTTAATTTCTTCAACTAAACCATTACAAACCGAAGATGGTGATTGTGGAACCAAATTCCTGAGGTTATGTTAACGGCGAAGCGATTTGAAAGTTAGGCCCGGGCCCTTGGTGAGGAAAAAACCTTTACCAGACGGGGCGATCGCAAATCGCGCCTTGTAAAAGAATTTTGGCGGCCTGCCCGCCGTAACCGATGCCGCGGATGACTGGCAGAGGACAGGACCCGATACAACGTCCACCCGTCCCCCTGAACAGCCCGTGGTCGTAGGACACTCGAATGCTGGACATACAAACACATCACAGAACCCCGGCCCGCGCTGTTTTTGGCAGTTCTGCGGCACACGGACTGTGCCAGGAGTCCAGTTCACACACACATGCCTCCCCCGACGATTGCGCCGTTCGTGGTGCCTGCTCGGCTGGGGAGAACCGGAGTTCAAGTTCTTATGGCAACGAGAAAAATGTTAATCGATTCAACGCACACCGAAGAGACGCGCGTTGTTATCGTCAATGGAAGCCGACTCGAAGATTTTGACGTAGAGGTAGAGTCACGACGACAACTTAAGAGCAACATATACCTAGCAAAAGTTACACGGGTCGAGCCGTCATTACAGGCCGCATTTGTTGACTTTGGCGGGAATCGTCACGGCTTTCTGGCTTTTAACGAAATCCACCCCGACTATTACCAGATCCCCATAGCGGATCGGGAAGCCTTGCTGGCCGAGGAACTTGAGGCCCGGGGCGATGGCGATGATGACGAGGTTTCTGAAAATGAACCCGCCGCTGGCAACGTGGAAAGCGTTGGTGGTGACGATATGGAAGAAACCGAAACCCGTCGCGCGGCACCATCACGCCGAAACTACAAGATTCAGGAAGTCATCAAACGCCGCCAGATTCTGCTGGTTCAGGTTGTCAAGGAAGAGCGTGGCAACAAGGGTGCCGCACTAACGACCTATATATCTCTTCCCGGGCGGTATTGTGTGCTGATGCCTAACACGGCGCGGGGTGGTGGAATTTCCCGCAAAATTTCAAATCCTTCGGATCGCCGGAAACTGAAGAACACTCTCAATGACCTGGAGATTCCCCAGGGCATGGCGGTCATCGTGCGAACCGCCGGAGCCAAACGAACCAAGGCTGAGATCAAGCGCGACTATGACTATCTGATGCGGCTTTGGAACCAAATTCGCGAAACTACGCTGGAATCCATTGCGCCTTGTGCGGTTTATGAGGAAGGTAATCTGATCAAGAGGGCCATTCGCGATCTGTACACCAAAGATATTGACGAAGTCGTTGTCGAAGGTAGCAAGGGGTATCGCACCGCCAAGGATTTCATGAAGTTGCTGATACCCAGTCACGCCAAACGGGTTCAACCCTACAAGGAAGATTCCATCCCACTGTTTCATCATTACAAGGTGGAACCGCAGCTGGATGCCATGCACGCCCCCGAAGTCCCATTGAAATCAGGTGGTTACCTGGTAATCAATCAAACCGAAGCTCTGGTTGCCATCGACGTAAACTCGGGTAAGGCAACCAGGGAGCGGAACATCGAAGAAACCGCGCTGCATACCAATCTTGAAGCCGCTGAGGAGGTCGCCCGTCAGCTCAGGCTGCGTGATCTGGCCGGCCTGGTGGTCATTGACTTCATCGATATGGATATTCATCGCAATCAGACCAAAATCGAACGCCAGTTAAAAGAAGCTATGCGCAATGATCGGGCCCGGATTCAGATGGGCCGCATTTCGCCTTTTGGTCTGATGGAACTGTCGCGACAGCGGCTGCGCCCGAGTCTCATGGAAACCAGTACGGTACCTTGCGCCCATTGTGGTGGTAGCGGGGTTGTGCGGTCCGTCGATTCAGCGGCCTTGAACGTACTGCGGGCCATCGAGGAAGAAGGCATGCGTGGTCGTGCATCATCCATGACGGTGTTTGTTGCAACTCCCGTTGCGCTTTACATCCTGAATCAGAAGCGGGCCGCTCTCGCCGATATTGAAAACCGCTACAACGTCGAAGTTTTTCTAAACAGCGATGATTCCCTTGTTCCGCCCGATCACAGGATCGAACGCACACAGGGCGGGCTGCTTCAATCCAGTGAGAACGAACGGCAAGGACGTGACGGGACTGATGCCGGAGACGACGACCCGCCGCGCAAAAAACGGAGACGGCGGGCGCGCCGACGACGTCACGGTGGCGACGAAGAGGCGGAGTCCCTGGATATTGCCGGCGATGCCGCTAACGAAAACGAAACGACAGGCGACTTCTCCGACGACCCCACCGGTTCGGAGAACGTCGAAGCACGTGGAGAGGATAAAACCGCAGGATCAAAAAAACGACGCCGGGGCAAGCGCGGCGGCCGACGGCGAAACAAGAATAGACCTGATCAATTGGATGCCGATAACCATGAAATCTCTGAACAGGATTCCGAGGACGAAGCCATGGAAATGTCAGGCGCTGGACATGACGAGGCTGATTCTGTAACGACCAAAACAACGCAAGAAGACAAGCCGAAAAAATCCCGGTCCCGGAAAAACAAAAAGAAGAACGCATCTGAGAAAGATGTGGACGAGGACGATACATCAACCAAGGACAAAAAACCTCAGCCCGTCCGTCGCAGGAAAAAGAGCGTTTCGGACGAAAGCGGGGCCGCCCCTGAAGGTGAGGAAACCGATGATACCCTGCCTCATGGACAAGATCCCACACCAAAGGACTCCGAGCCGGGTGCAGAGATTACCGTCACTGAACGGGTTCCGGTCGAAGAGGTTTCTTCAGAGGAAGTTACCATTGCCGCGAAAACCACAACCATTGTTGTCGGCGAAGAACAGGCGAATGAGGAATCCAATGCGCGGCGCGGATGGTGGCGCCGCTAAAACCCTTTTGGTTTTCTATTGACTGGAAAGCCCGGCCTGCCAGTGAATGAGGCGGCGGGCAGCTTCTTCCATATCCGTGTGTGAGCGGGCAAACGAAAACCGCAGGTACCGCTGGCCGCGTTCGGGATCAAAATCGGGTCCCGGCGTTACCGCGACACCGGCTTCCAACAACATCTTCTGGCAGAACGCGATGCTGTCATTGGTCAAGTGGCCGACATTTGCATAAATGTAAAATGCACCATCAGCGGACGCCAGATCGGTGAATCCCGCCTGCGGTAGTTTTTCCAGCAATAACTTTCGGTTTGCGGCATAGACCGCAACATTACGGTCCAATTCTTCCCGGCAGTCAAATGCGGCAACCGCCGCCGTCTGAGACAGTGTCGGCGGCGAGATAAACAAATTCTGGGCCAGGCACTCCATGGGCCGCAATAAATCTTCAGGCGCCACAATCCAGCCGAGCCGCCACCCTGTCATTGAGAAATACTTTGAAAAACTGTTGATGACGATGGTGTTGTCAGTGAACGTCAGCGCCGTGCTTGCCGGATTTTCATAGGTTATTCCGTGATAGATTTCATCTGAAATCAGGCGAATTCCGTTTATTTCACAATACTTTACAAGATATCGCATCCCTTCGGAGGAGATCATCGTCCCAGTTGGATTTGACGGACTCGCGACAATCAGGCCATCGGGAACGTCCCGCAATTGATCCAACAACGCCGGTGTGGGTTGAAAGTTTGTCTCCGGTCCTACAAGGATTTCCAGAACCTCGATATTCAGGGCACGAAGGATGTTGCGATAGGCAGGATACCCAGGGCTTGCCAATGCAACCGTATCACCTTCATCAAAGGCCGATAAAAACGCCAATAGAAACCCACAGGATGATCCCGTTGTCACAATCACCCGTTCCGGATCAAGGATCACGTTGTATTGGTCGGCGTAATGCTTCGCAATTGCGAGTCTTAGCTCAGGAATTCCCGTCGCCAGAGTATATCCCAGGCGATCATCGTCCAATGCAGCCTTTGCGGCGGCAATGACGCCCGCGGCGGCACCGGTATGCGGCTGGCCGACTTCCATATGCATGATGTTGGCACCAGAGGCTTCCTGTTCGGCGGCCGCGCGCATCACATCCATCACAATAAACGGTGGCACCTGAGCGCGGGAGGAACACTTCAACGCCATCAGGTGTCCTGTCCTATAGGCCTTCGGCCATAAACGACAGCCCGAACCCTCTCGGATCATGAGCAACATCACAGGTTTCGGGCGCCTGTGGTAGACCGCCAAAACACATGAATGCGTTTACACGTCCGATTGCGGGCGCTTCTTGCACCGTGTGTCCCGCGGCACGCAAGGAAGAAACGATAGCAGGGGCCAGTCCCCGTTCCACATAAGACACATCCGGCAAGCCGCCATGATGAACCCGTCGGATATTCATGGCGTCCTGAATGGTTCCCTCAACAAGCATTGAATGGGACAGGACGTTCATCAATGCCGTGGGCGCGGCAACGCCGCCGCTGGCCGCACCGGCCCAGAACAACTGATTAACATTGGCATTTAATACCAATGCCGGAATTTGGGAAATCGGACCACTGCCTCGGTGACCGGGTACAGTTGCCAGAACAATGCCGGTTCCCGGCGCGACACGGCCTGTTCCGAACAAATTGTTGAGACTGATGGAACAGGCTACCGCCCCACCGTCTCGATCGACAGCAACGAAACTGGTTCCTGATGGATTTTCCGGTCGTGCTACGGGCTTTTGCGGCAGGGTGTCGGGCGATACATGTTTGCTGGTTGATGCCAGTGCCTCCATATCAACTTCAAAGCGACGCGTATCAAGAATTTCCGCGGCAGACCACCGGGTATCGCCATTGTCCAGCATCCATCGAGAACGATCCGCAAAGGCCCGCATGCCGCTCTCTAGTAGCAGATGCGCGCGCCCCGCATCGTCGGCCTCGACAAACAAATCTTCTGATTTCAACAAATGCCACATGGCACCGGCAACACCACCTGCGGCGGCGGGGGGCTGCGGGAAAAACACAGTGTTGTTGCCAAAGGGATATCGCAATGGTTCAAGCCAGACAGGCTTGAAGCTGCGTAAATCTTCAATACCAAGTGATCCGCCTGCCCGTTTTGCACTTTCCACTAATAGACGTGCGGTTTGGCCACTATAGAAGTCCCCGGGCCCTTTTGAGACCATTTGTCCCAGAATCGCTGACAGGTCCGGTTGTTTCAGGATGCTACCCTCGCGGACCAATTTTCCGGTGCCGCTATCCATGAAAACGGCCATAATTGCCGGGTCGTCAGCAAGCGCGGAACTGGCCGCGTATATGTCCTGAGCCAGGGCACGGGAGACCGGTGTTCCGAACCGGGCAAGGTTGCTGGCTGGTGCGATGAGCGATTCCCATCGCAAGAGTCCGTAACGCGCATAAAGGGCAAAAAAACCGCGCGGATTGCCCGGAACGGCACTGGGACGTGACGCGGAGGGCGGAATGTCCTGTGGGGCACGGGCGACAAAATCCAGCATCAGGGTTTCTTCGGTTTCGGCGTCATGGACCAGGCAAACACCCCCACCGCCTAGACTCGCGGCAGACGGCATCGTCACAGCCAATGTGAAGTACATGGCAACCGCTGCATCTGCTGCGTTCCCGCCAGCGGACAGAATATCCCGCCCAACCAGGGCCGCTCTGGGCTCATCGGCGGCCACACCACCAATGAACCCTTCCACATAACCGATGGTTCCCCGGGTTTCCTCCTCGCCGAATTCCACCAGTCCGCACGCGGCCAACAGGAGGGCGCCAGCGGTCATGGAAGCCATTTGACGAAGGCTACGCCGCCATCTACCCTCTCGTCCTGACTGTTCCGGATGTACTATTGTGCAACGTATCATTTTCAAATCGGTGTTCTTTCTCTGCCTGTTTGCGGTAACTTTGGGTATCACGACCACTGTCGTTGCCCAGAACAAGCGTATCTTAATTCGTGACGCGGAAACAGAAAGTATAATCCGCGGCTATGCTACACCGATACTGAGAGCGGCTGGATTGAACCCTGACTCGGTCGGCATTCATCTGATACTGAACAAATCCCTCAATGCGTTCGTCAGTGGCGGTCAGAACATTTCGATACACACGGGATTGCTTCTGGAAACCAAAGACGTCAATGAAGTCATTGGCGTGTTGGCCCATGAAACCGGCCATATCGAGGGTGGGCATCTTGCCCGGACATCCAATGCCGTGAAGGATGCTTCGACGGTCGGCTTGATCGGCACCGTAATCGGTGTTGGTGCCGGTATTCTGACAGGAAGAGGTGATGTGGCTGGAGCGGCTATTGTAGGCAGTCAACAGGCCGCCCAGCGATCATTTTTCCAATACAGCCAGGCCCAGGAATCTGCGGCTGATCAGGCAGGATTGAGATTACTCGAATCAACTGGAAATTCGGCGCGCGGACTGTACAGGTTTTTACAGGTTCTCGAAGACCTGACGCTCCTCAGTGCGGCACGCCACCCCCCGTATCTGAGAACCCATCCGCTGACCAGAGAACGCCTCGAGGCGATTGAGTATCATATGTCTCGCTCCCAGTTCACCGATTCTCCGACACCGGCCGGTCTGCAACATGCTCATGAACGGATACGGGCCAAACTCTACGCCTATATCAACCCCTTCGCTTCTACCATGCGGGCCTATCCTGAAACCGACCAGAGTATCGCAGCAAGATACGCCCGGGCCCTCGCTTATTCAAAAAAGCCGGACCTGGAGAAAGCGATACAAACGATTGACGGTCTGCTGGCGGAGTATCCGAATGACCCTTTCTTCAACGAAATGAAGGGCGACATGTTGTTTGATCACGGAAAGGTCAAAGAAGCGGTTGTTTTCTACAAATCCGCGGCAACGCTGGCAGGCAACTCGGCTCTTTTGTATCAACGGCTTGGCCAGGCGATCATTGCCGTTGGCGATGATAGCCTGCTCGAGGAAGCCATAACCTCTTTGCGAAAAAGCCTGACACTTGAACGTCAGTCAGCTTTTGCATGGCACCAGCTGGCTATCGCTTACGGTCGCATGGAAAACTTTGGGATGGCAGCCCTCGCCCTGGCTGAAGAAGCCTTCCTTCAGAGACGGTTTCCCGACGCCATTTTTCACGCGGAGAAAGCCCGCTCACTTCTACCCGCGGATCCAAGGAGCACGTTCAGGCGCGTGACATTGTGAATGCGGCGGAAAACAGTCTTCAATAGCAGGAGGCTCGTCCATGAAATGGCGCGGTGTCGCACTGCTCGGTCTGGTTACCAGTCTGCTCGCCTGCACCCAGCAATTGCGCGTTACAGTTGTTGGTCCTGAGGGTTTTCTGGAAATTCTGGGTCCGACAGACAGGTTTGCAACAAATCTTGAGGATGGCACATGGTTACGCCTTGGGGATATGGCGCGCGGGCGACTGGCAGTAACGAAAACCGGCCCCGCCGAGAACGTTTTTGTCAGGGCTGGTCCAAAAGGGTTTTCATTGCTTCGACCTGTGGATACAAGGCTGCTGGCGACGCCTTTTCTGGCATGGTCCTGGAATCCGGAAACCTTAACAGATGCTGATCACCCTGCGGCCATCGTGGTTGGTTTCATGTCTTCACCTCAGCATTTGGATGAGGATAGATACGGGTATCTGGACACCCTGCCCAACACGTTACCCGTCAATCGATTGCTTGAAATTCGCTGGGCGGCGTCCGCGTTAAAACGTGGCCATCAGACAATCAGCGGAGACCCGGAAAACAATACCACAATCTATGTTGCGAGGGGTGGACGGGAAAATACAGGGCGGTGGTGGCGAGACGGTGTTGAGTTGTCCAAGGTCTATGAAACAGCCTGGCCCCAGGATCGCCTGAGAGACGTTCGAATTACGTTTGTGGGCCTGAAGGTTGCTGAAGCAGATTTTCCCTCAGCACTGAGTATCGCCGACATCAATTTATTTCGGTGACGAGCAAATACGTCGATAACCCGGTTTTCCCTGATCATGGAAACGTGACCTGATCACCGAAATCCAGTGTGCTATTTCATCGCGAATTGATATGATCTCATGCTTGTAAAACCTATCAGCAGTAGAATGGAAGATGTATCATGAGGCGGCTAAATACCGTAAAACCATCTAAAATTGGCTGTTTTGTAAGAAATTCTGCACCATTTGTGGTTTGCATTTTCCTGTTTTCATCGATTTCGGGTTCTGATGGACTAACCGCTGAGGATCTGTCCGATAAAGATCAACGACAGCTTGAGGACCTGATCCACGATTACATCATGCAGAACCCAGAAGTTATTTTGCGTTCCATTCAGCAGTACCGTGAAAACGAAGAGCAGGCTCAACAGGACCGGACCCGGCAGACACTTGCAAACCTGTCGCCTGCTATTGCCAACGACCCGGCCACCCCCATAGGCGGCAACCCCGATGGTACAATCACGGTTATCGAATTTTTCGACTATCAATGTGGATACTGCAAACGTGTTCTTCCGGCTATCCAGGAACTCGTTGCCACTGATGATCGTATCAGGCTGGTATTCAAAGAGTTCCCCATTCTTGGTGAACAGTCCGTTGTCGCCGCGCGCGCCTCACTCGCGGTCTGGAACACCTGGCCTGAACACTACGTTGCTTTCCATGACAGTTTGATGGCACACCGTGGATCGCTCTCCGAATCAAGGATCATGGACACGGCAAAGCACATGGGACTGGACACGACTGAACTGGTCACCGCCATGCAGAACGATGCGATTGATATTGCCATTCAGGATAACTACGCCCTGGCTGAAACCCTGGGCATCAACGGCACACCGGCATTTATTTTCGGTACAGAACTGATTCCCGGTGCCATCGACCTGGAAACCATGCGTGAGCTGGCTGACAGGGCGGCACAGGGATAAACCCCATCAAAAAGCGGATTGTTTCGACATTGCATCCGAATTACCCACAAATTGCTTTAGACAATTATTTCACCGGAAGCATAATCATGGCGTTGCTATCGGAACGCTCAAGCAGCACAAGGATTTGCCGCTGACCGGCGGCTTTGGCCTCTGCATAAATCTCTATGACCTGTTGCGGTAGCCAGACATCACGCTGATTGACCTGAACGATCACGTCGCCACGCTGAATGATCTCGGAGACACCCTTGGAAGGGTCAACAAGAGAGACCAGCAGGCCTTGCGCATCCCAGCGGATTCCAAACTGCCCGCGAATCTCCCTGGTCAGTCCGACCAGGGTCACACCGATTGCCGGAACCTGTCCCACGGCGGCCTTTTGCAGAGACTGTGATTCCGGCCACAGCGTGGTATGAATAGTCGTTTCAATAGTATCGCCGGCGCGGCGCAGCGTAACATCAACCGCATCACCCGGTTCTACATCACCCATCAGGCGCACGAGGCCCGAAAGCGACGAAACATCTGAACCCGCAAACGATAAAACAAGGTCACCAGGCCGAATACCGGCCAGGCCAGCAGGCGTATTCCGACCGACATCGCGGACCATGACAAATTTTTCGCCCCGTAATCCCAATGCAACGATGGCCTCCGGCGGAAGCTCTTGAAGTTGCATACCAATGTAAGGCTTGTCGGCGGCCTGAACACTAACTATCCCTGCACCCAGAGAAACGAGTATGATCAGGACTCCACAGGCCAGTTTTCGTATTATTCGCTGCATACTGGGTGTCATTCTACGGTCTCAAATCCTTAGGGTAAAACAGATAACGCCGCCTGTCATCACCATCTCGGAATAACGGCCGACACCTGGCTTTTTCAGGGGCATTCAACCGCTGGCAGGCCGGTAATCGCCTTCAGCATTAGCTGCGTGGACAAATCTCCCCACGACAGAACGATCCGGGGAGAAATACCGTTTTCCAACAGGAACATATGAACCTCGAAAAGCGGGCTGCCCGCCTGATCCGCGGGGTCGTGATAGGACAGTGTCACAGGCCAGCCAACCGGGGTAAGTAATGGCGAATTTGGCAAATTCCCGGCGTTTTCCCGATCCATGGAGCGTTTATTGCCCACAAAAGACGCCACCAGCAAAGGATCAATATCATCGGAACCGCTAAACACCGGGCGCGATTGCACTCTTTTGCCCGCTCTGATCTCCCCCATTAACCAGATATGATGTGCGATGGGAAACAGGGTATCTTGAGGTAAGTCAACCTGTGCAGGCTCCGGTAACTGGTATTCGGCAAGACCACGGACCAATGACGCCCTGCCCCGAAACAACGTTGTCGCACCATCTGTGGTCGAGCGGAAGGCAAATCTGTAATCCTGGCCATCAAGGGATTCCCAACTGGTGAATAGGCTATTGTGCTCGCTTATAACCCCTTCCGCCGCCCCATATCTGGCCCGAAAGTCCTGCGTCGCAATCCAGCCCTCGCAGGTTCTCTCAAACGACATTGCGACCGTACCGGTTATATCGGCAATGAGACCATCCGAAGAACCTGCGGGCAGGGACGCTTCGTATAACGCCCGATGAGAAACCAATCCCGGTTGGTCATCTGCCCTTAAATCACCGCCGCCAGAAAACAGTGTCCAGAGGACGCATATGGCGATAACGACCCAATCGGCTTTGAACCCGTGCATCTTAAAAGTCCTGATCATATCTATCCTGCTTCGTCGTTAACAATCGGACCATGATCCTCTTTCGGGATCAATCGCCAAACGCATCAGCTACGATTTTCCGGGCATGTAATCAATGCCGCCACTTATCCGTAAAAGCTCGATCCTCCAGCGTATCATGGACAAATTCGTAAAACCCGGCCCGCCGTTCGCGGGCGAGACCCCGTAAATCACGCCTGCAGACAAGGGGGGTGAAGGTGTTTGCGCGGGGGCAAAATGTTTACACTTGTTTACTTTTGTTGACGTTTTTCTTTTTCCATCGCCAATTCTGTACAAAAATCAGGCACTGTCAGGGTCAGCAAAGTACCGTCCATGTCCCGACGGGCCTTCGCGCCATCGGCATTGCGGCGCAATATCTATTGTTTACGATTCACAATACAAAATAACGATGATGATAATATAGGCATTATTTCCTTAATGTCAACCCCCGTTATAAACTTTTTTTTCAGGTATGACCCGGATAGCGGCCTCAAGGGGCGTTTACCCCCTTGTTTCATATGAGATACTTGATCAAGCGATCCTGTTTGTCGGCGCCGAGACGGCTCTTGCGGAGGATACCCAGATAACACCAAATTCCAGTGATCCGGGGCAGGCCTGAAAAAAAATTTCCCATTGATCACGAACGGTTATTGCAATTCTCAGCCTGCGGGTGATGATGGGTGCACCACCGTCACGCTCTACCAGGGAGGCCGATCGATAATGTCAAGGCTCGAAGTTTTCCAGGTACCCGTCCTGTCAGATAACTACGTTTATCTGGCTCATGACCCTTCATCGGCACAGACCGCGATCATTGATCCCGCTGTCGTGGATCCGGTCATGGACGCGGCGAACCAGAAGGGCTGGTCGATCACCCACATTCTGAATACCCACCATCACGCGGACCATACCGGCGGTAATCTTGAGATCAAGGAAGCAACGGGCTGTACAATCGTCGGCCCCAGAAACGACCGTGATCGAATTCCCGGTATCGATATCGAAGTCGGTGATGACGACACCTACATGCTGGGCAATGCCAAGGCCCATGTGTTCGATGTACCGGGTCATACACGCGGTCACATTGCCTATTGGTTTGAGGAGTCCGATACCCTGTTTTGCGGTGATACACTCTTCGCCATGGGATGCGGTCGATTGTTTGAGGGCACACCGGAACAGATGTGGTCGTCGCTATCGAAGCTGAACTCTCTACCGGGTGAGACCAAAGTCTACTGCGCCCACGAGTATACTCAGGCGAATGGACGGTTCGCCCTGTCCGTGGAGCCGGAAAATGAAGCCCTCGTTCAACGAATGCACGACGTAGACCGGAAACGCCAGGATAACATACCAACGGTACCCTCGACTTTAGAGGAGGAATGGGCAACAAACCCCTTTCTGAGGGTTGAGAGCGATGATTTGCAGCGCAATATAGGGCTTCTAGGCGGCGATCCGGTTAGTGTGTTTGCCAAAACCCGGCGCTTGAAGGACGAATTTTAAAACCGTGCTTAGGTAACGGGTGGTTTCTCATCCTTCGATAACCTGCCCATCACTGGTTTTGTGACCAGCCCCCGACCTTGTATCGATTACATTCGGCGCGCGGCATCCTTCGCACAAAGGGCGCGAACCATGCCCGAAACAGCGGGCCCTAGAGACCGGGAACATCAGGATATAGGCGCTTGCCCCGGATCACCGGATATTAGGGCTAAATTCTTATCCAGCCCTCTTCAAAGGACAAGCGATCAACACCGGAAAACCATCGAACGCGCTCCAATTCCCTCTCCAGTTCCCGGCGGCGCAGCTTCCCAAATCGGACCCCGGGTTCAGGCCAAAAAGCCCGGACACGTAAATCCCCGTCATCACGGAAACATTTCATATCTATCCGGCCGATCAACGTATCTCCCTGCAGCACCGGGAAGACGTAATAGCCGTATGCCCTCTTAGCCTTCGGAACGAACACTTCGATACGATAGTCAAAGTTGAAAAGCCTACAAGCACGCTTTCTATCACGCAGCACAGGGTCAAAGGGGCTGAGTATGCGCACGCGTTTTGGTGCGGACGGTAATCCGTCAATCTCTGAGAGCACGCTCGGTCTGGCAAAAACCTTGTAGGGCGGGGTTCCGTTTGCCGTCTCTATGGAGACTTCAATGAGCGTGTTTTTCTGCTGTTCACACCACTCTTTTGCTTCAGCCAGCGAGACCAAATCCCAGAATGCCGCCAATTCACCGGATGTCGCGAAAGCCAGCCGATCAAGGGCCGCCGAACAGGTCCAGTCGAGAAAATCCCTCGAACTGACCTTCTGTTCATAGATTTCCGCCGGAACGACCCGTTCCGACAGATCATAAACCTTTTGAAAACCCTCCCGGCGACACACCGACAAGCGGCCCGTATGCCACAGAAACTCCAGCGCCGTTTTTGACGGATGCCACGCCCACCAGCCGCCGCCTGATTCCACCCGCCTATCTCTGGGTTTCCTGAAATCCCGGGCCATGAGCGGGCCCGATTGTTCGACACATGTATGGACGGGGTCCAACTGATTCTCAAAACCGTCTTTGTGCCATTTTTTCCAACGTGTCAGAAGGTCATCGTGCTTTCTCTGAAACCGGTGCCGCCAATAGGGAAAAAACGTCATGGGAATAATCGAAGCATCGTGGGTCCAATGCTCGAACAGCCCGCGTTTATTTTCCAACAAGGAAACGAGGTGTTTTTTCTTATATGTTTGATTCCTTGAAAAAAGAATCATGTGGTGCGCCCGTTCGACAGTCTTGATGCTATCGATCTGTACGAAACCCAGACGCTCAATCAGAGCCAGAAGGTCGTCCGGGCCCTGGGCGTGCCCGGGATTGTCGCACAAGCCCTGTCGGCTCAGAAACAACCGCCGCGCGATCTCATTCGGAATAACTGTGGTCATGGCCCATACTGTAACGCATTCCTGAACCTAAGCTAGCCTGTGACCATGTGCAAAAGGGCGGTGAAGAACGGAATAAACCGCCTTTACGCCTTGCAAGCCCAACCGGGCATCATTACAACGTTTTTGCGAGATTTAAGGCGGGATTGTTTCACCAAACATCGTCAATGGAGACCCCCCGTTATGGTAGACAGCCAGGAAACCTACTATGTTATCACCGCCAGCAGATTGCTCGAAGGTGACGTGGTTTATATGATCAGAGGTGATGACGAAACCTGCTGGACAACGGACATCGCCGCCGCATCCACCTTCGCAACAGTCGATCGAGGCAACGCCATAGCACTTGCCGAGGCGGGCGTGGCGAGCAATCTGGTTGTTGGACCCTATGCCATTGAAATTACGGGGAAAAATATCCCTCTAGGCACAAAAGAGAAGATCCGTTCTGAGGGACCCACCGTGGCTTTTGGACCCGACAGTCTGCCATCCAACAACCCGGATTATTCAATTTAAGGGGCACGGGCATGACGGTTCTTTCGCTGCATACTGAACCTGTTCAGGAATCCTGGCTTGACGCCTATGGTCATATGAACGAGGCCTACTACCTTGTTGCCTTTAGCAACGCCGCCTGGCCGTTTCAGGACCATTTCGGTATCGGAACCGATTATTTTGATGCAACGGGCTGCGCGGTCTATACCCTGGAAACCCATCTTCGATATGTCGCCGAGGTTCGTTTTCCGGCCATGCTTGAAATCAAGTCCATGGTGTTTGGATCGGACGAAAAACGCATCCACGTGGCACACAGCATGGAGGCTGACGGGAAAGAGCGCGCAACCGTTGAATTCATGATGCTTCATTACGACTCTCGAGCCGGGCGAACGGCCCACATGCCGGGTAGCGTTCAAACAGCACTTAAAGCGGCGGAAATGCCGACGCTGCCGGACTGGGCAGGGCGCCGGGTCAGCCTGCAGAAGTAATCACCCTCCAAATTTCAACGACTTTAGGAAAACCGGGGCGCAAACCCCGGTGTGTAAGCTTCGGGGCGCAAACCTATGAGACTCCATCTGACATTGAGGGCGGCCGGTATAACGGCGTTTACGTGTGATGCGAGAAGGCGAAGGTTTCTTTGGGTGTCGCCAGGGTGAACCGATCCGCCGGACCGAATTTCACGTCAACGCTTATCGTATGCCAATCTTTTTTTGTTTATGCGTTCACTTGCTCAATTGACATCAGTTGGCAATGGGCGCATGAAACACCTATGACACAGGCTTTTTTGAACCATCTTAACGCCGAACTTGCGGATGTAAAAAGCGCCGGTCTTTATAAGGTCGAACGCGTTATCGTCTCACCGCAAGGATCCAGCGTCGAGGTTGATCACGCTCAAGACAGCGGCCAAAGCACCGAAAGCGTGATCAATTTCTGCGCCAACAACTACCTTGGTCTCGCCGATCACCCTGCTGTCGTCGAGGCGGCGAAATCCGCTCTGGATACGCATGGCTACGGGATGGCGTCAGTCCGTTTCATCTGCGGAACGCAAAACGTACACAAAGAGTTGGAAACCCGGTTATCCAGATTTTTAGGAACAGAAGACACCATTCTCTATGCCTCCTGTTTCGATGCAAATGCCGGCCTATTCGAAACCCTGCTGGATGACGAGGACGCGATTATCTCCGATGCCCTCAATCACGCCAGCATCATCGATGGTGTCCGCCTATGTAAGGCCAAACGATTCAGGTACAGCAATAATGATATGGATGACCTGGAGCGTTGCCTGCAAGAGGCACAGGATTGCCGCTTTCGGCTCATCGCCACAGACGGTGTGTTTTCTATGGACGGGATTATAGCAAACCTTGCCGGGATATGCGATCTCGCCGACAGGTATGACGCAATGGTTATGGTTGATGACAGTCATGCCGTCGGCTTTATGGGTCCGGGCGGGCGGGGGACACCGGAACATGCCGGTGTTGCAGACCGTGTTGACATCTATACAGGTACTCTGGGGAAGGCGCTCGGTGGGGCGCTCGGAGGATACACATCGGCAAGAGGGCCGATCGTTGCATGGCTCCGTCAGCGGTCCCGTCCCTACCTGTTTTCCAATTCCCTGGCACCATCCATTGCGGCAACCTCACTCCACATTCTTGAGATGTTGGAAAACGGTGATGATCTTCGTAACAAACTCCATGCAAATGCCCGACAGTTTCGCACCGGGATGACCGATTTGGGTTTCGATCTTGTACCCGGGGAACACCCGATCATTCCGGTTATGCTGGGCGATGCAAAACTTGCGGCCGACATGGCGTCACGCATGCTCAATTTCGGTATCTATGTAATCGGTTTTTCCTTTCCGGTGGTTCCGCAAGGCGAAGCGCGCATTCGCACCCAGATGTCCGCCGCTCACGCGCCTGAGCAAATTGAAAAAGCCATCGAAGCTTTTGGGGCCGTGGGCCGGGAATTGGGTGTTATCAGGGATAAAGCAGGTAACCTATGAAAGCCCTCGTCAAAGCCAAACGGGAAACCGGTATCTGGATGGAAAACGTTGCTGAACCCGACATGGGTCACAACGATGTCAAAATCCTAGTCCATAAAACCGCCATCTGTGGGACCGATGTGCACATCTACAACTGGGACGCATGGGCGCAGGCGACCATCCCGACACCCATGACCGTGGGGCACGAGTTCATGGGAGAGGTGGTGGATATGGGGTCCGAAGTCAAAGGGCTTGGTATCGGAGACAGGGTCTCCGGCGAAGGTCATATTACCTGCGGTTATTGCCGGAACTGTCGGGCCGGCAAACGCCACCTGTGCCGTAACACCGTGGGGGTCGGGGTAAACCGTCCCGGCAGTTTTGCCGAATATCTGGTTATCCCCGCCGCCAATGTTTTCAAACTCCCCGACGATGTCTCGTCCGATCTCGCCTCTATTCTCGATCCGTTCGGCAATGCTGCACATACCACGCTGGCCTACGATCTGGTTGGTGAGGACGTGCTGATTACCGGGGCTGGCCCCATCGGCATCATGGCCGTCGCCATTGCCAAACACGTGGGCGCGCGGCATGTGGTGATTACCGATATCAATGATTATCGTCTCGATCTAGCCGCATCCATGGGCGCAACCCGGGCGGTGAACATCACCAAAACCTCGTTGAACGATGTCATGGATGATCTTGGAATGATGGAAGGTTTCGACGTGGGTCTGGAGATGTCCGGCAACCCCCAGGCTTTTGGTTCCATGCTGGATACAATGAACCACGGCGGACGAATTGCGCTGTTGGGTATCCTGCCGGATAAGGCGGCCATCGACTGGACGGAAGTCGTGTTCAAAGGCCTGCAACTCAAAGGCATTTACGGACGGGAAATGTTTGAAACCTGGTACAAAATGGCGGCCATGGTGCAGTCCGGGCTGGATATCTCTCCGGTCATCACCCACCATTTTCACATAGACGATTTTCAGCAGGGCTTTGACATCATGTGTTCCGGCCAATCAGGCAAGGTCATCCTCAATTGGACTGGCAAGGCCGCCTAAGTCACCAATAAACCCTGGCCACAGGCCGCGGATCGGGTATGTCCAGACCATGATCAGGCATTCGTCATCAACCACAGTCTGTTTTGGTGCCAGCTACTTCCGGGGGTAGGAAGCAGCATTCCCGAAGCTTTTTGGCGGCGCGGCGGCATAACAATTCGGGATGCCATTGACCGGCGGTAATGATATTCTCTAGGGATGTTGATCAATCCGGTTTCGCTCACCGACAAGTACCTCAAAGACGAAGGCCGTGTGTTTTTGACTGGCACCCAAGCCATTGTCCGCCTAGCCCTTGTTCAGCGTAGACGTGACCTTCTGGCTGGTCTGAATACGGCGGGATACGTTACCGGGCATAGGGGTTCCCCCCTTGGTTCCGTCGACATGGCGTTCTGGCGGGCGCGGGCGTTGACGGAAAAACATCAGATCGTCTTTAAGGCCGCCGTCAATGAAGACCTGGCAGCGGCGGCGGTCTGGGGATCACAGCAGAGCAATCTGTTTGCGGGGGCCACCCATGACGGCGTGTTTGCCATCTGGTACGGCAAGGGGCCGGGCGTGGACCGATCCGGCGATGCCTTCCGTCATGGCAACCTCGCAGGGACCAGTCCTCATGGCGGTGTTCTGGCACTGGCCGGTGATGACCCCTCCGGCAAATCCTCGACGGTTCCAAGCCAGAGCGAACACGCCCTGATGGATGCCTGGATACCGGTTCTGGCACCAGCCAATGTACAAGAAATACTGGATTACGGGATCATGGGCTGGGGGCTTTCCCGTTCCTCGGGTTGCTGGGTAGGCCTGAAAACCCTCAGCGACAACATGGATTCCGCGGCCTCGGTGGACGCCCGTATGGACCGCGTGAGAATTCAGAACCCCGACCACCCGGGACCACCGGAAGGCGGCCTTCATGCCCGCTGACCCGATCCTAAAGAGCGGGTGGAGGCCCGGATGCAGGATTACAAGATACCTGCTGTCAAAGCCTTTGCCCGGAACAACGCCATTGATAAAACACTGATAAATCCATCCGCCGCGCGTATTGGGATCATGGCGGCGGGCAAAGCCTGGCTTGACACGCGGCAGGCCCTGGATGATTTGGGGCTTGATGACGAACGCGCGTCAGAGTTGGGCATTCGCATTCGTAAAATCGGTATGCCCTGGCCGCTGGAACCAGAGGGCTTGAAAGAATTTGCCAGCGGCCTCGACGAAATCATTGTGGTTGACGAAAAACGCGCTGTCATGGAGCCCCAGGTCAAGGAATTACTGTATCACCTGCCCGCCGCTCGACGCCCCCGCGTCACAGGAAAAACAACACCGCACGGCGCGCCCGCGATCCATGCGTGGCAGGAACTAAACGCTGATCTCGTGGCCCGCGTGATTGCAAACCGGCTGATCGCTCATAACGTCGAAATGGACCTGCGCCCGGCTCTGGCTCGTATGGATGAACACAGCGAGCGGGTGTCGCGGCTTTCCACGGATACCAAACGCCTGCCCTACTTCTGTTCAGGCTGCCCGCACAATTCATCAACCCGTGTACCGGAGGGGTCTCAAGCCGCCGCTGGCATTGGTTGCCATTACATGGTCACCTGGATGGACCGGCGTACGGAAACCTTTACCCAGATGGGTGCCGAGGGGGCCAACTGGCTTGGCCGGGCGCCGTTCACCAAAACGCCGCACATGTTCGTTAACATCGGTGACGGGACGCTGTTTCACTCCGGCACGTTGGCGATCCGTGCCGGTGTCGCCTCCGGCGCAAATGTAACCTACAAAATTCTCTACAACGACGCGGTCGCCATGACCGGCGGACAACCCATGGACGGCCCGATGACGGTGCCCATGGTCACCCAGCAAATGTATGCCGAAGGCATCCGGCGGATCGCTGTGGTTTCGGATGAACCACACAAGTACGCGGTAGGCACCGGGTTTGCCACTGGCACAACCGTTCATCATCGTGATGATCTGGATCAGGTGCAGCGCGATATCCGCCTCTGGCCAGGTGTTTCGGTGCTTATCTTCGACCAGACATGCGCGGCGGAAAAACGCCGCCGCCGGAAACGCGGCACCTATCCGGACCCGGACAAACGCGCCTTCATCAACACACTGGTCTGTGAAGGGTGCGGAGATTGCGGGACGGCATCCAACTGCGTATCCCTGACACCGGTGGAGACCATAAGCGGGCGCAAACGGGCCATCGATCAATCTTCTTGCAACAAGGATTTCAGTTGTACGGACGGCTTTTGCCCGAGTTTTGTCACCGTTGAAGGCGCAGATCTCAGAAAACCGGCGCCAATCAAACTCAGTATCGCGGAAGTCTTGTCCACGCCCACCCTGCCCACACTGGATCAACCTTACGACGTAATGATTGTAGGCATCGGTGGCACCGGGGTGGTGACCGTTGGACATATCCTGGCAATGGCGGCGCATATGGAGGAAAAGGCAGTATCCGTTCTGGATATAGCCGGACTGGCGCAAAAGAACGGTGCGGTCTACACCCACCTTCGTTTCGGCAAGGATGTAGCTGATCTTCGTGCCACCCGTATCGGCCCGGGACGCGCTCATCTTCTGCTGGGTTTCGATATGATCACCGCGGCAACACCCGAAACGCTGTCGTGCCTGTCGCCGGATCACACCGCCGCCATCATCAACAGCCACGAAACCATGACCGCCGATTTTACGACTGATCCGGACCTGCAATTCCCTCGTGACCAACTGAGCACCGCCATTCAGTCCTGTAGCCGTTCAGACCTCTATAGCGCGATTGATGTACAGGACCTGACAGCACGATTGATGGGTGACAAGATCGCCGCCAACATGATGCTTACAGGGTTTGCGTGGCAACGGGGTCACCTGCCGCTATCGCTGCAAGCCATTGAGGCTGCTGTTGAGCTGAACGATGTTGCCGTAGATTTCAACAAACGGGCTTTCGACTGGGGTCGAAGGCTGGCGCATTCCCCGGAAATGGTCGATAAAATCCTGTCCCCGGAAGAACCGGTTGACGGCTCGCTCAAGGGACTCCTGAAAACCTTGGTGAATGAGCTCTCATCCTATCAGGATGCCAGCTACGCGAGACGATTCCTGAACGCAGTAACCCGCGTTCAGGTGGCGGAACAACGGGCCTCGCCCGGTAGTGAAGTCTTGAGCAGAACCGTGGCTATAAACCTCCACAAACTTATGGCCTATAAGGACGAATATGAAGTTGCCCGGCTTTTTACAGACGGGCGGTTTGAGGCGGAACTCAACAGCCAGTTTTCAGGTGACTACAAGGTCACCTATCACATGGCGCCGCCGCTGATCGCTCGACGGGATGTGCGAACCGGCATCCCGCGCAAAATGGCGTTTGGAGGATGGCTGAAACCTGTGTTGAAGGTGATTGCCGGGATGCGCCGTTTACGCGCCACACCCTTCGATATCTTTGGTTATAGTGAAGAACGCAAGAAGGAACGCGCCCGAATTGACACTTACATGGAAACCCTTGAGCGGATCATGGGCGGCTTGAACGCAAACAATCTGGAAACGGCGCTGCAAATTGCCGACCTGCCAAAACGCGTTCGCGGCTTTGGCCATATCAAGGACGCTAACGCGGCCAAGACCGAGCAATGTCTTGGTGATTTACTGGAAACATTTGAACAGGGCGAAAAACAGGCCGCTGAGTGATTCTCAGTCGTCCATGAGCGGCAAATCAAAACGTGGACCCACTTCCTCGAACCCCATAGATTTATAGAACGCGGCTGAACGTGCCCAACGGGGTTGATCCGGTGCCCCTACTTCCAGCGAAGACCACCCCTTTTCTCGAGCAAAGGTCTTGGCTGCATTGATCAACAGCTGCCCGGCGCCGGAAGATCGATGGACGGGCGCGATCCAAAGTTCGGAAATCTCACCAAATGCACCATTGGCATAGAGCGCGTGACCTTCGTGCAATGTCAGCACACCAACAGGTGTATCGCCGCGCCATGCCAGAAAGGCCCATATCTTTTCCTGCGCCATTAGGTTTTCAGCCTTGGATAGAAACGGTGAAAAATCCACGTTCGCATATTTGTCAGGCACCAATTCGCGCAACAACCGCCCCACCAGGTCATCAACGGTCCCGGCGTCCGCCATTGTTGCCTGTCGAATGTCGATACCAGTCATCGCCCCAATCTAGCGCAAGTCGGCAGGTTTCCCATATCGCAGCGATAGCAGCCCTTTGGGGGTATGCGAAAAGGGTTTTCAGGTGTAGAATGTTAGAAGAACAAAAATCAGAACACCGCGCTGCTGGGACAAATGGCTGAACCCTCAACACAATCGCTGAAAGACAATGCTCTTTTGCAAGGGCTGGACGAGACGACGATCTCGGCGCTGGAGAAGCGTTGCGGCTGGAGCAGCTATGCCAAGGGCCATACCATTCTGGAACGCCACAGCGAAACCCAAGGGGTTTTCCTCATAACCCAGGGCAAGGTTCGTGTTGTCAATTTTTCTTTGTCCGGCAAGGAAATTGCCTATGCAAGTATCGAGACCGGGGATTATTTTGGCGAGCTATCCGCTGTTGATGGTCGCCCGCGTTCTGCCTCTGTTGTCGCGGTAGAGTCCTGTGTGATTGCAACCCTGCCCACCAATGATTTCCGGGGTCTGTTAAAGGATCATCCCGCGGTCAGTCTAAGAGTCATGGAACGACTGGCAAAAATTGTCCGCGTTTGTGACGATCGAATCATGGACCTCAGCACCCTGCGGGCTATCAAACGGGTGTATTCGTTCCTGCTAGATACCGGGGAACTTGACGGGGCCGGCGATGGTCTCTATCGGATCGCGCCTGTGCCCACACATTCTGAAATCGCCGCCCAGATCGGAACAACGCGTGAAACGGTGGCGCGGGCATTTAGCGAGTTGCAACAGGCGGACATCATCAAGCGAAAGGGATCGACTGTCACCATCATTGATCACGAAGCGTTGACGAACCTGATGCTCGCCTTGGACGTGGAAAGCGACCAGAACACCGCTCGCTAACCAGCGCGTCAGAGATAATCGCTTTCCAAAGGGCAGTCGGTGATAAAGAGCTCGGGCCTGTTCTCGGTGATTAGTACTGGCTGCTCCGGTTTGACGCCTTCGTTTCATATATCCCTTAACGGCTTGAGTCATATTTTCCTTTACAGGTCTGCGAACCAGATCGGATCACGTTTTGACAGAAGCACTTGTCTGGAGCAAATCATGTTTCGACGGAACAGATCGTTTGCTTTTGTCAAAACATGAGAGCAATGGGACACGATTATCGGACATCGTTTGGGCTGGTCCGACTAATCGTGACTTGCTCTAGGCCCTACAACGCAGCCTTTAAGGAATGCTCCTTCACAGGGGCCGGTTTGGCGAAGAGAAAGCCCTGTACATAGTCGGTGCCCGACTCGCGGACGAAGGCGGCTTCCTCACGCGTTTCGATACCTTCAGCGATGACCTCGATCTTCTGGTCCTTGGCGATATTGATCAGGTTGTTGACGATGGACTGCTTGAACGGATCCTTGTCGATATCCCGGATCAAGTCCATGTCCAGCTTGACGAAATCCGGGCGGAAGGTGTGCAGCAGGTTCAATCCGGAATAACCCGATCCAATATCGTCCAGCGCGCAAAGGTACCCGGCCCGGCGATAGAACGCCAGAATACCTTTCAGATGGTCGATGTCGATGATCCGCTCGGTTTCGGTGATCTCGAACACGATGTTGGACGGTTTCAGGCCCAAACGCTCGATGACCGCCGCCGTGGTGCGAAGGCAATAGGCCGGGTCATAGATGCTGCTGGGATTGAAATTGACGAATATCTTGCCGCGATAGCCCGCATGGGCCGCGGTCTCGATGGCCGAGGCTCGTGCAATCAGATCGACGGAGAACAATGCGTCCGCGTCCTTCGCCACCTGGAAGACGTAGCCCGGCGGGATGATGGCGTCTTCCTGATCGCGCATGCGCAGCAAGGCTTCCATGCCATAGGGCGTTTGCGTGTTATCCACCGCATAGATCGGCTGATACCAGGTCTCGACCTTGCCGTCGTGAACCCGGTCGATGATCCATTTGCCCTTGATTCGGTTGACGAAAACATCGCCGTTGACCACCCGGCCCAAATCCAGGGCCGAGGGCTCACGCCCGTCCGTGGTCAGAATCCTGATACTCTTCAGTTCCTGATGCGGCATGCTGCCGAAAAGCGCCACGGCAAACGAATGACAGTTCTGGCCCGTCATGCGAATGGAAATGCTTTGGTCGTTGAGCCTGTCGATCGGGATCTCCTGACGTTCGCAGAGCCCGGTCAGCTTGTTCAGGCTCTCGCCCATGGAGACGAAAAACCAGATTCGGGTTTCATCGAAAATGATGTCATCCATCCGCTCACAGTCTTCGCAGCGCATGGTTTCGCCCGGTCGGGGCGTATCAGGAGAAGCCGCCATTATTCAAATTCCTTATGATCTTCGCAGCCATGAGAAAGGCCTGTTTTCCATTTTTACGGTGGCTGCACCATAAGATATTCTCACAGAGAATGCGAGTCATTGCCGGGTATTCAGGGCTTGACTTGCGGGCAGACAAACAGGCCCCTATGGTTATCGCAACGCGAGGAGGAACCATGATTGATCTCTACACCTGGGGCACCCCCAACGGGCGGAAAGTCTCCATTATGCTGGAAGAAGTGGCTCTGCCCTATTCGGTTAACACCATTGATATCAGTGCCGATGAGCAATTCGCCCCTGATTTCCTGAAGATAAGTCCCAACAACAAAATCCCCGCTATCGTTGATTCGGACGGACCGGATGGTGAGCCTGTTTCGGTATTTGAATCCGGGGCCATCCTGATCTACCTGGCAGAAAAAATGGCGAGTGCTTTGTTGCCTGTCGACGCCCGCCAACGCATTGCTACTCTGGAGTGGTTAATGTTTCAGATGGGCGGTGTCGGCCCCATGCTGGGTCAGGCCAATCACTTCCTGAAATTTGCCAACCAGGATGTACCCTATGCCAGGAAGCGCTATCGTGACGAAGCGCATCGGATTTATGGGGTCATGGATAAACGACTGTCTTCCCGGGCCTACCTTGCGAGTGACGACTACTCCATCGCCGATATTGCCACCTATCCATGGGTCATGCGCTGGGAATGGCACGACATCGACCTGCAAAACCAATGTCCCAACGTCTGGGACTGGAAGCAACGGATTGGCAGTCGCCCCGCCGTCGAAGCCGGTATGAACGTACCGGCAACGGCCTGATTGCAACAAAGCCGCTACACATGAGCACTGAACTTGAAAACAAGGGCGGCAATCTGGACCGGGATACGGTGCGGACGGTTCGCCAGGTGCTCGTGGATGCAGGCTACGGCGACCGGGTCGTCGAGCTCAGTGATACTGCCCGCAGCGCCGCCGAAGCCGCAGCAGCACTGGAGACGGAATTGGGTTCCATCGTTAAATCCCTGGTCTTCTCCGTGAGCGGACACCTTGTTATGGCTTTGGTATCCGGCGTCACTCATGCGTTCCAGAAAACCTGCCCGGGGCGTTGAACCTGCAAGGAACCGTTGGCAAGGTGGATGCCGATACTGTCAAATCCGCCACCGGGTTTTCTATTGGCGGCGTACCGCCGGTGGGCTCAAATACCTCCCTACCTGTGGTGATCGACCGTAACCTGAAACGGTTCGATACCGTTTACGCTGCTGCCGGGCATCCCTACTGTGTGTTTCCGGCCAGTGTCGATGAGCTGAAGCGCCTCACGGGTGGGACCGTGTCCTACAATATTGCGGTACCGACATAACGTTCTGAATTCAGAGCAGTATTTCAATCCATCCTGATTTAAGGAAATTTTCGTTTTGCGGATCTTTTATGTTGCACCCAGGATGCCAGGTCGCATTTGGTGAATGGATTGAGGACAGGTTCCATGAAACAGTCGTTTTCCTTCGACCCTTTAAACGGCACGTTTGGCGCTCTGGTTAGCGGGATTGATCTCACCGACGGTTTTGATGACGAAGACGTCACGGTACTTCAGGATGCCTTGTTTGAGCATTCCGTCCTGATACTGCAGCAACAGGATATTACGGCACACAACACGCCGCCCTGGGGTTGGCGCTCGGGGAACTGGAGCCGCGTCATCCACTCTACCCTTTTGCAGACGGTGGCGAGAACCTGATGCTCATTGAGAACGGCCCCCAACGCCCGCCAGACAACGAAGAATGGCACACAGACATGACATTTCGGGCCGCGCGGCCTTAAGTTTTTTCTTACGACTATCCGTGTCGGAATCTCAACGGACGCATTGACGCGGACACAAAGCATGAGTAGATAGGGGCATTCCAAGCCCGTCGCCGCGACAAACGGTGACGTCATCACATTGCGGACAGGTGGGTGAGTGGCTTAAACCAGCGGATTGCTAATCCGTCGTACGTGGAAACGCGTACCGAGGGTTCGAATCCCTCCCTGTCCGCCATACTTTTCGCTTTTTTTCCTATTTTATTTGGGTCAGCCCCAAATTTTTTTGCTTTCACTTTACAAAAGCGCACACCGTGCGTATTATATTACCTTCCATATGATACCATAAAATATGCACCCCGGGCGCATGAAAGCATCTGAATTCAAAATCTGGCGCAAATCACTCGACCTCACGCAAAAGGAAGCAGCCCGGAAACTGGGGCTGAAACACCGGGTCATTCAGTATTATGAAAAAGGTATGCGGGACGGTGAGCCCTTTAGAATCCCCGTTTCGGTGGAACTGGCCTGTTATGCTCTGAGCGTAGGCGTCGAGAGTTATGACGGTCCGGAAAGTAAAAAAGACAAAAACCTTGAACAAAAAAAACGCGACTAGAAAAACCACCTCCGCGCCGGGTCCGTCTGACAATGACATCGAACAAGAGGTAGAGGCCAAATTCCTCATGGAACCGTGCGAAGCAGACAAATTCCTTCGCTCAGGGTTCGTGCAGCGAATACGCATTGAAGAACCCTCTCGCGGACTGGAATGCTCAACCTATTTCGACACCCCCCGTCAACTCTTGAAAAAGCGAGGAATAAGTCTGCGCATTCGCCAAAAAGACGGAGGTTATACGCAAACTCTCAAGTCAGAGGGCCGTTTTGATCAGGGTATCCTGACCCGCCTGGAAACATCCCGCGCCGTTTCAAGTCTTGATATCAACCGAAGTATGGTGGCAGCCGTCCTTAAGGAACAATCCCTGCCCGTTCGAAACCTGAGCCGTCTGGTGCCTGTGTTCCGAACAGACGTTGAGCGAACCAGATTCCTCGTAAAATTCGGCAAGAGCAAAATCGAACTCGCCTATGACCACGGAGGGATTATCTGTCCGAAAACGGGTCGCCGATTGGAAAAAATTTCCGAGATTGAGGCCGAGCTCAAATCAGGCACGGCGAGGGATATGTTTCTGTTGCTATGCGAGTTGAATGAACGGTTTCACGTCCAGCAGTTTGCCACCAGCAAAGCCGCTCGCGGATTTGCCGCGGCCAATCGACGCAATGCCTTTAAATCTGTCAAGCATAAGAGATTCGCCACCGAAGGCAGCAATGAGTCGTTCATGCTGTTGCAACAATCCATGGGTGCAACGCTCAGTCACTTCTTTGCCAACAATCCAAATTTTATCCGTCACAAACCGGAAGCCATTCACCAAACCCGTGTAGCTGTTCGAAGAATGCGGGCCATTCTACAGGCTTTTAAAGAGGCGATCGGGTATCTGGACCGTAAAGCGCTGAACGGCGAGCTCCGGTGGTTTCAGAACAAACTCGGCGAATGTCGGGACTGGCATGTCCTGGCGGACGATACGGCACCTGTTCTCGCAAAACAACACCCCGAGGCCGCCGCTACCCTGAGACGACTGGCCCGGAAAGCCCATAATGCCCGGTTGCCGGAAGCCATGGAAATCTATAACAGCCGGCGGGCACAGCGTCTGATCCTCAACATTCAACTCTGGCTGTCGGGCCTGCCTGAGTCAGGCGGACGTACTATCGCCGCCTTGAGAAAGGAATCTATACGCCGCAATCTGAAACGATTGTCTGCCATGGGGCGACTGTCATCGCGCTCACCGGTTCAGAAAATTCATGCCGTTCGCATTCTCTCCAAGAAAATGCGCTATACGTTGGAGATTCTACCCGGTACAGGGTTAGCTGATGGCAATGCACTAAAGGCGCTCACCGACCTTCAGGATCATCTGGGAAACCTGAATGATGCCTCGAAATGCCTGGAACTTATTTCCAACACCCGGGAAGCCGAACTACCTTCCAATGTTCATGAGACGATCCGTCACTGGGCGGAGTTGCGCATGGCGAAATGCCTGGCCGATGCGAGGCCATCTCTCACACGGGTCCGGCGATGGGGCCGTCGATTTCTGTAAAATTATGTGTTGAAGAATAGAGCGGCACCCAGGCCTACTCGGCTGCTGCAAAAATGCTGAATTCCCGGTATTGCATAATCGCAGTACAAATCTGCGGGTGTTCGCTCAAGGCTTTCAACTTCTTGAAAGATTTCCAATACCGCTGCCGATCAATAATCTCCGGCCAGGCATCGTGTTCAAATTCCACGAGCAAAGGAAAGTAGTGATATTCTCTTCCGTCAAGAGTTTGATCATCAGGAATAACAATCGGTTCACCGACTATCCGACCTTCAAGCCCGGCTTCTTCAAACGTTTCCCGGATGGCGGCCTGCATAACCGTTTCCCCGGATTCCACCTTGCCCTTGGGAAACACAAGTACGCCGGGCCGTTTACGAGAGTTAATCATGCAAACCCTGATTTTACCCTTGATCAGGCGCATGGGAATGCAGCCGGCCGAGAGATTGGGCATACCCGCTAACCCCACCCTATCGAGGCAGGGGTGCCGTTCGATTTGATGTCGTTGCCCGGCATGCTTTTTTCAGTACCGCCCTTCGCAATCCCGCGAATCGCACTCTACCATATGTAGGGGGCGGTCACTAGAATACCGCTAGATAACCCGAATATTTTCATCAAAACGCCACATTGTGGAAAGC
The DNA here is from genome assembly GCA_963921245.4 of Rhodospirillales bacterium. GTDB lineage: Bacteria > Pseudomonadota > Alphaproteobacteria > Rhodospirillales > Casp-alpha2 > JABJGO01. Next base: position 981,483 of record CAWUEY030000001.1, on the reverse strand, counting down.
GGAGGACGAGGCAAACCGGCGGCACCGTTTTTACGCTGAATGCATTTTAATCCAGGGGTACGATTTTCCTATACCAACCCTTGCGGGCACAGCGACCGAGTGCATATCGATGGAAATCCCGTCGTAACCTGGAGACCGCTTTGGCATGAGACATCCATCGCGCTTCATGATCCGGCTCAATAGGGCGCCCCATACGCTTGATGACGCGAACCAGATAAAACGTCGCCTGTTTGTTGAAGTGCGTATCCTTACGGCTTGAATACGTCCACTGATTGGCTTTACAGATTTCACGTACAATCTCGATGGCCCAACCCGTTTCTTCAAGCACCTCACGAACAAGAGCCTCTTGCAGCGTTTCATCCGCTTCAACACCGCCACCCGGCAATGCGTAACAGCCGCGCGCCTTGGTGATCAGCAGTTTTCCCCGTGCATTCAATCCGATGGCATAAACCACAGGTCGGTCAACGTAGGTGTTGACAGGAACCCATTCGCCAAACTGGGGGATTTCCGTTTTCGGTTCAAACATCGGCGTTGAATTCAAACAAAATCAGGAATGTAAATTCTGTCTAGAAGACTTCCGGTACATAAAGAGTGTCGGGCAAAACCTTGCGTTCATACTCTGGATTAAACACCCTGTCGGGAAGATGTATCGGATCGTGCGGAACGTCTTCATAAGGAATTTGCTGTAACAGATGGTGGATTGTATTGAGGCGGGCGCGCTTTTTATCGTTGGCTTCGATGATGTACCAGGGTGCCTCGGGGATACTTGTGCGCTCCAGCATCTCTTCCTTGGCCCGGGTATAGTCTTCCCAACGAACACGGGACTCCAGATCCATGGAGCTCAACTTCCACTGCTTGATAGGATCGTGAATGCGCATCAGAAAACGAAGTTGCTGCTCTTGATCGGTGATGGAAAACCAGTACTTCACCAGCTTGATATCCGACCGAACCAGATTACGCTCGAATTCCGGAACATCGCGAAAAAAATCCTCAACCTGCTGAGGTGTTGCGAACCCCATAACCCGTTCAACACCGGCACGGTTATACCACGAGCGATCCAACAGAACGATCTCACCTCCTGACGGCAGGTGGTTGACATAGCGCTGAAAGTACCACTGCGATTGTTCTTTTTCCGTCGGCGCCGCCAAAGCGACAACGCGACAAACACGCGGGTCCAGCCGCTGGGTGATCCGTTTGATCACGCCGCCCTTACCGGCACCATCGCGGCCTTCAAATATAACCAGTACTTTTGATTTGGTCGCAACAACCCAGTCCTGCAGCTTGATCAACTCACGTTGAAGGCGCAAGAGTTCCCGAAAATAGACATGCCGATCCATACTCTCGATGCCGGTTTGATCGGCCAAGGGAAACAACGCCTTTGGAACAAACTCGTCATCGATCTCCATTTCCAGCTCTTCGTCAAAGCTGTCCTGAAGCTCAACATCCATCCAGTTCAAATTTGCCATTCCATCCAGCATTTTTACGCAGACGTGATGTCGGTTATACCGAATGATATTAACCACGTCGTGACAAAAAAGTTACACTTTTATGACACCCCCTAGCGCCACATACTGTGCATACCGCGAATATGAACACAATACCTTTGACATACGTCAATGCGGAAGAGTGAACACGGTTTTTCATCCACAATTTTATGAACAAGATTATCCACAGCACTTCGCCAGCGCATTCCCCCTACCCTGGCACCCCTGAGAATTTTCGACAAAGCACATCCGCACATGGTGCGTTTTACCCCACAATCTTAGCCTAATCGCAAAATCTCTGAAGCTCACCTTCATTCATTTCACCGCCCAGTTCCGGAACCGTGTGCCTGCGCATGCAGGCGGCCTCCATGACCGCGGCTCCGAAACCACATGGAAGGCACCCTGAATTTGGATCATTCGCCGGACTCCTTGAGGGAGGTTATGATCCACGTTGCCCGTTTCTGCCGCATGGTCCATGGGCATGAACAGCCTGAAAGTCTTGCAGGAGGTGATAAACGACAGGGGTTCGGAGCCTGAGCAGCAGGAAGAAACACCTAACTGCTCAATTTATCCTTCAGCAACTGATTGACCATGCCGGGATTGGCTTTACCCTGGGTGGCTTTCATAACCTGCCCCACGAACCAGCCCGCGATCTTTTCATTGCCCCCCCTGAACTGGGCGACCTGATCCGGGCTATTGGCAATAACTTCGTCGATGGCAGCTTCGATAGCACCGATATCGGTCACCTGCTTGAACCCACGTTCCTCGACAATGCCACCCGGGTCCTTGGAAGTTTCCACCATGACCTCAAACACGTCCTTGGCGATGCGACCGTTGATGGTACCGTCGGCAATAAGGTCAAGCAGCTTACCCAACTGATCGGCAGAGACCATGCTGTCTTCAATGCCAAGTCCCCTGGCATTAAGCGCCCCGAACAGGTTGGTGATGACCCAGTTGGCGGCCTTTTTGGCATCGCGTTTACCGGCGACCACGGCCTCATAAAACGCCCCTGTTTCTCTCTCCACCACCAGCACTCCAGCGTCATAGGCCGAAAGACCGAACTCGGACATATAGCGCTCTTTCTTCTCATCGGGCAGTTCAGGCAGACCGGCTGCAATGCCGTCAACGAAATCCTGGGTCAGCCGCAAGGGCAGCAAATCGGGATCGGGGAAATACCGATAATCGTGCGCAAACTCCTTGGACCGCATGGAGCGGGTTTCGCTCTTGTTGGGATCGAACAGTCGCGTTTCCTGATCGACCGTTCCGCCACTTTCCCAAACCTCAATTTGACGCTGCGCTTCGACTTCAATGGCTTGCATGACAAACCGCACGGAGTTTACGTTCTTGATTTCACAACGGGTGTTCAAATCATCGGTGCTAGCCTTACGGACAGAGACGTTGACGTCGGCACGCATGGAGCCCTGTTCCATATTACCATCACAGGTATCCAGATAGCGCAGAATGGAGCGTAATTTGCGCACGTAGATACCGGCTTCTTCCGGCGAACGCATATCGGGTTTGGAGACGATTTCCATCAGCGCCACGCCCGAGCGGTTCAGATCGATAAAGCTGCGCCGCGGGTCTTGATCGTGCAGTGACTTGCCTGCGTCCTGTTCTACGTGGAGACGCTCGATACCGATGTTGCGGGTACTACCATCGGGCATGTCCAGCACCACTGTACCCTCACCCACGATGGGGTGCTCGAACTGCGAAATCTGATAGCTCTGAGGCAGATCAGCATAAAAATAGTTTTTCCGCGCAAATACCGAATGCAAATTAATTTGTGCTTTCAGCCCCAGCCCGGTTTTGACGGCCTGCGCCACGCATTCCTCGTTCAGCACCGGCAACATGCCCGGCATGGCCGCATCGACAAGGGACACCTGTGTATTGGGCTTGGCACCAAAATCCGTGCTGGAACCGGAGAACAGTTTGGACTTGGAGGTGATCTGGGCGTGGACTTCCAGTCCGATCACCACTTCCCAATCACCCGTTTCACCCTGAATGATATAGGTCATTGTTCAGCCTTCCCCTCAGCCTTCACCCAGGTCAAATTTCGGAAGCGTGAACCCGGCAGCCTGCTCCAAAGCCTCGGCGGCTTGGAATACGGTCACCTCGTCAAAGGCCCGCCCGATGAGTTGTAACCCCAAAGGCAAGCCCTCGCTGGACAATCCGGCGGGCACCGAGATACCGGGCAAACCAGCCAGTGACGCGGGTACTGTGAAAATGTCGTTCAGGTACATCTTAACAGGATCCTGCTCATTGGCACCGATGGGGAAGGCCGCCGATGGTGCGGTAGGTGTCAACAAAACGTCCGCATCCTCAAAGGCGGATTTGAAATCCTGCGCAATGCGGGCGCGGACTTTCTGCGCCTTAACGTAGTACGCATCATAATACCCGGCCGACAGCACATAGGTTCCAATCAGGACCCGGCGCTGGACTTCCGGACCGAAGCCGGCGGCCCGGGTATTCATGTACATGTCGTCCAGCGTTTCGCCTTCAACGCGAAGACCGTACCGAACTCCGTCATAACGGGCGAGATTGGAAGAGGCTTCCGCCGGGGCAACAATATAGTAGGTGGGCAATGCATACTTGGTATGGGGTAAACTGACCTCGACGATTTCAGCACCGGCATTTTTTAGCCAGTCCGCACCTTTTTGCCAAAGTGCCGTGATTTCCTCAGGCATGCCGTCGACCGTGTATTCCCTGGGGATGCCGACCCGCATGCCTTTGACGCCCTTACCCAGTCCACGCTCGAAATCCGGCATATCCATTTGCGCCGATGTTGAGTCCTTAGGATCATGTCCCGCCATAGCACCCAGCATGATCGCGGCGTCTCCCACGCTGCGGGCCATTGGTCCGGCCTGATCGAGGCTGGAGGCAAACGCCACGATACCCCAGCGCGAGCAGCGCCCGTAGGTGGGTTTCATACCAACGATACCGGTAAAGGACGCAGGTTGACGAATGGACCCGCCGGTGTCGGTACCCGTTGCCCCCAGAACGATCCGGGCTGCCACAGATGCGGAAGAACCGCCTGAAGAGCCACCGGGGACCAGATCCTTTCCCGCGTTCTCGCCGTCACTGGCCTTCCAGGGATTGATGGTATTGCCGTAATAACTGGTGATAGTTGCCGAACCCATGGCGAATTCATCCATGTTGGCCTTGCCCACCATCACGGCGCCCGCCTCTTTCAATTTACGCGAAACCGTTGATTCGTAATGAGGCACAAAGTCTTCCAGGATATGCGAACCTGCCGTGCTTTGCACACCTTCCGTGCAAAACAGGTCTTTTATGGCAATGGGAATGCCGTCCATGGCACTCGCCGTGTTTCCGGCGGCACGACGCTCGTCCGAGGCCCTTGCAGCTTCCAGGGCCAATTCAGGCGTGGTGACAACGAAGGCGTTAAGCTTCTTAGCGGACGCCACGGCGGCGTTATGTGCTTTCGCCAGTTCCACCGCAGAAAAATCCCCGCCAGCCAACCCGTCACGCGCAGCAGCAATGGTAAGATCGGTTAAATCGGTCATGAATTTTACTCCACCACCTTGGGCACGGTGAAAAAACCGTCGAAAGCGTCCGGTGCGTTGGCGAGAATCTTGTCTCGACAATCACCATCCGTTACCTGATCGACCCGTTGCGGGGCCAGCATATCGGCAACACTGGTCATGGGTTCCACACCTTCGGTGTCCACCTCCGATAATTGCTCAACCCAGTCAATGATGGTGTCCAGTTCACCCGCGATCTGGTCCAGCCGCTCTTCATCGACCCGGATACGGGCGAGAAAGGCAATGCGCTGAACGGTTTCCCGATCCAAAGCCATGTCCAGGGCTCCTGTTTTCCTGTAAGAATACTGTAAAGAAATCCGGCGCGGAACCTAACACCGGCACCGACACTCAGCAAGGCTGGAGCTGGCCACTTGTTCATCTTCCCCGGAAATCAGTTTTGTGCAGCCAGCAACATTTGCCAGGTTTTGGCGTTCCAGCTTTGCAGTGCTATTTCCACTGCACCGGCGAGGGCGGCCGGGACAGTTTTTGCCTCACGTTCTGTTTCAGCGGGTTTTCCCAACAATTCCAGGAAAGACAGACCATCAAACTCTATTGTTTGCTTGTCATGATCATATATGACGTTGGTGGTAAAAACCTCGTCATAGGAATCGCCGATACTGATTTCCAGCAAGTCCATACCAATCTGATGCTGGGTCGGTTTTGACGGTGCCATGGGGCCTTCGGTCAAGAACATATAGAGAGTCGTTTTAATCAAATCGCCATTAATCGAGCACGCTAATTCCGTCTCATAATCCGCCATTTCAAACAGAACCGCATTGGCCGTGCTTCGCCCTTGAAAAGAAATGGTATAGTCACAACTTCCATCCTCACTGACGGTCATCTTACCGGAAATAGCACGTTTCAAGGAGCCGTCCAGAACAGGTAGCAGGTATTTTCGGTAGGCGAATCCCAGCGGGTTTCCGTCGCGGAGAACGGCGGCCCAGCCCTCAAAGCGGCCGGGCGAACGAACGCGCTCTCCTTTTTTCAAACCGTCGAGACGTTTGCTCTTTGTTTCTGGTCTTTCGCGAACATTTACATCGCGCAAAACCACGTAATCGACAGCGGGCGGCGAAAGCTCAACATCCATAAATGTTTCAGCTTCAACGGAATGAGCCATGCCCAGCAGTCCCAAAACCATGAGAGCAGGAATTACTCGAAATGTTAACGCTTGCGTCATACCGTCTCCCGTCGGCCCATCACCATGATAGGCAATCGGCTGGCAATGGTCCACTTTTGATAACCTTAACGCTATTCTCTCAACCCTGCGATCTAGGGCCTGTCAGCTTGCGGAAAGAGCGTTTATAAGGCTCCTATGGTTGTTCAATCTCATGAGGAATTTCGAACGCACCTCTGGCGGCATAGGCGGATACTAGCGCTCGATCTCGGTACGAAAACCATCGGCCTCGCCCTTTCCGATGTTTCGCTGATGATCGCCACTCCTTATGAAACCCTCAAACGAACAAAATTTCAAAAAGACGCAGAAGCACTGGTCAGCATTATTAAAGAACACGATGTTGGTGGGTTGGTTTTGGGACTGCCGGTCAGTATGGATGGAACGGAAGGTCCCCGATGTCAGTCGACACGGGCCTTTGCCAGCAATTTTGAAAGGGTTTTCGATCTTCCCATTACGTTCTGGGACGAACGACTATCTACATCCGCTGTTGAGCGCATGCTTGTCCAAGAGGTAGACATGACGCGTAAACGGCGCGCCGAAGTGGTCGATAAGCTCGCAGCATCCTATATTCTGCAAGGCTTTCTCGACTCGAAAACCTGAACGCGCTGATGGCGTTTTCTTGTCTTGCAAGTTGTATGGCCACGGACATATAGTGCGCCCTTAATGGCCATGAACCGATCTGATATCGCGTCCTATCCACACCGACATTTACTCGGTATTGAAGGTCTTTATCCCCACGAAATTTCTTATTTGCTGGATCGGTCTGAAAGCTTTGTGGATCAGAACCGCCAAGCTGATAAGAAGAAATCCACGCTGCGTGGTCGGACCGTCATCAACCTGTTTTTCGAGAATTCCACCCGGACCCGGACCTCTTTCGAATTAGCAGGCAAGCGGCTGGGTGCTGACGTTATCAACATGTCGGTAGCAACGAGCGCCATCAAGAAGGGCGAAACCTTGTTGGATACAGCCATGACCCTGAATGCCATGCATCCGGATGTCCTCGTCGTGCGCCACCCCGATTCCGGGGCCATCAAATTGCTGTCGGAAAAAGTGAACTGTGCCGTAATTTCCGGTGGTGACGGCAGCCACGAACATCCGACACAGGCATTGCTGGATGCTCTTACCATCCGGCGGCGGCGAGGCGAGCTTTCCGGTCTGGAGGTTGCTATCTGTGGCGACATTCTACACTCGCGCGTTGCACGGTCCAATATTCACCTGTTGAATACCATGGGCGCCCGCGTTCGCTTGATTGCGCCGAAAACCTTGATCCCGAGATCAGTTGAAATGATGGGGGTCGAGGTTTTCTACAGCATGGAAGAAGGCCTCAAGGATTGCGACATCGTCATGATGCTGCGCCTACAAAAAGAACGTATGCAGAGCAACTTCTTTCCGTCCATCCGGGAGTATTTCCACTTTTTTGGCCTTGATTATGAGAAGCTATCGCTGACCAAACCCGATGCCCTGATCATGCATCCGGGGCCCATGAATCGCGGCGTGGAGATTGATTCAGAGGTCGCCGACGACTATGGGCGGAGCGTCATTCGTGAGCAGGTTGAGATGGGCGTTGCCGTGCGCATGGCCTGTCTGGAGATTCTCGGTTTGCCGGAAAGCGAGGCCGATCCTGAACAACGGAATTTGTGACCATGGATACGGACCAGAGATCAAACCCCAGTAAAACCGCCTACATCAACGCCCGGCTTCTAGACCCTGCCTCTGGCCGGGATGAAATCGGCTCTTTGCTGACCGATGGAAACCGCATCGCCGACATGGGTCCGGCTTTGTTTCGTGATGGAGAAGGCTGGAAGGTGCCCGACGGCATAGACGTTGTCGAGTGTCAGGGACAATGCCTTAGTCCGGGCTTTGTGGATATGCGGGTGACGATTGGAGAGCCCGGGCAGGAACACCTTGGCACACTTGCCAGTGCGGGGCGTGCAGCAACCAGTGGCGGCATAACGTCTATGGTTTGCCTGCCCAATACAGACCCTGTGATTGACGATATGAGTGTTGTCGAATTTGTTGCCCGCCGCGCCCGCAAACTCGGCCTCACAAAAGTCTATCCCTATGGTGCCATCACCAAGGGTACAGAGGGGCAGGAACTGGCCGAGTTGGGTATGTTGTCGGAAGCCGGGGCCGTTGCTTTCACAGACGGTATCAAATCCATTGCCGATACCAGGGTTATGGCTCAGGCGATGAATTACGCCGCCACGTTTGACCTCATGATCGTCAACCACCCGGAAGACCCGAGACTGGCCGAAGGTGGGGCCATGAACCTGGGCGAAATGTCGACGCGCCTCGGACTCGCCGGTATCCCGGTGGAAGCAGAAATCATCACTGTCGAGCGAGATATCCGGCTGGCACAAATGACCGGCGCGCGGCTGCATTTTGCCCACGTTTCAACGGCTAAAAGCCTGGATGCCATCCGTAAGGCGAAAGACAACGGCGGGCGGGTGACCTGCGATACCGCCCCACCCTATTTCGCCCTCAATGAAACCGCCATCGGGGATTATCGGACATTTGCCAAATTGTCGCCACCACTCAGGTCGGAACAAGACCGGCAAGCTATTGTCGCAGGTCTCTCAGACGGCACAATTGACGCCATTGCCTCAGACCACTGTCCGCAGGATGAGGAATCCAAACGTGTTCCCTTCGCCCATGCCGCCTTTGGTGGCGTTGGGCTAGATACATTGTTGTCTGTGACGCTGGAACTGGTTCACAATGGTCACCTTTCTCTGAGTGCAGCCATCGCCCTGATAACGCACAAACCTGCAACTCTGTTGAACCTGCCTGCTGGGCAATTGACGCCCGATGCGGCCGCCGACCTTGTTGTTTTCGACCCGGAACGGGCCTGGAGGGTAGACAGCGGCAAACTTAGAACAAAATCCCAGAACACCCCATTCGATGGTCGACCAGTTCAGGGCATGGTTCTGCGCACGGTTGTTGATGGCCGCACCGTGTTCCTCATGGACAATTCACCATCCTGAACGGCATAATTTATCCTGCAATATAATTTATCGACATTACTCGGGTTAAAGCTGCTTGCTCCATGCACTTGCATTACTGATTGGTTACTTTTTGGGCTCCATTCCGTTTGGACTGGTTTTCACCAACATGGCTGGCCTCGGCGATATTCGCGAGATCGGCTCAGGAAACATAGGGGCGACAAACGTCTTGAGAACAGGACGCAAGAGCCTGGCTCTGGCGACCCTCATTTGCGATAGCGGAAAAGGGGGTGCGGCTGTTTTTGCCTGTCTTTATTTATGGGGTGATACCAATGTATCGCTGGTGGCGGGTGGTGCCGCCGTCTTTGGCCACAATTTTCCGGTCTGGTTAAAGTTTAATGGCGGAAAAGGCGTAGCGACCGCTTTGGGAACGCTGCTCGTTGCGAGCTGGCCGGTGGGGGTTGCAGCCTGTCTTTCGTGGCTCGTCTCAGCCGTTCTTTTTCGCATGTCATCCCTCGCATCCATCGTTGCCCTTGGCACGTCACCCGTCTTTGCCTGGTACCTGATGGACCCCCCACACCGTGCGCCAGCCGTCTATCTCGCCAGTTTTCTGGCTGTTCTGGTGATCTGGCGTCACCGCTCCAACATCAACCGTCTGCTGAAGGGACAGGAGCCACGCATTAGCAAAGGAGGAAAAGGCAACACCGGGTAGCTAACCGTTTTCCAGAGGCGTTCAGGTCGTCACTTCCCCGAGTAGAACTGATTGGACTCGTATGCGAATGACTTGACCATGGAGTAATTTTTGATCAAGACAATCCTCTCATGATTGAGTCTCACCATTTTAAACAAGAGCTGACCGAACAAGAACGGCGTGATTGGTTACGGCTGATTAGATCGGAAAATGTCGGGCCGGTAACTTTCCATAGATTGTTATCGAAATACGGATCCGCCTCTTCTGCTCTTGATGCGCTTCCTGAGCTCGCTCGAATGGGAGGAAAAATCAGCTACAGGCTCTACCCGGAAAGACTGGTTGATTTGGAATTGGAGAGATTGATTGCAGCGGGGGCCAACCTCGTCGCCAGTTGCGAGAAGGGTTATCCCGATTCTCTTCGATTTACAGTAGGTGCTCCTCCCCTGATTTCCGTCGCTGGGAACACCCATCTGCTGCAAAATGACTCAATCGCCATTGTCGGTGCGCGGAATGCGTCCGCCAACGGCATGGGCTTCGCCCGTGCACTCGCGGCGGATATCGGGAAAGGCGGATATGGGCACAACAACCTCGTTATCGTCTCCGGCATGGCCCGCGGCATCGACACCGCTGCCCATCAGGGAGGTTTGAGAACTGGAACCATTGCCGTTCTCGCCGGTGGTGTTGACGTCGTTTATCCCAGGGAAAACCAGAAACTTTATTCAGAAATCCGGGATCAGGGAGTTGTTGTTGCTGAAATGGCAGTAGGTACGAAACCAACGGCACGAATGTTTCCGGTTAGGAACCGAATCATTGCCGGTCTGTCTAGAGGTGTCGTTGTTGTCGAGGCTTCTCCCCGATCCGGCTCCTTGATCACAGCCCGCGCCGCTCTCGAACAGGGACGTGACGTCTTCGCGGTTCCGGGCACCCCCGGAGACCCGAGAGCACGCGGCACCAATGGATTGATTCGAGATGGCGCAATTTTAACTGAATCAGCCAGCGACGTCCTAGAGGCACTCTCGGAGACAAATTTCTTGGAACAAACAAAGGAAGATTTGTTTTATTACAATAAATTAGAAAGCGATGACGTCATCGACAGCAACATAGATCAGGCCCGCTGTGCCATAAAGGAATTACTGGGAAATTCATCAGTGGCGGTTGACGAATTGGTTCGCAACTGCCAATTCTCCATTCCAACAGTCCATGCGGTCCTGTTGGAATTGGAACTTGCGGGACGGTTAGAACGTCATCCGGGCAACCGGGTGTGCCTGATTTTGAAAGCTAACGAGACGGAAAAACAGTCGCTGTCATGACAAACGTCGTCATTGTGGAAAGCCCGGCAAAGGCCAAGACAATCAACAAGTACCTGGGGGCGGATTTTCATGTCCTGGCCAGTTATGGCCACATCCGTGATCTGCCGTCCAGGGATGGTTCGGTTCGGCCGGACGACAATTTTTCCATGTCTTGGGAAACGGATGCTCGCTCAAAGAAGCACATCCAGGACATCGAAAAGGCCGTTCGCCAATCCGAAAAACTGTATCTGGCCACTGATCCCGACCGGGAAGGGGAAGCGATTTCCTGGCACGTGATGGAGGTCCTGAAAAATAAGGGATTACTTGATGCCGTTGATGTCAAGCGCGTGGTTTTCAACGAGATCACCAAGGGTGCTATTCTTGAGGCCTTCGATCGTCCCCGTGACCTGAACAAGGAACTGGTCGATGCTTACCTCGCCCGCCGGGCGCTCGACTATCTCGTCGGATTTACCTTGTCCCCGGTTTTGTGGCGCAAGCTTCCGGGAAGCCGCTCGGCTGGGCGGGTGCAATCCGTTGCCTTGAGAATAATCTGTGAACGGGAACTCGAGATAGAAGTTTTCAAGCCGCAGGAGTACTGGAGCCTGGAGGCCACGCTGGCGCTTCCGACGGGCGAAACCTTCAAAGCCAGCCTGTCTCAGCTGGACGGTGAAAAAATAAAAAAACTATCCCTGACATCGGAAGCCGACGCGGAGAAAGCAAAACAGGCGATCATCGCTGCATCGCTCAACATCGGCAATATCGAGCGCAAGCAGGTCCGCCGCAATCCGTCACCGCCGTTTACGACTTCCACGTTGCAGCAGGAGGCATCGCGTAAACTCTATTTTGGTGCCCGGAAAACCATGCAGGTTGCGCAGAAGCTATACGAAGGCATTAACATCGGCGGGGAAACAGTGGGTTTGATCACCTACATGAGAACCGACGGTGTCGGAATTGCTCGGGAAGCGATTGACAGTGCAAGAAGCCTGATATCCGAAAGTTTTGGAAATACCTATATTCCGGCGGAGCCGCGCGTCTACAAAAATAAGGCTAAAAATGCACAGGAAGCCCACGAGGCTGTGCGACCAACAGATATCAGACGACATCCCCGGGATATTGCGGCGTATCTAAATGATGACCAGCGCAAACTCTACGAGCTTATCTGGAAACGCACGGTTGCCAGTCAAATGGCTTCCGCCATTCTTGATCAGGTCGGCGTGGATATACCCGCCAAGGACGGCCGTGTTACCCTTCGAGCCACCGGCTCCGTTGTCGCCTTTGACGGCTATTATGCCCTATACAAGGAAGACAAGGACGATACTCAAGGTGAAAACGGCGACGACTCCACGCGTTTACTGCCACCGCTAAAGGAAGGGCAAAATGTTACTGTGAGCACGGTCGACCCTGAACAGCATTTTACCCAACCACCACCACGCTATACGGAAGCCAGTTTGGTAAAAACACTGGAAGAAAAGGGTATCGGTCGCCCCTCCACTTATGCATCCATTATCAGTGTGCTCCAGGACCGGAACTACGTGCGGTTGGATAAACGACGGTTCGAGCCGGAAGATCGCGGACGTCTCGTAACCGCGTTTCTGTCCCGGTTCTTTCCGCGATACGTGGAATACGATTTTACAGCCGAGCTTGAAAACGAACTCGACGAGATATCTGACGGCAAAATCGACTGGCAGACTGTACTAAGACAGTTCTGGTCGCCGTTTTTTGCTGTGACGGAAGATATCAAAGAGCGCCCCAATCGGGAAATTATTGATGCCATCGATGATTTGCTGGGGCTACATTTTTTTCCAGAACGCGAAGATGGGCGCAATACACGGCAATGTCCGGGATGCGATGACGGTCGTCTGGGGCTCAAGCCCAGCCGACAAACAGGCTTTTTCATCGGATGCTCAAATTATCCGGACTGCAACTACACGCGCGCGCTTGGAATTGTTACGGGCGATGCAGATGAAGCGGCGGCGGCCGATACGGGCCCTCGGGAACTCGGCACGGATCCAGAAACCGGATTATCCGTTTCGCTACGCAAGGGACCCTTTGGACCTTATGTACAGCTTGGCGAAACCCCTGAAAAAGTAAAAGGGAAAAAAGCCGCGATGCCTAAGCCAAAACGCGCTTCTGTTCCCCGTCACATGGATACCGTTGACATTGATCTGGACCGGGCGCTGCGCCTGCTCTCCCTGCCCCGGGAGGTCGGCACCCATCCAGAGACGGGCGATATGATAAAGACCGGACTTGGTCGGTTCGGACCTTATCTCTTCTACCAGGGAAATTACTTCTCCTTGAAAGAAGATGACGTCCTCGAGATTGGTCTTAACCGCGCCGTGACCATTATTGCGGAGTCACCGAAAAAAGCTCCGGCCAGGGAACTGGGCGCGCACCCCGGCGACGGTAAACCGATCATGCAAAAATCCGGGCGTTGGGGACCCTATGTTCAGCACGGAAAAATCCGGGCAACCATTCCAAAAGACATAGAACCGGATTCCATCACCCTGGAAATGGCCATCGAAATGTTGGCAGCCAAAGCCGCTAGGGAACCGAAAAAAGTACCGCGCGGAAAGCCTGGACCTCGCAAAGCCAGCGCGGGCGGAAGCTGACGGCGGTTTCCATGGTATCCCGGCGGGCACCACCTGCGCCCTCTCCCGGCAAGCAGGACATCATCCGGTTCATTGAGGAAAATCCCAATGCCTCCGGTAAGCGTGAAATCGCACGGGCGTTTCATCTTAACGCAGCCCAAAAGCTTGACCTGAAGAAAGTACTTCGCGACCTGGTTCTGGATGGCACTATCCAGCGCGGCAGTGGCCGGAAATACACTCAGCCCGGCATTTTACCCAACGTCTGTGTTGTGGAAGTAACGGGCACGGATCGAGACGGTGACGTTATCGCCCGTCCGGTTTCCTGGGATTCTGACGACCCGCCGCCTATTGTTTACATGGCACCGGAACGGCGAGGGCAACCTGCTCCTGGTTCGGGTGATCGATCCCTTGCTCGCGTGGAACGAGCAAAAAGGACGAAATCCGGAAAACCTGACATCTACAATGGCAAAACCATCCGAAGGCTCACCGCTACGCCGGCTCGAATCATTGGATTACTCGTCGATGACGACACTCATCTTCGCCTGCGCCCTACTGATCGGCGGGCAAAATCTGAGTTTTTAATCGACAAGCACAATGCCGGAGATGCAGGTCCCGGTGACCTTGTGCGGGCGGAGATTCTATCGGGAAACCGATTGGGACTTCGGTTTGCAAAGGTTGTCGAACGGCTGGACAACATGAATGCGCCCGGTGCCGCCAGTCTGATTTCCATTCACGAACATGATCTTCCAACCGAGTTCTCCGCCGAGGCACTGGAACAGGCCAGCAGCGCCGGTCCAGCCCCTTTGGAAGGACGAGTAGATCTGCGATCCGTTCCTTTTGTAACCATTGATGGCGACGATGCCCGCGATTTTGACGACGCCGTGTTTGCCGAACCGGATACGGCGGAAAACAACAAGGACGGCTGGCATGTGATCGTAGCCATTGCCGATGTTGCCTGGTATGTGGGTGCAGACAGTGCCCTCGATCGGGATGCCTATCGACGGGGGAACTCGGTTTACTTCCCTGATCGTGTTGTTCCCATGCTGCCCGAAGCACTCTCCAACGGTTGGTGTTCACTGGTTCCACATGAAGAACGCCCCTGTCTCGCCGCCCATATGTGGATTGATGAAAAAGGCCATCTCAAAAGGCATAGATTTGAGCGGGCAATTATGTGTAGCCACGCCCGCCTGACCTATCACCAGGCCCAGGCTGCCTTTGATGGACATTTGGATGACAGTACCCAGGAGCTCGAGCCATCCATCATTGAAAACCTGTTCAAGGCATTTGCCGTTTTGGAGGCGGCAAGAAAAAAACGCGGCGCGTTGGAACTGGACCTGCCCGAACGCCAGGTCGTCATCAACAACAAGGGCGTGGTCGAGGATATTTTCATTCGTGAACGCCTTGCCTCGCATCGCTTGATCGAAGAGTTCATGATCACAGCAAATGTGGCGGCGGCTGAAACTCTTGAAAAACACAATCAACCCTGTCTCTACCGGGTTCATGACCAACCCGGCATGGAAAAGATAGAAGCATTGCGAGATTTCCTCGACAGCATGGATATTCCGTTTGCCAGGGGAGGTGTTATCCGAGCGGAAAGTTTCAATACCATACTGTCGAAGGTTGCAGACACCCCGCAATCTGATTTGGTGAATACAGTTATTCTCCGGAGCCAATCCCAGGCAGCCTACCATCCTGAAAATATTGGCCATTTTGGCTTGAATCTCAGACGCTACAGTCACTTCACCTCACCCATTCGTCGCTACGCCGACCTAATGGTTCATCGGGCATTGATCACTGGCTGCAAACTGGGGGATGACGGCCTAAAGCCGGATCACCGAGATTTTGAAGACATAGGTTCACACTTGTCCGTCACTGAAAGAAGAGCCGCAACCGCGGAGCGGGATGCCATCGATCGCTTTACAGCGTCTTTTGTTTCAACCCTTGTCGGCCAAACCTTTACGGCGCATGTTTCAGGCGTTACTCGATTTGGCCTGTTCGTTGACCTTGAAAGGAGCGGCGCAAACGGCCTCGTTCCCATGCGCGCCCTGCCCGACGACTATTATCATCACGATGAAAATGCTCATTGCCTGCGGGGAGACCGGAACGGGTTGGAATTTTCACTGGGACAGACCCTGCAAGTTATCCTGCGTGAGGCGGACCCGCTTACGGGCGGGATCATTCTGTCTCTCGCGGATCAGGGGCTATCCAGTCGAACAAAGCAAGGGCCGCATCAATATCGAGGAACAAAAAAGAAAAAAGTGAGAAAAGCCAAATCACGATACAGATCAGGGCGTTAGCCCACAAATAAGCACCGCTCCACGTTAATCATCGTAAGAAACCGTCAATATCTGTCGATATGGGTTGCAAAGGGTGTTGCCATGCTGATTGAATTGGACGCTATGCGAGCAAAGAATCGTTTTCCAGGATTAACACTGTGGTTGGGACTGACCCTGACCGGCTGTACCAGTGCAGCCGTGACGGTTGATCAATCGACAAATCCGAATCCGTTCCCGCTGGAGCGCGCCGAAGAAGTGTTTATCACCGGCTTTGACAGCATAGCATCCAAGTACATTGATGAAGTCAACCTGGATACGGTGGCTTTGGAGGGGTTGAGGGGCCTCGCCGCATTGGATCCGGGTCTTTCCATTGTCAGCAATGAGGGGTATCTGACGGCTCGATTGAACGGTGTTGATTTTATCGCCATGCCGGAGCCCAAGAGCAGAGATGTGGAGGGATGGGCGCATCTGGTCACCATCATTACGCTGGAAGCAAGTCGCAACTCTGATGATATTCGCCAGGCGCATATCGAACGCGTGTACGAGTCAATTTTTGATGGTGCGCTAAGCACCCTGGATATCTATTCCCGGTATGCCGGTGCGGAAGAAGCCGGATCGAACCGCGCCAAACGGGGCGGGTATGTGGGAATTGGGATCCATTTTCTTGTTCGAGACGGAAAACCCACCGTGACACAGGTCCTGGACAACTCCCCTTCTGCTGAATTAGGCATTCAGGTGGGCGATCAAATTACGCATGTAAACGGTCTGGACACGACAAATCAGTCAGCAAAGGAAATCCGGGATTCTCTGCGAGGCCCTGCGAATACGACAGTTAAAGTCACAGTTATGCGGTCTGATGAGGAAGAAGTAACTCATACTGTTGAACGGAAATTAATCATTCAGCCGACTGTGCGTGCCGAGTTGAACGATGATATTCTCTACGTGAAGGTCAAGAGCTTCAATCAGGGAACCGTCAGCAGTTTTTCATCCGATATAGCCCGTTTCGTGGAATCTGAAAACCCGCCCAAGGGAATTGTGCTGGACCTTCGTGGAAACCCGGGTGGACTGCTCAAACAATCAATTGAACTTGCAGATACCCTCCTGATTACAGGCGATATCCTGAACACTTCCGGGCGGCATCCTGACTCGGTTCAGCACTATGAGGCCGTGGCCGGTGATATCACCAGCGGTCTGCCATTGGTGGTGCTAATTGACGGACGGTCTGCGTCTGCTTCAGAAATCGTTGCCGCAGCCCTGCAAGACCAATCCAGAGCCGTCGTGCTCGGCACAGGGTCGTACGGAAAAGGTACGGTTCAAACCGTTGTCCGTTTGCCCAATGACGGTGAAATTACCCTGACGTGGTCCCGCTTTATGGCACCGAGCGGCTATGCCTTGCATGGCCTCGGGGTATTTCCAGTCATTTGCACAAGCGGTCTCGACACGGAAAGCGGCTTTGACCAAGCATCCCTTGAGTCGGCACTCAGGACTGTTGAGAACCGGGCTGATGTTTTTGATGATTGGCGCAAAACACCGCTCACGGCCCGGGAGACACGGAGCCACCTGAGGGCTATTTGCCCTCCCGAACGGCATACCGATGGTGTGGATATTAACGCAGCACAGGTACTGATAAACAGTGCAACGCTTTACAAAAAGGCATTAGCACTTTCGTCACGCCACCAGATCGCTTCCGAATAAGGGCGAAATTTTTCGATTTTGTTGAAGCTCGACGAACCGTCCCCTTGACACGGGCAAAAGTGCCTGTATGTTTCGCGGCCTGAACATCGCAATCGCGACGACCAACCGGATGGATATGGAAACATGGCGAAGCCCGCAAGCATTCTGATAAAACTCGTCAGCACCGCTGATACGGGATTCTACTATGTGACGAAAAAGAACCCGCGGAATTCCACAGAAAAATTTGAATTCCGTAAATACGATCCCGTGGTTCGCAAGCACGTAATCTTCAAGGAAGCGAAAATTAAGTAACGTCTGCTACAAGACCGGTTTCATGTTCTTGTCTTAAAGGGCATAAACAAAGAAAGCATCATTCTCAGGATTGACGTTTTTTGTATGTCAGATGTGTATCGGCGAAGGTTTGAGGGGAATTTAGCCCAAAGATTTCTCAACAGTATCGAGGAAATCGGGAACCGAAATCGGTTTCGAAATATACCCCTCGCAGCCACCTTCGAGGATTTTTTCTTCATCGCCTTTCATGGCAAATGCGGTGACTGCGACAACCGGGATATGATTGAGGTCATCGTCTGCCTTCATCATCTTGGTGACCTCCAGACCGGAAATTTCCGGCAGCTGAATGTCCATCAAAATCAGGTCTGGTGAGTGTTCACGGGCGAGCTTGATCGCATTACGCCCGTCCATGGTTTGAACCGTGTTGTAACCATGGGCCTGAAGCAGGTCGGTGAAGAGCTTCATGTTCAGCTCATTGTCTTCAACGATCATGATTGTTTTGCTCATCAGCTATTCCAAACTCACAATGTGTTGCCAGGACGGCTTCCCCCCGTTTGAGAGAGACTAGGCTAATCTTCGCCAACAGTCCAATACAACCGAAATAAAAATTAGCGATGCAGCGCCCTTCAAATCAAACAGATGAGACGATTATAAGTCAGCTCGAACTTCCTCGATTATACCCTCCAGCGCATCAACTTCCATAACGATAAGTTTGTTTTTCCGCGTTTCAGCATGTTCCGCCTAATAAGGTCGCTCAATACCCTTGCAACGGTTTCGCTCGGCGTACGGTCCTGGCAGGCGGGGAATCCAAGATGATTTCTCGTCTCAAAAAGGAGTGTTTACTAAGCCTGACCTGACCCGCGCCGATAAAGAACACATCCCGGGATTTGCTGTTGGGATCAATGATCAATTGCCGAAACCTGTGTCTCCAAGTTTAACCGCCGTCACCCGAATTCCACTCCTACTACACGTCACATTTGGCCTTGGCGAGCATTCGACGTAGGAAATTATGGGAAAATTCAAGTGGTCTTGTTCACTTTGTTACACGAGAAAATCCACCGCGTCGGGGATCGCCGAACGCGGTCAATTCTCCGTTGTGCGACAACTGAACACCATGTACACCGCCAAAAAACATATTGCGTTCAGGCCACACAGAAACTGAATCGAATTCAGATTTCAAATGATTGATTTCCTGTTCAGAAAAGCCCCCCTCAATGGAGAGATTTCCGTTTTCCATATGCAACCGGGGGGCAACTATTGCGTCTTCCAGTACCATATCATGCCTAACAAGGTTGCAGATAACCTGGAGGATTGCCGTTCTAATTCGATTAGACCCGCCAGACCCTAAAACCGTCAAACCACTTTCATCGTGTTCAATAAACGTCGGTGCCATCATGGAAGAGAGACGCACATTTGTGGCCCAACCCCCGAAGCCCAGCGGATTGATGTCCTCTTCTCCAAGCATGTTGTTCAGCATAAAGCCCATACCAGGAAGTATTTTTCCGCAGCCTTCGCCGTTGGAAAGCGTGACCGCCGCCGTGTTTCCCGTACCATCAATGACGCTTATGTGCGTTGTTCCCCGGTGGGATTTGGGTGATGCGCTGACTTCGCGCCGATACCGCTCAACCAGTTTCTGGTCCAAAAGACGATCAAAAGCCATTTCATCCAACTTGCCCAATCCGCTTTCCAGTCTGGCACCGTTGGTTGCCGTCATGATCCGGGCAAGCATAGCGTTCGACAATCCTTTGCTGACCGCCTGCTGATGCAGCAGGGACAATGCAAATGCGATGAGGATGCCCCCTGTTGAGGGCGGCGAATTTGTCACAATCCTGGCTGAGTCAATGACAGCTTTGAGAGGTTCACGCTTTTCAACAATATAGCCGTCAACATCCGGGCCACGGATGTGGCCACCATTCTCTTCCATAAAGCGCACAATGCTATTATTGAATTCGCTGAGGAAATTATCGGCGTTAGAGGTATTCCCCATGGTTTCTAAAACCTCCGCAAGATCCAGATTTCGCAGTATATCGCCGCTTACAGCCAGACCGTTCTCGACAGAGCCATACGTCGAGAGACTTTCTACATTTCTGTCATAAATGGGTCTGACAACACCGAACAGGAAGGCTTGAAAATCGTTCACAACAGCGCCTTTACGCGCAATATCAATCGCCGGTTTCAGGATCGCCGATAATGGCATGCTGCACAGATCACGATGGATGGTGTACATCCCCGGAACCATCCCCGGCACGGCGCAAGCACCTGTTCCAATGTGGAATTCTTGTTGCGCGGTGCCGAAATCCACCGTCACTGGAAAGAAATCCGTTTCGTTTGCACGCCGTAATTTGCCTGGTGTTTGGGCAAAGAAATCATAAAGCACGGGGCGGGTGCCTGATGAGCGGTCCTGAACCAACATGAAACCGCCACCACCAAGCGAGGACAGAACAGGTTCTACGACACAAGCAGCAGCCATGCAGGCAAGTGCCGCATCCCAGACATTACCGCCGTTTTCAAGAACCTGAATTCCCGCCGCAACTGTTTCCGGATGTCCTGCGGCAATCGCGCCGTGCCTACTGATCGGGTTTGACATACGATCACCCATATCGTCTATGCGAACTGGAATGTCGGGACGATAGACATCAGAACGAAGGGGTCAACCCTGATGCTCGTCAAGTTGACTCCCTATCAAGACTGTGATCCTTTGGGATCAGTCAACTCACTATATCAACACCCTGTTTTTCCACACATTAGGACTTCGCCTGTGTCGAAATTTTTTACCCTGTTCATGGTCATGGTCTTCTTTTGCCTCGTTACCTTTCATCAGAATGCGGCAGCTTCAAACGATGCGGTTATCAGTGGCATTAACTATCGTCCCATGCCCGCCGGTGCGGTCATGGAGGTGCAGGTGTTGGATAACTCAAACGAGAACCTGGAGGTTCTCTCTGTTGTTTCCGACTCTCTGAGAGCAAGAGGGTATCCTGTCTCAGAGACAGGAATCCTGATCCTCACCCTGGAAACCCGCGATGAGATTGGTGCATGGTCAACGTCGGGGGATGGAAAAACCATTGAATTCAGGATACTTCAGGGAAGTGGCGGTACGGGTGATTCTGAATTGCGCCTTAATTTGTTCGACAGCACCTCTGGCGGACTACTCTCCAATAGCCAGAGCAATCCGACAACCATTGTTACCCCCAGCCATTACGTAATCAATGCAACCCTGGAAAGCAGAGAAGACGGTAAACGACTCTGGGAAGGATCGGTCGCTTCCGACCTGGGCCAATCCAATAGCAACGATCTCTTGCGACGCATGGCACCACTCATTGCTCAGATTGTCGGGCAATCCGTCGACCGTCAAATGGTTCCTCTGCCTTAGCTTTTACGCGTTCGCCACGCCGAAACAGAAATTCGACATTTGTTCTATTACTTTGGGGCTGGCCCATGACGACACCTGATTGCGCTATCTGGGACGTGCCTATTGCTTTTTTAATTCGATAATTCTAGAAATTTAGTTGACTCTCGTATTTGTTTTCCATAGGGTTGGAAAACATCGCCGCCTGATTGAAAGACTGAGCTATGGAACATTCACTCCCGAAACAGCATTGGACCCGAAAAACCCTTTTGCTCAAGCACGTAGAAAATTTTTCACGCCAGTTATGGCGTCTTGACCGGGTTGTTTTGGCGATTTCCCTTCTTCTGCTGGCAATCCTTGTCTTCGACAGACAGCAGGTTATTCCGAGCATTCTATTTTCTATTGATAGCCTGATCTGGATTTCGCCGTTCCTGATCTTATCTGTCGCAACGGCGGCGGCGGCTAAAGCGAGCGGCGCGGACGCTGTGATAGCCGGGGTTTTCAGCGGGCATCCCGTACGGATGATTTTTCTCGCATCCCTGTTTGGAGCCCTGTCTCCGTTTTGTTCATGCGGTGTTGTTCCCATCATTGCCGGTCTTCTCAGCGCGGGCGTTCCTCTGGCACCTGTTATGGCATTCTGGATTAGCTCTCCATTGATGGATCCAGAGATGTTTATCTTGAGTGCCGCGACCTTGGGATTACCTTTCACCATTGCAAAAACCATTGCTACCATCGCAATAGGGCTGCTGGCCGGTTTCGCAACGCACGCCGCCATGGCCACCGGTGCTTTCAGCAGTGTCTTACGCGTTAATGCCATCGCGGGGTGTGGCCCCGCTTCAGGCTGTGATACACCGGAACAGCCCCAGTGGGTCTTCTGGCGGCAATCCGAGCGTCTTGCGGTCTTCCGCAGTACTTCCCTTGAAACCGGTTGGTTCCTGCTTAAATGGCTGACATTTGCCTTTGTATTGGAGAGCCTCATGACCGTTTATATCCCGGCAGAAATGGTTGTTCAGCATCTTGGCAGCGGTGAATGGTGGACCATACCGGCGGCGGCCCTCGCCAGTATTCCCGCTTACCTTAACGGATATGCGGCCATTCCCCTAATGTCTCGCCTGATGGAAATGGGAATGGCACCAGGTGCCGCCATGGGGTTCCTGCTGGGTGGTGGTGTAACCAGTATACCCGCGGCAATTGCCGTCTATGTCCTCGCCCGCCCAGCGGTTTTCGTCTGGTACATTCTGTTGGCGATGGTGGGCTCGATCAGTGCTGCAATGATCTATCAACTAACCATGTGATACTTGTCGATCCGGCATTTTCCGGTTAGTAGTGTGGGCCACGTGGAGCCTGATGCTTGATCGGATCCACATGCTGACGAGGGCTGTGGCAGAGAACGCACACGGCCCTTTTTTTGACCGGATAATGAACCTGCGGATATGACGACCGACGCTATCAATGACAACGCCAGTCAGGCACTATTGCCTGCCGGGATGAAGGATACTCTGCCCCATCACGCAGGATTTGAAGCCCACGTGGTGGAACAGGTGATGGCCCGGTTTGCGGCCTACGGTTATGACCGGGTGAAACCGCCCTTACTGGAATTCGAGGAAAATTTACTACGTGGTCCCGGTGAGGCAGTGACCAGCCAGACTTTTCGGCTGATGGACCCCATCTCCCAACGTATGATGGGCATTCGCGCTGACATGACGCCACAGGTTGCCCGGATAGCAACATCGAGGCTGGCTAATGCCCCGCGTCCCCTTCGGCTCAGTTATGCTGGTGAAATCCTGCGGGTGAAAGGCACCCAGTTGCGAGAAGACCGCCAGTTCGGCCAGGTCGGTGCCGAGATCATCGGAGCGGATACACCAGTCGCAGATGCCGAAGTCATCCTCATGGCCGCCGATACCATGATCAGCCTGGGTGTTGGCGACCTGTCCGTAGATTTGTGTCTTCCTACCCTGATCCCAGCACTGTGCAGCGATCTGGATATCGGTCAGCGCGCGGAAAGGGATATTCGCGCCGCACTCGATAGAAAGGACGCCGCACTTGTAATCGATCTGGAATCTGCAATCGGGTCGGAACAGGCGTCACTGATCGGACAACTGTTGATCACCACAGGACCCGCAACAGAAGCGATCGGGAAGATTTCCACTCTCGGGCTGGGGCCGAAAAGTCGTGACGAATTATCCACGCTTTCAGAAGTTGTCTCCGTTCTTCAAAAAAACGCGCCGGATTTGAGTCTTACGGTGGATGTGGTCGAGAATCGTGGCTGGGAATATCATACCGGCGTGACATTTACGTTTTTTACATCGGGTGTGCGTGGAGAACTCGGTGCAGGTGGACGCTACGTGACCCCCGCACCCGCGAACCCGGAGGGCCCTTGTTCGGGTGAACCCGCAACCGGTCTCACGCTTTTTACGGATACCTTGCTTCGGGCGATTCCCCCTGCTCGGGCACTCAACAAGATTTTTGTCCCATTGGATGTTCCGTTGGAAATCCGCGAATCACTGCGCACTGAAGGCTGGATTGTTGTGGCGGGGATCGACGATACAACAGACGCTTCAGCAGAGGCCTTGCGGCTTAAGTGTACGCATGTGTTGATTGACAACAAACCCGTTTCGCTCGATTGACGGGCTTGACTGACTAGACGGCAGGAGGAAAACCGAATGGCAAACGTGGTTGTCGTCGGATCGCAATGGGGCGACGAAGGAAAAGGCAAAATTGTTGATCTGCTGTCTGAAAGAGCCCATGTCGTGGCTCGTTTTCAGGGTGGCCACAATGCCGGCCATACATTGGTCATTGACGGCGCAGTCTACAAACTCAGCCTGTTGCCGTCCGGTATAGTTCGAGCGGGAAAACTGTCCGTTATTGGCAATGGCGTAGTCGTTGATCCCTGGGCGCTGCTGAAGGAAATGGACAAATTGCGCGATCAGGGCGTTGATGTGAGTCCTGATAACCTGCGCATTGCGGAAAATGCTGTTCTCATTCTGCCACTCCATCAAAACCTGGATCAAACAAGAGAGCAGGCTGCGAGCGGCAGCAACGGCAAAATTGGTGCCATTGGAACTACCGGTCGCGGGATTGGACCGGCCTACGAGGACAAAGTCGCCCGACGGGCCATTCGTGTCGGCGACTTACGATATCCGGATTTGCTCGACGCGAAAATGGATGCACTTTTGTTTCATCACAATACGCTGCTGCGGGGCATGGGTGCAGAAGAAATCAACCGCGAAGACCTATTGTCCAAATTGCGGGACATTACCCCGAAGATAGCCCCCTATATCGACGTTGTATGGAAGCTGCTCAACGACGCCCGGCGGGATGGCAAACGTATTCTTTATGAAGGGGCGCAAGGGACAATGCTGGACATCGATCATGGAACCTATCCATATGTAACGTCGTCCAACGTTGTTGCGGCGCAAGCCGCCACAGGCACTGGTCAGGGGCCGAATGCCATTGATTACGTCCTCGGCATAACCAAAGCCTATACAACCCGTGTCGGCAGTGGACCATTCCCGACTGAACAATTGAATGATGTTGGCCAGTTGTTGGGTGAAAAAGGCCACGAATTTGGTGTTGTTACCGGTCGCCCTCGGCGGTGCGGCTGGTTTGACGCCGTTCTCGTTCGTCAGGCTGTTCGTGTTAATGGCATAACGGGTATAGCATTGACGAAGCTGGATGTACTGGATGGCATGCCGGAACTCAAGGTCTGTACAGGTTACCGTGTGGATGGCGAAACCCTCGACCATCTCCCTGCGTCAACACTCAGACAAGAACGAGTGGAGCCTATATACGAAACCATGGAAGGGTGGTCGGAAACTACCGCAAGAGCACGTTCATGGGCCGATTTGCCCGCAACGGCGATAAAATACATTCGCCGTATCGAAGATTTGATTGGTGCCCCTGTTGCGGTGCTGTCGACAAGTCCCGAACGAGACGACACCATTATTGTTCACGATCCCTTTGAGGATTGATTATTCATGATCCTGGTGTCGGGCGACATCTTGGTTTTCAAATCGCTCATAAACATAGCGTGGCGGTGACAGCACTGGTCTTACGGACCGTCAACGATGGGTTTCTTCAAGGCTCGAACGGTTGATCAACGTAACAGTATCGATGAGGCATGAATCCGTTGAAATCTGTGCGGGTTGCAGGTCCGTACGCACCCTGCATTCCAAACTCAATCCACTCACCGCTGGTTATTGCCGTCGGCAGGGATAATTTGTAAGGCAGAACATCTAGACTGTCACAGGTCGGGCCGAACACCGTGAACGCTGCCTGATTTTCCGAGGCAAGCTCACCGTCAACAGTATAGGCGCGAACAGGGAAGTGAAGCCCCAGTCTGCTGCCCCCCAACGTGCCGTAAATACCGTCCGTGATGTAAAGTGTACTGTCACGGCGTAATTGCACTTGCGTGACCACAGACATGGCGTTTGCAACGAGAGCCCGGCCAGGTTCGCACATTACATGACATTCAGGAGGCAGGTTGAGAGCATCAACCCGGGTGCTGATCACCTCCAGAAACGTCTCGAGAGATGGAGGAGAAACCGTTTCGTAGCTTGCGGGAAACCCGCCACCAACGTCGAGGCATTGAATCGGGATATTGGATTTTGCGAGCACCTGGGCCGTCAGATCAAACGCCGCCTCATAACCATCCGTCGTCAAACACTGCGAACCGACGTGAAAACACAAACCAACAGGAAACCCGCGTCCGAAAGCATCCCGCATCAGCTCAACGGCCTCTTCGGGACGGGCACCAAATTTTTCTGACAGATTGAACGTGGCATCCTTGCTAGGCGTCGATAGGCGGACAACCAAAACCGGGCGGGCTTTTTCCTGCCCCAGCACCTCATCCATCTTGCGAACTTCATCCGCATGATCCACGACAAAGTGCCGCACGCCGTACTGGTCATAGGCTTCCCTTATCGCAGACCACCCTTTTACAGGATGCATGAAATACGTTGTCGCACGAGGATAACGCTCGGCGATCATAGATATTTCCGGCAGCGATGCCGTATCAAAATGTTCGATGCCCGCGTCATACAAAACATCCGTTACTTCCTTCATGGGATTGGCTTTGAGCGCGTAAAGCACCGTCCCCGAAAACCGGGTTTGAAACCTTCTGGCATTATCGCGAATAGCGCCATCACAGATGCAATACACGCTTTCTTCGGGTTGGTTCGCACGAATCATGTCCCCGACGGAGGAGAAGCGTTCAAGCATGGAAGCTATTCCAATTGAAAAAAAACGCTAGACTTTTAGCTCTCAACGCACACGTGCTCAACCTGTTTTAAAAAACATGATTAATAAGCTATTCTAAAATATGGACAATTTGCGTTTTTGCGGGTGATTTTGATACCGGCGGGCGGTTCGTTGGTGGTACCGGGCATTGATTGTTGGAGAATCCGATGTGTGTCTGGTCGCGTTTTGGCCGATTTTATGATAGAGTCCTTCAAGAACGGCAAACGTGACACCACAGAATGAGGTGATCCTGGTTGCATTCCGTCGCGCGGCCAGATTGAAATGATATGGCAGAAACCGCCGAAAACACCACCGGAAACCCGGCTGCATCCGAAGGAGTTCCTTCGAATGATGCTCCGCTATCCGCCGCCGATGCACCAAAACCCGATGACGATACGCCAGCGCCAGCGACTGTGCCCTCTTCTCCTACGCAAGCGGCTCCCACACCAGCACCTGAACGATCCGAGTCGCAACCGCTGACCTTTACCGCCCGAATTCACGATCGTTACACGATTGATGGAGAGAAGCCGCTCCCCCAATTCGACTCGCCCTGTGCGAAGGCCTACGAAGCGACGGATAGCGAACTCCCCGGCGTGAAGCTGTTTGCGCTTATGTGCCAACCCGGCATGCCAATCCGGGTTGGGTCCATTCGGAAACTGCGGTCCAGTCGTTTCAAGGGCGTTATCCCAATCCATGACTGGGGATATGTGTATTGGGAGCCCTATGACAAGGCAGTTGCCGCTGTTATTTGTGAACAACCGCTCGGCGGCAGCTTGATAGGTGCAATCTCAACCGGCGTGACAAGGGTTGGCGAATATGACGTCGTCAAGCGCGTGGTTCTCCCCGCCATGGAGGGCATCGTATCTCTTATGGAGGCAGGTCTCATCCATCGATCCATTCGTCCGGACAACATGTTCTTTATGGACGAAACTCGTGACGAGATCGTACTGGGTGAATGTGTGACAACACCGCCCGGATTCGATCAACCGGTGATGTACGAACCTATTGAACGATCCATGGCGCCGCCTTCGGGACGCGGCGATGGAACCTTGGCCGACGATATGTATGCGCTGGGGATCGCGATTGTCATTATCTTACTGGGCTACAATCCCCTCCGCCGTCTTTCCAGCCTCGATATCATCGCTGCAAAGGTCGAAAGCGGCACCTATGGTGCCGTCTGTGGCAAAGCCCGTCTGCCCATGGGTGTGATTGAGTTGCTTCGCGGACTTATGAGTGATGATGAGAAAACGCGTTGGAATCCGGATCAGGTTGACGCCTGGGCCAATGGCCGCAAGCAAACCCCCATGCAACGTCAGGGACAAAAAAAGGCCACCTCACCCTATACGTTCGACAAGCAAGGTCACTTAAGCCCACGAACTTTGGCCTATGCATTCGCTGCCAAATACGAAGAGGCCTTCAAAACCCTGAAGGCCGATGATAATTTTGAAGGCTGGCTCCGAAGAAGTCTGGGCGATGAGGAGATGGCTGACATCTATAAAGCTCTGATGGATCACTCAAATTACAACCCAGGGTCCGCCAACGCGAAACCGGATGTGGTGATTTCCCGGATATGTATGCTGCTGGATCCCATTGGCCCTATTCGATATCGGGGTTATGCTCTCATGCCGGATGCCCTGGGCAGCGCCCTAGCAGTTGAAACCATGGTGAACCAGAATGCAAAGGCCATCGTTGATATCATTACTCAGGAGATTTATGACTTCTGGTTCAAGGCGCAGCCCAAGATCACCAGCAACCATCTGAACTGGCAACGAACCTTCGTTCGATGTCGTGGACACCTGAAATCAAGGGATATGGGATACGGGATCGAGCGTTGTCTCTATGAACTCAACGACTTTATCCCTTGTCAAAGTGAATTGGTGATTGAAGAAAATGTCACCGATTGCACTGATTTACTGCTCGCTATGGATCGGGTTTCCAACAAAGTTGAAACCGGTACACGACCCATCGACCGACACATTGCCGCCTATATCACAACGCGATTTGTCGGCGATGTTCACTTGCATTTACGGGCAATTGCCTCTCCGATGATTGAACGCTCTGCCATCGGTGTTCTCAGCCTTTTTGCATTTGTTCAACACAAATCCTCTACCGGACCGCTACTTGGCTTGACCAGTTGGGTTGGTGGTCAGGTTGGCCCTGCAATCAACACCTATCATAGCCGCACAACCCGGCGTGAACTGGAACGGGAAATCCCGCAAGTTGTCCGCAAAGGCAGCCTGCGCGATCTGTTCGAGTTAATAGAAAGTGCGGAAAAACGCCGCGACGACTCAACTGGTTTTGCCGAAGCCCAGGCCGAGTTTGCCGAAGCAGAAGCTGAAATTGTCGACATTATCGGTGGTGATGATGGCAAAATATCAAAAGTTATGAGAACAGCGCAGAAGGTGACAGCCATGTCTTCTATTCTGGTGTCAATGGCGATGGTTACCATGCTGTTCATGCTGAATGTGTTTTAGGGGCAAAAGATGGCTAATACAAAAGCACCACAATCCGCCCCCGGTTCTAACCGCAAAGCACATGTACTATGGGCCTCCGTCGTCGCCTTCGGCCTGTTGATTTTTGCCTTGCCGACCGTGGTTGTCCTTGTTTTCGGAATGCTGCCAACATTTGTCGCCTTTGTTGTTGATCAGCAAAAAGAACGATACGCCACATTTTGCGTTGCCAGCATGAATGTTTGCGGCGTGTTTCCTAGCCTGTTGGACCTCTGGCTGACTGATCACAGCCTAGGTGCGGCGGTGACCGTCTTAACGGATGTATTCGCTCTTGTAATCATCCTCGGCGCGGCGGCATTCGGCTGGGTCATCTATAGTGCGGTTCCCCCTGTCATTTCTTCGTTCTTGAGTGTTGTTGCTCAACGACGGATCGTAACCTTACGCGGAGAACAACGAAAACTGATCAATGAATGGGGTGACGGCGTTTCGGCAAAAGTGGAAAAACGGGCACCCGCCAGTATCGGCATGGAAAAACAGAAAACCGGGGATACCGCGAAAGACAGCAAAGTCACCCAGAATCCAAAAGCAGCGAGCGCTCAAGGAACGCTGGCGACGCAATCTACAGCGTCTATGGAGTCTGTAGGTGAAGCAGCGCGAGAACCCGAACCCTCCGAGCCTTCTTTGGTTCCACCACCGGAACCCGGGGAAAATGGTAGCGAGACACCGACACCATCTAATGATGAAGGAAAGCCTGCTACAGCCAACGTATAACTAGTTGTTCCGCTCCAGAACGTGCACCAGGTCCTCCATGTGGGCCGGGGCGTCCACGCGCCATTTCAACGCTTTACCGGTCGACGGGTGCAGAATACCCAACTCCGCAGCATGCAATGCCTGGTGCGAGACCGTTTTCAAATGTTCCCGGATATCGGTGTTTATACCCCGCCTGGACCTGTCTCCACCACCATACTGGGGATCACCAATCACCGGGTGCCCGCGTGAGGAAAGGTGGACACGAATTTGGTGGGTTCGTCCGGTTTCCAAGCGGCACGCCACGCGCGCGGCCAACGTTTCAAATGTCTGCAAAACAGCATAATGGGTTATGGCATGTTTACCTCCATGCTTTACGACAGCCATTTTCTTCCGATTGGCGGGATTACGGCCAATGTTTTGTTCGATGGTTCCAGATGTGGGTGACGGGACACCCCAAACCAGCGCCTGATAGGCACGTTCAATGGAATGCCGGGAAAACTGTTCCGTCAGTGCGGCATGAGCAAATTCTGTCTTGGCCGCCACGAGTAACCCGCTTGTCCCCTTGTCGAGACGATGAACTATCCCGGGTCGGGCGACACCGCCAACACCCTTGAGACTATCTCCACAATGAGCCAATAGAGCGTTGACCAGGGTCCTATCAGGATTACCGGGCGCGGGATGGACGACAAGCCCCGCGGGCTTGTTGACAACGATAATGTCTTCATCCTCATACACAACTTTCAGCGGAATGGCTTGCGCAAGCAACTCGGAAGGCTCCGGGGGCGGGATCACTACTTCGATCCGATCACCGTCCTTTACCTTGAACTTTGCCTCACTCTGAAACTGACCATTGATTTTGACGGTGCCATTCTTGATCAGGGATTGTAAACGGTTGCGAGATATGTCGGTAATTTCGTCACTCAGATATCGATCCAGTCGAACACGTCCCTTGCCCGCCACTACGGTAAGCCTTAAATGTTGACCCTCCCTCAATGCCATATACTTTACTTTCTTCTGTTCTCGCGAACGTTAGCACCAACCGGCAATACGCAATGCGATACTACAGCTATGGAACAAGGACAGCCACTCAATGCAGTATTTAAAAGCCCTGGTTATCGGTTTGGGGATACTCATTCTCATTTGTGTGGGCTTGTTAGCCTATGGACTGGTGGCGAAAACCGGTTTTAAAAACTCATCAAAACCGAAACCGTCTGAACAATCGACGGAAAGTTTCGGAGACATCGTTATCAACAACGCTAACGAATGTGACATCGCAGACATCAAAGCAGAGGATGGAACTCTTCTGTTACGGTTAGGAGGCTCCAGTGCCTCCTGTCAACAAGTTGTGGTGATCGAAATCCGATCCGGAAAAGTTCTCGGAAAAATTCGGCTAGAGCCTTGATGATAATACTCGCACAGGAAAATTTGTCAGAACTTCATTATCACGCCGAGAAAGCTTATCCTGAAGAATGTTGCGGTCTATTGGCTGGCATTAGCGAGGGAGGACAGGTTCACGTGACACGAGTTGTGCCCAGCAAAAACGTCAGCGATCAGGATAAATCAAAAACCTTCGAGATCGACCCCCAGGTTCGATTTGACCTTATGCGGGAACTGGAAGATACAACTGAGGAACTCGTCGGCCATTTTCATTCTCATCCCGATCGTCCTGCCACACCTTCAAAAACCGACATTGCAATGGCTTATGAGCCCGGTCTCTTGTGGATCATTATTGGTCTCAATAAGGGTGTGGTTTCTGCAACAGGTGCTTTTCGCCCCACTGATATTCAAACGGGGTTCGCTCCCGTTGATCTACAAATCCGAGGCATTACCAGCTAGAATAGCAGGACGGCACACAAGGAAACCTCATCATGAATTTTTGTTCCGACAATGCGACGGGTGCCTCCCCTGAAATCCTGGATGCCGTCGTTCGGGCCAATGAGGGCCATGCGATGCCATACGGCGCAGATCCGTTGACACGCCGAGCTGAGGATCGCATTCGCGAACTGTTTGACTGTGATGCTGCCGTCTTTTTTGTCGCCACCGGAACCTCGGCGAATGCCCTGGCCCTATCTGTTATGACACCGCCTTACGGCGCGATCCTCTGTCATCCACACGCCCATCTGATTTCCGCTGAATGCGGGGCTGTGGAGTTTTACACCCACGGCGCACGCCTTTTGCATATGGATGATGTTGATGGCAAATGCACACCTACAGGTTTTGATACCGCCTGGAGCCAATATGGGCCGTCCGTTCATGACGTCAAGATATCTGCCGTCAGCCTTACACAGATTACAGAAGCGGGAACGCTCTATGATATCGAGACAGTACAATCCATTTCAGACCGGGCCCATGAAAATGACCTTTCTGTCCATATGGATGGTGCTCGATTTGCCAATGCTGTAGCAGCACTCAACTGTCATCCGGCCGATGTGACATGGAAAGCAGGCATTGATGTTTTGTCCTTTGGCGGCAGCAAAAATGGATGCCTCGGCGCGGAAGCCGTGGTGATTTTCAATAAGGCCCTGGCAGAGCAATTTGCCTATCGTCGCAAACGGGGTGGCCATCTTTTTTCAAAGATGCGGTTTGTCTCGGCGCAAATAGACGCCTACATCACGAATGATTTGTGGCTGAATAACGCCCGGCACGCCAATGCCATGGCCTCACGTCTGGCGGTGGGATTGCACGAGAATTGTGGGGTTGAGTTGTTATGTCAACCGCCTGCAAACATGGTTTATGCCGCCATACCGGAATCCGCTAAAGACGGCCTTGAGGCTGATGGGTTTCAGATTTATCGCGACGTTGACGGCATAGGACAGTTCATGCGCCTGGTCACTGCGTTCAATTCAGAGCCGGCGGTCATCGACAGCTTTGTTGAAAGCGTTGCACGTCATCAATAGGTGTTTAGTCTCTCAGGCCGTCGACAAACCCCTGGATTTTACAAAGCTTCGAGGCCGGATGCCTGTAATTGGGTGTTCAGGGCCTGCTTTAGGCGTGCAAGCCCCTGTTCCGTATCCGACTCACAGCGTGCAACCAGTACATCCTGGGTATTGGACGCCCTGAGTAACCACCAACCGTCTTCGGTCTCAACGCGAACACCGTCGATGGTGTGCACGGTTGCGGTGTCATCCATGGCGAGACGCGCATGTACTTCCTCAACCACAGCAGCCTTGCGATCTTCGGCGCAGGGGAACCTGAGCTCCGGTGTATTGATCAGATCGGGTAGTTGATCACGCATATCCGCTAGGCTCTCCCCTTCCGAAGTCAGAATGGAAAGCAGTCGTACCGCCGCGTAGGATGCATCATCAAAACCGTAATACCGGTGTTTAATGAAGATGTGAGCGCTCATTTCACCGGCCAGAGGCGCACCCGTCTCATACATCTTGTTTTTGATAAGGGAGTGCCCGGTTTTCCACATTACGGGATCACCGCCCATGCGTTTGATTTCATCAAAGAACGCGCGGCTGGTTTTCACGTCGGCAATGATTGTGGCGCCGGGCAGTTCTCGCAACACCTCGCGCGCCAAAAGTATCAGGATTTGATCCCCCCAGAGTACACGAGCCTTGCTGTCAACAACCCCGATGCGGTCCCCGTCACCGTCGAAAGCAATGCCCATGTCACAGCTTTGATCGAGGACGAGTGCCTTCAGTTGTTCCAGGTTCTCTTCAACCGTGGGGTCCGGGTGGTGATTGGGAAAAGTACCGTCAATGGTCTCATTGATGAGCAGATGCTCCCCCGGTAATCTGGCAGTCAGCGCCTGGATCACCTCCCCTGCGGCACCGTTGCCAGGATCCCAGGCGACTTTCAAGGGGGTGCCCCCGCTGAAATCCGATACCAGTCTATTGACATAAGCATCAAAGACCTGATGGGTGCTGATTTCACCATTCTGGTCGATTTGATAGGTTCCCTCTCGAACGCGTTGCCCCAATTCCTGGATATCGGCACCCCAGAATGACCTGCCTTGCTGCACAAGTTTTATCCCATTGTATTCGGGCGGGTTGTGCGATCCGGTAACCATGGCGGCGGCGTCGGTGTCGAGGTGGTGGGAGGCGAAATACAGCATCGGTGATGGGCCGCGTCCGACGCGCAAGACAGCCATACCAGAACCGGACAAACCGCTGACCATCGCTTCTTCTAGGGCAGGAGAGCTAATTCGACCGTCATATCCAACGGCAATGGAACGACAGCCTCGTTCCTGCAAAATAGTACCAAGCCCGAGACCGATATGATAAACGGTATCCGGCGTAAGTTGCGTTTCGACCAACCCCCGGATGTCATATTCCCGCAGGATGACCGGATCAATCCCGTAACCCTGAGCCATATCGTTTTCCTTTTGTTAATCGCGCCGGGTATCAGGGGACTGTTTTCAGGTCCGACCGACGCTGAAATAGACAAAACCGTTATCTGACATTTCAGCAGGGTTATAGATGTTTCTTAAATCCACCATAATAGGGGTTTTCATGGCGGATTTCAGGCGATCCAGTTGCAATGCCCTGAACTGATTCCATTCCGTAATAATGGTAACAGCATCAGCACCGCTAACAGCGTCATAGGCATCGTCTGTCCAAACCACATCGGGCAGCATCTTCCCCGCCTCTTCCATCCCTTGCGGATCGTAGGCACGGATCGTGGCACCAGCGGATTGCAGCGCCGGAATGATATCCAGACTTGGCCCATCGCGCATGTCATCAGTATTGGGCTTAAACGTAACTCCCAACACCGCAATGGTTTTTCCGTCAACATTGCCATTGCAGGCTTCGATAATTCGGCCCGACATTGCCTGTTTGCGTTTGTCGTTGACGTCCACGACAGTTTCAACAATGCGTAACGGGACACCCACATCTTGCGCGGTTTTGATCAAAGCCAGCGTATCTTTCGGGAAGCAGGAACCGCCGTACCCGGGGCCCGCGTGTAGGAACTTTGACCCAATCCGTCCATCCAATCCGATACCCCGGGCAACATCCTGGACATCGGCGTCAACCTTCTCGCACAGATCGGCGACCTCATTAATGAACGTGATCTTCGTCGCGAGAAACGTATTGGCGGCATATTTGATCAGTTCCGATGACTGTCGCGTGGTGAAGAAGATCGGTGTCTCGGCCACAAACAAAGGACGGTACAACTCTCTCATAACGTCCTTTGCCCGCTCACTGGAGGTTCCAATAATCACGCGGTTTGGACGCATGAAGTCCTCAATGGCGGATCCTTCGCGTAAGAACTCTGGATTTGACACCACGTCAAAATCGGCATTGGGGTTTGCTTTCTGAATGATATCGGCAACTTCACGGCCTGTACCGACGGGCACTGTCGATTTCGTGACAACGACCGTGTAACCGTCCATGGCTTGGGCGATTTCCGCCGCCGCCGCATATACGTAGGAGAGATCAGCATGACCATCTCCCCGGCGACTCGGTGTGCCAACCGCGATGAAGACCGCTTGCGACCCTTTAACACTTTCAGACAGATCAGTTGAAAATGTCAGCCGCCCGGCGGCGGCGTTTCTGTTCACAAGATCATCCAACCCCGGTTCAAAGATGGGAATCTCCCCGTTTTTCAAAGCGTCAATTTTGTTTGTATCCTTGTCGACACAAACGACATCCAGACCGAATTCGGAAAAACAGGTCCCGGATACCAGTCCAACGTATCCGGTGCCAATCATAGCTACACGCATCTAAAGATAATCCTTCAGAATATCGAGAACACCATCGCGCATGTCGTGGCGAGACAGGGAGAAGGCGACATTTGCCTCCAGGAACCCAAGTTTGCTGCCACAGTCGAAACGGGTTCCCTCAAACCGGACACCGTGCAGTGAGGTGTTGCAACCCGAGCGCGCAATTGCGTCGGTCAGTTGTATCTCACCCCCTGTCCCGGTTTCATGACAATCCAGACGGGTCAGAACATCGGGTTGCAGAATGTAGCGTCCAACAACACAAAAATTGGAAGGTGCAATACTCGGATCCGGTTTTTCAACCAAGCCACGGGCACGAACCAGCCTGCCTTGATCTCCATTTTCATCAATGTCGAGAATCCCATACCGATTGGTGTGTTCCGGCGAGACTTCGGTAGTTGCGATAATGTTCCCGCCGACTTCGTTATAGGCCTCAATCATCTGACGCAGACATCCTGGTTGGGCGAGGATCAGGTCATCGGCAAGCAAAACAGCGAAAGGTTCATCACCAATGTAGTTCTTTCCGCACCAGACCGCATGGCCGAGCCCCAGGGGGCGTTGCTGACGAACATAGGTCAGTTGTCCGGGAGCTGGAGAGCAATCACGAACTGTTTGAAGGTCCGCATCTTTACCGCGCTCTGTCAGTACCTGTTCCAGCTCAACGGCATGGTCAAAGTGATCCTCAATGGCCCCCTTACCGCGACCGGTGACAAAGATGAATTGCTCAATTCCTGCATCTCTGGCTTCTTCCAGTGCATACTGGATCAGAGGTTTGTCTACCACTGGCAACATTTCTTTTGCTAGGGCTTTGGTTGCTGGAAGAAAGCGTGTGCCCAATCCGGCGACAGGAAACAACGCTTTTCGGACAGGTCTAATAGTCATGATTTCAATGCGTTTGGATGGTTTTGTACGTCGATTTATTGTTCATCGGACGCTTCTTTTGCCATAGCCGCGAAATCGCCGCAAGCAACGCTTTATTGCAGGTTTATGAAGGTATCAGATTGTCGATAGATTCCACTTCCCGCCCCGCGGCGCGGTGGGAGGCATTCAACGTTTTTCCACCAGAAGCCTCACTTAAATCCGAGATTGTCAGGCCAGGTGTGAGACCAAATCGAAGGATGGCTATCGGGTTCACGACTTGGTGAGCGTTTTATCGGCCATAATAGTGACAAAAACCACTGATTAACCTGTTTCGCCTATGGTAGAAGCGGAAAATATGAGCAGTTACCGTGAAGCGAGTCGTTGCGGGTGGATATAGTGATGGACCGGATTGCCACAGTCTTTGCCTTTTTGCTAACGGCAGGAAGTATGCTTTCAGTTGATATCCCTGTTTTCGCGCAAGAGTCTCAAGCGACACCGGAAGGGCGGGTGCTCATCCATGGCCGAGAAATAACAGAAGAAGATACTGCTCCGGAGATTAGTCAGGGGCTATTTATCGATTTCAAAGAAGAGATGCGCACATTTGTGGAACGAATATCGAGTTTTTCAAGAGAGTATCGTCCAACGTTTGGTGTGATCATCGAAGATGCTCTTCCTTTGCTCATAAAATCAAATCCTGAAGATGAAGAATTGGTTTTTCCGGCACGCGCTTTTATCCGCTCCATAGACGGAATAATGCCCACGGGTGTGTACTACGGTGGGCTGGCATTTGATCAGAGATTTAAGAACGATAAAGCCCTCGGCGATACGTTGAATTTAATTTCTTGGGCCAGCGATGCGGGTTTGCCTGTGTTTGTTCTCGATAAAACACGCGATGCAGGCAACATCAGGGATGGTCAGAACCGTTCATCTGAAAGCGGTTATGTTTATGGGTCCACCACCCATGCAGATTTCACTGAGAGTATTCTACCGGACTATCCGCTGCGACCTTTTGATGAAAATGCAGAGAGCATTCTGTCCCTTAACGCCGTTAGGAATTTTGCCGTCATCGGCAATTCTATCATTTACGGGCGGGAGGATGAGTTCGCCCTTAAAATGAGCCGAAACAACTATGATATGCTGGTGGTCGATGTGTTTCATGGGCACCAGCCACTGAGCAAACGTGCTGTTGAAACTCTGAAATACAAACGAAACGGTACCCGCCGGTTGGTATACGCCCGGGTCAATATCGGGACCGCGGCCCGTTATCTCTATTACTGGAGGAGCAACTGGCGTGAGGGAAATCCGTCATGGCTAGGTCGCCCGGTTCCGGAGCGTCCCGATACCCACTACGTTGAGTATTGGCGTCCGGAGTGGCAACGCTATATTACCGGCGACACAGCTTCCTACATTTATGGCGTTATTGATCAGGGATATGACGGCGTTGTCCTCGCCGACGTGGATATCTACCGAGCGTTTGATGTTGGCATCGAAGACATTCTTGTGAGTAAGCCGTTCGACGCTATTCCAGACTACTTTCCGCAAAACGGTGCAGACGTCAGATGAACATCCTCGACGATAAAACCGTCATCAGGAGGGAATCGCTTCCCGATCAATTCCCGAGCTTCGGTTTCGTCTTTGGCGACAATGTCACGTAACTGGATATCTGCCCATTGATCATCGAAATATTGGTGGCTTTGGTTTTCTTTAACCAGGTTGCGAACTTCCTGATTGTAGATGGCCACTTCATAGATCTGATGACCTGTTTTTGGCGGGTGCAGCATTGCCCTAGCCCTTCGGTTTTTCTCTTGCCCTCGATCACTGCCAGCAAAGTATCATCACGATTAATCACACAAGCCGACATGAAACTTTTATGACAGAATTGTTAATATCGTCTTGCACGGTGTCAACGAAAGCTGTGATCGCCGTCACAAATTCAAGTTTTTGGATCGTTTTCTCTGATAAAAAGGCCTTTTTTTCGCAATAACTGTCAAAATGCGGAGCGCGTATATTGCTATTGCCCATTCCTCATTTTGCCCGCTCAGTCTATACGGGCGTCAGGCAACATGGTTGAGAACGGCGATTAATCCTGTCGGCTCACTGTTTTCGGTACATTGATTTTTCTGTTACCTTTACCCTCTGTCGCAAGTGATCTTGAATCGGTTTCAGGGACGGCTAAGGCGGTTTCCGGCAATCAACTCAGGATCGGAAATGAGAGTTTTCGAGTGGCCGGAACCAGTGTTCCAGGTTTGCATGAAATGTGTGAATGGCCGGGGAAAAATCCCATGAGGAGAGATTGCAAAAACGGCAAAATGAGGATTGTGGAAAGGTGAGTTCGACCGTCCCTGATCGTTCACTGAAATCCTTGAATTCTGATCTGGATGCGCAGCACGATATCTGGGTTTTTGGTTACGGCTCACTGATGTGGAACCCGGGCTTTCCCTTCATTGATCAACGAGAGGCCGTGTTAAGCGGTTTTCACCGGGATTTCTGTCTGTATTCCTGTCACTACCGGGGAACTGAGGAGAACCCCGGGTTGGTTCTCGGGCTTGATTCCGGTGGTCAATGTCGCGGAACCGCGTTTCTTGTTGCGGGCAAATCGGCTCGGGAGGCCGTTGCGTATCTCAATGAGAGAGAATTGGTCAGCTACGCCTATCTACCGCGGTATCTCAAGATCACAATCGGTCAGTCAGTGGTGGCGGCTTATATTTTTGTGGCCGACAAGGCGAGCCGTCAGTATGCAGGCCACTTGAGTATGGAAGAAAAATCCAGCCTGATTATGAAGGCCGAGGGTATCGCTGGCCTCAACCGTGACTATCTGATCAATACGGTTAGGCATATGGAATCCTCAGGTCTGGCCGATGAAAATCTCGTCGATCTGTTGCACGAGGTTGAGCGGCAAACGGGTGCCCTTGATATGGGAGGCGGCATTTAGATGATCACGCATATTCCTCCCGATCAGGCTATCACAATAACCCTATTGCCGGTGGGTTGTGAGCGGATGCGCGAACAGGCTTGCCATGAATAATCGGGGGGCTAGACTATCGTCTGATTTTCTGACAGGCGAATGACATTTCTGCGAAATTGTTCTGATCGTGGTTCAGGTTATTCGGGGTATGGTTAAGGTCATGTCTAACAAATCTGACAAAGTGGATTTTACAGCCTGGAATGCGTGTTTGGGCCGCGTGGTCGCAAACGTGGATAGTCCGTCCGTGCTGGGAGAATTGCTTGAGGGTATTCGGGAAAACATCCCGTTCGATATTTGGTATGTTGCCTTTTTTCGACGCGACAACGCACCGCTGGAGGTCGACTATAGCAACGCATCTGAATCCCGAGAACGCTATGCGGAAGGCCCTTACCTTCTGTGTCCGTTCTATAATGCGTTCATGGAAGGGCTGGCAGACGGATGCTACACGCTGAAAGAACTGGCCCCTCCAGATTTCAAGAACAGTGAGTACTATCTGAGCTACTATGCACCTTGGGGAGAATCAAATGAGGTCGCGTACAACCTGTCTATGGATGAGAAAACGGCGGCTCACGTATCCCTTTCACGGGCAGGAAATAACGTACGCTTCTCCGCAGCAGAAATGAGGTTTCTGGCGGAGGTTCAGCCGGTTGTCGAAAGTGTCTGCCAGAGGATATGGCAGGGTACGCGCGCCGAAGCAGGACACGATGATCGCTTCAATATCGATTTTCATATGCGGATAACCCAGGCTTTCAGGCGTTTTGCCACGTCCTATCTCACGGTCCGGGAAAGTGAAATCACGCACTTTCTACTCCGCGGACATTCCGCAAAATCCATTGCCAGACTGTTGGATATATCACCGGGAACGGTGCGCAATCACATGAAAAGTATCTATTCGAAGCTGGAGATTTCGTCCCAGTCGGAATTGTTTGGCTTGTTCTTTGACTCGCTTTCCCATGCGGGTGGCGATGGCGAAACGGACCCACTCGAG
Source organism: Rhodospirillales bacterium (assembly GCA_963921245.4). Lineage (GTDB taxonomy): Bacteria > Pseudomonadota > Alphaproteobacteria > Rhodospirillales > Casp-alpha2 > JABJGO01. The sequence continues at coordinate 941,275 of CAWUEY030000001.1, read as the reverse complement.
GTCTTGCGTGCTTCTGGGTTTTAACCCCTCCTCCACAATCAGCCCTCTACCCATCCCTTCTGTAGATAATGCTTTCGAACAATAGACTTATTCAGGATGGCATAAATCAGAGCAATGATGATCGAGGGCATGAAAAACAGCCCCCACCCCAGAGTACCGCCGATCAGCCACGCCAACACAAAGCTGATGATCGCGTGACTCCAGATACCTTTTACGGCGTAATAGATCGGGGTCCATAAAAAGCACCATAGCCAGTGCAGGGAGCCAAGGACGGTTTCTTCATGGCCGTTGGCCGGGTTTGTAAATTTCATGATTGCAGTCCTTCAGCGGGCGGGATGGAAACCATAGAAAAACAGGAATAAAGCCTAACCAAAAAACCTGAACCAGGACACGAATATTAAGCCTGCCTCGAGATAAAATGACAGATTGTCTCGAGGGAAAAGATGGTGGGCACTATAGGATTCGAACCTATGACCGTTCGATTAAAAGTCGAATGCTCTACCAACTGAGCTAAGTGCCCATTTTTACGGTGCGTTGGACCGAACCCAACGCTGTCGAGCCGTGTTTGTATAGAATTTGTCAGCCACGTCAAGCTGTCTTCTGCCGTTGCTCGTTTTCAAAGTAGTTTTTCAGATGGCTAACGACGTTCGGCGAGGCGAAATGAGAAATATCGCCGCCCAGACGCGCGATTTCCTTGACGAAGCGAGAAGAAATAAACTGATGGGTTTCCGAGGCCATTAGAAACACGGTTTCCACGTCCGGCCTCATACGCCTGTTCATGGATGCCATTTGGAATTCATACTCGAAGTCGGAAACCGCTCTCAATCCCCGGATGATGACACTGGCCCCCTGCTCCACGGCAAAATCCACAAGCAATGTTTCAAACGAAACAACTTCGATGGGTGCATGCCCATTACCGTGCAAGGGCTCAATTTCTGCTTCCAGCAAGGCTTTGCGTTCGGCCATGGGAAACAAAGGACCCTTGCCGTCATTGTCGGCGATGGCGATGATCAATTTGTCCACAACCTTTTGTGCACGGGAAATGATATCCATATGCCCAAGCGTGACAGGGTCGAAAGTGCCGGGGTAAATACCGATCTGGTTTGCTGGTTCCGTACTCATGTTTTGTTTCAATTCATTTTTAACGAGGTCAGTCGTGTCAGGAAGCCTCATCATCCCGTTGAGGTTCAGCAGCCTCTTCGTCTGCATCAGGAACGGGTGCCACATCCGGCGCGGTTGCTGCAACACCACCGTTTTCATTGTTTTCGTCATCGTCAACGTCTTCACGCAGACGGGACACTGAAACCACTGATTCATCTTCTGCCGTCTTGAAAATCGTCACACCGCGGGTGCTGCGACCAACAATGCTAATGGCGTCAACGCCACAGCGGATTAACTGGCCGCCGTTAGAAACTATGACCAACTGGTCACTTTCATGAACCGCGAACGATGCGATAACACTGGTCGGTTTCTTACCGCGCGCGGTGTCGATGGCGGCAATCCCCTTCCCGCCCCGACTGGCGATACGATACTCATAAGCTGAAGTTCGTTTGCCAAATCCGTCCTGGGTGACGGTCAGGATAAATTGCTCTTTTTCAGCCATTTCCTGGAACAGGGGTTCCTGCAGGCGTGCCGCAAGTTCCTGATCGCGCGCTTTGTCTTCGTCTCGATCCGTATAGTCACTGCCGCTCAAACGGCGGTTCGCACTCACGGCCTGAAGATAATCATCCCGATCCGATACTTCCGCTTTAACGTGATGTAGCACTGACATGGACATAACCTCATCGTCCTTTGCCAGCTTCATCCCGCGAACCCCGGTTGAGGTTCGACCGGAAAAGACCCTAACGTCTGTCACCGGGAAGCGGATGCATTTACCCATGCGGGTACTCAACAGGACATCTTCGTCTTCGGAGCAGGTTCGAACCCGAACGAGCTTGTCGCCTTCATTGAGTTTCATGGCAATCTTGCCGTTCGCCATGACATTGGTGAAGTCACTGAGCCGGTTGCGTCGAGCCCCACCCGAAGCAGTAGAGAACATCACGAATAGGTTGCCCCAGGACTCTTCGTCCTCCGGCAACGGCATCAGCGTGGAGATGGTTTCCCCCTCACCCAGTGGCAGAAGATTAACAAGCGCCTTGCCGCGTGCCGTCGGGGTGCCGAGCGGCAGCTTGTAAACCTTCATCTTGTAGACCATACCCGTCGACGAGAAGAACAAAACGGGCGTGTGTGTATTGACCACGAATACCTGGGTTACGAAATCCTCGTCCCGCGTGCTCATGCCGCTACGGCCCTTGCCGCCGCGTCTTTGTGCTCGGTAGGTGGAAAGCGGAACGCGTTTCACGTAACCTGAATCGGTCACCGTGACGACCATGTCTTCGCGTTGAATCAGGTCTTCGATATCGGCTTCGAACTCCTGTTCTTCGATATCGGTGCGGCGAGGATTGGAAAACTCTTCGCTGATAGTCACCAGTTCGTCTCGAAGGATGCCATAGAGCTTTTCACGAGACCCCAGAATTTCCAGGTATTCAAGGATTTGTTCGCTCAATTCCCTCAGGTCGTCGGCGATTTTATCCCGCTCCAGTCCGGTTAAGCGGTGTAAGCGTAAGTCAAGAATGGCGCGGGCCTGGGCCTCGGACAACTGATACTCGCCGTCGACAACCTGATGTCCTGGCTCGTCGAGCAGCTCTATAATCGGCGCAACATCGGCAGCTAGCCAGGCGATGGACTTCAGCTGTTCCCGCGCGGTTTGCGGGTCCGGTGCATTTCTGATCAGGGCAATAACATCGTCAATGTTGGCAACGGCAACGGCGAGGCCGGCCAATACATGGGCTTTCTCTCGTGCTTTACCCAATTCAAAAATTGTGCGGCGGCGAATGACTTCCTCGCGAAATGCGACGAAGGCCTCAATGATCTGTTTGAGGTTCATTTGTTGCGGCTGGCCACCATGCAGCGCCAGCATGTTGACGCCAAAACTGGTTTGCAGGGGCGTAAACCGGAACAGTTGGTTTAGCACAACCTCGTGTTCTGCGTCCCGCTTCAGTTCAATGACCACACGGACACCGTCACGATCAGACTCGTCACGCAAGTCGGAAATGCCTTCGATCTTTTTATCCCGCACCGCTTCGGCCATAGTTTCGATCATCCGGGCCTTATTCACCTGATAGGGGACCTCGTGAACAATAATGGCGTGGCGGTCCTTGCGGATTTCTTCGATCGTTGTACGTCCCCGCATCACCACGGAACCCCGTCCCGTGTGATAGGCGGCGCGAATACCGGAACGCCCGAGAATGAGTCCTCCCGTCGGGAAATCAGGCCCGGCCAGGTGATTCTCAATCAGCTCGTCAATTGAAATCTGCGGATTGTCGATAAAGGCGCAGCAGGCTCCGATCACCTCACCCAGGTTGTGTGGTGGTATATTGGTTGCCATACCCACGGCGATGCCACCTGCGCCATTGACCAAAAGATTCGGAAATCCGGCGGGCAGAACGCTGGGCTCGCGGCCCGTATCGTCGTAGTTGGGCTGAAAATCCACTGTATCGCGATCAATATCCTCCAACAACGTATGGGCGGGTTTTGCCAGTCGAGCCTCTGTGTAACGCATGGCGGCGGCACGGTCGCCGTCCATAGAACCAAAATTTCCCTGGCCATCAATCAGTGGTAATCGAAGAGAAAAATTCTGGGCCATACGAACCATGGCGTCGTAAATCGCCTGGTCACCATGGGGGTGATATTTGCCCATGACATCACCGATAATACGGGCGGACTTGCGGTACGGTTTACCAGCTTCGTAACCGCCTTCCTTCATGGCAAAAAGGATACGACGATGTACCGGTTTCAGGCCATCGCGAACGTCCGGTAAAGCCCGGCTGACAATGACGCTCATGGCATAATCGAGATACGAAGACCGCATTTCCTCTTCTATGGAAACGGGCGAAACGTCAAAACCAGCGGGTGGTGGGGCACCAGTCTTTTCGGGCGAATCAGGAGGTGTGCTCAACGAGAAAAAATCCAGTTATTTCAGTTGGATACCGACTATGTGACCGTGGCGGAATCATTGTCATATTCTTACCATTTTTCGCACCCGCACACAACCACGCAGACGGCGATATGTGGCGGATTGACAAGGCACTTGCTAGACTGAAACCTGAAACAACGATGCCGCGGGCACGGGCGGCGAAAACAGTATATGAGCCGAGAACAAATGAGTGATACTCAACAATATTCCGATTCCACCCGTGACAGCATGCAGTGCATCTTCGGAACGGGATTTACCTCACCAGGCGGACCGGCGGAAATGGAGGCTCTGCTGCAAGGAAGCTCTCTAGCGGGGCAAACAGTCATGGATCTGGGATGCGGGTTGGGTGGAGATACATTGCTGTTGGGTGGCGAATACAATGCCGGGCGGGTTTACAGCGTAGATGTGGATGAAGGCAATCTGGCGCGAACCCGAGAAGCGGTCGAACAAGCGGGATTAAGCAAAACCGTATACCTGACGCTTGTTGAACCGGGCCCCCTTCCCTTTGACGAGGCCATGTTTGACCTGGTTCATAGCAAGGCGATGATGTGTCATTTGCCACCGGAAGACCTGGAATCGCTTTTTTCAGAAATCCATAGGATACTGAAACCGGGCGGCGGGCTTGCCGCTGCCGATTGGATGGTTGGCGACATGGAGGCTTTGTCCCGCGCCTATCACGATTTCGCAAATGATCTGGCCAATACAGGTCTGGTGTTTTATTTCAAATCTGCCAAAGCTCACCGTCAGGCTCTTGAGCACACAGGTTTCGTCAACATAAGCCTTGAAGATGTTTCTAAGCAGGTTGCACATCTGGCCCGGGAAATTCTTGAAAATGTTCTTGGGCCTCTGCAACAAACCTTACGCGAAACCCTGGGCGATCAAGGTTACGACGGCATGGTTTCCCGCAATCGTGGCAGGGCCGATGCACTGGCCTCTGGTGACTTGCAATTTCAGTACTTGAAAGCCAAAAAACCCTGACCGAGAAGGCATTTTCTAGTCACCATCTGCCCCGTCGGGGTCGTCTCGGACTTCGGACCGTAGGGGAGGTTTTTCAGACGTTCGAGATTTGTTTTTTGAGGATCGGAGAGGTGTGGACTCCGTGGTGGCGGAATCAGCGAAGTGAACGACCTGTTGCGGGAACGGTATCTCAATGCCGTTGCGAGCAAACTCGGCATTGATGGTAAACCGCATTTCTGACCCCACGACGACAACCCACCCAATGTCGCTGAGGAAGCATCGCAGCTCAAAATCAAGGGAACTGGCACCAAAATCCCGAAAAACAACCGCGGGTTCAGGATCGGAAAGAACCATGGGGTGATTTTTAGCAATTTCCAGCAAGATATCACGGACCAGCTCAACATCGCTGCCATAGGCCACGCCAACGCGAACCTCAAGGCGCCCCCGGACGTTTTTATGTGTCCAGTTCGTGACAGGGTTTGAAATCAGATCCGCATTGGGAATGATCAGGCTGGCGCGCTGGAACGTCTCAATCTCCGTGGAACGAAAGTTTATTTTTTTGACAGTGCCTTCGTTGTTGTTCACGACAATCCAGTCGCCAGTCTTAATGGGCCGTTCGGCCAGCAAGATCAATCCGGATACAAAATTGCTGACCACGTTTTGCAACCCGAATCCTAATCCCACGGACAACGCACCGGCAATTAGTGCGAGATTGGAGAGGTCCAGGCCCATCATGGAAATACCGACCAGCCCGGCAATAACCACACCCACATAGCCGATGCTGGTTTTCAGCGCGTCCCGCACACCGATGTCGCGGATGGCCTTGGGTAAAAAGTGTCGTTCCAGACCACGTTGGACCACGCGCGTAACGACCATGATGACAGAGAACGTGATCAGTGCCAGAAGCACATCCACCGGCGAGAATGTATAGCTGCCGATCTCTATACCGCGCATAAAATTGGAAAATCCGGGGAACAGGTCATCCGAATGAACCCCTAATGACGTCAACAGGAGAGACAGGGCGATGGCGATCAGGAAAACATCAATGATCAGGCTGATCCAAAACGTGAGTTTGTGCCGCCCGCTTTCATCCTGTTCTGTGAGGCTGCTTAAAAAAGCCGCTGGATTGTTGTTTTCCAGTCTCTGTCGGGTAACCACTTCACCGATGAGGCTATGCAAAAGCCATCGGACAGCCAGGTAACCGGCAATAAACAGAGATGATAAGACTGCGGCATCGATCAGAAACAGGGTCAGCTGAGTGTATCCGGTGGCAGCGGCAGCAGGAACACTGAGAAGAGCAAGGGTGCTGAACACCCGTACGCGGCTCCAGAACATTGTTCCGCCACGGACATCATCATCGTAGCGTTCCAATTTTTCCGGAGACGAGCCAACAGCAGCGGCACCACCGGTAATCCACACACGGTGGCGCAGCAACGCCCACAGTGCTGTATAAAGCGCCAATGCATACGCGAGCACGTAAACGCCATTCATCACGTTGGATGGTGACGACCATGCAAGAGAATCTCCAAGACCGTGAAACACTACGAAGATAATGAGGATACTTCTCAATCGTTGAACCACACGCTTAGAGGCCCCAGAGCGCAAGGTAGTTAATCGCCACGCCAGATTGTCAGGAGTGAAAATTGCTTTGATCAAGCCGTGGCCGATGAAATAAATGGCAAGCGAGCGGGTAACCGCATCCACCACAACTCTGAGTTCATAGGTCAGGAGATCACCTTCCATAAACAGGAAACGTACACTAACGACAAAAAGCAGCGGGATGATCCCGTGACCCGCGGCTTCAACGAATGCAGCGGTGAGACGGCGGGCGAATGGCGGTTCACTGATATCTTGCTGTCGACCGTACCGGGCAAGTACCCATTTTCGCAGAGGCCAGCCTGCCGCCGCAATAAGGATAGTGATTATCGTATAGCGAACCGACAGGTCAGCACGTGTTTGGTTGTCGGCGAAAGAGGCCAGCCATTGTTTGGGAGCGACAATGTACGACCGGTACAAAAGCTCTGTGAATTCGCGAACAGCAACCCGCCACGACTCAATTGACCAGGGAGACGGGCTTCGTGCTAGGAGGTATTCTCGGTATCGAGATCGTGTTGCGTTTGTCAGGTCCATAAGGACCTGTTCCGCCCTGGCGACCATCAAATCCAGCCGTTTTATATGTCCCTCATGGATTGATAGCTCCGAGGAAAGCTGTTCTCTCTCAATCGAGACAACAGAATCCTCGCTTCCGTCCTCAGGGGCGGGACCCAATGAGGCCAGCAATCGATTGATACGAGACACCTCGGATGCGGAAAGCTGGCGCAGGTCCTCGGTTTTGTCGAGCACGTTTTGAGCAGATTGGCGCAGAGATCGCACAGATGGCCCTTCCAATGAGCCGCGTTTCACCTGCTCCTCCATCAGGTTGAGCTGATCATCGAGATTTTTGAACAGGCGTTCAGACACCAAAGATTCTGCGCCAAGCGCAGCATAGGTAAAAACAACCAAAATAATGGCAAAGGCACTACCGCTCTTGAGAAAACGCAACAAACCCGGAGCCTTCAACCGCAGATGAGACATGCCCAAATCCCTTTGATTCGAGAGGTGATCTTATCGAGAAACAACCGGAGCGTACAGGCGACTTTCGGAAAAAAAGAGCACGTATCGTATGCGCGGAAATTATCTATCAAGAGGAGAAAATCGCCGCTCTCTCAGCAGCCAAAACTAGGCCCTTGCGGTCGATGGTCTATGCCTTTTTGATCGCAACCAGAATGCCATCATCAGTACAACAAGAGCGGGAATGGCGATAGCCAGGTTCACTGCTGTCCAACCAACAAGGTTCTGTAGCGCACCGGATGAGAAACTCGCAACGGCGGAGGAACCGAACACCAGAAAGTCATTGGCAGCCTGGGTTTTAGCCTTTTCTTCCGGTCTGTAGGTTTCGGTGAGAAGCGTCGTGCCACCAATAAACATAAAGCTCCAGCCAATGCCCAGGATAACCAGCCCGAACCAGAAATTCAAAATGTCGATGCCTGCGATATTGATCGCCATACAAAGGAACATCATCATGCAGCCGGCCATGATTACAATGGTTACACCAAACCGTTTGATTAGGTTGCCGACGAAAAATCCCGGCGCAAACATAAAGAAGGCATGCCATTGAATGATAAAAGCCGCATCGTTGTATTCGAACCCACACGCGACCATGGACAACGGTGTCGCTGTCATCACCAATACCATCAAACCGTATCCCACCATGCCGGACAGAACGGCAACGATAAACGTCGGCTGGCGGGCGATCTCCAATATGGGACGTCCGCCGTTTATTCGGGCGGTTTTCGGAGGTTTGGGGATATTCAGAAATAGCAAAACCACAACGCCGCAAATACAAATGGCGACATAGGCAACGTAGGCTCCGGCAAACATCGTCGGTGCAAAGTACTCGACACTGAATTTTGCGATTTCCGGTCCGGCCAGCGCGGCAATAACGCCACCGGCCAGAACATAGCTGATAGCCTTTGCTTTGTAGGCGTCTCCCGCCGTATCAACCGCCGCAAAGCGGTAGTACTGCCAGAACGCGTTGGATACCCCGACCAAAAAACCGGACAGGCACAGAATTTCAAAAGATCGGGTATACATGAGTGCTGAAACACCCAGTACCCCACCCCCAATGCCGATCAATTGACCCAGAATAAAACCCGGTCGACGGCCAATCTTCGCCATCAGAAGGGATGCCGGAATGGCCATTACCATATTGCCGGTCAATTGCAGGCCGATGGGAATGGTGGCATAAGCAGGATCATCGGACAAAAGCTGGCCAGCAAGCGCGGTTACCGTCGTCAAGATAACGATACCAGAAACTGCCAGGCCCTGGCTGAGAGTCAGCACATAGACGTTTCGCCGGGCCAGTGCCTGGTTTTGTTCCATGGAAACCTTAGGGTGCGAATGGTCAATTTTAACCCTAGGTATTAAAATGACCGTTATAGATTTGATTTAAAATGGTATTTCGTCGTCTAGATCGCTGTTCATGCCGCCGGAATCAGGGCTTTCCCAATCTGGCGGAGAGTCTTCGCCACCGCCGCTATATCCACCGTCGCCGCCTTGAGCGTTACGGGAATCCAGCATGGTCAGAACGCCGTTGAACCGGGGCAGGACAACTTCTGTCGTATATTTTTCGACACCGTCGTTACCGGCCCATTTCCGGGTTTTCAGAGACCCCTCCAGATACACTTTGGAGCCTTTGCGAAGATATCGCTCGGCCACATCTCCGATCCGTTCATCAAATATCACGACACGGTGCCATTCGGTTTTTTCACGGCGCTCCCCGGATTGACGGTCTTTCCAAGTCTCGGACGTTGCCACCGACATGTTAACGATTTTTGATCCGTTTTGGGCGTGCCGGACTTCGGGGTCCCGGCCCAGATTTCCAACCAGTATGACTTTATTGACACTTCCTGCCATGGGGATAAACCTTTTGCTGTGTTAAGCAAAAACTCTACGCCATCGATTGGCCCTGCACCACCCAAATTTACCCAGATATTTTACCTTCCTCGGGCGTTTCAGGGATCGACGAATCCCTCTCAATTGTGCAAGCATTATGTACATGCAAAAGCTCATTTCGAATTGAACGATTGAACAGAAGGAACAGCAAAAATGGCTGGGTTGAACCTTGAGATCGCAGACCTGATGGCTACAGAAGCGCTAAAACAAGACCGACAATTGACTCTTAACCCCTTGACTACTGCCGTTTCTTGAGCGGGTGGTCATCTGGGTGCATGTCAGCGTGAAGGGGGCAGCGGCATTCTCAGGTCGGAAACGGCCCAGGCAACGATGGAAACACGATTATTGCTAGCGTTGATGCAACCGGGTTGATTACCGATACCGGCGTAGACTAGTTGTGGATATGGACGAGAACCAGGCAAAAAGCCGGTTTCACCGGATCGTATGGCCTATGGCGGTTGGTGAGACCATTGTCTGGGCCTCGTTTTACTATCTGTTCCCGGCAATGCTGCCGACGTGGGAGCGCGAACTGGGATGGTCAAAGGCGGCATTGTCTGGTGCGCTCACCGTTGCCCTTCTCACTTCGGCATTGCTGGCACCTCTTGCGGGTCGGTTGATTGATCATGGGTCGGGGCGAAAGGTTTTCGCGGGCGGTGCCGCGTTTGGCGGTGTTCTGCTGATCGCCTTGTCTCAGGTTACGGAGCTTTGGCAGTTTTACCTGGTCTGGTTTGGCATTGGGATCGCCATGGCCGCCAGTCTCTATGAAGCCTGTTTCGCGGTGCTGACCCGCTACATGGGCGATAGTGCAAAACGTGCCATTACGCTTGTTACGCTGTTTGCGGGGCTGGCCGGAACCATAGCGTTCCCCAGTGCACATGCCTTGATTGGTTTTTTCGATTGGCGGATAGCCGTCCTTGTATTTGCAGGCGTGGTATTGGTTGTTTCCGTTCCGACCATCTGGAGCAGCAGCGCCCTGGCCGAACAGGCGAGCCCTCTGGATACGCCCGAAACCAGTCATAGAGCGCGAGATGCCCTGGCTGTGGTTCGCCATTTGTGTTTCTGGATGTTGTGTATTGTGGTGATGACCATGTCCTTGGGCCATGGCATGATAATCACCCATATGTTGCCAATTTTTGATGGCCGTCACATTCATTCCGAAGCTGCCGTCCTTGCGGCCTCCATGATAGGCCCCATGCAGGTTTCCGGGCGTCTCGCCATGATGGCGGCTGAGCGCTACATCAGTGTCATGGCAATTACACTTGGATCTTTTGCGGCGATCGTTGTGGCGGCGGTTGCTTTGTATTTTTCTGCCACATTGCCGGGATTGGTGGCGGCCTTTGTGATCCTGCAGGGCGCAGGTGTTGGTGTAAGCAGTATCATTCGCCCTGTGATTACCGCTGAATTGCTGGGACGTCGGAATTTTGGCGTGATCTCGGGGCTTCTCGCGATCCCCTATATGGGGGGATATGCAATTGCACCAACGGTTGCTGCAGCCCTGTGGGCCTTTGGCGGGTACAATTTTGTGATTGTTTTGGCCGGGGTAATGGCTTCATTAGGCATGATGGCCGCTTTTTTTGCCTGGCAATTCAAACCCGCCACATAACGTCAACAACCGTCCACAGTTTTCTTCAAACTCACGTGCAATCAGACTCCCCTTCCCCGGTTTCGACCTATATAAAGACGGGTTGTGGTTCTGAATTGATCGTTGGATAGCATGCAGAATATACACGTGCGCGGTGCCCGCGAGCACAACCTACGAAATGTGGAAATCGAAATTCCGCGCGACAAACTGACGGTGATCACCGGCCTGTCAGGGTCCGGTAAATCGTCCCTGGCCTTTGACACCATTTACGCCGAGGGTCAGCGCCGCTACGTGGAAAGTCTGTCGGCTTACGCCAGGCAGTTTCTCGAGCTCATGCAAAAACCCGATGTGGACTCCATCGAAGGGTTGTCACCGGCCATATCGATTGAGCAGAAGACCACGTCTCGAAATCCACGTTCCACGGTCGGTACAGTCACGGAAATCTATGACTACATGCGTTTGCTGTTTGCCCGGGTGGGTGTGCCCCACTCGCCGGCAACGGGCCTGCCGATCCAGAGCCAAACCGTAACCCAGATGGTCGACGGCATCATGGCGATGGAGGAAGGCACCCGGCTTTATCTGATGGCCCCGATCGTTCGCGGGCGCAAGGGTGAATACCGCAAGGAAATCGCGGAAATGGGGCGGCGCGGGTTCCAGCGTATCCGTATCAATGGCGAGATCTACAGCATTGATGATACCCCGACCCTCGACAAGAAATTCAAACATGATATCGACGTGGTTGTTGATCGATTGGTGGTTAAGCCGGGACTGGAAACCCGTTTGGCCGATAGTCTGGAAACAGCTCTTGGATTGTCCGATGGCCTGGTTTTCGCCGAAAATGGCAACAGCTACGATATGGCTGGCGAAGGTCGAACCACGTTTTCCGCAAAATTCGCCTGCCCGGTTTCCGGCTTTACCATCGACGAAGTGGAGCCGCGGTTGTTTTCCTTTAACAACCCGTTTGGTGCCTGCCCCGCCTGTGACGGTCTTGGCACGGAAATGTATTTCGACCCGGAACTGGTGATTCCCGACGATGGATTGTCCCTTAACGAAGGTGCGATCGCGCCCTGGGCCAATTCGTCATCACAATATTATGGCCAGACATTAATGAGCCTGTCGGAGCATTACGGCTTCAATCTTGCAGCACCTTTCAAGAAACTTCCCCGCAACATTCGTGAAGTTATTCTCTACGGTTCCAGCGATGAAGATGTTTTGATCCGATACAATGACGGGCGAAAATCCTACGAGGTAATCAAACCGTTCGAGGGCGTTATCCCCAACATGGAGCGGCGCTGGCGAGAAACGGATTCTTCCTGGGTACGGGAAGAACTGGGACGGTACCAAACGGTGACCACCTGTGAATCCTGTTCAGGACATCGGCTAAAGCCGGAGGCTCTGGCCGTAAAGATCAATGGTCTGCATATTTCCGAAGTCACGGAAATGGCCATTGACGAGGCGCGGGACTGGTTTGCCGATCTGGACAAGACCTTTGACAAGAAACGTTCGGAAATCGCCGCCCGAATTCTGCGGGAAATCAACGAGCGCCTTGGATTTCTGGTAAACGTGGGACTGGAATACCTGACCATGTCCCGGTCTTCCGGCACGCTGTCCGGGGGGGAAAGCCAGCGTATCCGTCTGGCTTCCCAGATCGGATCGGGGCTGACGGGTGTACTGTATGTGTTGGATGAGCCTTCCATCGGACTGCATCAACGCGACAACGCGCGGCTGCTGACAACCCTCAAACGCCTGCGTGACCTGGGCAATACCGTGATTGTGGTGGAACATGACGAGGACGCCATTCGCCAGTCCGACTATCTGGTGGATATGGGACCGGGCGCTGGTCGTCACGGTGGCAACGTGGTGGCACGTGGCTTGCCCGGGGAAGTCATGAAAGCCCCGGAAAGCCTGACCGGACAATACCTGAGCGGCAGGCGGGAGGTTCCTGTTCCGTCCGCGCGCCGCAAACCGCGGAAATCCCATCAATTGGTGGTCAAAGGCGCAAGGGAAAACAACCTGCAGAATGTCACAGCGACCTTCCCGCTGGGAACGTTTACCTGTATCACGGGTGTTTCGGGCGGGGGTAAGTCATCGCTGGTCATCGAAACACTCTACAAGGCTCTCGCACGCCGTATCCACAATACCCGCGTTCACGCCGGGGCTCATGACGAGATCACAGGATTGGAGCACATCGACAAGGTGGTCGATATCGACCAATCGCCCATTGGCCGGACTCCCCGCTCCAATCCCGCCACCTATACCGGGGCGTTCTCGCCCATTCGCGACTGGTTTTCTAATTTACCTGAATCCCAGGCGCGCGGGTACAAGCCGGGACGATTCTCCTTCAACGTCAAAGGTGGGCGATGTGAAGCCTGTCAGGGGGACGGGGTTATAAAGATAGAGATGCACTTCCTGCCCGATGTGTACGTCCAATGCGATGTATGCAAGGGCAAGCGGTACAATCGGGAAACCCTGGAAATCCAGTTCCGCGGCAAATCCATTGCCGATGTGCTCGATATGACCGTGGAAGAAGCCGTTGATTTCTTTAAAGCCGTTCCTGCCATTCGTGACAGGATGATAACCCTGCAAAAGGTCGGGCTCGACTACATTCACCTGGGTCAGCAGGCAACGACGCTTTCGGGCGGTGAAGCGCAACGGGTCAAACTCGCCAAAGAGCTATCTCGCCGGGCAACAGGTAAAACTTTCTATATTCTGGATGAGCCCACCACGGGATTGCATTTTGAGGACGTGCGGAAACTCCTGGAGGTGCTGCATACGCTGGTGGAAAACGGGAATACGGTTGCGGTGATCGAACACAATCTGGAGGTCATTAAAACCGCGGACTGGATAATCGATCTTGGCCCTGAAGGTGGTTCCAAAGGCGGACACATTGTTGCCGCAGGCACCCCGGAAGACGTCGCCGTGGTTCCGCAAAGCCATACCGGGACCTTCCTCGCAGCTTACCTGAACACGCCTGCTAATGGTCAGAAGAAGAAAAAAAGTGCCTGATGGTCTTCGATTTTTGCCTGGACAGCGGGCATGGTCGATGTTTTGCGCAGAGTGTACTGATAGCCGGGATTAGAGGAAATCATTTAGCCTGATAGCATCGCGCTTGTCAGTTTTGTGCAGACGCGCTTCGAGAGCACGTTGGGTTAGTTTCCCGTTATCTATATAAGAGCGCCATAAAACAGACGCCACACATTCCCCCTGTTCATGTAATCGGTGTTGGCTTGGCCGGAGCGGAAGCCCCCTGGCAGCTCGCAAACGCCGGTGGTGCCCTGTGGTTGCTCGTATCTGCAATACCATCGAGGCTGGCTATCGACTTTATGGCACCCGTAACGTCATACAATGCATTGTTGACCAACTCGCGAACCAGAACCCGATGGCCCTGTTCGCCGGGCATGGTGATGCCCCGGGAGTGAGCCGAGGCAAATCCGAACCGGCCATAATAATCCAGTTCTCCGACCAGAATCACCAACCGGTGGCCCTGGCCTCGTGCCGTATTCATGCCATGGCGCATCAATCCCGCGCCGACACCCGTGCCCTGATGGCTTGGTTCAACCCCCAATGGTCCGAGTAACAATGCGGCAGTTTGCTGTTCGCCGATGACAACAGGCCAAAACCGGATGGTTCCCAGCAGCTCACCATCCGCCAATGCGACAAACCTGAGCGTCGAAACATCGGCGACATGCTCGCGAAAATGATAGGATCGTTTGTTGTGGCGGCAAGGCCCGAAGGCGCGGTCTAGGAGGTGTTCAACCGAAGATGTGTGGGCGTTGGTGGCAGAAATGATCTCAAACATTGTCATGTCCTTTGGTAAAACGGGGTAAAGCATGTGTCAGGGCCACTGCAACCCGGTTTCGGGAACGGTACATGTCAAAGGGTTAAATTCGGATAGGGAGAGAGAAACAGGTACGCCATTTACCGGGCTACAGCGAAGGCTCGCTGATCGCGTCGTCGTCGCAGGATATTACGGAACCTGTCGTGGGACAAAATAAACACTGTGTTCTCCTATTTCAAGGAGCGTCTTACCTCCAAGGACCGGCGTTGTCAATGCGAGCGTTTTTCGGGTAGAGCAGGCCCTAACCCGGCCCCATTCGATCCTTGAAATCCGACAGGTTGATGATACACGGGGAGGCTTTCCAGATGGGCAACGTGGTGCGACCATGCTCTACAACGTAGAGGCGGTTTTGATTTTTCCGCAAGTGTCGGGTTTCGAACTTATGCGCCTGCGTCCGGGCCTGAGCGGATGCGGATAAGATCGTCCGGCCCACGCTATTCACTTTATGGGGATTTTGAGTACAAGGACCATATCATTCTGAGAGATCGCCAGGCGGGATTCAGCGTTGCGACTTTCGGGGAAAATACATTGTACCCCGCCCGTTCTATTTGACCCAGGTACATGCTCGTCAGCGTGAGAATGAGTAGAGGCGCCGTAGCCTGTTTTGGCAGGGCACGGGTTTGTTTTTGAGCCTTCTTCAGATGATCTTTGGCAAGGCCGGATAGAGCCGAGATCATCGGCACCAAGCGGCTATCCGGGTGCCGATGGCTCAAGTACTGCCAATCAATCCCGGCACTTTGCAGCATATCTTGAGGAAGCGGACATGATCCCATTGCCAATCTGTGCGGCAATGACCGCAGGAGACCTGTTAAAGCCCAGGCGACGCCAGCTTTTGTGCTGATTGAGGACAAATTCTTATTACCATCTCCCTGCACGCTTGCTTGCAAAGTTAACTGAGTCAACGACCCCGCCGTTCCATTGCAATAGGCCAATAGATCGTCCGTGGTTTTTGGCGGCTCACTGTTCAGGTCACTGGTACGCGCATCCAAAAACCGATTAAATAGACTGGCGTCAAGGACATTTGACTGAATTGTGTCGTAAAGAGCGCCCGCCGTTCCGCTTGGTTTGGAAGCACCGGCGAACGCATTGGAAATTTGATCACGCCACCACTGCAACCGGATCTCTCCGAGCATGGTTTCATTGGTCGCGGCTCGGATATTGGCAACGTCCGAGTTGAAAGCAAACAACGCCAGCAGCGATTTCCGCAGGCCGCCTTTAGCCGCCATGGCAATGAGATAACGGTCGCGATCATGGCTGGACAATTGATCGGCACAGTATTCGAAGTCGGCCACGATCGATTCGCTCATTGTCGGGCATTACGTGGAATAGAGGTTCTGAATTTGCAATTTTCTCGAATTGCAGCGCTTTTTTCTTGTGTTTTGTCAATCTGTTGCGAGATTTTGCCCCACAGGAACCCTGTAATCCATTGATGATTGACTAGAATGCACGTATATACCACATCAGCGTTGGTGGGGCTTTAATCTTTGTGCTGCCAACCAAGATTTGAGTGAGTAAAAACCGACCTGAAAGGTAAATCTTATGGCTGCCATTCTCAGTAATCTGCGAAACACGGTAATCGCCGGTATTGTTCTCACGATTGTCATGATCCTCATCGTCGGCGCGATGTCTGACTACAACTTTAGTGCCGACTATGGCTTCGTCACTTTTTTCATGCGCTGGCTGCATGTTCTTGCCGGTGTGATGTGGATTGGCCTGTTATGGTATTTCAATTTTGTACAGATTCCAAACATGCCCAATATTCCTGATGAGCAAAAACCGGCAATCGGCAAGGTTATCGCACCAGCCGCGCTGTGGTGGTTCCGTTGGGGTGCCATGGCAACCATCGTTACCGGTCTTATCCTGGCAACCATGAACGGCTACCTGGTAGACGCCCTGACCCTGGGGGCTGCTGACGGATTTGCAGTTTCTAGGAATATCGCTATCGGTATTGGTATGTGGCTGGGTATGATCATGTGGTTCAATGTCTGGTTTGTCATTTGGCCAAACCAGAAAAAAGCGCTTGGTATTGCTGAGGTTGATGCTGATACAAAAGCGGCTTCCGCCCGCACAGCCATGCTGTTCTCTCGCACAAACACCATGCTCTCTATTCCCATGCTTTACGCCATGGTTTCTGCACAGAATCTATACTGATTTCGCTGGAAAAGATTACCCATTGAGAAGGCCCGGATTATCCGGGCCTTTTTTTATCGATCATGATCTGAACCCAGTGGGCAGAAAATGGCGGGGTGGCCTGGCTCACTCGACGGCAATGAGTACCGCCGCCACGCGGCGGGCTTCACTGAGCAGTACATTGAATGTGCGGCAGGCCGCGCCGGTGTCCATCCATTCCAGAACCACGCCGTGTTCGCCGAGTCCTGACCTTAACTCTTTTCTGGGTGGGATGAACTGCTCGCCGCAACCGAAAACCAGAATCTCGACACCGCCGGATGACTGCAGAAAAGCCAGAATCTGATCTAGAGTAACATCGTCAGCGGATGGTGCGTCAAGGCGTTCTGCTTGATCCGGGCAAACGAAAACAGACCCGTCATATCGCTCATCAGCAATCAGAAACCCCCTGTCCCCATAGCGTTGAATATGGTGGGTGCCGTGCAGGGTGGCCTGTGATATTTCAAATCCGGACATGTGTTCCCTGAAGGTTGAAGATTGCCCAGCGAATATCAGAACGCTTAGGCGATTTTTTCAACCGGCTCTTCGTCTAGTCCCGCACGGTCGAGTTTCAGGTGCAGTAAAAGCGGTACCGCTAGGCACGCCGAAGAATAAGTACCGATGATAACACCAAAAATCATCGCGAAGCTGAAGTCAGCAATCACCGGTCCGCCCAGAACAAACAGGGACAGAAGAGCCAGCAGCGTTGTGACACTGGTCATCACAGTACGGGACAGAGTCTGATTGATGCTATCGTTGAGAAGCTCTGGAAGCGGTTTGGTTTTGTACTTCCGCAGGTTTTCGCGAACGCGGTCATAAATTACCACGGTATCGTTGATGGAGTACCCGGCGATTGTAAGGACTGCCGCCACCGTTGAGAGGTTGAACTCCAGCCCCATAAGCGCAAATACGCCGATTGTCGCAAAAACGTCGTGCCCCAGGGCGATTATCGCACCAAGCCCGAATTGCCATTCAAACCGGAACCAGATGTAGACCAGCATTGCTGTTAAGGCGAGGCCGACGGCGAGAACACCATCCCAGAACAGCTCTTCACTGATCTTCGGTCCTACAAATTCCGTCCGTCGGTAGTCCACGCTACTGCCGAGGGTTTCCTTTACCAATTCGACCGCGGCCTGTTGGGCCGTTTCGTCTCCGTCCTGCTTCTGAATTCGGATCAGAACATCTGTCGGCCCCCCAAATGTCTGTAGGGCAACTTCGCCAAGTCCCAACGAACCCAAGTCCCGGCGCATTTCCGCGATATCGACAGCGGATTCAGCGCGTATCTCCATAAGAATACCGCCTTTGAAGTCGATGCCGAGGTTCAGGCCTTTACCCACATACAAACCGATTGAGGACAAAAGAAGCAATATGCTGAAACCAAAAAACAGGGTTTTCTTCGGGATGAACTGAAGAGCTATGCTCGCCGGGATGAGTTGAATACCACGCATGTATGCGGCCCTTTATCCTACAACGGCAATTGATCGGGTTTACGCGAACGCAGCCAGGATACGGCCAGCAATCGGACCAACATGATGGCAGTAAACATGGATGTCACAATGCCGATTGCCAATGTAACGGCAAACCCCCGAACAGGGCCTGAACCGAACGTATAGAGCAGGATCGCCGCAATCAGTGTTGTGACATTGGCATCAATGATGGTTTTCAGGGCCCGGGAGTATCCGGCATCAACCGCTGACATGGCTGTTCGTCCGACGCGCACCTCTTCGCGGATACGTTCAAACACAAGGACGTTGGCATCAACCGCCATGCCGATGGTCAACACAATACCGGCAATCCCTGGCAGAGTCAGTGTAGCCTGCAACGCGGACAGGGCGGCCAGAATCAGAAACATGTTCATGATCAGGGCAACGTTGGCCATGAGGCCAAACAGGCCATAGGTTGCGGCCATGAAAATAATAACTGCAAGCAGCCCGACGATACTGGCAATTTTACCTGCGGCCACGGAGTCCGCGCCCAAACCAGGTCCGACGGTGCGTTCTTCAAGAATGACCAGAGGCGCCGGCAATGCACCCGCCCGAAGCAGGAGCGCCAAATCCTGGGCGGATTGGAACGAGAATGTACCGCTGATCTGACCGAAACCACCCAGGATCGCATCGCGAATGACGGGCGCACTGATAACCCTGCCGTCAAGGACGATAGCAAAAGGTCTGCCGATATTCTTTGATGTTGCATCCCCGAATTTTTTGGCACCTCTCGTATCAAATCGAAAAGTGACGACAGGTTCGCCAGTACGGCCGTCCTGAGACGGTTGTGCATCAACTAGGGTTTCACCACTAACCATCACCCGTTTTTTGATCAGATATGGAAACGGCTCACCAGAAGGCAGAACTTCATCGGCGGAATACATCAGTTTTGATCCCGGTGGAACACGTCCGGCAACAGCATCGTCGACGCTGTTCTCCGTATCGACCAAGTGGAAAGACATCTTCGCTGTTTGACCCAGCAAATCCTTTATTCGCTCCGGATCGTCCACGCCCGGCAACTGGACGAGGATACGGTCGTCGCCCTGACGTTGGATGGTAGGTTCTCTAACCCCGGTTTCGTCAATTCTGCGTCTGACGATTTCTATGGATTGCTGAATGGCCGAGATACGTCGGTCCTGAACGGTTTGATCAAGAAGTTCAATGGTGAGCTGTCCAGATTCGTCAATCTCCGTATCTGTTCCAGGCTCCAGATTGCGCAAGAGTTCGTAGGCCGTTTCATGGTCTTCCAGATTGGTAATAGCCACGCCAACAGAAACACTGCCGTCGCCATTTAAACCGCCGTTTATGCCCAGTGCCCGGTATCGAATTCTTTGCTTGCGCAATTCACTGCGAACGGTATCGACAATCGCCTCCAGATGTTCCTGAATAACCGCGTCAGATTGAACCTCAAGCAACAGATGGGATCCCCCTTGAAGGTCGAGCCCCAAACTTACCTGTTTGTGAGGCAGCCAGTCGGGAAGATTTTCGGCGGTATGCCGATCAACAAAATTTGGCGCGGCGAAAGCCAGGCCAAGCAGGCAGAGACTGATGATTGTCAGAATTTTCCAGCGGGCGAAATAGATCATCTTCTGTAAACCGGTACTGGTTACTTCCTGCCGAACATTTTGCCGAGAATACTGGTTTGCTTTTCGCCCACGCCGCCGTCTTCATTCGCTGTCTCGGCAACTTTTTCTGCCTCTTTGGCTTCTTTTTTGGCGGCGATAGCTTCGGATTTGCTGATAACGGCGCTGATCAACTCACGCTGAACCTTCACCTTAACATCAGGAGCGATTTCAACCTGAACTTCGGGACCGTCGTCCGTAACCCTGGAGACCTTACCGATAATACCGCCACCTGTCACAACCGTATCACCTCTGCGGATGGCCGCCAGAGTTGCTTTGTGCTGTTTCATTTTTTTCTGCTGCGGACGGATCAACAGGAAATAAAACACCACAAAAATCAAAACCAGCGGCAGCAAGGCCTCAAGACCGCCTCCGGGTGAGGTGCCTGCTGATTGGGCATAGGCCGGGCTTATGAACATGGACGTCTCCTCAAATCTCAAAAAACATGCAAGGGGCAAATGTTTGGACTTACCATGAAAAAAGTCAGCGCGGACTATACCCGGTAAGCCGCAACTTGCAACGGTAACTTGCATCACGCCTGCCCGACTTTAACCCCCTGATTCCCTGTGTTAGGGTCCGGTCATGGCCGATATAGACATGCATAAGACACTGGTTCGTATCGCGGATGCGCTGGAACGTTTGGTGCCATCGGAACAGGTGGAAAATGACCTGAGCATCTGTGATGCTTTTGTATGGCATGCCGAACAATCGTGGCTGGAACCCATCGAACGAATCAATCGGGTCTCATTGTCATTACTCAAGGGAATCGACCAACAAAGCGATATCCTCCTGGAAAACACGCGTAGGTTCGCAAAAGGACTGCCCGCGAACAATGCACTGTTGTGGGGCGCACGGGGTACCGGCAAAAGCTCATTGGTGAAAGCTGTACACGGAACCGTCAATGTGGATAAGCCCGGCTCACTAATGCTGGTTGAGATTCATCGGGAAGACCTGCCTTCTCTGCCCCTGTTGCTGACCATTCTTCGCGATTCAGGGCGACGGTGTCTCGTGTTTTGCGACGACCTTTCCTTCGGTGGTGACGATACGTCCTACAAGTCGCTGAAAGCTGTTCTGGAAGGTGGAATTGAGGGCCGCCCGGAGAATGTTGTTTTTTATGCGACGTCTAACCGTCGGCATCTCATGCCGAGGGATATGATTGAGAACGAACGCTCACGTGCCATCAACCCGTCGGAAGCCGTTGAAGAGAAGGTTTCGCTCTCCGACCGGTTTGGACTGTGGTTGGGTTTCCATGTATGCAATCAGGATACCTATTTTGCTATCGTCGAAGCCTATGCCGAACGCCTCAGCCTGGATGTGAAGCGTGATCAGTTACTGGTGGAAGCCAAGGAGTGGACGATGACCCGCGGATCCCGTTCAGGACGCGTGGCCTGGCAGTTCATTCAGGACCTGGCTGGACGTTTGGGCAAATCTGCAACACTGGATTAGAAGGAATTTGCTATGATTTCAGTGTTCGAGGGTCTTCCACGGATGTGTGATCCGTCGGCTGCGGGGTTGCGGTAAGAAGGGATACGCCCTTCGGTGCATGAAACCGGTGCCATCGGCCTTGCGGAACCACGGTCATACACCCTTCTTTTAGCACCAGGGTTTCAGGCCCCTCATCCATCATGATGACAAGTTCCGTCTCCCCCGCCATCACTTGAACGATTTCATCACCATTGCGGTGCCGTTCCCAGGGGCTGTCGCCGGAAAAGCTACCCGTGAAGATTGCGCCACTGTTGAAATCGAAAAGTGTCGCAAACGCAGCAGCTTCTTCGTCCGGTGGCGTGTCCGGTGTGCGACGATTCAACGGTTTGAGAGAAGACAAAACATCATTGATATCAACGGTTTTAACAGACATAGGCGATCTCCGGAAAATAGCAATAGCAGCAGTCTTTTTAGGTGTTTAGTCCCGGGGTGGGCTGGTCTATTCACTTATGTTCATCGGAAGGCGGCCTTACGGGACAGGTATCAGCCTTTCCACAGACCTTCGTTGCGAACATCTTCCATGGTGGCTTCAATGCCTTTCCGCATGATGTCGAACATCTCGCCGATTTGGTCACGGGTTATGATGCACGGCGGCGAGAACACACACATGTTGATCATGGGCCGCAGCATCAATCCCATCTTGTGACAATGGGCGTCAATGCGTTTGCCGATTTCATGATCGGCGGCAAGGGTCGCGTCTTCATTGCTCTTGTCGGTGCTGATATCGCATTCCACACAACCCAGCAGGCCTGCGCCCCGGACGTCGGCGACGATGGGGATGTCACTGAGCGCCCGCAGGCGTTCCTGGAAATAGGGGGTGACTTCTCGCACATGTTCCAAAATGCCTTCGCGTTCAATGATCTCGATATTTTTCAGGGCGGCAGCACAGGCTACCGGGTGACCGGAGTAGGTGTAGCCGTTGGAGAAATAGGAGTCCGGCATATCGGGACCGGAAATCTGCTGGATCAGGCGATCGGAAATCAGCGTCGCACCGAGCGGCTGATAACCGGACGTCAGGCCTTTCGCCGTGGTAATGATGTCCGGCTGAATACCATAAACATCTTCCGAGGCAAACCAGTGACCCAGACGACCCCAGGCGGTTACGACCTCATCGGAAATATAAAGCACGTCATGTTTGCGGCAAACTTCCAGGAAGCGTTTGTGATAACCCCTGGGCGGGACGGAGACACCGCCGGAAGCCAACAACGGCTCACCGATAAACGCGGCGACCTTGTCCGCACCGATGGAAAGGATGGTATCCTCGAATTCCTTGACCAGGTGTTCTAGCCAGTCCTCAACACTCATGCCAGCCGGACGCACAAACGGATTGGGATCGGAAATGTGCGTGAACTGTTCCGTGTTGGTGTCCATAAAGCTCTTGTCGCGTTCCTTGCCAGCAGCCGACGACGACAGATAGGTGGAACCGTGATAGGCCTTATGACGGCTGATGATGTGTTTTTTCCCAGGCCGTCCGAGAACATTGTTGTAGAACATAACAAACCGCAGGGCGGAATCAACAGCGGTGGAGCCTGAATTGGTCAGGAAGACGTTGTTCAGATCACCCGAGGAAAGGGAGGCGATTTTATCTGCCAAGATAGCGGCCGGTTCGCTGCCTTCCGACCACGGCGAACAAAAGGGCATTTCCAGTGCCTGTTCGCGGATGACATCGGCAATTTCCTCGCGACCGTAGCCCACGTTCACACACCACATACCGGCGGGACCGTCGATCAGTTTGTTGCCTTCCGTATCGGTCATGTAGATACCGTCGGCTTTTTTGATGATAGTCCGTTTGGTGGTGCCGATCCCTTTGATTTCCTGCCAGGGGTGAATGAAACGATTATCTTTTTCCTGGAGCTGTTCAGTGCCAAGATTGCGGAGCATGTTCATGGTGTTGCCTCCCGTTGTGCGCCGCGGCGCGGATGAATGAATGGCGCACACAAACATGCGCTTGTCTCAGATTGATACCAAGTCTACCCGCGCCATGCGCGGGCCTGAATATCTGTGATGGGATAATGCCGTGGGGGTAGGAGGAAGAAGAAAATGGGCTAACCCGGATAACGCTGATTTGGCATTATTATGGGGGTTATGCGCAAGAGCCGGCTCAGTGTGTTTAGGCAGGATTGTCTGATGGGGCCTTTTGTGTCTGGCCCGCCTGCTTTAACGACGGCGCCGGCGGCAGCCAGACTATGTGGCGTGAACCGCTTCGGCGCCGGTCTACTTCTTTCTCCGTCTGCGCGAAAATATCGCCTTTGAACTCGACGCCAAGGGCTTCGATATACGATCTGTTCCAGTCGAGGATACCGGATTCTTACCACACCCTTACGTGTTGTCCGCCGATGGCCCACAGACCTCCGTCATAAGCTGAAGAGCCATTGATCTCACCTTGTTCCGCACCACGGGGAACAACGGTGTGATGGTCTTCACTACGGATTGTTTGAGAATGCATGTGCTGATCGGCTGTTTCTACCGGGAGGCGGGGATGGGCTGAGAGCCTTGCTGTGCCTCGAGAAAAATTGGTGGAGCCGAGGAGGATTGAACTCCCGACCTTCGCATTGCGAACGCGACGCTCTCCCAACTGAGCTACGGCCCCACAATTCAAACCGTAAGAGTGAAAAGAGCGCCCGTGCGAGTCAAGCATGGTTTCAACGACACCGCCGTTGAACGGTCGTTCTTGCGTGCCTATATGCTGGGGTATACGTTTGAATCCAGTAACGTCCTGAACGGGTTGGGAGACTCGCATGAATATCGTTGGTGAACCGGTCCTTTGGCTCATATTGACAGTGATTGACATCTATGTGTGGATCATTATCATCGGGGTCATCCTGTCCTGGCTGGTTGCGTTCAATGTGATTAATACCTCCAACCGGTTTGTTTACATGGTCGGCGACATGACCCATCGACTGACGGAGCCGGCACTGGGACCCATCCGGCGGTTCATGCCCAATCTTAACGGTATCGACCTCTCGCCGCTGGTCCTGATCCTGGGCCTGGTGTTCCTGAAAAAGATTATCCTCAATGTTTATGTCGGCATGGTCTGATCACCTGCGTGTGCACCCGAACGCCGGTTGCATGTCGTGAATGAAACGTCTAAAGACGCTCCCGCGAAGGCATTTGGTAGGCGAATGCGCTGTCCTGTTGGCCTGTAAAACCCCGAAGGACAGGGACTTGGACAGGGAACAAGGACTGAGATAGGGAGGGGAAATCCAATATGTCCGAAGCTGTTGTTATTGATGGAAGGACGTTTTCCGCCAAACTGCGTCAAAAAGCAGCCGCAGAAGTTTCCCGCATCACAGCCGAAAGCGGCGTGACTCCGGGGCTGGCGGTTGTGCTGGTGGGCGAGGACCCTGCCAGTAAGGTCTACGTGGGCTCGAAAGCTAAGCAAACCGTCGAAGCGGGCATGGAGAGTTTTGAACATCGTCTGCCGGGCGACACCGATGAGCAGACCCTTCTGGGCCTGATTGACCAGTTGAATGGTGACAAAAGCGTCAACGGTATCCTGGTGCAGCTTCCCCTGCCGGATCAGATTGACGAACAGAAAGTTCTGGCGCGGATCGATCCGGACAAGGATGTGGATGGCTTCCACACCACCAATGTGGGGCGCCTGTGGACCGGCGGAGAATCCCTGGTGCCGTGCACGCCGTTCGGCTGCTCCTTGTTATTGAAAGATCACCTGGGCAGCCTGTCAGGCAAGAACGCCATCATCATTGGCCGTTCCAATATCGTCGGCAAGCCCATGGCGGCTTTGTTGCTGGCGGAAAGTTGCACGGTGACCATTGCGCACTCGCGAACCGATGACCTGCCGAGCAAGTGCCGCGCGGCCGACATCGTTGTCGCCGCTGTGGGTCGAGCCGAAATGGTCAAGGGTGACTGGATCAAACCCGGTGCCACGGTGATCGATGTGGGTATCAATCGGGTCGAGGCACCGGAGAAAGTTGCCAGCGAAGACGGCTCCGTCAAAACCAGGCTGGTTGGTGATGTGGATTACGCCAGTGCCGCGGCTGTTGCCGGGGCTATTACACCCGTTCCCGGCGGCGTCGGCCCCATGACCATCGCATGTCTGCTGCGCAATACGGTCGTTGCCTGTTGCCGCCAGAACGGTCTTGGTGATCCCGGTATCTAAAACGATTTAGGCCGTAGACTCATAAAGTCCGCAACCAAGTCATGACGGGTGCCAATTTCTGGAAACAGGTGTGAAAGGTGATAAAAAATTAGCCATAAATGGTCGAATTCGCACGCATTCATATGTGAAAATGCGTGGGTCCCTCCGATGAGGAGTCAAAATGCGCCGCCCGGGAGATTTCTTCGCCATCAAGCATAGTGAACAAGACTTCCGTCTCGCCAATCTCCACAGGCGATATCTCATGGGTATTCCGCTCGCCGATGAACAGATAGGCGATCAAGGCAGTACACTCCACACCGGTTTCACAACCCAATCCCGGGTAGCGGGCTTGAGCATCACCGGCCATCGCACAAACCCGCCCGTGTTTCACAGCATATTCAGCTCGCGGAGTTTCTGCTCCAGCCCCTCGATCCCGTCGAATTGATGGGTTTGAAGGCCGACGGAATGAGCACTTTTGATATAAGCCTTGAAATCGTCGATATAGAGGGTTTCTTCCGGAACCCAGCCGAGCATTTCCAGCAACGTCGTAAAGGCGCGTGGGCTCAATTTGCTGGCCCCGACCTGGGCGGAAACAAAGACGTTGCTACCAAACACATCAACCACACGCGGTAACATGTGCGGAAGGGTTTCCGCCATTAACCATCCATTGTCGGTCAGCAATGCCAGATCATAACGTTCCCCCAACGTGCGGGCGAGATCCAGCATCGCTGGCGTCGGGCGGGTTGTTGCGGCGCGGATGGCAACCCAGGTGTCCCGATCCACCGCAACACCCAATCGGGATGAAATCTCTTCCAGGTACTGGCTCGCCGTGTAGACCCCGCTGTCCGCTCTGGCTTCAAGGCCGGACTCAAATATCTCCGAACGAATTTTCCCGGCATCGACGCCGAGCGATTGCGCAAGCAATGTCATCCGTTTATCGAAATCATACGCACAGATCACGTCGTCCATATCAAACAGGATAGACTTGATCATGGTTACAGGGCATCCGGTGCGGTTGCGCGGGCAACGCCGATCATGCTGTCTCTGGTGACCAGTCGTGCAAGATCGCTCTGTTTCCATTCGTCGGTGCCCTCCGGTCGCATGGGCAGGACAAGGTAGCGCAGTTCAGCCGTCGAATCATGAACCCGAACGTCCTGATCATCGGGAATGGACGTGCCGAATTCCGTCAGCACCGAGCGTGGATCGCGAACCACGCGGGCTCGGTAGGATTTGGATTTGTACCACGCAGGCGGGCGCCCCAATAGGGAGCGCGGATAGCAACTGCATAAGGTACAAACGACCACGTTGTGAACGTCCGGTGTGTTTTCGAGGATGGTGATTTCCGCATACCCCGGATTAAGGTTCATGCTCTTGATAGCGGCATATCCGTCATTCAGAAGGGCTTCTTTAAATTCCGAATCGACCCAGGCCCGGGCAACCACCTGCGCACCATGGGTTTCCGGGGTGATGCCCTCAATCCCCGCAACTTTGGAACGCAGTTCGTCGATGGTGTAGATTCCCTTATCAACAAGGACTTCGTGCAGGGCGAGGCCCAGAAGCTGATGATATGTTTCCGGTTCCGGGTGATCATCCTGGAACGAATGCGGGTGACTGTGATCGGCGGGCGGCATATCAGGCGGTCTCCAGCCAGTGTTCAAAAATCTCAATTTCCAGAACGTCGCCCAGAGCACCGGCATAATCCGACCACAGGTCTCTTTGATCAACGCGCACCCTGTACACGGTTTGCCGAGGTTCTCCTGGATCGTGATAGGCGGCGCGTTCCGGTTGGACCTGGGCCAGGCACACACGTTCAATGACACCAGTGTGTCCCTTTACATAGGCCGGTACACGGTGATGACGTTCGGCGGCGCGGGCCGCAATGGTCACTCGGTCACCGGTTTGGAAGCGGGCGCTCATTGTGCATCTCCGCCTTCATACCGGGATTTGATTTCCGCCATTTTTGTGTCCAGCTTTTCCTGGGTCACCAGGTTCAGTTCCTTGCACCATGTCGCTGCACTATGAGCCCAGCGTTCGTAGTAACTCAGCCGTGCATAGTCTTCCGGTTCCAGGCTTTCAATTGCCCGGCGAAAGGCCGCCGTATCCGATGGGTAGCCCTTGGACCCCATCACATAAATCAGGCCATCGACAATCCGTTCCCAATGGGCAAAATCATACTCCTCCCGATCAATGGTTTTCTCGCCGTCTGCCAACAGCAAGCCGCCCAGATCGTGAGGGCCTATTGGCGCATGCGGATCATCGGTTGGCACGGGGGTTCCCTTCTGTGCTCAGGCACTCACACGAATAGTGTGGGTGACAAGGCCGGTCTCGCCAGACCAGTTGTGAAGCTGGAACGCTGGTTGTTCATCAACGACGGAATAGTCATCCACGTCCACGTTTAATAGGGGTTCCAGGTGAAAGGCCGTCGACGGACAGATGCTGGCGATGGTACCGGCGAAACGGGTAAAGACGGCGCGGTGAACGTGACCGCACAGAACGCGTTCCACGTTATGAGCCTTGGCAATGACGGCGGCAAGCTCATCGCCATCCAGACAGCGATCGGCGTCCATGATCCGGATGCCGGTATCAAACGGCGGATGGTGCATCATGACAACAGTTGGCTGATCCCGTTCTTCGGCGAGAACAACCGATAACCATTGCAGACGTTCCTCGCACAAGCGGCCAAACTGTTCATCACCTTCCTTGGTATCCATGGCAATGATGCGGACGGCATGGTGGTTCACCGCGTACTGTATGTATGGTGGGTTGTTCGTAGACATGTAACCCTTGCGACCATAGAGCACTCTCAAGGGTTCCCGCTGATCGTGATTGCCGGGAATAACATAAAGCGGCATGTCGAGGTCAGCAAAGATTTCGCCTAGCTGTTCGTACTCACCGTCCAGACCGTCATTGGCAAGGTCGCCTGTTGCCAGAACAAATTCCGGCTTTTCACGGGTCTCGTTGATTCGCTGCACACTCGCACGCAAATTCACATTATTGGGGTGATCCGACTCCGCTCGAACATGGGGGTCGGAGATTTGAGCAAAGATCATGGATTACGGTGGCCCTGCTTTTTCCCGTTTGCTGGCGCTATTTTGCCGTTTGATTCTGTAATTGGCAAGCGCGGGGATTAACAGAGCGCGCCGTCGATGGAAACGACATGTTCCCGGAGCAGCGAATTGGATGCCCGCGCCGCCAGGGCCGTGATCCCGCCGAATGTCAACCGAAAGCAATAATTCCCATACGACAGGGAACTCTACAAACGGGACCACCTGATCGAAAACGACGTCACCAGGATCAAGAAAATCCGGGGCATCGCAACACGTTACGATAAAACCGACACAACCGCCGCCGCAAACCTTAAAATCATTGCCGCTATTAGCGCCGCAGGGTAATTGTCAACAGGCCTTGGACGATCGAACCTGAATCCAACGGCGTTGAACCCGCCAGTTGAGGAAACTTTGAGGCATGAAAAAATTCAGAACCATTGATGATATTCCCCTTTCCGGCAAAAGGGTTTTGCTCAGAACAGATTTGAACGTCCCAATGAAAGATGAAAACGTGACGGATATGACGCGGATTGAACGAACAATTCCGACCATCCGCGAATTGTGCGCTAAAGGTGCGACCGTCGTCGTGTTATCGCATTTTGGTCGCCCGAAAGGGCACGTTGTTGAAGAAATGAGCCTCGCCCCTGTTGCCAAGGCGCTCGGCTTGGCCATGAGCCAAACTGTCGGCTTCAGTTCGGAAACGATCGGACAGAATGCGCTTTCCGCCGTTGACTCCCTGCCGGTTGGCAGTGTCATTGTCATGGAGAACCTGCGATTTCATGCCGGTGAAGAGCAGAATGACGTAGCTTTTGCGTTTTCCCTCGCCGAATTGGGCGAAGTGTATGTGAATGATGCTTTTTCGGCCGCACACCGCGCACATGCCTCGACTGAAGCCATTACACATCTGTTGCCATCCGTCGCAGGCCGCTTGATGCAGTCTGAACTTGAGGCTCTGGAAAACGCACTGGAAGAACCGGAAAAACCGGTCGCCGCCATCGTCGGCGGGGCAAAGGTGTCTTCCAAAATGAAAGTATTGAATAATCTGATTGAAAAAGTCGACATACTGATCATTGGGGGCGGCATGGCAAACACCTTCCTGTATGCCAAAGGCTTTTCCGTAGGAGCATCACTCTGCGAAAAGGAAATGGCGGATACCGCGAGTCAAATCCTGAAAGCTGCATCGGAAGAGAGCTGTGAAATCATTCTTCCTGTCGATGCCGTTGTCGCGAGAGAATTTGCGGCCAATGCCCCGTCGAAAATCGTGACCATCAACACTGTTCCCGACGATGGTATGATACTGGATGTCGGTCCGACCTCAATCGAACGCGTCAATCAGAAGCTTGCTTCATGCAAGACCCTGGTTTGGAACGGCCCCATGGGAGCGTTTGAACTCGACCCCTTCGACCGTGCTACCAACCGCATTGCAAAGGAGGCTGCGAAACTGACAACCGGCGGCAATCTTCTGAGTGTCGCGGGCGGGGGTGACACTGTTGCCGCACTCGCCAATGCGAAGGTTGTTGATCAGTTTTCTTACGTATCAACAGCTGGTGGCGCGTTCCTGGAGTGGCTGGAGGGAAAAGAACTCCCCGGCGTTGCCGCGCTAGAGGCGCAAATCTAAAACGACGAGTCCAAATCAGGCATCATCGGAAGATCGTGTGTCTTCACTCTGATCCAATCCGTTTGGTGCTATTCTCTTCACTAAGTCATCCAGCATGTTCTGGAGATATTCGGATTGAGAGAGCAAGCGGTTGGTTGCCGCCAGCGCCTCACTGGAAGCGGTCGACGCCACTTCCTGTGCCAGTGTCGTCACAGAATCCAGAGATTTTCGAACGTTTAAAACCAGTCGCTCTGCACGAGCGACATTGTCGCGAATCCGGTCAAAGCGACTCATTTCTTCAGGTGTTCGCTGCATGGTACCACGTTCCGAAGAGAGGTAGACAAGCGTATTATCGTCGTTGTTATCTCCGGATTTTTCGCCGGTGCGAAAGGCGATCAAATTTGCCTCATCACGGATCGTCGAAACGCAAATCTCCAAATCACCCAGTTGGCGGTTGGTATCGCCCAACGATTGAACAAGGGCTTCCGTCCTCTCGACATCAACCGCCGCCGCTGTGACGTATGCCATAATCTGATTGATCTCCTGTGACGCCGCACCAATCGATGTGGGAACCGACCGCGCAGTCGCAGCAACAAATCTCTCCAGCGAACCGGGGATCGTTTTATTTGCCTCCCTATTCAGGTTTTCAAATCCCGTATCTTGTACTTCGCTTGGCATATCCCGAGTTAGATCTACGTCTTGCCGAGAGATATCCAGCTCACCCTCTTCAGGTGAGGTCAATCCATCATCGCTACCCAAGGCAGACCCGAGCGCCCGCCAGGGTACGGCTTCCGTTTCGCCATCCGAAGGCGCGGTGTTGTCGTCCTGGGCTTCACCCCCTTCTTTCGGTTCCGGGTCGATTGCGCGGGTAGATGTATCCTGCTCATCGCCGGGAATACGAAAAGCGATATCCATTGCCAGACGCATTCTGGCATCATCAAGTTCGGCTCTCATGTGATCCAGTTCCGCCAAATGATCCAGCCAATGATCCAGCGCACGGGCCATCCGGCCAATTGAATCCGTATTCCCGCGCAACGGTACTGTCAGGAATCGATCACCGCGCGCGAGATTTTCTGTCGCAAATGTCATCCGCCTAATCGGACCTGTGATGCTCCGAATAACAATCAATCCGAAGCCAACGACAATCAACACCGCTCCTGCCGCGCCGGCAGCCGTAGCCTGACGAGCAAAAAGTAGCTCGGTTTCATAGGCGACGGGCGTTGTTTGCGCCCGCGCATTGGAAAAATCAACAATCGTTTGAACTGCCGGTCCAATGTAATCAAGAATATCGTCATATGCGGGCAGATCTTTTGCCGCGTGATATCCAATCATAATAAAACGCCGCAAAGCAGAGGCGTATTCGTCCATATCCGATTGAACCGACCTCTTAACATCGTCGGATACATCTGATTGCGAGACAAGTTCAGTCAGGTTGGAAATCACGGATTCAACCGTTGCTTGAGATTGCTCCGGATTTGCTGTGCGATCTTGAATGGCAAAACGGTCCAAGTCATCGAATTCCGCCAGCAAAGCACCTAAATCATTCTTGTTCAGAGACTCCCGGACATTACGATCTGCATCCCGGTATTCAGCCCGAACGCCGGAATTATCGTCAGCACCAAGAGAGCGGCGGTTTTCAAGGACCTGCAAGAATTCTTCGCCATAATCAGCAAATGCGTCCCGTACGGTGATAACAGAATCTTGAACCTGTTGGTTTATATCGCTTGACTGCAAAGCACCAAGTGCGATCGCAACCCGGTCAATGGACCGACGATGTGCCTGAACATTCCCGGGATCACTGTCGGCCCGAACACGCCCGTCTTGAATACGGACGTCCTCGATTGCCGTTTTCAAATTACTGACCAGCAATGACACCTTTTGGGATTGCTTCCATGACTCCAACGCGCGCGCGAGACGCTCATCCAGATACAAAAAACCGCCCGCCAAAGCGCCGAGTACCAATACACCCACGAAAAAATACATGGCGGTGCGCGTAGACATCGACGAACCACCCAGAAAGGATTTGTCCGAATAGGCTTGCGTCCGCAAATCCATATAAGGATCATCAAGTTTTTGGTCTTGGGCCATCGTCAATCTGTCCTCTAACTCAGGCGTTTTTTTGCGTCGTCGAAGAGCATGCCCGATCAGTAACAAAACTCAAGGCTTTCTGTGTTCCACCATACCCAGGATTGGACAATTGCCCCTGCCCAAACACCAGGTACCATTAAGGCCTCAATGCTGGCCTTGCGGCTCGCCATCAGCCATGAGCGGGATACGGCGGCTATTGTTTTGCGCGATGCCGCTAAAGCACCAAGTTTTAAAGGTCAGGGCGAAATCAACCCCAATTTGGGCAACAACATCGATTTAATCGTCTAAATCAACGCATCTTTGAGCGTTAAATAACACTGATCTCGCCCTAAACGCGGGTTCAAGAGTTGCATGTTTACTCTCCATTAACCAGTACTGCCTAGGGTATCGTTCATGAGCGACGTATCCCAACTTGTCAGAGCGCCGGTACCGAATGCAATCGCCCCCAAACCCAAGGGTTATCAGGCGACCAATGAAGTGCGTTTACGTGCCAATGTGACAGCAGGCAATGAAACACCGGAACAACAGGTTGCGATCAACAAGCTTGGTCGTACGTTGGACAGCAGTGAAACACCGCGGGCAGATGTTCCTCGGGGGTATTATCTCAATATTCTTGTTTGAGTCTGGCTCTTCCTGAGCGCTG
The DNA here is from genome assembly GCA_963921245.4 of Rhodospirillales bacterium. Lineage (GTDB taxonomy): Bacteria > Pseudomonadota > Alphaproteobacteria > Rhodospirillales > Casp-alpha2 > JABJGO01. The sequence continues at coordinate 908,158 of CAWUEY030000001.1, read as the reverse complement.
CTGACCACCCGGAATTCAGTTTAAACGCCTCGGCCACCCCGGTTAACGGTACATCTCGCGGGCTCACTTCCACATTGAATATGTCAATGACCCCATCGCACCCGGTCCACTCCCAGCGGTTTGTGCGTTTTCCAGGCCCCAACATTAAAATGAAGAATTGGGTTGGTTTAAAAAACTCTCCTCCGCATGCGGCGTTTTGCGTTCCAGTGCAGTATTGCGATGTGGAAACCTGCCAAATCGGTCAATAACTTCCCGGTGCCGCCACGCATATACCATGGGCCCAGCATCCCCCAGTAACGTTGTCAGGTGGACCGATATCAACTGATCGCGCATGTTTTCGCTATGCTCATACGGCAGATAGGCAAAGAGCCGTTCAACAGGTGACAGCATCCGGTCGAACCCGAGTGATAGATATCGTTCCGAAAAACCGAGGGCCTTTGCATCCGTTTCAAAGGCCTTTGACGATCCTCGAAATACATTCCTCGGCACCTGGTCCAACAGAATGATAAGAGCAAGTCCCGCCCTCACATCGTACGCCCAGTGGTCAATTTTTCCGCTTGCCGCCCGTTCATACAAAGCCAGAAGTTTAGTCTTTATCAGATGATCGAAGGCTTCGTTGGGCATCCACCATTCCATTCGATTGGTGCCAAAACTCTCAGACCCCGGCAACCCGAACCAGGTCGCGAGGACATGATCGACGTCTGATTTCTCTCGCTCGTCGCTTATCATTGTAATGCACCCGTTGTTTTCTAGGCCGTAATCAAAGACAGGCTTGAACATTCTTGCGTAATGTTGCCAGAGTCTACTCTGGTCTCAAAAAAACAGAACAAACATTGCTGGATTAACAAACAAGGTTTTTCGGATGGATGATCAACGAAAACAAACCATCGTTCAATGGGCAACGCTCGCCAATCAGTTTTCTGGCGACATTCTGGACTTGAGTGACTCCGCGGCGAGTGTCCTTAAAACCATGGACCTTACCTCGGAAGCAATGGCGCTTATTGACCCGCCATTTGGTACAGAACCCTCTGAATTCGTCCGGGCTCTCAACGAATTGGCGCCACACCGCGAAGCCAGCAAAATCAATGGGTAGCTCCTTCCACACCCTTACTCTTGCGGAAACGGCGCGCATCATTAATTCGGGCGACGCTTCTTCGGAAGAACTGACGCGACACGCCATAGATCGCCTGGAAACACACGGTCCAACATTGAACTGCGTTGCTGCGATCTATGCCGAAGAGGCCATTGCAGAAGCACAAGAGTCGGATCGTTCACGCATGAACGGCGTGATAAAAGGACCGCTGCATGGTGTTCCGCTGGCGCACAAGGATATGTTTTACCGGGCGGGATGGAAATGTGAAAACGGTTCCAAAATTCGACAGGATTTTCACCCGGATTACACGTCCACGGCCATCATCAAATTGGCCGACGCCGGTGCCGTCGATATCGCACGTCTTAATATGGTGGAGTTTGCCCTGGGCATCACCGGGCACAATGAAATCACCGGCCATGTGCGTAATCCCTGGAACACCGATCACATTAGCGGAGGTTCCTCCAGCGGGTCAGGCGCGGCGGTTGGTGCCAGGTTGATCACAGGGTCGCTCGGTTCCGACACTGGTGGATCTATTCGCTTTCCCGCGGCCTGTTGCGGCGTTACAGGCATCAAACCAACGTGGTCGAGGGTCAGCCGTTATGGTGCGATGCCATTGGCCCATTCCCTCGATTGTGTCGGTCCGCTCGCCCGGACGGCGGAGGACTGCGCCCTTATCCTCGGCGCTATCGCCGGATATGATGAAAGGGACCAGCGGTCCAGTCGCCAGCCGGTTGACGATTATGTTGCAAACCTGGAGAACAGTCTGAACGGACGTCGTATCGCCGTTCCTGAAAACCTGTTCTATGATCCCGTGACGGATGAAATCCGCAGCCACATGGATGCCAGCCTGGATGTATTCAGAAGTATGGGGGCAGAAATCGTGCCGGTTTCAATACCGGAAAGCATGTCCGTTACCAACCTGTTGAACAATCTGATTACATCTACCGAAGGTGCTGGTTTCCATAGCCGCTGGCTGCGTGAGCGTCCGGAGGACTACGGAACCCCCACCCTCATCCGGTTTATGACTGGTGCCATGTGTCCGGCTGATCGCTACCAGGAAGCGCTCTCCCTTCGTTCTCATGTGTTAAGGGAATTCGTAACAGCCGTGTTTGACAAGGCTGACGTGTTCCATTTGCCCATGATGCCCTTCCCGGTTCCGACCATTGATGAGACAGACTTTACGAAGAATACGGAAGGCTTCGGCGCGTTTATTGCCGCCATGGGTCATTGTGTCCGCCCATTTAACTTTACGGGATTACCGGCAGCGAGCATTCCCTGCGGATTTACGCAAAATGGCCTCCCGCTATCCTTCCAATTGGTGGGCCGCCCGTTTGATGAAGCAAGTATCCTGAATGCGGCACACCTGTACCAAAAGGAAACAGATTGGGTGAAGAGGATACCCGCTCAATTCGCTTAACCTGATATCTGCATGATGATAACCCCCGCTACGATGGTGAGCGCAGCAAAAGGGCTATAGCAATGAAAAGTGGGGCTCAAGTAACAAAATACACCCCCGAACACAGCGAATAGCCCGATTACTCTATGCCCATCATCCTGTTGGCAAAGGCATGAGCGTCAAATGGCCTCAGGTCATCGAGCCCCTCACCAACACCGATAGCGTGAACCGGTAAACCAAACTTCTCCGCAAGACCGACGATGACACCACCTCGAGCCGTGCCATCCAGTTTTGTCAGGACAAGCCCGCTCACATCGACCATATCGTGAAAGGTTTCGACTTGACTAAACGCGTTCTGCCCAACGGTTGAATCGAGCACGAGCACCACTGCATGAGGGGCTGTAACGTCCTGCTTTTTGATCACCCGTATCACCTTTTTGAGCTCATCCATGAGATTGGATTTGTTTTGCAAACGACCGGCTGTATCGATCATTAGGATGTCACTGTCGTCCTCACGAGCCTTGGTGATGGAGTCAAAGGCGAGCGAGGCCACATCCGACCCCTGTTCATGGCTTACTACCGGACAGTTTGCTCGCTCCCCCCAGACCTGAAGCTGCTCAATTGCTGCCGCCCGAAACGTATCGCCAGCGGCCAGCATAACGCCAAGACCTTCGGATTTGTAGAGCCGCGCGAGCTTGCCAATCGTGGTTGTTTTGCCGGAACCATTTACACCGCATACCAGGACAACGAAGGGCTTGCGCGAGGGATCGATGGAAAGGGGCAAGGCAACAGGCTCGAGAATGGCCGCGATTTCGCCTGCCAGTGCGTTTTTCACTTCTTGCGGTGATACGTCCTGATCAAACCTTGTTTTCGCAAGCACATCTGTTAAACGGGTTGCGCTCGATACGCCCATATCGGCGGTAATCAGCAATTCTTCCAACTCATCAAGAGCTTCACGGTCCAGTTTGCGGCCGCGAAAAAGCTCAGTAATGCCATCGGTGAGTTTGTCCGTTGTCTGACCCAGTCCGGACTTCAGTCGATCGAGCCAACTCATGTTCCGGACCTACGCCGCCAGCGTCGCAATTGCGCGATGATTTTCAACGCGCTCGACCTGAACCTGAACGATACTTCCAGGACTCGTATCAGCCTTGATCGAAACAGGCGCGTAGTGCTCACTAAAGCCGTCGCTGTTTTTTTCGACCAACACCCGCAGGTGTTTACCGGTTTGATCAAAGAGGTACGCCGAAAGAGCTTTTTGTCCCAAACCTCTCAAAGCCGTCGCCCGTTTCTTTCGAAGCGATTTTTCCACAGCGGGCATTCGGGACGCTGGGGTTCCCGGTCGTTCGGAGTAGGGAAAGACGTGATAATAGGTCACGCCTACATCTTTGAGATTTCGAATTGTGTTCTCGAACATCTCGTCAGATTCCGTTGGAAACCCGGCAATCAGATCAGCACCAAACACAACATCCGGTCTCGCATTCCTGGCCTTTTCCATGAACGCTTTGGCATCATTCACGGAATGGCGGCGCTTCATGCGTTTCAGAACCATGTCATCCATAGCCTGCAGGCTCAGGTGAAAATGCGGCATCAGGCGTTCTTCTGTGCTCAAAACATCAAACAGAGAGGCATCCATGACCGCCGGATCAAGAGAGCTGAGTCGCAACCTTGGAAGTTCCGGCACGGCGTTCAGCAAACTTCGAACCAGATCACCGAGCATCGGCCTGCCCGGAAGATCGGCGCCGTAAGAGGCGATATCCACGCCCGTCAGAACCACTTCAGAGAAACCCCTGGCAACCAGGGTTCGAACCTGTTCAGCAATAGCACCGGCAGGAATGCTTCTGTTCGGTCCCCGGGCAAAGGGGATAATGCAAAAAGTACAACGGTGATCGCAGCCTTGCTGGATTTCGATGAAGGCGCGAGCCCGTCCGTCAAACCCGTCTATCAGGTGAGGTGCCGTTTCCCGTACCCCCATGATATCAGAGACACTGACGGAAGGGTGATCGTCCCCAATGAACGTGCCTCGTTCCAGTTTTTCGGCATTTCCGAGGACCCGCGCAACGCCATCTATGTCCGCATATGCTTTCGGGTCCAGTTGCGCGGCGCACCCGGTTACAACAACGCTGCTCTCGGGATTTTTGCGGACCAACCGGCGAACGGTTTGACGGGACTGGCGCTCCGCTTCTGCCGTCACCGTACAGGTGTTGACGATGATCGTGTTTTCAAGACCCGCCTCTATTGCATGTTCGCGCATCAGCTCCGATTCATAGGTGTTCAGGCGGCAGCCCAGAGAAACAACGCGCGGTTGGGTCATGTCGCATCACCCGGATTTAACAGAGCATCATCCAGGGCACCCTTGTAACTGACGGATGAAGGGCCCGTTTGGATAATGCGATTGTCGTCGCGCCATTGAATGCTGAGAAGTCCGCCATCCATGATCACGTCGGCGGATCGCCCGCAGTGACCGATTAGGTGCGCGGCGGCCAAAGTGGCGCAAGCACTGGATCCCGATGCCCGTGTTCGTCCCACGCCGCGCTCCCAGGTTTTCAGCTGAATGCGATCATAGCCGATGATCTCGGCCATCTGAACATTGGTGCGCTGCGGAAAAAGTGTATGACGTTCAAGCTGAAAACCCAATTCATCGATAGGTGCGACGCCGACATCGTCCACAAAAAAAACCATATGCGGATTGCCCACGTTGACGGCCACCGGTTCACGAAGACCCTCCAATTGTATCGGCAATCGAAGTGTGTCTTCCTCTCTTGCCAGTGGAATATCCTGCCAGGCGACGCTGACTGGCCCCATGTCCACGCTGATACGATTTGCCCCCGCATGTTTGGTTTCCAGGACACCGGCCAGAGTCTCCACATCGACGGTTTTCCTACTGGTTTCCGCCATGACGTGCTGACCAATACAACGTGTTGCATTTCCACAGGCCGCCGCCTCACTACCATCGGCGTTGAATATTCGCATGAACACATCGGCTTTATCCGAAGGTTCCAGCACAATCAACTGATCAAATCCAACACCGGTCCGGCGATCTGCTATGGCCTGAATGGCATCCACGCCAAGGTCTGGATTGCTTCGTCTGCCATCAATCACCACGAAATCGTTACCGAGGCCGTGCATTTTTATGAAATCAAGGGTGCTCATGGCGGACAATATGTCCAGTCGAGGCGCAAAGTCCACCCAAACCGGGCAAGGTTCTATAATGCTCAATCAGATTGTTGCGTATTTATCTTTAAAAATCTGCATGTGGAATCGGGATTGCTCTGAAGAATAGATGTAATCCTGCCCGATAGGGCACGCGCGGCGGGCAAGACAATTTCCGCTCAGGCAATCCTTGCCGAGGTCGGATGCCATATGATTGGCGCAAGCAACAAGGTCGAGGCCATCGGGACCAAATGCAGATACCGGGCAAGTGGAAAGGCAGGGTTTATCGACACAACTATCGCATGGACTCGAAACTTTCTTGCGGACTTCTATGTCCAATACAGATGAGCAAACAATCGCTGTCCGATAGGCATGCCACATACCATACACTGGATGAATAAGCGGACCCAATGGCGACGAAAACACAGAGCCCGCCCGCATCGCCCACTTTTGAAACGGGTGGTGAGGTGGACTGCCAAAGGGAAATAAAGCTGCTGATGGACCAATTGCTTCAGTTAACCCCGGAACAAGCTTTTCAACAGTTCTCCTTGTCCACTGATCCATGGCATCGGGCTCATCTATACGACCCTTCGAAAATGCAGGCCACATGCTGCTCCCGATGTTGCCAAACAACAGGACAGTCCCTTTTCCGCCAGCAAGGAGGCTTTCCGGAACATGATCCTGCGCATTTGGGTAAAATGCGCCGCGAAACGCAAACCCGGCCGCATCCATCAGATCAATGGCGGTAACCAGGGTCATCAGATATCACCTGTACGAGGTAACATTTGCCGCACCAGGGTGGTCCAGTATGCACATCCGGATTCAAGAATATCGTCATTCAGGTCATAGTTGGGATTGTGCAGAGAGGCGCCACAATGACCTTCCGTTCCGTTGCCAAGCAGAATGTAGCACCCGGGTTTTACCCTCAGCATCCGGGCGAAATCCTCTGAGGCGCCGCAGGTTGGGCATAGAGGATCGACGGCCAATTCACCGGCCACGGATTGTGCTGCCCTAATGGCGGCGTCGGTTTCTTCTTCCGAGTTAACCGTCGGCACGAAATCGTTGCGATAGTTAACCGTTCCCGTGGCACCATGGGCCAGACAAACGCCTTCGACAATTTCGCGCATCCTGCGCTCAATTGTCTGCTGCGTCTGCTCGGATAGTGCCCGACAATCACCTCTGATTATTATCTCCGAAGGAATAACATTGCGGGCTCCATCCGTAATGATTTCGGTTACAGAAACAACGCACCAGTCTCGCGGATTGATGTTACGGGATGGAATAGTTTGAAGACCGAGGATAACTTCGGCACTGACCACCACGGGATCAACCGTCCGCTCCGGCATGGACGCGTGTCCACCCCGTCCAGTGATGGTGATCTTAAAAACGTCTTCAGATGTCATAATTGCGCCGGAGCGAACGGCGAAATGCCCGGCCTCAATGCCCGGCATATTGTGCATTCCGAATACCGCCTCAACCGGGAATCGTTCAAACAAACCATCGTCTATCATAGCCTGCGCCCCACGACCATCTTCCTCACTGGGTTGGAAGATAAAAACGACGGTTCCGTCGAACTCTGGGTTGGCCGCGAGTTGTTTTGCCGCCCCCAGTAGCATCGCCGTGTGTCCGTCATGACCACACCCATGGAAAACATTGTCGTGAACAGAGCGATGAGCAAATGTATTGGCTTCCTGAATAGGTAATGCATCCATATCGGCCCGCAAGCCGATTGCCCGGTTACCGCGGCCAGATTTTAGAACGCCAACAACGCCTGTCGAACCTACGCCACGATGGACATCAAGGCCAAAATCCCCTAGTAACCCCGCGACAATTTCCGACGTCCGGTGCTCGGCAAAGCCCAATTCGGGGTGTTTGTGAAAGTCCCTGCGCCAAGACTTGACCGCGTCGTGCATTGGCCCCGCTCCTTCTTCATTGAGGATGGCATTTTTGAACCAAAACACCCGGCAAATAAAGAAGACAATGCATAATTGCACTATGACTAGGGGAATTACGCCAAAACCGCCGCAAGCGGAAGCCCGCCCTTGACAGAATACGCCCACACGCCTACTTTCCGGGCCGCTCACTACATTGGTTGAAATCCATGTCTTGAGGGGCAGCGCCAGTCCGCGAGTTTCGCGCGCTGGTGCGTTTTGCGTTGTGTAACCAGTTCGGGAATGACCCACGATGTTTGACGGCTTGTCTGATCGTTTAGGCGGTATTTTCGCCCGGCTCAAGAAACGGGGTGCTCTGAAAGAGGCCGACGTCGACGACGCTCTGCGCGAAATTCGCGTCGCCCTGCTCGAAGCCGACGTCGCCCTGTCCGTGGTCAAGGATTTCATCGCTGGTGTTCGCGAGCGAGCAGTTGGTGAGGAAGTTATTCGCAGCGTCACCCCGGGGCAAATGGTGGTTTCCATCGTTCATGACCACCTAGTCGAAATGCTCAATGGTGGTCCGGTGGAAAAAGATGCCCATGGCACGCCGGTTTTACCCGAGACAACCGGTGCTCTCAATCTGGCCGGAACACCGCCTGTTTCCATCCTCATGGTAGGGCTCCAGGGATCGGGTAAAACCACAACTACCGCCAAGATCGCCGCCCGCCTCACGAGCCGCGAAAAGAAAAAGGTCCTGATGGCGTCACTGGACGTCTATCGCCCGGCTGCCCAGCAGCAACTCGTTGTCCTCGGCCAGCAAACAAATGTTCGGGTGCTGAACCCCATCATGGGGGAACAGCCCGTCGCCATTGCCAAACGGGCCATGCAAACCGGCAAGCTCGAAGGGTTCGATGTCGTCCTGCTGGACACGGCAGGTCGATTGCATATTGACCTGGCGTTAATGGGTGAGGTTACGGCAGTACGTGACGTGGCAAAACCGTTGGAAACCCTGCTTGTTACCGACGCCATGACGGGTCAGGACGCCGTTAACGTCGCCCGTGAATTCAATGAGAAAGTTGGTGTTAGCGGTATTGTGCTGACCCGTGTCGACGGTGACGCCCGTGGCGGGGCGGCCCTTTCCATGCGTTCTGTCGCTGGCTGTCCCATCAAGCTAATGGGCACGGGCGAACAGATGGACGCTCTCGATAACTTCGATGCCCAGCGTGTTGCCGGTTCCATCCTGGGCATGGGTGACGTTGTCGGGCTGGTCGAAAAAGCCCGCGAAGTTGTTGACGACGAGGAAGCGGAACGTGTTGCCCGCCGCCTCATGAAAGGCCAGTTCACCATGGACGATCTGGAATCTCAACTGGGCCAGCTCCGCAATATCGGTGATGTCGGCGGTCTCATGGGCATGTTGCCCGGCATGAACAAGGCCAGGAAACAAATGGCGGATGCCAATATCGACGACAAGATGATTGCCCGCCAGGAGGCCATCATCCGCTCGATGACCCAAAAAGAGAAGAAGAACCCCAAACTGATCAACGGCTCGCGCCGCAAGCGGATTGCGGCGGGTTCCGGCACCTCGGTACAGGAGGTCAACCGTCTGCTGAAACAGTTCAGGCAGATGAGCACCATGATGAAGAAAATGGGTAAAGGCGGCATGAGAGGACTCATGGCTGGTCTTGGCGGTGGCATGCCGCCCGGCGGTCTGCCCCCCGGCATGATGCCCGGACGCTGATACCCGAACCGACGACTGAAATCTGCACTGAACTATTGAAGATTAACCAAAGAGGAAACCAAAAAGAATGGCACTTGCTATCAGACTGACCCGCGGCGGGCAGAAAAAGCGCCCCTATTACCGCATCGTCGTTGCCGATTCACGGAAAGCCCGTGACGGTCGCTTCATTGAACGCCTGGGCTCTTATAACCCCATGCTTGAAAAAGATAATCCCGAGCGTGTGAAGCTGGTCAAAGACCGGATTGAATACTGGCTTGGTGTCGGTGCCAGGCCGTCTGACCGTATTGCCCGTTTTCTGGCCGATGCCGGCATGATGGACAAACCCGTCATCAACGATCAACCGAAGAAGAGCAAACCGAAAGCCAAGGCTCAGGAACGTCTGGCCGAGCAGGAAGCCGCCAAAAAGGCGGCCGAAGAAGCGGCGACGGCTGAAGCAGAGGTCCCTTCGGAAGACGCAGTAAAAGACGAAGCGCCTGGCGAAGAACCCGCTGCAGAAGAGGCTCCCGCTGAAGAAGCGGCGGCGGGGGGGGCACCGATTGAAGAAGAAGCCCCTGCGCAAGAGGCTGCTTCTGAAGAGGAAGAAGCTAAGAAATAGGCCGGGTATTCCGACTTGTTTCTATAGCGTCTTCGGATATGAGCGGTGCCTGATCTGGTTCTTGTCGGTGTGGTCACCGGAGCGCGCGGGATCAAGGGCGAGCTTCGGATCAAGACCTTTACGGCGCAACCGGATGCCCTGTTTGACTACGGCCCTCTTTTTAGCGAAGCGGGCGCTGAAACCTACAGGGGCAGGATCACCGGACAGGCCAAAGGGCAGTTGCTGGTCCGTTTGGACGGAATTGACGACCGTAACCAGGCCGAGGCCATCAAGGGCCTCAAACTGTTTGTCCCGCGGGACAAACTGCCCGAACCGGACGAGGACGAGTTCTATCACGCGGACCTCATCGGCATGGACGCAGAACTGGCGGATGGTACGCCCTTTGGCACCGTTCGCCGGGTTCTCGATGCAGGTGCAGGCGCAAGCCTGGACATCACCACGGCGGCAGGGTCCGTATTGGTCCCGTTTACAAAAGCCGCCGTTCCCGTCATCAGCATGACGGATGGTAAAGTGGTCATCGACCCGCCGGACGGATTGCTGGAGCCACCACCCCCTGAAGCCTCGGAAGAGGCCTAGAGGCCAGGCATAAGGAACGCAACCCATGGCTTCACGCAAGCCGCAAACTTGGCAGGCGATTGCCCTGAGCATCTACCCGGACATGTTTCCGGGGCCACTCGGCATGAGCCTGGCTGGCACAGCACTGAAAGACGGTGCCTGGTCGTTAGAGACCGTGGATATCCGCGATCATGCCTGTGACAAGCACCGGACCGTGGACGATGCACCTTTTGGCGGCGGTCCGGGTATGGTCATGCGACCTGATGTCGTGGACGCCGCGGTTCGCCATGCCCGTTCCCTGAGTGCGACAGATCTGCCGCTGATTTACCTGACTCCCCGTGGTCGCCTGCTGGACCAGAATACGGTCCGGGAGCTGGCCGATGGAGCGGGTGTGATGGTGCTGTGCGGGCGGTTTGAAGGTGTTGATGAACGGGTGCTGAAAGCGCATCAGGCGCAGGAGGTCAGCATCGGTGATTTCGTGCTCTCCGGGGGCGAAGTCGCCGCCCTGACCCTGCTCGACGCCTGCGTCCGATTGTTGCCCGGTGTCATGGGTTCCGAAGAGTCCCTGACGGAAGAAAGCTTCGAGAGCGGATTGCTCGAATACCCTCATTATACCCGGCCTCAGAACTGGCAGGACAAGGAACCGCCGGCGGTGCTGTTGTCGGGTCATCACGCCAACATTGAAGCCTGGCGACTGGCCCAGGCTGAGAAAGTTACCCGTGAACGTCGTCCCGATCTTTGGCAGGCCTACACGGCCCGTAAAATTTAGAGTTTCATTTTTGTGGCGCAGGGTATAAACCCTGCCCTCAGAAGTGAAGGAAAAGACCATGAATATTATCGAACAAATCGAAAAAGAGCAGATCGAGAGTCTGACCAGCGACAAGGACGTACCGGAATTCGCGCCGGGTGACACGCTCCGCGTCAACGTGAAAGTGGTGGAAGGCACCCGCGAGCGTGTACAGGCCTTTGAAGGTGTGTGCATTGCCCGCAAAAACGCCGGTTTGAATTCCTCCTTCACGGTTCGCAAGCTGTCCTATGGCGAAGGTGTGGAACGTGTTTTCCCGCTGTACTCGCCGTCCATTGCCGATATCAATGTGGTTCGGCGCGGTGACGTTCGGCGCGCCAAACTCTACTACCTGCGAGGCCGTACCGGGAAGGCTGCTCGTATCGCCGAGAAAAAAATGGCACCGGCACCGAAAGCCAAAGCCGAAAAGGCTGCCACTGTAACCGACGCTGCTGACAAGTAGGTTCAGCCATGAGCGGTCCGCGCACCCTGTTTGACAAGATCTGGGACAGCCATCTGGTGAACACCCAGCAAGACGGCACCTGCCTGATCTATATTGATCGGCATCTGGTTCACGAAGTGACCAGCCCGCAGGCCTTTGAAGGTCTGCGCATGGCCGGTCGCAAGGTGCGCAGACCGCAAGCCACCCTCGCCGTTGCCGATCATAATGTGCCGACCACGGACCGCAGCCAGGGCATAGCCGACGAAGAAAGCCGCATCCAGGTGGAAACCTTGGAACAGAACTGTGCCGACTTCGGTGTCCCCTACTTCTCTATGGACGATATCCGACAGGGCGTCGTACACATCGTCGGCCCGGAACAGGGCCTGACCCAACCGGGGATGACCATTGTTTGCGGTGACTCGCACACCGCCACTCATGGTGCCTTCGGCGCGCTCGCCTTTGGTATCGGAACCTCCGAGGTTGAACACGTTCTGGCGACGCAGACACTGCTGCAAAAACCCGCCAAGAACATGCGCATTACCGTCGACGGAAACTTGCCCGCCGGTGTTACCGCCAAGGACATGGTGCTTGCCATCATCGGCATGATAGGCACCGCCGGTGGCACGGGCCATGTCATCGAATACGCCGGTGAAGCCATCCGCAACCTCTCCATGGAAGGCCGGATGACCGTCTGTAACATGACCATCGAGGGCGGCGCCCGGGCCGGGCTGATTGCACCCGATGAAACCACGTTCGAGTACCTGAAAGGCCGGCCCATGTCGCCCAAAGGCGCGGCATGGGAACAGGCGGTGGCCTACTGGAGCACCCTGCCCTCCGATGAAGGGGCGACCTACCATACCGAATTAACGCTTAAGGCCGCCGATATCATCCCGCAGGTCACCTGGGGCACCAGCCCGGAAGACGTACTGCCGATTACGGACGTCGTTCCAGACCCGGCCAATGAAGCCGATGAAAACATTCGCAACGCCAAGACCCGGGCGCTGGAATACATGGACCTGACACCGGGTACCAGGCTGGAGGACATCACCATCAACCGGGTGTTTATCGGCTCCTGTACCAACGGGCGGATTGAAGACTTCCGTGCCGCCGCCGCCATTGCCAGGGGCCGCAAGGTGGCCGAGGGCGTCGGCGCTATGGTTGTGCCGGGCTCGGGACTAGTCAAGGAGCAGGCGGAAGCCGAGGGTCTGGATCAGATATTCCTGGCCGCCGGGTTCGAGTGGCGTGAGGCCGGATGTTCCATGTGCCTTGCCATGAACGCCGACAAGCTGGAGCCGGGTGAGCGTTGTGCCTCCACATCCAACCGTAATTTCGAAGGTCGTCAGGGCCGCGGCGGCCGCACGCACCTCCTTAGTCCTGCCATGGCGGCGGCGGCTGCCGTGACCGGCAAGCTGACCGACGTACGCAAGCTGGGAGCCGCCTGATGGACAGGTTCACGACCCTCTCCGGTGTTGGTGCACCTTTGAATCTGATCAATATCGACACCGATATGATCATCCCGAAGCAGTTCCTGAAGACTATCAAACGCACCGGTCTCGGCAAGAGCCTGTTTTTCGAGATGCGCTACGATGACGACGGTAACGAAATCGCCGATTTTGTGCTCAACAAACCGGCCTATCGCAACGCCAGCATTCTGGTCACCGGCGATAACTTCGGCTGCGGCTCGTCTCGCGAGCACGCGCCCTGGGCGCTGGCCGACTTCGGTATCAGGTGCGTGATCTCCACTAGCTTCGCCGATATCTTCTACAACAACTGTTTCAAGAACGGCGTCCTGCCCATCAAGCTGCCCCAGGAAGCCGTGGACAAGCTCATGGATGATGCGGAACGCGGTGCCAATGCCGCCCTGACCGTGGACCTCGAAAATCAGACCATCACCGGCCCGGACGGCGGCACCATCAGCTTCGATATCGATCCATTCCGCAAGCACTGCCTGATGAACGGTCTTGATGATATCGGCCTGACCATGCAAAAACAGGACAAAATCGATACGTTCGAAGCACAAAACCGGGCATCACAGCCCTGGCTCTACGAGTAACCGGACAACCAACCCTGTTCAAAACGGGACATGAGAACGGCTCTGCTCAGGGCCATTTTTTATGTGGCCGCATGTCAACAGGAGAATGCAAAACGGGGAGATTATCCCGATCTTCACAAGTGTTGCTTTTTGGTCGGCAGCTTTGAGCGCAACAGGTTTTGTCCGCCGCCAGTGCTCGGGCGTTGGATATGTTGTATGTTGTATGTTGGCTCTATCACCGGTTCGCGTAAGCCTTTTGTTATTCGTGCCTGTCAGGATGCAGGATCACCAAGTACCGTTTTCGGTGCGTGCTGGTGGATGAGGGCGCTACCTTTTTTTGTCGTCGGTTATCCCGACCACGCCCCGCGCGCGGCGCCCTCCATTGGCGCCGGCGACGTTCCCATCGCCCTGCGCCAAAGCTTGATTGCGCGTTTCCTGGCGACGGCGCAGATCGCCTTCTGCGCAATGTCTGATTTTACAAAATGACGGTTGTAGAGCGCCTTGGCCTCCGCATTGCGCCAAGTCCATTGCCACGCGGCCTCGACCAGGATGGCGCGCAGCCGTCTCTGGCCCACGGGGCGTAGCTTCGCCCGGACCGGTCCGCCGCCGCTCCGACTGACCACCGGCGCAAGGCCGAGACAGGACGTCACTTCCTCGGGCCGGTTGAAGCGTTCGGGAGAGAACAGCTCGGCCAGAAAGGTCGATGCGTCGGTCTCGCCAATCCCGGCAATGGAGGTCAAACGCTCGAACCTCGCCGCGTGCATTCGCGCCGTCGCGGTCCTGATCCCGGCGTTCAGCGATTTGTCCTCGGCAAGAAGAAACAGATACTCCCGGACCATCGAGGCGAGAGCCAGGCGGTGTTCGGACGGGAGAGGCAGCGCCGCCAGATCGCCTGCCGCCGCCGACCATGCCCAAAGGCTCTCCGGTTCCGCGATGCCGGAGGCCAGAAGAAAGCCCTTGATCTTCTGTTTGATCTTGCCACGGCTCTCCGCAACGCGCTTGCGTCGCCTGACGAGCGCGCGGTAGCCTTCCTGCTCGACAGTCGGAATGGCAATGGGACGAAGCAACCCTCGCGCAAAGTAACTCGCCAGCTTCTCCGCGTCGATCCGGTCCGTCTTGGCGGTCGCGGCATATCCCCTTCGAATGCGCGAGACGGCGAACCCCCTGCGCCCCAGAACGAGGGCAAGGACAAAACCTGTTGGACCGGACTCGTAGACAACATGTGCAATCCGACATCCGAGGCCAGCGAGTTGCTCAGTCAGCGCATCCTCGCCGGAGGGGCAGGTGTGCGCCTCAATCAGCCCATCTTCCGGCTCGAACAGCGAAACCGAATATGTCTTCTTGTGAACATCGACGCCCACGAAAACCGGGCGATCTTCAACAGCGGCGACAAAACGCCAAATACGTGCAGCCTTCCTTGTCATGCTGAAAACTCCTGAGGTTGAAAAACCTCGGCAGCGCAGACCTAGAGCTTTATGCCATTAGGTATATTCATATCCGGCATTTTTGATGTAGTTTGCACATTCCTGCGGTGTGACGGTGTTGAGGATGTGGTTGATGGCCTCGCTGATACCGCCCGCGTCCCGTCGCTCGGCCTTTCGGAGCCAATGCTTCAGCTTTGAGAAAAACTGTTCTATCACTGACCGACAGGTGAATGCAGGGCGTTCACCGAGAGGTGGGATTCGAGTCGGGGGAATACTTTGGCAGGAAGAACAGCCTGGCTCCGGTGCCCCGAATGGCCTTGCTCTTGTGGGAGCCGAGATTGTCCATGACGACGACATCGCCCCGCGACACGACACCCCGCCCCGCACAACCGCTGAAACCACCCGTTCGCGAAGATCAATGGAAAATGGTCTTGCCATGATATGCCAACCTCCTTTTACAGCCGACATCTTGAATAACAGATCAAACCTTTTGGGGATCCATAAAATAGGCATAACGCTCTAAACCACAATGCCGTCCAGCATGGTATTTTTTGTTTAGAGAAAAAATTATCAGGAATTCCCCCGTCGCACGAACAGTGACGCGATACCTGCGGAAACCAGAAACCCTGCACCCAGACGAGTCACGGTCCGTAGGATGTTCGGTTGCCTGATCCAGTTTCGCGCCATCCCGGCGAGGATCGCATAGCCTGCAGCATTGACCATGCCCAGAATAACAAATGTGATCACAAAAACAGAGGCCTGAGGCGCAAACGCCCGTTACACAGAAATGAACTGAGGGACACAAGCGACAAAGAAAACTATGCCCTTGGGATTGAACAACGTTACCAGGAACGCATCCCGAAACACGTTTAAGCTCTGCGCCGAGGACGTGGCGGTAGCCTTGTCCGGTTGCAGGGGGTGATGGGCGAGCGCCATATCTTGACACTATCGCCAGATCAGGTACACAGCACCAACCCACTTGATAACCAGAAAGGTAGTGGCAGATGCCGCCAGGGTCGTTCCAACACCTGCGATCTACGGCCTAGTGGACGTCAGATCACCCAATCCAACAGCCAGCCATCGCCACGTTGCGACCATGGGCAAGAGACTGTCTGACCACCATGATGATTGTGGTGCCGTGGACAACCAGCAGGTAAAAACCCGCAACAGAAAAAGCAGCCAGAATGTAACCGTTGACAAGCAAGAACATGATGAGTTCTGGTTTCGGGATGTAGCCGGTATTCTCTACATCCCAGGGCGGTAAGCGGCAACCGTGAACAAAGTCGTGTTCGTGGTGCCGACTAGGCCCCTTTTTCTTCCAGATATTTTAGGATCAATTGACGATAGCGGTCTCCGCCGAAACTCGGAAAATGGCCACCGTGGACAACGCGCACGGGCAAACCATAGATACGTTTCATGGACTCCACATACATCGGTATGTCATCGTCGATGAGAGGGCCATCATAAATCATGTCGCCCGAAAACAGAATTCCGGTTGCCTTTTCCCAGAGTACGATTTCACCCAGGGAGTGCCCAGGCGTGTGCAAGACCTCAAAACAACGATCACCGAGATCGACCACATCACCGTCGTCAATAATGCGCGTGGCGGGTGCTTTACGGACGTTATACTGAAAGGATTCATAGGGCGCCGGGGGTAGTTTGATGAAGATATCATCAGTCACGTAGTGATCTGCGAATGTGTTTTCGCGAGTAGGGCGCGCCATAATATCGGCCTCGTCTCGATGAACCAGCCGCTCTTCAAATTCATGATGACACCCGATGTGATCAAAATGGGTGTGACTGGCGACTGCCACACAGGGTTTTTCGGTCACCCGTGGCACATGCTCGCGGAGACTGACAACACCCATGCCTGAGTCCACCAGCATGTCCTTGTCACGACCCCGTACGTGCCAGATGTTGCAGCGATAGAACTCTTTGATGAACGGCTCACCAATGTAGGTAACGTCATCATCGAGAGTTTTGGTTTCATACCAGATATCGGGTGATACAGTTTCCAAAGGTTTACACTTTCAGCAGCACAAGATCTGCGGGTTCAAAGAACAACTCGATTCTGGTGCCTGGTTCGATGGTATCTTTTTGAGGTAGCCGGGCTTTGAACGGGGTTTTTGTACCCTCAAGCACAGCCTGACATTGATGATGGGTTCCGAAGAAACCGACATCCAGCACAGTTGCACTTCCAAGGGATTGTCCTTCACCGGATACGTTCAAATGTTCCGGTCGCAAAGAGAGGGTCACCGAACTTTCTTCATCCGCCTCGCCCTCAGCGGTCAGCGTTCCGAACGCTGTGTTTACGTGTACTGAACGGCCCGACGTTCCGGAAACGGTTCCCTCGATAAAATTGCTTTCACCCATGAAACCGGCTGTAAACCGTGAAGCCGGACGAAGGTAGATACGTTCCGGATTGCCCATGTCTTCAATAAAGCCGTTATTCATCACGACGATGGTGTCTGCAATGGCCATGGCTTCTTCCTGATCGTGTGTTACATGGACAAAGGTTGTTCCTACACGTTTCTGGATGGCCTTTAGCTCTTCCTGCATCTGGCGGCGAAGTTTCATATCGAGAGCACCAAGCGGCTCATCCAGCAACAGTACAGAGGGTTCGACGACCAACGCGCGGGCGAGGGCAATCCGCTGGCGCTGGCCACCGGAAAGTTCGTGGATACGACAGTTGGACAAATGCGCCAGGCCAACTATGTCCAGAGCGCTCTCGACGCGTTTACTCTGTTCCGCTGAAGGAACATATCGCATCTTCAGGCCAAAGGCGACGTTCGCGGCGACCGACATGTGTGGGAACAGGGCATAATCCTGAAACACTGTGGTGGTGGGGCGTTTTGCTGGCGGAATGGCAGTAACGTCTTCACCGTTGATGAGGACCTGTCCGCGGGTCGGTTCGAGAAAACCGCCGAGAATATTGAGCAACGTGGTTTCCCCCCACCGGATGGCCCCAGCAGAACAACAAATTTTCCCTTATTGATCGACAAATTTATGTTGGTGACAGCAACTTTCTCTCCAAAGGTCATGCCGATGTTGCTGTATTCTACTGCGGGAGGTCTCATGGTTCTTTCTTTCGAAAGAGAACAAAATCAAGCAGAAAGACAACTGCTGCGGATACCAGGAAGACGAAACTGCCGACGGCATTGGTTTTAGGGTTCAGCCCGCTCCGCAGCATACTCCAGATCTCAACGGGGAGCGTGACGTCAAAGCGGCTGACCATGAAGGCTATAATGAATTCATCCCATGAAAACGTGACGGAAAGAAAGAACGAAGCAAACATGGCGGGCCATAGTATGGGCATACTAATCAGGGTGATGACTTGCCATTCCCTGGCTCCCAGGTCCCGTGCGGCGCGTTCCATATTGGCCTGATGGTCGCCCATTTGACTGTATATGATGGCAAAACAGAGCGGCAGGTTGATTACCACGTGACCGATGCTCACCGTCAGCAGGGATTTTGGAATACCCAGTGTATTGAAGGTAATCAACAATCCCATGGCGATGATCAGGTAACTGACAGTGAGCGGCGCAGTCAGCAGACCCTGGAACAGGCCACTGAACCGGATGTTGTGCCTAGCGAGAGAATAGGCCGCCAGGAATCCAAGAATGACGGATAGGGAGGACGATCCGAAAGCTACGATCAGGGAATTGAATAGTGAGTCCATGATCCGTCCGTCAGATAGGAATGCCGTATACCATTTAAAACTGGGACCATTAAAGGGTGGGATGGGAACGCGGGACTCCTGGAAGGAAAACAGGACCAAAACGAACACGGGCAGGAAGATGAAGCCGTAGATAGCGGCGGCGTAAAGAATGGCAGGGAGATTTCTGATCATTTCTGAATTTCCCTACATCCGATCCAGTTTGAGCCATCGGGCAAAGGCCATGTAAACCAGACTGACGACAACCATGAGGATCATCGCAAGCGCAGATGCGCTCGGGAAGTCAGACCGGCGTTCGATTTGTAGCATGATGGTCTGCGGCAGCAGCAGTTCCCGTTTACCGCCGAGGACCGCGGGAGTGATGTAGTCGCCGATACATAAAACAAACGTTAGAAAGGCACCAACTATGATACCTGGCAGGGTCAGCGGAAAGACCACGTAGATGAATGTTTGGATTGGACCAGCACCCAGATCGGCGGCAACTTTCCAATAGTTTTTTGGTAACTGCCTGAGATTGGCAAAAATAGTCAACGTCAACAGCATCACAAAGAAATGGACAAATCCGATGACTGTAGCGGAGCGACTATTGGCAAAGGAAACCGGTTCATCGGTGATGCCAGCATCCAGCAGGAAGTTGGAGATAATACCGCCTTCCGACAAAACCAGTAACCAGCTGTAGGACCGGACGAGATAAGACGTCCAAAACGGCAGGATCGCGAGTATCAGGGCCATACGCTGCCAGCGTTCCGGTACTTTTTCGGCGAGGATGTAGGCCAGTGGATAGGCGAGAAGAATGCTCGTAAGGGTTACGACGACAGTAACTTCGAGGGAGTTTACAAGGGATTCAAAGAGAAAAGATTTGGCAAAGAAATTCTCGTAGTTGCCGATCGATACATCCATGATGACCTTGTTGCCGACCCGCTTCCAGAGGCTGTAGACAGCCATGATGATCATCGGCAACAGAAAAAACATACTGGTCCAAGCCAGTGCCGGAAAAAGTAGCCCCCAGGCTCGCCGGTGTTCGGGGTGAGACCTGGGGGGATAGGTTGTCATGATATGAAAAGATAGAGTTTAAATCAGACCGGTGTGTTACGGATCAATGCTGTAGGAATTCGGTCCAGACATCCAGCATGGCACTGTCCAGTTGCGCATCGGGAATGAAATACCGATGGGAATTCTTCTGGAACTCCGCCTGTTCATTCCAGCGCAGAGCGTTTCTTTGCTGCTCGGTCAGGTGAGCGACCGCTTTTGAATTGGCGGGCATTCCCCAGAAGCAGGAAGAGGTTGCCAGACGCGCCTGTCCTTCGGGACTCATGGTGTATTTTACAAATTCAATGGCGAGGTCCTTATTATTGGAAGACTCGAATACAGCCAGTGATTGACTCCATAGCATACCGCCCTGATCTGGAAGCACCCAATCCAACTCCGGTTGTTCAGAAGACAGGACGGAAACTGCCCATTCGCCACCTCCGATGAGGATATCGGCCTCGCCAACGGCAAGCGCGGTGGAAGAAGCAACCACGTCACCTACCATGACCGAGTTTTCCTTGAGCTTGAATAGTTCCTCTTTTATCTGCGGTAGGACATCCGTGGTAATGTCGGAGGGTTTGATGCCCATTTTCAGGGCAACAAGTTCCATTAGGGGAATGTAGTAATCGTATACGGCAATCCGTCCCTTGTATTTGTCGGACCACAACGTATTCAGGTCACGCATATCTGTGGGATCAACCTTTTCCGTGTTGTAACTGATGACGTTGTAACCGAACTTTTCCATGATCGCGTACATTTTGCCGTCCTTGAAGGTCACATCCTTCATCTTGACAGCGTCAAAGACGTCATCTAGAGGCAACTCGTCTTGCGGCAGTTCGGCCGACAGGCCTGATTCAACGACACCCGGAACATCCACGCCGTCGACCACAAAAACGTCCCAGTCACCGGGGCGGGATTGTTCGACGATTGCCAATGCAGCCCCGGTGCCCTCATATTCTTTCAGATTGACCTTCACATCGTGTTTTTTTTCGAACGGGTCAATCAAAGCAGGATCGGTATGATCACACCAAACAAGTGCATTGAGTTCGTCAGCCGCCCTGGATTGGGTTGAAAAAACTGTGGCGGCAACTCCTGCTGCGACGGTCGAGATCGTAAACCATTTTGAAAGCGTCATCGTAACCTCCTATTTATCGGGTTCACTTTTTCATTGTTCTTATGTTGAATAAAAATGAATGGATTCATTTTTATTCCCCAGAGTCTACCTGAAAGTCAATGCAAAATTTGAATGGATTCATTTTTTTGATACACACCCTCGAAACGCGCTTTCGCCGAGCAAATTTTGAGTCACAAAAAAGGGCTGATCATGTATCCGGGATACGAGAACGTCAAAAAGCAGACAGAAAGTAGTGCATTATCGTCGCCGATGGAATCTCGTTTGTCCTGGGATTCGTTTCTGAATTCACAGAAGGTCCAATCCCCGTGGCCATAGGCACCCTCTTTGACCTTGTGATGCTGTACTCATTTTATCAACGCGAGACCCGGCGCGCTCGTGATGGGGGTATGTCCAAAACAATCGCGTATTCTTCTATAACACCGTTTGGCGGGTTCTCCTGCCTCCTTGCTCTTCTATTCTTCAAGAGCAAGCCTTGAGACGCTGAGAACGACTTATTTTTACCTGAAACCTCACAGGATTTGTGACTGCTCTACAGGCCCGCCAGATTTTCGATCGCCTCGGCCAGATACGTCCACAGGTATCGGGCGTAGGTCCAGCGGCCCTGCACATGGAAGTCCGTGTCGTTGACCTGATGGATCAGCACGTTGGCATGGCTGAAGTGGGTCTGGGCGCAACGACCGGGCCCAAACACCCGCGGGTGGAAATCCACCGAGCAGCCACGGGCCAGCACATCACGGCAGGCCGCACCCTGCATCTCGATCACCACATAGTAGTCGGTTACGTCCGTGACGGCGCTGTGAGTGTCGCCAAGCGCCGAGCGCAGACGGTCCATGAGCGCGCCCTGCTTGTCTTCGCTCGTATGGATCAGCCATTCGTCGGGACCAAGCCAGAAGATGGTGAATGCCGAGGTGGCATTGACCGTGTTGGGCGTAGTTGGCAGGTCCGTACCCAGTACATCACGGATCATGGCGGTAAAATCGCTGTTATCGGTATCACCGCGCAGGTTCACCTTGCCGACGAAGCGGCGTTCGCCCAGGGCAACCGTGCCCATGGCAGGCGCAACCATACCATCAAGCGGTGACGTCCTGGCAGGCGAGAACGTTGTGCTAGCCACGGGTCCGTACTCCTTCCGGGTCAAAGAATATGGGTGCAGTCACCTTGGCAGTCACCACACGACCGTCCATGAGCGGCACTTTTATGGTCTCGCCGTGACGGCTGTGGCCGTCGCGCAGCATGGCCATGGCGATGGACCGGCCCATTGAACCATCCGGGGCGGCAATGTTCGGCGAGCGGTAACTGGACGTTACATGCCCGATGGCTTGCAGGGGTGGTTTCGGGTTGTCGGCGTCCGACAGGTGCGCACCTTCGGGCAGCACTTCGCTCGGATCATCGGTGAGCAGCCCCACCAGTTCCTTGCGGTAGGTACTGGCCGTGTCGGAGCGTGTCAAGGAACGCCGCCCCAGGAAGTCGGTCTTCTTCCTGGAAACAATCCAGTCCAGGCCCGCGTCCCTGGGTGTGGCCGTACCGTCGGTATCCTGACCCACAATGATAAAGCCTTTTTCCGCGCGCAGCACGTGCATGGCCTCGGTACCATAGGGACAGATGTCGTATTTCTCACCGTGCGTCATAAGGGTTTCCCACAGATGCAGACCGTAGGTCTGCGGCACGTTGATCTCGAATGCCACCTCACCCGTGAAACTGATGCGGTAGACCCGGGCCGGAACACCGGCCACGGTGGTTTCAACCATGGCCATGAACGGCAGGCTCTTCGCCTCCAGATCCGCGTCCGTCAGTTCCGACAGCAATGCACGGGCATTGGGACCGGAGATGGTGGCGACGGACCACTGTTCGGTGACAGTAGTGCAGTAGACCTGCCAGTCCGGCCATTCAGTTTGCAGCCATTCCTCAATCCAGGCCAGCACACGTGCGGCACCGCCGGTGGTGGTGGTCATGTGGAAATGGTTTTCGCCAAGCCGCGTGGTCACGCCGTCATCGAAGATCATGCCGTGCTCGTTGAGCATGACACCGTAACGACAACGGTTGATGCCCAGTTTGTCCCACGCATTGGTGTAGAGCATCTCCAACAGCTTGACCGAGTCCGGGCCCTGAATATCAATCTTGCCGAGCGTCGAGGCATCCATGATGCCGACACTTTCGCGGGTGGCGCGGCATTCGCGCTGCACGGCCGCATGCATATTTTCACCGTCTTTCGGGAAATACCGGGGCCGTTTCCAGTCGCCCACATCCTCAAACACCGCCCCGTTGGCAACGTGCCACGGGTGCATGGCGGTGGTGCGTTCCTGTTCGAACAGGTGACGACGGTCCTGACCGGCGATGGCACCAAAGGCCTGCGGCGTATAGGGTGGACGGAAGGTGGTCGTACCGACCGCGGGAATTTCACGCTTCTGATACTCGGCCATGATGGCGAGGCCGTTCACGTTGGAGGTCTTTCCCTGGTCCGTGCCCATACCGGTGGTAGTATAGCGCTTGGTGTGCTCGATCGAGATCATGCCTTCCTGAATAGCCAGCCGTAAATCGGCCGCCGTCGAATCGTTCTGGAACTCGTGGAATTTCTTCCTGTGCCCGTGGCAGGGGACCTCCCACATGGCGCGGATTGGTTCTTCGGCTAAGCTGGAAGCCTGCGGCGCGGCAGGTGCCGAACCGTCACCGAAACCTGCGTCCATGGCGGCACGGACACCGGCGCTGAAGCCCTCGGCCAGGACGGCCGGCAGGGTCATGGTGCCGTTGCAGGACCCGGCGGAGCGCGACGGGTTGATGGTCACACCGTCACCCGGCACGAACATTAGGGCGTCATCGTCCCACGTCAGTTTGCCGCGAGACTGGCTGAATAGGTGCACGGTGGGATTCCAGCCACCGGCCATGGCAATGATGTCACAGTTGATGCTGTAGGGGCTACCGGTGACGTCCATGCCGTCCTCGCTCAGGTCCATGACCTCAGCACCGCGCACGGCCTTGCTGCCCCGCGTGCCAGTGATGGCGGTGTTGGGATAGATTTTGACGTCGAGACCTTCGGCCTCTTTTACCAGTGCGCCTTGCGGGTTGGGACGCACGTCGGCTACGTACACGCGGGCGCCAGCATTGGCCGCGTCGATGGCGGTGTTGTAGCCGCTGTCGTTATTGGTGAAGACCAGGATTTCCCTGCCCGGCAATACACCGTAGCGCGTGATATACGTCCGCACCGCCGAGGCCATCATGATGCCCGGCCGGTCGTTCTCGGCAAACACCAACGGGCGTTCGATAGCACCCGTGGCGAGCACCACCTGCCTAGCGCGAATTTTCCAGAAGCGCTGACGCACACTGGCATCGTTGCTGCCGGGACCGGTGTGGTCAGTGACCTTTTCCAATGCGGTCAGCCAGTTGTAGTCGTAGTAGCCTGTAACCGTGGTTTTCGGCAGCACACGCACTTCCGGCATTTTGGCCAGTTCTGCCAGCGTGGCCTTCACCCATTCCAGCGCACATGTTCCGTCGATCCGGTCATGGGACGACAACAGGGCCCCGCCCATTTCCGATTGTTCGTCGGCAATAATCACCCGGGCACCTGTGTGACCGGCGGCCAGTGCCGCGGCCAGTCCGGCGGGGCCACCACCGACCACCAGCACATCGCAGTGGGTGTGGACATTTTCGTAACTGTCCGGATCCCATTCCATGGGGCTCTTGCCCATACCGGCGGCATGGCGGATGCGTTCCTCGTACCACATCCAGAGCTTCGGCGGCCACATAAAGGTCTTGTAATAAAAGCCCGCCGGGAACAGGCGTCCAAACAGGGAATTGATGGCACCAACGTCATGCGTGACGGACGGCCAGCAGTTCTGGCTCGCGGCTTTCAGGCCGTCATAGAGTTCCACCACGGTGGCGCGCGTGTTTGGCTCTGTATAGGCACCCTCTTCCAGTTGTACCAGCGCGTTGGGTTCTTCCGATCCGGCGCTCAGGATACCGCGCGGACGATGGTACTTGAAACTGCGCCCCACCAGCTTGACGCCGTTGGCGATCAGGGCACTGGCGAGGGTATCGCCTTCATAGCCCTGATAGGTCTTGCCATCATAGGTGAAGCTCAGCGGCTTGTTGCGATTGATCCGCCTGCCGGTTTCGAGGCGATTAACCTGGGTCATTTGCCGCCACCTTCAAGATCGGGTTTCGGCTCGCCAACCTTGTAATAGGCCAGAAACTCATCGGTTAGCGTGTCGCGCACCGCATTGAACCAGCGTCGACAGCCCTGCGTGTGGACCCAGCGCTCGAAATGCACGCCTTTGGGGTTTTTGCGAAAAAAGATATAATCACCCCACGCCTCATCGCTGAGGGTGTCGGGCTCCAGCGGGCGGGCAATGTGGCCTTCACCACCGGCGGTAAACTCCGTCAGATCGCGCTCACCGCACCAGGGACATTTAATCAGTAACATCGTATCCAACTCCTACGCCCGAAGGCCATTCTGGAGGTCTGATCGTCCTTGCGTTTTCCGCAAAGGCGTTCGTCAGCCCGACCAAACATTAGTGCGCAACGGCGGCAGCCGCCGCTTCATCGATAAGCGCACCAGAATAATGTCGGTCCATGGAAAACGGTGCGGCAATGGGATGCATCTCGCCCGCCGCCAGGCTGGCCGCGAACACATGGCCGGAGCCGGGCGTGGCCTTGAAGCCACCGGTGCCCCAACCAACGTTGAAGTACAGGTTCTCAACCGGGGTCTTGGTGATCACCGGTGAACGATCTACGGTAACATCGGTGATGCCGCCCCACTGGCGCATCATGCGCACCCGCGAAAAGATCGGATAGAGCTCGACAATCGGCCCCGCCACGTGCTCGATCTGATCGAACGCGCCGCGCTGGGAATAGGACACGTACGGATCACCTGACCCGCCGATGACCAGCTCGCCCTTGTCGGATTGCGAGATATAGGCATGCACGGTGTTGGACATGACCACCACGTCGATGACCGGCTTCATGGGCTCGGAGACAAAGGCCTGCAACGGAAAGGATTCAATGGGCAAACGGAAGCCCGCCATTTCGGCAACCACACCGGAATGCCCCGCGGTGACAACACCGACCGTCCTGGCCTTGATGTCGCCCCGGGTGGTCTGCACACCTTTGACCACGCCGTTTTCGATATGGAACCCAGTGACGGCGCAGTTCTGAATGATGTCAACGCCAAGGCTGTCAGCGGCGCGGGCATATCCCCAGGCTACCGCATCATGGCGCGCGGTACCGCCGCGACGCTGTAGCACGCCCCCCATGACAGGATACCGACAGTTGATGTTCATGAAGGGCACCAGTTGCCGGCACTCACCGGGAGTGAGCAGTTCCGCATCGATCCCGTTCATGTAGTTGGAATGGCCGCGGCGCTGAATTTCCTGCATGTCGTGGACGTTGTGGGCCAGGTGCAGCAAGCCGCGCGGGCTGAACATGACGTTATAGTTCAGGTCCTGGGACAGATTTTCCCAGAGCTTGACCGCGTGATCGTAGAGGGCAGCGGACTCATCCCACAGATAGTTGGAGCGCACGATGGTGGTATTCCGACCGGTGTTGCCGCCGCCGAGCCAGCTTTTCTCCAATACCGCCACATTGGTAATACCGAATTCCCTGGCGAGATAATAGGCGGTCGCCAGACCATGCCCGCCGCCACCGACAATGATGACGTCGTACGCGGGCCTAGGGTCCGGGCTCCGCCACTGGGCTTCCCAACCCGTGTGATAGCTCAATGCATTCCGCCCCAGCGAGAAAATGGAATACCTGCTCTTGGCTGCCATAGCGCAACCTCCCTACTGAACCAGCGGGCGCAATCGTTTTTGCTTGAACAATGGCGCTGCTCGGCTCCGCCTGAAATCAAGTGGTGCCAACATGCATCACCCTAACCTGCACTATAGCCGTAATCCACCACAACGCCACACTTGCGAAATCACTAAAACCGTTCTCATACAATTGATTTAAAAAAACTCATGTAGATTTTTATTTTACCTATGCTACCTCGACTCGTGCGCCCTCTACGAACACCCTGGACCTGCGGGCTCATACACCGTCTGAAGCCCTTACACCCTGGGCCGATAGGCCCACCACTGACCCTATCTCCGAACCGGCCGCAGAAAAATCTTCATCATAACCGTTCAATAAACCAGTAGATTTCTGCTCCCCAGGCGCGCCAGGCTCCGCCTCCATGTCCGTGGCGTTTTCCATTTTGCTTGATGATGTTGTGTTGCGGTTGCGTTATGCGCCCCGGAAAACGGAACCTCATTGAGGGGGCCCCGCCCCAGAAGGTTTTTTAGGGGATGTCCCTATTTTACTGACTGCCCGAAACCAGTATATTCTGGAACCAAATCAATCAAATCAAACGGCGAAAACGATGGTAAGCAAGAAATTAAACGGCAGCATGGACAGGGCACTATCTCGGGTGAAAACGGCGGTGGATAAATTCCGCCTGTTACGGCGGCGGTACAGGGATATCCGGGACCGGGTTGCTGTCGAACTGGTGAGATACCGCCCCGCCTTCGCGCCGACGGTCGCCGGGCGGAACGCCCGGCAGGATTTATTCGAGCGCATCGCACGGCGGCTCAAGAGAAAAAAGATGTCCCAACAAAACCTGATTTTGGGCATGGTCGTGTTTCTTGTCTGGCAGCGGGACCCAACCCTGGAGACCCTGCCTGGGCGGGTTCTGGAATGGATAGGTGATTACGGCCGGGTTGCGGGCCTGCCAAGGAGCTTGCTTGAGGCGGACGATTTGGAAAGCCGGATTGCGGAAGCGATTCTGGCCTATGGCGATGTGGCCTGGCGCGTGGATGCGAGCAGGTCAAACAACGCCATAGGCCCCCTGGTCGGATTTGCCTTAAAGGATTCGTCGCGGGGTCTAGGGTCATACGCCATATCGTGTTACTTCAGATGCGGCGGCGAGGCGGGAGCGCCGCTCGAGCGTGACTGGATCGCCCGTACGATCGCGCGGGGCGGCTACCCGCAGAATCCGGAGCGCGCGCATATTCGCGGCTTTCTGTTCCAGAGCCTTCAGAAATCCGGGACCGTTTTCACGACGCGTACGCTTTCTTCCTCTCTGAATATACCCAATGTTGTCTGCACATATCATAGTCCGTTTAACAGAATAATCCTGGACCGTGCGTCGTTGCAGTGGCCCTCCATTGAGAGGCTTGGCATTGGAACGAACTGGGAAAGTTTATTTTTTCGCCTCGCGCCGGAGATTGTTGCCCTTACCAGTGGGGGGGGGGGGGGGGGGGATATTGCTCAGCGGCCACGCTTCGGGGCACGCGGAGAACCTGGACGTTATCCGCGAACAGGGCATCGGGAAAGTGGTGATCCAGATGCGCGATCCCCGCGCCGCGGCCTTGTCGCTCCAGCATTATGCAGATAAAACATCATCGGTATCTCAGAATAAAAATAGAATCAGATCCGTGAAGGCGGCGTTCCTGGGTTATGTGCTCTGGAACAATTCCTGGCTTAAGGCGCGCGATGCGGGCGATATCGACATCCATGTGGTTCGTCATGAGGATCTGGCCCGGGACGAAACGGCGTTTATGGCCTCCATCTATGATTTTCTCGGCCTGTCCCTAAAGGATTACCCGCTGGTTTTCCCGGAAAAGACCGCCGCGACCCATTTCCGCACGGGACGGATCCATGAATGGAAAGAGGTACTCGACGCGGAAACCCAGGCCGCCATGGCCGACGTCATGCGCGACATCCCCTGTGGCTATTGAGGGGGTTGCTTCGGCGGCTTCGGCGGCTTCGGCGGCTAATGATAGAAACTGACAGGAGACGATGGCGGATGGACAGGGCACTATCTTGGGTGAAAACGATGATGATGTCGCGCAAAAGGCGAAGGAAGCAGGCCGCCAGCGAAGCGGTTCACGCCGCATAACCGGGCCTTCTGCAACGCCGCCAGGGCGGCGGCGAAGAACGTCACAATGGCGCGGATTTTGGCTTCGGAAAGTTTCGAGCTTGTGGAGTAACTATCCTTCATTACCATACACAGCGTTATACCTTTCTCGACCATACTCTGCTAGGTATGCCCCATAATCAGACGGATCGTGTTTTCAAGGCGCTGATCAGGCGAGCCGCCAGAACATCCACCGTGGCCTGCGCTTTTTCCACCGTGAGATTGCCATCGTCATCGAAGGCGTCACCGGCAAATGGCAGGGTTGCGAACCCGGACACGGCCCGGCAGCCGTACTCCGCCAGACAATCCCTGAGGCGCGGAATAACACGCACGCCGCCAAGGCCACCCGGTGCCGCCGCCATCAGACCGACGGGCTTGTCCATGGTTGCTGCCATGCCGTTTTCGTCCTCCGGTGTGGCACGCGTACACCAATCAAACGTGTTTTTGATCAAGGCAGGGAAAAAACCGTTGTACTCCGGCGTGGAAATCAGAAATCCGTCATGGGCGAGCATCAGCTCCCGAAATCTATTCATGTTTTCCGGCCTTCCCTGCCCGTCTTCGAGGTCGCCATTGTATAATGGTGCCTCGAAGTCAGCGAGGTCTACCAGTGTCACGGCCCCGCCCGCGGCTTCGACAGCGCGGGCACCGACAGCGATGAAACGCTTGTTGAGAGACGCCGCGCGGGCGCTGCCGGAAAAGGCAAGAATTTTTGGAACATTCGTCATTTGATCATGTGCTTTCCTGATAGGGGTATCAATGGCGGTTCCGCATTAAACAATTCCAAAGGCCACGGGGTCTATGAATTTTATGAGACAGAGACACCTGGCCACTGATCGACACGTAGAGTGCCGCTATTACTCGCCTATTCCGCGGCCATTTCTTTGCCTGTTTCCGAGGCATCCTGTTTTTCCTTGAGCCGTTGACGCCAGACAATCAGCAACCCACCAATCACGATGAAGATGACCCCGGGGAACAGCTTGTGAAATGGCGCTTCATCAAACACCAGCCAGCCAATAACAAAGGAAAACGGAATTCCGAAGTATTCAAAAGGTGAGACATTACTCGGCTGGGTCAGCCGATAGGCCATGACCATGACCAGGACGGCGACCCCGCCAACACTACCCATACCAATGAACAGCAACCAGTCTCGCAGGGATTCGATAGGGACGTATCCACTGCTGATCGCCATCAACACCAGCGATCCAGCCAAAGCACCTGTCGTTCCGTAAAGATTGATCACCACACTGGGCACAGCATCGTCAATCAGGCGAATGGCAACACTGGCCGCAGCGTATCCCAATGCCGCTCCTAGCGGCAGGATCGCATAGGGTGTGAACACCTCACTGCCCGGTTGCATCACCATCATAATTCCGGCGAACCCGATGATCACTGCCGCCCATTGCCACGCATTGACGCGATATCCGAGCATGGGTATGGACAGGATGGTGATGAATAGAGGCGCTGCAAACACAAGGGAAGATGCTGTTGCGAACTCCAGCTTGAGCAAGGATGTATAGAGGCACAATTGCGCAATAGCGACAAAAAGCCCCCGCCCAAACGCCATTTTCCAATGCTGTATCCTGATCTGCCGCCCGGAACGATGCCACTCCGCGGACGCCAGCAGGATCAGGATATTCGGTAGCAGGCCGAAAATATTGCGGAACACCGCAATCTGTTCGACCGGGTATTGGTTGCCCATGTATTTAATGAAGGCACCCTGTATGTCGAACAACAACACGGCCAGCAGGATCAGAAAAACTGCCATACCCAGCCGCCCACCTGCGGTCGTCGGTTGAGGCGGCATAAAGGATCGGCGACTCATGGCAGGAACCCGTACACAAGCCAATCAACGTGGCACCAGCACCATCCGCTTCGCGCAGGCACGAAACAGCATCGTCGCTGGGAAGGACACCGCGGTGTAACAATCCACCGGACGGGACCTGTCCCCTTCATCACCGGCCAAACGTAACGCATCGACGAATGTGAAGAACGCGGTCAACGTAAAATGCGGCAACAGAACAAAACCAAACTTGAGCGCCATGGCAGCGGGTCCAATAGAATTGTCGGGAAATTACCCACGCATCTTGCGCCAATTGGCATAACCCTGCAAGTTATTCACAGCACACCCGAATTGACACGGTCATACCATGGCGACAGACAAATCTCCGCAAGAAGAAGCTTCTTATTTGGAATCCCTGGACAAAGAGCTTCGGTTTGCCGATGCGGAGTTCGAACACCAGCAACGTCGCTACCGCGATCAACTGGAGCGATCCGGCACGGACAGAGCTTTTGCTGCCGATGCGAAACGTATCGCCCAAAACCGTGCGAAGATAGAAAAGGAACGGGCCGAGATCGCAGAACGCCTCTCGGCTCTGAATGCAGGCAGCAGCATCAAGTCCTGAGCGTCAGTTTCTGATAATGTTGTGTTCCGGTCCAAACGGAAACATGGTGATATTCTCGGCCCCGTCCTCACCGACGATCAGGATGTCGTGTTCACGATAACCGCCAGCACCGGGCTCACCCTCCGGGATCATGATCATGGGTTCCATGGAAACAACCATGCCGGGTTTTAGGACGGTTTCGATATCTTCGCGCAGCTCAACCCCGGCTTCGCGACCATAGTAGTGGCACAGCACGCCGAAAGAATGCCCATATCCGAACGAACGATACCTGAGCAGGTCCCACTCCCGATACATTTCGTTCAGTTCGGCAGCAATGTCGCAGCAGCGGGCACCGGGCTGTATAAGTTCAAGGCCGCGCCGATGCACAGCGCAGTTCTTTTCCCATAAATCCAGATGCTTGTCCGATGCGTGGTCGCAGAATAACGTGCGCTCCAATGCCGTGTAGTATCCGAAAATCATCGGAAAGGTATTGAGACTAAGAATATCACCGGATTCAACGAGCTTGTTGGTAACCGGATTGTGCGCGCCATCGGTGTTGATGCCGGACTGAAACCACGTCCACGTATCCATAAGTTCGACAAACGGGAAACTGTTTCCGATTTCACGTACCATGGCATTTGTAGACGCGATAGCAACTTCGTGCTCTGGGACACCGGCGACAACAGCCTTGGCACAGGCCCAACCGCCAACGTCGCAGGTTCGTGCACCTTCGCGGATGAGTTTATGCTCTTCTGCTGATTTGATGGAGCGCATCCACATGGAAGGCTGGGCTACATCCACAAACTCAACCCCCGGCAATGCATCTTCCAGCTGTTGTTTGTAATCCAGGCTGACATGATCAAACTCGATACCGATACGCCTTGCCCCTTTCACCAAATCCTGAACCGCATGGAAGAAGTTATCCTTCCGCCAGTCAGTATAGGTAATGTTGTCGCCAAACGTCCGCCGCCACGGTTGACCGCCATCAATTCCGGCTGAAATGGTGGTGAGCGTGTCGCCACCAATAACACAACCGTACTTTCGCCCAAAGTAACAATAGAGAAAACCGGCGTAGTAGTTGATGCAATGGTAGGATGTGAAAAGACACGCATCCACATCGTTCTCTGTCATCCAGGAACGAACATCATTTTGCCGCCGCGCCATTTCCGCCTCAGAGAAAGGGGAAAAGGTTTTGTCGCCATTGTGCCAGGTAACCAGCCGATCCATATCGTCCGACATATTAATTCTCCAATTGTTGGGTGTGCGCATGGTGGCGCAATCTGACTAGAATCCATAGTACAATAATGTCAGATTAACGAGCACGCCACTTTTTTTCTTGGGCCATGGGTAAGGTGTGAATGGGACCAAAGGCAAGATCCTTACGTTTGGCAGATTTAGAAGCCTTCTTGACCATGAAGGACATGGAGCCAGGATCAGGGGTTGGGCTGGCATTCTTTCATCGAGTCATGAAGTTTCATGGCGGGCGGATTTTCAGCACATTTCCGTAATGTCCGTCACGGCCAGCACTATCCGTCGTTCAGGGTGGGAGGCGTCCACGCCATTTCCCCTCTTTCTCATGGACTTAGACTCCAATCTTTCAGCCTCTCGGATTTCATTGACCAAATTGCGTCTGCCCTGTTACCCGGCAGCTGGTAAGAGATGTCCATCTTCAGCCTGCCAGGAGAGATATAATTGGACGCCGGCGTGCGTATCTAGTTGGTCGAGTTCACGTTGTTGCTTTTGCGCAACGAATTCGGTCCCACTTTCAGTCTTAAAGTAGAGGGTGACTATGGAGCCGACGAACTCTTCGCTGATAACCTTCGCGGCGATGACGTTGTCGGCGCTGGGTTTCTCCTCTGAGACAACGACACGGTCGGCACTGACGACGAGCTCGACTGTCGAACCGGTTGCCGGGGTACCGACGGAATCCGCTTTCACAAAAAGGTTGCCGTCCGGCGATTCGACACGAACTAATCCACCATCAGTTGGGCCGACAGTGCCGAATAGGATGTTGTTGCTGCCGATGAACTCAGCCACGAATCGCGCAGCAGGATTGTGATAAACCTCTCGCGGCGTGCCGATCTGTTCAATAATACCTGCGCTCATGACGACGACGCGGTTGGCCATCGCGAAGGCTTCTGATTGGCTGTGCGTTACGTAAACAAACGTGATGCCGAGCTCTCGCTGCAGTTCGGTCAGAACGCCTTGCATGCGAACGGTTAGATTTGCGTCCAAGGCACTCAACGGCTCATCCAACAGCAGGATCTCAGGTTCGGTCACCAGCGAACGCGCCAGGGCCACACGCTGCCTCTGGCCGCCGGAGAGCTGGCTAATGTCGCGATCCGCAAACTGCCCGATCTCCATCCGATCCAGCCAATCGAACGTCTTCTTTCGGCGCGTCGTGGCGTCGACGCCGCGCATCTTCAGGCCGAACTCGACGTTTTCGCGGACATTGAGAAACGGGAACAGAGCCAATGACTGCCACACCATCGGTGTATCGCGTTTCGATGCGGGAACATCGTTCATCAACTGCTCGCCGATGAACAATTTTCCTTCGGTAGGCACCTCAAGCCCCGCCAGCATTCTGAGGATCGTTGTCTTGCCGCAACCGCTCGACCCCATGATCGCCAGGAACTCGCCTTTGTGGATATGCAGATCCATCGTCTGTACCGCAACAAAATCGCCGAAAGTTTTGCTAACCTGCTCAAACCTAACGATGGGTTCAGTCATGGACATGCCCCCTAATTCATTTTGTCGTCGGGCGGGGTCGATGCCCCAGCCCTGCGCATGAGCAAGACCTGCGCCGCGACGACGAGCGTCATGGATATGACAAACACCATTGTTCCGATGGCGTTGATCCGTGGGCTTACCTGTCCTTGAAGGAAGCCGAGGACCTTGACCGGCAGTGTTTCGTTGAGACCGGAGACAAACCACGCAACGGCGAATTCATCGAATGAAACAGCCATGGTGATGCACAACGCGGCGATGACGGCGGGCTTACAGAACGGAATAATGACCTCGCGCATCGCCCGCCACTCGCTAGCCCCGAGATTCCAGGCAGCGGCCTCGAGCGCGGCATCCATCTGTGAGAGCCTCAGCCGACAGATGGCCATGGCAAACGGTGAGCACAGCACGATGTGGCTGATCATGACCGAGTGAATGTCGCCGGACAATCCTACCCTGGAAAGGAATGCCAGCATCGCCAGTCCCATGATAACCAGGGGAATCGTGGGGGGCAGCAAGGCCAATGCGAGGTAGACCGGCTTGCCGAAGAACTTGTACCGAAAGTCCGTATAGGCCGCCGTGAATCCGATGACCGTCGATGCGATGGATGCCACAACACCAACGATCAGACTGTTTCTCAGCCCGTCCCAGACCAACGGGTCATCGGCGACCGCCTGGTACCATTTCAGGCTGAACTCACCCAACGGCAGAGACGGAAATCGATCGGAGTTGAAAGAGAAAACGAAGCTCGCGACGATCGGCGCAAAGATAAACGCGTAGATCAACACGACATAGAGTCGTAGCCCGAAAGTGACACCAGCACCCATGCCGTTACGCCCTCCTCTTGTAGGCGAACCAAATCGCAGCAAATGCGGCGGTGAGCAGGGTTACGATCATCGTGATGGCGATAACGGCGGCGCGCGGCCACTGCTGACCGGCTTTTGTCGTATCGGTAATGAGAATGCTAAGTGTGGGAGGCGTGCTGCCGCCCAGATAAAGCGGGCTGACGAAATCGCCGAACGACAGGATGAAGCAGAAAAGGGCCGCGACGACGAGCCCGGCACGGGCGGATGGGATGACGACAAGAAAGACCGTCTTCAACTGGCCACAGCGCAGGTTATGAGCGGCCTCGACGAGCGAGCGGTCTATGAACACCAGGCTAAACATCTGAAGAAGGATGACGAGCGGCATGCTCAACGTCATGTAGCCGACGACAGTCCCCAGGGGCGTATTCAGCATCAGGTATGGACCTAACCCACCCCATCCGAGAATTGCGTTGATAATGCCCTCGTCTGAGAGGAACACCTGCCAGGAGTATACGCGCACCAGATAGCTGGTAAAAAACGGGGTGATCAAAAGGAGAACCGCGAGGCGGCGAAAGGATTCGCTTGTCTTAAAAGCGAGAGCATAAGAACACGGAAAGGCAATGATACTTGTCAGGGCCGCCGTCAGCGCCGCGAGCCCGAATGTCCGGATGTAGGTATCCCAGAAGTATCCTTTCCCGTACATTTTGACCCAGTTGACGATCTCGAAGGCCGGTTCCAGGCGGAAGTTGTGGACGGTCCAGAATGTCAACGCGACGAGGAAGACCAGCGGCAGGGCGAAAAACAACAACTGCCAGATCAACATCGGCAGTGCGAACGATAAGCCGTACAGGGACACCTTCTTCTGCATCATCTTCGCCACTTCACAAGCAAAAAAGTTGTGTTGTGGGTGCCACTGGCGTTCGACAGAAACGCCCACAACACGCAGGGAGGCTCAGGAGTTCTTGTATTCGGACCAGAAATCGCTCCAGTCCTCAAGGGACTGGTTCACGGGAAGCGCCCGGAACCTGATCAAACCGCTCCGGATATCATCCATGGCGTTTGCCTTGCCGAGTTCCATGCGCTGACGCGCGGCTTCTTCTGGCGTCGCCTTGGCAAGTTCCTCCCAGCCCTTCTTGCTGGGAATCATGGCCGGATATGCGGCCATGTTCGCCGATACGACTTGGCCCTTCGGTGAGGTAATGAACTGGATGAATTTCTTGGCAAGATCCTGGTGCTTTGAGCCTTTGCCGATGCTGAAGGACTCGGTCCACTGCAGGCCGCCTTCCTCCGGAATCGCGGTTGTCACGGTTGCGCCGTTCTTTTCCAGAACGCCGGTAATCCAGTCACCGATACCGGCAAACACGAGCATCTGATTGTTCTTCAGCGAAGAGAACGTTCCGCCGTAGTCAAAGAAACCGCCAACCTGGGGCCGCAGGGTCATGGTTTTGTCCTTAACGCCACCCCACGCCGAGTCACTGAGTTCGAACGGCGTGGCGTTGCCGTTGAGCAGACTGATCTGGCCCAGATTGGGAAGATACCAATCAAAATGCCCCAACTTACCTCTCAGCTTCTCGTCCCAGTAGACGCTGTAGGAGCGGACCTCG
This sequence comes from Rhodospirillales bacterium, assembly GCA_963921245.4. Classification (GTDB taxonomy): domain Bacteria; phylum Pseudomonadota; class Alphaproteobacteria; order Rhodospirillales; family Casp-alpha2; genus JABJGO01. The sequence goes on along the minus strand of CAWUEY030000001.1, from coordinate 871,838 downwards.
CTCTCCGACAGCGCTTCAGTGTTGTAAGCGATACCCAAGAAGCCGAAACGAACCATAACGGAGTAAAGGTCGTCACCAGTCCAGTGGCCGGGGAACCTCTGAAACTCCGGCCAGTAGTCGTCGAAGTAGTAGTCGTTCGGATCTAGCCGTTCGATGTAGTCGGCGGCATTCAGCTGTTGAACATACTCAGCATCCGAAAGGATCAGATCATAGGTGCCCGGCGGTGATTGGGCGATGAGCGCCAACATGTTGTCGCCGCCCGTATAGTATTTCGGGACGATCTTGACGCCATGCTGGTCTTCGAATGCAGCGACTACATCGGGTTCGCCGTGACCATACCATGCCAGCATCGTCATTTCGGTGGTCGCGTACGCTCGATTGATGAACGGTGCACTTAGAACCGTAGAACCAACCAGCGCGGCAGTCCCTTTCAAGAGGCTCCGCCGCGAAGCTCCAGACTTCGCGTTTGTATCTTGCATAACTTGCCCTCCCATCCGATTGGTGATCAAAACGCTGTCGCTTGTGCGATCTTGATTGCGTTAGAAATATTACTGCCCGCCCTTTTATTAGGAAAGTTTATAGTTTTTATAAATGCATAATTTTTTTTGATAGATCGTTTTAAGTTTGATAAATCGTTTTAAGACTGCCTCAGATAATTCTGATTTTGCGTTCCTTCGGGGGTAGCCGGAAAAACCAGCAAGGACGGGGTGCGGCGGGGAAAGTCCCTGTATTCAGACTTGCTCGGCGGCTTCGTGCACAAGCGCCTCAAATATCCGCTCGAAAACGCCTGCCGCCGCACAGCGCCTGAAACGATTATACAGCGGCTTCGCCGGGCCGCATTCGGGCGGAACGCCCGACCACCGATAGCGCCACGCTGAAGGCAGCAGATAATGCCAGACAGCACCCGCCGATCATCCACCCGCGCTACCCCGCGCGGCTTGTTCGGCAACAAGGACCTGAGCTTGTTGAACTGTTCACCCGAAAGCCAGAAAGTCAAAGATATGAAACCCCTCATCGTTTCACATCTTGAATAATAGTTCCGTTTATAAGTCTACGCCCTAAGATTTAAATTGCTACGAACTAACGATCCCCAATCAGGCGCTTGAAGTCACGATCTTCCGCATCATCCATGCTCAGGGAGAGATGGTTAACGAGGGCCAAGCCCGCATCGGTCATTCTCGGATGTTTGTAATACAAACCGACACGGATGTTTGCGAGCGGCGGGAACCCATCTTCGGGGCTCAGTATCCGCATTCCCGGCAGCAATGTTCGCTTCGTCAACGCGCTGACGCCGAGCCCCGAGAGGACCGCATTCTGCAAACTGTTAATGCCGGGTGACGAATAAACGACTCGCCAATGACGATTGATGGAAGACAGTGATTCTACCATACGGTTTCGATATTCGCATCCCTCCGGATGCGCGACGATCGGCACCGGGCCGCCTTCAGCCAAGTCCAGGTCTTCGCTGACAACCCATATCGGACGCTCCACCCAGACACGGGACAAATGCTGGCTGACTCGCTCCCCGGTCATTGCAATCACCACATCAAACTCGTCGGAAGCCAAACCGTCCAGCAGCGGCTTACTGAGATTACATGACGTTTCCAAAGTGACTTCGAGATGCTGTTTCGCATACGCCGTCAACACACCCTGCAAAAACGTAACCGCATAATCGGTCGGTAAGCCCACGCGGATGGTTCCAGAAATCTCAGTTTCTCGGAATACCGACACGGCTTCGTCGTTCAGGCAAAGAATCTGCCGCGCATATATCGCGAGTCTAGCACCGTCGTTGGTCAGCGTAATCTTGCGTTGCTCTTGATTGAACAACGCCGATCCTATCATGTCTTCCAGACGACGCATCTGAAGACTAATGGCCGGCTGCGTCCGACCCAGGACATCGCCCGCCTTCGTATAGCCACCAAGATCGGCGACCGTGACGAAGGTGCGCAGAAGGTCCATGGGAAGATTTATGCGATGCATCCCCAACCGTCATATACATTGTTTATGTCACTATCATAATTATCAATTTTTCTTATTTTTGAACAGTCCTCATTGTTTGCTCATCGACTAACTCAGGGCACCGCACGGAATAATGAGGCGAACAATGAAAAATCGAAGCGTATTCGTTGGAGAACTCAGTTGGCCGGAGTACGATAGGCTCGTTCGCGAGGGTGCGCCGTTGTTGCTGCCGATCGGTTCCCTTGAGCAGCACGGCCACCACATGTCGATGAACGTCGATGTCCTCTTGCCCACTGCTTTCTGCGAAAGGGTCGCCAAGCTGGTAGGCGGGCTGGTGGGTCAACCGTTCATCTACGGATATAAATCTCAAGTCAAATCCGGCGGCGGGAACTATTGGCCCGGCACAACAAGCCTCGACGGTGCGACGATGGTCTCCGCGTTGAAGGATGTGATCAAAGAGTATGCGCGCCACGGCATTCGGAACATTGCGCTAATGAACGGGCACTACGAGAATTCTTGGTTCATCGTCGAGGGTGTCGATCTCGCATTGCGTGAGCTCCGGTGGGACGGCGTAACGGACATGAAGATCATCCTCATGTCCTATTGGGACTTCGTCACCGAGGACGCCATCGCAAAACTCTACCCGGACGGATTTACTGGATGGGATATTGAGCACGGCGGCGTGCTCGAAACATCGCTCATGCTCGTACTGCATCCCGACCTCGTCGACCTTGACGCAGCTATCGATCACCCGCCCGCCGAGTTTCCACCCTACGATGTCTACCCTGCACCGAGAGACTGGGTCGGTTCGAGCGGCACACTTTCTTCGCCTAAGAACGCAAGCTATGAGAAAGGGGAGATACTTCTCAAGGTCTGCACGCAGGGAATTACCGATGCGCTTGCCACAGAGTTCCCAAACATACCCAACATTTCGCAGAAAGCCGCTTCATAGGTTCATTGTTCGATAATGAAGTTGGCGGCCCAGAGTAGCTCATATGACTCCAACTCCCCCGCAAACAGATACCGCCAATGCCCCTTCTGCAACCAGCGGTTATAGCGGTTGTAGATCGTCGTCGAGGGGCCGTATTCTCCGGGACAGTCTCGCCAGGGCAAACCCAATTGCAACACATGGAGGATGCCCGAGATCACCCGACACCTCACTCAACCCGCCGCCGGCCCGCAGCCCGATATAGCAGATGCGGTTCGATCAATGCCCATTGCTGGTCGGAAAGCCAAAAAAGATCTTTCATAACCCTAAACCTCCTTCATTCAGTGACAAGACATTGAATAACAAAAAGATCAAAAGGCCCTAGTCCTAGCTTCAACCAAGCCTTCTGACCCGCCGCCGGGCCACCGCAGCCCGCGCTCGCTCAAGAGCAAACAGCGTTTTTTTTAAAGCTCAGCCCCTGGCTGCGCAGAAACCGCCACACCGCCTGACGCGATACCGTGATCCCGCGCGATGCCAGAATATCCCTCAGGCCGCGAACCGTCAGGTGCGGGACGCGATCGATCTCTTCGATAATCATTGCCCGATGCGGCTCAAGCACGCCGCGACGATGACCGCCCATCTCCCCGGGAGCCACGCTCCCCGTCTCCCGGTAACGCTGAGCCCACTTCACAACAGAAGAAACCGCAAAACCAAATCGAGCCGCAACAGACCGGCAACTCTCTCCAGCCAAAACTGCCTCAACAACGCGCTCACGAAAATCAAGAGAATAAGGTTTCGGCATGGATGCTGGCCTCCTTCTCCAGCATCCATCTTGAATAACAGATCAAACCTTTTGTGAATCCCTTGCGACTCTATCAATACGTGACACGCTCTAAAGCTGATGTCCCGCTTCCTTTTTGCCCGTGGTGCCGAGACCGATTTTGTGATCAGCCCTTTTTCAAACAAGACCGTGAGAATGCGGCCTGCGGTGCTGGCACTGATATTTTTGCCATGATCCCGGTTGATGATGACGGCGATCTTTTACCTCTCGGTGAATGCCCTGCATTCACCTGTCGGTCAGTGCCTTACCGTAGGTGGGGTTCTCGCCACGAAGGCGAAACACAAGCTGTTTTTCTGCTTCTCCCCAGCGCGGCCTGTTGATGCGCTTCGGTCGCGTGGGCGGCGGGGCCATACCGTGTCTGAGGTTATCCAGTGCCCGTTTATGGCGATAATGGCTTTGAGGGATAGACCAACAAATTCCTGACACTTCCCATCGCTCACGCCCTCGGCTTTCAGAGACTCCCAATGCCGGGCCTGCTCTCGTGGTGTTGGCGATAGGCATCAAGGCATTCCTGTGCCCGGGTCTGTGTACGGGCGTATCGGTAAAGTCTATAAACGCTCTTGTGCAATCCATGGATCTGCATCGTGGCCTCCGGAAAACTGGGTGTTGCAACACTTCCATTCTCCGGGGCCACAGCTGAAATACAACTGATCTCAGAGTCTCATGTCTATCTGGAACTGTACAGGGGCGGCGGCGCATGTTGTCTTCTTCTGAAACCGGCGGGGGACGGTCGAGCAATGGATCAAGGAAGGCAAGAGCGCCATCAAGTGGACCCGACTGGCGGACCGCAAGTTCAGGCACAACAAGGTTAGGCTTCAGCTCTATGCCCTGGCCTACAACCTAGTCAATTTCATGCGAACCCTGGCGTTGCCCAGAGAGGTGGAGCATTGATCGTTGACCACGATCCGGGAGCAGCTGGTCAAGACCGGTGCCAAGGTCGCGACCCATGGCTGGTATGTCACGTTCCAGATGGCGGGGGTCGCGGTTCCCCGCCATCTGTTCCGCAAAATCCTGGGACTGATAGACCGATTGCGACGACCGGTACCGGCGGCGGGCTGAACGAAGGAAGTGCAGAGATGATGGAAGGCGAAGTGCGTTCAGAAAGAGCGCGTCGAGGGAGATTGGCCCTGTCAAAGCCGACCCGGTGGTCGAAAACGGGGGCCGCCCCGTGAAACGCAGATTATGGTTCTGGAATCGGGCTTCTTGTGCTATCACCGCGGTCGAATTTTGGAATCATATGGGGAATATTGAATGAAATCCCATAACAATTCAGCCCACAAGTATGCCATGTCCTATCTGGATTTGCGGAAAGCCATCGGCGTGCTCGGAATGACGCTGCCGTTCGTGCTCGCACTGGGACACATCATGCTGTTTGACAAAGAAGGCGTTCAGCCTTCGCTCAGTTCCTACTACTACACTGGAATGGGCGACGTGTTTGTTGCCGTGCTCTGCATCGTCGGTGCCTTCCTGTTCACCTACAAGGGTTACGAGCCCGTGGATGATCGCGCTGGCGACCTCGCCGGGCTCTCCGTCGTTGGTGTAGCGTTGTTTCCGCCGTTTCCGGATTGCGCGGTCGAAGACCTAGAGAGAGTTTGTCGCGGTATGACGACAGATATGGACAAGTATATCAGCTATGTCCATTTCGGATCAGCGACCCTGTTCTTCCTGACCGTTGCCTATATCTCTTGGTTCTTATTTACCAAGACGTGCGAAACTGAAAAGCCGACCCAGCGAAAAGAACAACGCAACTGTATCTACCGGGGGTGTGCTTTATTCATCATTCTATCCATTCTGGCGATCGCCGTTTATCTCTGGCTGAACGACAATCCGTCGATTGGCGTGCTCAAACCCGTGTTCTGGTTGGAGGTCATCGCCGTGTTTTTCTTCGGCGTATCTTGGCTGACCAAGGGCGAATGGCTCTTGCGGGAATTCAAAAAATAAGGCGAACGCTGCGGCTCCGTAGCAAGCTGGGCGGATCGACGGTCCCAAACGGGTTCCAACCCCTGCTCCCGGGATTAAGTGGTGAATCCGGGTTGGATAGCGCGCGTGGCTTGATCAATCGCGACGAAAGACTCACGCAGAGTTTGCAAAAGAGTCTCGCCATCGGGCGTCAGTTTCACCTGTCGGTGGAGGAGACGAAACAGAGGCTTACCCAACTCATGCTTCAGAAACTTGATCTGTCGACTGATGGCGGGCACCGTAACATTCAGTTCACTGGCAGCATCCTTGAAACTCAAATGTCGACCTGCCGCCTCAAAGGCTGATAGACTGATCAGGTATGGAAAAGAATATGGTTGTGTACGCATAACATGAAATTATCCGATTTTGAGAAATTGTCCGGTTTACAGCGATACAAAACACCTGATACACCACAATCGACAGTCTTTGCGGACTTTTTGCCGAAAATTTACAATATGGTTCAGATAAAATGAAAACATCCGTTCCTGATCTTCGCGCTGTTCTGGCGGACACCGCCACTGGTCCGGGCCTGCCCAGTGGTTATTATCTGGATGAGGGTTTGCACGCCGTACAAAACGAAGCTCTGTTCGCAACAACATGGGCCGCAATCGGTTTTGGAAAGGACGTGCCAGAAGTCGGTGATGTCTATCCTGTAGAATTCCTCGGCCAGCCATTTTTCTTGACCCGCGATCAGAGCGGCACTGTTCGTGTCTATCACAATATTTGCTCCCACCGCGGTATGATCCTGGTGAGCGAACCCGGCAAAACACAAGGCCTTGTACGATGCCCCTATCATTCCTGGTGTTATGATCTGGATGGTACCTTGCGCCGCACACCTTATGTCGGCGGACACGACAAGGATGAGCACCCTGATTTTGAAACGGCTCAGCACGGCCTTCGCGAAGTTCGTTCGCACGTTCAATTCGACGTTGTCTTTGTGAATTTGAGCGGCAATGCACCCGCGTTTGAAGACACCCATGGCAAGCTGTTGGACCGATGGAGTGAGTTTAAGGATCGCCCTCTCTATCACGGCGGCACCCATTCTACCTTGCATTTTGAATTGGAGGGCAATTGGAAACTGGCTATCGAAAATTTCTGCGAAGCCTATCACCTGCCCTGGGTTCATCCCGGTTTGAACAGCTACTCACGTCTGGAAGATCACTACAACATTGTCGAGCCCTTGTCGTACTCAGGACAGGGAACGACCGTTTACAATCCTGACCTGCTGCCGGGTACAGGAAAGGTTTTTCCCTCTGGCAAAAACCTCTCCGGCAAGTGGGACACAGGTGCGGAATACATTGCTCTTTTCCCCAATGTCCTGTTGGGTGCCCATAGAGACCATTTCTACGCAATCATCGTTTCAGCGGAAGGTCCTCATAAGACAGGGGAGCGAGCCGAGTTTTATTTTTTTGAACCTGAGTGCGCCGGATCAGGTTACGAAGACTTAAGAGAGGTCAATAATGAAACCTGGCGCGAAGTATTCCTAGAAGATGTCTTTGTTGTGGAAGGGATGCAACGAGGTCGATCTTCATCAGGGTTCAACGGTGGTGTTTTGACACCTGTTCAGGACCCGCCGACGCGGAACTTCCATCAATGGGCCGCCGATCGTTTGATTAGGCACCATAATGATCAGGCAATTGCGGCGGCATAGATCAGTGGTGCTCGGTACCGGGTGCATCACTGACCCGTAACATGAGAATCAACCCGGCCACGAAAAAAATGATGATCGTTGCCATGCCCCAGCGCTGACTGTCCATCGTCGCCGTTACCCATCCCAGCAATGCCGGGCCTAGAAATGCTGTGGCTTTTCCGGAAAGTGCGAACAGCCCAAACATTTCTGTTCGCATATCCGGTGGCGCAATACGGGCCATCAATGTTCGCCCGGCCGACTGTGCCGGTCCGACAAAAATGCCGAGCGGCAAACCGAGAGCCCAGAAAGCCGGCTTTGCCTCAATGAAGAGTATGGCTGTTCCCAGAATGCTCAATCCCGTTATCGCGATAATGATGACTTTCTTCGGGCCTAGCCAATCGTCGATCCAGGCAAACAAAAATGCCCCAATACCGGCGGTAACATTCATGCCTATGCCGAAAACAATCAACTCTTCGAACGTGAACCCAAATGTGCCGGCAGCATAAATACCCCCAAACGCAAACAGCGTATTCAAACCATCCACGTACAACATGCGGGCAATTAAATACCTGACAATGTTTTTGAACTGGCCGACCTTGCGGACAGTTTCAGCGATCATCGACAAACCGGCCCGGACGGCCATTTCAATACCAACAGATTTTTTCGGTTTGTCCGGCGTCAGCACAAACAATGGAAGGCAGAACACGGCCAGCCACATCGCAACCATTGGACCCGTTGCCCGCAGATGTTCCGCCTCATCCGTAGACAGTCCGAACCACGGTGTATCCGTTTGAACGAAACCAATCAGCACCAGAGCCAGGCACGCCAATCCACCAAAATAACCCAGCGACCACCCCCAGCCGGACAGGCGGCCCATCGTAGGTCGATTTGTCAGGTCAGGCAGCATGGCATTGTAAAAAACCATGCCAATCTCGAAGGCTGCGTTCGCCAATACAACAAGAACCAGCGCCATCATGGCAAAATCGGGTGACGGTTTCACATACCAGAGCAGGCCACTGGCAATAACACATATGATTGTAAAAAAGCCGAGCCACGGTTTTCGCCGCCCTGCGTTGTCGGCAATAGCACCTAGAATTGGGCCGAGCACAGCAATCATCAACGCGGAGATACTCATGGCGTAACCCCACGATGCTGTTCCACTGATGGGGTCAATACTGACCGCCCTGGTAAAATAGGCAGAAAATACAAAGGTCGTTATGACCGTGGGAAACGCCGAATTTGCCCAGTCGTACAAACACCAGGCGAACAGGCCTCGCTTGGGGCTTTTCATTTCAATACGCGGCCCTAGTTCATATCAGTCGCTGGATAATGTACGTAATTGACGGCTTGCGACGGCAATCATGGACAGATCGTTCATGTCCGAGCTCCACAGTTCGTTCAACATGTTTTCCGCGCGCGCTACAACATCACTGTTCCTGGAAATCCAGGTTTCAACGGATTGTGCAGCCGTTTCTTTTGCAGACCTGGCATCCAGGACCTGTGATGTGACGTTCAGTTGATGGGCAAAAATTTCGTCAATCAGGGCATCAATGGCCAGCTGTTGCCAATGGCTATCCGCGCCCAGAACCTCGGCGGCGGCACGCAAGCGTCCGAGCTTGAACCGCGTCCCGGCCGCGAAGTAGGTTTTCGCCACCTGAATAACCGGCACCTTCTTGCGTTTCGCCAGCCGGACAATGTCACTGCTGGTCGCCAGGTTGACGAGACCCGCGATGCTGATCGCGAGACTTTTTGGAACCCCGGCGTCAACCATAGGCTGGGCCCGTTTATGCAGGCCATCCACATAATGAGGCGGGATGATTTTTTCCACTTCCGCCATCAGCGCCGCCACACCACTGGCGTAGGTTTCAATGTGAGACCCAAAATCCAGTCCGGGGCTTCCGTTTTGCAGGAACCACATGGTTGCCCGTTCCACAAGCAGATTGATCTCGTTCAGCATTTCCGTCTGAACATTTGCCGCAACCTTGTTATCCAGTGCCTCAATCTGATCCCACAGGGATTGAACGCCATAGACCCCCCGCGCAATGACAAATGCACGAACGATTTCCGGTGCACTCATTCCGGTTTTTTCCATGAACGAGTATACAAACGTGTCACCTACACGGTTCACCAGAGAATTGGTGATCACCGTTGCGATAATTTCCCGGCGCAAGCGATGGTTTTCGATTCCAGCGCGATAGGATTGTCGCAACGGCGTCGGGAAATAGGTAACAAGGTCTTCAACGGCGGCTCCGTCATCCGGAACATCGGATGCGAGAACTTCATCGTAGAGCCAAATTTTGGAATAGGATAACACCACCGAGAGCTCTGGTCGGGTAAGCCCTTTTCCACCCGCCATCAATTCAGAAATAGCTTCATCATTGGGCAGGTACTCAACCTCACGATTCAATCTGTCCTGCCGCTCCAGGAATCGCATGAGACGCATCTGACCCTCCAGTGCGCCAACGCCTTTGGACTGGATCAGGGTAATTGCCTGACTCTGCTGATAGTTATCAACCAGGACAAGCTCGCCAACCTCATCCGTCATCTGTGCCAGCAACTTATTGCGCTGGGTCATGCTGAGCTTTCCAGATTCCAGATAGGCATCAATGAGGATTTTGATATTCACTTCATGATCCGAACAGTCAACGCCAGCCGAGTTATCAATGGCATCCGTATTCAGACGCCCACCATTCTGTGCATATTCAATACGCCCGGGCTGGGTTACTCCCAGATTGGCACCCTCACCAATCACCCGTGCGCGCACCTCCTTACCATTGATACGAATGGCATCATTGGCCCGATCTCCCACATCGGCATGGCTTTCACCAACGGCCTTTATGTAGGTGCCTATCCCGCCAAACCACAGCAAGTCCACTTGCGCCTGTAGCATCGCCCGTAGCAGATCATTCGGAGTTACCCTGTCTTTGTTGAAACCGAACATTTTGCGTATTTCGGACGTCAGCGTGATTGTCTTGGCGCTCCGTTCATACAGAGCCGCCCCTTTGGACATGGGCTTTCTGTCATAATCCGTCCAACTGGACCGCCCCATATCGAACAGACGTTTGCGTTCAGCCCATGTTTTCGCCGCATCGGGGGTGGGATCTACAAAAATATGCAGGTGGTTGAAAGCACCGACTAGCTTGATGTGCCTGGACAATAACATACCGTTTCCAAACACGTCACCCGACATGTCGCCAACGCCGATGACGGTTAAGTCCTCATTCTGGATGTCGGTGCCGATTTCACGGAAATGCCGTTTCACTGATTCCCAGGCACCCCTGGCTGTAATACCCATGCCCTTGTGGTCATAGCCTTGTGAACCACCAGAAGCAAAGGCATCGCCAAGCCAGTGACCATAATCAATGGAAACACTGTTCGCATAATCAGAAAATGTTGCCGTCCCTTTGTCCGCAGCAACAACCAGGTAAGGGTCATTGCCATCGCGACGGATGACATTTTTCGGTGGCGTTACCCGTGTCCCTTTATAATTGTCGGTAATATCCAGCAGGGCAGAAATGAAAAGTTTGTAGCAAGCCACGCCTTCTTCCATGAAAGCCTCACGTCCCCCTGCTGTTGGCGCTTGTTTCAATACGAAGCCGCCTTTTGAGCCGACGGGCACAATGACCGCGTTCTTGACTTGTTGTGCCTTGACAAGGCCCAGAATTTCCGTCCTGAAATCTTCCGGCCGATCCGACCAACGCAAACCGCCACGGGCGACCATACCAAAGCGCAGGTGAACACCTTCGACACGAGGGCTGTAGACAAAAATCTCCCGAAAAGGCCGCGGCAAGGGCAGTTCCTCGATTTCGCGAGATTTCAGCTTCAGCGACAGATAGGATTTTTCGTCCCCGTCTGCATCAACCTGATAGAAATTGGTCCGCAAAGTACAGTCCACCACGTTCACAAACCGGCGGATGATACGATCTTCATCCGCGCTGCTAACCCTTTCTAGCGCGCGGTTGATAGCACCGTGGATTTTCTTTGCTTCTTTCTCTCGGTCTTTTGGCTCGGCAGGATCAAATTGAACTTTAAACAGATCAACGATTAAGCTGGCAATGCCGGAATTGGCCAGCATGGTCCGTTCCATGTAAGCCTGGGAGTAGGGTATCCGGGCCTGCCACAGGTACTTGCAATAGGCACGTACAATAACGACTTCTCGCCACGTCAAGCCACCCTGACAGACAAGGCCATTAAATCCGTCGCTTTCCACCTGTCCATACCAGACCTTGAAGAAAGCTTCGTGGAAATTGTCGCGGATAGCAGCACAATTGATCTTTTCGCCACTACGGGCTTCCAGAGCAAAATCGTGGATCATAACCACGTCACCTGTGGAAACCTCTACGCTGTGCGGCGATTCAGAGATAATCCGGAATCCCATGTGTTCGAACATTGGTAAAACATCTGAGAGCGGGATTGGACCGCCGTGGTGATAAAGCTTGAACCGAACAAGCGAATCATTGCTGCCCGTGATGTTGTACAGGTCCATTCCAATGATACCGTTTTCGATGACCCAATCGATCATCTCCACATCCGATACAATGCTGGCCGCACCATACTGCTCGCGATATGCCGGTCCAAAGGCCTCACCATACCGGGCGATATGATCAGCCGTTTCCCGTTCGGAATAAATAGCGCTCAAAACGTCGGTCAGTTTGTCTTTCCACGACCGTGACGCCGCGATAAGACGGCGCTCAATTTCCGCAATATCGTAATCGGGAATCTTTCCGACTGTCGTCTTGACAATAAAATGGACCCGCGCCAGAGGACCGTCACCAAACTGGGTGCGAAACGCTACCAGTTTTCCATTGAAGGCGTCTGCCAGGATGCCGCCAATATCCTCTCGCAGTTGGGAGTTAAAACGATCACGAGGCACAAACACCAAACAGGACATATGGCGATCAAGATCGTCACGCCGCACAAACAATGCCACGCGTGCACGTTCCTGAAGATGCAGAATTCCCATAGCAGTCGTGAAAAGCTCATCATCGGAAACCTGGAAAAATTCATCACGAGGATAGGTCTCCAGAATATGGATAAGGTTCTTCCCGTCATGGCTGGCGGGGCGGAATCCCGCACGTTGGACGCAACGATCCAGTTTCTGACGCAGCAACGGTATCTCACGCGGTGAACGGTTGTAGGCCACAGAGGTAAAGAGTCCGACAAACACCCGCTGCCCAATGACCCGGCCTTTTCCGTCAATCCGCTTGATGGCGATCACATCCATGTGGACAGGACGATGAACCGTTGTCCGCACGTTCGTTTTTGTCACCATCAAAAGATCGCGGTGCTTTCGAAAAGCGCGCACTTCTGGTTCAATGCCAGAACCAGATTGAGATTTCTCAAAAATGATCCGACCAGGGTCACGCAGAATTCCAAGGCCGGTTTTTGGCTCGATGCTGGATTTAGCCTTTTTACCAGCCTGATCAAACGAGTAGTCCCGATAACCGAGAAACGTGAAGTGGTTATCGTGAATCCAGCGTAGAAAATCACGGGACTCCGCAACATCATCCGCACCGAAACCCGGCGCGCCTCCTATTTCCAATTCCTCAATAAGGGCCCACATACGATGGCGCATGGGCCGCCAGTCTTCCACCGCGTAACGAACATCCACCAGGATATCTTCGAGCCGTTTTTTCAACGCCTTCAGTCGGGCGGGAGACTCCTGCGTGATTTCAATATAAATGAATGACTCACGCGAGATATCAGGATCAGCGGCACCCTGTTCAACCACATCACGCAAATTGCCTTTGGCGGTGCGAGCAACAGGAATGATGGGATGAAAGATACTATGAGTCGTGACGTCCTGACGAGACAGTTCCGCTGTGACAGAGTCAACAATAAACGGCATGTCGTCGGTGACGACCTCTACCACGGACCTTTCCGAGGTATAGCCGTGGGTTTTTACTGTCGGGTTGAATAGCCTCACGTTCGCCTTTCCAGGCCGACGTTTATCGTTGTTTGCCAGCTGCTCCAAAGCGATAGCGGCCATGCCTTCCGGCTTGCGGCCGGATATCTCTGCGGGTGCAACATTGGCAAAATAGTGCCTGATGTAGCGTTCAGCTAATGCAGCGCGGGCCTTGGTGGATTTTTTTCGCGCAACACTGACAATACGACCAATGGCGCGCGACGCCCCTGAATTTTCGGCTGCGGGCATTGAATGACCCCCGTTTGGTTAGACGCTATTGCTGTTTGAGGGAAGGTTAGCCCAAATTCCTGAAATTAGGAAGGTGATGTTGTCGCCAGGATTGATAAACCACAAACGATACATTCGCTCTGAACACTTCTCTCTGATGTTTGTTAAATCTATCGGTGATGTCCTGGTTGTTTGGTCCCGTCATTTGATGGTGTATTGAACATGATTATTAATAAGGAGGCCCTTATGGGGAAGGCACTATACTGAAGCGCCGCGCCGACGCCCTTAGGCGCATGATCCTGAAGGGCATGACACGAACCTACTGCGCTGTGCCACGTGAGGCGAGACACAAACCGTCACAGCCCTGTGATTTTTCAGGAGCCTGTTTGCAGATTCCGGTGAATGGGGTTGCCTATCTCCCGAACCAATTCCGGAAGCGCCCGAACATCCTCTTCACGGGTGCGAAAATTGGTAATGCAGGCCCGCAACAGGAAATCGCCATCAAGCAGTGCGTTTGAAACATGTGCGCGACCATCCCTTTGCACAGCCGTCACCAGTACCTTATTCAACGCATTGAGGTAATTCTGACGGTCTGGTTCGCCCTCCGGAACGCCGGACTCGGGAACATAACGAAAGGTTGCAATACTAAGGTTTTGGGTACGCGCTTCCATTTCGGGGTGATCGTTCAAGGTCTGCCACATCTGTTGTGACAATGCCAGGTTGCGTTCAACGACATCCACATAGGCCCGGCGTCCGCAACTACGGAGTATCATCCAGGTCTTGAGCGCCCGAAAACACCGCGAGTTTTGCGGGCCAAGCTTGAAGAAGTGTGTCACTTCATTGGCATCCCGGTTGTGGTAATAAGGTGGATCAAAACTGAAGGTATCAATCATGTCCTGACGATTGCGAACTAGGGCAACGCCGGCTTCCAGCGGTGTGAACAGCCACTTATGAGCATCAACAGCGAGAGAGTCAGCCCGGCGCAATCCGAAAATATCATCGGGCACAGAATCGGGAGAAGCACTGGCCGCCAACCCGCCATAGGCACCGTCCACGTGAAACCAGAGATTGCTCGACGCTGCGATATCGGCAATCGCCGGCAAAGGATCAACAATGCCGGTACTGACACCGCCCGCCGTACCGACAACCAGAAAGGGCTTGAACCCCTGTTCACGATCTTCCTTAATTTGTCTTTTCAGATTATCAGTATCCATGCGTTGCTGGTCATCGGTCTCTACCCAGTGAATAGCCGCGCCGCCAATTCCGGACAGATCAGCCGCCTTTTCGATCCAGGTATGTGTCATGCGGGTGCTGTATGCGACCAAACGCTCACCTTTCTGGTCTATGCCATTCTTCCGAAGCGCATCACCCCCTGCCCGACGTCTGGCACAGAAAAATCCGACCATGTTTGCCATATTTCCGCCGCTTACGAACAATCCGCCTGCATCGGACGGGTATCCCATCAACTCGGCAACCCATCGTACCGTCTGTAGTTCGATCTCAACGGGCACCGGCGCGCTATCCCAGGACGCGAGATTGGGATTGGCCGTAGCGGTCAGCAAATCTGCCAACATGCCCATGGGTGCCGGTGTACCAATGATATAGCCCCAGCTCTTTGGATGCCCATTGAGGCGGGATCCGGTCAAAATCAGAGGCACGACCTCCTTGAGTAACACCGCATTGTCCATGCCATCTTCCGGCAATGCACCGGTTGGGATCCTTGCAACGGCTTCTTCCGGAGACATGGCATGCGACGACCGCGCAGCCCGAATACCCGAGAGAAAATCGGCGAGCGTATCAACAAGATCATGCCCCAGTGTTCGGAACTCCTCCGCGTCCATGTCAAAAGGGGAGCGATCCGGCATGGTTGTTATTCCTTATCCGCGCCAGAAAGATCGGGTAAACAGCACGAGAACTGTGAACAACTCCAGCCGTCCCAACAGCATCCCCCCGGTCAGTAACCACTTAGCAGGATCAGAAAGAGGCTCGAACGTCCCTGCAGGACCAACAATTGGGCCAAGCGCCGGGCCAACGTTTGAAATTGCCGTTGCGGCACTGGAAATAGCGCTCAGGAAATCGAGACCCAATAGGCCAAGCCCCAGCGCCAAAAGGGCATAACACAATCCGAACACAAAGAAGAAACTGAGCACGGAAACGATAACGTCATCAGAAATCGGACGGCGGTTATAGTGGGGAATGAAAATTCCATGGGGTTGCATCAGGTGATGAATCTGTGTCCGCGCCGCCGCATATAACACCTGAAACCGGAACACCTTGATCCCGCAGGTGGTTGAGCCAGCACAGCCCCCGATAAACATGATGAAGAAAAACAATGGCGTCGCGAAGGCACCCCACAAGGTATAGTCTTCGGTCGCGTATCCGGTTCCGGTGATAATAGAAACAATATTGAACGCGGCGGCACGAAGAGCACCGAGCACATCCCGTCCACCATCAAACCACAACCATCCGGACGCAACCAGAACCCCCGCCACGACTATGATCAGAAACCACTGTACCTGTGAATCCCTGAACAGGGCATTCCAATCCCCCTGCATGGTTTTCATATACAATAGAAACGGTAACGCCCCCATGATCATGCCAGTGGTGGCAATCACGTCAATGGTAGCGCTGTCAAAATGACCTAGGGAGCTATCATGTGTGGAAAACCCCCCCGTGGCGATTGTTGTCATGGCATGGGCAATAGCGTCAAATCCGTTCATACCCGCGAACCAATACGCCCCGCCCCAAATAACCGACAGTATCAGATAGATTACCCCGATTACGGCGGCGATCTCGGCGGCCCTCGGCAAGGCCTTATCACCCTGATCTGACGACTCCATGCGGAACAGCTGCATACCACCAACGCGCAACAGCGGCAAAATAGCGATCGCCATAACAATGATACCAATCCCTCCTACCCATTGCAGGATTGCCCGCCATAGAAGTATCCCCGGTGGGGCAGCGTTGAGATTGGCGATCACCGTTGATCCGGTGGTTGTCAGCCCCGACATGGATTCAAAAAAAGCATCTGTGTAACTGAGACCAAGTTCGGAAAAACGCAGGGGAATTGCGGCAAACAGGCTTAGAAGGACCCAGGCCATGGTTGTCATCAGGAATGCCTGGCGAATGGAAAGCCGCGCACTACCTGTATAGGATGCAAACGCCAGTGCCACGCCCACGAACAGGGTCAAACCCGCCGAAGCTGCAAACACCTGCCAGTCATTGTGGCCCTGAAACCAGTCAACAATTGCCGGAACCAGCATGAACAACGCAAGGGTCGTCAGCAAAATACCGTTGACTAAAAAAACAGGCCGGAAATCCATGGAATGCATGCGCCGCACGCGTCTTTTGTTTGCTTCCAAAAAAATCACGCGCCAAAGGTCGAAGGCCGGTTTGAACCCCGCTTGGGCCTCAATTCGAACCTCTGACGGCAGAACACTGACCCGTAGCGGCCCTCAGGTCAAGTCACAGCTATGCATCATACATTACCGGCAGCACCTGAGGATTTGCCAATAATGGACAGAAATTCCCTCCGGGTCGACGAATCATCGCGAAATGCTCCCAGCATCCGGCTTGTCACCATTGTTACACCTGGCTTATGGACCCCACGCGTGGTCATGCATTGATGAGCCGCTTCCAATACCACGGCCGTACCTTTAGGTTCGAGAACCTCGTTAATGGAATTGGCGATCTGGGCGGTCATTTTTTCCTGAATCTGTAATCGTCTTGCAAAAAGTTCTACCAGCCTTGCAAGCTTGGAAATGCCGACGACGCGCCGATTGGGAAGATAGGCCACATGCGCCTTACCGATAATCGGAACCATATGGTGCTCGCAATGGGATTCGATACGGATGTCGCGCAACAATACCATTTCATCGTATCCGTCGGTTTCCTCGAAAGTGCGCTCCAAAATCTCACGCGGATCCGTGTCATACCCTGCAAAAAATTCTTCATAGGCTCTCACGACCCGATTGGGCGTATCCACCAGGCCTTCCCGATTGGGATTGTCACCTGCCCAGCGCAAAAGAGTCCGCACGGCATCTTCGGCCTCCGCGCGTGTCGGGCGGGTATTGTCTGATGTGTTGCTCACGCAAACTCTCCTGATTGATTAGTGAACAGCCGCGGTAAAGTGCGGGCTGTCGAGGGAAAACGTGGGAACCACCACGTCAAACTGATCCCCGGCTTCGTTTTGCATCCCGTAGGATCCCGCCATAATGCCGGTTGGGGTGCCAAGGGGTGTCCCGCTCGTGTATTCGTAAACATCACCGGGGGGAAGGACGGGTTTTTCACCAACAACCCCTTCGCCACGAACCTCATGAACTTCACCCTTACCACTGGTGATTTTCCAGTACCGGGTCAGTAACTGAACGGTTTCCGGACCGTTATTTTCAATCCGCACATGATAAGCCCACACGAAATGACTTTCTTCTGGTTCGGACTGTTCCTCGAGAAACACAGGCGCCACCATGATCGTTATGGCACCCGTGGTTTCCGTATAAATGTTTTCACTGGTCATTCGGGCCTCTGGCCAATTTACCGGTCCTGTAACGGGCCAGCATCGCGGTTTGGAAAAGAGTAGGCAGTGCCCCGCCAAGATTCAACCCCAACTGTGTTCGATTTTCTCGAAAACAGGTGGGAAAGCCTATTATGGAGCGATAGAGTTTCTGTACTTGAAACCGGCACCTCTTTTCAGTTCAGGAGCAACACAGGTGAAGCTGCAAACCATCGAGACTTTCGTTGTCGGCAACCCGCCACCACGGCGTGGCGGTATGTATTTTATTTTCGTCAAATTGACCACGGCCTGCGGGATCGAAGGTATTGGTGAGGTTTACAATGCCACGTTTAGCCCACACCTCTGTGCCAAAATGGCAGAAGACGTATTTGCCCGCCATTTCGAAGGTGCCAATCCCCACAATATTGAAAAGCTTTGGCGATTGACCTATGGCGCGGGTTATACGCTACGCCCCGATGTAACGGTCATGGGTGTACTAAGTGCATTGGAAATGGCGTGCTGGGACATTATCGGCAAGGCCGCCAACAAACCGGTATACGACCTGATGGGCGGTAAGGCCCACGAACGCTTGCGCAGTTATACCTACCTCTACCCCAAGGGTGACGGGGACGTTTATCCCAACCCCAACACGCCGAACGTCTACAATGACCCGGATATTGCCGCCGAAGTCGCCGTGAAGTGGGTCGATGAGGGCTTTACCGCCATCAAGTTTGATCCCGCGGGCCCCTATACGGTTTACGACGGGCATCAGCCACGTATGGCTGATCTTGAACGATCAGAACAGTTCTGCAGGAAAATTCGGGAAGCCGTGGGGACACGGGCAGACCTGCTGTTTGGCACGCACGGTCAATTCACCGTATCGGGTGCGAAGCGCATGGCTCGACGGCTTGAACCCTATGAGCCTCTCTGGTTTGAGGAACCAACGCCACCGGAAAAACCCGAGCAAATGGCAGAAGTCGCCGCCTTCACCAGCGTTCCGATCTCGACCGGGGAACGCCTGTGCACCAAGTATGAATTTGCCCGTGTTTTGGAACTGGGTGCCGCCGCCATCCTGCAACCTGACCTTGGCCGGGTGGGCGGTCTGCTGGAGGCCAAAAAGATCGCCAGTATGGCCGAAGCCTATTACGCACAAATCGCGCCGCACTGTTACTGTGGACCTGTGGTCGGTGCAGCCAATATCCAGATATCAACCTGCTCACCCAATTTCCTGATCCTGGAGAGCATTCTTAAATGGGACGGGTTTTATGCGGAGCTTCTCAAAAAGCCTCTGCAATGGGAGGACGGTTACGTCATTCCGCCGTCGGAGCCGGGGCTTGGCGTCGAACTGAACGAAGACGTGGTCCGCGCTCATCCTTACACCGAAACCCGGCTGCATCTTGAAATGGATCCCGATCCGGTTTTCTAGGCCGCCTGTTTCGGTTGTGCGGGAAACGTAATAAAATGCGCCAGCGCGACAGCCAGATTGACCTGATTGCATGAATAGAGGTGTATCCGCTCGACACCGTTATGATGCAATGTTTCGCACATTGTGGCGGTCGTTGCTATGGCGACGTTTTGCCGCAGCTCCGGCTGGAAATCCAGCCCATGGAATCGCCTGGCAAGCCACTCCGGTATAGGCTCGCCGCACTGATTGGCGAATTTGGACACCTTCGCAAAATCAAAAACCGGCAGGATACCGGGAATAACGGGAATAGAAACGTTCTGCGCCACACAGGCATCGCGGAACCGGAGATAGGCATCGGGCTCAAAGAAAAACTGGGTGATCGCCTCTGTTGCGCCTGCGTCCTGTTTGGCCTTCAGATAATCAATATCAGACGCTAGCCCGCGACTGTCAGCATGCCCGTTAGGATATGCCGCAACGGCGATTTCCACGTCTTTGTAGCGCGCTATCTTCTCAATCAGCTCCAAAGACGACGTGTATCCATCCTGATCAGGGGCAAACGGTTTGCCGGGTCCGTCTCCATCACCACGCAGGGCCACAAACCTTCGAACACCCTCGCTGTTCCAACGATCCAGGGTTTCATCGACCGTCTCTTTTGATTGATTGGCGATCGTAATATGCGCGGCTGTCGGAACGCCGGCCCGGCACAGCCGGGATATCACCGCGACGCTGCGATCCCTGGACGTCGACCCACCAGCCCCGTAAGTAACCGAAATATGGTCCGCACTGGCACCAACAAGAGAATTTGTGACAAAGGCAACATCTGACTCTTTTGGGGGATAGATTTCTATGCTAAATTTCATGGTACTCTACCTTTTTGAATTGCAAACCAGAAAAGAACGGTTGGCCGATTTTCCGCCCGGGACCCCGACAAACTAAGGGTTTGAACGTCTGTGTATCCGGCGCTCTTCAACCAGTTACAGACCGTTTCCTCCCGGAATCCGGGCCAGCGATGGCCCTGCGTAGAAACAATTTTGTGCTCATCATGTTCCGCAAAATCCACCAGCAGAAGCGCTCCACCGGGAATGGTCACACGAGCACATTCCTCCAGCGCGACCATCGGGTCAGCGGCGAAATGAAGCGACAAATGCATGGAAACGGCATCAAAACTGTCATCCTCAAAGGGTAGATTGGCCATGTCACCCATGCGCAACTGACAATGCGACAATCCCGCTTTGTGGATGGCCGCCCGTGCCGCCAGAAGCATATCGCGAGACGTGTCCAACCCAACGGCCCGAGGCACCTTGCGACCTAGGTGGCGGAGGATATGCCCGGTTCCCGTTCCGATATCCAACAGTGCCTCGGCTCCCAGGGCGGAAAATCGCTCACCCAAAATCCCGTCGATTTTTTCAACATCAATCAATTGCGCCCGTTCCTGATCCCAGGTTGCGAAATTTTTCCTGAAGAACTGACGAGAGCGAACTTCCCAGGTATTGGTAACCTGTCTCAGACGTTTTAAGTCTTTTGCGTAGACGGGATCACCATCCTCTACCTGATCGGTTAGGCCTCTCACAAAAATGGCCAATGGTCCCTCCGAAACACTTCGGAACCAGACGGACTGACCTTCCTGGTAGCGTTCCAAGACCCCGGCTTCGTGAAGCAGCTTCAAATGGCGCGAGACCCTGGGCTGGCTTTGCTCCAGGATAACCGTCAGATCGCCGACCGTTAGCTCTCCATGCGAACACAACAATACGATTCTGAGTCGCGTTTGCTCGCCAACGGCACGCAAAGCCTCAAGTGTTTGATCAAAAGAAGACCGTTCGATATTTTTCATAAAGATATTTATATATAAAAAATTCTTTATGTCAACTTAATATTTGAAAAATACGCGTTTCCACGTCCGAGATTGGCGTGCCAGACAAGGATCAATGCTATTCGGAAGCAACCGTACCCGGGGCTTTCCATCTGTAACCCGTATTTTTGATACAATGAATCTCGCCCTTCGTGGTGTTTTGCTCGCCTTTGGCTTTGCCACCATTGGGGCCGTTCAGGACGCCTTCTTCGGCGGGGTGTTCCAGCACATGAACGCATTCGCCTTCAGGTTTCTGGCGTTTGGCATCTCAGTTCCGATCTTTCCCGGCGGGTGTATGGATGGATGTCGGTTGAAGATGTAATTCCAGGGCCAGAATACAATGGAAGGGTACGTTTGTTCGGAACCAGCCTGATCAGATTCTACGGTATCAACCTAACCGACCACGAAACGCGGACTCATCCAACCGGTTTAACAGGCAAACCCCATATTCAGCTCGTCGAGAAGCTTCAACCACAAACCCCGCTTGCCGCCATTTGCATCGGCTTTGGAAAGGGCATGGCGGGTCAAGGTAACGCCAATCCACCGCAAAGGCTCAGGTGCCCAGTTCATGGCCCGTTTGCGAACAAACAGCATGTCCACTACGTCACTGGGTTGATAGCCCAGCAACTCCAACCCAATGCGCGCGCCAAAGCGGGTTGCACCCACACCCAGGCCCGTATATCCCACGGCCCACGCAACCCGACCATCAAAGGCGACACCCGGTACCATACAGAACCGGGTCGAACTGGCGATAATACCGCTCCACCGGTGGGTAAACCTCACTCCTTCCAGTTGCGGAAAAGTGTGCAGAAACTCCCGAGATAGTCGCTCGAAGCGGGCACTATCATCGGCAACACCGAAGTCCGTTCGGCCACCGTAATAGTAGCAGACAGCCCCGCCGCCACCCCATGTAATGCGATTGTCGGATGTCATTCGATAGTAATGAAACATATTGGCTTCATTGGAGAGACCAAAGCGGTTGTTCCCCCAACGAACTGCCGCCAGTTGCTCCTGATTAAGAGGTTCGGTAGCTATCTGATAATCCCAGACCGGAATAACGGATTTGTTAATTCGTGACACCGGGTTGGGATAGGCATTTGTCGCCATGAGGACGCGGTCACTGTGAACAGACCCGCCTGGGCACTGTGTCCGCATACCGTTGCCTTCTATCCGGGTATCCTTAATCGGCGTGCCTTCATAGATCCGAACACCAAGAGTAAGCAGGGTTTTCTTCAAACCGAGACAGAGCTTTCCGGGATTGATGGTTCCACCCAGCCCATCCCGCCACCAAACCCCGGCCAGATAGGTCGGAGAATTGACCTTCTCCCGTACGGCGTCCTGATCAAAAAACGCCACATCTTCGCCTTCCTCGCGGGCCTCTTCATACTGGGCGCGTAAGCGGGCAACCATGGCCTCGTTGGTGGCAACCGACATCGCGCCGAGATCGATGTAGTCCGCATCGATTTCGTAGCGTTCAAGGGAATCCACGTACTCTCTCAGATTTTGCTGGCCGAGTTCGTGTAGGCGCGCAGTTTCACCCGGAAAATGATAATAGCCGTTGGTTTCCCCATGGGTCAGGCTGGAACTGAGGAAGCCGCCGTTTCGTCCCGAAGCGCCATCTCCGATAAACGTCTTCTCCACCAGCACGATATCCAGGTCCGGATTTTGCTCTCTGGCCTGCAGTGCCGCCCACAATCCGGTGAATCCACCGCCGACAATAAGCAATTGGCACGTTTCGTCTTTTGACAAGGGTGCAAATGGTTCACCCCAATCACCATAATCAAACCAGACTGGTCGATAGGTTGAGTCGCGAAGGGCGTGAATGTGCGGTTCCATAATTTCTCTTGAGTTTTCAGTTCAAGCGCAAGTGTCGCCCCGGAACCTTACACTAACAATGTCCACGTTGAGATAGTGCGTTCGGCGATTCCGCGAAATATCTTTGCTGCAAACGGGTGTTTACTTTCGCGCGGCCTGGGGCCTGTAGTCACGAGGTTTTTGCCCAAATAGCAGCCTGATGCCACCGTCTCGCAATTGATGAATGAAATCCTCGGCCAGGGCGCGGTCCAGAAAATCCTGCATACCGTCGCGGGGTTCTACCAGCGGTACCCTGGTATCGAGAGCCAAAAAATAATTGTGAAATCAAACACCAATGACACCGACGGCAATGACGGTTAGCGCGCACGGAACTTCGGTGATCTCCAGAATTTCGTCACTGGCGGCAATCCGTTCCCCGGTATTTTTATCTATCGTTCCAGCGAAACTGGTACAGGGGCGTATCGGGGTCAGTGGGCGCGTCCGAAAAGAATTAAGCCGCTTGGTTTTCAGTTGTATCGCTCAGCAACGCGAAAAGGGATTCACGATTGTCTGTACCCCGCAATTTTTCACAGGTTGACGCTTCACGCAACAAACGGGATACACGGGCCAGGGCCTTCAAATGATCAGCACCAGCATCTTCGGGTGCCAGCAGAAGAAACACCAGATCGACCGGTTGGTCGTCAATCGCCTGGAAGTCCACGGGATCTTCAATGCGGGCGAACACCCCGTAAAGTTTATCCAACGAAGGAATCTTACCATGCGGAATAGCGATGCCGTTACCAACACCGGTAGTGCCCAGACGTTCGCGTTCCATAAGAACTTCAAAAACCGTCCGTTCGTGCTCGCCACTAATCTCTGCGGCTTTTTTTGCCAATTCCTGTAGCGCCTGTTTTTTGCTACTGGCGCGCAGGTTAGGAATGATGCTGTCTGGTGAAATGAGGTCCGTAATTTCCATTGCTGTTCCTCGTATTCTGCCTTCGCCCATACGGTGACCGGGCGGCAATCTGATTATGCTGTCCTTTACTAGGCGGGGTCAATCCAGCCAATGTTGCCGTCTTCACGTCGGTAAACGACGTTGAGATTACCATTGGTGCTGTTGCGGAACATGTGAACCGGCGCATGGGCCAGGTCCATCCGCATCACGGCTTCACTGACGCTCAGGGTGACGATTTCCGTGTTCATTTCTGCGATAATCGCGGGTTGCCCATCTTCGGACACCTCTTCGTCTTCACTTTCCGCTTGCAGAACATATTGTTGTGCCGCGACGAACTCGTCATTGGCGCGATCCTTGTGGTGGTCTTTCAGGCGTCTTTTGTAACGCCGCAACTGCTTGGCAATCCGTTCGAGCGCAACGTCAAACGCACCGTAGGCTTCGTCGCCAGAGCCACTGGCCCGAACAATCATGGCACGGAACGGGTGAACGGAAATTTCCACATGAAATCCATGACTGGATTCACGAGAAACAATGACAGACGCATCTACAGCGCGTTCGAAATACTTGCCAACCACCGTGCGCAACTGGGCTTCGGAATGGCTCCGCAAAGCATCACCTACATCGACGTTATGGCCGTTGATGGATACTTCCATGGGTAATTTACCATTTTCGTTCGGTTAGCGGATCCTCGCCCCGCGTTGGTTTCCGGTGCTTTCTGTCTCAACACCAAGCTTTACGTAGCTATAATGGACATCATATCAACCAGCGAAGGCCCGGAACCTAATTTCCCGCCTCTCTTAAGTCAATAGCATGATTCCAAGAATAATTCAGGAGACTGAGCCGGGAAACGGCCCAGGGTGCCGGTTACCCCCACGGATAGGGGTTGAAAAGAGAGTCAGAGAAAAAGTCTTTTTTTCACTTTTTTTGCATTTTTTCCTTGACAATTGCGCCCTTTTGCCCTATGTTGTGTTTAGTGACAGGGACAAGTGCGTCCGTACCACAGCCTGCGCCACGAAATGTGACCTCGCTCTCGGCGGCGAGTTCAAAGGCAATAATTTCACGCCGACTGGTCCTGTTTTCGAGAAGCGTTTTCATTGGCAAGTTTGCCAGTCATTTAGGATCAGGACTCTCAATCCCGGTGATAGGGGTGTCCGCCGAGAATACATTGAGACCGGAAAAGCTGCTCCGCGATCAATCCGCGCACCAACATATGGGGCCACGTCATGCGTCCAAGTGAAATAATTCTGTCTGCACGGCTCAACAAACTATCATGCACGCCGTCCGCGCCGCCAACAAGCAATGCAATGGACTTTATGCCCTTCCGTTGCCAGGTTTGCAGATCGTTCGCAAATCCACGGCTGCTGACGGCCTGCCCCTGTTCATCAAACACAACAACAAAAGCGCCCCCAGGAATCTTATTTTTGAGAAGTTCCGCTTCAGCGCGCTTTAGAGCGTCGCCGGAAAGATTGCGCTTCTCGACGACTTCGATCACATCCAGTTTATAGGATAGTCGAGCCGCATAATGGTCAAACACGTCCTTTTCGGGGCCGGGCTTCATCCGGCCCACCGCGCATAACAAAATTTGCATACCAGCGCGAATTCAGGCGCTGCTGGTCAGGGCATTCGCCGGAACAGGTGCGTCCCAGATTTTCTCCAGATTGTAAAACTCCCGCACTTCCGGGCGGAACAGATGAACGATAATGTCACCCGCATCCAGCAGCACCCAATCACACTGGCTTTGCCCTTCCAGAGTAATGGCGGCATGTCCGGCGGCTTTGAGATTTTCCTGAAGATGGTTGGTCATCGCGCCAACCTGACGTTGCGATGTTCCATTGGCAAGAACCATGTAATCACCCATGGAGGTCTTGCCTGCCAAATCGATAACAACAATGTCACTGGCCTTGTCATCATCAAGAGTTTTGCACACCAGATCGAGGGTTTCCGATACCGATGGTGCCTTCTTTTTGGTCTGTATGATCGTCTCCTTATCCTCAATACTCGACCCCTCCGGGTCACATGGTGGACGCCTACTGTGCCTCGCGTCCACGTCGAATTCGCGTGGCAGACTCCGCATTTAATGGGGTATCGAAGTAAATCCACGCTGGCGGCGGCTGCACCGGCAACTCAGCCCCGCGGGATTGGTCCAGCTGGCTCTCCGCAAAGGTCTCTGCTGCCTCACAAGCCATCACAGAATCACAATACGGTGGTCTGGCAAAAACTGCAACGGGCACTGTACCAAATATTGCGGTCCACGCTTCCCATTTATCAATCTGTATCAGGTTATCAGCCCCCATAATCCATACGAGATACATATCCGGCGCTTCGGCTTTCAACTGTTGCAGGGTATCCGCGGTATATCGCGTTCCCAATTCGGCTTCCATATCGCTGACGATAATCGCAGGGTCTGATTGGGCTGTTACCACCGCAGCGTTGAAACGGTCCGTAAACGCCGCCATGTCTTCGCCTAATTTCAGGGGATTCTGTGGCGATATCAGCCAGACAACCCGGTCCAGACCAATCCGCTCGAGCGCTAGCCTGGCGATATGTAAGTGCCCGTCATGCGCGGGATTGAATGAGCCACCCATGATGCCCACGCGTGCATGGGGCGCTACACCCCACAGGTCGGACAGTTCACTCATCTCCAAGGCTCAGGGTCGACAATGTCCGTCGCCACGTACCAGATATTTCATGGAGGTCAGTTGCTCCACACCGACCGGCCCACGGGCGTGCATTTTACCTGTCGAAATCCCTATCTCTGCGCCCATTCCAAACTCGCCACCGTCAGCGAACTGGGTCGACGCATTGTGCATTACAATTGCAGAGTCGACCTCGTTCAAAAACCGTGCCGCCACGGCAGCATCTTCTGTGATAATAGAGTCGGTATGGTTCGAACCATGCTGGGCGATGTGCGACAACGCGCCGTCAACACCATCCACAACAGCCAGCGATATAATGGAGTCCAGGTACTCTGTGCTCCAATCCTGCTCAGTTGCCGCAACGATGCGATTGTCGACGCCCATGGCTGTGTCGTCACCACGAACTTCACATCCCAGATCCGTCAAATCATCAACAATGCCCGTGATCTGATCCGCCACCGATTTGTCGATCAAGAGTGTTTCCGCCGATCCACAGACTCCTGTTCGCCGCATCTTAGCGTTGGCAACAACCTTACGCGCCTTTTCAGGGTCGGCGGCGCCGTCCACGTATACATGGCAAATGCCGTCGAGATGCTTGAACAACGGAATTTTGCTCTCCGCTGTAACACGCTCGATCAGGGATTTTCCACCGCGGGGAATAATCACATCCACGTAGTCAGTCATGGTCAAAAGCTCACCTATTGCCGCTCTGTCTGTAGTGGGAATGCGCTGAATTGCTGTTACCGGCAGTCGAACCGCACGAAGCCCTGCCTGCAAACAGTTCATAATAGCTTCGGTAGAGTGATAACTCTCGGATCCACCCCGCAGGATGGCGGCGTTTCCGGCCTTCAGACACAGCGCACCGGCATCTGCCGTGACATTGGGTCGCGACTCATAGATCACCCCAATGACACCGATAGGTACCCTAACACGCTCGATTTTCAACCCGTTAGGTTGCTCCCACCCGGCCAGGACATCCCCAACGGGATCGGGAAGTGCCGCAATATCTTCCAATCCTTTTGCCATGGCTTCAGTACGATCGTCGGTCAACAACAGACGGTCAAGGAAACTGCCCTTCACGCCTTTCTGCTCCGCCGCCGCCATATCGATAGCATTGGCGGATTGAATGGCTTCGGCTTCGTCCCGCAAAGCCGCCGACGCCGTCAGCAGGGCCTCGTTTTTGGCTTCTGAAGACGCCATGGCCAATTGATGGCCTGCGGCTTTCGCGTTCTCTCCAATCCCACGCATCAGCGCGGTGATATCCGTTTTTTCAAGAGCCGTCATTGCGCCTGATCCTTTCCGGTTTTTCTGACGGTTACCAGATCATCGCGATGAATGATCTCGTCGCGGCCCCGGTAACCGAGAATGCTCGCTATTTCACTGGTTTTATGACCTTTTATCAAGCTTATGTCCGCGGATGAATACGCCGACAATCCACGCCCCAATTCAACCCCAGCACTATTTTCGACAGTTACCAGATCACCGCGTTCGAAGGTGCCGGTCAACGACGACACCCCTGCCGGTAGTAAACTTTTGCCGGCACCGAGTGCTTTCTCAGCCCCTTCATCGACGCGAACCCGCCCTCGCGGCTTGAGGCTACTGGCAATCCATTCTTTTCGCGCAGCACGCGGCGATGTAGAAGGCAAAAACCAGGTACATCGAGCACCATCCTCTAACTCCCGGACAGGGTTGTCGGCGTGCCCTTTCGTTATCACCATACGACACCCCGCCCCCATGGTTACCCTGGCCGCGGCAAGCTTGGTCACCATAC
This sequence comes from Rhodospirillales bacterium, assembly GCA_963921245.4. Lineage (GTDB taxonomy): Bacteria > Pseudomonadota > Alphaproteobacteria > Rhodospirillales > Casp-alpha2 > JABJGO01. Next base: position 843,486 of record CAWUEY030000001.1, on the reverse strand, counting down.
CACCTGTTCCGACAGTGGAAATCGCCTTGCCTGCCATGGCTTCAATCTCGGGAGTCAGCTCGTTGACGACGGAAACGTGCCTGGCGTTCTGCTCTTTCGCCGGGTCGGCTGTATACAACCCGTCAATGTCAGAGAGCAAAACCAGCGCATCCGCCGACACCATTGCTGCAACTCGGGCGGCCAAACGATCATTGTCACCAAAGCGAATTTCATCGGTGGCAACGGTATCATTTTCATTAATGAGCGGGATCGCCCCCGCCCTCAACAGAGTAGTCAGTGTGCTGCGTGCATTCAGGTACCGGCGGCGATTTTCCGTGTCTTCCAACGTCAGCAAAACCTGACCCAATGTCAGATTATGGCCCGCCAGCGCATCTTCGTAGGCATGGGCGAGCCGCAACATGCCCGTCGCGGCGGCGGCTTGAAGTTCCTCAAGTCTTAACGAACCCGACCCAAAATTCAGGTGTTTGCGACCGGCGGCAATGGCGCCTGACGAAACGAGCACCACATCCTGACCACGGGCGCGACACCGCACCACATCATCGGCGAGTGAACTCAGCCACTGACGGTGAATTTTTCCACTCACCGGATCGACCAACAGGGCCGACCCTACCTTGATCACAATCCGTTTGCACGCCGCCAATATATCCGAGCTGGATGCGGGCGGGCTCATCGCTGATATCCCGCTTCCTTGTGCTCACGGTCCTCATCCGCTTCACGTGCCGCCGCTGCGACTTCCCGGAAAATTCGCCGGATGACGCCTCGAACCCCCGTTCCCGCAACCCCGGACATAACGTAGACTTCCTGCGGCGAGATGCCAGCGGCCGCCGCCAGTTCCTGTTGACGGGCGGTTATTTCATCGCCAGCCAGCGAGTCACATTTGTTGAGCACGGAAATCTCGATCTTGCTCTCCAGATCTGCACCATAGGCTTCCAATTCACCCCGCACAGTCCGATAGTTGCCCGTAATGTCGTCCTCGGTCGCATCAACCAGATGCAGCAATACGCCGCAACGCTCAATATGGCCAAGAAACCGTGTGCCAAGGCCGCCGCCTTCGCTGGCCCCTTCAATCAGGCCCGGGATATCGGCCAGCACCAGTTGATCATGATCCTGCCTCACGACACCCAGGTTGGGATGAATAGTGGTAAACGGATAGTCGGCAATTTTCGGATTGGCACGACTTACCACGGACAGGAAAGTGGATTTCCCCGCATTGGGCAGTCCTACCAGACCAGCATCCGCGATCAGTTTCAGCCGAAGCCAGATCCAGCGCTCTTCCCCTTCCCAACCCTTGTCGAAGGTTCGGGGTGCCTGGTTGGTAGACGTTTTGAACCGGGCGTTCCCGCGACCGCCGGCACCGCCGTGCGCCAACACCATGGTTTGGCCTTCCTTCACCAGATCAATAATCAGCGTTTCTTTATCTTCACCAAGAACCTGGGTGCCAACCGGCACACGGAGCGTCACCGAAGCGCCATTGGCACCAGTTCGGTTCTTGCCCATGCCGTGGAGGCCGCGTTTGCCCTTGAAGTGCTGTCGGTAGCGAAAATCGATCAGCGTATTGAGCCCGTTTACACATTCGACGATCACGTCACCGCCTCTCCCGCCATCGCCGCCATCGGGACCGCCAAATTCCACGTACTTTTCTCGGCGAAAGGACACGCATCCGTCGCCGCCGTCGCCGCTCTTTATATAGACTTTAGCCTCATCGAGAAATTTCATGGTACTTTGGGGATTACCGTGGACAAACAAAAAGGGGAATGGATGACCATTCCCCCCGCATATCAGGCGAATGGCCGATACGTCGTCAGCTTGCTGGTTCGACGGACACAAAAGTGCGTCCGGCAGCTTTGGTTTTAAAGCGCACGTTGCCGCCAACTTTGGCAAACAGGGTGTGATCTTTACCCATGCCAACATTGTCACCGGGATGGAACCTGGTTCCACGCTGACGAACGATAATGTTACCGGGGAGGACACCTTCGCCGCCAAATTTCTTTACACCCAGGCGGCGACCTTCAGAGTCGCGCCCGTTACGGGAGCTACCACCTGCCTTCTTATGAGCCATGGACCCTTACTCCTCAGTCTTGTCTTCAGTTTTCCTGGCAGCGGCTTTTTTAGGCGGAGCCTTTTTCACACTTGTTTTCTTGGCTGTGGGCTTCGCAGCAGCCTTCCTGGCAGGAGCCTTTTCTGCATCAACCTTCTTTGCCACCGCCTTCCTGGCGGCGGGTTTTGCAGAACCCTTCTTAGCGGGTGCCTTGGCTTCCGCTTTCCCGGCTTTAGCCGGAGCCGGTTTTTTCTTGGCCGCCGTTTTCGGCTTGGTACCCGTGGGGCTGACTTCTACGACACGCAGAACCGTCTGGTCCTGACGGTGCCCGTTTTTGCGACGATAGTGTTGGCGGCGTTTTTTCTTGAACACGATGACTTTGTTACCGCGGCCCTGTTCAATCACCTCCGCAAATACGGTCGCTTTTTCCACGCGCGGGGCTCCAACGGTGGGCGCTTTGCCTTCCTCCCCGATCATCAAAACATTATCCAGGGCAACCATGTCACCCTGTTCGCCGGCAATTTTTTCCACGATGACGATGTCATCTTTGGTAACGCGATACTGTTTTCCGCCGGTTTTTACGACTGCGAACATCTTCGCCTCAACAACCCAGAAACTTCATAACAAAAAGGGTCCGACAATCCATGTGTCGCCCCGTCAACAGGAGGCGGCACTATACCCATTCGGGTTTGCTTGTCAACGCAATAAACCGCTGGAATTCGGTTGTTTGGGGGCGCCTTGCCAAGGACCGTCAAATCAGCACAGCCTTTGGTGTTGGCAACACCGGATCGAAGGGGTATGAAACGCCCTTCCAAAGACGGAGAGATGCCGGAGTGGTCGAACGGGGCGGTCTCGAAAACCGTTGTACTTTCACGAGTACCGAGGGTTCGAATCCCTCTCTCTCCGCCAGTTTTCCCCTTTAGTTCTGGTCTTTAACGCTTGCGCCGCCGCGTCATGGCCGAACTGTCCGCCACCGCCACGTCGGACGGCAGCGCGCAAGTCTACAACTTGGACCACAGCCCCCTGGCCCGCATGAAACGCACCGGCACACTCAGTGAGCGCCAGTACGCCGCCGCCGAGCGGTTCGCGGAGGACTTTTTTTCATCTGCCCGGCTTCAAAGCCGGTTAGATGAAAAAATTGAAAAAAATCCTTGCAATTATCCCCCCCCCCCCCCCCCTTAGAATCAACAGTGATATGAAAATATACCTTGATTTTAACTATTTTTTAGGGAATTGTCATGAACAAGTGGATTATTATGAACAGATTGAGCGTGGCTGTGGCCATCGCGTTTGCCGTTGGTATCGCCGGTGTTTCCGGGGCCGCAAAGGCCGATGAAACCCGGTTCGGCCTCGGCGTAAACGCCGGATACTCGGCAATCAAGGCAAAATCGAAGAGCACCGAGATATTAGGCGTCGCCGGGGCCGGGGGCTCTACATTCAAGCCGTCCGGCAACAATTTCGGTCTCACCGCTCGTCTTACCCATGAACTCGACAGCGGGGTGTTCTTCGGGGCACAGGGCAACGTCGTGCTTGAGAGAGGCGATGACACGATAATCGGCGCTTTAAACACCAAAGTTGAGTCCGAACGAAGCTTCGATCTCATGGGCCGCCTCGGAAAACGCTTCGGGGCCGTGTCACCCTATGTTACCGGCGGTGTTTCATGGCTTCAGGTCAAGGCAACGACCGCTGTCGGTGCCCTCTCCGACTCCAAGAAAAACACCCATAGGGGCTGGAAAATCGGCCTTGGGGCGGATTATGACGTCACCGACCATGTAACCCTGTTCGGCCAGCTCGCTCACGCCCGCTACGGCAAGGAGAACTACAACTTTTCCGCCGGTAACACCTCCCTTGCCAAGGCCAGCGCAGAAATCGACACCAACGAGCTGAAGGTCGGTGTCATCTACAACTTCTGATCTCTCATAACCCCGGGCCGCCACATAGCGCAGCCCGGGGTTGTGTGAGTCTGTGTTCATGTGAAACATCCCGTTTTACCGCATCACCCGATGCGGCATAACGGGATGTGGATCACGGCTCCTCCCAAGTCGGGTTCCATCGGGCCGGGAGGCCAGCGTGCCTCCTACGAACGCCAATCCAAACCGCATGGTGTTCAGGCCCTGGCAGATACGGGCGAATGGCAGAGCTATCCGGTGAAGCCACACCTCTGAATTCACCCCCGTTCCCTCGCACCCCAAACCGTGCTCACGGTTTTGTATTTTGCTTATCTGTTGTTCCGTGTATGTTGGCGGCTACAACAAAAAACCTCATGCCCAGGGGATATCTTTCCATACATGCCCAGGCCAATCGTGCTTTATGTAAAGTATGTGGATGACGCGTCCGAAAAGCTCGGACGCATTGCCATGTATCTCATTTTCGCGATGATCGGTGTGCTGTTGCTCGATGCCGTTACGCGGAACATCATTAACATTCCGCTTTCCTGGTGCGTCGAGATGGCGCAATTCATCATGACGGCCTACTACATCATGGGTGGCGCGTATTCCATGCAACTGGGTGACCACGTTCGCATGGACTTGCTGTATTCTCAGTGTTCGGAACGAAACAAGGCCCGGCTTGATGTCATGACCAGCGGCTGCCTATTGTTCTATTTGTCGGCGCTGCTGTTTGGTTCCATTTCCAGTACGATCTATGCCATTGAAACAGGCCAGCGGAAGTTCTCCATGTGGAACCCCTCCATGGTGCCCATCAAATGCATTATGGTTGTCGGTATCGTTCTCATGCTGCTGCAAGCGATTTCCATATTGTTCAAGGATATTGCCCGGGCAAAAGGCGAAGCCATCACCCATGAAGGGGTGCCGCCCACGTTATGAGTTATGAGCTGATCGCCATTACGATGTTCGCGTCCATGCTGGTCATGCTGTTGACGGGCCAGCGCGTGTTTGCCGCCATCGGTTTTGTATCTGCCGCCGCCGCCGCCTTGCTCTATGGCACGGGCGCCATCGAGATGCCCTTCAACGCGGCCTTCAAGCTATTCAACTGGTACCCTCTTCTGACCCTGCCGTTGTTTGTCTATATGGGGTATATCCTTTCCGAGTCAGGGATTGCAGATGATCTCTATCGCATGTTCCACGTCTGGTTTGGTGGTCTCAGAGGCGGGCTCGCCGTCGGCACCATTGGACTGATGGTCATCATTTCGGCGATGAACGGCCTGAGTGTTGCCGGTATGGCTATCGGTGCAACCATCGCGCTGCCGGAAATGCTGAAACGCGGATACGACAAGGTCATGATCACGGGCGTGATCCAGGCAGGAAGCTCGCTAGGGATTCTTGTCCCGCCCAGCGTGGTCCTTGTGCTTTACGGGATGATCGCCCGTCAACCCGTCAGCCAGCTTTGGCTGGCCGGTGCCTTGCCTGGCCTGATGATGGCGACACTTTTTGTCATCTACATTATTGCCCGCTGCAAAATGCAGCCGGAACTCGCACCGACGGTCTCCAGGGAAGACCGGGACATGCCGTTCAGCGAGAAGCTGAAACTGCTGCGCGCCGGCATCATACCCTTTCTGATCTTTTTCTTTATGACCGGTCTGTTCGTTGCGGGGATTACGTCACTGGTGGAAAGTTCTGCTGTTGGGGCAACGGCCGCAACCATCGCGGCCCTGGTCAAGAGGCGTCTGAGCAAGAATGTCATTGAAAACACCGTTAAAAAGACACTCGGCATTTCCTGCATGTTTCTCTGGATCATTCTGGCGGCCCTCTGTTTTGGCGCGGTATTCGACGGTATCGGTGCGGTTCGCGCCATTGAAACATTGTTCATCACGCGTTGGGAATTGAGCCCCTGGGGCGTGCTGATCATGATGCAACTGTCTTACATCGTTATGGGCATGTTTCTTGACGATACGGCCATGCTCGTCATTGTGGCCCCGCTGTATGTACCCTTGGTTGTTGCGTTGGGGTTTGATCCGGTTTGGTACGGCGTGCTCTATACCATTACCTGCCAGATTGCCTATATGACACCGCCATTTGGATACAATCTGTTCCTGATGCGTGCCATGGCCCCGCCGGAAGTTTCCCTGACGGATATCTATCGATCCATCATACCCTTTGTACTGGTTATGACAGTTGGACTTATGCTGGTGATGGTATTCCCGCAGATTGCACTCTGGTTACCGGATCTGGTTTATCCGAGCCGGTTGAACTGAGTCTGAGATGGGGCTAGGCTCCCGGAGGTTACAAACGAGAATAACAACGATTTACCAACTACGGAGGACAACATGAGCGAAACAAGGATTGCCAAAAAGAAGGCTCAGAAAAAGGCGACGCAAACGCCGCCGCGGCGGGATTTTCTGAAGAAAGCTGGTATTTCCACTGTCGGGGCCGCCGGGGCCGTTGCGGGCAGTTCACTCGCCGCGCCCGCTGTGCATGGCGCGGGCCCCATCAAGTGGCGCCTTCAAACCTACTCCGGTGCGCCTCTTGGTGCTCACGTGATCAAACCCCAGATCGAGGCCTTCAACAGGGCCGCCAACGGTGAAATGGAAATCGAGCTCTATTATGCCGATCAGCTGGTTCCGACAGACGAACTGTTCCGCGCCATGCAGAACGGCACCATTGATGCGGTGCAGTCTGACGATGCCACCATGGCTTCACCCGTGGACATCAACGTATTTGGTGGATACTTCCCCTTCTCGACCCGTTACAGCCTCGATATGCCGGTTTTGTTCCGCTACTACGGCTTGAACGAAATCTGGAAAGAAGCCTATGACGAAGTTGAGAATGTTGACTGGCTGAGTGCCGGGGCATGGGATCCCTGCCACATCTTTACCAAGGACCCGATCCGCAGCCTCGCTGATATGAAGGGCAAGCGTGTGTTTGGTGTGCCAACGGCGGGACGCTTCCTGTCCCGCTATGGCCTGATCCCGGTTACCCTACCCTGGGATGATATCGAGGTTGCCATCCAAACCGGCGAGCTGGACGGGGTAGCTTGGTGCGGATTTACCGAAGCCTACGAAGTTGGCTGGGCCGATGTTTGCAACTACGCCCTGCTGAACAACATTACAGGTGCCTGGTGTGGTTCCTACTTTGCCAACTCGGAAAGCTGGGCCAGGGTTCCGGACCATCTCAAGGAAATTTTCATGCTATCGATCGACAGCTCACACTACTACCGTCAGGTTTGGTACTGGGGTGGTGAAGCCGATCTTCGAGTGAACGGCAAGAAGATGGAACTCACCGAAATCCCGGCCGAAGAATGGGATCGTGTGGTTAAGGACGCTGAAGAATTCTGGGATGAACTGGCCGGTATCAGTGACCGGACGGCCCGTGTTGTTCAGGCCTACAAGGACTATACGGCTGTTATGGAAAAAGTGGGTGTCCCCTACCGGTACTCGTAATCCGTTACTGTCGTACAAAAAAGACAGAGCCCCGGTGAAATCCATCGGGGTTCTTTTTGCCGCGTTCTCATGACATTTTCTTAGGTGTGTACGGCTTGAGTTGCTTCAACATCGCAATGTGATGTGTCAAACTGACCCACGTTTGGTCTTCAATAATCCTGCACCACATTCATGTCCCAGTCAGACTGGCGTATCTCGCCTGTTTGATATAACTGACGGATTAATTTGATGTATTCCAAAAAGTCTTTGTTTTCTTCCGTCAACCTGTTTGCCGTATCCCAGTCAACTTCAGGGCGCTCTCTGGCAGGTATAATGATTTGGCTCTCAGAGGGGTCCTCAGCGTCCAGTCGAATAAAGCCAATGCCATGAAGGCCGGCAAGCATGCGAAGCTCTTTCCGGGTATCCTCGCCTACAATTTCGCTGGCAACCAAATAGCCAAGGTTGGCCCATGAAGAGTTGCTTACGGCCTGGAAAAAGACTTCGCGCATATTTGCGCGGCTGATTGATGTCTTAACCTCAAACGACCATAGTTTGGTTTTCTTATCGGCATATTGCTGAACACAGTCTTTTACTTCACGGTGCCAATCGCTACTGAGATCTTCTAGGCCGACAAGATCAGGGTAAAGCCACTTATTGCCGCCTGCACCTCTGGAATTGCTGGATCGTTTTTCATTGATTCGTTTGCTGTACAGCTTCAGCTCTGACCAGAGATATTCAGATAGGATCGGGTAAAGGTCATGCTCTTTTTCTACCGCAAACCCGTTCGCTTTTGTGGCCGGTGAAGGCCCATGTATCTCAGCATGGTCAATCTCAACACTGTCAGTTGATAAGGTGAAATAATACTTTCGAGGGCGTTCTTCCGTAGTTTTAATTTCTGGATGGCGCTTTTGAAAATTCCGACGTTGTGAACCAATTTCAGCAACGAGTTGCTGCAATAATGCTGTTTCGCTATCAAGCGGGTTGGCAATTGCCGTTGAGCGGGCTTGCTTTTGGGCGCATTCATCCGGATAGGTTCCAAATATCCAGTTGGCAATTTCCCGCGCAGTAAATTTTTGCTCCGGGTTTTGCCTTAAAAATTCAACGACGATCTTCCGCAGGTTTAGCGACATGCTTCGATGCTCCCGATTTTCATACCGGATCAAATTATCAGCAGAACCTAAAAAAAAAAGAAAAATTCGAGGAATGTAAAATAAAATAGACTGGACTTGATCAAACGGTTCGAGGGCTTCTCTGAAACCGCTTATTTTTGACCCGCCGGTTATGCCACCACGGGCGCCGCTCACGCACATTGTGAACCGTTCTTTGCTCGGCTCCATAGTCACGGCATCCCTCATGCCCAGGACACCCGGCCACCACACATTGTCGTACCTACGGTAAGAAAGAGGCGGGCGGGACCGGTATAGCCGGAAATGCGGCGGGCGCTCCGACAATTACCGTGTTGACCTTTTCGCCAGCCATTGAACCTCCATTACTCTTATGAATTCACCCGCCAGCCTACAGGTCGAACTCCCCCGTAACTTCGATGATGGCATCGCGAAGAATGCCTTCAATGTGCATGATCATCTCTTCATCCATTATCAGCGTCGGTGACAGGATAAGGATGCTGCCTAAAGGCCGGGCGATGAGACCACGCTTCTGGCAGGCGCGGGCAATGCTCAAGCCGATGGCGTCTTCTTCGGCGAAAGGCTCCTTGGTCTGCTTGTTGCGAACAAACTCAACACCCATCATGAAGTGGCTGCCGCGCACATCGCCAACGATATCCAGATCGATTAGGCTGTGAAGGGTGTTTTCAAAAATTTTGCCGGTCTTTTGGACGTTTTGAGGGATTTTTTCCCGCTCAAGGATGTTGATGTTGGCAAGGCCCGCCGCCGCCGCCGCAGGATGGCCGGAGTAGGTCATGCCGTGCAGAAACATGGCACCCGGCTCAGATATGACGTCGTAGATTTCGTCCGAAATGATCGTGGCGGACAGAGGCTGATAGCCGGAGGTCAGACCCTTGGCCGTGTTGATGATGTCCGGCACCATCCCATACACATCTTCAGACGCAAACATATGGCCCAGCCGCCCGAAAGCCGTCACCACTTCGTCGGCGACATATTTAATGTCGTGCTCTTCTGTAATCTCGCGCATGCGTTTGTGATAGCCTTCAGGAGCAACGAGCACGCCGCCGGCACCCATGATAGGCTCCGCAATAAAGGCACATATGTTTTCAGCACCAATGTTGTTGATGGCTGAACGCACATCTTCCACCAGCACATCAAGAAATTCAGCTTCGCTTATCTCATCAGGGTGGTGATAAAGGCACGGCGACATCAGATGATGCACCAATTCATTTGCGGCAGTATCCCAGCCGTTTGAATAGGCGGGTGTTGTCATCGCCATTGCCAGGTGGGTCGAGCCGTGGTAGGCCCCGATGCGAGACAGAACCTTTTTCTTGTTATGCCGCCCCAGCCTGTTGTTGTAGTGATGCAACATGCGAATGGAGCTGTCATTTGCCACCGAGCCCGAGTTGCCGAAATAAACCCGGTTGAGTTGACCCGGCGCCAGCGCCGCTATTTTCTTCGCCAGTTGCGCCGCAGAAGGGTGGGTAAAGTTGTAAAAGGTTGAGTAGTAATCCAGCTGCTGAAGCTGGCTGGTAATAGCGTCGATAATTTCCTGACGCCCGTGGCCCACATTAACGCACCATAAGCCGCCTATGCCATCGATCAGCTGGTTGCCCTCACTGTCGGTGACATACGCACCTTCTGCCCGGACAATGGCGGTTCGCGCGTCAGCTTGTTTCAGCCCGTCCAGATTGGCAAACGACTGAATGAGATGGGCGTCATCGGTGAGAATTTGGTCTGTGGTGAGAATATCCATTGTCATTTTTGCCTTTAATCAAGTCATCGAAAGCTTGCAAGCTTCGTTTGGCTCCCGGAGCCACAGGGGCTCCGGGAAGCGGGTTTATTTTTTCAGGTTCGTCCACATAGTGTCGTAGACTTTCTGGACGCTTTCAGAGCACGCCTGCACGAATTGGCCGGGCTGGTCGGCGGGCGGGTTCAGCTCTGGCGACCCCGTGACATCAGGGTTCAGGAAAGCCTGGGTTCCTTCCACGCCAGGTGTGTACTGGGCGAAGTTGGAGACGGCGGCGGCGTTTTCGGGTGCCAGCAGGAAGTTCATGAACTTGAGGGCGTTCTCCCGGTTCGGCGCGTCTTTCAGAAGGACAACATTGTCCATCCAGACCACATAACCCTGTTGCGGGAATGCATATTTGATCTTCGCATTTTCCGCCCGGGCTTTGGCTGAGAAGCCATTGTAGATCATGCCTGCGGCGGCATCGCCTGAGACCAGCACATCCTTGGCCGTGTCTGAGCCAAAGGACGCCCAGTCCGCTTTTGCCTTCTGCAGCATGTCGTTAAGTGCCTTTAACTGGGTTCGGTCTTCAGAACACTGAGGGATGCCCAGATGCATGGACGCCAGGGCCATTACTTCACCCTGGCTGTCGAGCATGTTGATCTTGCCTTTCAGTTCGGCGGGTGGATTGAATAAAATGTCGGTTGTATTGATGTCGCCGGAATAAACGCCGGTGTTTACCGAAAAGCCGGTTGAACCCCACTGGTAAGGAATAGAGCTCTTACGTCCGGGGTCGAAGCCAACATCTATCCATTGCTTTGAGATGTTGCCGAAATTCGGAAGCTCCGCGCGCTCGAACGTATCGAGCAGACCCTGCTTGCGCATGATCTCGACCATATAATCGCCGGGAACAGCCACGTCATAGCTGCCCAGCTTGCCGGCCTTGAGCGATGCAAGCATGGCTTCGTTACTGTCATAGGTGTCCATGGTGACCTCAACACCATATTCCTCAGAGAACTTGTCCAGCAGTTCCTGCGGGATGTACTCAAACCAGTGATAGATGGACAGCTTACCCTCTGCTTGGGCAGTGGTGGTCGCCATGACCAATGCCAGTACTGAGGCAATATATCTCAAGAAATTTTTCATTGTATCCTCCATTGCTGTTCAGGTTTTGGATCGCCCGGATCGTCCCACAAAGTAGGACAATGTTACGAAGACCACCGAGACCAGCAACAGCAGGGTGGAAATCGCCATAATATTGGGTTGGATGCCGCGCTTCACCGCACCGAAAATAGCCGTTGGCAATGTTTCAATGCCAGCACCTTTAACGAAATTCGTGATGATGAAGTCATCCAGCGAAATGATAAATGCCAGCAGAAAGCCCGAAATGATGCCGGGCATCATCAAAGGCAGCAAAATCAATCGGAAAGCCTCTGCACGGGTTGCATAAAGATCAAGGGCGGCTTGCTCATACACCTCTTCAATACTTTGCATGCGCGCTGCGATGGGCAGATAGGCAAACGGAATGCAAAACACGATATGGGCAACCAGAATCGTGAAGTAGCCGGCGGTGAATCCAATCGCAGAAAAGAAAATCAGCGACGCAACAGCCGTCACAATCTCGGGCACCATGATCGGCAGGTTGATGAGCACGAACCCTAAAGACTGACCGCGAAATCTGCCGGCTCTCAACATGGCCGTTGCGGCCATGGTCGCGATTATTGTTGCTGCTGTTGCTGCCGCGATAGCGATAATGAATGAGTTGATGGCCGCCTGTTTGAATTTTTCAGCTTCCAGGCCAAAAAACACCTCTTCATACCAGCGCAACGACAAGCCGCCCCACACGGTGATGGATCTGCTGTCATTGAACGAATAGACCATAATCACCAGTAAAGGCGCATACAGCAGAAACAGGCACAGATAGGTTGTCGGAAGAAAGCCAGGGAACCGACGTAAGTCGACTTTTCTAGCCATCGGCATTCACCTCCCGATTTTGTGTGCGCGCATAAAACAGCAGCACCACAAGGACCACGGAGAGCAGGATCATGGCGGCGGCAGCCCCGAACGGCCAGTTGCCGGCATTGCCCTTGAACTGCTCTTCGATGAGAGAACCAATCATGAAGTTCTTCGCCCCGCCCAAAAGATCAGGTGCCAGAAACGCACCAAGCGACGGAACAAAAACCAGGATACAACCGGCCACGATACCTGGCTTCACAGATGGCAGAACCACCTTGTGCAGTGTGACCCATTTGGAGGCATAAAGGTCTGCGGCAGCTTCCGACAATGTAAAATTGTACCGTTCGACGCTTGCATAAATCGGCAGAACCATGAACGGCAGATAGGAATAGAAAAGCCCCAGCTGCACTGCAAAATTGGTGTTGATGAGATGAAGGGGGTCGGAGATCATCCCGATCGCCAGCAGCCATTCGTTCAGCGGGCCGGTGTCACGGATCAGAAACTTCATTGAGATTGTTCTAATCAGCAGATTAACCCAGTAGGGGATTGTGATTAAAAACAGCCAGACGGACTTGCTGTTGCCGGTGCGGGTGGCGATGAACCAGGCGGTTGGAAATCCGATAATCAGACAAAAAAATGTGGCGGCTGTGGCCTGCCAAATCGAGCGCCAGAAAATCGTAATGTAAGTCCATTCAATTTTGGCAGGTTCGTCCCCGAACAGCCCGCGATCGAAGAAGAACTGATCGTAGGCGGCCAGTGAAAACTCCCAGATGACCCCGCCGCGGAATTCCTTGGTCAGGAACGAGTACGTCAGCATCATACCCACGGGCAGAACCAGAAAGAACCCGATGATGACCCAGGATGGTGTCATCAGATATTGGCCAAGCCCCTCATAGGTGCGGGCATTTGACCTTGAATTTGTGCCGAGTGCCCCGGCCATCAGTCCACCAACAGACGCGCAGCATCTGCCTCAAAATTCAGACCAACCCTTGAGCCCATTTCCGGAATTTTTGCATCCGCTGAGTTTTGCAAACGGGCTTTGACGACTTCGCCATCATCAAGTGTTACTTCGACATGCATATCCGTGCCAAGATATGTGGACCGGGTGGCCGTTCCGCTGAGCAAAGCCTTTGCGGGTGGGCTGATTGACACTCTTTCAGGGCGTACCGACAGATGCCCTTTGCCTTTCACTGCACCTTCGGCGGCGGGGCAGGTGAATTTAATATTGCCGGGCAGCAAGCACACTGTCTCGCCATCCTTCACCGACATAACGTCCACATCAATCAGGTTTGTTTCGCCGATAAAGTCGGCAACAAACTTGTTCTTCGGTCTTTCGTAAATTTCCTCTGCAGAACCGACTTGCTGAAGCTCGCCATGAGAAAGGACCGCAATGCGGTTAGACATCGTCAGGGCTTCTTCCTGGTCATGGGTGACGAAGACGAATGTGATGCCGGTTTCCTTTTGTAGTTGCTGCAATTCAATGCGCACAGCCTGGCGTAATTTCAGATCAAGCGCAGATAGCGGCTCATCCAACAGCAACACCTTTGGATCAGGGGCCAGTGCGCGGGCCAAGGCAACGCGCTGCTGTTGGCCGCCTGACAATTGTGGGGGCATGCGGTCGGCAAATTGCGTCAGTTGCACCAGTTCAAGCACATCACCCGCACGTTTTCGAGCCTGGGCTTCCGGATGGTTGAGTCGCTGAACGCCAAACATGACATTTTGCATCACTGTCATATGCGGAAATAAGGCGTATTGCTGGAAAACCGTGTTAACCGGGCGTTTGTTGGGGGGCAGATCAGCGATATTCTCGCCGTAAAGGCGGATTGATCCTTCGGATAAGTCTTCAAAGCCCGCGATACATCTCAACAGGGTTGTTTTGCCGCAACCCGATGGCCCCAGCAGGGTGAAAAACTCATTGTCCCGAATGTCGAGAAATACCCGATGCAATGCAGTAAAGCTGCCGTAAAGCTTGGTGACACTATCAACGTCAACCGCAACGCTTGCCGAGCCGTTAACTGCATTTCCTCCCTGATGCATGGTGTACCTCTAAATCAATGATAAAATGCTATCTTGTGATAATTGAGGGGCATATACCCCTAGAGAGGTAATGTTGGATGTTCACCGCCCCGCCCGCTCAGGAACGGCGCGGCAAAGCGGTGAGCACTCCTGGTGCGGAGTATTTTGAACGCAGCGTGTCTCATTGGCTTGCAGATTGCCTGAGGTTTGGTAATACCACCGGCATTGCCTACTTTCAGGACTGCCCGCCAGCCGCGCTCATTTTGGCAAGCCGCGAAGAAATGGGGCATGAGAACGTCGAGAAAATTTATCCGAATAACGCCCATCTGTTTGATCCGTTTCACGAATTGCATACACAAGAGGCACTGAAGGGGTGTATATCGTCTGAGTAACATTTCGCCAGACCAGTTTTGGCGCAATCAGCACTTCCTGGAATATTAAATCTCCTGCCATTGCATAAATATCAGGTGAGGTATCCGTAGGCATAAGCAAGCAACAGACACCCCAGAATCATCCGATAAAACACAAACGGCGCGAAACCTGCCCGGCGTAACCAGGCCATCATGATGACGATCGCAACCAGGGCTGCACCGAAGGCCAGCGCGCCCGCCATAAAGGCACTTTGGGTCAGAGCGGCATTTCCGCTCTCATAGAGCTCAAGGCCTTTCAAGGTTCCTGCACCTATAATAGCCGGAATAGACAGCAACATGGAGAACCTCGCGGCGTCCGGGCGCTCCATTCCCAACAACCGGGCCGCGGACATGGTAACGCCCGCCCGGCTGGTTCCGGGAATCAGCGCCAGAACCTGAAACAATCCGACAATGATGGCATCCACGTAACGGATGTGTTCCATGCGTTTCACGGTCATCCCCAGCCAGTCAGACACGGCCAGAAATACACCAAAGCCCAATGTGGCCCAGCCAATAACTTCGATACTGCGGAACGCCCCCGGCATGTGTTTATTCAGAAAGTACCCGGCAACAATAACCGGGATCGTTGCAATAACAACCAACACCGCCATTTTCGCGCGATGGTCGCGGCGACCACGGACCACGTTCCACAATCCGGCAAAAATCCCGAGGATATCTCTGGCAAGATAGAGAACAACGGCACCAAGCGTTCCGACGTGGACAGCAACGTCCATGAGCAGTCCCTGGTCAGGCCAATCCGTGAAAACAGGTACCAGGGCAAGATGACCAGAAGAACTGACGGGCAAAAATTCCGTAATCCCTTGCACCGCCGCCAAAACAACAAGTTGTAAAAGGGTCACGGTGTTGCTCCCCAGGAGGTCCCTCAATAGCCATACTTATACCACCGTGTTCGCGGATATCATACGCGTTATTTTAGTTCCATATTGGTACTATATTATTGTCAATTGATCGCTCAATCCGCGATGTCCGCCGCAAGATGACACATGATTCCATAATTTTAGGTCATTTATATTGACCTAATCTCTTGCCAATCGTACATAATGTGCTTTTATGCACCCCCAACCACGCCATTATCGCGGTCAAGGAAGTCTAATGATTGATAAAATGCAGCGGTTTGTAGACATTGAGGCCAGCATGCCTGACAAACGCGGTGCGAGCGAACGTCAGCACGATTTCAATGAAATCTATCGGGCCTATGATGGTCATCTGGCGACAGAGCAATCCTCACGTTGTGAGCAATGTGGTATTCCCTTTTGCCAGATTCACTGCCCGTTGCAGAACAACATTCCCGATTGGTTGCGCCTCGCAACGGAAGGGCGAATGGAAGAGGCCTATGCTGTTTCCCAGGCCACAAATACCTTTCCGGAGATTTGTGGCCGCATCTGTCCGCAGGACCGGCTGTGTGAAGGGTCCTGTGTTCTGGAACAGTCGAGGCATGGTAGCGTTACTATCGGAGCTATCGAGAAGCACATTACGGATCATGCCTGGGAACAGGGTTGGGTACACGGTCCCGACCCTGTGCAGGAGCGTGATAAAAGCGTCGGTATTATCGGGGCGGGCCCCGCAGGTTTAGCCGCCGCAGACCGTCTTCGCGCAGGCGGATATGATGTTCACATCTATGACCGTTATGACAGGGCTGGCGGGCTGTTGATCTACGGCATTCCGAATTTCAAACTGGAAAAACACATCGTCCAAAAACGGACGTCTCTGCTCGCAGACTCAGGCGTGGTTTTCCATCAGAACTTTGACGTCGGTCGAGATGGCACGCTCTTGGACCTGCGGTCAAGACATGACGCAGTTCTGATCGCAACGGGCGTCTATAAAGCGCGCCAACTGATTGCACCCGGGTCAGGTCTCGGCGGTGTCTGGCCGGCCATGACCTATCTATCCGCCGCAAACCGTTCCGGACTGGGCGATCACGTGCCCGAACTGGAAAATGGTCTGCTGTCCGCGCGTAACAGACATGTGGTCGTTGTCGGCGGTGGTGACACGGCAATGGACTGTGTGCGAACAGCCGTACGGCAGGGCGCGGCCTCCGTTAAATGTCTCTATCGCCGGGATCGTCAGAATATGCCGGGATCCATGCGTGAAGTCGCAAACGCGGAGGAAGAAGGCGTCGAATTCAAATGGCTGTCGGCACCGGTTGCCTTTGATGGTGATACAAACGTATCTTCTGCTCATGTTCAAACCATGCATCTCGGTGCCCCTGATGCGTCTGGTCGACGCGGCCCCAAAGCCATTGACGGTGAAAAAGAAGTTCTCAGCGCGAATATGGTCATTATGGCACTGGGATTTGAAGCAGAGGACTTACCGACTATGTTTGACGAACCAGGTCTCCCTGTTTCGCTAGGCGGCACGGTAACGGTCAACCCGCAAACCCACATGACGGCCATCCCCGGGGTCTTTGCGGCGGGTGACATTGTCCGCGGTTCGTCGCTGGTCGTCTGGGCGATCAGGGAGGGACGGGACGCAGCGAATTCAATCAATGACTATCTGACGTTAGAGACCAGACCGGACTCTCTCTCCTCCGGGCCTGTTGCGCAGGCATCGCAGGTAAGTTTCACATGAGCAATTTCAAGCAACACAATCATGGCGAACGATTTAAACGCGATTGGCTGCGAAATGCGGAAACGCTCTCTACAACAGGCCTCTATGATCCAGGTGAGGAACACGATGCCTGCGGGGTTGGTATGGTCGTTGCAATTGATGGTGCACCCCGACGCGAGGTTGTCGAGAAAGGCATCGAAGCGTTGAGAAATGTCTGGCACCGGGGTGCCGTCGATGCAGATGGCAAAACGGGTGATGGTGCCGGAATCCATGTTCAGATTCCCCGGGATTTTTTCGAACAGCATATTCAGGCAACTGGTCACAAGACCGGATCAGATCATTTATTAGGTGTCGGTATGGTATTTTTACCAAAAACCGACCTCTCAGCTCAGGAAACCTGTCGGTCTATCGTTGAAACGGAGATTTTAAAAGCTGGCTATACCATTTATGGCTGGCGGCAGGTGCCCATCAACTCCGCAATCATTGGCGAAAAGGCAAACGCCACGCGCCCCGAAATTGAACAGATAATGATTGATGGACGTGGCGATAACACGGCAGAAGCCTTCGAAGTCGATCTTTACGTTATTCGCCGCCGCATTGAAAAACAGGTTCTCGCACACCATATCACGGACTTTTACATTTGTTCATTGAGCACCCTCTCTATCATTTACAAAGGCATGTTTCTTGCCGAGCAGCTCTCAGATTTTTATCCCGACCTTCAGGATGCGCGGTTCGTTTCGAGCTTTGCGATCTATCATCAGCGCTACTCCACAAACACGTTCCCGACGTGGCGCCTGGCTCAACCGTTTCGGATGCTGGCCCATAATGGTGAGATCAACACGGTTATGGGCAACATCCGATGGATGGCCGCCCATGAACCAAAAATGGAAAGTCCGGTGTTTGGCGATGCTATCGAAGACATCAAGCCGATTGTGCAATCAGGAAGCTCAGACTCAGCCGCCCTTGACTCCGTGTATGAGGTTTTGTGCCGTGCCGGACGAAACGCCGCCGCCGTCAAAGCCCTGCTTATTCCGGAATCCATTGGTCAGAATCACACGATGCCCGATACGCATCGGGACTTCTTTGCCTATTGCTACACCGTAATGGAATCGTGGGACGGGCCGGCCGCTATTTGTGCAACTGACGGCGAATGGGTCATAGCCGGCCTTGACAGGAATGGGCTTCGTCCCGTGCGCTACACGGTGACATCGGATGGTCTGCTGGTGTTGGGTTCCGAAGCCGGCATGGTCGAACTGGATCAAACCAAAGTGATCGAAAAAGGTCGACTGGGGCCAGGTGGCCTCATGGGGGTTAACTTGAGAGAAGGACTGTTCTACCATGATCGGGAACTCAAGGATTTGCTCTCCGGCGATCAACCCTACGGCGAATGGACAAGCAGTATCCGAAAAATTGACAGTCTCGCAGACCGCTCAGAAGACGGGGCGGGCCAACGCCTTTTTGATTCAGACACCATAAGACGGCGCCAACATGCTTTCGGTATGACCATGGAAGACATGGAGCTGATCCTCCATCCCATGGCGGCAAGCGGAAAAGAGGCTGTCGGATCCATGGGTGACGATACACCTCCAGCCGTACTTTCCGATCACTATCGGGGCCTCCACCAGTTCTTTCGGCAAGTCTTCAGCCAGGTCACCAATCCACCTATTGACTCGCTGCGTGAACGGCAGGTCATGTCCCTGAACACGCGGTTCGGAAACCTGAACAATATTCTGGCCCAAGAGGGTGACCAGTGTGAAACATTGCAACTGGACAGTCCCGTTCTCTCCAATGCGGCATTTGATGCCGTGCGCAGATACCTTGGTGAGAATGCTGTTGAAATTGATTGTACCTTTGATCCGAAAGAAGGTGCTGCTGGTTTAAAATCAGCGCTTGATCGGATCAGGAATGAGGCCGAGGAAGCGGTGCGTGGCGGGCGGACCCATCTTGTCCTCACCGATATGGCCATGAATGAAAGCCGGGCGCCTGTGCCCATGATCCTGGTAACTTCGGGGGTTCACACGCACCTGATTAAAAACAGTCTAAGAACATTTACTTCGATCAACATTCGATCTGCCGAATGCATGGATGTTCACTATTTCGCCGTCCTGGTTGGCATGGGGGCAACAACCGTCAATGCGTACCTTGCCGAGGAAGCCATCGCCGCACGGCACAACAAGGGCATCATGGGTGAACTGACATTAAATCAGTGCATCAGTAACTATACGAAGGCTGTTGATCTTGGTTTGCTCAAGATCATGTCAAAAATAGGAATCAGCATCATCAGCTCCTACCGTGGCGGCTGCAATTTTGAAGCTGTTGGCCTCAGCCGTTCTCTGATGGCTGAATTTTTCCCGGGGATGACTTCGAGAATTTCCGGTATTGGTTTGTCAGGCATATTTTCGAAGATCGCCGCCCGTCATCAGTTCGCCTACCAAGCAGACACAGCCCCCCTGGCCGTAGGCGGGTTTTATCGCTACCGGGCTGGCAGTGAACGGCACGGCCACGAAGGAACGCTCGTGCATCTCCTGCAAAGTGCCGTAACCGCAGAATCATTTAGCCTGTTCCAGAAATACGCGGCGGGTGTAAACGCTCGCGAGCCGATCTATCTGCGGGATTTACTTGGATTCAGAAAGCGCCTGCCCGCGGTGCCGATGAATGAAATGCAAAGCATTACTGAAATCAGAAAGCGTCTTGTCGCCCCCGGCATTTCTCTCGGTGCGCTAAGTCCGGAGGCGCATGAAACCCTGTCCATCGCGATGAATAGAATCGGCGCCAAATCTGACTCAGGTGAAGGCGGTGAAGATCCGGATCGTTTCAAACCTAGAGCAAACGGGGATAACGCCTCTAGCGCCATCAAACAGGTAGCTTCCGCCCGGTTCGGTGTCACCGCCGAATACCTGAACAACTGCGAAGAGATCGAAATCAAAATGGCGCAAGGTGCCAAACCGGGGGAAGGCGGTCAGTTGCCAGGCGGCAAGGTTTCCTTTCAAATCGCAAAACTACGACATGCGACAGAAGGCGTGACGTTGATTTCACCACCACCACACCATGATATCTATTCCATTGAAGATCTGGCACAGCTTATTTTTGACCTGAAACAGATCAATCCAGACGCCAAAGTTTGCGTAAAACTGGTTGCCCGCTCCGGCGTCGGGACCATTGCCGCAGGGGTCGCAAAAGCGAAAGCAGACGTCATTCTTATCTCCGGCCATGACGGCGGAACCGGCGCCAGCCCGCAAAGCTCCATCAAGTATGCTGGCCTGCCATGGGAAATGGGCCTGGCTGAAGCCAACCAGGTACTTACCCTCAACCACTTGCGACATACGGTGAAGCTGCGGGTAGACGGCGGCATCAAGACAGGCCGAGATGTGGTCATCGCCGCCATGCTGGGCGGTGAAGAGTTTGGCATAGGCACGGCTTCTCTCGTCGCCATGGGCTGTATCATGGTTCGCCAATGCCACTCCAACACCTGCCCGGTCGGAGTCTGTACACAGGACGAAAAACTAAGAGAGCGGTTCACCGGTACACCGGAAAAAGTCGTAAATCTATTTTCGTTTATCGCCGAAGACGTTGCCGAAACGCTGGCGGATTTAGGGCTTCGGTCACTGGAAGAAGCCATCGGTCGATCGGATCTGCTATCACAAGTCAGCCGCGGGCACAGCGATCTCGACGATCTGGATTTGAATGCCCTGCTCGCCCAACCGGATGCTGGTGGATTGCCACGGTATTGCGTCGCGGAAACCCGAAATGAAGTGCCCGAAACTCTGGATGCGCAAATTCTAAAAGACGCTGTGGCAACACTTGAGCATGGTGAGAAGATGCAACTGACATACGCCGTACGCAATACGCACCGCGCTGTTGGCACCAGAACCAGTTCGGCAATCGTCAGAAAATATGGCATGACGGGCCTCAAGCCCGGGCACCTCACAGTCCGCCTGCGCGGATCGACAGGACAATCTCTGGGAGCCTTCGCCGTACAGGGTCTAAAGCTGGAAGTCTTTGGCGATGCCAACGACTACGTCGGCAAGGGACTTTCCGGGGGTATTATCAGCATCCGTCCCCCGGTTTCTAGCAATCTCCTCAGCCATCAAAACACGATTATTGGCAACACGGTTCTCTACGGTGCGACGTCTGGCAAGCTGTTTGCCGCGGGACAGGCCGGAGAACGTTTCTGCGTTCGCAATTCGGGGGCTCAATCTGTTGTAGAGGGCTGTGGATCAAACGGTTGCGAATACATGACGGGTGGCCTTGTTGCTGTTCTCGGTTCCGTTGGACCTAATTTCGCTGCGGGCATGACCGGCGGTATGGCATTTGTCTATGATCCGGATGATGCGTTCAGATACCGTGTAAACGATGAATTTGTGATCTGGCAGCGACTCCAGACCAACTACTGGCGGGACGTTCTAAAGGTGTTGATTGGACAGCATGTAAAACACACGGGCTCTCTCTTTGCGGATAACCTCTTGTCTACATGGAACCAAACTGAAGGAGACTTCTGGCAGGTTGTTCCAAAGGAAATGATCGACAAGCTGGAGCACCCGGTGAGCCTCCCCGCCCAGGAAACGCAAACCGCATGATTCAGCGCCAAACCAATTCCTTGTAAGGGGGTGCCACGACAGCGGACCAGGAGGCCATGGTTCGGCTCTTTTCCCCGTCCCGGCGGTTACTGGAAATCCTAATGGGAATTGAATGGCGCTTTGGTTGCCTGCGCTCAACGGTTGAGGCACCGAGGTCCATTGATCTGGACACCACGTGGAAACATCCGCTCACCAGAGAACACATAGATGCCTTGTGCGCACATATTCCAACCGATCCGCACATCACAGTCATGCCTGGAAGAGTATGGACGATGTCGTTTTACACGCCGGTTCATCCGTTAAACCTTCAGGCGTTTTTCTGTGAGCCCGTCAAAGGTGAAGCCTGTTTTTTTCTGGCCCTGAACCGGCTGGTGATGTTATCCCATAACTTGGCCATGCCAAGCGGCTCATAGATCATGAAAACAATGATCAAAACCCCAAATACCACCAACTCAATGGAGGAAATGATTGTTGCATCAATGGTGCCATGGAAGATTTCATTGCCAAGGGTGTTAAGCACCACTGGAAAGAGCAGAATAAAGGCCGCGCCGATGAACGCGCCTTTAATGGTGCCTAGACCACCAAGGATCACCATGAAAAGTATTCGAAAACTCAGCTTGATATCAAAAGCCACGGGCTCCATTGATTTGAGATAGGTAAATGCAAAGAGTGCTCCCGCAACGCCACAGAAGAAGGCGCTTATGGCAAAAGCCTGCAATTTGGTTTTCAGCAGAGAGATACCCATGGATTCTGCAGCGATATCCATGTCACGCACGGCCATCCAGTTGCGGCCGGTACTGCCGCGGGTCATATTGATTGCAAGGATTGTCAGAATTGTAACAACAACAAGAACAACGACATACATTTCCAGAGGCGTGATAAATTCCTTGCCAAATATCACGATGTCCTGCGCGGTGATGATGCCCGAGGAATCGTAGTTCTTGAACCAACCGAATTTATCGATCATCCAAATGATGAAAAACTGCGAGGCCAATGTGGCCACCATCAAATAAATGCCGCGCACCCGAAGACTGGGTAAACCAAAGAGAATACCGAAGGCCGCCGCAACCAAACCCGACAGCATCAAATTGATTGGGAAGCCAAGTGACGGCAATCGTAGCTCCAGATTAAAGAGCGCAAAAGCCCCGGCGGCCATAAACCCCGCCGCCCCTAGGGCGAGCTGTCCGGCATATCCCATGACAATTTGCTGTCCTACGGCGGCCAGCGAAAGGCACAACCAGGGAATCAGGATAGAGGTATACCAGTAATCTGTCTGTACCAGGAGGGGGATAGCGATAAAGCCCACGGCCATCAAAATCAGAAGATTCTTTAGATCGTCACGCGTGTAACTCATCAAGACTGGTGAAGATTTCATGTTGATGCCTCCCTACACGCGCCGAATGATTTTTTCGCCAAAGAGTCCTTCAGGCCTCCATAGCAAGAAAAAGATGGCGAGGACAAAAGGAGCCCAGCCTTCAATTGCACCACCAAAGAAGGGACCAAGATAAACCTCTAGAACTTTTTCGGTGGCCCCGATAATCAGGCCGCCGATGATGGCGCCGGGAATAGACGAAAACCCCCCGATAATCAGGACAGGCAGGGCCTTGAGCGCGAGATCAACCAACGCAAACTGTACCCCGGCACGAGCACCCCACATCATGCCCGCGACAAGGGCAACAATACCAGCCGCCGTCCAGACCATCAGCATGATGCTACCTAGTGGAATACCGATGGAACTGGCCGCCCCCGGGTCATCTGCCACGGCGCGGAGCCCGAGACCTATCTTGGTATACTTGAACACCAGCGCCAATCCGGTGATCAGAACCGCCGCAACCAAACCAGCCGTCAGATCAAGGGCCGATATGAACAACCCGGTAGCGTCGATAATCCACTGGATCGGAAAGTCACCAATGCCAAGGTCCAGACGCCGCACTTCGACACCCCACGCCGCTTGCGCCAGACCCTCAAGCACAAAGCCCAGACCAATGGTTGCCATCAGCAACGTATCTTCGCTCTGATTCATCAGAGGCTTCAGCACCAATCTTTCGGTTGCAAACCCTACGAGAGCCATCAATAGGATGGTCAAGAAGAAAGCCAGGACAAAAGGCACGCCCAGTTCCATAAAACCGACAAAGGACAGGACGGCGAAAAACACCATCGCCCCCTGGGCAAAGTTAAAGGTCGAAGATGCCTTGTAGATCAGGACGAATCCCAAAGCGACAAGTGAATACATGGTCCCGGCCAAAAGCCCGGCAACCACAACCTCGATGAAAAACAGCAGCTCAGTCATGCGCTACTCCAAGATACGCATCAATAACTTCCTGATTGGTCCGCACCTCTTCGGGGGGGCCGTCTCCGATAACCTTGCCATAATCCAGCACAACAACATTGTCCGAGATGTCCATTACGACACCCATATCGTGTTCGATCAGAACGATAGTTGTGCCCAGCTCGTCATTGACCTTCAGGATAAAGCGACACATCTCCCGCTTTTCCTCTACGTTCATGCCAGCCATGGGCTCATCGAGAAGCAACACTTCGGCCTCTGTTGCAAGCGCGCGGCCCAATTCGACTTTCTTTTGCAATCCATAGGGTAGCTTGCCGACGGGGGTATCGCGGATATCGGAGATTTCAAGAAACTCGACAATCTCTTCACATTTCTCACGGTTTTCACGCTCTTCCTTCACGGCGCCCGGTAACTGCAGGGCAACGGACAGAAACCCACTGGACATATGAAGTTTTCGGCCTACCAGAACGTTATCGAGCACCGACATGCGCTTGAACAGGGCCAGGTTCTGGAAGGTACGGGATATGCCGATTTGCGAAACCATGTTTGGGCTGATTTTGTCCAGCACCCTGCCCTTAAATGCAATCGATCCTCCCTGTGGCTTGTAGATACCGTTGATGCAATTCAGCAACGAGCTTTTCCCGGCACCATTGGGACCGATGATCGCCCGGATTTCATGTTCAAGTACATCAAAGGAGATATCAGTGATCGCCTTTACACCCCCGAAACTCAGCGAGATATTCTTGACCTCAAGTACAGGTTCCCCAATCGGAAAATTCCGGGCAAGGGCCGTATCATCGGTTTGTTTTTCTGCATCCATGGGAGAGCTCAGTTTTGGTTGAGGTCGGCGTGGTGGCTGCTTTCTTCACGCAACACATCGCGAAAATTCTTGCGACCCTCTTTGGAAATCCCGAGATAGAGTTCTTTGACCTTCTCATCATCCAGAAGGTTCGCGGCCGGGCCGTGCAGCATCACATGTCCTGTTTCGATGATATAGCCATAATCGGCGTTACGCAGAGCCACATTGGTGTTCTGTTCGGCCAATAGGATACTGACGCCTTCTTTCTGATTAAGTTCATTGACAATGTTAAAAATCTCGGCGACCAGCTGGGGTGCTAAACCCATAGAGGGTTCATCCAGCAATAACATCTTGGGCTTGGCCATCATCGCGCGGGCGACAGCAACCATCTGTTGTTCCCCACCAGAGGTGAAACCGGCCTGACTGGTGCGGCGTTCTTTCAGACGTTTGAAATAGCTGTAGACTTTTTCCAGTTCGTTGCGGATATCGGCTTTACTGAGCTTGCGTGAGTAGGCACCGGCGATGATGTTCTCTTCGACCGTCAGGTGTCCAAAGCAGCGGCGGCCCTCAAGTACCTGAACAAGGCCCAGGTCCACCATGCCTGCTGGGTCCTGGTTTGTGATTTCAGTGCCGTCGTAGATGATCGACCCCTTTGTGACCTTGCCTCGCTCACCAGCAAGCATCGTTGATATCGCTTTGAGTGTCGTGCTTTTGCCCGCCCCATTACCCCCCAAAAGGGCCACGATCTTGCCCTGGGGCACGTTAAGCGAAACATCATGCAGGGCGGCAATGACACTGTCATATATGACTTCGATCTTGTCGATCTCGAGGATGTTATCGGAACGTGTCGTCATTGCTGGCGGCGGTTAATTTTCTGGCTTGATGTTCGGCTTAAAGAGGCACCCGACCTTTCGGCCGGATGCCCCTCTGTTTTAAGCCCTGATTGGATGTCAGGAACAGTCTTTAGGGGTGATGCCGTTCTCAGCGGCAAATTTAGCCGCCGAAGACTCCACCAATCCGCGAATATATTCGGGATCAAGCGGTGCTTCCCAATCCGTGACCTGCTGGAACTTTTCACCGTCCCATTGCATCATCGCAAATTTACCGGCTCCCTCATGGTTTTCACAAGAGATCGAGAACGGAGCAATCATCCCCTTAATGCCCAGTTCTTCAAGCCGCGCATCGTCCATGACAAGGTTTTCGTACCCGTCACGGAATTCGGCACCTGTTACTGCCTTACCCACCTTATCATACATTTCCTGCGCGATGCGGAGTGCCTCAATATAGGTGACGGCCGCCCCCAATCCGCGGTTCCAGTAGACGGTTCCGATTCGGCTTTCCTCGGCCAGATTGCCCTTGCCGGAGCCATAAACCTGCTCCTTGATGGCCTGCACCAGCGGAAAATGATCCCCGGGCAAGGCATTCGCCATGGCATATGTACCCACTGCGGCATCACCTGCTGGGAACATGTCTTCCTCTGCGGCACCAAAGGTAACATAGATCATCCGGTCACGCGGGAAACCCACACGCGCCGCATTGGTCATGGCGGTGGAGTTCATACCGGAACCGGCACCCCAGAAAGTCACCCAATCCGGACGCTCCTTACGGATTTGCAGCCACTGCGATTGTTGTTCCAGACCGGGTGGCGGGATAGAGATTTCCACCAGATCAACGCCCCAATCCTTGGCGATAGCCCGCATCGCCGGAAGCGGCTCACGGCCATAGGCACTATCAATGTGCAGATGCACTATTTTCTTGCCCTTCATGTTGGGAATGCCGCCCTCTTTTTCGGCCATAAATTTCATTTTCACGGCGATCTGGGACCAATAGTGGCTCGCCGCATTGAAAACCCAGGGCCAGACACGACCATCGGCAGCATCTGTTCGACCATAACCGTATTGCGCAAGAACGACATTGTCCTCAGCCATTCGGTTGATAACTGCGTAGGCTCCCGGTGTGCCAAGCGTGTCAAATACCACGATCCGCTGACCGTCTTTTTCCAGCAGACGCTGATAGCATTCCACGGTCTTTACGGCATTATACTCTGTTTCACATTCCTGCCATTCCAGCATGACACCATTTACACCGCCATTCATATTGACGTAGTTCATGTAGTCGATTTGGGCACCATAATATCCGGTACCCATGGCTGAATAAGGCCCAACGCGGCTACTCGCTACAGGAAAGTACTGTGTTTCCTCCGCCATCACAGGTTCTGGTGCGGACGATGCGAATACAGCTACCATCGTAGCCGTCACGACCAGACTGCGCCTAAATGCTCTCAATATCACTTTTGTTACTCCTCTCATTTACTTTTCTGCCAACACAACATTTACATCGGTAACGCGTTCACACGCCGCCTCGCCGGGCCTTCCTGCGTATGAAAAAGGCACAGCTTGTCCTGAGAAATGAAAATCGCCAATCTCCCGCAAGGGACCACTTCAACAATGGCTTTGACGCGATGACGCACCTCCGTATTTTTCAGGCAATGTTCCCATCCCGCCGGATCAAATAGAATAATCCCCGAAACAATGTCATTGCACTGTTATTTGCAACACATAACATGCTGCTTAATTTTTTTGTACCAAATAATTAGAGGTACCCACAATAAAGCAAATAGTAGTGGGCGTCCGTTAACCGTTTTTCAGTCTGGTTGCGGGCAAACTTCCATCTCAACTCGATAAGGTCGTTAGATATTGTCTGCAAACACGTCCCGTCCGCTGATCGGTATTCTACTTGATTACGCCAAAGAAGGATCATTTTCGAGCCGCCCGCACTATGCCTTGCGACAGGCCTATTTTGACGCTGTTGACTGTGCGGGAGGAATACCGCTCGGCCTTCCCTATCAAAGCCGGTTGAGGATGGAATACCTGGACAGATTGGATGGCTTTATCCTGCCTGGCGGATTTTACCCGTTCCCGGACAGCTATTATGGTGACCGCGAAAACAGCTCAGAGCCTGTCCACCCCCGGGTATCGTTTGAGGAAGAGTTTACGAAAGCCCTGTTGGATCAGGACAAACCATTGCTGGGAATCTGTGCCGGTATGCAGGCTATGGGCGCGGCACTCGGGGCCAAGATGTATCGGGATGTTCATGGGGCTATCGAAACCCATATTGATCACCTGAATGAAAAACCCGCTGAAGACATCGCCCACCAGGTCACGATTTCTGAGGGAACGCGCCTGCACGCAATAACGGATTGCACGGCCTTAGGTGTCAACACTGCGCACCGGGAAGCGCTGATGTCCGTCCCGGACGGGGCAATTCTGAACGCCATCGCCCCGGACGGCGTCATTGAAGGCATTGAAGTTCCCGATCATCGCTTTGCACTCGCCGTTCAGTGGCACCCGGAGTTTTTCCTCAATCGGGGAGACCCCAATCTTGCGATTTTTGAGGCCCTGATAGCGGCGGCACGTGCATGAGGGTGAGCTTTCCAGAGAACCCCGCATTCTGGCTGGTGCTTTCCGCTTTGAATGGTCTGCTGGCGGTGGCCATGGGCGCCTTTGGAGCACACGGCTTCGATGGTAAACCAGACTATCTGGCCGACGCTTTCAATGTTGGTGTACAGTACCATATGTGGCATGCGCTGGCCCTGATTGCTGTCGCCTGGGCTTCAGACCGTTTCCCGCATGTACTGGTATGCCTCGCCGGGATTTCTTTCACAATCGGCATCGTGCTGTTCTCCGGAACACTTTACGTCTTTGGAACAACAGCCACATTACCGGCGGCGGGCGCAGCGCCCCTGGGCGGGGTCAGTTTGATGATTGGCTGGTTGCTATTGGCGACCGGCGTGTGGCGAGGGCGTAAACCGCCCGTGCCCTAATCAGGCAGCCGCCCGAATGGCGGCTGCCTTCACGCTGTCTGTCACGTGGCTTTCGAACTGAACAAAGTTGTTTTCAAACCGCCTTGTCAAATCCTTTGCCTGATCGTCATAGGCATTGCCATCGGGCCATGTTGAACGCGGGTTCAGGACCTCTGCCGGAACATCGGGACATCCGGTCGGCACCTGCACGCCGAAATTGGGGTCCGTTTCGTACCCGGCTTTCGCAAGGCGACCGCCCAGCGCAGCATTCACCATGGCGCGGGTATGGGCAATTTTCAGTCGGTCACCGACGCCGTAAGCGCCGCCAGACCATCCCGTGTTGATCAGCCAGCAATTTGCGCCATGTGCCGCCATTTTTTCGCCCAGCAATCCCGCATAAACCGTGGGATGCCGGGGCATGAACGGTGCCCCGAAACACGTCGAAAAGGTTGCAGACGGTTCTTTCACACCCTGTTCTGTACCCGCAACTTTTGCCGTGTAGCCGGACAGGAAGTGATACATGGCCTGATCCGGTGACAACAGGGAAACAGGTGGCAATACACCAAAGGCATCACAGGTCAGCATTACGATGTTTTTCGGATGGCCCGTCATGCCCGTTTCAGATGCATTCGGAACTTTCGAAATATCGTAGGAAACCCGACCATTTTCGCCATAGGTCGTATCAAAAAAGTCCAGATTGCGCGCAACCGGATCCATCATCACGTTTTCGATGACCGAACCAAAAAGACTCGTCGTCGCATAGATCTCGGGCTCCGTTTCCGGTGTCAGATTGATGGTTTTTGCATAACAACCGCCTTCAAAGTTGAACACACCGTTGGGAGTCCATCCGTGTTCATCATCACCAATCAATGTCCTTGAGGAGTCGGCAGACAACGTCGTCTTTCCGGTTCCTGATAGGCCGAAGAAGATCGCTGCGTTACCGTCCTGCCCCACATTCGCCGAGCAGTGCATGGGTAGCACATCGCGCGGTGGCAACAGAAAATTCATGACCGAGAAAATAGATTTCTTGATTTCACCGGCATAGGCCGAGCCACCGATTATGACCATCCGTTTGGAGAAATTCACGACGATGAATGTTCCGGAATTCGTACCATCCTGTTCCGGATTGGCTAAAACACCGGGGGCCTGCACCACGGTAAACTCGGGTTGAAAGTCTGACAGCTCTTGCTCGGATGGTTGGCGAAACATGTTGCGGGCAAACAGATTATGCCATGCCGTTTCGGTGACGACCCGAACGGACAACCGGTAATCCGGGTCAGCCCCGGCATAGCAGTCCTGAACAAACGCGTCCCGTCCCTGATAATGGGCCGCAAGCTTGTCGAACAATTGGTCAAACTGTGTTGGCGATATGGGTCGATTAACGTCTCCCCACCAGACAGTATCCCGGGTTTCGGCGTCTTCAACCACAAACCTGTCATTGGGTGACCGCCCGGTGTGTGACCCTGTGAGGGCAACGAACGCACCACCGTTCGCCAGACAACCCTCACCGCGGGCAATTGCTATTTCTGTCAAACGCGCAGCATTAAAGTTCCAATATGCGGTGGTTATGCCTTCAAGTCCTGCAATTCCCAATCCCCGGGAACGAACCACCTTTCCACTATTCTGCACGAGCAAGTACTCCTGATAATATTGTAAAGCGTCTTAGAGTGAACAAATTGCGGCGCATTTGTTAAATCTGTAGAGTCAGAACCATACCGCCCGCATTCAGGGGCTTCAAGGGCTCTCGGGGACGTTTTTCTTTCAAATTTGCGATAAAATTCGGGTTATCGGGAGCCCCGCCGCAGTCTCGCTTGTTTCGCCATCTCGACAAGTACGGCACGTGACTGGGTGACGGTTGTTAGCGGTTCGGGAAAGTCAATCCGGGCCATCCGACCCGAAAGAGAGAGATCAAAGCCGTCGGGGTCGATTCCCGTCATTTGCCAACCGGTTCCCTTGCGGCTGGCAAAGGCCTGCGCATAACAATCCAGAGCATCGCCATGATCGCTATTCATGTGGGATATAATATCATCTTCCACAAAACCGAATTCTCGCGATAAGGCCTTGTCTGAAATCAGTACTTTTTCCGGGCTGAACCAGCGTGCCTGCGCAAAACCACCCACCCAGTGAATACTTTCAACAGACATTCTGTAAAATCGGAAATCTGCAAACGAGGCGTACATGTTTGCGCCGGGATGTCGGGCCAGATACCTGTTCCGATCATTTTCGGAGGTTGTCTGGCGGATGTCACCCACCACACTCAGTCGCGCCCCGGTTTGCGGATTCTGACGACGGGAGGCCGCTTCAACCAATAGTGAAACCCTGGTGTTTACCGATAGATTTTTGGTGTGATCGGACAGGTCCGAAAACAGGAACAGGGGGTATCCCGCATGATCGCAAGCATACGTGACAAACGATGCAAACGGATAATCCGTGTAACGCACAGAATGCGTCGCTAGGGTTCCCGACCCACAACGGCGCAACAACCGGCGAACCTTCAGGCCTTCATCTGAAACATCCCTTGTCATTTCACTGATCTAACCATCGGTTTCTATTTCCCGCAAAACCATATCTTCAATGGTGACCAAACCGAGCGGCATCCTGTTCTTGTCGATCACAAGGGCACGGGGCAGATTGACCCGAACAGGGTGTCTTGCGACATCGCGGGCGCGATCACCGTTGTCCTCGGCTACCACTGCGACAACCATCTTCCTGCGGCAGGGTAACTAATCAAGATAAACAGTCGATTTCAGTTCAGTCTGCAATAATTCTGCAATAATTTTGCCACAAACGTGGTTTTTTATGTTTTGATCAAATAGCAAACTGGAAAGCATATCCTATGCCTGAAAAAATTGCACTCGTGGATGATGACCGTAACATCTTGACGTCTGTCAGCATGGCCCTGGAGGCTGAGGGTTTTGACGTGACCACCTACAATAATGGCGAGGAAGCCTATGACGGGCTGAACAGAACCGCGGTCGACCTCGCCGTGCTGGATATCAAAATGCCGCGAATGGACGGCATGGAACTTCTGAAACAACTTCGAGAGAACAACGATCTTCCGGTTATTTTTCTTACCTCCAAGGACGACGAAATCGACGAACTACTCGGTCTTCGATTGGGTGCGGATGACTACATTACCAAACCGTTTTCCCAGCGATTGCTGATAGAGCGAATCCGTGCCGTAATCAGACGGAAAACGCCCATCGAAACGGAAGAGGACTCAAAAAAGGTCCTGACTCGCGGGGATTTACTTCTCGATCCAACACGGCATCTGTGCACCTGGAAGGGGGCACATGTGAACCTGACCGTAACAGAGTTTCTGTTGCTGGAGGCCTTGGCCCGCCGACCGGGTCACGTGAAAAACCGGGATCAGCTCATTGATGCGGCCTATGGCGAGCATATTTATGTCGATGAC
Organism: Rhodospirillales bacterium; assembly: GCA_963921245.4. Lineage (GTDB taxonomy): Bacteria > Pseudomonadota > Alphaproteobacteria > Rhodospirillales > Casp-alpha2 > JABJGO01. The sequence goes on along the minus strand of CAWUEY030000001.1, from coordinate 811,448 downwards.
CGTACAATAGACAGTCATATCAAGCGGCTGCGGCGGAAATTCAAAGCCGTTGATCCTGAATTTTCGGAAATTGAGACCTTGTACGGCATAGGGTATCGTTATCAGGTTCAGTAAGACTTTTGCTACCGTGAAGAGAGAACCCCTTGAACTGGACTCTCTGAAATCGCTCGCCCGATGAAACCTGTGGATACTCTGTCAACGACAATCGGCCCGTCTGTGGCGAGAACACGTCCCAAACGGCGCTTCTCGCCAATCCGGCGGCGCATTCTTACCGTTAACATATTTGCCCTTGCTATTGTCGTCGCGGGAATTCTGTATCTTGGCGAATACCGCGAAAACCTTATTCGCGCTGAATTGACCAATCTCCGCACTCAGGCCGAAATGTTCTCCGCCGCATTAGGAGAAGGTGCCGTCGGCGGACATACACCGGTTGATCAGGAACTGGTCAGAGATACCGCCAATCGAATTGTTCGAAGAATGGTGGAAAGTACCGACACAAGGGCCAGGCTCTTTCATCTGTCAGGCCAAATCGTCGCAGACTCCAGGGACTTGCTTCATGCCGGTCGGAATGTTGAGGTGGAAGTTCTCGCCGCACCCAATGAACCATCGGGGCTTGCGCGCGCAGTTTTTGAAGGGCTCGACCGATTTGTAAACCAGCTCCCGGGCCAACACCGCTACGAACAATATGGCGAGAAAGAACACCAGCACGCCCGGCATTATCCAGAGGTCATGCGTGCCCTTAATGGGTTGCAGGCCGAATCCGTGCGTACCCTAACCGGCACCCGACTGACACTTTCTGTCGCCGTGCCGGTACAACGCTACAAACAGATTCTGGGTGCCGTTCTCGTCTCGAAATCATCCCGGGATATCGATGAAGCCATGTACGAAGTACGGTTGGACATCATTCAAATCTTCATCGTTACTCTCGGCATCAGCCTGTTCCTGTCGCTTTATCTTGCAGGTACCATTGCCAAACCAATCCTCCGCCTGTCGGCGGCGGCAGATCGCATTCGCGGCTCTCTCAACCGTCAACACAGCCTCCCTGATCTTAAAGCACGGGATGATGAGATTGGCGATCTGACATTGGCGCTCCGTGACATGACCGACGCGTTGTGGAACAGGATGGACGCCATCGAACGATTTGCGGCGGATGTGAGTCACGAAATCAAAAACCCGCTGACCTCCTTGAAAAGCGCCGTAGAAACAGCCGCCAGAGTAACGGATCCCGAACAACAAAGAAAACTGTTGTCGATTGTCCAGAACGACGTGGAAAGACTGGACCGACTAATCTCGGATATTTCGGATGCATCCAGATTGGATGCAGAATTGTCGCGCGCGGAACTATCTGATGTTGATCTGGGGCGAATGCTGGAAACTCTCGTCGATGTACACCAATCCACCGCCGGTGACGCCGCCGCGCCGGAGATCGTCATCGAATTGACAGGAAACGACGTTTACACCGTTCCGGGAATGGAAGACCGTCTGGTTCAGGTGTTCCGCAATTTAATTATTAATGCCATCACTTTTAGCCCTTCAAACGGTCAGATCACGATAAACCTGAGGCATAGTACATCGCCAGAGTTTGGCAAACAGGTTGTAGCGACTGTAAGCGACGAAGGCCCCGGTATACCGGAAGGCAAGGAAGATGCAATATTTCAGCGGTTTTACACTGAACGTCCCGAGAGTGAAGATTTTGGCAAACACTCGGGCCTGGGACTCAGTATTTCAAAACAAATCGTTGAGGCGCACAATGGAACGATAACGGCGGGCAATCGCTTGTCTTCTTCTGGAGAGATTCTGGGGGCGCAATTCAATGTCCAACTCCCATCTGCAGAAAAGTAGATGAACTGCCTCAGTTAGGAATCGGTCGTGGAAACTGGTCAGTCAATTCAGATACACGCCACCGCCCTTCGGATCGGTGATTCCGGCGTCTTGATCCGTGGCCCTTCGGGTTCGGGAAAGTCCGATCTTGCTATGAGACTCATAGATGGTGGCGCGTTGCTTGTTGCGGATGACCGTTGCCATATTCAATTGGTTGAAAATACACTCGTCGCTTCCTGCCCGCCTGAGATATCGGGGTTGATTGAGGTCAGGGGTCTTGGCATCCTTCGCCTCGAACCCGCAACCAGTACACCGTTGACGTTCGTCGTTGATCTTTGCCAGGCAGGTTCGGTGGAGCGTATGCCGGAAAATGACACGGAATCCATTCTGGGCCGGGCACTCCCCGTCGTTCGGCTTGACGGCCTAGAAGCCTCGGCGCCAGAAAAAGTGCGGCTCGCTTTGAGGGTTTTTTCCGGCCACATAGAGCGGATATCCCACCCGTGACCCAATCAGAGTTACGTCCTATCGTTTTTGTTACGGGAATGTCCGGCGCGGGGAAGTCAACAACCCTGAACGTGCTGGAAGACCTTGGTTATGAAGCGGTAGACAACCTTCCCGTATCCCTGTTGAGCCGCCTGGTACTATCCGATGTCAGCAATCCGGTCGCCATCGGCATCGACGTCAGGGCCCGTGATTTTGATAGCCAGAAAATTATGGAAACGGTTGCCCATTTACGATCGTTTTCATCTTTGTCAATTACGACGCTTTTTCTCGAATGTGACGATTCCGAACTTGAAAACCGGTTCAGGACAACCCGGCGGCGGCATCCCCTGGCACGAGACCGGCAAGTAAAAGACGGCATTGACCAGGAGCGTAAGCTGCTGGTGGCCCTAAAAGAGGCATCGGATCTGGTTATCGATTCAACAGGACAAACGGTGGTTGCTTTCCGTCAGATCGTTGAAGAGCATTTTGGGCTGGGTACCAAACAGGGCATAGTGGTCTTTGTTTCCTCATTTTCCTACGCGAAGGGTCTGCCGCGGGATGCAGACCTGGTGTTTGATGTCCGTTTTCTCAAAAACCCTCACTATGACGAAGATCTAAGACCGTTTAGCGGACAAAACCAGGCGGTTGGTGATTACATATCTTCCGACCCTGATTTCGAGAGTTTCCTAGATAACCTGAAATCGTTACTTGATCCTTTGTTGTCTCGGTATGCAGAAGAGGGCAAACGCTACCTGACTGTTTCTTTCGGTTGTACCGGCGGGCGGCATCGCTCTGTCTTTGTTTCAAAAACGATAGAAGAATGGATTGCGACAAAGGGTTGGCAAACAAGAATTCTTCACAGAGACTTGGAAAACGGGGAAAAATAGTTTGAAATCCCCGCTTGTGATCGCGATGCCCATGAACGCAGTAGAAAGAAGAAAATGATCGGACTGGTCCTTGTCACCCATGGTCGTCTGGCCGAGGAATTGATTGGCGCACTGGAACATGTGGTAGGTCCGCAGGAAAATGTTTCTGCCGTCTGCATCGGACCAGACGATGACATGGAACGCCGGCGGGCGGAAATCCTTGAAAGCATTGATCGTGCCGACAGCGGCGCGGGCGTCATTTTGTTGACGGATATGTTTGGCGGCACGCCGTCCAATCTGGCCATTTCCGTAATGGAACAGGCGAACGTAGAGGTTATCGCAGGCGCCAACTTGCCGATGATGATCAAACTGGCGAGTGTTCGAGACTCTACAACCATGGAAGATGCCGCACAACAGGCCTCTGAGGCGGGGCGAAAATACATCAATATCGCGTCGCGTCTTCTTCAGGAAGACGGTGAATGAGTCCCAGCCCATCGGATTCCCCGGGCAAAGGCTCCCTGGAGTGTTGTGTCGGGATTGTGAACAGGCGCGGCCTGCACGCGCGGGCGGCGGCCAAATTCGTAAAAACCGCTGAAATGTTTGATGCCACGGTCGCTGTCTCGAGAAACGGTCAAACCGTATCCGGAATATCGATCATGGGTTTGATGATGCTGGCGGCGGCACCAGGAACGGAGATTGATATCTCGGTTAGCGGACCGGCACGGGATCAAGCTCTCGATGCGCTCAGAACCCTGGTCGAAAACGGTTTTGACGAAGAGGATTAGGGTTCATTGGCGAAAAAAAATCCAAAACAAGGCGATGAAAAATCCTACCGTGGACTGGGTGTTTCACCGGGGATTGCCATCGGGCCGGCCTATGTGCGTGAGCACGGTGCCATTGACATCCCGGAGCGGGACATAACGGCGAAACAGGTCAAAGACGAATGTAAACGCCTGGACGGTGCGGTTGACCGGGCCCGCCGACAGATGGCGAGACTGCGCGCAAAAGCTGGCACAATGTCACCGACCGCGGCGGACGAGCTGAATTTCCTTGTCGATGCCTACGAGCAAATGCTGAAGGACTCGCGGCTCATTCGGGGCGCCCGTGGGCGGATCGAAACCAGCCGGATCAACGCCGAAGCTGCCGTTCAAGGTGAGATTACCGACATTACCACAGCCTTTGCCGCCATGGACGATTCCTATATCGCGGCCCGTATCGATGATATTCGAAGCGTCGGGCGACGACTGATCTTGAACCTGACGCAAACCCCGGTGAAACCGTTTGCATCGGTTCCAAAAGGCAGCATTGTGATCGCTGACGAACTTACCCCCGCAGATACCGCGCAACTCAACCCCGAGAGAGTTCTCGGGGCGGCAGCAGATCTGGGTGGCGCTGAAGGCCATACTGCGATCATGGCCCGGGCGCTCGGTTTACCGACAGTTCTGGGGGTTCAGGATATGCTGCGTCATGTGCGTAATGGTGACATGATTATGGTCGACGGCACGGTTGGTAGAGTGGTCGTGAAGCCGGAACGGGAAACGCTTTCAATCGCTACACGCCAGCAAAAGGAATACCGACACGAAGCCCGGCGATTGGAACGGATGCGCGACCTCCCCGCCATCACCCGTGATGAGACCAACGTGACCTTGCAGGCCAACGTTGAGCTACCCATTGAGATGACACTGGTTAAAACCTCTGGTGCCAGGGGGGTCGGTTTGCTGCGTTCCGAATTCATGTACATGAGCCGCGAGGATATTCCATCGGAAGACGAACAGTACGAAAGCCTGCGCGAAGTCGTGCAGGCGTCAGACGGTCCTGTGACCATTCGTACCCTCGATGTGGGTGGCGAGAAACCGGCTGAGTCTCTTTTGCAAGGTATGGATGAAAAAGCCACTTCAGCGCTGGGTCTGCGCGGCATCCGCCTGTCTCTCTCACAGCCCGATATTCTTGAAACGCAATTCCGCGCCATTCTTCGCGCCGCCAGGCATGGCCGCGTTCGCATTCTTCTGCCGATGGTATCGACGGTATCCGAGGTCCGCCAGGCTCGGGCCGTCTTGAAAAAAGCCGCGACCAGGCTCAAACGGCGCAAAGTATCAGTCCCGGACCCTTTGCCACCGGTGGGGTGCATGATTGAAGTTCCCGGGGCGGCACTGGCAGCAGATGCTCTGGCCCGGGTCTCCGACTTTTTTGCCATCGGCTCCAACGACCTGACCATGTATACGCTAGCCATCGATCGTGCTAATGAATTCGTCGCCTCCCTGTTCGATCCTCTGCACCCGGCTGTTCTACGCCTGATCCAGTTTTCCGCCGAAGCGGCGCACCGTATGCAAATTCCAGTCAGTATCTGTGGCGAGATGGCCGGTGATCCGCGATACACAGCCCTGTTGCTGGGCCTGGGTTTCCGGGAACTCTCTATGGCGGCCCTCAACATTCCCCGGGTTAAACAACGTATCCGGGAAATAGAATTGATGGCGGCAACCCGCCGGGCGGGCCTGATTATGGATCAGGTGGATTCGGGCCGAATCTCGACGCTACTAGATGACTTCAACGAGATGAGCTAAGCCTGTTTACCTTCGTTTCCGGGCGTGCTACCAACCCCGCCATTCACGATCATTGAATTGCAGAATATTGCATACGGAGATTTTCATGAGCACCACCAACGATTATGCGGTTGCCGATCTGTCCCTCGCCGATTGGGGGCGCAAGGAAGTGGATATTGCGGAATCCGAAATGCCGGGCCTGATGGCCGTTCGCGAAGAGTTTGGCGCCGAGCAGCCTCTCAAAGGTGCGCGCATTGCCGGCTCCCTTCACATGACCATTCAGACCGCCGTCCTGATCCAGACTCTGGAAGCTCTGGGTGCAGAAGTCCGCTGGGCATCCTGCAATATCTACTCCACACAGGACCACGCCGCGGCCGCTGTTGCCGCGGCGGGCACCCCGGTTTTTGCCCATAAAGGCGAAACCCTCGAAGAGTACTGGGACTTTGCTCACCGCATCTTCGACTGGCACGACGGTGGCACGCCCAACATGATCCTCGACGATGGTGGTGATGCCACCATGCTGGTTCATCTGGGCGCTCAGGCCGCACAGGACATCTCCGTTCTCGACAACCCAGGCAGTGAAGAAGCGGAAGTCATGTTCGCCTCTATCAAAGCCAAACTGGCACAAGACGCCACGTGGTATTCCCGCAATCTGGCCGCCATCAGGGGTGTGACGGAAGAAACGACCACAGGTGTTCATCGCCTCTATGATATGGAGCGCAACGGTAACCTGCCGTTCCCGGCCATCAATGTGAACGACTCTGTAACCAAATCCAAGTTCGACAACAAGTATGGTTGCCGCGAAAGCCTCGTCGATGCCCTTCGTCGCGCCACGGATGTGATGATGGCCGGGAAAGTCGGTGTGGTTTGCGGTTACGGCGACGTGGGCAAAGGTTCCGCAGACTCGTTGCGCAATGCCGGGTGCCGGGTGCTGGTAACCGAGGCCGATCCCATCTGCGCCCTGCAGGCCTGCATGGAAGGCTACGAAGTGGTTACCATGGAAGAAGCCACCTCCCGCGGTGATATCTTCGTGACCACCACCGGTAACATCGACGTCATTACCGTCGATCACATGCGGGCCATGAAAGACCGGGCCATTGTCTGCAACATCGGTCACTTCGACAGTGAAATTCAGGTCGCCGCCCTGAAGAACATGTCGTGGAGCAACATCAAGCCGCAGGTCGATGAAATCACCTTCCCCGACGGCAATCGGATTATCCTGCTGGCCGAAGGTCGTCTCGTGAACCTGGGTTGCGCCACCGGTCACCCCAGCTTCGTCATGAGTGCCTCCTTCACCAACCAGACCATGGCCCAGATCGAACTGTTCGCCAACAATGGCGACGGCAAGTACGGGAACAAGGTCTATGTTCTGCCCAAACATCTGGACGAAAAAGTCGCCATGCTGCATCTGGGCAAACTGGGGGCCTCGCTGACCAAACTCAACCAGGCGCAGGCCGATTACATCGGCGTCGGCGTGGAAGGCCCGTTCAAGCCGGACACCTATCGTTATTAGGCCCCGGTCGAGATCAAGGCATTATAGGCACGGTTCTCAGAAACCGCTTTTTTCTCTACCCCTGTCCAGGGCAACCACGCTCTTGCGCGAATGAGTTGCGGCTCCTAAGATTCTCTATCGATTCGCATGAGCTCGGTCCATGGATCCCGTCGTCTTCGCCTTTATTGCTGGTACCCTTGTTAGCCTCGTGGGCTGTATTCTGGTTTGGCTGAGCGTTCTGCGGCCAAAACTGTCGGCTCACGCGGAAACATTTGCTTCCGAAAATCTCCTGGCCCTCCATGAATCACAGCCCGATGGGGTTTATGCATGGATCGCTGGAAAGCCCCCAACCGAGCGTTGTTCGCAAAACCTGAAAACAATGCTCCAACTGGCGTCACCGGCGGACGATACATTCACGTCCGTGGCGGGCGCCTTCGCCGCATCGGAGCGGGCCCTCTTGAAGCGGAGTTCCGAAGCCCTGCGCGATGCGGGAACCGCGTTTGAGCTCTTGCTGCCGCTGGGCGAGCGGACCATTCACGCCGTCGGGCGGCGCGCCTTGGCCAAAACCGAAACCGCACCCTCTCCCGGCGATATCATCTGGTTCCGGGATGTATCCGCGCTGGTTCAGGAACCGCTGACCTCGGATGCAGAGCAACAGATGCGCACGGTCTTCAACGCCATGCCGATTCCGGTCTGGTTGCGTGATCCGGATCTTGAACTGGCCTTTGCCAATGATCGCGCAGGTGTTGCCGGTTCCGCGGTTGCCGGGCGGGCCACGGAGATCGCCACCCGTGCCCTGCGCGAAGGGGGCACGCAAACCGAGCAACGCATGCTTGACGTCGATGGCAGTCGACGGGTGCTGGAAATCACCGAGTCTCCGCTGGGCCCCGGCGGCGGCACTGTGGGGTTTGCGGTGGAACACAAGGCTGGCGGTGCGTCGGAGATTACCAGGGCCCTGCAATCGCAACGCAGCCTGTTTGAACAGATGCTGGACCCGCTTTCCGTCGGGATCGTCATGTACAATGCCGACAAGCGGGTGTCCTATGTCAATCGGGCCTTTGTCACGTTGTGGCAAATGGACGAAGCCTGGCTTGAGGATCGTCCAACCCTGTCACAGGTTCTCGACCGGATGCGGGACACCCGCTTGTTGCCGGAGGTCCCCGATTTCAGGGCCTACAGAACAGCAGAGAACGACCTGTTCCAGACGCTGGATACACCGGACGAGCGGACGCTTTACCTGCCCGATGGCCGCACGGTCCGAACCACCGTCGCGCGGGCGGGGAATGGCGGCATTACCTATATCTATGAAGACATAAGCGAACGGCTCGACCTGCAACGATCCTACAAGACCCTGGACCTGGTTCAGCGTCACACCATCGACAACCTACAGGAAGCCGTTGCCGTGTTTGGCAACGACGGGCGTCTGAAACTTCACAACGACCGCTTCGCGACCTTGTGGGCGCTCGGTGAAGAAACCACGCAGGCTGAACCGCACATGTCGCGCATCGTCGAGCATATGCGCGATGACGGCGAAACCGACGAGGGCTGGCAGACCCGCCGAAACCACATCCTCGCTCACCTGACCCGGCGACAATCCCACCGGGAACGGGTGCAGCGATTGACAGGCAAGGTCTTTGACGTGGCCTATGAACCGCTGCCCGATGGCGCTGTCCTGGTCAGTTATCTGGACGTCACCGATGAAGCCACAGTCGAAGCCGCCCTCCGGGCGCGGACAGAAATCCTGGAAGAGACCAATCGCCTCAAATCCAAGTTCATTGACGATGTATCCTATGAAATCCGCACCCCCATGACCACCATAAGCGGCTTTTCCGAAATCCTCGGCGCGGGGTATTTTGGTGAACTCAGCCCGCGCCAGGAAGAGTACGTCAATGGCATCAGGGCCACCGCGGAGACCCTGATGGCGGTGATCGCCGACACCCTGGAGCTGGCGGCCATCGAAAGCGGCACCGTGAAACTGGAAAAAGATGCCATTGACCTGCATGCCCTGCTGGCGGGCTGCATGAAGCTGATGACCGAACGGGCCCGTCAGAAGGAAATTCACCTTGCCTTCGATGTACCAACCGATATCGGCTGGCTCTCCGCCGATGAACAGCGCCTGAAACAGGTCATCTTCAACCTTCTGGGCAATGCCGTTCGGTTCACGCCGAAACGGGGCGGCATCCGCCTCAGTGCCGAACGGACCGTCGACGAGGTTATTCTCAGCGTCGCCGATACGGGCGTCGGCATCCCGCAGGCCGACATCGACCGGGTGTTTCAGAAATTCACCAAAGGCGATCAACCCGAAGGCGAACCGGAAGGGGCCGGCCTCGGCCTCGCCATGGTCAAGGGCTTCCTTGAGCTTCACGGCGGAACTGTCGACATTGTTTCCCGGCCCAACCGGGGAACAACCGTCACCTGTCGCCTGCCCGCAACCGGCACCGAGGGCGGCGATGCCAGGGATGCGTTTTTACCATAAGTACGGCCTTGACGAGAGTGAGCGATGAGTGAGCGATGAGTAAGTCCGGCTTTCCAGACCTTAAAACCCTGGTCGAGATCAGAAATCTTATCGACAAGGTCGCTCAGGTCGAAGACCAGTTGGCCGACAACGAACGGGCCGTATTTCACGAATTACGCGAGACCTATTCAAAGGAGGCCAGCATTGGTTTTGAAGACAAGGTCCTGCTGGAGGTCATGTTGCGTAACATCACCATCCGTAAGGATCTGGATATCCCATCCTGATACTGACTGAATTGTTCATTTGCACGCCGCGATTTTCGGGCCGTGGGTGCATCGATGCATACAATGCAGAGAGTTACTTTTTGTTTACATTTGTAGACGTTTTCCTTTTGCGGCGGACCCGGATAACGTTGATTTGGGGGTATTATGGGTGTTGTGCGCAAGAGCCGCCTGAATGTACATAATTCCGAGTGTGCATAATTCTGCGTGTGTATAAGCAGGATCGTCTGATGGAGCCTTTTGTGTTTGTTCCGTCCGCTTTAACGACGGTTTTGACGGTGACTGGACTATGCGGTGCAGACGCACTTGTCCCTGTCACTGAACTCAAGGTAGGGTAAAATAACGCCCCTGTCAAGGAAAATATTCAAAAAAAGTGAAAAAATTTTTCAGGCGGCACTCCCTGCCGCCTATATCCCAAGGGTGGCACCTTTCCGCAAACGCTCTCGGGCCTGCAAGCAGGCATGGATTTTTTGCACGGATGACCTGTTAGACCGCGATCTGATCAAAACGCATATAAGGATGTACGCGGACATCTGATGGGAAAACGATAACCCGTTTGACCGACCGGCGGGTGTGTTTAAAGCACCAGGCCGACCACCGCGCCGGTCATGGCCGTTGCCAGCGTTGCGGCGATCACGGAACGAAAGCCAAGACCGATAATCTCTGCGCGCCGTTCCGGCACCAGGGCCCCAAGGCCACCGATCATGATGCCAAGGCTCGGCAGACTAGCAAACCCGCACAGTCCATAGAGCAAGATCACCTGCGAGCGCTCGCTGAAGGTTTCCGGCGGTAGAACCGCTAGGTCCAGATAGGCGACAAACTCGGTCAGGGCCAGCCGGGTCCCCAACAGCTTGCCCCCGGCGAGCGCCTCAGACCAGTCGAGCCCCATGCACCAGGCTATGGGCGCAAAGATATAGCCCATGATCTGTTGCAGGCTAAGCGGGTTCCCGCCACCACCCGGTACCAGCCCCAAAACCGTATTGAGCAGATGAACCAGCGCCACCACCACAATCAGTATGGCAATCACATTCGCAATGAGCCTGATACCGGTTCCTGTGCTGAGGACCAGGGCCTCCATGGCGGTGGCGGCCTCCACGGGCGGGACCAGTTCATCGGCTTCCGTCGGCTGGGTGACGCTGCCGTCTTCCGGCACCATGAGCCGGGCAATCAGGATCGCCGCGGGGGCACTGATCAGCGACGCCGTCAGGATATGCCCCAGAACATTGTCGAGCGTCGAGCCGAGAATAGCCGCGTACAAAACCATAACCGTACCGGCCACCGTGGCGAGCCCACAACTCATGACCATGAACAGCTCACTCCGGGTCAGGCTTTTCAGGTAAGGCCGAACAAACAGCGGTGCCTCCACCATGCCGACAAAAATGTTGGCGGCGGCGCTGACACCGACGGCACCGCCGATGCCCATGGTGCGCCGAAGCGCCCAGGAAAAACCGCGGATGATCACCGGCAGGATTTTCCAGTGAAACAGCAGCGCTGAAATCGCCGCCATGACCAGGATCAACGGCAAGCCCCGAAAGGCGAACACCCAGGCCGCGCCCGGGAAGGGTTCTTCAAAGGGCAGGGGACCGCCGCCAATGTAGCCAAACACCAGCGATGTCCCCTGTTCGGTCGCTTCCTGCAACGCCAGAACGAGAGAGTTCAGCCACAGAAACGCGGTCTGAAACGGTGGCAGTTTGAGCAAGACGATCGCCAGCAGCAGTTGCAGGACCAGCCCAACAACCGGCAATTTCCAGGAGACGGCCCGGCGATTTTCGCTGATCGCCCAGGCCATCAGACACAGCAGGGCCAAGCCAATGATTCCCTGTAGATACATCGCGGCCCAATCCTAGGCTGTATCAGTGTGGGGTGTCCACAGAGATATATGTCACGGGTGGGGTGTGTTTTCGAAACAGGCCCCGGACCCCGGCATTCAAGGACCGGAAAACCTGCGGCGTTATGGCAAAACCTTTTGACTCCAACAACATAGCCGTATTCACAGTCTTGCCATAAGTGTCCAGGATTTCGCATCCCGGCGCGCCAACAAGTCCGCACGCCACGGGTCCCATATGCAGTTTCACGACTGCCTTGCCGGGATAGCCCTGGTTCCTGAGCCAGGCATCGCCCGCTTCCTTGAGCGCAAGGAAACAGCGGACGCCTGTATCGCTGTCCGCCGCATCGAAGGCGGCTAATCCGGCATCACCGAGGGTTTTGATGAGACGGCCGCCATTTTGTTGAATGATCCCGCCGGTGAGGCAAAAATACCCCCGCATAAGACTCAGAACATCCTCGTCCGGAGTTTTCAGACAGTAACGGGTGTAATGTGTGAGATCGTAGACCCCTACCAAAAGATCGCGGGTGGTGGGTTCGGAATCCTGGAACCAGGCCATGACTTTTCTCTCCTGTCAGGTATAGTACCGTCTAACGCTGGCCCGAATTCTCCAGCAGCAATCTGTCAGGAACGCCGGGCCTCTTCCCCGGCAGTGATCTGACTATAGCATGAGGGGACAGGAGTTGAACCCATGACCGCCAATAAGAAACTTCTCATCCTGCCCGGCGACGGTATCGGCGTGGAGGTCATGGACGAAGTGGAACGCGTTATCGACTGGATGGCAAAAAAGCGCGCTCTTAGCTTTGACATTGAGCAGGGACTTGTGGGTGGGGCAGCCTATGACGCCCATGGCACCTCCATCAGCGATGAAGACATGGACAAGGCCATGAATGTGGATGCCGTTCTGTTCGGTGCGGTCGGTGGCCCCAAATGGGACAACGTGGAACGCGACCATCGTCCGGAGGCCGGACTGCTGAAACTACGCAAGGAACTGGACCTGTACGCCAACCTTCGCCCGGCCCTGGTGTTTGATGCCTTGGCGGAAGCGTCCTCCCTGAAACCCGATCTTGTGTCCGGTCTCGACATCCTTATCGTTCGGGAGCTCACAGGCGGCACCTATTTCAGCCAGCCAAAGAAAAACGCCAGAAACGATGACGGCACCCGCTGGGCCGTGGATACCACACTGTACAGCGAAGGCGAAATTGATCGCGTGACCCGCGCGGCGTTCGACCTGGCCCGCAAGCGCAATAGCAGGGTCCACTCCGTGGAAAAGGCCAATGTCATGGAAACCGGTGTTCTGTGGCGCGCTGTTGCCGCCGAAGTCGGTGCCGACTATCCCGACGTGACGCTGGAGCACATGTACGCCGACAACTGCGCCATGCAACTGGTCCGCAATCCGAAACAGTTTGACGTTATTGTCACCGACAATCTGTTCGGTGATGTGTTGTCCGATTGCGCGGCTATGCTGACCGGATCGCTGGGCATGCTGCCCTCCGCATCACTCGGCGCCCCCGATGAAAGCGGTCGCCGCAAGGCCCTCTATGAACCCGTCCACGGCTCCGCCCCCGATATCACCGGCATGGGCATTGCCAACCCGCTGGCATGCGTGCTCTCACTCGCCATGTGCCTGCGCTACTCCTTCGACATGGGCGACGATGCGGATATGGTTGAAAAGGCGGTTGACAATGTTCTGGCCCGTGGCACTCGCACCGCCGATATCATGCAGGACGGCAAGATCAAAGTGTCCACCGCCGGCATGGGCGATGCCATTCTCGCGGAACTGGACAAGCTGGTTTAGGTAAAGGTGAACCGCGAGACATCCAGCGATAACATCCCCCTCGCTGTTGCGGCGGTCGTTTTTACGGTCTTCGCCCTTTCCTTAGGGGATGCGCTAATCAAACAACTCAGCACAGGTTTTGTCCTGTGGCAAATTTTCGTGATCCGGTCCTTGCTGGTTATTCCGGTGTTGATGGTGGCTTGGTTCTTCCTGCGGCGCGATCAGTCGATTTTGCCGGGCGCGTTTCTCTGGACCGCCGTGCGCAGCCTCATGCTCGCGGTCATGTGGATTACCTACTACATGTCCCTACCGCATCTGCCGCTGTCCGTGGCCGCCGCCGCATACTACACCCTGCCCCTGTTCATTACGCTGTTCTCCGCCCTGCTCGTCGGCGAGACCGTGGGAAAGCGGGGCTGGGTCGCGGTGTCCGTGGGATTTGTCGGCGTGCTGCTGATCCTGCGGCCCGCCGCCAATGACTTTAACGCCTATGCGTTGCTGCCGCTGATCTCCGCCATGCTGTTCGCCCTTGCCATGATCCTGACGCGAACCAGGTGTCGGATGGAGCATCCGATTGTCCTCTCCATGAACATGAACATTATGTTTGTGATCATCGGCACAATCGGCGCTGTGTTCACGAGCTTAATACCTGATAGTGAGCGCAGCGGGTTTCTGCTTGGTAGCTGGGCCGGGATGGGCACTTCGCAATGGCTGTCCATGGCAGTACTGGCAACCGCCACCCTGATCGGTAGTGTCTTCGGCGCCATAGCCTATCAGAATGCGCCATCATCCATTGTTGGAACCTATGATTTTGCCTACGTGGGTTTTGCAATAATCTGGGGTTTTCTGCTGTTTGATGAAATTCCCGACACCCTTGGTATGCTCGGCATGGCATTGATTGTGGGGGCGGGTATACTGGCGGTTCGTGGCACCACAAAAAAACCCGCCCCGGCATGATATCCGACCCGATTGCCGCCGCAATTGCGCTATTGCGCGGCGCTCAGGCCAATGGTGTTATCGGTGTTATACGTGTTATCGTCTGTGACGGTGGATTGACAAGCCCGTTCGCCGGGCTTTGTAGGAGTAATCCGCGATGGCAGGCAAAAGAGTGTTTGTCTTGTTTGCGGCGATCCTGTTTCTGGCGGGAGCCCTTGTCTTGAGTACCAGAACCCTTGCCGTAACCGAAAAAAGAATCCCCGCGGAATGGGAACCTCAGGAAGCCATTTGGCTGCAATGGCCGGGACCTTGGGAACGTGCTTACGAGCCAGCTTTTGCCAAATTTTCCACGATCATCGCGGGCTATCAAAAGCTGCACATTCTCTACGGCAATAACAAAATCCGCGAAAAGGCTCGTAAGGCGCTTGAGGCCGCGGGGGGAGATCCGGATCACCGCAACATCCGCTGGCACGAGGTTCCCAGTGACAGCGCCTGGATGCGCGACAATGGCCCCGTCTACGTGATCGAAGACGGCGAAATGCGCCTCCAGAACTGGGAATTCGATGCCTGGGGCGGGGCTTTTGGCAGAGATATCCCCTACGGACTGGATAACAGGGTTCCCGATGCCGTGGGTAACATTCTCGGCATGCCCGTTGATCACGTGGACATCGTTCACGAACGCGGCAATCTTGAGTTCAACGGCGATGATGCCGTGATCCTGAACTGGAGCACCATTGGCGACCCGCGCCGCAATCCCGGCTATACCCGCGAGCAGGCCGAAGCCGACCTGAAAAAACACTTCGGTGTATCGAAAGTGGTCTTTGTAGAAGGCGTTACCGAAGGCGACCTGACCAACGGTCACATTGACGGTCTCGCCCGGTTCATCAACAAAACCACCGTCGTGGTCCCGCAATGCACGGACCAGTCGCATTGCAAACCGGATGACGGTGGCGACGGCGCGGTCTATGAAAACGCGGCACGAACCATCGCCCATGCCGGTTTCGACGTCGCGCGCCTGCCCATCGAAACGACAGTGTCCTACCAGGGCAAAACGCTCGGCACCAACTACATGAACTGGCTCGTGGGCAACGGCTTTGTCATCACCGTGGGCTTTGGCCATGAAGAAGCCGATAACAACGCCAGGGCCTTGCTTGAGTCTTTTTTTCCCGGTCGGGATGTCTATGTGGTCGAAATGCTGGCGTCCTGGTACGCGGGTGGTGGTGTGCACTGCCACACCAATGATCAGCCCGCCATGTCCACGATTGCGGCAAGCCCCTGATTGCCGGTTCCCGGGCGACAGCCATCTTTCTGTGTCACACGATCTGGATATAAAGCCGCTCACCCAAGACCATATTGACGGCCCCGCCCCATTGTCACAGCAAATGAGCGGGCCGCGCCTGCACCATGGGCCAGGATCAGGGCGGGCACCTGGAGCAGGAGAAAGATCCGTCGTTCAAACCAAATCGCGGGCCATACTGACCGCGACAAGTCGACGATAAAAATTTTCAGTGGAACCGCACAGATCGGCGCTTGACAGTGGACATCTGTTGACCACAATATGTGGTGATGGCAGCGGTAGACTTCAATATATTTTGGGCTAAGAGGGAAGCTGGCTCCCGCCCGCCCTCTCGTTGGTATGATGTCGCCATGCAGTGGACGGAAGATAACGGGTGGTTCTACGAGATGCTTCCTCTGGATGTGTCTTCGGACGTTTTAGACCGCTTCTCTGAACTTCGGGCATTCAGGGACCTCTGGATCAGCAAACGATGCGATACCAACATACCGGGCTGGAGAGACTTCGAAATCGAAGACTTCGCGCCTTGGTATGGATGGCTGGTGGTCGATGACATCCTCGACGGCGACGTGTTTGATACGCGCATTCGCCTGTGGGGAACGAACGTAACCCGACTGTGGGGACAGGACCTTACCGGAAAGCTCAGCCGGGATTTCGAAGGCATCATTTTTGCCGCTGAAGATTTCGAAATGTACGCAACAATGGTTCGCGAAAAGCAGTACCGCGTCTGTATCGGGCCACTGGACTGGAAACATGATTTTACCCACGACCCGGCCTCCCGTCTGGCGACAATCCAGCTCCCTCTCGCCGACGACGGCGAAACCATCGACCGCCTCATAGAACTGTATGTGATGGTAGCATAACGGATCGTCTTCCGCCGCATCGCCGCCTAGGCCCTATCGTCACGAAATTTTTGTCCACAGAGTCATACATCTGACCTGGACGGCGGCGTAAAAGGAAGCTGTATTCTTTGCATAGCGCGTGGCGATGCCGCGCCATCCATTGTTCATGGGCCGTTTCCAGAACCACCGGATAATCCGCACTGTGTACGCCTTCCCGCGGCGATGGGCCGGGCACCCGTTTCTCCACCAAATCCATCCCGCATGACGGTCCGCCGTCCGGCAAGCGGGCGGCATGCTCTGGCGGGTATGTGCTCTTGACAGGGTGACCGCGCACAAGAAAAATGCGGGTCATAACCGGCATGAGCGGGATCGTAGACGGCTTTCATGTGTCCTCCGGCGCAGGGGTCGCTGTGGCAGAATAACATGAGCCATCCGCTTTTATAAAAAAAAGAACAGATTTCCGGTTGATCGTAAAATCTACATAGGCTATGGCTGTGGCATGATGACACAATACGCAACCATGTTTGACCTTGCCCCCGCCGCCGCCCTTGTGGCCGGTACGCTTTGTGTTGCATGGACAATTGCCGATGTCATCGCGCGCGCTCAAACCACCAAAACCATTGTGAAGGTACGGCGGTGACGCGGGTCCAGTAACTGAAGACGAATACCGTCAGTAAACCAGGCCCGCGGATAAACCCCGCGGGCTTTTTTGTTGGGAGAAGATGCCATGAAGTGCTTTGCACATACCAACAGCGGTCGTTTCCAATTGCGACGGCCCGAAACAGAATCAGAGTGGGACCGATACCACTGTATCCGAGAGCGGGCCTTATGGGCCGGGCGCAACATGGTGGAAACCTTCGGCACCTATGACCGAAATCACCCGGAACAGTACGGTGATGATTACGCGGCAATGGTCTTGCTGCGTAACGGGATCATCATCGGCACAGTGGGCCTTCAGGATACGGGTGAATTGGGCCGAGGCCGCGAGATCGAGGTTCGCGGCGTTGCCATTGACCCGGCCTGCCAGAGACAGGGCTATGGCGGCATCATGCTGATGCTGGCTGATCGTTACGCCAGTATCAAGGGGTATCGTCGTGCGGGAGTCTGGACGGCACCGGATATGGTTCTGTTTTACGCCCGGGCCGGTTATATCCACCGTCCGCCGCCTATGCCGGTCCGCTTGCAATGTCCCCTGCCCGGTTCTATTCCCATGACCAAAAGACTGGATTTAGGGGTTGCACAGAACGACGGCTCGGTATTAATTGCCGCCGCCTGAGATGGCGATGATCGCTCAGACCCTCGCGCGTGAATAAAGAAAGCGAATTGCCTGAACCAGCAAATGTGGGCTGATCCACGAGGTCTGATCCAAAGGAGTATGAAAAATGGGTTATCGAGTCGCTGTTGTTGGAGCCACGGGCAATGTGGGCCGCGAACTGCTGAACCTGATCGACGAACGCAATTTTCCGGCAGACGAAGTGGTTGCCTTGGCCTCTAGCCGCTCTGTTGGTCGTGAGGTTTCGCTCGGCGACACAACCACCCTCAAGGTTCAGGACCTGGCGGCCTATGACTTCAAAGGTATTGATATCGTGCTGTCGTCTCCGGGTGCGCCGATTTCTGCCGAACACAGCCCGCGGGCGGCGCGGGCCGGTGCAGTAGTGATCGACAACACCTCGCATTTCCGAATGGACCCGGATGTGCCGCTAGTGGTGCCGGAGGTGAACCCGCACGCCGTCGCCGAGCACACGAAAAAAGGCATTATTGCCAACCCCAACTGCTCCACGATCCAGATGCTTGTGGCCCTGAAACCGCTGCACGATCTCGCCACCATCAAACGTGTCGTTGTTGCCACCTATCAGAGTGTTTCCGGGGCCGGCAAGCAAGGGATGGACGAGCTGTTTGATCAAACCAAGGGCATTTACGTCAACCAGCCCGTGGTCGATACGCGGCAAAAGTTTACCAAACAGATCGCCTTTAACTGTATTCCGCACATCGACACATTCATGGACGATGGCGCAACCAGGGAGGAGTGGAAGATGGTGGTGGAAACCAAGAAAATTCTTGATCCCGTCATCAAGGTACACGCCACCTGTGTTCGCACGCCTGTCTTCATTGGCCATGCGGAAGCGCTCACCATTGAATGCCTGCATGAGATTGACGAAAACGAAGCCCGATCAGCGCTGAAAAACGCCGCCGGTGTGGTTGTCATCGATCATCGCCAAGACGAAGGCTACGTCACGCCCGTCGAATGCGCAGGTGAAGATGCGGTTTATGTCAGCCGTATCCGCACGGACCCGACTGTGGATAACGGGCTCGCCATGTGGGTTGTTTCCGACAACCTGCGCAAGGGCGCGGCGCTCAACGCCATTCAGATTGCAGAGGAACTGATTACTCAGAAATCCGAGCGGGCGGCCTGACAACTCTACCCGATCATTGAACCTGAAATGGTCGCGAAAAACCCGAGGGCGGTTAAACCGCTCTCTTTTTTTGCCTGATTTTTTGCCCGATTTTTGGGCGCCGCTCTCCATCGTTCCATACCGCAACAGGCCCCCGAAGACTTTCGGTGCCCGAGAGCCTGCAAAATGTCAGGGATCAACGCTGGGTACGTCCCATTACAGGTATCTGTCAATGTTCACCACCGATTACCGAATGTTCCAGCCACCGCGCATCATGTTTGACCGTTGGCTCAAGCAGCAACCTTTGCTGATTGACCAGCAACAATTCACCGGCCCCGTGTTCACAGGTCTCACGTATGAGCGACCATATGGCTGATACACTCGCCGCCAGGGCCTTGCCCATCTGTTCCGGTGCATTCAGATCGTTCGCAACCAGTAGTGCCATGAAAGCATCACCGGTGCCCTTCTGTTCAACGGGAATAACAGGCGTTTCCACGACCCAGACACCCTCCTTGCTGATTGCCGCTGTTACCAGTGTCGAACCATCACCGGCAGGGATGGATGTAACAACCACCGTTCGCGCGCCGTGAGCATTAAATACTGTCATGGCAGCATCCCGGGCCGATGCCAAATCCAAAACCGGAACACCGGACAAAACTTCCAGTTCAAAGGCGTTCGCCTTGACAACGTCGGCGGCACCAAGACCGTAATTGCGGTAAAATTCAACCACATTGTCGGCGACATACACCCCGGTGTCTCGATCTCCGAGCACCGGGTCCAGATAGAAACCCGATGTCGGGTTCACAGCCTTGATCCGGCGGACAACATCCAGCATCACCGCGCCGGTCCCCGCCGATCCCAGATAACCACCGATAACGGCCTCACAGGCGCCGAATACGCCCCGCGCTTCCAGCCCCCGCATGATGTCCTGCACGGTTTCGCTGCCGATTGCGATACCACCAAAATCGCCATATCCGGGATGATTGCTGAATAGGACCGTATGAACGGGCCAGACATCAAAGCCGAGGCGCCGCAGCACAAAAACCGCCGCCGCATTGCCGACATGGCCGTAAGAAACATGAGACTGAATGGAAAGAATGCCCATTGCAGAAACCTCTAGCGTCAAAATCTTGTCACGCGGTGTCCTGGCTTGTACTGTCCGCCATTGTTCAGACTAGTACGAGGGAGTTGGTAAAAGATGAACAAATCAGTACGCCCCCGCAGAAGCGTTCTTTACATGCCCGGCTCCAATACCCGGGCGCTGGAAAAAGGCCGTAACCTGCCGGCAGATGCCCTGATCCTGGATCTGGAAGACGCCGTCGCTCCGACACAGAAAATCGACGCCCGCGAAAACGTGTGTAACGCCATAGGAAATGGTGGTTATGGCATGCGAGAGCTGCTTGTGCGCGTCAATGGCTTCCAGACCGAATGGGGTCTCGCCGACATGG
This sequence comes from Rhodospirillales bacterium, assembly GCA_963921245.4. Taxonomy (GTDB): domain Bacteria; phylum Pseudomonadota; class Alphaproteobacteria; order Rhodospirillales; family Casp-alpha2; genus JABJGO01. Next base: position 790,998 of record CAWUEY030000001.1, on the reverse strand, counting down.
CCGCCGTCGCCGGTTCCGGTGCGCACGGGATTGTTCTGCCAAAAGTGGAAAGCGCGGATGCCATCCGCATGGCGGAACACGTTCTGGACGCCAACGGTGCGCCGCAGGACATGGGGATTTGGTGCATGATCGAAACCCCGTTTGGTGTCTTGCACGCCGAACGGATCGCCGCCGCCAGTCACCGGATTACCGGTTTTGTCATGGGCACGTCCGATCTGGCGAAAGACGTTCACGCGGCTCACACCCGTGATCGTGAACCAATGCTGTTTAGCCTGTCACACTGTCTGTTGATTGCGCGCGCATACGGGATCGCTATCCTGGACGGGGTTCATCTTGATCTTGCTGATGATGATGGTTTCTATCATTCCTGCAAACATGGCCGTGACCTGGGCTTTGATGGAAAAACCCTGATCCATCCAAAAACCATTGATGCCGCCAACGACGTGTTTGCGCCCAGTGACGACGAAGTCACCTGGAGCCGCCGCATAATTGAGGCCTTTGAAGACGCCCAATCCCGCGGCGAAGGCGTTGTCCTGGTCGATGGCAAGCTCATCGAAATCCTGCACGTGGAAGATGCCCGCCGCACGGTCGCCCTGGCCGAAGCCATCCAGGACATGCAAAACGCCAATGATGCATAACAGCTCATCATCCGGAGAAAACAATTCATGGCAACCAAGACCAATCATGGCAATTTCTTTGAAGACTTCAGCCTCGGTCAGGTTATTCACCATGCGACGCCACGCACTGTCACCGAAGGGGACGTCTCGCTCTATACAGCGCTTTATCCCGGCAGGTTTGCGCTGGCCTCCAGTGACGCCTTTGCGCAATCCCTCGGTTACCCCGGCGCACCGGTGGACGACATGCTGGCCTTCCACGTGGTTTTTGGCAAAACCGTGCCTGATATCTCGCTCAACGCGATCGCCAATCTGGGGTATGCGGATGGACGCTTTGTCAACTCGGTTTTTCCGGGCGATACTCTGAGCACCAGATCGGAAGTTATCGGCCTGAAAGAAAACACCAATGGTCAGACCGGTGTGGTCTACGTGCGCTCCACCGGCGTTAATCAGGCCGGAGAGTGCGTCGTCGATTATGTACGCTGGGTCATGGTCCGCAAACGGGACCCGGAAAGCCCGGTGCATGATCCGGTTGTCCCGGACCTGCCGGATCACGTCTCCCCCGATACGTTTGCGCTTCCCGAGGAGCTGGACCTCAGCGCCTATGACACCATTGCCGCCGGCAGCCCTCATCTATGGGCGGATTATGACGTGGGTGAGAAGATCGACCATGTGGACGGCGTGACCATCGAGGAAGCAGAACACCAGATAGCGACACGGCTCTATCAGAACACCGCAAAAGTCCATTTTAACCGGCACACGGAAAAAGCCGGCCGTTTCGGCAAACGCATTATTTATGGCGGGCATGTCATTTCCCTCGCCCGTGCCCTGAGCTTTAACGGTCTCGGCAATGCCCAGTGGATCATCGCCATCAATGGTGGGCGCCACGTCGCGCCCACCTTCGCCGGTGATACCATCTATGCTTGGTCGGAAATTCTGGAACGTCAGGCGCTATCCGCACGCACGGATATGGGTGCCCTGCGTATCCGCACGCTGGCCATCAAAGACAAATCGTGTGAGGATTTCCCGGACAGGGGTGACGATGGAAACTACGACGATGCGGTGGTTCTGGATTTTGACTACTGGGTATTGATGCCGAGGTGAACCGGTCTCTGGGCCGGGGCAGGCTCTTCGCTTTCTCCGGTTTTTTTTACGCGTTCTTTGGGGAACCGAAGTGTTGCGGTTGTGCCTTCGCCAACCGTGCTGTCTATAGACAGATCGCCACCGTGCAACTCCATGAATTTATGAGAGATGGGCAACCCCAGCCCCGTTCCCTCGTGCGCCACCTGGGCATTGTCACGCGCCTGGCCGAACGGTTCCATGACCTTTTTCAGGTCACTTTTTTCAATTCCACAACCCGTATCCCTGACCTTGATCAGAAGATTCCCATGATCATCGAAGGTCTGTTCGACACAGACGGTTCCATCAACCGGTGTAAACTTGTCCGCATTGGACAGAAGGTTCAGCAGAATTTGCCTGAACAATCGGGAATCACCCAGTAAGGAAAGACCCCGTGCCCCTTCGGAAATCACATGTCTTGTGGATTGGTCCATGTTGCGGCGCGGTATCATACCCATGCACTTGTCAATCATAGCGTCGAGGGCAATCTCTTCTTCATTAAATTCAAATTCACCCGACTCAACCTTCGACAGGTCGAGAACATCATTGACAAGAGACAGCAAGTGCGCACTGGCCATTTCGACGTCAGATGCATACTCCTTGTATTTCTCATGGCCTAGGTCGCCAAACATCTCTTCACTCATTATCTGGGCAAACCCGGAGATTGCATTCAGCGGTGTCCGCAATTCATGACTCATATGCGCCAGAAATTCCGATTTTGCGAGATTGGCTTTTTCCAGTTCATGCATGGCGGCGCGCAACCTTTTCTCAACCTTCCGGCGTTCCTCAAGCTCTATCTCAGACTGCCGCTGCAATTCCTGACGGGCGATAACCGCATCGCGCAAGTTTTCCAGCGCCCGCCTCAGATCACCGAACTCGTCCGCTCCCGTTCGCGGCAGATCAATACTCGGTTTTTCCATCGACAGTGACTCAATGATTTCGACAAACCGCGACAGTTTATCGAAGACGGATATCTTGAGAAGCAGCCATGCCAGTAAAAATCCGGCCCCTGCGAGAATGATCACAATACTGATCGCTTGATTCCGCACATTCCATAGAATGCTTTCTACGAAAAAACTGTCTCTCCACAGCGTCACGTAGCCCCACGGTTCCTCTTCCGTGCCATTGATTGTAAAACTGAGTTCCGTCAGGTCACTTGTCGATGCGTCAACCGGCAAAGCATAGCCCAATTCGTCGCCTCGATTGCTCATAACAAGGAGATCACCCTGTGCGTCATAGAGGGCAAATTGCTCACCCAGAGGCATCGCGATTCCGGACAACGCCGGTGTTGGATCGGTGACAAACTCGATAAAACCAAGCAACCGAAACCCGCCGATGGGGGCAATTGAACTTAACACGGGTCGCCCCAACGACGTTTGCCACAAGACGTTAAAACCCCGACGTTTCAACCCTGGCCGCTGTGCGTTCAAGCGCTCGATAACACGCGGTTTTTCACTCAGGCCCTCACCAATACCCCGATTGGATTTAACGATGAGGTTCATGTCCCCGTCGTAAACATTCACATCCCTCAACAAGACGATTTTGTTTTTGGTTTCCAGGGTACTGAACATCCTGTCCAGGGTGATGAGCAGCTTTTCCGTATCGTTCTCGGTTATTCCGTTGACCAGTGTGGGGATGATCGACCATCCATCGACAAACGCCTTGATATTCGAATTGTGATATCGCCAAATATACTGATGGACGAGTTCCTCGGTCACACTCGCCAAAGCACGGGTCATGACCTGGTCTGTCGCTTTATGATACCTGGCCGACATCCATATCAGGACGGTGGCCATACCAATCGTAAAGGCAAATACAACAAGCAACAGTGTCTTGCGAATAGTCCATTCCATCCTTCTGTTATACTATACTTAATCTGAAATAACTTGAAAAAAGGGGCTTCCTGCAGGCCCGAGAGGGGTGGCGAAGCGACAAATGTGCCAGCATGATAAGTGCGTTATTGAGACAGTATTTAAAGAAGGCGCGCTCTAACGCTTTAACCCGCCTTGAAAAAAGGAACCCCGCCCGGCAGAGCCGGGCGGGGCAAGGCTATGGTTGTTGTTTAACCCTTTAGAACTTGCGGTAGGCGTCGCGCAACTGAACCAGGGGGTGATTTGGTGACATCTGGAACTTCAACAACATTTCCCGTGCAACCATGTCACGGTCCTGTTGATTATCCGGCAGTTCAATATCCGCCGGAATGGAAACCCAGCCGTTGATGTTACGATCAAACACCGCCGGGCGGCCTTCCTCGTAACCCATATGGACATCTTCCAGCCAGTTGAGGTCATCCCAACCCATGGTTTCCATGTAGCGTTCCAGATAGGGCGTGATCCGGGAATAATCGGGCACCAGGTTCACATCATAGCGATAGCCGATGTGCTGGCCGATTTCCTTTTCACGCTCTGATCCCAGACCGTCTTCATCGTTGATGAACTGATCGACGTCTGTGATTTCAGAACCTTTGTATGATGTTCCAGCCATCTCTCAGTCCTCCTTACAGGTGATGATAGTCTTCAATGCCGACCGTATGTTCGGTACCCGCGAGAGGCACCCCGGCCATGGCAGAAGCTTCCATGGTCAGGGCCGCAAGATCTTCAGGCTCCAGACTATGGACATTGGTTTTTCCACATGCACGGGCCATCATTTGTGCTTCGATGGTCAGGCAGTGCAGGAAATTATAGACGCGCTCGGCGGCAGCATCCGGATCAAGGCGTTTACGGAGTTCCGGATCCTGCGTCGCAACGCCCACAGGGCAACGGCCTGTATGGCAGTGATAGCAGTAACCGGCTTCGGCGCCCACTTCGTTCGGATAATCGGCTTCCGGCGTCTGCTTGTTGCAGTTCAATGCCATCATGACCGAATGTCCGATTGCAATGGCATCCGCGCCCAGAGCCAGAGCCTTGGCAATGTCGCCACCGTTACGGATACCGCCCGCATAAACAAGGCTGATCTCACCGCGTTTACCCAGATCGTCAATAGCCCGCCGAGCCTGGCGGATAGCGGCCATACCGGGAACACCGGTTTCTTCGGTTGCGAGGTGAGGTCCGGCACCCGTGGAGCCTTCCATACCATCAATGTAGATGGAGTCCGGATCACATTTAACCGCCATACGAACGTCGTCGTAAACGCGGGCCGCGCCCAATTTCAACTGTATTGGAATTTGGTGGTCCGTTGCCTCACGGATCTCGTTGATCTTCAATGCCAAATCATCCGGACCCAGCCAGTCGGGGTGACGGGCAGGAGAGCGTTGGTCGATACCGGCGGGCAGAGAGCGCATCTCAGCCACCTGATCCGTCACTTTCTGGCCCATCAAGTGACCCCCGAGGCCCACTTTACACCCCTGTCCGATAAAGAATTCACAGGCATCCGCCAGTTGCAGGTGATGTGGATTAAAGCCATAGCGGGACTGAATGCACTGGTACAACCATTTGGAAGAATACCGGCGTTCATCCGGAATCATGCCGCCCTCACCGGAACAGGTTGCCGAACCGGCCATGGTTGCTCCACGGGCAAGGGCTGTTTTGGCTTCGTACGACAGAGCGCCAAAGCTCATACCCGTAACGTAAACGGGAATATCCAGCTCCAGAGGCCGTTTGGCACGAGGACCGATAACCGTTTTGGTCAGGCATTTTTCCCGATAGCCCTCAATTACAAAACGGGTCAGCGTGCCGGGCAGGAACGTCAGATCATCCCAATGAGGGATTTTCTTGAATAATGAAAACCCGCGCATACGGTAACGGCCGAGTTCCGATTTGATGTGAATATCATCAATGACTTCCGGCGTGAAAACGAAGCTGTTGCCAAGGCGCGTCACATCGCGACCGAGGTCTTTGGTCTTAGCATTAGACATAGTGCCTTTCCTCTTGTCTTAAAATGTTCCGCCTAGAGCACGATTTTCTTTTCGTGCGGCTCAAGATTGTCGTAGTTCCACAGCTGGCGACCCGCGACGATTTTGGTGAAGTGATCCACACCTTTTTCAGGCATCATTTCGTACTGCGTCAGCTTGCGCGTCAGCCATGCCTTGTCCAGATCGGTCAATTCACCGGGAACAGCATCCACACCAAGAGAGGCGATCTCGCCACCCACATAAATGGTGCCGTCATACATGGAATCACCCAGGTTCTTCCCGGCATTGCCGCAGAAGACCATTCGGCCACGCTGCATCATGAACCCGCTCAGAGCCCCCGTGTCGCCGCCAACAATGATGGACCCGCCCTTCTGATCGATACCGGTACGGGAACCGACGCTGCCCTTGCAGACGAGATCACCACCCCGCATGGCCGCCCCGAAGGTGGAACCGGCATTCTTCTCAACGACAATCGTACCCGCCATCATGTTTTCGCCACATGACCAGCCAACCCGACCGTTGATACGAATATTCGGACCATCAATCAGGCCACAACCGAAATAGCCAAGGCTACCTTCAAAAGTCAGGTTGAGCTTGTTCAGAATACCGACACCGAGAGAGTGCAATGAACCCGGGTTCCTGACGACGATGGAACCATATCCCTCAGCCATCAGTTCGCGGATTTTGATATTGGTTTCAGTAGGGGTCATTTCGGCCATGTCGATTTCGCTACGCTTGTTGAAATCAACGTCATAGGCCCAGGGATAAACACAGTTCTCGGAATCATCCGGACTGAAGAAGATTTGCATTCTACGCCCACTGAGCTGCTCATTATGCAGCCCCATATCGTGGGAGCGTGTCTCTACGCCTGCCATACTTTTACCTCCTCGTCATACGGATCATAGGTATCGATCTCGTGGGGGATCATGGCGCGGATCGCACCTTCTTCGGATGCCAGGGCAACCATGTTGTCGGTTTCGTAAATCACCATCGGTTTGGCGGCCATGGTATCCTTGGCCATGCCGAGGCAGTCCTTGGTTGCCACTACATAGGTGAACACACCGTCAATTTCCTCAATCGAATGCCGCAGGGATTCCTCCAATGTGAAGCCGTTGTTCAATTTGTCGGCAGTGTAAACGGCCAGTAATTCTGAGTCACAATTGGACAGGAAGCGGTGCCCTCGACGTTCCATTTCACGACGCATGATCCAATAGTTGGTGATCTGGCCGTTGTGAACAACGGAAATATCATTGTAGGGATAGGCCCAGTACGGGTGAGCAGAGCGAATGTCGACATCCGATTCCGTCGCCATACGGGTATGACCCAGAGCATGCGTGCCCTGGAACCCGGTCAGGCTGTACTGGTCGGATACCACCGTGGCATCACCCAGATCCTTGATCAGTTCCAGACCGCGGCCCAGTGACAGTATTTCCACGCCTTCAAGTTCCTCGATGTATCGAGTCATTTTTTCCAGCGCTTCGTCATCGCCGCCAAATTCGAAGGTATAGCGGAACGCATACTCGGTCGCGTCCTCTTCCCTGATAACCCTGGCGTTATGTTCTGCCATGCGGGCATCAACCTGAGCGCGGCGCTCTTTGATCAGGCCCATGACATTCGACCCTTTGCTAAGGTCTTCCTGCTCGGCGACCTTGAAACGCATGACAAACTCGTTGGTATTGTCGGATGGTTTGCCGTAAATAGCGAACCCCGTGGAATCAGGACCCCGGTGCTTCAGCGACTGAAGCATCGACGTCATTTCCGATCCGATATCCGAGGTTTTTCCCCGGTGGATCAATGCAGCAATGCCACACATGAACGGTACTCCCAAGTTGTATGACGGTTGAAGAAAGTGGGGGCAGATATTTTGCCCTGCCCCCGGATTGCAGGGATCCTGTTACGGCAGACAATCCCAATATGTGTTGAGGTCCCAATCGGTAACGGTGGCATTGAACTGCTCCCACTCGTCCCATTTGTAATGTCTGAAGACCTTGTACATTTCATCAGGCATCGCCGATTTGATGACTTTGTCGTTGTCCAGGTATCCGAGCGCTTCACCCAGGGACATCGGCAGTTTTTTCACCTTCTTGCCAGATTCCATTGCCTCGTAGATGTTGCGCTCTTCTGCCTCACCCGGGTCCAGGTTGCGGCTCAGGCCATCATCAAAAGCCTTGTAGAGACCGGCACCCATCAGATACGGGTTCACCATGGAATCCACAGAACGGTACTCAAAGCGGCCTGGCGCCGAAACACGAAGCGCACAAGTACGGTTCTGATAGCCCCAATCAGCAAAAACAGGAGCCCAGAAGCCGGTATCCCAGAGACGACGATAAGAGTTAACCGTGGAAGAGCCGAGGGCGGTCAGCGCCTGAACATGCTCCATAACCCCACCGATGCTCTTCAGTCCGATCGGGCCGGGCTTGAAGTCATCGATTTTGGGATCAGGCATAAAGTGGTTTTTACCGCCCTGACGATAGGAATACACACCATCCAAACCTGGTCTTTTCGACATATGGGGTGTGTTGACGACCACATCTTTGCCGCCGGACCACAAGGACACATTGTGGTGACAACCGGACGCCGACACACCCATGAAGGGCTTGGACATGAAGCAGGCAATCAGGCCCATTTCACGGGCAACCTGGGCACAAATCTGACGATAGGTTGTCAGGCGATCAGCGTTGCGAAGCACACTGTCGAACATCCAGTTGAGTTCCAACTGACCAGGGGCATCTTCGTGGTCACCCTGAATCATGTCGAGACCCATAGCCTGAGCGTATTCAATCACCTTCATGAACGCAGGACGCAGGCTTTCGAACTGGTCAATGTGATAGCAGTTCGGCTTCGAGAACCCGCCATCCGGCAGCCCGTCTTCACCTTTTTTCAGCCACATCATCTCCGGCTCGGTGCCGGCACGCATGTGCATTTTGTGCTTTTTCTCGAAGTCCTGCTCAATGCGCCGCAGGTTTCCGCGGCAATCAGCCGTCAGGAAAGCCCCGGCATTGACACGCTCTTCGCGATTGCGGAACAGGGTACAGAACACGCGGCCAACGCGCTTGTCCCAGGGAAGTTGCACGAACGTTTCCGGATCGGGGATGCCGATCAGCTCGGAAGCTTCCGGGCCGTACCCGATATAATCACCGTGACGGTCGATAAACAGGTTGGCCGTGGAGCCGTACACCAACTGGAAACCCCTTTCGGCAACGGCTTCCCAGTGATCGGCGGGGATGCCCTTGCCGACGATACGACCGGTAACCGAAATAAACTGGAAATAGATATAGGTAACGCCAGTTTCCCTGATCTTATCGCGCACTTTTTTCACCAGTGCGGCGCGACCCGGTGCATTAACATATTTCGTGACGTCCATACCCGCCACGTTCTTGCGAACACGCGGGGCTGCTTTTGTTGTTGAAGCTTTCTTTTTAGCGGCTTTTGCCATGAATAGAGCCTCCCTTGAGGGTTTCAGGAACCGTCTGGCGATAGGAACGATTCCAAAATTTAACAACCAATATTATACCAATTTGGCGATTTCGCCTGTTATTGGACGGATTTGCCTGAACACAGGATTAGACAGGCAATCAGACGCTCCATCGAAGGTTTGCATTCTGTTCATACTTTTTGAGGTTTGACAACATGTTTTAAATTGGATTAGAATTGGTTGATCCAATTGTGACCCAGTGACAAATCAACGATAGTGAGCACAGCAACACCATCTTCTGTTCAACCGCGAACCCGTTCGGTTGCCAGTTCCGCCAATATTGCGGTTGAACTGCGCCAGGCGATTTTGCTTGGCGACTATGCCTTCGGGCAGAAGCTGCCGCCAGAACGTGAGCTATCAGAATCCTTCAGAACGTCGCGCAATACCATCCGTGAAGCGCTTCGACAGTTGGAAGAAAATCAACTGGTCAGCCGCCGGGTCGGTAGCGGTACCTACGTCATTCACAAAATCAGTACGGATCGCGAGGATGCGGCAATCGCGACCAGCCCGCTTGAACTGGTGGAGGTTCGATTATCCGTGGAACCGCATATGACCCGCCTAGCCGTTCAGAATGCGGGCGCCCGCGATTTAAAGCGACTGGAAGAGGCATTGCTCAAGCTGGAAAAAATCGAGGACAACCCGAGACAGTTTTCCCGCGCCGACGAAGACTTTCACTTGTCTCTTGCTGAATGCTCGCGCAACCCTCTCATGGTCTGGCTTTACCGACAGGTCAATGAGGTCCGAGGCAATCCGCTATGGTTTGAAGCGCGTGAAAAAATCCTGACCCGCAAACGGGTTTCGGAATACAACGAACATCACCGGGCTCTCTACGAAGCCGTGCGCACAAGACAGGTCGAGGTTGCCGTAAAATTGATCGCTAATCACCTAGAAGAAGTCCGCAACGATCTCATTGGTGCAACTGAAGAAAGCTAGATTACCGGCTTTTTCTAAACACGAGAGTATAGCTCATGGGGACGCCAATATTCGCGGACTCCACATTATACCATGTATTCGATATGTGCTCCGCCCTTTCTTCAAACCATTCCACGGACACGCCGTTGTTCACCCCCGCCATGATGATCTCAGCCATGGTGTGCTGAAAAGATGTAACCGGTTTTGCGTCGTATTTTTCGCCCGAGTAGTAGTCCAGCCCATTGTTTTCCACATAAGGCTTCTTTTCGAAGTAAGATAGCTCAAAACCTGCCGGATCACCGGCCGCGCCCACTTCGAACATGTCTAAAATCGGATGCTGTTCATAAATGAACAGAGCTCCCCCGGGCCGCAACAAACCGCATATGATTGAAAAAAAACGGCTCAGATCAGGCATCCATCCAAGAACACCAATTGTAATGGTCACCAGATCAAATTGTTTCTCGTATGCATCGTTAATATCGTAAATGTCCGCACAAACCAGTTCCATATCCTGTCCGGCGACATCGGCGAGCTCCCGCCCCTGATCGAGAAACGCCTGTGCTCCATCGAACCCGACCACACGTGCCGCTCCCATATTTTTGATGGACAGAAACTCGCGGGCGTTGTTGCAGCAGACCTGCGCAACATTCTTGCCCACCACGCCAATCGCATTTAACCGTTCCGTTTCCGTATCATCGAGACACGAGTATCCCGGCTCCGAAAACGCCGCCAACAACTGAGTCTGATTTACGGCGCGATGGCGAGAAGCCGATTCCGCCCAGGCTTGCCGATTGGCCGAGGTGATTTTCTGAATATCCTCAGGCGCTCGTTCTATCATGGCCTCTTCCTCGCGTTCAACAAGGCGCGCAGCGTATTCGAGAACATTGAAGGAATCTATGTGGACAACCAGAAATCAGACTGTGTCGACGGCTTGTCTTGTCAGGCAACCGCCGATATTGACAAAGGCAAGCGCGAGTCTGTAGGCGGCCTACGGAAGCCTCATGGGTGGTCTCGCCATACGCCTCAATCCTCTCAATTGCCAGGTTGCGCGGGCGGGTATCAAGGATCATTTTGGTAAACCCGACAACCGCGTTCCGCCGCGCCCAAACTTCGTACGCAAAAACCGCTATAGACAAGCTCGCTCGATAGCTGCTAACCCATCCAGGATCAGGCAAATCAGACTTGGTCCGCAAACGCTATATGTGATCTAGGTGATGCGTTGGCCTCATTTCGTCATTGGACTGCACACATAGAGGAACCCGGGTGACGATTTATGGAGCATCAGCAAATAATTGCCGTCGTTACAGGTGGTAGCCGCGGGATCGGGCGCGCCATCGTAGAACGACTTCACCGAGACGGCACTATGGTGGTGACGGGCAGCACCCGGGAACCGCATGAACCACTACCCAAGAGCGTTGAATGGATTGCGCTGGATGTCCGGGATTCTGCCAGCATCCACAACTTGCTCGACCACACCAAAGAGAAGCACGGGCGAATCGATATTCTGGTAAACAATGCCGGGATCGAAATTGAGAAGACTGTGGAAAATTCCACAGACGAAGACTGGCAACGCATGTCAGAGATCAATATGCGGGCTGTTTTTATAGCAACCCGAAAGGTTGTGCCGATCATGCGCGAGAGTGGCGGGGGCATCATTATCAATCTCGGCTCGATCAGCGCGTTCACATCCGATCCCAATCTTGCGCTATACAACGCATCGAAAGCGTGGGTAGCCGGATTTACGCGCTCGACGGCCGTTGATCACGGAAAGGACGGTATCCGGTGCAATGCCGTTTGCCCCGGTTGGATCATGACCGACATGCTCATGCAAACATTGGGGCAAGCGCGTGATGTTGACGCGGCGATCAGGGATGCGGTCAAGAAACACCCTCTGGGGCGGCTGGGTACGCCTGAAGATATCGCGGGCGCGGTTGCATGGCTGGTTTCCGACGAGGCCTCTTTCGTTTCGGGTACGACGCTGACAGTGGATGGGGGATTGACGGCGGGTGCGCCCGTTGACCCATCCGCGGGCAACTGAGTAAAACGGCCTAACGTCGAAGCTCGTCAATCACCCTTCTTTTCCTGACCGGGCAGGAAAACCGCGATCATCTGAACCTTGTTTTTTTTCAGTTGTTTCACTTTGTCGTTTTCAACTTCGGGGTTCATGACCTCATTCAGATAACGGACAATACCATCCTGAAACTCCGGTTTTACCATGGCCCAGGATACATAGGCCCCGGAACGGCCATAGTGTTCCTCGAGGTCTGCGTCATCGATAAAATCATCAAGAACACGACCGAGGTCCCCGCTGGATCCGGCATAGAGCCAGAGTGGCTTTACCCCACCCGTCCAGATTGTAAACACACCGGATTTCCCGTCGAGGCCTTCAGAAACCGTATCTAGGAACAACAGATTGTGAAACTTGCCTTTGGCGGAACGCACCCACTTGATGTCAACCGGCGGGCCGACAGGAGCTTCCTTGGCACTCGATTTACTTCCAAATAGTCCTAACATTATCTGTTTCTGCCTCTGGTTCAGATACTCAAGTTTCTTAAAAATGCCTCGGATTGAGGCAAACTCCAACACCTACGACCTAGACAATATAGCTTTAATAACCTGTTAAGCAACGCCGCGGTGCAGTTGCCGCCCAGGCACTTCCCCGGTTGGCTGGCCTTCAATCCAGATCCATTTTCCGTTGATCATGACATGATCAATGCCCTGGTGGCTGTAACCGGCTGCGTAGCATCCACCAGCCAGTTCTGCACATCCTCTCCCTTGTTTGCGAGAAGCGGCAAAAGGCCCTCACGAACCCGGAGATGATAACTGTCCAGCCAGTTTACCTCCGTCTCGTCCAGCAGGGAAGGAACGACCAGCCGCAGATCAATGGGTGCCAGAGTCAAGGTTTCAAAGCCATACATCTCACGCTCGGCCCCGGATGGCGGGTCAATCCCGGTGACCGCAACCAGATTCTCGATCCGGATTCCGTAGGCTCCGGTTTTGTAGTATCCGGGTTCGTTGGAAATGATCATGCCGGGCTGCAGAGCGACCGCATTTGGCCCCTTGGCGATACGGTGCGGGCCCTCATGAACGTTCAGGTAACTACCAACGCCGTGCCCTGTTCCATGGTCGTAATCCAGTCCGATTTCCCACAGGGCGCGGCGGGCAAAGGGATCAAGCTGGGACCCTGTCGTCCCCTTTGGGAACCGCGCATCCGCGATGGCAATATGACCCTTCAACACTCGAGTGAAGTTTTCAGCCATTTCACCTGTTGGCTCACCAATGGCAATCGTACGGGTGACATCGGTTGTACCATCCGGATATTGGGCACCGGAATCGACCAGATACAACGATCCTTGCTCCAGTGTTTTGTTGGTCTTCGCAGTGGCCCGATAATGAACGATAGCACCGTTAGCGGCGGCGGCGGAAATGGTCGGGAAACTCAAGCCCCGAAACATATGGTTCTCTCGGCGAAACGCTTCCAGTTGATCGGACGCATCGATTTCCGTAACGGATTGCCTGGACGCAACAGTATCCAGCCAATGCAGAAACCGAACCACAGCGACGGCATCACGAAGGTGGGCCGAACGCATCCCGGCCAGTTCCACCGATGTTTTAATAGCCTTTGGCAGGGCACAAGGATCACCCACCATTCGCACCGTGGCACCGGAAGACTTCAACCGCCGGTGTATCCATTCCGGCTCCATATTAGCGTTGAGGCCAACCGATGCACCGGATTTGCCAAGGGCATCGAGAGCAGCCCCAAGCTGGCCGGGTTCATGGCGGATAACATCCGGACCGAGGAATTGTCCCAGGCCCTCCTCCGGCTTGTCGGGATCGACAAACCATTCCACTTTTGTGTTTTTGTTGACGATGGCAAAGGATAGAGGTTGAGGTGCATTGGGTAAATCACCGCCCCGGACGTTCAACAGCCAGGCAATGGAATCCGGTGCGCCCAACACCACGGCATCCAACCCTTCGCGCGATAGGGTTTCTGCAACACGCTCGCGTTTCACAGAGGACTCCAGACCGGTGTATTCAAGGCCGTGGGCACGAATGGTGGCTTTGGGCGCGGGCGGGCGATCCAGCCAAACCGCATCCAGGGGATTGTCATCCACCGCAACCAGTTCTCCTCCGGCTTTTTCCACAGCCGCCTGATAGCGGGCGACCTGATTTCTTGTCATCAACCAGGGATCAAAGGCAATTTTCTGGCCCGGCCCAACAGTTTCCAGAAGCCACGTCTTCGGCGGTTCCTCAATCAGGTGGCGATAGGCAAACAAGTCTTCTGCGACCTGATCACGAACCTGAAGCGTGTAACGTCCGTCAACAAAGATTGCCGCTTTGTCGACCATGACAATGGCCGTACCCGCCGTGCCGCCAAAACCGCTGATCCAGAGTAAACGCTCGGAACACGCGGGTACGTCCTCGCCCTGGTGTTCATCTGAGCGTGGAATGATAAATCCGTGCAGCCCTCTCGCCGAAAGTTCCGCACGCAACCGTGCCACCCGGTCGTGATAATCCGGGCGATCTAGCGGGGTTTCATCGGGCACGGCCGTTCTCCTGTCTGGGTGCAAACATCTGTTCCCGGGAGGCTATGACTCGTCTTGCGAATTGGCAATGCCTTTGTCCGCGTTTTGCCAGGCCACTGCTTTGTGGGGAGTCATGCGTGGAGCGCAATGCTGCAGTGCAACAATAACGCTACCGAAAATCCGGCGGCACAACTATTTTCCCGCTATCGCCAGTGACCACGCGGTCAGTGATACTCAATTTTGCATGAAGGAAAAAGATCATGACGAACATTTCAGGCGCTTCCGCCCTCTCCCCCCTGTTCGTTCAGGGTATTGCCCGTTCGGTTGCTGTTGGCACCGGGTTTTTCCGAATTCCCATGCCCGCACTGGGTGGCACCCTGGCCGCCATTGAAAACACCATCCGCCACTACGTACGTCGGGGCGCCATTGAAAAACAACTGACGGCCATGAGCGATCACATGCTGGAAGACATTGGCCTCTGCCGCGGTGACATTCGTGAATTCGCCAATGAATGGGCAAAGAACGAAACACCGGCACCCGTCTCCACATCAAGCGATCTGGTTAAAGCTGTCGTTTCCCTGCCTGCACGGATTACCGCATCTTTCCGACGGCGGGCTCTGGCCGCAGAAATGCGGGGTATGAGCGATCGGATGCTTGCGGATATCGGCATCGAACGTGCTGACATCGACGCGATATGCCGGGAATGGTCCGGTGAAGTCACTGCGCCTGCAAAGGCAAAAATCATTGGTCCGAAAACCGAGATTTCCAGCATTGTCGATACCACTGATGTAACTGTTGGCGCGGCGGCCAACGACGAAGTGGCTGTTCGCAAAGCAGGTTAACTCGAAACAACTCTCTCTTCCTTGAATGAAGAAGGCGGCTTTGATAGCCGCCTTTTTTGTTCTCCTGATCATCGGTCCTGGCTCACCTTTTCACCGGGGTGTATCCAAACTCCTGCATGCATCGGCCAAACAATTCACGGGTTCGTTTTTTAATGTTGGCAATGGTCATCATGGCGTTTATGGTGTCCTCCTCATCGCCGTAGAGATTTATCTCCGCAACGGAGATATCTGTTTCTTTCTCTGCCTTCCGGCGGGCTTCATAGCGGCATTGAGCGTAATCCACACCCCATTCGTCAGACGGAATTTCGGCATGTTCCCAACGTGTATTAAAACTGGAGCACGCCGTTAAACCGACCAGAATAGCACCTATCATCACGTATCGGATACAGATCATATCTCCTCTCCAACCCGCCGTCTGAACGCTCTAGGCATCCCCCAGACCAAAACAATCCTGAACAAATGACACAATATCGGGAGAATCCCATTCTGTATCGCCCAAAATAGCGGATTTCACGGCGCCATCCTGATCGATCAGCAATGTTGTAGGCAACCCCGTTACCCCGGCGGCACGCAGGAAAGTCTGATTTCGGTCATACAAAACGGCAAGGTTCTTGAGCTTGTTTGTCTCGTAAAATGCTGGCGCGACGGACTCTCCATCGCGATCTTCATTGATCGCCAGCACCTCAATCCCGGAGCCCGAAACCAAATCCTGCAAGCGATCAAGCGCAGGCATCTCGGCAACGCATGGGGCACACCACGTTGCCCAGAAATTTACCAGCAGGGCTGTCCCCTGATAGTCCTGTATGCTTTTGCTATTGCCTGCCGCGTCAAAAAAAGAGGCGGCAATCCGACGGTTTTCATCGTCGTTTGGAACAAAATTTATAATCCCGGCAGCCGCCGCCCGTTCGGCTGTGCATTTTGCCTTTTCCGGGCTTGAAACAATGGCCGGAATAACCACAATCCCCACGGAGACGGTGGCGGCAACTGCACACGCCATAAGAATGTAACGAACCAGGTAACGAACCATAGGGCCTCGGTGTATTTACCGTGCAATTCCCGCTACAATGAACCCTGCTTTATAGACCGATAAGCAAAGTTTGAACATGACCGACGAGAACACAAAATCGCGAGACGCTACCAGCACCATGTGGGGTGCGCGTTTTTCTGGCGGTCCCGCTCAGCTTATGGAAGCTATCAATACTTCCATCGATTTTGACAAACGTCTGTATGCCCAGGATATCCGTGGCTCGAAAGCCCATGCTGCCATGCTGGCTGCGTGTGGCATCATCGACACAGGCGATGAAGAAAAAATACAACAGGGACTGGATATCATCCTTGAGGAGATTGAATCCGGCTCCTTTACCTTCCGAACTGACCTGGAAGACATTCACATGAACGTGGAATCCCGGCTGGCCGAACTGATTGGCGAAGCCGCTGGACGTCTGCACACGGCACGGTCGCGAAACGATCAGGTTGCAACAGACCTGCGTCTCTGGGCACGAGATGCCATGGACAGCCTGGACGGAGAATTACAATCCCTGCAAGCCGTTATGATCGATGTTGCAGAAGCCAACAGCAATACCATCATGCCTGGCTTTACCCATATGCAGGCGGCGCAGCCTGTAACCTTTGGACACCATATGCTGGCCTACGTTGAGATGTTCGGGCGTGATCGCGGCAGACTCGCTGATTGCCGGCAACGGGCAAACGAATCACCTCTGGGTGCTGCTGCCCTGGCCGGAACATCGTTCGCCATTGATCGCGACATGACCGCGGGCATGCTCGAATTCGACAGGCCGAGCGCAAATTCCATGGATGCGGTTTCAGCCCGGGATTTTGTCATGGAATTGTTGAGCGCGGCGTCCATATGCGGTGTTCACCTGTCGCGCCTGGCCGAAGAGATCGTGATCTGGGCAGCGGTACAATTCAACTTCGTTCGCGTGTCAGACGGGTTCTCCACCGGAAGCTCGATCATGCCTCAAAAACGAAATCCTGATGCCGCGGAATTGGTCCGTGGCAAGGTTGGACGGATCATTGGTGCCTTAAATACGCTTCTCGTTGTCATGAAGGGTCTTCCCATGACCTATGGCAAGGATATGCAGGAAGACAAGGAACCTGTGTTCGATGCGGTCGATACGCTGGCGTTATGCATCGCCGCCATGCGGGGTATGCTGGACGGCATGACGGTCAACGCTGATACTCAGAAGGCTGCCGTCAGTAATGGATTCATCACGGCAACAGATCTGGCCGATTGGCTGGTTCGGGTGTTAGATATGCCGTTTCGAAATGCCCACCACGTTACTGGCGAGTTGGTCAAACTGGCAGAAAACAAAGGTATCGGCTTGGAAGATTTGACCCTTGAAGACATGCAAAGCGTAGAACCGGGCATTACAGAAGGCGTGTTTAGCGTGCTTGGCGTTGAAAATTCCGTGGCCAGCAGATCGAGTTATGGTGGGACCGCGCCGGAAAACGTGAAGTTAGCCACCATTGCCGCGCGGCAGCGCTTTCTGTAAACATGGGCTTATCGGTCAACCCGGGGAAACAAAACCATGAACGTCAGGGCCTTGTGTAAAAACGTGTTTCGTCACGACTTCCGTAAACGTGCCACCCACGGGTTCGTTATTGTCATCCTCGGGATATGCCTTGGGCTTTCTGCCTGCGGTCGGAAAGCCCCCCCGTCTTATCCGGAAGGCAGTACCTATCCGGAAGAATACCCGACTGAGTAACGTTGACGGATTAAACTCAAGAAAACTCAGGGCCATATGGATTATTTTTCATACCGCAATGGAGAGTTATACGCCGAAGATGCTCCCGTCCGTGACATTGCGGCGAGCGTAGGGACACCATTCTACTGCTATTCCAGCGCGACCATGGAACGTCACTATCGGGTGTTTGCCAACTCACTTGAGGGCCTTGATGCTCTGGTTTGTTACGCCATGAAAGCCAACGGCAATCTATCCGTTGTCAAAACGCTGGCGGGACTGGGTGCGGGCGCCGACGTTGTTTCTGTCGGCGAGATGGACCGGGCCCTGGAGGCAGGCGTTTCAGCGGACAAAATCGTCTTTTCCGGCGTTGGCAAAACCGAAGATGAGCTTGCCCGGGCGATTGATGCCCGGATCATGCAGATCAATGTGGAGAGCGAACCGGAATTGGAAACCCTCAGCCGGATTGCTGTATCGAAAAAAGCCACGGTAACGGTTTCCATCCGGGTTAATCCGGATGTTGATGCAAAAACCCATGAAAAGATCACTACCGGGAAAAGCGAAAATAAGTTCGGAATTGATATTTACCGCGCCCGCGAGATCTTTGCCCTGGCCTCCCAATTACCCGGTATTTCGCCCGTCGGCATTGCCATGCATATCGGATCACAACTCCGGGAACTGGCGCCTTTCCGTGCCGCCTATAAAAGTGGCGTTGAACTGGTGGAACAATTGCGTGCCGCCGGACACACGATTGATCGCATCGATCTGGGTGGAGGACTGGGCATTCCTTACTTCGAAGAAGAAAACGAAACCCCACCGCCAAGCCCACAGGACTACGGCACCATGGTCAAAGCCGTGGTCGGTAACCTTGGCTGTAAGGTGCTGGTGGAGCCCGGGCGGGTCATTATGGGGAATGCGGGGATCCTGGTTTCCAGCGTGGTTTATGTAAAAGACGGCCCTAGCCGTCGCTTCGTTATTCTCGATGCCGCAATGAACGATCTGATCCGACCGTCCTTCTATAGTGCTCATCACGCCATTATGCCACTTACAGAGCCCGCCGCTGATGCATCGTTTGCACCGGCAGATATTGTCGGACCAGTTTGTGAAACCGGGGACACATTTGCCCGGTCCCGCCCGGTTCCGCCGCTTCATGGCGGTGATATCATTGCCTTCCGCAGCGCCGGTGCCTATGGCGCTGTTATGTCATCGTTTTACAATGCACGAGCCCTTGTGCCCGAAGTTCTGGTCAGAGGAGATCAGTTCGCGATTGTTCGACGGCGTATCGATACAGCCGATCTGATGGTATTTGAAGATATTCCCGAATGGCTGGGTGGCTCGTATCAGGAGGCAACGGGATGACCGCCGGCTCACCCGATCCGGGGCCATCTCGCACACCCTGGCGGCAGGGCACTCGACAGTTTATCCTGTTCGGACAGTTCGTATTGTGCACACGGATCTTGTGGATACGGCTCTGGCCGGTTTTTGCCACTGTGCTGGCGAGTATTGGTATTGGCCTTAGCGGGCTTCTTCCCGCATTACCTGTCTTATGGCATGCCTTAATACTCCTGGGGTTGTTCAGTGGGTTTTGCATTGCCTGCGTCCGCGCTTTTGACAACCTCTCCTGGCCCACAATGGATCAAACCATTTCCTGGCTTGAAACGCGCAATGCGGCTTCTGATCACCCACTGGCCACCCTGCAGGATCAACTGTCCACCCATCGGGACAATGAGGTTACCCGGAATATTTGGGAGGAACACGTTCGGCGCGCTCAAAAACGCACCCGACATTTACAGTTCCACTGGCCAAACTTCTCACTTGCGGCGGCAGATCCTTACGCGCTTCGCACCATTGCCGTGATCGTTTTCATCACGGGACTCGCCATTGGGCATGAAAATCCTGCTGACAGGTTGTTACAGGCGTTTATCCCGCGCGATATTCAATCATCGACCGCGAAGATTGATGTTTGGGTACATCCACCATCTTATACCGGTCACCCGCCATTTCATTTATCTTCGGACACGATTACCAAAGATATTGAACCGCCTTCAACAAGCGTGATTCCTGTCGGCAGCGACGTTCTTGTGCAAGTCGCGGGCCCGCGGGAACCCGAACTGATCATTGGTTCACGTCCCGTTCGTTTTGAAACACTCGGTGAACAAGGATATAAAGCGGAAACGAAAATCGGGGCCAGCGATGCGACGGTGGAATCAACAAAACTGTCCGTTCGCATCCCCGGCACCCTGTCTTTGAATTGGTCGGTTCAGCTTGTTGACGACGCACCACCGGTAATCGACTTTACTGAAGAACCGCAACCCGCCTCCCGAGGACGGTTGGAAATTTCTTTTGGTGCACGGGATGATTACGGACTTCGGGATATCAATTTGGTGGTGCTCAATACCGCCGTTGCCGAAGATAGCAGCGAACAAAACTTGTTCCGCATCGGACTACCCTTACCCAACGCTAACGAGCCAACAATTGCCGCTTCCGTCATCAAGGATTTGAGCGAGCATAACTGGGCCGGGCTTCCCGTAGCTGTCAGTTTGGAAGCAACGGATGCTATCGGGCAAATCGGTCGCAGTGGCGTTTTGACGATGGTCTTACCCGAAAGGCCCTTCAATCATCCAGTAGCGAAACAATTGATTCAGTACCGTAAACAGCTGTTTCGGGCGTCAGCCGAGTCCATTGACACAGTTATTACCGGTCTCGACGATCTCTCGGCATTTCCGGGGCGTATCAACCACGATACTGTCGCATTTCTGGCCATGCGCATCGCCCGATTCAGATTGCTCTTTAACGTGGAAAATCCGGACACAGAAACAGTCCGCGACATTCTCTGGAATACCGCCCTTCGTATTGAAGACGGTGAGTTCGCCGTTGCCGGTCGCGCACTGACAGATGCACACGATCAGCTGCTCGACGCTATGCGCGAAGGTGTCACGGGCGAGGCATTCGATAATTTGTTAAATAGTCTCCGTGAAGCACTGGACAGATTCATGGCCGCCCTTGCCGAACAACTCAATCAGAAGGGCCTGGATTCCGTAACAGATTTGCCCGGAATGGCCTTCATGGACAACACTGACATCATGAACATGCTTGATGATGCGCGTGAACTGGCGCGAACGGGCTCACTGGAAGCCGCGCGGCAAACCCTGGAACAGCTTCGCAATATGCTGGAGTCAATTCAGGTCGCCATGAATTCAGATATTCCGCTTGAGCAATTCAACGCCCAGCGCCAGATGCTGGAAGACCTGTTCACCCTGACGCAGCGGCAGGAAAGCCTGTTAGATCAGACCTTTCGCATGAATCGTCAAAATGCCGCCCCGCGCGAGCGATCCGTAAACAGCAACTCGGTCGATGGGACGCCTGAAGAAAACCAGTACGCCCCTTTCGTTGATATTCAAGAGAACCTGCGCCGTGAATTGATGAAGTTGATGCCAAAACTTCGTGGCGATGGTCAGAAAATTCCGTCAACCGCAATCGATGCAGAGCGATCCATGCAGAAATCCATCGAATCCCTCCAAAAAGGCGACGGCGGGAAATCCGTTGTTCATCAATCCGATGCTCTTGATGCCCTGCGGAAAACGGGAGATGACATTGCTGAGAAAATGGCGCAGCAAATGCAATCTGCACCCGGTTCCATGAGTATGCCAGGAGGAATATTGCCCGGGAGCGGGTCCGATCCGTTTGGCCGAACAGGCACCGGAGGGCTTTCGTCTCAAATGGATGACGGGTCCGTGCAAATTCCGACGGAATTTGAAATGCAGCGGGTTCAGGAGATTTTTGATGAATTGCAGCGACGCTCAAACGACCGTACGCGGTCCGAGCAGGAATTGCAGTACATCAAACGCCTGCTCCGACCGTTTTGAACTTCACTGATTTAAGGCCAGGGTTAAAAGGAATTACTGCGCCGCTTCATCGGGACGCGGTGCAAATGTCACTTCGAGCCGCCGCGCCAGAATGGACGGCTCTTCAATCGTCACACTGAATTGCAGGACATCGCCGCCTGCCAGAACAGCTGCACCGGGTTCCTGAACGACAGATTGGACTTCAACCCCGTCACCGTCGACTAGCAATGCTTTGACCAGCGGAACACTCTTTTCGCTTTCGGACGTGTTTGTAACAGTGCCCGATACAACAAGGAAATCGACGCCACCCTCCGACGTTCGTTCGGAAGAGACATCACCAATTTCAAGGCCCTCACCCAAAGGTTCCGTCAACCCGATCATTTCATAAACAGGGGCGAGAGCTTCGTAAACAGGTGCGAGAGTTTCATAAACAGGGGTGAGAGACGGCACCATCTGAACAATCATGTTTTGCAGGAACACAAATGCTCCGCCAGAACCAAGCAGGAAAATCACCATTACGATGCTTACGATCAGGCCGCCCTTGCCCTTTTTCTTCCTGGGCGGAACGCGCCTGCGGCGGGGAACTTCATCATCGTCGACGTCGGGAAGGGCATCATCGTGCAAGTCCGATGTCAGGCTTTCAGGCAACGGTTCGGGATCCGGAATATCATCGATATCGATAACGTCATCGGTGGAGTCGTCATTCGAGTCGCCGTCTAAAATCGAAGCGATTTCCTCGGGCTCCGCTTCACCCGCGAACATGGCGTCGAGGTCGTCGTCAGACATATCGGCGAGAGGGTCTGCTTCCTGTTCGCGTTCTTCTACCGCTTCGTCCACACCATCCTCTTCAAACAGGGAATCAATATCCGTTCCGGCATTGACAATGACATCCTCTTCTTCGTCTGAAGTGGCCTCATCCATCATGTCACCAAAACCGGCATCCGGCTCTTCAATCAGTTCCGGTTTGACTTCAGGTGTTGGCATATAGGCTTCGTCCGATGCCCCATCCGATGGCATCCCGGCAGTAGAGCCTACCTGTGCATTGGGATCCACGGGTGGATAGCCCGGTGGTGGCGGATAACCCTGCGGCGGCGGATAACCGGCATAGGCAAACGGCGGGTACCCTGGTGGCGGCTGACTCGGTTGTTGATAATATTGCGGTGGTGGTGCGGCGGGTCTCGGAATGTTCACGGTCACCGGTTGCTGAAACCACTGGTGAGAACAATTGAAACAGCGCACAGTTCTGCCCGAAGGAACAAACCCGTTGGGGTCAACCGAATACTTGGTTCGGCAATTTGGACAGGTAATTATCATGCGCGCCCGGACTTTTTATCTTTTCATGTTTATAAGCGGACCGCGATTCGAAGGCAAGCCGCTGAGACCAAGCTACAACAACCTGCGGGTTCCTGCACCGTAAATCTGGACGAAAAGCCCGGTATCGTGCCATTGTCGAGGGGTTGAGAAATTTGGACTGTCTGGCTTGATCCAGAAATGTTACGTCTTTCCGATGAGCGTGATTACCACCGAACCTGTCGTTCGATTCGAAAACGTAGGGCTGCGATACGGCCTCGGTCCCGAGGTTCTTCAGGATATCTACTTTGAACTGGAAGCAGGAAGTTTCCACTTTCTGACGGGGGCCAGCGGGGCCGGTAAATCCTCGCTGATGAAACTGATGTACATGGCGCTCCGCCCTACGCGGGGGTTGATTTCCATGTTTGGACGGGATGTCGCGACCACCCCTCGAAAGGATTTACCGTTTCTGAGAAGACGGGTCGGTGTCGTGTTTCAGGAATACCGACTGCTCAACCATCTCAGCACTTTTGACAATGTGGCCTTGCCGCTTAGAATTTCCGGCACCAGCGAAGCCGAAGTCCGCAAAAATGTCGAGGAGCTATTGGCCTGGGTCGGACTCGAAAACCACATGAAATCGAAACCGGCAACTCTCTCCGGTGGGCAACAACAACGGGTATCCATCGCGCGCGCCGTCATCGCCCGCCCCCGAGTACTGCTCGCCGACGAACCGACAGGAAATGTTGATGACCGGATGGCTTATCGTCTGATGCATCTGTTTGAGGAACTCAATCGGTTGGGCACGACCGTGGTCATAGCAACCCACAATCAGCAACTGGTTGAACAACTGGGCCATCCAGTGCTTCATCTGGAATCCGGGATACTGCATCTGCCTGAAAAGGCAATCGCCGGAGAAAACGAGAACAACCCCCTGAGCACCGCCGTTCCCTACGATCCGGATGTTCTCAACTATCTGTAATGTGACCATGGCTCAACGGACAAGCACCCGATGATCAATCGAATAGACCTGCCACTGGATCATGATGCCCATGCGCGATTTTTGCCATGGCTCATCGCGTTCATGGTTTACCTGGCGGTTCTGGCGGTTGTCGGCATTATGGTTCTAAGCAAAACGGTCAACAACTGGGATAGAGGTGTCAGTGGTACGCTGACAGTTCAACTGGCGCCGGATCAGAAAACAGACGCGGTTTCCAAAAGCGCTATTCAGGAAACCCTGGAAGTCCTGCGAAGTACCCCTGGCGTTATTGAAGCCAGTTTGGTCAGTGAAAACGACACTCTATCGCTGGTCGAGCCCTGGCTAGGTGATATTGCGGGCATGGCCGATCTGCCGCTGCCCCGCCTGATTGATGTCACCATGGATGTAGATGTCAGGGTTGATATAGACGCCCTCAACCAGCGTCTCGCCATCTCTGTTCCAGGTGCCAGCGTCGACGATCATGGGGTGTGGTTGGACCGGTTGGTTCGTATGCTCCAGACCCTGCAATGGATTGCCATATCCGTCGTTACGGTTATTGTGCTGGTAACTGTCGGCACCGTCGTTTTCACCACCAAAACGGGGTTGGCCGTTCATGGTGAGGCTATCCAGGTGTTGCATTTGATCGGCGCACAGGACTCATATGTTGCCCGCCAATTTGCCAGTCGTGCGCTGTGGCTGGGATTGCGTGGCGGGCTCACAGGTTTGTTGTTTGCCATCCCCACGCTGTACGCCATCCGGTTTTACGCCAGCCACATGCAATTGGGCAGTCTGTCCGTCACTGACTTCGCGGCGTATCAGTATCTTTTGATCGCGGTGCTACCCGTGATCGTTGCCATCATCGCCATGATGACCGCTCGAAACACTGTCCTGCGCACGCTGGCCCGGATGCCCTGATCCATGGCTGGCCTGCGATCGACACGTCGAGGTGCCGGTTCACGCTGGATCGCAGCAGGCTTATTCATTTTGTTGTTGCTTACGGGCTGGGGTTTGGGCCTGGTCGCGTACGCAGATAACTTCCCCAAAACCGTCGCGGAACCGCATGAAGCAACCGATGCGGTTGTCGTCCTGACCGGTGGCAGCGGACGATTGGAAACCGGCCTGACGCTGCTGAAAAACAATCGCGCCGCCGTTCTGTTTGTCTCGGGGGTCTATCAGGGTGTCGACGTCAATGCACTCATCACGCTCGTACAGGAGAACCCTGAAACCCTATCGTCCCGGATCGAGATTGGTAACGCAACAGACACGCGGGGGAATGCAGAGGAAACAGCAGTTTGGGCCGCGGCCCGGAACATTGATTCCATTCGGCTGGTAACAGCGTCCTATCACATGCCCCGCAGTTTGCTGGAATTCCGCCACAGGCTGCCCAATGTGAAAATTTTTCAGCACCCTGTTTTTCCGGACTCAGTAAAAAACGAATGGTGGTTATGGCCAGGGACCGCCGCCCTCTTCATAAAAGAATATAACAAGTATTTGCTGGCCTGGTGTCGGCAGTGGCTGGAAACCCTCACGAACTTGAGGATAACGGCAACAACCGACAGCTCTGAGGAATGATCGGATAGAATGACAGCCATACGCTCCTTTTTCTACGACATAATACAAACCCTCATTACTGTCGGTTTTCTGTTGTATATGATCTTGCTGTTGCCTTTCCACTGGCGGCATACCCTGAATACGGTCATTGTTTGGGCCAGGCTTCTGCGTTTCCTGTCCCGATGGGTCCTCGGCATACGGTTTGTCATCATCGGTGAAGAGAACATTCCAGACGGACCAGCCGTGATTGCCGTAAAACATCAATCGGCGTGGGAGACCGCCGTTTTTCCCCTCTTGCTGCCAAACACGGTTTATGTTTTGAAGAAAGAACTGTTGTCGATTCCCATATGGGGATGGTGTGCCCGTAAGGTACGGTCGATCGCCGTAGACCGTTCCGGGGGCGGCGCCGCGCTTAAACAGATGCTGGCAGAAACCAAGGAACGCCTCCAAGAAGGACGACGCGTGGTGATTTTCCCGGAAGGTACCCGAGTGTCACCCGGTGAATCCCGGCCCTATCATCCGGGGATCGCCGCGATTTACCGCGCCACAGATGTGCCTGTTGTGCCAGTGGCCCTAAATTCAGGGCTTTTCTGGGGTCGCCGCAGCGTCGGAAAAAAATATCCCGGCGTCATCACCGTGGAGTTTCTGCCACCCATAGAGGCGGGATTGGACCGCGCGGTTTTTATGGACCAGCTGAAAACCTGTATCGAGACGGCGACGGAGAAGCTCGAACACGACGCCCGTTCGGTCATGTCGCAAACATGGTGATTCTGCGCAAAACGTGCGTGTGGAAAATCCTGTTGACAATTCAGTGACCTGTCCACCTCCGGCATCCTGTGAATAACGGGCAAAACGCCTGAACCCGGCATGAAAACTGGTACCGGATGGATAGAAATTCTTAACAATCCTGTGGAAACATAACAAGAACAAAATCTTGACCCTGGGGGCAGCATGACCTACATTGAAGTATGTCATTCTGTTTCCATATCATTGATTTACTTGGATTTTGGTATGGAAACATGTGAATTTTTGCCGGATTTGGCGGCGAGGATCGGGTTACCCGTCAGTTTGGCCAATCAGGACATTGGAATGAGGACAATGGCCAACGACAATCGAATAGGTTGTTGTGGATGTCAATTTAGTGATTAACGAGGCCAGGCTCTGGACCACGCGGAGTCTTAAGACCGGCAAAACAGGATAGATATACAAGGTTTGTTATGGCCAATGTTACCCCGATATCCCATCAAATCTGGGACATGAAATACCGCCTGAAACATGCTGACGGGCACCCTGTGGATAAAAGCATCGACGACACCTGGCGCCGAGTTGCACGGGCGTTGAGCAAACCTGAGAAAAATCCTGGGTTTTGGGAACAAAAATTTTTCGACGTCATGAGCGATTTTCGCTTCCTGCCGGCCGGACGCATTCTCTCCGGTGCTGGGTCAGAGCGAAAAGTGACGTTGTTCAACTGTTTTGTCATGGGGGACATTCCCGATGACATGTCCGGTATCTTTGAGGGCCTCAAAGAAGCCGCGCTGACCATGCAACAGGGCGGCGGCATCGGTTATGATTTCTCTACCCTCCGCCCGAAAGGTGCCTACGTGGGCGGTGTCGGTGCCGACGCTTCCGGGCCGCTTTCATTCATGGATGTCTGGGACGCCATGTGTCGAACGATCATGAGCGCCGGTTCCCGCCGCGGTGCCATGATGGCCGTCATGCGTTGTGACCACCCCGATGTGGAAGCATTCATCGAAGCTAAACGCGAACCCGGGCGCTTGCGTATGTTCAATCTTTCCGTGCTTGTTAGCGATGCTTTCATGCAGGCGGTCAAGGAAGACGGCGATTGGGATCTGGTGTTTGACGACACGGTGTACAAAACCGTCAAGGCGCGGGCGCTCTGGGATACCATCATGCGGTCCACCTATGCCTATGCGGAACCGGGTGTGATATTCATCGACCGGATTAACAAGGCCAACAATCTGAGTTATTGCGAAACCATCCACGGCACCAACCCGTGTGGTGAACAGCCTCTTCCGCCCTATGGTGCCTGCCTGTTAGGGTCCGTCAATCTCGCCCGGTTTGTTGATAAACCTTTCGAAACTGACGCTGCTGTTGACTTGGATGTCCTGACCGATGCCGTCGCCGTGGCGGTCCGCATGATGGACAACGTAATTGATGTTTCCAATTTTCCGCTCGAACAACAGGGTCACGAAGCCAGGGCAAAACGCCGGATAGGTCTCGGTGTAACCGGTCTTGCCGATGCTCTGATTATGTGTGGTGCCCGTTACGGGGCCGGTGAGGCTGTCCGTTTGACAGAACAATGGATGTCGACCATTCAACGCGCCGCCTATATGGCGTCCGTGGAACTGGCCCGCGAAAAAGGTGCCTTTCCTTTATTTGACGCCGAACAATATGTAGCCGGAGGGCACATTACCTCCCTGGATGACGATATTCGCGCCGCGATTTTCAACCATGGCATCCGCAATGCCCTGCTCACTTCTGTCGCTCCTACGGGAACCATTTCGCTGTTTGCCGACAATGTGTCATCGGGTCTTGAGCCGGTCTTCAGTTTCAAATATACCCGCAATGTCCTAATGCCCGATGGTGAACGTCGCTCAGAAGACGTATCGGACTACGCCTACCGTCTTTATCAACGACTTCGCGGCGAGGACGCGGCCCTGACCGATGCTTTTGTGGATACCCAGAACCTGGCACCCAACGACCATCTGGTGATGCAGGCCACCGTCCAGAAGTACATCGACAGTTCCATTTCCAAGACCATTAACGTCCCGGAAAGCATCTCCTTTGACGACTTCAGGGAAGTCTACATGCAGGCCTACGATTTGGGCTGCAAAGGGTGTACCACCTATCGGCCCAATGACGTTA
The DNA here is from genome assembly GCA_963921245.4 of Rhodospirillales bacterium. Taxonomy (GTDB): domain Bacteria; phylum Pseudomonadota; class Alphaproteobacteria; order Rhodospirillales; family Casp-alpha2; genus JABJGO01. Next base: position 762,410 of record CAWUEY030000001.1, on the reverse strand, counting down.
CCGGCGCGGTTCTGGAAACCAGAAAATCCGCTTCCTCTGAATCGGCAGCAAGCGAACCGGAGTTGCCCCTGGATCAGCCAACCGCGACGGTCTATCCCCTGGACGAAGGCGACTCGGGTGCCGTGGTCTACATGACCCAGCCTCTCGACCGGCCGGACGCCCTGCCGGGAGCGACATACAAGGTCAACTGGCCGGAAAGCGATCACGCAATCTACATCACCCTCAATGACATCATTCAGGACGGGCGGCGGCGGCCGTTCGAGGTCTTTATCAACTCCAAGAACATGGAACACTATGCCTGGACCGTGGGCCTGACACGGATGATCTCAGCGGTGTTCCGACGCGGCGGCGATGTTTCTTTCGTGGTTGAAGAGTTAAAGGCTGTCTTCGATCCGCGGGGCGGGCAATGGGTAGGTGGGCGATATGTACCCTCTCTGCTGGCCGCCATGGGCGGCGTCATTGAACGTCACATGATCGAAATCGGTTTCCTCGTAGCCCCCGGACAATTGGCCAATGAAGCGGACAAAAAATTGAACGTTATTGGTCTTTCAGACACTTATGGTTCGGGAAATGGTGGTGGAGACGAAAGTCCCGCCCGCTCTAAAAATCAGGCCCCCTTCCGTCAGTGCCCGAAATGCGGGCAACCTTCGCTGATGCGTCAGGAAGGCTGTGATACCTGTGCATCCTGCGGGTATTCAAAATGCGGCTGAGCTTTCGCAGGCTTTCGTGACAAATCCGAATTGGATCGGCTTTGATCTGGACGGCACCCTGCATGACATGGGTCGCGTTCAAACTCTCACCGAGGCCGATCTTTTCAACGACATAAGTCAGCATTCGAACCATGACCCGGTTGTCCTGAAACAGGCCTACCGGGACGCGAACCGCGACAATCTGAATATCGACATCTTCGCCAACGGTTGGGACTCAAATCGACACCGCACCTTGCGCTTACAGGCTATGCTGGAGCACCTGGGCATATCTGATAACAGTCGGATGGAACGATGGCTTCACGTCTATCGACAAGGATATGAACGACACCTGCAATTATTTCCCGGCGTGATCAGTATGCTTGAAACGCTAAAAACCGACGACTTTCAAATCGCTGTCATCACGGAACGTCCCCATGACAGCGCCGAGCATGCCCTGGAATATCTTGGCCTCAATCCGTTTGTGGATCTACTGGTCACCATAGGCGGCGAACAAATCAGCAAGCCCGATGGGCTGTTTGAGCGGGCCTTGAGAAAAATGCAACCGGGAAACCATCCCGTACCCTTAATCGGTGACAAGCTGGATCGCGATATCCGTCCGGCACTCGCCGCGGGTATGCAACCTCTCTGGTATGTACACCCAAGCGACATGCCGCAATCCCTGCCTGACGATCTGATTAACCATGTTACGCTGGTTAACAATCACCACGAAATTCCGGATGCTGTCCGTCGGTAAGGGACAGTAGTTTTTCCAGATACCCGTCCCGGATACCGATGGCCTGAAGGTGCTCAACAGTGTTCTCTACATATTCCAGACACGGGCCACCTTTCCCGCAACCTTGCATGATGAGCCGAACGGTCTCATCATCCGATAGCTTGCCCGCATATTGGTAATGCGACCGATCCGCAATAAAGGTAAACGCCTGTCGGGAACCTTCATTCGTTGTCACATTGACCATCCGCGGCAGGTATACCCGAGTAATCATTTCCCGCTCATAGAGATTTGAAACCACGTCCTCTATGTCTTTAGGCGCAACGCGCAGAATTCGTCCGCGACAAAGACCACCCCTATCGAGGCCGAAAACCAGCCCTGGCACCTCGGGTGTGCCACGGTACTGGTGAGAATAGATACACAAACCGCGATGGTACCCCCGAAGTGTCGCATCCCGGATTTCCGTATGATCGAAATTGGGTCGCCACAGCAATGAGCCATAGGCGAACACCCATAATCCTTTTTGAGCGCTATCGCCGGGCAGCATATCCAGCGTTTCACGAAGCGACGTCATGTCGCAGTTTACCCGGCGTTATCTTCGGGTCGCAAGTGCAACCCCGGCGACGGCTACAACCATTCCGGCGAGCGCCAAAGGATCGAGCGTCTCATCAAAAAGGAAAAATGCCATCAATGCCGTGGTCGGCGGGACCAGATAAAACAGGCTGGATACCTGAGACGCCGCACCCCTTCGGATTAATAAATACAACAGGGAAAACGTACCAATGGACATGACGAGGGTCAGCCACGCCAGAGCGAAGACAAACTCAGGATGCCAGTCAATATCCTGCGTTTCCAGGGATAATGATAATACACCGACGAACACGGCGCTGGCGGCCAACTGGAGGCCCTGATGACTACGCAGATCTTCACCCGTGCAGAACTTTTTCTGATACAGCGTCCCGGCAGCCAGCGCGAGCATGGACACCAGGCAAAGCATGACTCCCGAACGGTCACTGCCCGCAAAGTCCAATTGCTGCCAGACGACAAGGGCCACGCCAACAAACCCCAGCAGCAGCCCAGCCCATTGTTTAACGCTCACCTTTTCGTCCAGAAACGGTCCGGCAGCGAGACCGGCGACAAGAGGCTGGAGCGAGACGATCAGGGCGGCAATGCCCGAAGGCAAGCCATTGTCGATGGCCCAGAATACGCCTCCCAAATAGATACCGTGAACCAGAACTCCGACGATCACCGCATGGATGATACGGGCCGGGGTATTGGGCCACCTTGCTCCACTGGCAAAAGCGATAAAGGCAACGATCACGGCGGCCGCACCAAACCTTATGCCGAGAAAAGTAAACGGTTCGGAATAGGGCGCGCCCATCTTCGAGCCGATGAATCCTGTGCTCCACAACACCACAAAAATGGCGGGTAATGCATCGCGCCAGAACGGCACGGCATCATCCGGCTGTGATTTTTGTAAGGACATGGGCGATACGATCCAGGTATGTAACAGGGCGGAAGGACACTATCGCTGCGCCGCGGTGTCTGCAATGCATGATCATGCTTGACGAAACTGACGATGAGTGATCGCTTTTCCCCATGACGGACATGAATGCAGATGCCCGACGAGAGGCTTCGAACAAGAGATTTGCGCGGTATCTGCTGATAGTGGCATTTTCCGCTGTCGGGTATGCTGGCCTGTGGATTTTTGTGTCCGACCGGATGGTTTCAAATCTGGAGACATGGCGCCAGGACACCAGCCAGCATACCGAAGTCAACGTAGACTGGGCTTCAACCTCTGCTTCAGGGTTTCCTTTCGATGTTGCTGTTCACGTTCAACAACCCGTGGTTCAGACAGAACAGACATATTGGTCAACCGAGGAGATAACCCTTGCGGCTAAAATATGGGACTGGTCAGCCGTCAATTTTTTCCTTTCCGAAGAACTGGTCGTCTCCGTGACACGGAACCATAGACCCGAAACCTATGTCTTGCGGGCGGAATCCCTGAAAGGTCGCATTTCCGGGATGTCTTCCGATATCATCACCGGAACCGTGGAAGTCGTGAACGGTAACCTTCTTATGGGCGGCACTGTTATCGGCAGCGTTATGTCAGGGCGACTGGAAACCATCCGAAAACGGCAAGATAAAATCCCGGAGCCAAGCGACACCTCAGGGTCGCTTTGGTTTACCCTGGACGGGCTTGATTTACCTGCTTTTGCGGACAGCCCACTCGGGGCAAGGGTTGAAAAAGTATCCGCCGAGATAGAAGCGCGCGGCGGCATTCCCTTACCCCCTGAAACCGGTACATTGCTCTATTGGCATGATCAGGGAGGTACGCTTGAAATCAACAGTCTGCGAGTGCATTACAATGCCCTGTCCCTTCATGGTGAAGGAACTGTTGCGCTGGATGCCGCCCTGCAACCTGCCGCCGCTTTCACCGCGAAAATTCAGGGCTATCGCCAGACCATCGACGGTCTACAGCAAGCAGGCGTGATGGACAAAGGTGAAGCGTTTACCGCCCGTCTGTTGCTGGGCGCACTGGCGAGGGAGGACGGTGCGAGCAGAGAAAATACTATCGAAATTCCCATCAGCATCCAGGACCGCATGTTGAGTGTTGGCCCTCTGGAGCTGTTGAGACTCCCGCCGATACACTGGTCCAATTAATCGGAGTCTGTATCCGAAACTTTCTGGTCTTCCGGGGTGTGCTGGTTAAGATCAATAATCCCACGACGGATGGCACGGGTGCGGGTAAACACGTCGTGCATGGTATCGCCATCTCCACGGCGAATGGCCCGTTTGATGTTTGTCAGGTCCTCGTCAAACCGGCCAAGGATATCTAGTACCGCATCTCGGTTTTCTAGATAGATGTCGCGCCACATGGTCGGATCTGACGCCGCAATACGCGTAAAATCCCGAAAACCCGCAGCGGAATAGCGGATAACCTCCTGTTTCAGGTCATCGCCCAACTGAGCCGCGGTATCCACAATAGTGTATGCAATCAACTGTGGCAGATGCGAGGTTATGGCCAGCATCTGGTCGTGATGGCGGGCATCCATGCATTCTACTGTCATGCCTGCGGCCTGCCACAAGGCCTTCACACGATCAACGGCCTTTTGATCTGTGTCCGGCGTGGGGGTCATGATAAAGAACCGGTCTTCAAACAGCTCGGCAAAACCCGATTTCGGCCCGGAATTTTCTGTACCGGCAACCGGATGACCCGGCACCAGGTGAACGCCCTCGGGTAGGTGCGGCGCGATTTCACGGTGTACGCACATCTTGGCTGAACCCACATCGCTGACAATGGTTCCTGAACTCAGGTGCGGTGCTATGCTCTCGGCCACTGCCCGATAAGTACCAAGTGGCGTGCAGATCATCACCAAATCAGCCCCGGCAACAACCTCGCCAACATCCAGGGAAACCTCATCGGCGAGACTAAGTTCAACAACTGTATCCAGGGTTTCTTGCGTTCGGGCAGTGACAGCAATGTGCCCGGCGAGATTGGCGCGGCGAACAACGTGAGCCAGACTGGAGCCGATCAAACCCATGCCGATAAAGGCAACGCGATCAAACATCGTGCTCATTGATCATCGCCTTCACCGGAAAGAAAGGCGCGAACGGCTTGAAGGAAAATCTCCATTTCCTCTTCCGTACCGATACTGACTCGCAGAAAATCGGGCAGCCCATAACCTGCAACGCGGCGCACGATAATCCCGCGTGCTTTCAGATAGGCGTCACAAGCCTCCGCATCTCTGCCCGCGCCAAAGCCCGGGTTCATGATCAGGAAATTGCCGACACTGGGCACAACCTTGACCTGAAGTTTTTCCAATTCCGCCTGAGTGTGATTGCGAATTCGGATGGTTTCATCCCGCACCATGGCCGCGAAGTCGCTATCTTCGAGCGCAGCGAGCCCCATGGCGAGCGCGCTAGCATTGACGTTGAACGGACCGCGCACACGATGCAGCACGTCGATCACACCTTGAGGACCATATCCCCAACCCAGCCTGACCCCCCCAAGTGAATAGAGCTTGGAGAAAGTTCGTGTCATAACCACATTTTGTGCCCGCTCCACCAGTGTTTCACCCGCCGCGTAGTCGTCATGAGTGACAAATTCCGCATACGCCGCGTCAATCACCAGCAGCACATGTTCAGGCAGACCCTGCCATAACCGCTCGATCTCCGATATGGGAACATAGGTTCCGGTCGGGTTATTGGGATTGGCAACGAATACGATTTTTGTTCGGTCCGTTACCGCCGCCAGCAGGGCATCCACATCCACAGTGTAGCTCTGTTCTGGTGCAGTTACCGGTGTTGCACCTGCAGCACGGGCACTGATGGAATACATGAGGAAACCATGTTCGCTATAGAGCACCTCATCCCCGGGGCCCGTGTAGGCATTGCACAACAGGGAAATGATCTCGTCCGATCCCGCTCCGCAGATCACTCGACCCGCGTCAACGCCATGGGTTTTTGCTATAGCACCCCGAAGTGCCGTTGCCCCGCCATCGGGGTACCGATGCATTTCGCGGGCGGCGATAGCCCCGGCCTCAATGGACTTCGGGCTGGGACCAAACGCACCTTCATTGGACGATAGTTTGATGACGCGGGAAACACCGCTAACGGATGAGCAACCACCCACGTATGGCGCTATATCCAGAATTCCGGGTTGCGGTTCAGGTGCTGTCATGGGCCCCCTTCCTTTCAGCGGTTAGCTCGTCCTCCTCAATGGGACGTGAGTAAACGCCGAGCCACCGGGAAATTGTCTTCACGGTGTTCAATCGCCCATCATCAGCCGAAACATAACCATCCAGTTCCCCATAACATCCCGGTCGTTCGTCCCCTTCATTAAAGGACGTTAACACCGTCAGGCCCGCCCTCTTCAGAGCGGCCAAAACATGATCTTCGTCACCACCAAAGCTGTAGACACTCACATCCCGCCCCGATGGTTCCGGTTCCACAGCACTCACCACCAAAGCATCCAGAGCCCCGCCCTTTGCATTGCTGCGTCCGAAAAACGGCAGCCGCGCCATGATCCAGAGCGGCACGGCAGAAGTATTCAACCGATGCCACCATGGATCAGTCTGACCCGCCCCCGGGTAAGGCAGAACACCAACGGTGGCTTTATCCCTGGCAACCATTGATAGAACGTCTGCTGAGGTTTCCTGGCATTGCAGGTTCGAGAATGACCCGAAATGGTCCCGAGCAAGGTCTTCGTAGCTGTGATCATCGGGCGGACTAAAAACAGCAACCGCAAACGGTGCCTCCAGTGCCAGGGTGCCGACAATCATCTCCCGCCACATACGAAACAGGCTCTGCTTCGGAAAAATCCCCTGATGGCGGGATGATAGTCGATACAGGATATCAGCCTCGCGCGCCGGGCGTATTTTAATCCGATCATTGACCTTGGCCTGACGGACACGCTCAATAATCGTGCTGCGTCGCATGATCAGGTCATGCAACTGGTCGTCAATCCGGTCAATTTCGGCACGCAAATCGGCGAGTGCAGGTTTTGTATCCGTCATTACTCAGTGTCTGTATAGGGACTTAACGTGTGCTCAAGGCGCATAGACATAGTGGGCTGCTTCCGATAAATCAAAGAAAACCTGCCTCTATAAACAACTGTTTCATAAGATGGAGATTATTGTCTTCTACACGTCTCGCCGCCTTACCATCTGTGGCGCGCGGATTTCCACCCGGCGTGCCTTGAGGCGCAATCACATAGCGACGACTGACCCCGCGAGAGACCGGTTGTCCGGCGTAAATCTGCTTGGTCGCTTCTGCTATGATGACACCGCCAAACCGGGAAAACACACGTCGCCCGACCCGCTCCCACGCGGAACTGGACGACAGCAGCATCCGCGAGCGGAGCGGTGGCACAAAAAGCGCGGTTTCCGACTGTAACGGCGTAAACATGGTATCGCGAAGCAGCGTTGATAACTGACGACGGGAGTAAGGTCTGCCGTGCCCAAACGGTGTGCGTTCCAGACGTGCCCACACCCCCCGTCGGTTCGGTGCCACCACCAGTAACCGGCCACTGCCCGACAGGACGCGCCAGATTTCCCGTAACAACGGTCTTGCAGGCTCAGCACTCTCGAGCGCATGAACCAGCAATACCCGGTCCATACTCAAGTCATCAAAGGGCAACTCCATTTCGTCGGTCAACACCGTTAGACCCGGTGCCGACATTGGCCAATGCAACACACCTTGTGGAGCCGGCATAGCGGCAATGGTCCGATCGGCTTCTTCCATGAGCGGTCGGAGATAGGGTGTCGCAAACCCCAGGCCCAGCACCCGCATGCCTGTTACGTCGGGCCAATACTGTCGCACACGGCGGCGAATCATACGGCGCGCGACCACGCCCACGGGGCTTTCGTAAAAATCACGAATATCGACGATATCTGTCCACATGGCGGCCATTTAACACGTGGAACACCGGGGCTGGCAATGTTAGTATTCGACGGCCCAAATCGGAGGAACCACCATGAGGCTTTATTACTCGCCCACGTCACCCTATGTTCGCAAAGTCACCATGACCGCCATCGAAACCGGCCTTGATGGCCAGATCGAGCGTATCCCCGCTTTTCCGGCGGGGCCGGACACGATCGTGGCAGAAGCCAATCCCATGGGTAAGGTTCCGGCCCTGGTTCGCAATGACGGCAGTACACTCTTCGACTCACCGGTGATTTGCGAGTATCTGGACAGTCTTCATAATGGCGATAAATTGATCCCTGAAAGTGGCGAAGACAGAATACAGGTGCTGCGCTTACAGGCCCTTGCAGACGGTGCCATGGATGCAACGGTTCTGCAGGTTTTTGAAGCCCGCCGCCCGGAAAACGAACGATCTGCCGGTTGGGTCACCCGTCAGCAACAGGCCGTATCACAGGCCATGGATGAAATGGAAAAGTGTGTGGATTCTTTAGGTGATCGCCTGACCCTCGCGCATATCAGCTTCTGTTGCGCGCTGGGTATTGTGGACCTGCGCAAGCCTGACTGGGATTGGCGCGACAGCCGACCGGCTCTGGCAGACTGGTACGCGGACTTTTCCGCGCGCGCCTCAGCCATGGCAACGGAGCCCAAAGACCCGACTTAACCCATAATCAGCGCGGATACGGCGGCCAGAGCAAGTCCCGCACCGACGACCACCCCGGTCATAAAACGGATCACAGCGGGATTCAGGTTAAAAATGTTGAGAGCCATTTCTTGGCTTCCCTACTGACGTCGTTGTTGATGTTCCGTTAACCATAAAATCGGCCCGCAAGCGAATCAGTGACAGGAGTCACACATCTGAATTTGAGTGAATTCTGGAAATTTCAGAAAACGTTGTGTTCGGCGAGCGGCTCGCCAGTTAAAATCCGCTCAAAACCAAAGCGACTCAGATCGATAGTCTGATAATCGCCGCTCACGATCAGTTCTGACACCGCCCGCCCGACCGCGGGGCTCTGTTGTAGTCCGTGCCCGGAAAATCCATTGGCGAACACCAAATTGGAAACATCGGGGTGAACTCCAATAATCGCGTTCTGATCAAGTGTATTGTAGGCATAGTGCCCCGCCCAGGCGTTGACCACTTTCAACGCTTCGAAGGCCGGAACGCGATTTGCCAATGTGGGCCAGATCACCTCATCAAAAAAGTCGTAGTCCACATCGAAATCTAGGCAATCGGGATCATTGTCCGCCTCGGGAGCCTTGCCACAGATAAAGTACTGCCCCTCCGGGCGAACATAGGTGCCATTGGGATCAAAGGTCAGCGGCAACCCTTCTGGCGGGTTCGGGCAATCCACAACAAACAGCATTCGTTTGCGCGGGTGAACCGGCATGGCAATGTCCGCCGTTTTGGCCGATGTTGCGGCAAATGGTCCCGTCGCATTGACCACCCACCCCGCGCTCAGGATGTCCTCGGAAGCCAGCGTTACGCCTGTAACTTTTTCGCCATCACGATTGATGGTGGTGACGTCATCTTCCGCGTAAGTCACACCCAGACTGCGGGCTTTCTTTTTAAAAGCCTGCAACAGGGCATAAGGGTCCGTCCATCCTTCGTCACGAGGGCCAAAACTACCCGCCGCCAGGCCCACTGTGTTGAGCCAGTGGAACCGGGCGGACAATTCCGCAACGTCCATTAACACCGTGGGGGCGTTGTGGCTGTGCTGGATATCCACATTGGCTTTCAGCGTTTCGACGCCGTTATCGCTGGCCAGAACCAGATAGCCGTTCTGGATGAACGGGACATCGGCCAACTCACCATTCACGGCCAGGGTTTCCGGCAGGTTCGCCATGAAGCGGGCGGCAAACTGCGACATGAGGATGTTTTCCGGAGTGGAAAATTGCTGCCGGATGCCGCCAACGGACCGCGCCGTGGAGCCGGTCTGATAGGTGGGGTCTCGCTCCACCACCAGAACGGAGCCTGTGAAACCCGGATTGCTGGCCAGGAAATAGGCGCTGGAGCTGCCAATTACCCCGCCACCGACAATGATCACATCCCAGGATTGTTGCATGGACCCTCGCTCAAAATGACGGGGTTATAGAAGACCGAGGCTTTAGCGTTTGCAAGCTTTGCAGCCTTGGTTTTCGGGCACCCAACCACCGCTTCAAAAGCCCAATCAGAGGTCATGGAGCCAAAAAAACGGCCCCGAAAGAGGGCCGTTTTTGTGACTTAACCCTGTGAGATTGATCAGTCCATGTACTGCCCGCCGTTTGCGCTCAGCGTCGAGCCGGTGATGAACCCTGCTTCATCAGCAGCCAGAAACACCACGCAGCGGGCGATATCTTCGGGTTGACCGAGACGGCCCACAGGAATCTGCGGGATGATCACTTCGTTGAGGATTTTTTCCGGGACCGCCATGACCATTTCCGTGCCGATATAACCCGGTGCAATGGCATTCACGGTGATACCCTTGGATGCAGTTTCCAGCGCCAATGCCTTGGTAAAGCCTATTTCACCGGCCTTGGCGGCGGCGTAGTTGGTCTGGCCGAACTGACCTTTCTGGCCGTTGATGGAGCTGATGTTGATAATGCGGCCAAAGCCCCGTTCACGCATGCCGTCAATGACATTCCGGCACATGTTGAAAAGACTGGACAAATCCGTATCCACCACCGCATCCCATGTGGCGCGATCCATTTTATGCAACGGCGTATCCTTGGTAATCCCGGCATTGTTTACCAGAACCTCAATGGAGCCAAGATCAGCCTCTACCGCCTTGATGGCGGCGGCGCACGCGTCAAAATTACCCACATCGAATTTATAGACGGCAATCCCGGTTTCGTCCTTAAACGCGTTGGCGGCTTCATCGTTGCCGGCGTAACTGGCCGCAACCGTGTAACCGGCGGCTTTCAGTTGTTCGGAAATTGCGCGGCCAATGCCCCGGGTGCCCCCGGTAACCAGTGCTAGTCTTCCCATAGTCTCTCTCCTGGAGAATAGTGTTTTATCAAATCAAACTTGTTTAGTCGCGCTCGACGCACATGGCGACACCCATGCCGCCGCCGATGCAGAGCGTTGCCAGGCCTTTTTTGGCATCTCGGCGTTCCATCTCATAGAGCAGGGTTACAAGAACCCGGGCACCAGAGGCACCGATCGGGTGGCCGAGAGCGATTGCCCCGCCGTTCACGTTGACCTTATCCGTGTCGAGGCCCAGATCCTTATTCACAGCACAGGCCTGAGCGGCGAAGGCTTCGTTGGCTTCGACCAGATCAAGGTCATCCACGGACCAGCCCGCTTTTTCAAGCGCTGCTTTGCTGGCGGGGATAGGACCGGTGCCCATGACAGACGGGTCGACACCTACAGTTGCCCAGGATTTGATTTTGGCGATGGCTTTGGTGCCGCGTTGCCGGGCTTCCTCGGCACTCATCAGGACCAAGGCTGCCGCACCATCGTTGATTCCCGAGGCATTACCCGCTGTAACCGTACCGCCGTCACGAACAAAGGCCGGACGCATACCGGCAAGTTGTTCTTCGGTGGTCCCGTGTTTTGGATGCTCGTCCGTATCAATGATCGTATCACCTTTGCGGCCCCTGATTGTGACAGGCACGATTTCGTCCTTGAACTTGCCGGCGTTCTGGGCGGCTTCAGCTTTTTGCTGGGAGTTGGCGGCGAAGGCGTCTTGCTCTTCACGGGTGATCTGCCACTGTTCTGCCACGTTCTCAGCCGTGTTGCCCATGTGATAACCGTTGAAGGCATCCCACAATCCATCCTTGATCATGGAATCCACCATTTCTGCAGGACCCATCTTGGTGCCGTTGCGCATGTGCACGACATGAGGTGCCTGGCTCATGCTTTCCTGACCACCGGCAACAACAATTTTTGCATCACCCAGCTTGATGGCCTGCGATCCCAAAGCCACCGTACGGAGGCCCGAACCACAAAGCTGGTTAATGGCATAAGCCGTTTTTTCGACCGGAATACCGGCTCCAATCGCCGCCTGACGCGCCGGGTTTTGGCCGCCACCAGCTGACAGGATTTGTCCCATGACCACCTCGTCAACTTCGGAGGCATCGACACCAGCCCGCTCCAGAGCGGCTTCGATGGCAACCTGACCGAGGTAACTGGCGGAGACAGAACTTAAACCGCCGTTAAAGGCACCGATGGGGGTGCGGATGGCACCGACAATTACAACATCATCACTCATAACCGGGACTCCTACGCCTGAAATAAATTTTAAACCCTTAACCATAACATTCTTAACCTTCGTTATAGGAAATGCTGCAATGCAGCACAAGGGAGAATGCGCGCCTGTAATATCGCGAACGCGGAACATTTCATTGCGGCGCAGCATGATTCACGCTACGAATGAAATACGGAGGGCGTAAGCCCGTACCATTTCAGGGGGTTTATGGCAGCGTGGCCAAGAAACAAAGCGATACTGACGGACAGTCGATCACCATTAAAAAGTACGCGAACCGGCGATTGTACAATACCGCGACCAGCAGCTACGTGACCCTTGATCATCTGGCCGAGATGGTCAAGGACGATGTGGACTTCTCCGTCTTTGATGCCAAAACCGGTGAAGACATTACGCGTTCTGTCCTGACCCACATCATCGTCGAACAGGAATCCAAAGGTCAGCATCTGCTTCCAACCAGCTTCCTTCGCCATGTCATCAGTTTCTATGGTGACAGCCTGGAAGCATTGGTGCCGAAGTACCTTGATCACACGATGCAGTCCTTTGCCAGCAATCAGGAAAACATGCGGGAATACATGAACAATGCGTTTGGTGGTATGTCGCCGTTTGCGGCCATGGAGGAAATCGGTAAACAGAATGCGGCTCTCCTGGATTCAACCATGAAAATGTTTTCGCCCTACTATCAGGGCTCAAACAGCGGCGCCAACTCTGGTCCGCAGGACGCCCATTCGAGCAACGGACCAAGGGTCACGGAGGCGGAAAGTCAGGAACTCGCGAGTCTGCGCGAACAGCTCAATGCAATGCAAAAACGCCTCGACAACATGACTGACGGGCAGGATTAAGCCGCCAATCGGCTCAAAAAGCGTCTATGATCACAAAAATGTGAGACGGCAAGCTTTCTATAAGGTTCGCTGGGTAGTGTCGGTATCAAAGCTGTACTGACCGCGAATGACAAACCGGTTAAATTCAGCAAAGTAAGAGCCCGTCAGCGTACTTTCCGCGCCACGCGAAAGCCGAGCCAATAACTCTTCACATTGACGGGGTTTTTGGACCGGTATGCCGCCCGGCTGACCTTTTGAAAATAGTAAAATGAACCGCCGCGCATAACCCTTTGTTGGCAATCCCCATCGGTTCGGGCAACAGCCGTATCCGGTGCCCCGTCATGGGTCGTATTCCAGCAGTCCGCCGTCCATTCAAAAGCGTTGGCAACCGTATCATAGAGACCAAAGGCATTGGGTTTAAAAGAGCCCACAGGTGCCGTACCAATGCCACTCCATTCACTCTTGCAATCCTTGCAATTCGCGTTGTTCACACCGGCTTCGTCGCCCCATGGAAATGCTGTTACCGTGCCCGCCCGATGGGCGTATTCCCACTCTGCCTCGCTGGGAATGTAATAGGTCTCGCCGGTTTTTGAGGATATCCAGGCAATAAACTCTTCAACTTTATGATAATCCACATTGATTACCGGTCGTGTTCCCCGGCCCCACTTATGATCGTCCGGATCGTGACTGCATCCGCGGGCCTCGACGCAGGCATCCCATTCATCAAAGGTCACCTCATACCGACCGATGGCAAAGGGTTTGGGAACGATAACCTCGCGCGGCGGGCCTTCCCTTTGCGACAAGCCACCGAGCCCCATGACAAAAAACCCTGGCGGCACAACCACCATTTCAGGACACGTTTCGCAATCCCTGAAAATCTCACCCGGCTTTTTCGCGGCGGCGCCGGGTGACGCCGCCAACAGGCCGAACAGAATAAGAAACAGTGTCATCCGAACATACATACTCTATTTTCCCTCATTCATCGGACTTGTCCATATCCTTGAGACGTTTCATAGCCCAACGGGCGGTCTTTGACACAACCTTGCTGTCGTCCCCGGTTAATCGTTCGACCGCGGGGATAAGCGCCGTCAAACCACTATTTCCAGCGGCGATTAGGGCATTGCGAACCAAACGGTTACGCCCGCTTCGTTTGATGGGCGAGCCGGCAAAAACAGTCCGGAAGGCAGCATCATCCAGATCAAGCATGTCGGCCAGGGCGGGTGCCTGAAATCCGGCACGGGGCAGGAATGCCGCCTCTTTTGTTGGCGCTTCAAACTTGTTCCAGGGACACACCGATAGACAGTCATCACAGCCATAGAGATGGTTGCTCATTTGCGCCATCAGGGCGGGCTCTATGGAGTCTTTTTTCTCGATCGTCAGATAGGATATGCATTTGGTGGCCTCAATCTGATAAGCCGTGTCCAGCGCCCCAGTGGGGCAAGCCTGCTGACACAGGTTACAGGAACCGCAGTGGTCTACCTCCGGTGCGTCGGGCTCAAGGCCCAACGTGGTAAAAACCTCCCCCAGGAACAACCAGGAACCGAATTCGCGAGAGACCAGGTTGGTATGCTTGCCTTGCCACCCGACACCGGCCCGGGCCGCCAGCGGCTTTTCCATAACAGGTGCCGTATCGACAAACACCTTCACCTCGCCACCAAATGACCGGGCAATCCAGCGCGCCAACTTTTTCAATCGCTTCTTGACCACATCGTGATAGTCCCGCCCCTGGGCATAGACACTGATTACACCACGATCTTTTTCGCGGTAAAATGTCCGTGGGTCCTGAGCCGGACCATAGTTCATCCCCAACACGACAATTGAGCGCACGTCAGACCAGAGAGCTTTTGGCGAGACACGACGATTCGCCGTGCCGGCCATCCAGGACATATCGCCGTGGCGGCCCTGTTTCAGGAATGAGCGTAACGCCTGTTCCTGTAGCGGATCACCGTCTGCAGATGAAATGCCCACACAATCAAAGCCAATGTCCATGGCTTTTGCGCGAATAGCGGTAGTGGGTTCATCTGATGTTATCAGAGCTGGTTCCATCATACGGGCCTCTTGTTTCAATAGAGCGGCGCGGCGTCACAGGCGATTCTAACGCACTTAAAGGCCCCTGTGACCAGCTAATTCAAACCTCGATGATCTCTACCCGATTGGACATATCGGGGTTGTCGGCGCGGTGATAGGGACGGCGAACAGATGCCAACTGAAGCCAGCCCATCTCATCCCTGTACTCAAACGCGAGAACAGACCGTTCGACCCGCTCTGAGATCAACAGTATAGGATTAAACAGCGAGGAGTGCCGCCCGAAATTGGGATACTTTCTACCCACGCCCCCGATACGTCGCTACACCCTGCTTGGGTATCCAGACGTCCTTAGGCGGTTCGCCGGTCTGGTAAAACACATCAATCGGAATGCCACCGCGCGGATACCAGTACCCGCCAATGCGGAGCCATACCGGCGACAGGTTATCCACCAGCCGCCGGGCTATCGCGACGCTGCAATCCTCATGGAACGCCGCATGATTGCGGAAGCTGAACATGAACAGTTTTAACGACTTACTTTCTACGATTAACTTGTCCGGCACATAGTCGATGACCAGATGCGCGAAGTCCGGTTGCCCCGTCACTGGACAGACAGAGGTGAATTCCGGACAGGTGAACCGGATCATGTAACCAATGCCATCGTGCGGGTTGGGAACAGTATCCAGCACGGCTTTCTCTGGCGATGTTGGTGCCGGGCCAGTACCACCCAGTTGAGTCAGGTTTTCATAAATCGTATCGCTCATGCCCCATGCATACCCCGGCACCCCGGCGGGGTCCACTGTTATTGAACGCCCGATATTGAACGACCGAGCCCTGCGGTGCTAGCGCGACCTCCATGTTGTTGAGTGAACAAATCGAGGCTTACCATCGCGATGGCTATGTCAGGGTCGGGATATCTCCGCCGTGATATTCTTCGGCAAAAGCGGCCTGAAAATCCGCGAAAGTTCCGCCGTCGATGGCTTCGCGCATTCCCCGCATCAATTGCTGATAGTAATGCAGGTTGTGCCAACTGAGCAGCATCATCCCGAGGATTTCCCTGGCCATTACCAGATGATGCAGATAGGCCCGGCTGTAACCGATACAGGCCGGACACGCACATTCTTCATCCAGTGGCCTCGGGTCGTCCCTGTGTCGGGCATTGCGGATGTTCAGCGCGCCCCGGCGGGTAAAGGCTTGCCCCGTTCGTCCTGAGCGGGTAGGCAGCACACAATCGAACATGTCGATACCGCGCGCCACTGCGCCGACCAGGTCCTCCGGCTTCCCCACCCCCATGAGATAACGAGGGCTGTCTTCAGGTAATACAGGCGTGGTGACATCCAGGGTTTCAAACATGGCTTGCTGGCCCTCTCCCACGGCAAGACCGCCAACTGCGTAACCATCGAAACCGATATCAGTGAGTGCTTGAGCCGATTCCTGGCGCAGGTCGGGGTAAACGCCCCCCTGTACGATACCGAACAGACCGTACCCGTCGCGTTTCTGAAACGCCGCCTTGGAGCGTTCTGCCCAGCGCATGGACAACCGCATGGAAAAGGCCGCCTGTTCTTCCGTCGCCGGGAACGGCGTGCATTCGTCCAACACCATGGTGATGTTGGAATCCAGCAGGTGCTGAATTTCGATAGACCGCTCCGGTGACAGATCGTGGTAAGAGCCGTCCACGTGCGAGCGAAACCGCACACCGTCCTCGGTGATCTTGCGAAGCTCGGCAAGGGACATAACCTGGAACCCCCCGGAGTCTGTCAGGATAGGCCCCGGCCAGTTCATGAACGTATGCAATCCGCCCAACGATGCAACGCGTTCCGCGCCCGGACGCAGCATCAGGTGATAGGTATTGCCAAGCAGGATTTCCGCACCGGTCTGACGGACGGAGTCGGGCAGCATGGCTTTCACCGTCGCGGCTGTACCGACGGGCATGAAGGCCGGCGTCCGGATAATGCCATGGGCCGTAGTGATTTGTCCCCAACGGGCCTTACCGTCAGTGGTTTGAAGCGTAAAGGTCAGGCCGGTCATTCTGTGGTCCTGGGCGCTCGATTTCGCGTGGTATACCTATACCTTGGGCTTTGGATTCTCTGGCTGCTTAGCCCTGCTAGGGAGACCTGTGAATACCACACTCGGTCCTTGCCTGACCAGACCAACAACCACCGCGCGGATCAACCTCGGTTCTACCCCGCCATGTGCAGGGATACCGGCGTTTCACAGACCTTGCCTTTGGCAACACCCGGTCCGGCGATGATCATGGGAATAGCAACGGATTCTTCGTACATGTTGCACTTGGTCCAAAATCCCTTATTGCCCAGCATTTCGCCATGATCGCTCAGGTAAATGACAATGGTGTTGTCGGCCTGACCACTATCGCTCAAGGCGTTCAGAACCAGCCCAACATTATGGTCAAGAAAACTACAGAGACCGTAATAGGAAGCGACGGCGATGCGGCGTTTCGCGTCATTGAAATGATCGTCGTAATTCATGAAGTTACGAAGACTGTTCAGGACAGGGTGATCGGAGCCGTCCGTATCCGTCGCCGCAACAGGCAGGGCCATGTCGGCTGCCGGATAGAGATCATAGAACTCATCCGGCACAATCAGGGGATAGTGCGGTGTGATGAACGAGGAAAACATGACCCAGGGTTTGTCACAATGCATAGGTGCGGTTTCGCGCAACCATGTACAGGTGTCGTCCACAACATGGCGATCCTGATAGGTATAGTCACATTCACCCGGTCCGATCTGTTCGGCGAAGTCTTGTGTCTTCCCCCAATGGGGTAGCTCGCGGCGCAGCAACCCCCGCGTCCATCCTTCACCGTTCTTGACGTGCATGGAATGCCGCTCACTCAGGAAGCCATTGTCATCTTCGCGCCTGCGATAATGCAGTTTGCCAATGGAATGAACCTGATGCCCGGCCTTGATCAGATGGTGTCCCCAGCTTTCCATGCTGCCGTTATAGGCCTGTGCATTGCTCCAGAACCGATGCTGGTGCAAGTTTAGCCCCGTGGCGAGAGACGCCCGCGCCGGGACGCAGATCGGTGATGGGGTATAGGCTGTGGTGAACCGGGTGCCGTTTGCCGCGAGAGCGTCGATGTTCGGCGTTTTTACAAAAGGGTGTCCGTAACACCCGACGGCGTCCCGCAGGTGCTCATCGGACATGATGATCAGCACGTTGTGGTGTGTCATGAGGCCCACTCCCAAGTGATGATGGGGAGATCGCTGGTCAGGGTTTCCACACGCTCGCGAAGGGTGGCACTGTCCAGCAATCCGCTTTGTGTGTCAACTGAACCGACCACAGAGGCCGAGTTGATCGCCGCCGCCCGCATGGCAAAACCGGCCTCAATACCACCCGCCAGATGGGTGCAAAGCGTTGAGGTGTAGGAATCGCCCGCCCCCGCGGTGCCCTTTGGTTCGACTTTGACACTGGGGCAATAGTGGATACCGGCGTCGTCAGCCAGATAGGCACCGTGTGTTCCGTCGGTGATGACGACCTTGGCAACACCCATTGAGCGCATGCGCGATAGGTAGCTCATCAAATCCATGTCGAAACCGCCGAAGGCCAATCCTATCCGCATGAGACGCGGGCCCGGCGGATCATCGTCGATGGCGTCAGATGCTTCTGTTTCACGACAATCATTGGCCAGACCGCATATGACTGGGACAAGGGTTTCGGCTTCAACCCGGTTGATCGCAAGCAGATCCAGATTTTTCAGCGCTTCCAGCAACACCCCGGGACGAGAGGATAGTTGCCGTATTCCGGGATTGGCGGCGACAAAGGCTCCGGCGGCTTTACCGCGCTCCAGAACAACGGGAAAGCAATCGGCTGACTGGTTGGAGAGAGCGGTAACATAGACCAGATCGCGCCCCTCCATGATCTCCGGCGTAATATCCGTGGGGCGGAGCAGAATATTGGTGCCGCGCTGGGTAAATATCGTGGCGTTGCGATCATGTGATGACACCATGACGGCGGTTCCCGTGGGCCGTTCCCCGGTTCTGAGCACCAGAGAATCATCCACATTCTCGCGGGCCAGTCGGTCGATGATTTGGGAACCATTACTGTCCTCACCGATTTTGATAAGAGCACTAACGTCCACACCCTGCCGTGACATGGAAACCGCGGTATTCACGGCACCGCCGCCGATGTGCGACGAAATGCTCTCGGCTTCGATTTTGCGGCCTTGCTCCAGTAAGAGATAGGACGCCGTCGCGTTATGCATGGTCAGGCGTTCCACATCGCGACTGGCAACAATTGTGATAATGTCTACCATGGCGGAGCCAATACAAAGGGCGCGCATGAAAAATCCTCTTCAAAACAGACAGGGAGGTCAGCATGACACCGAGTATCTCACACCGCTAGAGCAGATTTGACGAAGGGCAGCGCGTAAAGCGGTATTCCTGAATATCTTTACCTTGCGACCTCATGGGCGTTCATCGACGAAAATATGACAAAAACGCCGACAACTTCATGGCCGCTCTATGCATCGCCGCCATCATATGCTACTGGACTTGAATGAGGATCGACCCTAGATCATGAAAACCGTTGGTCAGTTCCCACACGTGGTTCGTGAGATTGAAAACCACTGGATTCCGCTCGCCGACGGGTGTCATCTGGCCGCGCGATTATGGATGCCCGGCACGGCAGAACGTGAGCCGGTGCCGGCTATTCTCGAATATTTGCCCTATCGCAAACGGGGTGGTACGGAAACCCGGGATGCACTAACCCATCCCTATCTGGCTGGTCACGGTTATGCCTGCGTCCGTGTGGATATTCGGGGCACCGGTGATTCCGACGGTATCATGCTGGGTGAATATTTGTTGCAAGAACAGGATGATGCTCTCGAAGTCATCGACTGGATCGTGTCCCAGCCCTGGTGCGGCGGCAATGTCGGCATGATGGGGATTTCCTGGGGTGGCTTCAACGGCCTTCAGATTGCCGCCCGTCAGCCGGATGCCTTGAAAGCCATTATTACCCTGTGTTCCACAGATGATCGTTACGCCGATGATATCCACTATAAAGGAGGATGTTTGCTGAATGAAAACATCGGCTGGGGCAGTACCATGCTGGCCTATTCTTCGCGCCCGCCTGATCCGGCCCTGGTTGGAGATCGCTGGCGCGAGATGTGGATGGAACGTCTTGAAGCCGCGCCATTGTTAACAGCAGACTGGCTCAAGCATCAGCATTATGACGCGTTCTGGAAACATGGCTCGGTCTGTGAGAATTTTTCTGCCATCAAGGCAGCGGTGCTGGCCATCGGCGGATGGTGTGATGCCTATTCCAATGCGATCCCGAGAATGTTGCGGGGGATACAGGCACCATGTCGCGGTATCACTGGCCCCTGGCACCACAAGTATCCACACTTTGCCGTGCCGGAACCACGAATGGGATTTTTGCAAGTGGCTATCCGATGGTGGGATCATTGGCTGAAAGGGATAGATACCGGTGTCATGGATGATCCACTCTATCAGGCCTATATGATGGATAGTGTGCCGCCCGCCACGTTTTATCCTGCTCGTCCCGGTCGTTGGATCAGTGAACAGGCGTGGCCTTCCGACAATATCGAAACCCGGTCGCTGATCCTTAATGCCGGAGGTTTGGGCGAGGAACCCGCAAACAGTGAAGCGGCGAGCGTCTGCTCACCACAGGATACCGGACAGGCTTGTGGTGAGTTTTGCGTGATCTGGCTGGGGGCCGATATGCCGGGTGACCAACGTGTGGATGACGCCAACTCGCTGGTGTTTGATGGAAAGCCTCTAGTGGAGGATCTGGAGATTTTCGGTGCACCCGCTGTGACACTGGAGGTTTCCTCCGACAAACCACAGGCCAATCTTGTTGTACGGTTATGTGATGTGGGACCTGATGGCCGGTCTACTCGTGTCACATGGGGGGCGCTCAATCTGTCTCAGCGGAATAGTCGTGAAACCCCGGCGCCACTGGAGCCTGGTCAATTCTACACAGTACGTGTGCAGATGGACGATATCGGCTGGGTATTTCCGGCGGGGCATCGTATACGCTTCGCTCTGTCGACGGCCTACTGGCCAATGATCTGGCCATCACCGGAAGCTCCAACAGTCACCGTGATAACCGGAGTAAGTACACTTGATCTGCCGGTTCGACCTCATCGCGAGGAACCGGAGATAGCGTTTCCGCCTGCCGAAGGCGCGCCGTCCAGGCGGCTTGAAACGATCCGGAAAAGTGAACAATCCCGCATCGTGACAACGAATATGGCGACAGGCGAAGTGACCCTGCGGATTACAGATGATTTTGGCATGAGTAGGGACCTTGATTCAGGGCTTCTCACCGGCGAAATTGGGCGGGAAGTATACAGGATTCATCCCGATGATCCGCTCAGTGCCCGCGTGGATACCCATTGGACCGAAATCCTACAAAGAGAGGATTGGGATATCAGGACGGAGACCTACTCCTATCAGCACAGCGATGCGACTACGTTTTACATCAAGGCGCGTATCGAGGCCTATGAGAACGGCGAACCGGTGTTTGAAAAGAATTTCGTGGAAGAAATTCCTCGGCGATGCCTGTAGCCCTACACCCTAGAAACGCTGAATGTAGGCGGAGCAAAGCTTGGTTCCATTTCGTTCGTCCAGCACGTTCAGGATATGTAGAGTAACATCCCACGACTCCATCATTTCATGCATGATGAGCGCGTGCTTCTTGAGCTTTTCAGTAGAGAGATCACTGAATGTTCGCGGATCGCGAACAAACAGTGCATCCCCCCACAGTGTTTGTTTAAGGCCTTTGTTGACGTTGTTGTCCACTATCATCGGTTTGAACGCCCGGGATGCCATACCCACAAAACAGTGAAACATGAACCCGTTGTCTCTTAACTCACGATCAATGTCGCCAAAAAGAGGTTGGTCCTTGTAGAGTTGCACAAACTCAACTTCAGAGAAAACGATCATGGTTTCCTGAAGCTTTTTCTTTGCGCCTTTGAGGACGTCCAGCTCACCTCCCTGAACGTCCAGTTTTAAAAAATCGACATCACCAAGACCGTCAATATCGTCCAATCGGGTTGTGGTAATTTGTTCTGAATCAACTTCCTTCAAGACCCCCTCGAGGCCCTGAAACAGCGAGAGAACATCCTTGTTCGGCGGATACAATGAGCTACACACGGCAGCCTTG
Organism: Rhodospirillales bacterium; assembly: GCA_963921245.4. Classification (GTDB taxonomy): domain Bacteria; phylum Pseudomonadota; class Alphaproteobacteria; order Rhodospirillales; family Casp-alpha2; genus JABJGO01. Next base: position 740,398 of record CAWUEY030000001.1, on the reverse strand, counting down.
CAGATATGGAAGGTGGATTCGCTACCGTCGCCTACGAAATAGGGGAGGCATCTGTTTTCTGTGGCTGAGAATTTTTCGTTGAGCGCAGCGCAGGCGTTCTGATTGGGCTCAAAGGCAGTAAGTGACGCGACTCCCTTATCGATCAGAAACTGATAGGGCTCAACCGTGCCCTTCATTTGCGCCGCCCCCACATCGACAATGCGAATAGGTGTCTCAATCTCCAGTAGATCATATACATGGAAACGCGTCATTGAGACCGGTTGCCTGTTCTATTCGTTAGAGGTGTCTGTAAAAATCTATAAAAATAAGGGTATTCAATTGCCTTGCCGCCCGAAAGGCTCGGCTAGCAGGCATAGTATCTCCCACATCATGGTTACACCCACAAGCGCTGTCATCCCTTGCGGGTCGAAGGGGGGAGCGACTTCGACCACGTCGCCCCCGACGAGATTGCGGCCACGCAGACTGCGCAGAATTTTCTGGCATTCGAACGGGTTTAATCCACCGATTTCCGGTGTGCCGGTACCGGGTGCATAGACCGGGTCAAGGCCATCCACATCGAAACTAATATAGGTTGGGCCGGCGCCAATAACCCCGCCAGCGATCTCGATCACCTTGTCCACACCGAGCTCAAAATATTCCTCAATTTCGATGATCCGAAAGCCCTGTTCCCTGGCCCACATATTATCGTTGCGGGTATAAAGCCCGCCGCGCAATCCGATCTGCACGGTCCGTTTGGGATCCAACAAGCCTTCTTCCACGGTCCGGCGAAACGGCGTACCATGGGTGTACTTGCTTTCTCCGAAGTAGCGGTCGTTTGTGTCACCATGGGCGTCAATATGAACCATGCCAACCGGACGGTCTTTTGCAATCGCGCGCATGATGGGCAGTGTAATCAGGTGATCGCCGCCCGCGGTTAACGGCGTGACACCGGCAGCATGGACACGATGATAGTAATCCGTTACCCGGTCCAGGGTGTCCATGATGTCGAGCGGGTTGACCGGCGCATCGCCAAATTCCGCACACCGTGCGCATTTGTAGGGGTCAATCCGGGTTACGGGATGGATGTTCCGCATAAGGGTCGACATATCCCGCATCTGTCGGGGGCCATGTCGTGCACCTGCACGGTTGGTTGTGCCGCCATCCCACGGGACACCGATCAGGCCAATGTCGGCCTCTGCCCATTCCGCTTCTTCCAGATAGGGAAGCCGCATGAACGTGGGGATGCCCGCAAACCGCGGCAGGACCATGGAGGAAACGGGTTTAAAAAAGCTATCGTCGTGCGCCAATACAGACTCCTGGATTGATGGGGTATGAAAATCCTATCAATGCAGGCGGCGTACAGCAAACGATGACTGTCCAACGGGTTCAGTCTTCGATAGCAACAAATGACACGGCCTGTTTGGCTGTGCGCATGGGGTGTCGCCGTTTTAGCGGCGAGTTCATGAACCGGTTCAGCCCCGCGGTCAGTATCGGCACCCAGGGCGCGCCGGGTTTACGGGCTACTTCATCGGCAACCGCACTCGCCGTTTTCACCAGATGGGCGGTGACAATGTATTCGAACTGGCCATGATCAAACAGGCCGTTCAGGGTGCTTTCCAGGAAAGCATCGGTATCATCGACGAGCCAGTCTTCATCCTGAATGCTTTTGTCCTGACACGCCGAGTTGCGCCCGAAAAAACAGCACATTTGCAACAGGGCCGAGGGCCACAATTCGGGATACTTCTCAGCCAAAGTCCGGGCCGCATTTGCAAAGGTGACTTCGTGAGTGACACTAAGCCAGGTGTGGTTATGGGCCACGGACTGATCCGTTGCATTCTGAACCTTAAGGTCAAAGTGCAACAGGCTGCGGGCATTCACTTCAAACAGGATGTCAAACAGTTCTTCCGGGGATTGTTTGGCGGTTACCGCGAGGGCCATGGCCTGTCGCGGGCCGAGGCCGTCAAATTGATCGGCGGACACTGTTTCTGTTTTAGAGTGGCCCCAGGCTTCCAGTGCTTCCGCATAGAACCGAAACTCGGGGATCAGATCTTCTCGCCAGGAGAAAACAATACCGCGGGTCAACAGTAACAACAATGGTTCCAGCACGCCGTCGCCGAGATGGTCGAGCAGCTCACCAGTTTTCTGAACATAGATGGCGCCGTGACCGAAATCCAGATAGTGGGTGAGGGCCGCCCGGGCAAATGCCCGCTCAAAATTGTCCCATTTAAGTCCGGCGGCAATCCCGCCCCGAATATAACTGATGGCGGCGGCTTCATCTTCATCTTCCACCGCCCTGACAAAGGCGTCCTCATTCCAGGGCTGACGATCTGCTGTATAGGGGTACTGAGGCTGGCGGCGGGAATCCCAGGCAAAGTTGGCGATGGCTTCGTGCACCGGCATAATACGGCTCGGCGCATCCGCCGCATAAGTGTTGCGCAGACTCAACCAGTCTGCCGCTGCCATGGGCGCATGGGTGTCACCCATACCGTACTTAAACCGATTATGGGTCCAGTGAATAGTGGCACGCAGGGCATCCAGGATATCGCCACCTGCCTTTTCCATGCGGGCCAGTTCACGCGCCATGCGGTCGTATTCGTGATCGTCGAACGAGTCCTTAAGGTTTTCGAGGGCGCGTTCAATGCGTTCTTCCGGCGATGCATTGGCAACATCTACCTGAACCGTGCCATCGACGACACGTACCGGATAGACACGAAGGTGATCGCCACCAATCGTATTTTCACCGGTGCGCAGATCAAACTTCCAGTTGTGCCAGTTGCAGGTCAGCGTGCAGGTGTCACTCAGCGTCCCCTCTTTCAGCGGATAGCCTTCATGGGGACATCGATTGTTGCAGGCGTAGATATGGTCGCCGCGGGCAAACAGTGCTATCTGCTTGTTGCCGATTTTGACAGTGCGAGAACCGGCATCTCTGAGAACCGTCTCGGAGATAGTATCCCGCCATTCTGAGGATTTGACCCGCCGTTCCATGTCGCCCTCCTATGATGCTTGCCCAGCGGCCCGTTTGTTTCCCGCCGAAGTAAATGTTGTGAGGTCTCCGAAGACCCAGCCATTTTTGAGGGTGTCGTCGATGATCTTGAGGCGCTTGTGTGCTGTTGCGATGATGGCCTTACCAGCGCCGCGCCCGATACGTCTTCGACACCCCGGCAACAGAACATGCATTTTTTTCGCTCCGATCTCGAAAATGACAATATATAAAGCATAAACTTTAATTATTATTCGCAATATCATTGAATTAATCAAGAAAAAACTTTATAAATAAAATTATGACTGATTCTGGTGCCCACTCCGGACCTTTGGATACCACAAAATCCCGTGCTCGCCGCGCGGTGATTGATTGTTTGAAGTTTTACGGTGCCCAGACGGCGCAAGCTGTCTCCGGGCATCTGGCCGTAACGGCCATGGCGGTACGCCAGCATCTCTACGAACTACACGAAGAAGGTCTTGTTTCCTTTGATGAGGTTCAAAACGGCCTGGGGCGACCGGCCAAAGTCTGGACCCTGACGGCGGGGGCCAACAGTTTTTTCCCCGATGGGCACGCGGATCTGGCGGTGGGCCTGATCCATACAGTTCGCGCGGTATTTGGTGAGGAGGGTATCGACAAACTTATCGCTTTACGAACGGCCGCCCAGTTGAAAGCCTACGGTCGCGCTCTCGAAAAGGCGGATAGCATTCAATCAAGATTGGAAGCCCTGGCGGACGTCCGCACGAATGAGGGGTACATGGCCGATGTTCAAGCCGAAGATGATGGCAGTTTTACGTTCATGGAGCGGCACTGTCCCATTTGCGCCGCCGCCCAGGCCTGCAGCGGATTGTGCGCATCGGAGCTTGATGTATTTCGCCAGACCCTAGGCCCCGCCGTGACGGTTGAACGCACCGATCATATTCTTGCCGGTGCCAAACGTTGCGCCTACAAGGTTTGCCCGAAGATCAACCGCCGTGCCGGGGGCTGATCCATGCGGCAGGTTGTTGGCGATGTTAGCGCCTGCTTTGATCGTCTGCGATCCGCCCGGCCGCCCGGATACCCTGACACCCGGAAAATAGCGCGTGGATTTGTTCCAGCGGCATCGCTACAGTCCCGACCTATGAAAGTTGATCTGTTCAATTTCGATTTACCGCCGTCCCGTATTGCGCAAGCTCCGGCTCGCCCCCGGGACAGCGCTCGTCTATTACACGTGCGCACTGACGGTGGTCTTGAGGATAGAACAGTACGGGACCTTCCGGCGTTGCTGAGTCCGGGCGATGTCATGGTCTTCAACAATACCCGTGTGATTCCCGCCCGCCTCTCCGGTCATCGAAAACGGGTGGGTGGCCCGGTGCCAGGACCCCGTATCGAAGTTACCCTGCGCAAGAACAACGGTGATGGCACATGGCAGGCTTTCGCCCGGCCCGCTCGCAAGCTGGTTGCGGAGGATGTGATCGCTTTCGCCGAAGATTTCCGTGCGACGGTATTGCACAAAGCCGAAGGCGGGGAGATCACACTGGATTTTCCCGGCTCCCCGGATCACATGATGTCGGGTCTGGTGACGCACGGGATCATGCCGCTGCCGCCCTATATCGCCCGTGATCATTCGGGACTTGAGACAGACGACAATGACTATCAAACCATTTATGCCAAATATGACGGTGCTGTCGCCGCGCCGACCGCAGGATTGCATTTTACCGACCGGCTGATGGAAGCTCTTGATCAACGGGGTGTAAATAGGACGTTTTTGACGCTTCATGTAGGCGCGGGCACCTTCCTGCCGGTCACAGTGGACGATACCGCTGATCATCACATGCACGCCGAGTGGGGTGAAATTTCTCCGGAAAGTGCAAAGATGATTAACACCGCCAGAAGAGCCGGTGGCCAGATCATTTCTGTTGGGACAACGTCTTTGCGGTTGCTGGAAAGCGCCTCAGGCAAAGATGGTCAGTTGCGGCCTTTCTCCGGCGATACGGATATCTTCATAACCCCCGGTTATAGGTTCAGGACTGTTGATGCCCTCATGACAAACTTCCATCTGCCGCGATCGACCCTGTTTATGCTGGTCAGTGCCTTTGCCGGCCTGAAAACCATGCAAGGGGCCTACCGCCACGCCATCGAAGAAGGGTATCGGTTCTATTCTTACGGTGATTCTTCATTTCTTGAATTAAACAAAAGGGGCTGACCCAGATAACTACCTCAAATGACATTTAACCCATTGTTTGAGTTGCGTTAATTGATCCGAAGGGCCACTGTTGTTGAACCGCCACTCACATTCCTTCAAATATAGCTCGAATTGGGCTTTCGGAACACCATTGAAACGGCGCATATGACGCTTGGCCTGGTTCCAGAAATTCTCAATCCCCTTCTCGGGCATGTAAACATGCCCTGACAGGCAGCGATTGATGTGGTTTCTGTCGTCCGCGAAGCGTTCCGAATGGTTGATGCGGAAGTGACGGAAGTCCGATACATAAAGGGCATTATAGCCCTTGCCGCCGTCCGAATAGACAATGCTGTCAGGAATGAGTTTGCGTTTGATGATCGGCATCAGGGTATCTGAGGAAGCATCGGGAATGATCCGGGTGTAGACTTTCCCGCCCCGCTTCAATAGGCCGAAAACAGGGATTTTTCCCGCCGCGCTGCGGGTGAGCGGGATGACGGCGCCCATGGTGCTTGACGGTGCCATGAACGGCCCCGCCTTCAGGGCCTATGTGAAGCAGGGTCTGGTGCCGTAACTCAAGCCCGGAGATATCGTCATCATGGATAACCTTCCCGCTCACAAGGTCAAAGGCGTTCGCGAGGCCATCAAAGACGCAAAGCCGCACCTGCTCTATCTGCCGCCTTATAGCCTGGATTTCGACCCCACCTCTCGGTGAATGCTCTGCATTCATCTGTCGGTCAGTGATCGAAATGGCCTTTTCAAAGCTCAAGGCTCTGCTGCGAAAAGCCGCCCGAAGGCTCAAGACCCTGAACGGCATGACGCCATACGAATACATCTGCAAGACCTGGACAAATGAGACGGAAAGATTCAGACTCAATCCGATCCATTAAATGCCGGGACTAAACACCTAGTGGACCGCGGTCTCACGAGCGTCCAGTTGATCATTCCCGATGCCCGCTGGCAGAGATGCGTGGTGCATTTTTACCGCAATATCTTGAGCCATGTGCCGTTGGACAAGGCACGCGAGGTGAGCCACATGTTGAAGGTGGGCCTCGCCCGGGAGAACCGTTTAGCAGGCCAAGAGAAAACGCCGGCGGTGATCGCCGATCTCGGGCGACAGCGGATGACCAAGGTGGCCGAGATGGTCGCTGAGAGCATCGGCGAAACGCTGACGTTCTATGGGTTTACCGACAGCCACTGGATCAAGATCAGGACCAACAATCCTCTCGAGCGGATCATGAAAGAAATCCGAAGAAGAACAAGGGTGGCGGGCAATTACCCCGATGGACAAAGATGCCTCAACCTGGCTGCGGCTAAGTTGAGGCATATCGCGGGCGGCCAATGGAGCACCCGGAAATACATGAACATGATACCGCTCTACGCCGTAAACGCATCAACAATCGGAACCGCCGCATGAAGGAATGTGCGAAAGATTTTTGACGCTACCAATGATCACGGTTTTCCAACGCATGCTGCCTTCTTTTTCGTCGGTGTTTCCGCCATCGTCATCGGACAGGTATTCCCAGTGGATAGTATCCAGGTGGGTTTGCAAGAGGGTGACGTTGCCGGCGGTCATGGAAAGGCCCCCCAAGATCGGGGAGAAGTGCACCGGCATTGTTTCGATCTTCATAGCGATGGCACCTCGTTTTTCCTTGTACGAGTTCACTTAACGGCGCAGGACGGTTTACGGCACCCGATACCATGGTCAGCCGGATCAAACACGGTGTGACGGACTTCATCGGGCGGCACAGCAGGTGTTACAGTTTTCCAATCCCCACAAGGTGATCGTGATCAGGTATTCTCCGTCAACGCGGCCATGGTTGTCTGCATGGTGGCTTCAATAGCCTCTTCGTTTTGATGACGTCCGTTTTCGATGACCTGTTTCCCGCCCACATACACGTCGCGCACCGGATTGTGGTCACAGGCAAAAATCCAGGCATCAAGCAGGTTATCGCCGTCGCGTCCGGCGAGGGGAAACAAGGTGGTATCCAACACGACAATATCAGCACGTTTCCCGGGCTTAAGCGAGCCGATGGGTCTTCCGCAAGCCTGTGCGCCCCCGGCGAGGGAGGCTTCATAAAGCCTGCGGCCCGTTGAGCGTTCCGCGCCGCCACTGAGAACCGTGCGTTCCCGGGTGAACAGGCGCTGAGCGTATTCCAGCAGGCGCAGTTCTTCTTTCACATTGACGGAGATATGACTGTCGGAGCCGATACCAACAACACCGCCCTGATCCATGAACCGACGGGCAGGGTACAAGCCGTCCCCCAGATTGGCTTCCGTGGCGGGGCAGAGACCGGCCACTGCGCCTGAGGACGCAAAGTCGTCGGATTCCTTTTCCGTCATGTGGGTCGCGTGGATCAGGCACCAGCGCGTATCGACCGGGAAATTCTCGAGCAGCCACTCCACGGGGCGTTTGCCTGACCATGCGAGGCAGTCATCCACCTCCCTGGTTTGCTCGGCAATGTGGATGTGGATCGGGGCGCTGTCGTCTAGGTTATTGAGGCCATCCAGCACGTCGCGCAACAGTTCCGGTGTGACGGCACGCAAAGAGTGCGGGGCGGTCCCGATGCTTACACTGTTGTCGTCTTTGTGATCGGCATGGAGAGCGGATACAATCTCCATGAACTGATCGGCGTTGTTGAGGAACCGGCGCTGACCATCGGTCGGAGCCTGACCACCAAAGCCACCATGATTGTACAGTACTGGCAACTGCGTGATGCCGATACCGGTATCATTCGCGGCCTGAATGGTGCGACGGCTGAGTTCCGCCCGATCGTTATAGGGGCAGCCGTCCGGGTCGTGGTGGATATAGTGAAACTCTGCGACGGCAGTATACCCGGCTTTCAGCATGTCGCGGTAGAGATGGGTAGCAATGGCCTGCACATGATCAGGGCTGAGTTGCGCCAGAAAACCGTACATGGTTTTGCGCCAGGTCCAGAAGCTGTCCGCCGGCGCACCGGCGCGCACCGGACCGGAAACCTCACCAAGGCCTGCCATGGCGCGCTGAAAGGCGTGACTGTGCAGGTTGGGCATACCGGGCAGCGCGGCCCCGGAAATGCGTCCCGCGGCTGAATGAGCATCAGGTTCCACTGAGGTAATGAAACCGCTGTGATCGATAGAGATAGCGACGTTGCGTGCCCAACCCGACGGCAGGAGAGCGATTTCAAAATGAAGCGTGGTCATGGGCGGTGGGTCTTTCTACAATACCACTTGACTATAGCGCCATGATACACGGGCGAGCCTCCGGGGAAAGGCCTGAAGACGGTATGATTTCCATTGAGAACGACCTGCTGATCATCAATGCCCGGTTGGATACGGGGGCGACGGCATTGGCGGTCCGAAATGGCCTGATTTCTTGGATGGGAGGCCATGACGATGCGCCTGATGCCCACACCATCGTTGACGGGCAAGGTTGCTGGATAACCCCGGGGTTGGTGGACTGCCATACCCATGTGATCTACGGCGGTGACCGGGCCAGTGAGTTCGCGATGCGTCTGGAAGGGGTGGGCTACGAAGAAATCGCCCGCGCCGGTGGTGGTATTGTATCGACCGTCACCAAAACCCGTGAAGCCAGCGAAGAGGAATTACTGGCAAGTGCCTTGCCGCGGGTGGATGCGTTGATGAAAAGCGGTGTTACCACCATCGAGATCAAATCGGGCTACGGTTTGGATACAGCGACGGAGTGCCGCATGTTGCGTGTTGCCCGGCGCATTGCCGAGGAGCGAGCGGTGTCTGTCTCTACCACTTTTCTGGGTGCCCATGCCGTGCCACCGGAATTCAAGGGCAAACGCGGCGCGGATAGATACATCAAACTGGTGGTGGATGACATGCTGCCCACGGCGGTGGCAGAGGGACTTGTGGATGCGGTGGACGCCTTTTGTGAGGGCATTGCTTTCTCTCCCGATCAGGTTCGCCGGGTGTTTGAAAAGGCCACGGCGCTGGGTGTGCCGGTGAAGCTGCATGGAGAACAGTTATCGGACCTGAAAGGGGCTGTTCTCGCCGCCGAATTCGGGGCGCTCTCGGTGGATCATCTGGAGTATATGGAAGCCGATGGCGTTGCGGCCATGGCGGGGGCAGGCTCGGTAGCGGTGATCCTTCCCGGTGCGTTTTACTACCTTCACGAAACCCAAAAACCGCCTATTCAGGCACTGAGGAATGCGGGTGTCCCAATGGCCGTCGCGACGGATGCCAACCCAGGCAGCTCGCCTGTGTTTTCCATACTGACGGCCATGAACATGGCCTGCGTCCTGTTCGGTATGACCACGGGCGAAGTGCTCGCCGGGGTCACGGAACACGCGGCTCGGGCCCTGGGGTTGTCCGACCGAGGGCGGCTGGAAGTGGGCTGTCGCGCCGATTTGGCGTGCTGGCAGGTGGATAGCCTTGCCGAATTACCCTACATGCTGGGGAAAAACCCGCTTGCCTGGTCCATGATCGCCGGGGAAAGGATAGAACCATGAGCACCCCTGTATTCCGGTTCATGCGCGGTGATCAGCCGGTGCTCATCAGCTGCCCCCATGTTGGCACGCATGTTCCAAAGCACATTCTCGAGCGGTTTACGGACGCAGGCAAGATTTTGGCCGATACGGATTGGTATGTGGACTGGCTTTATGGAGATGATGCGGCCGCCCTGGGCCTCAGTCTGCTGACCGCGACCCACTCTCGCTATGTCATCGACCTGAACCGCCGGCCCGATGGGGGCGCGCTCTACCCCGGTGCCAGCAACACGGAACTGTGTCCGACCACAACCTTTGACGGTCACCCCATCTATAACGATGGCGGACCCGATGACGCGGACATTGCCGCGCGGGTCAAAAACTATTGGCAACCCTATCATGACAAACTGCGGGAAACCCTGGACTCCATGGTGGCACGGCATGGGGCGGCGGTGCTGATTGAAGGACATTCCATCCGCTCACACGTACCCCGGTTTTTTGAGGGCCGATTGCCAGACCTGAATTTGGGCACAGCCGATGGCAAAAGCGCGGCTGCCGGTCTGATAAAAGCTGTCATGAATGTGCTTGAGTCTGCACCCGATCATACGGCCATTCTCAATGGTCGCTTCAGGGGCGGTTTTATAACGCGGCATTTCGGCGATCCTGCGGCGGGACTCCACGCCCTGCAACTGGAGATGGCCCAGAGCAGCTATATGGACGAGGAACCTCCTTTTGCCTTCCGTGCCGATCTGGCGCGCACCGTTCAGCCGGTCATACGGGGTATGTTGGATGCTGTACTGTCATGGACGCGGCGAAAGATACCCTAGTTCGTTATGATTTCGGGTCCCATCAGCAGCGTTGGCAACCAGGTGGAAATGCTGGGCACATAGGTGACCAGTATCAGGAAAACAAACATGATGCCGACAAATGGCAAGGCGGCCTTGACCACGCGTAGGACGGACATATGTGCAACGCCGGCGGTCACAAACAAGTTGAGCCCGACTGGCGGCGTAATCATACCGATCTCCATATTCACGACCATGATGATACCGAGATGAATGGGGTCGATGCCCAGTTCTATGGCGATGGGAAAGATCAATGGCGCGACGATGACCAGTAGGCCCGAGGGCTCCATGAATTGACCGCCAATGAGCAGGATCAGGTTTACGACTACCAGGAAAAGAACAGGCCCGAAGCCGACATCCAGCATGATTTCCGTGATCATCTGTGGAATGCGTTCTTCTGTCAGGACATGCTTCAGGATCAGCGCATTGGCAATAATAAACATCAACAGGATTGTCAGTTTCCCAGCCTCGAACAGAGCTTTTTTTGTGTCCGGATGCCACAAGGTGGAAACCACACGGAAAAGGATATTCCCGGTTTGCCGGTTTTCAGCACTGAACGGACCCATATCCCGATAGACAAAGTTGGCAATCAGGAAGGCGTATACCGATGACACAGCGGCGGCCTCGGTTGGTGTAAAGATACCGCCATAGATTCCGCCCAGGATAATCACAATAAGCAACAGTCCCCATATGGCATCCCGCCCGGCGGCAAAAATTTCGCCCCATCCGGCCCAGGGCTGTGCGGGCAGATTCTTCCAGCGAGCCGCAATGTAGATGCCCGCCATCAGCATAAGACCGGCAATCAATCCGGGCACCACACCAGCCAGAAACATTCGGCCAACCGACACATCTGTCGCGGCGGCATAGACAACCATAACGATGGAAGGCGGGATCAGGATACCAAGGGTTCCCGCATTGCAGATGACCCCTGCCGCGAACTCCCTGCTGTAACCGACCTCGCGCATGCCCGCGATAACAATGGAACCGACGGCGACTACAGTAGCCGGGGAGGAGCCGGACAGGGCCGCAAACATCATGCAGGCCAATACCGAAGCGATGGCGAGGCCGCCCCTGACGTGACCGACAGTGGCAATGGCGAACCGGATTATTCGCCGTGCCACACCGCCTGTCGACATGAATGTAGAGGCGAGAATAAAGAACGGAATGGCGAGCAGGGTGTAGTGACCATGAAACGCGGAAAACAGGGTTTGGGCAATGGAGGATAGAGAGCCGTCGGAATAGACTAGCAGGAACAGGACGCTGGACAGTCCGAGGGCGATTGCGATGGGCACGCCAACGAAAAGCAGGATGATTACCAGTGCGAAGAGAACAAGGACTTCCACGGGCTTAATCTTCCCGCCGGTGATCGGCCTCATGACTGGCGATGATCCTGTCGGTCTCACCGGCAAAAACCCGCCACGCAACCTGAACATAGCGGAAAGTCAGCAACGCGAGACCCAGGGGGAGGGCAAAGTAGGGAATGAAACGGGGAAGTTTTTCGTATTTCTCGCCTTCGTTCAACCACACCGACAGAAACTGAAGCATCTCAGGGATCGGAACGTCATCCGTTTCCAGAAAGGCCCGGGTGGTTACAAACGGATACCAGTAGTCCCAACTACCCTTTAACAGCAGAATGCTGAAGGCAAGGCAAATCCCGACGGAAACACAGGCCATGATCTTTCCTACTCGTGCCGGCGCGACATTGATGGCAACATCTACCCCGAGATGCAGACTTTTTTTCGCACAATAGGAAATCCCCAGCAGCACTAGCCATGCGAACAGAAAGACAGTGGTTTCCAGGGCCCACAACAGATTGTCATTGAAGACGTATCGGGCCACCACATTGGCGAAAGTAATCAGGACCATCAGCCCCATGGAAACAGCAATCAGGGTCTCTTCGGCCTGATTGAAGTGTTCGCCAAGGGTTTTGTTCGATCCGTCAGCCATTCAACAGAAGCGCCTCTATGGAGACGACGGCATGGGTTACATGTTCGCAGCCTGCGCAGCCGCAATAATATCCTCACCTACATCATCCTTGAATTTATCCCAGACCGGTTTCAGTGCATTGACCCAGGCTTGGCGCTGGTCCGCAGTCAACGTGCGAACAACGCCGCCGGATTCAATAATCTTTGCCTTGTTTTCCTGATTGACCTTGTAGGATTCCTTGTTGCGGGTTTCGGTAACCTCTGCGATGATGGCACCCAGTTGGGATCGGACGTTTTCTGGCAGGCCATCCCACCATTCACGGGATGTCACAAGCAGATAATCGATAATTCCGTGGTTGGTTTCTGTTACCCCATCCTGAACTTCAAAGAACTTCTTGCCATAGATGTTGGACCATGTGTTTTCCTGGCCATCGATAACCCTGGTTTGCAACCCGCCGTAAACTTCCTTGAACGCCATTTTCTGCGGATTGGCACCCAGTTGCTGAAACTGTGCAACCAGCACGTCCGACGCCTGAACCCTGAACTTAAGCCCGTCCGCGTCTGAAGGTAAAATCAACGGCCTGTTTGCCGACATTTGCTTCATGCCATTGTGCCAGAATGCCAAACCCAGAAGGCCCTTGCGTTTCATGGCGTTTTTCAGTTTTTGTCCGGCTTCCGAGTTTTGGAAGCGGTCAACGGCTTCGATGTCCCTGAACATGAAGGGCAGATCAAAGATGCGGAATTTTTTTGTGAATTTTTCAAACTTTGAAAGGGACGGAGCCGCTAACTGAACATCGCCGTTCAACATGGCTTCCAGTACCTTGTTGTCGTCATAGAGGCTGGAGTTCGGAAATACTTCCATACAGGCTATGCCATTCATCTCGTCATTGACGCGTTGTTCCAGCAGAGAGGCCGCTATACCTTTCGGATGTTTGTCCGTGTTTGTTACATGGCTGAACTTGATTCTGATTTCGCCATCATCACAGGTTGCATGAGCCGTGGTTATCGGCAATGTCGCAGCTACAATCAGGCCAAGGGCAATTGCCGTGATCCGTTTTTTCATGAGATGTCTCCGGTTTTCAAAGTTGTTTTCTCTACGCTTTTTATTCCAGGCAACCCTACACCGGGAACGGTCATCATACCAGCAATATCAGGGGGCATCCAGGCGGGCTCAATCCACCGTTTGGCCTGACGAATGGCACCGGGCAGCACAGGGCGCATGTCGATACCAACACCAAGATCAAGGGATTTCGCTTCCAGCCGATCCAGGGCAAAATAGCAATAGCCAGGGCAAAATGGCCGTGGGGGCTTTGCAGGGAACCGCAGAATGAAAATGAGTTATCCGCAGAGGTCATTGTCGGGGGCTTTATCTTGTGAACTGTCCCAATAGTGCCCGTGGCAGAAGGTGGTATACGCAAAACTTACGCCTGGAAAAGGTCATGCAATCTGTTGCGGTACAAAGGGATGTGGGCAGGCTTTTGTCGGCGTGACCCGATTTAAACCACCGGTACATCCAGCAGACCGGAGACCAGTGACACCTGTTGCAGAGCCCATTTCAGATCGTCGCGTTGATGTGCCGCCAGTTGGTTCGGATCAACAGAGTTTGAGAGCGCGCGCCCTTCGGCAATGTCCAGTAACTGCTGATGCAAGATTGCTCCCAACAGGATACGGTGGGCTTCCAGTAATCGGTCGATGGTATCAGCTTTGTTTGGATCGCTTTCTGCAATTTTTTGTAACCTTTCCGGTGTGGAACGACCGATTATGCCATTTTGTAACGCGAGTACTCGCGCGGTCGAAAAAATGGGCATAATTCCGCCCAGTTTCAGGTCCGCTCGACCGTTGGCCAACTTGAAACGCCCGAACAGTCCCAACGGCGTGGAAAAATCCGATGCCCGGATCGACAACTGTTTTAGAAACGTTGTTGCACCGCTGGCAGCGGCGCGGGTGTCATCGTCGAGAGTCTTGGACAGGGTACGGTCGCCGTAGACTGATGCGGCATCAAAAAAGATGTCACTATTGAGGATATCTTCAGGCCTTGCCCGGGCGAGCCATTGGCCGACAGTCTCCCGCCATTCGGCGAGCGGCATGCGCCAGGCCGGGTTCGACGCCATGATCCCGCCTTTGCAGTAAGAAACACCAGCGTCATCCAATATCCGGGCGGTGCGCGCGCCCAGCGCCTCGAACCAGGGATCAATTTGCGATTTCTCAGGTGTGTCGGCATAGATCAGGGCGTTGTCCTGATCCATGGCGAGCAGACTTTCCCCGCGCCCGCCGGAACCCAGAACCAGTAGGGAAAAGGCGCAGGGCGCGAGGCCTTTGCCAGCACGTTCCATGTCGAGTTCTGCGATCTGGCAGGCGCGGCGAGTAAGTGCGCGCAGTTCTCTCGAAATGACCGCGGCGATATCCCTGGCATCCACCGCCTCCCGGGAGAGGCCGCGAACGACGGTAATCAGGGTTGACCAGATGACGCCAAGTTCTTCCGCAGACTCAGCACGGCTGATGTTGTCACCCAGAGACAGAATACCCGCCGAGCGCTGTTTCAATAGATCCCGAGTGCAGAGGGCACCAACGACGGCACCGTCGTTGCTCAGGACACCGAGGTGTCGAAACCCCTTGTCTGCCATTTTGACGATGGCACGATACACAAACTCATCGGCAGGTATGGCAACAAGAGGATAGGTGGCACTCGTTCGGACCGGCTCGTCAAGAGCGGCGACACCGATCCGATCAATGGCTCGAAGGATGTCACGTTCCGTTACGATTCCATGATCCGGGTTTTCGTTCCCGGGTTTTACAAACAGGGAGCTGACTTGGGCGGACATCATCCGGGTAAGAGCCTGACTGATTGGCGCATCAGAATTGATCATCTGAGGTGTGGTCGCCATAATATCGGCTACACGGTGGCGGTAGGCATAGCTGTTGATAGGTGCCGCAAGCGGTGTCTCATTTTTGCCCTGCGGTGCATCCTGAAGAATGTCATGCCAGCCGCTAGCGGCTTCACCAGCCGCGACAGCGGGCTTTTGCCGACAGGCGCGCCTTGCCTGGGCGACAGTCGTTATTCCTTTCTCGCGGAGTTTCGGCAGCAGGGCCAGAAATATTTCTGCGGCGGTCTCTGCATCGCCTAGGGCCCGGTGCCGTCTGCCTGAGGTGACATCCAGCCAGTTGGCAACGACTTCCAGGTCATCACTCGGCAACTCAGGGGCAACTATTCGAACGAGATGGCGGATATCCAGGCTCACGGGGGCCGTCCAGGTGAGGCTGTGACGCGCGTGTTCGGCCCTTAACAACGCCAGGTCAAACCCCAGGGCATAACCCATCACGATCGAGTCTTTTGTCCAGGTCGTCAGGTCTGCTATTGCCTGCGGGAATGCCGGTGCCTGTTTAATGTCGCTATCGTCCAGACCATGGATGGCTGTGGCCGTGGATGGGACGGGAATACCGGGATGAACAAGTTTGTCGAAGGTGTCTCTGGTTTGAATCTGCCCCCGCGATACCCTGACGGCACCAAACTCGATAATGCGATCAGAGGCAACATCCAGCCCCGTCGTTTCCGTGTCCATAACCACGAAATCCGCGGATGCCAGGGGCAGTGCAGCATCCATGTTCAATGACTGTTGAAACGACATTGATGTACCCTTCAACCTATCTCCAACCAGTAGAATAGCAGCGACGGTCTGTCAGGCCATGAGCAAAATCAATTGTTGTGCTGATTCTCACTGATCAAGTCGGCATAAACAGCATCGCCTTTGAAGCGTTTGGCGAATTTCTGACGGATCGTATGCCAGTTGAGAAGAATTGAATTTCGCACAATTTCACCATCGTACCTTTTAAGTTCCGGTGCGATTGGTGCCCATTTCAGCAAGGCCTTTGGACTTTCAACAAAATACTGACCGCCGGTGCCGGTTACAGACCAATCCACGGCATCAAGACGGGCGTGAAAGGCTTTTGTCGCCTCCCTTGCGGAGAATGATTCCACACGCAAAACCTGTTCTTCGTTCTCACGTAAACCCGTTTCAAAGACTTGAAGGGCGAGGGATTTGCGGAGGTCGTCGTTTTTCGGTTGGTGCTGCAGCCCATGCGCCGCCAGATAGAGACCGACGTCGGAAAGGCAGGCCGCGTAGATGTGAATCTTGGCAATATTGATCGAATCGATCATATCCCGATTTTCGAACATGGAAGGGTAACGCGTGCCCATGCGGGTTTTCAGGTAACCATATAGCGTCTTCTGAGCAACGAAAGCTGCTCGTGTTGCCCCAAAATCAATGAGGGTCGCCGCCGAATCGATAGGGTGCGAATCTACACGAAACGTGACAACTGAGATGAATTTTTGCCAGAAATCTAAGAGTTTTTCCCCGAACGACATTCTTTGGCACCAACTTTTGCCACCATCCGCTAGAGCGGGTTTTACCTCTTTGTCAAGAGTCCAGGGGCTAAAATGCTGAAAAATTGACCTGAAACATTGAACGACACTGATTTTAGTGCATTATAGGGACACTGCGCAAAGCTATAATGCGCGATAACAAGAGGAAGAGAATCCATGTCTGATAATGCAGAGATTAGGGGACAGCACTGGGCAAAGACGCGAAATCTTACCATTGTGGTGCTGATCATTTGGGCGATTTTTTCGTTCCTAGTTCCCGGATATATGGTTGAATCTCTCAACAAAATGTCCTTTTTGGACTTTCCGTTGGGATATTATTTTTGTGTCCAGGGCTCCCTGGTCATTTTTGTTGTTCTGATCTATTTTCAAAATAAGCGTCAGGACGCCATTGACGACGAATTTGGCGTCGGTGACGAGTAAGGGGAGCATGAACCATGAAAATGGAAGGTAGATTTGTCGACAACCTGGGCCGCGTGTACGGTTTGTATACCGGTGGGTTTATCGTCTTTATCGCCATTATGGCAATTCTGGAACAAATGGGTATGGACGCCGCGACGATCGGTATCCTGTTTGTTGCTTTCACCATCTTTATTTATGCCGCAATCGGCTATCTGTCCCGTACCATGGAGGTGGGGGCCTACTACGTTGCAGGACGTGAGGTACCCGCACTTTACAACGGTATGGCGACGGCGGCGGACTGGATGTCCGGTGCTTCGTTTGTGGCACTCGCAGGCGGTATCTACTTCGGTGGATACGGTTACCTGGCGTTTGTTGTGGGGTGGACCGGCGGTTATGTGCTGGTGAACTCACTGATGGCACCGTACCTGCGTAAATTCGGTTGTTACACCGTTCCTGACTTTATCGGCACACGCTACGGCGGTAACCTTGCCAGGTTCTGTGCTGTTGTTATTCTGGTGGTAACATCCTTTACTTACGTGACGGCTCAGATCAATGCTTCCGGTACGATCGCTGCCCGCGCCCTTCAAATTCCGTTTGAAGCCGGTGTATGGTTCGGTCTGCTGGGTATTTTGTTGTGCTCCATGCTGGGTGGTATGCGCGCTGTGACCTGGACCCAGGTGGCCCAATACATCGTGCTCATCATCGCCTATCTGGTACCGGTCATCTGGATGTCCAACAAGCAGGGCTTCGGTCTCATTCCGCAATTCGGTTACGGTGATGCCGTTGCCCGTATTCAGGAACTCGAACCTCTGCTCGGTCTTGGTACGGCGGCGACGGCGGAAGCGACGGCGGCGGCTAAAGCTGTTGGTAAAGTGGCCATTTTGTCTAAACCTCACGTGACACCGGTTGGCGAGCATCCAAGCTGGCAGTTCGTGACACTGGCAATTTGTATGATGGCTGGTACGGCGTCCCTGCCGCACATCCTCATGCGTTACTTCACGACACCCTCCGTGCGGCAGGCCCGTAAATCTGTTGCATTTTCACTTTTGTTCATCTTCCTGCTGTACTTTACCGCACCGGCTCTTGCCACGCTGACGAAGTTACAGCTTCTGGATCCGAACCTTGCCACGGCGGTTATCGGTCAACCGATTGCCGAGGTTATGGCTCTTGATTGGGTACAGAACTGGAGTGCCGTGAAAATGCTGTTCATTACCGATGCGAACGGTGATGGAATCCTGCAGCTGAATGAGTTCTTCATGCGGGCGGATATCGTCGTGCTGGCAACCCCTGAAATCGCAGGTTTGCCTTACGTGATTTCCGGTCTGGTGGCTGCTGGTGGTATGGCGGCGGCCATGTCAACGGCTGATGGTCTCCTGCTGGCGATTGCCAACGCATTGAGCCACGATTTGTATTACAAAATCATCGATCCGAGCGCTGATACCAAAACACGTCTGATCGTTGCCCGTGTATTGCTAATCGTGATCGGTGCCGCGGCGGCCCTGATTGCCTCACTGCAACTTACCGGTATTCTCGGTGCGGTTGCCTGGGCGTTCTGTTTCGCCTGTTCAGGTCTGTTTTTCCCACTGGTCCTCGGTGTCTGGTGGAAACGGGCCAATACGGCGGGCGCGATTGCCGGCATGGTGGGCGGTTTCGCCGCAGGTACGTTCTATCTGATCCATGTTTATGGCGGCGGCGAGCCTTGGCTTGGCCTCAACCATCTGCGCTTTGGCATCATCGGTATGCCGGTCAGCCTGATCTGTATGGTCGTGGTTAGCCTGGCAACCAAAGAGCCTGATGCCGAAATGCAGGCCATGGTGGATGAGCTGCGTATTCCCTCCGGAAATACCATTCTGGAAGAAAACCGCTAAGATTAATCATAATCTTAAATTGAGCGGGGGCGGGTTTTCCGCCCCCGTTTTTTATGCCACCATCGGGCCCTGATTTGAATTCACACAAAGACCCCAAGGCCGTCAATACATGATTACCGATCCGCTAGCCGTCTTTCCCATCTGGGTGGTCGCCATCGATTACACCTTCGGCATCATCATGTGGACACTGATCGGCAGAACCGCCATGAATTTCTTTCTGCCCATCGATTCCGATTTTTTCTTCATGAAGGCCTTTGTGAAAATGACGGATCCGATTTTGCGGATGTTCAAACCGGTTACCCCTGGTTTCCTCCTTGAACCGCTAGTGCCGTTGTTTGTTGCCTGGTTTTTCTTCATGGTCCGGTTCTATGTCATGCCTTGGTTGCTGGGATATTCCGTCATGGGCATGCTGTCCTTCCCCCTGGAGGGCGAGATCACACGTGCCCTCCACCAGATGTTCTATAACCCCTGATCGTTCCCGATGGACGAAAGTGCCAGCGCGTATGTGATCTGCTCGTCACCCAGAAGCGGGACCACGTTGCTGTGTGATTTGCTGACAGAAACCCGGGTTGCCGGACGTCCTGATTCTTTTTTTCGAGGGGAATCGAGAGAATGGTGGGCCGAGTACTTCAATGTTTCCACGTCAGGTTGCGAAAGTTTGCTGGATTTTGATCAGGCGTACCTGAATGCCGTTGTTGAGGAAGGGCGGCACGAAACACCTGTTTTCGGAATGCGTGTGATGTGGGAAAGCCTTGGTGATCTCCTGTATCGTTTGGGGCATTTCTTTCCTGATGAAACCAGTGACCGGGCCCGCCTTGAGCAGGCATTTGGTTCCTTGACGTATATTCACCTGTCGAGATACGACAAAATCGCACAAGCGGTGTCCCATCTGCGCGCGGAGCAATCCGGCCTCTGGCATCGACACGCAGATGGAACGGAACGGGAGCGTATGAAACCGACGGAAGAAACGGTCTACGACGCGCAACGGATTGCCAAACTGGTCGCTGAAGCGGTATCTCACGACACGGCCTGGGAAGCATGGTTTGAACAGCACCATATCTCTCCTGTCCATATTGCCTATGAAGATTTATCCAAAGAGCCACGAGCTGTGCTCGCCAGGATACTGGCTGCAATTGGGCAGGACCCAAAGATTGCAATATCAATTGAACCGAAGACCAGTAAGCTCGCCAATGCGGAAAGCCTTGAATGGATAAGCCGGTTTCGCGCAACCGGGATGAAAAAATGATAACAGGAAATGACCCTGTCTGATTTTGTCGGCAAAACCGCGCTCATCACGGGTGCAGGTCGCGGCCTGGGGCGGCAATTGGCGCTGGATTTTGCCGCGCCTGGTGCCAACCTGGCTGTGAACTATTCATCTTCAAATAAGTCGGCAGAAGCCGTTGTAGTGGAAATCAGGAACACCGGCGGTTCATGCCCGCGAGGGCAATGCCAATTACGCTGCGCCTTCCTCTTCTTCATCGTCTGCTTCCAATTCATAACAGGCCTGTGTTGCTCCTTGTGGTGAGGGCACGAAGGAAGCGCGGCTGATAATAGTACCGCCGGGACGGGCGGCAATTCGATAAACCGAGAACAGAGCGAGAGAGCCAAACAGGACGGTCATGGCAAGGAACAGATACCCTTCCGCAAGACGATCCATAAGCGGGCTGACAATTGTCGGACCGAGAACAGCCCCAGTCCCGTAGACAAGCAACAACCCGCCTGAGACCTCTACAAGCTTTTCTGTGGGGGCATAATCGTTTGCATGCGCCAGGATTAGGCCGTAAAGCGGGAACATGAACCCGCCATGCAGACAGGCTATGGCGAAGGCATGAAGACTTTCATGGGTCGGTGTCAAAGCCAACGTCAAACCTGTTCCGATCGTGCCCAGACAACAAAAGATAATCATGTAGCGGCGGTCAACGCGGTCAGAAATCCAACCGATGGGCCATTGCAGGATGGTCCCGCCAACCATGAAAGCGCTCATGAAATAGGTTATTCCCGCAACGGAGAAGCCGCGTTCCTGGGCGAACACGGGGCCCAGCGACCAAAACGCACCGTCGACCACGCCGAAGGCCAGACAGCCCACAAAGCCCACGGGAGAAAGCTTGTATAGGGCACCGATGCGAAGCTTTGCCGACGGCGGCGGGGTAGGTTCAGCAACCGTGCTCAAGGACACTGGTGCCAGGGAAATGCAGATCAGCAAAGCACACATGATGAACAGGGTTGCGCCCGCCGGATCGCGCAGGTTCACCATAAGCTGTCCACAGGCCATGACGATATTGCCGATGATGATGTATATCGAGAGGATCTTGCCGCGATTACGGTTGTTGGAAAGTTCGTTAAGCCAGCTTTCAATGGCCATGGACAGAACAGCAAAGCAGATACCGGTGAATCCCCGGGTTGCTACCCATGCCCAGGTGCCCGGAAACAACTGGAAAATCATGGCGGCGGCGGCGGTCAGGGCGGCAAATCCGGCAAAGACCCTGATATGGCCGACATTTCGGATCATGCCGGGACCCAAAAGACATCCAAGGACAAAACCGGCGTAGTACGCCGAACCCATGGCACCGATCCAGGTGGTAGAAAACCCTTCCAGCGCACCGCGTACAGGCAACAAAGTCACCAGCACCCCTTGGCCCAGCATCAGGATCGCTGTGCCAACCAGAAGAACCGTAATATTGGCGCGAATGGAATTCATAGCCGTTTCCCCATGACAAAAGGGCGTCTCTTGACCGAGACGCCCCTTATGACTGTTTCCGTCTGTATCGTCTACACAGATCGTTCCATCTTTCCCACCCGAGCAGGTCAGTTTTCCCCGCCCTAGAGCGTTATGCCATTGATTGGATTTATTTTAGGGATTCCCAAAAGGTTTGATCTGTTATTCAAGATGTCGGCTGTAAAAGGAGGTTGGCATATCATGGCAAGACCATTTTCCATTGATCTTGGCGAACGGGTGGTTTCAGCGGTTGTGCGTGGCGGGGTGTCGTGTCGCGGCGCGGCTCGTCGTTTTGGCCCAAGGCGCGAGCACGGCGGTAGCCTGGGTGTCGCGTTTTCGTCGGACGGGGAGCGCGGCACCGGGTCGGATGGACGGTCACAAGCGCCGCAAGATCGCCGGGGCGCAAGGCTAAAGGGCACCGCGCCTCATGGTTGATGGCGCACGCAGACCTTTGTGGCGGCGTTGCGTCATGAGCGGATCGAGGCACCCTGGCATCTCGACGGGCCGATCAACGGCGAGCGCTTCCGTATCTATGTGGAGAAAGTCCTCGTGCCCACGCTCAGGCCCGGCGATGTCGTCGTCATGGACAATCTCGGCTCCCACAAGAGCAAGGCCATTCGGGGCACCGGAGCCAGGCTGTTCTTCCTGCCAAAGTATTCCCCCGACTCGAATCCCACCTCTCGGTGAACGCCCTGCATTCACCTGTCGGTCAGTGATAGAACAGTTTTTCTCAAAGCTGAAGCATTGGCTCCGAAAGGCCGAGCGACGGGACGCGGACGGTATCTGCGAGGCCATCAACCACATCCTCAACACCGTCACACCGCAGGAATGTGCAAACTACATCAAAAATGCCGGATATGAATATACCTAATGGCATAACGCTCTAGCGGCGACCATCGGCCTTTCCTATCTTATCGGGCACCATCGACCAACAGGAGAACTATGCCCGTGTCGTAAACATGGCAAGCAACCAAATCGGCAAGACCAATCTCATCGTTTTTTTCGGAGGCCAGATGGCTATCGCGCCCTACCGCATCCACACGGTACTCACCGATAACGGCATTCAGGTCGCCGCCTTGCCAAAGAACCGCAAGGGACCTACGGCCATGTTGCGCGGTCATCCGTTTGACCGGGCCTGCCAACGTCACGGGATCGAACACCGCCTGACCAAACCCAATCACCCGTGGACCAACGCTCAGGTCGAGCGCATGAACCGAACCCTTAAGGAGGCCACGGTCAAACGCTATCACTACGACACTCACGACCGGCGGCGAACCCACCTCGGCGACTTCGTCATGGCCTACAACTTCGCCCGAAGGCTCAAGACACTCAAAGGACTGACGCCATACGAATACATCTGCAAGACCTGGACAAATGAGACGGAAATATTCAGACTCAACCCAACCCATCACTCCCCGGGACTAAACAACTAGGGGAACTGTATAGGGAAACCATATGAGCAGCGGCACAGGAAATCAGATCACCATCGCCCGGCCCGATGACTGGCACGTGCATTTTCGCGATGATGAGATTATGCGGGCGGTTGTGCCGTTTACGGCCAGACAGTTCGCTCGCGCGATCGTCATGCCCAATCTGAACCCGCCGGTGACCACCACCAG
Source organism: Rhodospirillales bacterium (assembly GCA_963921245.4). Classification (GTDB taxonomy): domain Bacteria; phylum Pseudomonadota; class Alphaproteobacteria; order Rhodospirillales; family Casp-alpha2; genus JABJGO01. Next base: position 717,092 of record CAWUEY030000001.1, on the reverse strand, counting down.
GCTCGCCAGTGACTACCGGGATCGAATTCTGGACGCTGTTCCCGACGGTGTAAATTTTGAGCCGCTGATGACAGCCTATCTGACGGACACCTCGGATGCCGCCGATATTTCCGCCGGCTTCAAGGATGGCGTGTTAACGGCGGTAAAACTATATCCCGCCAACGCCACAACCAATTCGTCGGCGGGGGTGACGGATGTTAAAAAAACCTACAGCGTGCTGGAACGCATGCAGGCAGACGGTATGCCCTTATTGGTTCATGGGGAAGTCACGGACGCCGCGATCGATGTTTACGATCGGGAAGCCGTATTTATTGACCGCATCCTGACGGGGCTGATCAAGGATTTCCCGGACCTGAAAATCGTCTTTGAGCATGTGACCACCGAAGAGGCGGTTCAGTTCGTTAAGGCCCGTCACGCGCAAGCACCGGGCAAGATGGCGGCGACCATCACGGCGCACCACCTGATGATCAATCGCACGGACATGTTCAAGGGTGGTATTCGCCCCCATCTCTATTGTCTGCCCATTGCCAAGCGGGAAAAACATCGTCTGGCCTTGCGGGGGGCCGCGACCTCGGGAGAAGTTCCGTTTTTCCTGGGCACCGATACCGCCCCCCATACACGGGCGGCCAAGGAAACCGCCTGTGGCTGTGCGGGCGTGTTTTCGGCACCCTTCGCCATGGAGGCGTATACGCATGTGTTTGACGAGGAGGGTGCGCTCGAAAAACTGGAAGCCTTCGCCAGCCTGAACGGCGCGGCATTTTATGACCGCCCCGTCAGCGACGAGACTCTGACCCTGAAAAAGGGTTCGGTTGTTCGCTTTCCGGATATGCTTTCCGTTGCAAACAGTCAGATACAGCCCTTTTTGCTGGATGAAGGCACACTCTGGTCCGTAGCCTGAGTAAACCGTCCGGTTTGTTGAACATCCTTAAGCTCTTGCGGTCTCGGCGAAAATGTTTATTACTTATCGGTAATTAAGCAATTACGCCTCAAAAAAGCGGCGTGACGGGGAAGTCCATGGCTGAGTCTGCACCCACCCTCGTGGTGGAGGATCTGCATAAGAGTTTCGGCAGTGTCGAAGTTCTGAAGGGGGTATCCCTGACGGCCCACAAGGGCGACGTCATTTCCTTGCTGGGATCATCCGGTTCCGGCAAGAGCACATTTCTTCGCTGCATCAATCTATTGGAGACTCCCAATGCCGGGACGGTAAAGGTGCGGAGCGATGACATTCGCATGACAACCGACAAGTATGGCGAGCCGGTTCCCGCCGACATGAAGCAGGTTGCGCGTATCCGTTCGCGCCTCGGCATGGTGTTTCAGGGCTTTAATCTCTGGTCGCACATGACCGTGCTGGAAAACGTGGTGGAAGCCCCCATTCATGTTCTCAAGCAATCTAGGGACGAAGCCCACGCGCGGGCCGAGGAAATCCTGCGCAAGGTAGGTATGTTTGAACGCCGGGATTACTATCCGGCTCATATTTCCGGCGGTCAGCAACAGCGCGCCGCGATTGCCCGTGCCCTTGCCATGGAGCCCGAGGTGATGTTGTTCGACGAACCGACTTCGGCACTGGACCCGGAACTGGTGGGCGAGGTTTTGAAAGTCATGCGTGATCTGGCCGATGAGGGCCGGACAATGGTCGTCGTTACCCATGAAATGGGCTTTGCCCGCGATGTATCGTCGGATGTGATTTTTCTGCACGAAGGCCGCATTGAGGAGCAGGGGCCACCGGGTGAAATTTTTACCAATCCCCGGTCGGAGCGATTTAAGCAGTTTCTATCCAATACCCGATAGCGGTATGCGGATAGTAATCCGTGATGCCGCAAGGCATCGCAAACCGGGATGAGTTATTAGAACCAACCCAGACTGGATTAGGGAGTAGAAAATGAACTTTGAAAAACTGATGTTTGCGGTTTTTGCCGTGATGCTCACCATCGGTATTGGCAGCGCAACCGCCGCCGACAAGTTGCGTATCGGTGTGGAAGGTGCTTACCCGCCATTTTCCTGGAAAGAGGCCGATGGTACCCTGAGGGGGTTTGATATTGATATCGCCATGATGCTGTGTGCCAGTATGGGCGTGGAATGCGAACTGATTGAACAGGACTGGGACGGTATCATTCCTGCTCTCCTGAACAAACGCTATGACGCAATCATTGCTTCCATGTCGATCACGGATGAGCGCAAGAAGCGTGTGGATTTCACCAATAAATACTACAACACCCCGGCAATTTTTGTTGCGCCGGAAGATTCCGGTATTGAAATCAGTGCCAGCGGCCTCGCCGGTAAACGGATTGGTGTTCAGCGGGCAACCATTCACCAGTGCTGGGTTGAAAAAGCCTACCCGGATGCCGAACTCGTTCTCTACGGCACCCAGGAAGAAGTTTTCCAGGATCTGGCCGCCGGTCGGATCGACGCCCAGTTATCTGACTCTGTTCAGTCCCTGGAAGGTTTACTGAACACGGATGCCGGGAAAGGCTTCGCCTTTGTCGGTGAAGCCCAGGAAGATCTGGAGTGCTTCGGGGAGGGTGCCGGTATCGCGGTACGCAAAGGTAACCCGGAGCTGGTTCAGTCTTTCAACAACGCCATTCAGGCGATCCGGGCTGACGGTTCCTACCAGAAGCTGAGTGACAAGTACTTCGGTACGGATATCTACTAGGTTGATCAGTCAAGAAAAAGTGGCGGTGTGATACCGCCACTTTTTTGATCAACCAAAACCTGGTGCGACGGTCATGGAAGCTCTTTTCGAATACCGACAATCCCTCATTGATGGGACGATTGTGACGATACAGCTGGCACTGGCGTCGGTTGTCCTTGCCATCTTGTTCGGGCTTCTCGGTGCTTGGGCCAAGCTATCCAGAAACCGGATAGCGCAGAAATCTGCCGATCTTTACACCACTCTCATACGGGGCGCACCCGATCTGGTGCTCATGCTGCTGTTCTTTTATGGCGGCCAGAAACTGATCATTGATTTGGGTGATTGGAGCGGTCTTTGGGGGTATGTAGAGATTCATCAATTTACCGCCGGGGCGGTGACCATCGGCATCATTTTTGGTGCCTACATGACCGAGACATTCCGGGGTGCGATTTTGGCCGTTCCACGTGGCCAGATTGAGGCCGGCATGGCCTACGGGATGTTCAAGTTGCAGATTTTTACCAGGATCATCTGGCCACAGATGGTGCAATATGCCTTACCCGGTTTCACCAACAACTGGCTGGTGCTGATCAAGTCGACGGCGCTGGTCTCGGTGATTGGCTTGCAGGATGTGGTTTACAACGCCTTTGTTGCCGGTCGTTCCGTGCGGCAACTGTTTACGTTCATGTTTGCCGTGCTTGTGATTTACCTGATTCTGACGGCGATTTCCGACATGGGGTTGCGCTGGCTCGATCGCAAGTATAGCGCCGGCGTACGGCGGGCATGAGGTTCTACCAATGAGCACAGAAACCTCAAATCAAACAACCATTGGCGACTGGCTGGTCCTGGTCAGCGAGAACTATTCCCCCATCGACTTTGTCTTGATTGGCGGACACTGGGACAAGTTTCTGAAAGGGGCGGTTGTAACCCTTGAACTGACATTCCTGGCGTTGTTGCTAGGTGGTTTGCTGTCCATCCCTCTGGCCCTCATTCGGGCCTATCAACACCCCCTATTGAACGGGCCGGTCTGGTGTTACACCTATTTTTTCCGGGGAACGCCATTATTGGTTCAGACCTATATGATTTATTACGGGTTGAGCCAGTTTGATTTTGTGCGGGAGAGCTTTCTCTGGCGTCCAATCCTGTCCAGTGCGTGGTGGTGTGCCTTGATCGCCTTTACCCTGAACACATCGGCCTATACCACAGAGTTTTTGCGCGGTGCCATCGTAACCACGCCGGTTGGCGAAGTGGAGGCGGCAAAAGCCAGCGGCATGACCTGGTCGACCATGGTGCGGCGGATTATTCTGCCCAGTTCTTTCCGGCGTGCCTTGCCCGCCTATTCCAATGAAGTCATCTTCATGCTGCACGGGTCGGTCATCGCCAGTACGATTACCTTGCAGGATATCCTGGGTGTGGGGCGGTGGCTGAACGGACGTTACTATGTCGCCTATGAGGGTTTTATGGCGGCCCTGGTGATGTATGTCATCCTGGTCTTCATGATTACCCGTGTGTTCAAGTTTGCCGAAAACCGCTGGCTCGGTCATTTGCGACAGCGCCAAGAAACCCTGAAACCCGCGCCCGCGGGTGCGGGCGGTGTCCGTTAAATCTAACCCCTTTTGGGTGGGGCCTTCGGGTTGATCCCATACTGCTCACTCAATACCGCGAGAGACGACGGCGATCGCTGTATTACCGCTCGGACCGCGGGCGTCGTCGGGGCGGTCGCGTGTAGTACCTGTCCCATAGAGCCTCCTTATTAATGATGATATTCAATACAACATCAAATGCCGGGACTAAACGACTAGAGCGTTATGCCATTGATTGGATTTATTTTAGGCATTCCCAAAAGGTTTGATCTGTTATTCAAGATGTTGGCTGTAAAAGGAGGTTGGCATATCATGGCAAGACCATTTTCCATTGATCTTGGCGAACGGGTGGTTTCAGCGGTTGTGCGTGGCGGGGTGTCGTGTCGCGGCGCGGCTCGTCGTTTTGGCCCAAGGCGCGAGCACGGCGGTAGCCTGGGTGTCGCGTTTTCGTCGGACGGGGAGCGCGGCACCGGGTCGGATGGACGGTCACAAGCGCCGCAAGATCGCCGGGGCGCATGAGTGCTGGCTGCGGTCGCGGATCGGGCGGGGGGATTTCACGTTGATGGGGCTTGTCTCGGAGCTTGCTGAGCAGGGTCTTGTCGTGGATTACCACACGGTCTGGAACTTTGTCCACGAACAGGGGTTTCGATACAAAAAAAACGCTGGTTGCGAGCGAGCGCGAGCGGCTGGGCGTTGCGTGGCGTCGGCGGCAATGGATAAGATACCAGGGCCGCATCGATCCCTCCCGGCTGGTCTTCATTGATGAGACCTGGACCAAGACCAACATAGCACCATTGAGGGGTTGGGCACTGCGGGGCGCAAGGCTAAAGGGCGCCGCGCCTCATGGTCGATGGCGCACGCAGACCTTTGTGGCGGCGTTGCGTCATGACCGGATCGAGGCACCCTGGCATCTCGACGGGCCGATCAACGGCGAGCGCTTCCGTGTCTATGTGGAGAAAGTCCTCGTGCCCACGCTCAGGCCCGGCGATGTCGTCGTCATGGACAATCTCGGCTCCCACAAGAGCAAGGCCGTACGAAGCGCCATTCGGGGCGCCGGAGCCAGGCTGTTCTTCCTGCCAAAGTATTCCCCCGACTCGAATCCCACCTCTCGGTGAATGCCCTGCATTCACCTGTCGGTCAGTGATAAAAATGGCCTTTTCAAAGCTGAAGCATTGGCTCCGAAAGGCCGAGCGACGGGACGCGGACGGTATCTGCGAGGCCATCAACCACATCCTCAACACCGTCACACCGCAGGAATGTGCAAACTACATCAAAAATGCCGGATATGAATATACCTAATGGCATAACGCTCTAGGGCCTGGCACGGCGCACGCGTTCTGATTTCAGGTCAAGGTAGATGGACCGTTTGCCGCGGTTGGTGGAGGCGAAATAGAGACTGATATCGTTCTTGAAGGGAGGCGTTGTTTGGGTAACATCACCGCTAGGACTTTCTACCTTGATGACGTCGGCACCCATGGAGGCCAGTAGCCATGTACAGAACGGGCCTGAGAGCACGCTGGTCAGATCAACAACGCCGATACCCTCCATTTCTTCTCACTCCACCGCCCGCCGGCACTGTCGTTTCATGATGATCAAATGATCCCTGTCGGCGTTGAGAGCCGTTTCGACAGTATCCCGCGTTGCCGCTTTGAGATCGTTACCTTTGTACATGCCGTCGATAAGACCCCAGGCCAGAGCCTCATCCGCGCCAATTTTGCAGCCCCCCAATAACAGCCGCGAGGCACGCCCCGATCCGATCAGATCGCGCAGCCGGGCAGCATCGATTTCGCCCAGTCGAATACCGTTTTTCAGAACCGGATAGCCAAAGCTTGCCTTGCGGGCACTGAGGCGGATGTCGCATCCCAACGCCAGTGTTAGGCCACCCCCGATACAGGAACCGTTCAGTTTGGCAACGGTCAGAATGGGGATGGCGGCAAGTCGCTCGGAAAGCTCATCCCAGATCATGCGCGTGGGGTGGTCGGGATCCGTGGTCAGTTCCGACAAATCTGCTCCGGCACAGAAAACCCTGTCTCCGGCACCGGTCATCACAAGAGCACGGAGCGCCTGATCATTGGCGGCAGCACCAAAAATGTCACACAGTTGTCGAAGCATGGCTAGGGACAACGCATTGGCTTTTTGCGGCCGGTTCAGCGTCACCTGCCAGAGAGGCCCCGTTTGCTCCAGAAGGATATCCGATTTGCTCATGTCAAATCCTCACAGGCTCGAATAATGCCGCCACAGGCTTCCGGATCGGTTGCAAAATCCGGCTTACCCGTTGGGAGGTCATAGATGATCTTGCCTTCAGATTTCAGGCGGGCAGCCAGATTGAACACCTCGCCGATCCTGGAGGGCGCAAAATAGGTCAGACAGATACTGAGCTCGGACATCTGGTTGTTGCGCCTTCTATTTAGGGGGTTGCACCACGTTGATCATTTCGTCGCCATGCACATACCGCTCCAGGTTGCTGACAAAAAAGCGTGCAGCCTTGATGTCCCAATCCTGAATCATGTCGGATGAATGCGGTGTTACCAGTACATTTTCCATGGTCCAGAGCGGGCTGTCCTCTGGCAGGGGCTCCATGGCGAACACATCAAGGTAGGCGGACCCGATCTGACCGGAAGTCAGTGCTTTGCAAAGGTCGGGTTCATTTACAATACCGCCTCGAGCCGTATTGATGAACATGGCACCGGGTTTCATCTGTCCAAACAGTTTTGCATTGAACAGCTTGTCCGTTTCCGGCAAATGTCGGAGGTGAATGGAAACGACATCCGCCATCGGCAAGGCGGACGCAAGATCGTCAAAGGCGACGGCATCATCGAATTCGGGCAAAAGGCACCCGGCGCGATTGACGCCAGTGATATGCATGCCTAAAGCCTTCGCGTTGTGTGCCACCCATTGACCAATGGCCCCGGTTCCAACGATAAGCAACCGCTGGCCTTCCAGTGGGACAAATTCCCTGGGCGCCCATGATCGTTCCTTTTGCTGCGCACGATAGTGAAAGAGGCCGGCGTTCAGGGCAACCATGGCACCTGTAACCGTCTCTGCCAGATTACGACTGCGCAACCCTTGCGCATTGGTGATGAGAAAATCATGCCGTTCCAGCGGGTTTAAAAAATCGTATCCCGAGCCGGCCACGTGTAACCACTTCACGGATGGATAATGGGAAAGCCACCTGAGCTCAGGCCCGTCGAACCCTGTGTCCTTGTATATCAGGGCAATGGTCGGTGCATGTTCTTCTGCGAGGGCGTGAACCGTGGATAGGTCGTCTATAAAATGTACCGTGGTATCGTCAGGCATCTCGTTGAATGCACCGCGCAGTTTGGCGGCGACTTTACACAATACGAAAATGACGTTTGAAGGCATGGTCAGGCCTTGTAATCCGGTTGCGTGCATTCAAGGAGACGGAGCAGAGCGGGCAGGCCTCCATGGCATCGTTGGGGATCTCTATAGGATTATCCGTACAACTCAGGATATCCACCTGAATTTTGCAGACTATCTCCAGATAGTAATGGCCAGATAGTAATGGTAAGTGAACGCCGCCGCCGGCACGGCTGTGACTGTGCCGAACAGAATTGATGTCGGGCCGTGCGTTCAGGATACCTGAATGAATGATGTGACCGGCAAGGTTCAACTGAAATCCGCCGTGAACCGAAACCCGGTCGCAAACCTGCGTCTTGGCAGGGTTCTTGCTCGGTGATAAAAGGCGCGCCATGTCTGATTTAAAGCATATCCGCAATTTCTCCATCGTTGCTCACATCGACCACGGTAAATCCACGCTCGCGGACCGGATGATTCAGGAGTGTGGCGGTCTGGACGATCGGGAAATGAAAGAACAGGTGCTCGACTCCATGGATATCGAGCGTGAGCGCGGTATCACCATCAAGGCCAATACTACGCGTCTGACGTACAGGGCATTGGACGGCGAAACCTATCAGATCAACCTTATGGATACACCAGGACACGTGGATTTCGCCTATGAGGTTAGCCGTTCGCTGGCGGCCTGCGAAGGGTCTCTGTTGGTTGTGGATGCCACGCAGGGTGTGGAAGCCCAAACACTCGCCAATGTTTACCTGGCACTCGACAACGATCACGAGATTGTGCCGGTTCTGAACAAAATCGACCTGCCCGCATCCGAACCAGAGAGAATCAAGCAGCAGATCGAGGAGGTGATTGGTCTGGATACCTCTGATGCCCTGGAAATTTCCGCCAAGACCGGACAGGGTGTTGCCGATGTTCTGGACGCCATCGTGAAACGCCTGCCGCCACCAGAGGGCACGCCAGACGCGCCGTTAAAGGCCCTTCTTGTGGATAGCTGGTATGATCCGTATCTGGGGGTCATGATCCTCGTCCGCATCAAAGACGGTATTCTCAGGCGGGGCATGAAAATTCGCATGATGGCAAAGGGGGCGACCCATCGGATTGAACAGGTGGGTTACTTTACCCCCAAGCCACAAAACACCGATGAATTGGGTCCTGGCGAGATTGGTTACTTCACCGCCGCTATCAAGACCGTTGCCGATACCGATGTGGGTGATACGATCACCGAGGACCGGAACCCGGCGGCGGAGCCGTTACCCGGCTTCAAACCGTCTGTGCCGGTGGTGTTCTGTGGGCTCTTTCCCATTGACTCGTCAGAGTACGACACACTGCGCGATGCGCTGGAAAAGCTGCACTTGAATGACGCCAGTTTTCATTTTGACGCGGAGACTTCGGCGGCCCTTGGCCTCGGGTTCCGGTGCGGGTTTTTGGGCCTGCTGCATCTTGAAATTATTCAGGAGCGGCTGGAGCGAGAGTTTGATCTGGACCTGATCACCACGGCCCCGTCGGTGGTCTACCATATCCGCCGAACCGATGGTACCATGTTCGAACTGCACAACCCGTCGGATTTTCCTGACGTGGTCAAGATTGCCACCATTGAAGAACCATGGATCAAGGCGTCCATTCTGGTGCCCGATGAATATCTGGGTGCAATTTTGCAGCTCTGTACCGAACGCCGGGGAACCCAGGTGCAGCTGACCTATGTGGGTAAGCGCGCCATGGTGGTCTACCGTTTGCCGCTCAATGAGGTGGTGTTCGATTTTTACGATCGCCTGAAATCCGTATCCCGTGGCTATGCCAGCTTCGATTATGAAATGGATGGCTATCAGGAATCCGATTTGGTGAAGGTCAACATTCTGGTCAATGCGGAGAATGTTGACGCCCTGGGTTTTGTCGCTCACCGCAGCCATGCGGAGGGCCGCGGTCGACAGATCATCAAACGCCTGAGAGATCTGATCCCGCGTCAGCTTTTCAGGATCGCCCTACAGGCCGCTATTGGTGGCAACATCATTGCCCGGGAATCCCTGTCCGCCATGCGCAAGGACGTAACCGCCAAGTGTTACGGCGGTGATATCACGCGGAAGAAAAAGCTGCTGGAAAAACAGAAGAAGGGGAAGAAAAAAATGCGCCAGTTCGGCAATGTGGAGATTCCCCAGTCCGCTTTCCTTGCGGCGCTCAAGAGCGGTGGCGATTAAGCCCTCTTGTGCTCTACGTGGGTTTCTGAAGGGCAACGGACAAGACGGCAATAAACAAAACCCCGATGAGTGTTGCCGCCAAACTCCGGAGAAGACGACAAATCCGCCGCAACCCCGACTTACCGCGCCTGCACCACGGACCAGGACCAGTGCTGACACCTGGAGCAAGAGCCTTCGTTCAAACCAAATCATAAACAACGCAAGGCGCGTTGGACGATTATGAAAATCGATTGGCTGTCTGAAAAGGCAGGACAGGTTTGAAAAATTTTCTCACGCCGCCACCTCGTTCACCAAATCCATTAGCTTCGCGTAGTCGGTAACGACATCGTATTTGACTTTGTCGGAAGTGATCTGCTCATTCAGTTCAACAAAGAATTTGCGTGCGCATTCGATTTTGGTCTTCTCGATCTCGCGCAACTTCATCGAGGACATTGAGCCCTTGGTTTCGGCCACAAAATAGATGTGCTTGATACCCCCCTGCTTGAACGAAATTACCCAATCGGGATTGTAATCTCCTACAGGGGTCGGTATCAGGAAGCCGCTGGGTAGCTTCGCGTAAACCACAACTTCTGTACTCGTATCCAGCTCTTCGACAAACTTGCGCTCTACGTCGGAATCCGTGATGCAGTAGTCGTAGACATGCTTATCGAGCTTGGCCGTTGCTCGTGAAAAATCCTGCCCTGTTTGCGCGGCGGTAAAAATATGGCCGTCATACCTGTCTTCGACCGCGTCATAGCAAAGTTGCTCAACGATCGCCGTCGCCTTCTGTTCACTAATCAGGCGTGACGCCGCCGCGATAAAATGTTCTGGATTCATGCGAAATTGATCAAAGGTCGCCTGTTCAATCCCCGTCAATATCTTGGCAACTGTCTTGCGGGTGAGATGGGCGTTCTCGGCGATCTTGCCGAGCAGATCGTAGGTCACGTCGGAATGGATGGCACCACCTTTCTCCGTAGTGGTGCCTGTCTGCTTAAAGCTCTCACCCGCGTTCAACTGTGCATCTGTGACAGCAGCATGCTGCTCACCGCATTGAACGGTATACTGAAGGGGCGTGATCCGTAGTTGGCTATTGAGTACGCCGATGGCCTTCCTGATCAACTCTCCAGATTCAAAATCGACCCTGTAAACAGCCTTGCGATTGATCCGCGACCAAAGCGCCTGGAACTCTTTTTTCTCGAAGTTGTCGTTGAGCGGATTTGTCTTCGGCTTCCGCCCATCGTCGATTTTGGGCAACTTGCTGTCATCAAACACACTATCGATCAAATCAATGATCTGTCCGGCAATCGGCTGTAGCTCTTCGGGCAGCTCTGCCAATTTCCCGGCATTCTTTGCCGTGTGATAAGCTTCTGTGATGCTGTCATCATCGTCCGTATAGTCGTTCTTCAGCACATAGCGGTAAATCTGCTTCGCTGTTTGAGGCGTGATCTCGACCGGACCGTCGTCCGTTTCTATCATTTTGCCGATGAAATACGCTTCATTGGCTTTGCGCGGACGTGCCGACAATGTTTCGGCAATCTCGGTCTGAAGCCCCGCGACAAAGTCCTTGTAGCTCTCGCTCGCGACCACCGTCAGCACATTGATGTTATGGACAATTGCGGGCAGGTCCGTGCGCTCACCATGCTGATCGACTGAGAGCCGTAAACCGCGCCCAACTTCCTGGCGGCGGGAAATCATATTGTCGCTGTGCTTAAGCATACACATAACAAACACATTCGGATTGTCCCAGCCTTCCCGCAGGGCAGAGTGTGAAAAAATGAAACGGGTCGGTTCGTCAAACGCGAGCAGCCGCTCCTTGTCCTTGAGAATCAGGTCGTAGGCAACCACGTCGTCGGAAAGCCCTGCGTTTTCGCCCCGCGCTGCTGCTTTGGGGTCCTGCATGCGGCGGGTTTTCCTGTCGATTGAGAAGTAACCGTTGTGAGTTGAACCTGCTTCGATTCCGGCCAGATATTTCCGGTAATCCTCATTGTTGATCGCAAGCTCGGCGAGGTACTCCTCTTTGAGGTGCCCGTATTCTTCCTCGAAGACGCGGGCATATGCGCCCTTCTCGTCGGCTTGATCGTAGTCGCGATACTTCACGACCTCGTCGATAAAGAAGAGGGAGAGCACCTTGATGTCCCGGGAAAAGAGCTGCTTCTCTTTATCCAGGTGCGCCTTGATCGTCTCGCGGATTTGAAGGCGGCGAATATCCTTTTCGTTTACATCGCCTGTCGCTTCACCAGCGTTCAGGACAACACCGTTCGTGAATTCGATGGAGTCGTGGTTGTAGTCGATCTGGGAGATTGTGAAGCCGCGATACTGATCGAGCTCGCCGGATTCCACGAACAGGTCGCGTCCAAAATCAAGACGCCTGAGCTGCCGTTTGATCTCACCGGATTTCAACTTCACTTCCAGTTCGATCCGGGCAACCGGTGCCTGTTTCGAAATGTCGATCCCTTCGAGATAGAGATAAGAATTGGTACCCGCGAAACCGCGCGTTTGAATTCCTCGCACGGAAATCTTCTTCACGAGTTTCTGGTTGTAGGCGTCAAGGGCATCAAGGCGATGAACCTTTATATGGTTCGTCCGGTGCGTCGCCGAATACCGCAGGATCATGAGCGGGTTAAATTGAGGCAAGGCCGCCATCGTTGCGGCCCCTTCCATCTTTTGCGGTTCGTCCAGAATAAGGATTGGGCGGCTGCTGCTGATAACGTCGATGGGCTTGCGAGACTGAAAATCGTCGAGTTCGTCGTAAATCCTCCGGTTCTCCGCCCCTTTTGAGGCGAACGCCTGCGTATTGATGATCATGGCGTTTATTCCGGCGGCGGAGGAAAAGCTCTCCAGCTCGTGCAGGCGGGAAGAGTTGTAGATGAAGAACCGGGCCTTCTTCCCGTAGCTCTCGGTGAAATGGTCCGCTGTAATCTGAAATGACTTATAGACACCTTCGCGAATGGCGATGCTCGGCACCATGATGATGAACTTCGACCAACCGAAGCGCTTGTTCATCTCGAAGATCGTCTTGATGTAGCAATACGTCTTACCGGTGCCGGTCTCCATCTCGATATCGAGATTGATCTTCGCGCCCGGCCTATAGCTCTTGGCCTTTGCTTTGATCTGGCCCTTCCGGTCAACCTCCATGAAGTCGCCCAATGACCTCACAGGGATAAGATTTTGACGCTTCTGTACAGTCTGGATGTTGGTCAAAAGCTGCCCATCGGTTAGGCGTATATCCTCGTTCTTGAAGCCTTCTTCAAGAGCAGCGACCTGAACCGCTTTGCCCGGATCGATCCGATAGCGCAGTCCGGTGCTCACAGGCTGACCGGCAAAGCAATCCACAACCGCCTCGACGGCACTGGTCTGATAGGGCTGTACCTTGAACTTGAGCTTCATGCCACGTCTTCCCTGCCCCTAGATCGACTTCACGGCGGTTGACGGGGAAAGCTGGCGGAATATCTGATCGACATTGATCTTCACAGCATCGGACACGAACCCGTTGTCGCGGAACACAACGCGCATAGGTTCATGCCTTGCGAGTCCCTTGACGAGCTCTTCCGTAATACCGGCATCAAAACAGGCGATCAAGTCAGGGGGCTGTTCATTGACGAAGAACACCGTCTTGCCCTGAACGGTTTCGCTGCGGATTGGCAGGGTAAGATCAACGCCCAAATCGACGAGCACCTGGAACAACAAGTCTTCGGGGTTGTCTCGCCCCGGTTTGATGTTATCGACGGCTGAGAGCAGGTCATCCTGCTTCACATCACCAGGCGTGTAGTAGACGTCCGCCATGTTGGATGTATCGACCTTCAGGACACGGAAGCCGATGTCCTTGTTCCACTCATTATTGTGTTCTTTGGTCAGAATTGCCTCTCCGGCACGCCTTATTCTCTCTTTCGAAATTTCCGCTATATTGTGATAGCCAGCGTTTGCCGCTGGTGAATTATCGGGGGTGGGCTCTGGTACCTGAACCATTATGAATTTGCGCCTGCCACCGTCATCAGCATTCAATTGCATTACAGCATGAGCAGTTGTCCCGGAACCGGCAAAAAAATCTAAGACGATTGAGTCTTCATACGTTCCCATCTTGACCAGTTTCTCCATCAGGTATGGAGACTTTGGAAAATCCATAATCGGGGCACCAAACAATTCCTTTACTGCTTTCCGCCCATAGTCGTTCGAGATTTCTTTCTCAACCCAAAGAGATTTGGCCAAACTCTTGGCCACCACGCCATTCTTGCCATGCAGGTAGTCTTTTCGGAAAATCCTGTACTCTCCGCCACTTAACTCAGAGCAAAGAAGTTCATTTTCCTTTTTGACTTTATTTACTCCCCAGGTCCAACAAGTTTGGACGCCATCAGGCGCGTCCGGCATAACTTTTATTGAATAAGACGATGAGTGTTCTAAAGACACTGAACCATCATGAGGATTTACATAGAGTGGGTAGTACAGATTTGGACGTGTAACTGGATTGAATGATTGATTCCGGTTTCTTAAACCAAGGAGTCTGTATGGTCCAAGGTTATCCTCTCTGTTGTATTCCTTAACCATTCGTCCTTCTTTTTCTAAGCCGTGCACAGCATTCGAATTAAGCGCATCCTTTACAAAGACAACAACGGACTCGTGTGTGTTAGCTATGAATCGGTCAAGATTCCGCCCACGGGGATTAAGTTGTACGGCAATTTGCGCAACAAAGTTTTCAGACCCAAAAACTTCTTGACCTAACCTGATTAGATTTGCGCTTTCATTGTCGTCGATGCTGATAAGCATAACCCCATCCTCCGACAGCAACGACTTAGCCAACTTTAAACGAGAGAACATCATAGAAAGCCAATCAGAGTGAAATCGACCATTAGCCGTGGTGTTTGCCACCAGACGATTTCCCTCTCCGTCGATTTGGTTCGACCGCAAAAGAAACTCGTCCGTAGTTTCTTTAAAGTCATCTTCATAAACGAAGTCGTTCCCCGTATTATACGGCGGGTCGATGTAGATCATCTTGACCTTGCCGAGATAGGTTTCCTGCAGTAGCTTCAGGGCTTCGAGGTTGTCTCCCTCGATAAACAGGTTCTGTGTTGTATCGAAATTGACGCTTTCTTGACGGGACGGGCGCAGCGTTTTGGCGATGGGCGCATTGGCGGCTAGGATGGCCTCGCGTTTTCCGGGCCAGTTCAGATGATAGCGTTCCTGCGGCCCCTCGACGATATGGTCGCTGAGTTCCTGCCTGAGCTGATCAAAATCGATCGCATAGCGGAGCGCGCCGTTTTCGTCCCTGGCTTCAGTTACGCAGTCCGGAAACAGCTCACGGATTTTGTTGACGTTTTGATCCGTCAAGTCCGGGCTGTGCATTTTCAGTTTGTCCATCGCCTAAAACTTTCTTTAGGTGTTTAGTCCACTGCCATCGGGGTAGTCCACGCACCCTGATCACGGTGGCGGTCGACGGCGCGTTGAACCATGGGTGCGAAGTGTTCAAATGGCGGTGTTTTCATGCCGGTCCGTTTCCCGGCATCGTCACAATAGCGAACCTGAATGATTTCTCTGAAGCTAGGATTCTTCTCAAATTCGACCACCTCGGCGTTTTTCATGGGGCCGCCTTGCAGATTGAGGGAATGGACGGAGGCCAAGGACAGTCGGTCAAAGTAGTCCCTTCGGGTCGCACAGAGGTATCGCTTGGCAGCCACATGGTGACGAACACAGTCTGTAATGACGGGCGGAAACAGCCGCTCGAGCACGGCGGCCCCGGCAACTTCGTGCAGGCGGTCTTCGGTATCCTCCATGCTGAAGGTTCCAAGGTCGCTGGTAAAATGTCCGATATCATGCAACAGGGCGGCCACGATAATGGTCTCATCATGGTTTCCCTGTTCGGCGAAGGTAGCAGCCTGCAACATGTGCTCTGCGACCGTGACAGGCTCGCCCAGATATTCCTTGCTGCCGTGCTGTTCGAAGATATCGCCGATGAAAGATACAATCGTCGCCGGGGAGAGTGATGAAATATCTGGTTTGTTCATTCTGCGGCCTCCCTGGATTGCTCTCGCAGGGTTGCCAGGGTGGACCGAAGCCCGTCCATGTCCGCATAACATCCCTGTAGCCAGCGCGACCCGGTCCCGGAATAGGCCTTGCGGGCGTGCAGGACGCGGGTGTTGTTAATCAGAAAACATTCCCCCGGATTGAGACGGAAACTCACTTCCATGTCCGGGTTGTCGATGATTTCCGCCATGCGACGATACGCCGCGTAGTAAAGCTCCATCTTGTCATAGGGGACATCCGTGATTGCTGCTGCGGAGCGGGAATTGAAGCGCACCCCGATAAGTTCACCGTCCGGTGCCAGCTCAATCATGGGTCGTCGGGCGCATAGGCGGACATCGCCGTGGCCAGCGAATTCGAAACGGGCGCAATGGTTACTGAGAACATCGAACCACGCCGGGTTTTCCTGTTGAAGCTGTTGGACAGCACGAAAGCCATCGACGATCATGTTTTCCCCGCCCGCGGCACTGCATTCCAGACAGTACAGGATTTGGATCGTCGGTACAGGATCCCTGTAGGGGTTATCCGTATGCGCCTTCAGGCCAAGCCCCGTGTTGGCGAGGTTGGCCGGGTTGATTTCAGAACGAACATCAAAATGCCGCCCGTAGTTGGTTTCCCGCACATACCCGAACAAATCAGCCATTTTTAAAACGGCCTGATCCTCAACCGGTCCACCAAGGAGCCTGGCAAACCCGTATCGCTCAATATGCGATAACCACTCTTTTTTGGTATCGGGGTTGTTTTTCACGTCATTGAATTGCGCCTCCGGCACGGCGGACATGAGCCCCGAGTCCCAGGTTTCGATTTCCGGAACCATCCATCCACGGGAATTCAGCATTTCCCGGTCATAGGCGTTGTCCAGTAACCAGGAAATGTCGAACGCAACCGTCTTGTTCTCCGGCTGAAAGGTGAGGTGCAGGGTGTGCTCATTGACGGTTGCTTCGTTGATGGCGATATCCATTGGAATGTCGCTCAGGGGAACAAGCTTCTGCCCGTTGCCCGGTGACCGGGTATCCGCATCCCACGCATTGTCGCGCAACCAGAGCGCATGAAACCGGATCACAGCACCGGTACACTGGATTTCAAGTTCCCGCCCGTCGGCTATTAAATTTACGGTGTACATGCCAGGTCTCCGCTGGGCAAAAATAGAATGATCGGACATGCCCGCCAGACTGGGCCATAAGCATCATAAGAACAAATTAATTTTGAGGCTGCCCCGGATAACGCTGATTTGGCGTTACTATGGGTGTTGTGCGCAAGAGCCGCCTGAATGTGCATAATTCTGCGTGTGTATAAGCAGGATCGTCTGATGGAGCCTCTTGTGTCCGTTCCGACGGCGCTGACGGTGGCTAGGCTGTGCGGGGCGGACGCACTTGTCCCTGTCACTAGATCCAACATAAGGCAAAATAACACACCTGTCAAGGAAAATATTCAATAAAAGTGAAAAAAGACTTTAATTTTGATTCTCCTCTACCCCCACATCCGAAAGGCGTTGACCGACAGGTGGATGCGAAGCGCTCACCGATAGGTGCGGTTAGCCGTCATCTAGGGTCCTTATCCGGGGCAGCTCCTTGTATGATTAATGTCTATTTCGTCGATTTTATTGATTGTCGGCGAGTTCCGGCAATGGCAGGTTGTGGGTATCGTCAGCGAGGAGTTTTCGCAATGGAACACGTCAAATTCACGCAAATGAAAGATGGCGATCAGGAAGACTATACCCTTCTGGAAGCCCTCGAAATGGACTATGCCAGCAAAACAGGCGAACGCGTATTTGAGTTGTTGGCTTCGCTGGATGAAAGCCTATCGGGTTACAAAGTGACGCGCCTGACCCATTCCATTCAATCAGCAACCCGGGCCTGGCGCGAGGGTGCCGATATTGATTGGGTTGTCAGCGCCCTGCTTCATGATGTTGGTGACTTTCATGCACCGTACAATCACGATGCCTATGCCGCTCTTATCCTTCAGCCGTTTGTCCGTGAACAATGCACATGGACCATCAAGGTTCATGCTGAATTTCAGAAGTACTACTACGCCCATTTTTATGGCAAGAACCCCGAGAGTCGGGAAATGTATAGTGACAGCCCCTACTATCAGGATTGTATCGACTTTTGCGAACGCTGGGATCAGGCAAGCTTTGACCCGGATTATGACGATCTGCCCCTGGCGTTTTTCCGCCCGCTTGTTCTGGAGGTATTTTCTCGGGCGCCCTACGATTCGGATATTCTTCGCGCTGGCGTAAGAGAGCCCCTCACCAACAAAGCCGTCGCTCATGAACGCGCTAGCGCGAGGCGTGACGCATGACAATCGATTTGGCAACGAAACTGGAAGCGGTAAGCCTGCCAATCAGTTCCACCCTCAGCATTCCGCCGCAGTGTTATACAGACGCTGACGCCTTCCAAATTGAACACCACGCCGTTTTCCGGCGATCATGGATCGGCCTGGGTCGGGCGGACCGATGGGCGGGACCCGGTGACTATAGCGACGAAACCATAGCGGGGGTGCCAACCATTATTGTTCGTGACACGTGCGGTGTGCTGCGAGGGTTTGCCAATTCCTGCCGCCATCGCGGTGCCAAGTTATTAAACGGGTGTGGAAAGGCCGCCACTATCAGTTGCCCCTTTCACCGCTGGACCTATGATCTGACCGGTTTTCTGCGCCGGGCACCGGATATGGAACAAACACCGGATTTCGATCAATCAGATTACGGCCTGATTGCCTTCCAGGTAGAAGAACGCCACGGGTTTGCCTTTATCTGTTTTGACAATACCACCCCCGACATTGACACATGGATGGGTGACTTCGGCCCTATCCATGAGCCGTGGAATTTAGACGGGCTGGTTTCAACCCGGCGGCGGGAACTTGAAGTCGATTGCAACTGGAAAGGATTTCTGGAGGTTTTCAACGAGTACTATCACCTCCCCTATGTTCATCCCTATTCCATCAACGACGTTTATGCGCCGCCGGACCAACCGGATGACGTTACCGGCAACTACACTTCCCAGTTTGGCTCGACAGAGGGCACAGGCGGCCTCCTAGAAGATGCCCAGGCCCACGCCTTGCCGCCCATACCGACGTTGAAAGGTCGAAATGCCCGGGGAACACGCTATACATGGATGTATCCCAATATGACATTCGCGGCGAGCACAGAAGCTATCTGGGTATACGACACTTTACCCCTTTCACCGCATCGAACACGGGTCGGCATGACCGTTTGTTTCCCTCGGGAAACCGCTGAAACGGAAGGTTTTGAGGAAAAATCTGCGTATTATTACAAACGCATGGACGACGCTCTGGCCGAGGACATCCCCTTTTTGGTTAATCAGCATCAGGGGTTGAGATCACCATTTGCGAGGCAAGGTCAGTTCAATGTGATAAAGGAACCGAATGTTGCCAATTTCGCTGTGTGGTATGCTGATCAGATGCGACATACAATACAGAACCGGGCCTGAGACCAGTAGAACAACCCGCGTTCAGTAAAACCGCGCCCCATCCGGTTCGATATAGGCCCCGCCAGCACCAGCAAACGCTTTACCTTGTCTAAAAAGTATCGCCAGATAAAACCGATACGCAATGCCTGGTATGACCCGGGTGTGTTGCCGCATGCAGGATTGAAACAAACACCGCTAACGACGAGGGAATGGTGGAAAACCTACCGACCCACATAGGTTCACCTTCGGCCTGGACGGGCCGCGATTTACAATCTAGGCCTGAGGACTGGACCCTGTCCCTGACCAATGCGCACCGGGCAGAGCTTGATAGCGCTCTGGAAAAGGTTATGGCAGCCACGCTGGATTTTCCGGCCGTTACAGGCGCGGCCTTCCCCCTACCCACACTAGCACCCGTTCTAGACTCCGTCCGTGCCCAACTGGTTTCCGGCTTGGGTTTTGTTTTGATCCGCGGATTGGATGTATCAACCTATTCGGAACGTCAGGCGGCCCTATTGTTTTATGGCCTGGGAACACACATCGGGAAGGCCAGATCGCAGAACGCCAATGGCGACATTCTGGGGCACGTCCGTGACCTAGGCGCGGATGCAAGAGACACAGACACCCGAATATACCAGACCAATGAGCGGCAAACTTTCCACACGGATTCCAGCGATGTTGTTGGACTGCTTTGTCTGTGCAAAGCCCGTCATGGCGGAGACTCCATGCTGGTCAGCGCCGCCAGTATATACAACCGGTTTCAGACCGAGTGCCCGGACCTGTTGCCGTATCTTTTCGATTCCATTGCAACGGACCGCCGCGGCGAAATTCCTGAGGGCATGAAGCCCTATTTCGAGATCCCGGTGTTTTCCTGGTTCAGGGGTTTTCTGACCGTTATGTACCAGCGACAGTATATATCCTCAGCGCAACGCTTCCCGGATGCGCCTCGTTTGTCAGATAATCACATTGCGGCTCTGGATCAGTTCGATACGTTTGCCAACGACCCGGACATGTATCTCGCCATGTGCCTGGAACCCGGCGACATGCAGTTTGTTCACAATCACAGCATACTGCATGATCGAACCGGTTTTGAGGATTGGCCCGATCCGCAGAAACGTCGTTACCTGCTTCGTCTCTGGCTCAGTGTCGCGGAGGACCGCCCACTCCCGGATGTGTTTGCGACACGGTTCGGCAGCACAACCATTGGCGCGCGCGGTGGTATTATTGTTTCCGATTAAGTTAGGATTTAAGGCAATCTGAGTACCCAATGATCGGTTTTGTCCGCTCCTTATCCTCTAACAATTCGCCAAGCCGCTTTGGATTTTCTCCGAGAACGGCATAGTCCTTCCCCCGCCGGCCATGATAAAAATGCAGAACCGGTGAGGTGTACTCAGCCGTTTTCCGTTTCACGCCGGACCGAATGATCCTGACAATGAAATCAGAGTCCTCCTTGCCATGCCCCTCGTAGGCGGCATCAAATCCGTCAACCGCCATGAAGTCTTCTCTCCACACTGCCAAATTACAGGTCTGGGCGTTGTCCCACTCTGTCGGCATCCGTCTCCGCCTAGTATCGGATACGGGTATGGGCAGGAATTGTGCGGCTCTATTGCTTGCCCCCATGAGAGATTTGACAAACCAAGCACCCTTTGACCAACGATAATGCGCGATACGCCTTGCAAGCACGTTGGCAGAAAAACCTTTCTTCAGGAAACATCGTTTCCCGGTCACGAACCAGCCCGGCTCCATCAGACGCCGGTGAGATTCGATGAAATCCGGCAAGACACAGCAATCCCCGTCCGTAATGATGAAGTAATCACCCGCCGCCAGAGATACTGCGCCGTTTCGTGAACGGGCCGCTCGGAAGCCCTGATCTTGCTGCCAAAAATGTTTGATGGGATAAGACGCGTTTACCGATTTTTCTTCCACAAGTTTCCGGGTATCCTCATGCGATCCGTCATCGGCGACGATCACCTCAAAGTTCCGATCCGTTTGATAATCGAAGGAATCCAGAACCATGCCCAAGGCTTCGGCCCAGTTGTAGGTTGAAACAACAACAGAAATGAGTTTATCCAATTCCCTCCCCCTCCAACGGGTGCGTGAGTCGCGCTGAAAGTACCAGACGATACAACAAGTACAAGACGCCGCCTTGTCAACGATGCCCCGTGGATCACAAACCATTGAACATTGTATAAACCAACGTGAATTCTCTTTTTTGGGAGGTTTCTGCAAACTGTACCGATTTAGGACAGTTCGGTTGTGAAGTAAGCGGTGGCAACTATATTGAATGCGGAATTGGGAGGTGCCATATGTTGACGCTTCGGGCTCAAACGATTATCGGCCTTTTTATGGTTGTTGCGTGGTTTTCTATCTCTGACGCCCGGGCATCAGACGGACAGAATGGCGATTTAACCAACTTTGCAAGGCCCGCTACTTCTCCGTTTCCGGCTTTCAATCCACCCAGCGAGGCCAAGCGCTTGCTTGGTGAGCGACTGTTCCACGACACCGCACTTTCGGGTGGCAACACCATGTCTTGCGCAACCTGTCATCAGGAGGAAGTGGTCTGGGCGGATCCACTGGCATCTAGTCCTGGCGAAACCGGCGTGCCCGGCAAGCGCAGAACCCCGCCTCTTCAGGACATCGCCTGGGAAACCAGTTTCGGCCGCGATGGGCGGGGCTTCTCACTAGAGGGATTCATTCTCGGGCCGATTTCTCATAAGGACATCATGAACCAGGATTTGCAAGCCCTGCTCCCGGAATTGGCCCAAAACCCTGCGTATCCACCTCTGTTCGACGATGCCTTTGGTGAAGAAACCCCCACACTCGGTGGTGTCACACAGAGTATCGCCACCTATATGCGTTCCCTATTATCGGAAACATCAGCCTTTGATCGCTGGCTCGCGGGAGACGACAGCGCCATGAATGACAACGCAAAAGCCGGGTTTTCGCTTTTCCGGGGTGAGGCCGGGTGTGTCGCCTGCCATAGGGGATGGCGATTTACTGACAACCGGCTCCACGATATCGGATTGAACACAGACGATCTCGGCCGCGCCGCCAATTTGCCCGACGATCCCCTCGCGCAACATGCTTTCAAGACACCTTCACTGCGCAACGTAGCAATCCGCGCGCCCTACATGCATGACGGATCAATCAAAACGCTGGCAGAAGTGATCGACCACTATGTAACAGGTATACAGCAGCGATCATCCGTTCCGGATGACCTAAAAAGAAATCTTGACCAACAGCAGAAACATAATCTTGTTTTGTTTCTCGAAACCCTGACGGACGACGACCGCCTTTAATCCTTAGCAAACAAGGAAGGTAAACGTGACGTGTTTCGGTAGCCCAAAAGCCATCGGCCTGTCTTTCTTTATCGGGTTACTCCTGATCACCGGTCAACCCGCACAGGCGGTTATGGACAGCGTCGCCAGTTTCGACGCAGCGGTCGCCGTGTACTTATCCCAGAGGGCGGTACGCTCCTCGAAACACGCCGCGCCGGACCTGAAAAGAGAAGAGGCCAGCGCAAGGCGGGCCTCTTCTAAAACCGGATTCTATTGATCTCAGGCGTCGTACCAGACAAACTCTGGCCATTCACAGCCACCCAAATCACCAAGGGCTAGTTTTGGGATCCCCTGAATCGTAGATTTTTTACCATCAATGAGATTGCGGTGCGCCGGCAATAATACGCCGGAGCCGTCGCGAACGATCTGTTGCATCTGGCACTGTAGTTCGTAGCGGTTTGCAGGATCGGTTTCCGCACGGGCCTTGTCCAACAGAATAGCCATACGCTCGTCTTTCCACCACGTGTCACTCCACGGTGCATCCGGGTGATAGGCAATATCCAGCATAATTGTTGCGGTTGGACGCATGTTCCACGCCGTTACATTCATGGGTGTGGTCTGCCAAATGGAGCCCCAGAAACCATCCGTTGCGATCTTCTTGACCTGAAGGTTAAAGCCGATCTTGGCGCATTCGCGCTGTAGCAACAGACAGGCATCCGTTATCCCCTGGGTGACTTCCGCCACATCAATCTGAGCACTTTCGATACCGGATTTCTTAATCAGATGCTTGGCCTGATCAGGGTCATACTCACGCTGTGGAATTTCGCTACAGTGATCAACCCCGTAAGCGACATTGATCGGATGGTCATTACCCAGCGTGCCGTGACCTTTCAGAAGGCTTTTCAAGACTTTCTCACGCCGCATCAGCAACTTCATACCAGCAACAAAATCCGGGTTGTTGCCGGGGGATTTTGTCGCATTCATGCAAATGCCCATGTAGGAACCAGAGGGTGTTGAAACAATCTCCACCCCGTCCTTGCCTTCGACCTGCTTGATGGCGTTGGGGTCAATACTGGTTGCGAGGTCTGTATCACCGGATAACAGCGCATTGACACGTGCAAGCGGATCCGTAATGCCGAATATCTCGAGTTGCTCCACATTGGCACCTTCACGCCAGTAGTTTTCATTGCGAACGTGAGATGAACGAACACCAGGTTCAAAAGTTTCCAGTCTGAAAGGACCCGTTCCAACGGGGTTCTGAAAATCCGTCGTACCATCTTTGATTATCTTGAACTGTTTTTCACCGAGCACCGCTGCCAGATCGGCGTAGGGTGTTTTACAAATAGCCTTGACCTCATAGGGACCAACTTTTTTCCACTCATCAACCGCTTCAACAAGAGATTTTACCACCGAGGTGGAGTCATCCCCGTAGTGACGGCTCATGGTGTAGAGCACATCATCCGCGGTGAACCTGCTGCCGTCATGCCATTCAACATCCTTGCGCAGTTTGAATGTCCATTCGGATGCGTCCGCGTTGGCAGAAAACTCTTCGGCCAACTCAGGCTGCGGCACGATATCATCGTTAAGCTGAACGAGGCTGTTGTAGTGCGCCCGCGCACGGCTGTAATCGGTTGCTGTACCCATCTGCCCAGGGTCCAGGGTATCATCGGGTCCCTGAATGTGCGTAGCGCAACGAACAGTGCCGCCTTTTTTCGGCGTTGCCGCTATGGCATCTTCCGCACCGGCAACAAGTGTTCCGGCCGCCGCCGCCGTAAAGCCGACAGCCATCATCATCTTCATGGCATCTCGGCGGGTTGCTCCGTGGGCCAGCGCAAATTCAAGTGCATCCTGCTCCGCACCGGTCAGATTGTCATAACTGACGGTATCGGTTTTTGTTTCGTCTTTGATTTGTTTGATCATTTTTTCTGTTACTCCCTGTCATAATCACGTGGATGTTAACATAAAATCCTGCTCTGCTAAAGATTTATAACATGACATGCGCACAGGTTTTCTTCTTGTTCGTTGACCCTCCTTTTCTTCACCTCTTTAATACAGGGGTCTGGTTTCAGCCGAGGGTGACAAATGGCAGTCCCATCAATTCGCAAGAATAAAGCTTCTGATTCCCAGGCCTTTGCCGCTCATGCCATTGGCGCGGAAATCAGAGGTTCACTGGAGTTCACGCTTAGGAGTAAAACCATCATCCTGAATGAGGGCGACAGTTATAGTTTTGACGCCCATATCCCCCATCACGGACGAAACAGAACCAACGAGGAAGCCGTTCTGGTTTGGGCGGTGTCGCCCGTGGTTATTCCGAAAAAAGTTGAGCAGTCCTAATCATGACGTCAGCCGACCCGCTTCTACAACCCTATACTCTGAAGACTCTGACCCTTAAAAACCGGGTTATGTCCACGGCCCATGAACCGGCGTACACCGATGATCGCATGCCGGCGGAGCGCTATATCCGTTATCAGGAAGAAAAGGCCAAAGGCGGCTGCGGCCTCACCATGTTTGGCGGCTCAACAACGGTTTCCGTCGATTCACCCGCCGCTTTTGGCAACATCGATTCCTCTACCGACCGGGTGATTGAGTTTTACGAAAAAATGGCGACGGCTGTGCACGACCATGGCACAGCCATCATGAACCAGATCACCCATCTGGGTCGGCGCACCAGCTGGTCCGCCGAGCACTGGCTGCCCATCGTAAGCGCCTCTACCGTCAGGGAAATGGCACATCGCATGTTCCCAAAGATTGCCGAGAAAGAAGATATTGACCGCATCGCCAGGGATTTCGGCCAGTCCGCGCGGCGCTCCAGGGAAGGTGGTCTTGATGGCATCGAGATCGAATCCTACGGCCACCTGTTCGATGCCTTTACCTCGCCCCGAACCAACAAGCGCCGGGACGAATACGGCGGCTCCCTTGAAAATCGATTGCGGTTCGGTTTGCAGGTCCTGGAGGAAATTCGCAAGGCCGCCGGTGAAAACTTTATCGTCGGGCTCCGGCTTTCCGTTGATGAACGATGTCGTGGCGGATTTGACAAGACCGAAGGTTTTGAAATTGTTCGTCAGTTCGTCGATAGTGGCATGGTCGATTTCCTCAACGTCATCGTCGGCTCAGTCGACAGCGACGAACACCTCAGCCACGTGATCTCCATGATGGGGGCACCCTCATCGCCCAACCTCGACATTGTGCGTGAAGTCAAACAGACCTTTGGCGTGCCGACCCTGCACGCCGCCAGGATCGCCGATGTCGCCAGCGCGCGCCATGCCATCGAGTCAGGTGCCATGGATGTTGTCGGCATGACCCGCGCCCACATGAGCGACCCGCATATTGTTGACAAGATCACGCGCGGTGAGGAAGACCGCATTCGACCTTGCGTCGGTGCAGGATACTGTATCGACCAGATTTATCTGGCCGGGGCGGCCTATTGCATCCACAACCCGTCAACGGGTCGTGAGAAAAACATCCCGCAATTGGTCACCCCCACAGATGGTGAAAAGAAAAAAGCTGTCATTGTCGGGGCGGGCCCCGCGGGATTGGAGGCCGCCCGTGTTCTCGCCCTTCGCGGACACAATGTTGTTCTGTTTGAGGCCAGCGAC
Organism: Rhodospirillales bacterium; assembly: GCA_963921245.4. Classification (GTDB taxonomy): domain Bacteria; phylum Pseudomonadota; class Alphaproteobacteria; order Rhodospirillales; family Casp-alpha2; genus JABJGO01. The sequence continues at coordinate 691,080 of CAWUEY030000001.1, read as the reverse complement.
CGCCCCGGAGGCCAGGTGGCCATTGCCGCCAGGGCCCCGCGGCGTCGAGACCTGATGGGTATTATCGACTGGTTGGTTGGCGAAGCGGAATACGCCGGTGTCGATATTCGTTACAATACCTATGCCGAGACAGAGGAGATTGAAGCGGAAACCCCCGATCTGGTTGTCATCGCCACAGGCGGCGTCCCCAATACGGAATTCCTGGAAGAAGGCAACGATCTGGTCACCACAAGCTGGGACATCCTGTCGGGGCAGGTCGCCGCCGCTGAAACCGTCCTGATGTATGACGAAAACGGACGCTATCCCGGCCCGTCCTGTGCGGAGTTTATTGCTCATACAGGGGCGAGGGTTCAGTTTGTCACGCCGGATCGCATGGTGGGGCCAGACCTTGGCACCTGTAATAATCCGCCGGTGATGAAAACGTTCTACGAGAAAGACATTCAGGTTACGACGGACACCCAGCTTCTGGGCGTGAAACGGGATGGCAATGCATTACTGGCTTCGCTCTACAATGTCTACACCCACGAGATCAGCGAGCGGCGCGTTGATCAGGTGATCACGGAATACGGCACCCGCGCCGCCGATGAGGTCTATTTCGCACTCAAGGGCCGATCCAAAAACAACGGACAGATGGACCTGGAGGCCATTCGGCACAACCAACCCCAGAACACGGTCTCAAACCCCTCCGGCGAATACTTCCTTTACCGGGTCGGCGATGCGGTCAACAGCCGCGACATCCACGCCGCGATCCTGGACAGCCGCCGCCTGTGCCAGGACTTGTAAAGCCAGACTAAATCACTTCGGCAGGGTGATCCCCGTAGGCCATGGAGTAGAAGTAGACGACACTCAACGGAAACAACTGGCGGAGGGAGCGGGATTCGAACCCGCGTTACGGTTCCCCGTAAACACGCTTTCCAAGCGTGCGCCTTCAGCCACTCGGCCACCCCTCCGCGAGAGTTGTTCGACGGAAGCTAAGGACCCAAAGTCCCGAACCGCAAACAGGGCGGAACCTATAGCACCGAAACGCCCGCTGCAAGGCCTGGGGTACACACTTTTGTGGCAATTTTTTCGTCGCCCTTGTGGTAGTTTCCGGACCGACCTGGATTCAGGCGATCTCCTGCACCCGGGCGGCGAAAAGGCCTGCACGGTCCCCGAAATTCTGCTATATGGATTGGCGGTATGCGGGACCTGGGCTTGTTTAAAGAGACTGACGTAACCACTGGTGGCCCCTGCGCCCATGGCGGCAAAAATTATTCCGTCGTTTCTGAGCCACAATAAGTTAATATAGAGCCATGAAGGTATTATTTTACCTGGGCTGGCTTTTTCTGATCGCGGCATTCTGCGCCGCCGCCGCCGAGCCGTTTCTGAGCCAGGTCGGACACGAGGACCTGCTCACCGCCAGCTACGATCTCTGGTATGCACTGGCACCGGGTAATTTGGTTGTCACCGAAATTCGCATGCAAAAAAACTTTCCCGGTCTGTGGGATCATCTGCTCCGTCCTATGCTCAATATTCCCGGCTGGTTATTGGCCGGTGCGCCGGGCGTTTTTCTGACCTGGTATTGCCGTCCCAATCGGATCATGAGTGTGGAAGTACGAGAAGAGTACGAACGCCAGAAAGAATCCCTGTTCGTGATCGACCAGTTAAGTCGCAACGCCCGTGAAGAGGAAGATTACGATCCGAGAGAAGACGACCAGGCACCGGTCCATATGCTGTTTGACTTAGAGCCGGAGGATGATGAAGACATCCTCAAAAATCTGGAGGAAGACGATACACCCGCCGGCTACCCCCCTCAGGACTATGTCGAGGAGTATCTGCGCGATCTGACACAGGATCGCGAGGAGGTATCACTGGATGATCTTGACCTTGAAGAGTCGGATTCAGATGCCCCGCCTCCCGAACCCACCGTGCGGATCGTCGATGGCCTTGCCTTTACGGACTCTGTGCCTCTGAAAGGGACAACCGACAATGACAGTGAGGAACCGAAATCCTGATGAATAATCCGTGCTTTCAGCCACCGACAGAACTGGCCCGTCTGTTGGCCGACAAAAGGTTAAGCGCAGTGGCGTTACTTGAGGCGCGTCTCAAACATATTCACACCCTCAATCCTCGACTAAACGCCATCGTGATGCCTTGCCAAGCCCCGACCATTGATTACGGGATGCCGGGCCTCTAACCTCTAATCGGTTTGCCGGCGATTTCGTTTCCCGCCGGTTTTACGAAACAGCTACACCCGCGCGGTTTCCGGATTATAGGGCGCCGCGGAGACGATCCGGACGTTTTGCAAGTGGCCAATGCGGTTGAGCGGGAAACGGGATATCTGAAAACCGCGCCGCCAGGACTGTAGGACGCCAACATGTACAACCCGCCCCTTGTACCCGATGATTTTGACGTGCCGCAGGTTCTCGAAACAGACCGCATGTGTCTGCGTATGCTCACCATCGACGACGTTCACAAGGATTACGAAGCCGTCATGGAAAGTGAGGAACGTCTGCGCACAATTCACGATCCGGGCGGTCAGTGGCCATCGGGATTGACCATTGAGCAGAACACCATCGAACTTGGCTGGCACCAGACGGAGTTCCTCCTCCGCACCTCCTTTGCCTATACGGTCATCAGCCATGATGAAAGACGCGTGCTGGGGTGCATGTACATGTATCCCACCCGCAAACCCGGTTATGACGTGGAAATCACCATGTGGGTGCGTCAATCCGAGGTCGCCGAGGGTCTTGACGAGCATTTGTTCGAGACCGTTTCCGCATGGGTGGCCGACGTTTGGCCCTACAAAAATCCGGCCTATCCCGGCCGAACAATCCCGCACGATGACTGGCGCGCGCTACCCGATAGCTGAGGTTCATGTCTTCAGTGCACCCCTGGCGGCGTGTTCTCCTGCCGATCGAACCCTGGGTCAGTAAAGAGAACCTCCGATGATGCCCACCCCCAAGAGTGCACCACCAACCGAAACAATACCCGGCGGCCCTTGCCAAATGGAGCTTTCGGAACACCGTTGAATGTACGCGCCTGCTGGAGCAAAACCTTCGGGTACGGCATTGTTCGCGTATCTTCCACTTATGGTCACCCCCCGTGACCCCGTAAATCACGCCCGCAGGCAAGGGGTGAAGGTGTCTACAGGCGGTCGAGCTGAAGTATCTAGAGCTTTTGAAGGTTCTAAAATGGCTACGATGTACACTCGCAAAAGCCGTCTTACGTCCCGTCAACAGCACCGCCTGATTGAGCATTTTGTAGCGGGTAGCACGGCACGGGCGGCTTCTGAGGTCGTCGGCGTTCAGCCTAACACATCGATCCGCTTTTTCCTACGTCCGCGCCCGTTGATTACGAGCAAGATTCGGAGCTATCGGCTATGCGGTGAAGTTGAGGCATATGAGAGTTACTTCGGCGGCAAGTGTAAAGGCAAGCGTGGCCGGGGCGTGGCGGGTAAAGTCGCGGGGATCGGGCTCCTGAAGCGTGGCGGCCATGTCTATACGGCCATCATTCCCAATGCCAGGATGAAGACCCTGCTTCCCATCATTCAGGAGAAGGTGGCACCCGACAGTATCGTCTACACGGACACTTTCAGGGCCTATAATGCCTTGGACGTATCCGACTTCCGTCATCGGCGGATCAACCATTCAAAACTCTTTGCCGATAATCACAATCACATCAATCGCTGCCTGTCAGGGCATGGTACATGACCGAGAAGGGGTATCGAGAACTTCTGGAACCCGTTGCCCGACAGAGGTTGCCTGCAGGCCCGAGAGGCGTTGCCCGGCAGGGGCTGCTTGCAGGCCCGAGAGGGGAGCCAAGCGTCATATGCGCAAATATAATGGCATCAAACCGGACAACTTCTATTGGTTCCTGAAGGAATGCGAATGGCGACTCAATAGAGGGAATCATGCAGACCTACCTAAACAACTCAAATCATGGTACAAGTATGACCTAACTTTCTTGTTTCATTGTCTTTCTTCACTGCAGCTTACGCGATTAGCAAAAGGGGTAAAGCCGGGCATCAATCGAAATGACGTTTATGAATTGGAGTTTTCATTTCCACCGCTTCCCGAACAGAAGCGCATTGCTGCTGCGTTAGAAAGAGTTTCGGCGACAACCCGCCGCCTCGAAGTCCTCTACCAACAAAAGCTCGACGCGCTCAACGAACTCAAACAATCCATCCTGCAAAAGGCCTTCAGCGGTGACCTGACCAAAGCCGAGAACGCCGCCGGTCTGATTTACGGTAACTTTGGCACCCGTGCGACGTTTCCTTCGGTCAGTTTCAAAGCAGATGCAGTCGCCTCCGGGATATCCGGGAATCCTGATCCTGATTTTGACGACTCAGTTGAAGAAAGGTGTCTGTATTAGCGAAGATAAATTCTCTAATCAGAGAATCTTTTCTCTCAATGAGGCAAATCGTACAGGAAACAGAAGTATGGATTGTCTTCTCGCAAAGACTTCAAAGAGCACCCTTTTGCCACTTTTCTGAAAATTATACTAGAGGTCCCACGCTTTCCCGTTCGCTGACCTTTCAGAAGCGCGGGGTGCGATGGACCATATCCTGAACGGTACTGTAGAACCCGAACAATCAGGCGCTTTTCTGTTGCTTCTGCGGCAACACAGCGAAACAGCAGATGCTCGGCTTCGGCCAGCCACTATACCGGTCCGTTCATCAGAAAGTAGCTGAAATACTGGAAAAACCGTCTTCCGGCGGCTTTAAAGGCGAATTGCGAACCCGCGATTGAAGCCGTAATAATCAGCACGGCCACCATCGGATTGAAAGTCGTTGGTAAAGCCTACTCGCTTTTTTTCTACAGAGAAACGGGCGCAGGATCTATGGAATACGCGACTGGGATGAAGATGAACACATGACCGAATTTCATTTTGATAGGGATGTAGGAGAGTTCATTGAACGCTGCCTGAGTTTCTTTGATGAGGACTCCGCGCACATGGACGCCCGCGAACAGCGTTCTCGTTACCGCGCCCTTTGCCAATCTTTTGATCGCCCGCGCCCCCACGGGATTCAAGTCACTGATGATAGCGTTATGAATGGCGAGGCCCGCATCCCTGTTCGGATTTACCGGCCCGAAAACCTGACCGAGCCAGGCGGGTGCCTTATCTATTTTCATGGTGGCGGTTGGGTTGTGGGTGACCTGGATAGCCACGATTCAATTGCCTGCGAAATTGCTGATCGAGCAAAAGTCGTCGTTATTGCCGTCGATTACCGACTTGCGCCTGAGTTCGTGTACCCCACCGCTCACGAAGACTGCTGGGCCGCGCTAACCAAAGTCACGGGTTCTCCGAATGCCTATGGAATCAATGCCGATAGACTGCTCATGGGGGGTGACAGCGCGGGCGCCCATATTGCCGCCGGACTTGCCGTGCGTGCCCGGAAACGGGGTGGCCCCAGTATCTCAGGTCTGGTTTTGATATACGGTGGTTTTGGCGGCGAGCTGTCGCTGCCTTCCTATACCGAATGTTCAAACGCACCGCTTCTAACGACGGCCGATATGGCGGCATACCACAGCTTTTATTGGCCGGACGGTTTGCTGGATGAAGACACACTTGCCCGGCCTCTCACTGCTGCCTCTTTCGCACACCTGCCACCGGCATTCATTCAGGCGGCTGAAATTGATCCCTTAAGAGACGACTCCGTCGAACTTGCCCGCCGGATGGAGGCCGCTGGTGTTGAGGTGGAATTGCACGTGGAAAAAGGACTGGTACACTCGTTCCTTCGGGCCAGACATGTCACGCAACGGGGTGCAGGTGCCTTCGATCGGCTGTGTCTCGCCGTGGCACGTCTGGGTAAAACTAATGCGTGATCCTGGTGTAGCCTCTGTCGGCGGAAGGCGGTTTTTCGAAATAATCCGAGTACGCCTTTGAAAAATGAGCGGCCGAACTAAACCCGCAACGGTGCGCAATTTCCAGCATAGGCAGAGAGGTTTGTTGAACCAGTGATTTGGCTTTTTCCAGGCGCAACTCACGGTGATACTTGGCCGGGGTCGTCTGTAACCATTTTGAGAACATGCGCTCCAGAGCACGAACGGACAATCCCACAACATCCGCGAGATGTGCCGTTGGAACCGGGTCTTCAAGGTTAGCGGCGAAGTATGCAATCGCCTTACCCAGTTTTGAATTACGAAGCGAAATTCGTTCGGCCGTACTCATTCGCTGTTGTGCATGAGAATCTCTCTCGCCGGCATAGATAAACTGTTCGGCGACTTTTCGTGCCAGGTCGGGTCCATGCTGGCGGCGGATCAGGAACAGCATCATATCGAGGCTGGCTGTCGCGCCCGCTGAGGTGAATCGGTTCCGATCCACGACAAAAATATCCTGTGCGACATCAACCTCGGGGAACGTCTCTGCAAATGTGTCCAGCAACTCCCAGTGGATGGTTGCGCGGTAGCCGCTCAACAAGCCGGTACGGGCCAGAATATAGCTCCCCGTATCCATGCCACCGACAATGGAACCGTGGCGGGCCTGCCTTTGGAGCCACAAACCAACGTTGTGTGTCGCAACGAGATGAGGATCATAACTGGCGCAAACGACGACCATGGGAAAGCGCTGCAAAGAGTTAATGTTACTGGTTACCAGATTTTCCATGCCATTGCTTGCAGTAACCGGTTCTCCGTCCTCGCTAAGGATATCCCATGCATAAAGGGTGCGTTCGCAAATTGCATTGGCCATGCGCAACGGCTCAAGCGCCGAAGACAAGGCCATCATGGAAAACCGCGGTAGCAATAAAAATCCGATCTGTTGCGTACCGCCCTGTGCGCAATCACCAAACATGTCAAATAATCGCTGTTTCGCCGTTTTTTTATAAATAATAATCGATAATACGTAAATTAAGGAATATCAGATCTCCTATACTTGACCCATCCAAAAACCCGAAGGACGTTGACATGCGTAGCGATATTATCATCACCTGTGCCGTAACCGGATCGGGTGATTCCCAGGACAAGCATCCTGATCTGCCCATTACCCCGAAACAGATTGCCGCCTCGGCCATTGATGCGGCGAAAGCCGGAGCCGCCGTGGTTCACTGTCACGTACGCGACCCCGAAACAGGCATACCGTCCCGTCGCGTTGACCTGTTTACGGAGGTTGTTGAACGCATCCGCGATTCCGAAACCGATGTCGTGATCAACCTGACCGCCGGCATGGGTGGCGACATCACCTTCGGGCCGGGTGAAACACCTATGGATCTGGACCCCTCAACGGATGTTGCCGGTCCCACAGAACGTCTGGAGCACGTCGAAAAAAACCTGCCGGAGATTTGCACACTGGATTGCGGCTCTCTCAACTTCGGCGACGCCGATACGGTTGTGATCAATACACCCAACATGTTGCGTGCCCTGGCAAAACGCATCCAGGAATTGGGCGTCAAACCTGAGATCGAAGCCTTCGACACCGGGAATGTGTGGAACGCCCGCCGTTTGTGGGAGGAAGGCCTCATCGATGATGCCCCCTTGTTCCAACTCTGCATGGGTATTCCCTATGGTGCAGAGGCCCGCGCCCTGCATGTCGCCGCCATGATCAGTGCTCTACCGGAGGGGGCTATCTGGGCCGGTTTCGGTATTGGTCGGATGCAGATGCCCATGATGGCACAGATCGCATCCATGGGTGGTCACGTTCGGGTCGGACTGGAAGACAACCTGTATCTGGAACGCGGTGTCTTCGCGACGAATGCGCAACTGGTTGAACGGGCCCGAAAAATCCTTGAACTCATGGGTGCAACCATCATGACCCCGCAAGAAGCGCGCGATCATCTCGGATTGGTAAAGCGTCAACCAAATTACACGATTACATAGATTACATAAGGACGAGATCCATGTCAGATATCAAGACAGTTGGAATTGTTGGCGCCGGTGTTATCGGTGCCGGTTGGGCCGCGCGCTCCCTGGCTCGGGGTTACGACATCGTTGCCTGGGACCCCGGCAACGGCGCAGGAGATATTTTACGCGCAAAAATCGCCAATGCGTGGCCGGCATTGGTGCGGATCGGGTGGGCAAAAACACCGGAACCACCCGCCATCGATTTTACCGATGATATGGAGTATCTCGCCCGGAAGGCGGACTTCATTCAGGAAAGTGCACCGGAACGCATTGATCTGAAACAAACCCTGCACACTGACATGGACAAGTACGCAGACTCATCCACCCTTCTTGCGTCCAGTTCTTCCGGCCTGCTGCCCACCGAAATTCAGGCAAATTGCAATTATCCGGAAAGAGTTCTGATCGGCCACCCCTTCAACCCGGTCTATCTGCTACCGCTTTGTGAACTTGTCGCTGGCGAAAAAACGTCTTCCTTTTCCGTTGATCGGGCGGAACAATTCTACAAAACACTGGGTATGCACCCTCTCCGGGTGCGCAAGGAAGTGGAGGCCTATCTGTCAGATCGACTGCAGGAAGCCATCTGGCGCGAAGCCCTTCACCTGGTCAACGATGGTGTTGCGACGACCAGCGACCTGGACGCGGCCATTATCTATGGCCCCGGTCTCCGCTGGGCCTTCATGGGCATGTTCCGTACCTTTCATATGGCGGGTGGCAATCAGGGTATGCGCCACTTCATGGAACAGTTCGGACCGGCTCTGAAATTGCCGTGGACCAAACTCGAGGGGCCGGAACTCACAGATGAACTGATGGCCCGAATTATTGAGGACTGTGACGAAGGAAACGATGGCAAGACTATCGAAGAATGGGAGCAACTACGCGACAACTGTCTGATCGATATCATGCGAACCTTGCGCACCTACAATTTAGCGTCAGGGCGCACCCTTGCCGAAGACGAAGCAAGAGATCTGTCACAGAACAGTAAACGCTGGACACCCGGCGATAAGATCCCCGCACCGCTTGATTTCTATCACGACACCGTCAAACCGGCCTGGGTGGATTACAATGGCCATATGAACGAAAGTTCGTATCTGGAGGCTGCTGGCTGGGCAGCGGACAAAATGTTCCGGTTTGTCGGCATCGATGAAGACTACAGGGCCGCCGGAAAAAGCGTGTATACCGTGGAAAGCCACATCAATTATCTGCGGGAAATTGGCGGCGGCGAACCGATCAGCATCACCACACAAATGCTCGGTGTGGACGACAAACGGTTCCATTTTTTCCACACTATGTACCATGGCCAAACCGGCGATATGCTGGCAACCATCGAACAGATGTACCTGCATGTGGATATGAACGAGTCTCGGGCCTGCCCGTTTGAGCCACGCGTGAAACAGGCCCTCGACGCCATTGCCCATGCCCATGCCCATTTGGAATTGCCCGCAAACGCCGGGCGGCAAATGGCTCTGAAAAAATAGGTGTACAGCCATGGAATTCGCCCTGAGTGATGAACACCAGATGATCGTGAAGAGCGTCCGGGCGTTTGTAGAGGAAGAACTCTACCCCTATGAGGAAGAGGTGGAAGCGACGGATCGTGTACGGCCGGAACTGCTGGAACAGATCAAACAGAAGAGTCTGGAAATGGGTTTTTACGCCGCCAACATGCCGGAAGAGATCGGCGGCGGTGGTTTGGACAACGTATCTTTGACACTCCTAGAGCGGGAGTTGGGCCGCGCCAGTTTTGCTCTTCAGTATGCCGTTGCCAGACCCAGTAACATTCTACAGGCATGTGAGGGCGATCAGATCGAGAACTATCTGCTTCCCACTATCCGGGGTGAGAAGGTGGATTGTCTCGCCATGACAGAACCGGGGGCGGGATCGGATGTCAGGTCCATGAAATGCCGGGCGGAGAAAGATGGCGATGACTACGTTATCAACGGCATCAAGCATTTCATCAGCCATGCGGATGTTGCGGATTATGTGATTTTGTTTGCTGCAACCGGTGAAGAAGACACACCACGCGGACCGAAAAAACTGATCACCACTTTTCTCGTGGATAAAGGCACACCCGGCTTCGAAGTCAAACCCGGGTACAGGTCTGTATCCCATCGTGGCTATCACAACTGTGTTCTAGAGTTTGACAACTGTCGGGTTCCCGGTTCGCAGGTGCTGGGCGAAGCCGATCGCGGTTTTGACGTCGCCAACGAATGGTTGGGGGCAACGCGCCTGTCCGTGGCCGCCATGTGTGTGGGACGCGCGCAGCGGGCTTTCGACCTTGCCACGGAATGGGCCGCCACCCGTGTTCAGTTTGGAAAACCTATTGGCAAAAACCAAGGTGTTTCGTTCAAGCTTGCCGACATGGCAATCGATATTGAATCTGCAGAGTTACTTACCCTGAAAGCGGCCTGGAAATTGGACCAGGGAAGCGCACTAGACCAGGACTTTGCCATGGCAAAAGTCGCGGCGACAGAAATGCTGGCCCGTGTATCCGATGAGTCTATCCAGATTCTGGGCGGGATGGGCCTGATGGCAGATTTGCCTCTCGAGCGTATCTGGCGTGACGCCCGCGTTGAACGAATATGGGACGGCACCAGCGAGATCCAACGCCATATCATTTCACGATCCCTGCTGAGGCCTTACGAGAATTAGTTCAGCCATGACCAATATCGCCCGGCTGAAGCGTTTCCTTAAACCTCGCCACATTGCCATCCTCGGTGGCAACTGGTCCGACGAAGTGGTCAAACAATGTCGAAAATTCGGTTATGAAGGGCCAATCTGGCCCGTAAACCCAAACCGCGACGAACTTGCCGGCGAACGATGCTATGCATCCGTTGATGATCTTCCAGAGGCACCGGATGCCGTATTTGTCGGCGTCAACCGCTTTGCCACCATCGACGTGATTAAAAAGCTGGAGGCTATGGGCGCGGGCGGCGCAGTTTCGTTCGCGGCGGGATTTGCCGAAGTGGGCGAGGAAGGTGCCGCGCTGCAACGCGAACTGGTGGAAGCGGCTGGCGATATGCCCGTTGCCGGTCCGAACTGCTACGGCACGCTTAATTATCTTGACGGTGTGACGCTGTGGCCCGATCAACACGGCGGTCAAAAAATTGATGAGGGCGTCGCAATTCTCTCCCAAAGCGGCAATATCGCCGTCAATATGACCATGCAGCAACGCAATGTTCCCATCGCCTACATGATAACGTTGGGCAACCAGGCGGTGATGGGAGTAACCGAATTCGTCGAGGCCATGCTGGACGATCCCCGCATCAAGGCCATCGGCATCCTGATGGAGGGGCTTCAGGACATTCCTGCATTCTGTCGCGCGGCCATTCGAGCCCAGGAAAAAGGTGTTCCTGTTATCGTTATCAAGTCGGGTCGCAGCAGAGCCGGTGCCGCCATCACCGTCAGCCACACGTCTACATTGTCCGGGTCCGACGACATGTACAGCGCCCTGTTTGCCCGGCTCGGTATTTATCGGTGTTACTCGCTGCCATCGTTTCTCGAAGCCTTAAAATTCATCTGCTACGCGGGGCCGCTGGATGGCAACCGGATCTGCTCCCTTAGCTGCTCCGGTGGGGAAGCCGCCTTGATGGCAGACTGTTCGAGCGGATTTGACCTCGATTTCGCCGATTTTACGGAAGAGCAGCGTGTTGAAATACGGTCCACACTCAATGATCTTGTCACCATCTCCAATCCCTTCGATTACCACACCTTCATCTGGGGAAAGCGCGATCAAATGGAGGCAACCTTCACATCAGTCCTTAAATGCGGGTTCGATGTTACTCACATCATGGTGGACTACCCGAGGCCAGGTCTGTGTGACGTCGCCCTATGGGATATGTGTTTGGAGGCTTTTGCCAAAAGTGCCAAAACAACAGGCTCAAGGGGGGTTTTACTATCGACGCTTCAGGAAGCATTGCCTGAAGAAACCCGGAACTGGTGCCTCGAAAAAGACATCATTCCCATGCAGGGCCTAGACGACACACTTAGGGCCTATGAATGCGCCGCGTGGATCGGAAAACGCATGGCGAAAACCAGGGGCGGCAACGTACCCAAAACGGTTATCAGCATTCCACACTCAGATACGAACGAAGATGCGAAAACCCTCAACGAATGGGATAGCAAACAAACCTTGTCCGGTTATGGTCTCTCTCTGCCCGAGGGTCGCCTTGTTGCTGCTGGAGAGGCACCCCGGATCGCCGCCAAACTCGGCTTCCCTGTTGCAATTAAAGCTGTCAGCGCCGACCTCACACACAAGACCGAGGCGGGTGGTGTTGCTTTGAACCTCAACACCCCGGGTGCCGTGCAGGATGCCATTGCCAGGATGAGCAACCTCTCTGACCGGTTCCTCGTTGAGAAAATGATCGATGGAGCTTTGGCAGAACTGATCATCGGCGTTGAACACGATTTGCAGTTCGGACCTGTTCTTGTCATAGGCGCAGGCGGTGTTTTGGTTGAATTGCTGAAAGACTCCAGAACACTGTTACTACCGACGACACCAGAAGAGATTCGCGAGGCCATCGAATCCCTGAAAATTTACAAAATACTCAGGGGATATCGCGATAAACCTGCTGCCGATATGGGTGCTATCGTCGACAATGTTCTTGCCGTTGCCCGGTATGCTGAAGAAAACGCTGGAAAACTGCGGGAATTGGACATCAATCCGCTGATCGCGCTCGAATCCGGGGCCGTTGCTGTTGATGCACTGATACGAACCGCCTGAATAAAGGAATCTGACCATGACAGAAGATTTGAAAACCGTTCGGAACGGCAAAATTCTGGAGGTCACTCTGGATCGACCCAAGGCCAACGCAATTGATGCAAAAACAAGTTTTGCTATGGGTGAAATATTCGCGAATTTTTGCGATGACCCCGAACTGCGTGTCGCTATTCTCAGTGGCAGCGGTGAACGGTTCTTTTCCGCCGGCTGGGATTTAAAGGCGGCGGCGGGCGGAGAGGTATTTGACAGCGATTACGGCGTTGGTGGTTTCGGAGGAATCAGTGAGCTACACGACCTCAACAAACCTGTCATCATTGCCATGAATGGCCATGCAGTTGGCGGCGGGTTTGAACTGGCCCTTGCCGGGGACATGATCGTTGCTGCCGATCATGCGGAAATGTGGATGCCGGAAATTTTTCTCGGGATTATAGGTGACTCGGGCTGCATCAGATTACCAAAGATGATCCCGCGAAATCGGGCGATGGAACTTCTGCTGACCGGACGTCGGCTATCAGCTTCGGAAGCCATGGAATGGGGCCTCGTTAATGCGGTTGTTCCTCTGGATGGCCTCATGGACAAGGCACGCGAATATGCCGAAATCATGATAACAGCAGCACCTTTATCCCTGGCGGCAACAAAGGAAACCACTCGTTTGACGCAGTATAAAAACCTCAAGGATTCCTATGGCATGATGAAATCCGGCGGGATGCCGACATTCGATAAAATGCTGGCTTCCGAAGATGCCCTGGAAGGCCCGAGAGCTTTTGCGGAAAAGCGCGACCCTGTATGGAGGGGGCGATAAAAAAAGCGCCTGATCAAGATTGTCAGGCGCTCAGGGTTTTCTTGGATAAAACGTGATACGTCGGTTTAACCGATAATCTGCAGGGTCGCCGCGAGAACGGCAACAGCCAGGAAGAACGATCCAAGAACTCGGTTTACGACATCAGATACAACACCATTAATGATCATTTTGGTCTCTCCTAAAGTCAGCTGGTTAAAGAAAATCTCGACTGTATTGCGGCAACCATATCACGAATGGCTTTGAACCCGGATTGGTAAGTTTGCATAGCTCATATGCGCTGTTTGCACGGCACCAGAGACAGGATATTGATTTTGAGAGATTTTTTCGAGATAGATCACCCGCATGACTCGCATCGACCCGGTCACGGATCAACCCCGAATCGGCCTTGCGGGTTTAGTAAACATCCGGTTCGGCAATTGCATTCTCCCAGTCTGGAACGAACTGCAATACAGCACAGTCCGCCGGCAGATTTGGATTGAACAAATGATTGTGCCAGAAGGTGGCTTTCCAGGCATCTGACCCACTATCCGCGCTCTTCACCAAACAGGGAATCTGGTACGTCTGGTTCTTCTCATTGAACAACAACATAACGCGACCGACGGATATTATCCTTTCCGCGGCGGAAGACCCTGGACCAAACAGAGCCGTCATCACGTCCGAGAACGCGTCAGGATGCTGATAATAGGTTTCCGACATGTACTTCAGTGCGGAATCATAACGCTGCCTGGGATCAGGTGTCCGCATGACTATGTGGCGGAACTCTTTGATGGTAACTTCCGGGCGCTTGCGGACCAGGACGAGGGTCACACCATCATAGGCTGATTCGCTATCGTCCAGTACGATATCCGGTTTCAGTCCCTTACTCGGCATGCCGTTTAAATGCCGAATGGCGTGTTGCCGCAAACGGCACTGCCATCCCATGAAATGATTGCGTATAGTCTCCGATTTCAACAACGTCTCGACCATTTTTACTCTCCTACCTTCAGCGTTATCTGCGTTGTAACAGGAGAGTCATACTGCCGGTCATGTTTTAGCGCGGGGACCCTGTTCCTGACGTCATCAACCCTGGAAAGATTGATCTCGGCGACGATAACGTCTTCATCATCCCCACTGCCATCGGCAAGCACTTTACCCCAGGGATCAATGATCAGGGAGTGACCATATGTTCGCGCCTTGCCGTGGCTACCGCTTTGACAGGGGGCAATCACGTAACATCCTGTTTCAATGGCGCGCGCCCGACAAAGCGTATGCCAATGCGCTTCTCCCGTGGTCTTCATGAATGCCGCCGGAATTGCCAGAATCTTTGCACCGGCCTGGGCCAGAGTCCGATACAGGTAAGCAAATCGCAGATCATAACAGATACTCAACCCGATCAAGCCCCAGGGCGTTGCCGCCAGAACAGCCTGATCGCCGGGTTCAAACGTATCCGATTCCTTATAATTTTCGCCATTTCCCAGCGCCACATCAAACATATGAATTTTGTCGTATCGCGCACAGATTTCCCCTTCGGGTGATATGACAAAGGTTCGATTGCGAAGACGTGGTCCACCATCATCAATGCCCAGAGAACCCAGCAACAGCCATGCGCCTGACTCTTGTGCGGTATTCGAAAAAATCGGCAGAGCCGGGTGCTCGGATTCCGGAACAGGACCGGTCTGAATCCCGTCATTACCCACATGCAAACACGAAAAGAATTCGGGCAGGGCAATCAGGTCCGCACCTTTCTCAAGTGCCTGATGAACCAGTTCAACAGAACGATCAAGTGTCGCGGTCATATCGGCACCAGCACAATTTTGTACACATGCGGCCTTGAAACCGTCGCTCATTTTCCACCTTCCCTGTTTTCCCGAAGGTCTTTCCAATGATACCACAAATTCACGAAGGGCAACGCCAATGGAATGAAGGTATGGAGAGCAATGTGAGGGAAATCCATAGGATCGAACCCGGTCTTTCCATCAGACGTGCCCAGAACCTTGTTAGCCACCCGCCACCCCAGGTAGGGTGCCATGGCAACGCCAGATCCCGAATAACCCATGGCATAATAGATGCCGTCAGCGTCCCTTCCGACCCGCGGTAAATGATCTTTTGTGAATCCTAATGTACCCAGCCAGGAGTGAGAAATACCCGCATCTTTCAACTGGGGCAGAACACCTGTTAACAAGTCCCTGAGCGTTCCCGCACTCTTGGCCGTATTGATATGATTCAGGGCGGCCCGCCCGCCAAGCAAGACACGCTTTCCATCCGGTGATGGACGGTAATAACAGTGACGGGAACGGGTTTCGACAATCATGCGGCTGCTGGGAAACAGGGATTTAACAACATCTTTACCCAATGGTTCGGTCGCAATCATGTAACTGGCGATGGGGATTATGGATTTCCTGAGGTTCTGACGCACCGATGTTGTATAGCCATTGGTTGCCATAACGACATCACCCGCGCGAATTTGTCCCCGGGGTGTATCAACAACATACCGGGTTTCATCGTGACGAACACGGGTTAGCGGACACTGATCGAAGCAGGCAACCCCGGCCTCCACAGCAAGCCTGTGCAGGCCATCGAACAGCTTGGCGGGATGCAAGCCTCCGTGTTCTGTATAGATCGATCCACCATGGTAAGCATCTGTGGCGACTTCCCTGTGAACCTCAGCCTTTGAGACCATTTCAATATGGACACCGAGCCTTTTTCGCAAGATTTCGGTTTCTCTGGCAATGGTTTCGTAGTCCCGGGGTCTCCAGGCTCCTCGGAACCGACCGCATCGCACAAAATCACAATCGATACCTTCATGCTTGATCAAATCCGTCGTGTAAGCCGGTGCGAGTTTGCCTTCACCCAGGACCGCCGCAGCAACCTGATCACCGTATTTTCTGGATACGTCGTCGAAAGCAACACGGTGACCGCCGCCAATCATGCCGCCATTTCGGGTACTGGCTCCGAAACCGAGCACTTCCTTTTCAAGAACCACAACCGATCGCCCCGCTCTCGCCAGAGTCATGGCCGCGCTCATGCCTGTAAATCCGGCACCGACAACCAGGACATCGGTCATTTTCGGCACAGATTCTTCAGGGGTGTTCAGCGCTCTGGGCGCATCCTCCCACCAAACGGGCGTGTTTTTCATGGGTTTTTTCCGCGCCGCAGCCATATTACGAAGTCAAACCCATATGGCCCAATGGATCAATGTTCAATTTGGTCTGAATATGTGTCACGAAACCCACGAGCGAAAATGCAATCATCCATCGTGCGCATGAAAAGGACCTGCAATGAACCGCTACCCCCCAAGCAGCCCTGATCTGTCTGCTAATTTGGACGGTCTCCTTATCGGGATCACCCAAATTCGTTTCCCAATCTACAGCAACGAAGGCTTCAGCTATCCGCGCATCTGTTTGGCCTCCGGATCAAAGAGCGGCTGCGTGATGATTTGTGCGGCGCGCTTGTGCCCCAGTATCTCAATCTCGAATGCTTCTCCCTCGGAAGCCAGTTCCCGCGGCACAAACCCCATAGCAACGGATTTCTGACTGTAATGCGCGTAGCCACCGGAGGTCACAAAACCAATGACGTCATCACCACGCCAGATAGGCTCGTCTGCTACAACGTCCGCATCATCCGCATCAACGACCATGGTAACCAGCTTGCGCGGACCCGGATTATCCCGTTCGGCCACAGCCGCGCCGCGTCCGATGAAATCATTCTTTTCATAACGAACAAACCGATCAAGCCCCGTTTCTATCGGTGTATAGTCGGGTTTGAATTCCCGAAGCCATGAACCGAAGGATTTTTCCAATCGTAACGACATCATGGCACGCATGCCAAAGGGGCGAAGCCCCAGACCCTCTCCGGCATTTGTCAGCGCATGGTAGAGCGCCACCTGATGTCTGGGCTCCACGTACATTTCATAGCCCAACCCGCCCGTGTAACTCACGCGGCAAACAATGGCAGGCACCATACCAACATCCATTTCCCGAACACTCAGGAACGGCATGGCTTCATTGGATACATCCGTCCGGGTCACCCGTGACAGCAATTCACGTGCGTTGGGCCCGGCAATCTGCAAGCCGATACGACTATCGGAAATGTTTTCCACATGGACACCTATCTCAGGCAGATGATCCTCAAACCAACGCATGTGGAAAGCCTGGGAACCATAGGACGCCGTCAGTTGAATCCGTTCCGAGCCCAACCGTGACATGGTGAAATCACCGATGATTTTACCCTTGGAACTGAGCATGGCAGTCAGTGCCATTTTTCCAGCCGACGGCACCCTGTTGGTCATTATGTGGTTGAGCCAGCTTTCCGCATCTGGCCCGGTTACCTCGAACTTTCCAAAATTATGGACTTCATTGAGACCAACAGCTTCACGAACGGCGCGACATTCCTCGGCGACCACATCAAACGCGTTTGACCGGCGGAAGGATGGAATTTCGTACGGCTCTTCACCTTCAGGAGCAAAATAGTTTACAGCCTCCATACCAAACATATGTCCAAACACCGCATTCCGGGATTTCCAGATGCCGTACAAGGGCGTCGTTTTCAAGGGCCGTCCGGCGGGCAGCTCTTCATTGGGATAGGACACGGCAAACCGGCGTTGATAATTCTGAACCACCGTATCGCGTGTGTAAGAGCGGCTACAGTAATCGCCAAACCGGGAGACATCCATGGCAAAGACATCGCGGGACGGCTCACCCTCGACCATCCATTCCGCTACCGTCAGGCCGACACCGCCACCCTGGCTGAACCCGGCCATGACAGCACAGGCTGTCCAAAAACCCGGGAGGCCCGGCACGGGACCCACCAGCGGGTTACCATCGGGGGCAAATGTAAACGGTCCGTTGATAATAGTTTTGATCCCGGCCGATTCCAGACAGGGATACCGGTGATAAGCCATCTCCAGGGATTCACTGATGCGATCCAGTTTGTTTTCCAGAAGCTCGTGCCCGAATTCCCAAGGCGTGCCATCCAATGACCAGGGCTCGCATCGCTGTTCGTAGGTTCCAAGAACCAGGCCGCGACCTTCCTGACGAAAGTAACTCTCTCCAGTTGGGTCCATGACGTGGGGGAGCTCCGTTTCCCGTTCATAGACTTCAGGAATGTCATCCGTGACGATGTATTGGTGCTCCATGGGCAATAACGGCAGATAAATGCCTGCCATTTCATTGACTTCCCGAGCCCACAATCCTCCGGCATTGACGACGTAATCGGTATGAACTGTGCCCTGCTCTGTTACCACATCCCAGGAACCGTCCCCCCTCGGATTTAATTCCACAACCCGATTACGAAGATATATTTCCGCCCCCTGGCGGCGGGCCGCCTTGGCATAGGCATGGGTTGTTCCCGATGGGTCCAGATGACCATCAAGAGGGTCGTACATACCGCCGATAACACCATTTGTGTTGATAACCGGACACAGTTCCTTGATTTCATCGAGCCCGACCAGGCGCGTCTCAAGGCCCATATGACGGTGTTTTGCATGCTCGGCCTTCAGGTAATCCATGCGATCATTATCTGACGCAAGCGTAATACCACCGACGTGGTGCAGGCCACACGACTGTCCGCTGATCTCCTCAAGTTCCTGGTAGAGCTTGATGGTGTACCCCTGAAGGGCTGCCATGTTGGTATCTGCATTCAAGGTATGGAAGCCACCAGCGGCGTGCCAGGTGGACCCGGATGTTAGCTCCGAACGCTCGACCAGAACCACATCCTTCCAACCCATCTTGGTCAGATGATAAAGAACGCTACAGCCAACAACGCCTCCACCGATGACAACAACCTGAACCCTCGATTTCATTGAAACATCCTCCGAATTTCTGCTGCGAGACGGTAAACCGCGGCTAAAAAGGCGGTCAAGACATCCTCACATACCTGCCAGGAAAAATTTTCTGCCAAGGCAGAGAAACAAGTCTTGTATCGACGAGCAGTATTGCAGTTTACAGAACAGCCATTCCCACGAATACCAGGAACGCCGTTGCCGTACCGGCTTCCACGTTTCTTTTCATCAAAAACAGAACGATAAATCCTGCTGCCAGGGGAAGCAGCTTGTTTGCCAATGCAACCTCGGCCAAACTGCCTTCCGGCAGGATAAGCATCCGTGCGATAAACCCGGCAAGCACGGCATAGGCCACGCAGGTAAACCAGCGCGATAGCGGGCTGTCTGCCGTCACCCTGCTAGCGATCAACATGCCGCCGACGCGCCAGATATATGTACCAAAGACAGATGCTGCGATAACCGGCCAAACACCATAAATCGAATCAGACATGCTAACCGTTTCCCTTTTTTTGACGGGACCGTATGGCTGCATCCACTCCAAAAGCCAGGCTTCCTGCAATCAGGCCGGTCGCAGGCAAGCCCCAGTCGGGCGAAACCATGTGTAACGCTGGTCCCATAGCGGCCCCAGCGAACAGGGCGAGAACGCTGGCCCGCTGCCGTGTGCTAGCAAACACCATGGCAAAGAACGCCGGACTGAGAAAAATCAAGCTCAGAGTCAGTGGGCGCGGCAGAACACCCGCAAGTTCATGACCCAGAGCTGTGCCACAGGTGGCCCCGATCATACACATGGCAGAGTAACCCACGTAATACGGAACACGGTCGTCTCGCGCCATTTCCGGCCAGCGTTGCAACGCCATTGCCCAGGGCGTCAGGGTTATCAATTGGGCAAATAAAAGGCGCCTGAAAAGAGATGCTTTCCAGTCCGATAAAAATGGCGTGATCGCCAGTGTCATTGGCAGGAACCGTGCATTCGCAATTGACACACCCACCGTAATGGCAAATAGCGGCATCCCCAGGGCCAGCCCCTCTACCATCACCATTTGTCCCGGCAGCCCCCAAATCCCGAGGGTTGTGATGATTGAAGGAATTAAGGGGACAGAAGCTTCCCTGGCCAGTGAGCCAAACCCCATCATGGAAGCAAATAACACCAGGGACGGCATGCCAATGGCGGCGCGGAACCCCGATTGCCAGATTTTGTTCGTCATGAGATGAAAGACCGTCGAATCAAATTGGCACCGATTACTAACAGAACCATCAGCAGTGTTTTCCTGAATGCCTCCTGAGGCAATCGTTTTCGAATACGCTGCCCAATCCACAATCCGATCAGTGCGGGAATACAGGCGGCCAGGGAATAGTGAAAATTATGCTGTCCCAGAAGACCAATTGCGACATAAAAAACCGTCAAGGGAATGGCACCTGCGCTCCACATCACGCCTACGGTTCGGACGAATTCCTCCTTTTTTATCCCCGTCGCCAACAGGAACATGGACACCGGCGGACCCCAGATTGCGGAAATTCCGCCAATAATACCGGCAACCCCACCAACCAGAAGACTTGATCGGAAAACAAGCTGTTCAGGAATATGCATTTCAGATCGCGCGAGGCTCAAAACGCAAAACACGATCAGCAAAGAGCCGATCATCGCATAGAGCAACGACGGATCAAGAACAACGAGAATAGAACCACCAACGACTAAACCGCCCCAGAGGCAGACAATCATCGGCCACCAGTCCCGTATGACCTGTCGCCCGCCCCCCGCTTCGTAGACCTGAAACAGATTCGTAAACAAAATCGGCAAGATAACGAGACCGAGAACTTCCGTGGCCGGTAAAAATGTTGAAAGGAGGCCAATCGAAACCAGCGGCATCCCCAAACCGAGAGTACCTTTTACAGTGCCACCAAACGCCATGATCAGAGCGATCAAAATCAGTGTCGTCTCGTCAAACATTACGGGACTCCAAGATGCCGCCAAAGGCAAGCCCGTGCTGGATAATACTGGTCGAGCAAGGCCTTGCAACACGACACCTGCTCTTCTCTATGATTGAGGTACCCCACTCAAGAATCACCGCCTCTACATGGAGATTTCGCCATTCTGGAGCGCACCCCCTATCTCCCCGTTATCATCGCTGGCACGTTCCTGACAGCGTTTGTGGTTGGCGCGGCAGGCGTTGCCTGCGCCATGATCCTCAGCCCCACGCTCGCCGGGTCTGCGTGCAACGGATTGCTCACAGAACAGACAGGGGTAAGCCTTCTATGGGGCCGGCCCACGAGCATTGTCGGCTCAATGAAGTCTTGTT
This sequence comes from Rhodospirillales bacterium, assembly GCA_963921245.4. Taxonomy (GTDB): domain Bacteria; phylum Pseudomonadota; class Alphaproteobacteria; order Rhodospirillales; family Casp-alpha2; genus JABJGO01. The sequence continues at coordinate 669,689 of CAWUEY030000001.1, read as the reverse complement.
CAAGGGCATTTTGCTGGTTTTGATCCCGATATCCGCTGGTAGCTTGCTTTTCCAACACTGAATCAGTTTTACAAAACTCGATAAAACTATTCCGACACAACGTCCGCGACAGTGTATCCGAATTCCCCTGCGGCATCGGTTGCCCATTCCCACATGTGTTGCCCAAACGCACGGAACACATAGATATCGAACGTGTTGTCCGCCACGCAGGTGATCACGACACCACATTGGGAAATGGCGCTTTGCATGGCCCGCCCCGGCGTGAAGACCCTGGCATGAAAATCCAGCGGTGCGCCTTTCATCAGCACGGTTCGCGCGTCGGAACCGGACAGTCGGATTACCGTGCGACCATGGCTCACATCAATGATGGCACCATTGTCACCGCAGGCGTTACGCAAGGCACCTTCCAGCACCCCTGGACCGCGCTCAGGTGCCACCGCCAACCAGCGCGCCGGTGCCAGCCAAATCAGAGACATATTTCCCGATGAGGCAATGGTACCCGGTTCTGTAGGCAGGTCACAGCCACAGGCCTTTTTAATACCTGCAGAAAAGGCGCTATCGTCTGCTTTTCCCGCCACATGGACGATTGTGAGCGGGCGGCGTTCCGACAGAGTAACGCCCGGGGCTTCAACATCGGCACCAAAAATGCCGGTTTCATAACAGTCCGCCAATGCGGAACGGCGTTCAACTTCCACTATATTAGCCACGGAGCCTCTTCCCTTCAGGATCAAACATGTGCGGGCTACAAATTTCGACCCTGGTATTCTCATTGGTCAACGGGGAATAAGCCCACAACTGATCGCCATACCGCATGCGACCGGCTTTGACGATTCCCAAACCGATGAATTCCTTCAGGTTGGGGCTGTAGCAGTTGGCCGTGACCTCACCTAGCATCTCCATGGGAATTGGCTCGTTTGGATCGGCAACAATCTGTGCCCCGCGCGGGATTTTGGTTTTTCCATCCACGGATTTCATACCTACCAATTGCTTGCGATCACTTTCAAGGTACGCTGGCTTATTCAACGAACGGGAACCGATGAAAGGTTTCTTGGTCGACGTCATGCCAGCAAAGCCCAAATCATCTGCTGTCGTTCGACCGTTGATTTCATTGCCTGTAATGTGGCCCTTTTCAATACGGAGGATCGACATAGCTTCCATGCCATAGGGTTGAACACCAAGGTCTTCGCCTTTCTCCATCAGGGCCTCCCAGACGTGACGCCCCCAATCGGCAGGCACCCCCAGCTCGTAGGCCAGCTCCCCGGAGAAACTGATGCGATAGATACGGCCCGGAACACCAGCCGTATCTGCTTGCGTGACACCCATAAACGGCAGGGCATCGTTTGAAACATCCGCGGCCGTGATGCGTGAAATCAATTCCCGGCTGTGCGGACCGGCAACGGCGATACCGCACCATTCCTCGGTCACCGAGACCACATGTACATTCAAGTCAGGCCAATGCACATCCAACAGATACTCAAGATGCTGAAGCACCTGCGCCGCCTTAGCCGTCGTTGTTGTCATCATGAAATGATTTTCGCCGAGTCGCGATGTCGTGCCGTCATCGTAAACGATACCGTCTTCACGCAGCATCACACCATACCGGCACTTGCCCACGGGCAGTTTGCCAAAGCCGTTGATGTAGCAGCGATTTAGGAACTCCGCTGCATCCGGTCCCTGGATATCGATTTTACCCAGCGGGGAAACGTCACAGAGCCCAACATTTGTTCGGACATTGAGGGTTTCGCGGTAAATCGCATCCCACATGCCCTCACCCGGCTGCTGGTAATACTGGGCCCGCCACCACATACCGGCGGGTATAAACTCGGCACCAGCTTCCTTGTGCCAGTCATAGAGTGCTGTCCGTCGGGTCGGAGAGAAATGATGACCTTTTTCCCGCCCGACAATGGCACCTGTCGTGATGGCCGTATAAGGCGGACGAAACGTCGTATGCCCCACTTTCGGGATCGGTTTATTCAGAACTTCTGATGCAATGGCAAGACCGTTAACATTCGATGTTTTACCCTGATCTGTGCCCATGCCCAACGTTGTATAGCGTTTGGTATGTTCGATAGAGGTGTACCCCTCGCGAATGGCAAGCTCCACATCACTGGCGGCTACATCGTCCTGGAAGTCCACAAACCGTTTCAGGTGTGTACGCGGCGGCAGCGGTATTCGCCACATGGGGCGGATATCGCCCATGCCGTCATCCTCGGCTTTTGGTGCCCGCGCAGCCTTGGCACCATCCAGACCGGCGGCCCGCGCCGCGGCGGCTCCAACCTTCGCCCCTTCTTTCATGCAACTGCTCAATCCCCAGGTACCGTTACAGGAACCCGCTGATTGTTCCTGCTGGAATGATACATCCGGAACGAATGTCGCCTTCCCATCGTCCCAACGTAATTTGCCGCGGGATTGACTGAACAGATGCACCGTCGGGGTCCAGCCGCCGGACATGCAAACCACATCACATTCCATCCGGATAACCTTGCCCTCAAGGTGATCGCCGTCGTCGTTCAGGGCCATGATTTCCACACCCTGAACGCCACGTTTATTGCCTTTCACGTTAAAGACCACATGGTTATTGAATATGGGCACACCCCGCTCGCGAACAGCCTCGCAAGCATCGGACAGGTGCATACGGTTGTCGATGATGGCGGCAACCCGCATTCCACCATCCATCATATCAAGAGCCGCTTCATAGGCGCTGTCATTGTTGGTGAAGAGAACAGCATCCCGCCCGGTCATGACACCGTACTGATTGACGTAGGTCTGCGCCGCATTGGTGAGCATCACGCCGGGAATATCATTGTTACCGAACACCAGGGGGCGTTCGATGGCGCCCGTAGCCAAAATCACCTGCTTTGCCCAAACCTTCCAGTTCCGCTGGCGGGGAATCCATCCTTCTGCCGTCGGCAGGTGATCACCGCTACGTTCGTTGAGAACCAGCATGTTGTGATCATAGTAACAGGCAACCGTCGTGCGGGGCAGGATCGTTACGTCTTGCATTTCCTCCAGCTCGGCACGAACCTTTTCAACCCATTCCATGGCCGGTTTGCCACCAATCTCCTTACGACGACCCCGGAGATATCCTCCGAGATCCGGATTCTCATCGGCGAGGATCACCCGCGCCCCGGCTTTGGCCGCTGTTCTGGCAGCCATCAGACCAGCCGGTCCGGCACCAGCAATCAGTACGTCACAATAGGCATGCATGTGTTCATAACGATCCGGATCGGGCAATTCCGGGGCTTTGCCCATACCGGCGGCATGACGAATGATTTCCTCATAGGTCATCCACATAGCTTTCGGCCACATGAAAGTTTTGTAGTAAAACCCGGCAGGAAGCATGCGATTGAACAGATTGTTGATAGAATTGATGTCCCATTTGACCGACGGCCAGCGGTTCTGTGAAGACGCGACCAAACCATCGAACAGTTCGACCTGTGTCGCCCGGATATTGGGTTCGGTACGATTACCTTCACGCAATTGAACCATGCCGCAAGGCTCTTCGGCACCCGCAGACATAATACCGCGAGGGCGGTGGTACTTGAAAGAACGGGCAATGAGCTTCACGCCATTGGCCAACAGGGCCGAGGCAAGCGTGTCACCCTGGTATCCGACGTAACGCACGCCGTCAAAGGTAAAGGATAGAGGTTTGTTACGATCAATAGCGCCGCCTTCGGCGGTACGGTAGGAGCCGCTCATTTGTCGCCTCCTTTCAATTCTTCATTCATGGGGCAGGTATCCGCAATCTCATGGGTAACCGTATTGCGGCGGGCCTTGAAATGTTTCCGGCAACCCTGAATGTGATGCCAGATCTCATCGTGCCATCCTTTGGGGTCATCCCAGATATAGACAAATTCATACCAATCCTGATCACTAACGGAATCAGGATCTTCCGGGCGTTTGGACGTGGCGTCTCCCTGATAGGAAAATTCCTGCAACGGGCGGTAACCGCACCAGGGGCATCTGATCATCATGGTCTATTTCCCCCTAATGAGCCTTGGCGATGGGGCCCATGCCCTTTTCATCCAGAACATGACCGGTTTCAAACCGTTTTAGTGACAGAGCTTCGTTCAGTGCATGCGGGCGATCCTGCGCAATGGTGTGCGCAAAACACCATCCCGATGCCGGGGTGGCTTTGAAACCGCCGTAGCACCAACCCGCATTAATGTAGAGGTTGTCGATAGGCGTCTTGTCGATAATAGGTGATCCATCCATGGACATGTCCATGACGCCCCCCCAGCTCCGCATCAGGCGCAGGCGGCTAAACGCCGGAAACAACTCAATAATGGATGTTACAACGTGTTCGATGATGGGATAGTTTCCGCGCTGTGCGTAGGAATTGTAGAAATCCAAATCGCCACCAAAGACCATTTCGCCTTTGTCTGACTGAGAAATGTAACAATGTGCGGCACCTGAAGTAACAACCACATCCAGAGCCGGTTTAACGGGTTCGCTGACCATGGCTTGCAGAAGGTGAGTTTCGATAGGCAGGCGCAGGCCCGCCATCCGGAACACTTGTGAAGAATGTCCGGCGGCAGCCACTCCGACTTTCTTCGCGCCGATGAAACCTTTGGTGGTTTCAACACCGACAATGGCACCATTTTCAATGCGCATACCGGTTACTTCGCAGTTCTGAATCATATCCACGCCGCGCTGGTCGGCACCACGGGCATAACCCCAGGCCACCGCATCGTGACGTGCCGTGCCACCGCTTGGCTGGCTGAGACCGCCATAAACCGGGAACCGCATGTGATTGAAATTCAATAGGGGAATTTTTTTCTTCAGGGCGGCAACATCCAGCCACTCCGCGTCAATACCATTGAGCCGCATGGAATTTCCGCGACGCTGAAACGCGTCCACCTGGCCGTCATTGTGCGCCAGGTTGATCACGCTACGTGGGCTGAACATGACGTTGTAGTTAAGGTCCTGGGACAGGCCGCGCCAGAGTTCCATACCCTTTTCATAAAAGAAAGCGTTGCCTTCCAGCTGATAGTTGGAGCGGACGATGGTGGTGTTTCGACCGACGTTACCGCCGCCAAGCCAGCCTTTTTCCACAACAGCAATATTCGTGATACCGTGTTCCCTGGCCAAGTAATAGGCCGTTGCTAAGCCATGCCCCCCGCCACCGACGATAATAACGTCATAGTCGGGTTTGGGTTCCGGGCTACGCCAGGCTTCGGTCCAATTTTCATGATAATCCAGCGCATTTCGCGCCAGCGAGAATACGGAATACTTCGTCACGGCAACGTCCCCTGACAGGACCCGCGGGTTTAACGAAAAAACAACAGCGGGCTCAATGGTCGAATGGGGCAGACTCTAATAATCCGAAAAACAGAAATTGATAACATAAATTTTTTTCATTATTTTTATTCTTTACTGGAATATTGAGGCATGCATGCGGACTACTCTCGATTACCTGTCGTTTGATCTAAAGACCCTGAACGTATTTGTCGCTGTCGCTGATGCAGGGAGTATCACCGGTGGTGCCGAGAGCCTTGGCATGACCCAACCCGCTGTGACCAAACACATAAAACGACTGGAAGAGGATATAGGGGCAGCTCTGTTGGAACGCCGTGTTCGACCGTTCAGGCCCACAACGGCCGGCCTGGAATTGCTGAATGGTGCTCGTAAGCTGTTAAGCGATGCAGAACATCTTCAAGCCACCGTTCGGGAAGTTGGCGAAGCAACCCTGCCGGAAGTTCGAATTGGTCTTATCGACTCCTTCGCGGCCACAGCCGGTCCGAGGTTGATACGGGAAATCCGAAACTATGCCCGAAATGTTGTTGTCTGGTCGGGAATCACCCCTAATCTAAGAGAGGACCTCTCCCGGCGGCGGCTCGACTTCATTGTCACCACTGACCCCATGACGGAAAAAACCGACCTGGAACGGCATACGCTCCTGACCGAGCCGTTTGTCCTGGTCATGCCGCAGCGTATGGCGACCAATATTCTAAATCCCGACATCGCCAATCTGGCGCACAATCATCCCTTTGTTCGCTACAGTGTCCGCTCCCTGATTGGTGAAACCATTGAAAATCATCTAGCGGGACAAGGGATCAGCATCGGTGAATCCTTGCAGTTTGATGGAACAGAAGCCGTTTTTGCCATGGTTTCGGCGGGTCTGGGATGGGCCATAACCACGCCGCTTTGCATGGTTCACGGGTTCGCCCATATGCCCTCTCTCAGCGCACTTCCGCTGCCGGGCGAGACACTTTCCCGAACGCTCTATCTCGTCGCCCGCAAAGGAGAGCATGGCACGTTGCCGGCGCGGATTGCACACGACGCACGGGGAATCGCCGAAGATATGGTCAGCAATCGGGTTAAGGGACTCGCACCGTGGGCCGCAGAACAAATGTCTGTTGGCTGATTTCGATTTTCAGATAATACTCCCGACATGAACCAAATGACACCGCACAAAGAACTGTCTTTGAGTTCGGTTCTGGATCGCCTGAGCGAAGCGGCAGGTCGCCCGTTTGAAGATGCACGGCCCTCTCCTTCGGGCATTTATCATTCTCCGGCTTTTCTGACCCATGAACGCGACAGGATATTCCTCCAGGAATGGATTTGTGTCGGTCGGGATGACGAAATTCCCGATCCAGGAGATTACCTGACGCATCAAATTGCAGACGTTCCCGTGTTTGTGCTGCGCCAGAATGATGGTTCCATCAGGGCGTTCGTGAACGCTTGTGCGCACCGGCATGCCCGACTGGTACCCGAAGAAAAAGGGTCATGCAACAAACGGGTGACCTGTCCTTACCATGCCTGGACATATGATCTGGATGGTCAGTTGATCAGAGCCCCGTACATGGACATGAAAGAGGCTTTTGATGACAACGCACATCCATTGAAAGCTCTACATACAGAAAGCTGGGAAGGGTTTCTATATGTCACACTGGCCAAAAAGCCAGACACGCAACTTTCCAAAGTCCTAGCACCGTTTACAGAAGGCGTTGTTGGTCGATACCAGATGGCCCGATACAGGACCCGCATACGGGAAACCATGGTTTGGAACGCCGACTGGAAAAATTTGGTCGAGAATTTCACGGAAAGCTATCACGTGCCCACTGCTCACGGGAAAACGTTTGCGCAACATCTGAAACCGCTGGAAGATTACATATGCGGCGAGGACAGCGATTTCTATGGCTATCATCGTGCACCTCAGCCTTCTGAAACCGGGCCGGGAGCCGCCCATCGAGACAATACAAATCTTGAAGGCGAGTGGCGGCGAATGATGATCGATTTTTGCATCTATCCCTGCCATCTGGTGACGTTGATGCCGGACTATCTTTGGTATATCAGCGTTCAACCATCTGGTGTGGGCAAGATGCAGGCGACCTGGGGCGTGGCCTTTCCGGATGAAATCCTGAATGACGTCCCGGCGGGTACTGAGGAGAAATGGCTCGCCGAGTTTAAAAACTATATGGATACTGCCAACAACGAAGACAAGCCTCTGGTCGAAGCCTTGTTCAAGGGAACACGATCACCAATTCTGCCGCAAGGCACCCTGCATCCTGTTGAACGCAATTTGTGGCAATTCACGCGATATTTGAATCGAAAATGTGCGGCCAAGCCCTGGAATGATTCCTGAAAAAAGGTGTTTAAGCAAAACCGGATTATTTGTAGGTTCCGGCAGGGCTTTTGGATATTGACCTGGGGACATCATTGAGATGCCGAAAAAACATCTGAAATGGCACCGGTAACTGCCAAAAACAACGTTGAAATGAACGATGCCGACATAGATTCTTTGTCGGTTTTGCCACTTGGAGCACTGCCTGTCCAGACCGAGGGCCTTCGACGCGTTCGGTTGGTAAAGGATTCAAGGTTGCAAAGCGCAATCGAGGTGTTTTCCGGCCACAATATCGGCAGCGGCCTGATCTCTCCCAAGATACTCCACGATCAATTTCCCGCCCTGTCAGCCGATGATTACAATATCGTCCGGCGGGTCGGTGAATTGCAAAGTTTCGACGTCTACAGCATTCGTATTTGCTTACGCAACATGGGAATAAAAGTCGACAACACTGAGTACTTATGTCTGTCGGAAGCTAAACAGCAAGAACTTCAGACCTATATTCGCCCCTTTACTGATCGCCTGATACACCAAGTTTATGGTGATGGCGGTGCACCGGAAGTGGGCGAAGTAACGGATGTATCAGCCCTGTTCCATGATCCGGACATCAACGCGGCCCGTGAGAAACTGGAGAATATCGCGGATAGCCTTTCCATCCCGCTAACCGATGTGCCGAAGTTTCTTGAAGATTACGGCGACATCTATCTTTCCGTGGCATATTACCGCAGTTGTCTCGACAAGGTCCGTCCTATTGTCGATGATTTCCTAGCGGCAACTCAGGAAATACAAAACCACCCTCAGATAAATCAGAACGTCGAAATGGTGAAGATTTGCGTACGTCTGGAAAACAAGTTCAAGGAACTGGTTGACGTTCTTCTCGACCGGTTTGACGAATTCTCCAGGAGTACGGATGAGATGTGGCGGAATATGAGCGCTGAAAAATTCAGCACCTTCAAAAAACTGGTGGAAGACAACCACACGGCTATGGGCAGTTTGCTTTGTACGCTATCTGTTAAGATGAACCTTTGGCACGCCAGGTTTCCGACACGTCATGCCGCAGGTCCCAATCGCAAAGCCGACTTCATCATGACCGATATGCGCCAGGGGGTATAATCGTCCGCAGAAATTATTTTTGCCAAACAATCAGGCCAATTTCTGAGTCAGCGGCCAACCATGGTTGCCAGACAGGATCGAGGGAATGCTTGATCCGATAGCAATCGAAGATTGCTAACCGATGCTCTGTTATTTGTCAGAAATCAACGCAGCTATTGCCGTTGCCGCAAGCCTTGCTTGCGGCGGATCGGCACGGGATGTCAAAACGATTGGCACCGTCGCCCCCATGACAACACCTGCCGCGAGACCGCTCATGAAATAAACCATCATCTTGAACAGACCGTTCCCCATTTCGATATTGGGCACCACCAGAATATCCGCATTCCCGGCAACGGGACTATCCACGCCCTTTAAAGTCGCCGCGTCCGGTGATACGGCATTGTCAAAGGCAAATGGTCCATCGACCAGGGCCCCCGTCACGGCCCCGGATTGCGCCCGCCCCGCAACCGCGGCAGCCTGCACGCTTGATGGCATGGCATCAAGGAGCTTCTCTGTTCCCGAAAGCAACGCAACCCTTGGTTCCGATTGACCCAGCCCCTGTGCCAGCTCCACGGCGTTGTTCACAATATGGAGAAGCATATCTTCGTCAGGAGCCACATTAATGGCGGCGTCCGTGATGTAGAGGACTTTGTCATCTCCGGGTACTGTCATATGGAAAATATGGCTAAGGCAACGATCCGTTCGCAACCCCGTATCCCGATTAACCACGGCCCGCATCAGAGCGTCCGTGTGTACCTGTCCTTTCATCAGGGTTGCGACCTCACCGTTGCGGGCAAGGGCGACGGCCCGATGCGCGGCATCCTGCTCATCTTTTGCGTCTTCAATTGGAATACCGGCGATATTCCAGTCCATGGTTCGAGCAAGATTGCCAATCTCGTTATAATTTCCTACCAACACCGGTTCTATCAATCCCGCATCCACCCCCTGTCGAACGCTTTCCATGACAACGGAATGATCCGCGCCGGCAACGGCCATGGCGACGGGTGGCGCAGAGCCTGCCCTATTCATCAAACCGGATGGAAGTTCAAATGGCCTTTTACTCAGCACGCCTGGTGTGTTCCCCAAAAAAGAAAAGAGCCGGAAGACCTATGATCTTCCGGCCCTGACCGGCGCGCGGGCGGATCATTGCGCACCGGCTTGCGGGTGCATGTCGTTGGGATCAATACCGGCAACCTCAACCGGGGCTTTCATGGCATCGCGCCGGAACGGCTCGCCCAGCTCCTGATTGAGGATGACCTCAATGAAGGTGGTAACACCTTGGTCCTGCGCCTCACAGGACTCTTTCAAGGCACTGGTCAACGCGGCCTGCGTTGTGACAGTCACACCCTTCAATCCGCATCCCTCGGCGACACGGGCGTAACTCAGGTGAGGGTCCAGTTCCGTACCGACAAAATTGTTGTCATACCAAAGCGTGGTGTTTCGTTTTTCTGCACCCCATTGGTAGTTGCGGAAGATAACCATTGTGATAGCAGGCCATTCTTCACGACCGATGGAAGACATTTCGTTCATGCTGATACCAAATGCACCGTCACCGGCAAATCCGACAACCGGCGTATCCGGATTGCCAATCTTGGCACCGATGATGGACGGAAAACCGTATCCGCAAGGACCAAACAGTCCGGGGGCAAGGTACTTACGACCCTGTTCAAAGGTCGGATAGGCATTCCCGATGGCACAGTTGTTGCCGATGTCGCTGGAGATAATAGCTTCCCTGGGCAGGCCCGCCTGGATAGCGCGCCAGGCCATCCGCGGCGACATCCGATCCGGATCCCGATCACGTGAATCCGCATTCCAGGAAGTCCCCGGATCATCATCTTCATGATCCATGCTGCTCAAAGTTTGCAGCCATGCTGATTTTGTCTGGTGAATAAGGGCTTTGCGCGCATCCCGTCCTCTGTCACCAGCGCTCGAAGACAACTGCGCCAGGATTCCTTCAGCGACCAATCCGGCATCGCCGCAAATACCAACGGTCACTTTCTTGGTAAGTCCGATACGATCCGCATTGATGTCCACCTGAATCAACTTGGCATCTTTGGGCCAGTAATCGATACCATATCCGGGCAGAGTCGAGAACGGGTTGAGGCGCGTGCCCAGTGCCAGAACCACATCAGCCCTCGAGATCAGTTCCATGGCGGCCTTGGATCCGTTGTAACCCAGTGGGCCACATGCCAGGGGATGACTACCCGGGAAGCTGTCGTTGTGCTGGTAGTTCGAACATACAGGTGAATCCAGTCGTTCGGCCAGAGCCTGACAGGCCGGGATAGCCCCGCCAATGACCACACCGGCACCGGAAAGGATCACGGGAAATTCAGCGTCGGACAATAGCCGTGCAGCTTCCGCTAGGGCCTGGGCACCGCCAGCGGGGCGCTCAATCTCGACGATCTGTGGCAGATCGATATCAACGACCTGGGTCCACATATCACGCGGGATATTAATTTGCGCTGGCGCAGACAGACGATGGGCTTTGGAAATAACCCGATTGAGGACTTCAGCAACACGGGAGGCATCGCGAACTTCTTCCTGGTAACAAACCATGTCCCGGAAAAGCGCCATCTGCTCCACTTCCTGAAACCCGCCCTGGCCAATGGTTTTGTTGGCAGCCTGCGGCGTAACCAGCAACATGGGCGTGTGGTTCCAATAGGCGGTTTTGATCGCGGTCACAAAACCTGTGACGCCGGGGCCGTTCTGGGCAATCGCCATCGCCATCTTGCCGGTTGTCCGGGTATAGCCGTCACAGATCAGGCCGCCGTTGGTCTCGTGGGCGACATCCCAGAAAGTAATCCCGGCTTTCGGAAACAAATCGGAAATGGGCATGAACGCCGAGCCTATAATACCAAACCCATGTTCGATGCCGTGCATCTGCAAGACCTTCACAAAGGCCTCTTCCGTTGTCATTTTCATGGCTTACATCCTCTCAAGGCATTGATCCCGTCGGTTCGCTCAAACCGGACAGTCTCGCTGTTGTTCTTAAAGCATGCTGTAAAAGCAGAAAATTGGCCCAACCGCATAGAGCCAGATTCAAAGAACAACGGTGACAGCCCGACATACAGCGGAACGAAAAAGGGGCCACCCCAGGCTGCCCCGATTGCGTGCCATATCTGATCACATAAGTCAGGCGGCGATGACATCTTCCGGCGGAACGAAATCATAGCCCAGATCGTTGGCAACAGGCTCATTGGTGATCCTGCCATGATGGACGTTCAAACCCATGCGGAGATGGGGATCGTCACCCAACGCTTTCTTGTAGCCTTTATTGGCAAGAGCGACGGCACCCGGCAGGGTCGCGTTGTTAAGGGCAAATGTTGACGTCCTTGCCACACCACCCGGCATGTTGGCGACACAGTAATGAACGATATTGTCAACCACATAGGTCGGTTCAGCATGGGTCGTGGCCCTTGAAGTCTCAAAACAACCGCCCTGGTCAATGGCTACGTCCACAACCACTGAGCCCGCTTTCATCAGTTTCAGCATATCCCTGGTGACCAGTTTGGGCGCGGCCGCGCCGGGAATCAGAACACCACCGATGACCACATCGGCCTCGGACACCAGGCGCTCTACGGAATCTGCCGTGGAGTAGACAGTCTTGGCCGTCGCACCAAACCGGTTAACCAGTGAATCCAGGACCATGGTGTTGCGATCCAGAATGGAAACATCGGCACCAAGACCGATGGCCATCATGGCGGCGTTGGAACCAACCACACCGCCGCCGAGGATCACGACCTTGCCGGGCTCGACACCTGGCACCCCCCCCAGAAGCACACCACTTCCGCCCTGTGCCTTTTCCAGGCTGTGGGCGGCAGCCTGCATGGACATCCGCCCCGCGACCTGAGACATGGGGGCGAGCAGCGGCAGACCACCATGGGGACCGGTTACCGTTTCATAGGCGATACAGACAGCACCGCTTTCAACCAGCGCTTTGGTCTGGCCGGGATCGGGCGCAAGGTGCAGGTAGGTGTACAGCAACTGGCCTTCCCGCAGCATGGCGCACTCCTGCGGCTGCGGTTCCTTGACCTTGACGATCATGTCGGCTTTTTCAAAGACTTCCGCAGCGGTCCCCAGAATGGTTGCGCCCGCGGCTTCATAATCTGCATTGCTGAAACCGATTCCGCCGCCGGCATTGGTTTCCACAATGGCGGAATGCCCGTGGTTAATGAGCTCCCGAACGCTGGCTGGAACCAGCCCGACCCGGTACTCATGATTTTTAATCTCTTTTGGCACACCGATCAGCATGTCTGTCCTCCTGAAAACACTTAAACTGGAATGTGCCCGACACAACTGCCGGTCAGACCAGTCTAATGGATATATCTGAATTACTGCACCAAAGTGCGATGGCATAGGACCAGATACGGGGAAAACCCGTACCAGAGCGACACCTCGTAGAAACCATTGGGTCGTAGTGGCCCGGCGGATACAGGGGGATATGATCGTCTCTGGAGCAAAACAAAGCGGCAAAACCGAATATATGCTAGCGCCGCCCTATCCCTTGATGGATGAGCCTGGCGAGAATTTCAATCCCGGGCTCGATCCGTTCCAGAGCAATGGAAGAAAAACCCAATCGGAAAAAATTCGTAGGCGGTGGGGTCTTTGCAAAGCAGATTGCCCCGGGTTCGATGATAACGCCCTCATCATGGGCTTGTTCTGCCAAAAGTTCTGCGTCCAGATCCTTTGGCCCTTCCACCCAGTAGCTGGTGCCCCCAAACGACGGTACCCGGGACATGCCCGGCAGAAACTGTTCGAGCGCACGGCCCAGGCACTCCCATCGAGCGCGATAGGCCCTGTGCAATTTGTGAACCATTGAGTCATGATGCCCCAGGGACAGGAAAAGGGCGGTTGTCCGTTGATTGTTGTTGGGAGGGTGCCTCATCATCAACCGCCGCATCGCTCTCATTTCATCGATGAGTTCCGGCGCACCCACCACGTAACCCATTCTCAGTCCCGGGAATAGGGTCTTTGAGAGGCTACCCACGTAAATGACCCGGTCAACCCGATCCATCGATTTCAATGCCGGCGTCGGCTCGGACACATAGTTTGTTTCGAATTCATAGTCGTCTTCAACAACAATCCGATCATGGGTGGCCGCGTCAGCCAACAAGGCTTTTCGACGGGCCAAAGATAATGTCACGGTGGTCGGGAACTGATGACTGGGTGTGGTATAGATCAGTTCCGCATCTTGCAGGTATTGATGCTCTAGACACAATCCGTCGTGATCCACAGGTATATACCGAACCTGGTCACTTCGCAGGCCAAAGATATTTCGGACATCCGGATATCCCGGCTCTTCCATGGCAACAATTGTACCGCGCCGGATGAGCAGACTGGCGATCAGGAACAGCGCGTTTTGGGCCCCTAAAGTGATCAGAATATTGTTTTCGTTTACGAGTATGCCGCGACGCGGCAGCAAGCGCGTGCGAATCTGTTCGACCAACAACGGGTCATCACGGGTGAAAGAGTCCCCTGTCCACATATCCATGGCTTTGCGGCCCAATGCCTGTCTGGAGCACTCTCGCCAGGCCGCAATTGGAAACAGACCCTGATCGACCTGACCGTAGATGAAGGGATAGGGAACAGAGCGCCAATCCTCGGGTTTGGTGAGGTTTTCCTGTTGGCCGGGACGGACCCTGAACCGGCTGTCCCAATTCGGGGCAAATTCGGACGGACCCGTTGGCACCATCGTGTCCGGGGCCGGAATGTGATCCGGAATCACACCCGTCCGAATAGAATCGTTAACGTAGAAACCGCTGCGTTCGCGGGCCAGTAGATAGCCGTCATCGACCAGGCCCTGATAGGCAAGAATCACGGTATTTCGGGAAACACCGAGGGTTTTTGCCATACGACGAGAAGACGGTAGTGGCACGCCCGCAGGCAGCTGCCCCCCCAGAACGGCAGATACCAACATCTCTCTGATCTGACCCTGAATACTCGTACCGGCATCACGTTCAATCCGAAACAGCGCGTCACGCATTCATCTGGCCCCCTTGCATAGGGAAAATTGGCATGGTCCAGACTACATGGTCCAGATAAAATGAACAATTAAATCTCGACCATACCTGGTGCCCGCGCTATCGAATTGAGCAAATCACGTCATTGAGAATTTGAACACCCGGTTCAATTTTATCAGCGGCAATCGAGGAAAAAGCCAGCCGAAAGCAATGTCGAGGAGACTCCGGGTCGGCAAAGGTCATCTGACCGGGCTCGATGATGACACCACGCTCCAACGCCGCGGCTGCCAGATGCTCTGAATCCAGCGCCTCCGGCCCTTTAACCCAGTAACTGGTGCCGCCAAATGATGGCGTCCGCGCCGAATCAGGCAAGTACCGTGCAAGGGCATCACCCATGTTCTGCCAGCGCTCCCGATAGACCTTGTGCAACCGCTTGATTAGTGAATCGTGATAACCGTGCGCCAGAAAAAGGCCCGCGGTTCGCTGATTGTTGTTCGGCGGGTGGAACAGCATGAGGCGACGCAGTGCGCGCGCTTCCCGGATAAAATCCCTGGGCCCAACCATGTAGCCGAGCCGCAATCCCGGGAACAAACTCTTGGACAGACTGCCGACATAGATCACACGTTCGCTACGGTCCAGAGATTTTAGCGCTGGCGTGGGCTGCGACAGGTAATTGGTCTCAAACTCATAGTCATCCTCAATTACCACAAGATCCCTGTCCAATGCCTTGTCCAGCAGGGATCGTCGCCTGGCAAGCGACATCGTCACGGTCGTTGGATAATGGTGGCTGGGTGTAACGTAAACAAAACGGCATTGGTTCAAGCGGTCATCGACAACAAGCCCTTCTTCATCCACCGGAATGGAATGAACGTGATCTGTTTTCAGCAAGAAGGTGTTTCGGGCGGAATGATACCCCGGCTCTTCCATTGCAACTGTAACATCCGGGCGGACAAGCAGGCTGCATAGCAGATAAAGAGCGTTTTGTGCGCCCAGGGTTACCAGGATTTCGTCTGCTTCTGCCATGATTCCGCGGCGCGGCAGCAATCGCGTCCGTATCTGTTCTATCAGGAGCGGATCGTCTGTGTTATAGGCGTCACCAGCCCAGGCATCCAAACCCTTGCGACCCAGCGCCTGCCGGGAACATTCCCGCCACTCGACAATCGGGAAAAGCTCCTTGTCAATCTGCCCATAGATGAAAGGATAGGGATAGGATTGCCAGTCGGAAGGGCGGTTGATGTTGCGTTGTGCACTGGGCAAGGAGCGCAGCAAACCTGACCAATCGGGCGACCCTTCTGGCCCTTCGGAACCTGCGTTTCCGACCGGCGCCGCAAGGCCAACGGGTTCATCGCGGATGTCTTCATTGACGAAAAATCCGCGCCGTTCCGCGGACACCAGATATCCATCGTCAACAAGACCCTGATAGACAATGCTGACCGTATTGCGGGAAATGCTCAGACGTTTTGCCAATAATCGTGACGATGGCAACGGCTCTCCCGCCGGAATCTGACCACCAAGAATGCCCGCCACCAACTGTTGGCGAAGTTCTGCCTGAATACTGGCACTGCCATCGCGTTTCAGATGAAAGATTACGTCCTGCATGATGGAGCCAGCCTAGGGCAAACTGGCCCTAAAATCATCCTGTATCTGGTCCTAGCAGGTTGTATTGAATCCTCATACGCTGCACCCATCGTAATCTATCCAACCGCGTTTCGCGCTTTATGGGAGTCCTGCCATGCAATACACCGCCAATTCCCTCGAAAACCAATGGATGCCTTTTACATCCAATCGTGAGTTCAAACAGACCCCGCGGCTGATCGTCAAAGGTGAAGGCGTCTATTTCACCGACCATATGGGCGGTACTGTCATCGACGGGTCTTCTGGTTTGTTCTGTTGCCCCTTGGGTCATGGCCGGAAGGACATCGCCGAAGCCGTCTATCAGCAACTGCTGCAAAACGACTATGCATCTCCGTTCATGACCAGCACACCGGGTGCGTTTGAACTGGCTCAGAAAATTTCCCGCATAACGCCCGATGAAATCAACCATGTGTTCTTTGTGAACTCAGGTTCCGAAGCCATCGACACCTCCCTGAAAATGGTGATGGCCTACCATCGGGCCCGCGGCGAAGGCCATCGTACCCGTTTTGTCAGCCGTGAACGCGCCTATCATGGCGTGAACATCGGCGGCGTGTCCCTGAGTGGTATGGTAAAGAACCGTGAAACTTTCTCAGGCGTCATGCCAAACGTAGTTGCCATGCGGCATACATGGGATCCAGAAAACGTGTTCACCCGCGGGCTACCGGAAAAAGGTGCCGAACTCGCCAATGATCTTCAGCGGTTCTGTGAAATGTATGGCGGCTCCACCATCGCGGCCTGCTACGTAGAGCCTGTTGCCGGTTCCACCGGAACCCTGTTGCCGCCGAAGGGTTATCTCAAGCGGTTGCGGGAAATCTGCGACGAGCACGGTATTCTGCTGGTGTTTGATGAAGTGATAACCGGCTTTGGCCGCCTGGGTCAGGCATTCGCCGCCCAGGTCTTTGGCGTCACACCGGACATCATGACCATGGCCAAAGCGCTGACTAATGGCACACAGCCCATGGGTGCTGTTGCCGTCAAAGATGACGTTTATAATACCATCTGCGATGCCTCACCGGAAAATGCCATTGAGTTTTTCCACGGCTATACCTACTCCGGTCACCCGGCGGCGGCGGCTGCCGGTATCGTTGTGCAAAATGCCTACGAGAACGAAAACCTGTTCCAGCGCGCCGATGAAATGTCCGAATACTTCCTGGATGGTCTGTTCTCTCTCGAGGATCTGAAACAGATCAAGGACATTCGTGGCATCGGCATGATGGGTGCGGTTGAATTGCACGCGAAAGGTGCCCCTGGTGCGCTCGGTACCGCGACCCAGAAAAACCTCTTCTGGAACGGTATGCACGTGAAATTCACGGGCGATTCCGGTATTGTTGCGCCGGCATTCGTTTCCGAGAAAAGCCACATCGACGAAATGATCGACAAACTGCGCATGACCATCGAAGCCATTGAGGCCTAAGGCACAATGACTAAGGTACACAAGATCAACGAATGATCCGATTGTTCACTTAAACCAGGACCTCAGGATAACGCTTTGATTGCCGTAATCCCGAGATCCTGAATTTTTTTGAAAAGAGAGCACTGACCATGACCCAGGAACTGGAACATTTTATCAACGGAAAACGCGTTTCCGGCACCAGTGGCCGGTATGGTGATGTCTACAACCCCGCTACTGGCGAAGTTCAAAGCAAGGCCCCGCTTGCCAATGCAGGTGAAGTCCGCGCGGCTGTGGAAAACGCTAGGAGCGCCCTGGGTGACTGGTCCCATACCCCGCCGGCAAGACGTGCCCAGATTATGTTCAGGTTCCGTGATCTGATCATGAAAAACATGGACGAACTGGCGGAAATGGTCTCCCACGAGCATGGTAAAACCCTGGACGATGCCAAAGGCTCCATTAGCCGTGGTCTGGAAGTTGTGGAATTCGCCTGTGGCATTCCCCATCTGCTCAAGGGAGAATTTACAGAAAGTGCCGCCAATGGTGTGGACGTACACTCCACCCGTCAACCCGTTGGGGTTTGTGTCGGTATCACACCGTTCAACTTTCCGGCCATGGTACCCATGTGGATGTTCCCCATGGCGCTCGCCTGCGGTAACACTTTCGTCCTGAAACCTTCCGAACGCGACCCCTCCTGCCCGCTCAGGCTCGCCGAATTGATGATAGAAGCGGGCTTGCCGGAAGGTTGTCTCAATGTAATCAACGGCGACAAGGAAGCCGTAGATGCCCTGCTTACCGATCCTGATGTCAAAGCGATCAGCTTTGTCGGATCCACAACCATCGGTCGCTACATCTATTCAACGGGCTGTGCCAACGACAAACGGGTTCAAGCGCTCTGTGGTGCCAAGAACCACATGATTATCATGCCGGACGCCGATATGGATCAGGCTGTGGACGCCGCGATTGGGGCGGCCTACGGTTCTGCCGGTGAACGCTGCATGGCAATCTCTGTCGCCGTTCCCGTCGGTGAAGATACCGCAAACCGGTTTGTCGAAGCCATGGCGCCGCGGGTACGGGATCTGAAGGTCGGACCCTACACCGATCCGGCCAGCCAAATGGGCCCTGTTGTCACCCGTGAAGCCCAACAGAAAATTCTGGGTCTCGTTGAAAGCGGCATCCAGCAGGGTGCCGAGCTGGTCGTTGATGGTCGTGAGGTTAACCTTCAAGGCTATGAAAACGGGTTCTTTGTTGGCGGTTGCCTGTTCGACAAGGTGACCACGGACATGGACATTTACCAGCAGGAAATCTTCGGCCCGGTTCTCAGCGTTGTTCGCGCCCGGAATTACGGCGAAGCCGCCACCATGGTCAATGATCATGCCTATGGCAACGGTACGGCCATCTTTACCCGTGACGGTGACACGGCACGCGATTTTGCCCGTGATATTCAGATCGGCATGGTGGGTGTCAATGTTCCCATCCCCGTACCCGTTGCCTATCACAGCTTCGGCGGGTGGAAAGACTCGCTGTTTGGAGACCACGCCATCCACGGCATGGAAGGCGTGCGGTTTTACACCAAACTGAAAACGGTAACCTCGCGCTGGCCGTCCGGCATTCGCGAAGGCGCGGCCTTCAACTTCTCGCGCGGCAGCGACGTTTAAGGAAAGCACCCACAGACAACAAAATCAAAGGGCGGTCCCTGTCGGGTACCGCCTTTTCTTTACGCTGGTTATTATCGACGACACCGGCAGTGTAAAAAAATGAAAAAATACCTTCATTTTTTCATTTTTATCCCTTAGTTTTATCCCCTAGACTGCGCCGACTTTGAATAGTGTGTGCCGAGGGTTTAGCGTCCATGACCGATTCCCGACAAGCCGTGGCGTCACCGCCCGCCAACGAAAACAACAAAACTGGTGTCGAAGAGAAAACTACGCCTGTTGGGGAACAAATCCGGGACTTACGGAAAGCCAAGGGCATGACCATTACGGCGCTCGCTGACAGCATCGACCGTTCGGTGGGTTACGTCTCACAAATTGAACGGAATATCACCGCCGTTTCCATCGACAGGCTGAAAGAGTTCGCCGATGCCCTCGGCGTTCAGATTTCCTGGTTCTTTCACGGCGGCATGTCCGGCCCTAGAGATGAGCGTGATCTTATTGTTCGCAAAGGAGACCGCCGCAAACTGACATTCACCGGCTCCGGTTTGAAGGAAGAGCTTTTGTCACCCAATCTGAGCGGTGATTTCGAAATGATCATGACCACCTATGAGCCCCATGCCAGCACCGGTGAAGATATGTATGGCCGCCCCTGTCAGGAAGCGGCACTGGTCCTGTCGGGCCGGTTGGAAATCTGGTTGGCACGGCGACATTTCATTCTCAACGAGGGCGATAGCATCACATTTGATGGTGACGTCCCTCACAAGTCTGCCAATCCTGATGACACCCCGGCCACCGTGGTTTGGGTCATGTCGCCCCCGACCTATTAACACCGACCTATTTAATACCCACCAAAATCGTTTCAAATCCGGAGGAAAACGCCATGGCCGAAACGATCCCTTCCAGTGCCCAGGTTGTCATTGTCGGCGGCGGGGCCGTCGGTTGTTCCGTGGCCTATCACCTTGCAAAGCAAGGCTGGAAAGACACTTTGCTTCTAGAACGCAAGCAACTGACCTGTGGCACGACCTGGCACGCCGCCGGTCTGGTTGGTCAACTTCGCGCGACCCAGAACATGACCCGTATTGCACAGTATACGGCGGAACTGTTCGCCGGACTGGAAAAAGAAACCGGACAGGCCACCGGTCTTAAGCAGAACGGCTCCATTTCCGTCGCGACGGAAATGGAACGATTTGAAGAATTGAAACGGGGTGCCTCAATGGCGCGGGTGTTTGGGCTGGACGTCGAAGAAGTAACACCGGACTGGCTCGGAGAAAAATACCCGACGCTTAGAACAGATGATCTGGTCGGCGGCGTTTTTCTTCCAAAGGATGGGCAAACTAACCCCATTGATGTGACCCAGGCCATGGCAAAAGGTGCCCGCATGAACGGTGCCACGATCCTGGAAAACACCAGGGTCATGGACGCCACAATCGAAAACGGCCGTATTAAAAGCGTCACGACCGACAGGGGCATCGTTGACTGTGAGTATCTGGTCATCGCCTGTGGTATGTGGTCACGGGAGTTCGGTAAGCAGATTGGTATCAATATTCCCCTGCACGCCGCGGAACATTTCTATGTCGTCACCGAGCCCATTGAGGGATTGCCATCCAACCTGCCCGTTCTCAGAGAACCGTCTTCCTGCATCTACGTAAAAGAGGACGCCGGCAAGCTGTTGATCGGGGCGTTTGAGAAAACAGCCAAACCCTGGGGTGGTGATGGGATTGCCGAAGATTTCTGCTTCGATGAACTGCCAGAAGATTTTGACCACTTTGAGCCCATGCTGGAAAGCGCCATGCACCGCCTGCCCATTCTGGAGACGGCAGGCATTCAGACGTTCTTCAATGGCCCCGAGAGCTTCACGCCTGACAACCGCTACTATCTGGGGGAGACACCGGAAGTAAATGGCGTTTTTGTCGCCACGGGCTTCAACTCAACCGGCATTCAGTCTTCAGGCGGTGCAGGCAAAATGCTGGCCGACTGGATACAGACCGGTCACTCACCTGTGGACCTTTGGGACGTGGATGTCAGACGGGTACTGGATTTCCAATCCAATATGAAATACCTGCGCGACAGAACAACAGAATCTCTTGGTTTGCTGTACCAGATGCACTGGCCTTTCCGGCAACCGGATACTGCTCGTGGTATTCGGCGCACCCCGCTCTATGATCGCCTCAAGGACGCCAATGCCTGTTTCGGTGAAGCTGGTGGCTGGGAACGGCCCAACTGGTTTGCCCCAAAAGGCGTAAAACCGGACTATGAATACACCTACGGCAAACAGAACTGGTTTGATTATTCCGGCAACGAGCACCGGGCGGTAAGAGAGAATGTTGGTCTTCTCGACATCTCAACATTCTCGAAATTCATGCTGCAAGGCCGGGATGCAGAGAAAGTCATCAACCATGTGTCTGCCAACGACATGTCCGTTGAACCGGGCCGCATGGTTTATACCCAATGGCTGAACGAACAGGGCGGCATTTCTGCCGACCTCACCGTCACCCGACTGGCAGAAGACGCCTATATGGTCATGACGGCCTTTTCCAGCCATACGCGCGATTTCAACTGGTTGAAGCACCATATAGGTGAGAATGATCATGCCGTCCTCACTGACGTGACGGCGGCGTATGCCGGTATCAACGTCCAGGGGCCCAATTCCCGGGCATTGCTGCGCAAAGTGACGCCCACTGATCTGTCCAATGAAGCTTTCCCGTTTGGCTCTTCCAGGGAGATTGAGGTTGGATACGCCACCGTCCGCGCATCGCGAATTTCCTACGTAGGAGAACTGGGTTGGGAGCTTTGGGTGCCTTCCGACATGGCCCTGCATGTCTATGAGGTTCTGGTGGAAGCCGGAGAAGAATTCGCCGTCGCCAATGTGGGTATGCACGCCATGAACTCACTGCGGCTCGAGAAAGCCTATCGCCACTGGGGTCACGACATCGCCGATGAAGACACCCCTATTGAAGCCGGCCTGAGTTTTGCCGTGAAATACGACAAACCGGGCGGCTTTATCGGCCGGGAGGCGCTTTTGAAACAGAAGGATAGCGGAAAAGTCACAAAAAGGCTGGTGCAATTCCTGATGGATGATCCGGAGTCCATGATTTATCACAACGAGCCCATTGTTCGCGATGGCGAAATCTGCGGTTACATAACCGGCGGCATGTACGGTTACACGCTCGGCGGCTGCGTCGGTCTCGGCTACGTCAATAATCCTCAGGGCGTCAACGCCGATTATGTGAATAGTGGTTCATACGAAATTGAGATCGCCTGCGAACGCAAGCCCGCGAGCGCCTCTCTTCGCCCCCTGTATGATCCAAAAAACGAACGGATCAGGATGTAATCGATTACTGTATTGTTTGTCACACAACGCGGCGGACTCTGCTGGAGTTCGCCCCCTTTCTCTTGGTAGTTTGGCTTTTGGTAGTCTGGGACAATAGGGAAACGGACGATGGGAGAACAGATATGGGCCTTCGCACCCCCTATCTCATGTTTATCGGCGACGCCCCCGACCAATTGGCGGCAAAAACCGCGAAAGGCGTGGTTGACTGGCAACCAGACTGGTGCCTCGGGCAATTGCGGCTGGATGGTTGCAATGCTGATCTCGGTATACCGGTGATGACACTGGAAGAAGCGGCGGATGCAGGCGTAAAAACCCTGATCGTCGGCGTTGCCAATCGCGGCGGCGTCATTTCCGCCGCATGGACAGATGTTCTGGTCAGGGCGATTGAGTTGGGCATGGACCTAGCATCCGGCCTTCACAACAAACTGGGTGACGTGGCGGCGATCCGGGAAGCCGCCGAAAAACACGGTCGTAACCTGCATGATGTCCGACACCCGACCAAGGATTTCCCCATCGCAACCGGCGAGCCACGCGGTGGAAACCGGTTACTGGCTGTGGGCACAGATTGCTCTCTCGGCAAGATGTACACGACTCTCGCTCTCTGGAAAGAGATGAAAGCCCGTGGCATGAACGCTGATTTTCGCGCAACGGGCCAAACGGGCATTTTCATCACGGGAGAAGGCGTGTCCGTCGATGCCGTGATTGCCGATTTTATTTCCGGTGCTATCGAAGAGCTTGCGCCGGCCAATGACCCCGACCACTGGGATTTGATTGAGGGACAGGGATCGCTGTTCCATCCTTCCTATGCCGGTGTATCCATGGGCCTGCTGCATGGCGCACAAGCCAGCTCACTGGTCATGTGTCATGAACCCGGTCGCGAGCATATGCGGGGCATTCCGCACATGCCCCTGCCGGCGCTGGAAGACTGCATTGCACTCAATGAATCCTGTGCGCAACTCACCGCACCCCGGGCAAAAGTTATCGCATTGGCCTTCAACACCTCGAAAATGCCGCAACCCGAAGCCGAGGCATGTCTGAAAGATCATGCAGCCCGGTTCAACATGCCGTGTGTCGATCCTATCCGAACCGGTGTCGGTGCCATCGTGGATGCCCTTCGCGTATGATAGTAAAAGACGTTCGGATTGAAAGTTGGCCGCTCGCAAAACCGTTCACCATTTCCCGTGGCACAAAGACCAGTGCAGATGTGGTCGTTG
Organism: Rhodospirillales bacterium; assembly: GCA_963921245.4. GTDB lineage: Bacteria > Pseudomonadota > Alphaproteobacteria > Rhodospirillales > Casp-alpha2 > JABJGO01. The sequence goes on along the minus strand of CAWUEY030000001.1, from coordinate 645,845 downwards.
TCGAACTTTCAGACAACAAGGGTAACACGGGCCGGGCAGAATGCGTGCCCTATCCGCGTTACGGGGAATCCGTGTTGGGCGTGCACGCATTTATCAATACATATGCGCGTTCCTTCGACGATCACACCACAAACGAACTACTGAATAATGAGGTACCGGCTGGCGCGGGTCGAAACGCGCTGGATTGTGCCCTCTGGGACCTGAGAGCCAAACAATCAGAGGAACGGGTGTGGCATATTGCCAACACACCCGAACCACAAGCCATCGTCACGGCAGAAACGATTTCCCTTGGTGACGTAGAGCAAATGGCGGCGGCGGCAACGGCATTGAAAGCCGCCCCGTTGCTGAAAGTCAAATTGAATAGAGACCAGATTGTCACCAGAATCGCCGCTATTCGTGACGCGGCACCATCCGCCCGGATGATCATTGATCCCAACGAATCCTGGACAATTGACATCCTGAAAAGTGTCGCCAGGCCGCTCAAAGACCTGGGCGTGGAAATGATCGAGCAACCCCTGCCCGCGGATGAAGATCACGTCCTTTCGGATTTTAAGTCACCTGTTGCCTTGTGTGCCGACGAATCGTGTCACACCGCAGAAACGCTTGCGGACCTGAAATCCCGTTACTCAATGATCAACATCAAACTGGATAAGACCGGCGGACTGACAGAGGCGCTTGGTCTGGCCCGTGCGGCAGAGAGTCTCGCGTTTGGGATAATGATCGGCTGCATGGTTGGTACATCGCTGGCCATGGCCCCGGCAACAGTCCTTGCACCCTGGGCCCGGTTCGTCGATCTGGATGGTCCTCTGCTGCTCAAAGAAGATCGCTCACCGGGCCTGAATTTTCAGAGCGGTTTAGTCTCCCCGCCATCACCAGCGCTTTGGGGGTAACCTACGGTGCCGTCCGGTGGGGTGGGAACGATACGGTAACAACCGTTCCTGTGCCGGGTTCACTTTCAATACGCAGATTTGCATCGTGGAGCGCGCTCAATTGTTGGGAAAGCGACAAACCAAGGCCAGTACCCTCTTGAGATAGTTGAGAGTTGCGCTGTGCCTGCCCAAAAGGTTCCAGTATCCTTTCAATGTCATCCTTCGCGATACCGCACCCTGTATCAGCAACCGCAATATCGATGCCGTTATCCTCCCGAACAATCATTGAAGCTGTGACCTCTCCTTCGTCGGGCGTAAATTTTACGGCGTTTGTCAAAAGGTTGATGGCAATTTGAGAAATCATTCGCTCATCAGCGAGCAGACAAGGGGCATTCTCGGGTACCTGCAAAACCAGTTCTGTCCGCCCGGCATCGGCCCGCCCCCGAACCATAGAAATGCAACTCTCAAACAAATCTTTCAGATCCACGCTGGTTTCTTCCAGAACCATTTGACCGGCCTCGATCTTTGAGATATCCAGAATGTCGTTGATCACTTGCAGCAAATGCTCGGCCGCTTTTTTAATATCGTGCGTGTACTCTATGTACTTCGGGGTTCCCAGCGGCCCGAACACCTGCTCGATCATGATCTGGTTAAAACCCAGAATGGCGTTCATGGGAGTCCGCAGCTCATGGCTCATATGCGCCAAAAACTCAGATTTCGCACGGCTCGCCCATTCCGCCTTTTCGCGGGCCTCAAATAATGCCTGTTCTGTCTCCCTGAATAGGGTAACATCCTCCTGAAGGTATACAACGCGGGCCCAGGAGTCGTCGTCCGTTTCGACAACGTGAAGGGTGGTCAATACATGGGCGATACGCCCGCTATCCATTTTTGCTTCGTAATCATACCGCAAATCCCGCTTCCCACCCGCTAGGCTACAGATAACCTCCCCGTAAGATTCGACCATGAGCATCTTCAAGGACTCATGGAAAGCAAACAGCTCGGCTCGGTCCCGTGCACCAAACATTGCGATTGCCGCTTCATTCACATCATTAAGTCGTATTGATTGAACGACCTCTCGTAACACATCGGGATTCTCTACAAAATGCCCCCGTATGTTCGTTATCCCGCGTTGTTCGAGTGCCGAGACGAGGGCCCTGACTTGTGAATAATCCTCTTCCCAAAAACCTACTGGAGACTGTTTGAACAAATCCTGGTATCGATGCTCTTGATCCAGAAGGGCTTCTTCATCGGATCGCTGTTGCGAGAGGTCAAACCCGATTTTGAACAATTTCGTCAACATCTAGCAAAGACACCTTTGAGGCCGCCGTCACACGCTGAACGCCGTCTCTATCAATCCATTTGTTTCAGGTTTGGCAGTATTCTGTGCCGACCATTCAGATTTCAAACCATTTTACGATGCCACCACATAGTCAGGCAATTCGTTCCGAAACCGATCTGTCGCTTCAACCAGCTCATGAACAATACCTGCCTCGCTGGATGCATGGCCAGCATCGTGTACCACCCGAAAATCGGCTTCTGGCCAGGCCTTGTGAATATCCCAGGCGGTTCGCATAGGCGTACACATGTCATATCGCCCCTGTACCAGGACAGCCGGGATATGCCGAACCTTATGCATGTCGCGGATGATTTGATCATCAACCTCGAAAAAACCACCGTTTATGAAGTAGTGGCATTCAATTCTGGCGAAGGCAATGGCAAACTCATCATCGGCGAAATGTTCTTCTCGTAACGGGTTTGGCCAGATCGATAACGTAGACCCCTCCCATACGGACCAGGCTTTCGCGCACCGCAATTGCTCCTCGCGATCATCCCCGGTCAAGCGTTTATAGTAAGCCGCGATCATGTCGCCACGCTCGGCTTCGGGAATCGGAGCAACATAGTTTTCCCAAACATCCGGGAAAACGTGACTAGCCCCTTCCTGATAGAACCACAACAGTTCCGATCTGCGCAGGGTAAACAGTCCGCGTAAAACCAGTTCCGTACACTTGTCGGGATGGGTTTGCGCATAGGCAAGCCCCAGCGTGCTTCCCCAGGAGCCACCGAAAACCTGCCATTTCCCAATGTTCAGAAACCCCCGCAAAGTCTCGATATCGGCAACCGAGTGCCAGGTTGTGTTGTCTTCCAGACAGGCATGGGGTTTGGAGCGGCCACAGCCGCGCTGATCAAACAGAACAATTCTATAGGCTTCGGGATCAAAGTACTGACGAAAAACTGCATTACAGCCACCACCCGGTCCGCCATGAAGATAAACCACCGGCTTTCCGTCAGGGTTTCCACATTCTTCAAAATAGATTGAATGCACTTCCGAAACGTCAAGCAAACCGGTATTGTAGGGCTCAATCGCGGGATACAGGTGCCGCCTGTTAGACGGTTCATGCGAGGAGTCTGCCGTCATATCACTCGCCTGTCTTCCGGTTTCCTCAATACAGTCACCGCCATGGGCTGATCAAACCGGTATCCTTTTTCATCCGGCACACCCAATCGCTCAAAATTGTTTCTCATCATGGAATCGTTCGCTTCAAACGCCGTCCGCCGGGCCGGATCGATGCGAACGCTTTCCTTTCGAAGAGAGGCAAAACTATCGTAAAAATGAGCTGTATCGTATTGCACCGCATCCACGGGTTCCAATCGTCCTCCCTTTGAGGAGATTCTCTCGATCGCGGCCACAGCCCGGGCACGAACCTCTGTTTCATCATCAACCAGGGCAAACATTTCAAAAGAAGGCCCTTCGGCAATCGGTTCGGCTATGTAAACGATGCCAGTTGGTTTAACGACGCGGGTTGCCTCGCACAAAGCTCTATCCATTTGATCAACGGGGATATGATGGAGTGAATTGAAAAACACAACAATATCGAAAGAATTGTCGGAAAACGGCATATCCTGCCCGACACCTTCCACATAGACCTCGCCACCTTCTCTTGTGGTAGCGCACGCTTTTTGAAGCTGCGCGCGGCCACACTCAAGTCCGGTAACATAGGCTCCGTGACGGGTCATATACCGAACCAGCGGACCATGGCCACAGCCCACATCCAGGACCCTGTGTCCGGCAAGCGTAACGTACCGTCGCATGACCGCTGTATTGCTTTGACGGGGCACGAGTACTCCCAATTAAAAAATCATACTTTACAGTTTTTTACACGGTTCATCGACGACAGAAAATCGATAGACAACGCCGTTGGATTTACCGTGCAGGTACGGCTAAGGTTCTCATCCGTAACGGGAAGGTTTCACCATGCTCACTCTCTACGATAACCATGATTCCGGGAACGGTTACAAGGTAAGGTTGATGTTTTCGTTGCTGGGCTGGCAGTACCGCTATATTGAGGTTGACAGCGTTCACGGAGAAACACGAACGGAGTCTTTTATCGCCCGCAACCCCAATGGAAAAATACCGGTTTTGGAACTCGAGGATGGAACGTACCTGCCGGAATCAAATGCGATCCTTCATTATCTGGCGGCGGGAACGCCGTTCGTTCCTTCCGACACCCTGGAACATGCCAGAACACTCCAATGGATGTTTTTCGAACAATACACCCATGAACCTTCTGTCGCCGTTGCGCGGTTTATTGTCAGACATCTGGGACCCGACCATCCCCGACAAGCGGAACTTCCAACGAAACGCGAGCAAGCCCATAACGCCTTGCGCGTCATGGAAGATCACCTTCAACATGAAGACTGGTTTGCGGCGGGGACACCGACAATCGCCGATGTTGCACTCTATGCATACACACATATGGCCGAAGACGGGGGTGTGGAACTGGCACCCTATGCGAACATAAGACGCTGGCTGAACAGGGTGTGCACCCTGCCGGGCTACATTTCCCTGGAAGATACGGTCCTAGGGATTTCCGAATAACAATGTGCCAGACGACGAACGTCCACCAAGCGCCTTTTTGTAGAGCGTGCGCCAATGATCCAGGTCGGCGGCGCGTTTTGCCGATTGTTCCGACGCTTCTGCCTGGAGCATCTCCTCCAGTTCTTTTTGTTCATCCGCCGCCTTGCGAAGGCGATTGATTTGGGCCTGAAGCGCGTAGTTTCCCTGATCAGTATTGGCCGTGTATGCGGATTTCCAGCTATCTCCCAATGGGCTGGCAGAAATAGACCCAGCACCGACATTCCCCGTCGTGGTTTGTTGCGCGCCACGTTCCCGGCGTTTGCGGAAAGCCGCGTTCAATTGAGCTGTTCGCTCATGGTCTATTGCGGCAATCCGTGCAGACGAAACCGTACCCCCCGAATGGGCGTTTTTGATGGAACCCGGAGAGGCGGGGCTATTCAAGCCTCGTCTTTCCCGTTGCCAGATTTCGCGCAATTTCTTCAGGTATCGGTTGTGAAATCTGGGCGTTGCGGAATGATAGTTTCCGGCCGCCACGGTCCAATTTTGTGAAGATTTATAAAGCTTGCGCAGGAAAGATGCTGCGTAACTGACGTTTGTTAAAGGGTCGAACGCCTCCTCCAGGGACGGAAAAGCGTCGCTGTGGTAATACAAATTGATCTGCATGCAGCCCACATCAATGTTGCTAATCCCGTTGCGAACAAGGCCCTCCACAACAGCAATCGCGTCTTGTTTGGTATCGGCGTACCACTCCTGCTCTCCCGACGTGACCGTCCAGGGCCACGCAACGTTGATTTTGTTCAACTCATCGCGGCGGCCCGACTCGGCGATTGAGATCGCCCTCAGCAGATGTTCGGGAATTCCGGCCTGTCGCTCTATCGCATGGGTGGCAGCGCCACATAAATCCCAGGAAACCTCAAATGCCCGCGCCTTACCGGTTTCTGCATAACCAGCAGAAACACAAAACAGGGTTAAAACACCTGCACAACAAGCCGCAAGCACCGCCCGGGCAGGCCGCCGGATATGAAACGGGATAGCCATGGCGCAATCATATTGCGCAATTCTTAGGACATGGTTAACAAAAGAATAAACTGTCATGGCGGGTGTTGAAAATCAGGACGCCGACGTTACGAGCTTCAACAGACCGTCCATCGCCTTTTCCGTCATGGGAAAACGACCACTTCGTTCGGGTTGAACAATCCAGGCGCCACGCCCACATCATCGGGCAGATTTACCGCACGAATGATCAAGCCGGCTGGCGGGGGTCATCCATTGCGATTGCCCGCGCGAGGTTGGCCCTGGTTACTCGGCGGCCAGTTCGCCGGACCACTGGCTGGTTATTGCCGCCGCCAGTTGAAAAATCCGCGCCCTGACCTCTTCAAATACCGGAAGACGGGTTATGGAACGTTCATCCATATAGAGGCTGCGGTCAATTTCGAGTTGAATAGCGTAAATACCCGCGCCGGGTTGACCGTACTGACGGGTCGTGTATCCACCGGCATACGGCGTGTTCCTGCGAGCGGAATACCCCATGGACAGTATCGCGTGCTCCACCCGTCGGACAATGCCGCTGTCACACGTGCTGCCCCAACAATCACCGATCACAACGTCGGCACGGGGCTGCCCGACTGAAAATCTTTTGCTGCCGTGCGAGATAGACGGCATGGAGTGGCAATCCACGACCAGGCATACGCCGAATTTTTCCTGCGTCGTTGCAACCATCTCCCGCAATCTGGAATGATAAGGCTTGTAACAGGTGTCAATACGTTGCCGGGCTTCGGCAAAAGAAAGCTGTTTGCCATAGACTTCCCGACCACCACTGACGATGCGGGCAATCGTCCCAATCCCGGCCACAACCCGTGGGGATTTGGTATTCGCTTCGCGCGGCAACTGATCGTGAAACATAGAGGGATCAAGCTCCATGGCTTCACGGTTTACATCGAGATAAACCCGCGGAAACCGGGCGGTTAGCAAAAGCGCGCCGAGCTGATCCACATCCGCAAACAGTTCGTCCACGAAGGCATCCTCTGAGCGGCGGAGCGTCAGCGGGTCCAATTGGGATTGATCCAGAAACGATGGAGGATACTGTCGCCCGCTATGGGGGCTCGTAAAAACCACGGGCACGGTTTGCACCCGAGGAGACGTCACGACAATGGCTGATTGCGGCGAAAACGGTGCGCAACGGTCTGTTGAAGAACAATCTGTCATGATCACTGTCTGCAGGTTGTGTGTTGATCTTTGATTAGCGTAGCAGGTCTGGTTGTGTTTGCCAGCCAGAGTACTCACGGGCATGTGCGTTTTAAACTTCGGGGCCTTGCCAACAGGGCCGTGAGGCGCTACAACCCATTCGTCTGCGGCGGGTTTCGTGTCGCCGTACCGAATATGAGCGGGAGCGTAGCTCAGCGGGAGAGCACTGCATTGACATTGCAGGGGTCACTGGTTCAATCCCAGTCGTTCCCACCATGAAGCCTCGGGGCCTAAAGCCTTGAGGTTTCTTGCTTTTTGTGCTTCCTGTAACCCATACTTACCCCATGAGGCTGCTAGAGTGTCAGCGAAAAAAATATGATTTTTTTGCTACATAGGGATACAATATAGAAATTTTAACCTATCACTTTCACTCTATCTGTGGTGCACCCGAATCCGGACCAGTACCACCGTTTGCCGATTGGTCGCTTGTCGACAACGCCTGTCGTAAACAGGATGTAAAAAATCTAAAATGTCTAAAAATGTAAACAAATGTAAGCCTTCCGCTTTGGGTCCGAAATGATGTTGCTCGCAAACGGGCTCGGCGGCTAGCGCTTGAATTCACTGGGTGGTATCGTTAGATGCAGTCATTTCAAACCAATGCTATCCGGACCGCACAGGGATCAACACATCATGACCATGACACCTGTTTCAGAAAACAAATGCTTCGGCGGTATCCAGGGCGTTTATGAACACCCGTCAGAGCAGCTCGGTTGTTCCATGCGGTTTTCTGTTTATATTCCCGAGGCCGCGGAAACAGAACCCCGGCCCGTTGTCTTCTGGTTGTCCGGCTTGACCTGTACGGAAGACAATTTTACCGTCAAGGCAGGGGCGCAGCGCTATGCGGCTGAACACGGTCTGATCGTTGTCGCCCCCGATACCAGTCCGAGAGGCGATCACGTCCCCGACGACGAGGCCTATGATTTTGGCAAAGGTGCCGGATTTTACCTTAACGCCACGGCGGCGCCCTGGGCTGATAACTTCCACATGTATGACTATATAACCGGGGAGTTACCGGCCCTGATCTTCAGGAACTTTCGGGGCCGCGCCGACAAGCAAGGGATCATGGGCCATTCCATGGGTGGGCACGGGGCGCTGACAATCGCGCTGAAAAACCCGGGTACATTCTCTTCTGTCTCGGCGTTCGCACCGATTGTGGCCCCGACGCAGGTTCCCTGGGGGCAGAAGGCGTTCAGTGGTTATCTGGGTGACGATGAAGAGCAATGGAAACAATACGATGCGACGGTGCTGGTACGCTCCGGGGCACGGATTGCCTCAACCATTTTGATTGATCAGGGTCTTGCGGACAATTTTCTGAAAGATCAGCTCAGGCCCAAACTGTTTGAAGATGCCTGCAAAGAGGCAGGGCAAAACATGACCTTGCGCCTGCACGACGGATATGATCACTCCTATTATTTCATTGCTTCTTTCATGGCGGACCACATGGCCCATCATGCCCGGGAACTATTGCGGTAAATCAAGGGTTTCAGAATTGAACTTTCTTATCTAAAGTTGTGCATTGATTCTATATGCTTGTGTCTATGTGCTTAGGCTTGATTGTTAAACAAACGCAAAAACATGCTTCAGACATTGATGGAAAATCAGCCTGAGCTGGCCCCGGAAAAATTCAGACACCCTGACGTTACAGCGAAGGGCGAGCAACGCGCTGTGGTCGCGCTCACGCAATTACGCACCCTGTGGTTCAACACTGGCAGTCTCTGCAATATTACATGCAAAGGCTGTTTCATGGAGTCCAGCCCCAAAATGACAAACTGGCCTATCTGACGGCTGCCGATGTCCGTTCTTATCTGGACGAAATCGCGGCATCAGACTGGCCCGTTGAAGAGATCGCTTTCACGGGTGGTGAGCCTTTTATGAATCCAGAAATCCTGCAAATGCTGTCGGATTCACTATCCCGCGGTTACAGAGTTCTGGTTCTGACCAATGCGATGAAACCACTACATCACAAACGCGCAGGATTACTGGAACTTCATCAGCGTTTCCCGAACAGTATAACGATCCGGGTTTCAATTGATCATTACACCAGGCGTGGTCATGAAGATATCCGGGGTAAAAACACCTGGAATCCGATGATTGTCGGTCTGACATGGTTGTCGGCAAGCGGGTTCGACCTGGCCGTTGCCGGTCGTACAATGTGGGGAGAGAACGAGGCCGCCGCGCGACAACATTACCGGGACCTATTCCAGGGTCATGGTGTCGAAATCGATGCGGATAATCCCGCCCATCTGGTTCTGTTTCCGGAAATGGACGAGACCCGGGACATTCCCGAAATTACAATCCAGTGCTGGGACATTCTTGGCGTTCGCCCGGATGAGATCATGTGCTCAACCTCTCGCATGGTTGTGAAACGAAAAGGAGCGGATAAACCGGTTGTCGTTCCGTGTACTCTGCTGCCCTACAACGAACAGTTCGAATTGGGCTCAAAGCTTGCGGAGAGCGCCAAAACCGTAAAGCTCAATCATCCCCACTGTGCCCGTTTTTGCGTTCTCGGTGGCGCTTCGTGTAGTGCCGGTTAGCCAACCCATGGAGACGCTGGAACGCGGCAAGGGCGTTATTCCTGTTTGATCGACATCAACATCAAGCCCTTCGGGTTTGGCAATCAAGGCGTAGCGACCGCCACCCGGATCGCCCGGCTCTCGGAAGACGACGCTTCCAGCCTGGAAACCGAGCTATGGCCCAATATGGATGTTCTCCCTGAAGACGAACGGCAACAAATCGGACGTGCCATTGAACATCAGCACCTGGAGTGGCACGGCTCTCAGGAATCACGCCTCAGCGCCCGGGCGATTAATCCGGACCACCGCCCAGCGGCTTCACGTACCGGGGTTCTGAATCCCAGGGGAAAACAACCCAATAGTCCTGTTCGATCTCGCGAACGTAGGCATCCGCCGTTTCCAGACCTCTGGGCTTTGCATAAACGACGGCGAAGGCCGCCTTGGGTAGCAGCTGTCGCGCTTCGCGAGCGGTGGTTCCTGTATCAACAAGATCATCCAGAATTAACCAGCCGTCGCCTTCAGTTTCCAAGGCACGATCCGGTGTTTTAAGGATGTTGATGGTTCCCCGCTTCATATCACCGTAACTGGTGATACAGAGCGTATCGACAACCCGCAACCCCATCTCACGGGCAACAATAGCAGCGGGAACCAGACCGCCCCGCGTTAAGGCAACGATTCCTTCCCAGGGGCCGAGCGCCAGCAGTTTGTTTACGAGAAGCCTGGTGTCGCGATGAATCTCAACCCAACTGACATGATGGTGTTCAAGTTGTGTGTCGGTATCGCTCATTGTGTTACCCCTGCTGTACTGGCGATGTTTGATTTCCACCCAGCGATAAAAGAAAAACGGCACCCAATCAAGATGCCGTTCTGATATTCCTGATATCCCGTCCTGTATTATCGTAAATACAGGCGAACCTCATTTACAGAAGCGTTGGCCGCCGTTTGCCCGGAGACCGCTACCCGAGAAGGGGGCAAGCCCATATCAACAAGTGACCGCAGCACATTTTCCGCGTGCCGACGGGATTTTGATGAATTCAAGGCCATCATTGCCTCATCTCCAGACGCAGGAGCCACAGCAACGAGGTCAAACAAGGCGTCCGGACGTTGATCAAGCACGTCGCTCACCGCGTTGTAGAGCGCTTGTTCATAAGCAACGTTACTGCGATCAAAGCGTATAATCACCAGAGGCCGCCGGCCCGCTATATCCAACGGTTGTCCGGCAACGTTACCGCCTGTGCTGGCGGCGGCGGCCATTGCCTGGTTAATAAGGCTGGTACCGTAAATCTCGCCAGACTTAATGCCCGCTGCCAACAGATTCAGGTTGGACCGCTCTGTCGAAACATAGGTCGTCTGACGACGCACATCACTAGAAACTTCATTCAACAGGCGTTCGATGAGAACCACCGTCTGGCTGATCTCGTCCTCCAGAATGGCAAGTTGACGATGATCTTCATCTACGGCACCAGAAACTTCAAAGGCGGCGTTAGCAGATTCAGCGAGGAATGCCGACATGGTCGAGTCATTCGAAACGGCCTGCGCCAGCTGATTCATGATGCCGATGTCGGCCTCAACCTGGTCCAGATCGACCTGGGCATTGTTGAACTGCTGAACCAGAATCGGATTACCAGGTGTCGTACCAACCTGCAATCGGGCATTCATCACAGCAAGCGTATTGTGATAACGACGGGAATCACTGATGATCTTGGTGCGTACTTCCTGCAAAATCTGGTTGTGCTGAGAAATTGCCGATTGTAATTGCACCAACTCGCCGCGCAATTCGATGACTTTGTTACCGACAAATGTGCCAGTGGGCTCGCCCGGCGTTACATCAATCGGGTCGAAGCTGGACGTACCCAATGCCGGCTGAGTCGCTGACAATGTTGTTGTTTGAGCAACTTCCTGGGTTTCTGGCGCACTTTGAGCAACCGCGGGCTCACCATCATCCCCGGCTGGGTCCTCGCCTGTCAGCGATGGCCATAGGAATTCTTCTGTGAATGAGCACGCTGAAAGCAAAAGCGCTGCTCCCAAGAAAGTTGTCCATACCTTTGCCTTTGGCCGTATCTTTTCTGACGTCATGTATTCTTTGTCCCTAAGCAACCGCTACTCGCGGTGATCTGTTCCCCAGTTCTCACACGCACCTTACAGACACGTACCTCATGGAACTTTAAGAAGTCTTTACAAAATGAGGTCTTTAACAAAATGAAGTCCTTAAAAAAATACAGAAATAACAAAGAGAATGATACCTCTCCCGTTATCAACTGCAATTGGATACTACTCAAAGCTCAAAGATGGCACAAGTTCCGATTTTCTCCCGCCTTGTCCCTTGCCTTTGTAAACATCGTAGAGTAGTTTCCCGCTTCCACAACGGCATGCACCGGTAGCTCAGCTGGATAGAGTACTTGACTACGAATCAAGGGGTCGGGAGTTCGAATCTTCCCCGGTGCGCCACTTTACCCGAAAAAATAAACGCAAAAACCCGGTCTGTCAAAACCGTATTTTTAATACGCCGCGTCGAATGAGATCGTAACAGCGCCAAAGCGGCTGATATCATCCTGGCCTTCATATTCTCTTGTACGCATGGCATTGGAGTAGGTCAGATTAACCGGTCCGATCATCAGGGTTGCCCCAAAAGACAAATCACCAACCCAGGGGCGCCGGTTAACACTGTGGCTATCCCGAACGTATTGCCATCCAGGAAAAGGTTATGCGCGACGTATCGGAAAACAGATCGTTTTCCAATTGAAAGGAAAATGTACCAACTTCTTTTTTTGCTCTTTTCTCCGGGGTTGTACTGTCGCTCGCGAGAGATATACCGCTTGTCGCCATCACACAGCAAAACGCCGCCGCCATGGGATCACAAAACCCAGGTGAGCGGTGCCTGGTTTCGTCATGTCAGAAACTCCAATCTTGGCGGGCGGAACAGCATCCGCGCCCCCACGATGATCGGTAACAGGGTGACCACATAAATTGATGGAACGAGAGCCAGGTTGCGGGCACTCATGTTTTCAACACCCAGCAGACTGATCTGGAGAAGCAATACGACAACTGTAGCCACGACAACGCGTTTGTTCTGGTTTCGCCGGGTGAAGCCGCCTGAAAACAGGCTTACAAGAGCCACCATAACGAAGCCGATCGACACCAGTGGCGACACCAGTCGCTTATGCCCCTCAATCAGATATTTGGGGTAATCTCGAGGAAGCACAATGGTATTGTTTTCAATATCAAAGAGCTCACGCACCGTCATTTCACGACTATCGGGCGTTCGATAGGCCTTTTGCGCGCCAAATGTATTGAGTGGAAAGGTGTAGCGATCAAAATAGAGAACGGAGTAATTCCGCGTTTCCGTTTCCAGCGCCTGCCGATTTCCATCAAACATAACGATTTGAAGGCCCTCGGCTGTTTTCACGAGGGACCCTCGTTTTGCCATGACAGTCACAGGTGCCTTCGGATCGCGCTCGTCATGGACGAATATTCCACGCAGCTCATTGGACGCTGTTCTTTCCCGGATATAGACCGTGGTTTTGTCACCAAAGGTGTTGAACGTCCCTTCCTCGAGGGGCACCTGGGCGAGATTATAGCGGATATGCCACTTCAATTCGCCAAACATGCGGTAGGTTTCAGGTAGAATGTAGAAATTTACAAAATACCCGAGGACGGTGATAATCCCGGCAAGAATAAGGGCTGGCCTGGCAAGTTGTAGAGGACTAAGGCCCGTCGCCGACATAACGACCAGTTCCCGGTCCGTCGTCATCTTGGAATAGATAAACATGACCGTGATAAACAGAGCTATTGGTAATAGCACGCCAAGAAAGCTCGGGATTAGTAACACGGTTATCTCGAACAACGTCCACAGGGAAGCGCCGTTATTGATGATCATCTCGACGTATTGAAGAGCCTTGATAAGCCAGGCAATGGCGATCAGACCACCCGCAACAAGCGCAAGGCCGACACTTAATTGGCGAAACACGCTGCCTGTCATCAATCGCATGAGCATTGCCGGGTCAATTCGTCTAATCGGAGCTTCAGGGCAGTTAGATACAGGAACCGGGCGTTCAAGTATAGCGCGCTTTATCAGTTAATTTAATGCCCCAAAATGATGGTCTGCGCAAGCCGCTCAGTCAGTATCTAGTTGTTTAGTCCCGGGGAGTGATGGGTTGGGTTGAGTCTGAATATTTCCGTCTCATTTGTCCAGGTCTTGCAGATGTATTCGTATGGCGTCAGTCCTTTGAGTGTCTTGAGCCTTCGGGCGAAGTTGTAGGCCATGACGAAGTCGCCGAGGTGGGTTCGCCGCCGGTCGTGAGTGTCGTAGTGATAGCGTTTGACCGTGGCCTCCTTAAGGGTTCGGTTCATGCGCTCGACCTGAGCGTTGGTCCACGGGTGATTGGGTTTGGTCAGGCGGTGTTCGATCCCGTGACGTTGGCAGGCGCGGTCAAACGGATGACCGCGCAACATGGCCGTAGGTCCCTTGCGGTTCTTCGGCAAGTCGGCGAACGGGATGCCGTTGTCGGTGGGTACCGTGTGGATGCGCTAGGGCGCGGGCGCCACCAGGGCGGCGAGAAAAGCCGGTGCGGTTTTGGTATTTCCGATACACCAAGCCGGGCGAAAGCGTATTTCGAGGTCCTGTCCATGGCAACGAAAAGCTAGAACTTCCCTTCCCCGGTCCGCCCCTCGGCAATGTCAATGTGGAAATAGCCCATGGGGTATGTCTTGAACGTCTTCTTCGGCTTGCCGTCCTTCATGACCGCCACTCGGTTAACGCCATGACGCCGCAGGCAACGGTGCAGGTAAGAGCGGGTCAGATGCGGGATCGTCGCCTGAAGCGTATACAGGCAATCGTCCAGAGGCAGCAGGGTATATTTGCGAAAACCGACAATCAACGCCTCTTGCTCTGCCGTGAAAACCGTCGAGCGAACGCTCCTCGGACCCATCGGCGCATCCTCGACAGAGCAACGCTTGCGCCACTTCATCACCGTCTTCGGGTTGATCCCATAGCGTTCACTCAATGCCGCGAGAGAAGCCGTCGAGCGCTGTATTGCCGCTCGGACCGCGGGCGGCGTCAGGGCGGTCGCGTGTAATACCTGTCCCGTAGAGCCTCCTTATTAATGATGATATTCAGTACAGATAGTGTCAAGAAACCTGCGCACTTTTATTTTCAGGCGGTGTCTGCTCTGGTGTTGGTTTCCGTCTGTTTCAGCGGATCCATGTTCATGTAGTGCCGTGTGCTCCATTTGCTTCCAGCGATGTGTCTCAGCCTGGCTGCAGCCATACTGAGACAGGATTGCGCATCCGGGAAGGCGCCGCCGACGCGGGTCCGTCTGCGGATTTCCCGCCTGAGCCTCTCCAGCGGATTGTTGGTTTTCAATTTGATCCAGTGCTGATCCGGGAAAGCGTAATAGGCGAAGGTCTCCGTAATTGATCCCGCCACCAGTTCCGCCGCCTTCGCCCGTCGGAGAGCCTTCAGTTTAGCGATCCCTTCATTGCTCTTGGTCTTAGCCGCTGATCGGTCCTCGCTGGCGTGGATGGCGTTCAGCATATGCGCCACCTCGCGCACCTTGGTTGACGCTACGTGACTGAAGACGTTGCGGTAGAAATGCACCACACAGCGCTGCTAGCGGGCGTCTGGATAATATTCCCCGACGGCGAAGATCAGACCCAGGCAGGCGTCGGCGATTATAAGTTGAACCCCCTTCAGGCGGCGCCGCTTGAGATGCTTAAGGAACGCAGACCTTCCCGACTTTGCCCTCCTTGGCACCCTCGACAATCCCCAGCATCTCCCTGAAGCCCTCCGCGCCCCCGCCAATGGCGCGTTCAGTGTCTCCTCGACTGTGTCGCGGACAACCTTGCCCAGTGATCCTGGATCCGCGCGGCGGCAATTCTAATGACCTTGCTCAATGCTTCTGTCTTGTTATGCTCGTTCATGGCGGTTCCTTTCTTCCTGGCTAACATTGATCTTCAGAAAATCAATTCTAACCAGAGCCGGAACCACCGCCCGATCAAATGTGCGCAACTTTCTTTACGTTATTGCTCAATTGCGTCGTCTGGAGGGCAGTCAGGTCTGCGGCAAAATGCCGAACGACTTCGCGAATTTTAGCTTCGGAAATTCTTGAACGTGCCGCATACTTGTTTTTCATTAGCAGGGCCGTGTTGGATAAAAAAACAGTCAGCCGCATCCGTGTTGGTGAAACAGTAGCGGGGGGTAAAGCCGGAGAGGTTGAGAAGGACACCTAAACAAGAGATGCCGGTGATATGTCAATGGTCGTTAATTGACGTCCAATCAGCACTTCGCGGTTGATATGGACACCAATCAATAAGCCAAACCCGATCATCAACGTCAACATGGCGGTGCCGCCGTATGAGATCAATGGCAACGGCACACCCACCACAGGAATTAATCCTGTAACCATGGCGATATTGATAAAAACATAGAGGAAAAATGTTGTCGTAATACCAATACTGACCAACCGCCCGAACTGATTGCGGCAGGATGCGGAGAACACATACCCGTAAATCAGAATAATCCCGTATAGAAACAACAAACCGAGAGCCCCCATCAACCCTTGTTCTTCAGCCAGCATGGTGAAGATGAAATCCGTCTGCATTTCCGGCAGGAAGCTCAAGTGGCTTTGCGTGCCGGCCATGAAACCCTTGCCGAACAGCCCGCCAGACCCCAGAGCAATCTTGGATTGAATGATATGATAGCCACTACCCAGGGGATCCTGTTCCGGATTGAGAAACGTCAACACACGCTGTTTCTGATAGTCGCGCAAAAACTGCCAACCGATGGGAAGGGCCGCTATACCGGTCACCAGGACAAGTCCGAATTTCCACATACGCACGCCCGCCGCAAAGAAAATCGCACCGCTTCCCAAAATCATCAGTCCGGCCGTTCCCAGATCTGGTTGCCGGAGAACCAACCCCGCCGGAACCAGAACCAACAAAAACGGGATGATCAGGCGCGTGGGACGATAGATCTCCTCCATCCGCACCGAGTGAAAATATCGGGCAAGAGCCAGGACCAGAGCGATCTTCATGATTTCCGAGGGTTGCACAGAAAATACACCCAGGTTGATCCAGCGTTGAGCCCCCATGCCAATGGTTCCGGCGATTTCAACCGCGATCAGCAACAACAACGCGCCCATATAGATAAAATAGGCGTATCGGAGCCAAATGCGGATATCCACCAATGCCACGCAAAGCATCAGGACAAACCCTATGCCAAACCGAACAATCTGACGCGACGCCCACGGATCAATATTCCCGCCTGCTGCGGAGTACAACATGCCGAAACCCACTGAAGCCGTCAGACAGATCACCAGAACGAACAACCAGTTGATATGCCATATCTTCTGCCAAAATGTCAGCGTAGGCTCACCCATCCGGTATTTAACCATGGGACACCTCCTCGCGGCCGCCGCCGACCACGCTGTCTTCGCCCCCGGCGATGCCCATCCTCTTTTGAACTTCTTGAAGAACATCCCTAGCGATCGGCGCCGCCGTTTTTGATCCGCTACCGCCGTGTTCCACCACCACGGATACCGCAAACCGAGGATTTTCCCGTGGAGCAAATCCCACGAACAACGCATGGTCGCGGTCTTTCCACTCCAACTCCTCGTTCCTTTTGACGCCGAGTTCGCGTTCAGCCTTGGAGATACGGCGGACCTGGACAGTTCCCGTTTTCCCCGCCATGGACATCCCCGTATCGGAAATCCGTGAACCAAATGCGGTGCCAAAGGGGCTGTTTACGGCCTGATCCATAGCATCCGTCACAATTTTGAGATGCGCGGGATTAATACCGAGCTTTTTCGGCGGCGGCTCCAAACCAGTTGACCTGTCAGAGCCTTTGCTGACTGTCCCGTTATCCTCCGATCCGACAACCTGACGCGTCAGGAAGGGTACCACGTCAATGCCACCATTGGCGAGGCGTGCCGTCATGGCCGCTAGTTGCAATGGTGTTACCAGAATGTATCCCTGTCCGATTCCCAGAATGACGGTCTCGCCTTTCTGCCAGGAACTGCCGACTGCCTGTGCTTTCCATTCAGGCGTCGGTACAAGACCACTCCGTTCACCGGGTAAATCAATGCCTTGAAGCTTGCCCAATCCGAGACGTGTCGCCATTTCCGAAATTCGATTGATGCCCAATCGTTTGGCGACTTCGTAAAAGAATACGTCGCAAGACTGCATGATCGCTGTCTTACAATCCATCAGGCCGTGTCCATGCTTCTTCCAGCAATGGAACTCCGCTTCGGCCAGTTTCATGCTGCCATTGCAGTAGTGTTTCGTATTTTCCGTAACAATGCCGTGTTCCAGCGCTGCCAGTGCCACTACCATCTTGAAGGTGGACCCCGGGGCGTATTGCCCTTGGATAGACTTGTTGAGCAACGGCGCGCGGGGGTTGTTTGCGAGGACCTGCCACTCTGTTCCCGTCAAGCCCTGGATAAAACGGTTGGGATCGAAACTCGGACTCGAAACCAGCGCCAGCACCTCTCCGGAATGAATATCCATGACAACAACGGAAGCACTCTCATCGGCAATGCGGTGCGCCGCCAATCGCTGTATCTCGCGATCCAGCGTCAGTTGAATTTCAGCGCCGGGCGACCCTTCCTGGCGGTTGAGCTCGCGGAGGATACGGCCATAGGCATTGACTTCAACCTGACTGTTTCCGCCGCTACCCCGGAGAGACAGATCATGAACCTTTTCAACGCCCGCTTTGCCGACACGAAACCCCGGCAGGGACAACAGGGGATCATCACTTTTTTCGGCTTCTGAAACGGCCGCCACGTAGCCTAGGACATGAGCAAAATCGTGCCCCACGGGATAATAACGGCTTTCGCCAACATCGATCAGGATCCCGGGCAGGTCCGGGGTGTTGACCTCGATTTGTGAAACTTCCGTCCAGGCCAGATTTTCGCGCACGGTGACAGGAACAAAGCTTTTGTTGCGGCGGACATCACGCAGAATACGCTCACGCTCTGCGGTGTTGAGAGGCAGAATGTTCTCCAACGCATTGAGGGTGCCATCAACCGAGCGGGTGTTCTCCGAAATGAGAAGAGCGCGGTAGTTCCGCTGGTTGTCGGCAATCGGTACGCCGTTTCTGTCCGTAATGCGCCCACGCGGCGGCGGCAGAAGGCGAAAATTGATTCGATTTTCATCGGCCAGATTTTTGTATCTCTCGGACTCGACGACCTGCAAATAATAAAGGCGACCTGTTAACGCCGACAACAGGACGAACTTTCCCCCGCCCAGCATCAGGATCCGGCGATTGAATTGTTTATGGCGGTCAGAATCTCTATGCATTTAACTATCGCGTCCTACTCTGATTGCAGATAAAGATGCTGCCAGCGCAGAAACAACCAGGCCAGAACCGGGAAAAACCCGAAATTTAGAATAAACTGAAATGCCAATGCTTTAGGCTCCACCAATGTTTCCGACAGAACCGATACCAGGACCCACGACAGAATCCCAGAACCCAGGGCAACGATAGCAAATCCGAGCCAGACAACGAAGAACGATCGTCCGACAAAAAATCGTTGCTGGAAGCGGACCACGCCAGAGACCGCCAGAAACACAAGAGCATTCACCCCCAGAGGTGTACCACTGAGAATATCATAAAGTACACCGATTACGAATACCGCAAGAGGTGGCATCAACTCAGGTCGATACACAGACCAATGATATACCGCTATCAAGGGCAACACAGGCACAATTCGTGCGAATCCGGGAATATGGAGGGGAAGCACGTTAATGACGATCAGGAGAATGGTAAACAGAACCGGCAAACTGTTCCGGGTAATAACGTCGATGCGCTGTCCCAGGGTGGGTTTCATGAATCGTCCTCAGATGAAGCGGCGGCGTTTCAAGGTTCCACCGTGGGTCGCGGCGCGGCTCCAGCCTCTTCAACAGAAACAGCGGAGGAAGTCTCCCCACCCAGAGGTGCCCCCTCCGTGACGTTTTTTACCGGTGCGGCAACCGGTCGTTCGTCAATCGGTTCAGATCGAAGAATTCCCTTTAATCCGAAGTCGACGACTCGTACCACCTCCAGCCGATCCCGAGCGTTGAACGGGGTTACGGCGGCGCCGTTTTCGCTCATATCGGAAACGACACCGATCACAATTCCCACGGGAAACGCGCCGCCCTGTCCGGATGTGACGACAAGATCACCAGGCTTCAACGTCGCGCCGGGTGTTGTGTGAATCAGTTTGGGCCGATCCGTATTATCGCCGGCCAGAATTGCCCGATAACGTCCAGGCTCCACAATCACCGGGATTCTGGAGTTCAGGTCCGTAATAAGCAGAATTCGCGAGGAGCGCTTTCCCACTCCTGCGATCCGACCGACCAGACCGGCACCGGTTACGACAGCCTGTCCCTTGGACACGTGTTGTTGGGAGCCAGCGTTCAACAGAAGACTGTGGGCGAAGGCCCCACCTGTATCAGCAATAACCCGGGCGGAAATGTAGCTGGGCGATGGCCCTGGTTGGTAATTCAGAAGCTCTCTCAGCGCTGTATTTTCGGCTTCCAGATGCCGGGCAACGGCCTGCCACTGAATCAACCGCTGATTGTCGGCGCGCAAGGCCTGGTTGTCTTCGTACATCCCCCAAAGGGACTCGACTTTATAGATAAATCGGGAGGCCTCTTCGATGGGCCGGGACAGCGTATCGAGGATGGGGGCGACAGAATCGGTCACCACGGTGCGCATACGCTCCATGAGCACAGCATCGACTTTTCCCAACATCATCAGGCCAAATGCAGCAAACACCAATCCCACATAGGCGAACCGATGCACCAGCCCGCGGGCGGGCTGCGTAATCCTGCTCATGACACGCGGGTTGTCTTTCACTACACCCTCGCATACCCACAATAACCACCCGCCACGTCAGCACGACGGAATGGCGGTTTTTCAGCTAAATATCCGGAATTGCAAGCAAAATGTTACAAAATATCCAAATTTGCCCGAATCTGCCCAAAAACGGGCTACACCTCTGGCAATAAAGGCTGATTAATGCGCGGCGCGCACCCGGCACAGCCTGCGCCGCCCGGCCTCCGATGAACACAGATGAATAGGCCAGCACATTACGGGACTAAGCAGCTAGTACATCGACGTCAGAACGTCGCGCAGGCGCTTCATTTCCTCCAGTGCCCGCCCCGTTCCCAGTACCACGCAGGATAGCGGATCATCGGCAATGCTAACGGGTAGTCCTGTTGAGTGACGAAGCACGAAGTCCAGATTGCCCAGAAGCGCGCCGCCACCGGTGAGCACAATACCTTTGTCCACGATATCTGCGGCCAGTTCTGGTTCGGTATGTTCGAGGGCGACTTTGACAGCCTCGATAATGGCGCTAACAGGTTCCGCCAGACTTTCTGCGGTCTGACGCTCGCTGATCAACAGTTCTTTAGGCACCCCGTTCATCAGGTCGCGGCCCTTGACTTCCATGGTTTGACCGTCGCCCTCACCCGGCGGACAGGCGGAACCGATCTCTTCCTTGATGCGGGCCGCAGAACCTTCACCAACCAAAAGGTTATGATTGCGGCGAATATAGGCGATGATGGCTTCATCCATCTTGTCACCGCCGACGCGAACACTGCGGGCATAAACAATCCCGCCAAGCGAGAGGACGGCAACTTCCGTTGTACCACCACCGATATCGACGACCATGGAGCCAGTAGGTTCAGTGACCGGCAATCCGGCGCCGATGGCGGCGGCCATGGGCTCTTCGATGAGGAACACACGGCGCGCGCCAGCGCTTTCCGCGGATTCCTGAATGGCCCGTCTTTCCACCGCTGTTGATCCCGAGGGAACACAAACCACCACCAGCGGACTGGCAAATGTCTTGCGATTGTGAACCTTGCGGATGAAGTATTTGATCATTTCTTCGGCCACTTCGAAGTCAGCAATAACGCCGTCTCTCAGCGGTCGAATGGCACGGATGTTTCCAGGAGTACGGCCCAGCATTTGCTTGGCCTCCTCGCCAACGGCGAGGACCTGTTTTTTACCTTTGTTTTCGGTAATGGCAACAACAGACGGTTCGTTCAGGACAATACCCTTACCCTTTACGTAGACCAGTGTGTTGGCCGTTCCAAGATCAATGGCCATATCGGCCGACAGGAAACCAAAAAGACGCGAAAGCATGGAACCACACCGCCATTTCGAAAGCAAAACCAGAATACCACAACCCCGGGAAACCACGTTTCCCGGTGAGGATTTGCCCCTTATACAGGACGAATCCTTACCAACTCCAGCACAAAAGGGTTAAGCAGTCATTGCTTTAGGCGCCCTTTTTTCCCGCTTCACCAGCAGCTTGTTCAGGGCGTTGATGTACGCCCGAACAGACGCCACCATTGTGTCCGTATCCGCACCCTGACCATTGACGGTTCGTCCGTTTTCTTCCAGACGAACAGTAACCTCGGCCTGGGCGTCGGTGCCCTGTGTCACAGCATGAACCTGGTACAACTGAAGCTTCGCGTCATGGGGAAACAGTTCATGGATACAATTGAAGGCCGCATCCACCGGACCGTCACCTGTCCGCGTGCATGATTTGCTCTCGCCATCAACCGCCAATTCCAGAGTTGCCCTCGGTTCCTTGTGCACATTACCGCAGATAATTTCCAGAGAACCCAGGCGAATTCGATCATTACCACGGATAACTTCGTCATCCACCAAGGCGACGATATCTTCTTCAAAAACGTCTTTTTTTACGTCCGCCAGGTCCTTGAAGCGCTTGAAGGCTTCCTGAATGGCGTTGTCGCCCAAATCGTAGCCTAACTCCCGCAGCTTTTCCTTGAACGCCGCGCGCCCGGAGTGCTTGCCCAGTACCAGACTGGATTTATGCAAACCTACGGATTCAGGTGTCATGATTTCGTATGTCTGTGCATTCTTCAGCATTCCATCCTGATGAATTCCGGACTCATGGGCAAATGCATTGGCCCCCACAATGGCTTTGTTGGGTTGAACATTGAAGCCTGTGATGGTGGAAACCAGACGGGAAGCCCGCATGATATCCCGGGTATTGATATTCGTTGAATACGGCATGGAGTCGTTGCGGGTTTTCAGGGCCATGACAATTTCCTCCATGGCCGCATTTCCAGCCCGCTCCCCCAATCCGTTGATGGTGCATTCTACCTGACGGGCACCAGCGTCGACAGCAGCCAGAGAGTTTGCTACCGCCAGGCCCAGATCATTGTGGCAATGAACCGAAATAATGGCTTTGTCGATATTTGGAACCCGGTTCATCAACATTTCGATCAGCGCCCCATATTCCCGCGGCATGGTATAGCCCACGGTGTCGGGTACATTGATCGTGCGGGCGCCGGCATCAATAGCAGCTTCCACACAGCGGCACAGGAAATCGTGCTCTGAGCGGGAACCGTCCTCACAGGACCACTCCACATCGTCCGCGAACTTACGCGCCAAAGAGACGCTTTCAATGACTTTCTCGTAAACCTGATCCGGTTCCAGTTGCAATTTATGCTCCATGTGCAACGGGCTGGTCGCGATAAAGGTATGAATGCGGCCGGATTTCGCCGGTTTGATGGCCTCGGCACAGCGCTCAATATCGCCGCGGGTCGCCCGCGCCAGTCCGGCGACCGTAGAATCCTTCACCAGTTTGGCAATCTCGTGAACGCATTCGAAATCACCATCGGAGGCAATAGGGAACCCGGCCTCGATGATATCCACGCCCATTCCTTCCAGAACTTCCGCAATACGGATTTTTTCTTCCAGGTTCATGGATGCGCCCGGCGATTGTTCTCCGTCACGCAAGGTTGTGTCAAAAATTCGAACTTGATTGTTGTTTGTATTGGCGGTGCTCATGGCACGGTCCCTTTCAAAAATCTTAGGTTATCACTTGGATAAAAAAGACAGTTTTCCCCTGAACACCGTGCCTCGTGGCACACATTGCAGATGCGTTCAGGGGCACCTAAGTCGGAGGGCACCCTCTGGACACAGGAGACCACCAGCAGCCAAAACAGCCTGCGCGGTTGTGTTACTCTCAAAACGGGCGGCAACATCTGCCATCAAACGTCTCCTGTGTTTCAGCCTTTTATCGACTGAGCGCCCTTCTTGTACGGCTTTCGGGCATAGCCTGCAAGTGTTAATCTCCGGTTTCCGATCACAGACAGTGAGGAACCGGGAACGCCGCATGGCCGACCCTATCCAGAATACGCCGCCGACATGACAGCCGTGCTGAAAGACGTGTGTGTGGGTGAAGGCCCTATCTGACCTGACGGGACGGATGAAGTGAACCGAATTCTGAAGGGCCTCATTCGGCCTGTACGTAAAGGAAGGCGAATGGCGGTTCAACAATAGCCACCCTTTGGATCAAGTATTTCACGTGAAACAATGGGGTAAATGGCACTTGAGGACGTTATCCAGGTCAAATTCTAGGTCAGGCCCATAGAGTGTTTAGTTCTTTTCCTTGTCAACCAGCGCGTTGGCCTTGATCCAGGGCATCATATCGCGCAGGCGTTCACCCACTTCCTCAATGGGATGTTCGGCGTTGCGACGACGGGTGGCCTTGAAGCTGGGCTGGCCGGCTTTGCATTCCTGAATCCAATCACGGGTGAAGCGACCGGATTGAATGTCGTCCAGAACACGCTTCATTTCCGCTTTGGTGTCCGAGGTAATGATTCGCGGACCGCTAACATAATCACCATACTCCGCCGTGTTGGAGATCGAGTAACGCATGTTGGCCATGCCGCCTTCATACATTAAATCAACGATAAACTTGACCTCGTGCAGGCACTCAAAATAGGCCATTTCCGGTGCGTATCCAGCTTCTACCAGGGTTTCAAAACCATTTTTGACCAATGCCATCAGCCCACCACACAGAACGACCTGCTCACCGAAAAGATCGGTTTCACATTCTTCCTGGAAGGTGGTTTCGATAATACCGGAACGGCCACCACCAATGGCACAGGCGTAGGATAGGCCGACTTCCAGGGCATTGCCTGTGGCATCCTGATGAACCGCCACCAGACACGGAACGCCGCCGCCACGCACGTATTCGGAGCGAACCGTGTGGCCGGGACCTTTCGGCGCAACCATGAAAACGTCTACGTCCGGGCGCGGTTCAATAAGATTGAAATGCACGTTCAAACCATGGGCGAACACCAGGGCGGCGCCCTCTTTCATGTTGTCATGCATATCGGCGTAATAGATATCAGCCTGTAACTCGTCCGGGGTCAGCATCATCAACACGTCTGCACAGGCAGCAGCTTCGGCCACGGTCTTGCATTCGATGCCCTCGGTCTCGGCTTTCTTTCGGGTGGCGGAGCCTTCCCGCAAAGCAACACAAACCTCGCTCGCCCCGGAGTCCCGCAGGTTCAGGGCATGGGCATGGCCCTGACTACCGTATCCGATGATGGCAAGTTTTTTCGACTTGATGAGATTTACATCAGCGTCGCGATCATAGTAAACGCGCATTTTCTATCCTCTGGTTTCAATAAACAGTCTCTATGACAGGTTTTATTTCAAGCCTATCGATTGATGGGCTCTTTATTAGAGGGCCTCGAGCCCCCGTGCAATGGCAACCACACCCGTTCTTGAAACATCCAAAAGTCCAAGGGGTTGCATCAATTCCACAAATGCATTGATCTTGCCGGAATCACCGACAATTTCGAATACGAACGATGCATTGGTGCTATCCACAGCCCTGGCCCGGAAAATATCGGCGATTCGAAGCGCCTCGACACGAGCGTTACCCTTACCTTTCACCTTCACAAGCGCGAGCTCGCGAGCCACATGCGGCCCTTCCATGGTCAGGTCGGCAACCTTGTGAACCGGCACCAACCGGGTCAACTGGGCTTTGATCTGCTCGATGATCATGGGCGTCCCGGAGGTAACAACGGTAATACGGGAGAGATTTTCGGCGAGATTGACTTCGGCAACTGTCAGACTCTCGATGTTGTAACCCCGACCCGAAAAAAGGCCGATCACCCGGGCCAGAACCCCCGGTTCATTATCCACCAGAATGCTGATGGTGTGACGGTTTTCAATAGACTGACCAGCACTCACAATATTCATCTCCGGCATGGAACCCCGGCCTAGACCAGGACCATACCCTCTTCTGAAACGGGCTTTTCGGCTTCATCATCGGGGCCAAGCAGCATTTCGTTGTGCGGTGCACCCGACGGAATCATGGGAAAACAGTTCTCCATCTGATCAACACAGATGTCGGCAATGACCGCCTTGTCACAGGCGATCATGTCCGTGATGACGCCATCTAGCTCAGATGGTTTTGTCGCCCGCATGCCGACTGCGCCAAAGGATTCCGCCAATTTGACGAAATCAGGCAGTGAGTCCATGTAACTTTCCGAGTAACGCCCGCCGTGTAGCAGTTCCTGCCACTGACGGACCATGCCCATGTACTGGTTGTTGAGGATGAAAACCTTCACCGGCAAACGGTACTGGGCGATGGTCGACATTTCCTGGATGTTCATCAGGATGGATGCCTCGCCGGCAATATCAATACAAAGCGCATCAGGGTATGCGACCTGCGCGCCCATCGCCGCGGGCAACCCATAGCCCATGGTCCCCAACCCACCCGAGGTTAGCCAAGCGTTTGGCTCGTTGAAATGGAAGTGCTGTGCCGCCCACATTTGATGCTGTCCTACTTCCGTAGAGACAAGGACCTTTTTGTGGTTCTTGGTCAACTCGTACAGGCGTTCAATGGCGTATTGCGGCTTGATCACGGATTTGCTGGATTTATCGTAGGATAAACACTCCTGTTTGCGCCAGACGTTGATCTGACGCCACCAGTCCTTGAGCGCCCGCTCATTGGGTTTGACCCCGCGAGCTCTGCAGACCTTCAACAGATCCCGAAGAACATGTCTCACATCGCCAACAATGCCGAGATCAACCTGAACATTCTTGTTGATGCTGGAAGGGTCAATGTCGATATGAATTTTTTTGGAACCGGGTGAGAAAGCATCCAGGCGACCCGTGATGCGATCATCAAAGCGAGAGCCGATTGCAATCATCAGATCACAGTCATGCATGGCAAGATTGGCTTCGTAGGTTCCGTGCATGCCAACCATGCCGACGAACTGTTTGTCGTTTGCCGGAAACGCCCCCAGCCCCATCAGGGTCAACGTACACGGGAACCCGGTGAGCCTGGTAAATTGCTTCAGTAATTTCGACGCCTGTGGACCAGAGTTTATGACACCCCCTCCGGCATATATGATCGGCCGCCTTGCCGCGGCGATCATTTTGACCGCCTGCTCAATCTTGCTGCTCTCGGCTTTCAGAACGGGTGAATAGTGCTTCGGTTTGATGTCCTTGGGCTCTGTATAGCGCCCCACACCCATGGCAACATCCTTGGGCAGGTCTATCAGGACCGGTCCCGGGCGACCGCTGCGGGCCACATAAAAGGCTTCGTGAACCACGCGGGCCAGGTCATTGACGTCCTTGACCAGATAATTGTGTTTTGTACATGGCCGGGTGATACCCGTGGTATCGCACTCCTGGAAAGCATCGTTACCAATCAGATGGGTGGGAACCTGTCCGGAGATACAAACAAGCGGAATGGAGTCCATCATGGCATCCGTTAAACCGGTAACGGCATTGGTTGCGCCTGGACCTGAGGTGACGAGGACAACCCCGACTTTGCCAGATGAGCGAGCATAGCCCTCTGCGGCATGGACCGCGCCGCCTTCCTGTCGAACCAGAATATGGCGAATTCTGTTTTGATTGAACATGGCGTCATAGATCGGCAACACGGCCCCGCCCGGATACCCGAACACGTCCGTGACACCCTGGTCGTTCAGGGCTTTTAGCATGATTTCAGCGCCGTTCATCTGCTGGTCGATCATGTGTCTTCCTCAAATTCGCCCATCCTGGTTTGATCTCCGGGAAGGGTTCGGGCCACAAACACAATCCGCGGCCCGCACGTAATCGCACCGACCGCTTGAAATTCTTTTGCCACAGTCCGGTATAAGTCTTTCCAATCAAAGCGTTACCGGAAGTTACGGCTGTCCTGTACCGTCGTCGCCAACGTCAGGAGCGCGCAACCTAATGGTTCAAAACCCATTGGTCAACATAAATTGGCGAATAAATGAAAAGATTTTTGCCCGATCACTTTCCAAATATTGCGCAAAAAGCGAAATATCTTCTGGAATCTGATTCCTGAACCAGGTCATTTGCCGTTTTGCATAGTTCCGGCTGGCTTGTTGGGCTCTGGCAACCGCGGTTTCGAGCGATATCGCGCCTGTTAAACAGGCGGAAAGTTCCCGCACACCCACTGCTTTCATGGCGGTCAGCTCGGGATTGAGATTTTGATCCAAGAGGTTGCGGACCTCTTCAAGCGCTCCTTTCTCAATCATCTGTTCAAATCGAGCGTTAATGCGTTCGTACAAAGTTTCTCTGTCCGGCAACAAAACGACCGGCAAAAATACGGCACCCTTTAGCGTCTCTGCATTACCGGCTTCCAGCCATTGACCAAGGGGCCGTCCGGTCGCGTCAAAAACCTCCAGACCCCGGAGCAGGCGTTGGCGATCACCTTCCTTCACACCCCTGGCCCAAATCGGATCAACGGTCCGCAACCGGGTATGGGCAGCCTGCGCACCGTTTTCTTCAATTTCCTGCTGGATTCCAGCCCGAATTTCCGGCGGTATGTCCGGAACATCGGCGAGTCCCTCCATCAAAGCCTGGATGTACATGCCGGCACCCCCGGTGACGACAGGAATTCGGCTCTGCTCGCAGGCCAAGGATATCTCTTCAACCGCCAAAGATCTCCAACGGGCCACAGAACAATTTTCCGACGGCGGAATGACCCCGTACAGGGCATGCGGTACCCGTGCCTCATCATCCACGCTCGGACGCGCCGTGAGAATACGCAAATTTTTGTACACCTGCAGGCTGTCGGCATTGATCACAATACCGTTCAGAGTTTCCGCGATCTCCATGGCGAGGCCCGATTTTCCACTGGCGGTAGGACCTGCTACAATAATGACAGGGTACGACGCGTTGCGGGTTGCAGAACTCATGTGCAGGGCCTACCAAGCCGACATGGAAAATTTCTTAACACTCGTGGTTCTCCCCGCTAACAAGGACACTCTGATCGAAGCTATGGATATGGCCCGGTCCTGTCTCTCGGAGCGAGGAGCAACCGGTTTATGGGAACACTGGCTTTGTGAAGATATTGCCTGCGATATCCACTTTTCCGGCGTAGACCCGCGTGAAATCGAGCATACCCTTCGCAACACACTCAACGATCGCCCGGTGGACCTGTACTGTGCGCCCTGCGTGAACCGACAAAAACGGGCCATCATTGCAGACATGGACTCAACAATCGTTACCACGGAAACCCTGGATGATATGGCCGATGCTATGGGCGTTAAAGAGGCAATTGCCGATATCACGGCGCGCGGTTTGCGAGGCGAGATTGAATTCGAGGATTCCGTTCGGACCCGCCTAAAGATGATCGCCGGAATGCCGCTTTCCGAGGTGAACGCCTGCATCAACCGTACGGCCTTTAGCCCCGGTGCCAGAGTGTTTGTTCGGACCATGCGTTCACTTGGTGCCTATACCGCCCTCGTATCAGGTGGATTTACGCTGTTCACTGAGGTAATCGCCGATAAATGCGGCTTTCACGAACATCGCGCTAACGAGCTTGAAGTCAAAGCCAAAGCGCTGACCGGTGAGATTGCAGGTCCGATCCTGGGACGAGAAGCCAAACTTGAGGCCATGGACGAATTGGCGGCGAAACTCTCTATCACCCGGCAGGATTTTCTCACCATTGGTGACGGTGCCAATGACCTGGACATGATCAGGTCCGCCGGGCTCGGCATTGCCTATTTCGGCAAACCGATCCTGCTCGAACACGCGGCGGCCAGCATCCGGTACACGGACCTGACCAGCGCGCTTTATTTTCAGGGGATTCCCGCCTCTGACTGGGCCGCCGACGACTGGATAGACGTCTGATGACGGAAACGGAAGCTTAGAAGCATAGCCACCAGGAACCATGCCACGGCCAGGCACATCCAAATTGCTTCACCACCGAGCTTCAGATAGACCCCGAAATATGCCGCAGATGTCATGCCAACGCCCCAGTAACTGATAAGTGCGATCACCATGGGGCCACGGGTATCTTTCAGTCCCCGCAAGGCTCCGCGGGCATTAAGCTGCAGGGCATCCGACATCAGGAAGAAAGCCGCTACCGCTAAAAACGCCGGGCTCAGTTGTGCCGCCATCTGGTTCTCGGACAAGGAAACGTCCATATACAATCCGACAATAGAGTCACCCTGAAACAGAAAGATACCTGCGGGCAGGATCATCAAAACACCGGCCAGAGCCATAGCAAGCCAACCGGCCCGCGCCGCCGCCGCCGAATGCCCGGCACCAGTCTCCAACCCGACACGAACAGTTACGGCCTGGGATATACCCATAGGGATCATCAGAACCACACCACAGGTCTGGGCGACGATAGCGTGAGCAGCAAGAGCATCCGTACTGATCAATCCCATCAGTAGGGCCGCGACAAAAAACATCGCCATTTCGGAAATTTCGACCAGAGCAATGGGAAACCCGACACGGATAATCTCTGCCAGTTGCGGCCAATCCGCACGCCACCAGCGTCCCCACAATTTATAACGTCGAAACTTTCGATCCGTCAGAACGTAAGCACCAATCGCAAACGTCATTGTGAAAACCACGATGGCCGTCGAAATGCCGGCACCAACCAGTTCAAGACGTGGAAACCCGAAGTTACCGAACATCAGACAATAGTTTGAAAGAGCATTCAGACAAATCCCGCCAATGGCAATCACCATCATCGGGCGCGGTCTTGTATGGGCAGCCAGAAATTCACTGAAGACAAGGTAAAACAAACCCGGAATGAAGCCGATCACCATGACTCGAAGATATGATCCTGCCGAAGCACTTAACGCGGGATCCTGCCCGAGGGTCAGGAGAATAGCTCCCGCGTTCCAGACAACCGCAACACAGGGAATTCCGACGAGGAAGCATAGCCAAAATCCCTGGCGCACAACCTGTCGTACTTTTCGATACCGGCGCGCACCGATGTGTTGTGCCAGGATCGGTGCCGTCGCCGCAATCAATCCGAAAGCAAACAACTCCACAACCCAGTAGAGGTTGCCAGCCAACGAACCGGCAGCTAGTGCATCGGCCCCCAGCCAGCCCATCATCACCACATCCGTTGTTACCGTTGCCATGTAAGCGAGTTCAGTCAAGGCCATGGGCCCGGCGAGTTTGGCGAGCGCCCGAGCTTCCTTTCGCCAGGCAGCAGCCTGCGGAAACCGGGTGTTCATGTACGACGTCATCACAGTCATGAGTTCATATCCACGTTCAGGTGCTTTTGTGGACGGCGGGTCCAAGCACGGATGGGCGCACTCATTTGATTTACGTTTAAATTTGGCGGAAAAGCACGCACCGAAAACCGACCGTATGGCCGGACGAGAAGCCGTTAACAGACGGCAGTGGTCAATCGGTACGAGATAACATGACAATCTTATAAGGCAGTTTTCAGGTACTGGTCAAGGTTTACGCGGAAAACCACACCAACGAAAAAGGGCGGAGCCGAGGCTCCGCCCTTTGACAGGACGATCTCCCTGGAAAACTCGGGATCATTCCTGTCCGATGCGAAGGGCGACGAATCTAAGGCCCGACTGCCCCTCCACCAACAACAGAACCGACTTACGACCAGCCTTTTCCGCTTCTTCCACGCGTTTCAGGATCTGGCCCGGTTCACGAACTTCCTCTTGACTGACTTCGACAATAATGTCGCCGGGACGAATGCCCTTCTCTGCCGCAGACCCGCCGTCATCCACAGCGATTACGATCACGCCTTTGGCAGACGCGTCAAGTTCGAACTGGGCACGAACTTCATCGCTCAGCGCAGCCACCGCAAATCCAAGTTTTTCGATGCGAGTTTCCTTGGCATCTCCGTTATCCGCGGGGTCAGACGTGGATGCAACGACATCGTCATTGAGCTCACCAACCTTGATCTGAGACGTTACGGTCTTTCCGTCTCGCCAGATTTCCACGTTCACGGATTTGCCCACAGGCGTATCCGCAACAATTTTCGGCAAACGCCGCATTTCTTCAACGGGCTTGCCATCGAATGACAAAATAACGTCACCGGGTTGAATGCCGCTCTCGGATGCCGGGCCACCGTCCATAACATTGGCAACCAGGGCACCCATGGCGTCGTCCATACCAAGAGTTTCAGCAATCTCGTCGGTAACATCTTGAATATGCACACCGAGCCATCCGCGTTTGACTTCACCGATGTCAATTAACTGATCAATAATATTTTTGGCAATGTTCGACGGTACAGCAAAGCCGATTCCCACACTACCGCCCGAGGGCGAGTAAATGGCGGTGTTGATACCGATAACATCGCCATCCAGATTGAACATGGGGCCACCGGAGTTCCCGCGATTAATAGAAGCATCGGTCTGGATGTATTCATCATAGGGACCTGAGTTGATGTCACGACCGCGGGCAGAGATTATCCCGGCAGTTACTGTTCCACCCAAGCCGAACGGATTGCCGATGGCAACGATCCAGTCCCCAACCCTGGATTTGTCGGAATTACCGAATTTGACGGACGGCAGATCATCGCCATTGGCTACTTTGAGAACCGCAAGATCGGTTTTCGGGTCCCGCCCGACAATCTCGGCTTCAAGTTGCGTGTCATCATGCAGAATGACCGCGATTTCGTCGGCCCCTTCAATGACATGGTTATTGGTAACAATGTAACCGTCACCGGAGATGATAAAGCCGGACCCCAGAGACGTTGCGCGGCGCGGGCGCTGCTGACCGTCATTGCGTTCAAAGAACTCGCGAAAGAAATCCTCGAACGGAGAGCCTGGCGGCAGTTGCGGCATGGTCGGCCCATCCCGGCCTTCCACCACAGTAGTGGTCGAGATGTTGACCACAGTCGGCAACAATTTTTCGGCCAGGTCAGCGAAACTGTCCGGTGCGGCAGCCCGCGAGTCGCTTGTGGACACGATAACGGACAGCGCCATCGCGGGCACAAGAACAAGGACGCCTAGAAATCGACCCATGCTGTTTGCGGTTTTCATCTTAAATCTCCGATAGTGATGTTCGGTGGACTTATCCTATGAAAGGAATTTGTGGTGGAACTATGGCAACTCATGGGCGCTTTTATGGTTTTTCTAACCGCGAACGAGCCAGATCACAAAAACGCCGATACAGGCCGCAATCAGGCCAGCGCGACGAATATGACTGATGGGCTGAGCGAGGACCTGCACCATGAATTTCTTCATGGCATCCGGGAAAAGGGCGTATAGAACCCCTTCCAGGGCAATCGCTAGGCCCAGCGCCGCCAGTAAATCCATTCCGTATCAGTTTCCGCCCTGAACCGGCACCTCATTGAAATACCGGAAGAACTCGGAATTTGGACTGAGGACCCACGTGGTATCGTCGGTCAGTGATACGCCATAGGCCTCCATTGACCGATAAAACGCGAAAAACTCGGGGTCCTTGTTTTGGGCACTGACGAGGATACTGTTTCGCGCACCCTCACCTTCACCACGAAGGATTTCGGATTGACGTTGAGCCTCAGCCAGAATGACAGTGCGTTCGCGATCAGCATTGGCCTCAATTTCCAGCCGTTGCTGTTCACCAACAGCACGGATTTCCGCCGCGGATGCCACACGATCGGATTTCATCCTGTTGTAAACGGAGTTGGCGGTATCTTCCGGCAAATCCGTACGCCCGATACGCACGTCGATCACCTCGACGCCAAACGCCTTGGCGTTTGCCTTCATTTGCTCGGCGATGTACACCATGATCTGTGCGCGTTTTTCCGTGAGCATGTCGCCCAGCAGGATTTTACCGATCTCCGCCCGAATGGCTGAATTCAGTCGTTGCCCGAAAACATTCAGGAAGTTGGCATTGGTTTTCGCCGTTTTCTTGTATTCAAGCGGATCAACAATGCGATAGCGGGCAAAGGCATCCACATTCACACGCTTCTGATCCTTGAGGATAATCTCCTGCGCCGGCGGGTCCAGATCAAGAATTCGATTGTCGTAGTATTCGACATTCTGAATGAATGGCAGTTTGAATTTCAAACCCGGAGCTTTCTCCACACGAACGGGATTACCAAACTGCAAGACAAGTGCTTGTTCCGTTTGCATGACGATGAACACGGACTGAAGCCCCACAAATCCCACGACTACAATGATAATTCCGATTAAAACAGCACCTAATCTTTTCATTGCGATGCTCCTTTCGAATTCTTCTGCAATTCATTCAACGGCAGGTAGGGCACAACACCCGAACCACCGTCCTGCTGATCAATGATCATTTTGTTGGATCCCTGAAGGATGGTTTGCATGCGCTCCAGATAAAGACGCAAGCGGGTCACATCCTCGGCATTCCGATAGGTGTCATAAACAGACAGGAATCGCTGTGCCTCACCTTCGGCTTCCTTGATCACCCGTTCCTTGTAGGCAGTCGCTTCCTGAATCATTTTCTGGGCTTCACCCTTGGCCCGGGGAACAATATCGTTCTTGTAGGCCGTAGCTTCGTTGATGGACCGCTCCTGGTCCTGTTTGGCACGCTGCACATCGTTGAACGCATCGATCACCTCACGGGGCGGATCAATATTCTGTAGTTGAACTTCTTCCACTGCTACGCCAGCGCCATATTCATCCAGAATGGACTGGACCAGCGCCTTTGTTTCATCCTGAACCTGTGCCCGCCCGATGGTCAGCACGGTTTCCAGATTCCGCTGGCCGATGACTTCGCGCATGGCACTTTCAGCGGCAGCCTTGATGGTGTTTTGCGGATCACGGATATTGAACAAATAATTCGCGATGTCCTTGATACGCCATTGCACCACGAAATCCATGTCAATGATATTCTGGTCACCGGTCAGCATCAGGCTTTCCTGAGGAACGTCGCGGGCAACGTTGGCTCGACCACTTTCATCAATACTGCCCCGGAAACCAATCTGTACGGTGTTAATCTGGGTAACCGGGCGTTTTATGACTTCGCCCAGCGGGCTCGGTGCCCAATAGTTCAGACCGGGCGAAGTGATTTTTACGAACTTCCCGAACAACAGCTCAACGGCCTGCTCTTCCGGTTGAACCCGGTAAAACCCGGACCCAAGCCACAGCAGCAATGCCGCAATCGCGACCAGTATGAGTCCTTTGCCGCCGCCGCCGCTCCGCGGTATCAGCCCTTTGAATTTATCCTGGCCCTTGCGCAGCAGTTCATCAATATCGGGCGGTTGTTGGCCACCACCGCCGCCACCGCCGGGGCGATTACCACCCCATGGACCTTGTCCGCCTCCACCCCCCCAGGGGCCGTCTCCATCCGATTTCCACGGCATCTTTTTTTCCGTTCATCCAGTCAGTTTCACTCGGCTTCGCTTTACAGCCCGGTAGGCGTATCCCTATAAGAATGGCCCAAACGGGTAACCTGAAAATTCAGCTTGCCCAGAATATCGGCCTAAGACGCGGAGTTTGCAAGTATGGCAACCATATCTGAGAAAGAGATTCTTCACACTCTCGGTAATGTTAAGGACCCGGACAGGGGTGAAGACCTTGTCAGTCTTGGTATGATCCAAGGATTGCAGGTCAAGGAAGGTCATGTTGCGTTTGCCATAGCTGTGGACCCGGAACGCGGACCGAAATTGGAACCGCTGCGGAAAGAAGCGGAGAAAACCATTCATGCGCTGCCAGGCGTGTTGACCGCGACCGTGGTGTTGACGGCGGAAAAAGCGCCGCAACCGCAGGCCGCCCAACCACAACAACCTCAGCAATCTCCCGATGTTGCACCAAGGGGCGGTCAGGGTGAGCAGACTGGCATTGATATGGGAATTCTGGCAGGAACCCGCGCCATCGTCGCTGTGGCCTCGGGCAAGGGTGGTGTTGGAAAATCAACGACCGCTGTAAACATCGCCCTAGGTTTGGCGGGCCGCGGCAAAAAAGTCGGGGTACTGGATGCGGATATTTATGGCCCCTCTATGCCGCGTATGCTGGGCATCAAAGGCCGTCCCGATACAAATGACGGCAAAACCCTGGAGCCTATGGAAAATCATGGTTTGAAGGTGATGTCCATGGGCTTTCTGGTAGATGAAGACACGCCCATGATCTGGCGCGGCCCCATGGTTCAATCGGCACTCGAGCAAATGATGCGGGATGTGAACTGGGGAGAACTGGATGTTCTGATTGTCGATATGCCACCGGGCACCGGAGACGCACAGCTCACCATGGCCCAGCGAGTTCCCTTGACTGGCGCGGTCATCGTCTCTACGCCTCAGGACCTCGCCCTGCTGGATGCCCGTAAAGGCCTGAACATGTTCCGCAAGGTGGATGTTCCTGTCTTTGGCATTGTGGAGAACATGAGCTACTTTGCCTGCCCCGGTTGCGGGCACCGCACCGATATTTTTGGTCACGGCGGCGCGAAACAAACCGCCAAGGAACTTGGTGTAGATTTCCTTGGGGGGATTCCTCTCCATCTGGAAATCCGGGAAACCTCTGATGCGGGGGAGCCTATTGTGGTTTCCAGACCTGATGGCGAGCACGCCAGTGCCTACAAGGGGGTCGCAAGCAAAGTATCCGAAAAAATCGAAGAATCCATTGCCGCAAAAACATCCAGCACACCCCGGATCGTGATGGAGTAAGGCCCACTACTGAGAAAAATTTCAAAAACCGGCGTTTTCAGGCACACTACACATATGAATGTAAATCTCGTGGAAGACGAGGGCTGGTTCCTTGAAGCCAAACACCTCAACACGGATACGGACACCTTTGGAGACCTTAAATCCCTGGGTGATCTGTGGCATGCCAGACGTATCGGTGGCGCACTACCGACCTGGAAGGATTTCGAGCTTCAGGATTTCCAAAACTGGTACGGCTGGCTTTGTGTTTTTGATATTGTTGAAGGCGATCCGCTTGCCCTGAAAGTGCGGTTGTGGGGCACCCATATCACTGGCATGATGGGGGAGGATATCACCGGCACAATGGTTGCGCCTACAGCCACCAGTTCCCAGTTTGAACATGGCGGGTATACCCTGAAAGAAATCGAATTTTACGATCACCTTCGTAACGGCCCTTTTATTGGTTATTCCGGGGGGCGATTGAAACTCGAAAACCGAGATCATATACGGTACACAGAACTGCACTTGCCGCTGGCACGGGACGGGAAAACGGTTGATCAGTTTTTGACCATAACCAGCCGGAAGCCGTTATGATTTCCCGGGATAAAGCTGTATCGTCAGACTGAGCAATGCATTATTGGCCCCGCGCGCTTTAAAGGAACCGGTCACTTGAAGGCACTCAAGCTTGAGCATCAAATTGGGATGAATGGTATTCAGGGTGAACCGGTTTCTCAGGCAGGGTGTCCAGCGGATACGGCCTGAAATCCGCTCTGCCGCCTGCTCAATCATGTCCAGTGAGATTTAATATCGGTGCTTTCATCATCAATCAGTATCCGTTTTCACTTCTTGCCACACATTGCACCGGTCTTCTGTCAGGGCGCCGCTGCTGCGAAAAGCCGCACCCCGCACCGTCGAAAACCTCTGGGAAACCATCGGCGCACTCATAATCCGTAATCTTGTCGTCGCCCGTCAACGCGTTCCGTAAATACGGGCAGCGGCATCTCCCAATCCGGGCATAATGTATCCGGTGTCGCTCAATTACCGGTCAAGGGCGACTATATACACCGGGACATCAGGGTGCATTTTGTCGAGTTTCACCACGCCTTCTGGTGCGGCAACCAGGCAGGCGAGTTTTATGGCTTGTGCGCCAGCACCCTTTATCTTGTCAAGTGTCACCACGGCCGAATTGCCCGTCGCCAGCGGATGATTGCAAATGTTCAAATTTTTAAAATCAGCCATGGCTCAATACATCCCGTCTGTTCCCGATCCACACACAATAGCGGCGACCACGGAGTTTTCGGAAAAATCAACCTTACCGGCTTTAATCGCGGCGAGCGAGGCGGCACCGGATAGTTCAGCACCAATCCCCATTTCAAACCAGAGCCACCGGGCCGCGTCCGTCATATCATCATCATCCACAAGAACAATTTCATCAACAAGGTCCCGGATAATTTCAAAGTTCATCTGGGCGCTGCGCCGCGGTGCCAATGTACTCGCCGCTGTGGCGATGGACGGCAGGGTCTGTACGGAACCGGCTTCCAGGCTGGATTTCAGGGTTGGTGCACCGACAGGTTCCACACCAATGACCCGAATGCCCGGATTGATTGCCTTGGCAGCCGATGCAACACCGGAAATCAGTCCGCCGCCGCCAATCGCCACCAAAATGGTGTCAATGCTGGACGACTGTTTCAACATTTCCCGTGCCACGGTGCCCTGACCGGCAATCACAGCGGGGTCGTCGAAGGGGTGGATATAGGTCAGGCCACCCCGTTCCGCGTGGGCCAGTGCTGCCGTATGCGCCTCATCCCAGACGGTACCTTCAGTGATTACCTGCGCCCCCCAAGACCTGATCTTGTCAGCCTTGGCCCCTGGGGTATTTTCAGGAACATAAACCACGGACGTCGTTCCCGAAGCCCGCCCTGCATACGCTACCGCGAGTCCGTGATTGCCACCGGAAGCCGTGATGATGCCCCTGGAGATGGCTGTATCATCCAGACTGAGCAACGCATTATTGGCCCCGCGCGCTTTAAAGGAACCGGTCACTTGAAGGCACTCAAGCTTGAGCATCAAATTGGGATGAATGGTATTCAGGGTGAACCGGTTCCTCAGGCAGGGTGTCCGGCGGATACGGCCTGAAATCCGTTCTGCGGCCCGCTCAATCATGCCCAGTGAAATGGGGTTTGTCATCAATCAGTATCCGTTTTCACTTCTTGCCACACATTGCACCGGTCTTCTGTCAGGGCGCCGCTGCG
This sequence comes from Rhodospirillales bacterium, assembly GCA_963921245.4. Classification (GTDB taxonomy): domain Bacteria; phylum Pseudomonadota; class Alphaproteobacteria; order Rhodospirillales; family Casp-alpha2; genus JABJGO01. The sequence goes on along the minus strand of CAWUEY030000001.1, from coordinate 607,526 downwards.
CTGCCTTTTGGGGTACCATCCGAACCGCGGCCCATGTTGGCTTCCCGCCGCGCAATGTAAAGAGAACTGCCCATGATAATAACGGCACCAATCCAGGTACCAAGGTCCGGGTTCTCGTCGAACAGGATATAGCCGCCAATGGCAACAATCACGAGGCGGCTGTACTGAAAAGGTGCCATGACACTGGCTTCGCCTGTTGCATAACCCTTGGTATCACTGAAATTTCGAAGTGTGCCAAAGCCCGCAATTCCCGCCATGAGCAGCCACTCCCACCCCCCTAAGGAATGCCACTCAGCAAACGCGAACGGAGCACTGGTAATCGCCGAAATCCCGAGAGCGTATATCATCAGTGTCGGAATCTCGTCGGTCTGGCTTAGTTTCTTTCCGAGCAACAAAACCGCGCCAAATAACAGGGAACTGACCAGAGCAATCACTATAGCAGTGTTGACGTCACCAACATCCGGTCGCAAAACCACCACTGCACCAATAAAACCGACAAGCGTTGCCCCGCCTCGCCGCCAACCGACTTTTTCGCCAAAAAACGGAACGGAAAGAGCCGTCACAAACAAAGGCGCTGTAAAAAACAGCACCGTTGCCGTCGCCAGCGGCAGCACCGAAACGACATAAAACCCGCAGGTCAGAGTAATGACACTCAATACACCACGCAGAGTAAGTAACTTCCATTGCGCCGAGCGGATCACCACACCACCCTTGGGCCAGGCAAATATGTAAACCAGAGCCACACCCAAACTCGCCCGGACAAAAACAATCTGAATGGTTGATGCCCGGTCGTTCAGCCCTTTGATACACATGATCATGGCCGCCGCACACGTCGCCGCGACCAATATCCAAAGTGCACCACGCAGGTTATTGGTCATTGGCGAGACCAACTTTCAGAGTCAGCCGGAAGATAAATGGTTAGGTGTTCTCAGCCGCCGAACATTTTTCTCAAGTTATCGAATCCAGTCTGATAAATTCCCTGAATGACCTCCATGGCTTCGTTTTCCGCTCCGACGGGAGTGAACTCACTGGACCAATCCATGACCGTTCCCTCATCCGTATCCCGAACCGTGATCGTCGCAACGTAATTGGCAATGGGAAGCGGGCTGTCAATAATGCTGTAGGTATAGGTGCGCGCAGCGGCATCAATCTTTTCCAGTTTTTCGACGATTTTTCCACCACCCGCCAGCGACAAGGTCCGTATCTGGCCTTCTTCCGTCAGCTCACTTTTTTCAATAGCCGGATGCCAGTCCGGCAGGGCATTGAACCCACCAAGCAGATTCCAGGCCTCATCGGCCGACACATTCAATTTTGTCGACATGGATACTTTAGTCATGATCGCCTCCGTTTTTCTGGTTACCAAATGACCCGCTTCAGGAGTAAAAAGCTACACGCCGGTGTCCCGTCGCTACCAGCATTTTCCTCCACACGCCTGATCTCTCTCCACTTGTCCTTCTCAATTACCGGAAACCGGGTATCGCCGTTGATGTCAGCGTGAATTTCCGTCAGATAGATGCGGTCCGCCAGTGGCAGAGCCTCAGAATAAACCTGCCCGCCGCCAATCACCATGACCTCACCGACGCCATCAGACAAGGCCTTTTCTCGTGCCTTGCTCAGCGCAGTTGCAAGATCGTGAACCACGTCTATGCCGTCGGCGGCAAATGATTGATCCCGGGTAATGACAAAATTTGTGCGGTTGGGTAGCGGGCGACCTATGGACTGAAACGTCCTGCGCCCCATGATAACAGGTTTGCCGCTGGTTGCCTGTTTGAAATGCTTAAGATCTTTCGGCAAATGCCAGGGCATCGTACCGTCCTTGCCGATCACACCCTTTCGGGCTGTCGCGACGATGAGAGAGAGATGAAGTAGCGGTGCCATGTTACACAGCTATCGGTGCCATTATGTGATCCTGTGCCACATAGTCGACAATCTCGAAATCCTCAAACCGAAACGCAAATAAATCCTTCACGGCGGTGTTCATGAGCAGTCGGGGCAGCACGCCCGGCGTTCTGGTGATTTGCTCATCAGCCTGCTGAAAATGGTTACTGTAGAGGTGGGCGTCACCAAAGGTATGAATGAAGTCACCAGCTTGCAGATCACAGACCTGAGCCGTCATGTGCGTCAACAGGGCGTAAGAGGCAATATTGAAGGGGACACCAAGAAACACGTCCGCACTACGTTGGTACATCTGACACGATAGCCGCCCGTCTACCACATAGAACTGAAACAGACAATGGCAGGGAGGCAGTGCCATATTATTAACGTCTGCCACGTTCCACGCACACACGATATGACGGCGGGAGTCGGGATTTGTTTTCAATTGATGGAGGATCTGTGAAATCTGATCTACCTTTTCTCCACTGGGCGTGGGCCATGATCGCCATTGATGGCCATACACAGGCCCCAAATCGCCGTTTTCATCAGCCCACTCATTCCAGATGGAAACGCCGTTCTCCTTGAGATACCGGACATTGGTGTCTCCGCTTAGAAACCATAGCAATTCATGAATGATTGAGCGGATGTGAAGCTTTTTAGTTGTCAGCAAGGGAAACCCTGCTCCTAGGTCAAACCGCATTTGATAGCCGAAAACACTCTGCGTACCGGTGCCCGTTCGATCACCGCGATGCACCCCGGTTTCCCGAATATGACGAAGGAGGTCCAGATATTGCTGCATGGTTGGTCAACACAACTGGGCTTAAACGAGGTCGGCACTACACTACTATACTAACCTGCAACCAGCCTCCAGGAAATGCCCAAAGTTAATTCTGTATTCAATCAGGCTGGTCCGCAGCCAATGCCCGACACGAAGACGTGCTGTGGTAAACATTAAGGACGCCGTTGAGCCGCCCGCACAAGCGCTGCGGCGCCTGTAACACTGTTCAGAACAGGGCTCATCGGACTCCCCTTGCGACTGTTTTGTGCAACAGAAGATGTTGCAGCGTTGGCACCACCCCACGTGTATCGTACACCGCCCAGCAGGTGCTTGTAACCTTTGTTACCGGTTCCACCATCGGCGTAAACTTCTGCCCCGCCGGGCAATACCCACCCAAAACCGAGATGATAGAACCGACGGTTGCTAAAACCCGAAGCCCCGGTAGAAATCGCGAATGTTTCCGCGAAATGCAGTTCCCCGTTTAGTCCAGCGTAGTAGGTGTCATCAAGATCACCGCCCTGCGCCCCTGCTTCCATGGAAAGTGCGATCGGACCCAGCAAACGACTGGCCACCTCAAGCCCTGCCCGGTGGGTAGACACACCATCCACGTCGACCCAGCTTCCCGAAGGGCCAACCCCAATAGGTGGATTGTCATTGGGAAGAACACGGGTATAGGTTCCCAGAAGTGCATCACCATCGTGATCGCCGACCAAACCCTCGATCTGAAGACCCAGAGTACGATCAATGGGTGCGGCGACCGACAGGCTGCCGCCCACCAATTGACCACTATCCAGTGAACCGAAAACGGTGTCGGTCCAAACCAGCAGCGACGACAAAACCTGATCAACTTTATCCGGCGATGGAGGATTGAAGTCATTGTATACTTCCGGCGGCACTTCAACAGTGTCTGGCGGCGGCGGTTGTTCATCCAGTAACGGCATGGCATTTCCCGTCACAGGGGATAAAAACACCGGCGTCGGCGTCGAGGCCGCTGCATCCTGTGGACCCGGCAATCCTGTTGGTGACGGCGAAGCGAGCGTTTCCTGTGGCAGCAAGGTGGGCGGCGACTCAAGCGGTGCCAACAATGGGGCTTTTGCTATGGCCACGACCGGGGTTGTCGGAGGCGGCACCGGCGGCAGTGGCGGGCCGGGAACAACGTCCATTACAATCCGGAATCCGCCAAATTCGTCAGGGCTCAATACTTGTACATTTTGCATGGCGACTGGCGTTACTGTCCGAATGGTTAGAAATCCCCCTGAACCAGCAGGTTCAAACATCGCACCTTCAACAAGCCCGCCGCCGCCGGGCTTCGGAACAGCCCAACGTGCATCCGGAAACGAAACCTTGAACCCCTCCGGAACCACTTTGTAGGTGAAATCCATGCTTTCGCTGATATCCAGAACAACGCGAGTCTTGTCCGGATGTTCTCCGACCCGAAGATTGTCGATAACACTGTCAGCGTGGGCCTGGTTAACGGCAAAAACCACGCAAATTCCCAAGCTTCGCAAAACCCGGTTTTGCGAACCCTTGAGGTACCGTCGGAGTTTCGGCAAAACCAGATCCACCAGATCGTTCCATCTCTTTGACAGCTCACCACCATTCATAGGGGTTCATGGTAAACGTCTGGTAAAGCTTTTCATCCTCGCCAACCCTTTCTATAGTGCAAAGGTCGGGTAACCGACTATGGCAATAAACGCTGTACGGAATAGACATAGCGGACCCGGGGGCGGTACCCGGCGCCTCCACCAAATATCAGAGGGGGCGAAACAGGATCGACGCGTGTAGTAAAGGTTCAGTTTTTGCCCGGCATTGTACCACCGTTACCGGGCTACTCTTACAAATGCTAACGATAATGAAGCATTTGCAGTTGCTGCTTAAGTAGCAACTACGGGGTTCGAGGGGCACCTGGCAACAGAAGCCCCTCACTCGAACGGCCAACGAGCCGACGGCGAAACGAAGAGGGAAAAGTATCGGCGGGGGCCATGGATTATCAAGACGACGATCCCATTCGGTATGATCGCTGGATTGAAGATGCGCTCCGCAGCGTTATCAGCCAGGCCTTGTCCTACACCGCCGAGCATGGCCTTGTCGGTGAACATCATTTCTACATCACCTTCCGAACCGATACAGGGGCGGTTATTCTGCCCGATGTCCTGAAAGCCCAACATCCCGAGGAGATGACCATCGTCTTGCAACATCAATACGACGAATTGATGGTCGACGATGGTGGGTTCTTTGTGACCCTGCGATTCAACGGAAAACCGGAACGTCTCCATATTCCGTTTTCAGAAATTACCGGATTTACCGATCCATCAGTCAATTTCGGCCTGCAATTGAAAACCACAGATATGGACGAAGAAGGTTTTGCTGATCTGGAGGAATTCCCCTTCGAGCCCCCTGCCGTCGAGCAGGATTTCGAGCCGTCGGTGGCGCCAGACACAGAACCAACCGCAGAAAATGCCGCCGCTGAACCCAGAACTGGTGAGGTCATTGCTCTGGATGCTTTCCGTAAGAAGTAACCGGGGACCACAGCCCAATCAACGTGCCAGGATGATATCGCTTGTTCGAGATTCCCCGAATACAACACCAATCCATTCACAGGGTGAGTTGCCATGAGCACGTCTGACTATCACGAAATGTTCCCCCTGGGTCCAGACACAACGGAATACCGGCTCCTGAGTACAGACCACATTTCCACGGAAACATTCCAGGGTCAGGAAATTCTCAAAATTGCCCCGGAAGCCCTTACCATGTTGACCGCCGCCGCTATGCGGGATATCGCGCACCTGCTGCGCCCGGCACACCTGGCGCAACTATCCTCCATACTGGACGATCCTGAAGCCTCTGACAATGACCGGTTTGTGGCCATGGATCTGCTGAAAAACGCCAATATTTCTGCAGGCGGCATCTTGCCAATGTGCCAGGATACAGGAACTGCGATCGTGATGGGTAAAAAAGGTCAGAACGTCTGGACCGGAGCAGACGACGCGGCCGCCATTTCGGAAGGTGTTCGCAAGACTTATGCGGAATCAAACCTGCGTTATAGTCAGTTGGCTCCTCTGGATATGTTCACAGAGAAAAACACCGGTGACAATCTACCCGCGCAAATCGATCTCTATGCGACGGAAGGCGATGCCTATAAATTCCTGTTCATCGCCAAAGGCGGCGGTTCCGCAAACAAGTCGTTCCTGTATCAGCAGACCAAGGCCGTGTTGAACCCACAATCACTGGCAACATTTCTGGACGAAAAAATCCGAACGCTCGGCACGGCGGCGTGCCCGCCCTACCATCTCTGCATCGTCATCGGTGGAACATCGGCGGAGTTGAACCTGAAGACCGTCAAGCTCGCCAGCTGCAAATACCTGGATGACTTGCCCACGTCCGGCAACGAATACGGTCAGGCCTTCCGAGACCTGGAACTGGAAGACAAGGTCCACAAGATGACCCAGCACATGGGTATCGGGGCCCAGTTTGGCGGAAAGTATTTCTGTCATGATGTTCGTGTCATTCGATTGCCCCGGCACGGTGCGTCCTGTCCTGTTGGCATCGGGGTGTCCTGTTCTGCGGATCGTCAGTGCAAGGGCAAGATTACCAGGGACGGTATCTTTATCGAGAAACTGGAAACCAATCCCATTAAGTATCTGCCGGACGTTGAAGCGGACGATCTGGAAAGCACTGTTGTGGACATTGATCTCAACAAACCCATGCGGGAAATCCTTGGCGTTCTTACCCGGTATCCGGTGAAAACCCGACTGAATCTGACGGGCTCTCTGATCGTGGCGCGTGACATCGCCCATGCCAAGATCAAGGAACGGCTGGATGCGGGTGAGCCCATGCCGGATTACTTAAAGGAAAACGCCGTGTACTATGCAGGTCCGGCGAAAACCCCGGAAGGGTTCGCTTCCGGCTCTTTCGGCCCGACCACGGCGGGGCGAATGGACTCATACGTTGATCAGTTCCAGGCCGCAGGGGGTTCGATGGTCATGCTGGCGAAGGGTAATCGATCTCTCGCCGTCACCAGGGCCTGTCAGGCCCATGGTGGGTTCTATCTCGGTTCTATCGGCGGCCCTGGTGCCCGCGTGGCCCAGGATTGCATCAAAAAAATTGACGTGCTGGAGTACCCGGAACTGGGTATGGAAGCCATCTGGAAAATTGAAATTGAAGACTTCCCCGCTTTTATTGTGATCGATGATAAAGGCAATGATTTCTTCAAGGAATTCGTACCCGCATGACGTTCAGGAAAGGCTAGATCATGGTATTCGGACTTTTTGGCAAAAGCGAAGAAGACATTCAGGAATTGATCGACAACAAGCAGTACGATGAACTGCCCACCGAAGTGATCGATGAGTTGGCAAAAGACATTATTGTCACCACGGAATCCTCCATGGGTGAGTACCGGGTCACGCAACGGATTCAGGTGGTCACGGCCGAATGCGTGTTCGGCATGAACCTGTTCAAAGATTTCTTTGCCGGGATCACGGATATTCTCGGTGGGCGCTCCAAGTCATCCCAGAAGGTTCTCCGCGATGCGCGTCATACCTGTCTTACCGAGTTACGCCGCGAGGCCCTGATAGTCGGTGCCAACGCAATTGTCGCTGTGTCGCTCGACTACAATGAAATTTCCGGAGACGGAAAAAATATGCTGTTCCTGGTGGCCAGCGGAACGGCGGTGATCGTCGAAAAAGCCTAAACCGGCGGCGCGCCCTGATTTTACCGGGCGTCACCACCGTGAAGACGCGTAGGGTTTAAGAATGAATTGCATGTCTTCATGGACAAGCTTTTTATAGTCTTCAAACGTCACTGCATCGTTTGAGGCAAGCTCGATGTAGTGCATGGTTTCCACGCGAAACAGGATGCCGCCCAGTTGTCTTGTATCGCACTCTCTCGCCAGAACACCGTTATCCTGAAGCGCATCCAGCATCCGGATAATCCGATCATGCAGTGTCATGTTGTGCTGCGCAAAGCGTTCCCCGATCATTGTCTTCCGGTGCGCAATGGATAAGCCGACAAGATGGCGCCAGTTTTCCTTGCCCAAATGATTCAGAGAATGGCGAGTCATTGTCACGAACAATCCGAAAACAGCTTCGACCGGATTTCTTGGCGGGTCCCTGATCAGCTTGTCAACTTCATCTTTTACGAAATCAGTGTGTTCCGTAACAAGAATCATCAATAAATCTGATTTGTTCTGGACATAGTTATAGACCGTCCCTACCGAAACCCCGGCAGCACTGGCAATACTCTCAATTCTGGTTTCTTCATATCCAAGCTGGCGAAACTGAGCTTCCGCGGCGGCGATAATGCGCTGCTTTCTGTCTGCTTTTTGACGTTCTCGTAGCCCGGACACGTGATCCGCCTTTTTTATGGCTCAAAGTTTGCTCGGCGAAAACGCACTTCGAGGTTGTGTATCAAGAAAAATGAGTCTGTTCAAGTTTTGCATTGACTCTTGAGCAGACTCTGGGACATAAAAATGAACCTATTCATTTTTGTTCGATATAAAATCAACGAAAAAGTGAAACCGATAAACAGGAGCTGGCATGAATGGTTAGTTATCGGTCCTGCATGCCGGCTCTGGTAGAGTGTTGGGAGAGGCGGATGAGTTTCAGGCTGAATGATCATATAGGGCATTTTGACCCTGTAGAGGAGATTAGCCCGCGCCTGTATCCGAACGACCAGCCTGAGGCCCGGTTTAGGGCGGTGATCTCGTATAGGCGTTTGGACCGGGGTTTTGCTCAGGGTTTTGCTGGACCGTTCACCCCTCATCCGGGGTTCCACCATTCACGCCCGACAGAGGAAGTATAGCATGGCTTATATGGGTGTCGATCTTCATACCAGTTCTTTCACGGTTTGCCGTCCGGGTAATGACGGCCACGGCGATTGTGAGACGTTTCTGCTTTGTGTGGCGGGTCTTGAACGGCTCCATCTGACACTTGATGCCGCCGATGAGATTGCCGCCACGGCAACGGGGAACGCGGCCTGGTTCTGTGATCAGGTAATTTCGTGTGTCGGCCGCGTGGTTACCGACAACTCCGGGCCGTTGGGGCAATTTGGTGTGATCCGCAAGGTGGTCAAGAAGACGGACCGCAACGATGCGCGGGCCATGGCCTTTTTCCTGTCGAAGGACATGCTGCCCGAGACGCGGGTGAAGACGGTCGCCGAAAGCGCGCTTGCGTTCCTAACCTGCACACACGATCTTCTGGTTAAACACCGCACACGGTTGTTGAACAGGGTCCTCGCCCTTCATGTCCGCCACGGCATCAAATTGAATAAGGAAAGCCTTTCTTCCAGACGTCGATTGAAGGCTCTTGAGATTGGCCGTTTCTCGACTCTCGAGCAGGTGGAGCTGAGATCAGGCCCTCAGTCTGACAGATGCCATCATACGGCTCGACAGAGTGTGTGAGAGCTCGGCTGAAACCATGGACGGTTATGACGGGCGGGTCGAGATTAAAGGCATCCGCCCCCGTTCGCCAGCGGTGTTCCTCTCTGGCCTCGGCAATGTGAATGACTTCGAGAATGCGGACAAGTTGGTGGCCTACCCTGGCATCGTGGCGGGGGTCAGTCAGTCGAACGAGACCGACAACCGGGGACGGATTACCAAACGCGGAAACAAACCGTTGACCGGCAGGGGCATTTTATGCCCCGAGAAGGTCATGCGCACCACCCTGGTTCAGGGCACGCTCATCACCATCCGCTATTCAGGCTATCTCAATGCCTTCTACCGGCTCATCAAGGACCGCCGCGGTGCCGGCAAGGCGATCATCGCCACAGCACGAAAGCTGCTCAAGATCATCTACGACACCTTGAAAAACGGCTGGATCTTCGAGGATTTTACAACATTTACCCTGGCGGAAATCAAACGAAACCCTAGATAATCATCATAGGAGTTACTCCATGGAGCCGACGCTGGTAGACGGTTGTTCCATTCTTGTGGATTGTAGCCGTACCCGCCGTCGCAACGGACACACACACACACATATATATATATATATATATGTGTGATCCGCCCAGACGACGGCCTGGTCGCCAAGCGTCTGGGCAAGGACAGCACCGGCGGCTGGGTCCTCAAAAGCGACGAAAAGGCGGAAATGAACCGCACTTGGTCCGACGACATGGAGGTCATCGGCGAAGCCCGCTGGACGGGAAGTTTTTTGCCGGACACCCGTTAAGTGATATACTACATGTGTTGCTGAAGGAATTCACACCAGTGCCGACTTAGAAAATGGCGTTTTTGAGCTGTGCCCCACAGAAACCCTGAAGAAATCAAAGATGGGACTTACTTCCATCTTTAGCCGGTCGACTTCCGACTTGAGAAATCGTGAAAAGCCTTGAAAGCCGCGCCTGCTGTGGCGTTGAGGCATTTTTGCACATTTCCCGTCTTACCGAAAAACGCACGAAATTCGGTTCTAAGTGTCGCAGTGGGAAAGAATGGTGCAGCATATCTAATTACCAGCGCATCGATTTGTAATCCGCATAAACATTGATGTTTTCCGGGATGTATCCGCGTATATCCCACAATATCCCGCCTCCCTGTTCTTTACATTCTAGGTGTTTAGTTCCAGCATTTGATGGTGTATTGAATATCATCATTAATAAAGAGGCTCTATGGGACAGGTACTACACAGGAGCGCCCCGCCGCCGCCCGCGGTCCGAGCGGCAATACAGCGATCGACGGCTTCGCTCGCGGCATTGAGTGAGGTTTCGGGTAATCTCGGGCATCCCCCATGTGTTGCAATCGGGCTTGCGCTTGCGAGACTGTCTCGGAGAATACGGCCCCTCGACGACGATCTACAACCGCTATAACCGCTGGTCGCAGAAGGGGCACTGGCAATACCTGTTCGCCGCCCTGACGGCGGGCTTGGCCGAGGTCGAGCAAGAGATTTCCATGCCCGCCACGCGCGTTCTGGCGCACCGCTCGACCGGTGGCGGAAAAGGGGGGCTTTTATTCAGGCCATCGGCCGTACAAAGGGAGGCCGCAACACCAAGGTTCATGCCATAAGTGACGCACACTGTCGTCCTCTGGCGTTCTGTCTGACGCCGTGCCTGAGCACCGACGTCAAAGGTGCCGTTTCTGTTCTCCGGAAAGACCGCCGCCTGATCAAGGCATCCCCCATAATACGGAGAGCCGGATAACGGCTATTTTCGGTTAAAAGAGAAACTCTAGTTTTCTGACTTGTTGATGAATTGTGTGAGCAGCAAAAGCACCGATGAAACCAGGACCATAATCGTCGAGATCGCCGCAATCGTAGGATCAATAAAATCCCGCAAGGCGCTGAACATATGTTTGGTTAGTGTTGCATTGACACCGCCGGAGACAAATATAGCAATAATCACTTCATCAAACGACGTCAAAAAAGACAACAGCGCCGCGGTGACAACGGAGAACTTGATCTGTGGCAGGGTAATCAGAAAAAAAGCTTTCGCCCTTGTCGCGCCCAGACTCCGTGCAACATTCTCCTGATTCAGATCATAGGAACGCAACGCTGCGGTAATGATAATCATAACTAAAGGCGTCGCCATCGCCGTATGGGCGAGAACCAGTCCCATAATCGTATTGTTTAAACCAACCCGTCCATAGGCGTAAAACGTACCAATGGCAATCAGAATGACGGGAACAATCATGGGCGTAATGAGAAGCATGAATACGGCTCTGGCGGCCTTGTGACCGGATACGAAAAGCGCATATGCGGCCATGACGCCAAGCGGCGGCGCCACCAGCATTGTCAAAACGCCAACGTAGACTGATGTGAACGTCGCCCTCATCCACCTGGAAGAGCCGAAATACTCCTCGTACCAGCGGGTTGACCAGATCTCGGGCGGAAATGCCAGATACTGAGAGTCCGAGAACGACATAGGAATGACGATGAATGTGGGAAGTACCAGCAATAGCATGATGACACAAGCAACCGCATACAGCCAAAAACGGTCACCGTGGGTGATTTGGGTATCCGATGCAGCTTTACGCCACCAGCTCATGACCAGCCCTTACCAAACAGTGCCGTGTCGAATCTAAACAATCGACCTGCGACGTAAAGAATCAAAATTGTTGCAAACAACAAGACAACGCCAAGCGCGCTGGCTGCGCCCCAGTCGAATTGGTGCTCAAGTATTGCGGTAATCTGGGTTGCCACCATGACCACCTTTCCGCCGCCAAGGACGGCGGGCGTTACATAGAAGCCAAGGCACAGGACAAACACGATTAATGATCCGGCCACCATGCCTGGCAACGAAAGCGGGAAGTACACCTGCCAGAAAGCCTTGGCTGGAGACGCCCCTAGGTTTGACGCTGCGTGCATCATGTCCCGATCAATTTTCTTCATCGCCCCGTACAACGGCAAGACAAGAAACGGCAACATGATGTGCGCCATGCCAATCAGGGTGCCTGACATATTATGGACAAGCTTTACAGGTGCTTCCCACAACCCGATTTCAATGGCGAAGTCATTGAGAATGCCTTTCTTCTGGAGCAACACCAGCCACGCATAGGTGCGTACCAGAAGGGATGTCCAGAACGGCAGCAGGACGGCCAGCATACAAAAACCAGCCATTCGGGGCGGCAAATTCGCCAGAAAATAAGCCAGCGGGTATCCGGCCAGAATACAAATCAGCGTGGTAAACAGACTGACTTCGAAAGTAATCAGGAACACCCGGGCATAAGACTTGTACTTAATCATCTTATGATAGTATTCCAGAGACGGTGAACCGTCCGCGCCAATAAAAGAAAGATAGAACAACCAGCCGACGGGAATAAGAATAATAAGCGCAATAACCAGCAGTGCCGGTAAAGCCAGACATAACAAGGTCCAGTGTTCCCTGAACTCCTGTTTCTTCAGCGCGTTGGCATGCAGCGTCTGTTCGGGTTCAGATGCCCCCATAAACGTCATGCTTGCGTCCCTCCGGGAATGAGGATGATGTCTTCCCGACGAAGTCCGACGGTTACCAGGTCTCCGGCTTTGGGGAAACTTTTCCGGCTCATTTCATCTGTACCAAAACGAACCGATAATTCGGTTTGATCATCAATAGCCACGAGAGCAAAGGCTGTTTCCCCCTGGAACACGGCTTCTTTCACCGTGCTCTCAAACAATAGCGTTTGTTCGGTATTCTCTTTATTATCGGTGACATACACCCGTTCCGGGCGTATTACCAGTGAATGCCCTTCACTGGTAAATTCAACCGGTTCACTGGAAATTTTACGCCCTTTGAAAAACAGATGCCCGCCATCACCCTGTGTCAACGGCAAAATCGTAGATTCACCAATGAAGTCGGCTACAAAGCCATTGACCGGATGATTATAGATCGCCTCCGGTGTATCAACCTGCGCCAATTTTCCATGATTGATCACGGCGATGCGGTCCGACATGGTTAGGGCCTCACGCTGATCGTGCGTGACATACACGGTCGTCACCCCCAATTGCCGATGCAGGTGTTTCAGTTCAATCTGCATCTGCTCTCTGAGCTTTTTGTCCAGCGCCGATAACGGCTCATCCATCAGGAGGATACGCGGACGAAACACGAATGCCCGGGCCAGCGCAACGCGCTGTTTCTGTCCGCCGGACAACTGATCAATTCTTCGCTCGCCCAGCCCGTTCAACTGTACGGTTTCCAGCGCTTCAGCGGTGCGCCTAGCCCGTTCTTCAGGCGGGGTCCCGCGAAGTTTCAGTGGAAAGGCCACATTGTCAGCAACGCTCATGTGCGGAAACAGGGCGTAGCTTTGAAAAACCATACCCACATCGCGTTTATGGGGAGGCGTCAGGATAACTTCCCTGTCGCCAAACCGGATACTGCCAGAATCAGGCCGGTTGAATCCGGCGATTGCCATCAGCAACGTGGTTTTGCCTGATCCGGAAGGACCAAGTAGGGTTAGAAATTCTCCGCTTTTGATTTCCAGATCAACGGAATCCAAGGCGCAGAGATCACCATATTTCTTCGTCAAGCCCCGGATGTGGATAGGCAAGGCCGACCGCCCATCGCGGGTAGCAGTTTTTTCGGACAAAATATTCGTTCCTGGACACGAGGCGGCCAGATTAACCCTCTGTCCGACAGCTCGCATGTAAGAGAGTCTGTATTATTCGCTCAGTAGTTCCATATACATTTCAAGCGCCTCTTCCCGGTGTTCGGCATACCAGTCAAGGCTGACCGGAAGCATCAACGGGACGTTTTTCGGATGAGACGGCAGCGCTTCAATCAGCTCCTGCGGCGCAGTCGTGATCTCATAGGCTTTTTTGTTGGTAGGGCCGTACGTGATGTGAAACGGCAGGTTGGCCTGATATTCCGGCTTGGAGATTTCCGCCAGAAATTTCATTGCTGTTTCTCCGTTCGGCGCATCTTTCGGTATGGCAAAACAATCATAGTCCAACAGTGCCTGATCAAAAGTGTAGCCAACCTTTGCGCCGTCTTTTGCGGCGTTGTCAAAACGACCGTTCCAGCCGGTTGTCATATCCACTTCGGCGTCTTTCATCAACTGGGCCTGCTGTGCGCCAGAGCCCCAGAACACGGCAATATGGGGTTTTAGTTCCCTGATTTTATTGATGGCGCGCTCTATGCCTTCACGGGTTGAAAGAACTTCATAGACCTTATCCGCAGGAACGCCATCCGCCATCAGGGCCGGCTCAAGAGCGCCATCCACATTGTTGGCGCGATACGCACGGGTACCGGGGAATTTTTCAACATCGAAAAAATCAGCCCAGGACTTAGGTGCCGTTTCACTTCCTGGCTCGCCATACTTGTCCGTGTTCCATGCCATTACCGTTGCGAACACATCGGAACCGACACAATAGTCCGTATACAGATTGGGATAAAAATCCGACACGTCAACAACGCTGTAGTCAATTTTCTCCAAGCACCCCTTAGCGGCGGCGGCTGCCGCGCCACCGGAACCCGTTACAACCAAGTCCCATGTCACTGAATTAGATTCAACCTGAAGACAGGTTTTTGACATGCTTGCGCCGGATTCCCGAATGATCTCAATACCAGCATTTTTGGACGCATCATTGAACAGGGCCTTATCCTGGGCGGCGCCGTAACTTCCGCCCCAGGATACAACGGTAATCGGCTCTGCGATTGCCACACCAGATGTCAATGCTGTAATGGCGGCGCCTGCAACCAATTGCGTCATTTTCCCCGCCGCAAGCCTTTTGTATATTTTCATTATCGTCTCCACTGTTGATGTTCATTGCCGCCAATTCTTCGCCCGGCTTCTCCCATATATTGTGTTATTTCATTAGGATCATGCCTGGCTGATAGGGGTTTCTCTGAGATAGCCTAACAGGGGGCTGACTTTATTGGAAGTGCGATTGTTGTATCGCCGTTCAGTTTCCTTGAGGTGGAGATGGAAGGTGTGTTTGGGCACCCCCTTGAACCTGGCCCCTTAGTGAACGCGTCGCTGGAATGATCGACGCGGTAATGCCCGTAGCCGAAATCGACTAGTCCGCTATAGCCGCGCCATCCGTCGGTGTTGATGACAATGCGAGCATCGACCCTTCCTCGGATAATGCCCTGTAGCGTTGGCCTTGAACAATCCGGGGCGATGCCGGCGTAGACCTTTCTGCACCGCTTAAACAGGCTGAAAAACCAGATAAATGCGGTTGACCGTGTTGCGGTTCACGCCGCATAACCGGGCCGTCTTCACCGCCGTCAGGGCGACGGCGAAGCACGTCACAATCTCGCGGATTTTGGCTTCGGAAATACGACAACGCTTTGCATACTTGTTTTTCATTTCATACCATAGCCTTATGACCAAAACCGATCAATCAGCTAGGGACGCCCCAAATGTTTTTTCCATAGAGGAAAATTCCATGACAAGAAATGAAAACCCGGTCACGCAAACAGCACGCGGCATTGACCACCTCGTTCTTGTGGCAACTGATCTGGATAACCTGCGGATGCTCTATTCGTCCCTTGGATTTACGGTTGCACCAAACGGGCGGCACCCGTTTGGGACTGAAAACATCAACATCTACCTCCGTGATGGCACCATGATTGAATCTCTCGCCGTCGCCGATGCGGAAGAATATGCCGCCGCGATTGAAGCCGATAACACCTTTGTCCTGAATGACGACTCCTATCGCAAGCAATTCGGAAATAACGGTTTTTCCCAAATTGTAGCGACGACAAATGACGCCACGGCCGATGATCGGCTATTCAGGGATACCGGAGTCTCCGGCGGCAGTATTGTCAATTTCACCCGGGTGTTCGAAAACCCGGATGGAATCGATGAGACACTTTCCGTTCGTCTGGCGTTTGCGAGGGACGCTGATTCTGGTGGTGCCTTCTTTTTTACCTGCCAGGAAATTGTTTCACCCGACAAGGATAATGCCGATTTGATGGACCACGAAAACGGGGCTCAAGGGATCGCCGGGGTTGTCTGCTGTGCGGCCAATCCGGAGATTGAGTCGGATGTTCTGAAGGCCCTCTACGGTCCCTCTGACTCCAACAATACCTACCACACCGCGACGGGCACTATATCCGTCATGGCGGCCGATCAAATAGCGGAAGAATTTGGCATCGCCACCTCGTTGGGCGGGGCGGCATTTCTGCACGCCGGATTTGTTCTTTCCACTCACGATCTGGGTAAAACCACGCAAATGCTGAGTGCCAACAATGTCGAATACCATTGGCGCAACAACCGGATCGTCATTCCGCGGCAGGACCCACGGAGCGCCTTTATCGGCTTTGAACAGGCTTGAAAAAATATTGTCGCCTTCAAGATTGACAGATTAATGCCGTAAACCCATCTTATGAACAGAGATCGGTGCCTTTGGACCGATCATGACAGTGCCCCGCAGGGGACTAAACCCGAGGAGCTCGCTCGCCCCGAGAGGAGTGACGACATGTCGAGGACGACCTATTTCAACAGCCCCCTATTGTTGGGCTTCGACCATCTGGAACGTATGCTGGACCGCGTCTCCAGGACCTCAGCCGAGGGTTATCCGCCGTACAACATCGAACAGATTGGTGATAATCGCATTCGCATTTCCCTGGCGGTTGCCGGGTTTTCCATGGACGATCTGCAGGTCACCGTGGAGGACAATCAGCTTGTTGTTCGCGGGCGAAACAACGACGATGAATCGGATCGGATTTTCCTGCACCGTGGTATTGCCGCGCGTCAATTCCAGCGCAGCTTTGTTCTCGCTGATGGCATTGAAATCACCGGCGCGTCCCTGGAAGACGGACTGTTGAATATTGATATCGAACAGTACATCCCGGAACCCGAGGTCAAAACCATCGAAATCACCCGCGGCAAGCAAAAGAGAAAGAAATTCCCGGCAAGCCCTACGAAAACCATCGATGTGATCCCCCAGCAATAATTCTGCGATAGATCAGGACAAGGACAACCAACATGTCAGAACAGAATCATATTCTGAAAGAACCGCGCCCCAGCCGGGCAATGCGCCTGTCCAGTCAGGACTTCGCCAACTGGGGTCTTCATGAGGCTGCTTACGTCCGACCTATGACCGTTCACCATGGTGAGACGTTAACCGACCCCGAAACAGTCTATGCGGTCCACGCCGCCAATGGACAATCTCTGGGCGTTATGGACAGTCACGCTCATGCTGTCGCGGCGATCATGCAGCAAGGTATGCAACCCTACAGCGTTCATTGACGGGCATCCTGCCGGTTTTCCGTATCCGGTGAGGCTCGCAAGATATTCCGGGCGAACGCAATGCTTGTTGTTCTGGGTGGTGGCCACGGCGGCCCAATTCCGGCATTTCATGCCCTCAAGGAATTTGGCAAAACCGTCACGCTTGTCTACCTTGACCTTTATAGTCTCTCCATTGCGGGCGAAAGGTTGATTTGGAAAACCAACCCGACTTAGTGCGATCACGAATAAATCTTACCAGGCTGGGAACTCTGGAAGCGAGAGCTTTAAAAAGGCGGGTACGGGAAGTGAGAAAAAGTCCCATGCCAGCACCAGCAGCAGCAACACCAGTGCGAACAGCTTTTGAGGCCTCGTCGGCAAAAGACCGATCATCATTCCGATCAACATCGCCAGTAAAAACGTTAGCAAGAGCATTAATTAAACTCCTTGTTTGTTGAGCAGTTAAATTAGCACGAGCAAGATCTTGAGCGAATGGAACCATAGCACGCGATAGCTGTTCCTCATTCATGGCCTGCATGCGTTGAACATGCATCAATGAGGTTTGTGCAACAGCTTGAGCAGTCTGAGCCTGGATATGTGGAATATCAGCCTGGAGACGTTGAGCAAGAACATCAACCTGACGGTTACCAACATCAGTAGTCTTATCCGTACCGTACTTAGAAGCATCAGCAGCAATTTGAGCAGACTGAACACCGGCATCAGCCTGCTGTTGAGAAGACTTAACTTGAGCAGACGACTGGATGCCTGCAATCTTTTCCTGAGAACGCATTTGTTCACGAGCCAACTGAGCCTGTTGCTGAGAATTACCAGCGCTAGTACCAGCACCAGCTTGCTCCCAAGGATTAAGATTCGGATAAGCAGCATCCATAAATTGACGTTGACGCAAACCGAGCTCATAAGCTGAGAGAGGTCTGGGCGGCGGATTAATGGCATTCGATACGCGGGTTCCAAGAGAAGAACCAATAGCAGAACCAACGCCCTGGGTAGCACCTGATATAATATTACCAGGGAGATTACCAAGAGCAGACTTAACACCACCAGTGAGAGACGACAACAAAGACATAGAGCCTCCAGTAGTACCAGGATGTATATCTTTACACCCTCGGATTTACGTTGATGCCCATCTCGACTGGCGGGACGACGGTAACGGCGAAAAAAACGGGTGTTTGATGGCAATCCGCCGGGCTTCCGAACCGGACAGGATCGAAACCATCGTCCAGATTCGGTATGCGCGGCATCGCCACCGCCCCTCGAGGCGAGGTTGAAGACGCCAAAGCCGACGGCTGTGACATCATTGATGCCTATGAGATGCACGACATCGGTATCTAGGCTGTTCTCGACCGCATTCCTGATGGAGACCCCTATTATCTGACCATTGACGCCCATGGTGACGATCCACCGATCATGCCGGGGGTCATGGCCCAGACATTGAGGGGGGAGGGGGCTAAACATATAGAGCAGATTTTAGGAACGTTGAATCAATTTTACCCTTCTTCTGATTTCTGAACTTTCGATGTTCATTTTGGAGGTTTTCATGGGTTGGGCATACGGACTTGATCTTGGTCGGCGTGTGGTTGATGCGATTGAGGGCGGGATGAGCCATCGCGAGGCGTCGGCGCGGTTTTGCGTGGCGGTTTCGACAGCAGGCAATTGGCATCGCCTTTGGCGGTTGGCGGGTTCAGCAAGCCGGGCAGGCAAGGCCGCCCCGGCGGCTCCAGGCTTGATGCCTATGAAGCGCCGATCCTGGCGATGGTCGATGCGCGCCCTGACATTGCCCTTCACGAGATTGCCGAGCGGTTACAGAGCGACCATGGTATTCGCGCCGCCCCGTCCACGGTTTGGTTGTTCTTCCGGAAGCGGGACATCAGCTTTAAAAAAGACGGCGCACGCCCGTGAGCAGCAACGCCCGGATGTCCGGGCGCGGCGCGAGGACTGGTTCGCGGGTCAACTCGAACTTGACCCGGAAAAACTGATCTTCATTGACGAAACCGGTGGCAACACCAAAATGGCACGGCTTCGCGGCGGCTCGGCGAAGGGCGAACGGTGCCGCGCCTCCATACCTCACGGTCACTGGAAAACGACGATGTTCACCGCCGCGCTGCGGGTGAGCGGGATGACGGCGCCCATGGTGCTTGACGGTGCCATGAACGGCCCCGCCTTCAGGGCCTATGTGAAGCAGGGTCTGGTGCCGTAACTCAAGCCCGGAGATATCGTCATCATGGATAACCTTCCCGCTCACAAGGTCAAAGGCGTTCGCGAGGCCATCAAAGACGCAAAGCCGCACCTGCTCTATCTGCCGCCTTATAGCCTGGATTTCGACCCCACCTCTCGGTGAATGCTCTGCATTCATCTGTCGGTCAGTGATCGAAATGGCCTTTTCAAAGCTCAAGGCTCTGCTGCGAAAAGCCGCCCGAAGGCTCAAGACCCTGAACGGCATGACGCCATACGAATACATCTGCAAGACCTGGACAAATGAGACGGAAAGATTCAGACTCAATCCGATCCATTAAATGCCGGGACTAAACACCTATTATATCGGACGGCTTCTTAAGCACGGATTAGCCCTTGTCTACCCAGATAATAAATTTTCAACCGTCGTTTTCGACAGATTCGTGAACCTTCCATGATGTTTTGGTGAAGGACCGGGCGTTTTGTAAAAGAGACTGTATTGTTCCGTGCGAGGGCCTGCCGGTACGGCGATATCCGCGGCGGGCTAGCTTTGGACCCTGCAATCTGATGATTGGCTGATGATTGGCCTATGATTGTTTAGCCCGCTTCCAACCCCAGGCAGAAACCACCATTCCCATCCGCGATGACCACTTAATCGGCCCTTGTGACCATCACATCAACAGGCCTCCGGATTACCTTATGGCCCCGTGGTTGATCTGAACCGTAGATTGTTGCGCGTGAGATCGTCGACACGCCGGCAGCCCATAAGACGCATACCGCGCACGATCTCGGCCTGCATCAACTCCAACGCGCGTTCCACCCCGTCCTGTCCCGCCGCGGCAAGAGGGAACAGGTAAAATCGACCGCCACCCACCGCTTTCGCACCCAAAGACAAGGCTTTCAAAACATGAGTGCCGCGCTGTACGCCGCTGTCCATGAGAACGTCGATCTTGTCTCCGACCGCATCGACAACCTCTGCGAGCTGATCGAAAGGCGCTCTCGAGCCGTCCAGTTGACGCCCGCCATGGTTCGATAAAATGATGCCGGTACAACCGATGGAGACCGCCTTTCGGGCATCTTCGACGCTCATTATTCCCTTGAGGCAAAATTGCCCGTCCCAGAGTTTGACCATCTCCTCGACGTCGCGCCAACTCATGGAGGGGTCGAGCATTTTCGTGAAGTATCGACCGATGGAAAGAGCCCCGCCGCTCATATCTATGTGGTTGTCCAATTGCGGCAGACTGAAACGCTCATGGGTCACATAGTTGAGTCCCCACATGGGCTTGAGGGCAAACTGCATCATGCCGCCAAGTGTCAGCCGAAAGGGAATGGAAAAACCGGTTCGCAGGTCACGTTCCCGGTTGCCGCCGGTGATGCTGTCAACGGTCAGCATCATTATGTCAACACCGGCGTCCCTGGCTTCTTCCAGCATCGCCCTGTTGAGACCGCGGTCCTTGTGAAAATAGAACTGATAGGCCTGTGGATTTTTGTGTTTTCGGACCTCTCTGAGACTAACGGTTCCAAGCGACGATACGCCGAACATGGTGCCGAACCTCTCGGTAGCCGCCGCGACCGCCCGTTCACCGCGGTGATGGAACAGGCGTTGCAGCGCCGTCGGCGAGCAATAGATCGGCATGTCGAGCTTCTGCCCCATGACGGTGACCGAGATATCAATGTCCTCAACACCGCTCAGAACATCGGGCACCAGATCGCAATCATCGAAACTGTTGGTGTTCCTGCGGTATGTGACTTCGTCATCGGCGGCACCGTCGATGTAGTTGAAGATGGGGCCGGGAAGTCGCTTTTTTGCAAGGCGGCGAAAGTCGTGAAAATTGTGGCAATCCTTGAGACGCATCGATTTTCATCTTCCTGTTTCGGTAACTCGAAGACCTTCGGGCAACTGCCGAAAAGCAGTTTTACGCTGACACCTTGCCAATCCGGGGAACCAATGTCCAGATCAAGGCTATGATGATGCAATCGCAAAGGTCATCTACCGAATCAAGCCCGCCGGTATCCCAGCGCCGTGCGGCACCCTAAATATTCCAGCCTTGAATCTTTCGCCTGCCTGGGTCTGATTTTCGCCGTCGGGGAATATTATCCAGACGCCCGCTAGCAGCGCTGTGTGGTGCATTTCTACCGCAACGTCTTCAGTCACGTAGCGTCAACCAAGGTGCGCGAGGTGGCGCATATGCTTCCGCCATCCACGTCAGCGAGGGCCGAGCGGCAGCCGAGGCCAAGAGCAATGAAGGGATCGCTAAACTGAAGGCTCTCTGACGGGCGAAGGCGGCGGAACTGGTGGCGGGATCAATTACGGAGACCTTCGCCTATTACGCTTTCCCGGATCAGCACTGGATCAAATTGAAAACCAACAATCCGCTGGAGAGGCTCAGGCGGGAAATCCGCAGACGGACCCGCGTCGGCGGCGCCTTCCCGGATGCGCAATCCTGTCTCAGCATGGCTGCAGCCAGGCTGAGACACATCGCTGGAACCAAATGGAGCACACGGCACTACATGAACATGGATCCGCTGAAACAGACGGAAACCAACACCAGAGCAGACACCGCCTGAAAATAAAAGTGCGCAGGTTTCTTGACACTATCTCAATACAACATCAAATGCCGGGACTAAACAACTAGGGTCGAGACTCATTCAAATCCAGTAGCATATGATGGCGACGATGCATAGAGCGGCCATGAAGTTGTCGGCGTTTTTGTGGTATTTTGTGGCGTTGCGCCGCCAGTCCTTAAGCCTTGCGAACATGCGCTCAATACCATTGCGGTTTTTTTGTAGCGTTCAGGGTCGAATGGATAAGGTGTCTTACGGTTGGACCTGTTCGGTATGACCGGCGTGCTGCGCCAGCGTTTTAACCCGTCGCGCCAGTGGTTGGCATCGTAGGCTTTATCGGCGATCAGGTAACGGGCTTTGGGCAGGTTGCCTGCCAGCATTTCACCACCCGTGATGTGGTCAACCTGACCCAGCGTCAGACAGAACGCCAGGGGGCGACAGTGTACGTCACTTATGGCGTGAACCTTGGTGTTGCGGTCTCCCTTTGTACGGCCGATGGTCTGAACAAAGGCCCCCCTTTTCCGCCACCGGCCGAGCGGTGCGCCAGAACGCGCGTGGCGTCCATGGAAATCTCTTGCCTAACCTCGCCCAGCACCCTCCTCAGCGCCGCAAACAGATACTGAAGCAGGGTCCTGTTATCTCAATCATCATCACGAAGATGAAGATTTACCTTTAAAACGATCACGAAACCGAGAAACTAATTTAGGAAGCTTAGAAAAAAGCTGTCGAAACAACTGCGATCTTCCAAGTACAACTGTCCCAACAGCAGCACCCAGGGTAGCAACAGCGCTGCCAAGACCGCCTGCGTCCGAGGAAGAAAGTGAAGGGGTATCGCCAGTAAAAGACCCAGAATAAAGATTAGCCAAAGCATTGAGAACATTCCTTGTCTGCTGAGAGGTGAGATTCGCGCGGGCGAGGTCATGAGCAAAAGGAACCATCGCGCGCGATAGTTGTTCCTCATTCATGGCCTGCATACGCTGGACATGCATCAATGAGGTTTGGGCAAGAGCTTGAGCAGTTTGAGCCTGAATATGAGGAATATCAGCCTGGAGACGCTGAGCAAGAACATCAACCTGGCGGTTGCCAACGTCAGTAGTCTTATCCGTACCGTACTTAGAAGCATCAGCAGCAATCCTAGCACTCTCGACACCAGCGGCAGCAGATTGCTCAGAAGACTTAATCTGCGCAGAAGATTGAATACCGGCAATTTTTTCCTGAGAGCGCATACCTTCACGGGCCAACTGGGCCTGTTGCTGAGTATCGCCAGCACTAGTACCGGCACCAGCTTGCTCCCAGGGGTTAAGATTCGGATAAGCAGAATTGAGAAATTGCCGTTGCCGCATACCAAGTTCGTGAGCTGAAAGAGGCGTGGGCGGCGGGTTAGACGCCTACTGTTTGCACCAAACACGCTTTTGTCATTCACAGTGGTGGCCCTCCGCAGGTTTCAGTTCAGGTTAACTGGCCTGGGCATCTATAAACCCGGCAATGTCTTCCAACTCTACGACATGGCAGTAAATCATATTGATAGACAACAGCTCGTTCCGATGCAGTTCATCAGTTGCCGCAGCACAACAATCCTCTACCACGACAACATTGAAGCTTTCGTCTGCAAGGCTTCTTACGCTGGAGCTAATACATTGATCTGTGAAAATTCCGGCAACAACAACATTTTTAATACCCATGTTATGAAGAACCATACGCAGATTGGTGCCTGTCAGCGCACTATCTGTTGTTTTAGTAATGACGATCTCATCATCAACAGGCGACAGTTCCCGAACAACCTGACTATCGTCTCTATCTTTCGGAAGAAGCAGATAGTTAAAACCGGGTTTTTTCTGACTCAACGAACGATCCCTGCCATCTGTCTTAAGGCAGGCAATGCGCGCGAACACAACCTCAACGTCACGGGACCTGCATTGCTCAATCAAAGAAGCTGTATTGGGTATAACGACATTGTTCATCCTGTCGAAAAACGGTTTCCATCGCCCGGCCTCCATTTTATCTGAAGGCTCCTCTAGGTAGATGTTTTGAATATCAATCACCAATAGTGCCGTTTCATCGGATGGTAAAGCGATACCATCCGGTTCTTCAGCTGTGGCATAGTAGAATGAGCGAAACGCATTCTTCCAATCACTCATGATTTTCTCCCTACGACCTTCTTCAATGCTGACTCAATAGCATTTTGAGCGACAATAAGTTCTTCCGTTTCACCAGACATGAAAATACGGCCCGAAGCTCCCATCATCTGGACCTCATTCAATGTTGCACCAGGCGCTGCTTTCTCCGCCTCGTTTGTGGCCATGGCCGCAAATAACGCTGGAGCCATTTCGTACAACAGCAATGATTGACCCGGAAGAATCATAGAGGCATTACGTATTCTGTTGATAATAACTGCATGCTGATCAGCAACATTTTCAATAATGTCGGCGTACAAGGTTGACGGTGCCAACTGGTCTTCTGCCGTTGAGTCAATCCCTTTCAGAATTGCTGCACCAGCCTCTTGCACTTCTGCATTATCTTTTGAATGCAGTTCCATCAAACCAAACTGCCGTTCCGTGAAAAGAATACCTGGCTCCATGTCTGGTGCCGCTTTCAGGGCAAGATCAACAATCCGGTGAATTGAAAGCGCAGGCGACACTTCAATAATCAGGCTATTATCCCCTTGTATAGGCGGATACCCGCGCGCCCGCACAGGCGTCGACATATAGGCCGCAAACTGTGGTTGCAAATCCTCAATCGGCAAATAGACACGAAGTTCAGTCATACAACGCCCGGTTCAGTTCCGCCTGGCCTGCATTCCGCCGCCGATGATACGACGTCGGTTCAACAAAACCTGCCTCAGGATTACTTGGAAGATGTTGTGAAGTGCTTGCCAAGTTCCTGGTGCGGACGAGGAATAACATGAACTGAAACCAATTCACCCATTGCACTCACTGTTTCCGCGCCTGCTTCAGTCGCTGCTTTTACAGCACCCACATCGCCGGTAATAACCACGGCAACAAGACCGTCACCGACCTCTTCCCGTTTAACGATGCTGACATTGGCGGCCTTCACCATTGCATCAGCTGCAGCAAGTGCCGCTACAAAACCTTTTGTTTCGATCATTCCAAGTGCTTGATTTGCCATTGGTCTTCTCCTCTCTATGTTTTGCCTTGTTTCAGGCGTGTTTAATTTCAAGAATTATCATCTACAGAGCCGATAATCAGGGCATCAACCGGAGCTTTCACGCCCTCAAAATATCCGGCCGCAACAGAGCCTTGTGTGATCAGAACTTCTTCCTGATCAGCACACCCCAGCGGATCAAAAGCAACAATCTTCCCACCATCTGTTTCAACCTCCAGTAACCCGCCTTGCGGCAAAACACTAAGTCTTTTTGTGGACCAAACACGGCCAACAATCCGTCCCTTAATCATGTGTCCATCCTTTCAATTGTGATGCCACGTTGACGTAAACGATCCCGAGCAAGCGGCGTCATTCTTACGGACTTCCCAATGCGCAATCTCTTAATATCTCCAGATATGCGGTCTGCCTGTCGTTCGGAGAAAAAGCCACTTTCTATTGTTTGAGTGGTGCCGAAAGAGAACCCTTTGTCATGTTTACGTTCATGCGGGGTCGTTGAGCGACCACCCGCCCTTTTCAGGCGATAAACAATTTTTCCCTTTTCAAGAGCAACTCGGTCTCGCTGACTTTCGGTCATCCCAATGATATCGCTGACGAATGTTTTCAAATCCTCATCCGTTTCAATTTGGACCCAACGCTCATCCACACCTCTTGATTGGCCATCCGCCGTTTTCGATGAATCTGCATTGATTTTGGCTAATTCCTCGGCGAGAACTTCGCTAATCAATCGAGTAATATTGGTATTCGCCATACCTATTCCCCATATCCTGCGCCAAGGTTATGCAAAGCCATTTCAGCGGCTTCTCGGGCATTCGGAATATCGGCTTCCCCTCCGGATAAATACACACGACCATTGGCACCAATCATCCTGTAATCAATAATCTTGATGTTGGCGGCCTTTTCTGCCTCGTTTGCCGCAATAACAGCATAGGAAGCCGGTTGCATTTCGAGCGTATAGAGCGTCTCTCCCGGAATAATCATTGACCCAAGCTTATTACGGTTAATCAAAAAAGCGTGCTGGTGGTCGATACTGGTAATCACTTTCGAGCCCAGTATTTTTGGTGTGATTGCATCACCGGCACTGGCACCAAGACTATGAAGTACCGCCGCTGCTGCCGCTTTTACACCGGCCGTATCACGAGAGTGAAATTCCAGATACCCGAATTGCCGCTCAACAACCAATATACCCGCGCGGACTTCTGCGTGTTTTACGGCAATATCCGTAAGAGCCTCAATGTCAAGGCCGGGAGCGACTTCGATGATCTGAGCCGCCATATTGGTCCTGGGTAAAGAGCCCCGCATCCAGGTACTCATGTAATTAAGCGTCTGTGGCTGGAGCTGATCAATGAAAATAAAAGAACGCAAATCAGCCATTACCTATCTCTTCACCATGCCACGTAACTCTTTTGCAATAATGGTCCGAATTTGATCACGCAAATCATCATCCGATACCGCCTGGACAGGGGCCATAACCGGCATGACGTTTTCACGACCTTCACCTGGTACCCCGTCAGATGGGGCTTTTGGTAATGGGCCGAGATGTTTCAAACGATTGATTCCCCCCGCAGAAATCGGCGCTTCATCACTCTCTTTCCAGGCAATGCGTGTCCAATTCACCAAATTGGCCGGACCAAGATTTTCACCCAGCGACGAGCGACCGAAATATCCTGTCCCTATTGTGAAAGTAGGTGGCAACGTTGTGCCTAATCCGGCGGCACCCTGACTACACGGCGCGTTAACAACAACCCGGTACACTTCAACGGCTGCCGAAAAATCCATTATTGTTTGCTGATCCGTTGAGTGGATAGCCGCCGAGTGCCCCGCGCCGGCAAACCGAAGCAGCGCCCGCGCCTGCATCAGAGCCTGGTCTTTGCTTCTGGCAATATAATACCCAAGTACTGGGCATAATTTCTCACGCGACAGGTCCTCACCAACACCAAGCATTTTAATTGGCGTTATCAGAATTTTAGTTTTCGAACTAACCTTAAAACCGGCTTGTTCGGCTATCCATGTCGCGGCCCGACCCAAAGACTCAACATTGAACCCGCGCTCATGGAACAGATAATTTCGTAGGGATTGCACCTCGTCTTCGCTGCAAATATGCGCACCTGAACCGGACAATTCCCGCTCCAGCGAACGAGAAACATTATCCAGTGTGAGGAGTACCGATTCATTGGTGCACAACACGGAGTTATCAAACGACTTACTATCGACAATATGGCGTGCCGCCATCATCAGGTCGGCTGTTTCATCCACGAAAACCGGGGCATTCCCCGGACCAACACCTATTGCCGGATTGGATGATGAATAGGCAGCACGCACCATCGGCGTTCCGCCAGTTGCGAGAATAACATCTGTTTTATCCGATTTCATGAACTCATCGACAAGCGGCAGACTGACATTCTCGATGACCTGAATAACAGAGTCTGGTGCACCGGTCCTGACCGCCGTTTCAGCCATCATTCGCGCGGCATCAACACAGCAGTCACGCGCAGCAGGATGCGGGCTAATCACTATAGCATTGCGCGTCATGAGCGCAGACAACACCTTAAAATATACGGTTGCAATCGGATTGGTCGATGGCACCAAAGCAAAAATAACCCCGGCGGGCCTAGGGATTTTCACCACATCGTCGGCAGCATCAAAATGCGGATCAATAAAATTACGATCCCTATAATGATCAACCAAAGGAAGCGAACTCATTTCATTTTTCAGTGTCTTGTGTTCAACCACGCCAAACCCGGTTTCGCGCACAGCCCATTCTGCGTAGTCTTTCGCTTTCGCGTGGGCGGCTATGGCAACAGCATCAACAATGTCCTGTGTTTGCTCACGATCATATCGTTGAAAGACTTGCGCCGCCCAACGCGCACGCTCCAACATCGTTTCAGCACGGGCTCTCAAAGCCGTTGCCGTCTGGCTGATGTCGACTAACTGGGATACTTGTGTATCCATTACGATGCCCTTCGCAGCCCACGACCCATGATTTCATCACTGGCAAGACCAATAGCTGTCTCAACCCGACGAAGTAAGTCCTCAGACAAGTCCTGGGTCATCAGTATTCCTGGTTTGAATTGCAGAACACTGGGATCAAGGGTGGAAAAGATCGCCCAGACACCATTCTCATACAAATGCCGCATGACGGGCTTAGCGCCTTCAGAGTCATTGAATTCCAGGCCCATAATCACACCGTGCTGGCGAATACCTGTAAAGAAATCCGGATACAAGTTCTGTATCTGATCCAAGCCCGCACGAATATAGTCAGATACATACCTGACAATAGACCGAACCTCAGGGCGTTGTGTGATCTCAAGAACCTTGAGGGCAACAATACACCCCAGTTCAGCACCACCCGCTGTGGACATATGAGCAAACCCATCCTGCTTCAGCCAGGCACCGGCACGCTCATTAACCACGCAACAGGAAATGGGATACATGCCCCCGGTGACACCTTTCCCGATAACCATGATGTCTGGCGTAACGCCGTAGCGGGTGATTCCCCAAAGCTCACCTGTGCGCATAAAACCTGTCTGCACCTCATCAGCAATGTAAAGTGCGTCATAACGTTCACAGAGTTGTTTAACACTGGGAAGATACTCTTCATGCGGCATGGGAAAACCGTATGTCGCCGGGATCGTTTCCATAATGACAGCCGCCACGTCCCGGCCTCGTAGGGCATCCTCCATGGCGTCAAGATCATTGAATGGCACCTGAACAAACTCACCCAGTAAATCTTCTGACAGAAAAGTTTTGGAAAATCGTTCGTCACCAGCCTTAACGGAAAGCCCGGAATGTCCATGGTATGCCTTGATAATCGAAACGATTTTACGTTTTTGTGTCGCATTACGAGACGATTTTATGGCTAATTCCACCGCCTCAGCACCGCCCGCACCATAGATTGTATATTTTAGACCTTCGGGTGTGCAGTCGGCCAGGGTTTCTGCCAAGGCGGTACGCGCCAAGGCCGGGAAATGGTGATTCCCCATATCAAACCGCCGGGCACCGGCGTTCAGAACTTCGATCAGTTCAGGATTACGATGGCCAAGATTGTAGGTTCCGCCATTCAGATGAACGTCAATCAGACGTTTACCGTCCATATCATAGAGGCAGTAACCTTCACGGCGATCAATAACCAGATCGATACCGGCATCCTGCCAGAAAGACGTCTTATTGGGATTCCAGTATTCCTTGGAACGTTCAATAAACGCTGATTTTTGCTCACTCATAAACCAGTGTCCCTCAATAGAGAAAACACCTTAGGCGAGTGATTTTGGCCCCGCTTGACAGCGTCAGTCATTCAGTTGACAGCACGTCTTCACGACATCCGGGATAAATATGTCTCACCCAATGCCGCCGACACCCTGGCAAAATCGCCAGCCATTGCCTGTGCTTCAGGTACATTGATATGGGAACCTATCCATGCCAGCAAAGCCATCCGGCGCAACATCACGAAACTGTCAATTTCGCGTTCCTCTTCGTCCGATAGATCACGGAATTTCCGATATCCCCTTACCCACGCTTCACGCACGGCCGGTATCTGTGGGTCATCTTCGATAAAGCTGATACCCGCCGCAAAATCATAAAGGAACCAGCCAAACCCGCAGTCATCAAAATCAATCAGCCGGGTTGTTCCGCCATCGATCAACAAATTTGCCAATCGCATATCCGCATGTATCAGTCCGTAGCGTTGTTCGGATTGGCCGAATTCCACCAGTCGATTTGTCACCACGTTTTCGACACGCTCTAGCGTGTCTTTTATGGAAGGGGTGATATTAGGGCCGTCCCGCCAATTGCCCCACGTGGCATTGGGACCATAGAAGGCGGCGATATCCCAAATCAGGCGTTCGAAATCAGCCGGTTTTTGCCAGGCAATCGTGTGGGCATGTGTCTTTGCAGCCATTTCACCCAGTTGTTCAAAGGGTAAGGCCAGATTTTGCGACTCATCCGGCTGAATACCCTCTACAAATTCGAACAAAACAAGAAAGCGCTCGTTCAACAGACATGACGTGCCAGCTTTCTGCACAACACAACCGTTTTTACCAGTAATAGTGGCGGGCGTTACGACACAATTTTCAGCATTGAGTGCATCCATCCATAAAAGTTCGCATTCGATCGCACGCTCCGTATGGTAATCTTCCCTGTGAATTCGAAGGACAGAACGATAGCTCGCCGAGTTTTCAACAATATAGGTTGCGTTTTCGGAAACATTGATGAGACGCGCCTTGGCATCGACAGGAACGTCCCACAATGATAATGAGTCGTTTGCCAGAATTTCCAGGGAGGTCAAAAGTTTATCATGTGCCAATTCTGTCTGGGCCATAATGTCTCCCTCTTTTCGTTAGAGCAAATACCTCATTCTATAATCAGATTTCTTCAATGGCTTCCAGCGATTCCGGAATGGTCTGCCCACCATCAACAATAATCTGTTGTCCCGTTATGTAGGCGGCCTCATCAGAGGCAAAAAACAGCGCGGCATTACCGATATCTTCTACGGCACCAAGCCTCTTCAAGGGAATGGAAGCCGCCATGGTATCCAGGTATTCCTGCCCCAGGTCCTGAAGACCTTCCGTATAGATGTTACCGGGCATAACGGCATTGATCGTGGTGTTATACCGTGACAATTCCATGCTTGCCGTTTTCAGGAAGCCCAGCTGCCCGGCCTTGGAAGCGCCATAGTGGGACCATCCGGGGAACCCGGTTATAGGCCCCGTAATTGACGACGTTAAAACAACGCGCCCCTTCCCGTTCTTTTCAAACTGCGGGATACACGCCTTTACACACAAAAAGGCGCTGCGCAGGTTTGTTGCCATAACCTGATCCCATTCCACAGGGTCCATATCAATCATCTTGGTTTGCGGAAAGGCCCCGGCGTTGGCACATAAAACATCTACAGAACCGAACTCTTCGGACGTCCTGCTGACCATGGCCTGAACGCAGTCCCAATCGGACACATCACATGTTGTCCAGCTAACAGTACCGCCATCTTCACACATAGCATCTGCAGCGGCCTTCGCTGCATCTTCGCCCCGGGCAGCAACCATAACCTTTGCACCCTGTTTGGCAAAAACACTTGCAATACCCCGGCCAATACCTTTTGAGCCACCGGTAACGATGACACTACGATCTTTGATGGATGTCAGCATAATTGTCTCCTGTTTTCTCTCAGTAAATCATTTCTTGCACTTTATGCATTTGTTGTCCCTCTCAATCGACCGATGAATTGTGGCAAGTAAACAGCCACAAGCAGCACAAAGATGGAAGCAACTACAGACATGATGCCCAGGGTTGGCACTAATGGCGAATACCCGGAAACCATTTTGGCATAAAGCCACTCAGGCAACGTAGAGTCGGCACCGGTCGTGAACAGCGATAGAGGAAAATTTCCCCAGCTTAACAGGAATGCAAACAATCCTGCCGAGACAACGCCAGGCAACAAAAGCGGCAGTGTCACTTCTTTCAAAATGACAAATGTCGACGCCCCCATATCACGGGCCGCTTCTTCTAGAGAGGAGTCAAAAGAGTAAGCCCGGATAGCGATTATCAGAGTGGCAATAGGGGATATCCAGACAAGATGTGCGACCACCGCAGTTTTCCACGAAGGGATGATGCCGAGCGCGTTGAACCACATCAGCAGGGCTAAGCCGAGCACCGTCTGCGGAAAAAAAATGGGAAACAGTATGAACTTCTGAAACAATCCGCGATATCGCCATTGATACCGGGCAAATGCCAGCGCCCCGAAAAAACCAGCAACCATAGATATGACGGTAACAATTGTCGCGATTGAGAGAGACGTGGTCAACAGCTCGGCGACTGTTGAACTTTCCAGAGCTTTAGAATACCAACGTGTTGCATAGGTTTTAATCGGAAAGGTCAGATATCGCGCCTTGGAAACGGAAGCAAATCCTACCGAAACCAGTGGCAGGTACAAAACCACAATCGCCAGAATACCATAGGCGTAGAGGACGATACGGGTGCTCCGGCTTGGCTCCATTACCGTTTCCTTCCCATGATCGAATCCAGGTTGACCTTGGACACACCAAAGATCGCCAACGACCCTATTATAAAAATTAAAACCATGGACAGGGCAGAACCAAGCGGCCAGTTTTGACCATACGTAAATGCTGTCTCAACCTCATCGGCAATCACGATCACGGCCTGCCCACCGAGTAGCTTGGATTCTGCGAGAGCACCTGCAGCCAGGACGAAACTCAATAGTGAGCCAACCACAATTCCCGGCGCGGCAAGCGGTAAATCGATTTCTCTCAAGATTTGCCAACGAGATGCCCCAAGGTCAGCGGCAGCCTGTCGTGCGTCGTCCGGAATCATGGAAATCCCTTGTGCTAGCGGGAACAACATGAACGGGAAATATACATACACGAGACCAAAAACGATAACCGGCACATTGTAGAGCACGCCAGCCATTTCAACGCCGAACCAGGCCCGCAAATGCCCTTCGAGCAACCCACCCTTCATTAACGTCAATATCCAACCAAACAGCCGAATATTTTCAGATACGAACAGGCTAACGACAACAGCAATCGTCAAGAAAAGTGTAAACCTGCCAAAGACCTTCGCCATGGCAAAAGATAAGGGCCAACAGACCAACAGCAATATAATCGTTGATGCGAATGCCATCCCCAACGACCAGGCAAGGGATTTCCAGTAGCCCTGGGAAACAATTGTCATATAAGAGGAGAAGTCAGGCATATTCAGAAGTGAAAACACTTTCTGTGGCATAACGGAAAATGCCGCAACCACCGTCAACGGTGCCAGAAAACCCAATACCAAAACCAACAGCAAGGGTATTGCGCTGAGTGCGCCGAGCTTTTGATCAAGCCGCTCCATCATTACCCCTGATCAAATGTGTATGATCAATATCCCAACCAAGCACAACGTCATCACCAATATTTCCCCTGAACCTGTCCTCACGTAATTTTTCGACCGTCAAACGAGATCCATCCGCCGTCTCAACCTGGTACTGAACACGTGAACCCAAAGCATACTCGCCCCGCAAAACGCCATTAACGACAAAATCGTTTGTGTCTGTTGATTTCAAGAAACGAACGAACTCGGGACGCACCATCAGGGTTCCGCGTTCGCCCGTATCCAGACCAATGCCCTGATCCTCAATCCTACCATTAACATGAACGGATGGCCCACGGCTGTGAACCCTATTGTTAGAGGTACCCTCAACGTCGAATAAATTCACTTCCCCCATAAACTCAGCGACAAACCGACTTACAGGCCGGGCGTAGATGCCTTCGGCATCGGTAATTTGTTCCAGCCTGCCTTCTCGCATGATGGCAATACGATCAGACATCACCATTGCTTCTTCAAGACTATGGGTAATATAGACAAAAGTCTTCCCGGTGCGGTTGTGCAGGTCCTTCAATTCCTTTTCCAATGTTTTGCGCAGACGATAGTCAAGGGCAGAAAGGGGTTCGTCGAAAAACAAAATTTCCGGATCAAAGGCCAATGCCCGGGCAAGGGCAACACGCTGTCGCTCACCACCAGAACACTGGTTAATACGTTTATCGTAGTAATGTTCAGGTAAATGCAGCAGCCCCAGCAACTCCAGAGCACGTTCCCGGCGTTTGTCTGCCGCCTCGCCGCGAATTTTCAAAGGGAATTCAATGTTTTCCCCAACCGAACGATGGGGGAACAGCGCCAATGATTGGAACACCATGCATGTGGGGCGTTCGTTTGCAGGGACGGGATCAATTCTGACATCACGCAACCAGATTTCACCAAAACTAGGGCTATCCATGCCAACCAGCAATCTGATGAGTGTGGTTTTGCCGCTGCCGGACGGGCCAACAATTGTCAGGAATTCTCCCTCTTCAATATCCAGGTCAATACCGTGTAATGCTGTAAAATTGCCGAATTGCTTCACGACACTTTTCAGCCGCAGAACAGGTTGTGGTGTCATGTTTTTTCACTTTTGCACAAAGAATGCCCGGCACAGGCACAGTTACCCATGCCGGGTACGCTTTTTTCAGGGAGATAACTAGCCGCGTTTTGCGGCGTTGTAGATATCAATTAACGCGTCATAGGACGCAACAACCTGATAATCCAGTGAGCGCGACATTTCGTCACCCAGTGAATCCCACTGGATTGCGTCAAGTTCGTCGCTGTCAAACTTCGACATCACATTACCATCACCCATCTGACTGACCGGATTATAGGTACCTTCAGAAAAAGCGACGGCTTTTGAAATTTCCGCACTCTGCACAAATTCCAGGAAATCTTCGGCCAATGAAGACGGGTTAGGATTGTTAACAGCCGAGGTCAGCTCAATCCAGACCACCCCTCCCTTGCCATCAACCGGACCGTGATTCGGTGTAATACCACGGACATTCGTCGCCCCATCATATCGGGCTGGAGATGCTGTATAAGTACCGCCCGTGAAGTAGGCGTCGATTTCACCATTGATCAGGGCCGTATTCATGGCAACCAGATCGTCAGTCAACAGTTTTGCCCCGCCAAAAATAGCGTCTGATGTTTTTCGAAACGTTTCCAGGCCCGCCCCTTCGATAGGCTTAAAGGGGTTCTGGCCACCCGTCAGACACATATGAATGACATTCCAATTATCGTAGGTTAAAACACCATATCTTTTTTTCATCGTCGGATCTAAGAACAGGCTCCATCCCTGGTCTTCAGCCATTTTCCGACTGATTTTATCGGTGTTGACCACAAAACTGAAAGGCCCATACCGCTGCGGCATACCAATCAAATTACCATCAGCGGCAAACGACAGAGGTTAAGGTTCAGCAAATTCCGGTAGCATCTTATCGAAATACGGCATGAACCGTTCTTTATTCAGCGGCTTGATTAAGCCTTCGGGATACAATTGTTCCCGTGCCCACGGCTGGTTCACGTTGATCAGGTCCCAAACATTCACTTCGCCGGCGCGAAGTTTATTAATCATATCGGGGTCCGAAGTCCCACTCTCAGCTTTCACAGAAGAACCTGTGTTCATCTCGCGAAATGGCTGAAGAACTTCGTCGGAATTGTATCCTTCCCAGCACAAGATATTCATTTCGTTGTTGCGCGCAGCCAAAACCGAGCTGGCCCGCCCCATAGCGGCGAGTCCAGCCGCACCAGCCAAGCCGGCAGTAAACGCTCGACGTGTCAGTTTCATTGGGCATCCTTTCGAGAAAATTTAGTTCGTGAAATACTCCTTAACAGAGTTAAGACTAAGAACAACTGCTTCCGGTTGCTTGACATTAAAACCCGGAAATTTAACACCCGTGGTCAGAGGATATTTGATTCCTAAGGGATTTCATCGCAGAATAATCGACCATAAGGGCATTCCATACAGTTAAAATGTTGAGAACATCATGGAGCCGGCCATACAAACAGACCCGATTGTCGCCCCGTCAACGGTTTTAGCCTCTGCAGCGACGGGGGTTATTGATCTGATAGAAAAATACAACGGTGATCCCGACAGCATTCTTGGCAACGCGTCCCTAAAACCCGCAGACCTGGACAGTCCCTTCAATGAATTGTTGTTATTGGATTTCTGCAACCTGTTCGAGGGGGCCGCATCGCAAACAGGCAACGACAACTTCGGTTTGTATTTTGGTCAGAAGTTTGAGCCCAGGCATCTGGGGGCCATAGGGTATGCGGCCATCAGTTCGCCAACACTGGCAGCAGCCCTGCGGAATATGGAAATCTATTTCCCGGCACACCAGGGACAATCCAGTTTCGGATTAATCCGCGAAGACAGTGATGTGTTCTGGCTCAGTTATCGGATTTTTGATCCCCGTATAGAAAAAAGACGGCAGGGTGCCGAGCTATCCATGGGTATGTTTCTGAATATCTTCCGCGATTCCTTGGGTCCAGCATGGTCTCCGCTTGAGGTGCGGTTTGAGCATGATCGCCCCGATGCATCCTGTTGTCATGAAGATGTTTTCAATGCGCCAGTATTGTTTGGTCGGCGCACCAATGCTTTTGCCTTCCATCGCAACGCCCTGGACGCGCGCATGGAAAGCCAGGATCCTTATTTGTACTCTGTCATTGAACCGTTCCTAAAATCACGGTGCGAAATTCACAAAAACCCCGAAGATTTTGCAACAACAGTGCGCAATCAGATTAAAATCCATCTCGGGGACGTTCCGCCAACAATCGCTGAAATCGCCCGGGTGTTTGGCGTTACAGATCAGTCTTTTCGCCGCCAATTACGTGAAAACGAGATAACCTTTCAGGAAATTGTCACTGCCGCCCGAAAGGAACTCGCCCTGCATTACATGGAAGATGAGAACATGCCCCTGACGGAAGTGGCATATTGCCTGGGATACTCTGAACTATCGGCATTCTCCCGTGCGTTTCGGGCGTGGACCGGCATGAGCCCGCAACGCTATCGCCGAATATAGATAAAGGGTCATGCCTAGCTGTTTAGTCCCGGCGTGTGATGGACTGAGTTATACTGATCCATCAGCACGGAGAGGACTATGGGACAAATTCTACGCCCCTGTCTTTCAGGATGGTTTCCAGCTCGCCGGTTTCGTACATTTCGCGGATGATGTCGCAGCCGCCCATAAACTCACCTTTGACGTAGAGCTGAGGAATCGTCGGCCAGTTGGCAAATTCCTTGATGCCCTGACGAATGTCCGGGTCCTGCAGCACATCAACGCTCTTGAACTTGACCTGCAGGTTAGTGAGCAGCGTGGAAACGGCGGCGGAAAACCCGCACTGCGGCATCATCGGGCTACCCTTCATGAACAGAACCACGTCGTTCTCATCCAATTCACCCTGGATACGGTTGAAGGTGGGGTTGTCACTCATGGGAAGTGTCCTTTGTCTCAAAAAAAATCAATCTGGCGGAGCCGTTTGCAGGGCAAGCGCATGCAGCTCACCGCCCATGCGGCCTTGCAAGGCGGCATAAACAATCTGATGCTGCTGAACCCGGTTCTTACCGCGGAATGCTTCGGAAACAACGTGGGCCGCGTAGTGGTCGCCATCGCCCCGCAAGTCTTCGATGCTGACAGCCGCATCAGGCAGAGCTTCCTTGATCAGGCGTTTAATTTCACTGGCTTCCATGGCCATGGGTGTGGTTCCCGTCGTTGTCCGATCTCGTCAGGGAGGATATGGCCTCAAAGCGCCCTGCCGTCAACCCTTTGCGAGGCAGGGTTATAGAAGAGGATCACCCCGCCATATAATCCGGTAGCCATCCCTCGTGGACGTTGCGCAGGTCATCGAGGCTAACGGCTCCCCGCCGCGTCATGTCCTGATGGATGACGATGTCGCTACCGCCCGTCTGTCCGATGGCATGTGCCGCCACATCGGCGGTGCGCGCGGCGAAGAGAACAGCGTCCACGTTATCCGGCGCAACGCTCAGCACGTATCGTCCCTGGTCCTCGCCGAAGAGCCAGTCGTTGAGCGGACAATCATGGATCATGGCAACCTCAACCTTACAGCCCAGGTTGCCGGCCAAAGCCATCTCGGCGATGCCCACCAACAGACCACCATCTGACAGGTCGTGGCAGGCCGTGATGTGGCCGCCCTGGATTTGTGAGCGGACAAAATCGCCGTTGGCCTTTTCCCGCTCCAGGTCTACCGGCGGCGGGGCATAGGTTTTGCCAATATCTTCGGAGAGAGAGAGATAAATGCTCTGTCCGATATGACCAAAAGTATCGCCGATTAATATCAGGGTCTCACCAGCCTCTTTGAACGCCAGGGTTGTTGCCGTGGCAATGTCATCAATGAGACCCACACCACCGATAACCGGTGTGGGCAGGATCGCCTGGCCCCCGGTTTCGTTATAGAGCGATACGTTTCCGGACACGATCGGGAATTCCAGGGCCGAACAGGCTTCGCCCATGCCTTTCACGCATCCCACAAACTGTCCCATGATTTTCGGATTTTTCGGGTTGCCAAAATTCATGTTGTCGGTACAAGCCAACGGTTTTGCCCCAGTGGCTGTGATGTTGCGCCAGGCTTCCGCGACAGCCTGGCGGCCACCCATAATCGGGTCGGCAAAGCAATACCGGGGGGTACAGTCACTGGTGATGGCGAGGCCTTTTTGCGTGCTGTGAACGCGAACCAGAGCGGCGTTGCCGCCCGGGCGGGCAACCGTGTCTGCCATGACCATGTGATCGTATTGTTCCCAGATCCAGCGTTTCGATGCGATGTCAGGTAAAGCCATCATGGTTTTCAAAATAGCATCGGGGGGTGTCTGGGCCAGTTCACCGAGAACCGTTGCAACGGGCTCCGCCGG
This sequence comes from Rhodospirillales bacterium, assembly GCA_963921245.4. Classification (GTDB taxonomy): domain Bacteria; phylum Pseudomonadota; class Alphaproteobacteria; order Rhodospirillales; family Casp-alpha2; genus JABJGO01. Next base: position 569,210 of record CAWUEY030000001.1, on the reverse strand, counting down.
ATCGGTCGCTTCCCAGGGGCGGTCATATTCCGGAGAGGCTTCAGCCAACGGATCAATGGGCAGCTCGGCGACGATTTCCCCGCCATGACGCAGGACCATATGTCCGGTATCGGTGAGCGCACCGACAACGGCAAAATCCAATTCCCACTTTTCGAATATCTTCCGGGCTTCGTCCTCGCGTCCGGGTTCGAGGACCATGAGCATACGCTCCTGGCTTTCCGACAACATCATTTCGTAGGCGGTCATGTTTTCTTCGCGCTGGGGTACGGCATCCAGGTTAAGTTCCACCCCCATGCCGCCTTTTGAGGCCATTTCAAAGGACGATGATGTGAGGCCCGCCGCCCCCATATCCTGGATCGCGACAATGGCATCGGTTGCCATCAGTTCCATACAGGCTTCCAGCAACAGTTTCTCCGTAAACGGATCGCCGACCTGAACGGTGGGACGTTTCTCTTCTGAGTCTTCGTTGAATTCGGCGCTGGCCATGGTCGCGCCGTGAATGCCGTCACGTCCGGTTTTAGCCCCGACATAAATGACCGGATTCCCAACACCGGAGGCCCTGGCGTAAAAAACCCGGTCCGCATCCGCGAGACCGACCGTCATGGCATTGACCAGAATATTGCCGTTGTAGGCCGCATGGAATTCGCACTCACCGCCAACGGTGGGAATACCCATGCAATTGCCGTATCCACCAATACCGGCGACAACACCGCGGACAAGATGGCGGGTTTTAGGATGATCGGGGCTACCAAAGCGCAGGGCATTCATATTGGCAACGGGGCGGGCCCCCATGGTGAAAACATCGCGCATGATGCCGCCGACACCGGTCGCCGCACCCTGATAGGGTTCGATGTAACTGGGGTGGTTGTGGCTCTCCATCTTGAAGATTGCGGCCAGGCCGTCGCCGATATCGATCACACCCGCGTTTTCACCAGGGCCACATATCACCCACGGTGCCGTTGTCGGCAGGGTTTTCAGCCATTTTTTTGATGACTTGTAGGAGCAATGCTCGGACCACATGACCGAAAAAATACCAAGCTCGGTCAGATTAGGCGCACGGCCCATGATCTCCAGTATAAGGTCATATTCATCAGCGCTCAATCCGTGTTCGGCAACAACTTCAGGTGTAAGGGGTGAGGCTTCCGTGGTCATGGTGCCTTGATAGCAGATCACACATTATTGGCAACGCCGGAAACGGCGATTTCCCCGCCTCCATGGCGCAGACCGCCAAGCCAGTCGGGAACCTGGCCTGCGGGAATTGAAAGGTGTTTAAGGGTCGGCTGTCAACGCCAGGGGCGACGACGAGAATCGTTATCAGGTCTGGATTTTCTCACCGGCGTTATGGTGATTCCCTTGGGTAATTTATGTTGTTGCCTGGAAGACGGTCCGGCGGTTTGGGACGTCGTCGGTTTCTCTTTCTGTACGTTCTCGGAGACACCACCGAAGCCAGAAACACCGTCCAGCAAGGGAACATCGCGGTGTTTGAAGAGAGGAACCAGGATAACGCCGGCAAAGGCACCGCCAATATGGGCCCACCATGCGACACCACCACCGCCACCCGAAAGCACGTTGAAAAACTGCATGCCGAGCCAGATTCCGAGAACGATCCAGGCCGGGATACCAACCACAAAACGAAACACCAGGGTATGAATGCGCGCCTTTGGATGCAATAACAGGTATGCGCCGATCACGCCCGATATGGCACCGGATGCACCGATCATCGGAATTTGTGAGGACGTATCCAGGGCGGCGTGGGAAAATGCCGCAAACAAGCCGCAGAGAATATAGAACACGATGAACTTGCCGTGTCCCATGGCGTCTTCCACATTGTCACCCAAAACCCACAGGAAGAGCATATTACCGATCAGGTGCATCCATCCGCCATGCATGAACATGGAGGTGAGCAGGGTCAGGTAGTCGGGAACCAATACCAGATCAGGGGAAAGGTTGGCGTTGCCAAACAGGACTGCCGGAATAGCACCCAATCCCATAACGGCGCGCCTAGCCGCTTGCGGGTCAAGAGATTGCTGCCACAGAAACACCAGAACACACAGGGCCATAAAGGCTACTGTTACATACTGAAAGGGGATACGGTGTTTGGGGTTTGAGTCGTAAAGTGGTAGCAGCATGACCGGGTTACTCGATGAAAATGATCTCGCCCCGCCGATTTCGCGTATCGGCATCGCCTGCAGCGTCTGCCGTATCGCCGTGTGGATTGAAACAACGAATCAGATCAGGCGGCGAGAGACTCAACCAGACCTTCAAATATCGGGCGGCCGTCGGTGCCGCCAAGCGCCGTGTCCATCAGGCGTTCAGGATGTGGCATCATCCCGAGCACGTTGAGATTCTCGTTATAGATCCCGGCAATGTTCTCGATGGAGCCGTTGGGATTGGCATCGGCGCTCAAATCCCCGTTTTCGTCGCAATAGCGGAACGCAACCCGGTTATCGCCATTGAGGTGTGCCAGTGTATCGGCGTCAGCAAAATAGTTGCCGTCGTGATGGGCGACTGGAATGCGAATGGCACGGTTGCGGGTGTAGCGACTGGCAAAGATAGTGTCATTGCGTTCCACTCGCAGCCACACATCCCGGCAAACAAATTTCAGGTTGGCGTTGCGCATGAGGGCCCCGGGCAGCAATCCGGACTCCGTCAAAATCTGAAAACCGTTACAGATACCGAGGACAGGGACCCCAGCGTTTGCCTGTTTAACCACGTCGCGCATGATCGGTGAATTGGCTGCCATGGCCCCGGCGCGCAGATAATCGCCGTAGGAAAACCCGCCCGGCACCACGATCATATCCGAGGCGGGCATCTCCGTGTCGCCGTGCCAGACCATGTTCGGTTCTCCGCCGAAGGTATTCCTCAGCGCCACCTGCGCATCACGATCACAGTTAGAGCCAGGGAAGACAATGACGGCGGTTTTCATCGGAGAGACCTCTCTTTTCCGGGAAAATCGGGGTTAAGCCTCAATCTCGATAGCGTAGTTTTCGATCACGGTGTTGGCGAGCAGCTTTTCGCACATCTGCGCCACGTTGGCGCGGGCGATTTCTTCGTCAGTCTCGCTGAGAGACAGCTCGATCACTTTGCCCTGACGGACGTTGTTGACTCCATCAAAGCCCAGAGAGCCCAGCGCATTTTCAACAGCCTTCCCCTGCGGATCAAGGACTCCGTTTTTTAACATTACATGCACACGTGCTTTCACTTTTCTCTGATCCTGCTTTGTATCTGCTTACTGCATGGTTCCCGGGCCCGGCATGTCGCGCGGTCCGCTTTCCGGCAGGATGCCCAATCGCCGGGCAACTTCCTGATAGGCTTCCTCCACATTGCCGAGGTCACGAAGAAATCTGTCCTTGTCCAGACGTTCGTTGGTTTTGGTATCCCATAGGCGACAGGAATCAGGGCTGATTTCATCGGCGAGTACGATACGAAGGTACTCGTTTTCCCACAGACGACCGTACTCCAGTTTCATGTCCACCAGTTTAAGGCCAATACCCAAAAACAGGCCGCTCATGAAATCGTTGATACGGATGGAGAGCGCAACGATTTCGTCCAGTTCCTGTGGCGCTGCCCATCCGAACGCGGTGATGTGTTCTTCCGTAACCAACGGGTTGCCTAATTCATCGGACTTGTAGCGAAATTCGACGATGGAACGGGGTAGGGCGGTCCCTTCTTCCATGCCGAACCGGGTCGCCATGGAACCGGCAACCACGTTGCGAACGACGATATCAATGGGAATGATCTCGACCTCGCGGACGAGCTGTTCGCGCATGTTCAGGCGACGGACAAAGTGGGTTGGAATACCAACCTCGCCCAGGCGCGACATCAGGTATTCGGAAATGCGATTATTCAGCACACCCTTACCGGTAATTATGCCCTGTTTCTGGTTGTTGTTGGCACTGGCGTCGTCTTTAAAATACTGGACAATGGTGCCGGGCTCCGGGCCTTCGAAAAGGACTTTTGCCTTGCCTTCATAAATCTGTCTGCGTCTAGCCATGGAATGTGATCCTGAGGGTTGGGCCGGAAAACTTCCTAAACACAGCTTTTGTTTCCGGCCTCGACCGCTACTGAACCGTCCTATAGCAGGTGAAAGCGACAGTGACAACGTAATCCGTACTCTGTCCAGCGCAATCTTTTGTGAACACGCGTTTGAAATCTACAGCAGGACGTCTCTGTAGGGTGCCCTGTCAGGCCGGCCATCAGCATAGCGCCACACGGGTTGCGGCTGGTCACCTTCGTCAACGATGGCGGGAAGTGCGATGAGAGATGATGAGACGGTCGCAAAATCACAGTATTCACCGTCTTCGGACTGGACGTTCATAGCCCCGCTCCAGTCCGCGTCCGAAGCTTTCCCCCGGTCCGCCATCAGGGCTTCCCAGGCGAACCAGTCATGATTGGTCGGGTCCGGTGCAGGGGCGCGGCGAAAACGAGGCAAATGGTGGCGAATCCGATCTGAATTCTGGTCATTCATGTCGAAAGCCGTGATCATGGATACCCCGGGATCCAGCCGGGTTGCACTGATTTCCCGGGTATGGTCATTGCCAGCGATCCACCAGGCCTCCAACCGATCGGCTATAACCATGTTGAAAGACCGATAAGCGGCGGGGTTCAGGCCCACGAGCGCTTCGGTTGCCGCACGGGCATCCGCATGGTCAAGCGCCTCCAGCGGCAGCTCTCCGCGGGACCGTTTGCCGTCCATGGGCCCGAGGGAGTTGATGCGATTCAGGACGCAAGCGATCAGGCCGTCATCGTTGAGGCCGAGCCATGTCCCGCCCGCCTGCACATCCAGTCCTGCCGTAACATGGGTGCGATCTTCCCAGTGTCGGGACGGTGGCTGGCTGGGGCGCGTTCGCATCTCGTCGCGGTTGGCCGCGATGACCACGGGCCAGTCGTGACCGGGGCGGATCAGGGCAACGACGGTACACATACCATGGGCGTAGCGGAGGGGCTTGTCCGGGTCAAGAGGGGCGGGAGTATCCCGGGGGCATATAGTCGTTGCGTCGAGGGGGTGCGCCCTTTACAACGGGGTAAATCCATACAGTCGTCACGGTTGTTCAGAGTGACAAAAATAGAGGGAAATTTAGGTCATGAGCGATTCTTTCAGTGATCGGGAAAAAGGCTTTGAAGCCAAATTCAAACTGGATTCCGAACAGGCATTCAAAGCTGAAGCGCGGCGGAACCGCCTGCTCGGTGAATGGCTGGCGGACAAGTTCGGCATGACCTCTTCGGAAAAAGAAGACTATGCAAAATCCGTTGTTCTTGCCGACATGGACGAGCCTGGTATCGAGGACGTGATGCGCAAAGTCATGGCTGATATCGCCGCGCGGGGTATTGACGTATCCGAAGCCGACATCCGTTCCAAGATCGCGGAACTGGACGCCGTAGCAGCCCAGCAAATCGCCAGCGAGTAACGGTTAAGAAATAATGGAAGATAAGCCGGTTGAGTTGGCAACCGAGCTGTTCCGGGTTTCGGTAAAGGCTTTGGTGCGGTCCGGTGACCGCATCGTTATGTTGCTCAAACCTGATGGTCGATGGGATTTGCCCGGCGGGCGATTGCAAGAGGGCGAAGAGGTGACTGACGGTCTGGAACGTGAGCTCCTGGAAGAACTGGGTGTGTCCGGTAGTATTGGTTCCGTTGTTTACACGGGCGTTCGCCGACGAGAGCCGCCAAAGCAAAATGTCGTCGTCATTGCCCACCTTTGCGAGCTTGAGTCATCCGTCGATGACATCACCCTGTGTGACGAACATCTCCAGGTCCGGCTGGTGGCCCGCGAAGAGATTGACGGACTGGATATGGTCCGTTCTTACCGAGAGGCCGTCAAACAAGCCTTTGCCCATCTGACGGCCTCGTCAGGATAGTGTCTTCATTAGCGGTTTTGCTGGTCTAGAAATTTCCCGATTGAATTTACCAGGCGGAATGTTATCCGACTGACGCCCGGGGCCAGTTCACCATGGTGTGCCCTGTCATGTGCGGACACACGGAAAGCATTCTGTAAGGGGTTCAGGGGAGGCAAAGACGACAAATCATTTTTCTTTGCAGACAGGAAAAATAACGACAGACAGACTGGCTGAAATATTAATCTGTGGAGACACGCTATGAACGAAGTAACTTGGACCCGGATGGAAGACGGCACCAAGGAAGACTACGAACTGCTCGAAAGGCTGGAAGCCGAGTACAATGCCGATCTTGTTGATCGTATTTTGATTCACTTGAAAATGCTGGACGTTGACTGGGGTGGATACCAGATCAATCGATTTGAGCACTCCCTGCAATCAGCTACCCGCGCTTACCATGACGGGGCCGATGAGGAAATGATTTTCGCGGCGTTGCTGCATGATATCGGCGACATACTCTCGCCCTACAATCACTGCGACATGGCGGCAGTCCTGCTGAAACCCTATGTGTCCGAGCGAGTGCACTGGATTATTGAAAAGCACGGTATTTTCCAGTGGTACTATTTCCATCATCATCTGGGCGGTGACCGACATGCCCGCGACAGGTACAGGAATCATCCGTGATCCGACTATTGCACCTACTTCTGTGAAAACTACGACCAGAACTGTTTTGACAAGAGCTACGAGAATAGGCCGCTTGAGTTCTTCGCGCCCATGGTGCGCCGGGTGATTTCGGGCAAGCCGCATCATAACGAGGTCACACCGTCCACGGGCATGGCTGAGCAGGACAACGTGGCAGCAGACTCCCGCGACAATTCGCTGGTGGCCGCTGCAAGGGCCTATGTGGAGGCCTTCAGCACCCATGATGCAGGTCGGATTTCAGGAATGATGGCCGATGTGCCGGTTACTGGTGGTTGCACAGAACCGCTACTATACGGGGTTGATTTATGAAAAACAGGCGGCGACGCGTTTTTGCGTGGCGGTTTCGACAGCAGGCAATTGGGATCACCTTTGGCGTTTGGCGGGTTCCGCAAGCCGGGCAGGCAAGGTCGCCCGGGCGGCTCGCGATGGCTCATCCCACCCTCAATCGCATCAACCCCTCGACGACGAAGATCAATTCCATATGCCCAGCCCATGAAAACCTCCAAAATGAACATCGAAAGTTCAGAAATCAGAAGAAGGGTAAAATTGACTCAACGTTCCTAAAATCTGCTCTAGGGCGTAGACTCATAAGAGCCATATGACGATTGCTGCGATGTGTGCGGCTGCGAGGAAGTTTCCCGGACATCTGAAGGTGCGCGGGCTGAGTTGCCGCCAGTCCTTGAGCCGGTTGAACATGCGTTCGACGATGTTCCGTGTTTTGTAGAGCTCAATGTCGTATGCGCATTGGATTGTCCGGTTCTTGCGGGGCGGGATGCAGGGCTTTGCCTCCATATCCGTCAACCAGTCCCGCAGGTGGATGGCATCATATCCCCGATCCACAGTGACCGTTGTTCCTTTGGTGACATAGGGCTCAAGGCATTGACGGGCATGCGCAATATCGGCCTTGTTGCCTGCGCTCACGTGCAGATGCACGGGCCGCCCCCGGCCATCGCAGACCAGATGCAGCTTCGAATTCAGCCCGCCTTTGGTCCTGCCGATAGCGCGCCCGCCACGGGTCTTTTTTTTAACACCATTGGCAGCGATACGGTGGGCTTTGACGCGGCTCGCATCAATCATCAGCGGGCTCAAGTCAGCGGCTTCGTGCGCAAGCGCTTCAAATATTCGCCCGAAAACGCCTGTCGCCGACCAGCGCCTGAAACGATTATACAGCATCTTCGCCGGGCCGTATTCGGGCGGAACGTCAGGCCACCGATAGCCACCCTGAAGGCAGTAGATAATGCCGGACAGCACCCGCCGATCATCCACCCGCGCTACCCCTCGCGGATCGTTCAGCAACAAGGGCCTGAGCTTGTTGAACTGTTCGTCCGAAAGCCAAAAAGTCAAAGACATGAAATTCTCTGTCGTTTCACATCATGAATAATAGTTCCGTTTATAAGTCTACACCCTAGCGTATTCAGCCATGTTTTTTGTCATCGTGGAATTGCTGAAAATAGTATCAAATAAAACCTCTGAAATTACTTCTACTTTCCCAGTTTATCTTTACCTTGGCGAACAGGATTTGGATCGAGAGCGTCGCGTCAACTTCGATCCCAAGTTCTACATGAAATTACGGGGCCTGACCGAACATCCAAAGCATGGCGTCCCCGACGAGGTGCAGGTGTTCGACTACATCTACGGCGTGCTCTACTGCCCGACCTACCGCGAGGCTTACGCCGAATTCCTGAAAACCGCTTTTCCGGGTATCCCGTGGCCGAAAACACCGGATGATTTCTGGTCCGTTTCGGATAAGGGTGCGGCACTGCGACGGCTTCATCTGATGGAACCCGACGCCATCGGCGATGCGCCTGATCCCTTCACAGGCGACGGCGACAATGTGGTCAAACACGCCAGATATGGCGGCGGCAAGGCTGCACTGCCAGATCAGTGATTTGCGAAGCCAGAGACGGCGGTATATGGATATAGGCATGAACAGAAAAACTGAGGTCTTGAGGATCAGAGGTTAAGATCAGAGGTTAATCGCGGCTTTTACCGCGCGGCACATGTTTCCCCTTGGTATCGGGTCACGGGTTGAGGGCCATAAGTTGAAAGAAAGAGTATGAAACAGGCGCTTTGTTTGCAAGGATTCCTGAGCGGTGTCGTTTAAAGAGTACAAGAAGACTGAGCACCGCTACCGGGCGTTCTTTACCCGCGCCCGCCCAGAAAGCGACACTACGGCCTGCGACACTCAGGAAAGCGGCTTAACGGAGAGCGGCGCGGCGGAAAGCGCGCAACCGGCCAGCCACTTAACGGAGAGCGCCCGCACAGCCAGCGCCCGCACAAAAAGAGCGTTTATCCTCATCCCCGCGCGCAATACCCTGAATACCCTCGCCCTGTTCAGGGGTGCCCTGTTGGCGGGGCACATGGTCGGGATGGTTGAAGAGGGCGCGGTGTCCGCGCTGAAAACCTGTGAGGTGAAAACGCCCTGGGGCGACAGGCTCTTTATCGCGCGCACGGTGGCACCCATCCGCCCTGGCCTGGTCTGCTTTACCGCCGGCTCCACCGGTGCGGCCAAAGCGGTCTACCGAACGTACGAGAGCTGGTTGCGATCCTTTTCCCTGCAGCGCGCCGTGCTGGCGTACAGGGCTCGCGCAACAACATTGATTATCGGCAATCTCGCCCATTCCATGCACCTGTTCGGGGCAATGGAGTGTCTGGACCGGGGTGTTGAGCCGGTGATCCTGCGGAAATTCACACCAAAGGCATTTTTCTCTGTCTGCCAGCGCCACAAGCCCCATATTCTCTATGCCACACCGGGGCATCTGAACATGATTGTGGAGGCTGCCCGGACGCAAGCACCCCACGCCCTATCCAGTATCTCGCTTATTCTGAGCGGCGGCGCCAGGTTTGACGAGGATCGCATCAACGCCATTGAACAGATTTTTCCCAACGCCCGGATCGTCGCGTTTTTTGGTACCTCGGAAATGAGCTATATCACCATGAAGGATCACGCCGCGCCAGCAGGCAGCGTCGGTCGCGCGTGTCGCGGGGTTGAACTGGAAATCCGTGATCCGAGTGGCGGGGAATGTCCCGTGGGCACCGAAGGCACGGTGTGGGTCAAAAGCAACATGCTGTTTGAAAGATACATTCTGGGCGGTGATAAAAACACACAATGGCAGGACGGATTTCTGACGGTGGGTGATCAGGGATATGTGGATGAGGCCGGGTACTTTTTCTTCACCTCACGCAAGGGTCTGATGGTAACCGTTGCCGGGGAGAACGTATTCATTGATACGGTTGAGCAAGCCCTGAAGCGGTGCCTGCCCGGCCGGCGTTCCGCGGTCGTTGCCATCCCTGATGAAAAACGGGAAAACCGGCTGATCGCTGTGACCCATGGTGATATATCCTGTGCAGAGAAGGAGAAAATACTGTTCGATTTGCGCACCGAATTTGGTCCCCTCAAATCACCGCGGCGCATTGAAAGCATTGAAAACTGGCCCTATCTGCCGTCCGGGAAAATTGATCGTCGCGCCCTGACCCTGGCGATCAGCGCGACGGGTCCATGAGTGAAAGTGTCTATATTATTGCCGCAGCGAGAACGGCGGTCGTACCCCGAGGCGGGGCTTTCCGGGATATTGATTTCGATGAGCTGGCCGTGGCACCAATCCACGCCTGTCTAAAGGCCGCGGCACTCACCGCCAACAGTGTTGAGGAGTTGATTGTTTCCAATGCCCTCGGGGCGGGCGGGAATCCGGCGAGGGTTTGTGCCCTGCGTGCAGGTTTGCCGCGGGCGGTTGGCGGGCTTAGTATTGATCGGCAATGCAGTGGTGGTCTCGATGCCATCCTGCTGGCACAGGCCATAATCCAGTCGGGACAAGCGGAGATTGTTATAGCGGGCGGTTCCGAGTCCTACTCATTGGCGCCGGAACGGGCATTTAGAGAGACCTGGGATGGCGCCCCTGTCATCAGGGATCAAGCCCGGTTTACCCCGTGGCCGGACCAGGACCCTGATATGACGGCGGCGGCGAACACCCTCGCCCGTGCCGAGGGCATTTCACGCGAAGAGCAAAACAGGTGGGCCATGGATAGTCACACAAGGGCACGAGGTGCCGCTGAGCGGCTACGGGAAGAAATCTGCTGTCCTGCGGGCCTGATGATCGACGGTGACCCCTTTACCAGAGGCCTCAATCAAAAAATTTGTGACCGGGCGGACGTTCTTTGTGGAACGATCACAGCTGCCAATACGAGTGTCGCCGCCGACGGTGCCGCGTTTGCCCTGGTCGTTTCCGAACGGGTCTGGCAAGCGATGAGCCCCGTCTATGGTCCAGGCCTCGCCTATGGTCTGAGAATAGTGGCGGGAAAGACTGTCGGTGGCGATCATCAGGTACCGGGGCTCGCGCCGGTAGATGCTATTCGAGATTTATTGGAGACCTCTGACGTATCGCTATGGGATATTGATACAATAGAGCTTATGGAAGCCTATGCGGTACAGGCTATCGCCTGTGCAAGACGCGCCAATCTTCTCGTTGAACGCATCAACCCGGGCGGTGGATCGCTCGCCCGTGGTCATCCCATTGGGGCGTCGGGGGCCATTCTGGCGGTCCGGTTATTCCATGACATGCGACAACGCGGCGGTTTGGGACTGGCGGCAATCGCCGCCGCGGGCGGCCTCGGGACCGCCGCTATTTTCCAAGCTGTATCTGCCGGGTCGTGCCAACCGGAAAGCGGGGCGAACTGATCCAGTGACAATCTTTCCGTTTGCAATGCATCGCCGCTCAATACAGCAACCCGGCGCGATTCTGAAATCCCTTGTCTGAATCCCCCCGACAGGCCGCCGGTCCCTTAACAATTGTTCAAATGCCTGCTCACTCGTGCGTTGATGATAGAGCGCCGGGTCGCATCCGGTACAGGCCCTGGACGATAACACCGGCGAGCAAAGCCTTGAGTACATCGCCGGGGATAAACGGCAGGGCAAATCCGGTTGCTTCGATGAGCGATTTTTCCAGCACAACAGCCATTCCCGGAATTCCAAATGCATAAATTACCAAAATTCCCCCCAGTACGCTGGCGACAATCGTGCGGGTGAGCAGACGGAAACCGGTCATCCGTTCCACCATTAACCCGGTGACAAAGGCCCCTAATGGCCAGCCGATCAGAAACCCGACGGAAGGTGAGGCGAATACACCCAGCCCTCCCCGGCCACCGGCAAGAAACGGAAATCCGATGGCAACAAGGAGCAGGAACAGCAGAACCGCAAGCGCGCCGCGCCTGGCCCCCAAAACAGCCCCGGCCAGCATCACACCGAGGGTCTGTGCGGTTATCGGCACCCCGGCCACCAGATTAAACTTGGGCATCAGGCCCAAAACCACAATCAGGGCGGCAAACAAGGCAATGCGGGAAAGCGATCGTTCCAGGATAGTCTACTCCATGGCATTGGCCGTATGGGTAACGGTGCTTACACCGCCACGGGCGCGGAGCGCTTCAGATACACGATCGGAATCGTCCAGTACAGACATTCCCAGAGGTATAACCAGATTCCAGCGCGGGCGGCGGTGTGAGCGAGCGGCCCAGGCCTCGCGCATATGAGCGGCGCGGCTCATAAACGCCGGCACAAAACGCACCATCAGGCCGACCGCCACCGAAACGGTGCGGGGGCTTAAGCCAGTAAATGCCAACGGGGCTATCAAGGTCTCGACGATCCTCATGATATCGCGGAGCGGCGTGGTCATGGTTACGACGTTGGCCATGAGAACCAGAGCCAGTAAGCGGAATGAAATGGCAAGGCCCTCGACAAGAGTGCCAAAGACCAAATGAAACCCTATCATGAGGGCAACAAAAGGCAGAAGCCCCTTACCCAAGCTGACGGTCCGGACGCACGCCGTCCTGCCCAGACTGACGGTGAGCCCTGTCGCCGCCAACAAAGCCACGCCTAGAACCCACACATCCGTAACGGGAAACAGCATGGTGGTAATCAGAACCAGTGCAGCCAGTTTCCACCATGCCCCCACGGAATGAGCCCAGGTTTTCCTGGCAATAGACAGACTCAACATCCCGCACCATCCGTATCCATGGCCTGGAGGTACGCGGGCAAAACCGTCGAAACAGGGCCGTGTGCCTGCAGGTTCCCGGCTTCGAGCCAGATCAGCTCATCAAATCCTTCAAAGTCCATCGGATCATGACTGATGACCATGACATTTTTATTCAGAGAACGAACGATTTTCTTCATATGCCGCGCCGTGGGGCGATCCAGTCCCGCGTACGGCTCATCAAAGATCACCAGTCGCGGCTCCATTACCAGAACCGCCATCAAGCACAACAGGTGTTTTTGTCCGTGGGACAGGGTGTGGACGGGCACTGATTCCAGACCCTGCCAGTCAAATCGCCCAAGAACATCTTCGATTTTCTGTTTTCGGTCGGCATCACTGAAGCCCAGGTTTTCCAGACCGAAAGCAAGCTCTTCGCCTATTGTCGGGAAAATGATCTGGTGGTCGGGGTTCTGAAAGATCATTCCGACAGTGCGAAGAGCTGCCGCTCGATCCGCTTCCGGGTTTTTACCAAAAACCCTGATGGATCCCGTGTCGGGCTTTGCCAGCCCCGCAATCAAACGTATGAAACTGGATTTGCCGGAACCGTTTCGACCGACAAGACCGATCCGGCGCGCCGATGTTTGAAGGGAAACACCGGAAAGCACGGGTTTGCCCTCTCGTTCATATCCGACATTATCAACAGCTAGAACTGCCACCGCGATACTCTCCCGGCGACCCAGCGCGGGTCAGGAAGAAGAGACGTTTAAAGATTGATCCCGGCCCTGCAAGCTCCTTTTATCGACTCTTCGTGCGATTTGTTTCAGTATGCCCGCATGATGCGTAAAACGATGTGGATCATATCCTTGTTTCTGCTGGTTAGTGCCTGTGGAACCGCCGGGCCGAAAGATGAAACACAACTGGTAGACCTTAGCGTTGAGGAAGAAAACCAGTTGCTGGAGGAATTGGGTGTGGTCGGGTACAGCGGCGCAATAGTCTACGTCCATGGCTGTCAGTCACGTAGTGCTGGGCTTGTATTTCAGCGCAAGGATGTGGTCCGCCTTGCACAACAATACAAGGCCGCGAACTTTTCCCGACGGATCAAGGAAATCTGTTCCTTCAGTAAATAACGGATGAGTGATTGAGTCCGGGATTTAAGAGGCCATCGCTGGCGATGGAACCCGTTCTTTTCACCACACATGTCGGGGATCACCTATTACATTGATACATCGATGTTCAAGAGAGATACGGCGCTACAGCCGGTAAAGACTCCCATAGACCGTGTTGTTGTAGGCGCCTAGTTGTTTAGTCCCGGGGAGTGATGGGTTGGGTTGAGTCTGAATATTTCCGTCTCATTTGTCCAGGTCTTGCAGATGTATTCGTATGGCGTCAGTCCTTTGAGTGTCTTGAGCCTTCGGGCGAAGTTGTAGGCCATGACGAAGTCGCCGAGGTGGGTTCGCCGCCGGTCGTGAGTGTCGTAGTGATAGCGTTTGACCGTGGCCTCCTTAAGGGTTCGGTTCATGCGCTCGACCTGAGCGTTGGTCCACGGGTGATTGGGTTTGGTCAGGCGGTGTTCGATCCCGTGACGTTGGCAGGCCCGGTCAAACGGATGACCGCGCAACATGGCCGTAGGTCCCTTGCGGTTCTTCGGCAAGTCGGCGAACGGGATGCCGTTGTCGGTGGGTACCGTGTGGATGCGCTAGGGCGCGGGCGCCACCAGGGCGGCGAGAAAAGCCGGTGCGGTTTTGGTATTTCCGATACACCAAGCCGGGCGAAAGCGTATTTCGAGGTCCTGTCCATGGCAACGAAAAGCTAGAACTTCCCTTCCCCGGTCCGCCCCTCGGCAATGTCAATGTGGAAATAGCCCATGGGGTATGTCTTGAACGTCTTCTTCGGCTTGCCGTCCTTCATGACCGCCACTCGGTTAACGCCATGACGCCGCAGGCAACGGTGCAGGTAAGAGCGGGTCAGATGCGGGATCGTCGCCTGAAGCGTATACAGGCAATCGTCCAGAGGCAGCAGGGTATATTTGCGAAAACCGACAATCAACGCCTCTTGCTCTGCCGTGAAAACCGTCGAGCGAACGCTCCTCGGACCCATCGGCGCATCCTCGACAGAGCAACGCTTGCGCCACTTCATCACCGTCTTCGGGTTGATCCCATAGCGTTCACTCAATGCCGCGAGAGAAGCCGTCGAGCGCTGTATTGCCGCTCGGACCGCGGGCGGCGTCAGGGCGGTCGCGTGTAATACCTGTCCCGTAGAGCCTCCTTATTAATGATGATATTCAGTACATCATCACACGCCGGGACTAAAAAACTAGCCTAGACGGGGCCCTGGCTTGTCGCTGTTAAGGCCTACTATCAGCGCCGCTCGGTCACTACCTTGACCGCCCATGATCACTCTGAGACCAGGGAAATAGCCATGGCCAGCACTTTAGAAAGGATCATGCCCAGCAGAGCATGGCCGGGAAAGGTATAAAATTCTGTGTGGCCTGGCCCTATTTTTACTATCTCTGCATCTGACTAGGGCAAACGGCGGACGTGACGCATTGGGGCAATTTATGTCGTACATATGCGAAGACAATTCTGTGTCGTCTACCAATGTAATTCAGCACTTTTTATATAAAATGCAATGCGGCGGCGGGTGTGGCTGGTTTTAACCGATTCCTAAGAGCGTCGCCTTAGGGTCCGGGGCATGGCTAACAACGCTAAATCAAGGCGCCCCAAGGGATCGCCCGTTTCGCGCAGGCGGACAAAATCGTCCGGCGAGAAAAAAGTCAAACCAACGGGAAAAGCAGCGGTCAAATCATCCGCTCGAAAGCCCGCGCCGTCTTCATCCGATGGGGTCTCGTCGCGCCGCGCGTCATCGACGCGAACGTCCCGGCGGCGTACGGGACCAGGTTGGCCCGGCGGTTTCCCATCAGCGGCCTTTCGAGGGTTGCAGCAACTGTTTCGTGTGTCCCTCTACTGGGGGACGGTCGTCGGCGTTTGGGGCGGCGTGGTTCTGGCCGGGGTGTTGGCTTATTACGCCTATGATTTGCCGGATGTGGATGCAGCGTTTTCTGCCACGCGCAAGCCTTCTGTAACAGTGCTCGCCAGTGACGGTACAGAGCTCGCCACGGTTGGAGACATGTACGGCCTGCCGGTGCGATTGCAGGACCTGCCGCCTGCATTACCGCAGGCGATTATCGCTACCGAAGATCGACGGTTCTACACCCACTTCGGTCTGGATGTGATCGGCCTCGCCCGAGCCATGTGGGTGAATGTACGGGCCGGGCGCGTGCGGCAAGGCGGCTCTACCCTGACCCAGCAGGTCGCGAAGAACCTGTTTCTGACGCCTGAGCGAACCATCAAGCGCAAGGTTCAAGAGCTGTTGATCGCGCTGTGGCTGGAGCACAGGTTCAGCAAGGACGAAATCCTGACGGTTTACATGAACCGTGTGTATCTGGGTGCTGGCTCCTGGGGGGTGGATGCCGCCTCGCGCAAGTACTTCGGAAGGCCGGCATCGCAGGTCTCCACCTGGCAGGCAGCCATGATCGGCGGATTGATGAAGGCCCCCAGCCGATTGAACCCTGTCAGCAGTCCGGCCCGCGCCGAAAAACGGACTAAAATCGTCCTGAACAATATGGTGGCGGCGGGTTATCTGACGGAGCGCGAAGCCGAAGCGGCCCACGCCGATCGTGGTTTATCCCTGGCCGGTCGTCAGGGCGCGGGTAGTCGTTATTTCGTGGATTGGGTCATGGAACAGGTGCCGGACTATATCACGCTGGACCGCGACGTCGTGGTGCGAACAACCCTGGATCCGATCATTCAGCGCTCGGCGGATGTATCTGTGGGCCGTGCGTTGGATCAGGCGGGTAGGGAACAGGGTATCAGCCAGGCCGCTGTGATATCTCTGTCACCGGGGGGTGCCATTCGCGCCATGGTCGGCGGGCGGTCTTATGGGCGTAGCCAATTCAATCGTGCCACGTCGGCGCAGCGGCAACCCGGCTCCGCCTTCAAACCGTTTGTTTATCTGGCCGGACTGGAGGCAGGGTTACGTCCGGACACGCGTATGATAGATGAGCCCGTTGACATCAATGGCTGGAAGCCCCGGAACTTTGACGGGTCTTACCACGGCACCATGAGTTTGAGCGACGCCATGGCCCGATCCAGCAATGCCATTGCGGTCAAGGTTGCACGGTATGCCGGATGGGGGAACGTCGCCCGTGTTGCCGGACGGTTGGGCATAACCGGCGATCCACAGCCCCATCCCAGCCTCGCCCTAGGAACGCATGAGGTGAGCCTGTTGGAGATCACGGCGGCTTACGCCACATTTCCCAACAATGGTCTCGCGGTCTGGCCTTACGCGATTGAGGATATCCGTGATCGTGATGGCAACCTGCTCTATGAGCGTTCAGGCTCCGGACCCGGACAAGTGGTTGCGCGCCGTCATGTTCGTGCCGTCAATACCATGCTGTCGCGCGTGATCAGTGCTGGCACCGGCCACAAGGCCACCCTCAATAGACCCGCCGCCGGAAAGACCGGCACCAGTCAGAATTTCCGGGATGGCTGGTTCATCGGATATACGCCTGATCTGGTGACCGGCGTTTGGATGGGAAACGATAATGGCGCACCACCTCGTAAGCTTACCGGCGGAGGGTTGCCAGCCGTGGTCTGGAGTCAGGTGATGATGACAGCCCATGAGGGTGTCGCGGTCGCACAACTTGACACGGAAAAACCGGCAGGACCGAAACAGGGAGAAAGCCTGTGGACGGGATTATTGTCCGGGTTGTTCGGGGACGGTGGCTAAAAAAGGTGTAGGCCTACTTGTTCAACGTGCTGATGGTGCCGGTTGTGGAATGGCCGGTTTCAATGCGTGCCAGGAAAACCTCACCGCCGTACTCCTGAACCACTTCGGCACCCACGACCGTATCGATGGTGTAGTCCGCCCCCTTAATGAGCACGTCAGGCCTGATGGCCTTGATGAGTTTCATTGGTGTTTGCTCCCCGAAGATGGTAACCGCATCCACCGTGGCCAATGAAGACAATACGGTTGCCCGGGAGGCCTGATTCTGGACGGGCCGAGACGGCCCTTTCAGGCGGCGTACACTGCTATCGGAATTAAGACCGACAATGAGTTTGTCACAGGTGTTTCTGGCCTGTTGGAGCAACGAGACATGGCCCGGATGCAGCAAATCGAAACACCCGTTGGTGAAGCCTACCCTGAACCCCAATTGTCGCCAGAGCTTGACCCGTTCTAGCAATTGTTTCTGATCACAGATTTTTGCATCACCCGATCCGGTTTGCTGATGATGCAAAGCTGAAATGATATCCGCACCAAAGGCCGAGGCCGTACCGACTTTACCGACGACGATACCGGCTGCCACGTTGGCTATGCGGGCGGCATCTTTCATGCCCACCCCGCCAGCCATGGCCGTTGCGATTGTAGCGACCACGGTATCTCCGGCACCGGAGACATCAAAGACTTCTCGCGCCTCGGCGGCGAGATGGCTGACACGTCCGTCGGCAGATACCAGGGTCATGCCATCCTGGCTGCGGGTCACGAGAACGGCGCTCAGGTCATAGTCGGCCACAAGTGTTTTGGCACCGTCAACAATATCGCTTTCCACTGTCACGGCATGGCCGACAGCTTCCGCCAATTCCGCCCGGTTTGGTGTTACCAGTGTCGCCCCCTGATATCGCCAATAATCACGGCCTTTGGGATCAACAATAACAGGCAGGTTGCGGGCCCGCGCGACATCAATAACGCTTTCGATCACATCCGGGACCAGGGCACCTTTGCCATAGTCGGAAATGATGACGGCCCGACAGCCCTTCATAGCCCGCTTCGCAGCGCCGATCAATTTTTTGGCGATGGTTGTGGTAACCGGGGATACGGTTTCCTTGTCGGTACGGAGCAGTTGTTGGTTTCCGGCCAGGTACCGGATTTTGATTCCTGTCGCCCGGTCTTTCACAGCCACCAGGGCATCCGTGGGGATGTTGTTTTGGGACAACAGGGATTTGACTTTTGTGCCCGCACTGTCCGCCCCGATCACAGATACCAGCCGGGGCTTGCCGCCAAGGTCCGTTACATTGCGCACCACATTTCCGGCCCCGCCAAGCATGTTTGTTTCGCGCTCAACCCGGAGCACCGGGATCGGGGCCTCCGGGGAGATGCGGGTTACCTCGCCATAGACAAACTGGTCCAGCATGACGTCTCCGACAACCAGAACTGGGGCCTGATCCATGCGACCGATGTTGCGGATCAAGGAATTGCGCCCGTTCATAGCAATCCCAGTTCCTGTTCCAGGGCGGCGCACAACAGATGACCGATCAGGATATGCATTTCCTGAATGCGGGGCGTATTCTTCGAGGGCACACATATCAGCGTGTCGGCAAGTTGTTGTGCGGCCAGTTCGCCACCTTCCGCGCCCGTGAACCCGATACAAACACAGCCCAGATCCCGGGCCTGTTTGAGGCCCTTGATCACGTTGGCGGAATTACCAGATGTGGATATGCCGATAATCACGTCCTTGTTGTTGCAAAGCGCAAGAATCTGCCGGGCAAAAACATCTTCATAGCCATAATCATTGGCGACGGCGGTCAGGGTGGAGGTGTCAGTGGTCAGAGCGATGGCGGCGAGCGGCGGGCGTGCCTGGACGTAACGGACCGTCAGTTCTGTTGCCAGATGTTGGGCATCGGCGGCACTGCCGCCATTGCCGAAAAAGACGATCTTGCCCTGGTTTTGAATGGCCTCAACGCAGGTATTCACCATCGCCTCAAACGGTTTCTGAACCTGATCAAGGGTGTGTTCGGTAACGGAGGTGTGCTCGTTGAACTCTGAGGTGAAAAATGCCTTTAGATCCATTCCTGCTCTCGATTGTCAGAAAGGGTGGTGTTTCGGAGGCTTTTTTACGCCACCCGGACGCGTTTGCAAAGCAGGGAAACGGGTAGCGCTATTCAGGGGACAGGCGTTTCAATGACCCCGGTTCAGGCTTGTTCTGCTTTTATACCTGTGCTGCACGGGCGGCCTTCATGCGGGCAGCCACCTTTTGGAAGTTCATTACTCATACCATTACCGTACCAGGTGCGACCTCCGTGGCGAACACTGATATTCAACGTCCAATGGTCGAGAATTCAGTTTACGCTTTATCACTGACACCGGCCTCGGCAAATGTTGCCATACCTGTGTGGCAGGCGTGGGCGGCCCGAATCAGGCCAATGGCCACACCGGCCCCCGATCCCTCTCCCAGACGCATGTCCAGATTAAGTAACGGCTCCATCCCGAGGACACCCAGCAGTTTTCTGTGCCCGGGTTCCCTGGAAACATGCCCGGCAACACAATGATCGAGCGCGGATGAGTTGCAGGCTTTGAGTGATGCGACGGCGGCGGTCGCCACATACCCGTCCAGGACCACAGGCACCCTGTGCACCCGGGCGGCCAGCACGGCCCCCGCCATAGCTGCCAGTTCACGCCCACCCACATGGCACAACACGTCGAGGCCATCGCTCATGTGCGCGCTGTGTAGATTTACGGACTGTTCTATAATTTCTGCTTTACGAGACAGGGCAGAACCGGTGACGCCCGTGCCGGGACCAACCCAGTCTGCCGCCATGCCGCCAAACAGACCACGGGCGATAGCGGCAGCCGCCGAGGTATTGCCGATGCCCATTTCGCCAAGGCACAGCAGGTCCATGTCTTCCGATACGCAAGCCCACCCGGTCGAGAGGGCAGTCAGGGTTTCATTCTCGCTCATGGCCGGGGCCTCGGAAAAATCCTGGGTGGGGTTCTCCAGATCGAGGGCCGTGACCATTAGCTCGGCACCCATAACGCGCGTTATCTGGTTGATGGCTGCACCGCCATTTTCAAAATTTCCGACCATCTGAGCCGTTACATCCGACGGAAACGCAGAAACACCCCTTGCGGCCACGCCGTGATTTCCGGCAAAGATTTGAACCACCACCCGATCAAGCGCGGGCCGGTGTTTCCCTTGCCAGGTTGCCAGCCATGCCGCGATCTCCTCGAGCCGCCCGAGAGAACCTGCCGGTTTGGTCAATTGCGGTTCACGCTCTGTTGCTGCGGATCGTGCGGCGGCATCGGGACCCGGCAGATTGCTCATCAGGTCACGAACATCACTGAAACTCTTGAATTCTGAAAATGGCATGAACGGTCCATAGGGGTTGCTGTTGTCACCGGGTGTATCTATACCCAAAGGTCTTGAAAAGACCAAGGCGTGGCTTACGGCAGATGACAACCAATAGCAACTCAGAACCGCCGACAATGAAGGGATTCCGGTTTGCCCGGGACATCAGTGTTGCCATCGGGTTTCTGACCCGATTGCCGGTTCCGGCGGCGGGCCATGCGCCGCAGGCCCTGGCCCGGGCAGCATGGTGTTTTCCGCTGACCGGGGTTCTTGTCGGTGGCATGGGCGCGAGTGTTCTCTATGGTTTTGCGTTCATGGGATGGAGCCCCGCCCTGGGTGTCATTCTGGCCATGGCACTGATGACCCTGTTCACGGGCGCGTTGCATGAAGATGGCCTGGCCGACGTGGCGGACGGTTTCGGCGGCGGCGCAACGAAGGACCGCAAGCTTGATATCATGCGAGACAGTCGAATAGGCAGTTACGGTGTGCTTGCCCTGATATTTGGTGTCGCCTTGCGCGGGGTCGCCCTGTTTGAACTTCATGTCATCAATTTGGGTCCGGCGACGATTTTATCCGCGGCGGTGTTCTCGCGGACGGTAATGCCGTGGATGATGTATGCCGTGCCCCGCGCCAGGGAAGACGGGCTTTCCACCATGGCCGGCCGGCCGGGCGGGCTTGCGGTTCTGCTATCATTCCTGCTCGGCGCGGGTCTTGCCATCGCCATTTTTGGCGGGGCCTTGCCGTTGGTCGTAAGCGCCATGATGGCGTCAGTGGCTGTCATGGTTGTGATGGCCCTTCTGGCGCGCGCCCAGATCGGCGGACAGACTGGCGATGTTTTGGGGGCAACGCAGCAGGTAGCGGAAATCGCGTTTCTCATTACTGTTCTTCTCACTGCTCTTATCACTGCGGGACACCTGTCATGAGCATTCAGGAGACACGGTTTGCTTCTTTCGCGCCGCGGGATGAGCCACCTGTTGTGACCCGGTGGTGGTGGATCCGACATGCCCCGGTGTTTGACGGCCATGGCCGCTTGTACGGGCAGGAAGATTTGGATTGCGATGTCAGCGATACACCCCGCTACAAAGCGTTGGCGGCCTATCTGCCCGATGATGCGGTTTGGATCGTGACCCATCTACAGCGCACTCATAAAACGGCGCAGGCTGTTTGGGCGGCGCATCCTGATCTGCGGAAAGCCGACTTTACAGCCCGGCAGGAAACAGCCCTCGCCGAACAGTTTTTTGGCGACTGGCAGGGCCTGACCTGGGCCCAGATGGAAGAACGCGCCCCAGAGGCCTATGAAGAATTCTGGCGCGACCCCTCTGGCAATGCACCGCCCAATGGTGAGAGTTTTGACGATGTTATCAAGCGTACATCGACCGCCGTTGATCGCATTACTGCCCAGCACGCGGGAAAAGACATCGTTTGTGTTGCCCATGGCGGCAGCATCCGTGGCGCTATTGCCCAGGCCCTCGATCTGCATCATGAGCGGGGATTGTCGGTAACCATCGACAACCTCTCTGTAACCCGTATTGATCATATCGGAGGCGGGGTGCTCAATGGCCGCGGGCGGGCCTGGCGGGTCGCCGGAATCAACATGGCTATCGGAGCAGAGACGTGACTGACGTAAAACCTCTTCCGCCACTAACTCTGGTTCTGGGCGGGGCACGTTCCGGGAAAAGCACGTATGCCGAGGCCCTGATCGAATCTGCGGGTGGCGGTGTTTACCTTGCCACGGCTGAAGCCCGGGATCAGGAAATGACGGACCGCATCGCCACACATCAGGATCGCCGGGGTGATATGTGGCGTACGGTGGAAGAACCCGTGAATCTTTGTTCTGCTCTGGATAGGGCGGCTGAAATAGCGCCGGAGGAACCTGTTCTTGTGGATTGTTTGACCTTGTGGTTATCCAATCTGATGGGGGCTGACAAAGATATTGATCAGGAAGTCAGCCGCCTGGTAGAGAAGCTGCGAAAATTTGATGCACCGGTGATCCTGGTGAGTAACGAAGTGGGGCTCGGCATTGTGCCGGAAAACGCGCTGGCCCGGTCCTTCCGGGATGCTGCCGGGCGGCTCAACCAACAAGCCGCCGCCGTTGCAGAGAGTGTCGTATTTGTCGCCGCGGGATTGCCGCTTTGTTTGAAATCATCGCAGGATTAATGGACGGAAAGGGCCTTTCATGAAAATTCCCGCAACGGTTATCACCGGCTTTCTGGGTGCCGGTAAAACGACGGCTATCCGGCACATGCTGGAAAACGCCAATGGCAAACGTATTGCCCTCGTGATCAATGAGTTTGGCGACCTTGGCATCGACCGCGATATCCTGACCGGATGCGGGATCGACGGCTGCGAGGATAAAGATGTGGTGGAACTGGCCAACGGTTGTATCTGCTGTACAGTCGCCGATGATTTTCTGCCAACCATTGAAACCCTGCTTGATCGTAACGATCCGCCAGATCACATCGTCATCGAAACATCGGGGTTGGCTCTGCCAAAACCGCTGGTGAAGGCATTCAACTGGCCGGAAGTTCGTTACCGCGTTACCGTGGACGGCGTGATCACCGTGGTGGACGGACCGGCGGTAGCAGGCGGCGTGTTTGCTCATGATCCGGATGCCGTTCAGCAGGCCCGTGAAGCGGATGAGGCCCTGGACCACGATTCGCCCCTGGAAGAGGTCTTCGAGGATCAACTTCATTGCGCCGATATTATCATGCTGAGCAAGTCGGATGTTTTGGGCGACGAAGGCGTTGAACAGGTAAAATCCGATCTTGCCAGTGTGGTAAAGCCGTCGGTAAAGATTATTCCCTCAAGCCACGGAAACATTGATCCGTCGATCCTGCTCGGTGTCGGCGGTGCCGTGGAAGACGTAATTGAGGGCCGCTGGTCTCATCACGATGGAGCCGATGACCATGATCACGATGATTTTGATACTGTTGTTGTTTCCATTGGTGATGTGGGGAACCCGCAATCCCTGGAAGCCCGCATTCAGAACCTGGCTGAAAATCACGATATTTTACGGGTGAAGGGCTTTGTGCACGTTCCGGGCAAATCCATGCGACACGTGGTTCAGGCCGTGGGCGGGCGGGTTCAGCACTATTTCGATCGGGAATGGAAAGAGGGTGAAGCCCGCGAAAGCCGCCTTGTGGTGATCGGTCAGAGCGGTTTCGACCACGCGGCAGTGACGGCGGCACTTCAGCAACACTAAACGGCTCTCAGGAACCGGCGAGGTTCGCACATGCATCTACTCGCGGCACAGCCGGGTTCGGTAACCGACGGATCGGAGGCAATCGATCCCGGTCAGACGCCGGGTGATATTGTCCTCCTGTCCGCCGCCGATACTGAACTTTCGTTGCTGGCACAGGCGTGTGCGCAACTGAGTGATCATTTTTCCGAATTTCCCCGTGTCCGTCTCGCCAATGTCATGCATCTGGGTCACAACATGTCTGTCGACCTGTATGTGGGTGAGATCATTGAAAATGCAAAACTGGTGATCGTGCGCCTGTTGGGGGGGCGGGGATACTGGAGTTACGGCGTGGAGCAGGTCTCCGCCGCGTGCCGGGAACGGGGTATTCCGGTAGCGTTCCTGCCCGGAGACGATCAACCCGATGCAGAACTGGGCGGGTTTAGCACCATGGCCCCTGAGGTCGGGCATCGGCTGTGGCAGTACTGTGTCCAGGGCGGTATTGACAACGCCCGCTCGCTTTTGGGGTATGCAGCAGACCTGATCGGTCACGAAGTCCCGTGGCAGGAACCCCGCCCGCTGGTGCGCGCCGGACTGTACTGGCCCGGTGAAACCACCCCGCAACTGGAAACCTTGCAAGCCCTTTGGCCGGAAGACGGGCCCATCATTGGCCTCGTATTCTATCGCGCCCTGGTACAGGCCGGAAACACG
This sequence comes from Rhodospirillales bacterium, assembly GCA_963921245.4. GTDB lineage: Bacteria > Pseudomonadota > Alphaproteobacteria > Rhodospirillales > Casp-alpha2 > JABJGO01. The sequence goes on along the minus strand of CAWUEY030000001.1, from coordinate 544,702 downwards.
GTTGCAGTCGACGCGTTGATTGCCGCCCTTCGCGACCAGGGGCTTAATCCGTTGCCCATCTTTACACAAAGCTTGAAAGACCCGGTGGCGGCGGCGGTTTTGGAAGATGTTCTGACACAGGTAACGCCGGACGTGATCCTGAACGCTACAGGCTTTGCCGTCTCCGCACCGGGTACCGAGCGCACCCCATCACCCTTCGACCTGGCAGATTGTCCAGTCTTGCAGGTGGTGTTTTCGGGTGGCAACCGGACGGCCTGGGAAGAGGGGGCACACGGCCTCTCGGCGCGTGATATCGCCATGAATGTGGCGCTGCCAGAAGTAGACGGGCGATTGTTTACGCGCGCCGTTTCCTTCAAGGGCTCCAGTCGCAGAGACGACCTGACCGAAACCGATATTGTGATCTACGAGCCGGTCGAAGACCGTGTTGCATTCGTGGCTGCGCTCGCCCGTAAATGGGCCGCCCTAAAACGGAAACCGGCAAACCAGCGATCCCTTGCGATCATCCTCGCCAACTATCCCAACCGGGACGGGCGTCTGGGCAACGGGGTGGGCCTTGATACGCCCGCCGGGGCGATCAACGTCCTGAACGCCCTGAAAGCCGCTGGCTACAAGGTGGATAACCTACCGGCGAGCGGCAATGATCTGGTCGACCATCTGCTGGCCGGGCCGACCAACGATTTCTCGGAGCTGACATCGCGCGACATCCGCGAGGCCCTGGCCATGGATCGCTATCAGATGTTTTTCGCGAACCTGCCCGAAGCTCTACAAAGGGCCGTCGTTGAGCGCTGGGGCGCAGCGGATCAAGACCCGTTCTTTCTGCCCGGCGAGGTCGATTGTGGCCGCCTGGCTCTACCCGCGTTCCGGTGTGGTCGGGTCATCGTCGGGATCCAGCCCGCGCGCGGGTACAACATTAATCCGGTGGAAAGCTATCATGATCCCGATTTGGTGCCGCCGCACAACTATCTGGCATTCTATGCATGGTTACGCGAAGAGATTGACGTCGATGCCGTTGTCCATATGGGAAAACACGGCAATATGGAGTGGTTGCCGGGCAAGGCCCTTGCGTTGTCGTCCACCTGTTTCCCGGAGGCTGTGTTCGGCCCCTTGCCGCATCTCTATCCGTTTATCGTCAATGATCCCGGCGAAGGTACCCAGGCCAAACGGCGATCCCAGGCGGTTATCATCGATCATCTGACGCCGCCCCTGACCCGGGCGGAGAGTTATGGACCACTGCAGGACCTGGAACGGCTGGTCGATGAATATTACGAGGCCTCCGGCGTCGACCGGCGCCGCCTGAAAGTTCTGAAACAAGACATTCTTACGTTGTGCCAGGCTACCGGCGTGGCGGCGGACTGCGGGTTGAGGGAAGAGGAAGGTGAAGAAGAGTCCTTGCAGAAACTCGACAACTACCTGTGTGAGCTGAAGGAACTGCAAATCAGGGACGGCCTCCACATCTTCGGTGAAAGTCCGCAAGACTCGTTACTGCATGACCTGCTGGTGGCGTTGGTGCGGGTGCCCCGGCACGGTGGTAGGGACGGCGATGGATCGATCCTGCGCGCGTTGTCCTCTGATCTTGGACTGTCCGGCGAGGATTTCGATCCGCTGGATTGTGAAATGGGCAAGCCCTGGGACGGCAACCGTCCTGACGTTCTCGACAACATCCTGACCGATGCGCCGTGGCGATCCTGTGGCGACACGGTGGAACGGCTGGAGGCGCTGGCACTTGCCCTTGTCAGCGACTCGCACACACTTCATCCGACCTGGTTGTCAACGGCGGCTGTGCTCGACAGTCTCAACAGCGACATTCGCCCGGCAGTAGAAGCCTCCGGACAGGCCGAGATAGACGGCTTGCTGTGCGGATTGGACGGGCGATTTGTTGAGCCGGGATCCAGTGGCGCACCGACACGAGGGCGTCCTGATGTTCTCCCGACCGGACGGAACTTTTATTCCGTGGATACCCGAACTGTGCCGACGCCCGCGGCATGGGCACTGGGCTGGAAGTCGGCGGAGTTACTGATTGAAACCTATAGACAGGAACACGGTGAATGGCCGCCCGCCATGGCGGTGACGGCCTGGGGAACCAGTAATATGCGCACGGGTGGTGACGATATTGCCCAGGTGCTTGCCCTGATGGGTGTGCGCCCGACTTGGGATTCTGCCTCTCGGCGCGTGACCGGGTTTGAGGTCCTGCCGCAATCTGTTTTGGTCCGCCCGCGGGTCGATGTGACGTTACGGGTATCCGGGTTTTTCCGCGATGCTTTCCCGGCACTGATTGATCTGGTGGATTCGGCCGTGCGGGCAGTGTCCCTGCTCGATGAGGATGAGCGCGAAAACCCGCTGGCGGCGCGGGTGCGGGCGGAAACCGAACGGCTGATAAAATCCGGCATGGATGAAAAGATGGCGAGCCGGCGGGCCGGGTTTCGGGTTTTTGGTTCCATGCCGGGGGCTTACGGTGCGGGTCTGCAAGCCCTGATCGATGAGAGGGGTTGGGAAACCGAGGGTGATCTAGCGCGCGCCTACGTCGCCTGGGGTGGTTATGCCTATGGCTCGGGCGCGGAGGGAGAAACGGCTCACGGCCTGTTTGAAGAACGACTAAAACGGGTTGCTGCCGTGGTTCAGAATCAGGACAACCGGGAGCACGATATTCTGGACTCCGATGACTATTACCAGTTCGAAGGCGGCATGACCGCCGCGGTCCGGGTGCTATCGGGATCGCAGCCTGTGGTCTATCACAATGATCATTCGCGGCCCGAAACACCAAAGGTGCGAACCCTGGAAGCCGAGGTCGGGCGCATTGTCCGGGCGCGGGCGGCCAATCCAAAGTGGATCGGCGGCGTCATGCGGCACGGTTACAAAGGCGCGTTTGAAATGGCGGCAACGGTGGACTATCTGTTCGCCTTTGCGGCAACGGTGCGATGCGTAAAGGATCATCATTTCGACGCCCTGTATGATGCCTATATCGGAGACGATGCGGTGCGGCAGTTTATCGCCGAGGTCAACCCGGCGGCGCTCCAGGAAATGATCGACCGACTGAAAGAGGCTCAGGACCGGGGCCTTTGGCGTCCTCGTCGTAACGATACCCGTGCGTACCTGGATGAGCTGGCGGCGTGCTCGCTCATTGCGTTGGCGTGAAACGCTGGAGGCGGTATAATCTGTTCCCTGAATTTGATTCCCTGGAGTAAAGACAATAGGATTCCGCCATGGTCGATATGACCGAAGACGAACTGAACCAGCGGCACGCCGAAAAAATGAAAAAGAAAAAGGCGGCGCGGGATAAAATTCTCGCCACCAAGACTATCGAAAAAGGCTTGCTGATGGTTCATACCGGCAAGGGCAAGGGAAAGTCCACGGCGGCCATGGGTCTTGCCGCCCGTGCGATAGGCAACGGTATGAAGGTGGGCATCATTCAGTTCGTTAAAGGGGTTTGGGAAACTGGTGAGCGTGGCGTCCTTGAGAAATTTCCGGAGCTTTGCATCATGAAGGCCATGGGTGACGGATTTACCTGGGAAACACAGGATCGTCAACGCGACCTCGCTGCGGCCAGGTCTGCCTGGGAATCAGCCAGGGAACTGATGGCCGATGAAAGCTTCGACATGGTAATCCTGGATGAGCTGAACATTGTTCTTCGGTATGATAACCTGCCGCTTGATGAAATCCTGGAGACCCTTGCGAACAAGCGTGAAATGCTGCATGTGGTGGTGACCGGGCGAAATGCCAAGGAAGAGCTCATGGAAATGGCCGATCTGGTCACCGAAATGACCCAGATCAAGCATCCGTTCCGGTCCGGGGTGAAAGCCCAGAAAGGAATTGAATTCTGATGATCCGGTTTCGTTTAATCCTTCCTGTTTTTGCCGCCTTGTTTCTGGTTGTCGGCTGCGCCCAGTACACGGGTTCGCCGGCGACCATCGCGCCCCGGATCATTGATCAGTCCCTTGATACGCTTGCGGCATTCCGCAGCAATCCTGATCTGAAAGTCATTGATCAACATATTCCCGGTGCCGCCGGGGTCATGATCTTTCCCCATGTGGTAAAGGGTGGGTTTATCGGCGCGGCGGAAGCCGGAACCGGTGTGTTACTGGCCCGGACACCTCAGGGATGGAGCTATCCGGCATTTTATGTCATGGGTGCGGGAAGCGTCGGCCTCCAGCTCGGCATTCAGGATTCTGCCATTGTTCTGATTCTACGCAACCCCGATGCATTGCTGGCCGTCATCAACAATCAGGGCAAGTTCGGCGCGGATGCAGGGCTGATCGTGGGTTATAAGGGTATTGGCTATGAAGGCGCGACGACAACCAATCTGGGTCTCGATATTATTGCCTTTGTCGGCCCCGGTATGGGGGCATTTGGAGGCGTATCCCTGGAGGGAGCGGCCATCGTTCGGCGCAATGACCTGAACGAAGCGTATTATGGCGCGGGTGCCCTGCCACAAGGCATTGTCATCGACGGGAGATACAGCAACGCTGGTGCCGACTCGCTGCGCGCCCGTATTGATCCCTGAGTCTGAATAGCGGACAATCATGAGCCCGCCACCTGCCATCATGTTTCAGGGAACCGGCTCCGACGTGGGGAAGTCCTTGCTGGTTGCCGGATTATGCCGGGCCTATACCAATCGGGGTCTGACGGTTCGGCCCTTCAAACCCCAGAACATGTCGAACAATGCGGCGGTCACCGTGGATGGTGGGGAAATTGGCCGCGCCCAAGCATTGCAGGCCCGTGCGGCGAAAATCGAGCCTTCTGTTCATATGAATCCTGTATTGCTGAAACCGGAAACGGAAACCGGCGCACAGGTCGTGGTGCAGGGACAGATGGAGACCACAGCCATGGCTCGCGATTATTTTGCTCTGAAACCCAAATTGATGCCACGGGTGCTGGAGAGTTTCGAGATCACGGGCAAGGGTGCCGATCTTGTTCTGGTTGAAGGTGCGGGCAGTGCGGCGGAGATTAATCTGCGAAAGGGTGATATCGCCAATATGGGGTTTGCGATGGCGGCCCACGTTCCTGTTGTACTAATCGGTGATATAGATCGCGGCGGCGTGATCGCCAGCCTTGTGGGCACCTATGGTCTTCTGCCTGAGGAAGAGAGCACCCAGATTGCGGGTTTCATGATCAACAAATTTCGGGGCGATACGAGCCTGTTTGATTCGGCCATTGACCTGATTACGGAAAAAACCGGCTTTCGGTCTTTCGGAGTCGTCCCCTATTTTGCGAATGCGCGTTTTCTGCCGAAGGAAGATGCCATGGCCCTGGATAATCAAACTGACAACCGAGAAGAAAGCCCGTGTGGATCAGATCGGAGGGTCACTGTGGCTGTGCCAAGAATTCCCCGCATCGCAAACTTTGACGATCTTGATCCCCTGATGGCGGAACCTGGCATCACTGTCCGTATCGTCGAGGCTGGCGAGGTCATTCCTGCCGATACGGATGTGATTCTGATTCCCGGCTCCAAGGCGACACTTGCCGATTTTTCCTTTCTGTGTGAGCAGAGATGGGACATCGATATCAAGGCTCATCATCGCCGCGGCGGCATGGTAATAGGTCTCTGCGGCGGGTATCAGATGCTGGGAACCGATATTCATGACCCCGAGGGTATCGAAGGCCCCCCGGGCCGCCGCCCGGGACTGGGGTTGCTGGACGTACAGACTACCATGATGAGCAAAAAAATCCTGGTGGAAACCGACGGTGTGGAGATCGCTAGCAAAGCCCCGGTTCGAGGGTACGAAATTCACATCGGCAAAACCACAGGTCCTGATTGTGGGCGTCCCTGGTTTCAGATTCGCGGCGCCGAACCGGAAGGGGCTATTTCAGCAGATAGTCTTGTCATGGGCAGCTATCTGCACGGCATATTTGGTGAAGATGTGTTTCGAGCAGCGTTCTTTGATCGTATTCGATCCGGTTTTCAGGGCGCGGTTGCCTTTGAAGAACGGATCGAGCAAGTCCTGGATGAACTGGCCGTTCACCTCGAAACGCATGCTGATCTGGATGGATTGTTCACCGCAGCAGGTGGAGCCGGATCAGCACCAGTGCGGCGATCCATCCCGCGTTGATCCAACACGCCACGAAATACAGATAAAGGGCGCGCTTAATATGAACATGCGTGACGTGTGACGTCCCGTCACCAACCCAAGGGTCTTTCACCAACACACCGCCCGGATACCGGCGCGGGCCCGCAACGGCAATGTCCAGCGCACCCGCCATGGCCCCTTCGGGCCATCCGGCATTGGGGGAGCGGTGTTTGTTGGCGTCGCGCAGCATGATCCTGAAGCTGTGAAGGGTATTGGCTTTTGGCGCAAACAGGGCGGCAAGGGCTATGAACAGGGCTGCAAGTCGCGCCGGTATAATATTCATGATGTCGTCGATGCGTGCCGCAGAGAACCCAAACGCACGATGGCGGGATGTCCTGTGGCCAATCATGGAATCCATGGTGTTGATGGCTTTATAGATAATGAGCCCGGGGAACCCGAACAGCACATACCAGAATGCCGGAGCAACCACGCCATCCCCAAAGTTTTCGGAAAGCGATTCGATGGCCGCACGGGCAACGCCGTGGCCGGTCAGTTGCGCCGGGTCCCGGCCCACGATGTGGGACACCGCGTTTCGCGCACTTTCCAGGCTCTCATCGCGCAGACGCCGACCAACCAGTTGAACAGCCTTGTACAATCCGCGCTGGGCTAACAGCGTGATGGTCAGCACGCATTCCACCACCCATCCCCAGGGGTGATTTTGGCTGAGCCATGCGATACCCAGACCAAACGCACCACAAACACAACAGACGACGACAACGGTGAGAAATCCGCGCACGGCGCGGTCCATGTCCGATCGGGATTCTCGGTTCAGTTTGCGGTCCAGGAAATCGATCATGCCGCCGATGATGACAACGGGGTGTTTGATAAAACGAAAGAGAAACCGGGCCTCACCGATATAGGCTTCAACAGCGAGCGCAATCAGCAAGATTATCAGCGGATCAAAACCCGCGGTTCCGCTTATAAGGCCGAAACTGAACATACCGGCACAATGCGCATGATCGCACACAGCGTCAATGTGGTTGCGTGAATTTCCTTTTGCCGCCCGCGGGAATGGGGCTCGCATCGACAACCGTTCCGGATAGGGATATCCAGAACGGAAATCGCCAGGCGAAATTATACGGAACGGGAACGGGCGCTCGCGGACCAACAGCAAACCGGGACGGCGTAACGGATTTTCGTCAAACCGTATCGTCCTGTTGTCGCCGAATACCCCGCAGACATATCAGGATTACAAACGCAACGGCACAAACCGCGGCGAAACCCATAAGGCCATGAGGCACCCAGATTTCCATCACGACACCGGCGGTGGGCGGCCCGACGATATTCGCAATCTCATAGGCAATAACAAACACTGCATTGGCGGCGGTGAGATTGTTACCCTGGAACCGTTCGCCCAACATGGCAAGAGAGACTGTGTAGAGGGCCCAGGCGCAACCGCCCCAGAAAAACATGACAATACACATGGCCATCAGGTTGCCGGTCAGTGCAGTGACCAGGAACGGTCCGATAATACCGGCAATACCACAGCATAGCAAAATCAGACGGCGATTTGTACGGTCCGCAATCCAGCCGATGGGAAATTGCAGCACAACATTTCCCATGACGAAAATACTCAGCAAACGGACGGAAAAATCTTTGTCAAAACCCAATCCCAGCCCCCAAATGGGCAGCAAGCTGAAAAACGACATGTCCACGAGCCCACACATAAGAGCGGCGGCCAACAGTGATGGCATGGTCCAGACCAGCCCGCTCCATTTTGTTTCTTTGGCGAAATTCAGACGCGGGGCCAGTTTCCAGATCATGACAAGGGGTACGATGCTGATCATCATGGCGAGGGTACAATAGACGAACGGCATGTATCCTTCGGTGCCGATCAGGGTCAGAATGAACGGCCCGGTGGCAAAACTGGCGGCCATGGTCGCGCCGTAAAGAGCCGTAACCCGGGTGCGGTTGTCTTCCGGGGCAATGGCGTTGATCCAGGATTCCGTTACGATCCAGGGTACAGCGCCCATGATCCCGGAGATAAAGCGCAAGACGAGCCAGCTTTCGTAGGAATCGAAAATCGGCAGTAAAGCGACGCAAAAGACGGAAAGTGCATTGGTCAGGAAGATCGCCATGGATGTTCCCAGCCCCTGAACCAGTCGGGGCGCGTAGGGTGCGGCAATAATGACACCGATGGGGGTTACGGCGGCAAGGATACCGATCTCGACGTAGGAATGACCCGCGGTTTCTAGCTTAAGGGCAAGCAGGGGCAACAGCCCGGCAAAGGAAATGCCCCAGGTAAACACGGATGTGTTGATGGCCAGCAACGACAACAGTCTTTGCTGCGTTGTCAGGCTTGCGGAATCGGTACCGATGGCTGCCACGTTGCGTCTCTTCTGTTGCTTCCCGGTTCACTAAGCATGAATGGCCAGATAATGCACCCCCGGAAAAAGGGACAGAAAAAGGGATAGGGCGATACAAGTTTTTTGGCACCGTCGAACGCGGAACAGGAATTATCTGATTCCGGTGTTTTCAATAACCTTAAAAACCGTATAGTGCGCTTTGATACACAGGCAGGTAGAGGCAATGACCGCCTGCATTGACAGGTTCGAAGGCAAGGACCAAGCACATGACCGAATCCACCGCTATTATGATTTGCGGTCACGGTAGCCGGGATCAGGCTGCTGTTGACGAATTCAACTCACTCGCCAGACATTTTCGCGAACGGCTTCCTGAATACGATGTGGAGAGCGGCTTCCTGGAGTTCGCTTTGCCTGTTTTGCGGGAAAGCATGGAAAAACTGCGGGATCGCGGAGCCAAAAAAATCGTTTGTGTGCCCAGCATGCTGTTTGCGGCTGGCCATGTGAAAAACGACCTGCCGTCCGAGGTCAATAATTTCGGCGCGGACAATCCCGATGTGGAGATGATATTTGGCGGCGAGTTAGCCATTGATCCCAAATTGCTGGCCGCCGCCAAGGCTCGCATTGAGGAATGCGAACAGGCGGCAGGAACCGAGGTTGCCCGGGAAGACACCCTGCTAATGGTTGTTGGCCGAGGCACGAACGACTCGGACGCCAACTCCAATGTCAGCAAGGTCGCCCGGATGCTGTGGGAAGGTATGGGGTTTGGCTGGGCCGAGATCAGTTATTCCGGTGTCGCCTATCCGCTGGTTGATGTCGGCTTGGAACGGGCCATGAAGCTCGGTTACAAGCGGCTCATCGTATTTCCATATTTCCTGTTTACCGGCATCCTGGTGCGGCGCATCTATACGTGGGCCGATGAGGCTCAAGCCGCAAACCCGGATGTGGAAATACTCAAGGCATCGTATCTGAATGACCATCCAAAAGTGATCGATACGTTTATTGAACGGTTCCATCAGGCACTTGGCGGGGACAACGCCATGAACTGCCAGCTTTGTAAATATAGGGAACAGATTATTGGTTACGAAGGTGATGTCGGAACTGTTCAGGTCGGTCATCACCATCACGTTCAGGGTGTGGGTACAGACGGTCACGGTGCCGCCGATCACGGTGTGCATCACGGTCATAACCATCATCACAATCACGGACATTCCCATGAACATGGTCACGGACACGGCCACAGCCACAGCCACAGCCACAGCTATCATGACCATGATGCCGAGGCGACCAGCAAGGGATGATACCCGTGGCCGGTTTCGACTACATCCGGGATCCGCAGGTGATCTATAATCAGTCGTTTGCGATAATCCGGGCCGAAGCAGATCTGGATAACCTGCCCGTAGATATTGCGGATGTTGCCGTTCGCATGATTCATGCCTGTGGTATGACGGATGTGTGTGACGATCTGGTGTACAGCGCCGATGTGGTTGCCGCGTCCCGTCAGGCATTGCAGGACGGGAAACCGGTTATCACCGACGTTCGTATGGTTGCCGAAGGAATCATTCGGAGCCGTTTGCCTGCTGCCAACGATGTTATCTGTACACTCCGTGAACCGGCAGTTTCGTCTCTTGCCAGAAAGATCGGCAATACGCGCTCCGCCACCGCTGTGGATTTATGGCACGATCATATGGCCGGTGCCGTGATCGCCATTGGTAACGCACCCACCGCTCTGTTCCGTCTGCTGGAAATTCTGGCTGACGGCGCCCCTCGCCCGGCGGCTATTCTCGGATTTCCGGTTGGTTTTGTCGGTGCGGTGGAGTCGAAGGACGCTCTGTCAAAGCACGCCGATGGCATTGCGTTTATGACTGTTCGTGGTCGCCGTGGCGGCAGTGCCATGGCCGCGGCCGCTGTCAATGCGATTGCCGGGGGCAACAGATGACCCGCCCATGGATTACGGTGGTCGGTATCGGTGCCGATGGTCTTGTCGGGTTGAGCAATCAAAGCCGCGCGTTGATTGCTGATACCGATCTTCTGGTCGGGGGCGTGCGTCATCAGGCGATGGTTGATGATTCAGACTTGAAAACGGGGGTAGAACGATTGACCTGGTCGTGTGGAATTGCGGTGGCGGTGGAAAAAATCGGCGCGTGGCGGGGCCGTAACGTTGTCGTGCTGGTTTCCGGTGATCCTATGTATTTTGGTGCTGGTGCAACCCTTGCCCGTCATTTTGACTCTGCTGACATGCACGTCATTCCCTGCCCCGGCGCCTTCAGTTTGGCGTGCGCCCGGATGGTTTGGTCTGTACCCGACACGGTGACCATGACGGTCCACGGACGGGCGCACGAAACCCTGAACCTCCACACGCGGCCGGGTGCGCGTATTGTCGCCCTGAGTTGTAACGGGGAAAGCCCGGCTATTCTGGCTCGGCTCCTCAGTGATCGGGGGTTCGGGGACAGCCGGATGACGGTGTTCAGCAACATGGGGACCGATAGGGAGCGGCACTTTGACGGCACCGCGAACGCCTGGAAGCACGACGATATTCCCGATCTCAATACGGTGTGTATAGACTGTGTCGGCGGGCCGGATGCCGTTTGGTGGCCGCGGGTGCCCGGATTGCCGGAAGAGGCTTTTGTCCATGACAATCAGATCACCAAGCGGGAAGTCCGCGCCGCAACTCTGGCCCTGCTAGCCCCGGAGCCGGGCAAGATATTATGGGATGTGGGAGCCGGATGCGGTTCAATCTCCATCGAATGGCTGCGCAGCACAGACGGTACGCAGGCTCACGCCATTGAATACCACGCCGCTCGGCTCGCCAACATCGACATCAATGCGAAGGCATTGGGTGTGCCGCGCCTGAACATCGTCAAGGGTAAAGCGCCGGCTGTCCTGAAAGATTTGCCTGATCCGGATGTGGTTTTTGTCGGGGGTGGGGTTTCCGATGGCACGGTGTTGACAGCCTGCTGGGATCGACTGCCATCGGGCGGATTGTTGGTCGCCAATGCCGTGACCCTGGAAGCGCAGGAACAGATCATGCAGTTTGGACAGAAAAACGGGGGGTCGTTCACGCGTCTGCAAACCGCACGGTCAGGCGCAGTAGGCCGTCTGACAACCATGCGTCCGATGATGGAAGTCCTGCAACTCGTGCTCAGGAAAACCGTGTCATGACCAATCCCGGTACGCTATACGGCCTCGGCGTCGGTCCCGGCGATCCTGACCTGATAACCCTGAAGGCCCATGCAATCCTGCAACAGGTGCCGGTGATTGCCTATCCCGCGCCGGATACCGGCGACAGCATCGCACGGGAGATTGCCTCTTCACACCTGCCGGGCCATCAGGAAGAAATTGTTATTCGCACACCCATGATTCCAGACGCATTTCCCGCCAACGATGTCTATGATCATTATGCCGGGGAAATCCGCCAGCATCTTGAAGAGGGACGCGATGTTGCCGTCCTGTGCGAGGGCGATCCATTCCTTTACGGGTCCTTCATGTACGTTTTTTCGCGCTTTGTTGATGCCGGTGATGTGGTCGTCGTACCGGGTGTTTCGTCGCTGGGTGCCTGCGCGGCGGTGGCCGGTGCGCCGCTGGTTTCACGGAATCAGGTGCTGGCGGTAGTGCCGGCGACCCTGAAAGAAGAAGAATTGCGGCGTCGCGTTGCCGATTCCGCAGCGCTCGCCATCATGAAGGTCGGTCGCCATCTGGCAAAGGTCCGCCGCGTGCTGGACGAACTTGGTCGTATGAATGGTGCTCAGTACGTGGAACGCGCGACCATGGATACTCAAAAAACGATGGCATTAGAAGACGTTAGCAATAACAAGGCCCCGTACTTTTCCATGATTTTGGTGCGAGAACCGGAAGGCGATGTGTAATGAATGCCCCCACGATTATCGTTGTTCTGGATCAGGCCTGCGTCGCACTCGCGAGCCGGATTCGGGCCGTGTTGCCCCATGCGGAAGTGCATGGCCTGTCCGGTCGCGTAACGAAAGGTGCCGATAGAACCTTCGACCGTACGGTTGATCATGTTGTCGATCAATTTGAACAGGGACATGCTCTGATCGGCATTTGTGCCTCGGGTATTCTAATCCGCGCCCTGTCAACATCACTCACCAAAAAACGCGAAGAACCCCCGGTGCTCAGTGTTTCAGCGGATGGCGCATCGGTGGTTCCGCTTCTGGGCGGGCACAGAGGTGCCAATCAGCTCGCCGGGACAATCGCCGGGGCCCTTAATGCCCATGCCGCCATCACCACAGCGGGCGATGTGAGTCTCGGAATTGCACTCGATGTGCCCCCCGCGGGCTGGTTCGTGCAAAATCCTGACATGGCAAAACCGGTCGTCGCTGCATTGATTGCAGGAGACCAGGTTGCCCTGACGGTGGAGGCGGGAGCCGCCAACTGGCTCGACGCCGCAACGGTTTCATTTGTTGATGAGGCGGAATTGACGATCCGGGTTACGGATCAGGTTGTCGAGACAGAAGGCAGCAGTCTCGTTCTCAATCCGCCGAGTCTGGTTCTCGGTGTGGGCTGTGAACGTCACACGGAGAGCCGTGAATTGATTTCTCTCGTCGAAGAAACATTGCAGGCCGCTGGTCTGACACCCCGCTCTGTTGCCTGTGTTGCCTCAATCGATTTGAAGTCCGATGAGGGCGCCGTCCATGATCTGGGCGATCATCTGGGTGTCCCAGTCCGGTTCTTCGATCCTAAAACCCTGGAAGCGGAAACCCCGCGTCTGGTTACCCCGTCCGACATCGTTTTCCACGAAACCGGCTGTCACGGTGTTGCCGAAGGAGCGGCCCTCGCCGCCGTTGGAGAAGCGGGCCAGCTGATTGTGCCGAAAAACAAATCACAGAGGGCAACGTGTGCCATTGCAAGGGCCGACGGAAATGTGGACGCCCTGTCGCTCGGCAAACAACAGGGCGTCTTGAGCGTCGTGGGGATTGGCCCGGGGGCGGCAGAGTGGCGGACTCCTGAGGTCACCCGGGCGTTATCCATGGCCGATGATGTGGTGGGTTACGGCTTGTATCTGGATCTGGTGGGCAAGGTTATCGCGGGCAAAGCCCGTCATGAGTCCGATCTGGCGGAGGAAGAGGCACGGGCACGGCGGGCGCTGGAACTGGCGGCGGAAGGGCGCCGCGTGGCTCTGGTTTGTTCCGGCGACGCCGGAATTTACGCACTGGCGTGTTTGGTGTTTGAGCTGTTGGACCGGGAAGACAACGCCGCGTGGAACCAGGTCGATATTGCCGTCTGTCCCGGCGTCTCGGCGATTCAGGCGGCGGCGGCACGGATCGGTGCTCCCATCGGTCACGATTTTTGCACGGTCTCGCTCTCCGATTTGCTGACGCCCTGGCCGATGATCGAACAGCGCCTGAAAGCGGCGGCGCTCGGCGATTTTGTTGTCGCGCTCTACAATCCGGTGTCCAGGAAACGACAGAATCACATTGTATCGGCACGGCGCATACTGATGGAACACCGTCCGGTCGATACGCCCGTGGTCCTGGCCCGTAATTTGGGGCGGGAGGGCGAACAGGTTACCGTCATTCGCCTGAAAGACCTGGGACCTGACAAAGCAGATATGTTGACACTGGTGCTCATCGGCAATTCACAGTCCCGCTTTATCGAACGGGGTGAGGGTCAGTGGGTCTATACCCCGCGGGGGTACGCCAGAAAAATGGCGCCACTCAACGCAACCGGTCAGGGAGATGCCGCATGACCGTTCATTTCATCGGCGCCGGTCCGGGTGCGCCTGATTTGATTACAGTGCGCGCGCTCAACCTGATCCGCGCGGCTGGTGTGATACTGTATGCAGGCTCCCTGGTGCCGGTGGCCGTGGTGGCGGAAGCCCGTGATGATGCCCGTGTACTGGATACGGCGGCCCTGCATTTGGACGAAATCATCGAGGAGATCAAACAGGCCCATGACGCCAGACACGATGTTGCCCGGGTGCATTCCGGTGACCCATCCATCTACGGGGCGACGGCGGAACAGATGCGCCGCTTAGATGAATTGGGAATACCTTACGACATAACACCGGGTGTGTCGGCCTACGCCGCCGCCGCCGCCGCCATGAAGCGGGAACTGACCCTGCCCGACATCAGCCAAACCGTTATTCTGACCCGAACAGCGGTTCGCAGTTCCGGTATGCCGGAAGGCGAAGGCCTGGATACCCTGGGCCGCAGCGGCGCAACACTGGCGATCCATCTCTCGGTCAACAATCTGGCGAAAGTGGTCCGGGAACTGACGCCCCACTACGGGGCGGATTGCCCGGTGAGTGTTGCCTATCGCGCGAGCTGGCCCGACGAGATGTATATCCACGGCACACTGGAAACCATCCGGGGCAAGGTAAAGGAAGCGGGAATCACGCGGACGGCGCTGATTATGGTTGGCCATGTGCTGGGTGACGTCGCCTTTGACGACAGCCGATTGTATGCGGCAGACCATCACCACGTTTTGCGCCCCAAAAGCGCGTAATCCTAAAAACCGAGCTTCGATTCAAGCCAGACACAGATTTCTTCCACGGATGAGGCGGTCTCCCCGATGGGCAGCGGTGGGCGTTCGACAAGAACCACGCGCACCCCAAGTTCGTGTGCAGCCAGCAGTTTGGCTTCCGTGGCCGTCCCGCCGCTTTCCTTGGTGAGAAGTGTGTCGATCCTATGCGCTCGCATCAATGCGATTTCCTGTTCCCGTGCATAGGGCGGACGCTGGACGATAATCTCCGCACCGGGAAAAGGAAGGGGTCCTTCGTGATCCTCGATTTGTCGGATCACGAAGTGGATATTCGCACAGGTCCCGAAAGTCTCCAATCCGCGGACGCCTGTTGTCACCAGTACATTTCCGGAAGCCAGTTTGCCAAACGCCATCGGCGCATCCTCTATTCGGGACACTGTTTCCATGACGAGTCCCTTGGGCAGGGACCACTTCGGGCGCTCCAGCATGATGTGGGGCAGCCCGACTGCCCTGGCCGCGGCTGCACCATGGGCAGAAATATTGACGGCGAAGGGGTGCGTTGCATCGACGACGGCTCGGATGCCGTCTTGTTTTAGAAAGTCTTCAAGGCCGTTCCTACCGCCAAAGCCGCCAATCCGAACCGTTCCCGGCAAGGCTTGCGCAGATCGTGTTCTCCCGGCGAGGGAGGTAATAACCTCAGCCTGATTGCCCATGCGATCACAACACAGACCGGCGAGGTGCCGGGCCTCTGCTGTCCCGCCGAGGATCAGGATTTTCGGTTTACCGGTCACGGGTGTTTCCAATCATCTTGCCTTGACGGTCGACAATCAGAACGTCGATCTCCATGTTGCCGATAACGGTTGCCCGCGCCACTTCCCGGGCCTGCAATGCAACCGGAACCGCGAGATTGATGCCTTGCTTGTCGGCAAGGGTGAGCGCTTCGAGGGCGGTGTTGGCGCCGCGTATGGCGTGGGCGGTTTGTTGGGTACAGCCGCTCAAACGGGCCACGCGGGCAAGTTTTTTCATATCTACGCGGGACCGCGATGAATGCAGGTCCAGCGCGCCTTGTGACAATTTGGTAATCTTGCCAAAACCACCGGCAATGGTGAGCCGGGGCAGAGGGTTCTCGCGCAGGTACTTGAGCAGGCCCCCGACAAAGTCCCCCATGTCGATGAGTGCCGTTTCCGGAACATCGAATAGGGTTCGGGCCGCTGCCTCCGAGGTCGAACCGGTGCTGGCGACAATGTGGTTCTGATTCCCAGCGCGGGCGACGTCCACACCCCGATGGATGGAATGAATCCAGGATGCACAGGAAAATGGAATGACCACACCCGTGGTTCCCAGTACCGAGAGCCCACCGGCAATACCCAGGCGCCCATTCATGGTTTTTTCTGCGAGTGTTTCGCCCCCCGGAATGGAGACAGTAATGGCAATATCGGAGAAACCACCCAACTCGGCGATCAAAGCGGTCAGATTGTCGGCCATCATTTCACGGGGTTTCGGGTTGATGGCCGGCTCTCCCACCGACAGCGGCAAACCGGGCAACATTACCGTTCCCACACCTTCGCCGGCGAAAAAGGTAATGCCGGTATCCGGCTCTCCCCGTTGAACGGTAGCGACAATCTCGGCGCCGTGGGTCACATCAGGATCGTCGCCCGCATCCTTGATGATGGAAGCGACAGCCCGCCTGTTTTCCAGAATTTCCGAACGCTTGAGTTCAAAAACTGGTTGCTGTCCGCGGGGTAGCCGGATGGAAATGGTTTCCGGGAATTGGCCGGTGATCAGGCCCTGATAGGCAGCGCAAGCCGCGCCCGTGGCACAAGCGCCTGTGGTCCAACCGCGCCGCAGGTTAGCTTCAGGTTTCCGTGCCACTGACTCCAGCCCGATGGCCGTGTTTTGCCCCGTATTTTGGTCAGTATCCGTCATGATACGGGCCACTGTATCGCACTTCGTGGCCCTGTCACTGCACTTTTCGGTGGTAATATCGTCCGGCTCGCAGATGTGTTCGTTTGCCACAATTGTAAGCTAGACAGGGTTTGCCGGGTCCGTATGATGGGCCTACCCGGTTTGGCTGAAACGGAGTTTCCAGAGATGAGGCAGGTTCGCGGCATTATCGCGGTTCTGGTTTTGATTGTCGGTGGTGGCGGGCTCTGGGTCGCGATTCAAGACGGATATTTCGGTCCAATCAGCGGTAAAAACGGTGATCAGTCCGGGTTGGGTGGCCCCTTTACCATGACCGATCACCTGGGGAATCCTGTTACCGAGCGGACCTATCAAGGGCGGCACATGCTCGTCTTTTTCGGCTACACATTCTGTCCCGATATGTGCCCAACCACGCTGAGTACAATCTCCACAGCCCTCGATTTGCTGGGTGCCGATGCGAAGAAGGTCAATCCGTTGTTTGTAACCATTGATCCGGCGCGCGATACCCCTGAATACCTGCGCGATTATCTGGTTCATTTTCATCCCTCGATTATCGGTCTGACCGGCAATACCGAACAGGTTAGGGCCATCGCCAAGGGGTATGGCGTTTACTACGCCAAGGTCCAGGAAAATAGCGCGGACCCGGAAGACTATCTGATGGACCATACCACGATTACCTATCTGATGAATGAAGACGGAGAATACGCCGCTCATTTCTCGCACCGGACGGATCCCCAGTCCATGGTGGACCAGATCAGGGCTATTTTGGCTCAGACCGGTTGAGGGCGCGTGGGCGCACCAGGAACCCCGAGAGGCCTCGTTATCGCCGCCCCCTCTTCGGGTAGCGGAAAGACCTTCCTGACCCTCGGGGTGTTGCGTGCCCTGAAGAACAGAGGAGTCGCCGTATCTTCTGCCAAGGTGGGGCCCGATTACATCGATCCAGTCTTTCACGCGGTGGCAATCGCGCGCCCGTCTGAGAACCTGGATATCTGGGCCATGCGACCAGAGACGTTAACCGCCGTCGCTTCGCGAATGGGCGAAGGTGCCGACCTGATTGTCTGTGAAGGAGTCATGGGACTATTCGATGGGGCCACAGCGTCGGAGGGTTCTACTGCCGATCTTGCCGCTCACTTCGGCTGGCCTGTTATCCTTGTGGTGGATGTGCGGGCTCAGGCGGCCTCCGCGGCGGCCATTGTTCAGGGATTTTCGAACCATCGAGACGACATTATTATCGGCGGCGTCATCTTTAACAACGTGGGGAGTGACCGTCACCGCCAGATTATTGGCGAGGCAATGGCCCTTCATATGCCAGATCTTCCGGTTTTGGGCTATGTATCGCGGGAACCTGCCCTGTCCTTGCCGTCGCGCCATCTGGGATTGGTTCAGGCCGAAGAACATGACGACCTGGACGGTTTTCTGGACCGTGCAGCACGGCATGTGGAACGTGATGTCAATCTTGATGCGCTGACCAGACTGGCCGCGGCGGGGACACGTGGAAAACCCGATCACAATCAGACCGTGCTACCTGCCCTGGGTCAACGTATAGCTGTTGCCCGGGATACGGCGTTTGCATTTTGTTATGATCACGTCCTCCATGGTTGGCGGGCTGCTGGAGCAGAGATCAGTTTTTTCTCTCCGCTTGCCAATGAAACCCCCGATGCGGCCGCCGCCGCGATTTATTTACCGGGTGGATACCCGGAACTTCATGCCGAAACACTGGCCAATGCAGGCCATTTCCTCAGATCGTTGCGTGATGCCGCCGCTCGCGGCATTGCCATCTACGGAGAGTGCGGGGGTTACATGGTTCTGGGCAAAAAATTACAGGACGCAGACGGCACCTTTCATGGCATGGCTGGCCTTTTGCCTTTGGCGACGTCTTTTGCGAATCGGAAACTGCATTTGGGATACCGTCGCGTCACGTGTTTGAGTGATACGATACTGGGCAAGACAGGGCAGTGCCTGAACGGCCATGAATTCCATTACGCGCGTATCATTTCCGAAGATAAAAGCCTTGCTCTGTTCCAAGCCGAGGCCGCCAGAGGTCAGGATCTAGGCCCCATGGGTATGTCCAAGGGGTCGGTTGCGGGATCGTTTTTTCACCTGATTGATCAAGCGGCGTAACACCGCCATGAGTCGCGAAAATCTGCCGGCACCCGCATCCTGGCGGAGGCCAGTTGTGCCGGTGTCCAGGTTTCAAAGGGCGAGGAACGGGTACCCTGGCATCATCTGGTTTGCGGGAACAGGGACCGGGTCCACGAAGCCGAAAACGCCGTGCGTGGGCGCATGGTTTCGGAAAGGGACGTTTCGGATTATACTTGCTGTATGGTGGTCTGGTTGGACTGAACAATGACCGACAGCAATGACGATGACAACCGCCCGTTCTGGGAACGGAAAACCCTTTTGGAAATGACTCCGGAAGAATGGGAGTCCCTGTGTGATGGCTGTGGCCGGTGCTGTCTCAACAAGCTGATCAGCGACGACGATGATATCTTTTTTACGGATGCGGCTTGTCGGCTGCTGAATCTGGAGACATGTCGCTGCGGCAACTACGAAAACAGGGTTTGTGAAGTTCCCGATTGTGTGGTGCTGACAGCGGATAACATTTCCGGGTTGCGCTGGATGACGTCTACCTGTGCCTACCGGTTACTGGCGGAAGGCCGACCGCTCTACGACTGGCACCCGTTAGTCTCCGGGGACCCTGAATCGGTTCACAAAGCCGGGATATCCGTGAGGGGACGGGCAATTTCCGAACAAGATGTTATCGATCTTGATCAACGAATTGTGGATTGGCCCGCCTGAACGTGCTAGCCACTACACAGCAGTTTTTCCCTATATAGACCTATATAGACGAGGACACCTTGAATGAACGCTGATCCCCGAATTCTGAAAGGCGTGAACGCCGCTGTTCTGACCCCGTTGAACCGGGATATGAGCCCCGATATCGGTCGCATGACGGCACATTGTCAGTGGTTGCTCGCCAATGGCAGTGACGGCCTCGGTATTCTCGGAACAACCGGAGAAGCGCAATCATTCACTGTTCGTGAGCGCATGGACATTCTCGAAGGTCTGGGCAAAGCGGGTATTCCGCTGGCGAAAACCATGCCTGGAACCGGCGCGGCCAACTATGTGGATGCCGCGGAACTGACAAAACATTCCGTCGATATCGGTGCCGGGGGGGCACTGCTTCTGCCGCCCTATTATATCAAGGGGGTCGGTGATGACGGTTTGTTCGTTTCCTTTGACAAAATCATCAATCACGTGGCGTCCAATGATCTACGGGTCTACCTCTATCATTTCCCGCAGATGTCCGGCATTCCGTTCAGTCACGATCTGATCGACCGATTGGTTCAGGCGTTTCCAGGAATTGTCGTCGGCGTCAAGGACAGTTCCGGTGATGAGCAGAACATGCTGGAAATGCTCAAAAAATTCCCGGGCTTCAATGTTTTTCCGGGCTCGGAATCCGCGTTCCTGAATGTCCTGAAAGCCGGTGGTGCTGGTTGTATTACCGCCGTCAGCAACGTTGCCATGGCGGCGGCGCAACGGGTGTATTCTGCCTGGACCAATGAGCAACGTGTTGACCAGGGGGCCGAAGCCATTATCCAGGCCCTGCGCACGGTTATTGCCGGTTATCCCCTGTCGTCCGCGCTAAAGGCGTTAATGGCGCGCCATCACGGTGATGAGGGATGGGACGGCGTCCGCCCGCCGTTGGTGTCTCTCAGCGAGCAACAAAGGAATGAGCTTTTTGCCGCCATTGATACCATCGACTACGCGATACCCGCGGTCTGATCCTTGATCGTTTTCCGCTGAAGATGGTTTGGAACCGCACAGGAACAACGCCTGAGCAACAGCAGTCTTCCATTATGGTTGACGGCAGAAACATACCGATTGCGATTAGATGGAATGCCCGCACCCGCCGGATGATCCTGCGGGTCAATAAGCGTGGCGACGGCGGCGGCGTCACGTTGCCGCTTGGGGTCTCGCTGAAAGCAGGGCTAGATTTCGCGGCAGATCGCGCGGTCTGGTTGATGGAACAGATTGATTCTCACCGTTCGTCCATTGTTCTAAAGGGCGGTATCCGCGTACCCTTCCGAGGCGAAGAGCACGTGATTGTGGAAATGGGGCCGGGTCGCGGGACGGTTTGCGCAGAGGACGGAAAGTTATTGATCAACGGGCACCCCGAACATGTTGCCCGCCGATTGGTCGACTGGTTCAAGCGGCAGGCGCGCGAACGGACAACCGAAATCGCGGACCAGAAGGTTCGCATGATCGGATTGGCACGCGGTAAAATTACCATCCGTGACACCCGGTCTCGTTGGGGCTCCTGTTCGCCATCAGGCAACCTCAATTTTTCCTGGCGGCTTATTCTGGCCCCGGACCCGGTTCTGGATTACGTGGTTGCGCACGAAGTTGCCCACCTGGTTGAGCACAACCACAGCCCTGCGTTTTGGGCTGTTGTTGATCGGTTGACGCCCTATAGGGAGATCGGACGGGAATGGCTGCGAGCACAGGGAAATGAGCTTCATCTTTACGGTTGAGATTTAACCACAATCTTCGGATAGATTTCGATCGCTGAGGGCCTATGATGCCTGCATGACAAAGGTATTGGAATTTTCGAACATTAACCTGGACGAGGAGCGTTGGCGGCGGGTTCTTGCCCGGGATCGTGGTGCGGACGGTTCGTTTTATTTTGCCGTCAAGACGACGGGTATCTATTGCCTGCCGTCCTGTCCATCGCGGCGACCAAAGCGTGAAAACGTAGAATTTTTTACCGTTCGAGAGGCTGCTGTGCGTAACGGTTTTCGGGCATGTTTGCGGTGCCGCCCTGAAGAATTTCATGCTGACAACGCCGACCAGCGATTGATCGCCTCCGTTTGTAATGCAGTTACCGATCATGTCGGTGATCGCCTTCCAACCCTTGAGGCCCTGGCTGCCCGGTGTGGATTAAGTCCGCACCATTTACAACGGCGGTTCAAGGCCCTGATGGGCGTGTCGCCGCGGGCGTATGCCGACGAGTGTCGGCGGCGGCACTTTCGCTCATTGCTGCGATCCGGGGATCAGGTCGCCGGGGCGCTTTACGAAGCCGGATACGGTTCGGCAAGCCGGTTGTACGAAAACGCTGAAACGTGGCTGGGCATGACGCCCGCCAGCTATGCCAAAGGAGGAAAAGGAGCCAGCATGTATTACGCCATTGAAGACTCACCCCTGCAACGCATGATTGTTTCGGCGACCGACCGTGGGGTTGCTTTTCTCGGGTTTGGAGATACGGACGAAGAATTGATTGAGGAGCTTAAACAGGAATTCCCTCATGCAGATATTCGTGCGGACTCCGGTCAACTGAGCGACACGATAAGCCGGATTGTCGAAAGTTTCGATAATCCCGGCCTGCAACGGGATGTGCCTCTTGATGTTCAGGGCACCGCGTTTCAGGCCCGTGTCTGGCGCGCTCTCCAGGACATTCCACCGGGCGAGACCCGCACCTATGGTCAACTGGCCGCCGAACTTGGAAAGCCGAACGCCGCCCGTGCCGTTGGCCGTGCCTGTGCCACCAACCCGGTTTCTCTGGTTGTTCCCTGTCATCGGGCCGTTGGTTCTGATGGTTCACTGACAGGATACCGGTGGGGTGTAGACCGCAAGCGGACACTGTTGGATCATGAAAGGGTACAACAGAAAACCTGAAGGCCCGATGCCGAATAAACACGCCCTAGTTTGCCAAAACCCTGTCAGCGGGCAGGACAACCGTAACGGTGGTTCCTTCTCCCAAAGAGCTCACCAATTTGAGCTCACCGCCATGGAGCGCCACCAGTTGTTTTGACAAAGATAGGCCAAGCCCCGTCCCCTCGACGGTGATATGAGCGCTTGATCTGACCTGGACGAACGGTTCTAGGACACGAGGTATGTCTTGCTCGGCGATGCCGATTCCCGTATCGGAAATGGAAACATTGATGGCTCCGGACCCGTTGATGTGCGCCGCCACATCAACAGCTCCGTCTTTTTTATTATACTTCACTGCATTGGAAAGCAGGTTCAGCATAATCTGGCGAAGCAGCCGCTCGTCGGCCCGGATTTTTGCCAGGCCGGGTGTCGGGTTGAAATTGATAGAGATTCCCGTTGCTTCCAGCCGTCCCCGAACCATGCGAATGGCTGTCGGGATAATCTCATTCAAATCCACCGCTGTTTCTTCAAGTATCAATTCACCGACCTCGACCTTGGAAAGGTCCAGAACGTCGTTGATAAGGCTGAGTAAATGGAGCCCCGAGGTCTGAATGTCATTGATGTACTCGCGATATCTTTCCACACCGATCTTTCCAAAAACCTCTTCTGACATGATCTGGGAAAACCCGATGATGGCGTTCAACGGTGTGCGCAGCTCGTGACTCATGTGTGCAAGGAACTGTGATTTGGCGTGATTGGCACGCTCTGATTCCTCCTTTGCGGCCATCAATGCCAGCTCGGCGCATTTTTGATCCGTTATATCCTGAATCGCTCCGAAAGAACGAATGTGTTGCCACTGTTCATCGAACACCGGTTCGATAATGTCTCGGACATAACGGATGTCACCATCGGAGTTGATCAAACGATAAACAATTTCAACCGAGCCTATATTTTTATCCAGGCTATCCATTACAGCTTTATACTTTGGAAGATCGTCAGGGTGTACCCATTCATAATCTTTTTCCATGGATGCGCTGTGTGCCAGGAATTCTTCAACCGTGACACCGTGGATCTCAGCGCAACCCTCAGAGCAGGATACCGCCCGATCGTTGATTTCATCCCAGACCCAATACCCTACTTTGGAAAGTTGTGCCGATTGACGGAGGTGAATCTCGTTTTCCAGAACCTCACGGCTTTTCAGCTTGAGGGCGCGTTCAACAGTCTCCTGGTCTGTGACATTTGCCGTAACACCGCGGTACCCCTGAAATTCTCCAGTGTCATCAAAAAAAGGAATACCGCTGACACTAACCGTGACCGTTTTCCCGTTTTTGTCCAGTAGGTCATGGCGAAAATCACGAAACTCCCGATGATTTCTCAGGTCCTCAAAATGTTTCTGCCAATGGGGATCGTCTATTTTGCTCGACGTTACTTCTTCCCGGGTCTTTCCTATATAGGCGGACGGATCGATACCGATGAATTCTCCTTTTTGAATGTAAAAATAGGTAAATCGTAAATCCTTATCCATTTCCCAGAAGCAGTCCGACGTTGCTCTGGCAAAATCCCGCAACCGGTTCTCGGTCTCAGACTGCTGCATTTGCATTTCATTGTAAGCATGAACCAATTCGCCCAATTCATTATCGGCATCCAAAAGGACAGGCTCGGGTTTATCCCCGTTTTGCATCGCGGTGATTGAACCGTGTAGTTTCTCGATGGGTTCGGAGATAAACCGACGTGTGATCAACAGTGTCGTCAGGGTCAGAATAACCATCAACGCGACGAGGGCGATTGTATCGGTTATGACGTCATCACGAATTGTCTTCCTCACTCCCTCTGCGTGAAAGGTTACTAATAATTCTCCCACCTGCCGAGTAATTCTGGGACGGGAAAACACGATGGGGACTCGCACCGATAGACCGGGATCTGCAATATTTTCATTTTCTCCTTCAAGCCCGTATGCCGCGAGAGGGGCTCCTGACTGATCTGTCACCTGTAAAGAATGGACATTCGGATTGCTGACCATAACGTGGACAAGCAGTTCCAGATGCATCGTATCCCGCCGCCACAAGGGTGTTGCGAGAGCCGTCGCCTGCATCACGGCGAATTGTTGCAGGTCCGCGCGCAAATTGTCCATAAGGGCCTGATAATTTCGCCATAAAAGAACCGTAAAAACCAGCGCCAGGCTCAGACAGATCAGGGGTAAATAAAACCGGAGCAACCGTCCGCCCAGTGAATGGCGTCTCCTAAAGCCTTCCTTTACCGATTTGATGCGTTTCAAAGGAATAGTCTTCATCTGAACCTCTATTGCCGCTGGTTCACAACGGCACCATTAATGGCCTCAATCATATTGGCATAGTGACCTCAACCACCCTGTTGCACAATAGATATCGGTAGATATCGGGCGTTACAATCAGGTGAAAGGCGCAGGGATGGTGGTGGCGCCCGCCCCGTGCAATGTTGTGGCCATCCAGAACATCGGCATGAAAATCAAAATCCGTATTGAGTTCGGCGGCAAGCACCATCGATGGTAATTTTTGTTCACTAAATGTTCTTTATTGCTCTTTGTTTTACCGCTCTACAAGGATGGTTACAATATGAAATCAAACCCCGTATCCGGAGCACCCGTGACCAATTCCCGATCCCTTGGCCATCAGGCGCAAACAACCCTGACAATCAACACGCGGAACCAGGGTCTCTACGAGATCACACGGCATGTTGTGAGCTGGGTTGATGGGCTTGGTGCCGACATCGGTCAGCTCACGGTCTACTGTGCACATACCAGCGCCTCCCTGACGATCCAGGAGAATGCCGATCCGGATGTGTGCCGGGACCTGGAAACATTCTTTTCCAACCTGGTTCGCGAGGACCCCGTTCTGTATCGACATACCGCGGAAGGACCCGACGATATGCCTGCCCATATTCGCGCCGCCCTGACATCCACGAGCCTGACCATTCCCATCGCGTCCGGGCATCTTTGCCTTGGCACCTGGCAGGGGATCTATCTGTTTGAGCATAGAATCAGAGCGCATCGTCGCACCCTGACGCTGCATGCGGTATGGTGATCGGGATGGGCGGCCACCACCCTGTGGAAACGACAACGCTGCCGGGACAGTATCATGTCCGGATTGTTGTTCTCGGAACCTGTAGGGAACGGGCATGAGTTCAACACCAACAATTGATGTGATCGCGGATGCCGCCGAACGCATTCGTCCGGTCGCTGTCAGAACACCGCTGCTCCAGTCCGCCGCCATCAACCAACGTCTCGGCGCGTCGGTGTATTTCAAACCGGAGACCCTGCAACGCACAGGTTCCTTCAAGTTTCGTGGGGCCTATACCAAAATTTCTCGTTTGTCTGATGCGCAGCGGCAGAGAGGGGTGGTCGCGTTTTCTTCTGGTAATCATGCGCAAGGCGTTGCCGCCGCTGCCGGGTTGTTTGGTATTTCGGCGACCATCGTCATGCCGGAAGATGCGCCACAACTCAAAATCAGCAATACCCGTGCTTTGGGTGCAAATGTGGTTCTCTATGATCGCTACACCGAAGACCGCGAAGCCATAGGCACGCAGATCAGCACGGAAACCGGCGCGATCCTGGTTAAACCCTTTGATGACCCCGGCATTGTCTCGGGACAGGGGACCTGCGGGCTGGAAATTGTGCAGGATATGAAATCCGAAGACGTCTTGCCGGACCTGGTATTGTGCCCGTGCGGCGGTGGGGGGCTGTTGGCGGGGCTTTCTATCGCATTGCAGGACGGCTTTCCGGGGATCGATATCCGCGGTGTCGAACCAGAAGATTTTGACGATACCTTGCGGTCTTTTGAGAGCGGCGAACGGGCCAGTAACGATCCTGCCGCCCGGACAATTTGTGATGCCCTGGCATCACCCATGCCCGGTGAGGTGACCCTGTCCATCAACAGGCAAAATGTGAGTGGAATTTTGTGCGTCTCCGATTTGGACGTGGAGCGCGCGGTTGCCGAGGCTTTCAAGACACTGAAGCTGGTTGTCGAGCCGGGTGGCGCGGTGGCGCTGGCCGCCTTACTAAACGACAAGATTGATGTTTCCGGTAAAACCGTTGTCGTTGTGTTGTCGGGCGGTAACGTGGACCCGGGCCTGTTTGCCCGTATCCTGCGGCGTCATGGCGGTCTGGATTAGCCAGGCAATCGCCCTTCCAGAGCTATTTGGCCGATGTGGCACTTTCGCCACTGAGTGCGCTGGCACGAATACTCGACTTGTTTTCAATGGGGTGCTTTATCGCCTTGCTGAAACGGGCAATGTGCGCCATCGTGCGACCGGTCGGTCAGGACAGGAACACAGGCATGACTATTGATCCCGGAGAATTTAGAACAACACTGGGCAATTTTGCCACCGGGGTAACAATTATTACCTCCCGGACGGCGGAAGGCGATCCACTGGGCATGACGGCCAATTCGTTCAGTTCCGTATCGCTGGACCCGCCTCTCGTACTGTTTAGCATGGACCGAAGGGCTATGGGTCTCCGTAACTATCAGGTTGCCGGCCATTTTGCGGTCAACATTCTGGCGCGGGACCAGGAACATCTGTCCGGGCGTTTTGCCCGAACTGCCGGTGACAAGTGGGCTGGCATCCAGTACGAAACCTGGCAGACGGGCAGTCCTATCCTCAGCGGTGCCCTTGCCAATTTCGATTGTCGTCTCTGGCAGTCCTATGACGGCGGGGATCACGTCATCTTTGTGGGAGAGGTGGTACAGAACGCCTTCGATCCCGATAAAGACCCGCTGCTGTTTTTCCGTGGCCGCTATGGAACCGTAACCAGCGAACATGGATAGGAAAGACAGTCGTGGGGCACGCCCCGGCGTAGAGCCTCTGGGTACGCGTCATGTGCCGTCCTGAACCTGCATCGGTGCAGATACACTGGTGGTCATCCAGGCTCCCTTGAGGTTGCCGTCCTCAACCTTGCGCAGTTCCCATCGATAGGCCACATGTTGACCCGCTGTGGTCAGGATGGTGACCGTGAGCATGGCATAGTCGTCCGACATTACGACGGGCTGGATTTTGTGTTCTAGATGATTGATCAGGATGCCGTAGCCAGGGCTGCGGATCATGGCGGCAAAACGCTCAAGCGGGCCGGTAACGGCCTTGTTATCCGGGTGTGCAAAGGCCCAAGTCTGGACAATGCCGAAATCGTCAGTGGGTTGATCATTGTTTTTCAGTGCCGTGAGCTGAATGGCGACAACATCCGACGGGCTCAGATCCGGGTGTGGTTCAAGCAGATCAGACGCCAGCACCTTCCCGTTCAGCAGAACAAGCACAATGAGAATTTTGAGGGGCGTTTTCATCTCTGACCTCTTTTTTTACGTCCTGTCAATTTATTGGCGTCGCGACGAACGGCGGCATGAAAATTTGTTCATCGGTTGGCGTCATCGCAAATCCATATGAGCAGGTTTCACGGGTGAAATACACAGGATTTTATCTGATAGCAAAAAATACTGTGGCTGCTCCCGATGTTCATCGTCCCGATACATTCGAGACTGGATGGCTCGCAACGAAATCTGTGCTCGACGGGTGCGCACAAGATTTTGTATTGTCCGATGATTGAAATTCGGAGAGAGCGATCAAACGCATGAGCGAGCAAAATGCTACGGGTGCTGGTGCCAGAGCAACAGAAACCAGCTCTGAGAAGGACTCTCTGAGTTCATTTTTGTTCGGACCACCCACGGTCCACAATATTCCTAACCGCATTCGCGAGGCGGTTGAAAAGCAACAGAATCAGAGTGAGATCCTGGTCGGCTGGATTCAGTTGATCATGGTGCTGACATTGGGGGCGTTGTATCTGCTCGCTCCCAAGACCGTAGCCCCCGGTACGTTTCAAACCGTTCCTGTTGCGCTTGGTCTCTATTTGATTTTTACCATCACCCGGCTGGTTGCCTCCTATCGTATAACCCTTCCAGGGTGGGTTCTGATGGGCTCCATTGTCATGGATATCGGCTTGCTGATGGTCCTGATCTGGAGCTTCCACATTCAGTACGAACAACCGGCGTCTTTTTATCTGAAAGCGCCGACGATGCTGTATGTCTTCATTTTCATCGCGCTCAGGGCTCTGCGGTTTGATCCGCGTTATGTATTGATGGCCGGCGCGACGGCCATTGTCGGCTGGCTGGTACTGGTCTGGTATGTGGTGTGGTCAAGCCCAAGCGATTCCATAATCACGCGAAATTATGTGGAATACCTGACGTCCAATTCCATCCTTATCGGCGCGGAAGTCGACAAGGTGATCTCCATCGCCCTGGTTACTCTGGTCATGGCCGTTGCCATTCTTCGCGGCAAGCGGATGCTGAACCGGGCGGCCATGGATTCCATCGCGGCAAGGGATTTGTCGCGTTTTGTGCCCGAGCAAATTGCCGACCGTATTACACATGCGGACGAGTCCATTAAACCGGGCGACGGTGAATCCAAAACGGCAACGGTGGTGTTCACGGATATCGAGGGTTTCTCGACGATCTCGGAACAATTGAATCCCTCGGAACTGGTCTCTATTCTGAACGATTATTTTGGTGTGGCCCACAACATCGTTCAGCAATACGGCGGGACCATTACCCAGTACCAGGGCGATGCCATGCTGATCACGTTTAATACGGTCAAGCCGGATGAGGATCACGCGCATAATGCCATCAATACGGCACTGGCCTTGCGACAGACCATGATGGAGAGAACTTTTGGCGACGGTATTTATCTGAAAACCCGCTGCGGAATTAATACCGGTGAAATGACCGTGGGTGCCGTGGGCGCGAAAGAGCGTTTGATTTTTACGGTGTACGGGGATGAGGTCAACGTGGCGGCCCGGCTGGAGCAACTCAACAAGGAATACGGAACCTATCTGATGCTCTCTATCCAGACCCGCGACGCCGTGCCGGATGCGTTTGCGTACAAGCATGTCTGTGACGTTACCGTGCGCGGGCGCACAGCGCCGACGGAGATTTTCACCATCGAGTGACTGGCGATCAGCTTCCCGTCGGTTGGACCATCAGGGCTTTGTTCTGTTTGCACAGTCGGGGGGATCACCGGCTCAATCGCGGGCTGTACGCCTGGATCGTTTTTTGACAGTGGGCTGACGAATTCTGCCCTGGAAATTGCCGATGGGTTCCTCGTCTTCCTGAAAGACATATTCTTTCTGTTCGGAAGAACTCGGTTCCGATCCCTTATGCCGCGTCTATGCCCGGAGCACGCCGCCGGTTACGGACGTTACCTTTTCCACGATGCGTCCGGCAACCGCTTCAATTTCGGCGTCCGTCAGGGTTTTATGGGTGGGTTGCATGACCACATTGATGGCAATGGACTTTTTACCCGCGCCCAGGGTGCCACCCTCAAACACGTCGAACAAGCGGACCACGGTAATCAGGGTCTTGTCCACACCACGGGCCGTATCGATGACCTTGTTCGCGGTCACGTCTGAATCCACCACGAATGCGAAATCCCGCTCGACGGCCTGGAGATTGGACAGCACCGGATTTGCCCGTGCCGGGCTTTTTGCTGCCCTCGGTTTGGGCAGATTCTCCGGGAAGATTTCAAAGGCGACAACGGGCCCTTTGACGTTCATGGCTTTCAGCACGCGGGGATGAATGTCGCCAAATCGGGCGAGCATGGTTTTCGGGCCGAGACGCAGTTCACCGGACCGCCCCGGATGATACCAGGCGGGTTGCTCCACAAAGACCTGCAGATTGCCCGTCGGTGCCCCCATGTCACCCAGAATGGCGATGGCATCGGCCTTGGCATCAAAAACATCCACAGGTCGCGGGCCTTGCAGCCAGTTGCGGGCCCCCGCCTCACCGGTTCGAATACCGGCGATGACCTGTTCCTGATCACCCGGGTTGTTTCCGCTGAAGGCCGGTCCGACCTCGAACAGGTCCGCGCCTGCGACACCCCTATCCGCATTGCGCCCTGCGGCGGCAATCAGATTGGGCAGCAGGGACGGGCGCATGACATCCAGGTCGGAACTGATGGGGTTGACGAGCCTGAGGCCGTCGCTGACCCCGCCGAACAAGTTGGCATGGGCCGCCGGCAGGAAGGAATAGGTCACCGCTTCGTTAAGCCCGCGGCTCGCCGCGGTGCGCCGCGCGATTGCACGACGGCGCTGATCACCGCTCAGCGCCTGATGCGGCAGGTGATGGTCGTTCTCAAACGGCTGAATGGGAATGTTGTCGAAGCCGTGGACCCGCACAACCTCTTCCACCAGACAGGCTTCGCCCACGATATCGCTCCGCCACGACGGAACATGGGCGGTTAGAACACCGCCGCCCCGATCCACTTTAAAGCCGAGGACATTCAGAATGCGGATTACCTCGTCCACAGGCAGATCAACGCCGCCGAGTGTGCGTACCCGCTCCAGACGCAGGTCGATGGAACGCTGCCAGGCGGGTGCGCGCCCGGCCACGACAACTTCGGAAACCTCGCCGCCGCACAGGTCCCGGATCATGCGTGAGCCGATCTCGATACCGTCGGAAAGCGATTCCGGATCAATGCCGCGCTCAAACCGGAAGCGGGCATCGGAGGTGACGTTCAGTTTCCGCCCGGTGATGGACGTCCTAATCGGATCGAAGTAAGCGGCTTCCAGAAACACATTGACGGTGTTTTCGCTACAGCCGGATTCCTCACCCCCCATGATGCCACCCAGTGCCTCGGCTTTCGCCGCGTCGGCGACAACCGTCATGGTGTCGTCGAGCGTGTAGGTTTTTTCGTTGAGAGCGGCCAGCTGCTCGCCCGATTTGGAGAGGCGCACATGTATATCGCCGGTTACCAGATCCGCATCAAACACGTGGAGCGGGCGGTTGTAGGCGACGGTCACAAAGTTGGTAATGTCCACCAGGGCGGAAATGGGCCTGAGGCCGATGGCAAGTAATCGGTCCTTCAGCCATTTCGGGCTTTCCACGTTCTTTACACCACGAATGTAGCGCCCCATGAAGTAGGGGCAGGCACTTGCTGTTTCATCGTCAAAATTCAGATGTACCTTGATGGGACTTTCAAAGGTTCCGGGGATGGCGCCGTTATTCAGGGGCTTCAGGGTGCCGAGGCCGCTGGCCGCCATGTCGCGGGCGATACCACGCACACCGAGACAATCGCCCCGGTTTGGCGTGATGGCGACTTCAATAACGGGATCATTCAGGCCCATGGCATCAATGGCCGGTGTGCCCGCCGCCGCATCGGTTTCCAGATCGACAATACCGTCATGTTCATCGCTGATGCCCATTTCCCGTTCGGACAGCAACATGCCGTTACTCTCGACACCTCGAATTTCAGCCTTTTTCAGGGTGATGTCCGTGCCCGGGATATAGAGACCGGAAGCGGCAAACACACCGGTCATGCCGGTTCGCGCATTGGGTGCGCCGCAGACCACCTGCGTGGTCTCATCACCGCCGAAATCCACGGTGCACACACGCAGGCGATCCGCATCCGGGTGCGGAACCGCTTCAACAACCCTGGCGATGACAAACTGTTCCAGCCCGGCGGCACGATCCGTGACGCCTTCCACTTCCAAACCGAGCATGGTGAGGCGTTCGAGAATGTCTTCCAGAGAGGCATCCGTCTCAAGATGCTCTTTCAACCAGTTGAGGGTGAATTTCATCGGTTGAGCCCTCCTACCATGCTGGGCACATCCAGCGCTGAGAACCCGTAGTGACGAAGCCAACGCAGGTCGGACTCATAGAACGTACGGAGGTCAGGAATACCGTACTTGAGCATGGCCATGCGCTCGACGCCGAGACCAAAGGCAAAGCCCTGATAGACGGTCGGGTCGATACCGCAATTTGACAGTACGTTGGGATTAACCATGCCGCAGCCGAGGATCTCCAGCCAGTCATCGCCGTGCCCGATGCGCAGGCCGCCGCCCTCCCGGGTGCAGCCAATGTCCACCTCGGCGGACGGCTCGGTGAACGGGAAATAGCTGGGCCGGAAACGGACCGGCAGGTCATCCACGCCAAAAAAGGCGCGGCAGAATTCTATCAGGCAGCCTTTCAGGTGACCCATATGAGTTTCCGTGTCC
Organism: Rhodospirillales bacterium; assembly: GCA_963921245.4. Classification (GTDB taxonomy): domain Bacteria; phylum Pseudomonadota; class Alphaproteobacteria; order Rhodospirillales; family Casp-alpha2; genus JABJGO01. Next base: position 512,318 of record CAWUEY030000001.1, on the reverse strand, counting down.
ACGACCAAGCCTTCGACCTGGTGGAACATGGGTGAATGGGTAGCGTCATAGTCACACCGGTAGGTTCGGCCCGGCACGATGATGCGGATCGGCGGGGCCGTCCTTTCCATGGTGCGGATCTGAACCGGCGAGGTATGGGTCCGCAGAACCAGACGGTCCTCGTCATCCGGACCCAGCAGATAGAAGGTATCGTGTTCCTGACGGGCCGGATGATCAGGCGGGATGTTGAGGGCGGTGAAGTTGTGCCAGTCGTCTTCAATGTCCGGGCCCTCGGCAACGGTAAATCCCATCTCGCCGAGAATGGCGACTACCTCTTCAATGGTCTGACTGATGGGGTGGATACCGCCGGTTGTTTCCGCTCGCGCGGGCAGAGTGACATCAATGTGCTCGTCCATCAGACGTGCATCCAGCTCCGCATCGGCTATGGCAGCCCTTCGGGATTCAATGGCATCGGATACACCGGTCTTGATCAGGTTCAGGCGTTGGCCCGCGGCCTTGCGTTCTTCCGGCGCAAGCCCACCAAGGGTTTTCATCAGGGCGGTGATGCGGCCTTTCTTACCAAGCGCGGCCACGCGAATGGCTTCAAGCGCCTCTAAGCTGTCGGCGCTTTCAACGCTCGTCATCAATGCCGATTGCAGGGCGGCGATATCTTCCATGGTTGATGTCTTCCGATGTGCAACTGTCTTTTATACGTCTGTGGTTTCCGCGCCGGGTCGTTTAACCAACAACGAAAACCGCCCGGAGAATATCTCCGGGGCGGCTCCCGTGTTCTTTGACCAGAGTGGTGTTTGGTTTAGGCCGTTTGTGCGAGAGCCGCCCGGGCTTGATCGACAAGGGCTTTAAAGGACTCCGGTTCACGGGTGGCCAGATCGGACAGGATCTTGCGGTCGATCTCTACTCCGGCACGGCTCAGGCCGTTCATGAACCGAGAATAGGTCAGGCCGTGTTCGCGGGCACCGGCGTTGATGCGCTGAATCCACAAAGAGCGGAAGGTCCGCTTTTTGGTGCGGCGGTCGCGATAGGCATATTGCAGGGCCTTTTCAACACTTTGTAGGGCGATCCGATAGCTGCTGTTGGAACGCCCGCGATAACCGCGCGCCATTTTGACAACTTTTTTGTGACGGGCGTGGGATGTAACACCCCGTTTTACGCGAGCCATGGTTCAGTCCTCCTCACGCATACGGCATATATGATTTGACGATACGGGCATCCTGATCGCTGAGGATCATGGTGCCCCGGGAGTTCCGCTTCATTTTTTGGGACCGGCGGCGCAGAAAGTGGTTGCGCCCGGCGGCTTTTGAGCGGACTTTGCCTTTAGCGGTGATGCTGAAGCGCTTTTTTGTGCTCGACTTGGTCTTCATCTTGGGCATTTTGTTATCCTTTCCTGTTGGTCCGGTCGAAACCGGTTGTCCGTACCGGCAGAACCGGTGATGGCATTTCGGGTAGCGAGGCATGCCCTGCGCCCTGCCACCCGCGCCGACCGTTCGAAACCCCCGGCGAGGGGCCGGTTTATAACGACCTGGCGGCGGAAATGCAAGGGGACTCTGTCGAGCCAACCACGGCTTTTTCAGATTTTTCAGGGCGTTTTCAATTGCATCCATCGCGCCCCTGTGCTGCACTCTTGGTCAGGGGTTGCCCCGGCACGTTTTAGGCGTAACCATGAACCATTCGGACACAACTTCTGATCCCGTTTCTGATATCGCTCAATTCGACGTCGTCGCATTTGATCATCCATTCTTCGGTGCCGTACAGGGTATCTGGTTTGTCACCAATGAAGAAACCGGAAAGCCGGTTCTAAGAATGGAACTGGATCACCTAGAAGCAGAACTGCCATTCCGGGGAATCGTCAGGGAATTGTCGTTAACCGAAGACTCCCGTGACTACGCCATGCTCGAAATCATAGGGAAATCCCTGAATTTTGTACCTAAAATTTTGATTGGCGATCCGGTGCCCGGCGAGGTTTACGGTGGCGAGGCATCCTGGGAGCTGTCCCATGAACACCGCATTCGCGCCAGAACGCGCGTGTCCATGAACCTGCTGTTGTGTGTATCAGAAGACGGAACCTCTGATTCTCCCACAGACGATATTGAAACCCTTTTGGAAGAGCCTGAATTCCGGGATCGCTTGAGAACCGCCTATGGTGATGTTGCCGAATCCCTTGGTCTGGATCGCAGTGAATCCGAACACGTTGCCGCCATGGCAGACCAGTTGTCGGAAGAAATGGCTTATATCGAAGCCTTGTACGATATCTTCCAGGATATGAGAATTATCGAGGATCGACTGAAACAGCTTGGCTCCGTTTACCAGCGAAGCCGTATGGTCAAAGACAACATTGATCAGGCCCGCCGGCTCCTCGCAATCCCCATGGACCAATACAAATCCGATTTTGAAAAGGTCTTTCTCCACACGTGCGATATTTTGGTGATGCTCAACGATCTGGAACCGCAGATCGCGTTCATTCGTGCGATGCGGAACGATCTTCATCCCCGGTTCTGGGCCTGGGCGCCGTTGATGAAGAAATGGCGAGAGCTTTCGGTGGGACGCTCGTCAACGTCAAACGAGTTGGTCCGTGAAACCTGCCAATTCCTGGCCCAGCGTTTCCTGCCGGAGCGGGATTGGGGTCTTTACACCAAAGACAGCAATGACAATCGGAAATCGGAATCCATCTGGTAGTGGCGCGTGGCAGCATGACGGTATTCAGGACTTACGCCGATCAGGGAGGATGCGCCGGGGCTTGCCTGACCGCTCTTCCACCACACCATAATCGTGGAACATTTTCTTAGTGGTCAGGTGCTCGCTTTCACGGCGATCTTTCACCTTGCGTCGATCTTCACTGGATCGTTTGATTAAAGTCCTGTTTTCGCTGTCGCCCATGTCTGGCAGCTCCCGTCAAGCCCGAGCCGACTGTATCATAGCCGCCGTAGAATGGTCGAGTCCGTTCTGACTCCTGTGTGGCGGCTTCAGTCGTTGTGGGAAGCCACGGGCAATTCACTCATTTACCCGCCCAGGCCCGAATTGTTGATGTAAAAAGACCGCATGTAGGAAAACAGAGCAGTATTATTGGCCGGGATTGCATCCAGATCGGCGGCCTTGTGGATAGGATGGAGGCCGATAAGACCTTCAAAATCATTGGCGGGAACGGACCTGAACCCCATCGACCAGCCTGGAAATTCTCGCTCTTCTATATCGCGGTCGTTGAGAACTGTTACATCTTTGTTCCGATTGTCGGCCTGAATATTATCAAAAAGTGTTAGGATCTCGCTGGTGGGTCCCTCAATTGTCTGCATAAAGTGGTTCCCGGCATACAACAACAGGCCGGTTATCTTGTGCTCAAGATTGTTACGATACGAGAGCTCGAGCAACGTCTTCAAGTCCTTGTTGCTCATCCTCTCTGTCTCGACGCTGAGATAAATTATCTGCCGTATCATACTTCACGCCCCATCATGCCCTACCCGGAAGAGAGAAATTGGACCGTATGTAATATAAGGTATAAGTATCACAAAATCATTCGATTGTCGGTAAGTTTTTGTTAAGTCGATCAGTGACAGTCGTTGCGTGATGACGACCCATGACCCCGAAACAACCGAACAGCATCTAGATAACATGCCGCCTGCGGAACATAGTGACCTACCGCCGCCCAGATCATGATTCGTGGCGCTCTGGCTCACCCGTGTCTGGCATGTTGTCCGCGCCACAGGGCGCCGGACGGCGGTGGCGCAGTTGAAATCACGGCCCGGTTGGGTGCCCGTGAGTGATAAGATCAAACGTCACAGATCAGGTGGATACTCATACAGGATTAACAGTGTCTTGTTGATAGGGCGGCAATATAACGGTATCCCTCGCCAACGACATTGCCGACCAACGATATCTCTGGGCACCCAAAAAGCCGCGTGGGATATCGTCCCAAGGGGACGAGCGGCTCAGCACGTTATTCAACGGGGTGAATACACGCTGTTTCCCGCGAGGTGGCTTAAAAACCTCAGCACCGTTTATTTTATCGGACGATATCTTCGACAAGTCTCAATGCTGCTATCAAGGGAACCAATTGACATTTCTCCCATTGATGACCGAGGAAAGACAAACTATCCATTTCATTTCGCAATTGCGATTTAGTTGTTCAAGCAGCGACGTGCTGTTCGATTATCTTGATTGCTGACTTTTGCCGCCGCACTTCATGCCACAAATCATGATTGGTTTGCATGTTGGCCCAGAGGGTTGGGCCGTTGCCGCACAGCGTACCAATCTTTACAGCCATGGCTGGCGTGATGGGTGCTTTACCATTCAATATCCGGTGTAGGTGCTGGCGGGTGCAGCCGAGAAGTTTGGAAGCGTGCGCAATCTTCATGCTCATATCTTCAAGTGCTTCGGCAAGGATGGTGCCGGGATGAGTGGGTGCAATTTTACGATCTAACATCAATGGTAGTCCTCTAAGTCTACTCTGGCCGGATTACCGTCCTGCCATTCAAAGGTTATGCACCAGTTGCCGGATACGTGGACGCTATATCGTTTTGGTTTACCCCGTAGTGAGTGGAAATCAAAGCCGGGGATATTCATGTCTTCCGGTCTGGTGGCGGCATTCAAAGCATCAAGGCGCGTTAGAGAACGTTTACGCAGTTCAGCCTTAATTTTTGCCGAATTGCCTTTGTTGAAAAGTTCTTTAAGGCCTTTGTGTTTGAAATTCTTAATCATGAATAGAATGTAACATATTTGATTACAGAGTCAATTTTTATGTTACACAATGGCTTCGTGTGATTTTTTGCCAAAATTATCTTAATCCACCCTATTTCGGCTATATTGACTCAGAGTTTTGTCAACTTAAGTGATTAATTCTCAATAACAGAACCCCGGAATCGCAAGCCGCGTAGGATATCGTCCCAAGGGTATGAGCGTATCGAAACGTTATTCCATAGGGTGAATACACGCTGTTTCCCGCGATGTGGCTTAAAACCTCAGCACCTTTGAAAAATCGCGATAAAATCAAAAAAAGTTGGGGAACGCCGCCGCCAGATTGGTCTCAATCCTGTCGCGGATGGGCTGATCGCTGGTGGGCGCGACGAAGGGGCGAGCGGTGATCTGTTCATAGAGGCGGACATAGCGGTTTGAAAAATCCAGGATGGTTTCGGGCGGTATGTCAGGCACGGGCTCGTTGTAGGGGTCGCACCGCCGGGTGATCCAGAGTCGCAGGAATTCCTTATCCAGACTGTCCGGCTCCAGACCAGCCTGCAGGCGCTCCTCATAGCTTTCGGCGATCCAGAAACGGCTGGAATCCGGGGTGTGGATTTCATCAGCGAGCGTAACGCGCCCTGTTTCATCCAGCCCGAACTCATACTTGGTATCCACCAGGATCAGGCCGTTCTGTGCCGCAATTTCTCGTCCACGAGCAAACAGGGTCCGGCTGATGTGTTCCAGTTCTGCCCAGATATCCGCCCTCAGCAACCCGCTTTCGACAATTTCACTAGCCGTGATAGGGGCATCATGACCGCCCTGCCTGGCCTTGGTGGTGGGGGTGATGATGGTGTCGGGTAATTTCTGATTTTTGACCAGGCCGTCGGGAAAGTCGTGACCATAAAGGTGACGTTCCCCCCGATTGTACAGGGGCCAGATACTGGTTTCCGTTGAGCCGGTCATGTAATCCCGCACCACGATTTCAACGGCCAGCATATCCAATCGTTGCCCGACGACAACATTGGGATCAGGGAAGTCGATTGCGTGATTGGGACAGATATCCCGGGTTTCCTCGAACCAGAACTGCGCCGTCTGGTTCAGGACCTGACCTTTGTGGGGAACCGCGGCCAGGATCAAATCAAAAGCCGACTGTCGATCCGTTGCCACCATGACCCGCCGCCCGTCGGGTAGATCATAGGCCTCGCGCACCTTGCCGCGATAGTGGTTGGGAAGGCCCGGAAAATGGGCGTCCGTCAAGCAGTTCTCAATCAGATGCCGCTCTGCGGCTGACAGGGTGTCCTCGGTATTCATGACAACGGCGGGTCAGTTGTTCAGCAATTCCTTAACGCCGCACACTGTTGGGCAAATTCAGAAGAGGAGCAAGGCCAAACAGACCTCTTCTGCACACCAGAACAAATCCAACATGTCGGTTTGACGGGTCCTGAGGATCAGGGACAGTCCTCTTCCAGTTTGCTCATGTAGGCCTCGACAGGCGAAGATCGAGATCACCAGACTTGATGGCGTTCCATGAAGCCGCGCGCATTATGTCGTATTGATCAACACTCACGTAGTGCAAGGGGTCACCGTTAAAGATGCATTTCAAAATACGTTCTTCTGGCTTACCGTACCTTGCAACAAACCACAGCATGTCCAAAGCGGCATTTTTGTATGCACGAGAAACAATCGGATCCTAATGAACAAGGGTGGTGAGAGAACCAAGCCTGTAATTTTCTCCTGGAACCCATTCGGCCGCTCCTTGAGATGTTCCGATCAGGAAGGCGAGCAGAACTGCTACTGACGTGCGAACCATGTCTCAACTCCTATGATGATTGTCCAGCGGTTAGTTTCTATTGTCTACCATTCCCCCCTCCCCTTTTTTTGCGATAGCGTCCAGTTTTTTAGTAACTGCTCTCCATTCTTTTTCCACAAACCTCAGATTTTGTAGGGCAGCTTTCAGCGCACTCTTCACCGCCCGGAAATTGGACGGACACTACGTCGTTATCTTTCTCCGCCCGCTTGCGTTTCACGTCAGCCTGTCTCGATTTGACATAACATGGAAAAAATGAAAAACGTCTACAAATGTAAACATTTGCGAGCCGCCAGCCGACGGGCCGCGGTATTATTATGCCGCAACTGTGTCCCTGTTTGGGTGCCGAAGCCGTCGCCCTATTTGGGTGCCAGAATCATCGTCATCATGCGGCCCTCCATGCGGGGGACCACCTCGACTTTGGCGTCTTCGTCCAGTTCCTCACGCACCCGGTCCAGGACTTTCATACCCAGTTCCTGGTGCGCCATTTCCCGGCCACGAAAACGAATGGTCATCTTGACCTTATCGCCATCGCCAAGGAAGCGGCGAACGCTGCGCATCTTGACCTGATAGTCATGCTCATCAATGCCCGGCCGCATCTTGATTTCCTTGATATCGATGACCTTCTGTTTTTTGCGGGCTTCGTTGGCTTTCTTCTGGGCTTCGTATTTGTACTTGCCGTAATCGAGGATTTTGCAGACCGGCGGTTCGGCATTGGGTGAGACCTCTACTAGGTCCAGGCCAGCTTCGTAGGCCATTTCGACGCCGTCTGCGGTGGCAATGATACCGATCATTTCACCGTCTGCATCGACAACGCGGACCTGTTCGGCTTCGATATCTTCGTTGACGCGCGGGCCTTCCTTGGCGGGCGTCTGATTCATGGGCTGCCTGGCTATGGCTCAATCCTCTCGGTCAGTTAAATCCTGAGAAGCCTGTTGCTGCCCGTGTTGCTGCTTCGGGGGTCCGCAGGCCTCAGCGGTAAGTCTAGCGGTTGCCTCGGACAGCGCAACAATTTCTTGGGACAATCCGCCGAGACGACGGATAGCAACCGTGCCCTCTTCGGCCTCGCGGCCGCCCACCACAAGAATAACCGGAATTTTCGCATGGCTGTGCTCGCGGATCTTGTAGTTGATCTTCTCACTGCGCAGGTCCGTTTCCACCCGCAAGCCCGCTGCTTTCAGGGTGCCCGCAACGTGCCGCGCATAGGCATCGTGATCATTGGTAATGGCGGCAACCACCCCCTGAACCGGGGCCAGCCAGAGGGGCATTTTGCCCGCGTAGTGTTCCAGCAGGATGCCCGTAAATCTCTCAAGCGATCCGAATAATGCCCGGTGCAGCATGACAGGCCGGTGCTTTTCGCCATCAGGCCCCACATAAGAGGCCCCCAGCCGCGCCGGCAGGTTAAGGTCTACCTGTAGGGTGCCGCACTGCCAATCGCGACCGATTGCATCGCGCAAAACAAACTCTAGCTTGGGTCCGTAGAATGCGCCTTCACCGGGATTGGTGGTGTACTCAAGTCCCGTTGCTTCGACCGCCGCTTTCAGCGCCGCCTCTGATCTATCCCAGATTGCATCCTCGCCAATGCGTTTCTCCGGCCTGTCCGAGAATTTAATACGAACATCTTCAAAGCCAAAATCGCGGTAGATATCCAGTATCAGATGGCAAACAATTCGGCTTTCATCGGTTATCTGCTCTTCCGTACAAAAGATGTGGGCGTCATCCTGTGTGAAGGCACGCAAGCGCATCAGTCCGTGCAAAGCGCCAGATGGCTCAAACCGGTGGACTTTTCCAAACTCGGCAATACGCAGAGGCAGGTCACGATAGCTCTTGATGCCCTGTTTGTAGACCTGCACCCCGCCCGGGCAGTTCATGGGTTTTAACGCAAACACGCGGTCTTCCCTGGCTTCGGTTGTGAACATGCTCTCACCGAACTTCTCCCAATGGCCGGATTGCTCCCAGAGACTGCGGTCCATGATGTCCGGCGTGTTGATTTCGACGTAACCGGCCGCGGCCTGACGCGTCCGCATGTAGTTGATAAGAGATTGGAGCAGGGTCCAGCCTTTCGGGTGCCAGAACACCGAGCCCATGGCTTCTTCACCAAGGTGAAACAGGTCCATCTCCCGCCCGAGTTTGCGATGGTCGCGCTTTTCCGCTTCCTCCAGCATGTGCAAATATTGCTTGAGCTGTTTGCCATCGGCCCAGGCGGTGCCGTACATGCGTTGAAGCTGAGGGTTGTTGGCATCACCCCGCCAATAGGCCCCGGCAAGCTTCATGAGTTTGAAAGCTTTTGGCAGTTTGCCCGTTGACGGAAGATGTGGTCCGCGACACAGGTCGATCCAGTCGCCCTGACGGTACATGGAAATCTCATCGTCTTCCGGCAATTCCAGAACCCATTCGGCTTTGAAGGTCTCGCCTTTTTCCCTGAAAAATCTGGCAGCGTCCTTGCGGTTCCAGACCTCCCGGATGATGGGAACGTCACGGTCAACGATCTCCGCCATGCGGTGTTCGATGGCGGCGAAATCCTCAATGGAAAACGGCTCATCACGATGGAAGTCATAGTAGAAACCATCATCCGTGGCGGGTCCAAAGGTAATCTGGGTGCCGGGGAACAGTTCCTGTACCGCCATGGCCAGCACATGCGCAGCGTCATGCCGCAATAATCCCAGGGCATCGTCGTCCTTCAGCGTGACAATGGAAACGTCGCTGTCTTGTTCGATGCTCATGCTGAGATCGCGCATCTCGCCATTAATGCGAACGGCGAGCGCCGCTTTGGCAAGGCCGGGTCCGATGGCGGCGGCGAGCTCCGCGCCAGTCACGGCACCGTCAAAGGTCCGGCAGCTACCGTCGGGCAGCGAGATGTTGACTGAATTCTGTGCATTGACTGGTGCCATCGGTTTGTACCCCGGTGATTCGATGAATAAAAAACCCTCCCGGCTGTCCCGGGAGGGGCTGACCGTTCTCATTTTAACCTACGCGAACGTCACTGCCCCCCGATTCCGGTGGTCGTGGTTGTGGTCGCGGTGGGCGTGGTCAAGTTTTTCATCGGCGCCTGTATCGCCAATTCGGGCGTAAATGTCAAGGTGTCATGCCCTTCGTCGGGCGCGTCATCAGGCTCTTGAGAGCGGCGTGAACATCTTCGACAGACAGGTCTGCAAGATTGTCGCGCCGAAGAACCGTCACCTTCTGGCCGCGCGGGGCACACAACGCTGGATCGGAGTCCCCTGAAAAGAGGGCGATACAAGGACAGCCGGAAACAGCGATCAGGTGCAGGGGGCCGGTGTCGTTACCAACCGCGATTGTTGCCTTTCCAGCGAGGCTGACAAGATCGAGAAGTGAGGTCTGATCACACAGGTTGATGGCATCCGGGCACCGGGATTGGATGGTGTTCAGGATATTTTTTTCCGCACTTGTACCAATAAGAACAGGCGTATACCCGTCGGCACACAGTTGGTTTGCGAGATTGGCGTAACAATCCGAAGGCCAGCGCTTTCCGGGCCGATGAGAGGCACCACCGGGACTGAGCAGGGCATAAGGGCGCGGCGGTGCGAGATTGGATACCGCGCTTATAGCCCCATCTAGATCGGGCAGGGGTGTTTCCGCAATACCCGCCATACGAAGCTGTTCTGCCTGACGGTCGATGGTGTGCATTGAATCCCGGGCTGGATTATTGTGGGGATGGGAGCACCCCGCTGCGATGCCGGACCAATTGGGCCTGCTTGTCGGGGGAAACAGGCGGAAATAGGTGTTGCTCCTGTCCGAGGTTTGCAGATCGTATACCCAGTCGAAGGGCACGGCGCGGACTTTCCGCATGAGCCCCAACCATTTGCTGGGCTGATACCACTTCGGCCGATGATCTAGCCAGACCACATCAACATAACCGGTGGCTTCCAGAAGTGCTGCATAAGGTGCGGTGGTGAGAACGGTGATACTGGCCTCCGGATGATGCGACCGAATGGCCTTCAGGGGACCCAGCGCCTGAACGATGTCCCCGAGCGCGCTGAGTTTGATAACCAGAATGTGCCGGGCCCGGGACGGATCGATTTGCGGCGGCACCATCAGAAATCCGTTCCGTGCCGATCCGCCAGAATTTCATCGTATATGTCGAGGGTCTTGCGACACATGGAGGTTGTAGAGAACTTAGCGGTGACATTTTTAACCGCGGCTTCCGCTAGGCGTTCACGGGCCTCGGCATCAAGGGACAGCACCTTGTCCAGGGCCATGGACAGGGTGTGCGGATCACCCGGTTTCACCAGCCAGCCTGTAACCCCGTCAAGGACGGTTTCCTGGGCACCGCCGTGATCGGTGGCGATGACAGGGCGGCCCATGGCCTGGGCTTCTGTAGCGATACGGCCAAAGGCCTCCGGGTTTGTGGACGCCGAGACCACCACATCGGTCAGCATATAGGCGGCGGGCATGTCGCTACAGTTGTCGACGATCCGCACAACCTCACCGAGATCGTATCGGCTCACCAGGGCCTCAAGTTCCCGCCGGTATTCATGGCGACCCTGATCGCCGCCAACCAACAGACACCGGATGTCTCTCCGTCCCAGTTTGGCGATGGCTTCAATAAACACGGTCTGGCCCTTCCAGCGGGTCAACCGTCCTGGCAACATGACAACGGGATAGCCTTCGGTTAGGCGCCAGTCGTTGGCCAACGCAATGACGCGCTGCGCCGTTACGGCGGGCGCACTGAATTTTGCCAGATCGACGCCCCGGTGAACCACTTTGATCCGGCTCGTCGGAACGCCATAGTACTGGCGAACGTGGGCGGCGATAAAATTGGAAATGACAATAATTTTCTCGCCCCTCGTCATCACAGAGTTATAGAGGCGCTTTAAAATATTACCGTGACTGTAGGTGCCATGGAACGTGGTAATGAAAGGCGTTCTCATTCGTTTGGCAGCGTAGAAAGCACTCCACGCCGGGGCGCGTGACCGCGCGTGCACGATGTCCACGTTCTCAGCGGCAATGATCTTCATCAGCCGTTCGATATTCTTGTACATGGTGAACGGGTTTTTGGAATCAACGGGCAGGGAAATGTGCTCTGCCTTGACCCGTGTCAGTTCGTATTCACGCGCCCCGCCCGCCGATGCGACAATTGCCCGCCCGCCGGCCTCCACAATGGCACGGGCGATCTCGACCGTGCCCCGTTCAACCCCACCGCTGGTTCCCATGGCTGGCAGAACCTGAAGCACTGTTGCATGGGGGCGAACGACGCCATCAGAAGCAGAAGCAATCGTCACATCAACGGGTGTTTCCTCACCGGAAGTGCTGATAGAGTTATCGGACGGGGTTTCCATAGAGAATCCGGTTGTTTAACAATAAGCGGTCTATCAAAGGACCGGGGCGCGATATGACATCAGAAATACAGAAAACGCAATTCCTAGAATCCACTAATGGTACGACCATAGCATACCACCGGTTAGCGGGCACCACACCGGGAGTCATGTTCTTAGGCGGCTTCAAGTCGGACATGAGCGGCGGCAAGGCCCTGACTCTCGAAGAGCATTGTCGAAAAACTGGCCGATCTTTTCTGAGGTTTGACTATCAGGGACATGGGGAATCGTCGGGTGACTTCGTTGACGGCTCGATTGGACAATGGACAGAAAATGCGACAGCAGCCCTCGACAACCTGACGGAAGGGCCACAGATTCTGGTTGGTTCCAGCATGGGCGGTTGGATCATGATGTTGCTGGGGCTTCGGCGGCCTGAGCGGATTGCGGGATTGATCGGTCTTGCGGCGGCCCCGGATTTTACCGAAGACCTGATGTGGGATGTATTTACCGATGAGCAGCGCGCCCGGATGGAGAAAGATCGGTGTCTCGAGATTCCCAACGACTACGATGATGAGCCGTATATCATCGTTCAGCACCTGATCGAAGAGGGGCGTAAAAACCTGTTGCTTCGGGCCGAAATTTCAATTCAATCCCCCATACGGTTGATTCAGGGCATGTGTGACAAGGATGTGCCCTGGAACACAGCCCACCGGATTCTGGAACAGGTTGTCAGCAATGATGTTGAAATACAGTTTGTCAAAGACGGTGATCACCGATTGTCGCGACCTCAGGATTTGCGACGCTTGTGTCAAACGCTCGAGAGCCTGTTAATCCATCTCGAATCAAATGAGGGCGACAATCAGGATTGACTGATTTTTATGTTTTTGGTGCAGGCCCGGCGAACCCGATTCTGGCGATATTATGGGTGCTATGCGCAGGAGCCGCCTCGGTGACGACAAACAAGATCGTTTTATCAAGCTTTTTGTGTCTGGCACGACGGCATCGACGGCGGCCCAGTCTGGGTGGCGTGAAACTTGCCAGGTAATTGCGAATAGTCACGAATAATATCCAATATTTCCGAGAGTTCTCGGAGTTTTCACGATGTAAATGAGTCCAGCACGAGCGCGCCGCCGCACATAGAGCAGGACGAGATAGCGTGTCGCGCCTCGGTCGGTGGCGACACGCAGGCCGAATATGCTGTGCTCAAAGAATTCGCCCCGACCAGCCCTTGCGTATGGTTTTTTAAGGGCGCCAGTGAGAGAAATCCCGATTGAGGAGAGACTCCAGGGCGCTTACATCGTCCTTGAAATACCGATCAAACAAATCTTTTTTCTGTTGCGGCGTCAGGGTAAAATTCATCTTGTTATTAAGATCATGCGCCGATTTTACGATTTCGGTATCGGGGTTCTCAAAACTCAATTTAGTTCCTTTGTTGTCCCTTATGGTCAGCCTCACGCCGTCATAATCGACGGTGAAGGATTTGGGCTGGGCTGACGCGTGATGGTACATTTCATTATCGCCTATGGCGATACGGATCGCTTCCTCATCAAGCAGACCAAGGAAGCGAAAAAGCAGCATCAGTGTGAACGGTGTCCGCGCGCCAAAATCCTCTTCCATGACGATAATATGTACATTTTCGCGTCCGAAGCGGTTGATATACGCGCTGATTGAATCCGCGTAAAGGCTACGTCCAATATAATTGTATAGACTTTCATTAATGAAAAGATGTTGAGCCGGGAGATTTTTATCCAGGCGCTCAGTGGTGGCCTCCACAGCGGATAGGAAATCCAGATGTTCGGCAAAGCAAGGCTTTCCCATTTTTAACTCGGGCCAGAACTGATCGTTTGACCTGGCCGCGACCCGCATTTTCCATTCCGATACCATGCGTTCGACGGGATCGCGGAGAGATATCAGAATGCGCACGTCCGTTCCGGCAATCTCACTGATTTTGTCTGCGCCATCTTTATGGCCCAGGACGTCGGCCGCGAAGGAAAGATATATGCCGAAATCCGTTACTTTTTCGGTTTTGTGTTTGTATTCCTTAAGAGTGATTTTTTCACTAACAAAATAATTCAGGGTATTATCGTCTTTTTCAACGGGTTTAATTTTCGAGTGATCGCGCAGCACCGAGTATAAAAAAGTTGTCCCGGCTTTCTCGGCACCGACCCCAAAGAAATTGGGCAGCCCCGTCACAGCCGGGGGGGGGGGGTAATGGTTTTTTCCGCGTGCTGATCAACGCAGGCCTTGAGACAGGCGGCTAACCGGCGTTCGTTGCGCTCGAACAAACCCCGCCAAGGCTGCGTGGCAAGCCGCCGCCGCCACCGGCGGAATTTCTGCCGTGCCGTTTTCACCCGAGATAGTGCCCTGTCCATCCGCGTGCATATCCTGTTTCTGGTTCCGCTTTTATAGGCCTGGCATGATCTTGTAAATAACTCAGCCGCATATTTTTTGCTCCTCGGCCCAGATGGCGTCCAACCCCGTCCGAAAATCGGGATAGCGGAGCGAAACACCCAGTTCCGTTTTGATTTTTGCGTTGCTGACCTGCCGGTTATCCTGCCAAAAGCTGAGGGCCATGGCGGACATGTCTGCCTTTGCTTCGTCAAAAGAAACAAGCGGCGGTAACGTCATGCCCATGAGATTTGCGGCATAACGGGTAACTTCCGCTGGTTCCATGGGAAGGTCATCGCAAACATTGTAGATATTGCCGGGATCGGGCTTTTTGATGGAGGCCGTCAGCGTCGTCGTAATATCCTCCACATGGATACGGTTGAACCTGTGCCCTGGTTTATGGATTTGCCGGGCCTTTCCCTTGCGGAGTTGATCAAATGTACTCCGCGCTGGTCCGTAAATCCCCGGCAAACGAAAGATATGGACGGGTAGATCGTGTTGTTCGTGCAGCGCCATCCACTGGCGTTCCGCCGTCACCCTGCGGCTTCCTCGGATGCCGGAAGGATTAACCGGGGTGCTCTCATCCACCACGGCACCGTCGGTGTTTCCGTAGACGCCAGTTGTTGATAGATAACCGATCCATTCCAGATGGTTGCTGTTTTCAAAGTCACTACGCAGGCGGTTCAACACGGGATCGCCCTCATCGGATGGGGGTGCCGTCGAAATGACATGTGTCGCCTGTAACAGTGCCTCGCGGATTTCGCCGAGGTCATCCGGAGCGCCCGGAAACTCTATCTCTTTTACAGCAGACCCGGCGTTTTCAGCGCTATGGTCAACGGACCGACGTGTGCCTGTAACCCTCCACCCCGCCCGGAGGAGATGATCGGACAAGGATCGGCCACAATAGCCGAGACCGAAACATAACAGGTGAGGCAATTGGGTTGTCACAGGTATGCACCTTCTTGATCGTGAGCCTGACGAGGGGTAAAGAGCAGGAATGCAGTATTTGTTATCATATAAGCAGAGAGCTGTCTGTCCCCGGATTGCGTTTGCCGTGACCGGTATACTGTTTGCGTCTTTCGTGTTGCAGTCGCACCCTGGCTGGGCGCAAACCCTGAATGTGGAAACCGATGCGGAACGATACAAAAGCTGTATCCGGCTTTCGCAAACCAATGCGGCCCGGTCTTTTGATGATGCTGTCGCCTGGCGGGATCTTGGTGGTGGCGATGCAGCAGAACACTGTGCAGCGGTATCGCTCATTGAATTGGGGCATTACCGGGCGGCCGCGGAACGACTGGAAGCGCTGGCCAGCGAACCGACGGATAGTGCCGCTCGGCGCAGTGGGTTGTTGGCGCAGGCGGCACAGGCATGGGTGCTGGATAATCAGCCCGAACGGGCCTTTGTAACCCTGGTGGCGGCCATTGGGATTTCGCCCGAACAGGCATCGCTGTATCTTGATCGAGGCGCGGTCTTGGCGGAAATGTCTCTTTATGAAGAGGCCATTGAAAATTTCGACAAAGCGATAGAACTCGACCCCGCGCCGGTTGACGCCTATCTGTTTCGAGCCAGCGCCAACCGTTACCTGGAAAACTATGATCTGGCCTTGCGCGACCTTGAGCGCATTCTGGATTTCGCGCCCACTCATCTGGACGCTCTGCTTGAGCGGGGAATCGTCCGTCGCCTGAAAGGTGATAACGACGGTGCGCGCAAGGATTGGATGTGGGTGTTGGAGCTCGGACCGGATACCGCGCCGGCAGCATATGCCCAGCGCAACCTGGAACTGATGGACGTATCTATCGAAGAGTAGGTTTAAAAGTCGAGGTCTGCATAATGGTTCGGCGGCGGCGCACCAGGGATACGATCCCCTAGCAGGGTTCGGAAACTGGGTCGCGATTTTATCCGAGCGTACCAGGTCTTAACGGTTTCGTGATCTTCCCAGGAAATTTCGGCCATGTAGTCCAGGGAGGAAATATGGGTGGCGGCGGCAATGTCGGCAAACGTCAGATCATCACCAACGATCCAGTTTCGGCGTTCAATCAGAAAGGTGATATAGTCCAGATGAACTTTCAGGTTACGATACCCGGCCCGGATGGCCGTGGCGGACGGCTCTCCAAGACCCAGAAACCGCTTCATCATCTTTTCACCCAGCAGGTTTTCGGTAACTTCAGTATTAAACTTCGTATTGAACCAGTGTACCAGGCGACGGGTTTCGGCGCGGGCCAGGGATGATTGGGGCAGAAGGGAGACGTCAGGATAGGTTTCTTCCAGATACTCGCAGATGACGCCACACCCGGAGATGGCCGCGTTGTTCTTATCCACAAGAACCGGCACCTCGCCCGCCGGATTGATCGCAAGAAAGTCCGCTCTACGTTCCCAGATGTTTTCCGTTTGCATCTGGAATTCAAGCTTCTTCTCGCCGAGTGCTACGCGAACCGTGCGACAGAAGGGGGAAAGCCACAGATGATAGAGCGTTCTCATTGCCACGTCTTAAAGATTTAGAATAAAGTCGCTTATGGGGTTCTCTCGAGTCGAAACGGCGGTGAGTAACGTGATATCAACTGATCGTGAAATTTCAATGAACATCTGTCCTGAACGTGATTTTCAGGTAGAATGACGGATCATCATTTCAAGATATGAAGGCACCGAGGATTTCAATGCTGATCAAAATTGCGAGAAAGAACAAGATAAAATCGTCCGAGATAACCGCGCGAAATGTGTTCGAGAACAGACGTGCATTTATGAAAGGTGCGGGTGCGTTGGGTTTGGGTGCCGTCGCAGGGGGCACAGTTGGCAATTTGCTGTCATCCAGCCCGGTGGCCGCGGCACAATCTCTCAATGCCATAAAAAGTGATGTCTACACCCTGGATTCCATAGGCGAAGAGCTGCCCACCGACAGGGTTGTCGCGACCAGCTATAACAATTTCTACGAATTCGGGACGGGGAAGGAAGATCCGGCTGAAAATGCCCAGGCGTTCAATCCCCGCCCCTGGACCGTTACCATCGCAGGCGCGGTTGAAAACCCCGGTACCTTTGATATCGACGATCTGTTGAAGCCGTACCAACTGGAAGAACGGATCTATCGTTTCCGCTGTGTTGAAGCCTGGTCCATGGTTGTGCCCTGGGTCGGCGTGCCGTTAGCCGATGTCTTGAAACGGGTCGGGCCAACATCAAAAGCCCGGTACGTGGCGTTCAAGACATTGTATGATCCGGACCGGATGCCCGGCCAGCTTCGCGGCGTGATCCCCTGGCCTTATGTGGAAGGTCTGCGGATCGATGAAGCCATGAACGACCTGACGCTTTTGACGGTTGGCATGTATGGTGAGGTCCTGCCGAACCAGAACGGTGCCCCGGTGCGGCTGATTGTTCCCTGGAAGTACGGATTCAAGAGCATTAAATCCATTGTCAGTATTGCCCTGGTTGAAGAGCAGCCACCCTGCACCTGGAACCTGACCAATCCTCGTGAATACGGGTTCTACTCCAATGTAAATCCGGACGTCGATCATCCGCGCTGGAGTCAGGCCCGCGAACGTGTCGTCGGTACGGGTATCTTTGCCAAGCGACGGGAAACGGAAATGTTGAACGGTTATGAAGAAGAAGTCGGTTCACTTTATGACGGGATGGACTTGAGCAAATTCTACTAGTATTTCATTTTGTATGAGTTCTTCTTCGGCAAATGAAACGACCCTTCGCGCCACAAATCTGAGACGCGCCGCGGCGAAAGTCGCGGTTTTCGTCATTTGTCTTGCGCCCCTTGCCTGGGCCGTTTGGCTGGCCTTTACGCCCGGTGTCGGCGGTAGTGGCCTCGGGCCAAACCCACAGGAATTCCTCAACCGATATCTCGGCGACTGGGCGTTGCGGTTTTTGATGATCGCGTTGGCAGTGACGCCCGTTCGCCTTGTTTTCGGATGGCGCTGGCTTTTCCGTTTCCGCCGGATGCTCGGTCTGTATGCGTTCTTTTATGTGTGTCTTCACCTGGCCAGCTATGTGGTTCTCGACAAGGGTTTCTATTGGGACGAGATTTGGTCTGATGTCACCAAGAGAACCTACATTACCGTTGGTATGGCGGCGTTCATACTGCTGATTCCCATGGCCGTCACTTCCACGGCAGGGATGGTCAAACGGCTGGGGCCTTTGAGATGGCGCCGCCTGCATCAATCCATCTATGTGATCGTACCGCTGGGTTGCTTGCACTTCTTTATGATGCGCAAGGGTATTCAGATTGAGCCTCTAATTTATGCAGGCATAACAGCCACGTTGTTGGCGGCCCGTGTGTGGCAGAAATACCGGCCCAAACCGGCTCGACGACAGGCGCTCTGATCAGGAGCGATCAAGCTGTCAGGCCATGTTGTCAGGCTGGCCCGTTCAAATGGCCCACGAGAAAAGATGCCATTTCGTCCAGTGATTTTTGCCCCTCGGGAATATGAGGATAGTACTCAAACACGTGCCACATCCCTTCCCAGACGTGAAGCGAAACATCTACGCCAGCATGGCGCATGACTGTCGATAACCGGGCACACTCACTGAGCAGCAAATCCCGTGTTCCCGTTGTGATGAGGGTGGCGGGAAATGATTTATCGTAGCTGGCGTAAACGGGCGACATCCAGGGATGAGATCTATCATGCTCGGCCGCATAGGCATCGTCCATGGTTGGCGAATGGGTAAGGGTCGGATCAATCCCGTTCAGGGTGTTGATCGTATCACTGGAATAAAGCATGTCTCCAACCGGGGAAAACAGGCCCGCCGCCCGGGGCATAGGCAAACCTTCTTGCCGCGCCCTAATCAACACCGATAATGCCAGATTACCCCCAGCAGATTCACCGGCAATGGCAATCCGCTCTGCGCCCACGGTCCCGAGCAGGGCCTTGTATACCTCAAAACAATCATCCGGTGCCGCCGGAAAGGGATGTTCGGGGGCAAGCCTGTAATAGGGTGCATAAATCTTGGCACCCGTTTTGTGGGCAAGCGGAACGGTTATTAATTGATCCGACGTCGGACCGCCGGTTACAAAACCCCCACCAAAAAAATACAGGATCACAGCATCGATTGTCAGGGGGCTGGAGCCTGCACGGATAATCTGAACGGGTATGGTTGCAATGGTGGATTCCGTGATTTCAGGGCCGTAGCGGGCCTGAATTTCCTGCACCAGAGGCTGGCACCTCACCGCAACATGGTCACGAATCCCTTGTATCGTCTCGACGGCAACCGGCGCGATTGGTTCGGCGGTTGTCGAATTGATGAACGCTTGTGCTTCCGGACTTATGGAAGTGGGGG
The DNA here is from genome assembly GCA_963921245.4 of Rhodospirillales bacterium. Lineage (GTDB taxonomy): Bacteria > Pseudomonadota > Alphaproteobacteria > Rhodospirillales > Casp-alpha2 > JABJGO01. The sequence continues at coordinate 492,911 of CAWUEY030000001.1, read as the reverse complement.
CCGGGATACGTCGCATGATCAGATCTGCCCTAATGCGCCTCGTCCCAGGTGTTGCCATGACCGGGATCAACCACCAGCGGAACATCCAGGCGCGCAGCATTCTCCATCACGGTTTTCACCAGTTCTTCTGTCTGAATCAGTTCTGCGTCTGGCACTTCGAAGATCAATTCGTCGTGGACCTGTAACAACATCCGTGCACCCAGCCCGGCTTTATCAAGCGCTCCCGGCAATTGAATCATGGCGCGTTTGATAATATCCGCGGCCCCACCCTGAATGGGGGCATTGATGGCCGCGCGTTCCGCGAAGCCGCGCCGGTTCGGCTGGCGGTCGTTTATCTCTGACGTGTGGCATCTCCGTCCATACAGGGTTTCCACGAAGCCGTACTTCCTGGCGTGCGCAATGGTGTCGTTCATGTATTGCCGTATACCCGGATACCGTTCGAAATAGGCATCAATATAGCTTTGTGCATCGGTGCGGGAAATATCCAGCTGCCGCGCCAAACCGAAGGCAGAGATACCGTAAATGATGCCAAAATTGATGGCCTTTGCATTGCGCCTGACCATTGGGTCCATACCGTCCATGGGCACGTTGAAGACCTGACTGGCGGTCATGGCGTGAATGTCCAGATCGTTGTGAAAGGCTTCTTTCAAGGCATCTATTTTCGCGACATGTGCCAACAGCCGCAGCTCAATCTGGGAATAGTCGGCTGACATCAGCGTGTAGCCCTGTTCCGGGATAAACGCTTTTCGGATTTTACGACCTTCTTCCGTTCGTATGGGAATATTTTGCAGGTTGGGGTCCGAGGAGCTCAAGCGGCCCGTTGATGCGACGGCCTGGGCGTAGGACGTATGGACTCGACCGGTTTTCGCATTGATCTGATCAATCAAGGTATCTGTGTAGGTGCTCTTGAGTTTCGACAGTTGCCTGAATTCAAGAACTTTGGTCGGTAAGTCATGACCAGCGGCGGCTAACCCTTCCAGAATTTCCGCTCCGGTCACATAGGCCCCGGTTTTACCTTTCCTGCCGCCCGGCAAACCGAGATCATCAAACAGGACCTCTCCCAACTGTTTGGGTGAGGCGACATTGAACTCTCTGCCTGCCAACGCGTAAATGTCCGTTTCCAGATCTCCGATGCGTGACGCAAAATCCCGGGAAAGGGATTTAAGGACACCCGCATCAACCCTGATGCCTGTCTGTTCCATTCGGTCCAGCACGTGGATCAATGGCCGTTCCAGGGTTTCGTAGACCCGGATCAACCGGTCATCGACAAGCTTCTGTTTCAGGATATGATGCAGTCTGAGGGTTATGTCCGCATCTTCGGCGGCATAATTCAGGGCTTTATCCAAAGCAACCAGGTCAAACGTGACCTGGCTTCTGCCACTGCCTGCAACATCAGAGAACTTTATCGTGGCGTAATTCAGGTGCCGCTCTGCCATGCGGTCCATGCCGTGGCTATGAAGCCCGCCCTCCGTCACATAGGATAACAACATGGTATCATCCACGGGTGAGACATGGATGCCATGGCGCGCAAAAATCTGCATATCGTATTTGATGTTCTGGCCGATTTTCAGGATCGACGGGTCTTCCAGCACTGGTTTCAGGACGGCAAGCGCCTCATCCATGGAAATCTGGCCAGGAAGCAATCCCGCGGCATTGGTATCAGAACCGGCACTGTCACCACTGTCGCCACCGTCACCAAAATCGAAACCGCCCTGAATTTCTGCTCGACGATGGCCGAGAGGAATGTAGCATCCCTCGCCGGGTGCACAGGATAGCGAAATGCCGACAAGGCGGGCGCTCATGGAATCGAGCGATGTGGTTTCCGTATCCACGGCGACACGGCCAACGGCATAGATACCCTCGACCCAGGCGTTCAAGGCGTCCGTGGTCTGGACCAGTTCATAGGTTGTCTCTTCCAGTGACGCAAACAATTGAGGCGGTGTCGGCTTCGCTGGTGCCGGTTCTTGATCCGCGTTACTCTGAACTGTGGCCGCCTCGCTGTCTTTTGGTTCCGGCGGTGTTACCCCGAACCGACTGGCGACAACCGTCACCAGGGATTTGAACGTCTGTTCCTGAAGGAAGGAAAGCAACGTCGACGGATCGGGGGCACGAACGGCAAAACTGGCGAGTTCCTGTTTGATCGTGATATCGTCGCGCAGGCGGACAAGTTCACGAGAAACACGCGCGGCATCTGCTTCGCTGATCAGGGATGCGCGGCGTTTGGGCTGTTTGATTTCCTCTGCCCTGGCCAACAGGGTATCTAGGTCTCCGTATTCGTTGATCAACTGTGCGGCGGTTTTGACGCCAATCCCGCGAATGCCGGGAACATTGTCCGTCTTGTCCCCGGCCAGCGCCTGAACATCCACAACCTTGTCCGGCGTGACGCCGAATTTTTCCACGACGTCGGCGGGGCCGATCCGTCTGTTCTTCATGGCGTCAAGCATGGTGGTTTTTTCATCGACGATTTGCATCAAGTCCTTGTCAGATGAAACAATGGTTACATCGGCACCCTGTTCGCGGGCCAGTTTCGCATAGGTCGCGATCAGGTCATCGGCCTCGAACCCTTCCATCTCCACGCGGGAAACATTCAATGCGTCTGTCGCCTGACGGACCAGATCAAATTGGGGGATGAGCTCTTCCGGCGGCGCGACCCGATTGGCCTTGTAATCCGCGTAGATATCGTTGCGGAACGTCTTGCGCTTTGTGTCAAAGACGACGGCGATATGGTCGGCGTCCGCATCGTCCACAAGTTTCATAACCATCTTCGTGAAGCCGAAAACGGCATTGACCGGTGTTCCATCCCCCCGGGTCATGGGGGGCAACGCATGAAAGGCGCGGAAGATAAAGCCCGAACCGTCAATCAGGTATACATGTTCGGGTTTTCCGGCGGCGCTGCTCAGTGTCCTGCCGCCATGCTGGCGCCTTCTTCAAGCACAAATCGACGGCTGCAATAGGGGCAGACAATTTCGCCTTCCGAACCGATCTGGAGGTAAACCAGGGGATGCCCAAGCGGACCACCACCGCCATCGCATCCAACTGTGGTGTCCGACACCATGATTGTCTCTTCCGCGTCCATAACCAGTTCCTTGAGCGGGTATCGCCGAAGTCTAGATGATACTCATTGGCCGCCGACAATCAATAAATTGCTCACTGGAATCGGGCGGATGCGTGTTTTTCAGGCCCTGTCACGAGCGTGTCGGAATCTTGCATAAAGCCGTCAGATGCTTTGACTGAGCGGTGTTCCAGTGCTACCGAGAGGCCCTGTCGTGAATACTTGGGATAATTGGATGACCGAACCGTCACCAGAGCACGCGCCAGCCCACGCGATCGAAATCGCCAACCTGTCCAAAACCTATAAGGGGAATGGTAAACAGGGCTCTCATCGCGCGCTGGACGACATTAGCCTGACCATACCGTGCGGTTCTTTTTTTGGGTTACTGGGGCCCAATGGTGCCGGGAAATCGACCCTGATCAACATCCTCGCCGGGCTGGTCGTCAAATCGTCCGGTACGGCACGCATATGGGGATACGATATCGAAAGCGACATGCGCCAGGCCCGCCGCGCCATCGGCATTGTGCCCCAGGAACTCAACATGGATCCGTTTTTTTCTCCCTATGAGCTGCTCGACCTGCAGGCGGGGCTCTACGGCGTACCCAGATCAGAACGGCGAACCGAAGAAATACTGGATGCCGTCGGGCTACTGGACAAACGAAATGCCTACGCGCGCTCTCTGTCCGGCGGGATGCGACGGCGTCTTCTTGTGGGTAAGGCCATGGTTCACTCACCCCGGGTTCTGGTTCTGGATGAACCCACGGCGGGGGTCGACGTGGCGTTGCGGCACCAATTGTGGCGGTACGTTCGCAGGTTGAACGAAGCGGGCACGACGGTGTTGCTAACCACACACTATCTGGAAGAGGCTGAACAACTCTGCGATCAAATCGCCATCATCAACCATGGTGCGCTGGTCGCCAATGAACGGACCCGTGATCTGGTGCGCAGGCTAGATACAAAGGAAATTTCCGTATCCGTTGACCGGGAGGTTCCGGCAATTCCTGATCGTCTTTTACAGTATCACGTGGAACGTACCGACGAACGGACATTGCGGTTCTGTTATCCACCCAGCAGGGTCCGCTCCGGTGATATCCTTGCCGCCGTCAACGAGGCGGGGTTCGGTGTCGTTGATGTAACCACGCGTGAAGCAGAACTTGAAGACATCTTTGTTTCCCTGACAGGATCGCGCGCGGATACATCCGGCGATGCCGCATAGTCGGGAACGGGCGGCATGGCCTCTACGTTTCGTCAGATTGTCGCCGCCGCCATTTTGGCTCTTGTTGCGGGGTGTAGCCCGATGATCAAGGAACGCGGCCCGGTCGTGCAATCACCAACGATGGCGGCGGATCATTTTGTGATGCCGGACGGGTTCAGGTTGCCGATCCATACCTGGCCTGCACAGGACAGGTCACCCAAGGCGGTCATCATTGCCCTGCATGGGTTTAACGATTACGGGCATTTTTTTGAGGATATTGGCACCTATCTCTCAACCCGGGGGGTGACCAGTTACGCCTACGATCAGCGCGGCTTCGGCGCAACGCAAACCGCCGGTTATTGGGCCGGGGTCGATGCGTATATTGCCGATGCCCTGTCCGTGTATCAGGTCGTGCGGCAAAAACACCCAGAACAGCCCGTTTATTTCTTTGGAGAAAGTATGGGTGCCGCCGTGGCCATGAGTGTTGCAACCAGCGCCCGCGCCCCTGATGCCGCCGGCTACATTGTTGCCGCGCCTGCTGTCTGGGGTCGGCGGACCATGCCGCTCTATCAGCGCGGTGCGTTATGGCTGGCGAAAAACACACTGCCCGGCCTCCGGCTCTCCGCACAGGGTTTGAAAATTACACCATCGGACAACACTGAGATGTTACGAAGTCTCGGGCGTGATCCCCTGGTCATCAAGAAAACCCGTGTGGACGCGTTATGGGGTATCGTCAATCTCATGGATCACGCACTGGAGGGCTCAAAACGGTTCCAGGCCAACAGCCTGATCCTCTATGGCGCAAAAGACGAAATCATTCGCAAAAAACCGACCAGGGAGATGCTGCTGAACCTGCCTGAGGTTGAACCGGGCACCCGCCGGATTGCGGTCTATGAAAATGGTTACCACATGCTTATCCGCGATCTTATGGGCGAGACAATTTGGCGTGATATCGAAAGCTGGATTGACGATCCGCGATCACCGTTGCCGTCGGGAGCCGAAGAAAAGCTCGAGGCATTCCTTGAGCAAAGTCAATGAACAACCACCGTTTCTCAGCGATTGAGAACGGGCTTTAACCACCAGACTGAACGCCCACCAAAGTGCCAACGTTGTTTTTTTCAGGGCGGTCTCGTGCGTTTTTTCTATTCACCGGCTTATGGGCATGTCTGTCTGTTTTGATGTGGCGGCCGCCCCACGCGGCGGATGAGGTTTCCTCTGTCACCACCAATCCCGTGAAAGATACTCGAAAGGGGCGGCTGGCAGGGGGCTTGCCTGATCCCGGGTCCCGACGTATGGTGCGCCCCGCGGCGCACCCGTAGCTCAGCTGGATAGAGCGCTGCCCTCCGAAGGCAGAGGTCACAGGTTCGAATCCTGTCGGGTGCACCAGTTTTTTTTCAGTCCGGTGAAAAGGATTATGCGTATATCCATATACCGCCGTCTCTGGCTTCGCAAATCACTGATCTGGCAGTGCAGCCTTGCCGCCGCAAGGGCAGATATCCTCGGCACCATCAGGGGGATGGTGTGATGCACGGTTGGACGCCATACACGATTGGAGATGTATGTACCGTGATCGCAGGTCAGTCCCCTGCTGGTAAATTCTACAATGATACCGGAGATGGGCTGCCTTTTTATCAAGGTAAGAAAGACTTTGGGTCAAAACACATACAGGCTCCAACGAAATGGACTACGCATGTCACCAAAGAAGCCGAAAATGGTGACGTTCTTATGTCTGTTAGAGCACCGGTTGGGCCAATCAATTTTGCGACGGAAAAGATATGCATTGGGCGCGGGCTGGCGGCTATCCGTGCAAACGAACACATTGATAGAGATTTCCTTTTTTACGGACTTCTCTATAGGCAGCCTGAGATAAATGGTAATGAAGGGGCGGTCTTCGCTTCGATCAACAAAAAACAGATAGAAGATATTCCATTTCCCCTCCCCCCTCTCTCCGAACAGAGGCGCATTGTTGGCATTCTGGATGAGGCGTTTGCGGGCATTGACAAGATCATTGCCAACACCGAACAGAACCTCAGCAACGCCCGCGAGCTGTTTGAGAGCTATCTCAACAACGCCTTCACTCAAAAAAGCGATGGGTGGGCGGAGAAAAAACTTGGGGATTTGTTATCCATTCAAAATGGGTACGCCTTTAACTCAAAGCAATTCTCACCTGAGGGTGATTTAGCACTGATTCGAATTCGTGATTTGAAGCGGGGTTACGATACAGAAACCCGTTATAGCGGAGAGTACGACGAAAAATACATAGTTCGCGCAGGTGATTATTTGATTGGTATGGACGGCGAATTTACCTGTTATGAGTGGAAGGGTGAAGACGCCCTACTAAATCAACGAGTGTGTCGATTGGAGCATTTTTCTGACTCGCTGGACGCAAGATTTCTGTTTTATGGTATCAACAAGTATTTGAAAGCTATTGAAGATGTCACCGCATACACGACGGTGAAGCATTTATCCGCCAAGCAGATCACAGAAATTTCTCTGCCCCTCCCCCCTCTCTCGGAACAGAAGCAAATGGTTGATCAACTTGATCAATTGTCTTCGGCAACCCGGAACCTCGAAGCCATCTACCAACAAAAACTGGATGCGCTCAACGAACTCAAGCAATCCATCCTGCAAAGGGCCTTCAGCGGCGACCTCCCCGGCGGGAACGCGGCGGCACCATGATGCCCGCCCCTTTCAGGCTTTGACACCGGCACAGGCCGGAGATCGGCGAAGATTGCTCAAAGCACACGTCACAGGGTATTATTAGGCACCCGTTAACCTCTGACGACAACAAGGGGGCTGTCGAGATGGGAGGTCCATAACCAGAAAGCCAGCAAGGGATCCTGATTGGTGTGCATGGCGTGGCGGTGACCTGATTCGTGGTGGATTGTGTCTCCTGCCCTGACAGCGAACCAGGGATCAGAGCCAATTTTCCAATCCGCGCCGCCGCCGATGATCCAGTAGAACTCCTCCGCCTGATGGGCATGGGCAGGGTAAAGAATATCAACACCTTGGATACTGAAACCCGCTTCAACCTTGTCCGATACTATGGGAGCGTGGCTGCCGATCACTGAACACCAGGCGAAGCGTTGAGTGAAAACCTGAATGTCGGGGTCTTCCCAATCCTCAAAGGCGCGGCACCACTTGAGATCGCCGCGCGCTTCAAGAACCGCCTGTGCGACAATGTGGGCATTCGAGCCATACTGCCCCGCCTGGTGGCAAAGCCTTTCAAGATAGTCATCGACAACCGGCTCTGAACAGCCCGGGCTATGGATTGGCTTTTGCTTCCAGTCAACACTTTCCAGAGCGCGGGCCGAAGCCTCCGCAAACGTGCCTCCCGCAACTAGGGTGGCGGAAAACAGCCCCTCAAGAGCATCACGCAAAGCGTCCATAGGTTACTCTCTCGCGATCAATTGGAGCCATTCCACTTCCGTTAACATCGTTACGCCAAGGGATGCGGCCTTTTTAGCTTTTGACCCCGCACCGGGCCCCGCAACAACATAATCCGTCTTTTTGGAAACGGAACCGGCGACCTTTGCGCCCAGAGATTCGGCCCGCGCCTTGGCTTCACTGCGTGTCATCTGTTCCAGTGTTCCGGTAAACACAAGCGTTTTCCCCGCCACCGCGGAAGCGTTTAAATCAGGCTGTTCAGCATCGAGAACATCAAGTAAATCAACAAGATCATCGACAACCGCCCGGTTGAGGGGTTCGCGGAAAAACCCGGCAAACGCGCCTGCGACCGCATCACCAATCGTATCAAGCTCAACCAGTTCCTGACGCGCCTCGGAACCCGTTTCACCGGCGATTTCGTTCATGGCATTCATCCAGCGCGAAACAGAACCATAGTGCCGCGCAACCAGTCGTGCCGTGGATTGCCCGACATGGCGTATGCCGAGAGCGTAGATAAACTTTTCGAGCGGGATCTGCCTTCGCTCGTCCAGGGAAACCAGAAGATTATCCGCAGACTTCTGCCCCCAACCTTCGCGCGTAGCGATGGCTTCATAATGAAGATTGAGGCGGAAAATGTCGGCGGGTGTTTTTACATAACCCTCATTGTAAAAGGCCTCAATATGCTTTTCGCCCAGGCCTTCAATATCAAATGCATCTCTCGACACAAAATGTTTCAGTGTTTCGACGATCTGAGCCCGACAGACCATCCCCCCACTACATCGCCAGGCAACCTCACCATCTTCGCGTACCACGGCGCTATGGCACACAGGACATGTTGTCGGAAAATCATAGGGCTTCGCTGATGGCGGGCGCTTCTCCGGAACAACCTGGACGACCTGAGGAATGACGTCGCCCGCCCTTTGAATGACAACCGTGTCGCCCTCTCGGACATCCAGCCTATTGATCTCATCGTGGTTATGCAGTGTTGCCCGGCTAACAACCACGCCGCCAACGGTTACCGGATGCAGCTTGGCGACAGGGGTCAAGGTCCCGGTACGCCCGACCTGGATGGTTATTTCATCCAAAACGGTTTGCACTTTTTCCGCAGGAAACTTGTGTGCGATTGCCCAACGCGGCGCCCTGCTAACGAATCCAAGACGCTCCTGCCAATCCAGCCGGTTAACCTTGTAGACCATACCATCGATATCATAGTCGAGGGCCGCCCGGTCATTACCGGTCTCATCATAAATTTCGGATATCTCCAAAAGGCCGCTACAGGTTCGGGTCCTGTCATTAACATTGAACCCCCAGTCGGAAAACTTCTTGAGAACCCCTTCGTGCGTAGCTGCGATTGGCGCGCTTACTTCTCCCCAGGCATAGGCAAACATCTTCAATGTACGCTCTGCTGTGACGCGCGCATCCAGTTGCCTAAGGCTGCCCGCGGCGGCATTTCTGGGATTTGCGAAAATTTTTGCATTTTCTGCGGCTTGAGAAGCGTTGAGTGATGCAAAATCAGACCTGGTCATAAATACTTCGCCACGGACCTCCAGTATGTCTGGTGCATCATCCGGCAAAACTTTCGGGACTTGATCGTTGCCGAGCGTCCATATGTTATTTGTTACATCCTCCCCTTCAGCCCCATCCCCACGGGTGGCCGCCTGAACCAGTTTTCCATTTTCGTATCGAAGAGAGATGGAAAGACCGTCAATTTTCGGTTCAACCGCAATCTCAATCATTTCACTATCTGACAAACCGAGGAAACGGCGTATCCGTTGCAGAAAATCAGCAACATCCCCCTCTGAAAATGCATTTCCCAGCGACAGCATTGGCTTTGCATGGGTAACCTTGCCAAAACCGGAAGCCGCAACAGCGCCTATGCGTTTTGAAGGGCTGTCTGCTCGGATCAAATCAGGAAAAAATGCTTCGATCTCTTCGTTTCGTTTGCGAAGATCATCATATTCAGCGTCGGTTATCTCCGGCGCGTCGTGCTGATGGTACGCGAGATCGTGTCGGGGTATCTCTATGGCAAGGGCCTTCAACTCCTCGGCGGCTTCGGGCGCTGTCAGCTTATCGACGGGCAAACGACCGGATTTATTCACGCAGCATCTCCCCTTTCCTTCGATGATAGAAGCCTGGCGGCTTGCGCACGTGCCTCATCCGTAATTTCTGTTCCGGACAACATTCTTGCAACCTCTTCCCGCCGCTCCCCGTCGTTAAGTTTTTTAACCGAGGTTTGCACACTGATATCGCCTTCGAGTTTGCTAACCCGCCAGTGATGCTGCCCCCTGGCCGCAACCTGGGGTGAATGCGTCACGACAAGAACCTGTGTCTCTCCTGATAAGGCGGAAAGGCGTTCACCTACCGCGGCGGCTGTCGCGCCGCCGATGCCACTATCGACCTCGTCGAATACAATGGTCGGCACGGGATCGGCCTTCGCCAAAACGACCTTGAGCGCCAACATAAAACGTGCCAGTTCGCCGCCGGAGGCCACTTTACCAATCGGACCAGGCTTACTTCCAGGATTTGTGGAAACCTGGAACGTCACAGAATCCATGCCGCTCGCAGACCAGTGTTCTTCATTTTGCTGATTAACATCAATCGAAAACGCGGCGGTTGCCAATCGAAGGGGCGATAATTCATCATTTATCGCCTTTGACAATGACACCCCACCTTTGGCACGCCCCAGACTCAAATTCTTAGCCCGCCCAATATAGGTGTCACGGGCGTTCTGTTCGGCGGTACGCAACTCTTCAATACGTTTTTCACCAAACTGGATCTGCTCTAGTTGATGCGTAAACGTGTTCAGCAAATCGGCTAACCCCTCGACTTCAACGCCATGTTTTCGGGCAAGGGCCCGCAAGGCAAACAGGCGCTCTTCTGTTCGTTCCAGGTCGGCAGGATCAAGATCAAGGTCCGCTCTTAATCGGTTGAGCTCGGCAAGCGCCTCGGAAAGTTCAACAGCCGCTCTGTCCAGTGTTGAGATTACTTCTTCAAAACGGCCATCAACTTTCTCCGCCAATCGATTGAGATGTTTCACAGCCCCTTGTAACGCTCCCTCAGCGCCGCGCCCTGTTGTCAGCTCCTTCAGGGCCTGATCCAAACCGTCAATGATTTTCTCGCTGTTCATCATCAGCGTTCGTTTGTCGGCGAGCGCCACCTCCTCGCCCGGCTCGGGGCTGATACTGTTCATCTCTTCAATGGCATGCCGCAGGAAATCTTCTTCCTGACAGGCTTTTTCATAAGCCTGCCTGGCCTCTGATACGGCCTCAACAAGTGCTCGCCATTCTCGCCATGCGGCGGAAACCATGGTTCGTTCTTTGCCAAGATCAAGATAGGCATCGACAATATCCAAATGACGTGACCCGTCCAGAAGCCTTTGGTTTTCGAATTGACCATGGACATCGGCAAGAAGCTGACCGATCTGTTTCAATACACCAACGCTGATCGGTTCACCGTTTATGAATGCCCGCGAGCGACCATCCTGTCCCAGCACGCGCTTCAAAATCAGCTCTTCTTGCAAACTTTCTTCTGCGAACCCCTGTTTCAGGAGAAGGCCGCGAACACCTGGTGAGGGACAGGAAAAGGCGGCGCTAACGGTGGCCGTCTCCGATCCTGCGCGCAGCAAAGCCACATCGGAACGACCGCCCAACGCAAGCCCCAGGGAATCAAGAAGAATGGACTTACCGGCACCGGTCTCACCTGTCAGCACACAAAGCCCTGAATTGAATTCAATATCAAGCTTCTCAATCAGGACGACATTTCGAATGGACAAGCTTTGTAACATGAGGCAAACCGCCGCTTACCAGAATTGATACCAGGACTCTTCCTCTTGCTCGCCCTCATCAATTCGGAATTGCTTGCCCTCAACAAGCTCATAGGCATCGACGTACCACTCGCTACCCGGGAAATTGTAGCCCAGCACCGCCGCACTTCTCCGCGCCTCGTCCAGCAAACCTATTGCCATGTAGGATTCTGTAATCCGCAAAAGCGCTTCGGGAACGTGCGTGGTCGTCTGATACTGATCGATAACCGCCTTAAACCGGTTAATCGCGGCAAGATACTGTCTCTGTCCTTGGTAGTACCGCCCGATTTCCATTTCCTTACCAGCTAAATGGTCGTAGGTAAGGCCCATTTTGATTTTGGCGTCTCGCGCATATTCCGTATCGGGGAAACGGGTTACCAGTTCATTCAATGCTGCGAGTGCCTCACTCGTCATTTCTTGGTCGCGATCAACGGTGGAAATTTGCTCGTAGTAACAAAGAGACTTCAGATAGTAGGCATATGGAACATCCTTGTGTGAGGGATGGAGTTGTATAAAGCGATCGAGGGCGATAATTGAGTCGTCATACTCATTAGCCATGTAATAGGCAAATGCCGCCATTAACTTGGCGCGGGTTGCCCATTTTGAGTATGGGTGTTGGCGTTCAACCTCATCAAAACGCCGCGCCGCCTCGCGGTATTGTTCTTTGGCCATGAGGCTTCGGGCCGAATTGTAAAGAATATCGACCGGCTCTTCGATATACACCTCTTCTACCTCACCCGCACACGCGGCAAGAAAGAACAGGGCGGCGGCAACGAGGCTCACCCGGAAAAGCTGTTTCAACTGCTTAACCAGACCGATAAATCCAGCCATCATCAATCCTTATTCGATACCAACGGCGGCGTTCAAAAACCCGCATTGCAAAAACGATCTTGGCATATATATAGCACGCGGAAGTCACTGTGACGACACTTGCGTCATAGTTCAATACGCACAATGCAGTGAATTGAAGGTCAGGCGTTTACAGCCAGAGAAAGGCCATTTCGATGAGCGACAAGCCCGCCATCAGGCACGCTGTCCACCTCTGATTCGGTCATAACATCAAGAGCCCACGCGGATTCATCGAAAAATAATGCATGAAGAAGTTGGTTGTTCAGCGTATGCCCGGACCGCACACCGGAGAACGTGCCGATAACCTGACCACCTGACAGATACATATCCCCAACAGCATCAAGCGCTTTATGGCGGACAAATTCATCGTCAAACCGCAAACCGTCTTCATTCAGGATTTTGTCTCCTGAGACAACAATCGCGTTTTCGAGTGAACCGCCTTTTGCCAGCCCGGCAGCCCGCATGGCTTCGACTTCATGCAGGAAGCCAAACGTACGGGCCCGCGCCAGTTCCTTTGTAAATGCTCCGTTTACAACACCGAGCGCGATGCCCTGGTGATCAATCGCCTGGCTGTCGAAATCAATTTCCATCTCAACCTCAAAGCGTTTCGATGGCCGAATGGATACAGTTGACGTTCCATCAGTGACGCTAACCGGTTTAAGGACACGAATGACCCGCCGCGGCGCGGCCTGTTCAACAATTCCAGCACATTCAAGGAGGAATACGAACGGTTCAGAGCTCCCGTCCATTATGGGAACTTCCGGGCCATTCAATTCGATAACAGCGTTATCAACCCCGCACCCCGCGAGCGCGGCCATGACGTGCTCCACAGTTCCGACAGTTACACCATCAGGGCTTCCGAGGACCGTGCACAATCTGGTGTCAACGACATGATCCCAACGGGCCGGAATCCCGACGCCTTTTCCTGCAACATCCGTGCGCCGAAAAATGATACCCGTGTCTTCATCCGCAGGGCGGATGACCATGGTAACCGTATTGCCGGAATGAAGGGCAACACCGGTACAATCAATTGAGGATTTCAAGGTACGTTGGCGAAGTAATGCTTCACCGTTTTGATTAACCTGGCTGGTTGGGTTTTGGCCCATGGTTCGGTAATCTCCGAATTCCTGTCTCACCGCCAACCAACCTAAAACGCGGTCGATTTGTCCCCTCACCCAGGATATAGACGGCCCTGCTGTTTACAGGTTTTGTTTATGGTTGAACATTTAACAAGCGAAGCACAATCCGACAAATCACTCTTTGTTTCGGTTTGTTACGTTAATTGATCCCATTTAAATGATTGTAAATTAAAAGAAAAAACAAAAAGAGACCGATGTTTTACCGGCCTCTTTAAAATCAGCGATTAATCGATTTTCCGCGAATCGGAACGTATCAGTTTGCCTGCCGACGAAGGAACGCCGGAATATCCAACAAATCCTCTTCATGGTCCGATGAAGGCAGACGTTCCACCTGTTGCGCACCGCCCAAAGAGGCCGGGGATTTTGCCACTGCGGGCTCCTGAGCCGGGTTAGGTGGACGATTGACGAGACCATCTTCCGAGCCAGCCACCGTTTTACCGGATGCAGTGGTTTTCCAATCCAGGGGCTGTACATTGCTCACTTGTGACTTACCACCACCCATTATTCGATCAAACAGACTCTCACCTCGGGGTTTCGATGGTTTACTTGCTACTGTTGACGGTTGCTGACGGCTATCGTTCATCATATCCGAAATAGCAAACGGATCGGTTGGCACTTCCGGCTCCTTTCCATCGGAGCCCGTCGGTACCGGCGGAATGAAGCTTTCGTCCGCGTCAACGGAAGGCATTGCCGCGGGCGCTTGCTGTTCCTGCTCAACCGTGGTTTGCTGAAAATCTGTTTCCGTGGCGCCCTCATCCGTCGCCAGCTCTTCAACAGTTTCAACAGACTCTTCTGCAACCGGTGCTGGCGGTTCTTCTTCGGCTTCTAGCTGTTCAATTGCGGCTTCAGCCACCTGGTTTTCGATTTCCAAATTTTCCGGTCCCAAAGAAAGCGGTTCATTTTCAATGATCGCGTCTGGTGGGGACTCGGTATCGGTAACCACTTCACCTGGTGCTTCCAGCGGTTTGTCTTCTGATGCCGTTTCCCTGGCGACTTCTACACGAGAGGCGGCGCTATTCTCTGAAGAGGTTTGCGGCGCAAACCGCAACGGAATCAGCGGTTCGTCATCTTTTTTGACCGCGACATCTTCAGTGGCCGCCACAGCTTCGGGCGGTGCCATTACAGGGGCGTGGCGATGGTCCATCGCGCTGAGAACCATGGGTACAGGCCGTTTAATGGAATCCGCATCGATTCCCGTTGCAACGACAGAAACCCGAACCCGCCCCTCGAGCTCGCCATCGAAGGCGGAGCCAAAAATGATATAGGCTTCTTCATCCACCTCTGAACGAATACGGTTGGCCGCCTCATCCACTTCGAACAATGTCATGTCATCGCCGCCGGTAATATTGATCAAAACGCCTTTCGCGCCCTTCATTGACGTATCGTCGAGCAACGGATTGGCGATGGCGGCTTCCGCCGCATCAAGAGCACGCCGCTCGCCTTCTGCTTCGCCAGTACCCATCATCGCTTTTCCCATTTCGCTCATGACAGAACGAATATCGGCAAAATCAAGATTGATCATACCGGGCATAATCATCAAATCGGTGACCCCGCGGACGCCGGAATACAAAACCTCATCGGCGAGCCTAAAGGCATCGGCAAACGTGGTTTTTTCATTCGCGATCCGGAAAAGATTCTGGTTGGGAATAACGATAAGCGTGTCGACGTATCCTTCGAGATCTTCAATTCCCTTTTCGGCCAGGCGCATGCGGTGTACGCCTTCAAACTGGAATGGTTTGGTGACAACACCAACCGTAAGAATTCCGAGTTCCCTTGCCGCTTTGGCAATGACGGGCGCACCACCTGTTCCGGTGCCGCCGCCCATGCCCGCGGCGATAAACACCATGTTCGAGCCTTCAAGGTGCTCCATAATCTCTGACAATGATTCTTCAGCCGCCGCTGAGCCGACTTCCGGTCTTGCCCCGGCACCCAAACCGTGTGTGATCCCGGCTCCCATCTGTACTTTCCGGGGCGCGTTCGACCCCTGAAGGGCTTGTGCATCTGTATTAACGGCCAGAAATTCGACACCGTCCAGGTTGGCGGCAATCATATCGTTAACGGCGTTACCGCCTGCACCACCAACACCAACAACCATGATGCGCGGTTTAAGTTCCCGATGGGTATCTTCTGCGGGCACGGAAAGACTAATGCTCATAATGACCTCCGGATCGTCGATTCCCTAGTTTCTATCGACACATGATTGATATTCAGTAAACAGCTCACGTCTGGATTCCTCAAAAATTCTGTCGCAACCATTGACCGATACGACCAATACCGGTTGCAGGTTCCCTGGTGGATTGAATAACACTCAGCGTTTTTTCCGGCGCGGCCTGAAGGGCGCTGTGAATTAGGCCTGTACAGGTTGCGAAGGCCGGTCCGGAAACAGCCTCGGCCAATCCGTCCATGGCTGCTGGTTTACCAATTCGAACCTGCCGATCCAGTATCTCGGTCGCAACATCTGGCACACCTGGCAACTGGGATGCACCCCCTGTCAACACGACACGGGGGCCGGATACTTGCTCGAATCCCGCTTTCGCCAAACGCTCCTTTGTCAGTTCAAAGATCTCTTCGACACGTGGACGAATGATGCCCACCAACATAGAGCGCGGAACATGCGATGCCTCGGCCGTACCGTCTTCACCAATCAATGGCACTTCAATAACTGCCCGATCATCGGATAACGATGGCACTGCGGTGCCAAACAGGTTCTTGATACGCTCTGCCTGGTTCAGGGGCGTAGACAGTCCACGGGCAATATCGTTTGTGATATGGCACCCGCCTAATGGAATGACGTCGGTATGTACCAATTCACCGTCGAAGTAGACAGCAACAGAGGTTGTTCCACCGCCCATGTCCATCATGGTAACGCCAAGTTTGGTTTCATCACCGACAAGACAGGACAATGCCGAAGCGTAGGAGGAAACCGTTACACCGGAAACACCCAGATGACACCGCGCTACGGCGGTCTCAAGGTTTCTCAGGGACGGAGAAGATGCTGTTACCACATGCATGTTGACGCCCAATCGGTCTCCGTACATGCCAATGGGATCGCGTATCCCCCGTGTGCCGTCAATGCTGTACCCCACCGGAATGGTATGTACGCGTTCTCGCCCCGCCTCTTCATTGTCTTGCAGAGTATTTGGATCAAGCAGCCGCCGCAGGTCAGCCTCATCAATTCGGTGACCGGCTGTTGATACTTCATAGGCAATCAATCTCGAAGAAACGGAACTGCTGGACAGATTGATCATCACTTCCTGAACATTATCTCCGGCCATTTGTTCTGCATGCTCCACGGTCGAACGAATGGCACCTTCTAGGGCATCCATATCAACAACATATCCATTTCGCATGCCGGCTGAAATCTGGTGCCCAATACCGACGATTTTCGGACCGAATTCTCCGAGCCGGGCAATAAGACAGCACACCTTTGTTGTCCCGATATCAAGGGCGGCGACAAGGCCGTTTCTGGATATTTGATGTTTTATGATTTTATTCATGCGTCGCCTGTCACGTTTCCTGCCCGGCACCGAGTTCCATTCCCTCGACAACCGGTGCTTTTCGAACAATCAATCTATCTGGAAGACGTAAATCGACAATCTTAACATCTCGTTGCAGAACACCGTGAGAGCGCTGGTATTGTGCCAGACGAAGCCAGGCTATTGAGGCGTTTTCTTCCGGCAACTGGACATCAATGCCGCCGCTTAGTCTCAGGTTCCATCGTCGTCCGCCGACGCGAATGGCCGCCTCGACAAGGTCTAAAAGTTCCGGTTGTGAGCCAAGTGTTTTCATCAATGCTGCCGTGTGATCAGGCGCATCTTCGCCCACAACCAGCAACAAATCCCCGAACCGTTCAAGCTGGTCGCGCTTGATAATCTCGCCGGCGGCGTCAATCAGGGCGAGCGTGCCGCGGTGCTGCCATATTGCGATCGGTGCCCGTTCTTCAACGGTCAGCAAAACCGTATCCGGAAGCATTCGTTCGACAGACACTTTGCGAATCCAGGGTAACCTGGAGATGCGGATTTTCGCTTCTTCCACATCGAATGCGAGGATGGGTGCGCCACGAACTATACCCAGCGCGGCAAGCAGTCGCGCGCGGTCTGTTTCCTGGCGCCCAACAACAAGGACCTCATCAACCCTAAAACCCAACGCGGCCGAAGTCTGAATCGCCTGCCATTTTGTGCTCACAACAACACGCTCGACGAGACCGGAACGAATAGACCACCATCCGGTGCCGCCAAGTAAAATGATGACAAGCGATGACAGGGTGGTTCTGAACCACCGTCGACGCCATATCGGGGTTGCACGTTTTCTTGGCCGACCACGCGGTTCCCGGTGGTTTTTTGTGGCGGCGGACGTTTTCGCGGCGTAACTCATTTATCACACGCCGCATTTTCGACCATCCAGGTCACGAGTTCCTCGAAAGACATGCCGATTTCCGCAGCTTGCTCCGGAACAAGAGATGTCGGTGTCATGCCTGGCTGAGTATTGGTTTCCAGGATATAAAGGTCTTTACCGTCATATCGGAAATCGGAGCGGGATATCCCTCTACAGCCCAGACAACGGTGGGCTCTTTCCCCGGCATCCAGAGCTTGTTTAAAAAGATGTTTGTCGATTTCCGCCGGAACAATGTGGATTGAACCGCCTTCTGCATACTTTGCATCATAATCGTAGAAACCGCGGCTCGTGGTGATTTCGGTGACGCTCATGGCTTTTGCGTCATCACCCTTTCCCATGACGGCTACAGTTAGCTCCTGACCCGCGACAAATTTTTCCACCATGACGTCCTCGCCAAAGGGCCATCCGGTATCATTAAACAGAGGCTCATTGTCCCCTTCCCTGACGATATGAACCCCAACACTCGATCCTTCGTTGGCAGGCTTGATGACAAATGGCCGCGGCATTGGTTCTTGTGCCAACAGCGCCTCACGGCTCGAGAGAACATGCTCGGCAACGCTCAAACCTGCATCCGCAAAAAGACGTTTTGCCAAAGGTTTATCCATGGCAACCGCAGAAGCCAACAATCCTGAATGGGTGTAGGGAACACCCAACATATCCAACAATCCCTGGACACATCCATCTTCACCATATCGGCCATGCAAGGCGTTAAAAACAGTATCCGGGCGCGGCAGCAGGCGTGTCAGCAAGGCCCCCATATCGCGTTGCACATCAATGGCCGTAACTGAATAACCCTGACTTTTCAGTGCGTTGGCGCACGCCGCGCCGGAAACGAGAGAAACTTCGCGTTCAGCGGACCATCCGCCCATGAGAACAACCACCTTTTTCATCATGATTGTTCTGCCTTGTTCCGGTCATCCAACCGCACGCCAATACACCGGATTTCCCAATGAAGCTGAACACCGGTTCTTGCCAGGACGTGTTGTTGAACCTCGGTTCCAAGATCTTCCAGGTCGGCCGATGTCGCTTCACCGGTATTGATCAGAAAATTGCAGTGCTTCTCGGACACCATGGCCCCGCCACGCCTTAACCCACGACAGAAGGCGTCATCGATCAATTGCCACGCTTTTCGGCCACCACTATCGATGGGATTGGGGTTTCGGAAGGTCGAGCCGCCTGTTCTGGTGCGTAAAGGCTGAGATTCTTCTCGTTCTGTTCTGATCTCTTCCATGCGCCGGGCAATCACACCGCGGTCCCCGCGGACGCCCTGCATAACAACGCCAACCACGACCCAGTCATCCGGCAGGTTAGAGGTACGATAATCAAACTCAAGCTCGCCAGCCCCCATTTGGCGCTGGTTTCCGGACGAATCAACAACACGGGCATAGAGGACAATATCTTTCATCTCCCGCCCATTAGCGCCCGCATTCATTCGCACAGCTCCGCCAATGGTTCCGGGTATGCCGGTCAGGAACTCAAGACCTTCCAGACCGGCGTCGCGCGCCGCCGCAGCGATACTGACATCCAGCGCGCCACCGGCGGCCAAAACGTGGTCCTGGCGTACACTGACGCCACCAAATCCCTTGCCCAGTCGAACAACCACACCTGGCACGCCACCGTCCCTTATCAGCAGGTTGGAGCCAACGCCGATAACCGTCACCGGCACATCATCGGGCTTGCCGCTCATAAATTGAGCGAGATCATCAGTGTCCCGAGGTTTGAAGAGAACTTCAGCCGGGCCACCCGTTCGAAACCAGGTGTATCGAGAAAGAGAGGCATTTTCCTCGTACTGCCCGGCGACCTCTGGCAAACGATGGATGATATCCGTGTTAAAAATGACGGGGCTTTGTGTGATCACTGGACCGGCCCTCCGATTTTGGGGCCGAGGGCATTAAGGATTACCGGTAATTCATTTGCCCACTGGGTTATGTTTCCGGCGCCCAGGCAAACAACCATATCCCCGGGTCCCGCAAGTTCGTGAACCAGCGCCGCCAACTCCTCTGTCCTTTCCAGTTCGTGTACGGCGCGGTGTCCCCGTTCACGCAGGCCTGCGGCCATGGATTGACGGTTTACGCCTTCTATGGGCTCTTCACCCGCCGCATACACATCGGCCACAATCACGGCATCGGCGTCGTTGAAACAGCTGCAAAACTCTTCAAAAAGATCACTTAAACGCGTGTATCGATGTGGTTGGACCACGGCAATGACATGACCCGCACAGGCGTCGCGAGCGGCTTTCAACACTGCAAGAATCTCAACAGGGTGATGCCCATAATCATCGATTATCGTCACGCCGTGGGCTTCACCAGTCAGGGTAAAACGGCGCTTTACGCCGGCAAAATCCGACAGGCCGGCACGAACTGCATCATCTTCAACATTCATCTCGTCCGTGATGGCGATTCCAGCCAATGCGTTCTGAACATTGTGTTCACCATGCATTGGAAGAAACAGATCATTTATGGTTCGTTGCACACCGTCGCGGCGGTACGTGATTACAACATCAAAGAACATCCCATCAGATTGGGCACGAACATTGATACCCCGCACATCGGCCTGCGGACTGAATCCGTAAGTTACAACCCGTCGGTCGGAAACGCGTGGTATCAAGGCCTGAACCTCCGCATGGTCGATGCAAAGGGCAGCGAAGCCATAGAACGGTAAGTTTTCGACGAACTGAGCGAAAGCATCTCTGACGGCATCAAACGATCCATAGTGATCCAGGTGTTCCGGATCAATATTGGTTACCACAGCAATGGTTGCTGGCAGCTTAACGAAGGTTCCGTCGGACTCATCGGCTTCGACGACCATCCATTCACCGCTACCCAAACGAGCGTTGGATGCCCAGGCATTGATGATGCCGCCATTGATGACCGTGGGATCCAAACCGGCTGAATCAAGGAGGGCTGCGATCAGCGATGTCGTTGTGGTTTTTCCATGAGTACCTCCAACCGCAACACCCCACTTCAAGCGCATCAGCTCTCCCAGCATTTCCGCGCGGCGAACGACGGGGATAAGATGCGATCTGGCGGCTACGACTTCGGGATTATCCGCTTTGACAGCGGAGGAAACGACCACCACACTCGCTTCGCCCAGGTTTTCTTCTGCGTGTCCGACATGAACCGCGATACCCATGTTTCGAAGCCTCTGCACATTGGCATTGTCGCTCAGATCACTGCCTTGAACCGAGTAACCGAGACTATGCAAAACCTCGGCAAGACCGCTCATGCCGATACCACCTATTCCGACGAAGTGAAACGTACCAAGATCGAGAGGAAGTGCCCTCATGCCAGCTCCTTTTGTTTTTCTTCGTTATTGAGTGGCCGGAAGTCGTCGTTGTTTCCATTCGAGCTCGCGAGTTCTTCGACAAGATTGCCGAGTGACGCGGCGGCGTGTGATTTACCGGCCCGGCGGGCGCATTCTGCGGCGGCCTCAAGGACCTGGGGGTTGTCAACAAGCGCCGCCAAACGGCGCGACAAAGCATCTGTCGTAAAAACCGTTTGGTCCATGACCCACCCCGCACCGGCGTTGGCTACAGCGTGGGCGTTGGCCGATTGATGGTCATCAATGGCATGAGGATACGGAACGAGTATGGAGGGGCGGCCGACCACCAAGGTTTCCGAGACACTCGACGCTCCCGCCCGCTCTATCACCAGATGAGCGTTCGCCAGTCGATCCGGAACATTGTTAAAAAACGTGGATAACTCTGCTGCAATACCTGCGTTTGCATAAACCTGCTGTACAGTGGGCAAATCCTCTTCACGACATTGCTGAACGACCTGCAATCGGCGTCGCAAATCCTCGTTCAATCTGGCCAGTGCCGCTGGGACAACCTGACTGAAAACCTGAGCGCCCTGGCTCCCGCCCATGATGAACAGCGAAATCGACCCGGACGAGGATAGTTTGGGATATCCGGCATGGGATACGCTCAAAACCTCTGCACGGACCGGCATCCCGGTATGAACAATCCGGGCTGTGGTTGTTTTTGGAATGGACTGACACGAGGCATAAGAGGAAGCGATGACACCGACGCGGGTTGCCAGCAACCGATTGGCCCGGCCAAGAATAGCGTTTTGTTCATGAATAGCCGTTTTGTGTTTTCCGAACGTTGCCGCCAGCATTGTGGGCACGGAAGCATAGCCCCCAAATCCAACCACGACATCAGGCTTAATTCGATTAAGGAATGATCGCGCCTGCACCGTTCCAACTGCCAACTCAGGAATGCTCCGCAACAGCCTTGTAAACCGCTTTCCGGCGACGCCGCCAGCGCGGATACAGTGGGTGGAAACACCTTCTATCCCACCATGGGCTTCGCCGCGTTCGTCGGTTACGAAGGAAACTTTCCAGCCACGTTTCAGCATTTCCTGACCGAGCGCCTTTGCCGGAAATACGTGTCCTGCTGTACCCCCGACAGCAAGCACGAGGGTACGGGCCTGTCTGTTCATGCCGGTCGCCCTCCGCCCGGTCTCTCACGCGTCAACGCCAAAACCACCCCCATACCCAGGGCAACCGCAAGCGTGGAAGACCCGCCATAGGAAATGAAAGGCAATGTCATGCCTTTCGGAGGCATCATATTCAGTGTGGACGCCATGTTAATGATTGCCTGTAACGCGAACTGGGTCATCAGCCCCGATACAGCGAGGAGAACAAACAAGTCTTCGTCCCGGAACGCCCGCGTGAATCCACGCAGGACAATCGCGGCGAAAAGCATAACGATGATCAGACACACGATGAGACCAAACTCTTCGCCTGCAACGGCTAGAATAAAATCTGCGTGCGCATCCGGCAGGACCTCCTTGATTCTACCTTCGCCGGGTCCACGGCCAAACAGCCCGCCATTCCGAAGAGCCTCCAGGGCACGCATGACCTGGTATCCTTCGCCCGCCGCCGGGTCCAGGAATCTATCGACCCTGATCTGGACATGGCTGAACTTAAAATAGGCCCCGACGCTGCCCAAGAGGAACACCGCACCGATGGCGACAACCAGCGCCAGCGGAAGACCCGCCAGGAAAAACTGAACGCCCCAGACGACAGACACCACGAGTGTCATGCCGATATCGGGTTGCAGGGCGAGCAGGGCGGCGATGACGACATAGAGTCCCGTTGCGACAAGATATCCCGGAAAACGATCATTCAACCGCCTTTGCGCAAACAACCATGCGGCCAGAACCGCGAATCCGGGTTTAACGAATTCAGATGGCTGGATGGCAAAACCACCGATCCGCAACCACCGCATCGCCCCTTTGACCTCGGCACCGGTGACCAGGGTCAGTACCATCATGACAACCGCGCCCGCCGTGACAATCAGAGCAAGCCGTCGTACCCCACGGGCATTCAGCAGCGAAACCGCAAGCATGGTACACAAGGCGAGCGGCAGGTACACGAGTTGCCGTGTAGCAAAATAGTAGGTATCCAATCCAATCCGCTCTGCCATTGCCGGTGATGCAGCAAGAGTCAAAACAGCACCAAATCCCGCCAGCGTGCATAGAAGAATGAGCAGCCACCGATCTACCGTCCACCACCAGATACCGACAACACTTTTATCCGTGCGGGCAATCGTGCTCATGCGAACCCTCCGGCCTGGATAGACGGAAAGGAGAGCGTATCTCCTTTTTCTGCCGCGAGGGCCGCGACACAAGCCTTGAAGAACTCACCTCGTTTTTCAAAGTCCGGGAACTGGTCAAATGAGGCACAGGCCGGGGACAGAACGACAACGGCATCCGGATACCGGTCTCGAACAGCCTGCTCAAACGCCGCGCGGGTGGCGGTATCTATGGTTTTTGACAGGTGATTGGGAACGCGCTCCGAAAGCCAGGCTTGAATAGTATCTGCCGCTTCCCCGACCAGAAAAGCATGTCGCACATTCTCCAGATGTGGATCGAGAACCTCGTAGCCACCGTCCTTTTCACGCCCCCCGGCAATCCAGTAGATACCCCTGTAGCTGCCCAGGGCCTTAGCCGTCGCATCGGGGTTGGTTGCCTTCGAATCATTGACGAAACCAACGCCACCAATACTTCCAAGGCGCTCCTGGCGATGTATCAATCCCGGGAAAGACCGAACGGCCTCGGCAATTTTCTCAGTGTCGTATCCTGCGATTTTGGCGGCGGCGTAGGCCGCTGCTGCATTTTGATGATTGTGCCCGCCCGGCAGTGCCTGAAGGGATCGCAGGTCAAGGACCTCCCGCGCGCTATCACCCAACCCATCAATCAGGATGCCATCCAATGCATACACACCACCGTCAATTTTACGCGCGCCGGAAACACCGATGATCTGGCGGCCGGATTGATGCGCCAACCCTCTGTGAATATCTCGCGACACCTCATCGTCGAGACCAACAATCGCTATACCATCTTGCCTTTGATTTTCAAATATTCGCCGTTTCGCGGCGACGTAACCCGCCATGCCACCATGACGATCGAGATGGTCGGGGGTAATATTCAGAAGAATGGCGACATCCATCGCCGCCGTGGGACAAAGGTCCAATTGATAAGACGACAGCTCCAGGACGTAAGACCCTTTTGAGCCCAAAGGCTCCAGATCCAAAACCGGTGTACCCAGATTTCCGCCAACCGCTGATTTTATACCAATGGATGAGAGAATGTGCCCCAGCAAAACCGTGGTTGTTGATTTACCGTTTGTGCCGGTGATCCCAAAGAAGGTTGCCTCCTGTTGCGACCGCCAGAGCAGTTCAACATCAGACAAAATCTCACACCCACCTTGCCGGGCCAGTCGAACGACGCGATGCGGCGCCGGGAAGGTTAGCGGAATACCCGGGCTCATCACGAGGACCTGAATTTGTTCCCAGTCAACTTCTTCAAGAGCCGTTGTCGAAACGCCGCTTTTATTGGCATATTCCCGGGCTTCTAGGCGATCATCCCACGCCAGAACCCGCGCACCACCCGCCAGAAGAGCCGATGCGGCTGATAGCCCCGAGCGGCCAAGACCGAGAACGGCAACTGTCTGATTATTGAAATCCAAGAGGGGAATCATGGACGGACAGGTTTCCTATCGCAGTTTCAATGTTGCCAAACCGGCAAGGGCGAGAATGGATGCAATAATCCAGAAGCGGATAACGATGGTGCTTTCAGCCCACCCCTTTTGCTCAAAGTGGTGATGCAAAGGCGCCATTCTAAAGACACGTTTCCCGGTCAGTTTGAATGAAACCACCTGGACAATGACCGATACGGTTTCCAGAACAAACAAGCCGCCAACAATCGCCAGAACCAGTTCATGTTTGGTGATCACGCTGACCGCACCAAGTGCACCGCCGAGAGCCAGAGACCCCGTGTCGCCCATAAACACCCTGGCCGGGGGTGCGTTGAACCAGAGGAAGCCAAGACCGCTGCCCACCAGAGCGCCACAGAAAACCGCCAACTCACCGGCCCCGGGCACATAGTGAATTTGCAGGTAATTGGAAAAAATCGAGTTTCCAACCAGATACGCGATCAACAGAAATACACCGGCGGCAATCATCACCGGCACGATTGCCAGACCGTCCAAACCATCGGTTAAATTGACGGAGTTTGATGCGCCTACCATGACAAAGGTTGCAAAAAGAACGAATATCCACCCCAGCTCCAACAGCGTGCTTTTGAAAAACGGGATCGCCAGCGTCGTACTCATTCCCTCCGGCAGGTGAGACAGTATCCACAATGCCGCCACACCCGCGATCGCCAATTGCAAAACCAGTTTCAGCTTTCCAGACAACCCTCGGCTATTGCGCTGACTAACCTTAAGGTAGTCGTCCATGAAACCGATCAGGCCATAGCCGATCGTCACACTAAGCGCACCCCAGACAAACACATTGGAAAGGTCCGTCCAGAGGAGCGTTGCGCAGGTCAGCGCCAGAAGTATAAGGACACCCCCCATCGTCGGCGTGCCCTTTTTGGTCAACAGATGATTTCCCGGACCATCTTCACGGATCGGTTGCCCGCCGGATTGACGGGTTTTCAACATTCTGATGATGACAGGTCCAAACAGGAAACTCAGGAGAAGTGCCGTCATGACGGCGCCACCGGTCCGGAACGTTATGTAGCGAAAAACGTTTAACGCAGAGAATTGATCGGCAAGAGGAACGAGTATGGCCTGCAGCATGATCTATTTCCTTCCCTATGCCCCGACGACCTGATCAACCGAGTGGGGTTGGGCCTGATCCAGAGCCTGAAAAACCTCAACGATGGTGCCGACACGGCTGCCGAGTGAGCCCTTGATCACCACCACATCACCGTTTTCAAGGGCGCTGGAGACAACCAGAGCAAGTTTCTCCGGGCTTATGGAATGACCACCGCGCATCCCCTCCGGCAACGTATCCCACAGCACCTGCATGTCCGAACCACACGTAAACACCAGATCAAATCCGCAATCTTTCAAGGGTCCCACGAGCGAGGCGTGTGCAGTGGGTGCCAGATCACCCAGTTCAAGCATGTCACCCAAAACAGCAATGCGTCGGCCGTTTTCAGATGGCTGTATTCGTGCCGCGACATCAAACGCGGCGCGCATTGATGGCGGGCTTGCATTGTAACTTTCGTCCAGCAATGTGATATGATGCCCGTTGACCTTCAGGAATGACCGCCCACCTCTGCCCGTCAATGAGCGAAACGCCTCCAGACAACCCGCCGCTTGGGCAACATCCCCGCCTGACAGGTGTACCGCCGCCAGAACTCCGGCACTGTTGCAAACCAGATGGTCACCCGGTGCGCCGATGGTGTACTCAATTGATTGACCGTCTAATTGAAGGACAACCTGCGAACTTTCTTCATGGAGATTTACGCGTTTCAGGTGCGCAAATGCATCAGGGTGATATCCAAAACCGAAAATCTCAAGATCGCGATCTTCGGCGCACCGTGACAGATGCTCAAAGTAGGGGTTATCCCTGTTAAGAACCGCTGCGCCGCCCGGAACGACACCGGCAAATATTTCGGCTTTTGCGGCGGCGATTTCATCGACCGAGTTAAAGTGCGCGGTATGGACGGCTTCGATGGTCGTGATAAGCGCAACATGCGGACGCGCCAGCCGGCTCAAGGGTTCAATCTCACCGGCATGGTTCATGCCCATTTCGAAAACACCGAACGCCGTATCCCTTGGCATACGGCTCAGACTAAGCGGTAATCCCCAATGATTGTTCAGGTTACCAAAACTGGCCGTGACACGGCCCTGCTCGGAAAGCACGAGTTTCAACATTTCCTTGGTGCTTGTTTTTCCGACACTGCCGGTAACCGCTATGATATTGCCTGACATCCTGTCCCGCGAAGATTTCGCCAGGCTTTCCAGCGCCACCATGGTGTCTTTGACATAAAGCAGCTTACCCTGATCCTCATCAGGCTTTTGATCTTCCGACGAAACAATCACAGCTGCCGCCCCCGCATCCAGGGCCGTTTGAACAAACGCATGTCCGTCAAAATTAGGCCCTTTCAAGGCAACGAATAATTCACCTTGCTTGATTGACCGGGTGTCAATTGAAACCCCGCGCGCCGTCCAATTACCGCTGCATGTTCCATTTGTTGCGGCGGTAGCCTCAGCCGATGTCCATAAAGGATGAGGATGGGGATGGGGATCGTTCATGCCACCTCCCCGGAAAGAACCTCCCGAACCACGGACACGTCATCGAAAGGCAATGACTGTTCGCCGACCAATTGTCCCTGCTCATGGCCCTTGCCCGCCACAACAAGAATATCACCATGAGAAAGCTGATCGATGGCATTGGAGATTGCCGCTCGGCGGTCGCCTATATTCAGGGCACCGGGGCAACCCAATAGGGCCTGCTCGCGAATAGCCTCCGGGTCTTCTGTTCTCGGATTGTCGTCGGTGAGTGTAACGACATCGGCGTACCGGCACGCCGCTTCGCCCATTGGCTTTCGTTTCGCCTTGTCGCGGTCGCCGCCACAGCCGAACACCACATGCACCTTGCCCCGTGTATGAGGCCTCACCGCAGCAAGGGCTTTGGCCAGGGCATCCGGTGTATGGGCATAGTCAACGTAGATTTGCGCACCGCCATCCGTTGTGCCGGCATGTTCCAATCGCCCACGGACTCCCTGGAAAGTTGGTATGGCCCGGGCCATGGTGTCCGGATCACAGCCTGTGGCGATTGCCATTGCAAAGGCGCACAAAACGTTGGACGCCTGGAAGGCACCGATCAAGGGCAACCTCAGATCGATCCCCCGGCCCGCAAAAATTATCTTCACGCGCTGTCCATCGGCGGCGGGCTGCTGATCGACCAGACGCACAAAATCGGCATGCCGACCATAGTCAAGGACCTTGATCCCGCGGGCTTTGGCGGCCGAAACCAGTTCGTCTCGCTCTGGAATATCGGCGTTGATTACGGCGGTCCCCTTATCGCTCAACAAGCTGTCGAAAAGACGTTTTTTCGCGAGGAAATAGGATCGTTCATCCCCATGGTAATCCAGGTGATCATGGGAAAGATTGGTAAACGCCGCGATGGAAACACGGACTCCATCCAATCTGTACTGATCCAGACCGTGGCTTGAGGCTTCCAGCGCAAGGTGATCAATGCCGCGGCCCGCAACATCGCGTAACATATTATGAAGCGCGACCGGATCCGGCGTTGTCAGCGAACCTGAAAAATGTTCATAGCCATCCGGTCCGCTGATCTCACAGCCCAGCGTTCCGATACCGGCTGCATTCAAACCCGTCGCGTTCCAGAACTGTTTCAGGAAAGAAACGACAGATGTTTTTCCGTTCGTACCGGTAACAGCAGCAATCGTTGCGGGCTGGCTATCGGCCAGGCGGGCGGCCAGTTGCGCGAAAACCTGCCTCGGATTATCGGCCACCAGAATGCTTCGATCATTCACATCGACGGTATCTGCCTGCTCACGAGGGACCAGCACGACGCTTGCGCCATTGGCCAGGGCCTGGGGCACAAAATCGACGCCGTTGACGGTCGATCCCGGCAGCGCCGCAAACAAAAAACCCGGCTTGACTGCCCGAGAGTCACAACTGATGCCGGTGATTGGCAACTCGCCATCAGGCTTCGCGCCGTTCACTGTGAGTGCCAGACCATCAATCATATCAACGAGTTTCAAACGCCTTTTCCCAGGCCCGGATAAAACCTTCCGGTGTTGTGTCATCCAGAGCGGCCATCTCCATTGTGGGCACGCCCAGCAAGGGGCCCATACTGGCGACTATTCGCCCGACAGCAGGGGCCGCAACCCAGCCGCCTGTGGCATAATCCAAAGTGCTTGCGTTGCCCATCGGCTCGTCCACAACCACAAGAACCACGTAACGGGGGTCATTGATGGGAAAAGCCCCCACGAAAGAAGCAATCCTTCGATCACGGTGATACCTGCCGCCACCCTGTTTGTCGGCAGTCCCTGTTTTCCCACCAACCATGTAACCCTGTGCTTCCGCTTTGCGGCCCGTACCGTTCATCACGACCATGCGCATCAGGCCGCGAAGTTGCAACGATGTAAGCGTTGAAAACACGCGCTCACCGGGGATTGCATCGTTGACATCGCGCATCAACAACGTCGCCGGGTGACGGATTCCGCCATTGACCAACGCAGAAACACCTTCGCTCAACTGTACGGGGCTCACGGCAATACCGTGCCCGAACGAAATCGTCATCGTATTGATTTCCTGCCAATGGGAAGGTTTCAGAGGCCTTCCTATTTCCGGTAGTTCAATATTGGACGGACTCAGCATACCAAGATTGCGGAGATACCCGCGCTGGCGTTCCGTGCCGAGGTCAACGGCCATTTTTGCCGACCCGATATTGGAGGAATGAATCAATATTTCAGGGACGGACAGCCACCTTTTTTCGGGGCGGTAGTCCGATATCGTAAAGCGGGCCACGCGAATGGGCTCGGACGCATCGTATCCATCCCCCATATCGACGGTTCCCGCGTCTAGCGCCATGGCCGCCGTGAATAACTTGAAGGTAGAGCCCATTTCGTAGACGCCTTTTGTAACGCGGTTGAAAATTGCGTCACCCGCGGCGCTACTCGGAATATTCGGATCAAAATCGGGTAAGGAAACCATGGAGAGTATCTCACCAGAGTTCACATCCATGACAACACCGGCCGCACCAATGGCCCTGAATTCTTCCATGGTCTTGATCAGCTCATTGCGAACGATGGATTGCACTCTTGAATCAAGGGACAATCGCACCGGATTTTGCCCACCATCCAGAACACCGTCAAAATATCGCTCAACACCGGCAATGCCCCGCCCGTCGCGATCTGTCAGCCCCACAGCATGCGCAAAAAGTGCCCCGTGCGGATAGACACGGCGCTCCTCTCGCTGAAATCCCAGGCCCGGAATTCCGAGACTGTTCACCAGAAAATGCTGATCCGGTGTCAGATTGCGGCGCAACCATACGAACCGCCGGTTGGTCGTTAGTTTTTGCAACACAACGCCACGGTCCATATCCTGAAAAACAGCCGAGAGCCTCGCCGCGGCTTCATCCGCATTCAGTACTTTTGCCGGATCGGCATACAGAGATGCCGTCGGCAGACTCGTCGCGATGAGCATGCCGTTGCGATCAACAATGTCTGCGCGAACGGTCGGTGGTTTCGTCGAATACTGGCCACCAGCTATTGCCGGTTCCTGTGCACCCCCCAGAACCATCAGATCAACGAGACGGAAGGAAATTGCGGCAAACACCATCATGATGACCGTGCCGATCACCAACAGCCGTGACCGACCCATCCCGAGAGCCTGCTTACGGATACCCTCAACCTTAAATTTGGCTGTGCTGGGCGGCAATCCGGGTTGCTCTGAATAGCCTTCAACACTCATTGGCGCGGCTCCGCTCCACTCATTTCCTGAATAGCCGCCTGGATCAGGGCCATCCTGTCCGTTTCTGTTGGCACCGGCTCATCGCCGGCTTCCGGGCGCCGGGGAATATTGTTCAAACCGCCCATCTGGTGCGCCCGAACCGAGCCCAGATTGAGATACTCGCGGGCAAGTTCACGTAAACGAGCGGGCTCGTTCAAATGACTCCATTCCGCCATCAGAACGTGGATGGATTGCCGCTCCTGCACGATGTTCCGGTTAAGTTGGTTAAACTCGGCTTCCAGATCCTGAACCTCGTACTTCACGACAAATACAAATACTGTCAGGAAACCGCCCAACAAAAATCCAAAAAATGTTGCACTCTTGATCATTCTGATCCTCCTGCCGCCACGCGGTCGTTTTCTATCCAGGGCGCGGCCGCTGTTCTTTCTGCCCAGCGCATGCGTGCCGATCGAGACCGCGGGTTTTCCCGGATCTCCTCGTCACCGGGCGCCAGCCCGCTTTTTTTGTGAATGTCAAAAGTTGGCCTAGCGGTCTTCATATCATCAGCAAACGGCAAATGACGCGAACCGCCCGGCAGATTTCCGCTCCGTTCGCGCAGGAACCTTTTGAGCAATCGATCCTCAAGGGAATGAAAGGTAACGACCGCGAGGCGGCCCCCCGGTGCAAGCACGGCTTCTGCTGCTCGCAGCCCGCGCTCCACTTCTCCCAACTCGTCATTGACATGGATACGCAGCGCCTGGAACGTTCGCGTCGCGGGGTCGATACCATCTTTGGATTTTCTGACAATGGAACGCACAAGTTCGGCCAGTTCCTGCGTTCGCGTTATGGGTGTTCGCTGTCGCAGGTCAACAATCGCTTTCGCTATCTTGCGTGATGCCCTCTCCTCACCATAGGTGTAGATAATGTCGGCAAGTTCTTTTTCGGCCATGGTATTGACGACATCCGCGGCGGTTACACCTGCCTGCCCCATTCGCATATCCAATGGCCCGTCATGGCGAAATGAAAAACCCCGGGCCGGATCATCTAGCTGCATGGATGAAACACCGAGATCAATGGCAATGCCGTCGACGGCGGACACACCAACCGCCGCAAGCAGGTCAACCATTTCACTGAACTGGCCGGACAAAAGAGTTATTCGGTTCGGGAATTCATGGGACAGAAGCGCGCCGTACTTCTTTGCGACGGGATCACGATCAATCGCCCAAACCGTGCACTCTGCCGCTTGCAAGAGTGCTCTGGAATATCCCCCGGCCCCGAACGTTGCGTCCAGATAGCACCCGCCATCCCGCGGGGCCAACACATGGATAACCTCATTGACCATAACGGAATAGTGCGGGACACGGTCAGACGGCAACACCATGAACCTACTCCTCACCCCTGCCTTGTGAACGGAGCGGCAAGGTGGCGCTGCGTGCCCGGGCGCGTTCAAAGGCATGTTGTGCCTGGGCATCGAAAGAGTCCGGGTGCCAGACCTGAAACCGCCGCCCGCGACCGACGAAAACGGCCTCGGCCTGAATACCGGCATGGTCCAATAGACGTTTGGAGAACACAACTCGACCTTCGGGATCAAAAGGAAGGGCCTCGGCATTGTTCATGATTACGGTTGCCAGGTCGTCCTGATCATCAGAGAACATGTCCAAGTCGTCCAGGCTATCGCTTATCCGCGTCATAAACACCTCGTCACAAACCTCGATTGCGGGATGCTTAAACAAGGGATAGGCGTAAATACCGTTGAAATCCTGCCGGGCAAAGGCACTACGAAAGGGTTTCGGGACGGAAATACGACCCTTCCCATCAATTTTGTTGACATACCTGCCGATGACCAGGGCCATCCTTAAACTCCTCGATTATCGCAACACCAACGAACATTCCTGTCGAACGCAGGGGAGACGATCCTTCCCATAACCCGCCGCCCGAAGAAATTCAGGCCTATTTGGGCTATATTGGGATATCATGGTAATAATTGGGTGTCAACGGGAACCTATGGTTAATAGGACGTTAAGCCGCTGATTTTCAAGGCTCTTTGTTTTCCCGAGTTTTTATTTACCGGGCTTTTATTTACCGGGCCTTTGCAAACATTGAGGCTGCCTCGGATAACGTTGATTTGGCGTTATCATGGGCGTTGTGCGCGGGAGCCGCCTTAGTTTGCATAATTCCGCGTGTGCATAATTCTGCGTGTGTATAGCTCTGTGTGTATAAACAAGATCGTCTGACGGAGCCTTTTGTGTCCTATTCGACGGCCTTGACGGCGGCTTTAATGACGGCTCGCTTGTGTGGCGTGAGCTGCATCAGCGTGGAAACGCTCGCCCTCACCGACGCCATGGAATGTCCACCATAAAACACCCACTATGAACCGCCGTGACCGGGATGGGTGCGCCCGATATAGGTGACATAGCCCCGAATAGCGAGGGGATTGCCGCACAACCCGAATAACGAAGGGGCTTGCCGAGCGAGCCGAATAACGAAAGGGCTTGCCGAGCAAGCCCGGCGTGCAGTGCGGACGCACTTGTCCCTGTCACTAAACCCAACAATAAGGCAAAATAATACACCTGTCAAGGAAAATATTCAAAAAAAGTGAAAAAAGACTTTTACTTCGATTCCCCCTGGCCACCATTTAGCCACCATTTAGCCTCCATATTGCCGGAATATCCCGCGGGGCTGTGGAAGATCAAAACCTACCTGAGGCGCCGGGCGCAATGCGTTTGCATAACTCACGTATTCCGTGCGATTTACCGGACCAAGCCCCGGAAATATTTGTCAATACAGTAAACATTTGTATACTGGATATTGTGTTTTTTGTTGAAAATAAAACACACCCATGATCGTTAAGTCATGATCGTTAAGACAGAACTTGATCAGGAGACACGGCATGACCCGGGCAACTGTTTGTCCACCTGAAACGGTTCAGGTGCTTTATAAGCGGGCTGGGCAGACCCATGTCTTTACATCACCCGACCTGAACGGACTACACATCGGTAATTCCGACCTGGAGGCGGCGTTTAAGTTGATTGTTGATGCGATCAGCGCACTGGTTGAAGCGGATACCGGTGCAACCACGGCCTACAAGTTTGATATGTCGTTCGAGGAATTTGAAACTTCCATTAGACCTTCGCAGGATGGCGGCGTAGTGGATTTTAACCTGCTGGCCCCGTCCCTGACGGCGACAGCGCACGCGGCGTAATGCTCCCAAAAAGGCGTGATGAGCAAGCCGCCTGTCGTGCAGCGTTATATCTATCATCGCAGTGTCGTTGCGATGCTGAAGAACGCTGGCGGGACGCTCCTCCCTCAACACCGGATGGGATTCACGGTTTGGCGCACGAGTGCAGGCAAGTCTTTCACCCTAACGGATCCCATAGAGATTTCCGGTGATACACTTGTTTGCGAGGAGGAATTTATGCTCGACTTCAGGGAACATCTTATTGATCTGCTCCGGGATACGCCGCCCAATCATGGCGACCAGGGTTCAGTACAGGCCAGAAAGAAAAGGGACCGGAAAACCCTCTCAGCTAGGCATGACCCAATACTTTGTTGAAACTTAACGAATTTTCGCATACACAATGTCTGTGAAGTCGCATGTGCAGGGGGATGTTACCGTGAGAATCCGTTTTAAATTCAACAACGAGAAAGCCCTGAATGCCATTTTGTGGCTTTGTCAAAAGAAGCCGGGAATAACCTTTCACACAATATCCAAGATTATTTATTACGCGGACAAAAAGCATTTTGTCGGGTATGGTCGGCCTGTGATTGGCGATGTATACGCCGCCATGATGGCGGGTCCGGTACCGTCGGGGGTGTACAACTTGCTGAAAGGCGATGAAATCATGCTTGAATCGCTTGGGCTTGAGCACCGTCCCTTTGAAGTCAAGCAGCGTTATCATGTTTACGTTTCCAATACGGAAGTGGATTGCAGTGTCTTTTCCGAAAGCGATCTTGAGGTGCTTGAGGAATCTTTCGCTGAAAATTCACACCTGACCTTCTGGCAACTGGTGGATAAAACGCATGCGGAGATGGATTACGCGGAAGCCCCCGGACACTGGATGCGCTATGAGGATTTTCTACCGACCGATATGCCCAATCGATGTGAGATCATAGAAGACCTGGCAGGTTATGCACACAGGTTGGTAATGTAGTCTGTGGTCAAGGTTGGCGATGTTCTTTGGCTCTTTGCGGGAACAATCCATAATCCAAAAATGAAAATGCACGCTTGCGTATGTATGGGCGATGGCATTTTTTTCAGGATCAATACCAAAAGTCATTTTGCGGGGAGTCTGCTTCTCAAAAAGCGTGATCACCCTTTCCTTAAGTGGGACAGCTACCTTGAGTGCGGCGGCCCGGTCGAGTTTGACCGGTCTGAAATCGACGATTGCATCAACAAATCCGGGGGCTTTGCAGGACACTTATCTGACGATGTGATGAAGCGGCTGGCATATCATGTGGAGACATTGAAGCAATTAACCATTGCTGAAAAGCGAAGGTTCGTCGCCAGCATAAACCAGGAATGCACGAGACGCGGGATTTAAGGTTTCCGGCGGGCCCAGAATTGCCCGGCGAGATTGAACGGAAAAGGCGATAGCTGAAACTCTCATTAGACTGGCGTAAACTTCTCCCATGGCGTATACAGTGTATCCCTTGACGGGCATCCGGCAACGCCTTCGCCGGGCGGCGAAAAAGGGGTTCGAGAAAAAGATTTGGCCCTGAGGGAAGATGTGTCATGAATAAAAATCTGGGCGCGGCAAAGAAGGCCAAAAACGATGAGTTCTATACCCAGCTCGTGGATATCGAGAACGAGCTCAGGCACTACAAAAAACATTTCAAGGGCAAAACCGTCTATTGCAACTGTGATGACCCGCGCGTCAGCAATTTCTTCCACTATCTCAGCCATAACTTCCAGTTTCTGGGTCTCAGGAAACTGATCACTACGTGTTACAAGAACCAGGAACCGGACCTGTTCTCGCGCCATGATTGTGAGCGGGCGATTAAGTTGGAATATGACGGGTTTCGGGACGGGGACGCCCTGCCAAGGGCCGAGGATATCGGCATAACGCCGCTTGAAGGCGACGGCGATTTCCGTAGCCCTGAGTGTATCGACATTCTCAAACAAGCGGATATCGTGGTGACCAACCCGCCGTTCTCGCTGTTTCGGTCTTACGTGGCGCAATTGATGGAATACGACAAAAAGTTCCTGATCATCGGGAGCAAAAACGCAATCACCTACAAGGAGATTTTCCCGCTGATCAAGGGGAATAGGTTGTGGTTGGCGTTCGACAAATGAGCGGAAGTATTTTTTTTGAAGCTAAAAAGCAAACAATTGATGATATTCTGAAAAAACACCCCAAGCCCGGTGGCTACTGGAAAGAAGATGGCGGAAAAATCAAAATTGCTCAACCGTGCGTCTGGTTCACCAATCTCGACCATGACAAGCGGCATGAGGAGCTGATCTTGTACCGTACCTACACGCCGGAGGATTACCCCACTTACGACAACTATAACGCCATTGAGGTGAGCAAGACCTTGGACATCCCTAAGGATTATGCCGGTGCCATGGGCGTGCCGATTACGTTTCTGGATAAATATAACCCGGATCAGTTTGAGATCACTGGAATCACAAAGACTTGGTTCGGGGCGGCCAGCAGGATTTATCCCAGGCAAACTCAGGTAAGCCGGTCCGGCGAAAAAAGCGACGTGACGAAATTGAATGACGGCCCGGCGCTGCTGATCAAAGGCCCAACGGAAAAAACCCACTACATTGTAGAGGGGAATTACTATGAACAACTTTATGCGCGAATCCTTATCCGCAACAGGGCACTCCAGCCATGAAGATCGTGGAACGGAAGCTGAGCGTCCGCGACCTGGTCGCGGGCTACAGCGATGACGGGGACGGCGGTGTGCGGGGATATGGTGGCAAGCTTGATATACGGCCAGCCTATCAACGGGAATTCGTCTATGACGCCCGGCAACGTGACGCCGTGATCAAGACTATTCGCGACGGCCTTCCCCTCAACACCATGTATTGGGCCGATATTGGCGGGGCGCGGTTCGAGATCATTGACGGCCAGCAGCGCACCCTCTCGGTTTGTCAATACGTGGCGGGCGCTTTTTCCATTGAGGGCATGGCTTTCCACAACCTGCAAGCCGACGAGCAAGAGCAGATCCTGAACTATGAGCTCATGGTCTATGTCTGTTCCGGCACGGATAGCCAAAAGCTGGCGTGGTTCAAGGTCATCAATATCGCCGGTGCGGTGCTGAGCACCCAAGAGCTCCGAAACGCGGTCTACCACGGGCCCTGGGTGTCGGCTGCAAAGAAGTATTTCAGTCGCCCAAACTGTCCGGCCTATGGGATTGGCAGCAAATACCTGAGAGGGTCCCCGATCCGCCAGGACTACCTTGAGACAGCGATTAAGTGGATCATCAATAACGATGACCCGGTTGAAAAATACATGTCGGATCACCAACACGATAGCAGCGCGGCTGCGCTATGGGACCACTTCTGTTCTGTCATCGATTGGGTGCAGGCGACGTTTCCTGGTTACCGCAAGGAGATGAAGGGCGTTGCCTGGGGGCCGCTCTACAACCAATTCAAAGCCGCTGATCTGAACCCTGAGACGCTTGAGAGAGAGGTCTCGCGCCTTTTCATGGATGATGACGTGACAAGGAAAGCGGGCGTCTATCCCTATGTGTTGGACGGCGATGAACGACACCTGAGCATTCGGGCTTTCTCTGTGGCTATGAAAGCAGAGGCGTTTGAGCGCCAGGGCGGGGTTTGCCCAGCGTGTAAAGAGCGCTTTAGAGCCGATCAGATGGAAGGCGATCACATTGACCCATGGCACGAAGGCGGCAAGACAGTTGCCGCAAACTGTCAGATGCTGTGCAAGCCCTGCAACCGCCGAAAATCAGGCCGCTAAATCGGGTGAGAGCGATGACGGCCAAAGCAGCTTTGTGGCCGGTCAAAACCCTTCTGGAAGATCAAAAGCGCGGCTCAGAAACAAAGAGATTTTCCCGCTGATCAAGGGTAATAAATTGTGGGTTGGCGGCACAAAGGTCTTAGCACCCATTATCACCAATATTACCACCACAGGGTCCGATCTGGAGGGCAGGGATGCCGCCTGGATCTTGACGGGCGGTACTTTTAGCTGGCAAGCCCACGGTTATTGATCTTATGGCCTTACACCGCCTGGACCTGGGGCGGGAACGCCGCGATCTGAGGTGCAAAACACGGGCACGGCTGGCGCATGATGCTACAGCAGTTTGACCACGGCTATGATAATGACGGCCTGCACCGTCATCGCACCAATCGTCCGCTTCAGGATGTCCGATTTGGCTTCGGCAATATCGCGCTTGGTCGCAAGGCTGTCCTCGGACAGGGACACCGCCGCCGCCCGCGCTTTTTCTTCCGGCGCGCCCGCCGCGATCAGGGCATCGTACATTTCGGCGATCATGGTGCTCATGGCCCTAAAGTGCCCCACTTGACAGAACGTGTCAATCAGGCGCGACTGTTCCTCGGCCAGCACTTCGGCCTGCGGCTCCGGCATACCGGCGGCGCTCAGACGCTTTACAAAAGCGTGGGTGTCAAAAGTAACGGCGTTCATACCCAAACCCTACAGAAGTTTGAGATGGAAGCCGTAAGGCCTGCATTCGCTACGACAATACCGATGGCGATCTTGAGCATGTCGGCCTTCAATTCCGCAATATCGGTCT
The DNA here is from genome assembly GCA_963921245.4 of Rhodospirillales bacterium. Taxonomy (GTDB): domain Bacteria; phylum Pseudomonadota; class Alphaproteobacteria; order Rhodospirillales; family Casp-alpha2; genus JABJGO01. The sequence goes on along the minus strand of CAWUEY030000001.1, from coordinate 454,647 downwards.
TGGTGGCGACGTTACCACCCATAGCGCCGCCGACGGCACCGACAACCGCCGCCGCCTGGACCTGGGGCGGGAACGCCGCGATCTGAGGTGCAAAACACGGGCACGGCTGGCGCATGATGCTACAGCAGTTTGACTAGGGCAACCACGGCCCCGCCGACAGCCAACGCGATACTGCCAAGGCGGACTATCAGGCGGTACTCCATTTCCCTGAGATCGCGCCTAGTCGCCGTTTCCAGCTCCTTGATATCGCGCTTGGTAGACAGTTCCGTATCAATCAGGCGCGACTGTTCCTCGGCCAGCACTTCGGCCTGCGGCTCCGGCATACCGGCAGCGGTCAGACGCTTTACAAAAGCGTGGGTGTCAAAGGTCACGGCGTTCATACCCAAACCCTACAGAAGTTTGACGATGGCCAGCGTAAGGCCTGCATTCGCTACGACAATACCGATGGCGATCTTGAGCATGTCGGCCTTCAATTCCGCAATATCGGTCTTGGTGGCGACGTTACCACCCATAGCGTCGCCGACGGCACCCACAACCGCCTCCGCCTGGGCGTCGTCGAACCCGGCATCTATAAGGCTCTTAACGGCACGGTGAGTATCGAAAACAATCTCGTTCATACCCCCAAAATATCCCCCTTGATACGGCTCGTCAACATGGGCTCGATGACGGTGGAGCTTAAGAACTCTTTACCAAAGGCGGGCCGCCGCCGTCAGTCAGGCGGGGTTAGGGGATATGGCGGCAGGCTTGATATACGGCCAGCCTATCAACGGGAATTCGTCTATGACGCCCGGCAGCGTGACGCCGTGATCAAAACTATTCGCGCAGGCCTTCCCCTGAATACTATGTATTGGGCCGATATTGGCGGTGCGCGGTTTGAGATCATTGACGGCCAGCAGCGCACCATCTCGGTTTGCCAATACGTGGCGAGGGCTTTTTCCATTGATGGCCTAGCTTTCCGCAACCTGCAAGCCGATCAGATGGAAGCCGATCACATTGACCCATGGCACGTCGTCGGCAAGACAGTTGCCGCAAACTGTCAGATGCTGTGCAAGCCCTGCAACCGCCGAAAATCAGGCCGCTGAATCGGGTGAAGATGATGAAGGCCGCGGCAGCTTTGTGGCCGGTCAAAATCCTTCGCGAAGATCAAAAGCACGGATCAAAAACAAAGCAGAAATACGGCTCAGGTCAAATACCGCCCAGCCCGGAAAGGCGGCCTGAAAATAGGGGTTTTGAGTAAAAGCCAGATGGCCTGTAAGCCGGGTTCTGTACCCCTAGGGGTGATGACCATTCATCTGGGACGCCCGTTACCGGACGCCTCACGCAACCTACCCGGATAGCAGTGTGGAAACTCACCTGGTGCCAGCCTTCTGCAAGACTGCGCCCGCTATCCCTATTTGGTCTTGCTCCCGGTGGGGTTTTCCCTGCCATGTCCGTTACCGGACACGCGGTGCGCTCTTACCGCACCCTTTCACCCTTTCCCCGCTGAAACCAGCAAGGTGGTTTGCTTTCTGTGGCACTTTCCCTGGGGTCGCCCCCGCCGGGCGTTACCCGGCACCGTGTTTCCATGGAGCCCGGACTTTCCTCCCTTTGTGATTGACAAAATGCCTCACAAACAGCGGTCATCCGGCCATCTGGCATCATGATACTAACATTTTTCCGGGCAGAATACTATCCCGTCGCAGCAAGCCATTGAACAGGCCGCAACATCCATGAGGATTGCCGCCGACCCTCATGCCGTCCCATTTTATGAGAGAATGGGTGGCGTTCTGAGCGGCGAATACCCGTCGGGTTCGATCCCAGCGCGCGGGCACCCCTGATGACGGTTAATCCTGTCCAATGAAGGCCTGATGAACATCAGCAATCCTCCACAAAGTCTTCTGATCGAGCTCTCCGGATAAATGGTCCGGCAGAAATCTGCGCTGAAAAGCGCGAACCGTCGCGCTGACCTCTTCTAGGCCATACCCGATTGCCGCCAACATCAATTCCGCCTGAGCGATGTCGATCCGGTTATCCCTGTCACCCACCGGCGGCCACAAACCGACCCCTTCCCTTGCCAGATGCTGCCAGGGGAACAGCTCACCCGGGTCCTGTTTGCGCGCCGGCGCGACATCGGAATGTCCAACCACATTTCGGGCGGGTATGGGGTGGCGATCAAGGACACCTCGGCACAGTCGAACCAGCGCATCGATTTGCCGCTCGGGAAAAGCTCTATACCCGAACGCATGCCCGGGATTGACCAGCTCAATGCCAATGGAACAACTGTTGATATCCGATCTTCCGCACCATGTTGCGATACCGGCATGCCATGCCCGTTTCTGTTCGCTCACCAACTGAAAAACCGTGCCGTCTTCTTCAATCAGATAATGGGCGCTCACCTCCGCTTTCGGATCACAAAGCCGCTCGAGGGCGGCCAAACCACTCTCCATGCCGGTATAGTGCAGGACAAGCATGTCAGGCCCCGCCACCGCACGACGATCGTTGAAATTTGGTGACGAATGTTGACGCACATCAATCGCCATGGCGGCTTTCCTTTTGTTGCCGCGCGGAACGGATCTGGATAATGGCAACGCCTGTCAGGACGATCATAGCGCCGATCACCTTGTGTAGTGATAGTGTTTCACCCAGGATGATCATACCGGATACAACACCAATCACCGGTTGGGTTAGGGAAAACGGAACAATCTGGCTCACGGAATACTGCCGTAACAGGTAATACCAAATACCGTACCCGACGACAGTTGCGCCCAATGCAGTGTACAGCAGACAACCCCAAAACAGAAGCGGTGCTTCTGTTACCGCCTGCCATTGTCCGGTTTCAAGAAACAGCGACGCAATCAGCAACTGCGGCGCGGCAAACACCGACATCCAGACCGTTACCTGCAATGCGTCAACCGCCCCCATCCGCTTGATCTGGATATTCGAAAACCCCCATGCCATGGCCGACACAACCAACAGCAACACGAACAGATTGGCCTGCCATACAGTTGGCTCACCCGTCAGAATGATAACACCGCTAAAAGCAATCAGCATGCCGACACTCCGAAAAAGGCCGAAACGCTCACCCAGAAGGACCAGAGCAAAGATAACAGCGAAGGGGCTGCCCAGCTGAATAACAATTGCCGCGACCACGGCATCCACCCCCACCATACCCGTGAACATCAGTCCATGGTGCAGCAAGCCCTGTACAACAGAGAGCATAAGTACGCCACGCCACTGCTGGCGGGGAAACGGAAAAATCCAGGCCAGGACCGCCCCCACCAAAGCGAACCTCAGTCCTGTCACCAACAACGGGGAGACCTGATCGACCGCGATCTTTACGATGGGAATATTGATACCAAGGACCAGTATTGAGAATACAGCGAGGGAAAAATCGCGCGGAGTCATTCAGGGCAGCGTCCAGAGAAAATTTTATCGATCAAACAGGTTTAAGTTGGAAACATCCAATGTCCATCATGGCGACGAGACAATCTGCCCGCGAAGAGCCGCTATTTAATGCCCCGCTGTTTACACACTTTGTCGTATGCCGCGTTTATGGTCGCCATTTTTTCGTTGGCCAGGTCAATGAACTCTTCCGGCAGGCCTTGCGCCATCAGGCGGTCCGGATGATTTTCGCGGATCAGGGCTCGATAGGTTTTTTTGACATCATCGTCAGAAGCATCCGCACCAATGCCCAGTATCTCGTATGGATCTTCGGCATCCTCACCACGGATATAGGTATCTTCGATGCGTTTGAATTCGCCCTCACCAAACCCGAAGATAGAAGCGACCTTTGCAATGTAATCGCGCTCCCGATGATCATAGGTGCCATCGGCTTTCGCGATATGAAACAAGGCCCCCAATAAATCTTCGAGCATCGCCCGATTGCCGGCAAACAGGGTGGCGATCTGTTGGGCATAGGGCTCGAAGCCGCCCGCGTCCTGCTTGGCTTCGTTGAACAGCGCACCGACATCAGCGGCTTCATGGGACGGAATGCTGAACACCCGCTTGAATGCCGCCACCTCGTCCCTGGTCACCTGGCCATCAGCCTTGGCGAGTTTTGCCCCCAGAACAATGACGGCGACGGTGAAAGCAATCTGCCGGTTTTCGAGATCATCCCCTTGAGGGCCGGGGGTGTTCTCGAACCCGTTGAATGCCCCGTCGTGCCCGGGCAAGGTTGATCGCATGCGATCAACCGCATGACCGGCAGCCAACCCCATAATAGCCCCCAGAGGTCCACCCATGGCAAATCCTGCCACGCCGCCGATAACCTTGCCCCAGATACTCATTTGCCGCTTATGGACCCGAAATCAATTGAAACGATGCCATTAGGTACGCCCAAGACACCGCAAGAGCAAGACTCTGCAACAAGGATGAGACCTTGTGTTTATCCAAAGAGATAGCTACAGGCGATGACCGCCCCGACGATACCGGCAAAATCCGCGAGCAATGCCGGGATCAACGCATAGCGAATACGGCGAATACCGACGGCACCAAAATAGACAGCCAGAACATAAAATGTGGTTTCGGTTGATCCCTGCAACGTCGTTACCAGATAACCCGTATAGCTGTCAGGGCCGATATTCGGGTCCTGAATGATGCTCGCCATAATGCCATAGGCACCGGATCCGGAAAGCGGGCGCAACAAGGCCATAGGCAGGGCATCGGCCGGCAAGCCAAAAATCCCGGTAATGGAACCAAGCGGTTCAACAATCAGGCCCATGGCACCGCTGGCGCGGAACATGGCGACAGCCGCCAGAATCGCCACGAGATAAGGAATAATGCGAAGGGCGACGTTGAACCCTTCCCTGGCACCTTCTACAAATGCCTCATAGATTCGGACCCCTTTTATCATGCCAAAACTCAACAGCCCGACCATGAGCCCCGGAATGATCCAGGGTGCAATGGTTCGTCCGTAAACCACGCTCAAGGGTACCAATCCGGCAAGGCATCCCAATGCCACGAACGAAACCCACGTCGGATAAGCACCGCTTTCCACCGCTGGCACATCGTCCGACAGGGCCTCGGTTTCGGTTGTTTTCTCCCGGCCATTGGATTCCGCCACCGCCGCCACAGGCGGGGATGCCGCCCACAGGCGCTGACACAATTTGGCCGACAAAATCGCAATTGTCGTGGAACAGATTGTGGCGAACAGGGTTGTTGGCACAATGCCCGCTGGATCCATGGAGCCGGAAGCGGCGCGGATCGCGATGACACCAGTAGGAAGCAATGTTACCGACGATGTATTGATTGCCAGAAACAAGGCCATGGCATGGGTCGATGTTCCCTTGTGCGGATTTAGCGTGTTCAGTTGCTCCATGGCGCGAATGCCAAAAGGCGTCGCGGCATTGCCAAGCCCCATGGCGTTGGCGGACATATTCATGATCATGGCCCCCATGGCCGGGTGATCGGCCGGGACCTCCGGGAACAAACGTACCATTAACGGGCGGACCAGCTTTGCAATAATCACCAGAAGCCCGCCCTGCTCCGCCACCTTCATGAGGCCCAGGAACAAGGCCATGACACCAACCAGTCCGATGGAAAGCTCTACGGCCCCGCCTGCGGCATCTATCATGGATGCCCCGAGGACGGCCATCGGTGCCTCATCAGGGTTGCCGGTCCAGGTGAGATGTCGAAACGCCGCCACCCCAAACGCGATCAGAATAATGGCAAAAAAAATGGCATTCATTTGAGGCGGTTTCCGTGATCGATGATTACAGGCGACACCTGTACATTGTCGCCCAGATTTCGAACATTGAAAACGGTTCGTTCTGTGCTTGAGGGCGTATTTTCCCATGAGCATGGCGTTTTCGGACCCGGCAGTCAGAACTGCAATCCGGCGGGTGCGATACATCAAGCCTCCGGCGAATATAGCGGCACAATTTACGCCAAGACCGGTCATCTCAACTGATCGTAAAACACTCGCCGGTGTTATCCAAAAGGAAACAATTGGCTGGAAGCGGGCACAGTCTAGTCTTCCTCTGCCTCCAGGTCGAGGGCAACGGAGTTCATGCAATAGCGTAAACCTGTGGGATTGGGACCATCTTCGAAAACATGCCCCAGATGAGCGTTACAAGACCCACACAAGACTTCCGTGCGGACCATGAACAGGCTGCGGTCAGATTTTTCCGTTACGGCGTCTTCGCTGATAGGTTTGTAAAAGCTGGGCCAACCGGTACCGGAATCGAATTTGGTGTGGGACTTGAACAGCGGGTTACCGCAACAGACACACACATACGTCCCGTGATCCTTGCAGGCGTTGTACTTGCCGCTAAAGGGTCGTTCCGTACCATGGCGGCGGCAGACATAAAATTGCTCCGGGGTCAGTTCCCGTTCCCATTCCTTGTCAGTCTTGTTCACTTTCTCGACCATGGTTTTGATCTCCTATTTCCTATCCAATGATACCACGTGAGCGAAGATCGGCGCGGGCTGGGGCATCCAGACCCAGTAACTCTTCCAGAACCACATCGGTATGTTCGCCCAGCGTCGGCGGCGGGAGGCGGTAACTGACGGGTGTTTCCGACATCTTCACGGGGTTGCCGATCAGGCTTACGCAAGCGGAACCGCTCTGAGTGTGCGGCATATTAATACGCATGTTCCGGTGCAAGACCTGTGGGTCGGCGAAAGCCTCAGGGATTGTGTTTACCGGCCCAACAGGTACCCCAATCCTTGCGAGACCTTCGAGCCAGTGAGCCCTGGGGTGGGCCTGGGTGGCTGCCTCGATCAACGCTACCAGTGTAGCGCGATTCTCCACGCGTAGAGCATTGGTCTGGAACCGTTCGTCATCGGGTAGCGCCGACAGCCCGGCATAGTCACAGAACTTCCGAAACTGACTGTCGTTTCCAACAGCCAGAATAAAGTAACCATCGCTCGCCCCAAAAACCTGATAGGGCACAATATTGGGATGCTGGTTTCCGAGCCGCGCCGGCTCTTTTCCCGTGGTCAGATAGTTGAGACCGACATTAGCGAGCCAGGCGATTTGTGTGTCCAGCAGGGCCAAGTCGATGTGCTGGCCCTGACCGGTGGCGTCACGATGGCGGATTGCTGCCAGAACCGCCGTCGAAGCGTACATGCCGCACATAATATCGGCGATTGCGACACCAACTTTCATAGGCTGTCCTTCCGGTTCGCCGGTAATGGACATGATTCCACCTGCGCCTTGCGCCAGATAGTCGTAACCTGCCTGGTCCGCATAGGGTCCGGTCTGACCAAACCCGGTGATGGAGCAATAGACAAGGCCCGGAAACTCGTTTTTCAGAGAACCGTAGGACAGGCCATATTTTTCCAGCCCACCGACCTTAAAATTTTCCACCAGAACATCGCACTGACCCACCAGGCGGCGCACCAGAGCAGCACCTTCCTCGGCGGCAATGTTGACGGCAACCGAGCGTTTGTTCCGGTTCGAAGACAAATAGTATGCACTTTCCGTGGTGTTGTTCCCATCCGCATCCCTGACATAAGGCGGGCCCCATTTGCGGGTGTCATCGCCCGCGCCAGCCCGTTCGATTTTGATCACATCTGCCCCCAGATCACCAAACAACTGGGTACAGACAGGACCCGCCAAAATCCGGGTCAAATCCAAAACGCGGAGGCCCTTCAACGGACCGGTATTTTCAACAGTCATCGCGTAAATCCATTCCTGTACGCGTATGGTTTCCTATCAAACCCTTTCTGTCTACGATCATGTACCTCACGGTCAGACAATTTTCCTTGACCGGAGCGTGTAGATTGTCTGGTATCGGCGAAACCAGAAGAAACGTTGAAAAATGTGAGAGAGAGGATCATGGACGTCAGAGCCGCCGTTGCCTGGAAAGCAGGTCAACCCCTCAGCATCGAAAGCGTACAACTAGACGGCCCCAAAGAAGGGGAGGTTCTGGTTGAGATAAAAGCCACCGGTATCTGTCATACCGATGAATTCACCCTGTCCGGGGCCGATCCTGAAGGCATTTTTCCGGCGATCCTCGGCCATGAGGGTGCCGGTGTGGTTGTGGACGTTGGCAAAGGCGTTACATCCCTTAAAAAAGGGGATCATGTTATCCCGCTCTACACCCCGGAATGCCGCGAGTGCGATTACTGCACCTCCGGTAAAACCAACCTGTGCCAGGCCATTCGCGTCACCCAGGGTCAAGGTGTCATGCCGGACGGAACCAGCCGGTTCTCCATCAATGGTGAACCCGTTTACCATTACATGGGTTGCTCCACCTTCGCCAACTATTCGGTTCTTCCCGAGATCGCTCTGGCCAGGGTTCGTGAAGACGCCCCTTTTGACAAAATTTGCTACATCGGTTGCGGCGTGACGACCGGCGTCGGCGCGGTGATCAACACCGCCAAGGTCCAGCCGGGTGACAATGTAATCGTATTCGGTCTCGGCGGTATCGGCCTGAACGTCATTCAGGGTGCCAGGTTGGTCGGCGCCAATATGATTGTCGGCATCGATCTGAATGACGGACGCAAGGCCATCGCCGAACAATTCGGCATGACCCACTTCGTGAACCCGAAAGAGGTTGAAGGTGACCTTGTGCCTTATCTCGTGGATCTCACCAACGGTGGCGCGGACCACTCTTTCGAGTGTATCGGCAATGTGGATGTCATGCGTGATGCGCTGGAGTGCTGCCACAAAGGTTGGGGCGAAAGCACCATTATCGGCGTTGCCGGTGCGGGACAGGAAATTTCCACCCGCCCGTTCCAGCTTGTTACCGGGCGGGTCTGGCGCGGCACGGCCTTCGGCGGGGCCAAGGGCCGCACGGACGTGCCAAAGATCGTGGACTGGTACATGGACGGCCGGATCAACATCGACGATCTGATCACGCACACCATGCCGCTGGAAGACATCAATACAGCGTTCGACCTCATGCATGCGGGGGAAAGCATTCGGAGTGTGGTTGTTTACTGATCCAGAGCGTTCAGGCCCCGGCGTTAAAAGTGGCGGCATCCGCCGCTTCTTTTTTTCATGGACCTAGCGGGATTTTCATGAGCCTAACGGAACAGTTGCAGGACGCCCCGTTCAGACTGGGTCGCAAAGGATAGCGCCTGATTGCCCAGTGCCTGCCGGGTTTGCAGCGCCAAAAGTCTGGCACCTTCCGCGTTGAGGTCTGCAAGGGTTATTTTTTGTGTCCCGTCTTCCAGTGTGTTCACATAATCCTCGGTGAAATTCAATCGAGCCTTGAGCAACCCGATGTTGTTGCCCAGCATGGTTGCGTTGCCGCGCAGGTCCTTGATGGCCGTATCCAGAGACATAATAATGTCATTGACGGTATCCACGTTATTCACCTCAACGAAGGTTCCTGCCGCGTCGAAGGCAACCTGCGACAGGATATTTTGCGCCGCGACGGCGGCCTGTGATGCCACAGATGTTTGAGACGCGATGGATGCAACCGCTGCCACGGACGCCCGGGAGCCCGCCGCACCCTTGGAAGCAACAGAAGCAATGGAAACCTGCGAAGCGATTGAGGGTTGGGATGCAAGGGATGCCTGACTGGGAACGGATATCTGGTTCCCGAAGGCCGCCTGCGAGGCAATAGAGGCTTGTGAGGAAACAGAGGCCTGGGAGGCAACCGAAGCAATGGAAGCCCGGGATGCCGCCGTGGCACCCGCGGCCACAGAGGCTATAGAGCCAAACGACGCCCGCCCGGAGAAGGCACCTTGTGATGCCTGTGACGATTGAGATTGAATTCCGGATTGCGTGGCCACGGCTGCCTGCCCAAACACTTTCGCCTGTGACGCCAGGGTTCCTAGTGATGCGATACTGGCCTGGGTATCAACAGTATTCTGGGCGGCGACAAATGCCTGAGACCCGATGGACGCTTGTGATGCCAACGAGGCAAGCGACGCACGGGACCCCCTTGATCCACCAGATGCAATAGCGGCAACACTTCCAAGGGACGCGCGAGACGCTCTCGCGGCCTGCGATCCCCGCGAGGCCTGCGATGCAACGGAGGACTGCGTCGCCACTGAGGCCTGAGACGAAACAAAAGGCCTGGAGGCAATACTGGCTTGTGACGCCTGCGAAGCTTGGGAAGCAACCGACAACTGTGATGACAAGGAGGCGATGGTACCAAAAGATACCCGCGACGCGACCGAGGCCTGGGAGGCAATCGAAACCTGTGACTGAACGGCGGCCTGAGACGCTCGCTCTGCTCGGGAGGCGCGCGAAACCTGCGAAGCGACAGAGAGCTGACTCGCCACAGAGGCTTGCAAGGGAACCGCCGCCTGAGAGCCGATTGACGCCACAGACGCGACCGAAGCCGTTGAAGCAACCACGGCCGAAGGCACGATGGCCGCAACCGCGGCCCTTGAGGCGGCACTGGCTTGTGAGGGTATGGCGCTTTGGAAAGCGACACGAGACTGCGATGCAACGGAACTCTGCGATGCAGAAGACCCCGCAGAGGCCCGGGATGTTTGCGCAGCAATAGAAAACTGGGTCGCGACAGAGGCCTGTGAAGCGATCGTTGTCAAGATATTGATGTTCAATCCAGCAGTACCCGCGTTCGCGTTGACTGAATTGACGGTGACCTGGCTGGCAGATCGTTCGGAAAATCGAATGGTCAGATCAGCGCCAGTACCATTGATTAGGTTGACCCCGTTGTATGTTGCGTCTGCTACCACATGGTCGATCTGGTTTCGGAGGTTGTTGTACTGATCTGTGAGTACCGGCAGCATGTCTTGCGGCGCGGATTTGATGGTTTGCGCCAGGCCCTTTAATTGCCGAACGATGGAGTCAACGCTTTCAATCCCGTCATTGGCACCGGTAAGGGCGCTGATGGCCTGATCGATATTCAGTTTTCGTTCGGTGAAATCCTGTGCCCGATCGCTCAATGCCCTGCTTTGAAAAAAAGCAACGGGATCATCCAATGCACTGGTAACTTCCAGCCCTGTTGCCAGGCGACTCGCGGTCCGAGTCACCAGCTTTGATGTATCATTCAGCGACAGCAGGGTATCCCGAACCGACGCCGTCAACGTAATGTCGACCATTCCACCGTCTCTTTTCGGCGTTGAGACAACTGGCATCCGTTCTGGGTGCTAACGTGGTTAATTTTCCCCTAAAATGGTTAACCAATCGTTAGCCATAAAAATATCGGGGTAGAGATGTACCGTCAGAAGTGCTCGTCCTGAACGATAGAACTGTTTTCATCAAGCGTTGCGATCTTCGCGTTTTTGACGATGAAATCCGCATACAACATGGAACGCCTAATCACCGAAAAACGCGAAACATCGGGTTTCTATGCTTTCACGCGGTGCCGCCCCGACCGGGGACATGGGGTCGGTAAAAGCCGTGTGTATGCTGGCGCGGGCACGCCCGTCCAAGGCACTATCGAATGTTTTAATCAACAGCGCCTCGTCTCGAATCATTGCCGGGAAACAGTACCATCGTTGGGCCGGGTTGTGTGTTACCAGGGTCAACTCTCCGATACGATCCCTCGCCCGGCGTTCGCTGGGCACCAGATTGTCCGAAGACAAGGATTTGGCATCACAGAGCGCCAGCGGGGAAGTCAGGACCGGCCCGCGCATCGCCCGCCAGACATTTATAATGGCAAACCTGTTTTTCAGGAGCGTTGCAGCTTCATCACCGAGAATGTCATGAACCCGAATGGGTGCTGAGTGATCCGTATAATCGTTATGAACGACTTTGGAAGGTTCGCGGGATTGAGCGGCGGCGCGCACGTCAGCAGAGTCTGATCTTAACGTATGATCAAAAATGACGACACGACGTGCCCCTGTCTCGGATTTTATCAGGCTTATGACTTCAGGCTCATAAACGCTGCACACGTCGCCCTTGTCCGTGAAATCCGAAACGGCGGTTGGGTGATCCACCAAACAAAAGCCCTCGCCATCCAGCGAGAAGACGGTGCCTGCTCGGCGGCCATTTCGAATAGATACCGTTTTTTCCTGGAACTGGCCTGTCATGGAAAGTGCGGCATCGGCACCGGCCTCCGATGCATAGTAAATCGGTGTTTTATCTGATGGCACGAGAAAGTTAAGTTCTGCCTCGATTACATCGTAGGCCCGGTAGCGTTCGATATCGGGTTCCATGTGTCTCTCGGACGAAAGTTTCGATCTGTCTCAGGCAAGATACACCGCCCCGCCAGCGGTCACTATAGCCTATGCTGGAGAACAGCAGCTCTGCGTTACCTTCGGGCTATCAAACTCTAGCAGGATTTGTTAGCGTGATGCCCGGAATCGTCGCAGGGGACCACAAATTGGCTATTGCCCCCGTACCTGAGAACGAGAAAGAGCGCCTCAAGGCACTCGAGTCTTATGACCTTATGGATCAGGATGTCGGACCTGTCTTCGACAAGATCATCCGAATAGCGGCGGACGTGTGCGAGGTCGATATCTCGGTGATTGCTCTCATTGGTGAAGAGCGACAGTACTTCCTGTCGCGCAACAATATGGAGCCTCGGGAGACCCCGCGCGCCATCGCCTTCTGTGCCCATGCCATTCTTGAGCCGGATGAATTGTTCGAGATTGAAAATGCGACAGAAGACCCCCGTTTCAGGGACAACCCGCTTGTCACCGGCGAGATCGGCGTGCGGTTTTATGCGGCCTGTCCGCTCACCACGGCGGATGGACTCGCCATTGGCGGTCTGTGTCTCATAGGCAAGAAACCGAAATCCCTGAACAATGTTCAGCGTGACACTTTGAGGCGGCTTGGCGACGTCATTATGAACCTGTTTGAAACCCGCAAGGCACAGATGCAGTCTGCGCAGGAGATATTGGAAGCCAAACGTGCTGCCGATGCCCAGAACCAGGCAAAGACCCTGTTTTTATCTTCCATGAGTCATGAACTGAGAACCCCACTGAATGCCGTTATCGGGTATTCCGATTTTCTGGAAACCGAAGCCTTCGGTCCGCTGGGACACAAAAAATACAAGCAATACGCCTCGGCCATCAAGGCATCCGGCGATCATCTTTACGCCCTGATCGATGACATTCTCGATGTCTCCAGACTAGAGATGGGTGGTTTGGAACTGGATGACCTTGTCATCTACATGGATGAACAACTGGAAAGCTGCCGCGAGATTATCGAAAGCCAGCTGCAAAAAGCAGACGTGGCCCTGGCAATCGGTATCGCTATCGACAAACCGACCCTGAAAGGGGACCCGGTGCGGTTCCGGCAGGTCGTCCTCAATCTTCTTTCTAATGCCTTGAAATTCACCCCCGAAAAGGGCCGCATTTCTGTCTCCGTGTTTTTGTCTGACGACAATCGGATTATCATGCGGGTGGCCGATACCGGCATCGGCATTGCACCAGAAAACCTCGCCAAGGTTATGGAGCCCTTTCAACAGGTCCGCGAGAACCCGCACCTCGCCCACATGGGATCCGGTCTGGGGTTGCCACTGTCCAAAGGTCTGGTGGAGCTACACGGCGGAACGTTCGACCTCGAAAGCACGGTGGGCGAAGGCACAACCGTCACCATCACCTTCCCACCGGAACGCACCCTGGTCCGGGAACAATGACCAAAATAACAGCCCGGATCAGGACGCCATCAACTGCCGTAGTACATAGTGCAGAATGCCACCGTGGCGGTAGTAATCCACCTCGTCTTCCGTATCGATCCGACACAGAACCCTGGTCCGGGTCTCGGTACCATCGGCCCGGTGAATGGTCAGATCCATATCCATGCCCGGCGTAATCCCGTTTGCAGGGCCGGTTATGTCATAGGTTTCCGAACCGTCCAGACCCAGAGTCGAGCGGGTTTCACCCTCTTTGAACTGCAATGGCAAAACGCCCATGCCCACAAGGTTGGAGCGGTGAATGCGTTCAAAGCTTTCGACGATCACGGCCTTCACCCCAAGCAGACGCGTTCCCTTGGCGGCCCAGTCACGCGAAGAACCGCTGCCGTATTCCTTGCCACCGATGACCACCAGCGGCGTACCCTCCTGCGCATAGCGCATGGCCGCATCATAGACCGGCATCTGCTCACCGCCGGAACCCTCGCCGGACATGTGTCTGGTAATGCCGCCTTCGATCCCGGGTACCATTTCATTGCGGAGCCGGATATTGGCGAAGGTACCCCGCATCATCACCTCGTGATTGCCACGACGAGAGCCGTAGGAATTGAAATCCTCGGGCCGCACCTGATACCCCAGCAGGTATTCGCCGGCGGGGCTGTCTTTCTTGATGTTACCGGCAGGGCTGATGTGGTCGGTTGTCACCGAGTCACCTAAAATCAGCAGTGGTCGCGCCCCGACGATATCACGTTCCTCTTCGGGTTCGGCGCCCATGCCGTCGAAGTACGGCGGGTTTTTCACATACGTCGAGCCGTCATCCCAGGCAAAGGTGCCGCCGCCGGCACCGCCGATGGCCTGCCATTCAGGCGGGCCTTCATAGACGTTGCGGTAACGTGCGGCGAACATGTCCGCCCCCAGACAGGCCTGAACCGTATCCGCCACTTCCTTGTTGGAGGGCCAGATATCGCGGAGGTAAACCGGGTTGCCGCCGCTGTCCTTGCCCAGCGGATCATTGAACAAATCCCGGCTCAGGGAGCCCGCAATGGCATAGGCCACCACCAAGGGCGGTGAGGCAAGATAGTTGGCGCGAACGTGGGGGTTGATCCGGCCTTCAAAGTTCCGGTTTCCGGATAACACCGCTGTGGCCACCAGATTGCCCGCTTCAATGGCATCGCTGATGGGTTTGTCCAGCGGTCCAGAGTTGCCGATACAGGTGGTGCATCCGAAACCCACCACGTTAAAGCCCATGGTATCGAGAGGCGCCTGCAAATCCGCCTTCACCAGATAATCCGCGACCACTTGTGAACCCGGCGCCAGAGATGTCTTTACCCAGGGTTTCTTGCGCAAGCCCCTAGCGGCGGCATTGCGCGCCACGAGTCCAGCCGCCACCATGACAGACGGATTGGATGTATTGGTGCACGACGTGATGGCGGCAATCACCACATCACCATCGCGCAGTCCATGATCCGTTCCCTCCACGGTTTCTTCGCGCGGGGCTTCGGCACCGGCCATCTCTTTCAGGGTTGCCGCGAAACTCTCGCTGGCATCGACCAGGTTGATCCGGTCCTGGGGCCGTTTCGGACCGGAAATACAAGGCTCAACCGAGCCCATATTCAGCGCCAAGGTATCGGTGAACAGGGGCGCGGCCTCACCGGCCTCCCGCCACAAACCCTGCTCTTTCGCGTACGCCTCGACCAAAGCGACGGTATCCGCATCACGGGCCGTTGCCTTCAGATAATTCAGCGTTTCGCCGTCGATGGGAAAAAAGCCACAGGTCGCACCGTACTCGGGGGCCATATTGGCAATGGTTGCCCGGTCGGCAAGGCTGAGATTATCAAGACCGTCGCCAAAAAACTCGACAAATTTCCCGACCACGCCGCGCTGGCGCAGCATTTCGACCACGACCAGCACCAGATCGGTTGCCGTGCAGCCTTCTTTTAGCGCACCCGTCAATTTGAACCCGATAACCTCGGGAATGATCATGGAGACAGGCTGGCCCAACATGGCGGCTTCGGCTTCAATACCACCGACGCCCCAGCCCAGCACGGCCATGCCGTTGACCATGGTTGTATGGCTATCTGTTCCCACCAGAGTATCGGGCATGGCAATGGTCTTGCCGCCTTCTTCTTGGGTCCACACGGATTTCGCCAGATACTCCAGATTCACCTGATGACAGATACCGGTGCCCGGCGGCACCACGGTAAAGTTGTCAAACGCACCCTGCCCCCATTTCAGAAAGGTATAGCGCTCACCGTTGCGTTGGAATTCCTTTTCGATATTGGCGTTCATGGCCCCGGCCGTACCGGCCTCGTCCACCATTACGGAATGATCAATCACCAGATTACAGGTGCTTAACGGATTGATCCTTTGCGGATCACCACCCATGGACGTCATGGCGTCGCGCATGGCGGCTAGGTCTACCACTGCGGGGACACCGGTGAAGTCCTGCATGAGCACCCGGGCCGGCCGATAGGCGATCTCGTGGGTAGAGGATTTTTTCTCAAGCCACGCCGCCATGGCTTTGATGTCTTCTACATAAACCGACCGGCCATCCTCATACCGCAACAGGTTTTCGACAATAACCTTCAATGATTTGGGCAACCGTCCTATATCACCGAGGCCTGCGTCTTGCGCCGCGTTGAGGCTGAAATAGTCGTAATCCTTGCCGCCCACAGAGAGTGTACGGCGCGTCTTCATGGTGTCTTGTCCGGTAATGGGCATGGCGGCTGTCCTTAATCCATTGTCCCTGATGTTATCACTCTATAGAACACTCTTTTTTCCGGAACGAAAAGGTATGCAAAAGACTTTTTTGCCATTCTCGCGGGCAAAATGAACACACCATTGACGGGGATCGCGCATAAATACAGCAAGCTGTTGCTGATCTCGGTTGCGGTGATGATCAGGTGATGATCATCGGCACCGTCGATTTTCAGATCGGCATGTCGGGAAAATTGTCGAAAGCGTCCGCCGTCTGATCTAGCCGTCAGACAGCGCCGAGAGGCGGCCAAGTCCCGGAAGTTTCACGGCAAGATCGAGCGGGTCAACACCGAAGGTGAGCCCGAACAGGTTCACCTCCAGGCCCTCCTCCCTAGCGGCCATGACGCCTAGCAGTCCTGCAACGGAGAACTGATATCCGGTGCCGCTGGGGCTTTCGGCAACCAGACCATCGCTGAGGTAGTCCTTACCGATGGCCGTGGGCGGCAGGTCCAGATGCAATCCGGGCACACGCCGTGCCACATAGGCAACAAAGGTGTTGGAGTTGGGACCAGGCCAGACCGTGTAATCATTGGCGTGCGGATAGCTGAGTACCGCGCGCTCAATATCATCAATGACCGCCTCGACATCTTCGCCGCGAATATCCAGCAGAAGCCGTGGCGGCGCACCGAACCAGCGCCGGTCCGGTTCTTTTTCGGATACGGCAACCACCGACAGTCCTCGATACTTGCGCCAACCGATGACCTCATAGACCACGAAGCTGTCTGCATCCTGCCGCTTTGACGCGATCCAGGTATGAACACCAAAATATCCGCGCCAGCCCCAGGCCCGCGCCGCATAAATCTGCACAATGGGTTCAGGATGTTGGGCCGGGTCCGGTGCAAAGCCCATGGGTTCATGGCTTGCCGTGCGCCAGTCAGCCGCCACGGCACGGCCTTCCAGTACAGCACCCGTAACCCCCAGCACTGCCAGTACAATAAATCCGATAAGTGTACCTTTTATCCATCTCATGCCTGAAATCCCTGTTGGATGTACCTAGGATATGGATCAAACCGTGGCAATAACAAGGCAAGGACTGAAAATTCACCAGAACGTGAAAAACCTGCTGATTGGAAAACAAAATTGCGTTGAAACCATGTCAGCTTTCGGACTATAGACCGAAATCGATTTTGTGCAGGAAGTTTTGCCATGACCGATGCTGCCGCCGCGCCTTCCGATACACCTGCTCCGCGCCGCGCGCGCCGGAAAACCTGGCACTATCAGCCCGCCCCGCCAGTGACGCTGGCACCGTTCTGGGACTGGCCCCTGCGGCCCGGGGCAATCCTCGGCTATCTTGTCAGGGGTTGGAACCCGGTGGGTGAGCGGGCGTTCTACATGGCCGTTGCCTTTGCGGTCTGGATCTGGGCAACCCCGGATGTCGCCCGTGCGACGGAGTGGCAGTTCGACTGGATTTTTGCGTTGTGGCTGCGCGATATGGCGCTGATCCTGGTTGTTGCCGGTGGCCTGCATTTATGGCTCTACACATTCCGGGGTCAGGGCGACGACACGCATTACGACACCCGGCCTTTGTTGAAAAACAATAAGGTTTTCTTCTTTAACGACCAGCTTAGCGATAACTTTTTCTGGTCCATGATTGCCGTTCTGTTCTGGGTATTCTGGGAAGCCTTGATCCTGTGGGCCTATGCCAACGGATACGCTACCATGATCACCTTCGACAGCAACCCGGTGTGGTTTCTGGTGCTCTTGTTCCTGGTGCCCTATTGGGCCGGTGTTTTCTTTTACGACTTGCACCGGCTGCTGCATGTACAGCCCTTCTATCGCTGGATTCACTGGTGGCATCACAAAAACAACAACACCGGTCCGTGGTCCGGGCTTGCCATGCATCCCGTGGAAAGCTTTTTCCTGATGGTGGACACGCTGATCTACCTGGTCATTGCCGCACACCCGGTGCATGTAATCTTCAATCTGATGTTCCACGGTCTCGGTGCGCCGGTGTCCCACAGCGGCTATCACGATCTGAAGGTGGGCGGTTTTAAAATCATGCGGATCGGCGACTTCTATCATCAACTTCACCACCGGTTTGTGGATTGCAACTTCGGCACCACGGACACCCCGTGGGATCAATGGGCCGGCACCTATCACGACGGCACCCCGGCCGGTGAGGCGCACATCCGGGACATGCGACAACAGGCTGCCGTCTCGACACCCGGCTGACCCTGTTGAACCTTGTCGGCAACCGCCGAGGTCCGCCAACAGAGTATCACACCCGAAAATACCACCATCGCTCGCAAGGTTCACCTGCGCGTTGCCGTCACCTGTTCATCACGCAGATGCTCACCGACGGGCACCTGAGCGGGCCGTTTGCGGGGCATTGTCGCCACAATGCCTAGGCCAAACCGACCGGATGGAGGCACCTGACCGAGTCGTTCGCGGGGTATTGTTGCCTGTTCCAGCGGCGCGGTCTGGATCGTTTTTCCCAAAGAGCTCTCCGACCCATGGATGTTGCCTATCTGATTGCCGCCGGGTTTGCTCTTCCGGGTTGCGTTGTGATTATTGCGGGCGAATGCGTTCCGCCGCCGGGCCGCCCGCAAAGGCAGTGATTGCCTCGCGCGTTGTTTTCTGGATCAATGGCGTCCCTGAGCAGTCTGTCATCGTGATCGAAGGACACCCCATGACCCGCGCATTTGATCGCCCCGGTCGATCCCCGGTCCGTGCAACCAACGGCATGGTTGCAACCTCCCACCCCCTTGCCTCCTCGGCGGCACTCAGAGTGCTTCAGGACGGCGGCAATGCCGTTGATGCGGCCATCGCCGCGGCCGCCACCACGTGTGTTGTGGAACCGGGCCAGACGGGTATCGGCGGCGACTGTTTTGCCATTCTGGCTGAACCGGACGGAACCCTGCATGGCCTGAACGCATCGGGCCGCGCAGCGCGCGGCGCGCGAACCGCATGGTATCTGGAACAGGGTATCACCAACCTCTTCGATCATCCGGCACACTGCGTAACCGTGCCCGGGGCCATAAGGGGTTGGGAAACCATCCTCAAGCGGTTCGGAACTATGGACTTCGACAGGGTGCTCAGGGACGCCATTCACCACGCCGATGACGGCTTTCCCATCGCCAGCCGGGTGGCCCAGGGCTGGGCGCGCGACAGCGCAAAACTTGTTGGCAACGAGGGCGGGCTTCTGAATTACCTTCAGGCCGGCGAAGCCCCTCGGGAGGGTCATCTGCACCGCTTTCCCAATCTGGCGAAGACCCTGAAGGCGGTTGCAAAACACGGTTCCGACGCCTTCTACACAGGTGCTGTGGCGGCT
Source organism: Rhodospirillales bacterium (assembly GCA_963921245.4). Lineage (GTDB taxonomy): Bacteria > Pseudomonadota > Alphaproteobacteria > Rhodospirillales > Casp-alpha2 > JABJGO01. The sequence continues at coordinate 435,192 of CAWUEY030000001.1, read as the reverse complement.
GAAATCGCCAGCACGGTGCAGGAACACGGCGGTTTCCTGAGCGAGGAAGACATCGCCGCGTGCACCGCTGAGTGGGTAACACCCATTTCCACCCGCTATAACGGTTACGACGTGCACGAGATCCCGCCCAATGGGGCCGGTATCACGGCGCTTATTCTGTTCAACCTGCTTAACAAGGTTGGCACCTGCTCCCTGAATGCCAACAGCACCGAACGGCTTCATGCGGAGATCGAGTGTGCGCGACTGGCCTACAGCGTGCGGGACACCTGCGTTGGAGATCCGGACACCATGACGGTCACTGTAGATCAGTTGCTTTCCGACACATTTGCCAGCGATCTCGCCCGGAACTTTGACCCGCAGCAACGAAACGCCGCCATCACCCTGCCGCCGATCCCCAGCGCAGATACAGTTTACCTGAGCGTCGTTGACCGGGACCGGAGAGCGGTTTCCTTCATCAATTCGCTTTATGAAAGCTTTGGTTCTGGCCTGGTCACCCGTGATAGCGGGATCGCCCTGCAAAACCGCGGCGCCTGCTTCTTTGTCGAGGCCGGTCACCCCAATACCATTGATCCGGGCAAACGTCCCCTGCACACCATCATTCCGGCTATGGTAACCCGCGGCGGCAAGGTGCAGTACTGTTACGGCGTCATGGGTGGCTCCTATCAGCCGCTGGGACAGGCCCATGTTCTCACCAACATGATCGACCACGGCATGGACCCCCAGGAAGCGCTTGATCACCCCCGAGTGTTCTGGGAGAACAGACCGGACTGGCAGGGAAGCCAGCTGGAACTGGAAGCCGGGATTTCCGACGAGCTGGCAGAAGGCCTGCGCACCCGTGGACATCAAACCGTGCCCGCCGACCTCCCTCATGGTGGCGGCCAGATCGTGGCGATTGACCACGACGCGGGCGTTCTAACCGGCGCTTCCGACCCGCGCAAGGACGGACAGGCACAGGGATATTAGGGAAAGCCGCCGTTCAGCCTGTCAATTCCTCACCGAACCGGCGGACCAGTCCGATCAGGTGGTGGACATCCTCTTCCCGATTGTCGTAGTGCAGGAAACAAGCCCGGATTGAAACCCGGCCACGAACCTTCGTGGTCGGGATGTGGGCTTCGCCGCTTTCACCGATTTTTTCCGTGATGGTGTCGTTCAGGGCGTCGAGCCCATCATCCGACAAATCCCTGCTCACCGGCACATAACGGAAGTTAACAATGGAAAGCGAGACCGGCGCCAGCATCTCCATGTCATCGGCCGCCTCAACCAACGATCCCAGCAAACGCGCCAGGTTATTACAATTGACAATCAGGTCCCGGGCACCATCGCGACCCATGCGCGCGAGGGTGGCCCAGGTCTTGATGGCCCGGTCGGCAAACGTCAATTCGAACATGTGTTCTGTCGCCCACGGCACAGTCCCGTCGAAATCAGCCGCCGCGCGCAGATAGTCCGGCGTCAGCGTATAGTTTTCATGGTTCCACTGCCGGTCACGGACCAGCACAGCCCCGCAGTCCAGGGGTACCTGTAGCCACTTGTGTGGATCGAGGGTCAGGGAATGCGCCCGCTTCAGGCCCGAATACTGATCGGTATAGGCCGGGTCCAGACCGCCCACACCACCATATGCTCCATCCACGTGCAGCCACAGATCATGGTCGTCGCACACATCCGCAATCTCCTCCAGCGGATCAATGGCACCCACATTGGTGCTGCCCGCCGCCGCCGCAACACAGGCCGGGCGATGGCCCGCGGCGAGGTCTTCCTCAATGGCCGTGCGCAAGGCGGCAGGCTTCATTCGGAAATCATCACCGGCTTCCACCTTGCGCAGGTTTTCGGCACCCACACCCAGCTGTTCGATACAGCGTTGTATCGAACTGTGCGCCTCAGGCGAGGCATAAAAGATCATCCGTCGCCGCGCACCCTGCAAACCCTCCTTTCGCATGTCCCAACCGTCCCGCCTAGCGGCCCAATATCGCGCCACGGTGAGGGCGTTCAGGTTTGCGGCAGATCCCCCACTAAGCAGGATTGCCATACCGCGAGGAGCATCGTCCGGTGTGGGCGCAAAGCCGCTGAGTTCCATCAGCCATCGGCCCAGACTCTGCATCAGAAAAACGCTGGAATGATCGAAACCGTCGAGCCCGTTGTTCAGGCATGTTGCAAACGCTTCCCCCAACACACCGATGGGCGCAGAGGCCGTATTAATCCAGGCATAGCTGCGCGGATGATTGGTCGGCATGGACCAGGGCAGGATTTTTTCCTCAATGAAAGACAACACATCTTCCGCCTTCCAGCCCGCGCCGTTGAGCTCAAGCCGGGTCAACTCATCACGAACGCTTTCAGGTGGCACCGAGATATCCACCTTCCGCCCCGCCCGCTCGCGCAGGTGTCGGGAGATCGCCTGCATCACCGGCTTTGAGAGTTGCTCAAAATTGTCGCGATCTCGCGCGTGGGGTGATGGCGGATGATTGGTGGATAGTCGGCTACAGGCCGTGCGGTCGCTCAAGCCGCGGCCTCGGCGTCTAGAATGGCGTTGATTTTTTCCAGATAGAGCTCACGTCTTACCGGTTTGACGATAAAACCGTTTGCCCCGCAGGCAATCGCCTGACGCTGGTCCTGGGGGAACATTTTGGCGGACAGGACAATGATTTTAAGCGCGTCCGAATTGCGTTCCTTACGCAGCTTTGTTATCAGCTGATAACCGTCCAACCCGGGCATCATCAGGTCGGTTATCAGGATTTCCGGCTTTTCTTTCAGGATGCGATCAAAGGCCAGAACGCTGTCTGTTTCCACCGTTACCTCATGCCCGGCAGGTTCCAGAAAATCAGTCTGGATCTCCAGCATCAGCGGATCGTCATCAACCAGAAAAAAACGCATTGAAACTTCCTCTGCCGGGTCCCTCACTAAGGATGTTTCCTAATGTAAGGCACAGTGTAATCAACGATTTGTCCCTAAATCTCAGTGACAGTTGTCACAAATTCGTAACAAATTCGTAAACATCGCCGGCAACCCCTGGACAACCCTCGGACAAATTTGGCACCCGAGACGGAACAAAACATGAAAATCAAGCGTATAGAAACCTTCTGCACAGAATTTGTCGGCTTTGTCCGGGTCACGGACGAGGCCGGGAATGAGGGCTGGGGACAGGTTTCCACCTATCATTCGGACATTTCCGCAATGGTCCTGCACCGACAAGTTGCCATCTATGCACTCGGCAGGGACACTGACGATCTGGAATACCTGATCGACATCATACCGGATCGGGAGCACAAGTTTCCGGGTTCCTACCTGCGACGCGCCATGGGCGGCCTAGATACCGCAGTCTGGGACCTGCGCGGCAAGGTAGCCGGCAAGAGTGTGGCGGAACTGTTGGGGGGCAGTCCGGGACCCATCCGTGCCTACGCGTCGTCCATGAAACGCGACATCACGCCCACGGAAGAAGCCGAGCGGCTGGTGCGTCTGCGGGGTGAAAAAGGTTTCGATGCCTTCAAATTCCGGGTTGGTGCAGAGGTCGGTCGCGATCAGGATGAATGGCCCGGGCGCTCCGAGGAGATCGTGCCGACCATGCGCGCGGCCATGGGTGATGACATTGCGCTGCTCGTGGATGCCAACAGCTGTTACTCCCCGGCCAGGGCTATCGAACTGGGTCGAATTCTCGAAGACAATGGTATAAGCCACTATGAAGAGCCCTGCCCCTATTGGGAACTGGAGCAAACTAAACAGGTTACCGATGCGCTAAGCATCGACGTGACAGGGGGCGAGCAGGATTGCGATCTGACCATTTGGCGGCGCATGATTGATATGCGTGCCGTCAACATTATCCAGCCCGACGTGTGTTACCTCGGCGGCATGATCCGAACACTTCATGTTGCTGAAATGGGGGCGGAAGCAGGATTACCATGCACGCCGCACTGCGCCAACCTGTCGCTTGTAACCCTGTTCACCATGCACCTGCTGCGGGCCATACCCAACGCAGGTAAATACCTGGAATTCGCCATTGAAGGCGAGGACTATTATCCCTGGCAGATCGGGTTGTATTCGAACGATCCGTTCCAGATTTCCGATGGCAAGGCAACGGTGACAGACGAGCCTGGTTGGGGGGTGGTCATCAATCCGGAATGGCTGGAGAAAGCAGACTACACCGTCAGCGAAATCGATTGATTGTGTTGCAACGCTTCAGACAAAAAGCGGGTCATGGCAGTTAGAAGTCAGCAAACCACCACCATGACCGGTAAAGTTGCATCCGTCCAGGTGTCAGATACCTTGGGGGTGTATCCTGTGCACGGATGTCAGGGTTTGGTGCCAGATCAGAATTCGGCAGCCAATAGCTTGGCGATCACGCGCCCGGCCAGGTATCGCTGATCCGGTACCCGGCGGGCCACGGGTCGGTGGGGTCGAGTGTGTGCTGATGTGTGCCGGTGATCCACGCCTGTCCCGCGATGATGGGCACAACACCGGGCGTGCCGCCCACATCCACGGTTTCCTTGATGGAACAGTGGAACGTGGAATCGATAATGGAACGCCCGACGAACGCCTCGCCCACCGACAATTGCCCGCGTGTATGCAATAAGGCCATCCGCGCAGAACACCCGGTTCCGCAAGGCGAACGGTCGATCTTGCCGGGTTTGATAGTAACCGCATTACGGCCTGTTTTGACTCCGTCAACCACGTCAATGGGCGCCGCCATCTCGCAGAAAGATACATGATCCCACGCGGGAAGCGTGGGGTGATGAAACCCGACTTGCTCGTTGGCTGCCTCCGTAATACGCGTGCCAAGTCGGGCTATATCACAGGCCTCGTCAGGTGAAATCCGAAAACCCAGCGCGTGGGCATCAACAATGGCGAAACTGTCGCCGCCATAGGCCGTGTCCACCATAACGGTGCCGAGACCTTCCACCTCTACCGGCACGTCCATCCGGTGCACGAAAGACGGCACGTTCTGGACCTGCGCCCGGGTTACCTTGCCATCCCTGCACTGCGCCGTGACATGCACCAGACCGCCAGGGGCTTCCAACACCAGTCGGGTTTCCGGTTCGCTCATGGGCACGATACCGGTTTCCAGCAGAACTGTGGTTACGCACATGCTATTGGAACCGGACATAGGTGGCGTATCGCAGGGTTCCATAATGATCCAGCCCGCATCGGCCGCCGGATGAACCGGCGGCACAAGCACATTCACATGGCGAAAAACACCCCCGCGGGGTTCATTCAGCATAAAATTCCGCAAGGTTTCATCCTCGGCGATGAAGCGGGATTTTTCCCACATGGTTTCACCGGGTATGGCCCCCACACCGCCAGTAATGACATCACCAACCTCGCCTTCGGCATGGCAGCTCACTGCGTGGATAACTTTCGTTGTTCTCATGAAAAATCCCGGATTAAGGACTGACAAGTGACGCGGCTTTCCTGATAATGCGGGCTTCCCCACGGTGAGGTCAACACGTGACAAACCACATACGAGAACGAATCCGCGCCCACTATCTTGCAGATGAAACCGAGGTTCTTCGGACGCTGGTCGCATCTGCAAACCTGAGCACAGACGACCGGACGATCATCGCCGGCGAGGCAGCCGGTCTGGTTGAACGCATTCGGTCCACCACGTCTCCAACCATGATGGAGAGCTTCCTCAGCGAATATGGCCTCAGCACCAGGGAAGGCGTTGCCCTCATGTGTTTGGCCGAGGCGTTGCTGCGGGTTCCCGACGCCAGGACCATCGACGATTTGATTGCTGACAAGATCGCACCTTCCAGATGGGGGCGGCATCTGGGCGGCAGTAGCTCCTCGCTGGTCAATGCGTCGACCTGGGGTCTGTTGATAACAGGAAAGGTCATAAGCCACGAAGAAGAAGGTCTGGAGGGTGTTCTGCACGGGGTTATCCGCCGCCTGGGCGAACCGGTGGTTCGCACCGCCGTGGCCCGGGCCATGAAGGAACTGGGCCGCCAATTTGTGCTCGGACGCACCATTGACGAGGCCATGGAACGGGCCCGTACACTGGAAAACCGGGGCTATACCTATTCATACGACATGCTGGGCGAGGCCGCCATGACCGAACCCGACGCCAAGCGTTATCACCTGGCATATTCCAATGCCATCTCAGGCCTCGCCAAGGCATGTATCCATGATGACATTTGTCAGAATCCCGGCATTTCCGTTAAATTTTCCGCCTTGCATCCGCGCTATGAAACAGTGAAGCACAACCGGGTCATGGACGAACTGGTGGCGCGCGCCTCGTCGCTGGCCGTGTTGGCGAAATCCGCCAATATGGGCTTCAATGTGGATGCCGAAGAAGCCAACCGACTGGATATCTCTTTGGACGTGATCGAGGCCGTGTTGTCCGATCCGGCGCTTGCCGGATGGGATGGGTTCGGTGTGGTGGTTCAGGCCTATGGCAAACGCGCCGCCTTTGTGATCGACTGGCTTTATGATTTGGCGGTTCGACTGGATCGCCGCATCATGGTGCGGCTGGTCAAGGGCGCTTACTGGGACACTGAAATCAAGGTGGCTCAGACCCTTGGTCTGGAGGATTACCCGGTTTTTACCCGCAAGGTGAACACGGATGTTTCCTACATCGCGGGCGCCCGGAAACTGCTGGGTATGTCGGATCGTATCTATGCCCAGTTTGCCACCCACAATGCCCATACGGTGTCCGCGATCACGCATCTTGCCGGCGACAACCCGCATGTCGAGTTTCAGCGCCTGCACGGCATGGGCGAAGCCCTTCACGATACGGTTCTGAAAGATCACGGCGGTCGTTGCCGAATTTACGCACCGGTGGGCGCCCATCGGGATTTGCTCGCCTACCTGGTGCGGCGGTTGCTGGAAAATGGCGCCAACAGTTCGTTCGTGAACCGGATCGTCGATACCCGTGTTCCCGCCACCGATGTCGCCCGTGATCCCTTCGATGCGATAACGATTGATGGCGATCATACGGTCCTTGCGGCCAATCCCAATATTGCCCCGCCGCCGGCGCTGTACGGCGAGGATCGGGTAAACGCCAAAGGCTGGGATATCCTGGATCCGGTCCATCTGGACGAAATCGACAGGGACCGGTCGCTGTTCAAAACCCGGCAATGGCACGCCAGGCCGCTGATCGCCGGAGATGTTGTCGGCGGGGAAGAGCAATCCTGTACCAACCCGGCCAACCCCGATGATATCGTCGGTACCTGTATCGAAGCGGCACCGGAGGATGTTAAGACCGCTCTCGGGGCCGCGGAAGGCGGGTTTCATACCTGGTCCGCAACACCGGTGGAGGTACGTGGTGCCATGATCCGGCGCATTGGGGATCTTTATGAAAAGCATGCAGAAGAGTTTTTCGCGCTCGCTGCCCGGGAAGCGGGGAAAACCCTACCGGATTGCGTCGGCGAGGTTCGTGAGGCCGTGGACTTCCTGCGCTACTACCCCAACGAAGTGGAACGCCTGGCGGATCAGGCCCGTCCCAGAGGTGTTTTTGTTTGTGTCTCGCCGTGGAATTTTCCGTTGGCGATTTTCACAGGGCAGATTGCCGCCGCCCTTGCCGCCGGTAACGCAGTGATTGCCAAACCGGCGGAGCAAACGCCCCTTATGGCTGCCCGCGCCGTTGGACTGATGCACGAAGCAGGCGTGCCGGTTGCAGCCCTTCAGTTGTTGCCCGGCAGTGGTCCGGCGGTCGGTGAACCTCTCATACGGGACCGGCGTATCACCGGTGTCTGCTTCACAGGCTCCACCGCCACGGCCCAGCGGATTAACCGTGTCATGGCGGATCATATGGCACCGGAAGCGCCACTGCTGGCCGAAACAGGCGGCCTCAACGCGATGATTGTGGACTCCACGGCATTACCCGAACAGGCCGTTCGCGACATTATCACCTCCAGTTTTCAAAGTGCGGGGCAACGGTGCTCTGCGCTTCGCGTTTTGTACCTTCAGGAAGATATCCGGGATCGCTTCCTAGAGATGCTGTTCGGTGCCATGGACCAACTGGCCGTCGGCGATCCCTGGAATCCGGCAATCGATGTAGGGCCGGTTATCTCCTCGCTCGCCAAACAGAAAATCGACAATCATATTCGGAACTTTGAAGACAACGGCCAGTGCCTCAAAAAACTGGCGGTGCCAGAAAACGGTACGTTTGTGTCCCCGACGGTTCTGAAGGTCAACAGCATTGCCGATCTGGATGAGGAAATTTTCGGCCCTGTACTGCACGTGGCAACTTTCAAGGCCCATGCGATCGACAGCGTCATCGATGCCATCAATGGCACGGGATACGGTCTTACCTTCGGGCTGCATACCCGCGTGGATTCCCGGGTCCAACAGATCATCGATCGCATACGGGTCGGCAACATCTATGTCAATCGCAACCAGATAGGCGCTATTGTCGGATCACAACCCTTCGGCGGCGAAGGCTTGTCCGGCACCGGCCCCAAAGCCGGTGGACCACAATATGTACAGCGCTTCATGAAACGGCGCGAGGATCGGTCTTCGCTGTCACCTTCAGGCGACATCGTCGATGAGGACACCCTGCAAAAGGCCATTGACGGCCTGTCTTTGGGTGCCTGGAGCGAACGGGAAGACCGCCGGAAAACGAACGGCTTGAGCGAGCTGGGTGATGAAACCGCGCAAGACCTTGAAACCCTCAGTATGCCGGGACCGACAGGAGAGTCCAATCAGTTGTCCACGTGCCCACGCGGTGTGGTTCTGTGCCTCGGCCCCGATCCCCTCACGGCCCGGATGCAGGCCATCCAGGCCCTCAGCGTCGGGAATGGTGCGGTTGTGGTCATCGCGGACATGGCGGATGAGCTTACGGCATTGAAAGACACAGGCGCTCCCCTCGCCCTGATCAAGGGGCAGGTTCCCCCACAAGCCCTGAGCCGGATTTCGGGTATCGATGCGGTTGCCAGTGCCGCCGATGGCGAGATACTCTCCGAACAGCGCCGCGCTCTGGCCAACCGGGACGGTGTGCTTATTCCCCTGATTACCGAGCGTAACGCACCGGAACGCTATGTCCTGGAACGTCATGTCTGTATCGACACCACGGCGTCGGGCGGCAACGCCTCTCTACTGTCGCTATCCGATGGCTAGCTAGGCGGCGCGGCGGGTCGCAGGGATAAACAGGTCGCTTTGTGCTGTGTCTTCGCTTTGAGCTATACGGTCCATGACGCGCTTTTGGGACTCAAAAACACCATCCGACAGGCTATGGTGAATGGTCACAGAGGGCAGCCCCAGAACGCGCGAGACAAATCGTGTTCGATAACAATTCACCGGATTTCGCGGCGAATTGAGTGTTTAGCACGTTGCGTTGAGCGGGCTCAACAGCATCCAGTCACTATCGTCACCGAGTCTGGACAATGCGACGCTGGCTTCGACGGGACGCTCAATAGCGGGCCCCTTAATTCCCGCCAGTAACCAGTCAATATCTCCGTCAGCCCCTCTTTCATTTTCACGTCGCGCCGGAAACATGGGCTCGATACCATCATCCGAAATGGATGCAACGGCAAAACTGAACGCGTAGCCTGGGGTTAATCCCATACGCAGGTCGGATATCTGAATTTCTCCATCAATGGGGTCCAGACGATAGAATCCATCACTGAAGTCAGCGACCTGTTCGAGCGCCGGTATGGGTTCTACGCAGGCAACCTCGGCGGCCTTTCTCGGATGCACGTATGCGACATAGTCATCTTTGCGTGCAAACATCGGCACATAGACGTTCACATAGTGTGTGTCCGTGATCGCGGTTGCCTTCCAGAAAACGCTGTTGAAGGGTGTCGGGATGGCAAACAGATCGTTATATGCTATTTTCTGTCGATCCAGATACGCCTCTACCCGGCTCATAACGAGTTGTTGCGCAGCGAGTGTCCACACCAGATACACCGTACTGATCATAAGTGCCGCAGAGATCATTTTCCGACTTCGGGCGCCCCATCCGCCGATAAACAGCCCAATCAGCGATACAATCAGCAACGGCAGCGTATAGAGAGGGTCAATGATAAACATGGACCCTATACCAACGGGTTCCATGGACAGTGGCCAGAAAACCCTTGTCCCGTAGACGGTCACAGCATCAATCAAAGCGTGGGTCGCAAAAATCAGAAAGACCGCCAGATAAGTTCGAAACCGTTGCTCTCTCAGGCCCGAGAACACCCGCATCAGGGATTCGCCAAAAATCGGTGTCACAACAGCGTGAACAAAGAGAGAATGTGTCGGCCCGCGATGAAGGGTGAAAGCGTCAACAGGGTTGTCAAAGGGATACAGGACATCCAAATCCGGTGCCGTCCCCAACAACCCGCCAACCAAAACCGCCTTTCGAACCCCAATACGTGGCCCGAGGACGGCCGCACCGACACCGGCACCCAAAACAAACTGCGTAACTGAGTCCATATGCCGCGATTACTCCGTGTTCCATCGACCGAACGTATATTGCTGTTCATGCGCCAAATCGATGGCGTACTCAACCGGCGTTTGCCCGGCGGGTTGCGGTTTCCGGCTCACCTTCGAGAGCACCGCCCGGACCGATGATGGTTCGGGCAGTTTTTCAATGTAGGAAGCATCCATCCAGACAACGCAGCCCTCTTCGATACGGCAATATAGATATCCGTTGTCCTGATCCGCCAGATTGACCGCAGCGATGTCCCGAATGCACCGGAGCGCAAACCCAAGGTTTTCTGAAACAGATTGATCGAATCCGGCGGAAATTTCCTTCGGGTTTTGGGCGTTCACGTTCACTTTTCGAAACCGATCCACATTTATCATCGATTCCACATCGAGAATGGTCATGGTGTTGTTCCAGCCAAAGGCAATTGTTTTAGGTCCGGCTCCTTCCGCTACATCATTGTCCAGAAACTCGAAGTGAACCTTCTTCTCCGCCGACAAGGCCCAGGAAAAGAACAATTCCGGCATCCCTTCATAGGCTTCGATGTTGTGATACAGCAGATCATCAACGGCTTTGTAACGACCGGTTTTCAGCCCGCGCCTCCAGGCTCGCACAACGGTCTCCGAGGGCGGGGTCACCATAAAGAACATAAAAATTCTGTCGCCAAACCGTGTCAGCAGCTTGCTGTCTGCCGAACGATCTTTTTCCGGCGTGAAACTGTCGAAACGGAACCGGTCGATCAGCAAATGAGACATCTTGCCCCTTGCGGCCTTTTTCGCCATGTACTGGTCCAGTTTCCTGTCGATGATGACCAATTCCTGCCCCGTCAGCATGGCAGCATACCTGAAGTCGTCTCCCAGTGACTCGTAGTCCAGCAGATATTTTCGCCAATAGTCAGGACTGATCAGGGCAAAGTCCTCCCAGGGAATGCCCAGTTTCATGGCGAGCGCGCGTTGCTGGGGGCGGATCGTGCTTTTGCCCGCCGCTGAAGCACCCTTGACGTTCATGACGACGGGTTTCGGTTGTACGGGTAAATAGCGATACCCTTCCTTTTCCGCTGCCTCCCTTATTATATCGTCGATTTCGTCCCCAATTGCCGTGCTAGCGATCGTGTTACAGACATAACCGGTGACCAGATCGATGACTAGGTCTGCACCGGCTACAAACCGGCCACGCTGTCCAACCTGTCCACCAACGAATTTCAGCAATCCCTGCAGACAGGCTAACGCCACAGGATCAGTGTTGTCGTTCAAAGCATCTTGCCAGATTGGGATGGCGTCGAGAACAGAATCCTTGATCACAGCCTTCGCGACAGGTGTCGAGCGCCCCGGAAGCCGGGCAAAGAAACCGGGCTTCTGAGCCTGTTTTGGCGGGGAAGGAGATCGCGCCTCGACAGTGTTATGCCATTGGTCACGAACAATCCGCTGAACCTGCTCTTCTGTCTGGTCGTAAACGGCATCTATACGATCCATACGCGGCGCCACGTAGCCGTCCATGATCAGTTCAACCATGGCGCGGAGATTAATTCCAAGCTCACCATAGTCCGGACCATCCGGAACCGACAGGTCTGCCGTCACCCGCACAGTGACTTCGTGAACCGCCAGGCGTTGCGGTCTGAGAACATGGAAATCTATCGGTTTCAGGCCAAAAAAAGCACCAAGTTCCTTCGCCTTTCCATAGTCGACAAACGCAGTTTCTGGCCGAAACAGCGTCGCCAAAGGCAGCAGGTGATGGGGAATCTGCGATTTGATACCTGGATTCCAGGCGTGATACCCGTTTTCCGCATCTTCAGTCGCCAAGGGGCCTCCCGGAATCCTCGTGGTACCAATCATGATGGAACCCATCATGACACCGAAGGAACCGCGCGGCTAGTCTGATGCGCGAGCGGATTTATGGCCCCGTATCCTGTCACGGATCAGCTTGAGCAACGGCAACAGGATCAGGATGATCGCAACGACCGTAATCGGACCGGCGATGGGGCGGGTGAAGAAAATACTGATATCGCCGTCAGAAAACAGCAGCGACTGTCGCAGTTTCGGTTCGGCAATGGGGCCCAACACAATCGCCAAAACCGCCGGGGCCAGCGGATAATCAAGCAATCGCAGGAAAAACGCCGCAATACCCACAAGCACCATCAGCCAAACGTCAAACATGTTGAGATAGGCCGCATAGGTTCCGACCAGTGACAACACAAAAATCAGGGGAGCGAGGATCGTAAACGGCATCCTCAGCATCCACAGGAAAACGGGGATAAAGGCCAGGTTGATCAGCAACGAGATGACATTGGAAACGTAGAACGACCCGATCAGCGGCCAGACAAAATCCGGTTGTTCAGAAAACAACAAGGGTCCGGGCTGAAGACCCCAGATCACCATGCCTGCAAGCAGGACAGCCGTGGTCGGTGAGCCGGGTATTCCGAGCGTCATCATGGGCAACATGGCCCCGGTAGACGCCGAGTTGTTGGCAGCTTCCGGTGCCGCCACTCCGTCAACAGAACCCTTGCCAAACGCCTCAGGGTTTTTTGCCGCCATTTTGGTAACGCCATAGGCCATCAGAGAGCCCGGTGTCGCTCCGGCGGCCGGCAGGATACCGACAAAAAACCCGAGACTCGAACCGATGGCTGTGCCCTTCCAGGCTTTCCCGAAACCGCGAATGGCATTGCTGATGTTGCTCAGGCTTACGTCCACGCTGGACATAGTGACACCACCCCGAGAGGTGTTGATGGTCCAGATCATCTCGCCGATGCCGTACACGCCGATGGCCAGCACCAGAAACCGGATACCGTGGGTGAAACCTGTGATGTCGAAGAATATCAACCTCGGCTCTCCAGAGACAATGTCGAAGCCCACCGTCGCCAGCACCAGGCCGGTACAGATTGAAAAAATGGTTTTCGGAATATCGTCTCCCCCAAGCCCGACAAAGGTCGCAAATGCCAACAGCATGAGGGCAAAAATCTCGGGGTCGCCAAAATCAAGGGCAATGGAAGCGAGCCCCGGGGCAAATCCTGTAAAAATCAGATTGGAAATCGTGCCGCCCACGAAGGAAGCAAGGGCGGCGGTAACCAGCGCGATATGAGCCTTGCCCGCGATGGCGAGAGGGCGTCCGTCAAATGTTGTCGCGACCGCCGTTGATGCGCCGGGAATACCCAGAGTGATTGACGATATGGCCCCGCCGTACATGGCCCCGTAGTAGATGGCAGCCAGGAATATCATCGGCGAGGTCGCCGTTCCCGTGAAACTCTGAATGACAAACGTAAACGGCAAGAGGATAGCGACGCCGTTCACCGAGCCCAGTCCGGGCATAGCACCGACAAACAGGCCAACGATAACACCAATCACGGCAAGGCCGAGATTGATGGGTTCCAGAGCAATAATCACCCCGTCGATCAGCGCTAATGCTATGTCCATCTCAACCTACCCGACCGCCACAGAAGTCAAACATGCACCGGTGCTCACAAGAACGTGTCATAGAGCGGAATAAACAGGGGTTCGAGATACCCTTTCGGCAAAACGATCCGCATGGCGATATCAAAGAAAAAGAAACTGATGACCGGTGTAAACACGGCAACCGTCAGCGTCAGACGCCATGTGTGTTTCCCCAAAAACTTCAAGTAACAGGCCAAAAACACAAAGATCGCGCCGTAAAACCCAATCACATGGATCAACCCGAGAAAGGCAATAAGACCGCCACCGATAAACAGCAGCATCTTTTTACCGTGACTGTCCAGGAAGGGTTCCCCGGAAACCGATTGCGGGGAGGCTTTACGATACCAGTTGATACCGACCCAGATGCAACACGCCAGCATGACAGCGGATAGCCAGAACGGCCAGAAGCCGCTCCCTGGTCCTTCACCTTCGATGTAACCGATGTTGTCAAAGCGGGCGAGGTCTGGATTCCAGGCCGGTGCCTCACCGCTTTTCCACATAAGGTAGATAGAGAGAATCCCGAGAATGATGGCTGTAACAATCTCTGCTCTGCGCACCTTCGGAACCCCCTCTTGATCTACGGCCGTCGGGCGATTACTTGATCGCGCCTGAAGCCCTCAGGATCGTTTCATGGCGATCACGTTGTACGTCCCAGTACGACTTCAAATCGTCACCCGCCATAAAGTCACCCATCAGGGATTTCTTGGACTTGTATTCCTGCCAGTCGGCAGAGTTGTAGACCTTGGTGAACAGGTCGGTGTAGTAGGCCAGAGCAGCGTCCGACATACCGGGTGCACCAACGACGGCACGTTGCATGAAGTATGAGAAATCACCCCCTTTTTCACGCAAGGTCGGTACATCCGGGAACATGGGCAGACGTTCGTCGGTGAAGGCGACCAGCGGCACCATATCGCCGGATTCATAAAACCCAAGCGCTTCCGAAGGGTTGTTGACGGAAGAGTTCAACTGTTTGCCGGCAACCTGTTTGGCAACAGCCCCACCACCCTTATAGGGGATGTATTTCATGTTCAGGCCATACGCGTTGTTCAGGTGATCGGTAATAATGTTATCTTCGGAATTCTTGCCGGTGCCGCCCATGACCCATTTGTTGCCTTCGGATCTTGCCTTTTCCAGAAACTCTTCAAACGTGGTCAGGCCGGAATCCTTGTGGACCCATAGCAGGAAGGTGTCTTCCGCCATGCGGCCAACTGGCGCGAACGTCATGATATCCACTTCCAGCCCGGGCTGACGCAGCGGTGTGGTAAAGAAGGAGTTCAGGGTTACCATGATGGTGTGATCCGGATCGCTGGCTCCTTTTGCAGCCACAAGGGCCTCGGCACCAGAGCCACCGGGTTTATTGGTAGGAACCAGGGGACGCGTGGAAAGGTTTTCTTTTTCCACGATCGCCTGCATCAGACGAGCCATTTTGTCGGCACCGCCCCCTTTACCGGCCATGATGATAAAGTCGACTGGCTTGGTCGGCTCAAATGCTACGGCAAGGCTTGCAAATGAGGTGACGGCCAATGCGGTCGCACCTACCATGCTGATAAATTGTCTTTTGTTAAACGTCATTTCTTCCTCCATGCAGTTGTTACTGCGGTGTTACGTGATTGCGTCACGCTTCGCTTGATTAAACCGCCGAGCGGTTCTCCCGGACTCAACTTTTCGCGTTTCTATGCGCTTTCTGTTCGATCGTCGTTTTATCGATATCTCCAACGGCACCTGAACTGACAACCCGGTTCAGATCATCACCCGCATATCCGAGTACATCCGACAATATCTCTATCGTATGTTCACCCAACAGCGGCGAGCGAACAACCTCAACCGGACTGTCTGATAGTTTAATGGGGCACCCAACGCTCAGATACTCTCCACGGTCCGGGTGATCCACACGCACCATGGTCCCCGTCGCAAACAGGCCCTCATCTTCAGACAGCTCCCTCATGGAGAGGATTGGACCGACTGGGATATCCAGCGGATTACAAATTTCCATGACCTCGAATTTGGTTTTGGTCATGGTCCATTCCTCAATGGTTTCGAAGATATGGTTCAGCTTGTCCAGCCGGTCCGGCGGTGTAGCGTACCCTTGTTCCGTTTTCCATTCCGGTTTTCCGATGATGTCGCAGACCCTCTCCCAAATGGCGGCCTGAACAATAAAGTAGGTATAGGCGTTGGGATCGGACTCCCAGCCCTTGCATTTCAGGATACGCCCCGGTTGCCCGCCGCCTGAATCATTACCGGCGCGTGGCGTTGCATCACCAAACGGAATGCCTTCACCGAACTGCGAGTACTCTTTCAAGGGGCCATGTTCAAGACGCTGTTGGTCACGCATCTTTACCCGGCTCAGGTTCAGAACCCCGTCCTGCATGGCGGCAGATACCTTTTGTCCTCTGCCGGTTTGTTCGCGCTGGTACAATGCCGTAACAATGCCGAGGCACAAATGCAGACCGGTTCCTGAATCACCGATCTGTGCCCCCGTCACTGTCGGCGGTCCGTCCAGAAACCCTGTGGTGGATGCCGCGCCGCCGGCACACTGAGCAACATTCTCATAGACTTTACAGTCCTGGTACTTTCCGGGACCAAAACCCTTGATGGACGCCAGGATCATGCGCGGATTGATTTCCTGAACGCGTTCCCATGTAAAACCCATTCGATCAAGCGCACCGGGCGCGAAATTTTCTACCAGCACATCACAGGTTTCGATCAGCCGCGTCAGGACCTCCTTGCCGGTTTCATCCTTGGAATTGAGCTCAATGGACCGCTTGTTGTGGTTGAGCATGGTAAAGTAAAGGCTGTCGGCACCGGGCACGTCGACCAGTTGCTTTCGTGTGGCATCACCGACACCGGGCCGTTCCACCTTGATAACGTCGGCACCGAACCACGCCAGCAATTGCGTACAAGTGGGGCCCGATTGAACGTGCGTAAAATCAAGAACCCTGATCCCTTCGAGCGCTTTCATTGATTTTCCCTGATTTTCCTTGTCCATTTGTTTTGTCGCTCTCTCTACGCTTGCGCGATTTGTTCCGGCCCTCAAGCACGCCCCCGCATCAGGCTTCCGAGCGGTTTATCTCCAGCCGTTTATCGACAATGGACACAACCTGATCCACGGTATCCGAACGCTGTCCGAGAGCTTTGCCGATTTCCATGACAAGTCTATCCACACGTTCGATATTCTTTGCACCGGCTTCAATGGCGCGGGCACCGGACGATGGTTTCAGCAAACTTTCTGCCGCCCTTGCATATTTTTCAAACGGCACCTGATCGGCCGGGTCCGCGCCCAATGTCTGTGCCAATTCGTCAACCCAGGTGTACACCGATTGAGACGCCCGCAGATCCGCGTGAACGGCTTCCCGAATCGATACAACCCCCGTTTCCGTGACACACCGGTAATTCCCGGTGAGCAACATGCTCCACTTCGCCAATGGCACGAAGAGCGAGTCATAAACGCGGAGTTTTACCGGCACATCTCTCCCATCCAGGTCCACGGCAGCAATGTCTTCTTCCAATTGCCTGAGACATGCCGTGTGCGCGGGGTTGTCAAAGGCGGAAGCCTTGAAGTTTGTCGGCAACCCTACATGCAGAAAATTCGCCTTTTCTTCCGCCGGGCGGAAGGCCTGTGGATCCGGGCTGCACAGACTGACGACACCGGGGGTGAATCCCTCCCAGACCGACGGGTCGGCGTAGGCATCACTCAAATCCATATTCGCAAGGGCACTCATGCGTTTCAGATACGGAATGGGTGGCATGTTCATGATCGAGAGACAGGGTTTGCCGCTCTGTGCGACCCGTTTCATCAATTCTTTCACCGAGGCTTCCCCGTATTGAGGTTCCTGCATGGCGAGTACCACCAGATCAACGTCTTCCGGGCGGGCATCCCGGGGGGTGCAGGCGTCAACATTACCCGGTAGATCACCGGAAAAGATCACACGATGGTTGGCCTCGTCCCGCAGTTTTAACCGAACATAGGTGCCTTCTGAATTGATCAGCGCCGCTGTTTGTTGCCGACAAATCAGCGTCGCATCATGTCCGGCCATCAGCGCCTTGGTTGACAGCAGAGAACCGTAAGAGGCTCCCAGGATCAGCAATTTCATGTGTACTACCCGTTATCAGCTGCAAAACACCTCACAGCAGCAGATTTCCATGCAACTGTAAATCATCGTGTGATCATGTAAATGGCCCATTCGCGACACAGACCAGCCCAAAAGCAACATACAGAAGAAACGAGGCTGTAATGTTAGCCGCTGGCGCCGGATTGGATGCTCGCACCATGGCGCATCATGGCGCACACCGGGAAAGACTGTGTTTTTTTGAATGTCTTTTCATGGCATCACAGGCCGAAGCGTGTAGAGTTCCAGGAACCTGAAGTGTAATGGAGCTGATCGTGAACGATAAACCCTCCGCATTTTCCGTATTCGATGGAGCTTTCCAAATCTCTTTTGTGGAAACCCCGGAAACCAGAACCCGTGTGGCCCAAATCGGCAGCGGAGCGGATATCGTCTGGATACCGGGTGGCGATTCCCCGGCTGAGGTCTGGATCCCGCAAATGAGGTACTTTGCCGAGCAATACCGTTCCACATCCTTTGACCCTCGGGGCGCCGGAGAGACCTCCAGCCTCCCTGCCCCCTGGAACATTGCGGACTTTGCCCGGGATTGTGCTGAGATCATCGAAAAGGTCTGCACCCCGCCGGTCGTGGTGGCGGGCCTGTCCATGGGTGCCCTGATCACCCAGCAAGTTGCCATTGATTACCCGCATCTCGTCAGACTTGCCATTCCCATGGGTACGTCTGCCCACATCGACGGGTTTACCCGGGACTGGATGCAAGCGGAAATTGATCTCCGCAGGGACGGTATCAAATTGCCGGAATACTTCCTGGCACCGCACTATGCGGTTTACGCTCTTCCCGCCAAGGCGCTGGGCAATCACGAAACCTGGGAACGGATAAAGGCCGCCTATACAGTTCGCTTTGCCGATCGCAAACCCGAAGACCTGATCAATCAATGGGAAATGTGCCTCAACATGGACTGCCGGGAAGCGTTGAAAACGTGCCCGGTGCCCATCCATGCCGTCGCTTTTTCGGAAGACATTCAAACCCCGCCGTCCATGGTCAAGGTCGTCGCCGACTGTGCGATGCACGGCTATTATCACGAATTACCGGGGCTGGGGCATGTTTCTCTGTCCCGCGATCAACCTGAGATCGTGAACGAAAAGCTATCGGAGATACTGGAAAATCAAGTTGAGACCTGAATTTCCCTCAACGGGCCTTTCACGCGGCGGCTATTCATCATATTCCCGGTCAGACAAAACATCCCGTTCTGCGCGCCCGGTACCGGGCATCACATGCAAGGCCTTCAGGTTATCCGCAATGTTCTTCAGATTTTGCGGCAACGCTTCGTAGAGAGCAAGCGTTCAAAAACTCCCTTTCCAGGGTACACCGATAAATGCCGTGGACAGTGGAAATGCATTGAGTTACGTCATGAAAATTTTTAGTTTGCAAATGATAATGATTTTCATTATTAATAATGCCCTCTCCAAATGAATATTACTAGGATATTACTAAAGGACAAAAACATGATAATTCGTGCGGTTTCCGGAGCCCTTGCTCTGGTTGGTTTTTTGGTGACATCTCCGGTCCTAGCCGCCGGCGACGTCTACGCCGGGTTTCCCGTCACTGTGAAAGGCTATTCGGGAGATAAGACCACATCGGTAGCTTACACTGGTCAGATTGCCCGTCACGCGCTCCACGATTCCATCAAGAAACTTGCCGGCGAAGGGGATGGCAGCAACGCCGAAGAACTCAAAGCCAGGATGATGGCCTACTTTGATGGCAAAGCCGGCGGTCGCTCGATCATCGCGCCGAAAACCAAAGGCCCGTTCGTGATTACACAAACCGGCATTGATGATATCAGCAAAAAGAAAAATCTGTCCGGCAAGACCTTCAAAGGCACTGTAGCCGGCATGCCCAATAACATGACCGCCGATGAGCTTATCGCATTTTGGATCGACAAGGCCGCGGCAACAACGGGAGGCGTGGATACAGCCAACGGGTACAATTATCCGCAGCTGATCTCGAAATTCATTATGGGTGCGGTTTCCTATAATCAGGCTGTCGACAACTACCTCGATGAGAAACTGGAAGCCGACAACAAGCCCAACGACAAACCCTACAAGGATGGTGCCTACTACACCGGCAAGGAACATTCCTGGGATGAAGGTTTTGGATACTTCGGCACACCGGCGCATACGCTGAAACTAACCCCGCGTCAGGTCTATGAGATCGCCAAGCAGGGAACCAAATCCGAAAACCCGGAAAATGCCCTGATATTTGCCGATTACGACAGAAACGGGAAAGTTAATCTGAAGACCGAAATGACTTTCGGTCCAGCCTATTACGCCGCGGCCTATGACTCCTCGGTCGCCGGCAAGGATAACGAAACCAACTACCTACACACCATTACCCGCGCGTTTCTGGATGGCCGTAAACTCATTGCCGATGCCAATGGTGAAAAGTTGACCGATGCCGAACGGGCTAAACTGAAACAGCACGCTGCGGTTATTACCGATAACTGGGAAAAAGTCCTCGCCGAATCCGTTTTTAAGTATGCCGGTTCGGTCTACAAGGACATGGCCAAGTTGCAAATCATCATGGAAGCCAATGGTGATACGGCAAAGGTCTACAAAAAATACATCAAGCACTGGGGTGAGCTGAAAGGCTTCAGCCTCGCGCTGCAAACCGGCAAGCATAATCTGGGTGAAACGGCAACGCGGCTGAACCGCATGATCGGATATGGTCCTTTGCTCGAAAACGCCAGCCAGGTTGTCGATATCGACAGCAAGGGCAACTACGTGCGAGATCAGGGTTCAAGCTGGGGCGAATATATGATCCACATGGGTAAAATTCAAAAGCTGATGATCGACACGTTCGGCGTGAAAGCGCGGAACAACGACATCACCGGTGACATGGCTGCCCTGATCGCCACGCTCGGAGACGGCGCAAACGCCGAAAACGACTGATAGGATGAAGCGGCGGTTTGGGTTGAACGCCCGAACCGTTGTTTCCGATTCAGGACATGGAAGAGATTGTATTACGATACATAGAGCAGGTTCTTGGACCGCTTATTGATCCGTCAAAACGGATATTCGTCGGTTATCTCTTCTCTGCGCTGCTGCTCGGCATTACACTTCCGCTGTTGTTTCAGGGTACGGGTTTCAAACAGGCCTGGTTCCGGATTTTCAACAAGCCCACCTGGTGGTCGCGGTCCGCGCGGGCAGACTACGGCGTCTTTTTCATCAACCAGGCCCTGATGATGGGCATCATCCCCCGCCTGGTATCAACCCTGGCATTTGCAACGCTGATCTTCGAGGGATTGCATTTGCTGTTCGGCGGGCGGGTTACCTTGTGGAATTCCGCATCGCCCTGGATCATCTCTTCCCTGTTCACGGTCTTCCTTTTTCTGCTCGACGATTTTTCCAGGTACGCCGTTCACCGCGCACTTCATCGGATTCCCGTGCTTTGGAGCTTTCACAAGGTTCATCACTCCGCCGAAACCCTCAATCCGGTGACCGTGTTTCGAACCCACCCGGTTGAAGGCGTGCTCTTTACTCTCCGTGCAACGGTGGTTCAAGCCATTGCCGTTGCAGGATTTATGTACTTCTTTGGTAGCCGATTTGGCCTTGTCGATGTTCTGGGTGCCAACGCCTTCGTATTTGTGTTTAACATAGCTGGCTCAAATCTGCGACATTCGCCTGTCTGGATTTCCTATGGCCAGTGCGTGGAAAAATGGCTGATTTCACCAGCCCAACATCAGATTCACCATTCCGTCGAGAAAGGTCATCACGACCGGAATTTCGGTGTCGTACTCGCCATCTGGGACCGTTTGGGTGGCACGCTGTATCTCGCCGGACGACGAGAGGATTTAACATATGGATTGGACCGGAACGCCGTGTTTGCTCATGACTTCCGGTCTCTCTACATTGCGCCGTTCTTCGAAGCGGCAGCGTGTCTGTACAAGCCTTTTAACAAGGATCAACCCAGGATGTCCTTTTCTATTGTCCGCCGAACCCGCTCAATCACAACCCTCGGTGTAATCGTGTTTGCTCTGGCCACCATAATGATCACTGCAAAAGCGGCGGCGCAGGAACTAAATATCTATTCCCACCGGCAACCGTTTCTGATCCAGCCGTTCATCGATGCCTATTCGGAGATTACCGGGACCAACATCAATATTGTCTATGCCTCCAAGGGCCTTGCCCAGCGGCTGCAATTGGAAGGTGAACACAGCCCGGCGGATCTGATTTTGACCGTCGATATTGCACGTCTGCATGTCTATGCCGACAAGGATCTGCTGGCTCCGGTAGATTCGGAAATTCTCCAAAAAAACATCCCTCCACATTTACGGGACTCGGAAAACCGCTGGTTTGCGTTTTCCAAACGGGCCCGTGTCATTGCTGTTTCAAAAGAAGCCGAAGATGCCCTCAGCATCAAAAACTATGAGGAACTGGCTGACCCGAGATGGAAGGGCCGTATCTGTTCCCGCCCGGGCAGCCATGTTTACAACCGCGCACTGATCGCATCTATGATCCACGCAAAGGGCGTCGCCGCCGCCGAAAATTGGGCGCAAGGCGTAGTAGACAATCTCGCCCGCCGTCCCCAGGGTAACGACCGGGCTCAGGTCAAGGCCGTGTATGAAGGTGTTTGTGATATTGCCATTATTAATAACTACTACCTCGGCAAGCTCAAACATTCAGACAAGGAAGAGCATCAGCAATGGGCCAACGCGGTAAACCTGATCTTTCCCAATCAGGAAACCCGGGGGGCGCACGTCAATATCTCTGGTGGCGGGGTTGCTAAGCACTCCCGCAACAAGGAAGAAGCCGTTCGTTTCATGGAATTTCTGACCACGGCACCGGCACAAAATCTTTATGGCTTCGTGAATTACGAGTATCCAGTGAATCCAGACGTTGCACCACCAGATGAACTGCATTCCTGGGAAACCTTCAAGGAAGATACCATGCCCATCGCCACCATTGCCGAACTGGCACCGGAAGCGCAGATGGTCATTGACCGGGTCGGATGGTAAAGGGCTTACTTTCTCTTCACTCTGTTCAACTGAACGCCAGGATCGCGCCCTGGGCCGTGGCATCCTTCGCCATCGCTCTTTTGTTTTTTGCACCCGTGCTCGCATTGGTTTTTGAAGCGAGCGGAGATAGCGGTGGATTGTGGCAACACCTGTTTAACACGGTTGTACCGCGATACGTCGCCAACACGCTTGTCCTGATGGCGGGTGTCGGCCTTGTCAGTCTGTTGTTTGGTGTCACAACCGCCTGGATTGTAACCCGATACGATTTCACGTTCCGTGACTCTCTTGAATGGATTCTTTTGTTACCGGCGACGGTCCCTGCCTATCTGGTTGCCTATACCTATACGGATTTTCTGGAATATGCGGGGCCGGTCCAGGGCCTGTTGCGAGACATGTTCGGATGGCAATCGGCGCGAGATTACCTGTTCCCGGAGATCCGCTCCATGGAGGGTGCCATTCTTGTAATGGGTGCGGTTCTCTACCCCTATGTTTACATGATGGGACGCGCGGCCTTCCTGCTCACGCCTTTATCTCTCTTCGAAGTGTCTCGACTCGCCAGTAAAAGCATGTTTTGGCGCGTTGGTTTACCACTCGCGCGACCCGCGATAGCCGCTGGTCTGGCGTTGGTTCTTATGGAAACCATCTCTGATTTTGGCACCGTCGAGTATTTCGCTATCGAGACCCTTACCCTCGGCATCTTCAATGTTTGGCTCGGCATGAACAATCTGGCGGCGGCCTCTCAGATTGCCGTGTTTTCATTTCTGTTCATCATTGTGCTGCTGATCTTTGAACGGGCGGCGCGGGCCAGAAGGCGGTTTGTTGATACAGGGCGCAAATCTGTATCCTTGGTGGCGGAGCCCGTAAAAGGTTGGAAAGCGGCGGCCTGCATGGCGGTATGCTGCGTTCCAGTTGTCCTGGGGTTCGTCTTGCCGGTTGGTGTCTTGCTGACGTTTATCCTCCAGGGGCACTCCCTCGACCTCAACGACACAGTTATTTCAGCGGCGGTCAACTCCTGCTTGTTGGCTCTCAGTGTCGCAATCCTGGTCATGTCCAGCGCAACGTTTATGGTGTTTACATCGGTTTACTTCGGCTCTCTTTTGCTCCGCAGGCTGACCGCACTGGCGTCGGCGGGATACGCATTTCCCGGCACGATCCTGGCCATCGGTGTGATCTCTGTTGGTAGCTATTTCGACGCGTGGATAGGGGCCGTGTTCCAGGGGTTTTGGGGCCGCGGCTTTTCCGGCTGGTTCACCGGAGGGCTGGGGCTGGTGGTGTTTGCATGTGTCGTGCGGTTTCAGGCGGTGGGTTATGGCGCCGTTACATCAGGATATGAGCGCTTGTCACCCAACATGATGGGGGCCAGCCGTTCCCTTGGTCGCGGGTATGTGGACACCGTACGGCTGGTGTTGTTGCCGCTGATGCGGCTCTCCATTATTGCGGGCGGGATGCTGGTTTTTGTGGACGTAATGAAAGAGCTGCCCATGACGCTTCTGCTGCGACCGTTCGATTTCGAAACCCTGCCTACCTATGTGTATCAGTACGCCAAGGATGAACTTCTGGAAGAAGCCGCCCTGCCCGCCCTCGTCATTGTTCTGACCGGCGTCGTCCCGGTAATCCTTATGAACGCAACCCTCCGCCAGTTTTCCCCGCCCTAGAGCGTTATGCCATTGATTGGATTTATTTTAGGGATTCCCAAAAGGTTTGATCTGTTATTCAAGATGTCGGCTGTAAAAGGAGGTTGGCATATCATGGCAAGACCATTTTCCATTGATCTTGGCGAACGGGTGGTTTCAGCGGTTGTGCGTGGCGGGGTGTCGTGTCGCGGCGCGGCTCGTCGTTTTGGCCCAAGGCGCGAGCACGGCGGTAGCCTGGGTGTCGCGTTTTCGTCGGACGGGGAGCGCGGCACCGGGTCGGATGGACGGTCACAAGCGCCGCAAGATCGCCGGGGCGCATGAGTGCTGGCTGCGGTCGCGGATCGGGCGGGGGGATTTCACGTTGATGGGGCTTGTCTCGGAGCTTGCTGAGCAGGGTCTTGTCGTGGATTACCACACGGTCTGGAACTTTGTCCACGAACAGGGGTTTCGATACAAAAAAAACGCTGGTTGCGAGCGAGCGCGAGCGGCTGGGCGTTGCGTGGCGTCGGCGGCAATGGATAAGATACCAGGGCCGCATCGATCCCTCCCGGCTGGTCTTCATTGATGAGACCTGGACCAAGACCAACATAGCACCATTGAGGGGTTGGGCACTGCGGGGCGCAAGGCTAAAGGGCGCCGCGCCTCATGGTCGATGGCGCACGCAGACCTTTGTGGCGGCGTTGCGTCATGACCGGATCGAGGCACCCTGGCATCTCGACGGGCCGATCAACGGCGAGCGCTTCCGTGTCTATGTGGAGAAAGTCCTCGTGCCCACGCTCAGGCCCGGCGATGTCGTCGTCATGGACAATCTCGGCTCCCACAAGAGCAAGGCCGTACGAAGCGCCATTCGGGGCGCCGGAGCCAGGCTGTTCTTCCTGCCAAAGTATTCCCCCGACTCGAATCCCACCTCTCGGTGAATGCCCTGCATTCACCTGTCGGTCAGTGATAAAAATGGCCTTTTCAAAGCTGAAGCATTGGCTCCGAAAGGCCGAGCGACGGGACGCGGACGGTATCTGCGAGGCCATCAACCACATCCTCAACACCGTCACACCGCAGGAATGTGCAAACTACATCAAAAATGCCGGATATGAATATACCCAGGGCGTAGACTCATAAGAGCCATATGACGATTGCTGCGATGTGTGCGGCTGCGAGGAAGTTTCCCGGACATCTGAAGGTGCGCGGGCTGAGTTGCCGCCAGTCCTTGAGCCGGTTGAACATGCGTTCGACGATGTTCCGTGTTTTGTAGAGCTCAATGTCGTATGCGCATTGGATTGTCCGGTTCTTGCGGGGCGGGATGCAGGGCTTTGCCTCCATATCCGTCAACCAGTCCCGCAGGTGGATGGCATCATATCCCCGATCCACAGTGACCGTTGTTCCTTTGGTGACATAGGGCTCAAGGCATTGACGGGCATGCGCAATATCGGCCTTGTTGCCTGCGCTCACGTGCAGATGCACGGGCCGCCCCCGGCCATCGCAGACCAAATGCAGCTTCGAATTCAGCCCGCCTTTGGTCCTGCCGATAGCGCGCCCGCCACAGGTCTTTTTTTATGTGGCCGCATGTCAACAGGAGAATGCAAAACGGGGAGATTATCCCGATCTTCACAAGTGTTGCTTTTTGGTCGGCAGCTTTGAGCGCAACAGGTTTTGTCCGCCGCCAGTGCTCGGGCGTTGGATATGTTGTATGTTGTATGTTGGCTCTATCACCGGTTCGCGTAAGCCTTTTGTTATTCGTGCCTGTCAGGATGCAGGATCACCAAGTACCGTTTTCGGTGCGTGCTGGTGGATGAGGGCGCTACCTTTTTTTGTCGTCGGTTATCCCGACCACGCCCCGCGCGCGGCGCCCTCCATTGGCGCCGGCGACGTTCCCATCGCCCTGCGCCAAAGCTTGATTGCGCGTTTCCTGGCGACGGCGCAGATCGCCTTCTGCGCAATGTCTGATTTTACAAAATGACGGTTGTAGAGCGCCTTGGCCTCCGCATTGCGCCAAGTCCATTGCCACGCGGCCTCGACCAGGATGGCGCGCAGCCGTCTCTGGCCCACGGGGCGTAGCTTCGCCCGGACCGGTCCGCCGCCGCCATTGCCAGGGGCCGCAAGGTGGCCGAGGGCGTCGGCGCTATGGTTGTGCCGGGCTCGGGACTAGTCAAGGAGCAGGCGGAAGCCGAGGGTCTGGATCAGATATTCCTGGCCGCCGGGTTCGAGTGGCGTGAGGCCGGATGTTCCATGTGCCTTGCCATGAACGCCGACAAGCTGGAGCCGGGTGAGCGTTGTGCCTCCACATCCAACCGTAATTTCGAAGGTCGTCAGGGCCGCGGCGGCCGCACGCACCTCCTTAGTCCTGCCATGGCGGCGGCGGCTGCCGTGACCGGCAAGCTGACCGACGTACGCAAGCTGGGAGCCGCCTGATGGACAGGTTCACGACCCTCTCCGGTGTTGGTGCACCTTTGAATCTGATCAATATCGACACCGATATGATCATCCCGAAGCAGTTCCTGAAGACTATCAAACGCACCGGTCTCGGCAAGAGCCTGTTTTTCGAGATGCGCTACGATGACGACGGTAACGAAATCGCCGATTTTGTGCTCAACAAACCGGCCTATCGCAACGCCAGCATTCTGGTCACCGGCGATAACTTCGGCTGCGGCTCGTCTCGCGAGCACGCGCCCTGGGCGCTGGCCGACTTCGGTATCAGGTGCGTGATCTCCACTAGCTTCGCCGATATCTTCTACAACAACTGTTTCAAGAACGGCGTCCTGCCCATCAAGCTGCCCCAGGAAGCCGTGGACAAGCTCATGGATGATGCGGAACGCGGTGCCAATGCCGCCCTGACCGTGGACCTCGAAAATCAGACCATCACCGGCCCGGACGGCGGCACCATCAGCTTCGATATCGATCCATTCCGCAAGCACTGCCTGATGAACGGTCTTGATGATATCGGCCTGACCATGCAAAAACAGGACAAAATCGATACGTTCGAAGCACAAAACCGGGCATCACAGCCCTGGCTCTACGAGTAACCGGACAACCAACCCTGTTCAAAACGGGACATGAGAACGGCTCTGCTCAGGGCCATTTTTTGTTTGACCTAATCCGCTGAAGTTCCCCCTGAAATCCCGGTTGAAATCATGGGCGGGTGCGAGCGGATATTTACATTTGTTTACATTTGTAGACGTTTTCCTTTTGGGGTTGCCCCGGATAACGCTGATT
This sequence comes from Rhodospirillales bacterium, assembly GCA_963921245.4. Classification (GTDB taxonomy): domain Bacteria; phylum Pseudomonadota; class Alphaproteobacteria; order Rhodospirillales; family Casp-alpha2; genus JABJGO01. The sequence continues at coordinate 407,521 of CAWUEY030000001.1, read as the reverse complement.
TGGCGGTATTATGGGTGTTGTGCGCAAGAGCCGCCTGAGTGTACATAATTCCGAGTGTGCATAATTCTGCGTGTGTATAAGCAGGATCGTCCGATGGAGTCTTTCTGTCCGGCACGTCCGCTTTAACGACGGTTTTGACGGTGACTGGACTATGCGGTGCAGACGCACTTGTCCCTGTCACTGAACTCAAGGTAGGGCAAAATAACGCCCTTGTCAAGGAAAATATGCAAAAAAAGTGAAAAAAATTCTTCGAACTGCTCCCCCTGTCTTCCCATATCCCAAGGGTGGGGTATTTTCCCCATGTAAATCCATAGGCTTTCGCGGGCGTGAAACTTCGCCCCGACAGATGGTGTCGGGCGGGGTACTGTGCCCGACAATACCCGAATAGCGATTTAACCACCGTGACCCTTCAGGGTGGAATTGGATGGAATAGCAATGATCGTCGAAATCGAGCGCGGCAACCGAGCGGACGGGGCATGATCGGCCTGTCCGATCTTCTGATCCCCCGGACTGCATTATTTCTATTCCCAATTGCATTCTCAAATCAGTTCTGTATTGTCAGTGTCGATGGTTCCGCCGGACCGAACGAGAAGGCGGATTAAAAGGGAACACGGTGAGGCGTACCCAGCAGGGACCGAGACCGTGGCTGCCCCCGCAACTGTAAGCGGATAGCATTGCTCAATGACCACTGGCGAAGATGCCGGGAAGGTGAGTGAGATGCGAGGATCCGCAAGCCAGGAGACCTGCCATTGTGTTGAAAACTCAAACCGGACGGGGTGTTTCGGGAGGACGCAGTGACAGGTTCAGGAACCCAAGTAGCAGGCGATCTCGACGGCGTGTATGGCCGGACCCCGGTTTTCGATGGGGGAAGCCGCCTTGCCATTCGACGAACAGACTGATCCTGCACACCGAAGTGTCGTTTGCCCGCCCTGCCGCCGCGAAAATCGTGATTGCCGGCCAGCAGCGGCGCTTATTCAGAAACTGAATGAAGCTGTCTCCCAGGCCCGCGCCTCGGGGGCGGATGACATCTTTGAGGTTTTCGGCATCGCCTGTATGGCAGGATGGTCCCGCCCCCGTACGGTCGCCTGTCTGGCTGTCGGCAGGGCCAGCTATCTGTTCAGTGACATTGATCCCGATAGGGATATTCCGTCACTTGTCGCTTTTGCGGCACAGTATCGACCCTCCGAGGACGGCGGGGCTCGATCAACAGAGAGGCCCGGCGGATTGCGCAACAAAACCCTGGCCCGTCTGCCGGGCTGTTTGATCATGACCCGAAACGATACGGGACCGTCGCAATGACGCAGGTATCGTCCCGGCAACCCGTCCTCTGTGCGTCGGCCGTCAGTTATCAGGCCAGCAATGGCCAATGCCTGCTCGACAATGTTTCTATTGAGGTTGAGCGCGGCGAAATTGTTGCCCTGGCCGGTCCCAACGGTGCCGGGAAGACAACGCTGCTTCGATTGCTCGCCGGCTTGATGGAGCCGACCACAGGGTCGATTGAGGTCTTCGGATGCCCCATCGCCGCCCTCAGCCCGCGGGCAAGAGCCAGACGAATTGCCATTGCCGGACAACACGACTCGCCCGATGCGCGGTTGTCAGTTTTCGACTATGTGGCGCTAGGCCGAATCCCGCATGGTGATCAGCGATTCAGCACAAGCGGGATCGATATCGTTGATCACGCTATCTCGCTGATGGAATTGTCCAGCCTCAGGAACGCATCCATTGGCCGTTTGTCCGGCGGGGAACTGCAACGGGCGATTATTGCGCGCGCCATCTGTCAGCAACCGGAGGTTCTGTTTCTGGATGAGCCAACCAATCACCTCGACCCACGAGCGAAACGAGATGTCCTGACCATCGTGGCCGGGCTCGGGATCACAACCGTTACCGTATTACACGACCTTACGCTGATTCCAGGATTCGCGGAAAAGACATTGCTGCTGAGTTTCGGGGCTGAGGCCGGCAGGGGCAGAACATCGGACGTGCTAACGCCGGTATCCGTGAAATCTGTATTCGGGGTCGAATATCACGTTCTCAACCATCCCGACGAACCCCGAACACTGCCGGTGCTCGACGTTTCCGTCAACCGTGCACCCCCTAACCATTATACACCCGACTATACACTCGACACCGAAAAAAGGACCCTGCAATGAGAAGACTTCTGATGGGGCTGTTTCTCTGCCTGACCGCCAGCCCTGCGGGCGGGTTTCCCATCACTGTCGACAACTGTGGTGAACCATTGACTTTTGATAAAAAACCCGAGGCCATGGTTGTGCACGATATCAACATGGCCGATATGGCATTCGCCCTTGAATTGCAGGATCATATTGTCGGGTTGACCGGCATCTCAGGCTGGTACAAGACCAATGCGGCATTCGATAAACGACGCGGCGACATTCCGGAACTGGCCCCCAAATTTCCGAGTCTCGAAACGCTGGCCGCCGCCAGCCCCGAGCTGTTTTTCGCTGGCTGGTACTACGGCATGAAACCCGGCGGCGACGTCACACCGGATACTCTCTCTCCGCTCGGCATCAAGACACTGATTCTTTCGGAAAGCTGTATCCATCTGAACAAGGACCGTCCCGTCGCCAGCATGGATTTGCTGTTTGACGATATTCTGAAACTGGGGCGGATATTTGATCGGGAAGCCGCGGCACAATCACTTGTAGATGGATGGAAGTCCCGCCTTGCTTCCATCCGAGAGGCCGTTGGTGAGCGCAAGGGGCTGCGGACGTTCCTGTATGACTCCGGTGACGACAAGCCATTTACAGCCGGTCGTTATGCTATCGTCAACGCCATGATCGAAGCCGCCGGTGGCGCCAATGTGACTGCCCATATGGACACGAGCTGGTCGCGAACTTCCTGGGAAGCTGTGGTGGCCTCCAATCCCGAATTCTTGATTCTGCTGGATTATCAGGGTGGTGGCAACGGTGCCGAAGGCCTGCTGGACTATCTGCGGCAACATCCGGCAATGAAGCACACGGAGGCCGTCAAAAACGCGCGTTTCGTTCCCTTGCGGTACGAAGAACTAACGCCGGGTCCGGCCAATATCGAAGCGATTGAGAAGATTGCCCGCGCCATGTATCCAAACGCCGGGTTCTAACGCCCCCATGCGTCCGATGACAGCCATCGGAGGGACCGTGGTTCTCGCCGCCCTGACCATTGCATCGATCATCCTGGGTGCAACGTCAATTAATCCGGAGGTGGCTCTGGGGGCGCTTGGGCGATGGACAGGGTGGCTTGATTCTTCCGGCGCAACACCTCTCGACCTGATCATTGTCGAGCTGCGCCTGCCCCGTGCCTTTCTCGCAATCATGGTAGGCGCGGGATTGGGCGTCGTCGGATGTCTGCTTCAATCTGTCACGCGTAACGACCTTGCCGATCCGTTTCTGTTTGGACTTTCATCCGGGGCGGCGGCTGGTGCCGTACTGGTGATTACTATCACCGGAGACACGCTGGGACTCTGGACACTTCCGATTGCGTCGTTTTGCGGTGGCATGATCGCGGCAGCCGCCGTTTTGATAGTGTTCTGGAAGATCGGTTTTCGCGGACCAGAAAAACTTGTCCTTGCAGGACTGGCGATTTCCTTCCTGTTCACGGCGTTCACCAATTTTCTGGTTTTTGCGGGCGATCAGCGCGCGGCCCATTCGGTTCTGTTCTGGACGCTGGGCGGTCTGGGTAATGCGCGTTGGGAAGTTCTGCCCCTTGCCGCAATTGGGTTTGCCTCGATATTTATTTATGCACTGTTCAACCACCGTGCTTTTGATGCGTTGCTGGCCGGAGACCTCACCGCGAAAAGCCTCGGCGTACAGGTCAATCGCTTGCGGACAACCACCTTTCTGGTCTCTGCCTTTGCGACCGCGATCTTTGTGTCCCTTACCGGTGTCATCGGGTTTGTGGGTTTGATGGTGCCGCACATCGCGCGGGCCTTCATCGGCGCAGTGAGCCGTGGAATTATCCTGTTATCGGCGTTGATCGGGGCGAATTTATTGCTGGTCAGCGACATTGCGGCACGCACGCTGCTCTCACCCCAGGAACTCCCCATTGGCATTGTGACGTCATCAGCCGGTGCATTTTTTGTGGCTGTAATGCTGGCCCGGCGTGGTACATAGGTTTGATCAAGGTGACAGGGAATATGGTTCGGCAATAGCATACACGCGCACGGGTTGATCCCGTCCCTTGACCGCCACTTCCCGACTATCCAGTCCGTCAACGTTCATACTGGCATATTCCGCTGTTTGCGCGGAAATCACCAACGGGACCCCAAATTCCTTGGATTGAGATTCCAATCGGGCCGCTACATTCACATTATCACCCAACGCCGAAACAATAGGTGTGGTTGGCGGTCCCATGGTACCGACGATGGCTTCACCGGCATGAATGCCGATACCGATTTTCAACGGTTCTTGCAATTGCTCCCCCAGTCTGTGATTCAACTCCTCAATGCGGCGGAACATGGCCTGTGCCCCCTTGACCGCCTGCCAACTGGCCGTCGCGATATCCTGTTCCAGACCGTAAATCGCCATTAGCCCATCGCCGTTGAACTGAGCATAGTGCCCGTTGGTTTCGCGAAGCGCGCTCGACAATTCTGCGAAAAACTGGTTGAGGATAAAAACCACGTCAAACGGAAGGCGATCTTCGGATAGTTTCGTTGATCCGCGCAGGTCGACAAACAGGTAAGCCGCCGTCAGTTCTTTGCCTTGCCGTTGTCCGCGCCCGCGAAGCGCGGAATCAACCGTCGATTCCGGTGGAATCAGTGCCACTAAGGTTAAATCATTCGAAGGCCGTACCTGACAGGCGAGCCGAACGGGGCCCTGAAGACCGACACGCTCCAGAACCCTGCGTTCATTTTCATCCGGGTCCGGCAGGGCTTCGGCACCGGATTCAACGCGGACCCGACACGTCGAGCAGCGACCCTTGCCGCCACAGACAGCAGCATGACCAACACCTGCCGCTTGCAGACACTCCAGAACTGTCGAACCGGGTTCAAGCGCAAGAGATATGTCACCAGGCGCATAACGGATGACGGCACGTCTTCGACGTCTGGCGGCAATCTGCCGTATCCAGCGGGCGGCCAGCACCGCGATCAGAACCGATATGATGGTTATGATCACGCCGTCGCGAAGGGTATAGATAAAATCCACCATTTCCGGGCGGCGACCGTAGGACGCCATCATCGCCTCGACCCAGCCATCGACAGCAACAAGCTCGATGATTTCCATGCCCGCAGACACATACCCGCAGAGCGCGGCCACCGGCAATATCACGGCGCCACCCAACAGCCAGGCCCTGGCGTCATCATACCAGGGTTTCAGCCGCAACCACATGTGCATCCCGATCATGGCATGAGCCCAGACAACGATGACGGCGATGGCCTGCATGACGCCATATTCGGGTATAAACACCCACAGGGCTGGCAACACCGTGTAGTAGTCGGAGACCACGTCAAAACGCTGGGACAAGGCACGGGTTGCCGAAATGTGGGTGGCAAGCAATAGGGGAATCAGGAAACCCATGATCAACTGAACCTGGCTGACCATCGGCATTTTCAAACTTCGGCGCTGGTAGAGGCTGTAAAAACCCAACGACGCATGCAGCGCAAACGAACCGTACAAGAGTACCGTTCCGAGCAGGGAATGCCACAACAGGCTGTTTAACCGGAGACCATTGTTCATGGCCTCTATCGATATGATACCCAACGCATGATTGAGCAGGTGAAGCCCCACATAGAACAGCAGAATAAATCCGCTATAGAGGCGAAGAGTTGCAATCACGTGGTTTTTCCTCGTTCACAGACCGACCCGAATCAGGGTCTTGAAACATCATAACCTATTTGCCTCGGCAACGCTGTTTTGCTAGTTAGGAAGAGACAAAATCAACCCGATTTGAATGGAGGCGGTCTTGCGACCTGTTTCGCGTGAAATTCAGGCAAAATTCCTCATCGGCCAACCTGTACGCCACCGTTTGTTCGGGTTTCGCGGCGTTGTCTACGATGTAGACCCAGAGTTTGGAAATACAGAGGAGTGGTATCAGAGCATCCCCGCAGAAGCCCGTCCGCGGAAAGACCAGCCCTTCTATCATCTGTTGGCCCAGAATCACGATACGTCGCCTTATGTCGCCTATGTGTCGGAACAAAATCTCGAACCCGACGATTCGGACGAGCCGTTTCTGCATCCTGATCTCGATGAGCATTTTTGCGGTCACGAAGACGGCTGTTACGTCAGCCGCCAGAAGGCGAACTGACAACCAGCGTTTCCACCATTTGTTCGATCAATTACAGCCTGGAGACGCGTAAATAGGTACTTGGCGGGCCAATGACGTCCGCCATCAACCGCTTGGTCCTGGTATGCATGATTCTGCTGTAGCGCTGGGTTTCCTGACCCAGCGGTTCGAACTTCAGCTTTGAGGTGGAGCGGAAAAACCTGAGATGGCAGCTCAGGTAAACGGCACCCATGCGCGGCACCGCCCTGGTTGTCTTCATGCCGCCGTCATGACAACCCATAACAGAAAGCTGATTATTCCTCGTTAATGCCCCTTGATGACGCGCGTATACGCCGGGTACAAGGATGTATGCAACATCAGAAAAGTTACGCGGGCTTGGAAACAATCTCGGTTGCTCTCGCGAATGAACAGGCAACCCGTGGGCTTGGCCGAACCCTCGCCGGAATCCTTCAACCCGGTGACATTGTGGCCCTTGGTGGCACGCTGGGGGCAGGGAAGACGTGTCTGGCGCGCGGCACCATTCGGGCACTCCTGGGCTATGATGAAGATGTGCCCAGTCCGACATTCACCCTGGTACAGGTTTACGAGACTGATCCGGCACCCGTCTATCATTTCGACTGCTATCGTCTGGAAAACCCTGACGAAGCACCGGAACTGGGCATTGAAGACGCCTTTGCCGACGGTATTTCCCTCATCGAATGGCCAGAGAACATGGGCTCATGGCTTCCCCGTTGTCATTTAAAGATCGACCTATCTGCTGATCCGACCACTGGCGGGCGTCAAGCCACGCTGTCTGCATCCGACCCCGGATGGCAGGCTCGACTAAACGACTGGAGCCCGCCGTGATCATTCCTGATTTACCCGTTAAACGTGCCATGATTCTCGCCGCTGGTTTGGGTGAACGCATGCGACCGTTGACGGACAACACGCCAAAGCCCCTGCTTACCGTGCAAAACCGTAGCCTCATTGACCACGTCATCGACCGGCTGGAAGACACCGGAATTCGCAATATTGTCGTCAATGCCTACTATCTCGCCGAACAGGTCGTCGCTCATCTCGAAAACCGAGGGCCGTCAAAAATCGACGTTATTGTCGAGGAAACCCGCCTGGAAACGGGTGGCGGCGTCCAGAATGCCCTTCCCCTGTTGGGCAGTGATCCATTTTTCGTGATCAACGGGGATGCTTTCTGGCTCAACGGCCCGACAGACACGCTTGGTCGCATGCTGAGACAATGGGATGCGGAGCGTATGGATATACTGCTCCTTATGCATTCTACCGTCGAGGCTTATGGTTATGACAGTCGGGGCGATTTCCTCGTAGCGCCCGATGGAAGGTTGAGCCGCCGCCCCGAGGGTGAAATTTGCCCCTACATGTTTGCGGGTATCCAAATTCTCCACCCACGGGTTTTCAAACGGGTTGAGCCCGGCATGTTTTCGCTCAATCATGTTTTCGATACCGCCATCGAGGCGGGGCGGCTTTATGGTGTCATTCATGACGGCGAATGGTTTCATATTGGCACTCCGCAGAGTCTGGCCGAGACCGAGGCCTTTCTGGATGCACCGTATGCCGGGACGAAACATCGCTGATCATGACCAAAACCGTCTACACCATCGGCCCTTCCCTGCCCTTTGTTGATACGCTGGCGACAGGCGTCTGGGAACAGGCAGGCGGCGATCCTGTCCGCCTCGCGCGCTATTATATCCTGCTTCCCACACGCCGCTCGTGCCGCAGTTTGCGAGAGGCATTTCTGCGGTTAAGCGATGGTAAACCCACGCTCCTGCCCCGAATGGCCCCTATTGGTGACGTGGATGAGGACGAACTTGTGCTGTCCGGTGACGCAAATGTGAGCCCGGAAGACAGGCCCTCCCTTGATCTGCCGCCCGCAATTTCCGCCATCCGTCGCCAGTTGTTGCTGGGTGAGATGATCCGCAAAAGGCCAAGCCGGCCAACGCCGGATCAGGCCGCCCTGCTCGCCCGTGAAATGGGCTCGTTGATCGACCAGGTTGCGACGGAGCGACTGAACTTCGACGACCTGAAAACCCTGGATGTCGGTGAATATGCGGCACACTGGAGCGAAACTCTTGAATTTCTTGAGCTCGTCACGGAATTCTGGCCCGATATTCTCGCCGAAGAAGGCCTGCTGGATCCGGCGGAACGAAGGAATCGGATGCTGGCCGCTCAAGCACGTCAATGGTCTGAATCACCACCGTCCTCTCCGGTGATTGCCGCCGGGTCAACCGGTTCTATTCCAGCAACCGCGGATCTGTTGTCGGTGATCGCGGAACTGGATCAGGGTTGCGTGGTGCTGCCGGGGCTGGATCAGGGGCTCGACGACAGCACATGGTTGGCATTGGGTCCAACCCACCCGCAGTACGGCCTTCGGCATCTGTTAAGCCATATGGAGGTTGACAGGCAATCTGTTGGTGAGTGGCCAACATCGACAAACCTATCGCATGATAGCGAAATCCCATCAGACCGGGAAACACTGATCCGGCGGGCGTTTCTGCCGGCATCCGCCACGGGCGATGTCATCAGCCTGAACGATTTGCCCACGGAAACTCTCAGGGGTGTCCTGCGCGTTGACTGCAAGGACACGGCACAGGAAGCAACCGTCATTTCCCTGATCATGCGCGAAACCCTCGAAACACCGGGAAAAACGGCGTCTTTGGTTACGCAGGACCGGAATCTGGCGCGCCGGGTCGTTTCCGAGCTTAAACGCTGGAATATCAACATTGACGACTCAGCCGGTGTTCCCCTGATCCAGACACCGCCAGGTACGTTTCTGCTGTCGGTCGCCGACGCCATCGCCGAAGACCTGGCACCCGTCGCTTTACTGGCGTTGCTCAAACATCCATTAACGGCTGGCGGCCAGTCACCCGGAACTTTCAGGCAATGGGTACGCGAGCTGGAGGTAGGCGCGTTACGCGGGCCACGGCCCGACCCGGGGTTTGAAGGATTATTGTCCGCACTTTCAGCACCGAAACACGGTAAACTGCGTGAACTGGTGGAGAACCTGCGGCAGGAGGCCGAACCGTTTTGTGCCTGCCTCACGGAAAATCCGGTCAAGCTCCAACGGGCTCTGAGGGCGCACATTTCCTTTGCCGAGTTTCTCACCGGCAGTGACGAGCAATCGGGACAGGATCGTCTCTGGCGCGGCGATGCCGGGGAAACCCTGGCACGGTTTCTCGCTGATCTACATGATGCCCTGGACGAAGGTATGGAGATCAGCCCGCGCGACTATACGCCATTTCTAAAAACCCTCATGTGTGGCGCTGTTGTCCGCCCCCGGTTTGGTCGGCATCCCCGTCTCAACATCCTTGGCCCCCTCGAAGCCCGCCTTCAACACGCCGATCACATTATTCTGGGTGGTCTGAATGAAGGCGTTTGGCCGCCTGAGCCGCAGTCCAATCCCTGGATGAGTAGACCCATGATGACGGCCTTTGGCTTACCGGTTCCCGAGCGGCGCATCGGACTCTCGGCTCATGACTTTGTACAGGCCTTTTGTGCCGGCACGGTAACCCTGACCCGTTCCGAACGCGTGGATGGCGTGCCCACAGTACCGTCGCGCTGGCTCCGGCGATTGGACAACCTCGTTACAGATACGGTGTATGAAGGAGCTTTGAAACCCGACCCCTACCTGACAGAGATCAGCGAAGCCCTGGACCGCCCCGAGAGTACCGAGCGCCTGCAGCATCCCGCACCCAAACCACCGGTGTCCTCTCGCCCGCGACAGTTATCGGTGACCCGGATTCGCACCCTGCAACGGGATCCCTATGCTATCTATGCCCGTTCGATCCTGAAGCTTGAACCACTGAAATCGATTGACGCCGAGCCGGGTCCCGCGGAACGCGGCATAATCATCCACGACATTCTCGATCGTTTTATTCGGAAATATCCTCGTGACCTTCCTGACAATGCCGAAGCCGTTCTTGTGGATATAGGACGGGACGCATTTGCCCGTACCCTGTCCAACACCACGGTGGCTGCTTTCTGGTGGCCGCGTTTCCAAAGGATTGCCGAGTGGTTCATTGATGATGAGCAAACCCGCCGGGCAAATGGCGAATTCCCGGCCATGAATGACATGAACGAAACAACAAAGCGAGTCGCCAGTGAGATCGACGGCTGTATCGAGTTTGACGCCCCCGGTGGCCTATTCCGGCTCAGAGCACGGGCGGATCGGGTGAATAGTCTGCCGGGTGGCGGGCTGGCGGTAATCGACTACAAAACCGGACAGACCCCAACCGCGGCGCAAGCCGAAACCGGCCTTGAGCCCCAGTTACCTCTGGAAGCCGCGATGATACACCAAGGCGCGTTCAAGGATGTCCCCCGCGACGAGGTTCATCGGCTTACCTATATTCGCCTCACCGGCGGGCGCATCCCGGGTGAAGTGAGAAACCTTAAACTGGATGTCGGTAAGGTCGCCGCCGATACCTGGGAAAATTTCAAAATCCTGATTGCCGGTTATGACAATCCCGATCAGGCTTATTTACCACACGTTCGGCCCATGACTACCCGTGACGTGGGCGACTACGATCATCTGGCACGGGTTCGCGAGTGGTTGCTGTCGGAGGATGATCCATGATTCCCGCCGATCTCCAAACCCCGGCTCATCAGACGGATCAGGCAACCGCACGACAGCGGCTCGCTTCGGACCCATCTTTCTCAGCCTGGGTAAGCGCCAATGCCGGAACCGGCAAGACGCGGGTTCTTGTCGATCGAATATCCCGGCTTCTGCTGGCTGGTGTGCAGGCGGAACGTATTCTTTGCCTGACCTTCACCAAAGCCGCGGCGGCAGAGATGCAAAACCGCCTGAGTCAACGGCTCGGAACCTGGGCAACCATGGATGATGAAGCCGTACGTGAAGAGCTCCTTGTACTGACTGGACGGGTGGCTGATGGCGATGATATCCGACGGGCACGCCAGTTGTTTGCCAGCACACTGGAGGCCCCCGGAGGATTGAAAATTCGAACCATTCACGCGTTCTGCGAATCCCTGCTGGGACGTTTCCCTGTTGAGGCCGGCATTGTCCCCCATGCCGCGGTCATGGACGAGCGGACGGCGGCGGAGTTGCAGGCCGAAGCCATGCGCCAGGTTTTTGGTAGTGCGAATGCCGAAGGCGACGGCAACCTCATCCACTCCATGGTCGCCATGGCGGGCCTGCTTGATGAACAGGGATTTGCCGAGCTGCTGCGCGAAATTCTGGCGAAACGCCGATGGATCGCGGGCCTGATGGAGACAGAAAACGACCATGCGACGATAGCCGCGCTCATTTCAAGACACCTGGGCATTCCCCCAGACGTTAGTGCCGATCAATTGCTTAGTGTCGGAACACGGGAGTCAGCGTTTGATCGCCAGGCCTTGCAACGCGCGATTAGCGCCCTTAAAACCGGCAGCCTGAAAGATAAGGAACGGGCGCAAAGTCTGGCGCACTGGCTGTCTCTGTCCGATGGCGACCGTCAGACGCACTTTGATGATCTGTATAAGCCGGTTTTCTTGCAAAAAACCGATGATCAACCGCGCGCGAGTTCCAACCTGATCACCAAGAAACCGGCGCAAGATAGTCCCGATGCTCTAGCTGTTCTGCTCGCCGAACAGGATCGGGTATTTGAGTTGTCACAGTCGTTGAAGGCTTCCGCCATCAAAGAGGCAACCTTGCACCTTGTGTCTATCGCCTGGGCTCTGATACAGGAGTATCAAAACCTGAAACACATGCGTGCCCTGCTGGATTATGACGATCTGATCCTGAAAGTCCTGGATCTGTTGAACCGCGACGGCGGTGTGGGCTGGGTTCACTACAAGCTGGATGGCGGTATCGATCACATCCTCGTCGACGAAGCGCAAGACACCAGCCCGGAGCAATGGGAAATCGTCCGCCATCTGTCGACCGATTTTTTCGCCGGTGAAGGTGTTGAACGACGACCCGATGCCAACGACCAGGCCGCGCTACCCAATCGGACCATCTTTGCCGTCGGTGACGAAAAGCAGTCCATCTACAGCTTTCAAGGGGCCGATCCAGTGGAATTTCGGCGGATGCGGGACCATTTCGCGCAACAAGCCGGAAACCGATTACGATCGGTGCAACTGGAACAGTCCTTTCGCTCCACCAGTGCCATCTTGAATGTGGTGGACGCCGTATTCTCCAGCCCGGAAGCCCGCAAGGGTGTCGCTGATGAAGACGGTACCAATCACCTTGCGAAGCGTTCCGGGCATGGGGGCGTTGTGGAACTCTGGCCGTCTTTTAAGAAAACACCAAGCGTTGACCCAGACCCCTGGTATGCGCCTGTCGACCGGGTTCGTGTTACCAGTCCCATGGTACAAACGGTCGAGCAGGTTGCCGAGACCGTCGATAAGTGGCTTAAATCCGGCGAATGTCTGCAATCTCAGAACCGGCCCATTGAACCCGGTGACATCATGATCCTGGTGCCCACCCGCGGGCAGTTTGCCGACGAAATGGTTCGCCGCTTCAAAACCCGGGGTATTCCGGTGGCCGGTAGCGACCGCATGGTCATGACAGAACAGATCGCCGTCATGGACCTGCTCGCCGCGGCGCGATTTACCTTGCTGCCGGAGGATGACTTGATCCTGGCAACGGTATTGAAGACACCCTTTATAGGCCTCGATGAAGATGCCCTGTTCGAGCTTGCTCATGATCGCGAGGGAAGCCTCTGGCAGTCCCTGACCCGCACGGCTCGATCCGCTGGTGAACCTTATGCAACTGCCTACCAACGTCTCTCAACCTGGTTGGGACAAGCCGATTTCATGCCACCGTTTGAGTTCTTTTCCACTTTGCTCGGTCCGGAAGGCGGGCGACAGCGCCTGATCGCCCGTCTTGGTCCGGAAGCAACCGATCCCATCGACGAATTCATCAACCAGACATTGGCTTTCGAACAGAGCCACACTCCTTCCCTGCAAGGGTTTATTGCCTGGATCGACCACGCCTCTACGGAGATTAAACGCGATCTCGAGATGGCTGGTGGCATGGTACGCGTAATGACCGTCCACGGCTCCAAGGGGCTGGAATCAAACATCGTCATTCTGCCCGACACCTGCGCCACACCGGATAGTCGAAAAAGCGATCAGATTCTCTGGGCCGAGGACAGATCAGACGGTAAAACTGATAGAGGGAAAATACCGCTATGGCCGGGTCCCCGGCGCAACGAAACAACGGTCTGCTCCGATCTACGCGAAGACTTTGAGGAGTCTCGACTGGAAGAATACCGCCGCCTGTTCTATGTGGCCATGACCCGCGCCCGGGACCGGCTTTATGTGGCAGGCTGGGAGCGTAAGGGAAGTCAGCAGAAGGACGGCAGTCATGGTCGTCACGAAGGGTCATGGTACGAGTTGATCAAACCGGCCCTCGAAAAAATGGATACCATCGAGACCGTATCCATGGAAACCGGCGAAATATTGCGATTTTCTTCGTCGCAGACAGACGATCCGGAACCGGATTCATCGCCCGCGCAACGAGACGCTATTTCACAACCGCTACCCGGTTGGCTGGCGGAACACGCCCCTGAAGAACCGGAACCGTCTATCCCGCTCAGTCCCAGCCGCCTGGATGACCAGGAACCAGCGGTTAGCCCGCCGCTGGAAGACGGAAACACCGCCCGGTTTCGACGCGGCACGCTCATCCACAGATTACTCCAGACCTTACCGGATATTGCCGAAGATCAACGATCCGCCGCCGCGCGGCGTTGGCTATCGACGAGTGCGCGCGATCTGGACGACGAGGAACGCGAAGCACTGGTTCAAGAAACGCTGGGGGTTCTGTATGATTCCCGGTTTTCCATCGTTTTCGGCGCCGGAAGTTTAGCGGAAGTACCCATCGCCGGCACGGTTACGCTGGACGGGAGACCCCGCACCATATCCGGCCTGGTCGATAGACTTGTGGTGACCGATAGGGATGTCGTGGTGGTGGATTTCAAAACGAATCGCCCGCCGCCAAAATCACCCGAAGACGTCCCCGGACCCTATGTCCGACAGATGGCCATATACAAAGCTGCTCTCTCACAGATTTATCCAGACCGTGAAATCCATTGCATTCTGGTCTGGACAGACGGCCCCAGCGCAACAGCGCTGGACAACGACAGGTTATCGACCTATCTCTCTTGACGGAGGGATCGCCCGTGCTAGAGTCGGTGACCGTGTTTCAGATGATAATTTCCAGACAGCTTTAGGGTCCAGCCATGCCAAAGAATGTAACCGATGATTCCTTTGATACAGATGTTATCAATGCCGCAGAGCCTGTTCTTGTGGATTTCTGGGCAGAATGGTGCGGCCCCTGCAAACAGATCGCCCCTGCACTCGAAGAAATGGCGGGTGAAATGGACGGGCGCCTGACCATCGCCAAGGTCAACATTGATGAAAATCCGGGCGTGCCGTCAAAATACGGCGTGCGCGGTATCCCGACGTTAATGCTGTTCAAAAACGGTGAAGTGGCCGCCATGAAGGTGGGCGCATTGGCTAAAAGCCAGCTCGTGGAATGGGTTGAATCGCAGATCGGCTAACCGTTCTCGGCCAGAATTTCTCCCGCAAGATACAGCGATCCGCAAATCAGGACCCGGGCGGGTGCAACCGCATTAGCGATAATATCGGCGAGGGCTTCAGCAACAGAGACACTCGGGCTTGCAGAATGGCCAACGGCCTTGGCCGCTGTTGCCAGATCCTCCGCCGACAGCGCATTTTCCTCACCGGGAATCTGTACCGTATGCATGGATGTGGTGACCGGTTGCAGGGTGGATAGAAAAGCACCGGCATCCTTGGTGTTCAGCATACCAAAGATCAAATGCAGGGGACGCCTATCGCCGCCCCTGTTCCAGCGGGAAACTTCGGAGGCGATGGCCTGAGCCGCCGCTTCATTGTGTCCGCCGTCGAGCCATAACTCCCATGCTTGCGGCAAAGCATCCACCAACGGCCCCCGAACGAGGTGCTGGAACCGCGCGGGCCATTCCGCACACGACACCCCCCAGGCCAGATCACGTCCGCTCAGGTTCAATCCGGGCAAACACCCCAAAGCCTTGACCGCCAGGGCCGCATTTTGAATTTGATGATCACCCGGCAAGGCGGGGCGAGGCAGGTATTGGTCCTGACCCTCGGCGTTAATGATTATGCCATTGTCGAGGACTTTGGTTATCCAGTCCCGACCCGCCATGATCATCGGTGCCGACAAATCGGCGGCGTGATGGAGCAAAAGGTTCTGTACCTCATCTTTCTGTGGGCCAACGACGAGCGGTACATTGTTCTTGATAATACCGGCTTTTTCGCCAGCAATCTCCAGCAGGGTTGCGCCCAGGAACTGTTGATGATCAATGGAAATTTCGGTGATCACGGTAAGCGTCGGTTGTTTGATGATGTTGGTTGCATCCAGCCGTCCGCCCAGCCCTGTTTCCAGGATGACCACGTCGGCGGGCACACGTGAAAATGCCAACATCGCCGCGCAGGTGGTTACCTCGAAAAAGGTAATCTGTTCGCTGCCATTGACCTTCTCGCACTCTTTCAAAAGCTCGCTCAGAGCAGCCTCGTCGATCAACTCACCCGCCAATCGAATGCGTTCGTGAAACCGAACCAGATGCGGTGAGGTGTAGACGTGAACACTGTATCCCGCTGATTCCAAGGCGGCGCGCATATAGGCAATAACGGAGCCTTTGCCATTGGTTCCCGCCACGTGGATCACCGGCGGCAGGTTCTCCTCGGGATTACCCAACCGGTTGAGCAGGCGATAGACCCGGTCCAGCGTCAGATCAATGACCTTGGGGTGCAAGGACATCAACCGCTCGAGAACGGCATCACTAGGTCGATTTTTCGGGATCGGCGTCATCAACAGGTGGGGCATCGGCTGACGGGGCGCTAACATCGTCAGCCCCGGCTTCATCGGCGTCGTTATCTTTCGCCTTTTTTGCGGGCTTGCTGTCTTTGGCCGCCGTTTTACTGCTGCTCTGCTCCGTTTCTTCGGCGGGAACAGGCGGTTCCAGAGGCAACAGTTCTCCGGACGGGTGTGGGTTGCACAACAAATCCACCACTCGGATTAGATTTTTTCGCAACTCTGCGCGGTGCGACACCATATCCACCATACCATGGTCATAAAGGTATTCGGCCCGCTGAAAACCTTCGGGCAGCTTTTCACGAATTGTCTGCTCGATCACACGGGCACCGGCGAAACCTATCACGGCACCGGGTTCGGAAATGGCAATGTCGCCGAGCATGGCAAACGACGCCGAAACACCGCCCGTCGTCGGATCGGTCAACACGGCGATGTAAGGGAGCCCGGCCTCGCGAACTTCTTCAACGGCAATGGTTGTGCGCGCCATCTGCATTAGCGAGAGGATACCTTCCTGCATACGCGCACCCCCGGAGGAGGGAATCACGATGAGCGGCGCTTTTTGCATGACCGCCAGATGGGCGGCGGCCAGTAATCCGTCACCGACAGCCATGCCCATGGACCCGCCCATGAAATCAAAATTGAAGGCGGCAATGACAACCTTGTTCCCGCCCATGGTCCCGTGCGCTACCAGGACTGCGTCATTGTCACCGGTTTTGTTCTGGGACTCCTTCAGGCGGTCCGTGTATTTACGGCGGTCCTTGAATTTCAGGGGGTCTGTCAGAGGCGATTTGAGCTCAATGGTCGAGTAGTCACCCTCGTCAAACAGCAGTTCGAACCGTTTGCGGGCCCCGAGACGCATATGATGACCGCACTGCGGGCACACATGCAGGTTCTTCACCAGATCACGGTGAAAAATCATTTCCCCACAATTGGGGCATTTGTGCCACAAATGGTCGGGAATTTCCTTCTGCCCGACCAGTTCCCGTAGTTTTGGGCGAACCCAATCTTTGAGCCAGTTCATTCGGCGGCCCCTTGCCCTGCGGCGTTTCTGACACCTCCGGCCAGGTCCTGAACGAAGGACAAAACCTCCTCTACCAAGCCCGGGCGGGCCTTTCCATGATCATCCAGATTGTCTGCAATGACCTTGACGACAGCGGACCCGACAACAGCAGCATCGGCAACGCTGGCGATATCGGCAGCTTTTTCAGGCGTTGTAATACCGAAACCAACAGCAATCGGCAAATCGGTTTTGCTGCGGATACGATCAAGTTGCGTACGGATGTCATCTGACGTTGCCGAATGGGTACCGGTAATACCGGTAATCGAGACGTAGTAGATAAACCCTGACGCGTTTTCGAGAACCCGCGGCAAACGCTCTTCTGTGGTTGTTGGTGCCGTCAGGTATACAAAATTGATGCCCGCGTTCATTGCTGGCAGGCAGAGTTCTGTCTCTTCTTCCGGTGGCAGGTCCACCATGATCAGGCCGTCTACACCGGCGGCTTTGGCGTCACGCAGGAACGCATCGACACCGTAACTGTATATGGGATTGTAATACCCCATCAGAACGATCGGTGTACTGTCGTCGCGGGCGCGAAAATCGGTCGCCATCTGCAATGTCTTGCGCAACGTATGACCGGCCTTCAGGGCCCGCTGCGAAGACACCTGAATGGCCGGTCCGTCGGCCATGGGGTCGGAAAACGGCATACCCAGTTCGATAAGATCAGCCCCGGCACCAGCGAGGCCGTTCAGGATGTCCATGGCGGTATCGTAATCAGGGTCACCGGCGGTCACAAACACCACCAACCCGCTGCGTCCCTGCTGTTTCAAGTCAGCAAACCGGCGGGTAACACGGGTATCAGTTACATTCATGGACCGGTCCTACAATTCAACGCCAAGGTGACCGGCAACAGCAAACACATCCTTGTCGCCACGACCGCACATGTTCATGACAATCAGATAATTCTTTGGCAGGTCAGGGGCGATCTTCGTCACGTGGGCAAGGGCGTGGCTTGGCTCGAGTGCAGGGATGATCCCTTCCAGCCTGGTACACAACTGGAAAGCCTCCAAAGCTTCATCGTCAGTGATGGACACATAGTTCACCCGCCCGGTTTCGTTGAGCCAGGAATGCTCTGGTCCAATACCGGGATAATCGAGACCAGCAGAGATGGAGTGGCCGTCATAAATCTGACCGTCTTCATCCTGAAGCAGGTATGTCCGGTTGCCGTGCAGTACACCGGGCCGTCCGCCGGTAAGGGAGGCGCAGTGCATGTCGGTATGCAGGCCGTGTCCGGCGGCTTCCACGCCGATGATATTGACGGACGGATCATCCAGAAACGGATGGAACAGGCCCATGGCATTAGAGCCACCGCCGATGGCGGCGATCAGCGTGTCGGGCAACCGGCCTTCGGCCTCGTGCATTTGCTCTCGGGTTTCGTTGCCGATCACACACTGGAAATCACGCACCATCGTCGGATACGGATGCGGCCCGGCGACTGTACCGATCAGATAGTAGGTATTCTCCACATTGGTCACCCAATCGCGCAACGCTTCGTTCATGGCATCTTTTAGGGTTCCAGTACCACTGGTTACGGGTACGACCTCGGCCCCCAGCAACTTCATGCGAAAGACGTTTGGGGCTTGCCGTTTAACGTCAGTTTCGCCCATGTAAACCACGCACTGTAATCCAAACAGGGCACAGACCGTTGCGGTTGCTACGCCGTGCTGTCCGGCACCGGTTTCCGCGATAACTCGCGGTTTGCCCATGCGCTTGGCCAGCAGAATTTGCCCCATGGTGGAATTGATTTTGTGAGCGCCGGTGTGGTTCAACTCGTCGCGCTTCATGTAGACCCTGGCACCGCCGAGATGACGGGTCAGACGTTCGGCAAAATAGAGTGGACTGGGTCGCCCCACGTAATGTTTCAGGTAGTAGTTCAGCTCGTCCTGAAATTCGGGATCGTCCTTGTAGCGGCTGTAGGCCTTTTCCACATCTAGAACCAGGGGCATCAGGGTTTCGGCCACGTAACGTCCGCCGAAGATGCCAAAATGGCCGTCTTCGTCCGCGCCCGCCCGATATGTATTCAGGTTTTCCATTCCAAAAGCCTGCTGGGATCAAGAGGTTGCTGCCAAGGTAATACCCTACAAAATCCAGCGTTTACAGCAGGAAATGCACGGTGAGGTCAGCCCGTCCGCGCGGCATGGATAAAGGCCCGTATTCTGCCCTGATCCTTTTCACCGGGTGACGATTCCACGCCGGACGCAACGTCCACGCCCGGTGTTCCACTGATACGAATGGAGTCTGCGACATTTTCGGGTGTCAATCCACCGGCCAGCAACCAGGGTGCCCCCGGATTAAATCCCTGAAGAATGGTCCAATCAAAAATCACCGCGTTCCCGCCGGGGCGCTCAGAGCCCTGGGGTGGTTTGGCATCAAACATGAACCAGTCAGTAACCGGACGATAAGCGGAAACAGCCTCAAGATCACCGGCTTCGGAAACCGAGAGAACTTTCATCACCGGAAGACTAAAAGCCTTGCGGATCGCCGCGACCCGTTCCGGCGTTTCCTTGCCGTGCAGTTGCAGCATATCCAGGGGCACCTCTTTCACCAGCACGTCTAGTTCTTCATCGGAGAAATCCACAACCAGACCAACGCGGGTGATATTGCCCGCTACCTGTGTCGTCAACACGCGCGCCAGCTCATAGTCAACAAACCGGGGAGAGCGGGGAAAGAAATTGAATCCCGCCATCTGGGCACCGTTTTTGACCACCGTATCCAGACTATCCGGCGTTTTAAGCCCGCAAATTTTTACCGTCATCGACATGGCGAAGACTACCTCAGTTCCTCACCGATTCGCCGGGCGGCAGCAACCGGATCGTCCGCCGCTGTAATGGGGCGCCCAATCACCAGATAGTCAGCACCCCGCTCGACGGCATCACGCGGGGTCATCACACGCTTCTGATCACCTGTAACGCTCCAGGACGGGCGAATTCCCGGCACCAGAAGCTTGAAATCCGGGCCGCAAGCAGCGCGCAATACCTCGATCTCCATAGCCGAGCAGACCACACCATCGGCACCATTTTCCCGGGCCAGGCGGGCGAGACGAACGACCTGTTCGCCGGTACTTGTGGTAACGCCGATATCGCGCAGATCGCGATTGTCCATGGATGTCAGAACCGTCACTGCTAAAACCAGCGGGCGGTTTTCTCCACCCTCTGTTGCTGCCTCAACGGCGGCACGAATCATGGCCCCACCACCAGCGGCATGAATGTTGACAATTGAGGGTTTCAGGCTGAGTGCCGCCCGAACCGCACCCGCCACCGTGTTGGAAATGTCATGCCATTTCAGGTCGATGAACACAGGTAGGCCGACATCCGAAACCGCCCGTACCCCGGCGGGGCCATTTGCCGTGAAAAACTCCTTGCCGATCTTAGCACCACCCACAAGCCCTGTCAGGCTACGGGCCAGCCTAACCGCCTGCGTCTCGTCAGTTGTGTCGAGAGCAACAAAAATTCTTTCCCGGGGGGTCATGAGAACACCTGTATCTTGGATAGCGTTCTTATACAGGTGTGTTTTTGAAATTGCCAGTCCACCACAAGCACTCTCTTAAAAACAGGACGAAAAACATGAATGCTGATCAGGCGGCGTCCGCGGGCGGCAAAGCCTTTGGGGATTTACCACCGGGTTGTAGCGGGTTGTGAAGCGATCTGCAGGGCAGTATCGTCAGGGCGAGTTTCCGCCGCTGATGCTTCGAGACGGCTGATCTGGTCCTTGAGGCGATTGATTTCAATTTCCTGCTGGCTAACGTCTTTCGCCCGGGAACGGGACAGTTTACGAGACCCGCGGGCCGCCCGCCAGGTGGCCACACCTCCCCAGATTATACCTGCCAGCAGGGCCGCAAACATCAAGACAAACAAGGGAATATCAATGACCAGAGACAGCGGCCACAAATCGACACTGACAGGCCCACGATTGGAAACCGCAAATACGATAAGTACAACGGCGAGAGGGAACAAAATGATCCAGGACAGGTTCTTCACACGACGCCACTTTGTTTTCGCGACGGTTTTGACGGCCTAGCTGTTCAGCTTGTCGCGGAGCTGTTTGCCGGTTTTGAAATAGGGCGTGAATTTTTCCGAAACCTGAACAGCGGCACCCGTGCGCGGGTTGCGGCCCACCCTGGCGTTACGCTGTTTCACCGAAAAAGCACCAAAACCGCGGAGCTCAACCCGGTCTCCGTTTGCCAGTGCGTCGCTAATTTCATCAAAGATGGTGGTGACAATGCGTTCGATATCCCTTTGGTACAGATGCGGGTTCACCGTCGCCAATTGCGTTACAAGTTCGGATTTCGTCATTAACGTCCCCTCTCATCATCTCCCGATGAGATAATTCTCTGTTTTCCGAGCCGTGCCGCTTGTTTCGTCGATTTGCATCGCCAGGGCACCGTTCTTTATAGACTCAACTGAGGGTGCCAGAGTGCGAGAAAGCCGTCAAGGTTAAGTCTTTCAGAAAAAAGCGTTTTTCCAAACATTCCTGAAAACAGATCAAGCAGACGCTCTTCTCTCGCTCTCGGTGTGATATTGACCGCAGGCAAATCAATCGACACATCTGCCTCACTATTGAGCCAGCTCCGGGCCTCGTTCATGCCACCAAACGCATCGACAAGACCAACCTCTAGTGCCTGCCGTCCGGTAAACACTCGCCCATCCGCATACACCTGCATGGCTTCCTTCGTACTGTCACGGCGTTCTGCGACAATACCCAGGAAGATATCGTACATATCCCCGATCACAGCCTCAATCATTTCGCGGGATTCCGGCGTGAAGGTTTCAACGGGGTTGGGTTGCGCCTTTAACTCACCGCTTTTTACGGTTTCCGGCTGGATACCGATTTTATCCAACAGCCCTTCAATATTAGCCGTCTGAAGAATGACACCGATAGAACCGGTCAGAGAGCCTTGTCGCACATAAATTCGATCAGTCCCCAGCGCCGCCATATAGGCCGCCGATGTCCCTAGGTCGCCGATCACGGCAACGACTGGTTTTTCATCAGAAACCGCCCGCAAATCACGATACAGGTTTTCCCCACCAACAAACGTTCCGCCGGGACTGTTGATTCGCACAATCAGGGCTTCCGCATTGTCATCATCAAGAATATTATGAAGGGCGTCCGAGCGTTCGGTGTCGTCCACAATCACATCAACCACATCAAGAACGGCCACGTGCGCCTGTGCTGGCACCGATAAGGTTTCACCCTTTGCAAACAAAACGCCGAGAACCCCAAGCACCGCAACGATCGCGATAATCTGCCACCGCAACAATCGGCGTTTCAAAACACGTCGGTCAATAATGTGGTCGATCATATTCGACATAACACCTCACGTCCCTTTGCGGTTTCAGGATCAAGCGGGCGCCGCTTCCTGAAACAGCATCGGCGTGGCCTTGGTGACCACACCACCCGTTCAGATCAAGAGGATCAGGAGTCCTTGGACTCTTCTGCGTCCTCTTTGGCAGCTTCCTCAGCTTCGGTTTCGGCGATCGCTTCTTCAGCAGCTTCTCCAGCCGGTGCCTCCTCCGCATCTGCCGGAACACTTTGGGTCTGCTTCTGCTTCAGGGCAGCACCCAGAATATCACCAAGGCTTGCACCGGCATCGGAAGAGCCATATTCGGCCATGGCTTTCTTATCTTCTTCCGCTTCCAGAGCCTTGACGGAGAGCGTCAATTTGCGCTTCTTGGCGTCCACCTGGGTAACCTTAGCATCAACCTTTTCGCCAGCGGCAAAACGGTCGGGGCGTTGTTCGGAACGTTCGCGCGACAAATCGGACTTGCGGATGAAGCCGGGGATATCGCCGTTGACTTTGACTTCGATACCGCCGTCGGTAATGGCACTGACCTCACAGGTAACCACTTCACCTTTCTTGATATCGGAGAGGGCTTCTCCCACGGTGTCTTCAGCCATCTGCTTGATGCCAAGACTGATACGTTCTTTCTCAACATCAACATCGAGAACCCTGGCTTTAACCACTTCACCTTTGGTGAATTCGGTAATTGCTTCTTCACCCGCGGTGTCCCAGGACAGGTCGGACAGGTGAACCATGCCGTCGATATCTCCGGCCAGGCCAATGAACAGACCGAACTCGGTAATGTTCTTGATTTCGCCTTCGACTTCGCTACCCGTCGGGTAGGTGGCAAGGAAGGAATCCCAGGGATTGTCGGAACATTGTTTCAGGCCGAGGCTGATACGGCGTTTGTCCGGATCAACATCAAGAACCATGACTTCCACTTCCTGGCTGGTCGAGACGATTTTGCCCGGGTGAACATTTTTCTTGGTCCAGCTCATTTCGGAAACATGGACCAGGCCTTCGATACCGGCTTCCAGCTCAACAAAGGCACCGTAATCGGTGATGTTGGTAACGCGGCCTGCGAACTTGGCACCAACCGGATACTTGGAACCGACGCCATCCCACGGGTCCGTTTCGAGCTGTTTCATGCCAAGTGAAATACGCTGGGTTTCGGCATTGAAACGAATAACCTGAACCTTGACGGTTTCGCCGATCTGCAGGGCTTCGGACGGATGATTGATCCGTCGCCAGGCAATATCGGTAACGTGAAGAAGACCATCGACGCCCCCCAGATCAACAAACGCACCGTAGTCGGTAATGTTCTTGACCACACCTTCCAAAATCTGGCCTTCGCTTAGGTTGGAGATCAGTTCGGAACGGGCTTCGGAACGGGTTTCTTCGAGAACCGCCCGACGGGATACAACGATGTTGTTGCGCTGGGCATCCATTTTCAAGATCTGGAACGGCTGCGGGTTACCCATCAGCGGTGCAACATCACGCACCGGACGGATATCCACCTGCGATCCCGGCAGGAACGCAACGGCACCGGCAAGATCAACAATGAAGCCGCCTTTGACACGACCAAAGATGGTGCCGGTAACACGTTCACCGGCGTTGTAGGATTTCTCAAGGTCAAACCAGGCTTCTTCGCGGCGCGCACGCTCACGGCTCAGTTTGATCATGCCTTCCCGGTCTTCGTACCGCTCAACATAAACGTCGATTTCGTCACCAACATTCAGTTCAACATCAACGCCAAATTCCTTCAGCGGAACACGGCCTTCGGATTTCATGCCCACATCAACAGTCGCGGCGTCGCTGTCCAGAGCAATCACGGTACCCTTGATCACGCGGCCCTCAAGGCCATCGCCAAAGGATTCATCAAGAAGGTCAGCAAAATTTTCGGTAATTACAGGTGCCGCATCGTCAGTGGCGGCTTGTTTGGCAGAAGCCATGGTTAAAGTCCTTTCAGTTTACGTTTTCCGGCCAACCGGTTGGTTCCGGTGGTCTTGGGGTTCATTTCAATTGGTCAACCGGCAGTTTCCGGTTCTCTGTTTAAGTCTTCGAGCGAATAAAACCGAGCACCAATGCAAGCACGTCATCCGCATCTAGATCAGCCGTATCAACGAGACAGGCGTCTTGGGCTTGAACCAGCGGAGCAGCGCTTCTTTGCTGATCCCGCTCGTCCCGGGCCTTAATATCCTCAAAAACGCGCGCATATATAGCTTCGCGACCCCGATCCCGCAACTCCTTTAAGCGCCGCTCAGCACGAATTTCCAAAGGGGCGGTAATGAACAGTTTCACCTCCGCATCGGGGCAAACGACAGTCCCAATGTCTCGACCGTCCAGAATGGCTCCTGCCGCACCGTCCGGTGGATGTTTTGCAAAGTTCCGCTGAAATTCAAGAAGTGCTGATCGCACACCTGGAAATCCGGCAACCTTGGACGCGGCATTGCCCGCTTCATCGCTGCGCAGGCGGGCTTCGTCCTCCAGATCGACAGCCGCCAGCTCCTGTGCCTTCAATGTTGCCAGGGCCTCATCGACCGGATCACCATCTACATCGATAACCTTCATGCCAACGGCCCGGTACAGCAATCCGGTATCCAGTTTTGCATAACCCAATTCACGGGCAAGACGGTTGGCGAGCGTCCCTTTCCCGGCACCGGCCGGGCCATCAATGGCAATGATCATCCTAAAATCTCCGTCGCGGCATCTTACACCCTGATTACACCCTGAGAAATTGATCGAGTGTTTCCAGGGGCCGGGCAATCTCTCCTTCAGAATTGAAATAATTGAGGAGAAGCCTCAGTAAATATGGGAGGGCGCGGGCCAGTGAGTCCAGTAGCGTAAAATCCGGCGTTGGAATGCTGATATTGATCCCGGCCTCCGCCAGTCCGGGCTTCCATATCCAGATAGTCATGCATGATTTGAACAACCGGGGCGGGCATCAGCGGGGCACCCGCATTGTTAAGATGAACGACGGGCAAAACGCCCGGCGTTTCGCTACGGATACCATCAAGGTTCATAAGGTTACGTTCTGCCTATCCGATGCTTGCGCCAAGGGAGTTCATCCGTTCTGCAAATCCAGGGAAGCTGGTCTCCATGGGCGAGGCATCATCGATCTCAATCGGGTTTTGCGAGACCATACCCAACACCAGAAACGACATGGCAATGCGGTGGTCCAGTTCCGCCGCTACCGTATTGCCACCTTCGGGCGGGTTGCCGGTTCCGTTCACGACAAGCCAGTCGTCACCTTCTTCCAGATTAACTCCGGCGGCTTTCAGTCCACGCGCCAGGGCACCCAAACGATCGCTTTCCTTGACCCGCAATTCAGCGATACCGGCCATGCGCGTGGTGCCCGTGGCACACGCCGCCGCCATGGCGAGGACAGGATATTCATCGATCATGGAGGGCGCACGGGAAGCAGGCACCTCCACGCCTTTCAAAATGGAATGTCGAACCAGAAGATCGGCAACCGGCTCTCCGGCTTCTTCCCGTTCGTTGAGGCGCTCAATGTGTCCGCCCATATCCTTTAGGGTTTCAACAATACCGGTTCGAAGCGGGTTCATGCCGACGCCTTCGAGGATAATCTCCGATCCTGGCATCAGAAGAGCCGCAACGATGGGAAATGCGGCTGAAGAGATATCGCCCGGTACGATGACAGCCCGCCCGGTGAGCTCCGGACATCCCTCCAGGGAAATTCTGCGCCCACCATCGGGCAAGTGTTCCGTTTCAATGGTCGCACCAAAGTGGTAGAGCATGCGTTCAGAATGATCTCGCGTTGGATACGGCTCAATGACCGTGGTGCGACCGGCCGTGTTGAGACCGGCCAGGAGAACAGCCGATTTCACTTGGGCTGACGCCACCGGCAATTGGTACGTGATCGGGATCAGCTGATCGCTGCCCTGTACGCTCAAAGGCATCCGCCCGCCCTCTCGGGCGACAAAAATTGCGCCCATCTGTTCCAGCGGTGTGGTTACACGGGCCATGGGGCGACTGTTGAGGGAGACATCACCACTAAACGTGCTGGCAAAGGGGTGACTGGCAACCAGCCCCATGAGCAAACGCGCGGCCGTTCCTGAATTCCCCATCTCTAGAGTGGTCGACGGCTCGCGTAACCCGCCAACGCCGCGCCCGAATACGCGCCATGGCTCCCCGGATTTGGTCGGGCGGATCACTTCGGCCCCCATTTCCGCCATGGCTTCGGCAGTACAGATAACGTCTTCCCCTTCCAGCAGCCCGTGAATCACCGTCTCGCCCACAGCAATACCACCCAGCATCAAAGCCCGGTGAGATATGGATTTATCTCCGGGAACTGTGATGCGGCCGCTGAGGGCACGCCCCTTTCTGGAAGTAATGGCCGCCAAGAAAATGTCCCGTTGGTCAAAATTGCCGGGCATGCATACAGGAAAGAAAAGCCAGTTGGTAGCCTCAATCCCCGATTTTGGGATAATTTCCCCTGGAAAATTCCTCTGTTGAGGGATTTTTGGTTTTGACACGCGGGAGGGAAATCGCTATTGGCAGGGTCCGCCGCGCACCGGACACCGTGGGCGAACCCGAATTCTAACCTTTCTCTACAATCCCGAAGGGAGTTTGTATCGTGGCAAAACCTGAGTGGGGAACCAAACGTACCTGCCCGAGCTGTGGCGTACGGTTTTATGACATGCAACGCGATCCGCTGGAGTGCCCGTCCTGTGGCGCATCCGTCCCGACGGATATGGTCGTCCGCACCCGGCGCGGGACGACGGCCAAAACGGTCGAGGTACCGGCACCGCAACAAGCCCCTGAAACCGAAAAACCCGCCGGTGAAGACGGCGCGGACGATATCAACGTGGATGATGTTGCCATTGATTTGGAAGACGATGGCGATGATGATGACAGCCTGATGGAAGATGCATCAGACCTTAACGAAGGCGATGATATGCCGGAAATCGCCGACCACATCGAAACGGACGAAGATAACGATTCCTGAATTCTCGACTTCATTCTACCGCTGAAAAAAACAGCAGCATCAATCGCGACGGGTTCAGGGTCGTTTTCGCTTGCAAGGATAAAGCTCTCTCCCTTATGGTCCCGTCGCTGCCGGGGTTTGAGGTTCGCGCACCGCAAACCGCCGGGAACCCGATACCGGGGGGCCGTAGCTCAGTTGGGAGAGCGCTTGAATGGCATTCAAGAGGTCAGGGGTTCGATTCCCCTCGGCTCCACCAATTTTTCTCGAGGCACAGCAAGGCTCTCAGCCCATCCCCGCACGCGCAGAAGATTTTGCCGCCGAACTGGTGAAACCCGATCCGCTCTACCGTGCAATCGTTGTTGAAAGCGGAAGCAATCTGGCTGGGTTTTGTGGCTATTTTCCAGGCTTTTCAAGCTGGCTTGGAAAACCAGGCGTCGATATTCAGGACCTGTATGTTGCGGAGCAGGTTCACCGCCCCGGGCTCGGGGCACGACTGTTAAAGGACGCCATCCATGGTGCGCGGCAGGAATGGCAGGCGGACTATTTTCGTCTCGCCGTGGATGGCGGGAACACGACTGGTCAGGACTTCTATAATCGGACCGGCATGAACGGGGTCTAAAAGGATCGTATCTTTCTGCTGTAAGGTCCGTCGTTGGGAACATTAATGGCGCAACAAAAATCGGCAACATTGCCAAGCCAGAATTTGGCGATAAAGTAGAGCTATGCCGTCACAAACCAAAGAAGCGTCAACAAAAACCACGAAAAAAAAAGTCGAACGGCTGGTTGCAGGCTGGCGGGAATGGCTTTCGATACCGGCTCTCGATATTCACGCCATCAAAGCCAAGCTGGATACCGGCGCACGCACCTCGGCCTTACATGCATGGCGAATTGAACCGTTTGAACGGGATGGCGAGACCTGGGTAAGCTTCGACGTTCATCCGGCGCAGCGGAGCGGTCACATCAGTATCCCGTGTGAAGCCCGGGTTGTATCCCAGAAAACCGTGCGCAGTTCTTCCGGACAGACCGAAGACCGCTTTGTGATCAAAACAGATATTCGGTTGGGCGAACGCAGCAAAAGCGTCGAAATCACCCTGACCAATCGCGATGAAATGGGCTTTCGCATGCTTCTGGGAAGATCCGCCATGAAACGCTGGCTGATTGTCGATCCATCCAAATCTTTTATTCAAGGCAAAAAACCGGATATTGTAGTTGCAGAACAAAAAAGCAAGGGAACCGACCCATGAAAATCGCCATGATGGCGCGGAATGGCGAGCTTTATTCCCACAGGCGCCTGGTCAATGCCGCCGTGGCACGGGGGCACGAAATTGATATTATCAACACCATCCGGTGTTACATGAACATCACCTCGCACCGACCGGAACTCCGGTATCAGGGTGAAAAACTTGTGGGGTACGATGCGGTTATTCCCCGTATCGGTGCGTCTATCACCTACTATGGCCTTGCCGTGTTGCGGCAATTCGAAATGATGGGCGTGTATTCCCTGAATGAATCTGTTGCCATCGGCCGATCACGGGACAAACTGCGGTCCATGCAGCTTCTGGCCCGGGATGGTATCGGCTTGCCGGTGACTGCGTTCGCTCACGATACACGTCGCACCGACGAGGTTATCGAAATGGTGGGCGGTGCCCCGTGCGTTATCAAGCTGATTGAAGGCACCCAGGGGCTGGGCGTGGTGCTCGGCGAAACCCAGCGTTCGGCCCGCTCCGTGATCGAGGGATTCCGGGGTGCCAAAGTAAACATTCTGGTTCAGGAGTTCATCAGGGAGGCTTCCGGAACCGATATTCGTATGTTGGTCGTTGGTGGCAAGGTCATTGCGGCCATGGAACGCAAGGGGGGTGATGGCGATTTCCGGTCCAACCTGCATCGCGGAGGTTCCTCACGGAAGGTCAGGATTACACCCATGGAACGCTCCACCGCGGTACGCGCCTGCAAATGCCTCGGTCTCAATGTGGCCGGTGTGGATATCCTCCGCTCAAACCATGGCCCCGTGGTAATGGAGGTGAACTCATCGCCCGGGCTGGAAGGAATCGAAGAAGCCACAGGTCTGGATATTGCGGGCAAGATGATCGAATTCCTGGAAAAGAATGCCAAACCCGGCAAGACCCGAACCAGGGGCAAGGGCTAACGGACCCTTGTTTCCTCTGATTTCTGATATTCTCGACGGGTGCCGCTCGCCGTGCGCTACCCCTTTTTAATCGGCGGCAAGATCGTCAAGCACGGCAACCGGCGCACGATTGATTTACCCGTCAGTCTGCTCTCCATGCACACACCCATGACCCTGCCCGCGTATGTGATCCATGATCGTCGCAGCGCGGCCACCATGTTTGAGGGACGCGGGTATTCACGGCGATGAAGTCAGACACGCCCTCCCATCGGCAACCAGGGTGACACACTATTGCATATTGCCGCCGCAAAAATCCGGGATGGATCGAAAGAACCCGTTGAACGTATGGGTTGAACGTATGGAAAGAGAAGCCCCTGCCGACCCTCTTCTCGACGAAGATGAGATCATCTAAACTGACAGGTATGAGAACAGATGGAGGATTACACCATGAAAACACAAAAACTGACACCGGCGGAACGGGAGAGCGCCCTGCAAGAACTGGTGGGCTGGTCCGCCGTCAAAGGGCGGGATGCCATCAAGAAGCAGTACAAATTCAAAACCTTCAACCAGGCATTTGGTTTTATGACACGGGTCGCCATGCGCGCCGAGAAAATGGACCACCACCCCGAATGGTCTAATGTCTATAATACGGTGAACGTGACCCTGACCACACACAGTGCCGATGGCGTTAGTGAACTGGACGTTATTCTCGCAACCTATATGGACAAGATCGCGGACGGGTAACCGGGATCAGGTCCAGCCCTCTACACCCGCCATGTCCGGCAGGTCGTGGGCGATACCCTTGTGACAATCGATACAGGTTTTCTCGCCACTGGCCTACATTCAGAACACATGATCAGGGGCCACGAGAGCCTCATATCACCTGAACCATTACAACTGTTCCGACATAAAACCCGGCCTGAACACAATAGGTTCAAAACAGATGACATCCGGTCTCCCGTATGTCATTGACTCAGGTCAAATTTCGCAGTTCAGTTTTTGAGTTGGCTATAAATCGTCGCGTAATCGTCCCGCAACAGGCTCTTCTGAACCTTGCCCATGGCGTTGCGGGGCAGCGCATCCACAAAAATCACGCGCTTCGGTCGTTTGAATTTTGCCAATCGGTTGGCGAGGGCATCAACGATATCCATTTCGGTCAGTTTTGCGTTCTGATGACAAACAACGATTGCAGTTACAGCTTCGCCAAAATCCCGATGGGCAACGCCGATCACCGCGGACTCCACCACACCCTCAAGATCGTCTATCTCCCGTTCAACTTCCCTGGGATAGACGTTGAGCCCGCCGGAAATAATAAGGTCCCTGGCCCGGCCGACAATGGAAATGCGTCCGTCGCTCGCCATCTCCGACAGATCGCCGGTAACAAAGAAGCCGTCCTCGCGAAACCCGGCGGCTGTCTTTTCCGGTTGCCGCCAATACCCTTTGAACACATTCGGCCCGCTAATTTCCAGGGTGCCGGTTTCACCACGTGCAACCTCTCGCCCCTCCTTGTCACAAACACGAGCCTTAGTTCCCGGCAGGGCAAAGCCGACGGTACCGGCCAGACGGCCGTCCTGTTCATAAGGGTTGGACGTGATCATGCCGGCTTCCGTCATCCCGTACCTTTCAAGAATACGGTGGCCCGTCCTTGCCACAAAGGCGTTGAACGTCTCACTCAACAACGGCGCGGAGCCGGCCACAAACAGCCGCATGTTTCGGCATATGTCCTGCTGAAAAGCCGGCTGGTCCAGAAGGCGCACATAAAATGTCGGTACCCCCATCATGACTGTGGACCGCGGCATTAACGCCAGCATCTCGGTGACGTCGAACCTGGGCAGGAACCAGACCGACGATCCATTCAGCAGGGCACAATGAAGCGCCACAAACAGCCCGTGCACATGATAGATGGGCAGCGCGTGCAACAGGACATCGCCGTGTATAAACCCCCATAGCACATGCAGGACCAACGCATTGGACGACAGGTTACCGTGACTCAGCATGGCACCTTTGGAACGCCCGGTCGTGCCCGAGGTATAGAGGATTGCGGCAAGATCATCTTCGCTGCGATCAACCACTACCGGATCGGGATCACAGGTTATCGCACCGTTTCGTAACGTCCCTTCCCCTCTCACCCCTAAACTGAGGACATGGGGAACGCCCTGTACGCAGGCAATTTCAGACAATGATTCGATGGTTTCCGGACGACACACCAAAACCCGCGGTTCGGCATCGCCCAGGAAATACGAAACTTCTGCCTCGGTATAGGCGATGTTCAGCGGTACATACACCAGCCCGGCTCGTAGACAGGCCACATACAGCACCACGGCATCCGGCGACTTGTCGACTTGCACAACCACCCGATCACCGGGTTGAGAGCCGAGGCTTTTCAGGTATCCGGCCAGCCGCGCAGACTGTGTGTCGAGGTCTCCGTAAGTAAGGGTACCTCCGCCCGGCTCCATGAGAAACGGATGATCCGGGTTTTCCGGAAACCGGGACCGGATCAAGGCATACAGATTGGCGTTCTCGGGTACCGTCGCAGGCGCAATCACGGTTAAGACACCCCTCTCCGGCATTTATTGATCAGATGACCGCCCAGCTTCAATCCGGCGGCCATCCCCTCCATCGGGTAACCCATATGCGCCGTCGGTGCCGTTTCACTGTTCTTGCCATATCCGGCCCGAACAAACGGTATTCCCTGAGCAAGATTATCCTTAAGCATCCCGGCGACAAAACGAACCTGAGGTTCCGACACCCCCCATTGTTTGCGTTTATCCCAAAATTTGCGTTTGTCCCAAAGACAGTGCGCCGCGATCTGCACCATTGATGGTCCGATCAGGGCGCGGGCGCAATGCCTACCGTTTGCCGTATTCACACGACCAACGGCGCTCCACGGATATTTCGTCGTTATCATGATCTGCCGGTCGGCAGCTCCTTTGATACCGTTCAGAAACTCTGCGGCCTCGGCGGGGTGAATAAACAGGCCGCCCGCCAACAGGACCAACAACAGGAAAGCGGTTCGTTTCATGATTCAAATCTGCCATAATCGGGCTCACCATGAAAGACAGTGACGCTCACCGGGATGAGGAGACCGTCTGGGACGGTCTGATCGAAAAAGTCCGGCGAACATTGGGCTACGTGCCCTTTGCCGAACAGGCGCTGTCCGCCTATTTCTGTACCCGTGATCCCCAGACACCAGCTCGGGTAAAAGCCATTCTGGTCGGGGCTTTGGCGTATTTCATCATGCCCGTGGATGCCATGCCCGATTTCATCGCAGGCCTCGGTTTCGGAGACGATGCGGCGGTATTCTGGGCCGCCTGGAACAGTGTTCAGGGTCATATCAGGGATCACCATGTTGCCGCCGCCCGACAAAAAATCGCTGATCTGAGAGGCCGGAGCGACGCGGCTTAAATCTCCCGGCACTGATAAGCGTAAGGATTTCAGCAAAATGACCAATACACCCCTCTGGACCCCGACCCCGGAATCCGTGGAGACAACCCACATGGCACGGTTCATGGATATGGTCACCGAGAGATTTGGTGTACCGGCGCGGGATTACGCGGCGCTGTGGGAGTTCTCCGTTGATGACCGCCCGGCCTTCTGGGATTTCGTGCGCAAGTTCACACAGCTTAAAGCGGCAACCTGGGGGGATCGCATTCTGGTCAACGGCGACAAAATGCCAGGTGCCCAGTGGTTCCCCGATGCACGGCTGAACTTTGCGCAAAACCTGCTGGTACGCCGCGACGACACAGACGCCATGGTGTTCCGGGGCGAAGACAGGGCCGCATACCGCGTCACGTGGCGGGACCTTTATGATCAGGTTTCCGTCCTCTCGCAGGCGCTACGGGGCGCCGGTATCGTGCCGGGTGACCGTATCGCTGGATACATGCCGAATATGCCCGAGACCATCATCGCCATGCTGGCCGTAACATCGGTCGGTGCTGTCTGGTCGTCGTGCTCACCGGATTTCGGGGCTCAGGGTGTGCTTGATCGTTTTGGTCAGATCGAACCACGCATGCTGATTACCGTAGACGGCTATCACTACAACGGCAAAACCCACGACATGACCGCTCGTGTCTCGGAGATTGCCGTAAACCTGCCGACGGTTAGCCGGGTGATCGTTGTTCCCTATGCCAATGATAATCCTGATGCAGACGCCATACCGCGTGGCGTGCTGTTGCGCGAATTCACCGGCGAATATCGATCCGCGCCTATTGAGTTTGAACAACTTCCCTTCGATCATCCACTCTACATCATGTTTTCGTCGGGAACCACAGGCACCCCGAAGTGTATTGTGCACAGCGCAGGCGGGACATTGATCCAGCATGTAAAGGAACACATGCTGCATTGCGATATTCATCCCGGTGACCGGGTATTCTATTTCACCACTTGCGGCTGGATGATGTGGAACTGGCTGGTCAGCGCATTGGCGTGCGAAGCCACGCTGTTGCTCTATGATGGTTCACCCTTTTACCCGGACGGCAATGTGCTCTGGAATTTTGCCGCCGCCGAAGGCATGACGCTGTTCGGTACGTCTGCAAAATACATTGATGCCCTGTCAAAAGCCGGGCTGGAACCTATGAAAACCCATGACCTGGGTACAGTGCGGATCATCGCCTCGACAGGCTCGCCTCTGGCACCGGAGAGCTTCGACTACATCTATGATTCCGTGAAAAAAGACGTGCAACTGGCTTCCATCGCCGGTGGCACGGACATCATCAGTTGCTTCGTGCTCGGTGATCCCACAGGGTCGGTCTGGCGCGGCGAGATACAGCAACGCGGCCTCGGCATGGCCGTGGATGTCTTCGATGACAACGGCAACCCCGTGCGCGGCGAAAAAGGCGAGCTGGTCTGTACCCGTGCGTTCCCCTCCATGCCCATCGGTTTCTGGAATGATCCGGACGGGGCAAAATATCACAGCGCCTATTTTAACCGCTTTGACGACATCTGGTGCCATGGCGACTTTGTGGAACTGACGGAACACGGCGGTATCATAATTTTCGGGCGTTCTGACGCCACCCTGAATCCCGCTGGCGTGCGCATTGGTACGGCAGAGATTTACCGCCAGGTGGAACAGCTTGAAGATGTGGTGGAAGGTCTGGTTATCGCTCAGGACTGGGACAATGACGTTCGTGTTGTCCTGTTTGTGCGCCTGCGTGACGGCGTTGAGCTGACAGACGCGCTTCAGGATACCATCCGAAAACAGATCCGCAGCAACTGTACCCCACGGCACGTTCCGGCGAAGATCGTCGCCGTGGACGACATACCCCGCACAAAATCGGGCAAGATTACGGAACTGGCGGTTCGTGACGTGGTTCATGGCCGGGCGGTCAAAAACAAGGAAGCGCTGGCCAATCCGGAAGCCCTCGACCTCTATGTTGACCTGCCAGCCTTGCAGACCTGAGCCATTCGCGAAACCCCCGCCCCGATTATCGGTGGATTTTAAACGGGGCGGGGCGGGGCGCTACGAAATCACCGGCACGCACCGGGATGTGGTGAATTTCTACTGCACCATGTGCCAACGTCTGTTTGGCGGGTTTGCACCCATTCCAAGGCAAGAGAGCAGGACATTCGGATCAACCGCGATAGCGGTCTCAACGGGTTTCCGCCGTCACCCACGCACGATAGGGGCTTTGCCGCGACTGTGGCACCGTCCTGTTCCGGGCACCAGCAGAACAGGATTCCACTGGCATTGCCGCCGGAACCCTCGACCCACCCCCGAACCTGAAGATAATCGGACATATCTTCGGCGGCGGTCACATAAATGCGGCCGGTTAATTCCACACGTCCACCCTGACTTTCGTAGACCTGATCAATCAGGCTTGCGGGTACCCAGCACACCGAACCGGGCGCGGCCAATGCGGACCGGTTATCATAATCTGCATCGGGTTGTCATTGGCAATGGCGATAACCCCTATCAGTGTGCCGGTCGTCATTCATACCGCCTAATGAATTTCCCGCACGCCTCCGGCTCATTGTGGCACAGCAGTGCCAGCCAGAACCGGGCAATCAGCGAGTCCATAAACTCCACTGCGCTGCTATCAGTTATGTAAAGGAGTGAAATTATATCGACGTGGCACAGTTGTGAATGATCAAAAATCGGCGGCATATCAAAACAGACCAAGCCGTGGTCACCTTCATCTGCCAGAATGTCGATGTCCCTGATCCTTTCTTGCCGCTCAAACCCAGGCCCGCCACGGCCAAAGTAGGTGCCGCCGGGGCTGAACACGCCAGCCTGTTTCATATCCATGAATTGTAAAAACCGCGATAGGGTTAGGCTTTTAATTTCTCGCTCCGTAAGCGGCCTATCATCATCCGTTGCCAGAGTTGGCATCGGGGCGATCGTCAGCACGGCGGCGGGCACAATGTTCAAAATAATTTTCTTCATGATAACGCTCCCATGCAAGTTACCGGAACCACAAGCTGGTGCCGGGTCGTTGCACAAATCCAAGCGTATGGATGTCACCGCCTATTCGCCATGACGCAGGGAGCTACCCTTTGTCGGGACAGGCTATTGTATTGAGCGGCCAGGCACAGGCGGGCACGCGACGGATAAACGGGTGGGGCCTTCGCCCCAGAGTGGGTTTTATTGCGATTTCCACTGCGAAGCGTGGTTATTACTGAGGGGTGATGCCCCGTATCCTTTCCGTCCGTCGGCGCAGCATTTCCACCGTGGTCAGCAGGATAATAGACAGGATCACCAGGACCGTTGCCACGGAAAGAATCGTTGGGCTGATTTCCTGACGGATACCGGCCCACATCTGTTTCGGCAGGGTCACGGTTTCGGGACCGCCGATGAACAGCATAACCACCACCTCGTCAAATGACGTGATGAAGGCAAACAAACCACCTGAGATGATGCCCGGCAGAATCAGTGGCGTCATGATCTGGAAGAAGTTCCGGACCGGTGAGCCGCCCAGACTGGCGGCGGCGCGCATGACACTGTGATCAAACCCCACCAACGTCGCTGTCACCGTGATCACCACGTAAGGAATACCCAGAATGGTGTGCGCCATAATCAAGCCCGCGAATGTACCGATCAAACCCAAGGGCGAGAAAAACAGGAACATTCCGGATGCCGTAATAATCAATGGAACGATCATGGGCGAAATCAACAAGGCGGTGATGGCCTTGGTATAAGGCATGGCCGGACGGCTAAGCCCCAGGGCCGCCAGGGTTCCCAGCACTGTCGCAAACAGCGTTGCGAAAACGGCAATGATCAGACTGTTGGCGGCACCATTTTTCCATTTGTCACTACATACCGTCGTAATTGTCGGGTCTGAGCAATCGCCGATCATCATCTTGTACCAGCGAAGCGAGAAGGCATCCGGATCCAACGCCAGCATTTCGGAAGTAAAGTTCAGAAACGCACTGGATGTAAACG
The DNA here is from genome assembly GCA_963921245.4 of Rhodospirillales bacterium. Taxonomy (GTDB): domain Bacteria; phylum Pseudomonadota; class Alphaproteobacteria; order Rhodospirillales; family Casp-alpha2; genus JABJGO01. The sequence continues at coordinate 370,696 of CAWUEY030000001.1, read as the reverse complement.
ATAGCGGCACAATGACGATCAGCGGGGCCACGAGGAAAAACAGCACGAACCCGGCAAAGGTAAGGTAGGAATAGTGGCCCAAGCGCTGAACAGGGGTTTTATAAGCAGGAAGAGCCATTGTTCTATTGCCCCATCTTCATGCCGGCGGAACCGGTCAGTTTGTCGTACACCCAGTAGAGTACCAGAATACCAGCCAGCAGGATCAATCCCATGGCAGATGCCAGCCCCCAGTTAAGGGACTGTTGCATATGGTAGGCGATCATGTTGCCGATCAAACGGCCGTCCTTACCACCGACCAGTTCCGGCGTGATGTAATACCCGATAGCAACAATAAACACGAGGATCACACCCGCACCGACACCCGGCAAGGATTGCGGGATATACACTCGAATAAAGGCCAGCGACGGCGAAGCGCCCAGGTTCTGCGCCGCTTTCATATAGTTCGGAGAAATCCCCTTCATCACACTATACATGGGCAGGATCATGAACGGCAGCAGGATCTGTGTCATCACGATGATGGTACCTGTAAAGTTGTACATCATGGGTAATCGGTTATCGTCGCCGAGGAGATGGGTCCAGACCAGGAAGTCGTTCACCACGCCCTCCTGTTGCAACATGATCATCCAGGCAACGATACGCACCAGCAACGATGTCCAGAACGGCATCAGAACACAGATCATCAACAGGTTGGAAATACGGAGCGGCAGGGTCGCTAGCAGATACGCAACCGGATAGCCCAAAATCACACAGAAGAAGGTGACCATGATACTGACCACGAACGTTCGCCACCACAGCAGATTATAAACCTGTCGCTTTTTCGGTTGCTGAACGACATTTTTATCACCGTCATAACGCAGATCGAAGGCATTGAGGTAGTATCCGAGAGTAAACTCATCTTTCATGGCACCAAGGGATTGCCAGTATTTAATATCTCCCCAGCGTTTATGGGTCTTGATCATGGCTTCCTTGTAGGGGCCGGATTCGATTTTCTTAAACTCTCGTCTGGATTTCTTTATCAGGGAGCGCCAGCCGGAAATCTCGTAGTTCATCCGAATTGTCGCTCGACCTAACAGAACCTTATCAGCCGTGGTGATGTCCTGGAACATGGCCTCATACATCTCTTCTCCGGGCAGATCGGACTGATCCCACTGATCAAACAGTTCAAATGTACGGGGCAGGAATTGGTTGACCAGTTTGTCGTCGACACTACGGGTCATCAACTGGCCGATGGGAATAACAAAAATAATGACAAGGAACAGGAACGCAGGGGCGACCAAAAGAGATGCCTGGATGCGGCTCCTGACGAGGGATTTCCGCAGGCTGTCCTTAAGCGGTGTGCCATCAGCGGTCAGAATTGGCTGGGCGACTGCTTCACTTGCCATGGGCTTTCTACCGTTTTTAGTCGTTTATCAGGAGGTTACGGGCCGGATAAATATCCGGCCCGCTTCCCCATTCATACGAAGTTATTGAGCCATCCAAGCGGTAAAGCGTTCGGATATCTCTGAACCATTGTCCGCCCACCAGTCGGGGTTGGCAAAAATGGAGTTGGGCATAACTTCAGCCCGGTTGGGCATATGCTCCATGACGTTGGCACCGGTGTTGAACCAGGGCTCATTGGCAGCAATGATGTCCAGACCGGACTGACGCATGGGGCCATAGTTGATCCACTTGGCCTGACCGGCTTGCTGTTCAGGAGCAGAAGCATGCATGGCGAAGTCGATGGCAGCTTCCAGATTAGGCGTGCCTTTGATGACCGCCAGCCATTCTTCTTCCAGAACCTGACCGTCCCAGATCGGAACGAACTTGGCACCTTCAGACAGAATTGCCGCACCGACACGACCGTTGTAAGCCAGAGACATGGCAACCTCACCGGAGGATACCAGTTCCAAAGGCTTGGCACCGGAGGACCAGAACACAACGTGATCTTTCAGCGTATCAAGTTTGGCGAAGGCGCGATCAATGCCTTCTTCGGTGTCCATGACATCATAAAGATCGGCAATGGCAACACCATCAGCGTACAGAGCCATTTCGATCAGAGCCTGAGGCCAGGTATGGATACCGCGTTTACCGGGAAACTTCTCCACATCAAAGAAATCAGCCAATGAGTCGGGCTGTTCACCAGAGAAGGTACCTTCCTGATAAAATGGCATATAGGACCAGAAAATCTGAGGGATGGCGCAGTCATTGGGCCGCGGAACCATCAGATCATCGTCGAGAGGCGTACCGTTGGCGTCCAGGATGAAACGATCATCCGGAATTTCTACGAACAGGCCTTCGTCGCAACCGGTACGGATTTGATCTGGAAGAACGTCAACGATATCCCAGGTCGGGTTACCGGCTTCAACCATGGCACGGACTTCGCCCAGACCACCGTTGTAGCTTTCCCAGTGAATCTTGTTGCCGGTTTTGGCTTCCCAACTTTCGCCGTAAGCCTTTTGCTGACTGGCCGTATACGCCCCGCCCCAGGAGGTCACGGTGATATCGGCAGCCATTGCCGTTGTGCCAGCAGTCAGCACAACCGCGCCAGCCGCCAGAGCAAATTTAAAAGTATTTTTCATACTACTCTTCTCCCTGATAGCACCTCTCGGTGCCGTCTTCGCTATTGCCGCGATTTGCGGCGATGACACCACCAAGAAAGAGGGGCGACCCTTTCCTAACCTGATGGTAATTCCTCACTATAGTGCGCAACACAGCGCCCTCGCCCAAAATCAAATTCCTTTATAGACATCCAGTGCCCGGCAATCGTCGGGAATCCAGCCCACTTTCACGGTATCGCCTTCCCGCAGAGTGGCATGATCCGATGAATTGGGAACCTTGACGATAAAGTCGTCATGGCCGCAAACGCTGGCGCGCGTCCGGATGTGATCGCCGAGATAAATCAGCTCTTCCACCCTGGCTTCGAAAATGTTCGGAACACCATCGGGAATTTCGCCGATCATGACGCGTTCCGGACGGATGGACATGGTTGAACGATCGCCAACGGCATTCACATTGACCTTCAAGGCATGCACCGTTTCACCGGAGTCCAGCTCTACAGTGGCACCGTCACTCTCGAGCGCCTTTACCGTGCCCTGGAGTTTGTTGTTTTCACCAATGAACTGAGCAACAAAAGCGTTTTCTGGTTTTTCGTAGAGAATATCTGGCGGTGCCAGTTGCTGAATAATACCATCGTCAAACACCGCAATCCTGTCGGACATGGTCAGCGCTTCCGACTGGTCGTGTGTCACATAAACCACTGTCACACCAAGGTTTTCATGAATGTGCTTGATTTCGTACTGCATGCTTTCGCGGAGCTGTTTATCAAGCGCGCCTAGTGGTTCATCCATCAACACCAATTGCGGGTCGAACACCAATGCGCGGGCCACGGCCACACGTTGCTGCTGACCGCCAGACAGCTGGGCCGGGCGCCTATCACCGAAGGCACCGAGATGAACCATGTCGAGGGTTTTCTGAACCCGCGTTTCGATCTCGGATTTGTCCATTTTCCGGACTTCCAGCGGGAACGCCAGATTCTCGGCAACGGTCATGTGGGGGAATAGTGCATAGTTCTGGAAAACCATGCCAATGCCGCGTTTATGGGGCGCGACATTGTTAATCGGGCGACCATCCAGTGTAATTTCGCCGTGCGTTGCAGGCTCGAATCCTGCCAGCATCATTAAACATGTTGTCTTACCGGAACCGGATGGGCCAAGCATGGTGACAAACTCACCACGTTCAATATCGAGATTGAGATTTTTAACGACGAGGCTCTCGCCGTCATAACTTTTCTGAACCTCGATAAACCGCACGAGCGGATCACTTGCGTCCGACATTGATCTTCCTAGCCTGCCTGGAGCAACCCCGGCCTTTCGGCTCTGTTTTGTGGTTACCCGCTTGTTATTGTTGTTACCGCCTTAAGCAAAACCCCCGACTAAACTTATTATCCAAAAAATACAGTCAGGATATCTGATCAAGACATATGCCCAAAGTCAGATAGAGCCTAACACAAGAACTCGGAAAAAGACAAACCCCTGATTTCATAAAAGTTTCACGAAGAAACATTATAGAGGAATCACTAGTGTTATGGGATTTGTTATGGGATTGCTCAGCAAACTTTGTTCGGTTTCAAAACGGCGAAGCGGAGAGATTTCATCCAGCCGTTTGCTCATACTTAGGGTGCCTCTATCCGCTGCGCTTATACATTCTGGACCTGAAGACCACCGAGCGCGGTCATGTGATCATAGTTAAACTAAGGAAAAATCGCGAATTTTTGCACCGTAATTCGAACCTCTAACGAGTCCCCTTGCAAGGCTTGAAGCTTCGTGGTTTGTCTCTATGCCGCATTTCCAGAAAAGATTCGAATATGACCGCATTGAAAAGCAGAACCATACTTGAAGACCTGATTGCTTTCGACACCACCAGCCGCAACTCCAATCTGGAGATGATCGCCTATATTGAGAAGTATCTGGGGGATTTCGGGGTCGATAGTTTGCTGGTTTATAATGATGAAAAAACCAAGGCCAATCTCTACGCTACGCTGGGTCCGACGGACCGACCGGGCGTGATGCTCTCCGGTCATACGGATGTGGTGCCTATTGACGGACAGTCTTGGGACTCTGATCCCTGGGAGGCGATAGAGAAAGACGGGAAGCTCTATGGACGTGGTACCTGTGACATGAAGGGCTTTATTGCCATCTGTTTGGCTTACGTTCCGGTTTTTCTGGAACGCGATCTGGAGACCCCCGTTCACCTGGCGTTTTCATACGACGAGGAAATTGGCTGCCTCGGGGTTCTCGGGCTGGTTGAGCAAATGAAGCACATGCCGATCAAACCCGCCATGTGCATCGTCGGTGAACCCACGAGCATGGACGTATCTGTCGGTCACAAAGGCAAGCGCAGCTATATCATTACCGTTACGGGATACGAAGCCCACTCCAGTCTGACACCACACGGTGTGAACGCCATCGAATATGGTGCCGCTATCGTCAATTTCATGACTAGTATGGCCGCTCGCTTCGCGGCGGACGGGCCGTTTGATGACGCCTATGACGTTAGGCACACAACGGTTCATACCGGTGTGATGGATGGCGGCTCGGCCCTCAACATCATACCTAAAGAGTGCCGGATACACTGCGAATTCAGAAATCTCGCCGAACACGACCCGGACTCCATCATCGCCGAGATTGAGGCTTATGCCCGCGATGTATTGGAACCACGCATGAAGGCTGTTCAACCGGAAACCGGGATCCATATAGAGGAAGTAACGAACGCGCCGGGCCTGAATACAGGCGCTGACGAAGAAGTCGTCACCTTCGTCAAGGCCCTCGCCGGACGCAACAACCACATAAAAGTCGCCTTCGCCACCGAGGCTGGGCTGTTTAGCGAACGCGTCGAAATTCCAACAGTTATTTGTGGGCCGGGCAGCATTGAACAGGCGCACAAACCCAACGAGTACTGTTCTATTGAGCAACTGTCACAGTGTGAACAGCTTATGGAAAGACTGGCTGACAAGTTGAGTGCATCATCATGAATCTGAACAGCGCAAAAGAAACCCTCGGTAAAATCGTCAGCTTTGATACGACCAGCCGCAACTCCAATCTGGAGATGATCAACTGGATTGTCGATTACCTGGCTGAATACGACATAGAGTCCGTCCTTGTTTATAATGAGGACAGGACCAAGGCTAATGTCTACGCCACCATTGGCCCGAGAGACATCCCCGGTATCATGCTGTCGGGCCATTCGGATGTTGTCCCTGTCGATGGTCAGGACTGGGTAACCGAGCCCTTTTCCATGATCGAAAAAGACGGCCTGCTCTATGGGCGGGGCACGACGGACATGAAAGGCTTCGTTGCCACGTGTCTCGCCGCCGTTCCGGAGTTTGTAGCGCAACCATTGAAGACACCTATACACTTGGCGTTTTCCTATGACGAGGAAGTCACCTGCATGGGGGCGCGTACACTCGCCGCAGCACTGAATACCATGCCAATCAAGCCCTATATGTGTATCATCGGAGAGCCGACCGGCATGAAAGTGGTAACCGGACATAAAGGCGGTTACAGCTTCGAGTGCACTGTTACCGGCTTTGAAGCTCACTCCAGTCTCGCGCCGCAAGGGGTTAATGCTGTCCAGTATGCCTGCGAGCTGATCGCATTCATCCGCAGTCTGGCGGATGACGCCCGCGAAAACGGCCCCTTTGCGGAAGGCTACGACATCGGCTTCGATACACTGCAAACCGGGGTCCTATCCGGGGGTAGCGCCCTCAACATCGTTCCGCGGGAATGCAAATTTGAGTTTGAATGCCGTATTCTACCCGAAACCGACAAGGAAGCATTGCTCAAGAAAATTGCGGATTTCGCGCACAATGAACTTGAACCACGGATGAAAGCGGTTCATCCGGAAACGTCCATACGGATTGAAGAAGGTCCGGCAATGCCGGGATTTGACTTAGATCCAAGTAGCGAGGTTGCGGCTTTTGTGCGCGCCCTGGCCGGTGCAAACGAAGACATCAAGGTTGCTTATCAAACCGAGGCCGGAATTTTTGTGGATGATGCCAATATACCCACTGTGATATGTGGGCCTGGATACATCGACCAGGCACACAAGCCGAACGAGTTCGTCAGTCTGGATCAGATGTCTCTGTGCTGTGATTTCATGGACCGGCTGATTGAACGCATCCGGCTCTAGTCTCCCCGCTGAATTCATTGATAACCCAGTCCCGGAAGGTTTTTGCTTCCGGGCTCGGCGGCTCTCCTTGCGGCAGAGTCACATAATAATGATCCTGATAATGATCTTGGGCCATAAATTTTTCGTTTGTATCTGAACACTGATTTGAGCGATGCTTAATCATCACAGCAGGAGCCTATGATTATGTCTGTCACGACGCTGAAAACTTCCGATACTGACATCCGGAACGACCCTTATTATGAGGAACGGTGTGATCTGGCGGCGGCCTTTCGCATGGCCGCACGTTACAATTACCACGAAGCTGTTGCCAATCACTTCAGCCTTGCCGTATCCGACGATGGGGCAAAGTTCCTGATAAATCCCTGTGGACGTCATTTCAGCCGGATCCGTGCCAGCGAACTTCTGTTGCTGGATGCAAATGACCCGACGACCATGGATCAACCGAAGGCACCGGACCCGACGGCCTGGAGCATTCACGGCGCTATTCACCGCCATGCCCCACAGGCCCGTTGTTTGCTGCATGCACACCCAAAATATTCCCTCGCATTGGCGTGTCTGGAAGACATGACCATGTACCCCATCGACCAGTGCACGGCGCGGTTCCACGGCCGCGTGGCGTACGATTCGGGTTTCAAGGGCATGGGCCTTGGTCCGGAAGCCGAACGCATTGGCACACAACTGGGTAACAAGGCCATCATGATGATGGGAAACCATGGCGTTACCACAGCCGCTGCAACCGTTGGTCTTGCCTTTGATGAACTCTATTTCTTCGAGAAAGCGGCTGAAAACCTGATCACGGCCTATTCCACAGGTAAGTCGCTCAATATCATGTCCGATGAAATTGCAGAACTGACCTGTCAGCAATGGCTGGAGTATCCTGGATTATGGGAAAACCACTGGATCGCCCTGCGTGAGATTCTGGACGAGGAAGAACCGGACTACAAACTGTAGTTGCCCGCGAGGCCAAGGAAATACATCGTGAATACCATTCCGGCGACCAACGCCCGCTCATCGGGTGTCACCATTGACCCCATGAAACTTCGCAATCTGATGACTCTGAAAGACGGGCCAGGTGTGCTGCACTTTGTATCATGGTTGTTTCTGCTGGCGGCTTGCGGATACGGTGTTCACCTCAGCCTCGATACATACTGGATCATTCCGGCCATGATCGTTTATGCCGCGGTCCTGAGAGAGCCCTCCTACGCCATCAGCCACGAAAGCGCCCACGGAACGTACGTGAAATCAAAATGGCTGAACGCGGTGATCTTCTGGTTCACGTCCGCCATCTATTTCGAGAATCCGGTGCATCGTTACCATGCCCATATGCGCCACCATAACTTTACGTGGATCAACGGCGTGGACTCCCAGATCATCCGCAACCCCATGTATCTTCATACCTTTCTGCTGGAATTCTCCAATCTGGAACACCTGTGGTACAACATCTGCCAGTTCCTGAAGACGGCCTGCGGTTACTTCGACCCCTTTGTTCGGTCATTCGTACCCGAGCAGGCGTTACCCCGATTGCAAAGAGCGTCACTGATATATGTGGTCCTGTACGCGTCCATGCCAGCATTGGCCTGGTGGTTCAACGCCTGGGATATCCTGCTCATATATTTTGTTGTTCCCCTCGTTTTTGGTGGCTTCACCCTACAGGCGTTCGTTATCAGCCAGCACGTGGAAATGGAAGCCGACCAGCATGACATCCGAAAATCCTGCCGCTCGTTTGATTCAAACTGGATCATTCGCTATCTGGGCTGCGATATGAACCGCCACGTAGAGCACCACTTGTATCCAAAAATTCCGTTCCATGCCTTGGATCAGCTCAGAGACGAACTTGGCGATCAATTGCCGCCACCGGACAGGGGAATGCTTGCCGCGAACTGTGGCGCATTTTTACCGCCATCTGGCACCGCACCTTCAATCATCGGGCGATACCAGTCCGCAACACACCGGGACTAAACACCTAGCTTCGCCTCAATACGAGCAAACCCGCCGACGCGATACGTTGCGGGCGCTCAGGCTGGATACTGGCGCTCATATGCACCCTCGTGGCCGGAAAACACCTTTTCCAAACAAAAACAGAAACTTGCTCAGATCGCTATCTGTAAATACGACTTTACTCTGCCGCCTGCATCTCTTTGCCCTGCGGAATAACCTCGTAACCAGGTTCTTCCGGTTCATCGTCGAGCATCTCTGGTGGGAAACCGGGTGCCCGCAGTTTGGCGTTACATTGCTCTTCCAACCGACGAGCGATGTTGGGCGACAGTTCGCGCCCGCCGTACTTTTCCATGCCTTCCCTGAAGATATCAAGGATCAGCGGACCGACATCCAAATCAACACCGGCGCGCTCTGCCACCTGCATGAACAGGCTCATATCCTTGACCACAAGGTCCATGGTAAAGCTGATATCGCGGCTACCGTTCAGGATCACCTGGCTCTCTGTTTCATTGACAAAAGAATTACCCGACGAGATACGCATAGCTTCGAACGTGGTATTCAAATCCATCCCGGCTTTGTGCGCGGTCATCATGGCTTCGATGCAGGACACAAGATTGGCGGATGCCAGGTAGTTCGTAACCACCTTCAACACGGACGCGGTACCCAGATCACCTGTGTGCAGGATCCGCCGGCCCATGGTGGTCAACAGCGGCAACATCCGCTCAAATGTATCCCGGGAACAGCCGGCAAAAATGGAAATATTACCGCTGGCGGCACGATGACAGCCGCCCGAGACCGGACATTCAATGGGTTCTGCCCCGTTCGCCTTGACCAGGGCACCCAGACGCTTCACCTCCTGTTCATCCGTGGTACTCATTTCGGCCCAAATTTTTCCTTTGCCAAGGCCTGCCAGTATACCGTCCTCGGCTTCCATGACATCGGCACTCACCGCCGGTGACGGCAAACAGGTGATCACCACATCGCAGGCTTCCGCCATGGATTTTGGTGACGAGCCCCACGACGCCCCCTTTTCAAGAAACGGCTCCGCAACCGCGCGGTCGAGATCGCGGACCATGACATCCATGCCGTTTCGGATCAGGCTGCCGGACAGTTTGCCACCAATGTTACCCAACCCAATAAACCCAACTTTCATCACTTAAGTCCCCGTATTTTGCTCAGTGGAATTGTGACCGCATCTTTGTTCAATGATTTGGTTTAGACAAACGAACAATAGAGGGGCAAAGCATCAATAATTTTCGTTTCCCGCATTAACGATCATTCGGTGAAAACAGATTTTCCAGAAAACCATAGAACCAACTGGCCTGTCGTTGGTCATGTTCCATCATCAGCCTATTCTGCTCTTCCTTTGTCTGCACCCCGGGGTTGCCATAATAGAATGAAAAATCCCTCTGCCAGCGCCGAAAGCCCTCCACAGTTACTTCCGCATGAAACTGAAATGCATAGGTTGACTGACCATAGCGAAAGGCCTGCTGTGGAAACGCGTTACTATAGGCAAGCAATTCGCCGCCGCGCGGCACTTCGAACTCGTGAAAGTGCGCCTGCACAACGTGAAGGGAATCGGGTAGCACGCTCTTCCCAGCGTCTGTGGGATGCAGGGCGTAATATCCAAACTCATGAGGCTCACCGTCGCGCGGGCCAACATAGACATCAAGCACATGGGCGATGGACTGCCCACCCTGACAGATACCCAACAACGGCACATCGTTGGCCATACACGTTTCGATCCAGCGGTGTTCATCCAGCAAAAACGGATGCTTGTCCGTTTCAAACACGTTGAAGGGACCACCGTGAACCACACTACCCACAACGTCCTCAGCCAGATAACCGATGGGTTCACCTTTGAACGGTTTTCGGACATCCGGCGTAAAACCGTTTTCGTGACAATAGGTATAAACCCGGTCGTCGGGTGGGTCGTCGCCATGGCGAATGATGACTATACGTCCGCTCATCTCTTTGTTTCTGTCCCTGTTGAACCATTGAAATAATGTGAAATAATGGCCGGAACCGGCTCCACTGTCGAGGATACAGACACCCTTGTGCTTTGTCAGGGGGACATGTTCCCATCAACAGGCTTGAGGACTCATTACGTGAAACGGGGATTGAGGTGCATCTGACCGGAGATTGCCTTGCCCCGCAAACCGCGGAAGAAGCCGTGCTCGAAGGCTTGCGGGCGGGCCTTAACGTCTGAGACGATTGAGCAACCTGCCATCAATCAACGCAAGGCCAAGGGCAATCAACACCATCCCGACAAAGTGGCGTTGCTCAAGAACTTCGTCCAGAATGAACACGCCCAGCAGGATGGCGCTCACCGGAACCAGAAACGTCACCAGCATCAGGTTCGTTGATCCCGTTGTCTGTAGAATCTTGAAATAAATGATGTAGGCGAGCGACGTAGCCAGCACGGCCAGCCCGAGAATGGCACCGATGGTTGCACTGCTCGGCATGGCGAGCGTCCACGGCTGGTCGACAACAAGCACGATCGGCAACAACAAAATGGTACTTGCGCTCACCTGTCCGGTTGCCGTGGCCATGGGGGCGACGCCAAGCTCGCGAAACTTGCGGCCGTACACAGCAGCAAACGCGTAGGATACTGGCGCAATGATACAGGCGATTTGCGCCAGAACACTTACATCAAGGATATTCAGGATATCGCCACCTATCATGGCGGCTACGCCAATGGCACCGGCCGCTACACCGCCAATCCGTGGCAGGGTTATTTTCTCATCTGCTGTCAGCACATGAGCCACGATCACTGTAAACATCGGTGTGGTCGCATTCAGGATGGAGGCAAGGCCGCCTGGAATATGAGTCTGCCCCCACACCAAAAATGAAAACGGTATGGCATTGTTAATCAATCCCATGATGAAAAATGCCGACCAGACCGTTCGGTCCCGCGGCATCGCGATGTTCATGACCCTTAGCACCGTCAACAGAACAACCGCACCGAGAGAAACCCGCAGGAATACAACGCTAAAAGATGGCAATTCCCGAACGGCAACAGACGCAAAAAAGAACGATGCACCCCACAGGATGGCAAGCGTTACCAGCAACCCCCATTCTTTCAGGGACATGGAGGTATTCACGTTCGATTGCTGCATGGCGACCACCTTCTTTGCTTTAACAGATGGCGGCACTATACCGTGTGACATCGAACAGGCTATCCGCTTGTTGCGGTTAAACCGAAATCAACTGGCTTGGGTTTTTGATGCGGGTTCAATATATACGCCCCCGACGGCAGGGTTGATCGCCTATGATACCGACGGCATTCCTTCATAGGCTTCCCGGTACTTTCGCAACTCTGCAATCTGCCCGGGTGTGGGCAGTCCATCCCGCTTGTTTTCTTGAAGATCGAATGCCACTTCCAGCTTTGATGAAATCGGCGGATGAGGTTTTCCTGTTCTTCCATTGAGCCCTCCGCCCGGTTTGGTGCGCTTATTGAGTAACAGAATGCGCTATAAGCCTCTGGATTTCTTTGATATGGCGCAGGCCTCGGCATATGCTCCGGCCCACAACAAATATCCGAAAATTACAGGAAACCCCATGGTAGAGTTGAGCGCTGTAAACACCGGGCCAGCCCGGGATCAGATCAGTGAGACTGGGTGGCGGGTTCGGGTTGAACTCGCTGCATGCGAGCGTCTAGAGCGTTATGCCATTAGGTATATTCATATCCGGCATTTTTGATGTAGTTTGCACATTCCTGCGGTGTGACGGTGTTGAGGATGTGGTTGATGGCCTCGCAGATACCGTCCGCGTCCCGTCGCTCGGCCTTTCGGAGCCAATGCTTCAGCTTTGAGAAAAACTGTTCTATCACTGACCGACAGGTGAATGCAGGGCGTTCACCGAGAGGTGGGATTCGAGTCGGGGGAATACTTTGGCAGGAAGAACAGCCTGGCTCCGGTGCCCCGAATGGCCTTGCTCTTGTGGGAGCCGAGATTGTCCATGACGACGACCCGCGCCGCGACACGACACCCCGCCACGCACAACCGCTGAAACCACCCGTTCGCGAAGATCAATGGAAAATGGTCTTGCCATGATATGCCAACCTCCTTTTACAGCCGACATCTTGAATAACAGATCAAACCTTTTGGGAATCCCTAAAATAAATCTAATCAATGGCATAACGCTCTATCGGCTATCGCCATCTCTCCATGACACCGTTTGAGCCCTATCCGACACAGGACTCTCAAAAACTCTTCGCTGCGATCAGCGCCGCAGGGTAATTGTCAACAAGGCGGCGTACACGGATCGTGGGACAGCACAAACAGCCTAGCGACCAATCGCTCCCTGCTGCGCAAGTTCATCAAGTCGAGCCTCATTCAACCCGAGCAATCGGGAAAGCACATCGGTCGTGTGTTGCCCCAGATTAGGGGGTGCCTGGCGGTAACTTGCCGGGGATTCCGACAGGCGGATCGGACTGCCGATCAGGTCCATCACCGCGCCCTCTGCGCGGTTATGATCCATCGAGATTTTCATGCCGCGCTGTTTGATTTGCGAGTCATCAAAGACGTCGGCAAGATTGTTCACCGGTCCACAAGGAACGCCACAATCTTGTAAACCGTCAATCCAATATGAACTGGGCTGCCCGGCCGTTGCGACGCGGATAATCTCTATCAATGCCTCGCGGTTCTCCAACCGGTCCGGATTGGTTTTGAACCGAGGATCTTCGGACACACCCTGCAATCCGGCGAAATCGCAGAACCGTTGGAACTGGCCATCATTTCCGACTGCCAGAATGAAATGGCCGTCCGAGGAGGGAAACAACTGATAAGGAACAATATTGGCGTGCGCGTTTCCCAGGCGCCGGGGAATGTTGCCGGACAACAAATAATTCATACCTTCGTTGACCAGCCACGCGACCTGGGTGTCCAGCAACGACATGTCGATGTGCTGCCCTTCCCCTGTCAATTGCCGGTGATTTAGGGCCGCCAGAATGCCAATCATGCCATACATACCACAAACAATATCCGTAATCCCCACACCAACCTTCATGGGCTCCCCCTCCGGCTCACCGGTCAGGCTCATCATGCCCCCCATGCCCTGTACTAGATAGTCATAACCTGGCCGTTTGGCATAAGGACCCGTCTGACCAAAACCGGTAATGGAACAATAGATCAGTTCCGGATGATCAGCCTTCAGTTGTTCGTAGGAAAGGCCGTACCTGGCAAGGCCGCCCACTTTGAAGTTTTCGACCAAAATGTCACAGCAGGCGACAAGTTCCCGTATAAGGGCCTGACCCTCGGGATGCGCAATATCGATTGCAACAGACATCTTGTTGCGATTGGCCGCCAAAAAGTAGGAACTGAGCTCGCGATCCTCACCGCCTTCCGTTTTCAGGAACGGCGGCCCCCATTGTCGGGTGTCATCGCCCTTGCCGGGTCTTTCTATCTTGATCACTTCGGCACCAAGATCGCCAAGAATCTGGGTTCCCGTCGGGCCCGCCAGAATTCGTGTAAGATCAAGAACCCGCAGGTTTCGGAGAGGGCCCGTGTTTTCGGTCATTGACCCTATTCCTTATCGCATGACAAATGGATTGCCCATGGGCGCGGGCGAGGTGTTGATCCAGACCGTTTTCGCTCGGGTATAGTCATAGATGGCATCCGCACCGCTTTCTCGCCCGTAACCGCTATCCTTGAAGCCCCCAAACTCGGCAATCGGTGAAACCACACGATAGGTATTGACCCAGACAATTCCGGCCCGCACCGCCTTCGCCACCCGGTGGGCACGCCCGACATCCCTGGTGAAAATTCCAGCCGCAAGACCGTACTTCGTATCATTGGCGTGCCGCAGGACTTCTTCCTCGGTTTTAAACCGCAAAACACTCAGAACCGGTCCGAACAACTCTGTATCGACGATTTTGGTATCCTGTGACAGGCATTCGAGGATCGTCGGTTCGTAGTACCAGCCAGCGTTCAGGTGTGTTGGCCGTTTGCCACCATGAACCAGTTTTGCCCCCTGCTCCAGGGCGTAAGCGACTTCTTCTTCAATCTTGGTGAGTTGTGACAGCGTTGCCAGAGGCCCCATCTGGGTTTCGTCGGCAAGCGGGTCGCCGATTTTGATGGTTTTGGCAGTATCAGCAATGCGACCCAGCATGTCGTCGGCAACACGTTCATGCACGTAGAGCCGGGACCCGGCGACACAGCTTTGCCCCGCTGCGCCAAAAATGCCGGCAATCACGCCATTGGCGGCGCTTTCCACGTTGGCGTCCTCAAAAACCATGACCGGCGATTTGCCGCCCAGTTCCAGGGAAACCTCGGCAAAATTTTCAGCGGAATTCCGCACAATATGCCGCGCCGTTTCCGGACCACCGGTAAAGCTGATCCGGGCAACCAGCGGATGCGTGGTCAGAACCCGCCCGCATGGTTCACCATCCCCGGTGACGATGTTTACCACGCCGGGCGGAAAGCCCGCTTCCTCGATCATTTTACCAAACGCCAGCATGGCCGCAGAAGCATGCTCTGATGCTTTCAGTACCACCGTGTTTCCGGCGGCAAGTGCCGGGGCAATCTTCACAGCAACCAAAAACAGTTGAGAATTCCAAGGCACAACCGCCGCAATAACACCGAGAGGCTCTCGGTTGGTGAATACGTTCATGTCCGGTTTGTCGATGGGCAGGGTGTGACCGGTTACCTTGTCGGCAAGGCCGCCGTAAAAATGAAAGAATTCGGCAATGTACGCGGCTTGCCAACGCGTTTCTTTCGCCATTTTCCCCGTATCCACGGCCTCGATACGACCCAGGTCTTCGGAATGCTGCGCCAGAATGTCGGCCAGTTTTCGGAGATACTTTCCGCGCTCTGTTGGTGTGGTTTTGGACCAGGGACCTTCGGTAAACGCGCGATGGGCGGCTTCTACAGCCCGGCTTACATCGTCTTCTGTCGCGGCGGGAATGCTTGCCCATGGCTGTTCCGTTGCCGGGTTGATGCTCTCAAACGTGCCACCATCGGATGCGTCCACAAACGCACCGTCAATCAGCATCTGATAGTGTTCCAGTTCGGCCATAATCGTTTTCCTCACCTGTCGAAAAATGAATGTGTCTGGTCATTGTGCCGCTGCTTCATCGGCCTGTTCCATCTCCCGCAATTGCGGGAGTGCTATTCGTGCCGCACTTTCCACGTGAACCGCACAGGCCTCACGCATTTTTTGGGGCTCGCGGGCTTTTGCGGCATCAACGATATCTTGCACTTCTTTTATCATCTGGTTGTTCTCGATGTGTCCGGGCAGGGACATCCGCCCCAGGAGACAAACCCGCGCCAGCAACAATTCCGACATCCGCGCACAGACGGCATTCCCGGCACCTTCTGAGAGGACCTCATAGAACTGTGTCCGAATTCGTAGGATAACGTCCGGGTCTGGATTGAATACAGCGGCCGCCATGTTTGCCGCCACGGCCTCCAGCCTGTTGATGGTTTCCTGTGAGGCATTGCGTGCAAACAAATCACCGGCCAGCCCTTCGAGAGCGGCGCGCACTTGATAAATATCGTTGGCTTCCGCATAACTCAGCCGCCGTACGATTGGTCCCTTATGCGGTACCATCTTGATCAGGTCTTCCGATTCAAGATGGCGTAGGGCTTCGCGCACGGATGTACGGCTAACCCCCAAAAGTTCACACAATTCCCGCTCCACCAGGTGTTTGCCCGGGGGAAACCGCTGAGAGATGATCGCCTGCCGCAAGATGTCTGTCGCTTGTTGTCGCAGGGTCGGGCTTTCCCGAGAGACCATCATGGAACTTTGCTCTGCCATTTTGACTCTTTCTGCCGACCTGAAACGGGCTTCAATTATTATTGTGCCGCCAATAATCCATCGAAGCTTACACGGGCGCGGATCATCGACACAAAAAAATGTATGCTATTAATAAAATTAGATTGTCATACAATATTATAATAATATAATATATTCAAGACATGATGTGTAGAAAGGTTTCGACACGTGACACCAACGAAAGAAATCATTGGTGGCGACCTGGTCATCAATGGACGCAAATTGTCCCTTTCCAAGGCCGTCCGCGCTGGAGACATGGTTTACCTGACCGGCCAGATACCGATGGTCGATGGTGCTGTCATGACCGAAGGTAGCATTGAGGACCAAACCCGCAATGTTTTGGACCACATCACCGATACCCTGGCCGATGCCGGTTGCGACAGGTCTCACGTGGTCAAGTCCATGATCTGGTTGCGTAATCGTTCAGATTTCCCCGGATTCAACGACGTTTATGCCGAATACTTTCCGCACGAACCACCTGCCCGTTCGGCGGTCATAAGCGAATTGCTGATCGACGTCCGCATCGAAATCGAAGTTGTCGCCCACTACCCCGGTTAAATTCATAACGCTCAATATCCATCAGGAGTTCCACACCATGCGTTTCAATCTCGTCATCAACATGGAAAGAATGACACCGAACACCCATATGGCGGACGTGGCCGAACACACAACTGAAATGGTAAAGATGGCTGATGAAGGTGGCTTTGACATTGTATGGGCGGCGGAACACCACGCCCTTGAGATGACCATAGCCCCCGGCCCGTTCCAGCTTATGGCCCACTGGGCAGCCCAGACAAAACAGATCAGGATTGGCACCGCCGTTGCCGTTGCGCCTTACTGGCACCCCATTAAACTGGCCGGTGAAGCCGCCATGTTTGATCTACTCTCCGGCGGGCGATTGGAATTCGGTATTGGTAAAGGTGCTTATCAACGGGAATTCGATCGTATGGCCGGCGGCATGAACCAGAACATCGGCGTCCCCATGATGCTCGAAATGATCCCGGCCTTGAAGCAATTGTGGCAGGGAGACTACGAACACAATGGCGAATACTGGCAATGGCCTGCGGCGACGTCTGTTCCCAAACCTCTACAGAAGCCCTATCCGCCGGTCTGGGTTGCCGCCCGTGATCCCGGCACCTTCAATGCGTCCGTCAAGGAGGGTCATAATATCATGACATGGGCTTTGACCCGACCGTTTGATGAAGTGGAAAAATATATGCAACAGTTTGAGGCCGCCCTTGCCCTGGCGCCCAAAGGCATGAAACGGCCCCGTTTCATGACCATGCGCCATAGTGCGGTTTGGGAAACTGATGCTGAAAAAGACGTCTTTATCGCGTCAGTGCAAAATCAGGGCCGTCAATTTGAAAATCTGTTCCGCAACCTGGAACCGGTTGTTGACGGATTTCCCCAGGACGCCAATCCGGAGGATCTGGTTAATCAGTCGGAGTATACGGAAGAAAACCTTATGGCGAACCTGATCTTCGGCAGACCCGATGAAGTGGTTGCAAAACTCAAGCCCTACGAAGCTCTGGGTGTGGATTATTTCTGTTACTGCGCCAGCTTTGGCGTACCCATGGAGCAGCAGAAAAAGTCCCTGCGTCTGTTTATCGACAGGGTTTTGCCAGAATTCCAGTGAGCATCGCATCCAAAACCCTGCCCGAGACCGCGAAAAACTGTTGCATCGGTGACTGGGCCGTTAGCAGTGAAGGCGATGGCCCGCCCGTGATCCTGATCCACGGTCTTGGCATGAACAGACACATGTGGCAGTGGCAATGGCAGGCGCTTACTCAGCACTTTGAAACAGTAGCCTATGATTTGCTGGGACACGGAGAAAGTGCCAAACCCCACCGGCGTTATGAGCTCTCGGATTTCGCCGAACAGGTGATTGAAATCATGGACGGGTTCGGGTTCGGCCGCTGTGCTCTGGTGGGATTTTCTCTGGGCGGCATGATCGCCCGTAAGGTTGCACTCCAACACCCTGATCGGATCACCGCGCTCGGCATTCTGCATTCGGCTCATGACCGAACCGCAGAAGAACGCGCCTTGATACGGACGCGGGTGGAACAGGCTCGTGGAAAAGGCCCATCAGCGACCGTCGAAGCGGCCCTCAAACGTTGGTTTACGCCCGGGTTTGCCGCAAACAATCCCGATATGATGGATTTAGTTCGCTCTTGGATTCTGGCAAACTCGAAAACCGTTTATCCAGAGGCCTACCGTGTGCTCATCGAAGGGGATACAGAGCTCGCCCAGGACCCTGGCACCATTACCTGCCCCACTCTGGTTCTGACCGGTGAAGAAGATTATGGCAATTCACCAGAGATGACGAAGCGTATCGCCGCCGCCATACCCCATGCCCATCCGGTTGTCTTGCCAGGTTTGCGTCACATGGCGCTCGCAGAAGATCCGGAAGCCGTGCTTAAATGGTTGTTACCGTTTCTGATAGAAGTCCTGAGCGATTGACCTCACGCGCGAACACACAAGGGGCCCAGCAAAGACACCTGCTACAAATAAATCTTCTCTCAGGTCGGGCGCTTGAAGCGAGAGCCGTCGTACTCGGTGGGAAATTTTTTCTCGATCCACTGAACAATGGCTTGGGCCCAGATGTTTTTCATCCGAACCAAGAGAAACAGAACAGCAGTCACGAAACTGATCACACTCAGGGTAACCCCGAACATGATAATTTCAAGGGTTGCAAACACCGCCATGAAATGACCAATCACTACGTACCAGCTACCATCGACGAAGTGATAGGACCAGTTACGAACGATGGTCCAGACGCTCAAACATATGGGCACATCCAGCAACAGAAACAGACCAATCGTATTCCGGTAGGTCATCATTTACCTCGGGCTTCACAAAGACTGTAACACACCTATGCCAATCTGACGAGAGGAGGAGAGAAAAGGCCCACCGCCGGATTATCGGCCGGACCATAAAGCCCCGTTCTTCACTCGCATCAACACATCCGCCGCAACCGCCGCCGTTGGCGTGACCATCAGCGGATTGACGTCCAGTTCCACCAGGTCCTCCCGATGGGCAACCGCAAACCCGGCAATCGCCATAATGGCGTCGATCACCTGCTCGCGGTCTGCCACAAGCCCACCTCGGAATCCATCAAGCAACTGTGCTGTTTTGAGTGATGACAGGGCCATTCCCACATCGGCTCGGGTCGCCGGCAGGAGAAGCGTCTTTGTATCCCTCAGCAGCTCCACAAGGATCCCGCCGCCGCCAATAACCATGACCAGTCCGAAGCTCTCGTCCATGCGGATACCCACCAGCAATTCGGCAACAACCGGACTCACCATTCTTTCCACCAGAAACCGGTTGGTATTGATCATCGCATCGTAGCCGGAAACGGAATCAGTAATGATGCGAACGGCATCTTCAACCTCTGCCTCGGTATTCAGATTAACCTTAACCGCACCGACTTCGGACTTGTGTACAAGATCCTTGCTCAGGAGTTTGACGGCAACGGGAAACCCTATTTCAGCGGCGACTTCAGCGGTACACGCTGCATCACACACGCGATAATCCGGAACTCTCATACCCGCCTGCGCCAATCGCTGTTTTCCGTTCGCCTCATTGAGCGTATGAAGAGGACCAGCCACGGGAACGGGCTCTAACAGCGACAGATCAGCCATATTCTGAACGGCGGCTCGTCGCTGCCCCAACCAAACCGCGGCGCCCAGAGCGTTCATGGCATCCTCAATGCCCTGTAGCGGGGCAATATGTCCGTCAATCAATGTCTGTCGGTTACGTGGCCCCAAATCTTCCGGCAGTATGCTACACACCGCACCGGGTATTCCGGCGTCATTGACAGCCCTGGCAAACGCCCGGGCATCGGCCTCGTAAGGGGCATGGATTTCATCGACATGGGGCACAGGATAGTCCTGAACCATGATCGCGGCATCATAGTCGTCACTAACCATGGCTCCGAACACCTGTCTCAGCGGTTCTTCATGCCCCCAAAGCGGCGTTGTATAATCCAGCGGATTGCCCACCCCCGCGATCGGCGGCAACAAATCCTTGATTTCATCAGTGGCTTGCTCCGACAACGCGGTAAACATCAATCCTGCCGGTTCAGCGCCATCGGCCAGCATGGTGGAGTCCCCGCCCGAACACGTGAACCCGGCGATCCGGTTACCTTTGGGAATACCGGCTATCGTGACCATTTTGAGGGTCTCCAGCATCGCCACACTGGAGCTAACCCGAATAATACCCAATCGATCAAACAAGGCCTGATAGAGACTGTCGGCACCTGACAAAGAGCCGGTATGAGTCACTGTCAATTGCGCACCCATCTCCGATGTGCCCACCTTCTGGGCGACAATGGGGACACCCGCGTTCAGGGCCCGGATCGCACTATCGGCAAACCGCTTCACATCGCAGAGGCCCTCAATGTAAAGCGCAATAGCGGTGACCTTGGGGTCATCCACCAGGAATTCCAAAAACTCCTCGACGCCCAACATGGCCTGATTACCGGAACTGATGATGTAGGAAAAATCCAGAGACCGGTCATTCATGGTGACCGTATTGCCCAACATGCCGCTCTGGGTCACAAAGGCAGGGCCACGTTCCGTCTTGCGCCCGGTGTGATCGAACGGCCACAAAACCGCCCCTTCACTATAGTTCAAGATACCGGAACAATTGGGTCCAACCAAAACCGTATCGCCACAGGCCTCAATCAATTTTCGTTCCAGGACCTTACCCTCGCCGCCCAACTCACCAAACCCGGCGGTGAACGAGACGATACCCCCGGTTCCGATTTCAGCCAGATCAGAGACCGTCCGAGTAGCATACTCGCTTGGCACCGCCAGAAACACGGCGTCGGGTCCGCAAGGTAAATCCCTTACAGATGCAAAACACGGGTACCCCGCCATTTCTTGCCGCCAGGGGTTAACCGGCCAAATGTCACCCTGAAACCCACTGCCTGCACACTGTTTCACAGCCGCCAAGGCACTGGCACCGCCTATAAAGGCAACAGAGCGGGGTGCGAACAGGCGTTTCAGATTGGCTCTGCGGGTTTCGTCCATGGTGGCCTAGGCCCCCAACGGGCGTAGCATGGATCGGGAAATAATGTGGCGCTGGATTTCCGATGTTCCATCCCAAATGCGGTCGAGTCTCGCGTCTCGCCACAAACGCTCTACCGGTAAATCCTCCATCAGGCCCATACCACCGAAGATTTGAACCGTATGATCCGCAACACGCCCGACCATCTCTGTGGCATAAAGCTTGGCCATCGCCGCGTCATTGGACTCCATAACCCCAAGATCGGCCTTGCGGGCGGCGTTCCAGACCAGCAGGTCGGCGGCCTGCAACTCTGTTGCCATATCGGCAAGTTTGAACGCGGTTCCCTGGAACTTGCCAATAGGTTGGCCGAACTGCTTGCGCTCAGCCGCCCACTCTGTTGCCAGACCTATTAAGCGTTCTGCGCGACCACATGCCCCGGCGGCAACCCAAACCCGGCCCATGCTCAACCATTTGTCGGCAAGCTCAAACCCATTGCCCTCTTCGCCGAGGATGAAGTCCTTGTGCACACGAACATTGTCAAAAGAGAGTTGAAACGTTTGATAGGCCCGCTGGGCGGCACACCTTGGGCCTCGTTCAATGGAAAACCCGGGCAGGCCGCGCTCGACCAGAAACGCCGTTACCCGTTTTCTCTCACCACGCGGCGTTTCATCGACCCCCGTTGTCACAAAAAGGATCGCAAAATCGGCTTCCATGGGGCTGGAAATGAAATGCTTCGAGCCATTGATGATCCAGTCATCCCCATCCTGTGTCGCTTTGCTTTGCATGGACATGATGTCTGATCCGGCACCGGGCTCTGTCAGGGCAAAAAATTCTTTCTTTTCGGCTCTCACACAGGGTAACAGGAACCGTTCTATCTGTTCGCCTTCACAGGCCATGAGAATTTCCGACGGTCGATGAACAAATCCATGCAGACCATAACTGGTCTTGCCGAATTCCCGCTCCATGAGCGACAGGCTGACGTAGTCCAAGCCACCACCACCGACCGATTGCGGAAGGTTTGCGGCGTAAAACCCCATTTCCAGGGCTTTCTGAACGATCTGTTTGCCCAGTTCCGCAGACACCTCCCCGGCCTGATCAACAGCCGCCTCATGCGGGCGTAATTCCTGCTCTACAAATGCCCGAAAAGACTCGACGAGCATCCGTTGTTCTTCGCTTATCAGGTGATCCATGACGTGTTCCTGCCGAACGCATGAGGGTTCAAAAGCACGATGATGAGAGGTGATTGACATAATCGGCGATGGAAAATCGACATCTTCCAAGATTTTTCGTCAACATTTCCAATGATTAGTTGTCGAATTTTCATCGCCTTCGTCGTAAATCCGTGCTTCTTGTTACCCTTATAATGGTCAAGTTCTCCGAAATTACAGGGAAAGAAATGGAAGATGGCCTAAACGATCAATAGCGTTATCACTGAGACGCCGTGGGCGGGGCCTGAAGATTGCCGTGGCGCGGGCCAAGCTGAAATCGGAAGACCCAAAAGAAGGTATTAACGCCTTTGTTGAAAAAGGAGACCCGGAATTCAAGGGACGATAGGAACAAGAGAAGATAAAATATATGCCTCGCAAACCCATCGAAGATGTAAAAACAGTAACCTGTATCGGTGCCGGACCCATCGGTGGTGGCTGGACCGCTCATTTTCTCAGTCGCGGCTATGATGTGACCTGTTACGTGCACGATCCGGCGGAACAAGAACAGCTCATGCGGCTGTTGAATACCGCGTGGAAATGCCTGGAACAAATTGGCCTTGCCGAGGGTGCGTCGCTGAACCGTTTACGGTGCAGCAATGACCTCGCCACCGTCGTCGCCAATGCGGATTTTGTTCAGGAAAGCGTACCGGAAAACATAGGTATCAAACAGGCTCTCTATGAAAAATTGGGCGATCTGGTACCGGAAGGCATTGTCATTGCCTCCAGCACATCAGGGCTATCCATGACCGATATCCAGTCCCGCTGCTCCTCGCCGGAACGCACAATTGTGGCCCACCCCTTCAACCCGCCATATCTGTTGCCGTTGGTAGAGATGGTTGGCGGCGAAAAAACCGATCCTGAGGCCTTGGCCTGGGCATCCGCATTTTATACCCGCACCGGCAAGGCCCCACTCATCATGACCAGGGAGGTTCCGGGGTTTGTCGCGACACGCATTCAGGAGGCGGTCTGGCGTGAGGCCCTGCACATGGTGGAAAACGGTGAAGCAACACCGGAGCAAATCGATATCGCCATGGTCAATGGTCCCGGGCCACGATGGGCCTTCGGCGGCCCTTTCATGACCTATCACATCGGCGGCGGCGAGGGTGGCATGGCCTATTGTCTGGACCAGTTCGGACCAGCGCTGAAACTTCCCTGGACACGACTGGAAGCGCCGGAACTCACCAAACAGTTGCGCGATACATTGGTGGATGACTCGGAAGCCCGGGCATCGGGCCGAACATTTTCGGACCTGTCGGAAGAGCGCGATGCCGGTCTCGTTGCCGTCGCTCAGGCCTGGAACCGGATCGGTAAGCTTCCATGAAGCGTTTTGTGCGCGGGTTCTCGGTCGCGTTGCTACTCAACGGAGTCATGCCGACGGCACTTCAAGCACAAAACATTCAAGTGGAACTGGAGCTCGTGCTTTCCGCTGATTCGTCATCAAGCATACGCGGCGACGAGTTTAATCTGCAGATTGAGGGTTATGCTAACGCGTTCCGCGATCAGCGTGTCATTTCCGCCATCGAAGACCTGGGCGAGAACGGGATTGCCGTGATGTTTACGCAATGGAGCGCCAGTTTTCAACAGATAGTAACGGTGCCCTGGCAACATATTCGTAATGCGACCGACGCCTATCACTTTGCTGATGCAATTAAAAATCAGGCGCGACAGTTTGTCGGTTTTTCGACAGCAACAGGGGCTGCCATGCGATTTGCCGCGCAACAGTTCGACGGAAATGGCTTTGCGAGCGCGCGGCGCACGATTGATGTGGTATCAGACGAACGCTCCAACGAAGGCCCACACCCACGGAGTGTGAGGAACCTTATCATCGCCCGCAACATTACAATCAACGGCCTCGCCGTTCTGGACGATCGCGAAGACATGTTGGGTTATTTCCAGGACAATGTGATTGGCGGACCGAATGCTTTTGTCATGAGCGTTGATGGCTACGCCGATTTCTCTACCGCTATTCGAAGAAAACTTATTCGGGAAATTAGCGCCAGGCCTGTTGCGCGTGCCGGGGGTGAAACGAGGAGTCAAGCAAAACGGATTGGTGAGTTTCGCATCGAAACGGGTGGTTAGGGGTCGGGGTTTTTCCGGACTTCTTCAAACAACTTCCTTAACGCATCAACCCTCCGGCCCTATTCTTCCGACGATAGAAACGCATCTATGGAAATGCCACGGGAGTCAGATCGGAAACGGACTTTCCCGTCAAATCGTAGTGGTGTATATCCAATATCGCTGTTCTCCGGTATCTGTATGTAAAATCACGCCAATCACCAGCAGCCTCGGAAATCTCTGTAAATTCTTCAAAATCCACATTGACTTTAGTATATGATTTTCATCACTCAAACAGCCATTGCCCCGGGGATGGAAAATCCGGGCGAAAGTAGGCAATCATGCGACCGTCCGGCCCAGCAATGGCACTCTCCTGCCACGGTGAAGCACCATGCTGGGTATGACGATGCAGCAGGTAGCATTCCCCCGGTTTGGCCTCAATCGTTATTCGTGGACATTTGGCGAACACCTCTTTGCGGAGGTCTCGATACATGTCGGTCACATCGAGATTGCCCCACTCTTGCGGTGACAGGTTCTCATAAACACCCTTGAATGCAGCCCTGACAATTTTGTGAGAGCCCGCCCATACCGCCAATGGTGATGCCCCGTTGGTTGCTTTCACCAGGGGGATGCCCAGGATAAAGCGATGGTATTCGTGCAAAAACCGCCTATTTTCCGGCCCCAACCTGTTGATACCGTCCACGTGTGCTGCATCGCGGTCTCGTCTAAATCGGAAGGCGGCCGTCGTTTCACCATCCATGGGCAAAGGATATCCCGGATAACACACCGATACCTGAGCCCGGTCCCACTCAAACATAGTCATTCCCAGTTCCTGCCGGATGAAATCAACGGCCAACCCCGACAAAGGCGGGCCACCGGAAACAGCACCCGTTTGATCATTGGGCAAAACATTGACACCCACATGCCAGGTGCCACCACAGCGGAGCCATTGCTTGTTTTCGGGGGCGGCGATAGCAGCTCTCGCTACGGGAAGGGCGTGTGCTATCCAGTCCGTGATCGCCGCATCTAATGGAAAACGGCACCATCCTCTTTCTGCATAAGAACGGACTTGTTCTTCCCGAGAAATTTCATATCCGGATTCTATCGGTTGATGCATCGTTGTCATACTTGCCTGTCCCGCGGCGCCAGGGTGCCGAGGGACGCAGACAAACCCGGCCAAACCGGTGTCGGCTCTCCCTCCGGCCAGTCATCACGACAATCCCGTGGACGCCGCCCAAAAAGCTCTGAAAAAGACTTTGCGAAGTGAGACAGACTGGCATATCCGCAAGCCACGGAGATTTCCCGCACAGAAAGCCTTGTATTGGTGAGCATCACGCGCGCATGCTGTAATCGCAACACACGGTAGTATCCGACCACGGAGTTTCCCACATGTTTGTGGAATAGACGCTCCAGCTTGCGCTGGCTTACATCCAACAGCCCTGCAAGCTCGGGAATACTTAATGGGTCTTCCACATTTTCTTCCATTATCTGCATGGCTTTCCGCAGTAATGGCTGCATGGTTTCCCTGGGGGCAACGCCCACCCGTCGTTGCGGTGTATCACCCGCAAGAATTGGGTCGTGCAGGATGTGCTCCGCCACCTCGCGCGCAAAATCAGCACCCAGGCGTTCACCAACATCACCCAGCATCATATCAATCCCCGCTGCACCACCCGCAATGGTGACCCGTTTCTGATCTTTTACAAACAGTGTTTCCACAGCTTCAACCTCAGGAAACTCTTCCGAGAACGCGCGGGCGCAATACCACAGAATAGCGGCGGTGTGACCGTCCAGTAATCCGGCCCGCGCCAGTATGTAGGTGCCGATATCCATGGACCCCAGCCGCGTTCCGAACCGGTCGTGACGCCGAAGCCAGGCAAACAATCCCTTGTGTTCGAGATGCTCGGAATGCCAGCTGCTACAGACGAAAACGGTGTCATATCGACGGTCCACGTCAGGTAAAGGTTCAGTGGCTAGAAACATGTCATTACTGGCGACGATGTCGCCGCCATCTGTTGACAGGAACTCCCACATATACACTTGCTTACCGGTCAGGTAATTCGCCACGCGCAGCGGTTCCAGAGCCGCCGTCAGCGCCATCATGTTGAAACGGGGAACGAGCACAAAAGCGAAGGTTGTCAGCGATGTCATCTTTTACCAATCCGCCCAGGAATGGCGAAAATACATCATAAATTGCGAAAATACATCAGCAAGTGTCGCCATTTCCGGTTTTATCAGGTCATAGCCATGACCAATGTTCTTCCAGGGAGAAAAATCATGAACACAGACGTTATCATCACCTGCGCGATAACCGGTGCCGGTGATACGGTCGGTAAAAGCGACAAGGTACCCGTAACACCGAAACAGATCGCCGCGTCCGCCATCGAGGCCGCAAAAGCCGGGGCCGCCGTTGCGCACATCCATGTCCGTGATCCTAAAACGGGTAAGGGATCAAGAGATATAGCCCTGTTTGCAGAAGCCGTTGAACTGGTCCGTGCAAGTGATACGGACGTCATTGTCAACCTGACAGCCGGCATGGGCGGGGACTTCATTCCCGACAAGGACAACCCGGCGGTCGGCGGCCCCGGTACAGACATGATCGGACCGGAAGAACGGCTCGCTCACGTGAAACAACTGCTTCCTGAAATCTGCACGCTGGATTGCGGCACCCTTAACTTCGGTGGTGGAGACGATGTCTATATCAGCACCCCTGGATACCTCAATGAAATGGCCCGAATTGTTCAGGAATTGGGCGTCAAACCGGAACTGGAGGTTTTTGATCTGGGCATGGCGTGGTTTGCCCGTTCCATGGTCGACAGAGGCCTGATCGATGCACCGCCCCTGTTTCAGATTTGTCTCGGCATTCCATGGGGTGCACCGGCCGATACCAATGCCATGATGGCCATCCGCAACGCCCTGCCCGACGGCGCGGTGTGGGCCGGTTTCGGAATCTCCCGAATGCAGATGCCCATGGTGGCTCAGGCCATGATTCTGGGCGGTAATGTCCGTGTAGGCCTCGAAGATAACCTGTACCTAGACCGTGGTGTTCTCGCCAGCAACGGCGATCTGGTCACCCGTGCCAGGGAAATCATCGAGCGCCTGGGTGGTCGTGCCGTTACACCCGCCGCCGCCCGAGAAAAATTGGGGCTAAAAGCCAGAGGCTAGTTTTTTAGTCCCGGCGTGTGATGATGTACTGAATATCATCATTAATAAGGAGGCTCTACGGGACAGGTATTACACGCGACCGCCACGACGACGCCCGCGGTCCGAGCGGCAATACAGCGCTCGACGGCTTCTCTCGCGGCATTGAGTGAACGCTATGGGATCAACCCGAAGACGGTGATGAAGTGGCGCAAGCGTTGCTCTGTCGAGGATGCGCCGATGGGTCCGAGGAGCGTTCGCTCGACGGTTTTCACGGCAGAGCAAGAGGCGTTGATTGTCGGTTTTCGCAAATATACCCTGCTGCCTCTGGACGATTGCCTGTATACGCTTCAGGCGACGATCCCGCATCTGACCCGCTCTTACCTGCACCGTTGCCTGCGGCGTCATGGCGTTAACCGAGTGGCGGTCATGAAGGACGGCAAGCCGAAGAAGACGTTCAAGACATACCCCATGGGCTATTTCCACATTGACATTGCCGAGGGGCGGACCGGGGAAGCCCAAAGTTGTTATCTGGCACTTCGGTCAGGTTTGAAACAGGCCAGCAGGGCGCAGGCGGTTTGAAACGGGCGGATCGCGGCGGTGAAAAGGAACGGCTAGCCCCGGCGCAAATTTGCCGGGATCATACAGACGGGAATGGGCTGCATCTTGTGCTGGTTAGTGGTATTCAAGCGCCGATAAATAGTCAGGACCTGTTGTTGTCGTTCCGTCAGGTTTTCGTCGGTGCCAGCATAATCCATGGCCCACTCCAATTCCGAGTAACTGGCACCGAGCTGATCTTCATCCGTTCGATTATCACCCCACAATCCGTCGGTTGGCGGGGCCGATTGAATGTCGTCGTTGATATCGAGCGTACTGGCGAGGGCGTATACCTCCGTTTTGTTGAGGTCGGCAATGGGAGAAACGTCCACACCACCGTCGCCGTACTTTGTGTAAAACCCGACACCAAAATCCTCCACCTTGTTGCCGGTGCCCAGGACCAGATAGCCCTGTGCTGCGGCGTAGTAATAAAGTGTTGTCATGCGCAGGCGCGCCCGCGAATTCACCAGTGCCCGCTCATGTCCCGGCAGGGAGTCACAAATCTCAAGTGTTTTGATAAGACTTTCAAACACTGGGGTCAGCTGAACCTCGAGCGAACTGACAGTGCTGTGGTTCTTTTCGAGCCATTCGATGTGTTTTCTCGCCCGGCTGATCTGGCTTTGTGCCTGATGAATGGGCATTTCCAGACACAGTGTGGGCAAGCCCGTTCGCGCGCCGAGCGTGGATGTGACAGCGGAGTCGATCCCGCCCGATATGCCGACAACAAAACCCTGAGCGCCAGAGTCCTGAGCGTAGGTTTTGAGCCATCCCGTGATATGGTCGATTAATCTTGCCACATCCATTTTTCTAACCTCATCATGGGCCCTGAAACGCGGAGCCAGCATACTAAAAACCGCGACAACGCCAAGCATTTGATGTAGGGAAGAGTGGACAACCGATGAAAACCAGGGAAGTCACAGACTACATCATAATTGGTGCCGGTTCGGCGGGTTGCGTGCTTGCCAACCGGCTTTCTGAAAATGGCAAGGAGGATGTGGTTATTCTGGAAGCGGGTCCCATGGATCGGGACCTGATGATTCATATTCCAGCAGGTGTCTACAAAGTCTATCGGGACAGACGCATCAACTGGAACTATGAAACCGAGGATGAGGCAGAATTATTCGGGCGACACGTGGATATGCCGCGCGGTCGTGTGGTTGGCGGTTCTTCCTCTATCAATTCCATGGTTTACATGCGGGGTCATCCCAGGGATTACGATTTATGGGCCAGTGAATTCGGTCTCGACGAATGGTCGTATGCCCATTGTCTGCCGTATTTTCGACGCTGTGAAACCAGTGAACGGGGGGAAAGCGAGTGGCGGGGCGGGAGCGGGCCGCTAGGTGTATCTCGTGCCTCGTTGAAGAACCCGCTGTTTGATGCCTTTCTCGAAGCCGGTCAGCAAGCCGGTCAGGGATACACAGACGATCCCAGCGGCTACAAGCCGGAAGGGGTCACTCGGATGGACAGTACCAAACGCAATGGCAGGCGATGCAGCGCGGCGAGCGCGCATTTGAAACCGGCCCTCTCACGTCCCAATCTCTGGTTGGAAACAAACGCCCAGGTTCACCGCATTCTCTTTGAAGGCAGACGTGCCGTTGGAATCGAGTTTGAGCACAAGGGTACCCGGCACACGCTCCATGCCCGCAGGGAAGTTATCCTGTCCGGCGGGGCCATCAATTCACCGCAGCTTCTGATGTTATCCGGTATCGGCCCTGCTGATCATTTGCGTGATCATGAAATCGAGGTCGTCCTTGACCTGCCCGGTGTGGGGCAAAACCTGCAGGATCATGCCAATGTGTCGTTGAAATATGAGTGCACCAAGCCGGTAACCATTCACCGTCTCGCCAACCCTGTGAACAGGTTTATTGCGGGCGCCCGATGGATGATTGCGAAATCAGGGATCGCGGCGTCCAATATCTGGGAGGCAGGTGGTTGCATTAGCGGCAATCCCGAGGTGGATTTTCCAAACCTGCAATATCACTTTGGTCCCTTCGGGGTCGATTATGACGGGGATCGCATCAAGCTGGATCAGGCGTTTATCCTGCAAGAAGACCTACTGCGTCCGACGAGTACGGGCCACATCGAGCTGAAATCGGCCATGCCGACAGATAAACCCGCCCTGTACTTCAACTATCTTAAAACCGAAGACGACCGGAAACAAATGATTGAAGGTGTGCACAAGATACGTGACCTCATTCACCAGAAGGCTTTTGATCCATTTCGGGGGCAGGAACTGGATCCGGGGCCGGAAACGTCCTCAGGCTCCGATATTGAAGCCTGGATTCGATCGGTTGTAACCACGGACTATCACCCGTGTGCGACCTGTCGCATGGGCAAGGATGAGATGGCCGTGGTGGACGGCGAGCTGCGGGTTCACGGTATTGATTGTTTGCGCGTTGTGGATGCATCTGTCATGCCGCAAATCGTCAGTGGCAATCTGAATGCGCCAACACAAATGATTGGGGAAAAGGCATCGGATTACATCCGCGGACTCCCTCAGATGGAGCCTGAGTATGCCCGTTTTGATTTTAACGAAACCTGATAGTACAGGAGGTTCTCATGGGAGAAATGATTACATATAACCGCCCCGACGGCGGGTCGACAGCGGGCTATCTGGCCATTGGTGTCAATCCTCTCAGTGTTTTATGGTGTCGATATGTGTTGTATTTATTAACGACTTTTTTGAGTTCAGCTCGTATGACTCCGATTTGACCCGCCAGCAGATCACGTCGATAGTAGAATTCTTCCCTGAACGTTCTGTTCGCGCGTTCGATCCCGCCGGTATATGTTGGCTTGCTCGGTGGCAGGACCTCAAGGGAGATGGTCATTTCTTCGCATGTGGCCTCGAATTCGGCCATGAACTCCGAGCCGCCGTCTACCTGTATGGATATGATCCTGAAGGGCGCCTGTTCGATCAATTCCATGAGGAAGCGTTTGGCGGCGGACGCCCTGGCGTTGCTGTAAACCTGGGCATGGATATACTTTGAGCGGGGCTCCCATGCCTGGAAGCGTTTGCAGGTGACGCCGTTTTTGTTAACCGTCATGTGATCCACCTGTACGCGCTCACCCAGTGCCATTTTGCTGTAGTCCTTGTAGGTCCATGGCTTTGCGTGAGATTTGGAGAAGCTGCGTTTCTTTTCGGACCGTGGTGCCGAGACCGATTTTGTGATCAGCCCTTTTTCAAACAAGACCGTGAGAATGCGGCCTGCGGTGCTGGCACTGATATTTTTGCCATGATCCCGGTTGATGATGACGGCGATCTTTTACCTCTCGGTGAATGCCCTGCATTCACCTGTCGGTCAGTGCCTTACCGTAGGTGGGGTTCTCGCCACGAAGGCGAAACACAAGCTGTTTTTCTGCTTCTCCCCAGCGCGGCCTGTTGATGCGCTTCGGTCGCGTGGGCGGCGGGGCCATACCGTGTCTGAGGTTATCCAGTGCCCGTTTATGGCGATAATGGCTTTGAGGGATAGACCAACAAATTCCTGACACTTCCCATCGCTCACGCCCTCGGCTTTCAGAGACTCCCAATGCCGGGCCTGCTCTCGTGGTGTTGGCGATAGGCATCAAGGCATTCCTGTGCCCGGGTCTGTGTACGGGCGTATCGGTAAAGTCTATAAACGCTCTTGTGCAATCCATGGATCTGCATCGTGGCCTCCGGAAAACTGGGTGTTGCAACACTTCCATTCTCCGGGGCCACAGCTGAAATACAACTGATCTCAGAGTCTCATGTCTATCTGAACCTAGGCAGATTGGTCTACAGTTTCTAATCGGGGAATAAAACGTGAAATGTCCACTGTCTGTATTCGCTATCGCCCCAACGGCTATCGCCGCTCAGGTATTGGGACCGGGTTTTTTTGGATTCTGTCGCCGACAAACGGGTTGGTTGCGCGTTCATGGCCGAAGGTGGACATGGGGCCATGTCCGGGGATAAATGCAACATCATCGCCCAAGGGCCAGAGGCGGGCGCGAATGGCATTGATCAAATCGTCATGGTTTCCGCGGGGGAAATCCGTTCGTCCAATGGAGCCCTGAAACAGGACATCGCCGACAAAGGCCAAATTGGCCTTGGGTTCGTGAAACACGACATGCCCCGGGGTATGTCCGGGACAGTGGTAAACGTCGAGAATAAGGTTGCCGACCGTAACCTGATCACCATTTTCAAGCCATCGATCTGATTCAAACACCCGCCCCTTGAATCCGGATTGGGCGCAATCTTCCGGCAGGCGTTTGATCCAGAACGTATCGTCGATATGCGGCCCCTCAATGGGTACTTTCAGCTTATCCTTGAGGTCCGCAGTACCACCGGCATGGTCCAAATGACCGTGGGTGATGAGAATTTTTTCGATGGTGACGTGGTTTTCCTTGACGGCGGCCAGAACTCTTTCCAAATCGCCACCGGGGTCAACCACAGCGCCGCGCATGGTTTCATCACACCAGAGAACAGAGCAGTTCTGTTGATAGGGGGTAACCGGAATAATGCTGGCTTTCATCGGCATGGCGCTTCAATAACATCTGGACTTCGGGCGTACCAACCAAAACAAATGTAAAGGATCGGACTCATCGGGGTTTTCCAGGCCCAGGGTTGACACGGTTCTCTCATCATCGAAACTTGCGACAAGAGACAGTCGGAGAGGTGACAGCCCATCTGCCAGCGGCGGGATTGTGCGTCCTATCGCACATCTGAATGTTCTGAATGTCCTGTCGCCACCGCTTACCCTGACCCGGAGTCAAATTGACTTCATGGTCGATACGCTGCGCAAAGGAAACGGGGAACCCCAGGAAAGTCTTAAGAATGACGGTTACTGGAACGGATAACGTCAATTCTCTCCCTGGATAAATAAAGACGGCTAAACGTGATTAGTGGCCACCCTTGTTTTCAGATTTCGGATTACACCCGCGGTTTTTCACTCTTCGGATCATAGGCCGGTTCCGCGAGAACCACCGCCTTTCGGCGTTCGCCGAGCAATCCGATTTCCATTTCCGAACCTGGCACCGCGTTTTCCGGCGGCACATAAACAAATGCCAGACTTTTTCCGACAGCGTGGCCGTAACCGCCCGAAGTGGCGACGCCAACGCATTTATGATCTATAAAGACTGGCTCGCCACCAACCACGTCGTTGTCGGTAACGTCCACTTCAACATAGGCCACCTTGATGTCGACACCCTCCCGCTGTCTTTTGAGGGTCGCTTCACGGCCAACAAAATCGCCTTTGTCCGATGCGAAAAAGCGCTCCATGTCGCCTTCGATCAGTGTGATCTCGTTGGTCAGTTCGCTGTGCAGACTGCGGAAGGCTTTTTCCATGCGCAGGCTATTGAGCGCATAAGCGCCAAAGTTGGCAATACCATACTCCTGTCCTGCCGCCCAGATGGCGTCGTAGACAGTTTCCAGATCAGCCATGGGAATGTGTAACTCCCAACCCAGTTCGCCGGCGTAGGAGACCCGGAGCGCTCGAACATTTGCATCGGCGACGGAGATCTTCCGACCCGTCAGCCATTTGAAATTGTCGTTGTCGAGGGCTGCGTCGGTAATCCGGCTCAAAACATCCCGGGAATTCGGGCCGGTCAGAACCAGCATCCCATAGTCATCGGTCACATTGGTGATGGTTACGTTCTCGCTGTCCCGCTTGCCCTGGGTTAACATGTCCCAGTCTTTTTCTTCTGCACTCGCCCCCGACAGAACATAGAAACGATCGTCTGCAAATCGGGTGATCGTCATCTCGCTTTCGATGCAGCCGTTGTGCGTCAGCATGTAGGTCAAACCAATACCGCCCATGCGCTTTGGTAATTTGTTTGCCGTCAGACGGTTGAGCATGGCTTCCGCATCCGGCCCTGACAGGTCGTACTTGGCGAAGCTCGACAGGTCCATCACACCGACACGTTCACGGACGGCCTGGCATTCCCTGGCAACCGCATCGAAGGTATTGCCGCGACGGAAGCCGACATCTTCCGCTGCGCCATCCAGCGAGAACCACTTGGGGCGTTCCCAACCATGAGCCTCCGTGTGTATAGCACCCATGCCGTTCAGCTTTTTGAACAGCGGTGTGCAGCGGCGGTTTCGGGCGGCGGGGCGTTCTTCGCCCGGTAAGTGGAGAATATACATATGCTCATAGGCCTGATGACCTTTTTCACGACAATAGTCGGTATCGGCGTAGGTGCCGAATCGGCGCGGGTCGAGGCCTGCCATATTGATTTCGGACTCACCGTTCATGATCCACTGGGCGAGGTACTTTCCACACCCCGCGCCCTGTGCGATACCGATGGCCGAACCGGTGCAGAGCCAATAGTTCCGAGCACCGTGGACAGGGCCTAGCAAGGGATTGTCATCCGGGGTATGTGGGATCGAGCCGTTCACCACGCGTCGGAGGCCCAGCTCAGCCCAGATAGGCATGACCTCCATGACGCCTTCAAGATACTCCATGATGGGGTCGAGCTCTTCACCGAACAATTCATGATCGGATTTCCAGCCTGGGACACCCGCGGATTCCGGCCAGGCAATACGTGAGCCCCTTGTCTCATAGGGGCCGATCAGCGCCGACTTCTGTTCCTGGCGATAATAGGAAGAGTTCCGGGGATCGCGGATGACAGGCATCTCCCCGTCCATGTCCTTGAATTCAGGACAGGGGTCCGTAACGATGTATTGGTGCTTCATATTGATGACCGGCAGATCAATGCCGGTGAACGCAGCAATCGCACCAGCATGGTTGCCACCGGCGTTTACCACATGCTCGCAGGTCCACACCCCCTTTTCGGTGGTAACTTCCCATTCGCCGTTTTCGGCCTGCTGAATGTTGGTCACCATGGTTTCCCGGTGAATTTTCGCACCCAGATTCCTGGCAGCCGTTGCCATGGCGTTACAAACACCTGCCGGGTCTACGTGTCCGTCGGTACGGGTCCAGGCACCGGCGACAACACCGTCCAATTGAATCCAGGGAACGATTTCCCTGATCTTTGTCGGGTCGATGATTTCCATCTCGGCGCCGGAGTTATCGGCGATACCGGCGACCAATTTGAAGTAATCCAGTTCGTGTTCGTTGGTGGCGAAACGGATAGCGCCACAGCCGTGCCAGCTAACGTACTGGCCCGTCATCTCTTCCAGTTTGGGGTAGAGTGTATTGCCGTAGTGGTGGATCTTCGACATGTTGTAATCGGCGATGAAGCTGGGGCATAAGCCGGCGGCATGCCAGGTTGAACCGGATGTCAGCTCCCCTTTTTCAAACAGAACGCAGTCTGTCCATCCGGCTTCTGCAAGATGATACAGCAGACCGACACCCATATTGCCGCCACCGACAATGACAACGCGAGCCTGAGAATTCATGAGTTGTAAACTCCTCTGGATGAAGGGACTGCCCTGTCCCGCCGCTAAAAATCAGGGCGCGAGAGTATCTGGAAGTGAAAAAATGGACAAGAATTTTCACAAAACTATGAACCTGGAGTATCCATGATTTGTCATGGACAAAGGAGAAGCCCTGGCCTTTTTCCTGTCGAGGAACATGCAGCCCGCGCCGCGGTGAAGAGGTGAAGCCGATCGCCGAAAGCGAACTTGCGGCGCGGACCCATACCCGGGATATTCTGTCAACCGATGACGGGGACAGCCACGGCTCGCCCGGTACCGGGTGCCGCCCTAGCAGGCGTTACAAAACCCCGTATGGCGAGAGCGAAAACTAGCGGTCAATCACTGTCAGTGTTTTGTCGTAGGGGGTCAGGACCTCGAAACCGTCGTCCGTGATAACAACACTATCACCAACGCGCGTACCGTACTGTCCTTCCACCGTGATACCGCCGTCAACGGCAAACGACATGCCAGGTTGCAGGACCGTTTTGTCCCCGACTTTCAGCTCCGGGCTTTCCAGAAATGAATAGCCGATGGCCCGCCCGGTGCGATAACCGGGGGTACGGCCCGCGTCGCGGTAAACGGCGGCGGCATGGGCGTGGACTTCTTCAGCGATGGTGCCTGGGCGGATAGCGTCAAGAGCGGCTTTTTGCGCAGCTATGGTGGTTTCGTAATCCCGGGCCTGTTCATCGGTGACCGATGCCATGAAAAAGTTCCGGTCAAAGCCCAACTTGTAATGCTTGAAGTTCACCATGCCACAGAAACAGAAGTAGACCGGGTCACCTTTCTGAAGCCTTCGGACCGAAGAGCGGCGGTGTACCATGCAGGTGTCGTGGCCGGATTGCAGTACCTGCAGGTTGTGAATGGTGGGAGAGTGAAATCGATCTTTTTCGGGATCGAGAAACTCGGCGGCTTTCCGGGTGCCACCGGCGATGACGGCGAGCGCCAGTTCATATTCGGGCACACCGATTGCAAGAGCATCCCGTCCACCTTCCAGCATGGCAATGGCCACCTGACCGGCCTGGCGCATGATGATGATCTCGTCATCGTCCTTGACGACCCGCATCTCCCCGATCATGCGGGAAATGTCAGAGACCTTTGCCGTGGGAACATTGGCACCGATGTATCCCGCAATGATTGCCGGCATCTTTGCGGCTTCAATACCGAGTGTCATTTTGCCGTTGCCGAGCGTTGGTCTCATGGCGTCACCCCAGGGTGCACCATCGCCGTCTTCCCAGGGAACTACCTTGTCAACCCAGGTCATGGCACGGCACATATCCGACTCCATGAGTGGTGTAATGATAGCTGGGTCGCCGTTGGCGGGAACAATCATGATCGTGGGCCGTCCGAACTCCAGACCCAGATAGCTCCAGTATCCACCGAAATAAGCAATTGAATCACCATCGGTGATTACCGCCGCGTCTACGTGCGCATCGCGCAGCCGACGTTGAAGGTCCAGGGTTCGTGCTTCGCAGGTTTTTCCCATGGCGGCGGGTTCCTTTTCCCTGTTCTATTCAGATCACTTATCACTCTGGTATCTTTGTGATCTTCGCATCATAGTATGTCAATCCAAACACGGCGATAGCCGGGTTAATAGAGGGAGAGAACGCGTGCCGGAGAGATATCTCAGCAAAACAAGGTCAGGTGCTATTCCCCTTACAGTTATCGAGCCGGGGGATTTCACACGGTGGCGGAAGTCGCTGACCCCGACGGAACGTGCCTGGGTCAAATCCAATGGTTTCGACGGGCGTGCGGGTAGTCACTGTCTGCTGGCGGGATCGAAAGGCGCGCTGGACCGTGTCGTGATTGGCGGTGTTCCCAGTACGATCTGGGAATGGTCGGCCGTGGCCCGGGTCTTGCCGCCCGGACGCTATTCCATCGGCATGGGTTTGGAAAACGAACAGCCCGAAACAGAGAGCGCGACCACGGCGGCCATGGGATGGGCCTTGGCCGGTTATGCTTACACCCCATACAAGGCCGGGAAGGGGAAAGGCAACGAACTGACCGCGCTGCTGGTGTGGCCGCGGGCTGCAGATCGCGCCTACGTCCTGGCAGCGGTCCGCGCGATCTGCCTGGTCCGGGATCTGATCAATGTACCGGCCAATGATATGGGGCCGACCGCCCTTGCCCAAGCGGCCTCGAAACTCGCTAGAAAACACAAAGCGACGTTCAGGACTATCGTGGGTAAGGCGCTACTAAAACAGAATTATCCTGCGATTCACGCGGTCGGGCGGGCCAGTACAGACGCACCACGTCTGATTGATATGAAATGGGGGAAACGCACGCATCCGAAGGTAACGCTTGTCGGAAAAGGCGTCTGTTTCGATTCCGGGGGTCTGGATATCAAGTCGGCGGCTGGTATGAAGCTGATGAAGAAGGATATGGGCGGTGCGGCGAACACTCTGGGTCTCGCCAGCATGATAATGGAACGGCGGTTGCCGGTGCGCTTGCGGCTGTTGATCCCTGCCGTGGAAAACAGCATCGCGGGGAATGCCATGCGACCGGGCGACGTTCTGCCGACCCGTAGCAAGCTGACCATTGAGGTCGGCAATACCGATGCTGAAGGGCGGGTGATTCTGGCCGATGCCCTGACCGAGGCGGTCAGCGAAAGTCCCGATGTGGTGATAGATTTTGCAACCCTGACCGGGGCGGCGCGTGTCGCGTTGGGTACGGAGGTTCCGGCCCTGTTCAGCAACGACAACGATCTTGCACGTGAATTGATGCTGGCTTCTGAGCGGACCGGGGACCCGTTGTGGCATATGCCGCTGTGGCACGGCTATAAGGCCCATGTTAACGGCAAGGTTGCCGATCTGAACAATGCGCCGGAAGGCGGTTACGGCGGTGCCATCACCGCGGCCTTGTTCCTAGAGCATTTTGTCAACCCAGTATCCGGGCCACCGCCATCCTGGTGCCATGTCGATATGATGGCATGGAATCTGGGCAGCCGTCCGGGTCGCCCGGAAGGGGGCGAAGCCATGGGTATTCGGGCGTTTTTCGATTATCTATCAAAACAATACGGGTAACGGGTCCGCCGCACCTTGCCATGCTGAATTGATGTCGCTTTAAGAGGGTTCGTTAATACATGGAAATGAATTAGTGAAACACCGTGACCGGCGACCTAACTGAATTCCAGGCTCTCGGGTATCTGGCGTCGCGCCATGGTCAGCAACGTACGCATTGATGTGGTGAGCAAGGGTGGCTTGCGCAATACAAACGGTCTGCCCGGATGCTAATGACCGATCAGGACTTTAGCCACTCTGGCGTGCCTTGCGATGGTGACGCGTGCGGTAACGGTCCAGATAAACCGGAACAACAGCTTCCACGGCATGGGCCTGGACACCCAGGTCTGATAAGCCTGGATGCTTTCCCGATACCACGTTATCATGATACAGTAAGGCCACCTGATCGCGGGTCAGGAGCGGCTTGGGCAACAGCCCTAGAAACAAAGCCTTAAACTCTGCGACGATCAGACTCACGGGCAACAGAATTCGCCTTCGCCCTGTCGCGGACAGGATGAATTCCATAATTTCCTTGAACGAATAGATAGCGGGGCCTCCCAGTTCGTAGGTCTTGCCCATACTGGAGTTGTCTTCCAACGCATTGACCATGGCATCGGCCACATCGCCCACATAGACGGGCTGGAATTTTGGCCCGCCGACGCCAAAGAAGTTAATGGAAACCCCGCTTTCTCCGCCGAAGGATACCTTAGGAAACAGCGGCGCACCCATAACCGGCATAAAGGGTGACAGGCGGGAAATTCCGGCGAACAGGTTGAAAAAACTGTCCTCTGGCCCGAAAACCACGCTGGGCCGAAAGATTGTCGCATTCGGGAAGGCGCTCAGAACGACTTCTTCTGCCCGGGCTTTGGTTTGCGCGTAGATGGAACGTGAGGCCTTGTCGGCTCCTAGGGCGGACATGTGCAGCACACGGCGGATACCCAATGCAGCGGCGACAGTGGCCACGTTGGCCGCACCATCCACGTGGACGCGCTCAAACGATTGTTTGCCCCAGGGGGTGAGAATTCCAACCAGATTGACCACGGCGGCGGCTCCTTCGATGGCGGCGCGTGCGGAACCGGCATCCTTGATATCAGCGGGCCAGGCCACGACCTGTCCAGCTTCGCCCATGGGTTTCAGGTGGGCGGCTGATTCAATGTCGCGCACGGCGGCGCGAACAGCATAACCGCGGGCGGCCAGTCGTTTGATCAGATGACGCCCCAGAAAGCCGGAGCCTCCGAATACCGTTATGATGCGCCGGGCCATGACACTGTAACTCCTGTTTATCCATCTCGGCTTGATTGACGGAACTTTATTTGAGAAAGGGGGGTTGGTGCAAACGGGTATTTGCAAAGAAAAGTATCATCGCCGGTCCCCGCCCCTGTCTATTTGGTTGACAAGGCCCGGGCATGGCAGTAGTTGCTATGCTGCCCGTACATCGACGAGCATTCCGTAGCTGCCCAGGTGGCGGAATTGGTAGACGCGCTGGCTTCAGGTGCCAGTGGCCGTAAGGCCGTGGAAGTTCGAGTCTTCTCCTGGGCACCATTTTCCTACTGAAACATCCGGGATACTATAAACGTGGTTCGCTGTGGATTGCGCGGATCGGCTTTCGGGCGTAAAAGAACAACAAAATCTTCAGGAATTCGGGTTACGACAAGACTATGAGCAGTAAAAAGCATCCCAGCACAGCTACCATACACTATCATGTCGGCGATCTGCCCGATGATGTGGCCTTCGAAGATGCCATTGCGGTGGATACGGAAACGCAAGGTCTGAACCTGCGTCGGGACCGGGTCTGTGTGGTTCAGATTTCCGGCGGCGACGGCGATGCTCACCTGGTTCATTTTCCGACGCCAGACTACACCGCGCCCAATCTGAAACGTGTGTTGAGTGATCCCTGCCTGACCAAGATATTCCATTACGCGCGATTTGATGTTGCCGTGATCCGGCGGGACTTTCAGGTCATGTGCACGCCGGTCTATTGCACCAGGATCGCTTCCAGGCTGACCCGGACCTACACGGACAGACACGGTTTGAAGGACCTGTGCCGGGAATTGCTGGGAGTAGAGCTTTCCAAGGAACAGCAATCTTCCGACTGGGCGGCCCCCTCTTTGAGTGCCGCCCAACAGGCATACGCGGCGGGCGATGTACAGTTTTTGCACGCGCTCCGTGACAGGATTGACGAGATGCTGGGCCGGGAAGGTCGCCGGGAACTGGCCGCGGCCTGTTTTGCATTTCTGCCGGTCCGGGCCGAGCTCGATCTTGCAGGTTGGGCCGAGCTAGATATCTTTCACCATTGATGATGAATGCCGTGTTTCGGGTGTATGGATCCGACAAGCGGAAATTTGAAAGCAATACGATGACCCAAGCGGAACGATCCCGATCCACCCCGAGCCAGGATATTGACTCCGCCCGCCGGGTTCTTGCCAATTATGCGTCGGCATTGCTGGCACTGGCGAATTCCCTGAATGAGAATTTTTCTGAAGCACTTGATATTTTTGCTGCCGTTGAAGGACGTGTTGTGGTGACAGGCATGGGTAAGAGCGGTCACGTGGGCGCGAAAATTGCGGCCACCATGGCGTCAACCGGAACGCCTGCCATGTTCGTACATCCAGCCGAAGCCAGTCACGGCGACCTGGGCATGATCACCAATTCCGATGCGATTTTTGCGCTGTCCAATTCCGGCGAAACGTCGGAGCTTGCCGATATTCTCGGTTATGCGGTGCGCTATGGCATTCCGGTGGTGGCCCTGACGGGCAAGCTGGACAGTACGCTGGCGCGTGCCGCCAACGTTACCCTGACCTATCCCGTTCATGACGAGGCCTGCCCCATGGGGCTGGCGCCAACCACATCCACGACCATGATGCTGGGTCTAGGTGACGCCATTGCGGTTTCATTGCTGGAGCGTAAAGGCTTTTCCACCGATGATTTTCACAAGTTTCACCCGGGCGGCAAGTTGGGGCGGCAGCTGTTGAAAATCGGCGACCTGATGCACCCCGGAGATGCGCTTCCCCTGGTCGGGCTCGACGTCACGCTTGGTGATATGATCGTTACCATGACGGAAAAGAGCTTTGGCTGTGCCGGTGTTGTGGACAATGACGGCAAGCTGGTAGGGATTTTCACAGACGGTGATCTTCGGCGAGCATTTCTCGATCCGGACCTGTCGCGGCCTGCGGCCAGTCTCATGACGCCTGATCCGAAAAGGGTCAGTGCCGACAATTTCGCAAGCGAGGCCATTCTTATCATGAATGAAAATGCCATCACGACGTTGTTTGTAACCGAAGATGATTACCCTGTTGGTATTCTGCATTTGCATGATTGCCTGCGCGCAGGCATTGCCTGAGTCCGTGCCGGGATACGGGACCTGAGGAAGCGTTTGTGAACGATACACCCTACAATAACTCACTGGAAGTTCCGCCACGCCGCGATGCCGCTCTGCCAAAGGCCAGCCGTGTCAAGCGATCCCGTTTGCCTGGTATTGACCCAGCGCGCCGCCTGAGCCCTATTTACAGTCGGGCTGTTTTGATGGGCAAGCTGGCGCTGCCGGTCGTGGCGTTTGGGCTTGTCGCGATTATCGCCTTGTGGCCGTATCTGCAAAAAGAAGAGATCGCTTCAACCATTGGATTCCTTCGTGGTGCTGTCGGTGAGCAGGGGCTGCCGACCATGGTGAACCCGCGCTATACCGGTGTTGACAAGGATAACCAGCCGTTTGCGGTTACCGCCGACATTGCCCACAATCTGGTGCTCGATACCACCCACGTGGAACTGGAAATGCCGAAAGCGGACATTACGACAAATGCCGGATCCTGGATGGTGGTGACGGCCGAAACAGGCGTTTATGACAAGGACGGAAAGTCGCTGGATCTGGCGGGCAAGGTTAACCTGTTTTATGACGAGGGTTATGAGTTGAACACCAATGAGTTGCACGTGGATATTCATGCTCGGACCGCCGAGAGTCGGTCGCCGGTTAGCGGACAAGGACCCATCGGCGATATTCTGTCGGAAGGATTTCGGCTGAACAATGTGACCAGGGTTATTGTGTTTTCAGGCAAGGCCCGGCTGATCCTGTATCCGGGTGTTATGGGCGGCGGCTAAGGGTTGGTGGAATGAAAACAATCTGGACACTCACGATTGCCATAGTTGCGCTGTTTCCGGGGTACAGCACTGGTCTCGCACAGGGTCTCGATATCACGCAGGGTGGCGATGGTGAACCCATTGAGATTTTGGCGGATGACGGCATCGAATGGCATCAGGACGACAAGGTTTTCATCGCTCGCGGTAACGCACGTGCCATCCGTGAAACAGTTTCCGTTAATGCCGATCTGCTGAGGGCGTACTATCGCGAGACCGAAGCTGGCACGGAGCTTTGGCGTCTGGACGCGGACGGGTCAGTGGAGATCGTCTCCCCAACGGAAGTGATCTACGGTGACGAGGCCATCTACGACATCGACAACAGTGTCCTTGTTGTTCGCGGTGAGAACATTCGTTTTGTCGCCGGCGATGATGTCATCACGGCTGAAAATCAATTGGAGTACTGGGAGATAAAAAACATTGCGGTTGCCCGTGGTGATGCCGTCGTGACGCGTCTCGACAAGACACTTTATGCCGACGTCCTTGTGGCACACTTCCGTCGCGATGAAGGAGAGGCAACCTCAGTACACCGGGTGGATGCTTATGATGATGTTCGGATCGTTACATTGGAAGATGAAATTGTCGCAGATCGAGGCGTCTATAATGTGAATACGGCGCGCGCCACCTTGACCGGATCGGTGCTGATTACCCGGAGCCAGAATACGCTTACCGGTTGCAAGGCGGAGGTCAATCTGAACACCGGTATCAGTAAATTGTTTGCCTGTGAAGGCGGAAGTGGCTCTCGCGTGCAGGGCGTTTTTCAACCGTCATCCGACCCCGACTAGAATTTTTCGTGTTTTCACAACAAATTGTTGGCATCATTGTTGCTTTGTTCCGTATACTTTTCGCGTTTCCCGGGATACAAACATGCGACAATCGCGCGCTCGGAGAAGCGTTAAGAAGGGTCACGGCCAATGATCAACAGACTTGAGCAGGAAGTATCGTCAGCCGAAGCCGAAGGTCCGCGCCTGGTTGTATCGGACGGGGACAGGGATTCCGGCCTGTTTGCAAATAATCTGGGTAAACGCTTTAAAAAACGACCCGTGGTTCGTGGTGTCACGCTTTCGGTAAAGCGGGGTGAAGTCGTCGGATTGCTTGGCCCAAATGGTGCGGGGAAAACCACCTGTTTCTATATGATCACGGGCCTGGTTCAGCCGGATCACGGTAATATCGTGATGGACGGCCAGGATATCAGCGGGTTGCCCATGTACCGGCGGGCGCGCCTCGGGATTGGATATCTTCCCCAGGAAGCATCAATTTTCAGGGGCTTGTCGGTTGAAAACAACATTCGCGCCGTGCTGGAAGTCACAGAACAACAGCGTGAACGCCGTGAAGCTATTCTGGATGCCTTGCTGGCTGAATTCTCGATAACCCACCTCCGCCGCACCCCGGCTCTGGCACTATCTGGCGGCGAACGCCGGCGGGTGGAAATCGCGCGGGCGCTGGCGTCGAATCCACATTTTGTCCTGCTGGATGAGCCGTTTGCCGGTATCGACCCGATTGCGGTCGGCGATATCCGCGACCTGGTCGGGCACCTGAAGGATCGTGGTATTGGTGTTCTGATAACTGACCACAATGTGCGCGAAACTCTGGACGTCATCGACAGGGCATACATTATCCATGACGGGATGACCCT
Organism: Rhodospirillales bacterium; assembly: GCA_963921245.4. Taxonomy (GTDB): domain Bacteria; phylum Pseudomonadota; class Alphaproteobacteria; order Rhodospirillales; family Casp-alpha2; genus JABJGO01. The sequence goes on along the minus strand of CAWUEY030000001.1, from coordinate 326,215 downwards.
CATGGAGGGTGCGCCAAATGATATCATCGGCAATGAAGATGTTCGCCGCGTATACCTTGGTGATCGGTTCCGGTTGTAAACGGTCTTCGGTGAAAGCGTTTCGTGCATGGCGTTGACCCCTCGCCTCGATCAACGTCAGACCCAATCGTTGGTCATGACGCCGCAACTGCAACAGGCCATTAAGCTGTTACAGATGTCAAACCTGGAGCTTTCCGATTATGTCGAAGAAGAACTGGAAAAAAATCCGTTACTGGAACGGGACGAAGGGAACCGCCGCGACGAGAACGATGCGGGCGAGGATCAAGAGCAAACGGGTGACGGTAGCGGTTTGACGGAGGATTCTGGTAATCAGTCACTTGATCCTGTGGATTTTGATTCCAAACCCGGCGATGCGATCATTGAAACCGAACAGGCCCTGGATGTGGATTACGACAACGTCTACAACAACACCAGCGGTCCGGAAGCCGATTTTTCCCTTGGTGACAGCGTTTCGGGCCTTGGTGGCAATATCGGGTCCGGCGGCGGGTTTGGCGATCTGCCGGGGCTCGAAGAAACGCTCACCGGTCAACCTACCTTGAGGGAATTCCTGCTTGATCAGTTGACTATGGAAACTTTCGATCCGGTCTGCCGGTTGATTGGCCAGCATCTGATCGGCATGCTGGATGAGGCCGGGTATCTGATCGGGGATCTGGATGGTCTTGCCGAAACTCTGGGCTGTCCGCTAGAGCGCGTTCAGGAATCCCTAGAACGGGTTCAGGATTTTGATCCCCCCGGTGTTTTCGCCCGTGATCTGGGGGAGTGCCTGGCCCTGCAACTTCGTGACAAGGACCGATTTGACCCGGCTATGGAAAAGCTCGTCGATAATCTTGATCTGGTGGCAAAACGCGAGTTCACCCAATTGGCGAAAATCTGTGAAGTTGCTATGGAAGACATCGTGGATATGGTTGCCGAGGTTCGTGAGTTAAACCCCAAACCGGCTCTGGAGTTTTCTCATGAGATCATGCAGCCCGTGACACCGGATGTTATCATGCGACCAAGCCCGAGCGGCGGCTGGGCGCTGGAATTGAACAATGAAAACCTGCCCCGGGTATTGGTGAACAATCACTACTATGCGCAGATTACTAAGGTTGCCTCCGACAAAACAGAGCGAAACTATATTACCGAACAGTTTCATGCTGCCAATTGGCTGATCAAAGCACTGCATCAGCGCGCCAATACGATCCTGAAAGTTGCGACCGAAATTGTTCGCCAGCAGGACATGTTCTTCCGAAAAGGTGTCCAGCACCTTCGCCCCCTCGTTCTTCGTGACATTGCCGAAGTCATTGAGATGCACGAGAGCACGGTCAGTAGGGTTACGTCCAACAAATATATGTCGACACCACGCGGAATCTACGAATTGAAGTACTTTTTCACCTCTGCTATTGCCAGTTCCAGCGGTGGTGAAGCGCATTCCGCCGAAGCGGTCCGGTTTCGGATCAAGGTATTGGTTGATGCCGAAGACCCGAAAAAAATTCTTTCAGATGACAAACTGACCGCCATCCTGAAGGGCGAAGGAATGGATGTGGCCCGCCGGACAGTTGCCAAATATCGGGAATCATTGGGTTTAGGGTCTTCCGTACAGCGTCGGCGGGAAAAATCGGCGCCCCGGTAGCCCGCCGGGGCAGTTCTCTGCGCCCTCTCGCGAAAAAATGATCCAGAGTCATGCCTAGGTGAGAGTGTTTTTCCTGAGGTAGGTTAGCAGAGTTTTATACTTGTCGTCACGTCGATGATTGTATCGCCATTCGGTTTCTTTCAGGTGCAGACGGAAAGTGTGTTTGGGCAGGCTCTTGAACTTGGCGAGGCGGACTTTCGCCCTGCCCCAGAAGCCTTCTATACCATTTATATGGGCAGCCCTCGTGCGAACGCGTTCCTGGAATGGTCGACGCGGCAATGCCCGTAGCCGAGCTCGACGAGTCCGCTCTAGCCCCGCCAGCCATCGGAGTTGATGACGGTCCTGGCATCGACATTGCCCCTGATAATGCCCTGTAACGTGGGCTTTGAGCAGTCGGGTACGATCTCCGTATAAACCTGGCCGTCGCACTCAAAGATGCTGAAGACAACCATCTTGCCATAAGCGCCACGACTGCGTTTGCCCTTGACGCGCCCGGCTCCGAAGAAACTCTCATCGACCTCGACAACGCCGAACAGCGGACACCTGGCTTCGCATGCCTGGAAGACCCGCTCGCGCAAACCGCGATAGATACGGTTCGCCGTATTGCGGCTCAGATCACAAATCCGGGTTATTTGAAGGGCCGTGAGATCAGCTGCAAAGCACTTTACCACAGCCCGAATCTTAGCTTCGGAAATTCTTGAACGGGCCGCATACTTGTTTTTCATTGCCATGCTTAGCTTTATGCCCCTCTTTAAGACACTCAGATAGGCATGAGCCTAAAATCCTTGTATTTTATTGAGATTTTAGGGGTATACACGGACAGGCACAGGCGGGCACGCGCCGGATAAACGGGTGGGGCCTTCGCCCCAGAGTGGGTTTTATTGCGATTTCCACTGCGAAGCGTGGTTATTACTGAGGGGTGATGCCCCGTATCCTTTCCGTCCGTCGGCGCAGCATTTCCACCGTGGTCAGCAGGATAATAGACAGGATCACCAGGACCGTTGCCACGGAAAGAATCGTTGGGCTGATTTCCTGACGGATACCGGCCCACATCTGTTTCGGCAGGGTCACGGTTTCGGGACCGCCGATGAACAGCATAACCACCACCTCGTCAAATGACGTGATGAAGGCAAACAAACCACCTGAGATGATGCCCGGCAGAATCAGTGGCGTCATGATCTGGAAGAAGTTCCGGACCGGTGAGCCGCCCAGACTGGCGGCGGCGCGCATGACACTGTGATCAAACCCCACCAACGTCGCTGTCACCGTGATCACCACGTAAGGAATACCCAGAATGGTGTGCGCCATAATCAAGCCCGCGAATGTACCGATCAAACCCAAGGGCGAGAAAAACAGGAACATTCCGGATGCCGTAATAATCAATGGAACGATCATGGGCGAAATCAACAAGGCGGTGATGGCCTTGGTATAAGGCATGGCCGGACGGCTAAGCCCCAGGGCCGCCAGGGTTCCCAGCACTGTCGCAAACAGCGTTGCGAAAACGGCAATGATCAGACTGTTGGCGGCACCATTTTTCCATTTGTCACTACATACCGTCGTAATTGTCGGGTCTGAGCAATCGCCGATCATCATCTTGTACCAGCGAAGCGAGAAGGCATCCGGATCCAACGCCAGCATTTCGGAAGTAAAGTTCAGAAACGCACTGGATGTAAACGATAGCGGCACAATGACGATCAGCGGGGCCACGAGGAAAAACAGCACGAACCCGGCAAAGGTAAGGTAGGAATAGTGGCCCAAGCGCTGAACAGGGGTTTTATAAGCAGGAAGAGCCATTGTTCTATTGCCCCATCTTCATGCCGGCGGAACCGGTCAGTTTGTCGTACACCCAGTAGAGTACCAGAATACCAGCCAGCAGGATCAATCCCATGGCAGATGCCAGCCCCCAGTTAAGGGACTGTTGCATATGGTAGGCGATCATGTTGCCGATCAAACGGCCGTCCTTACCACCGACCAGTTCCGGCGTGATGTAATACCCGATAGCAACAATAAACACGAGGATCACACCCGCACCGACACCCGGCAAGGATTGCGGGATATACACTCGAATAAAGGCCAGCGACGGCGAAGCGCCCAGGTTCTGCGCCGCTTTCATATAGTTCGGAGAAATCCCCTTCATCACACTATACATGGGCAGGATCATGAACGGCAGCAGGATCTGTGTCATCACGATGATGGTACCTGTAAAGTTGTACATCATGGGTAATCGGTTATCGTCGCCGAGGAGATGGGTCCAGACCAGGAAGTCGTTCACCACGCCCTCCTGTTGCAACATGATCATCCAGGCAACGATACGCACCAGCAACGATGTCCAGAACGGCATCAGAACACAGATCATCAACAGGTTGGAAATACGGAGCGGCAGGGTCGCTAGCAGATACGCAACCGGATAGCCCAAAATCACACAGAAGAAGGTGACCATGATACTGACCACGAACGTTCGCCACCACAGCAGATTATAAACCTGTCGCTTTTTCGGTTGCTGAACGACATTTTTATCACCGTCATAACGCAGATCGAAGGCATTGAGGTAGTATCCGAGAGTAAACTCATCTTTCATGGCACCAAGGGATTGCCAGTATTTAATATCTCCCCAGCGTTTATGGGTCTTGATCATGGCTTCCTTGTAGGGGCCGGATTCGATTTTCTTAAACTCTCGTCTGGATTTCTTTATCAGGGAGCGCCAGCCGGAAATCTCGTAGTTCATCCGAATTGTCGCTCGACCTAACAGAACCTTATCAGCCTGTTATCCCCGGCGTACCTTTTATCCGTTGAGCGATGGCCCTTCCACGCGGGACCACCGGATCACTATGACCGACTTTCGTCTCTGCTCGACTTGTCAGTCTCGCAGTCAGGCGGGCTTATGCCATTGCACTCGACGACCGATTTCCGACCGGCCTGAGCCCACCATCGCGCGCCTCCGTTACTCTTTGGGAGGCGACCGCCCCAGTCAAACTACCCACCATGCAGGGTCCCGGACCCGGATAACGGGCCTCGGTTAGATACCAGAGAACAAAAGGGTGGTATTTCAAGGGTGACTCCACCGCAACTGGCGCCACGGCTTCAAAGTCTCCCACCTATCCTACACATTCATCCCCTAATACCACTGCAAAGCTGTAGTAAAGGTGCACGGGGTCTTTCCGTCTAACCGCGGGTACTCCGCATCTTCACGGAGAGTTCAATTTCACTGAGTCGATATTGGAGACAGCGGGGAAGTCGTTACGCCATTCGTGCAGGTCGGAACTTACCCGACAAGGAATTTCGCTACCTTAGGACCGTTATAGTTACGGCCGCCGTTTACCGGGGCTTCGGTTCGAAGCTCTCACTTCTCCCCTTAACCTTCCGGCACCGGGCAGGCGTCAGACCCTATACGTCGCCTTGCGGCTTCGCAGAGCCCTATGTTTTTAGTAAACAGTCGCCACCCCCTACTCTGTGCCCCCCCACACCGGTTGCCCGCTGCAGGGGCCCCCTTCTCCCGAAGTTACGGGGGCATTTTGCCGAGTTCCTTCAATATCGTTCTCTCAAGCGCCTTGGTATACTCTACCAGTCCACCTGTGTCGGTTTCGGGTACGGTCTATACAGTGGTGTTATTTCCTGGAACACCTTCGCTGCCCTCTCAATCCAATAAGAAAAGACAACCTACGGCATTCGTCACATCCACAAGGTTCCGGAATATTAACCGGATTCCCATCGCCTACGCATGTCTGCCTCGGCTTAGGGGCCGACTCACCCTCAGCGGATTAACCTTGCTGAGGAACCCTTGGACTTTCGGCGGGCGTGTTTCTCACACGCCTTGTCGTTACTCATGTCAGCATTCTCACTTCCGATACCTCCAGCAAACCTCACGGCTCACCTTCACAGGCCTACGGAACGCTCCGCTACCAGACAGATCAAAAAATCTTTCTCCGCAGCTTCGGTGCATAGTTTCAGCCCCGTTACATCTTCGGCGCAGGACGACTTAAATTTAGACCAGTGAGCTGTTACGCTTTCTTTAAAGGATGGCTGCTTCTAAGCCAACCTCCTGGCTGTCTTGGTCTTCCCACATCCTTTCCCACTTAACTATGACTTGGGGACCTTAGCTGGCGGTCTGGGCTGTTTCCCTTTCGACGACGGACCTTAGCACCCGCCGTCTGTCTGCCATGCTCAACTCACCGGTATTCGGAGTTTGGTTAGGTTTGGTAAGGCTGTGGGCCCCCCTAGCCCATCCAGTGCTCTACCCCCGGCGGCTATACATGACGCTCTACCTAAATAGATTTCGCGGAGAACCAGCTATCTCCGGGTTTGATTGGCCTTTCACCCCTAGGCACAAGTCATCCCCCCATTTTTCAACATAGGTGGGTTCGGTCCTCCAGGGCGTGTTACCGCACCTTCAACCTGCTCATGCCTAGATCACCCGGTTTCGGGTCTAATCTCACGAACTAAAACGCCCTGTTCAGACTCGCTTTCGCTTCGCCTACACCTAACGGCTTAAGCTTGCTCGCAGGATTAACTCGCTGACCCATTATACAAAAGGTACGCAGTCACACCTCAAGGGTGCTCCTACTGCTTGTAGGCATTCGGTTTCAGGTCTCTTTCACTCCCCTCGTCGGGGTGCTTTTCACCTTTCCCTCACGGTACTCGTCCACTATCGGTCGTCAAGGAGTACTTAGGCTTGGAGGGTGGTCCCCCCATGTTCAGACAGGATTTCACGTGTCCCGCCCTACTCAAGGACCTGCGGTCTTTCTACCGATACGGGGCTATCACCCGCTATGGCCACACTTTCCAGCGTGTTCTCGTTCTTAAACCACAGGCCACTGGCCTGGTCCGCGTTCGCTCGCCACTACTAACGGAGTCTCGGTTGATGTCCTTTCCTACAGCTACTTAGATGTTTCAGTTCGCTGCGTTCGCCTGACTAGCCTATGTATTCAGCCAGCCATGACACTAATGTGCCGGGTTGCCCCATTCGGAAATCCACGGATCAAAGCCTGCTCTCAGCTCCCCGTGGCTTATCGCAGAGTGCCACGTCCTTCTTCGCCTCTTAACGCCAAGGCATCCACCAAATGCCCTTATCATACTTGAGAGAGACATCCATACGCACGGATAAAACCTGTAGGCGTTGTGCAGCAAAGATTAGCCCAGAAGTGCTCTGCATAGGCAAAGCACGAGAGCGTCCAAGCCGTCACGCGCAAACACGTCAATCCACACATACACAATCCCGTCCTGGCAAAGCCAGGCCAAAGAATTGGCTAACCCTAACCCAAGGGTTAAGTTAACGGATTGGCTGGCTTAACCCGAGAGTTAAGCCAACGATTACTCATTCAATCGTTCATTAATTGCCCGCCTAAAACAATCGATCTAAAATAATCGATGCGAACAATCAATGCGCGGTTTTAACCAGAACTTCTCATAAACCCAGCCGTCGCGTGCTTTATACATAAAGCACCGTAAGTAAAACACTGTCGGGCCGGGCCTTTCTACGAAAAGCCTGGGAAAAACTCCATTCCCTCACCCACCCAAAATGAATGCCGTCCAAAATGAATCAATGAGGAAAATCTATAAGGGTGTGCTCTCATCAGTACATCTGTGCCGCAGCCCACACAAAACCTGAGCGACCGAAAATCGCGAAAGTGGCTTTGTGCATCAAATCGTCACAAAACCTGAGCGACCGAAAATCGCGAAAGTGGCTTTGTGCATCAAACAGAGACCAACAAAAAGCGTCTTCCTATTCACAATGTAAAAACAACATCAGATTGGACAAAGCCAACCCGAATACCGGATCTTCCATATGAGAAAACACCCCTTTCCCGCCAGACACCAATTCCCTGACAGGACCCACTTTCCTGACCTGCGTGCAAGGCAAAATGGTGGAGCCGGACGGGATCGAACCGACGACCTGAAGCTTGCAAAGCTACCGCTCTCCCAACTGAGCTACGGCCCCTGAAAATGGTGGGCCTGGGTAGATTTGAACTACCGACCTCACGCTTATCAGGCGTGCGCTCTAACCAACTGAGCTACAGGCCCTTTTCACAATAATCATCGTCACAATAATCATTCGCGCCGCGGAGGATTATATAAGCGACCAAAGGTCGGGCCACCTTGTGGCCGGGGCGATCACCATCAAAACCAACCTTAACGCTGTTCACTTAACCGGTCGCGGTTTGCGGTAAACCACATGACCAAGCTTGCGCAGGTCATCGGTGTATACATGACCAAGCTTGCGCAGGTCATCGGTGTATACATGACCAAGCTTGCGCAGGTCATCGGTGTATACATGACCAAGCTTGCGCAGGTCATCGGTGTATACATGACCAAGCTTGCGCAGGTCATCGGTGTATACATGACCAAGCTTGCGCAGGTCATCGGTGTATACATGACCAAGCTTGCGCAGGTCATCGGTGTATACATGACCAAGCTTGCGCAGGTCATCGGTGTATACATGACCAAGCTTGCGCCGGTCATCGGTGTATACATGACCAAGCTTGCGCCGGTCATCGGTCTATACATGACCAAGCTTGCGCAGGTCATCGGTCTATACATGACCAAGCTTGCGCAGGTCATCGGTGTATACATGACCAAGCTTGCGCCGGTCATCGGTGTATACATGACCAAGCTTGCGCCGGTCATCGGTGTATACATGACCAAGCTTGCGCCGGTCATCCATATATATGAGAGGTTGATTTATTTTCTCATAAAGAAGGGATACGTAGGCGGCGCTGGTCTTATAATTCGATCACATGATGATCCGATAATCCGATCATATGATGATCTGAAGAAAGTTTAAGAACACTCTCATATATACATGACCTAGCTTGCGCAGGTCATCGGTCTATACATGACCTAGCTTGCGCAGGTCATCGGTCTATACATGACCTAGCTTGCGCAGGTCATCGGTCTATACATGACCTAGCTTGCGCAGGTCATCGGTCTATACATGACCTAGCTTGCGCAGGTCATCACAAAAGAGCGTATCAAAAACATCCTTGAAAGGAGGTGATCCAGCCGCAGGTTCCCCTACGGCTACCTTGTTACGACTTCACCCCAGTCGCTGACCTTACCGTGGCCGGCTGCTCCCAAAAGGTTAGCACACCGTCTTCGGGTAAAACCAACTCCCATGGTGTGACGGGCGGTGTGTACAAGGCCCGGGAACGTATTCACCGTGGCATGCTGATCCACGATTACTAGCGATTCCGACTTCATGCTCTCGAGTTGCAGAGAACAATCCGAACTGAGACGACTTTTAGAGATTCGCTCCCCCTCGCGAGGTAGCAGCTCACTGTCATCGCCATTGTAGCACGTGTGTAGCCCAGCCCGTAAGGGCCATGAGGACTTGACGTCATCCCCACCTTCCTCCGGCTTGTCACCGGCAGTCCCCCTAGAGTGCCCAACCGAATGATGGCAACTAGGGGCGAGGGTTGCGCTCGTTGCGGGACTTAACCCAACATCTCACGACACGAGCTGACGACAGCCATGCAGCACCTGTGTGGCGTCCAGCCGAACTGAAGGATCTGATCTCTCAAATCCGCGACGCCCATGTCAAGGACTGGTAAGGTTCTTCGCGTTGCATCGAATTAAACCACATGCTCCACCGCTTGTGCGGGCCCCCGTCAATTTCTTTGAGTTTTAACCTTGCGGCCGTACTCCCCAGGCGGAGTGCTTAACGCGTTAGCTACGTCACCGAAAGCCGAACTCCCGACAACTAGCACTCATCGTTTACGGCGTGGACTACCAGGGTATCTAATCCTGTTCGCTCCCCACGCTTTCGCACCTCAGCGTCAGTATCGGACCAGGTAGCCGCCTTCGCCACCGGTGTTCTTCCAAATATCTACGAATTTCACCTCTACACTTGGAATTCCACTACCCTCTTCCGAACTCAAGCATATCAGTCTTAAAGGCAGTTCCCGGGTTGAGCCCAGGCCTTTCACCCCTAACTTGATACGCCGCCTACGTGCGCTTTACGCCCAGTAATTCCGAATAACGCTAGCCCCCTCCGTATTACCGCGGCTGCTGGCACGGAGTTAGCCGGGGCTTCTTATACTGCTACCGTCATCATCTTCACAGTTGAAAGAGCTTTACAACCCTAGGGCCTTCTTCACTCACGCGGCATTGCTGGATCAGGGTTGCCCCCATTGTCCAATATTCCCCACTGCTGCCTCCCGTAGGAGTCTGGGCCGTGTCTCAGTCCCAGTGTGGCTGATCATCCTCTCAAACCAGCTATAGATCGTCGCCTTGGTAGGCCGTTACCCCACCAACAAGCTAATCCAACGCGGGACCATCCAAGAGCGGCCAAAGCCTTTCCCCCTCAGGGATTATCCGGTATTAGCCATCGTTTCCAATGGTTGTTCCAAACTCTAGGGCAGGTTCCCACGCGTTACTCACCCGTCCGCCACTAAGGTAACCTGGCAAGCCAGGGCCTTCGTTCGACTTGCATGTGTTAGGCATGCCGCCAGCGTTCATTCTGAGCCAGAATCAAACTCTTAAGTTGATCCTCTTAATCAGACAAACCAATAAAATATCAGTAAACCCAATAAGAAAATACGAGCCTGTTCCGCACGCTGCCTCACCAGCACAAATGCCCGTGAAACAGCTTCATAAAAGCAAGTTACTTGAATGAATACACAGAAACAGACATCAAACCAACGCCGCCCGCGTATCCCTTCCAACATATTCACAATGTAAAATAACGCAAAAAAATCCCGGGGCGGCGGCAATCGAAAACGCCAAACGCCACTGTTCCGCGACAGGTGGGCTCGTACGGACTCTGGCTGGCACTGTCAAATTGAAAATGCAATAAAGATGACGCATTCGTTCTCATCAGGATACGGAATTTTCACCCAATGCGCTTGACATGAACAACACGGGGATTCATGGTCGCGACAACGAGCCACAAGAGATCAAAAACAAATGTTCGTTTATCAGAGTCTCAGGGCCAGAATAGCGCGCCTCGGAAAAGGGAATTACGGCAACGTGAAAGTTCGAAGCATCCTGTCAGTTGTTGCTCTCAGCGTCTCTATTGGCGGGGCTTCTGCCGTTTTGTTTGACGTTGCTGATATCAACTCTCTGGCCAAAGACCCAACCATCGCCATGGTGCCAATCAGCCTCGGCAACCCGGCGGCGGCGGCAACCCTCAGTCCCCGTTCAACTAAAGCGCGGACGGTAGAACCCTCCAGCGCACCCCGGGTCATTGTCGAAGAACCAATTGCTGTCGAACCAATCCCATTTGAAAAAACTCTGACACTGAAATCCGGCAATACACTTTCCGGTCTTCTGATCAGTGCAGGTATAGAGCGCATTGAGGCGGCAGAAATCGTGGAGTCTTTTTCCGAGACCTTTGATCCTCGGAAGATTCGGGCGGGCCAGGATATTGTGCTTCAGTTTCTGTCGTCTGAAGACAACGGCGATCTGTTTGTTGGTCTCAGGTACGAACCAACCAAACTGGATGTTGTTTCCCTTAAACGCACAGACAATGGATTTTCGGCTGAAACAGCGCAAAAGGCCCTGACAACCGAGGTGAGGCACGCCACAGGACGTATCGACAGCAGCCTCTATGCCGCCGGAATGGCCGCCGGGATGCCAGTACCGATTCTGATTGAGCTAATTCGCGCCTATTCCTGGGATGTTGATTTCCAGCGCAGCATACGCAAAGGCGATGGCTTCTCTGTTATGTATGAAGTCAGGCACGATGATAAAGGCACCGTGGTTGCCTATGGAGATATTCTGTATGCCGAACTGGAACTGAGCGGCGATAAACTGCCAGTCTTTCGCTACACCACATCCACGGGCATAACCGGCTATTTTGATGACCAAGGCCAAAGCGCGAAGAAAGCCTTGATGCGCACACCCATTGATGGGGCCAGACTGTCTTCCAGTTATGGTATGCGTAAACATCCTATTCTGGGCTACAACAAAATGCACAGGGGCGTAGACTTCGCAGCACCCAGCGGAACGCCGATTTACGCAGCCGGTGACGGCGCTGTCCTGTTCGCGGGTTGGAAGGGCGTCTACGGAAAGTTTATTAGGATCCGCCATGATCGTGAATTCGATACAGCCTACGCACACTTGAAAAGCTTCGCGAAAGGGATGAAATCCGGGAAACGGGTCCGTCAGGGTCAGGTCATCGGTTACGTAGGAACCACCGGACGCTCCACAGGCCCGCATTTGCACTATGAGGTCCTGAAGAACAATACTCAAGTCAACCCTATGAAGGTGAAAATGCCGGCCGGTGAAAAACTGACCGGGGCAGAACTGGACACCTTCAAGAAAGTGGCTGAAGGTTTGTTTGATCAATATGCTGTGGTCAGCGGGCAATCCGTTGCCGCAAATGATCTGCCGCAAGCCAGCGCAGAAAATTAGGAATACCGGGCCTTTCAGGAAAACTGTGCCTGGGCCATATCCCGATTAATATCAATCAACGCATCCAGCAATGAGAGGTTGTCCAGGTTCTGGAGAATTTCAATTGTTCGCTTGTCAACGAACACCGACAAATCCAGCAGCTTCGCCGTTATCTTTGGTGGCACCTGATTTTCTTCCTGCGAAAGAGTCGCCTGTAATAGGGTCCACAATTGCTGGTTAAACCGAAGGGCCTTTATCAGCTGTCGCTGATCATCCGGTGTTTCCCGGGCCTCACGCAACTGATTGGCGGCTTCTGCAAACCCCCTCGCCTCCAGCGTCCGCCCTGAGAGGCTCGAGTGCAGGGTCATGCCATAGGCTTGAGCCGCCGTATTATTCAGAGACATGACCTATACAGCAGCCAACAGCTGTGTGATTTGGGTGGAACCTTGTGCGGCAATGCTCAGGTTCAATGCGGAGAGTTCCTGCCTGATCCGGCTCGAGAGCTGCCGGGCAGATTCTTCATTCAAATCTGCATTCACGAGCTTGGCCGAACCGGATTCCAGGGTGCTTCCCAGGTTCTGAGCAAAATCTTCACGAATATTCAAGGTCGCCACATCGGCGCCGAAACTGGACGCCGATGATCGCAAGGACGAGGTTGCCGCCCGCAAGTCAGCGAGTGCTGTGTCAATATCCGCATCACTGGCAAACCCGCCGAAGTCATCCAAAGCAGAACCGATCTCTAAACCCGATGCGTCAGATGAGCGCCCTTCAATCGTCAAGGATGAGCTGCCCGTTTCGTTCAGACTGACCGTCAAATCATCAGCGGCACCGTCAATAAGGTTCGTTCCCTGAAAAGAGGTATCTCGGGCGAGATTATTGAGCTGCCGCCGCAGCGAGTCAAACTGCTCCGCGGCGGCGGAACGGGAGTCATCGGAACCTCCGCGCGCGGCTAGGGCAATACCCCTGAGCTGGTCTGTAACAGTACCGAGAGCATCAATACCATCCAAAGCGCCCTCAACGGCACTCAAGGCTTGCCCTATATCATCCTTGGCCTGAAACAAACCGCTGGCGCGATTGGTCAATGCCTGGGACTGAAAGAAATCGGCGGATCCATCCGTGGCACGCTGAACCTCCAGTCCCGTCGACAACCGCCGGACACTTTGCTCACGGGCTTCGGATGCCCGGTTCAAAGCGAACAGGTTTGTCCTTACAGACGATGTCAGATTGATGATATCACTCATTGCTCAATCAGCCTCAGACACCCTCAATCGGGTTTCTTTCCAAGTACGAAACTGACGGTTATACAAACATTTACCCAAAGTGTCTGCAGTGACCAAAATCACAAAACCTACGGGTTGTTTTGAACTGCATTCCAGCGTAAAGCCGGGATTAAGCGGCAACGGCTTGGATACCGTTAATAAGCAAGCCATCACTTCCGACGGAGACCTGAGCGCGATTACCATCACTGATTTGCCCTTCCAGGATCAGCCCTGCCAGAGGATTTTGCAGGTATTTCTGAATAACCCGCTTCAGCGGTCTCGCGCCAAACACAGGGTCGTACCCCTTATCTGACAACCATGTCGCCGCGGCTCGATCCAACGCCAGCTCTATAGATCGTTCAGCCAACAGCTCCTGCAGGCGTTTAAGTTGGATATCAACAATACAGCCCATGTGCTCGGGGAACAGTCGATGGAACAGGATGGTCTCATCTAGCCGGTTCAAGAACTCAGGCCTGAAGGCGGCACGCACAACCTCCATAACGGGTTCACGAATCTCCGAGGAATCATGGCCGGCTTCCTGCTGTGCCATGATATCCGCACCCAGATTGGACGTCAGAATGATGAAGGTATTGCGGAAATCCACGGTCCGGCCCTGTCCATCTGTCAACCGCCCGTCATCGAGCACCTGCAGGAGAACATTGAATACGTCACTGTGTGCTTTTTCCACCTCGTCGAAGAGGATAACCTGATACGGCTTTCGCCGCACAACCTCGGTCAGGGCTCCACCCTCTTCATAACCGACGTACCCCGGCGGCGCACCGATCAGCCGCGCCACAGCGTGTTTCTCCATGTACTCGGACATGTCAATCCGCACCATGGCGCTTTCATCGTCAAAAAGAAACTCAGCCAACGCCTTGGTAAGTTCTGTTTTACCTACACCTGTGGGGCCCAGAAACAGGAACGAGCCAATTGGTCGATTGGTGTCCTGAAGGCCCGCCCGCGCCCGTCGCACGGCGTGAGCAACAGCCGTTAACGCCTCATCCTGACCGACAACGCGCTTGCGGAGATTGTATTCCATATTAAGAAGTTTTTCACGTTCGCCTTCCAACATCTTGTCGACCGGAATGCCGGTCCACCGCGAAACGACCGACGCGATATGTTCGGACGATACGGCTTCTTCCAACATTTCGCTTTTTTCTGACTTTTCCGCGGCGGTTAGCTTTTTTTCAAGACCAGGGATCAGGGAATACTGCAACTCACCTGCTTTTTCATATTCGCCGTCGCGCATGGCACGTTCCACCATCAATCGCGCCTGATCCAGTTCTTCTTTTAATTTTGTTGTATCCGCAAGAGCGTTCTTTTCCGCCTGCCATTGCCCGGTAAGTTCAGCAGACTGCTCTTCAAGACTATCGAGTTCCGCGTCCAGTTTGAAAAGTCGCTCCTTGGAACCAGAATCAGATTCTTTTTTCAGAGCTTCACGTTCAATCTTCAACTGCACAATCCGGCGGTCCAGCTCATCAATTTCCTCCGGTTTGGAGTCCACCTCCATCCGCAATCGGCTCGACGCCTCATCGACCAGATCGATAGCCTTATCGGGCAGGAAACGGTCTGAAATGTAACGGTTGGACAGCGTCGCTGCGGAAATAAGAGCACCATCACTGATACTAACACCGTGGTGCAGCTCATATTTTTCCTTGATGCCGCGTAAAATGGAGATTGTGTCTTCAACAGAAGGCTCGTCGACCATCACGGGCTGAAAGCGCCGAGCCAGTGCTGCATCTTTTTCCACATACTTTCGATATTCATTCAATGTGGTCGCACCCACGCAATGCAACTCACCGCGCGCCAGGGCGGGCTTCAGAAGATTGGAAGCATCCATGCTACCTTCACTGGCACCGGCCCCGACAAGTGTATGCATTTCGTCGACAAACAGAATAACCTGTCCATCGGAGTCACTGACCTCCGTTAAAACAGCTTTCAGTCTCTCTTCAAACTCACCCCGGAACTTGGCACCGGCGATTAAGGCACCAAGATCCAGAACCATCAGTCGTTTTTCCTGCAGATTTTCCGGTACGTCCCGCGACACAATCCGTTGTGCCAAACCTTCGACTACCGCCGTCTTGCCAACGCCCGGCTCTCCGATGAGGACAGGATTGTTTTTGGTACGCCGGGACAAAACCTGGATGGTCCGCCGGATTTCCTCATCCCGCCCAATCACCGGATCAATTTTGCCTTCTTCGGCACCCTGGGTCAGGTCCCGAGCATATTTTGCCAGCGCATCGTAGTTGTCCTCCGCATTCGCACTGGAGGCCCTTCGTCCCTTTCTGAAGTCCCTTATCGCCTGCTCAAGCGTTCCCGGCGTAACGCCGGCATCTGCCAGCAACTTTGCTGCTGCGGTGCCCGAAGATTTCGCGATACCGAGCAGTAGAATTTCAGCAGCGATAAACGAATCGCCGAATGAGTCGGATATGTCCTGGACTTGGGCAAACAGACGTGCTGTTTCTGAGGCCAGATACACCTGCCCCGCGCCATCGCCCTCCACTTTGGCGATTTTATCCAGTTGTTGCGTCAAACCGGATTGCGCTTTTTCATATGATCCGCCAGCAGACTGGATCAAGGAAGACGCCAGACCTTCCCTGTCATCCAGAAGAACCTTTAAAAGATGCAGCGGTGTGAGTTGTTGATGACTAAGGGTTTGTGCGCAGGTTTGCGCGGCCTGAATGAACCCGCGTGATCGTTCGGTAAATTTTTCCACATCCATGGTCTTGTTCCTTATATAGACCGGTCACCGAACCTCCATTCTATGATGGCAGGAATCATGACCCTCCAGAACACTTATAGTAGAAGATATGGCGTGCAGCGGTTGCACCGCAACCGACGATCCGAAAAAAGCCTTTCAGATTTTGTGGGTAATAATGGATGGATGTGGATGGGGCGACGAAACTTAAGCGCTGGCGGCCAATTCTGCGTCATCGCCTTCCTGAATAACCGCGTTATCTCGAGCTGCGTCTGTTTTCACAGGTTCCGCGGACCCTTCGGTTTTGCCATCGTCTTCGACAGGCGCTTCCTGTGGGGCTTCGGAAGCAATTACGTCACTCTGTTCAGATTGAGCCGTTAAGGGATTGTTTTCTGTTTGAACGGCGGCATCTTTACCGTTTCCGGCGTTACCATCCGCTTTCTCATCCCGAGCATTTTGACTGCGGGCTTGATTGGCCGCAGAGTCTGCATTCAATGCCCGCTGATAATGTTCCGCGTGCTGGAAGTATCCTTCCGCAGCAATATGCTCACCTGCAGAAACCGCGTCTCTGGCCAGGGACAGATACTTGTCCAGAACCTGCTGGACCGTACCGCGCACCTTGCCGTCAGGACCGTTGCTCTCAATATTGCTGTTACGATTGGGGGAATTTCTTCTGCCGCCGGTCCCTCTGGAACGACCCCGCCGGTGTTGGCCAGAACCTTGCTTCATATCATTCGCTATTTCTGCTGTTTATACGTTGTGGTGTTCTGTATTTGATCCGAGTCGACCCTCTCTCATTCGGGCCGATAGCACAATAAACATCGAATACCACGGTTTCCCGGCGTCCAACCCTCACGATGGTTAAAGACATAAAGTCTTTGTCGCCGTTAGGAAAACCTAGACGCGTTCCACAGGTATTCCAAGCATTTTTTTTGATTTCATCAATCAGGACGGGGAATATCCGAAAACCACTCTCTCAAGCCCGACTAAATCCGATACAACGGAAACATCCTTGAGACCGCTCTCGTGCAGAATTCGCTGAACGTTCGATGACTGACCAGTACCAATCTCCACCGCACAGAAACCGTTCGGGGAAAGGATACGGGGAATGTCCTTTGCCAAACGCCGGTAGAACGCGAGGCCGTCTTCGCCGCCATCAAGCGCGGCCCTTGGTTCGTGATCACGTACATCGATATCCAATCCTTCAATATCAATTGAAGGAATATAGGGAGGATTGGAAACAACAATGTCGAAGGCCTCCTGAATGGACTCAGTCCAATCACCAACAAAGAAAGATGTCTTTTCAGACAAATCGTGTATGCGTGCATTATTCCTCGCGACCGCAATCGCCGATTCGGACAAATCAACACCGACACCTGAGGCGTGTTCCATATCCTTCAGGAGCGCGATCAATATACATCCTGAACCCGTCCCGAGGTCCAGGATTCGAAGCGGGGCCTTTGTCTTCTCCGTCGTAAAACGATCCAGGATACAGGATACCAGAGTTTCTGTATCAGGGCGGGGAATCAGCACCTCTGACGATACGTGAAAATTCAATGACCAAAACTCCCGGTGTCCAAGTAGGTAAGCAATGGGCTCTCGTTCCAGGCGGCGGCGTTTAAGGGCTTCAACTTTTGCGCATTCCGATGTTGACAAAACCCGATCATGCCCGGTGAGAGCCGCCTCAGGCGTATAACCGGCGGCATGCATAACAATTAGCCTCGCATCAAGCCGAGCCTGTTCAAGACCCGCGGCATGAAACAACCGGGTAAGCTCATGGATAGCGATTTTCAGGGTTTTTGAAGAAACCATCGATAACGCTACGACAGTGCTGCCAGACGTTCCGCCTGATCCGCTGTGATCAACCCATCAATGATCTCGTCCATCTCCCCTGCCAGAAAACGATCAAGCTTGTGAAGGGTCACATTGATACGATGATCTGTTACCCGCCCTTGCGGAAAGTTGTACGTGCGGATTCTTTCCGAACGATCCCCAGAACCAACCTGGCTTTTTCGATCTGCGGCTCTTTCCTCATCCTTTCTCTGGCGCTCCGCGTCATACATACGGGCCCTAAGAATTCGCATGGCCTTCGCCTTGTTCTTGTGCTGGGATTTCTCGTCCTGGCATGTGACGACAATTCCGGTAGGAATATGGGTGATGCGGATCGCGCTGTCCGTCGTGTTCACGTGCTGTCCACCGGCCCCTTGAGAACGGTAGGTATCAATCCGCAAATCCTTGTCGTCAACATGGATATCAACCGCTTCCGCTTCGGGTAATACGGCAACTGTGGCCGCAGACGTATGAATCCGTCCACCGGATTCCGTCACCGGTACTCGTTGCACCCGATGCACACCAGATTCAAATTTCAGTTTCGAGAATACATCTCGACCAGTGATTGATGCCGAGGCTTCCTTGAACCCGCCAATACCGGTTTCGGTCACATTAATCGTTTCAAATTTCCACCCATGTGCTTCGGCATACCGTTGATACATGCGATAGAGATCAGCACCGAACAATGCCGCTTCGTCGCCGCCGGTTCCTGCCCGGATTTCAAGGATAGCGTTTTTCGTATCAGCCTCATCCCTGGGCAAAAGCATAAGCTGAACCTGTCGTTCCAGATCGGGTATACGTGCTTTGAGGTCGTAGAATTCTTCTTCGGCCAAAATCCGCATTTCTTTGTCGGTATCGGCGGCGGCGATCAATTCGCCCAGATCGGCAAGTTCACTAACGCCATTTCTGTACGCGGCAATCTTTTCGACAACCGGTTGCAGATCGGCATACTCCTTTGACATGTCGCCAAAGTCGGACGATCCGGCAACATCCGGCGCCGCCAGTAACGAGCCAAGCTCCTCATAACGCCGCATAACCCGGTCCAGGCTCTGCTCAAAGTCCACTAATCAATCTCCATCGGGTTCATTTGTAGTGGTTTGGTAATTGAGTGGAAACAAGCGCTCAAGAGCGCGCTCCAGTTCAATCATGCAGTCTTCTTCGCCGTCCATAGCCCCGTCTCGTAACGCGACGGTCGGTCCATGCAGCAGCCTTGATGACATCAGGTGCGTCGCTTTTTCAGCATCACCCTTCGCATCCACAAGCGCCTGTTGTCGAATATCCGCAACATGCTCGCGCAACCGATTGATCAGTGGCGAGGCCTGTCTCGCTTGAATGGAAGCTGCATAAACGGAAAGCTCCTGCTCAATTATTCGGGAAGCCTTTTCCGCTTCTGTTTCACGAAGCCGTCGCCCTTGAGCAGCCGCCTGCTCCAGATCGGAAAGCGCATACAAGAACACGTCATCAACCCGATGAACAGCAGGATCAACATCGCCCGGATGGGCAAGATCGATCACAAACACGGGTTTATGCCGTCTTTGGACGATTACCCTGGACAACTTGTCCACATCCAATACGTAATCCCGATCGCCAAGAGCGGAAACAATGATGTCCGATTTAACGACACCCGCTGCAAGCGCATTCCAGGGAACTTCATGACATTCCAACCTTCGCGACAGCGCACCTGAACGCCTTTCCGACGGATGGGCAACCGTCAGATTGGCGTCATTTCGGCTGGCCAGATCCCCTGCCACAAGCTCACCTAGGTCCCCATCACCGATCAGTAAAATCTCACAACCCGCCAAGTTACCGTGTACATCCCGTGCCAGTTGGCGGGAAGCCGCGACAATAGAAATTGGAAATTCGCCGATCTGCGTTTCTGTCCGCGCTCGTTTTGCCACCGCATACACAACCTGAAGAATGTTTTCCAGGTCCTTGCCGACCATTTGGTTCTGACTGGATAACCTGTGGGATGCCTTTACCTGTCCGATAACCTGAGACTCGCCGATGACCAGTGAATCCAGCGAGCTTGCAACCCGCATCATTTGCCTGACGCCATCAATGCCTGTGTATGTATATGCTTGCTCGTCAAGCTCACCAAAGGAAACCCCGGCACGATCGCAAAGTAATTGTTTGATACCAGCGACTGCCTCCCGGGGCGTTCGGCTCAACCCCTGAACTTCAACGCGGTCACACGTTGAGAGAAGCACCGCCTGTTCGAAGCCAACGCTTTTCAACTTTTCCAGGAACAGTGGAACATCTTGATCTTCCACGATCAATCGATCGCGGAGGGATAGCGAACTGGTTCGGAAATTCGCCCCCACGACTACTGTTTCCAACAGGTCCGGGTGATCGATTTCCATGTCGCTACCGGTAACGTTTTAGATGATCCGACAAAGAGCTAAAAGTAACCTCGGCCTGACCACCGGAGTCGAAGTCTCGGACCGTCACAACATCGCGGGACAGTTCGTCTTCACCAATCATCAGAACAGCCACAGCACCGATTTTGTTTGCTCGCTTCATTCGCTTTTTCATATTTCCGGAGACGGCCATATCCACGGCATAGCCTGACCGCCGTAACTCATTGCAAAGGAAAAATGCCCGGTCAAAACATGCATCACCCACCGGCACCACAGCCACAGGTCGCGTTTCCCTGGGCGGCTCCTCAATCATCATACTGAGGCGCTCAATTCCGGCGGCCCAGCCAACACCTGGCGTAGACGGACCGCCCATTTGCTCAATCAAACCATCGTACCGTCCCCCGGCCATAACGGCATTTTGCGCCCCCAATTCCGCGGTCGTGAATTCAAAGGCGGTGTGGCAGTAGTAATCCAGCCCGCGAACCAGTCGGGTATTCAAGTGATAATTGATTTTCAACTGGTTCAAGCGTTCCTGAACGGTTTCAAAAAAAGCCTGCGAGGCGCCATTCAACGATTCAGTCATGATGGGTGCTTCGGCGACAATTTCCCGATCCTTGTCGTCCTTTGAATCGAAAATACGCATAGGATTGCGCTGCAATCGTTCCCGACTGTCCTGTGAAAGGTCATTCTTATATCGGGAAAAATATGCGACCAGAGTTTCGCGATAGGCATTGCGAGAAGCCGTGTCGCCCAATGTGTTCAGTTCCAGGGTTGTACGATCAAGAATTCCAAGTTTATCGAGTATGTGCGCACCCGTGGCGATGACCTCAACATCGGCAAGCGCTTCAGGAATACCAATACATTCAATTCCAATTTGATGAAATTGCCGCTGCCGACCTTTTTGCGGGCGCTCGTAACGAAACATCGGTCCCCTGTAAAAAAACCGGCGGGGCAAGTCTTGTTGCAAACCATTGGACAGGTATGCTCGCATTACGCTCGCCGTATTTTCCGGTCTCAGTGTAATGCCTTCACCACCCTTGTCTTCAAAGGTGTACATTTCCTTGGTGACCACATCGGAGGTGTCGCCAAGCGTTCGTGAAAACACACTGGTAAACTCAAAGATCGGCGTTGCAATTTCCTCGTAACCATAAAGCGCGGAAACCGATTGCGCCGTATCCGTTACAACGCGGTGGCGACGCAAATCATCAGGCAATAAATCATGAGTGCCGCGAACCGGCTGCAGTGAAGACATTTAGTGTTCCAAACTATTCAGCGACGCGGTTCGTTTGCAAAGAAACAGCTTCTTCAGATTGGCTCGCATCACTATCACATTCAAAGCGTTGCGCAACATAACGCTCAACAATTTCTTTGAACGCCGCCGCAATGTTCTCGCCGCGAAGCGTCGTGTGTTTCTGTCCATCAATAAATACAGGGGCGGCGGGATGCTCGCCTGTTCCTGGCAGACTGATCCCCACATCGGCATATCTGCTCTCGCCGGGGCCGTTGACAATACACCCCATGACGGCGATGTTCAGGTCTTCTGCGCCTGGATAACGTGTCCGCCAAACCGGCATACGCTCACCCAGAAACGTTTGTATGTCCTGTGCCAATTCCTGAAACACGGTGCTCGTTGTTCGCCCACATCCGGGGCACGCGGTAACCATCGGTGCAAAAGACCTTAGCCCCATGCTCTGCAACATCTCCTGGGCCACGATAACTTCCTGTGTTCGCTCGCCTCCCGGTTCCGGTGTCAGGGAAACACGGATAGTGTCACCAATACCCTGTTGCAGCAAAACCGCCATACCAGCGGTTGAGGCAACAATGCCTTTCGATCCCATACCGGCCTCGGTTAGTCCCAAGTGAAGAGCATAATCACTCCGGGCAGCCAGTTCGCCATAGACAGCGATCAGATTCTGAACGTCACTCACCTTACATGACAGGATAATCCGATCTCTGGAGAGGCCTGTATTTTCCGCCATGGCAGCACTTTCCAGAGCCGAGGATACCAGAGCCTCTCGCATCACAGCGGATGCACTCATCGGCATTTCGGACTGCCCGTTTTCATCCATGAGACGGGCGAGAAGTTCTTGATCCAGACTCCCCCAATTCACCCCGATACGGACTGGTTTGTCATACTCAATCGCGGCTTCGATCATCGACGCGAATTGGCGGTCCCGTTTTTCCCGGAAGCCAACGTTTCCCGGATTGATACGATACTTGTCTAGAGCTTCGGCGCAGGCAGGATGTTTTTCCAGCAATTGGTGGCCGATATAGTGGAAATCACCGACAAGTGGAACCCGCAGTCCTTTTTTAAGCAGTGCCTCGCGAATTTCAGGAACGGCCGCGGCGGCTTCCGGACGGTCCACTGTTATCCGCACAATTTCCGAACCGGCTTCGGCCAGGGATACAATCTGCTCCGTAGTTCCAAGAACATCCGCGGTGTCGGTATTGGTCATGGATTGCACGACTATGGGTGCGGCACCGCCGACGGTCACACCAGCAACGTTTACGGCAACGCTATCGCGTCGTTGCAGGCCAGTCGGAGGGCTAGAAACTGTCATTGGCGCATACCGATATCCATATCCCCATGAAACAATGTCGAGATAACCGTCATTTCAAACACGGTTTTTGACCCAAACCAGCCGCCGGGTCAACGAACAACATTGTGGCAATCGTTTGTCGATGGAAATAGAAATCTTAGTTGGCGGGCTCGCCGGCGATCAGTGGTGCCGTGGCAAGTGAAACATCGCGGCGGATAGCACCTTCCCCGCCAATAGCCGGAACAGCAATCCCGTCTACCGTGATCTCAAGACCGCCCGCGTTCCCCGTCGTGAGTACAAGACCTTCTCTGTTGGGTACGCGGAAGCTATCCCCGGCACGTAACAAACGGGTTAAAAGAATTTCATCTGTTCTGGTATCGCGAACTTCAGTCCAGCTATCAGATTTTGCTGTTATGATTATCCGGACGGCACCCTCTTCGCCATAGACTCGTGGTTCTGAGGCAACGATCTCGACCGGCTCCTCACTCTCTTCTACTGTTGCCTCAATGGAATTCACGTCCTCTGCAATCTCCGGTTCCGATTGGCCTGCTTCGGCTTGTGGAGTTCCCGCGATCTCATCAGCATTCTCTGCATCCAGGGATTTCTGCACAGCACGAAGTTGAGCCTCGTTCAGGCTTTGTGTATCACTCGTCAACGCCTCAGCATCACCGGAAACTTCCTCAGCCGACTCTTCAACGTCTGAAACCACTTTCTCGGTCACATCTTCGATCTCGACGCTATCGGGCACGGCAACATCTTCATCGCTGGCGAGCTCCGGCGGAGCGTCGACTTCGCTGGTCTCTTCGCCTATGGTGTCGAGACCGGCTTGATCTTCAGCAACGGTTTCCTCCAGCTCTTCCGAAGATTGCTCAACGCCGTCCACAGCCTCACGCGCGTCTTCATTCATCTCCGCTGTCGCGAATTCTTCAATGGCTTCCGTGGCAATCTCTTGTTGGTCATCTGTTTTTTCTACGACGACGTCTGCCTCCATGCTCTCGGCAACTTCATCTTCGATTTCCGATTGGCCGGTGCTTTCGACAGCCGTCTGGTTTTGCTCTACGGGATCGGGCGTTGCCTCCTCTACAGGCGGCTTTGTAGCGCTTTCCGCGCCAGCTTCTTCCGCCAACCGTTCCGGGACCGGTGCTACTAGATTGGTCAGGCTGTCGTCATCCTCAGTTGCGATATACCAGCCACCATAGGCGATGACTGCAACCACCAACCCGGCGAACAAAATGACACCGCCTGGCAGACCTGTCTCGGGAATGGGTTCCGGAAAATCAAGTTGCGTTTTCTTGGTACCATCTTCCGAGGCCTCCTTGTAGCGGAGTACCAGGTCATCACCGTCAAGACCGAGGTATTCTGCGTAGGTACGGATAAAGCCAATGGCATAGACATTACCGGGCAAATCCCGGAACCGGTCACCTTCAAGTGCCACCAGATAACGACGATTAATGCGCAGTGTCCGTGCTATTTCTTCAATATTCTGATCGAGAGACTCCCTTGCCTCGCGCAGCACGGCCCCTACGGAATAATTCGAATTATCCGTATTCTGTTCGGGGCGTTTTTCTTGGGTTTGATCCATTTCTGCCCTGATCCGTCATTCTACCCAATACAACATCGTGGCAAATCTGCACCCTACGTTTTGAAGTGTCCGCATGCGAATCCACCTCGTTGACTATGCTAAAATATCGTCAAAATACAGTTAAACCCGATTCCTCACCATCCAACAGGAGATATTTCGACGTTATGGTCACGGGCAAAAGCCCGCAGTTTCTCACGCAAACTCTTGTCTTCGCCCGTTGAAAGTCCTCGCATGTAGGTTTCCAATGCAGCCACATCGAGACTCCTGATCATGGATTTCACGGGACCGAGCGATGAGGGTACCATCGATAAATGTCGGAAACCGAGACCGATCAAAGCCATGGCATCAAGAGGGTAACCGGCCATTTCTCCGCATAGACTGAGCGGCTTTCCAGCCTCTTCACATTCCACTACCACAGCTCGGAGGAAGCCCAGAACCGATGGTGCAAGTGTATCGTAGCGACCTGACAACCGAGCATTACCGCGATCACTGGCGAACAGGAATTGCATCAAATCATTACTGCCTACCGATACGAAATCGCAATGCTCCATAAGAGCCTTTATTTGAAAAGCCAGGGCTGGCACCTCAAGCATGCACCCCGCTTGCACGGAAGACGGCGCCTCCAACCCCTGACTCCGGTGTCGCGTCAACTCCATGTCCAAAATCTCGCGGGCGGCAACAAATTCGCTGACTTGCGCAATCATCGGGAACATGATCCGCAATTCCCGACCCGCTGAGGTCCGAACAAGGGCACGAAGTTGTTGGCGTAACATCGCCGGACGGTCCAGCGATATTCGGATGGATCGCCAACCCATGGCGGGGTTTTCTTCTTCGCCCGCCTCCCAGTACGGCAAGACTTTGTCTCCACCTACATCCAGTGTCCGGAATACGACGGGCTTCCCGGCGGCATGTTCGAGGATTTCGCGATAAATCAATTCCTGTTCTTTAACGTCCGGAAACTCGGTTCGAACCATAAACGGGATTTCAGTTCGAAACAGACCCACGCCATGTGCTCCGGTTTCCAGCATGCGACGAATATCGACCAGCAGACCGGCGTTTGTGTTCAAATGAACGTCCACCCCATCCAGAGTGCAGGAAGGCATATCGCGCAGCGAGTCATACTGGCGAACGCGAATGTCTCGAGCCTTCAGCGCGTCTTTGAAGGATTGCTGAATATCTTCTCCGGGCCGCACAAAGACACGGGCGGCGGCGCCATCCACCATGATGGTGTCCGCCGGTTCGATACGATTGACCGCTTCCTTGACCTGAGCAACAACAGGGATATCAAGTGCTCTTGCCACAATTGCCGCATGACTCGCAGCAGAACCTTCTTCCAGAACCAGAGCCCGCACGCGCTGGACGTCATAGTCAAACAACTGGGCTGGTCCGAGACTTCGAGCAATCAGGACGATATGATCCGGTAGTACAGTTTCCCGGGGCTCATCACCGCGTTCCACGAGATGCCGCATAAGACGAATGCCAAGGTCCTCAATGTCTTGTACGCGTTCCTGAATGTAAGGATCATCAATCTGGTTCATGCGAGAGCGCAGATCATTCTGCACCCGTTCAATGGCGGCTTCCGCCGTCAAACCGCCATCAATTGCAGCATGAAGTTTGTCGACCCATCCGGCATCGCTGGCGATCATGCGATACGCTTCCATGATGTCACGATGCTCGCCTCCAGAGGACAGGGCCGTGCTATTCATCATTTCCTGGATGGCCCCGTGCATATCTGAATAGGCCTGATCAAGTCGCGTGTGTTCAACTTTCGGATCATCGGCAACGACTGTATCCACCCTGTAGAGAGGTTGATGAATAACGGCTTGACCCATGCCGATACCGCCGTTCAGGCGCACGCCTTCCAGACGCAGCGGCTTCAATCCGATTCCATCAACCGGAGAAAGCTCCGCGCTGTCCACGAGCTCTCCGCTCGCCACCATCTCGGCAACAACCATGGCAACCGTTTCAAGCGTCTCAACTTCTTCATCGGTATAGTTGCGACGTGTCCTGTTCTGTACGACCAGAACGCCAACCACCCGCCCTGACCGAATGGCAGGTACACCCATAAGGGAATGGAAGATTTCCTCGCCCGTTTCCGGTCTGTAGGCAAATTGCGGATGATTTTGCGCATCAGACAAGGCAAGGGGCCGGGCATGGGCCGCCACATCCCCGACCAGGCCTTCACCAATACGCAACCGGGTAGTGTGTACGGCTTCCGCTTTCAGGCCCTGTGTTGCATAGAGTTCAAGAAGATCGCCCGCGCGCCGGACATAGATTGAGCAAACCTCCGTGACCAGTTCCGTCGCAATGATAGCCACGATCTGATTGAGCCTGTCCTGGGCAGATCCTGAACCTGCCATGATCGCTCGGGCACGCGTCAGCAATCGGCGCAATGCTTGAGCGCCATAGCCAGTACTTTTCAAGTCGTGTGGTACATTATCCATGGGCGTCCGGTAACGTCTCCCGCGAAACCCTTACCTGTTATCGAATTCGTTACTTTCAACGTCTGTACGCTGAAAGGCAGAAATCAATCGTCATCCAGACCATAGGCCGTATGCAAGGCCCTGAGCGCGAGTTCCGTATACTCCTCGGCAATCAAAACACTGACTTTGATTTCCGAGGTAGAAATCACCTGAATGTTGATTCCCCTGTCGGCCAGGGCCTTGAACATGCTCTGCGCCACACCGGCATGGGATCGCATACCGACACCGATCACAGACACCTTGACCACGTCATCGGCAGAAATCAGGTTTTCGTATTCAATTTCATCTCGTACGGATTCCAGGGTTTCACAGGCCAGACGTAAATCTGCGCGGGTCACAGTGAATGTCAGGTCCGTTTTGCTGCCGTCGCCGGAAACGTTCTGAACGATCATGTCAACATTGACATTCGCATCGGTAAGCGGACCAAAAATTCTGGCCGCCACCCCCGGTTTATCTGAAACGCCGACCAGCGTAATCTTGGCCTCATCCCGACTGTAGGCTATTCCACTAACAACTGCCTGTTCCACAATCTCATCCTCATCGACAACTAAAGTTCCAGGTTCATCTGTGTAACTGGAAAGAACCTGAAGCCGCACACCTTCTTTCATGGCCAGTTGCACGGAACGAGTCTGCAGGACTTTCGCACCAAGCGAAGCCATTTCAAGCATTTCTTCGTAGGTAATCTTATCCAGTTTCTGCGCCTTGTTTACGATCCGAGGATCCGTGGTGTAGACGCCATCAACATCGGTGTAGATATCGCACCGGTCCGCATTGAGAGCGGCCGCAAGCGCAACCGCACTGGTATCCGAACCACCACGCCCCAATGTCGTCACACTATTGTCCGGGCCAATCCCCTGGAACCCGGCGACAACCGGCACTTCACCGGAATTCATCCGTTTGTCCAGGTCGGTGGTTTCGATATTCTCAATACGAGCCTTGCCGTGGACACCATCCGTTTTAACGGGAATCTGCCACCCCATCCAGGACCGCGCGTTAATTCCCAGGGATTGCAGCGCCATGGACAATAACCCGACGGTAACCTGCTCACCGGTTGCGACGACGGCATCATACTCACGTGCATCATGAACAGGGCTGATTTCTTCCGCATACGCAACCAGCTGATTGGTCACGCCAGACATGGCGGACAAAACAACGGCAACCTGGTTGCCGGCGTCCACCTCACGTTTAACGCACTGCGCCACGGCTTTGATCCGCTCGGGATCGGCGACCGATGTTCCACCAAATTTTTGAACAAACCGCCCCATGGGATATAGGCAAACCGGTACATATAAAACACAGTGCCGCGAACATACCTGCCTTCCAGCCGCTTATAACGCGGTTAGGCTTGATGCCAGGGCGGCGAATACATACTCTGAACAAGATAAGGGTACAAGCCTCGGAAAAAGGCAAGAGAGACGTTCAATTGACCAGCGCATCAACAGCCGCCGAAGATGAAGTTTCGCGCTTCTCTGCCATCGCCGAGGAATGGTGGGACGAGAACGGAAAATTCCGCCCACTTCACCTCCTGAACCCCGTTCGCGTTCAGTTTGTCCGCGATACAGTGTGCAATCATCTTGGCCGAAACCCCAACACCATCAAACCGCTGTCGGGCCTAAAGATTCTCGATGTCGGATGCGGCGGCGGTCTTCTCAGTGAACCGCTTTCGCGCATGGGGGCCCGCGTAACAGCAATTGATGCGGGTGAAGAAACCATTGTCGTTGCCAAAACCCATGCGGAACAAATGGGATTATCGATCGAATTTCAGTGCGCAACACCCGAGCAACTGGCGAGCGGTGACCATGCCGTCTACGACTGTGTTGTTTCACTGGAAGTCGTCGAACACGTGAGCGATCTACCACGGTTTCTGGGCGCCGTTTCCGAACTCACCGCCCCGGGAAACGGCGTGCTGATTCTCGGCACCATCAACCGGACCTTTAAGTCCCTCGCACTGGCCAAAGTCGCCGCTGAATACATTCTTCGCTGGGTTCCGGCGGGCACCCACGACTGGAACAAATTTGTCCAACCGTCGGAACTGGCACCCGCGTTAAAAAAGCATAATGTCAGCATTTCCGATGTTCAGGGCATCATTTACGACCCCGTTCGTGGAATATGGCGATTGGGGCGGGATACCGCCGTCAACTATCTCGCGGCGTTCAAGAAGGGGACTAACGTCTAATTGCTGCTCCGGCGGGGCACGACCGGCAGGCGAAACACCTCAATGCCTTCTTCGACAAGTTCCTGATTGTCCTGGTCTGTGGCTTCCCCGTAAATGCCGCGCTCTTCAGTTTCCCCGTAATGAATGCGACGAGCTTCGTCGGCAAAATCATTACCCACGTAGTCACAGTTCTGCGCGACATGCTCGCGAACTTTTTCGATGGCATCCAGAACCTCTCGGGCCACTTCTGAAGCGCGTTGCTCATGGGAGTCCGGCATCGGTTTGGAAGGTCGGGAATTTCCTTTTCGGCTAAGAGCTGGAGCCATCACCGCCTTGGAGACATTGATGTCGCCACAAATGGGACAGCTGATATCACCAGCCTTTTGCTGCTCGTCGTAACCGGTACTGTTTTGGAACCAGGCCTCAAATTCATGACCGGAAGAACAAATCAGTTGATAGGTAATCATTGACCTTTACCATCCGTTGGCGACTATGGGGAACACGACAAACCGTCATAAAACGTACACGTTAACGATTAGATAATCTCAGAATTATCACTTTGCCAAGGCAAATAAGGTAAATGAGGCAAATAAGTTAAATGCCCTCCACCGCCAAAAAATCGAAACACCACCGCATCACCTCGCCTTCCCAATGGGTCAGGCGATATTCACACCTGATTCCCATTGACGGTAACATTCTGGATCTCGCCTGTGGCGGCGGGCGGCATGCTGCCATGTTATTGGACCTAGGATACAGTGTTACCGCCGTCGATAAAATGACAGACGTTCTCGAAACCAGGGTAGGAGGTCGTGAAAATCTCAAGGTTATTCAGGCTGACCTGGAAACAGAAACCAATCCATTCAGTGAAAAAGGCGTGCTGGGTGGTCAGCAGTTTGACGGCATTGTTGTCGTAAACTATCTATATCGACCCTTCCTATTATCGATGATCGGCACACTCAAGCCGGACGGCGTTCTTATTTACGAGACTTTTGCTCGGGGGAACGAGCGTTACGCCCGTCCCCGTAACCCGGATCATTTGCTGCGAAGTGGTGAGCTTCTGACGTTGGTGGAAAACAACCTGCAGGTCATTTCCTATGAGCACGGCCTCGTCGAGGACGGAGAACTCACCGGCGTTAAACAAAGAATTGTCGCGGTCAACAATCTTGATTTGAGTGCCCGGGAAGATAAGGAACCGACGCCTTATCCACTGAGGCCATCAGAAGGCTCATAGACCCGGTCATGGTCCAGAGACGGCACCTGTGCTCTCACGAATGCTACACGGCTTAGATCAATCTCCGCACTTACGATCCCTGTTTCCTCACCACCATCGGCGAGAACCTCACCCCACGGATCAACAATCAGAGAATGGCCGTAGGTTTGACGTCCTCCCTGGTGAATACCACATTGCGCAGGTGCAAACACAAAACATCCGTTTTCGATGGCGCGGGCCCGCAACAACGCGTGCCAGTGGGCCTGACCTGTGGCCCGCGTGAATGCAGAAGGCACGGTCAGTAAGACAGCACCCATTTTGGCGAGTGCCCTGTATTGATCCGGAAATCTAATATCATAACACACGCTCATGCCCAATTTCCCCCATGGGGTTTCGGCGCAGCACAATTGTGTTCCATGTCGGTAACTGGATGACTCTCGGTACTGTTCACCGCTGGCTAGAACCACATCGAACAAGTGAATTTTGTCGTAACGCGCAACAATTTTACCCAGATCATCAATCAGGAACGACCGGTTCGCTAGCTTGCCATCAGACTCTGTCTTTACAATCAGAGACCCGACCAGCAGCCAGACTTTGTTATCTCGCGCCGCATCCGCAAACGCGCGCAGGGAAATGGTATCTTCCTCATGTTTCGCTGTTTGGTGCAGGGTTTCGGGGTCCGATTCCATAAACCCCGCCGTTTCCGGCAGCATGACAAAATGCGCACCCGCCTGAACGGCTGTCGTGATCATCGGAACCGTGATCGCAATGTTCTCATCCGGTGATCGGCCGGTTGTTGTCTGAACAAGGCTAACGCGAAGGATTTCCCGCATGGTTAAACCACTAGGCTCGCCTCAGCTTCGCATCCAATTCGCCCCGGTGTTCCAGCAGAAACAGATCGTCACAACCACCAATATGATCTCCGTCGATGAAAATCTGCGGCACCGTGTATTCGCCGTTGGATCGCTGCATCATTTCTTCGCGCTTTGCACCGCTCATCATGACATTTATTTCATCAAATTCGATTCCTTTCTGTTTCAGCAGGGATTTCGCACGCATGCAAAACCCACAAATCGGCGTGGTATAAATCTCAACGTGAGGGACGTTAGTGTCGTTCGTCATTTTAGTTGTCCGCTTGTGATATCTGTTGGCTCTACATAGGGACAGGTAAGGTTCATTTCAATTCGCTTACCACACGGATTTGATCAACTTGTCGTCAACCAACTTCGCGAACGACCCTGTTCGCGAACGACCCTGGCCACCGTCAATACATCAACAGCCTTAACACCCGCCCGGTTCAGGGTTCGCGCAACAGAAGATACCGTTGCACCACTTGTGTAAACATCATCAATCAACAGAATACGCTTCCCACTCATTCGGTTTTTTCGGCACGCAGGCACCGCAAAAGCTCCGGAAACATTTCGCCGCCGTTGGACCGCCGTCATATGCCCCTGGCTTTTGGTGTCTCGAGTTCGTTCAACACCGTCAACCATATGTGGCGTACCCGTCAATCTGCTTATGCTTCGCACAATGAGAGCCGCCTGATTGTAGCGCCGTTGAAACAACCGCTTCCGATACAGGGGAACTGGAACGATCAGGTCCGCATCCGCAATCAGGTCCGGCGCACACGCAACCATCCATTGCGCAAACAGTCGCGCAGCTTCCGGTCGATCTCCGTGTTTGAAAGCCAGGATCAGCTCCCGGGATCCATGGTCATAAACAACGGCGCTTCTGGCCCGGGCAAAGGGTGGTGTGTAACGGATACATTCGCCACACAAAGAGGCAGGCTGATCAAAAGAAAATGGGAGCCCACATCCCTGACAGCAGGATGCTCCTATAAACTGCACGGCTCCCCAACAGGAGTGACAAATGGTGTCCGCAGTCTCCAGCACAACGGCACAACCAAGACACTGTGACGGCAGGATCGCATCTACGGTTTTCTGTAAAAATCGAACAGCCGGTCCGGTGGCTGGTTGCAGCAAGACACGCGACGTCCTCGCTCGATCCGGTGGATTGCAATCGGCCTCAATCGGACGGAGTGGTTTTCCCGGCGGGTATTCCTGTGGCATAACCCACAGCATGACTGAGGCCGTGAGCATATTCAACCGGAACACCGTTCGACTGCACCGCGAGCGAGCACTCTCGTATCCGTCAGATTCTGATTTTCTGCTCCGCGAGGTCGCCAATCGGCTGGTTGATCGGCTTGAGGACGTAACAAGCCATTTCGAAACGGCGGTGGAACTGGGTTGCCGTTCCGGCATTCTGGGTGAACTTCTACAAAACTATTCTCGGGTTGATTCGCTCTTCTGCTGCGATTACTCCAGCAACATTACCAATGCAGCACGCAGCAATCCAGGCTGTAGAGCAACCGCGTTCTCGGTCGCTGATGAGGAGGCTCTTCCCTTCGGGGACGGAAAACTTGATCTGGTAGTGAGCAATTTATCCCTGCACTGGGTGAATGACCTGCCTGGATCCTTTGCCCAAATCAAACGAGCTCTGCGACCCGATGGCTTGTTTCTGGCGACCCTGTTTGGCGGGGAAACCCTGCATGAACTCAGGTCGGTTCTGAGCGATGCAGAAATTGCTGTTGAGGGTGGCCTGAGTCCGCGGGTTTCTCCATTTACCGATATCCGAGACGCTGGTGGATTACTGCAACGCGCCGGTTTTGCCTTGCCCGTGGTAGACACGGAAACCATCACTGTATTCTATGAAGAGCCATTTCGACTGTTGCGGGACCTGCGCGGTATGGGAGAAACCAATGCCGTCCAGGAGCGGCGCAAAACCTTTTCGCGCAGAGAAACGCTCATGACAGCATTAAATCTGTATCGCGAACGGTTTGCCGGTTCGGACGGCCGAATACCCGCTACCTTCACCATTCTCTATCTCAGCGGTTGGGCACCGGCACCTGGCCAGCAACAACCCCTCAAACCGGGTCAGGGTAAGGTTTCTCTGAGAGATTTCCTGGGGGATCCCGTGGCGAACCTTGAAACCGGCACAACAGATAACTAGGTTTTTTTTCATGAAATTTGACGCCCCCCTCATTCCTGGCACCCTGGTCAAGCGGTACAAAAGATTCATGGCCGATGTGGAACTGAAAGACGGTTCCGTGGTAACCGCTCACTGCGCCAATTCGGGTTCCATGTTAAGCGTGAACGAGCCGGGTGCGGCGGTGTGGATTTCTCCCGCGAAAAACTTGGACCGAAAGCTCAAATTCACATGGGAAATCATCAGGATTGGCGAAGCCATGGTGGGCATCAATACCAGCCATCCCAATCGCTTGGTTGCCGATGCTATTGAAGATGGTACCATCTCAGAGCTTTCCGGCTATGCCTCTCTCCGTCGTGAGGTAAAGTATGGAAAGAACTCACGGATCGATATTCTATTGGAGGATGACAACAAGCCTAATTGTTATGTCGAAGTGAAAAACGTCACCATGCGGCGGGATATATCCGACAATGCGCTGGTAGAATTCCCTGACTCGGTGACCAGCCGTGGTACCAAACATCTGGGTGAGCTTGCCGATATGGTTAAACAAGGGTCGCGCACCGTGATGATGTATCTTGTTCAACGCGACGACGCGAATAGTTTCACAGTGGCTCGCGATATCGACCCGGCCTATGCAAAAGCCCTTACAAAAGCCATGAAAGCAGGCGTTGAAGTCTTATGTTATGATTGTCTTGTCGGACCTGAAGAAATCCGCGTAAACAAGGCGATTGGGATTGACCTGACCTGAGATTGCCTCAGAGGCCGCAACCTTCTAAACTGATCAACAACGATACAAAACCAACAACTCTGGATAGCGCCGTGCTGGAAAACCATCAACGCAGCATAAAGATTCATACCGGAGCTGATTTCGACGGCATGCGGAACGCCGGCCGTTTGGCTGCAGAAACCCTCGATTACATCATCCCCTTTGTAAAACCCGGTGTAACGACAGAGAAACTGGATACTCTTTGTCACAATTACATTGTGGATCACGATGCGACTCCTGCTCCCTTGAATTATCGTGGATTTCCGAAATCCATCTGCACCTCAATCAACCACGTCGTCTGTCATGGCATACCGGGGCCAAAGAGACTGCAAGACGGGGATGTTCTGAATATTGATGTGACAGTCATTCTGGATGGCTGGTTCGGCGATACCAGCCGCATGATGTATGTGGGTAAAGTTGGCGTAAAAGCTCGGAAACTGATCGACGCGACATTTGAGGCCATGTGGGCCGGTATCCGGGTGGTAAAACCCGGTGCAACCACCGGTGATATCGGTCATGCCATTCAGACGTATGCCGAAGGCCTGAGGTATTCGGTTGTTCGCGACTTCTGCGGACATGGACTGGGCCGGGTTTTCCATGACATGCCGAATATCCTTCACTATGGCAGACCGGGTGAGGGATATGTCCTGAAACAGGGGATGTTCTTTACCATCGAGCCCATGATCAATGCCGGTCGGTATGACATCAAAATTCTGGATGACGGATGGACTGCGGTGACCCGCGACAAATCTTTGTCCGCCCAGTTTGAGCACTCGATTGGTGTGACTGAAGACGGCTTCGAAGTGTTCACCGAATCCCCAACCGGGTTCGACAAGCCACCCTTTGTCTCCTGACCTTTGAAGGAGGTCCGATGGCTGCTTCCGCTGATCATGCCGGACACCGTAAAAGACTTCGCGAGCGGTTCCTCAAGGCGGGCAGTGAGGCCCTTGCCGATTATGAATTGCTGGAGCTCCTGCTGTTTCAGGCCCAAACCCGACGGGACATGAAGCCTGTAGCCAAGGCCCTGATCAACAAATTCGACACCTTTGCCAATGTGGTTAGCGCCTCACCCGCGGAACTCGCTGAAGTTGAGGGTGTTGGAGAGTCTGCGATTGTCGTTATCAAAACTGTACAGGCCGCCGCTGAACGCATGGTACAGACCGAGGTTATGAACCAGCCGGTGCTTTCCAACTGGCAGCGCCTGATCGATTACTGCAGAATGTCCATGGGACGGAACAAGATCGAGAGTTTCAGGGTACTCTATCTCAACAATCACAACGAACTGATTGCCGACGAGGAACAACAGACAGGCACCATAGACCACACACCGGTGTATCCGCGCGAAGTGGTCAAACGCGGTCTGGAATTGCACGCCAGCGCCATAATCATGGTTCACAATCATCCCAGTGGAGATCCCACGCCCTCGAAGGCGGACATCGCCATGACCAGAGAAGTTCGGGAGGCGGCGGAGAAACTCGGTATTACGCTCCACGATCATGTTATCGTTTCCAAATCCGGCAGCACTTCTTTCCGCGAACTCGGGGTGTTGTCGTAACTCTCATGAATTCGACCCGTATTCTCCCGACACATAAAGTCTCTTGAGCTAAGGAGCAATCCATGCGTGCAGCCTGGTATGCGGCCTTCGGTGCCGCGAATGATGTCATTACCTGCGGAGCGATTGA
Source organism: Rhodospirillales bacterium (assembly GCA_963921245.4). GTDB lineage: Bacteria > Pseudomonadota > Alphaproteobacteria > Rhodospirillales > Casp-alpha2 > JABJGO01. Next base: position 290,691 of record CAWUEY030000001.1, on the reverse strand, counting down.
TCAGCCGGAACCGGCCACAGGCGAGGTCCTGGTCAAGGTTGCCTGTTCCGGCGTCAATCCGGTGGACACAAAGCGGCGGGCGGGCGGACGTGGTGCCATGGCGGATGATCGTGTTGTTCCTCATTTTGACGGTGCCGGCATTATCGAGGCGGTTGGTACAGGTGTCGATGCATCCCGTGTGGGTGAGCGCGTCTGGCTGTTCGAGGGGCAATGGCAACGCGCCCTAGGCACGGCAGCGGACTACTGCTGCGTGCCGGAAAGCCGGGCGGTTTTCCTCCCCGACAACACCAGCTTTGCCGAAGGAGCGGCGCTCGGCATCCCGGCACTGACGGCACATCGGTGTGTCTATGGCGATGGCGATGTATCGGGACAGACCATACTGGTGACCGGTGGCGCAGGCGCAGTAGGCAACTATGCCATTCAGTTTGCCGTTCTTGGTGGGGCGACAGTCATCACCACCATCAGCACTAAGGAAAAGGCCGCCCTCGCCCGCAAAGCCAGGGCCCATCACATCGTCAACTACCGCACGGAATCCGTGACCGACCGGGTCATGGAAATCACGGAAGGCGCGGGTGTGGACCGCGTTGTCGAAGTTGAATTCGGTGGCAACCTAGAGACCGCGATCGCCGTCCTGAAGGTTAACGGTGTCATCGCCACCTATGCCTCGGATGCCGTCAAGGAACCGACCGTTCCGTTCTATCAACTGGTCTACAAGAATATTACCGTGCGTCATGAGCTGGTGTTCATGATGCCTGAGGAAGCCAAAATACAGGGTGTCCGCGATATCACGGACTGGATGACGGCGGACACGCTCATCCATCAGCCGGGTCCGTCGTTTGCGCTAGAGGACTGCGCCCGCGCCCATGAGGCAGTGGAAGGCGGGGCTGTCGGCAAAGTCTATCTGGAACTCCAGGATCGACTGTATCCTTCATAGACCGTGGTTGCCGGCACAGGTTGCGGCGAGCCCCCGGGGTGAAAACCCGGCTCCCAGCCCAGCACCATGAGATGACCGGCCGCCGCATTGGCAGCCATGGAAAGTCGCGTACCTGAATTCAGCACCGGCGGCGTCACCCACTCAAACCCTTTGTGGGCATTGCCTTTCAAGGCCTGCATCTGATCGCGGCGGGCGGGGCTGTCCACACCCCGATAATGACCGGCGAGACCGATACGCAGCCAATGATTGGCCATGGCACCAGGGCCATCATGCACAACCACCACATCCTCTGTCCGTTCGATGATGCAGCATTCGGTCTCCCCTACCCCGCTCAGGGTAAAGAAGGCAGGCATGGCAATGGGCGTATCGCCTAGAATTTCCCGTGCCTCCGTATAACTCTCGCACTGGTCAAACACCTGACGCAGCAGGTGTGACGGCGGCAGCGCGGCTTCCCGCCACATGGCAAAGCGGTTTATGGCCCAGTCGGCCCAGCACGACGGCGTGTAACGACGAAGCGGCGGCTGGTTGATGGCCGCCGAAAAGCGGCCCGGCGCCATGGCACTAAGCACGCCAGCAAATCCCGGCCAGGTCACCGAGTCGTAGACCCCGGCCTCGCCGGTTACCCGGGCAACGACCAGGTTTCGCCCCAACCCTTTCAATGGCCAGTCCAGTGTTCGTAATAGTCGGTTGCCCTGTTGCCCCGGGTCGGTTGCCACGCCAGCCGTACACGACCATTCGTAAGACAGGTTAAGCATATAGGTCCCGGGACCATCCACATGATCGGTGATGGCCACAATCTCTTCCAGATACGGATTGTCGTTGCGTTGCAGCCAGTATTCCGACAGACGATCCGCCGCCCTCAATATCAGTGGATTGTAGTGCTGTCGTGCAATTTGCACGATGTCATTTAATCGACTTTCTGCAGCACCCGCAATGGCCGCAGCACCTGCCGTCCCGATCTCGATCAGGGGGATCGTCGGCAGTCGGTTTAGATATTGGCTGTCCCTGGGCTCCATGGCTCTGTTTTTTTACTCCAACCCAGGATTTGCATCCATGACAATTTCGTTCAACAGGCGGCTTTCGCATTGGCTCCGAAGCCTTTATGATTCCTGCCTTCGCGATTACGATCAGAGAGTGTTCCAACCCGAGAGTGTTCCAACTCAAGACTGCAACGAGACCCGCCCGTCCATGATCCCCCGTTATTCCCGCCCCGATATGGTTGCCATCTGGGAGGCTGCCAACAAGTTCCGCATCTGGTTTGAGATCGAGGCCCACGCCTGTGACGCGCAGGCCGATCTCGGCGTGATCCCCGGGGAAGCCGCTGTTGCTGTTCGGGAACGGGGCGACAAGCCCTACACCGCGGAACGCATCGCCCGGATCGACGAAATTGAGCGCGAGACCAAACACGATGTCATCGCCTTTACCACCGAACTCGCCGAACAGGTTGGCGCGGAAGATGCCCGCTTTGTACACCAAGGCATGACCTCTTCGGACGTGCTAGATACCTGTCTCAGTGTGCAACTGGCCCAGGCCACCGACATTCTGCTCGACGATCTGGACCGGGTGCTGGCGGCGCTCAAAACCCGTGCCAAGGAAACAAAGCTCATGCCCGTCATGGGGCGCAGTCACGGTATTCATGCGGAGCCCATAACCATGGGTCTGAAGTTCGCCCGGTTCTATGCCGAGTTCGCCCGCAACAAAGAACGCCTCGCGCGTGCCCGTGCCGATATCGCGACCTGCGCCATCTCCGGCGCTGTAGGCACCTTTGCCAACATCGATCCGTCCGTTGAAGCCTACGTCGCCGACAAGATGGGGCTGACCCCGGAACCGGTTTCCACCCAAGTCATTCCCCGGGACCGACACGCCCACTACTTCGCCGTGCTCGGCGTCATCGCCAGTTCGGTCGAGAACGTCGCCGTGGAAATCCGCCACATGCAGCGCACCGAGGTCCGCGAAGCCCAGGAGTACTTCGCGCGCGGCCAGAAAGGTTCGAGCGCCATGCCCCACAAGCGTAACCCGATCCTGACAGAGAACCTCACCGGGCTTGCCCGTATTGTGCGTTCCGCCGTCATACCCGCGCTTGAAAACGTAGCGCTCTGGCACGAACGCGATATCTCGCATTCATCGGTCGAGCGTATGATCGGCCCAGACGCCACCATCACACTGGACTTCGCGCTCAACCGGCTGGCCGACGTTATCAGGACGCTCGTGGTCTATCCTGAAAACATGCTGAACAACCTGAACGCCTTCGGCGGTATTCACGATGCCCAGCGGGTTCTGTTATTTCTGACCCAGAACGGCATCAGCCGCGATGACGCCTACAGGATCGTTCAGCGCAACGCCATGCGGGTCTGGAAAAGCTTCGGCATCGATCCCGACAACCCGGATACACCGGCGGAACGGGACGATGTGGAACGTGAAGCCGCAAACCACGACAATCGATTGCTGTTCTTCCTTTCCAGGGACGCCGGGCTGGCCGAAGTGCTCGACGTTAACAACCTGAGCGCACTTCTGGACGTGGATTCCATCACCTATCACACCCGTCGCGTCGATGCGATTTTCCAACGGGTCTTTGGTTGAGGGCGGCAGCACAGGCCTGGGCGCGGTCTTCATTGAGAGCGCCCGCAACGGAGTCCCCGATAACATCCATAGGTCCCGTGACAGGGTAGACAGCAACCGGGAACCCGCAGGCCCTGTCTTCCAGCAGCACCAGTCCGAGGGTATCGGCACGGCTGGGAAACACGAACACGTCCGCATTATTGTAGTAGAAAGGCAGTTCTTCCTTTATCTTTCATGCCGAAAAATGTGACGGTCGGATAATCGGCCTTTAGCTGATCCATTGTCGCCCCATTACCGCCCAAAAACAGCTTGTCAGAGCGGGCATATTTCAGAAATTGCAGAAGCTCTCTGGCCTTACAGCCACGGGTGCCAAGAGGAATATCGGAAATCCAGATGGTGCGAAACTCCAGTATATCGGACGGCTTCTTGAGCACGCTTCCGCCCCTGTTCTACCCAGATAATCATTGTGGCTGGCATAGATGTTTGAAGCATTTATGTTGGCACTATGAGACTAAAGCATTCAAGATTAATACATTTTCAGACGAACAAGCTACTTGAACACTTTGTTGTTGGCCCGCCCGCAAGAACAGCATCGGATTTGGTTGGTGTAAACCGCAACACGGCTCGCTGGTTTTACCATCGCTTGCGCCAGATTATTGCCCGCCAAATTGAAGAAGAATGGTGCCTTGACGGCGAGATCGAAGTGGATGAAAGTTACTTTGGAGGCACGCGTAAAGGTAAGCCCGGCAGGGGTACTGCTGGCAAGGTTGCCGTCTTTGGCATCCTCAAGCGCGGTGGCAAGGTGTACACCAAAATCATCCCCGATGCCAAGACCACCACGTTGTTGCCAATCATAAGGCATAAGGTCGTTCCAGACAGTATCGTCTACAGTAACTGCTGGCGGGGTTATAATGCACTGGACGTGTCAGAGTTTAAACATTATCGCATCAATCATAGTCAGCTGTTTGCACAGAGTGATAATCACATCAATCGCTGCCTGTCAGGGCATGGTACATGCCCGAGAAGGGGTATCGAAAACTTCTGGAACCCGTGCCCGGCAGGGGCTGCTTGAAGGCCCGAGAGGGAAGCCAAACGTCATTTAAGGAAGTATAACGGTGTCCCTGAAAAACATTTCCATTTGTTCCTGAAAGAGTGCGAATGGCGATTCAATTACGGCACACCAAAACAGCAAATGACGCAATTGAAACTGTGGATCAAACTGTATAATCAAACTTAACATCTATGCCAGACCCCTCTGATTTTATGGATCGAGCCACTGCCGGGAATACGGATCAGTATCCGGCAGTGCGATCCACCTCATTCAGCAACGACTCGCCCGCCTTCATGCGGCGATAGTTTTCGGCAATGTCCTGCATGCTGTCGAGAACATTCCAACCCGAAACATGGGGTGTCACATCCACGCCGGGGTGATCCCAATAGGGATGATCCGCGGGCAAAGGCTCCTGATTGAAAACGTCCAGTATCGCGCGGACCGGGCGCCCCGATGACAACGCCGCCAACAGGTCTTCGTCGATCACCAGATCACCCCGCCCCACATTGATCAGTACCGATCCTTCCTTGAACCAGGACAGGCTTGTTGCATTCATCAGCTCTCTGGTTTCGGGTGTGGACGGCAGGATTGAAACAACATAATCCGCCTGGCCCAGAACCTTCGGCAAGGCATCATTGCCCGCAAAACAGGTTACACCGTCGATGGTTTTCAGCGACCGGCTCCAGCCGAGCACACAGAAATCCAGATCGACAAATCGCCGCGCGATCAAACCACCAATATGCCCCAAACCCAAGACGGCAATCGTTTTATCTGTGTTGCGGGTTGGTGTGTATTGTGCCCACCTACCGGATTTTTGTTGGGCGGAATACTGTCGCATGTGACGTTGTTCACGAATGACGAAGTACATCGCGTACTCGGAAATTTCGCGCGCCGCGGCGTCTCCGCGCATACGCACAATCCGGACATCCGGACTGAGGGTCGCGTCACTGACTATTGTATCCACGCCGGCGCCCAGCTTGTGAATAACTTTCAAATTTGGAAACAGGTTGGCGGTGCCCGGTGATAGCCGGTCGCAAACAAGATATTCGATATCATCATCGGGAGCGGTTGCCGCTCCACACCGGATATCAACGCCCGGCAGATCGCCGATAATCTGGTCGCGAACCCATTCCGGCGACTCCCATTCCTCATTTTCCAGTACAATTGCAATTGTCAAATCCAACCTCCATCAAAACCCGCAGTTTCAAAAAACCGGAGCACGTTCCCAATTCCGATTACCCCTGTTTCATCGCCGCATTTCGCGCCAGATCATCCACACGCTCATTCTCGGGATGACCCGCATGGCCCTTTACCCAGTAAAGGCGCACATCATGTTGCTGCATCAATTTGTCCAGTTCTTTCCACAAGTCATCATTTTTGACCGGTTTTTTGGCCGCGGTTTTCCAGTTATTTTTCTTCCAGCCATGAATCCACCTGGTGATCCCGTCACGCACATAGGTGCTGTCGGTATAAACATCGACACTGACCGGGCGGGTCAGGGCCTGCAACCCCTCTATCACCGCCCGCATTTCCATTCGGTTGTTGGTCGTATCGGGTTCACTTCCAGATAGCTCTTTTTCCGTATCGCCAAATCGAAGAATCACACCCCAGCCGCCCCGGCCGGGATTGCCGAGGCACGATCCATCCGTATACATGATCACGCTGGCCGGTGTATCCGCGCCCATAATCTCGTCACTCCAGACCATAAGCACTAACAGAACTCACGCCCTGATGGAAACGGAGCTTGGCGAAATATTCCAGAGGGTTTTTGCGGACGACCATCGCTGTATCGGGCGTGTTCAGCCAGTCATAAAGGCGAGTAAGTAAAAACCGCATGGCGGCCCCCCGCGCTAGCACTGGCAGGGCGTCCAGTTCTTCCGGTGAAAGCCCGCGCTCAATGCAATAGGCCGACAGCATCCGTCGGGCCTTGGTGATATTGAAGCCGCCATCAGGTTCGAAGCACCACGCGTTCAGGCAAATGGCAATGTCATAGGCAAACGCATCAGTACACGCGAAATAGAAGTCAATGATCCCGGAAAGATGCCCATCCCGGAAAAAAACATTATCGGGAAAGAGGTCCCCATGAATCGCCCCTGTTGGCAAACCGGACGGCCAGTTAGAAGATAGAAATGCCAGTTCCTCTTCCAATGCGGCGTATAAACCGCTCTGCATTCTGTCCGCTTGTTTCCGATCAACGGTGTGCAACAATCCAGGCCAAGCGGCCACGTCCAGATCGTTGGACCGGCTCATCGCAAAATCTGATCCTGCCATATGCAGCCGCGCGAGACCTTCACCCAGTTTCCGGCAATGTTTCGATTTGGGTTTTTTAGGCCATAGCCCGGGTAGGAAACTGACAATAGCCGCCGGTCGGTCACATAAATTCAGAAGCGTTTGCCCGTCCCGTGCCGCCACCGGCAACGGGCACGGAATGCCTTTTTTCGCGAGGTGATCCATGAGCCCCAGAAAATAGGGCAAATCATCCGAATTCACTCGCTTTTCATAGAGGGTCAGGATGAAAACCCCCTGATCCGTGGTCAGCAGGAAATTGGAATTCTCAACACCCTCCGCGATACCCTTGCATGCCAGCACAGCACCTATATCATAGTACTCAACATAGGCGGAAACGTCGCTGTCGGAAACTTCGGTATAGACGGCCATGGGAACTCCTGGTGATGGAAACACATTCCTATCACCCTGTTCTTTCGGCTGTCCAGTCACCTGGCTCCTATGAGGTCAACGTTGTATAATTTGATCTGTAAACGGCTGATTTTGGTTACCCTTTTAGGGGCTTTCCTGGTAATCAACACGACCGTTGAGGCAGCAAAGCTTGTTCCGGAAGACCTTGACAACGCAAGCCCGGATACGGACCACGACAAGACACAAACAAAAATGTTGATCAGCAGAATCCAGGCTGCCCTTGGATCGCTCGGTCTGTATAAAGGCCCGGTTACCGGGATTATGAACGACCAAACCGATGCAGCCATCCGACGCTATCAAAAATCGAAGCAGCTCACGGAAACCGGCATTGCTGACGATGCGATGGCCCGGGAACTCGAAACCACTGTCAACGTAAACAACCTGCTGACGCGCCTGGAGAAAGTGCGCAAGGAAGGTAAAAAGGCGGCGCGTGATGCTTTGTTAAACAACCCGGAAACTCGCGATCTGGTGGAAAACAATGCAGCGGACGCGGTGGCAGACCCAACGCGAGACACTGCCGCCTGTTTTTCCGATCCGACTGTACAATGTTTGCTGCGTGAAGCCCTGGAAAACGCGAAAACAGTTCCTCGAGACAATATGCGAAACTGGGCCTATAGCGACATTCTGGTTTCTCAGGCGCGCGCCGGCCTCACCGCCGCTGCACGGGATACAGTACGCCATATTTCTGATCCTCGAATGATCCTCCAGGCCCTTGGCAAAATCGCCGCCGCCGAAGCTCTGAGCGGGAACGCGGAAAACGCCATTGCCGCTGTCGAGGGTATTCCAGATCAGGCCGTAAGACTGGAAACCTATGCCAATATGGTCTTAACTATGGCGGAAGGCGGTCACGACGACGGGGTTCTTCACCTTGTGGATCACCTCCGCAATCTGACCCATAATATCGAGTTTACCGTCAAGGTTTCTTCTCATTTGGCAAAAGCCAGTCAATCGCTGTTTTTTGTCAACGAACGGGATATGGCGCTGATCCTGCTGGAAGAGATCAAGGAAAAAGCCAACAGTCCCAATCTCACACCTGACCACCGCAACACATCGTTGCGCCATGTTGCCGATACGCTGGCGTCGGCGGGATACGTTGAAGAAGCCGTGAAACTGCTGGAGGGAATCTCGGATACAGATGAACGGCTGCCGGTGTTGATGAGCGCGGCACGGGCGGAAGCCCTCGATGGAGAGCCTGAAGCGGCACTGGTTATGGCCGGTGCCATTGACGCACTGCGTTACCGGGCGCTTGTACTTGCCACCATAGCCGAAGGTTATGCCCGGACTGGTGATGACGAGTACGCGCGGCTTATGCTAACCGAATCCCGTCGCGCCACGGAAAACATCTCATTGCCTTTTGCCCGGGATTATGCCCGCAGTCGCCTCGCCCTGGCCCAGGTTGCGGCCTCTAACTATCTGGGAGACGATGATGGTGCCATGTATGAAGACAGTAAAATTCTGGCCCTATCCATCGAAGATCCGCGGCTGGCCGCATACACCATCTGGAAACTGATGTTTCTGAAGTATGGGAGCAGCAACGATATCCCGGAAGACGAGATATCCATAGCGCTCGCCAGTACGGAACGCATCCTTAGCCCCAGCGGACGGGTCTGGCTCCTGGCTGAATTGGTCGAGGAACAGATTCACCTGGGTTACACCAAATCAGCCTGGGACGTCTTCAACCGCGCCATGTTGCGCGCGGTCTCCATAACCAATGCGTGGGGCAAATCAAGAGCGTTGAGCAGACTTGCCCTTTCGTTGATTCATCTTCAGGAACAATCAACGGACGCTAGCAAAACCAAACCCTGATCCTTTCAGTAGGGGATTATATACAAAACTGGCAATTACCGTTGCGCAAATGGGTTTTTAGGCTGTACCTCATGTCAACTAGGCCGTAGACTGATAAAGTCCGCAGCCGAATCATGACGCCCTAAAATGTACAACGTCGCCCGCAACAATTTCTATCGGAACACCAAAAATTCCACAGTATACACGCCGTCCGGCGTGAGCCGCTTCATCTTTGACGTAATCGCAGACAAAATATGCGGGGGGGGGGGGGGGGGGTAAAATTGTTGACCCGTGCGTTGGCGCGGGATCGTTGCTTCATCCATTTAAAGAAGCTGGCTATGAAACCCTGGGAATCGACATTGAGGATCAAGGGTTCCCGAACACAGTCAAGTGCAATTTCATAGATATATTGCCGGGCGAATATGATACGCCCGCCTTGGTCATCGCCAATCCTCCCTTCAACGTCGACGCGAAGACCAAGGAAATGATCAAGCGGCTTTACGGTGGCCGTCCACTGCTTCCCGAAATTTGGTTACAGAAAATCATCGAACTTTGGGGGCGGGATATTCCAATAATTCTTTTTGCCCCTTATGGGCTGCGGCTGAATCAAACTGTCGGGAGCAAGCGTTGGCAGCGATTTGTTGATGGCACATACCCCCCAATATCGTCAATCATCGCTCTTCCAAAAGATATTTACCGAGGTGTTCTTTTTCATAGCGAGATTTTGATTTTCAATATTGACGGCTTGGCGGGGCATTATTTCTACAATGGCTAATTCTGAACAGCTTCGCCAGAATAAAGAACAGCACAAGCCGAAGAATACAAAATCCAAAAAGGATGATAAGGAAATCTATGCGGCGATGAGAGACTGCATCAAGTATTTAGAAAGCAGGTTCAAAAACATTTTGGATAATCACTATTTAACATTTGAAAAGGAAATATCATTTGAGAGTTTAATTTCATTTCCGCAAAAAATTGGCCTGCGAAAAGAGTTTGATAACACTTTCGGGAGTCGAACGATAAAACCGGATGGTGGAATCATTTTTCTCAAAAATCACGATGATCCTGAATATCTGCAAATCATCCTTATTTCGGAAGTCAAACGCCAGGGAACGAATAAGCAGCGCATGGCCGAGGGCAAAGCCAAGCAGGCCCAAGGGAACGCTATAGAGCGGCTGGGCAAGAACCTTGCCGGTATTCGAGCGGCATTAAACCATGAGCCGATCACACCGTTTGTATGTTTCGGATCGGGGTGCGATTTTGTTGAAGACTATGACCAAAACGCCTTTGTGATGTCCAAGGTGGCGATGATGAACGAGTTCTACCCGCTCAATAAAACCTTTGTTTTTAAGAAAGACGGCTCCAGCGATAAGAATTTCTATGCGCCGGTTTCGATGTATTTTCGGGAAGAAGAATGGACCGCTTCGGAAATGCTTGATATTCTTAAAGAAGTTGGAGAAACGGCACTGCGATTTTACATATTCTGAAAATGGAGGGGATTAGTGCTCGCCTTGGCGAAGAAGCTGCCCAGACCCAAGCAGGGCCTACCGGTCAGGAACAAGATCGAGCGAATCGCCGCTAGCCCGTAGCAAATCGTAATCACATTACGAAAGGTGCGAGATAAGAAAATCAAATCGGCAAATTGCTAGTTCTGTATACAATCCCCTTTCAGTATAAGATTTCGAGACGCTTGTCGTGCCCGACATGCCTCCGTTAGAATTCCCGTCGTCCAACCTGTGCATAGGAGGAAGAAATGTGGTCCCTGGGCCTGAGATCTGACCGCAGAACAACAATTGCTCTCCTTGTTGCCAGCACAATACTGGTATCCGCTTGCGGTTCCGTGGAGGACTTCAATCCGTTTGCCTCAAATGAAGCCACGCTACCGCCGCCCTGCCCGTCAGTATCCATCCTGGCCGATGCCGAACGCATGGTCGTGTTCCGCGAGGGTGCAGGCCGTGATTTGACGGATATCGACACCGAAGCCGTGGTCGAGGATTTTCTCGCCAATTGTATTTACGACGTGGACGATGAAACCGGAACTGGCCAAATCGATATTGAACTTAGCCTTGGAATTACCGTCGCAAGAGGCCCGGCGAATACAACAGGTTATGCAGATATCCCGTATTTCGTAACTCTGGCCACCCGGGAAAAAACAATCGTCAGCAAGGGCAATTTCGAACTGCCCATTTCATTCGAAGGGAACCGTTATCGCCTGACCGTATTTGATGAGCCTGTTCTGTTGACCATTCCCATCGAACCGCCGGATGACGGCTACAACTACATAATTTATGTCGGCCTTCAGGTTACGCCGGATCAGTTAAAGTACAATCAGACCACGGTGCCTCTCTATTACTGAATAGTTTGAAATCAACTCCTTCGGGTGGGTTGCGGCTACCCGAAAGAGTTGATAGATTTCCCGACAAGTGGAGACATATTTCTCAGCAACGCGCTGCGGGAGAGTCCTGTGTCCCAATGGCTCAGGCGCCGAAGGAGCAACCGCCCCGGAATCTCTCAGGCTTACGGACCGCCAGCGTTATGAGACTCTGGAAAGCAGGTTGACCGATTTTCTGTTAACCTCACCGAAGATGTAACCCGGATAGGTATGCTGTCGTATACTTATCAGATGGGGAATCTTTCAGGTTCCAAGACAGAGGGGGTGTTTCTTCGAACCGTTGGTTCGGCCCTGAAACTGTTCTGGAAAGCTGGAGTAGAAATATGGAAACGCAATCTGAAAGCCCTCCGAAAACTGTACCGCTTGATTCCTTGCATCGGGAACTGGGTGGCAGGATGGTCCCTTTTGCGGGCTATGACATGCCGGTCCAATACCCAGGCGGCATTATCAACGAACACAACCATACCCGGACAGAGGCCTCGCTGTTTGATGTTTCCCATATGGGACAGGTCAAGCTGCACGGAGCAAATCCCGCCGAAGCACTGGAGTCTCTGGTCGTTGGCGACATCACAGCAATGTCGGCTGGGAATACGAAATACACCATGTTCACCAATAAACGCGGCGGTATTATGGATGACCTGATGGTTACCCAAAAAGGCGATCATTTGTATCTGGTCATCAATGCCGCCTGCAAAGAGGCGGATATCGCACATTTACGCACCAACCTCTCTGGCATTTGTGAAATCGAAGCTATCGAAGATCACGTACTGCTGGCCCTTCAAGGACCATCCGCCGCACATGTACTTGCACGCTATGCCGCCCCGGCACAGCATATGAAATTCATGTCGACGGCGGACCTTCGTATCGGTGGTGTATCCTGTTTCGTGACACGCTCCGGGTACACGGGCGAAGACGGTTACGAGATTTCTATTCCGGTGGATGATGCCGAAAATATTGCCCGATTGCTGCTGGGTGAACCAGAGGTGAAGGCCGCCGGACTGGGGTCGCGAGATTCCCTGCGGCTGGAAGCTGGCCTTTGTCTCTATGGCAACGACATCACGGAAGACACCACACCCATTGAAGCGGGTTTGCTGTGGACAATCTCGAAACGCCGCCGGAAAGCGGGCGGCTTTCCGGGGGCCGATGTCATCCAGCAGCAGATCGCCGCGGGCACGACACGACGACGGGTCGGCATCAAACCGGTGGGCAAAGCACCAGCAAGGGCTCACACGAAAATCGCAGATACTGACGGAAACATAATTGGCGAGGTTACCAGTGGCGGTTTCGGTCCCACAGTCGGCGGCCCCGTTGCAATGGGTTATGTGGCCCGTGAACACAAAGCTATTGGCACGCCCGTCAACCTGATGGTTCGTGGCAAGGCCCTGCCCGCCACTGTTGTCTCCCCGACGTTCACCGAACATCGTTATTTTAAAAGCTAACTCAACATTCTCACGGGAAGGATTAAATCATGAGCACCAGATACACTGACGACCACGAATGGGTAACTGTTGAAGGCGACGTCGCCACTGTTGGCGTCACCAATTACGCTCAGGAGCAAATGGGTGATGTCGTGTTTGTCGAAGGTCCCGCCGTGGGCGATAGCCTGGACAAGGGCGGCGAATCCGGCGTTATAGAATCCGTTAAAGCGGCCAGCGAAACCTACGCACCGCTCAGCGGTGAAGTCGTCGAGATCAACGAAGACCTGGAAGGCGACCCGACATTGATCAACAGCGCACCGGAAACCGACGGTTGGATGTATAAAATCAAACTGTCTGATGCGGGTGAACTGGACGACCTGATGGATAAGACGGCCTATGACGCACATGTGGAGGGCCTTGGTTGATGGCACACACACCCCTTAGCGAACTTGAAAAAAAGGACGACTTCATCAGCCGTCATGTGGGTCCGGGTGAGCAACAGATTGCCGAAATGCTCGAAACCATCGGCATGTCATCGGTGGAAGAGCTTGTCGAGAAAACCGTACCGGAAACCATTCTGAGCCATGAACCTCTAGCCGTCCCTGACAGCATCAGTGAACGCTACACGCTGACCGTTCTGCGCCGGATGGGCGAGCGCAACAAGGTCTTCATCTCTATGATCGGCATGGGATACTATGGTACCGTAATTCCTAATGTGGTTCTCAGGAACGTCCTTGAAAATCCGGGCTGGTACACGGCCTATTCGCCCTATCAGGCAGAAGTGTCCCAGGGTCGATTGGAAGCCGTCCTGAACTATCAGCAGATGGTCATGGACATGACCGGTATGGAACTGGCCAATGCGTCTCTGCTGGACGAAGGCACAGCCGCGGCTGAAGCCATGGCCATGGCTCATCGGATTGCCAAAAAGAAAGACTGCAATCGCTTCTTTGTGGACGCCGATTGTCATCCTCAAACGATTTCTGTGGTCAAGACCCGTGCCGCTCTCGCCGGTTTTGAGGTCGTCGTGGGCGATCCCTGGTCGGACCTCAATGCAGAGGACCACTATGGTGTCCTGATCCAGTATCCGGGTTCCACAGGCACTGTTCGGGACCCCGAACCGGTCATACAGGCTGCCCACGACGGCGGCGCCATGGCATGTGTCGCAACCGATCTTATGAGTCTGGCCCTGCTGAAACCGCCGGGAGAAATGGGTGCCGATATTGTACTGGGTTCCTCCCAACGATTCGGCGTTCCCATGGGATATGGTGGCCCACACGCCGCATTCTTTGCCTCAAGGGAAGCGTATAAGCGGCAGGTTCCCGGACGTATTATCGGTGTATCCGTTGATGCCCTCGGCAAGCCTGCCCTACGGATGGCCCTGCAAACCCGCGAACAACACATCCGACGGGAAAAAGCCACCAGTAACATCTGCACAGCACAGGTGCTGCTGGCGGTTCTGGCCGGATTCTACGCGGTCTTTCATGGTCCCGCCGGTGTTCTGCGGATTTCGTCCAAGATTCACCGCATGACCCGTATTCTCGCCCTGGGCCTTGAAAAACTTGGCATCGAGATTGTCAACGACAGTTACTTCGATACCCTGAAAATCAGGGTTCGTGGCCAGGCCGGAAAGATTGCTGCGCGGGCGCGTGAGTCTCGTATTAACCTTCGGGTTATCGATGCGGATCACCTGGGCATTTCGGTGGATGAAACGACCCGACGGCGGAATATCGCTGCACTCTGGAAAGTCTTCGACTCCAAGGCCCATCAGAAATTGAGCGTGCCGGACCTGGATGAGCAAGTGGAGGGCGTTATCCCCGACGCTCTGGCCCGTACCAGCGGGTTTCTGCAACATCCCGTATTCAGCCTCTATCATGCGGAAACGGAAATGCTGCGGTACTTGCGCCGCCTTCAGGCCAAGGACGTTGCCCTCGACCGGGCGATGATCCCGCTCGGTTCGTGTACGATGAAGCTGAACGCTACAACCCAGATGATTCCCGTGACCTGGCGGAACTTCTCGGCACTTCATCCGTTTGCCCCGCTGGATCAAACGCAGGGATATCAGCAGTTGTTCGAAGAACTCGAAGAACACCTGTGCGAAATCACCGGCTTTGATGCTATCTCCCTTCAACCCAATGCGGGGTCTCAAGGGGAATTTACCGGGCTTGCCGTCATTCGCCGTTACCACGAATCTCGTGGAGAAGGCGGGCGGAACATCTGTCTGATCCCGTCCTCGTCACATGGCACCAATCCGGCCAGCGCCATGATGGCGGGGATGACGGTCGTGGTGGTTGCCAGCGATGACAACGGCAACGTGGATATTGACGATCTCAAAGCCAAGGCCGCCGAACATTCCCATAGCCTGGCCGCCCTGATGATCACTTACCCATCAACCCACGGGGTGTTTGAGGAAGCCATCGTCGACATTTGTGAAACCATTCACAATCACGGCGCTCAGGTCTATCTGGATGGCGCAAACATGAACGCCATGGTGGGCCTGGCAAAGCCCGGTAAATTTGGGGCGGACGTGATGCATCTCAATCTGCACAAGACCCTCGCCATCCCGCACGGTGGCGGCGGACCGGGTGTAGGCCCCATCGGCGTCGGCGCGCATCTGGCACCGTTCCTGCCTGACCATCCCATTGTGGAAGGGGTCAACCCGGCGGAAGGTGACAACGGAACCGTCGGTACCATTGCCTCAGCGCCCTGGGGGTCGGCAAGCATTCTGCCTATTTCCTGGGCTTATATCGCGATGCTGGGCCCGCGTGGCCTCAAGTTAAGCACGACCACGGCAATCCTCAGTGCCAATTATATTGCCAAGCGTCTCGATCCTCACTACCCCGTTCTCTACACGGGGCGTAACGGAACCGTTGCGCACGAATGTATTGTGGACTTGCGGCCAATTAAGGAGAGTTGCGGCATCACCAACGAGGATTTGGCAAAGCGTCTGGTGGATTATGGCTTCCATGCCCCAACCATGTCATTCCCGGTTGTCGATACCTTGATGATCGAGCCGACAGAGTCCGAGGCCAAACGCGAGCTCGACCGATTTTGTGACGCCATGATCCAGATCAGGAAGGAAATCCGGGATATTGAAGACGGCAAGGCTGACGCCGAAAATAACCTGTTGCGCAATGCCCCGCATACGCACGACCTGTTGTTGCAGAGTTCCTGGTCCCTGCCCTATTCGAAAGAAGAAGCATACTTCCCACTGGATTACATCCGTAACGACAAGTTCTGGCCGCCGGTTGCCCGTGTGGACAACGTACACGGAGATCGGGTTTTGGTTTGCTCATGTCCGCCCATGGAGGCGTACCAGGAAGCCGCAGAATAAGATCCGCTTTGGAACAACGGATACAACAAGGGCCGGTTTCAAACCGGCCTTTTTTGTATGCAGATTACTCTGGAGAAAACCGCCGCCATCGGCGGCGGCAAAGCCGGCATTGACAGCCTCGGCGGCCCCCGAACGAATCGGCTACATAGGTGAATTTTTTCCGCATACGGTGCCGTTTAAGCAGCTTTTTCTGCGCCACTTCGGGAAAATTCTTGAAATTGGTGACATTCTTCTTGATGAGAGCCTCAATCAAATCCTCCATAACAGGGGCACGCGTCAGATCGGATTCCCGCCATTCATTGATCAGCGTCCTGGGTGCGATGGTCCGCGCGCGGCGCGGGGCAAAAACATCCCAAAGAAGCAGTAAACTGTCCTATGTTCAAAGAGGAACATACGGAGGCCGTCATATGCTTGACCATGACCAACCTGTTACGCCGTACTTCACTGTCGATAGTGCCGACAGGTTGATCGATTTTCTATCAGAAGTGTTCGATGCCGATATGGTGATGGAAAAACGCTACGAAGACGGAACGGTCCGGCACGTCAGAATGATGATCGGTAAGTCGCTGTTGATGATAAACCAGAGCACCGCACCCTATCTGCCCAACGTTTCTCAGATGCATGTCTACGTTGATGCGGTCGAGCAGGTCTATGCAAAAGCATTGAGCCTAGGTGCCACATCTCTAATGGAGCCGAACCTCCGACCACACGGTGACAGAATGGCCGGGTTCACAGACCCATGCGACAACATCTGGTGGATTGCGACACCGGCAGACTGAAACCGCGGTCTTACTCCGGACCGGATTTTGGTGTCGAGGATTAACTCCATCTGTTCATAAAAACCCGTTTGTTACACTTCCTTGCGTGCCTTGGGAAAATCCCAGGGCCATTGCACCGCAACGGGGTGCCCCTTCGCGATCAACGGCGACTGTTTTGGCGTGGATTTGCAGTAACCAAAATCACCCGCAGGCAATTGGTTTCAAATTCAACGAAACAGCACAAAAGCATCCCCAGTGATCAATTATCTCCTTCCGGCCCGATCATGACGGCCTCACAAACGCCGTCGAGAGCCACCGGGCAATGCTCCACGCCGTAGGGCACAATGATGAATTCTCCTTGGTTGAGTATCTCGTCCCGGTCCCGGAATTTGAGTAGCATCCTGCCTTTATGAACGAGAAACAACACGTCGTCTGATTTATGATAATGCCAGATGTGTTGACCTTCGAACTTCACCAGCCGCACTGACTTATCGTTGATATGGCCTGCACTTTGCGGAGCCCAAGCGTTCGCCAGACCTGCAAAGGTCTCTACCAGATTTGTAGCCCCATGAGGTGACAAATGATCATTAACCTCCGCCACGTCTCGCAAAATTGAGCGCAGCTGGTTTTCCAGTTCCGGGCTGTCGGCCAGATAATCACCTTCTAGCGCCGCCGTTCCAATGGTGAACCCCGCGGCACCCGATCGATGGACAATCTCAATACGTTCGCGGCTTCCAATGGAGCACCCGGAAATACATGAACATGACACAGCTCTACGCCGTAAACGCATCAACAATCGGAGCCGTCGCATGAAGAAATGTGCGAAAGATTTTTGACACTACCGCCATCGGGGTAAACGCCTGAAAAACCAGGTCGAGAAGGCAAGCATGGCACCGTGCCGGTGCCAGCGATATGACAGTTTATATAGGCTCAAACGGATGGCTTGACACCCTCGGTGTCAGGGCCTTATATCCCCCGGTCCTGCCGATACCGGGACCTTGCCGACAAGTGTGGCGGAGTAGCTCAGCTGGTTAGAGCAGCGGAATCATAATCCGCGTGTCGGGGGTTCAAGTCCCTCCTCCGCTACCACCGCTGCCCCCAACTCGAGGGCGGGTTGTGGTGGGTTGATCGTGCTGATCTCAGAGGCATGGATCGGAAACTATGGGGGGAGTTGATTGCAAGATGATACCGACTTTCCATACCCTGATGCTTCCTGTGCTCGAAGCCTGCGCCGATGGCGCCATATCGACGCGAGAGGTCATTGCCAGGTTAGCGGACCGTTTTGAACTTACTGAGGAGGAACGCCGCCGATCTTTCCCCGACGGTAGGCGAGCAAATTTTTTCCACAGTGTCTACCATGCCAAAAAACATTTAAAGGAGGCCGGTTTGGTTCGCTATCCCGGTCGAGATCGGTATGAATTGACCGACGAAGGCCGGAGAGTCCTCCAGGAAAAACCGGAACGGATAGACCTTAAGTTTCTGGAGCAGTTTGAAGCCTATTTAGAGTTTAAAGAAAGAAAGAGGACACCGTCGGGTGAGGCGAAAAGTGAAGAAAACCGTGGACCTGCAACATCGGTTGCTGCGCTTGGTGAAGAAGCGACACCGGATGAAACCTTGCGGCGGGCCTATAAGGCCATTCAAGATACCCTGGCCGCCGATCTGTTGGACCGGGTCCGCAACTCGACGCCTCAGTTTTTCGAAGAATTGATTGTCGATTTACTGTTGTCGATGGGATATGGCGGTCCCGCCGATGATGCCGGACGCGTTTTAGGGGGTAGCGGTGATGATGGCGTGGATGGTGTCATCGACCAGGATCCACTTGGCGTGGATCAGGTCTATGTCCAGGCAAAGCGGTACAAGGAGGATAATACCGTTGGTTCTGCTGCCATCCGTGATTTCTTCGGCGCGCTTAATCTAAAGAAGGCTCAGAAAGGTATATTTTTCACAAGTTCAGCCTTCAGCCCCTCTGCCAGAGCGGCGGCTGAAGGTTTTGGGATGAGGATTGTCCTCATTGACGGCGAGCGCCTGGCGAAGCTCATGATCAAATACAACATCGGCTGCCGTGAGGAAGAGATTATTCAGCTGAAGAGGGTTGATGAAGAGTATTTTGAGCCGGGGAGCTGATTGATCGTGAAAAGCAACAGCCAATTCCGCGTAAGCCGATGACGCCGGAACAGAATCGGTATTATCGCCAAGATACACCACAAATGCCGGGTCCATGGCCTTAACCCGCGCGAGCCCCACTAATAAACCGGAGCGTCATAGAGTGCCGACATATGGTCGCTGGAAGCGTCGTCACTGGTGAATGAACTGGCTTCTGCCCCGGGCATTGAGACCAAAAAGACGGCAAAACTGAACAGGAGCACGGTTCGGGCTGTGTGGCCGTGGCTTCGATCCTGATTGCTGGATGTTCATTCCGCCATGTGGCAGGTCACCTGACAGCCTTTGATGGTGCGGATGGCCGGTGTGGCGGTTTCGCACCGGGGTTCCATTATTGGACATCGGGGGTGAAAGGTGCACCCCGGCGGGGGTGAGATCGGGTCTGGGATTTCACCTTTGACCTGTTCTGCTGTCCGCCCGAAGGCATCAACGCGGGGCGCGGCTTCCATGAGCATGCGGGTGTAGGGGTGCTTGGGGTCGTTGAACAGGGTTTCACGCTCGGAGACCTCCACCAGCCGCCCCAGATACAGTACGCCGATCCGGTTCGCCATGTAGCGGACCACGGAGAGATCGTGGCTGATGAAAAGGTAGGTGAGCCCCAGATCCGTCTGCAGGTCTTTCATCAGATTGAGCACCTGGCTCTGGACCGAGACATCGAGCGCCGATGTAGGTTCATCACAAACAATGAATTCAGGATTGGACGCGAGTGCCCGGGCGATGGCCACACGTTGGCGTTGGCCGCCGGAAAACTCGTGCGGGAATTTGATACCGTCCCGTTCCGCCAGCCCCACCTGTTCCAACAGTTCTGTCGTGCGCCGTCTGATGGCGGCCCGATCGTTCAGCAAATCAAAGGCGCGAATGGGCTCGGCAATAATGTCGCCTACCTGCCACCGGGGATTAAGGCTGGCGTAGGGGCTTTGAAAGATCATCTGGATTCGCCGCCGGATAGCGGCCTGTTTGCGGCGATCGGTTTCCCCGAACAGGTCCACCCCATCCACGGTGATCTGTCCGGCGGAGGGCGTGAGCAATCCCACCAGCATTCGGCCGATGGTGGACTTCCCGGAACCGCTTTCCCCGACCAGGGCAAAGGTTTCGCCTTTCGGAATGTCAAAGGTCACCTGATCGGCGGCGGTCAAGAACCGTTTGTCCTCTTTTTCCAGGACACGGTTGAGCCATGGCCTGGAAACATCGAACGTCCGGCGGACATTGTTGACCCGGACCAGGGGCTCGGCACCGCTCATGCTTTTTCTCCATCAGGTTGCGGAGCCTGCCTTTCATGGGAACCGGCCAACCAGCAGGCAACCGCGTTTTTACCCATGGGTTGCAGGCTCGGGATGCGTTCATGGCACCGGTCAAATGCCAGGCCGCAGCGAGGATGAAAGGCACAGCCCGAGGGTATGGAAAACAGATCGGGCATGGAACCCGGTATCTGACTCAGGCGCCCGCCTTCACCTGTGGGCGACGGTGTAGAAGCCATCAGACCGATTGTGTAGGGATGATGTGGATCACCGAGCACAGAACGTGTATCGCCAATTTCCACCAGACGACCGGCATAGAGTACGGCAACCCGGTCCGTGGCCTCAGCGATCACGCCCATATCATGGGTGATCAGAATAACCGCCGTACCGCGCTCACGACAGAGCTTCTTCAGGAGGGCCATGATCTGGGCCTGTACCGAGACGTCCAGCGCCGTCGTCGGTTCGTCGGCGATGATAAGGTCCGGTTCGGCGGCGAGCGCAAGCGCAATCACCACGCGTTGTCGCATGCCACCGGAGAATTGATGAGGGTAATTGTCGATGCGGCTGGCGGCGGCGGGGATATCCACCTCTTCCAACGCCGCCACGGCACGGCGGCGCGCCGCCTTTTCGGAAACGGAGAGGTGCGTGCGGATGGTTTCGACAATCTGGTCACCGATCGGGAGTAACGGATTGAGGCTGGTTAGCGGGTCTTGAAACACCATGCCGATACGTTTGCCACGGATAGCGCGCATTTTCCGGTTGCCCAGATTGTCGATACGGGCTCCGTCCAGGTGAATCTGACCACCCGCTACTCGGCCCGGACGATCAATCAATCCGATAATGGCGGCGCCACACATGGACTTGCCCGCGCCGGATTCACCGACCATGCCCAGAATTTCCCCTCTGGAGACGTGAAAACTGACCCCGTTGACGGGCCGCAGGGTACCACGGCGTGTCGGGAACTCGACGATCAGGTCCTGAACAGAAAGAATGGGGGAATTGGTCATAGGTCAACGCCACCGCTACCGCAATTTGGGATTCAGCACATCGCGCAACCAGTCCCCCACCAGATTGACGGAGAGCGCAAGCGCTAGAAGTACCAGTGACGGGAACAGCAATATCCACCATTCGCCGCTGAGGATGAACTGCCGTCCCACATTGATCAGGGTGCCGAGGGAGGGCTCGGTTTTTGGTGCGCCCACACCCAGAAAACTGAGGGTTGCCTCGGCAATGATTGCCAGTGCCAGCGAGATGGTTGCGATGACCAGGACCGGTGCCATCACATTGGGCATGATATGCCGGAGCATGATGGCCCAGCGTGACAGGCCGATCAGATGCGCGGCCTGAACGTATTCTTTCTCTCGCTCCACCAGGGTTGCCCCGCGTACAGTACGGGCGAACTGCACCCACTCCGACAGACCAATGGACACAATCAACACCCAAATAGCCATCTCATCGCGGAGATGCAGGGGTACCAGCCCCTTGCCAATACCAAACAGCAGCATGGCCACCATGATCGACGGGAAGGTCAGTTGTACGTCGGCAATGCGCATGATCAGGCCATCCATCCAGCCTCCGATATAGCCAGCGATGAGGCCCAGCGACACGCCCAGGATCATGGCGAACAGAACGGCGGTTACGCCGACGAACAGGGAAATACGCAGGCCAAAAAGGATCGTCGAGAACACGTCGCGACCCTGATCATCGGTTCCCAGCAAGAAGAAATCACCTGTGAAGGCGTTGGCTGACATGGGTTCGGTAAACCCGTTCATGAGGTTGAGCGTGCCCGGATCAAACGGTGTGTAGGGGGCGATCAGGGGCGAGAAAATGGCGCTCAGAACAAGCAGGGTAAAGACGACGGTAGCAACCACCGCGGCCGGTGAGCGTTTGAAGGCGAAGAAAAAATCCGAACCCAGGAAATCCCGGACATAGTTTCGCCGATCTCCACCGGATGACGTATCAGAGGGACGTGGTACGACACGCATCACCCTCTGCCTTCATTCACGTCCACGCGCAGGCGGGGATCGACGACAAAATACAACAAATCGACGATCAGGTTGATGGTCACGAAGATCACCGCCACCAGCAGCAGGTAGGCCGACATCACCGGAATGTCCACGAAACTGATGGCGTTGATGAACAGCAGGCCCACACCCGGCCACTGGAACACCGTTTCCGTGATAATGGCGAAGGCAACAATCAAACCGAGCTGAAGACCGGTAATGGTAATCACGGGGATCAACGTGTTTTTCAGGGCGTGGCTGAAATGAATGGACCGTTCGCTCAATCCTCTGGCACGGGCGAAGCGGATGTAATCGGTGCGAAGAACCTCCAGCATTTCGGCGCGGACCAGCCGCATGATCAGGGTCATCTGATAGAGCCCCAACGTCAGCGCAGGCAAGATCATGGACTGGAATCCATCCCAGGTCAGGATTGCCAGTTCAATGCCGAACAGGGACGCGGTATCACCTCGCCCGAAAGAAGGCAGAATGTCCAGGTTGACGGCAAAGACCCATATCAGAAAAACCCCGATCAGGAACGTCGGCAATGATACCCCGATCAGGGAAGTGGTCATGATGAACTGGGCAAGAAAACCGTTTCGCCGGATGGCCGCGTAAATTCCGAGACAGATACCCACACCGATGGCAAACAAACCGGATAGCGCGGCCAGTTCCAGGGTTGCAGGCAGCCGTGACAGGATAACCTCACCCACCGGCAACCCGGCGCGATAGGAGACGCCAAAATCGCCGTCCAATGCCCGGAACAGGTATCGGACATACTGCACCGGTACCGGATCATTGAGACCGAGACGTTCTTCCAGCTCTTCCCGATCGGCAGCAGTTGCTTCCTGACCGAGCAAATTGTTCACCGGGTCGCCCATGAATTTGAACATGGCGAACGATACAAACGCGACGGCGAGCACCACGAGCAGGGCCTGAGCGATGCGGCGAATGATAAAGGCGAGCATGACGGTATAGGTCCCCTGACCGACAGACCGCAGAAATAACGGGGCAGGTGTTCATGCCTGCCCCTCACGTTGTTCCTTTAGCCGTCGGACTTGAGATATTTGAAGTGTGGCTGATCTTCCGGTTGAACCGGAAAATCGATATTGCCGCTCATGCCCCAGTTGAGAACCTGGTTGTGGATCGGCACGTAAAGGGTTTCGTCCTGAACCGTGTTCCAGATTTCACCGATGGTGGCGTTCCTAACATCCAGGTCGGTTTCCGATGCCAGACTGACAATCTTCGCATCCAGATCGGCGTTGCTATACCGCGTACCATTCCAGGACCCCAGTTTATCCGTTGTGGAGTGAACCAAGAAGTTGAAGATGTATTCGGAGTCAAAGGTCGGCACGCCCCAACCCAGCATATAAAAGTCTGTTTCCCGGTTGGTGATCAGCGGGAAATGCTGTGCCTTGGGCCTAGCATCCAGATTAACCTTGATGCCGATCTGTCCTAACATGCCAACGGCGGCCTGACAAATGGCTTCGTCATTGATGTAACGATCGTTGGGGCAGTTCAGGGTAATACTGAATCCGTCACCGTAACCGGCGTCGGCCATTAGGGCCCTGGCCGCCTCGATGTCATAGGCCGGATAGGCATCCAGTTCCTCGCTCCAACCGTTCACAAATGGCGGCATGATGACACCGGTAGGAGCGGACTGTCCGCGCATGACCACTTTCATGATGGCATCGCGGTTGATGGCAATGTTCATGGCCTGCCGAACGCGAGCGTCGGCGAACGGGTTCTTGCCCTCTACATCATCGCTGGTCAGGTCCGCATCACCCACATTCAGACCAAAGAAAATGGTTCGGTTCTGCGGGGCCGTTACAACTTTCAATCCGTCGGTTTTATCGACCCGGCCGAGGTCCTGTACGGGAACGTCCTGAATCAGGTCAACTTCGCCAGACAGCAGGGCCGCCACGCGGGTAGCACTTTCCTGAATGGGGGTGTAGATGATTTCCGTGATGTCCAGCGGAAACTGTCCTTTACCCCAGTAGCTGTCATTGGCATTGAGAACGGTTTTCTGATCCTGGGCTCGGCTGACCAGTTTGTAGGCACCGGTTCCGTTGGTTGACCGAACGCAAGGATTGTCCCCGCCGTTGGCAATATCCTGTGGCTCGGTACAGCCCTGATCCTCGGTCCAGCCGGAATCCATGATGAACAGGTTGGTAAGGTTGTTGGGCATCAGAGGGTTAGGCCCGTTGGTTTCAATGTGAACCGTGTAATCACCAGCCTTGCGGACGTCGACGACCGACGACAACAATTCCTTCATGGCTGATGTGGGTTTCATGGCCCTTTTAAAGGAGTACACCACGTCGTCAGCCGTCATGTCCTCGCCATTATGGAATTTTACGCCTTCGCGCAGCTTGAATTCCCAGACGTTGGGATCGTCGGTGACGGCCCAGCTGGTGGCGAGCGCCGGTACGATATGACCGGCCATGTCGCGATGAAGAAGGGGTTCATACATCTGGTGGGCCAGCGTATGGGTGGGGCCTTCGTTCTGCGCGTGGGGGTCCAGCGTCAGTGAGTCACCGGCACTTGCCCAGCGTAGCGTGTTGGCTTCCGCCTCGGCAAAGGTGGCACCGGCGGTCAACACAGCCGCCGACAAGATAAGGGCTCTGATTTTCATTTTCCTCTCCCTGGGCTTGGTTAGAGCGTTTTTCACGGGCCCGGCCGATGCTGGCCGGTCTTTAAAGATCAATCTTAGGTGATTGATTTTTTACGGTTTTACCCGCTCATTCTCTCACATCCCTTCGGCTTTATAAAGGATAGTGTTTTTGTTAGAAGAACTTTCCCTGCCCTTATCCAACCGGTACGTTGAGTTTATGATACCGTTCCAAACCGAGAGCCTCGCGAAGGTGGCGAGCCTTTATGCTGGCTGTGTATTCGGGCTTTACTGGATCCCGCTCCGGGCACTTGTTGAGGCTGGTTTTCCGGGGCTCTGGGCGACGGTTGTTCTGAACGCTGTGCCTCTGGCGTTTGTATTGCCGGTGATTTTTATGCGATTCAGCACGTTGGCATCGGCGGGTGCCTTGTTTCACTTGGGAAGTCTAACGCTTGGGATCTCCTATACCTTCTATATGACCGCATTTGTATTTACGACTGTGGTCAATGTAGTGGTGCTCTACTACCTGTTACCCGTGTGGGGGTTTTTACTGGCGCGGATCTTTACCGGCGATCGAATTACAGGTGTTCGAGTGATGTCTATGATCCTGGGTTTTTCCGGTATCTTCGTCATTTTCGGTGTCAACCAGGGCTTTCCTTTGCCTCAGAATCCGGGTGATTGGATGGCGTTGGGTGCCGGATTTCTGTGGGCGGGCGGATCTCTTATGGTGCTGATGGAACAGAAGAACACTGCTGTGGATTTCGGCCTCGGGTTTATCTTCTGGGGCACCATTGGTGCTACGATAATGGCGGTGGCAGTGACTGCCTTGGGCTGGGGTTCAGAAGCCGATTTTGCAGAGCTTTCCGATATTGCCGTGTGGTTGATTCCAGTAGGGTTGCTTATGGTGCTGCCCGCCTCATTCGCCACGATCTTTGGTCCGAAGCATCTCAATCCCGGCGTGGTGGGATTATTATTCATGACCGAAATCAGTGTTGGTGCCACGTCCGCTGCAATTCTGACAGACGAACCATTTGGGCCGCGGCAGATTACCGGTGTGATCGTCATCAGTATTGCCGGAATCCTTGAGACCGCATGGGATTTTTTCACACGATCCAAACCGAAAAGTGCGCCTTGAAGTCGATCGGTGTACGAAGGCACCCTGGCCTGTTTCGATGTGGTTGACAGACAGTCAGTCATTCTGTCAGCCTCTGCGAAACGATCACTCTTCGAGGTTCCTTGCCATGAACGTCATTGTCAATGCAACACCGGAAACCATAACAGGCGATTACTATTTCAAGCCTGAGATTTACGACCGGGAACTGGACAAAATTTTTGCCCGGAGTTGGCAGTATGTCGGCCATGTCAGCATGCTCGAGACATCTGGCCGTTATCTGGTGCGCGAGGTTGCAGGCGAAAGCATCCTGATTCTACGGGCATCGGACGATACTCTGAAGGCATTTTACAATGTCTGTCAGCATCGTGCCCATCACCTGCTGGAGGGAGAAGGGAAAATCGGCAAGCTGATCCGCTGTCCCTATCATCAATGGGGATACGATGAAGAGGGGCGGTTGCAGGTTGCACGGGGCACCGAAGATATTCCTGATTTTGACAAAACGGAAATTTGCCTCAAGGGCGTGCGTTTGGAAATACTGTGCGGTTTTTTATTCGTTAACCTGGATGAGGATGCACGACCGCTGACTGAACTGGCGGATGGCCTTGAGGAGGAAATGCGGGCTTTTTCACCCGCCCCTGAAAACCTGAAAGTCTCTAACCGCTATCACATTGACATGGCCGCCAATTGGAAAAACTCCATCGAGAACTATTGTGAGTGCTACCATTGCCCCAATCAGCACCCGACTCTTTCCCAGAATGCGCTCGACCTGAATACCTACAGGATTCAGTGCTACGACTATTATCACGTCCACCGCAGTCAGGATAAAGGCGCGGATATGGGTTACACGATTGATGAAACGGCTGCCCGCCCAAATGAATTCCGCAGCTTCTTTTTATGGCCGAATACCGTGTTCGAGGTATATCCGGGCGGTCATTTGACCGTCTTTCATCATGTGCCCACGGGCCCGGAAACCACAGCCCAGCACTACGAATGGTACTTCAGTTCAGCCGAACCGACACAGGAAGAACAGGATATTGTGGCGTTCACCCACGATGTTCGATTGGAGGACATTCCCATCTGCGAGAGTGTGCAAAAAGGTTTACGAAGCCGGGGGTATCACAAGGGCCGATTGGTTGTAGACGCAGAGCACTCGTTCTTCAGCGAGCACTCGGTCTATGATTTTCAGCAGAAAGTTCTCACGGCACTCGCCACCTAGGCTCAGGACTCATTAAATTCACCACATGACAATAGCTGCGATACAGATTGCAGAAAAGAAGGTATGTGCGCACCTGTCGTATAGGGTTGCGATGCGGCGCCAGTCCTTGAGCCTTGCGACCATGTTTTCGATTTTGTGGCGTTGTCTGTACAGGACGGCATCGTAGTCGATCACCTGCCTGTGGCTCTTCTTCGGTGGAATGCAGGGCGGGAGGCCCTTTTCTTCCAGGGCCTGCCTGAACCAGTCTGCATCGTAACCTTTGTCCGCCAACAGATGCCTGGCGACGAGCATATCATTCACGAGCCGGGCCGAGGCTAGAGAAGTCACTGACCTGCCCTGCGCTCAGGTAGAACAGACAAGGGCGACCATCTCCGTCGCAGACAGCATGGAGCTTGCTGTTCAGCCCGCCTTTTGTGCGCCCAATGTCTCGGGGAATAGCCCCTTTTTCAGCAGACTGGATGCCGTGCGGTGAACTTTCAGATGCGTGGCGTCAATCTGAAGCTGTTCAGGAGTATCGGGGAGAGAGGACAGGGCCCTGAATATCCGATCGAAGATACCCATCCTGCTCCAACGCACAAACCGCTTATAAAGCGTCTTGTGAGGGCCGTACTCCCTGGGTGCATCGCGCCATTGAAGACCCCGCTTCAGCACATAAATGAAACCGCTCAGAACACGGCGGTCATCAACGCGTGCAACCCCATGCGACAAGGGAAAGTAAGGCTTCAGCCGAGCAAGTTGCTCATCGCTTAACCAAAACATATCACTCATGCCAAACCCGCCTGAAAACAGAAAGGAGAACTATAAGGCAAAAATGTCTATGAATAATTAAGAGGTCATGAGCCTAATAAATTCCGTGAGGACAGTGGGTTAAACATTATCTAGAATATTATACTGCTCATATCCAACTGGAGATATGCTCGTGACAAATGAGCAACTGTTTTGGGAACTGTTCAAAGCGCCGGTCGAAGGTGACATTGAGAAAGTTCTGACAAAACACGGGCTCCTTCAAAGCCCTGAGAACTGGCGACCATATGGTCAGAATGATAGCAACTTCGGTGTGGTAGAAAACCAACAAGCCTCACCGATCCCAGCTCTCATTGAGAAGATTACGAATGGTATTGATGCCATCTTTATGCGACTGTGCCAAGAACAGGATATCGATCCGCGATCCAAAGAGGCGCCAAAATCCATTGAACAGGCCATCGATAGGTTTTACCCAGACCACAAAAACTGGGATCTTCGGCCTGCTCGACGGAAACAGGCAGAAAGCCTCCAAATCGTCGCCGATGGCCCACGAGGCGAAACCTCACTCGTCATATTTGACGAAGGTGAAGGCCAGGCTCCAGAGAAATTCGAAGAGACATTCTTGTCCCTTTTACGTGGCAACAAGAACGATATTCATTTCGTTCAAGGTAAATACAACATGGGCGGCGCCGGCGCTATCGCGTTCTGCGGCAAACACCGCTACCAGCTCATTTGCTCGCGGCGTTATGATAATCCGAAACCGGTGGGCTTTACACTCGTCCGTCGCCATCCACTCACCGAAGACGAAGAAAAAACAAAAAAGTCGACGTGGTATGAGTATCTGATCCTCAATGGTCAAATCCCAAGTTTCGATGCTGATGATCTCGATCTGGGGCTTTACAACACCCTCTTCAAGTTTGGGACGGTCATCAAATTATACTCATATGATCTGCCAGCGGGTTCCCGCTCGGTTATCTCTCGGGATCTGAACCAGAGCATCAACGAATATTTATTCAATCCAGCACTCCCTGTCTTTACAATCGATACGTCTGAGCGGTATCCGAACGACCGGGAGCTTCAACGCGAGTTGTACGGACTAAAACGTCGCCTGGAAGAGGACAATGGGAAGTATATCGACCAATTTTTCTCGGAGGATATGGTTGACGACGAAATCGGTCATTTGCGAGTAACTTGCTATGTTTTCAAGCCCCGTGTCGATGGGCGGGACGTTAAAGAAACACGAGAGACCATTCGACGAGAGTTTTTCAAAAATAATATGTCGGTGCTGTTCTCTATGAATGGTCAGGTTCACGGACACTACACGTCGGAATTCACGACTCGCTCGCTCAAATTCCCTCTCCTTAAAGACTATCTGCTGCTTAGCATCGATTGTACGGACGTGCGGACGGAGTTCCGAAACGAGTTGTTCATGGCATCGCGTGACCGGCTAAAGGAAGGGGATGAGTCCAGGCAGCTTCGGCACAAGCTGACTGAATTGCTTTCAGGCGGTCGCCTTAAGGATATCTATAAGGCGCGAAAGGCTTCGATTACAGTTGAAAGTAATGATGCAGAAGACCTTATTCAGAATTTATCCCGCCACCTACCAATCCAAAACGAACTAGCGGATCTGCTTAGCCAAACCTTCAAGATCGATGACAAGCGTAACGGGAAAAGAACCGAAAAGGCAAAAACCTCGAAAAAGAAAAAGGATATGCCCGAAAAACCACCCTTCTCACCGAACCGGTATCCTACTTTCTTCAAAGTTGATCTAAAGCCGGAGAACGGAGAGGCCGTCCCAATGGTTAGCCTCCCGCTCGGCGGTGATCGGACGATCCGGTTCTCCACTGATGTGGAAGATCACTATTTTGATCGGATTCAAGACCCCGGTGAGCTACAGATTGGCCTGCTTGATGTGTCGGCAGATGAAAATGGCGGCGGCGACCGGCCGGGCCTGCCCCGACAGCTAGACACCATTCTGAACGTCGTAACGTCCGGTCCACAAGATGGGACGATCAGGATACGGATGAAGGCGACCGAGGAATTGAGGGTTGGTGACGCCGTTAGACTTGAAGTCTCTCTCTCCAGTCCAGAGAGGGAATTATCGCAGATTTTCCTTGTGAAGATTGTCGAACCCACAAAGAAACCTAAAGCACTCAAGAAAGGCGACGAACCCGATACGGGATTGGGACTTCCTAAACTAGTCATGGTCTACAAGGACGAGAGTAGAGGGAAGCCGACATGGTACAGCCTGGAAGAAATCGGTATATCCATGAACCATGATATCGTGGTTCATTCGTTCGTCGATGGGAATAAGTTGAGCAATATATACATCAACATGGATAGTAAGGTGTTGCTGACGCATCGGGCTAAGCTCACGAAGGCCGAGGCGATTGATGTTGCGGAAAAACGGTATATGTCAGCCGTTTATTTCCATACGCTATTCCTCTACACAATCACTAGGAATCGGAACTACGGCATTGTCCAACAGCACTCAGAGAAAGATGAATCGATTGAGGTGAATGATTACATCTCGGACCTTTTTGGAACTTTCTATGCACAGTTCTTGCTGAATTTTGATACCCAAGAGCTCATTGCAGCATTGGAAGCATAAAACATCAACTGGGGTCGTAATTAGAAATACTTATGGGTCTGGCATAGATGTTAAGTTTGATTATACAGTTTGATCCACAGTTTCAATTGCGTCATTTGCTGTTTTGGTGTGCCGTAATTGAATCGCCATTCGCACTCTTTCAGGAACAAATGGAAATGTTTTTCAGGGACACCGTTATACTTCCTTAAATGACGTTTGGCTTCCCTCTCGGGCCTTCAAGCAGCCCCTGCCGGGCACGGGTTCCAGAAGTTTTCGATACCCCTTCTCGGGCATGTACCATGCCCTGACAGGCAGCGATTGATGTGATTATCACTCTGTGCAAACAGCTGACTATGATTGATGCGATAATGTTTAAACTCTGACACGTCCAGTGCATTATAACCCCGCCAGCAGTTACTGTAGACGATACTGTCTGGAACGACCTTATGCCTTATGATTGGCAACAACGTGGTGGTCTTGGCATCGGGGATGATTTTGGTGTACACCTTGCCACCGCGCTTGAGGATGCCAAAGACGGCAACCTTGCCAGCAGTACCCCTGCCGGGCTTACCTTTACGCGTGCCTCCAAAGTAACTTTCATCCACTTCGATCTCGCCGTCAAGGCACCATTCTTCTTCAATTTGGCGGGTAATAATCTGGCGCAAGCGATGGTAAAACCAGCGAGCCGTGTTGCGGTTTACACCAACCAAATCCGATGCTGTTCTTGCGGGCGGGCCAACAACAAAGTGTTCAAGTAGCTTGTTCGTCGAAAAATGTATTAATCTTGAATGCTTTAGTCTCATAGTGCCAACATAAATGCTTCAAACATCTATGCCAGCCCCGCGAAATAATTGCTGCATTCC
The DNA here is from genome assembly GCA_963921245.4 of Rhodospirillales bacterium. Classification (GTDB taxonomy): domain Bacteria; phylum Pseudomonadota; class Alphaproteobacteria; order Rhodospirillales; family Casp-alpha2; genus JABJGO01. Next base: position 259,233 of record CAWUEY030000001.1, on the reverse strand, counting down.
TCTTGTGTAAAGGTGCCGATGGTTTACCAGAGGTTTTAGACGGTGCGGGGTGCGGCTTTTCGCAGCAGCGCCTTGAGTTTTGAAAAGGCCATTTCGATCACTGACTGGCAGATGAATGCAGAGCATTCACCGAGAGGTGAGTTAAACGTCATCTGAGATAGTTATCTGGGTCAGCCCCTGCCCGAGATTACCCGACGATCATCAACCCGCCGTACGATACGGCAGATGTGGTTTGATCCGTTCCCATTGCTAGTCCGAAAGCTAAAAAAGACCTTTCATAACCCTAAACCTTCTTCATTCAGTGACAAAATATTGAATCACAAAAAGATTAAAAGGCTCTGACCCTGGATTTGAATTTTTCAGCCCCTCCGATGACGCCTGCGGGCACCAATGTCAAGGGACACGCCGGGGAAAGTAACGCCTGACCACCGAACGGATCAAACCAATCCCCGGATTATGGTTGATAAAATCTTAATGGTTTTGGGTCTAGGCTGGTTTACTGGACGGGTCGGGTTCACCGAACGCCTCAAAATACCGGCGCCGGCCCGATCGCCACGAAACACCATTGTCTGCCTGAGGGGCGTGGGTGGATAGCGAGGACTTAGGAGCGTGTGATGAAACGCATTTTGTTTATCATCATGGGCGCTCTCGTAATTCTGTTGAGCGCCCTCGTGCGACCGGCCCAAGCGGCCCGGCACTGTGACAAGCGCCAGGACATTGCAAGCCAGCTGAAACAGCAGTACCAGGAAACGGTAACGGCCATCGGTCTCTCGAAGACCGGGGGTGTTTATGAAGTTTTTACGTCGCCAACGGGAAGCTGGACCATTGTCTATACCCGTCCCGACGGGATCAGTTGCCTCATGGCTGTCGGTGAAAACTGGGAAACCAGCACGCCAGCATTGACCGGTTTGAAGAGCTAGGCGCCGTCGAAAAGACCCGTCGTTTTCAAACACATCATTGACCACAGGAGCTGGCCTTCCCTCTATTTGAGCAAAAAACAACACCTCATGGCGCCGCGCGGGAGTTTATTTATGAATAAGTTCTTATTTTTCAGGCCGTATATGCTTAGCCTTGAAAACCTGAGGACTTGTTTCTTCCTTAAGTTCACGAATTTTCGAGTACACTGAACGCATCACCGTCTGAACGGCGTCCCTCAACATGCCGGGCGTACCAAAGCGCATAGAACAACAAGACCCAGGCGGCCTGCTTCTCCCGCTTCGCGCCACCGGTAGAGCTGGCTCTGAACAGGTTTTTGACAGCCGCCGGATCGCAACATTGGGCGATGCCGTCCTGCGCGGCGACCAGCGGGCCGAGTTGATCGCCTTTTGATCCGATCCATTCCCCCACAGGGACCGTAAATCCCATCTTGGGTTTGAACGGCTCCGACACTGGCAGGTGTTTCGCCAGCCATTTGCGGAGCAGCACTTTGCCCAGCTTGCGGCTTGTTTTCAGGCGGTCCGGCAGCCGGTAGGCAAAATCCGCGAGCACCGGATCAATGAATGGGACGCGGCCTTCCACCCCGTGGGCCATGAGACAGCGATCCAGTTTCCCCAGCAGATCATTGGGTAACCAGTCCGCTATATCCACCGCCTGCACCTGTTGCAGGCGGGTGCGGTGCGGGGTTGCCGCCGCGGTCTCTGCCTTGGCGATACCGTTTCGCCAACCAGTAGGGCGTTCCCGAAGCACGTTCAGGCCGTCGAACACGCCGGTCCGACGCATGGGACACCCCCCGAACAATCGCCAGCGGACGGCGCGGCGATACCGACCGTATCCCCCAAACAACTCGTCACCGCCTTCACCTGACAGGATTACCTTGAGTCCCGCCTCATGGGCAGTCTTCGCCAGTTTGTAGGCAGGCAGCGTTGCGTAGTCCGCCGCCGGATCATCCATAATCGCCGCCACACCGGGCAAAAGCGCCCAAAAATCCTGTTTTGTGAAAGAAACCTCCTCATGCTCCGCCCCGACACTGGCGGCCGCGCGACGGGCTAAAGCCCGCTCATCATGAACATCCGTGTCGTCAAAGCCGATGGTGAACGCATGAACGGGCCGAACATTGAGTCGCGCCATCGTGGCAAGGATCGCCGAGGAGTCTATTCCGCCCGACAGGAACATACCGTAATCCACATCGGCACGTTGGTGCAGATCGACACTTTCCGTGAGGTACTCGTCCAGCAGATCCAGTGCATCTTCTTCGGACAGGCCACGCGGTTCGTCGCTGGTAAGCACCGCATGAGCGTGCCGTTGCCTGATGCGGCCACCGTGGACGACAACCACCTCTCCGGGCATGACGCGATTAATGCCTTCAAAGATCGTTTCGCGACCCGTGGTGAACTGAAGTTGTAGCAGCTCATCGCGTGTTTGCTTGCCGAGGACGGCAGAGATCAAGCCCGTTGCCAAAATGGCCTGAGGCTCGGAGGCAAACAGCAAACCCTGCTCGGTTTCCGCGTAATAAAGGGGTTTGATACCGAAAGGATCGCGCGCCAGAACAAGTCGGTCGTGGACAGGATCATCAATGGCGATGGCGTACATACCCCGCAAATGGCGCACAAAATCGAGACCATGTTTCAGGTAGAGATGCAGCGGGGTTTCGCAATCGGAATTGGTTGAGAAATTCACGTCCGCCATGGTTGCGCGCAATTCCCGGTAATTGTATATCTCGCCATTGGCCACCAGTGCCGGACCGTTTTCTCCGCCCGGACCATAAAGCGGTTGATCCCCTGTGGTGAGATCGATAATCGCCAGTCGTTTCTGCAGAAGGCACAGACCTGGGCGTTCATGCCGCCCTTCTCCGTCGGGTCCGCGATGGGCGATGGCCACCGCCATGGTGTCGATCCACCTGGTTTCAACCAACCCGCCGCTCCGCATCTGGATTCCCGCGATGCCGCACATCAACCGTTCCCCGCGATCTTTTCAAAAAAGGCGCGGTAGCGATCCACGACCACGTCGCGACTGAAGGAATGTTCAAAGGCCGAGTATCCGCTTGCCCCTAGACGTGACTGCAAATCCGGTCTGGTTATCAGCTGATTGAGCGCCGCTGCGAGAGCGGCGGCATCATCCACGGTGACGAGCAAACCGTTCTCGCCATCAGTGATCAATTCCACCGGACCTTGCGATGCCGCCGCCACAACGGGCTTCTTCGCCGCCCAGCCTTCAATGACCACATTTCCAAGCGGTTCGTGGCGGGAAGGGCAGACATAAATATCGCAGGCCGTCAGCAAAGCACCGATATCCTGTCGCCAGCCCAGAAACCGGATGCGATCATCCAGGCCGCTGTTATAGGACCGGGTTTCTAGCGCCAGCCTCTCCGGCCCCTCCCCGGCAATCCAGAGGTAAGCACCCTCGACCTGTTTCATGGCTTCGATCAGCACATCAAACGCCTTGTTGGTGTGCAAACGTCCCATACTCAGCATCAGCGGTGCATCCTCGGGCGTGTTGAAATGGGACCGTGCCACAGATACAGTCGTCTCAACCGTCACAAAGTTGGGCAGGTAGTGTGCCCGTTCCGCGGGCCAGCCCTGATCCACAAGGTAATCGACGATGCCACGCGTATTACCAAGCAGATGATCGCAGGTCCGGTAATATTTCAGATCATAAAACCCGCCGAGACGGGCAACCCTGACGCCGCCCGCCTTCGGCATCATGCGAGCGGCCCGGTTCATCCAGGTCATTGTCACATCGGGTTTGAAATGTTTGGCAATGCACCTGAGGCCATAGGGTGTATAGAGATCAAGCATGCCACCGAACGGTAGCTGGGATGGATCAATACCGCCTGTTTTCAATCGGGCCGCTCGCTCGGCATCCTTACGGATGACCACCTTTTGGTCAATATCGGTAGCCTGCAAGGCGCAGACCAGCCGTTCAAAAAAGCTTTCCGCACCGCCATGCTGTGCCCCCGCCATGACCTGAAGCACCCGCATGATCAGTCCTTTTCCAGCTTGGCTTTCAGATGCGACAGCAACGGATACAGCCCCGCGCACAGCGCAATCAGTAACCCGTAACCACCCTCCCGATAGCCCTTGCGGGAGACATAGCATTTGAAAAATCGGGTGAACAGGCGCCGCACGTTGTTGGCAGTGGAACCGATGTCGCCCGAAGCCCGCATGTCCGCGGCCCTGGCGCTGGAATAACTGTCGAGACGACGAATGACATCGGAAATGTTTCGGTCCACATGATGGATGAGCGCACCTGTCAGGCGCGGGCCCCTGGTGCCGTGCCAGGTGAGGCTGGGGTGGACGCGCTGCATGCCCCATTCCTTGACACCCTTGCGGGACAATCTCGGCACGGCAGAGGTTCCGAACGAGCCGCCCCAGCCATAGCGGACCAGGCGATCGCCGATATAGTTGTCGACCCGAACCTCGTGCCAGTCGAAGGCGGAGGAGCCAATCGTCTCGCGGACGTTTGTGGCGAGGTCTTCGCTTACCCATTCATCGCAATCCACCTCCAGTACCCAGTCTCCGGTGCAATGTTCAAGACCTGCGTTGCGACGTTCGCCTTCGATGGTCCACGACCCGTCCAACAGGCGATCCGTGTACTTGAGCGCGATTTCACGGGTACGGTCGGTGCATTTATCCAGCACCACGACGATCTCGTCGGCGAATGCCAGATGATCAAGGCAGGCAGCAATTCTGTCTTCTTCATTATGGGCAACCACCAGGGCAGATAACGTCGGCTTGGTCACAAGCCTACCTCGCGCAGCAGGGCCTTTGTTTCCGCCTCGACACGGTCAACGCTCAACCCCGCCATCAGGTCCGGTTGATCCGGGTTTCGGTGATCGTAGTCCTCGGGGAAAATCTCATCATAGGACTGATCGCCACGCACGGCCCGGCAATGCTCCCCCCAGGGAGCATAGAGGTCTTCCCGGCTCGGCCCAAACAGGCCGATGGTCGGGACACCCGCCGCCGCCGCCATATGCATCAGCCCGGAATCATTGCCCACAAACAATGCGGTCCGCTTAAGGCAGGCATAGAGCTCAAGCAGGCTCACCATACCCATGAGGTCTATGCGGTTGCACGGGGCTATGCCAGCGAGCAGGGTTTCCGCCTGAGGCCGTTCCGTGGCACTGCCAAAAACCGCGATGCGGGCACCCGGCAATGGGCCGTCGTCGCGTGTCAGCCTCCGAAACAGGTCCAGAAACCGCGCCGCCGCCCAGGTTTTTGCCCGCCAGTTGGCAACCGGCCCGGCCGCGATAATGGGACCACCCTCGCCCATCAGCGCCCGCGCGCGGGCTTCGTGTTGATCGTCCAGCCACAAGGTCGGCAGGGGCGGGGTCTCTGCAAGGCCGAGGATCGCGCCGTTACGCACCACACGGTGTGTGTCCAGCAACCGTCGACCCACACGCCAGCCATGTCGGTGCGCAAGCAAATACGTAATGGGGGAATTTCGCATATCCACCACATGATCCCAGAACTGCCCCACCGTGGCGAGCCACATCTTCAACCAGTGCGCCTTGAAACGTCTTTTGTCGAGTACGATGATACGCTCCAGACCGGGGGCCGCCTCAAACAGCCCCGCCGCCGCGGGGCCGCACGCAACGGTTACCCGCGCACCCGGATTCTGCTCCACAAGCCGCGCCAGCACACCTGTGGAAAGAACCGCGTCGCCAACCCGCGTCGCTGTGACAAAAAGTATACGCATTACAGGTCTTTATAGACCTCTGCCAAACGGGTGCAAGGGACTAGTAAGAGGGGCTGGGCAAGACTATGTTTAGGCAACCATCAGTCAAACGGAAAGGTTCCCATGAGTAGCTACACGTTTCTCAATAATCGCGGCGTTATTGCCATTTCCGGTGACGACTGCGTTGATTTCCTGCAGGGTATTGTTTCCAACGATGTCAGCAAGGTTACCGACGAAAGCGCGGGGTACGGGGCCTTTCTGACACCGCAGGGTAAATATCTGTATGATTTTTTCATGATTCGCCGCGGCGAGACCCTGTTTCTGGAAACCGAACGGGACCGCATCGACGGATTCATCAAGCGGCTGACCCTTTATACGTTGCGGGCCAGGGTAACGCTGGAGGACGCGAGCGAAGATGTCCGCGTTGCCGCCATCTTTGGCGACGGCGTGTCTGATGTAATCCCTGCCAAGAAAGGCAGCACCATTCCCCTAGGCGACGGTTTGTTCTATCGCGATCCGCGACTTGCCGAGGCCGGTGCCCGGGCAATTCTGCCCGTAAATGGCGCTTCTATCCTGACCTTGGGCGCAACAGAAACCAGTTTTGAGGATTACGACCGGCATCGCATTGCGCTCGGCCTCCCGGACGGCAGCCGCGACCTGATCGTCGAGAAATCCGTGCTGCTGGAAAACGGCTTTGACGAACTGGGCGGCGTGGACTGGGACAAGGGCTGTTACATGGGCCAGGAAGTCACCGCACGCACCAAGCACCGGGGCCTGGTCAAGAAACGGCTGGTTCCCGTCGCCATTGATGGCGTGCCGCCCGAAGCGGGAACCCCCGTCCTGGCCGGTGAGAAAAATGCGGGGGAAATTCGATCCACCGCCGGGGCCATGGGGCTGGCGCTCCTGAAACTGGATTACCTTAAAGGCAGCGACCCTCTGATCGCCGGTGATGCAATCCTGAGTCCGGAAAAGCCATCGTGGGCAACCTTCTGAAAGACTTGATCAGGACAGCTTTTCCAACACGGGTCAATGTGGTCACGGCGCAGGCCCGCATCGACGGCAATGCCTTGCAGCGGGCGGGGCCACTTCTGAAAAATGTCGCCTCGGTTTACCGCCGCCGATATGCCCGGCACGGCGCAACACCCAAGGGTGTGTTCTGGAGCAACCCGGAAAACGTCCGCACCCGGTTCGAGGTTCTATGCCGGGTGTTCGAACCGGCGGACTGTGCCAGGGGCGAAGCGTCCATCACCGACTTCGGTTGCGGGTACGGCGCGCTCTATGATTACCTCGAGGCTCACCCGGTTATGCGGCTCGGTGCCTACCACGGCTACGATATCTGCGAGGACCTGCTCGATGCCTGCGAAGTGCGTATTCGTGATCCGCGGACCCACTTTCACCGTTCAATGCGGGTCACGAAAAATGCCGACTACACCCTCGTCTCCGGGACCTTTAACATGAACCTCGGTGCGGATGAGGATATCTGGCTGGATTACATCTTTGCCTCGCTCGAAAACCTGTGGAGCCACACGAACCGTGCGCTGGCTTTCAATCTGCTGGATGCCGAAACGGAGGATGAGGAATTGGATGGGCTCTATTACGCCGACCGTAATGTGTTTGAAACCTATTGCCGGGACACTTTCTCGGACAATGTCGAGCTGTTCACGGACTACGACCTGCCGGACTTCACCGTTTTTGTGCGGCGCTAAAAACCCGCGCTTACTTCGCTTCCAGCGCGGCTTGCGCGGCGGCCAGTTTCGCCACCGGCACCCGGTAGGGTGAACAGGACACGTAATCCAGGCCCAGACGCTGACAGAAATGCACGGACGCTGGATCACCGCCGTGCTCGCCACAAATGCCCATCTTCATATGCGGCCGGGTTTTGCGACCGCCCTCAACGCCCATTTCAATCAGCTGACCGACGCCTTCCTGATCGATGGTGACAAACGGATCGGCGTTGAGCACGCCCTGGCGATAATAATCACCGAGGAATCCGCTGGCGTCATCGCGGGAAAACCCGAACACGGTTTGGGTCAGGTCATTGGTGCCAAAGCTGAAAAACTCTGCCGATTTTGCAATATTCCAGGCCCGTAGACAGGCCCGCGGCAGCTCCACCATGGTGCCGATCATGTAATTCAGTGTTATGCCGGTTTCTTCCATCACGGCGGCGCCGATGCTATCGATCATGGTCTTGAACACATCCAGCTCACGCTTGTTAATGATCAGCGGCACCATGATCTCCGGGTGTGCCGCCGCACCACGTCTGGCGATTTCGGCCGCGGCCTCGAAGATGGCGCGGGCCTGCATCTCGTAGATTTCAGGGTACGTCATACCGAGGCGGCAGCCCCGGTGACCGAGCATGGGATTGACCTCTTCCAGTTCCCGTACCCGCTCCAGCAGGTCTTCCATGGAAACGCCCGCCGCCGCGGCGACATCCTGCATTTCTTCCTCACCGTGCGGGATGAACTCATGCAGGGGCGGGTCCAGCAGACGAATGGTCACCGGCAGACCCTGCATGATGTCAAACAGGTCGATGAAATCGTCGCGCTGCCAGGGCAGCAGTTTTTCAATGGCCACCCGCCGTGCGGCCTCGTCACGGGCCAGAATCATTTCCCGCATGTACACGATCCGTTTGGGATCAAAGAACATGTGCTCTGTCCGGCACAGGCCGATGCCTTCCGCACCAAACTTGCGGGCCGTGGCCGCATCCGCCGGGGTTTCCGCGTTGGTTCGGACACCCATGGTGCGCACATCGTCCACCCAGTTCATGAGATCGGCAAAGGCCCCGGTCAGCTCAGGCTGAATGGTCGGCACAGTGCCCGCCATGATCTGGCCGGTGCTGCCGTCGATGGTGATCACGTCACCCTCACCAAACACCCGATCGCCAGATTTCATGGTCTTGGTTTTCACATCCACAAACAATTCCCCCGCGCCCGAGATACAGGGCGTGCCCATGCCGCGCGCGACCACGGCGGCGTGACTGGTCATGCCGCCACGGGATGTCAACACACCCCTGGAGACATGCATTCCGCTGATGTCCTCGGGGCTGGTTTCCGTCCGCACCAGAATGACGGCTTCTTCGTTTTCAGCCCAGACTTCCGCATCCTTGGCGCTGAATACGATCCTGCCGATGGCCGCCCCCGGTGAAGCAGGCAACCCGGATGCAATCACATCACGCGGGGCATCAGGATCAAGCATGGGGTGCAGCAACTGCCCCAGCTGGGCTGGGTCGATACGCATGATGGCTTCGTTGCGGGAAATCAGGCCTTCGGCCTCCATATCGAGCGCGATACGGAGCGCCGCCTTCGCCGTCCGCTTGCCGGATCGGGTCTGTAGCATCCAGAGCTTTCCTTGCTGGATGGTGAATTCCATATCCTGCATGTCCTTATAGTGCGCTTCCAGCCGGTCGCGAACGGCACACAATTCCCTGTAGGCGGCGGGCATGGTCTCTTCCATGGCGGGCAGGTTGGCACCCTGTGCCGCTTTTTCAGCCAGCGTCAGTGGCTGAGGTGTGCGAATACCGGCGACCACATCTTCGCCCTGCGCATTGATCAGGTATTCACCATAAAAATCGTTGCCGCCCGTGGACGGGTTGCGGGAGAAACAAACGCCAGTGGCACAATCGTCCCCCATGTTGCCGAACACCATAGCCTGAACATTTACGGCCGTACCCCAATCCTCGGGGATATTGTGCAGCGCCCGGTACACGGTGGCACGGTTGTTCATCCAGCTCCCGAAAACGCCCCCGATGGCACCCCAGAGCTGCTCGGTGGGGTCCTGCGGGAACGGGCGGCCCAGTTCTTCCTCGAGCTCCTTTTTATAGTCGGCAACCACATCGCGCCATTGATCGGCACTCAGGTCCGTGTCCAGGATCAAATCCTGACGTAGTTTGTGATCCTCGAGTATGTCTTCAAAGATACTGTGGTCCACACCCAGCACCACATTTCCGAACATCTGGATAAAGCGACGATAGCTATCCCAGGCAAACCGTTCATCACCACTTTCGCGGGCCAGTGCCTCAACCGTTTCGTCATTCAGGCCCAGATTCAGAACCGTGTCCATCATACCAGGCATGGAGGCCCGCGCCCCGGACCGTACGGAGACCAGCAACGGCTTCTCCGACCCTCCAAAGCTATGACCGAGTGCAGCCTCCACGCCCGCCATGGCTGATTCGACGGTTTCTTTCAAGCCATCAGGATAGTTATTCAAATGGGCGGTGTAATAGTTGCAGACCTCGGTGGTGATGGTGAACCCCGGCGGCACCGGAATACCGAGGCTCGACATTTCCGCCAGATTGGCACCTTTGCCGCCCAGCAGTTCCTTCATGTCTGCACGGCCTTCCGCTGCGCCGTCGCCGAATGTGTAGATCAGCTTGTCCATCTCTACCGCCGTTATCCCTCAATCCTTGAAAAATCGGCCACTGCATCCACCGAACGCCGCAGCAATGCCAGCAAATTCAGCCGGTTCACGCGTACCGCCGGATCATCGGCGTTCACAATGACCTTGTCAAAAAACGCGTCCACCAGGGGTCGCGCCGCGGACAGTTGTTTCATGGCTTCAGCAAAATCTTCAGATCCCAACCGCCCTTCAATCTCTGGGAGCATACTCCTCAGATGAGCTGCCAGCCCGGCTTCTTCTTGCAGGGACAGCAACTCCTCATCCACGTCAGCCGCATAGGTAGTGTCGTCTTTTTTCTCTTCGATATGCAGAATATTCGCCGCCCGTTTATAGGCCGCCATCAGGTTTGATCCATCATCGGACTCGAGGAAGCCGCTCAACGCATCCACCCGGGCCAGCAAACGAACGAGGTCGTCTTCACCGCCCAAGGCGAATACCGCATCAATCAGGTCATGGCGGACACCCTGCTCGCGCAGATGTACCTTAAGGCGGTCGGCGAAAAACACCATGAGACCATCGGTATCATCAGAAAATCCGGCAACGCTGCCGTAGAGCTTTGCAGCTTCGGAAAACGCGCGGTGCAGGGAAAGGCGCAGGTTGTTCTCAATGATCAGGCGGATAATCCCCAGCGCCGCGCGGCGGAGTGCAAAGGGATCTTTGGAGCCCGTGGGCTTTTCATCGATGCCGAAGAACCCAACCAGCGTATCGATCTTGTCGGCGAGCGCAACACACACGCTCACAGGCTTGGTCGGACATGTGTCGGACGGGCCGAGCGGCGAATAATGTTCAGCGATGGCGGCCGCCGCCTCATCACTCTCGCCGTCATGAATTGCGTAATACCGCCCCATGATACCCTGCAGGTCCGGGAACTCACCCACCATGCCGGTTGAGAGATCGGCTTTGGCGAGACGCGCCGCCGAGCGCACGCGGTCCTTGTCGGCATCCGGCACATGAGCCGCCAAAGATGCGGCGAGCGCCTGCATCCGGTCCACCTTGTGGTCCAGGGTGCCGAGTTTGGCATGGAAGACCCTGTCTTTGAGCGCCGGTGCGCGAGACGCCAGGGTCTGACTGCGGTCCTGATCCCAGAAAAACCAGGCATCGGCGAGACGGGCGTTGAGCACGCGTTCGTTGCCGCCGCGAATACGCTCACCGCCGTCCTTTGCCCTGGTGTTGGCGACCACGACAAATCGATTAGCAAGATTGCCGTCGCCATCAAGACAGGCAAAGTATTTCTGATGCGAGCGCATGCAGGTGGTCAGCACCTCGGGCGGCAGGGCCATGTACTGATCGTTGATCCGGCCCATAATCGGCACCGGCCATTCAACCAACCCGGTGACCTCGTCCAGCAACCGTTTATCCTCTTTCAAGAAAAGGCCTTCATGGGCCGCGAGCTTTTTGGATGCTTCAACAATAACCGCCCGACGTTCAGCAGGATCCACCATAACCCAGGCATCAAACAAAAGCTTCCGGTAGTCCGCTAAACGGGTAATCGTAATTGAACCGGGGTTGAGGAACCGGTGCCCCACGGTGCGGTTACCGGCTGTCACCGGCCCGAAGGACACGGGCACCACCGCACCGTCAAACAGGCAGACAAGACCGTGCAGCGGGCGAACCCAGCGCTGGTCATGATCAGCCCAATTCATGGACCTGGCCCACGGTAGGGTTTCCAGAGCCGTTTCAATCACATCCGGCAAAACGTCTGTTGCCGCCACGCCCGGTTTTTCGATCACCGCAAAATAGAACTCACCCCCGGGCAGTTCCCTTTTTTCCACCTGATCCCGCGTCAAGCCCACGGAGCCCAGGAAACCATTGATGGCCTGTTCCGGTGCGGATGTCGCCGGCCCCTTACGCTCTTCGGAAACATCGGGTGTGCGCTCAGAGATACCATCAGCCATAAACACCAGGCGACGGGGTGTTACAAACGTAGTGGGATTTTCAAGGTCCAGTCCGGCCTCCCGAATACCGTTGCACAGAAGACGCTTCAGATCGTCCGCCGCGCGGGCCTGCATCCGGGCAGGAATCTCCTCACTAAGGATTTCGAGCAGCAGTTCCGCCATCAGATCAGCTCCCCGTTTTCATCCGTGTGGGTGCCGACCCATAATTCACAGCAGCCTTTGGCAAGAGCACGAACCCGCCCGATATAGGCGGCACGTTCCGTCACACTGATAACACCGCGAGCATCCAACAGGTTAAACAGATGGCTGGCTTTCAGGCACTGGTCATAGGCAGGCAGCGGCAAGCCTGCCTCCAGTGTGCGGGCGCATTCCTGTTCCGCGTCCATAAAATGCCGGATCAGGGTTTCGGTATCGGCGATCTTGAAATTCCAGCGTGAGTATTGTTGTTCGTTCTCAAGAAATACATCACCGTAGGTTTTTCCGCCCTTGTCCTTATCCACACCATCCCAATCCAGATCGTAGACGTTCTCAACGCCCTGCACATACATGGCGAGCCGCTCCAGACCGTAGGTCAGCTCCACGGGGACTGGCCTGCAATCCATACCGCCGGCTTGCTGGAAATAGGTGAACTGCGAAACTTCCATGCCATCGCACCAGACTTCCCAGCCCAATCCCCAGGCCCCGAGCGTCGGGCTTTCCCAGTCGTCTTCAACAAACCGGATGTCGTGATATTCAGGGTCGATACCAATGGTGTATAGGCTTTGCAGGTAGAGGTCCTGAATGTTTTCCGGTGACGGTTTCATCAGAACCTGAAACTGGTAGTAGTGTTGCAACCGGTTGGGGTTTTCACCATAACGACCGTCGCCGGGGCGGCGGGACGGTTGCACATAAGCTGCATTCCAGACCGGCGGCCACAGGGCGCGCAATGTGGTTGCGGGGTGAAAGGTTCCGGCACCCACTTCGAGGTCATAAGGTTGAACAATCACGCAACCCTGTTCCGCCCAAAATGTTTGCAGACTGAGGATAATCCACTGAAAACTCTTCGGCTTCTGTGCTGATTTATGATCGGGGCTGGACATGTGTCCGGGGCCTTTCCGGGGACGTATGGGGCGTTTGTTGTTTGCACTGCAACATAACCAGCGCCCGATGACGGGTCAACAACCGACACCGCCGGATTTTTCGGCGTTTTCTTATCCTGGATAGGGGCAGTTTTCCTTGCCGCAGGCCCGTGCGTTGGATGCCGGAACATAAGAGCCACAGACCCCGCATTCGATCATGGTTTGAACGTCGTCATCATTGCTGGACGATTTGCGGGAACCACCGTAAGCCCTGTGTCTGGGGCTTTTGGCCCGCTCCCGAACGCGGGTGTGTTCGCGCTCCTGCAGTTGCCTGAACCAGCGAAAGCCGTACCAGACGGCCACGATGGCAACACCGGTGAATATGAGTTTTGAAATACTGAATCCGAACATGAGTCCCTTGTAGGTCTTTCCGGCACCCCCGGTCAAGCCATGCCAGATCGGTTGTGAACGCGAATCGGTCAGGCAAGAGCCAATGCCGCACCATGCCTCAGAACAGCCTCTGATTCCGGCGTATACCCGCCGCCCGGCACATGGATGACGAGACCAGGGCGCGTTACCGGCGAGCCTTCAGCATCCAGCGTTCCGCGGACCAGAACCCGGCTGTAGTCACGATCACGCCCCGGCCCCGGCCAGAGCGGAAAGACAATGCAATCTCCAAATCCGTTTCGGCTCATTTGTTCGAGGATTTCGGGTACCCGGTCCGCCCGGTGAACCAGGGTGAAAGTGCCACCGGACACAAGACAAGCCGCCGCGGTTTCAATCCAGCCTGGCAGCCTCGCATGACCTTCCACCCTTGCCGTTGCCTTAACCGGGTCGGGTGGCAGGGTGCCGGTGCCCAATGACACATAGGGCGGATTTGCTATCACGTGCTGGAAAGGGCGTGCCATCAACGCGGCGGGCGGGCGCGCGACATCCCCTGCCACCATGGTGACCCGGTCCGAAAGGGTGTTATGTTCGATATTTTTTGAGGCCAGCGTCATCATTTCAGGCTGAAGTTCTAGCCCGGTTACTGACACACCGGCGACACGGGCCGCGAGGCACAGTGCTGCCGCGCCTGAGCCGGAGCCCAAGTCCAATACGCGATCATTCGCGCCGGCACCGGCAGCGGCGGCTAGCAGCACTGAGTCCATAGTCACCCGGTAGCCGCGACGGCGCTGAAACAGCTGTATCCGCCCGCCCAGAAATTCATCACGGGTCAATGCGCCAGTCTCGACATCACCCCGCACCGGATCATTGGTGCGAACACGTTCAATCATGGTCTTGCCGGGGCTCTTTATCTACATCAAAAATCGCGGATAAATAGGGGCTGTGCTTGACCCTTGTATAGCGGTCTCTCTATGCTCTTAACAATACGGTTTTGACAGAGGAGCCGCGTTGTGGGCGTCGTCATCGACCTGCAGGAAGAACGAAAAAAGCAACCGACACTGGATGCTCTGAGCGCACTGGTGGCGGAAGACCTGAAGGCCGTCAACGCGGAAATCGTCAAACGCATGTACAGCCCCGTTGCCATGATTCCGCAACTGGCGGGACATATCGTGGCGGCGGGTGGCAAGCGGCTGCGCCCCATGCTGACCCTGGCGTCCAGCAAGCTGTGCGGCTACGAAGGCTTCCGTCACGTAGCTCTTGCCACCTGTGTCGAGTTCATCCATACCGCGACCCTGCTGCACGACGACGTGGTGGACGAAAGCGATCTTCGCCGCGGCAACCAGTCGGCCAACGCCATCTGGGGCAACCAGGCCAGTGTTCTGGTCGGCGATTTCCTGTTCAGCCGGTCTTTTGAGCTGATGGTGGAGGACGGCTCCATCGATGTGCTGCGTATTTTGTCCAACGCGTCTTCGGTAATCGCGGAAGGCGAGGTCATGCAGTTGATGACCGCCAACGATACCACCACCAATGAACAGGCGTATCTCGACGTCATCACGTCGAAGACCGCGAAGCTGTTCGCTGCCGCCTGTCAGATCGGTGCGGTTGTTGCCAATCGGCCCAAAAACGAGGAAAAAGCCCTCAGTGCCTATGGCTTGAACCTCGGCATCGCGTTTCAGCTCATCGACGATGTGTTGGATTACGCCGCGGTTCAGGCGGAACTGGGCAAAACCATCGGCGATGATTTCAGCGAGGGCAAGATCACTCTGCCCGTCATTCTGGCGTTTCAGCGCGGCAACGATGAGGAACGCCGGTTCTGGCACCGGACCCTCGAAACCCTGGAACAGAACGATGACGACCTGGCCCGGGCTGTCAACCTGATGGTGCGGCACAACGCCCTGAAAGACAGCGTCGAGCGGGCGCGGCATTTCGGTGCCGTGGCGCGGGATGCGCTCGGCATTTTCCCCGATGGGGCAGAGAAAAAGGCCCTGCTGGACCTGATCCAGTTCTGTATCGAGCGGCCTTACTGAGGCCCGCGCCAAAATCGCACACATACCCTTGCGGAGCCGGGGAACGGGCGCTATAACCCGCGCTACCCGTACCGCAACGCGGTTGGGACGTTGTCAGGGGCAACCCTGTCGGTCGGAGTGTAGCTCAGCCTGGTAGAGCACCGTCTTCGGGAGGCGGGGGCCGGAGGTTCAAATCCTCTCACTCCGACCATTTCATTTCTGAAAAAGGGCCGCCATTCCACTTTAGGGCTGACTGGTTGAATTGTATTGATACGACACTATTGTGTCTCGTTATGGATATCGTTGGGATCAATCCGATCTGGCACACACTCTGGTCGAGGACTGTCACACTTCCCGTATCAATATCTTAAGACTTGAACGCCATTATCGCGGAAATCCTCACCTTCCATGGGTTTCGGACATGCGATCGCAGGAAGATCAGAAGGCGCTTATCGAACTCGTCAACGAGACGATCACGCTTTCCAATGCGACCTTTACCGATCTGGCCGCTTCGAGAGACTCGGATGCCGTCAGGCTCATTCAGGACAACCTGTCCAAAATCTGGTACGGGTATTTTTCGGACGGCCGTGTTGAGGATACCCCGGACAGGCAACTGTTTGAAGCGCTCTCGCACACGCCGTTCAATATGTGGCCCCGGGATTTTGTGACACAGGCCATGGCCGAATACATGCGGCTGACAGGCAAGCCTGCCTTCAGCGTTTTCAACCGTGAAGGCTTGAAGCCGGAAAGCCGTTACCTTCTGGGCTATGCGGAAGACATCACGTCGCAATCCGGTGAGGACGGCATCCTGAAAAAAATATTCGAAACCATTGACGACGGTCCAAAATGGTGTGTCGAGTTTGGGGCCTGGGACGGACGCAAACACAGCAACACCTATGCCCTGATCACAGAAGAAAGCTGGGATGCGATTTTGATCGAAGCCAATCCCGAGCGATTCAAGAAACTTGAGGAAACCTTCCGGGATCATCCGAACGCTATTTTGATGAATACTTTTGTCGGATTTGATCCGAAGGAAAACTCGCTTGATTTTCTGCTGTCAGAAACAGATATCCCCCATGATTTCGATTTACTGGTGATCGATATCGACGGCAACGACTGGCACATCTGGGATTCAATACAGGACTTTCGGCCCCGGGTCATTGTGATCGAACACAATCCAACCATTCCCAACAATGTCTTTTTCGTACAGGAACGAAACCCGCAAACCATGATAGGGTGTTCCCTGCTATCCCTGATTGCGCTTGGAAAAACCAAGGGGTATGAGCTGGTCTGCACCACCAACTACAACGGCATATTCGTGCGTTCCGAGGATTTCGACAGGTTCGGGATCGAAGACAATTCAATTGACGCCATGCACAGCCCGCTCATGGATGGTTGCATATTTCATGGGTACGATTCAAATCTTCACGCGCTGGGAATGCCGACCATTATCTGGGATTGGTACAAACGGGGTCGGGACTGGTCAGGTTGGCTCAAAGAGAAAATCAAGGTCCATGACGCCAACAGACCGATCTGAGGCGACCCTTTTCTCTCCTGTCCTAGCCCCCGCGCGGCGTAAAAACTCATTCAGCAAATGATCACCAGGCTTTTTTTGCGGCTCAGGGAGGAGACAATGGTGAGCAGGGCGCGCAGGTCGAGCAGAACAGGGAAATATTTGCGAATGGCCACGGTCACTGCTTTACCGCCATTGATTAAGAAATCCCTGACACCGGTCGCGAAACCATTCAACAATAACCCTGCAATGTCTTTCACTGTGGGCACGGCATGGGTATCATTTCCAACGGAAAAACACGGATCTGAACCCATATGTCATCCGCCCGAAAAACCCTGCTCATCATCGGCCATGTGCCGTCGCCCAACACCCGGGCCATGCGCGATCAGGTCGAAGCCGGTGCCCGCAACCCGGAAATCACAGGCATCAACGTGATTGCTAGGGGCCCCTTTGACACCATGCCGGAAGACGTGATCGCGGCGCATGGTCTGATTCTGGGAACCACGGAAAACCTGGGGTACATGAGCGGCGCCCTAAAGGATTTTTTCGACCGTATCTATTATCCCTGCCTCGAGGAATGTCAGGGCAAACCTTTTGCCACTTATATCCGCGCCGGTCTCGATGGTACGGGCACCCGTCGCGCCATCGAGAGCATCACCGGCGGATTGCATTGGCGCAAGGTGCAAGAACCCCTGCTTTGTCATGGTGAGTGGAAAGATGATTTCCTGGATGACTGTCATGACCTGGGCATGGCCATGGCCGCCGGGTTGGAAGCAGGCATTTTTTAGACCGTGAACAATCTTGCCTCTTTCCTGCTTAGCGACTTTGCCCTGACGGGGCGTTTCCCGGTCCCAACACCCTGGTCCCACCCCCTGAGCCGCGCCGCCGTGGGCGCGGCGGCGGCGGTTCCGTAACATTTTATTCAAAGGGGGTTGACATGAAAAGAAATATTTCCTATATTAGATAAATGTTATTTTTCATTGTGAAGAAAAGGTTTTGCCGAGCACAATCCGAAAACCGCACGGTAATACCAACCCCGACGGGAATTTTTCGGAAAAAATGCCTTTCGGAAAGTAAAAATGTGGGCGGAATGGACGCCGTAATTTGACAACAGGTGTCGTTTTTTGACTAATAAAAAAAGACAAACGTCATCAAATGTAAACAAATGCAAACATTTTTGGTCACCAACATTTAATCATCAACAAGGGAGACTTGCGTTTCCCGGCTCAGGAATGGTTCCATAATCCATGCGTCTGATGTTGCCCCTGTTGTTTACCGTCGCAATCCTGATTGCACTGATCGCCCAGACCGCGCAGGCCTCGGACCTGCGGCTGGAGCGGATCGGTCCCGATCTGGAACATCCCTGGGGTATGGACTTTGTGAACAACCACACGGTTCTGATTACCGAACGGGGTGGGCGTCTGGTGCGCCTGAATCTGCAAACCGGGAACATGACCGAGATGACCGGTGTGCCGAGGGTTCGGGCGCGCGGCCAGGGCGGGTTATTGGATGTCATGGTCTCGAGCGATCGTACCGTCTGGCTCTGTTACGCCAAACCGGGCGATACAGGGGGCAGTGCAACGGCACTGGGACATGGTCAACTGACGCCTTTCGGGCTGGAGCGATTTGGCGATGTTTTTATCGCCCGTCCCTGGATAAACAGCCGCATACATTTCGGCTGTCGGCTCGGCGAAAGACCGGACGGCACCATTGTCATGACACTGGGCGACCGCGGTGATCGGATGAATTCACAGGACCCGAGCGTACATCCGGGCAGTGTGATCCGCCTTAACCCCGATGGTTCGGTGCCCGCCAACAACCCCTACAGCGACGGCCGGAACTGGTTACCGGAGTTATTTTCCATCGGCAATCGCAACCCACAGGGCCTCGCCATTCATGCCCGAACCGGTGACGTCTGGATCCACGAACACGGTCCGCAGGGGGGTGACGAAATCAACATTGTCCGGGGCGGCGAAAATTTTGGCTGGCCGGTAGTCAGTTTCGGTGAAGAATACGGCGGTGGTGATATTGGAATGGGCACGTCTGCACCGGGATACGCCGATCCTGTACATCACTGGACGCCCTCTATCGCGCCTTCCGGAATGGCCTTTTACGAGGGTGAGATGTTTCCGGAGTTTAACGGCGACCTGTTGGTGGGTGCGCTCAAATTCGAGATGCTGGTCCATGTGAAACTGGCGGATAATCGGATCATGGGTGAGCAAAATCTGATCCGTGAGCAAATCGGCCGCATTCGCGATGTTGCCGTGGCGGCGGACGGCGCGATCCTGATTCTCACAGACGAAGATGACGGGGGACTTTGGCGGCTGAGTCGTTGATGAAATCCATCCCAGCACCCTGGATGCGGTCAGTCCCGCCGAGCGCCGCGTCTTGTATCGGGAGTCCGCGGAAACGCTACGCTTTGCTAGGAACCTGCAATGGCGTACCCTCGGGGCCACCCTGCTTGCCGGATGTATTCGGCGGATTGATCGCCGGGGGTGTTGCGCCGGAAGGAGCAGACCATGACGACACCGCCACCGCGCGGATTTGAACAGGCCGAGTTTGAAGGCCGCATGGATCGCGTGCAAAGGGTCATGCGGGCTCAAGACATCGATGCCATACTGCTGACCATGGAACCGGAAGTTCGCTACTTTACGGGTTTCCATACCCAGTTCTGGGAAAGTCCGACCCGACCCTGGTACACCGTGCTGCCCGCTATCGGCAAACCCATTGCCGTGATCCCGGAGATTGGTGCCGAAGGCATGCGGGCGACCTGGGTCGATAACATCCATACCTGGCCAGCCCCGACACCGGATGACGATGGCATCTCCCTGCTCGCGGGTATTCTCACGCCCATACTGAAGGGGCGTAACCGACTGGGGGTACAGATGGGCCATGAAAGCCTGTTACGCATGCCCGCCGGGGATTTTGTCGCCCTGCTGGATCGCTTGTCTGGTGTGGAAATTGTCGATGTGGCCGAGGAGGTTCATCGCATCCGCTATGTTAAATCCGCAGCAGAAATAGCCAAGATCAGACATGTCTGTCGGCTCACCTCGGATGCTTTCGAGGCCTTGCCGCAAAGCCTGCGCATGGGAGAAAGCGAGCGGGCGAACTGTCGGCGGTTTCGAATAGACCTCCTGAACAGAGGTGCCGACAATTCTCCCTATATCGTAGGTGGTGCCGGTCCTGGCGGTTACGGCAACATCATCATGGGACCCGGCGAGCGGATCATCGAGGCCGGGGATGTTCTGATCATCGATACCGGCACAACCTACGACGGGTACTTTTGCGATTTTGATCGCAACTTTGGTTTTGGCAACGTGGATGCGCTGACCCTGAAAGCCTATGAAACCGTGTTTCGCTCAACAGATGCGGGTTTCCAAGCCGCTCGTCCCGGTGCCACCACATCGGATGTGTGGGCCGCCATGTGGCAGGTGCTGGAGGACGGCGGTGCCCTTGGAAACGATGTGGGGCGGATGGGACACGGCCTTGGCATGCAGCTTACCGAATGGCCGTCAAATACGCCTAATGACGGTACGGTTCTAGAACCCGGTGTGGTCCTCACGCTGGAACCGGGCATGGCGTTCGCGCCGGGCCGGCAGATGGTACACGAGGAGAACATCGTCATCACCGGAGACGGTGCGGAATGGTTAAGTCGCCGTGCACCAGAAGAGATGCCTATTGTACGCTGACACATCCTCACGGACGCGGGCGGTACCAATGGTGTTCCTCATTGTCCTCCCGCAACTCCCCGCCGCGCCGCCGCCCGGTTACGGACTGGTCCAAACCGTAAATTTTAACCACGGTCCGCACGATGAACCCCTGGGAGCCTGCTGATATGTCCAACATGCCTGCCCGGATGTTGCCGTGGTTTACAGCCGGTCATTTCTGCAACGACTTCGCGCCGTGTGCCATCTGGATCATTGCCCCGGCGGTTGCCCTCAGCATGGATATGTCTCCGGCAGAACTGGGTTTTCTCTTCACCATCCACAGTGTGGGTGCGGCGCTGGCTTATTTTCCGGCGGGGGTTATTTCGGACACTATTTCCGACCGGGGGAGATTGCTGTTGTTGACGTTTGTCTGGGTCGCCGTCGGCTATTTCATGGCGTCCTATGCCACCAGTTACTGGACTCTGGCTATCCTCCTGGCTGTTGCGGGAATCGGTGATGCGATCTGGCACCCTGTGGCAACCGGCGTTGTTGTCGAGCAATTCCCCGGTTCACGGGCAAAAGTACTCGGTATTCACGCCATGGGCGGAACCATCGCCGATGTTGCCGGCCCGCTGGCCGCCGGGTTCTTGCTGTCGCATCTGGACTGGACAACAACGCTACAGGTCTGCGTCATTCCGAGCGCCATCATGGCTGTTTTGTTTATCCCGATAGCCCGCCACATCCCCAGGCGTGACAAAACCGTGCTCAGCAGGGCCGATTTTGTTGAGCTGTGGCAATCCTGGATGACCAGAGATGGCCTGGGTGTGGTCATGCTGATCTGTTTCTATAACATGGCCCTGATGGCATTGCTCAGTATGGTTCCATTGTATCTGCAACGTGTTCACGCGCTCGACACCAGTATGACCGGTATCCTGTTTTCCATCATGTTGCTGGCCGGTGCCTTGTTGCAGCCCATTGTCGGGGCGCTTTCGGACCGGATAGGCCGCCGCCCTGTTTCCATTTATGGCAATGTGCTTGCCGCTCTGGCCGCTGGTTCCATGTTTGTGGTGCCAAATCTTCTCGGTATCGTGATTTTGCAGGTGGTTGCTATCGGTGTGCTGGTCTCGATCCGCTCTGCCTTGCTGGCAACCGCGGTTGAGCATTCCGGCAACAAGGAATCAACAACTCTGGGCATTGCCTTTTCTCTGATGGACGGGGTTGGTGCACTTGGTGCCCTGATAGCAGGAATCGTCGGCACATGGGATCTCGCCTATCCGTTCCTGTTGGCCACAGCGTTTTCGGCGATAGCAACAGGTTTTGCCATGGGCATGACCCGTGCGCCCAGACCTGGGGCATCTCCATCGTAGTTTTTTTCAGACATACCCTCACGGTTCTCCATCCCTGAAAAGGACTCTTCGCTTCTTTTTGTGTTTTCGTCGAAATCGGTTTTGGCACAATGACAAGTGGTCGTGGTAGAGTTGAAGTAACCGCAGCAAGTATTTATTTTGAGGAACACATGTACAAGGTTATCGTCGGTCTGGTTGTTGGTATCGTCATCGGAATACTTTTCGGCACATCTGTTGTTGCTCCTCGGCTTCAGACAGAGAAATCAGTCCGAAGCGACAATCAAACAGACACCGAAGCGTTGACGCCTCAATCAAGCCACGGTGTAGGGACGTCTCTGGGCGGATCACCTGAGAGCGTCACTTTATCGGTTTCCAGTGGGTTTTCGATGGATACCCCCGCCGTCGGCAAGGTGCTCGACATCCTGGTAGAGGATATTCAGAGGATTTCGGGATCCAAACTGGCTATCTCGTTCCAGGAGCCGGAAACTCTGGTATCTGTCGGTGAAATCTCCGCTGCATTATCGTCCCAAGCCATTGATGCGGCATTTGTTTCGCTCCGACATCTCGAACCATTGGCACCTTCCATACGCATTGCGTCCGGGCTTCCATTTGGACACTCTGCCCAGAAAATGGCTCTTTGGGTCAATCAGGGAAGTGTGAGAAAAAGGGTGAATGACGCTTTTCCTGACGCAATGATCCAGGCTATTCCATGTGGGTTGGAACTCGGGTTCACAGGTGGATGGTTCAGTTCGGAAATCAACAGCCCGACTGATTTGGCTGATAAGAATATCCATGCTAAGGGTCTGGCCGCAACCCTGCTCAGAGAAGCGGGCGTGCAGGTTGTCGAGCATCCCGCGCAACAAGCCATTGACGCTCTTGCCAACGGTACTATCGACGGGCTGGTTCTTGGGCCTGTCGCCTCAGATTACCGGCAGGGGGCCGCCAAAGGTGCCCGTGTGTTGTATACGGACGGCTGGCATCGACGAAGCACCCTGCTCGTTCTGGCGTTGCAGCGAGACATTTGGAATTCATTAACACCTCCGCTTCAGGCCGGGTTGGAATCCGCTTGCCACAACGCGGTTTCCAATAGTTTGAAATTAGGTATCGAAGCACATTTTGACGCCCTCAAATCAATATCGGCGGACGGTGTAGACGTTCGCCGATTACCTGATAATGTCGCGCAAATACTGGAAGAACATTGGTCCAAGATCGTTGCGGCGTGGCTGCAGGAAGACGCGCAGTTTGCAGCGGAATGGCAAGCCCTGGAGGTTTTTACCGAAAACCATGAAATCTGGGAAGAACTGCAATCCAGATAACCGCAAAATCGCTGATTACATTATTGTGAAATCACTGTTGAGCGGTTGAATATCGAGAATATCCGTCTAGAATTGCGCCCTTAAAAATACGACTTTTATTCAAAGGCCTTCAGGTCCCGAACAAAGAGAGAGCTTTATGAAGAAATCACTCCCAACGTCCTTCGCTATCGCCGCTATCGCTATTGTCGGTGCTGTCGGTGCGGTGTCAAATCCGGCTCACGCCGATGTTGCGAAGGGTGAAAAGGTATTCAAAAAATGCAAAGCCTGTCACACCATGGAAGAAGGCGGAAAAAACAGGATTGGACCGAACCTTTTTGGTATTGTCGGGAAACCGGCGGCGGCAAACGCTGATTTTTCCTACTCGGATGCCCTGACGGCCGCTGCGGCAGACGGACTGGTATGGACCGAAGAAAATCTCGACCTATTTATCAAAAAACCCAGAAAGTTTCTCAAAAAAACCAAGATGTCGTTCGCGGGGGTTAAGAAAGATGAGCAACGCGCCAATCTGATTGAGTATATGGCAACCTTCAAATAACCCCCTCTGTAGGTTCAGTTAAAAGGCCGCTCAAATTGAACGGCCTTTTTTGTGGCAATGCGGAAGGATGACCGACCAGCCGGAAATAGGCACCAGGATTGCCATCCGGACTGAGCAATACCGAATCCCAACTCACCGGGACGAATGGTGTTGATGTTGGCCATGGAACCAGCGGTGGATTCAGCAGAGCACCGAATGCCGGTTTCTTTCCGCATTTGTTTACCAGGCGGGCAAATCGCACAGCAGGGCAGCTAATACCCACCCGTTACACCAACCGATACCCTTACTGTATCTGTGGCTCTAGTTTGCCATTCGACTAAGGAGTTCCCGTGCCTCGTCGGCATTTGCAACGGGACGTGAGAGATATTGGGCGCTCTCATATACCTGACGCACCAAAGCCGCATTGTCGGGCGCCTGCATCCCATTGTTCAGAACAAAATTGTTCTCCAGACCAACCCTCACGTGCCCGCCGAGGCTGGCGGCAGCGATAGCACAAGCCCCTTCAAGAGGCCCAAATGCACAGACGCTCCAGTGCCAATCACCACTTTGAAGGCGGGCGGCTTCGAGGAAGGGTAGTAGGTTGGCTGGTGAGGATCTTTGTCCTTTTGTATAGCGTCCCAGCACATAGAGAACGAAAGCGGGGCCATCTGGCAGGACACCGCGACGGCGCAATTCGGCAAACCGTGTCACATCCTTCGCGTCATAGAGAATGAACTGAACGGCAATGTTTTCCTTCTGCGTCCATAGGTAAAAATCGGCGGCGGCAATTTCGGCGGCGGCATCCGGAATCAACTCGCGTAGAGCAGTGGAAATAGCTTCGGGTCTGAGGTCACGAACCATCGCCATTTGCTGCTCTGCGGTGTAAACGCCAACGGCTTCGGTTGTTACCTGAATGATCAGTTCGTCGCCAACAGCCGATCTGATTTCCCTGATCGCATCCCGGTAGAGGCCCGCATCCAGGGAATGTCTTCCGTCATTATCACGGACGTGCAGGTGGATCATCGCCGCACCGGCGGCCCGACAGGCGGCGGCCTCTGTCGCACTTTCCAAAGCCGTCATAGGTAACGCGGGGTGATCTTGTTTGTTTCGGTGCGCCCCGTTCGGCGCGACGGCAATGATCAGCGGAGCCCAGCCGTTTTCCGGCAACGTATTCGTATCGGATGGTTCAGACAAAGCTTGTATTCTGCTAATTTTTGTTGTCCCTGTTCGCCTGCAGGATCACTGTTATCACGAAAAAAGCAACCGTGTTTCGAGACGCGGTGCACGCATCACCTTACCGAGGGGAAAACCGTCATGGACCTGAAAGACCACATTCGATCTGTACCGGATTTCCCGCTCCCCGGCATTCTGTTTTACGACATATCAACGTTGCTTGCGCATCCGCAGGCGTGGCGTCACGCGATCGACCGGCTGAATACAATCGTAAGACAATACAGTCCGGACCTATTGTTCGGTATAGAATCGCGTGGTTTTCTGACGGCGGCGCCGATCGCTCTCGAACTTAACCTGGGATTTGCCATGGTCAGAAAGAAAGGGAAACTGCCCGGCGACACCATAAGCCATGAATACGCCCTGGAATACGGTACGGATGTTATTGAAATCCAGGCTGGAGCCGTAAAGCCGGGTGACAGGGTGGTCATTCTTGATGATCTGCTTGCGACCGGCGGCACTCTCGGAGCATCAATTGAATTGTTGAACCAGGCCGGTGCGAACGTCGTCGGCGCCGCCGGTATTATTGAGCTGAGTTTTCTCAACGGCCGTGAAAAGCTCGGCGACACTTCGTTCGATTCCCTCATCCAGTACGACAGTTAACCAAAACGATCTGGGCGCTCGTGACCGGTTTACATGATTTTTCGGCCTACTTTCGCCTTGTCAGAGAAAACGGCCGTTTTCTGACCTTCGGATTCTTTATCCTGTTTGCCTCCAGCTTCGGGCAAACCTACTTCATCGGCGTCTTCGGTCCTTCCCTTCGGACTGAGTTTGGCCTCAGCCATACCGCCTGGAGCGCGATTTACATGGTGGGCACGCTTTCCAGTGCCCTTGTTCTACCCTGGACGGGTCAGTTTATTGATCGCATTCCACTACAAAGGTACGCCGTGTTGGTGATACTCGCTCTCGCCGCGGCGAGTGCTTTTATGGCTGTAGTACCGTCCGACATCGTTCTCGTTCTCGCAATTTTCTTTCTCAGGCAAACCGGACAGGGATTGATGAGCCACACAGGATCAACCGCCATGGCACGGTATTTGACCCGCGATCGGGGAAAGGCGATTGCCTTGGCTTCGTTGGGGTTTGCTGTCGGAGAGTCGTGCTTGCCTGTAGCAGCGGTTGTGCTGCTCGGGACGATTGGGTGGCGAACGACCTACGGACTGACAGCGTTCATTATTCTGGTCATTATCCTACCGACCGCGTTATGGCTCCTTCGAGGTCATGCGGCACGACACGAAGATCATCTGAACGAACAGCGATCCCGAGAGAGCGGAAACCAGACGGATATATCCTGGTCTCGGCCGGAGGTTCTTCGCGATGTACGTTTCTATATGGTGGTCCCCGCAGCCGTAACGCCATCCCTCGTGGGCACCGGACTGTTTTTTCACCATTTGGCATTCGCCGAATTGAAAGGTTGGGATCCCATTTGGTTTACAGCCAGTTACTGGGTCTACGCCGTTGGATCAATTTTGGCCATGCTTGCTATCGGTCCCCTGATTGATCGCTACACGGCCGTTCGGACTTTGCCCACATTCCTTCTGCCCATGGCAGTGGCGCTCATTATTGTCTGGGCCTTTGACGGCCTGTGGTGGGCTCTCCCCTATCTGTTTTTGGTAGGTGTAACCAGTGGCATAACCTACTCAGGGATTACGTCATTATGGGCAGAAGTATACGGGACTATTCACCTGGGTGCGATTAAATCACTGTTTTCGTCAATATCTGTTTTTTCGACGGCGCTCGGACCGATTTCCATGGGGTATTTCATGGACCGAAATGTAACTGTTGAGACAATTTGCCTGGTGTTTGCAGGCTTCTGTATGGGCACAACGGCTTTGCTGTTTGAAGGACTCAGGCGCTATCGCTGATAGCCTTTGCCACGTGCGAAGCAACCTTTTTCATGAGGCTCGGCAGGGCATGGTCGCCAAAATTCCGTGGCTCAATCCAATATCCGTTGCCACCCCACGCTGGGTCGGAAACTGTCGCCCTGGCAACCGAAAGCGTCAGATGAAAATGAGTGAATGTATGGCGCACTTGTCCAGGAATGCACTTCCAGTCAACGTGACTGAGAGGGGCATTTTTCAACAAATCATCAACCGGCAACGCTGTTTCCTGCCACTCGGTCGACGGGAATTCCATCATACCGCCCAGTAAACCGGAGGGTGGGCGCTGTTGCAGATAGACCTCACCGGCGGAATTTGACATCCAGTATACCAAACCATATCGCGTGGGCTTTCTCTTGCGGCGCGGTTTTTTCGGATAGGCTTCCGGATCACCAGCTTCAAAAGCAAGACAACAAGATTGCAAAGGGCAAAGAGCACAATCCGGTTTTTTTGAACGACATACACCCGCGCCCAAATCCATCAATGCCTGCGCAAAATCCCCGGGTCTGTCCACTGGCACCAGGGTGGCAAGCAAATCCGCGACGACAGGTTTACCTTTGGGCATGACATCTTGAATGGCATAGAGCCTCGACAGGACGCGGATAATGTTGCCGTCCACAGGCGTGGTTTTTTCACCAAATGCGATGGCGGCAACAGCAGCCGCTGTATAGTCCCCAACCCCAGGCAGGTTTCTCAGGGCTGTTTCATTGTCGGGAAACCGACCATCAAGTTGTTGAGTAACCATTCGGGCGCATTTATGCAAGTTGCGGGCACGCGCATAGTACCCGAACCCCTGCCATTCATGCAGCACATCATCCAGAGATGCACGGGCGAGTGAGACAACGTCAGGCCAGCGTTTCAGAAACGCATTGAAACGTGGTTTTACCGTTGCAACCGTGGTCTGCTGCAACATGATCTCCGAAAGCCACACGTGGTAAGGGTCGGGCTTTTGTTCCGGTGCCGTCCGCCACGGCAATTCCCGCCGGTTTTGATCATACCAGTGCAGCAGATTGTCAGCCAGTTTGTTCAAAATCGTTGACCACGGACTTGTTCACGGTACCCGTTACAATTAGCATCTGAACCTGAGGCTGCAAATCCATCTAGGCACTGTTTTACGGGCACACAAGGTTAATGGCCAACACCCGAACCGCCAAAGGCAAAAATTCCAGGGGTAGCTCGCCACGGCAAGTGGGCAAGATTGTCGGTGGTCTCAGCAAGCGTGCTTTTGGCCGGCGTGGTTTTTTAGGTGGCGAGATCATCGCCGAATGGCCAAAAGTGGTCGGCGAGCAGATGGCCAACCTGTCGTGCCCAGAGCGTATATTGTATCCCAGCGGCAAGCGATCCGGTGGTACGCTGCACCTTCGCATTGCCTCCGGCTCAATCGCCGTCGAGTTACAGCACCTAGAACCTGTTCTTCTTGAGAGAATCAACGGCTATCTTGGTTATAAAGCTGTTGAAAAAGTGCATTTGATCCAAGCACCTGTTGATAGCCCTGATGCCAGAAAGGAAAGCACTTCTCGCCGGGTGGATCCGGAAAACCTCGAACAACTGATGCTCACGCTGACAGATGTGGATGACCCTGATCTTAAGTCATCACTAGAGCGGCTGGCCCGCGCCATGGCTATTGGAAAACAGGCATAGAAAGGCATGCGCTTATCGGATTGTAACGGGGCGTGAATTGTCCATTTTTACCGCCTTTTATAGAGTTTAGCCGCAGAACTTCTGCAAAATATGCCTTCTCTTTGTCGAATTTCCGGTTGAGAGCGGGCAGCTAAAAATCCGGAAATGTGGAAAACATGGGCTCGACACTGCGCCCATCGCGGCTCTATAGTTCAACATCTTGTGGCTTAGGAGGTCACTTTGCGTAAATTTATACAACTTATTGCGGTCAGCCTGAGCATTATCGCGTTTACCGCAGGGACAGCCTTGTTCTCCGCAACGTCGGTAAATGCCGAAATTCTCGATACAACCTCCGCACTTGAAGAAAGATTTTTGGGCGACCCCAACGCACCTCTGACGATTTATGAGTATTCGTCTCTGGGGTGTTCCCACTGCAAGTCTTTTCACGAAGATACCCTCCCCATGGTGATGGCGGAATTCATCGACACAGGAAAAGTCCGGCTGGTTTATCGGGATTATCCTCTTGGCAACAGAGCCATGGCCGCCGCCATGATCGCGCGGTGCGCCCCGCAAGAGCGGTACTTTGGTATGATCGCACTGTTCTTTCAGAAGCAGGCCGATTGGTCGCAAGCCGAAGATGCCGTTGGAGCCCTCGCTTCGGTTGCCAGGTTTGGTGGTTTGTCTCACGACGATGTTGTTGCCTGTCTCCAGAATCAGGAGCTGCTCAACGGTATTCGCGCCCAGGCGATTGAGGGACGCGATGAGTACGATGTCGCGGCGACACCTACATTTGTGATCGGTGAAAACGCCTCAGAAAAAATCGAAGGAACTCTGGGACCCGATGCTTTCAGGGAAATCCTTGAAGAAGCGCTGAATTGACCTGCTATCAAAAAAATATGGTGTGATCCAGATTGTTGCAATTTAACAAACTCAAGCTTTCCGGCTTCAAGTCATTTGTCGATCCAACCGAGATGCCCGTTGAACCGGGCTTGACGGGTGTTGTCGGTCCTAATGGTTGTGGGAAATCCAATCTTGTTGAAGCGCTACGGTGGGTCATGGGTGAAACCTCCGCTAAGCAAATGCGTGGGAAGGAAATGGAGGACGTCATCTTCGGTGGCACGTCCTCCCGTCCTGGTCGCAATATTGCAGAGGTGGCGCTGGCTCTGGATAACAGTGCTCGGGTTGCACCATCTCAATTCAATGAGTTTTCCGATCTCGAAGTTATCCGCCGCATTGAGCGGGAAAAAGGTTCGACCTATCGTGTCAATGGCAAGGAAGTTCGTGCCCGTGATGTCCAACTCCTGTTCGCCGATGCCGCGTCCGGAGCCCGGTCTACGGCGTTGGTTTCCCAGGGTCGCATTGGTCAGATCATTGCGCAAAAACCGACAGAGCGTCGTCACATTCTCGAAGAAGCAGCCGGTATCACCGGCCTTCATTCCAGACGCCATGAAGCTGAACTCAGGTTACGAGCCGCAGAAACAAACATGGAACGGCTTGACGACATTCTCGCTACATTGGAAACCCAGCTTCAAGGATTGAAGAAACAAGCCAGGCAGGCCAGTCGCTATCGGAACCTGAGTGACCATATCCGCAAAGCGGAAGCGACGCTTTTCCATCTTCGCTGGGTTGCTGCGGAAAAGGACATGGAACGATCCCGTGTCGCCCTTCAGCAGGCGGAAGCCGCGGTCAATGAGCTTACCCGGCGTACCGCCGCCGCATCGCTGGAACAAACCCGAGCAGCGGGTGACCTTCCTGAACACCGACAAGCCGAAGCTGAAGCCGCCGCCGAACTGCAACGCTTGACCATCGCACGTGACGGTCTTAGCGCTGAAGAAACCAGGATTTTGCACGAACAGGAAGAATGCCAGACTCAGCTCGAGCAGGTTCTGCATGATATCGAACGAGAGCAAACCAGGTCCGAAGATGCTGTCGAGGCCATAACCCGTCTCGAACAGGAAAACGAAACGCTGGAAAGCGGAAAGGCGGGCGAAGCCGACGCCATTGGCGAAGCGGCACACGCCCTTCAACAGGCCACTACTGAGGTTCGGAAGCTGGATACTGAACACACGCGGTTGACCGAAGAACTCGCCGCGGCGGTTGCCCACCGTGCAAGTCTTGAAAGAGCCGCCAACGAATTCGCCAACAGATTGCAACAGCTTGAAAATCGAATTGACGTAACCAATGCTCAACACGCTTCGCTGCTGGAGGAAACTGGCGAGGCCCGGGATGAAAAAGACGCAGAGAATGCCGTGTCAGAAGCAGAGCAGGCTTTGGAGGCCGTTCGGTCCGCTATTGAGCGTGCCGAGCGCACCCGTGAAGAGGCCCATGCCAACGTAGAATCCGCGCGGATAGAGGAATCGGATGCACAGGCGGTACTTACCGGCCTTCTGGCGGAAGAAAAGGCGCTAGCGGCCATGCTGGAAAGCGAAGAGCCGGAAATGTTCCCACCACTCATTGACGCCCTGGAAGTTGACCATGGATATGAAGGTGCTCTTGGCGCGGCTTTGGGTGATGATCTGTCCGCACCCGCGGATGAGCCATCTGCTATTCATTGGCGGACGATGGATGCGTATCCCGAAGACACGCCCCTTCCCAATGGCGTCGACAATCTGGCAAGCCATGTTGTCGCACCAAAGGCTCTGGCTCGACGTTTGAGTCAGGTCGGTGTCGTGAAGGATGAAGCAGTGGGGCGGCAACTTCAAAGTGAATTGAAACAGGGTCAGCGGTTGGTCAGCAAAAACGGCTGGCTCTGGCGTTGGGACGGTTTCATTGTTTCGCCCGATGCCGCGACCGGAGCTGCTGTTCGCCTCGAACAACGCAACCGGCTCACAGATGTCCGAAAAGCCGTTGAAACCGCAAAATCAACCGTTGAAAAGGCGAACACCGCAACCCGCGCCGCCCGCGCGGAAGCGGAGGAAGCCGCCAAAGTGCAACAGGAAGCGCGTGGCCAATCCCATGCAGCAGAAAAATCACTCGCTGTCGCGAGAGAGCGCCATGGCGCCGTAAAGGAAAAAGCCGCTGCCCGCTCTTCGCGTCTTGCCACCCTTGGTGAACAGTTGGATGGGCTCAGAAGAGACCAGGCCGATATCTCGAACCAATATCAGACCGCCATATCTGCGGTTGAAAACCTGCCGTCGACAGACGCGCAGGGAGACACCCTTAAAAAAACACGCGCGACACTCGTCGAGCACCGCGAGCGCCAGTCTGAATGCCAGAGCCGATTTGCGGAGCTTAAACGGATCAAGCAGGATCGGGAACGTAGAGTTGCCGATATCGCGAGGGAACTGGAATCATGGCGGCTCCGGCAACGTGATGCCAACGATCAGATCGAGCAACTAGAAGCCCGTACAGAAACTTTACGCGATCGACAAACCCACCTCAAAAATTTGCCATCCGAAATTGAACAGAAGCGCCTTGAAATCGGCAGCAAAGTGAAAGAAGCGGAGCAGAAACGAAACAAAGCCGCTGACAAGCTTGCGGCCTGTGAAACTCAGCTCAACGATGCCGCGCGGGCGCTCAAAGACCTGGAAAACAATCTTGCCGATACGCGTGAAGCCCGCGTCCGCAAAGAGGGCATTGTCGAGCAAAATCGCCTGGCCATGGACTCCATTGCCGAACGTGTTGCGGAAAAACTGGATATAACCCCGGAAAAACTCCCGGAAATTGCCGAGATCACCGCCGAGTTTAAACTGCCCGATATTGAAGCCGCCGAAAAACGCGTAGAACGTCTTGTTCGGGAACGCGATACCATGGGTCCTGTCAATCTGCGCGCAGAACACGAAGCCGATGAGCTCATCGAAAAAATTGACGGCCTGAACACAGAGCAGGATGACTTGCTCGCGGCCATTGACAAACTTCGTCGTGGCATCGCCGAACTCAATCGGGAGGGACGCCAACGCCTGTCGGAAGCGTTCAAGGAGATGGATGAAAACTTCCAGAAATTTTTTGCGGAGCTGTTTGGTGGCGGTACAGCACATCTTCGCCTGACGGATAGTGGCGATCCGCTAAAAGCTGGCCTTGAAATCATGGCAAGTCCTCCGGGTAAAAAACTGCAGGTACTATCTCTGCTGTCTGGCGGTGAACAGGCCCTGACAGCAACAGCCTTGTTGTTTGCCGCTTTCCTGTCCAACCCCGCGCCAATTTGTGTGCTGGATGAGGTTGATGCACCGCTCGATGATGCGAACGTGGATCGCTTCTGTTCTATGGTCGAGCGGATTGCACATGGATCCGGCACCCGTTTCATTTTGATTACTCACCATCGGATGACCATGGCCCGTATGGATCGATTGTTCGGCGTAACCATGACAGAGCGCGGCGTTTCCCAGTTAGTCTCCGTAGACCTGCAACAGGCCGAAGCGATTCGCGACACCGCAATATCCAAAACGGGGGCCGCCTGAGCACCGTGAGATGAATGATGATTCACTGCGACGGCACGCGCCTGCAACTCTGCGAAATCGGGACGTTATCCTTGATATCCTGAAAGATGTCCTTCCCAAGCGTGGCAAGGTTCTTGAAATTGGCAGCGGGTCCGGAGAGCACGCGGTCTATTTCTCCTCAAACCTGCCGGGGATCGAATGGCAACCCACGGATATTGACCCGGACTCTCTGGCCAGTATTCAGGCTTGGGCCTCTTCATCCCTGGGAATAATGCTTCCCGCCCTTTATCTGGATGTTGTGGATCAAAGGTGGCCGAACGTGAACCCCGACGCCATATTCAGCGCCAATATGATACACATTTCACCCTTTGAGTGTTCCGAGGGCCTTCTGAGAGGTGCCGGAGAACAGCTTTCCGAAAAAGGACTCCTCATTTTATATGGCCCGTTTATCCGGGAAGATTGTGCTACAGCGCCGTCCAACCTGGCTTTCGATCGATCCCTGCGTCAACAAAACCCCGCGTGGGGCATCCGCTCTCTATCTGACATCACGGATTTGGCCTCTAAAAACGGTTTACATCTGGAGTCCCTCTACGAAATGCCTGCCAACAACATCATTGTTGTATTCAGGAAGAATGACAGGGTGTAGTGTGCGCCGCTGTTTAAAGCGATCCGGGATAAAAGCCATTTTCTAATCCAACCTCAGCCTCGCGATAATCTATGGCAAACTCATCCAGCCCTTCCGCAGGCCGATTAACAATCGGACCCGTTGGAACCCATTTAAAAGATATGACGATCCCCATGATTTGGGGCATCCTCGCCGTGGTTGCGGTCAACACCACCGACACCTTCTTTGTGGCCCAATTGGGAACCCTTCCTCTTGCCGCCATGGGGTTTGTCTTTCCCATATCCATGGTGATGTTTGCCCTGGGAATAGGGTTATCCGCTGGCGCGACTTCCATCATTTCGCGGGCGGTTGGCAAAAATGACCAAATCCGCGTTAGGCGGTTGACAACAGACTCCCTGACATTGTCATTTATTCTGTCTGCCATATTCGCCGCGATTGGAATTGTTACCATTGACCCGCTTTTCCGTCTTCTGGGGGCGGATGAACAGACCCTCCCCTATATCCGTGACTATATGGTGCCATGGTACATAGGGATCGTTTTCCTGATCGTACCAATGGTTGGCAACGGTGCCATTCGAGCCTGCGGGGATGCAAAATGGCCGAGCTATATTATGATCGGCTCGGCAATCCTGAACGGGGTGCTGGATCCATTTCTCATCTTTGGACTCTTGGGTGCGCCCCGCATGGAAATTGCTGGTGCGGCCTGGGCAACGCTCATCGCCCGGGTATCCACATTGGTCGGTGCCATGATTATCCTTCACTTCCGGGAGCGCTTGCTGACAAATTTGCTGCCTGGTTGGCATGCCTTCTTTCAATCGACAAAAGATATAATCCATGTCGCCATCCCGGCCTCAATCAATCAGATGCTCAATCCTCTGGGCGCGGCTGCTCTGACCGCCATTGTTGCAAGCTACGGAACCGGTGCGGTTGCGGCATTCGGGGTCGCGGTACGTATTGAGGGACTGGCCCTGGTTGTACTCTACGCGCTTTCTGCCGTTATTGGTCCGCTTGCCGGTCAGAATTGGGGCGCTGGTTTGATCGACAGATGTCTGCAGGCTCTGTTTCTGTGTTTCAAGTTTTGTCTGATTTTCGGTGTCGTTGGCGGACTTCTGCTGTTTTTCACCACGTCCTACATTACCCCTCTGTTTGATGCCGACCCGGGGATCAGCACCACCGCAGATTTTTATCTACGGATTGTTCCCTGGTCGTTCGCATTTCACGGAGCCGTCATGGTTACCTGCGCCTTTTTCAATGGTATCGGAATGCCGGGACCGTCTCTGGTGCTCACAGTACTTCGGATGGCCGTCCTGATGGTCCCGGCGGCCTGGCTAGCAAGTCAGATGATGGGAATTATTGGTGTATTCTGGGCCGTTGCCTTTGCGAATACCGTTGCGGGCATCGTTGCCATCGTCTGGAGCCAGCGTTCGTGTCAGAACGCCCTGGAGTTCCAAGAAAAGCCTGCTGCATCCACGTAAAAAAGCGATTTCTCAAAACGTAAAAAAAGTTTTCCACAGGCTGTTTTTTCTGTCCATAGTGAAAAATGACAACTGACAGAGAAAAAACCGGCGAAAAATCCGGACCATCCCGTTTTTCCGAGGAAAAACAGGGTCTTGCGGACCTAGACAAGCGCCTTAACAATATACGGAATCAACAGGCCCCGCCATCCGGGCTCGGCCAACGAATAAAAGCGCCTCCAGGCAATGTTCTTGGGCTTGCCTTTAGGGTATCTGTCGAGTTACTTTCCGCGCTGGCCGTTGGGACGGCAATCGGGTGGTCGCTTGATCTCTGGTTGGAAACAGGACCATGGCTGATGCTGGTTTTTATTGTGCTCGGGGGTGCCGCGGGTATCCTCAATGTTTATCGCCTGGCCAGTGGGTTTGGCTATGCTGCAGGATATAAACCTGGAGACGAGGACGCCGAGGATGCAGACAAGGCCGACGATAAAAGGCAGGCGTGACGAGGTCGATCAGTCTGTCTATAAGTTCAAGACAGAAGAACAAGATTAGATAAGGGGTTCCAACGCGTGTCCGGAGAGAATCACAGCCCGCTGGCGCAATTTGAAATCAAGCAACTGATTCCAATGGAAATTGGCAGTCTTGATGCCTCCTTTACCAATTCATCGCTTATGATGGTTTTGACAGTGGCCGTTATCTCACTGTTTCTCATTGTGGGTATCCGGAAACATGCGCATGTGCCCGACCGATGGCAATCCCTGACGGAACTGAGTTACATATTCGTCGCCAATCTCATGAAGGATACAGTCGGAACCGAGGGCCGTCCCTATTTCCCCTTCATTTTCAGTATCTTCATGTTTGTGCTGGTTGGTAACATGATGGGCATGATCCCCTACAGCTTCACGTTTACCAGCCATATCGCCGTGACCTTCGCCATGGCCGCGTTTATCTTTGTTGGCGTAACGCTGATTGCGATTGCCAAACACAAGATGCATTTCTTCACATTTTTCATGCCGCCGGGGGTCCCCATGTACATGGCCCCGCTGCTGATCCCTATCGAGATCATTTCCTATCTTTCCCGTCCGATTAGCCTGAGTGTTCGCCTGTTCGCAAATATGCTGGCCGGTCACACTCTGCTCAAGGTGTTTGCCGGTTTTGTTGTTTCACTCGGCTTTGCCGGTGTTTTTCCGCTCATTTTTATCGTGGCTCTCACCGGACTGGAATTTGTTATCGCGTTTTTGCAGGCTTTCGTCTTCACTATTTTGACGTGCCTGTACCTTAATGATGCACTGCATCTCCACTAATCCGGAATGCAGTGCGGCACGCCCACCTGAACTTAACTATTTGACCTGGAGAAAAAGGATTTAACCATGGAACTCGAAGCCGCAAAACTGCTGGGTGCTGGTCTCGCCGTTATTGGTGTTATCGGTTCTGGTATCGGTATTGGTAACATCTTCGCATCGTTCATTCAGGCTGTTGGCCGGAACCCGTCTGCACAGGGTGCTGTATTCCCAATGACCATGCTTGGCTTTGCCCTGGTGGAAGCTATCGCGCTGTTCGCCCTGGTGATCGCGCTCGTTATCCTGTTCGGTTAATCGAAACAGACGACGTAATGGCATACAGCGGGGTGTGTAATCACCCCGACTGTAAAACCAAAACCCGTTTGTTGTGTAACCTGGAGGATATCAATGCCACAGCTTGATATTACGACCTTTCCGTCGCAAATTCTTTGGTTGATTGTCACTTTTGCCGCGCTCTTTCTCATTATGTGGAAGGTTGCCGTTCCTCGTATTGCCGAGGTGCTGGAATCCCGTCAACAACGTATTGACGACAATTTGGACCGAGCAGGCGAGCTGAAAAAAGAGGCTGAAGCTGCGATCGAGGCTTATGAAGCAGCGATTGCAAAAGCCCGTTCTGAAGCGCAGAGCGAAATCAATGACGCCGCGCAGAAGATTGCGAGCGAAGCGGCACAGCAGGAAAGTGACCTGGCGGCAAAGCTTCAAACCAGGATTGCCGAAAGTGAAGCGGCTATCGAAGAAGCCAAGAAAAACGCGATTGCCGGTGTTCGTGACATGGCACAGGAAATCACTGTTAGCGCATCCGAGAAACTCGTCGGTGATTCCCCCGCCGCTTCCGCTGTTGAAACTGCCGTGGACAATGCCATGAAGGCCCGGTCCTGAGCGGATACGATAAAGAAAGAGAGATAGATTGATATGGCAATCTTCCATGATCCAACATTCTGGGTTCTGATCGCCTTTATCGGCTTCTTTGCTATCCTGATTTACCTGAAGGTTCCCGGAACGATCGGTGCGCAATTGGACAAGCGCAAGGCGCAGATCGAAAGCGATATACGGGAAGCCGAGAAGTTACGTGAGGAAGCACAGGACCTGCTGGCAACCTATGAACGTAAGCAAAAGGAAGCGATGAAAGAGGCTGAAGAAATCGTCGCCAATGCTAGGGAAGAAGCCGAACGCATGGCCGTTCAAGGCAAAGAGCGTCTGGAACAATCTCTGGCACGGCGGGAAAAACAGGCGATGGACCGTATTGCCCAGGTTGAAGCCCAGGCACTGGAAGAAGTCAGGAATATTGCTGTTGATATCGCGATGGATGCAACACGGGAAATCGTCGCAGCACAAGCCGATACCAAGGGCGACGCCATGATCGCCGCCGCCATTGGAGATCTTGCAAAGAAACTGCACTGATACCATGGATATAATAAAATCAATAACTTAAGCCTTAATTTTCACCACTTCTGAGATTCACCACTTTTGATCCAGAGTTTTGTTCTTTATTTGTCCAATCCGATAGGCGTTTCATGGCGGTGTCCACAAGCTTCTCTTGGTCGATCTTGCGAGCGTAGTAAGATACGATCTCGTCGGTCTGCCCGGTGATCGATCCAGCCTCCTGTGTCGTGCATCCAGCGAGCAGGAGTCTGATCACGGCGTTCTTCCTGAGGCCGTGTATGACGTACTTGGTAACGCCCAGACGCTCTTTCTCACGACAGAATGTCGAGTACCAATTGTCATAAGTCCATACAGTGCCTTTGCGCGAAACATGCAAGTGAGTAGAGTCATTGTCGATTTCGTCCAATACAGCCTGAAAATCCTCGTGGAGAGGAATCAGTAACTCCTTGCCGGTTTTCTTTTGCTTAACATATAGCTTGTTGAGTGGTTCATAGTGCCTTATGTGTGACTTCATCATTGCGATCACATCACTGATGCGCTGGCCGGTGAAGAGGCAATTCAACATAACCTCGCGAACAGCACGCTGCGTGTTTTCCAAGAAGTATGTAAGCGCCTCTTCAGGCCACGGAAGCCATTCTCCACCCTTGAGTTTCTTGACGGATGTTCCTCGGAAATCAGCAGGGTTGTGACTAGCCAGATCACGCGGCAAGCCCCAACCGAATATGATTCTTACAACCTTACAGAATTCATTGGCCGCCGCTGGCCGATCATCCATTTCATCGCGAACAGAAAGAACAAGACTCATTTTGATATCTCTCTCATCCTTCCCGCCGAATACTTCACAAGCAAAGTCTCCGTACCTGCGATACTGTCTTTGCGTCTCAGCCGCCAATCCTAAAAACTCTTGTGATGCATAATAGGGAACAGCAATAGAGCGGAATGTGCGTTCCACAATAATTTGATCAGCGGTCTTTACAGGCTTTCCCGGCGCTTCGTACTCCGCGTGTGCCTGAGCGTAATCCACCATGAAATTTGGATCGCCAGGCTTACCGCGTAGCTTCCTGCGAAATGCGCCTCTGCGATAGTACCAGTAATCGCGTTCTAGCTTAATGTATTTAAGCTTCACGACGCCCTCGTTTTTGTTTGATGATGCCACGAACTCTCTCTCTAAATTCGACAGGTGATTCTTCGTGCATTGTTATATCATGATTAGCCAATCCGCTCATAATATCAATTCTGTGGTCGATTGATCTTATATCCCAAACCTTACGTTTCCCCATCATGATAGGCTTCGGAAAGACATCTTCCGATACACGCAAATCAAAGCTATCCGGGCTCATGCCCGTATACTCCGCAGCTGCCTTTCTTGTGATGAGACGAGGAATCATCCCAACCTGGTTTCCATCAGTGACGTTTGTGCCATAATGGGCAATTGTTCTAGTGCGGCTTGATTGCGTCTTTGTGTATCCCTCGAACAATGCCTATTAACTCTGTTGAGCATGTTTTCTTTCGCTGTTTTCTGAGCTTGCTGCGTGTTCATCGCAGCGCCCGTATCACTCGCTCCGTCCATTGTTCTCACTCTCATATTGTTCGATGTCGTTGATGTTGTAGCGAACACTGCCTTCCAGCACGCTCCATCGCGGGCCTTTGCCATTTTGGCGCCATTTCGCAATGGTTGCTGTCTTCAGCTTGAACCGTTTTGCAACGTCCTCTGTTGTCAGCCAAGGTTCGTCTGTCATTGCTTTCCTCCACCTGGCATGGGCGGTCTGCAATACGCTGCTAACGTATCGGTGTAAAAGCGTGCAAAGCAGAGAGAGAACTGCTGCGCCTCTTCTTGTGAAAACTGAGATAAATCAGTTTTGCCAATGCTGGACGCGTACTCCCACGAAGCAGCAAAGCCACTCATGGAAGCCGCAATTTCATTTGGTGTTGGATCAATCATTTTATTACAGGACGCGCTGGTGAGCGCCGGTAGTGTCGTGAGCGCTGATTCCAGCCTGTCCTGCGTCAGATTGGATAACAATGATGTCAGCGCTTCTATCAATCAGGCTGGCGTCCTTTGTTTTGTCCAGATTAAACCGCTCAATGTACTCATTCTTTCGCTTCACCGGTGTTTTGCCATTAAAAACAAGTACGTCAGGAAACGCCTTGGAGATCGTTTCAATAGGCGAACCCAGTTTCTTGAAGTCCATATCGCGTACATAAGAGTTTGCCGCGACAAACTCTCGGTGCAGTTCGCGTACCTTGACCTGTGTGTCTCGATCACGATTGTTGACAATCACCACAGAGTTCCATGACTCATCGAAGCTGAAAGGATTAAAGCCACCGCCATCAATGAAGTTGTGGAACAGGACAACCTTTCTGCCCAAGGAAATATGCTTCTCAATGATTGGCACAGCGTGGTGTGCTTTCAGCGCTTCAAGAAGACGCATTCGGGAAACATAATCGAACCGCTTCATGATCAGATCGCGAAGCGGATTATATTTACCGTTGGCGGTTTCCGAAAGCCAGCCAAGTGCCTGATCGATCTGATTGCCCACACCATCCTGAACCAGATGGAATTTGCGATCATAGTCCTTGTCTACTGTCAAAACACGGCCAGACAGGACTTTTTGTTCCCGCATCCACTGATGGAAACCGCGTTCCATCAATTCATTTTCAACGGCACTGTCAGGTCGCGTCAGCTTGTTGTACTTCATACTGTAGCCAAAGTGCTGGATCATGAATTACTGCTGGCCATCCGCCGCGTTATAGCCTTGTGAGTCCTCAACAACCGGATAATCGAACAGATATCCCTCGGCATAATCCACAGTCTTGTCGTATGCGAAAGGCGTCGCGGATAGGAAGGTGACCTTTGGGAGCGGTTTGTTTTCGAGATCAAATTTCTTGACGTTTGCCTGCCCCTTTTCACGCAGTTCACCGCGCCGCTCCACAAAGATTTGCTCAAGGCCGGTGCGTTGCTCAATCCACTCGTTTATACTTTCTTCGGACACGGGAATACGGCCATTGGCGGCGTCAATAACCTGCTTGCGCATCGATTCCACTTCGCCCTCAAGTTTGCGAACCTCAATCCAAAGTTCGGGTTCAAGCATCTTTCCTTTTTCAAGGTGTCCGCGTCTGTGATTGGATATGGCGCGGAAATTGTCGAGGTTGGTAGTGGCTTCACCTGAAGCATTTTGCAACAGAGAGTGCGATTCATCAGCAACAACCAAGTCCCATTCTCGACCAGCAAGGTAGGGATTGTTTGCAAGGTTGGCGTATGTTGTGATCACCACGCCCTCACTGGCGGTTTTGGTGTCACTCAGAATACTCATCCCGGTGTTAAACGATTTACGATCTGTGTTAACCCATGCGTTATTGATCGGCTGCGAAGGTGTCAGAACCAGAATGTTCTTTTTACCGGCGTCCACAAAACGCTTGATAATACCCATGCCGGTGAAGGTTTTGCCCGTTCCAGTGCCGTTGGTGAACAGAACACCACTGCCTTTTTCAAAACGTTCTTCAGCAAACAGCACATCATTCCGCTGCTCTGCATGAAGCTGCGGCAACGCTTCATCTAACTCTGGTCTCTTGCTTACTTGATCAGCAGGGTTAGTAGCTGATCCTGCTCTTGCTGACTCAGCCTGTGTTCCTGCGTTGCCATCGTTACCGCTTCCCCCGCGCTCGTTACGTTCGGCAGCGCGTCCGCCAGGTGCGGATTGTCTTGTACGAACTTCGATATCGCCTCGTTCTCCTTCAGAAGCGGCATCATTTGCAAATAGGCCAGTTGAACGCTCGGCGTCACGTGTCGTAGCCTGTTCGCTGTCTGATCCAGCTTCTCGAACATCTTCTCTTGGGGAAGCGGGAACACCGTCTGTGCGAATTTGGTCACCAGAGGTTGCTCCTGCGCGATCTGATTCCAAACTGACGTTGCTACCTGATACATCTTGTGCTCCTTCAATACTGGACTGTGCCGCTGTCTGTGGCGGAGTACCAGTTTCGATACCTACTTCTTGAGAGTCCCTAGCATCGCGGCTTTCCTCTTCATCTGATTGGCGAGCGATTTTGCCTTCAGTCGAAACTGTTTCGGCAACGTCGTATCCTTCGACCAATTCTCCAGAACTCTGATCTTGGATTGTCGGTCCGAGGTCTTGGCCAGATTCCTGAGAGATTGCACTTCGCGATACATTTCCACTACTTCCCTCGCCCCCTCTCTGGCGTGTTTCGGCAACGTCGGATCCTTCGACCATTTCTCCAGAGCGGCGGACATCTGCTTCATCGATTTCATCGTTCAGCCTTTCGAATTCTTCATAAGTAATCGGTTTGCCCGCATTGTAAATCTCTTCAGGCTCAAGATGTTCAGCCTTAATCCGCACAATCCGATCGTACTTATGTCTTATCGGTTTATCTAATGATAAAATCTCTTCGTAATCAGCAACCAGTGATTCAAATCGCTCCCTGTCTTCTTGACTCTCGAATTGGGACTCATACTGACTCTGGTTTTCATCCTCTATATCAACATCATCATGAACGATGCCGTCAGCACGATTCTCCGCATCCATCTTGGCAAGCATCATTTCACGGGCATCCAGTTGCCGTATGTCCTGACCAATCAACTCAGGGAAAAAATCCGCATCTACGGCTTTTTCGAACATACGTTCCCACCCGTTCTCAATGTTGGGATTGATAGTTGAGGGACTGGTAAAATATCCCTGATTTACATCGACAGGTGCCTTAACGAGCTTGCCCATGCCAGGCTTGTCGAAGTGCCATTTGTCGAAATCTTTCGCGGCCAACTCCCCACCGCTGTCAATAAT
Source organism: Rhodospirillales bacterium (assembly GCA_963921245.4). GTDB lineage: Bacteria > Pseudomonadota > Alphaproteobacteria > Rhodospirillales > Casp-alpha2 > JABJGO01. Next base: position 216,881 of record CAWUEY030000001.1, on the reverse strand, counting down.
GCCGCCGTTACGAGATACCCACCCAAGTAACCCCTTATCGCCTTTACGCTTGGGGCCCCCGCGTTTTCTCGCCGCTTCTGAACGCGCAATGCTGAATTGTATCTGCCGGGCGATCTCCTCAGCAGCGGCTGCATTTTCATCACGGCTACCGTCACGGACCTTGAGAGTTCGGCCCGCGACCACCACTCTGCCCGGGAATTGCTTCTCAAGTTTTCGTTTCGCACGATTCAAGATGGTTTTTTGCTGGGTATTACTGCCAAAGTTCACTGAGTGAACATTCGGCACCGAATCCTCTAAAATCGGCTCTTGAGACTCATCCGCAATGCGTGACTCGGGTATGTTTTGATCAAAGGGTCCTGAGTCAGGCGGCGGCTCTGTGTCGCTCTCTGTGGGCTCTAAAGTGGACTTCGTGGGTTTCGGCGTAATTGTGACGCCAGTAGATGCAAGAACCGAGGCCGACTGACGCAATCGCCGCCCGTCAGCAAATTCAACAACGATACCTGGCTCTGTTTTCGAAGGATCAAGCGGATCAAGCTGGGAGAATGAATCTACAACGACACCATCTTTGCTGCCGCCATCCTCTCCGAAGTCGACCACGACATCTGTGCCGATTGTTGGGAGGTCAGACTCTGATAGATTAGCGTCCGCTTGCTGCTTCGCCTCAACATTCGCAATAGCGGCTTTGCCTTTAGCGATCACCCCATTTGGAATTGGTGAGGCAATATCACCCTCAGTCAATGATGCCGGTTCAGCGCTTTCTCTGATTCCGGGCTGGTCAGATGGACTCAGCGCATCAATAGCAGCGTCTACAGCATCTGTTTTGCTTTCACCAAACACCTTTGTGCTGGTCGCTAGTTCAATGCCGCCAGTAACACCTCGTGCGCTACCACCAAACACGCCCCCACCAACTGCACCGGCAAATGCCCTGTCGAGCACATCCAGAGCGCTAAAGCCGGTTTCCGTGCCCAGAGTTTCAGCCGTACCTTCCATGCCCTCTTGCAGGAATTCCGTGCTAGCCTCTTTTGCCCCGGCTTTCGCGGCTTCCGTTCCAAGCTCTTTGCCGCTCTGTACCAAAGCCTGATCAATGCCAAGAATACCCTTGGCTCCCAGCCTTTCCAGAAACGCCGCGCCAACAGCAGCAGGCGACACGGCCAGAAAATCTTCCATCGTCGCATTCTGCCGACCGTCATTCTGCGCTCTTTTTTGGCCGATCTCACCAATCCGCGCCGCAATATAGCCCGGCAAGGCGCGAACAGCGAAGACCATGTCAGCAGTAGATATCAGGCCCTGTTCCAGCGCAAACGGAAGCACGTTGGACAGCGGGGCGCTTTTCACCTCTTCCCAAGCCGTGGCCTGCTCTTCATTGTATCCGAGATCAACATTTTCGAAATCACGGGCAAAGCGTAGAAGTGGGCTTTCCTGATTCAGCATTTTCTGCGGGGGAACAGCCCATTCAATGGAGCCGTCTTCGTGATAGACCAAATCACCAAGATTCTTGGCCATAAAATCACCGACAGTATCGCCGGTTTCTCCAGCAAACCGCGTCACGCCTCCAACGAGATCGAAGAATCTTTCGCCAGCGCCACGAGCAATATTGCCGAAATATGTATTATCTGACTCAGTAACAGCAGTAGTATCCACTGGTTCGTCAAATTGGTCGAAGTAGTTCGTCGAGCCTCCCTGTTTGGGCTCGTCAAACCGGTCAAAGTAGTTGGACATCCATCAACCGCCGTTCATTGCCACCTGATATGCGCGTTCGCCATACTTGGCTATGAACTGATCCTTGAGAGCGGGATTCTGCTTCAACGCTGTAACAGCAGCCTCAGGTACCGCTACTGGCGCATCTGGCAATAAGCCACGATTTTCAGCGGCTGAGATGGCACGACCGGCTTTTGTCTCATCGCTATAGAGACCGGTCATAACATCGCCAATGAAATCTCTTTGGCTGTCGACTTCTTTCTGTGATCGATCCTTTTTACCCTCAATGACAGTGACTGCCAGCTTGTCTTGAAGCTGCTGTTCAGCACTCTCCAGTTTCAAGATTGTCTCCTCAATTGAGGCTTTCAATTTGGCCGTCATGTTTTTTTGATCCGCCGCGATTCGAGCCTCTAAAGCCTCTTTCTCAGCGCGAATCCTGAGCTGCAAGTTCTCTGCGTCTGCCGCGACCTTCACCGCGGTCACTTCACGCGTCAGGTCATTGCCCGTTTTGGCAATCTTCTCTGCGCTCGCCATACGCATACCGGCAACCTCTTTAGAGTTTTTATGGCTCTGATTGGCAAGTATCGTAGCGTGCTCTCGCGACTTCTCAGCTTCAGCGGTCGCGTGTGCCCGATTGATCTCGCCCTGTGCAGCCTGAAAAGCGTATCCCTCGCCACGAATACGCGCCTCACGCATCTCGGCTCCTTTTGTCAGGAATGCGTTACTCAGACCCTCAGCGACACCAGAAGCTGCAAACAAAAGACCTCTACCCATTACGACCTCCGTTAACGACTTCTCCAAATTGAGGAACAAGCTCTGTGATTGTGCCGTCTTTGTCAGCTTGCTCCAGTTGAGTAAGCTCACCTTTTGCGGCCTCTTTATCGATCTGACCGGACTGATCCTTTTCTTGGCCGTAAAGATCAAGAGCCATGAACATAGCGGCCTCTATTTCTTCGTCAGTAAATTCGTGAGCGCCCTCCCGGGTAACAAGATCAGCAAGCTCTTCCAGTATCTCCACACCTGCATGAAACATAACGTCTTCAGGAATTTGCTGATTGGCCTGTTGCGCGCTTTTCTCAAGTGTTGACACAACCATGAAAACAACATTTGCCAAACCCTCAACAGGGTTACCGCTTTCAGCAATCCGCTTGATGATATTGTCCGTTGTTTTTGGTTCGTAGATGATCTGCAAGGCATTGCCGACAACCATGTCGTAGACTTCCTGCTCTTCTGGTGTAACGTTCGGTTCGCCCTGGTAGTCAACTTCCGGGGCTACTGGCTGCCGATTGAGACCTTTCTGCATTGCTTGTTCCCTTACCGAACCTTCACAATACGGCCCTGTTCAGGGTCATATCGCCACATCGTATGGGTATATGTTTGTGTTGGGGGAGTTGTGACGCCAGATGCACTCGGAGCCGAAAAATCAACCGGCACGTTTGGATTTGCCGCCGTCAGCAAGCCAGAACCAGAACCACTATAATTCGCCGAGACAGCATCTCTGGACGCTTGATCCCTCAATGTAGCCAGGCGCGACTCTTCTTCAAGCGCCTCTGCTTCAGCCAGAGAACCGGCGTATGCAAAGCCACCCTTCGCCAATCCACCAGCCACATTTCCGATGATGTTGCTTCCCGCTTCTGATCCAGCCCAAGCACTCAACCGATCACCTACAGAGCCACCTTGAAGAGATGAGACACCTGAAGCATTTACGATCTGTGGACCAGTGCTGGCTTGAATCACCTTCGAGTTGCCATGCAGAGATGGACCAACCCGAGTGCTCTGAGACGCTGGATTAGATGCAACAGCAGGACCAGCACCTTGCAACAGGCCTGTAGCGGTACCGGTGGCGGCACCACCAGCGGCGCCGTACAATGCACCTTTGCCGATATCTTCCCCTGTAACGGCGGCTATACCACCTCCGATCACGGCACCATAACCTGCTTGCGTGACTGCACTGGTAAGGACATTTCCAAGTATGCCCGTCGCTCCTGTTTTGGATATCCATCCTTTCACCACGCCGGACCAGCCACCGGCTGCACCAGGATGGCCAAGAGCAGCGCCAGCAGTGAAGTAGACCGCTGCGGCGGCCAATGCTACCGGCGCGACTTTCTTGACGACCTTTACAGCCTTTTTGAAAACTTTCTTGATTGATTTAACTGCACCACTCATTGCTCGATCCTCATTTCGTAAAGCACACCCTCTTGAATCATTCCGCACCGGTCATATAATTTTGATACTTTGTTGTAATCAGAGACCACATCTGTCGCCCCCATTCTGATAGACACCACGCCAGGCTGGGATTTTGCCCACTCCAGAAAAGCGGCCATTAGACCAGTCGCATCACCTTTCGCTGTCAGGGATTTGCAGAAGAACAGATCGGATGCGTATTTTTCCCTGAGAACGTGATACAGGTTGTCGATTATCCCGATTAGGAAGCCCTCGACGGAACCATTTTCTTCGTAAACAAATAGACAGTTGTTGCCGCTACGAATGGACTCCATACACAGTTCCTTGAACTGTCTCATGTTAATCTGATATCCAGCGTATTTACTGATCTGATGCAGCTCCGAGAGAATTTCGCAAATCCGGGGAATGTCCGAGTAAGTAGAACTGCGGACCATTAAATGCTCACCGCTGGAGTTTCGTTTTTCGTATTCCACGTCAAATTGATGGCGAACATCTGTTCGACCAGACCCAGAGATGAATCCCGTAAATAGCCGATGTGATTCAAATACGCATCACGCGCCTTGGCGGGGATGTTTGGGTTACCAGCCACGCTTTCAAACATCTGAGAGTACACATTCTCCATTGCCACGAGAGCGCTCGTGGCTTTTTCGCGATCATTGGCCGCAACATTGAGGTTGGCGATGGAGATATCCTTCTCGTTGCCCTGCGCCGCAATTTTTTCACGACTCGACAATTCCTGATTTAGTAGACCGGTTCTCTGTGCATAGTCTTGAGCAGACAAGTCCCGAGTATGTTCGAAGTTCTGTTGAGCTAGGGCGCTCTTATGGGCCTGCTCGGAGTCCTGCTGCGCAATCGGAAGTGCCGCGCCAAGAGCAGCTAACTCGCCCGCCTGAACGGCCATTGAAGAATTCAGCAACCCCTTGCTGTTCGCGGTTTGATTGGCCCGTGTACGCGCCTGCTGTTGCAGCGGGCTGTTCTTGGATGTCAATTCGTTGATACGTTCAGCCGTCGTCGGCCTCGGCGTAGATGTGGTGGTAGGAGAAGAAGTGCCGCTGTGCGGCTGAACAGCCGTCGTGACCGGTTGAGGACTCTCAACCTTTTCAGGAACACCTTCCGGCGTCCATGTTCCATCTGCGTTATACGGCATTGCTTGCTCCTTGCGCCATTCACCCTCAATAATGTTGATCAATACGGGCTTGCCATTGGTGTAAATTGCGCCGTAAGTCTGAAGCCACGACGAAAGCCCGGTGAATGGACATGACCAGGGTCAGGCTCACCAAGTTCAATGGACTCCCAAAACTCGCTCTGCTAGGCAAGACCCCTGAATAATTCTTACAGGATTTGTAAAATGATAATTAGATTGTTGATTGAAGAAAGTCTGATTCCTGTCACTATGCATGATGATACTGTTGTTTCCGGTCTTTGGGTTGGGCCCTATGGCGGCTATGTCACCCTTACACCTTGCAGTCTCGATATCGATCATATGGTTCCGCTGAAAGAAGCGCATAGGTCTGGTGGATATGCATGGAGCAACACACGCAAAAAAGCATTCGCTAATTACCTGTTACACAAACAGCACCTGATAGCCACATGGTTCAGTACCAATCGCTCAAAGAACGATCGAGACCCCTCAGACTGGATGCCGCCAAACCGTTCATACTGGTGCAGATACCTTACGGACTGGGTAGAGATAAAACGGCGCTGGGGCCTAACAATGGATCAGGATGAATTTGACACTGTGAAAGAAGACCTCAGAGTCTGTGATTTATATACCAAAGCCGATGAGTTAAACGGCAAGCATTAATCGTCGTAAATCCACGTTGCGGAGGGAAACGGGAAACTTTAGCCCCCGCCGTCTATCCAGGTAAGCAACCTGACTGGGGCAGAGGCGTTCTTGAAGAGCGATATCTGCCACAACCATCCATTTCCCGTTCAACGATTACCGCATCCGACTTTTTCCGACAATTCGTAGAGTTTATCGTAACCACATCTTGGACATATCAGGGTTCTCATTATTGTTATTCCCTTTGCCTATGAGTGACTTATTCTTCGATTTTCTGCGCAAAAAGCGTATAACCCGTTTTTCCACCTTCCCTCTCTCTGATTTCCCAAACTTCGACCCGATACATCGGCAGATCGCCAAGCATTGGGCCATATTCAAACTCGTATTCCATATCGACCAATTCCACCCTGTAGATCGGGAACTTCGCTACAGCGCAGGTTTTCATTCTCTTTTGCTTGTTCAGCGCCTCTTCAAAGGCCGAAAGAGCAACCCTGGATCAGCGATCCAATTATCTCAGTTGTTGACTCCTCACTCAGGCAAACCCAATAGAGCACCCTCACTTGTCCGTGAGCAAACACTCGCCCGCCATGGCGATCAGTTGTCCACGCTCATTGAGCGGGTGAACAGCTTTGAGCGCAATGTAGCCGCGCTGCATGTGGATTTCGCCAGCCTTTCGTCCCGCACGGATTCCCTTGACGCCCGCCTTGAGCGTGTGGAGCGGCGGCTGGAGCTTCACTAGACTTCTGCTGCTGTCCCTGTGACGCGCCACAGAAGGAATTGACCTCGACCCTGTTATCCCCGCCATCTTTGTGCCATTCCCGGTGCTCATCACGGTGCCAATCCCCGCACCAGCGCCCAGCCCACACCGGCGACGATGATGGCGACGGCACCGCACAACATGCTGCGGATCAGTATGTTGATGCGGCTATGCACGTCCTCGCCCATGGTCTTTATCTGTCGGCCCAGGTCCTCCATGGCGCGCCGCATGTCGGCCTCGAAGGTCTCGGCGCGGCGCACGCGCTCAATGCAGAACGCCTCATGGGCGTCCAGGCGCTGGTTGGCGCGGCCCGCCTCGGCACGGGCCGCGTGGGCGGACATCCTGTCGGGCATGGCGCGGGTTTCGCTTTCATGGGTTCTTCACAGTACCGGTGTCGGTTTCAGGCATAGCCGCCACCGCTTGAAAATAAAAGTGCGCAGGATTCTTGACACTATCACCACCATGGATCATGCAGCGCGCATGATCTGCAATTTCATCGGCGCAACTGTTTGCGCTGGATATTACGATTGCCGCAAGGGCCGCCCATAACGAAAGAGGCATGCCCTATTTTTTGAAGAATTGCTGAACCGGTTTGAAGCTCTTGCGGTGATGAGGTGTAACGCCCAGATGTCGTAATCCCGTTTGATGCGCCGCCGTCCCGTATCCTGCATTAGTTTCCCAGCCATATCCCGGGAACGCCCCGCCAAGCGCCGCCATGATCCTATCACGATGAACCTTGGCGATGATCGAAGCCGCGGCGATGGAAACGCTGCGCCTGTCGCCTTTAATCACCGTTTCCAGTGGACACGGCAAAATCGGCTCTCGATTACCATCGACCAGCGCAAAATCAGGTTCTTTGGGCAGCGCCGTGACCGCGCGGCTCATGGCCATAAGGCTCGCCTGTAAAATATTGTAAAGATCAATATCGTCAACTTCAGCAATCCCGATTGCATACTGGACATGCGGACTGTTCTGCAATGTTTTGGATAGGGCCTCACGTTTGAGTTTGCTCAGTTTCTTGGAGTCATCCAGATTGGAGAGCAATTCGGCTGGCAGGTTTTCAAGATCAAGCACCGCCGCGGCCGCAACCACCGGGCCCGCCCAGGGCCCTCGACCCACTTCATCCACACCCGCTACAGTTTTGTGCCCGGCGGCACGAGCCGCATCTTCCAAACCCCTGTTAGGCACGTTCGGCATCTTTCTTTTTCGCCGGTTTCGATGATTTTGCTGGCCTCCGGTTTGATTTAGCTTTGTGTTTCGGTCTGGGTTCGGGCCCAGGACTGGATACGGGCTTCTCGTCTTCTTCGGGCGTTATTTCTTCCGCAACAGTCTCATTTTCGTTGGAAGGCTCGCTGTCGACAGCGCTGGCATCGGTGATAGCACCAATTTTCTTTTCCTTGCGACGGCGCTGCCATTCTTCGCGGATCAGGTCCATGCGGATAAACACTGTGCCGAATGTGCGAAGGGTTGACAAACGCGCACCTCCTAATGTGCCCGCAACCATGTCCGTCTCTCGCGCATAGACAGACTTCATAACGGCGCTCAATGTTTCCCGACTGTCCTCGGCTAGGTGCTGCAACCGCCGACTGGTGAGCACAAGCAGTGGACTAAGAGCCAGACTGAGCACGGTCACCGCGACAACCATGCGCGAATCATCAGAACTGATCAGCCCGGAGTCCACGCCGATACGCGACAGCAGGAATGAGAATTCACCGATCTGGGTGAGCAACAGGCCCGCCATGATCGAATGCTGCCAAGTCTGCCCCTGCAAGCGCAGGGCACCCACGTTCAGGATCGTCTTGAACACCACAACCACAAAGAACAGGAAAATAACGGTCCACAGGTTTTCCCAGATAAAGGTGAGGTCCAACAGCAGCCCGATGGACAGGAAAAACACCATCATCAGAATGCTCTGAATGGGCTTGGCCGCCTCGATCATGATCTGGCGGTCCCTGGAACTGCCCACAACCAGCCCGGCAATAAAGGCACCATAAGCCGCCGACAATCCCAACAAACCGGAAATCGACGCAGCGGCAAAACAGAATGCCATAACTGCCAGCGGTTTCAGGTCTTGATGACCGGCGACCACCGTGGAAAACGGCAGGCTTATTTTCTTGCCACCACTGAGATACCATATCAATGCGGCCAGCAAGGCGATGGAGGCCAGTATTTTTGGTAGCGCCGCCCAATCAAACCCGGCGACCTCGCCCGCGCCCTGCATGGCACCGAGTGTCGAAACGATGAGCATCATGGGCACCACGGCAATATCCTGAGCAATCAGGATGCCCACCGTAATCGTGCCCGTCCGGTTCCCCAGTTCGCCCAGATCGGACAGCAGCTTGATGGCAACCGCCGTTGACGACAGGGCCACAACAAAACCCAACAGGATGGCAAGTCCAATGGACCATCCGAAGAGCTGCCAGAAAATCAGCATAACCGCCGTAGAGGCCCCGATCTGGATCGCGGTGGTCAACACAGCCAACCGCCAGATGCTGCGGAAGGCCCGCAAGGAAAGTTCCATGCCGACCACATAGAGCAGCAACAACACGCCTAACTCGGCCAGTACATCGATCTGGTCCCTGTCGGTAATCAGGGCAAATGCGGACGGGCCCAGGATCACCCCCGCCAGAATATAGCCGACAATTGCGGGTTGGCGCAGACGTTCCATGACGATACCGCATCCCATGGCGGCGAGCGCCACGAGCGCAATCTCGGTCAATCCTGAATGAGCGGCTTCCATGACGCAGGAGTATACCACAAAGTATCACCAGAAAGTGCCTGGCGCCATTTGTTCAGGGTTTTAAGGGAAAGTGGCCATAGACCGTACTTGTCCTCTTGATACAATTGTGGCAGCAAACCAAGGAAGTCAGAGGACGAGGAAGACAGAGGACACAGCCATGAACGCCAAAAAACATGCATTCACCGTGAACGATGTAACACAGGAAACCGGTACTGGTTACCCCGCCCCCTTCCACGAAATTGCGAACGGACGCTACAAGGCACGGGTCGGTGACCATGCTGGCCTCTCTCAATATGGCGTCAACATCGTTACCCTGCCGCCGGGTGCCGGTTCAGCCCAGCGCCACTGGCATGAGCGGGAAGAAGAATTCACCTACATGATTTCCGGTGAGGTTGTTCTGGTAACCGACGATGGTGAGGAAACCATCACCGCCGGCATGATGATGGGCTGGCCCGCCAATGTGCCAAACGGGCATCAACTGGTGAACCGGTCAAATGCGCCAGCGGTTTACATGGAAATCGGTACCCGCTTCAGAGATGATGTTTGTCATTACCCGGATGTTGATATGCATCTGGAGATACGCGACGGCGAGGATTTTTTCTATCACAAGGACGGAACGCCTTACGACTAAGGTGTCTGTGGGTTAAACCTCTTCCCACGGGAAACTGTCCAGGCGTTCGTGGCCGCCGGCCGTGACCACAACCTGGGTTTCCAGCTTTATGGACTCTGATCCCTTTTCCGCGATCAGGCTTTCCACGCACAACACCATGTTTTCTCTCAGTTCGAGGTCATACGCGCCCTCTTCGTCGGGGGGCAGCAGCAGCACAGGCCATTCATCCGCCAGCCCTACACCATGGGCCGCCAGCGAATAGCGGTAATCGACGTGGTCTTCAGGGATTTGCCATTGTTTTTCCAGAAACTCCCGATGACTGAGTCCGGGTTTGATCAGCGCCAGATTGTGTTCAATCTGTTCCCGTGCCGTAGCGTAGAGGCGTTTTTGCGTATCGTTCATGGGCGTGTAACCACAGGTCCATGAACGGGAGATATCGGCGCAGTATCCATACGGCCCGATCAGGTCCGTATCGAAAGAGATCATCTCACCTTCATGGCAGACCCGGTCACTGCATTCCTGATACCAGGGATTGGTGTGATCCCCGCAGGCAAAGATACGGGTTTCGCACCACTCCCCGCCGGAGCGGATATTTTCGTAATGCAGCTCTGCCCAGATTTCGTTTTCCGTTTTGCCCGGCGTGGCGTTTTCGAACATCCGAGCCATCCCCGCCTCGCATACACGAATGGTCCAGCGCATGAGATTGAGCTCATCCACACTTTTGATTGAGCGGGCCTTTTCCGTCAGCTCCTGCCCTTCAACAATGGAAATGCCACAGGATTCGAGCGCGGCCATGCCGGTCGGTTCGACCTTGTCCACTGCCAGACGGCGGTTCCCGTCGCCATATTCCCGGATCAGGTCTTCGATCTCCAGGGCCCATTTGACGGCGAACTCGTTACTTCTTTGTCCACCGGAGATGTAGATCCACCCCGTTGCCGTTCGAACCTCGTCAACGCCGGGCAGATCCTTGCATATGTGGTCACAGTGCTTGAACTCGAACATGATACAGGGACCCATGGCAAAGATCAGGGCGTAACGCACAGCATTGTGCATGGTCCACAACTGCATATTGGACGAGTCCGTAGCGTAGCGAATATTGATTGGATCATAGAGCAGGATCGCCGCGCAGTCCTTAAGTACCAGTTGCTCTCGAAGCCGTGCCAGACGGTAATGACGCGCCCGGTTCAGCACGTCGTCCCCGAGCGGGCTTTTCAAAGCCTCGCCGCCGCCCTCATTGTTCAGGTAAGCGCGTTTGCGAGGATCGGAAAAAACGTCCATGGGCAAACCCTCTGGTTTGAATTCAAAACAGGTCGAACTGGTCACCCGGCATTCGCGGTGGCGAAAACCGGCTTGTATCCAGAGGCAATTGTCCCGCTTCCCGGCGGCCCAGGTCAAGTCGTTTGCACGCCAGATTGAAGCGATCCGAGAGAAGCTTGGCATATTCGCCTGTTCCGCTCATCCGGGTCGCAAAGTCTGATTGATAAAGGGCGCCCTCTCGAACCTGGCGAATATGGTTCAACACCCGTTCTGCCCGGTCGGGTACATGTTCTCGCAACCACTCGGTAAACAGGTCTTTGATCTCAAGCGGCAACCTCACCATGATATATGAAGCATGTCGCGCACCGCGCGCAGCGGCGGCTTCCATGATGGACTCCAGTTCATGATCATTCAGTTGCGGTATCATTGGCGATGCCATCAAGGAAACCGGCACACCTGCCTCCGAAAGTGTCTCTATGGCATCCAGACGTTTGGCAGGCGTCGAGGCGCGGGGCTCCATGGTACGTGCAAGGTCTCGATCCAACGTCGTCACAGAGATGCCGACTGTAACCAGCTTTCGGGTTGCCATGTCCGCCAGCATGTCCAGATCACGCAGAATACTGGCGGATTTTGTGATGATGGCCACAGGGTGATTGCAATCAGACAGAACTTCCAGTACGTCGCGGGTGACGAGCCAATCACGCTCAATGGGCTGGTACGGGTCCGTATTGGCCCCCAGCATGATCGGTGCGCATTCGTAATCCCGTTTCGCCAGCTGTCTTTTCAGAACATCCGCCGCACCCCTCTTGACGAACAGTTTGCTTTCAAAATCCAGACCGGGCGACAGGCCCGCATAGGCATGACTGGGGCGTGCATAACAATAGATACAGCCGTGTTCGCATCCCCGATAGGGATTGATGGACTGGTGGAACGACAAATCCGGCGAGGTGTTCCTGGAAATGATGGTTTTGGGGTGCTCTTCAGTGACCTCGGTCCGAAACGGCGGCAAATCGGCAATCAACGGGTCCCAGCCATCGGTTTCCCAGCCGTCCGTTTCCCGGTGTCGGGTGTGGGATTCAAACCGCCCCGATCGATTGGTTACGGCGCCGCGGCCCTTTTTCTTCTCGTTTCGCCTGTTTACATGCTGAACCATCTCAGAATTGTACACACAATGCAGAACAAATAAAGAACATAGTGTGGTAAAAAATAAAGGTGAGTTGCCCTGAGGCAATCCTTACGGCAGATTGCGGGCGCTATGTTGAGTATCATCATTCCTACACTGAACGCCGCCGGGACACTGCGTGCCACGCTTAAGTCGTGTGGGAAGCCAGGCAACGGATTACAGATCGTTATTTCCGATGGCGGCTCAACAGACAACACACTATCCATCGCCGAAGAATGTAGCTGCCGCGTCGTCAGCGGACCAGCGGGGCGCGGACAGCAACTGCTACGGGGAGCACAGGCCGCCAGCCTCGACTGGCTCTTGTTCTTGCACGCAGACACCTGCTTACCGGACAATGCGGCCACACTGATGGGCGACTTCGCGGCCGGTCATGAGAACAAAGACAAAGCCGCGGTGTTTTCTCTGAAGCTGGATGACAGCAACCCGGCGACCCGGCGCATCGAACGGCTTGTGGGCTGGCGAACCCGATGGCTCGGGCTACCCTATGGTGATCAGGGCCTGTTCATCAGCCGTTCGTTTTATGACCGCCTCGGCGGGTATCGTGCGTTGGACATCATGGAAGACGTTGATCTTGTCCGCCGTATCGGTTCGGACGGGATACACGTGCTGGACGGTGCTGTCACAACATCATCGATCAGATATCAGCAAGGCGGATACTGGCGGCGACCCCTTAAGAACCTTAGCCTCCTCGGCCTTTATAAGCTGGGCGTTTCGCCGACGCGCCTCGCCAAACTGTATTGATGACGAACCTGATCCATGAAAAGCCACCTCGTTGTTTTTGCCAAGTCGCCACGCATGGGGCGGGTCAAATCCCGCCTGGCCGCCGATATTGGCATCCTCGGTGCATGGAAATTTTACCGGCGGAATCTTCAGGAAACCGTCCGGTGCCTCGAAGATGATCCGCGCTGGTTGACCTGGATCGCCATCACACCGGATGCGGCACGCCCGACCATTACACATAGCACGCCCGTATATGGACAAGGTTCCGGCGATCTGGGCACGCGCATGCACCGGACCATGGCAACCCTGCCCCCCGGACCCGTCGTAATCATCGGTACTGACATTCCCGACATCCGCCCGGCACATATCAACAACGCTTTCCGGGCTCTGGGCGACCATGATGCAGTCATGGGGCCCGCAACGGACGGTGGTTACTGGCTGGTAGGTCTCAAACGTCGCCCGCGCCTGCCTGATGCCTTTTCAAACGTCCGCTGGTCCGGGCCGGAGGCGCTGGCCGATACGCTCCACAATTTGCGTACACGCCATTGTTCCGTCCACTTACTGAACGAGATGGAGGATGTAGACGATCTGGCGTCCTATCGCCGGTGGCTGAAAAACGCCCACCATTAGAGGTGTTCGCGCAGACGCGGCATCAGTTCCACAAAGTTGCAGGGTTTGAACCTGATATCCAGTTGATGCGCCAGGATATCATCCCAGGCATCCTTGCAGGCGCCCGGTGAACCGGGCAGCACGAAAATATAGGTACCATTACGCACCCCGGCAGTGGCCCGCGATTGAACGGTCGAGGTGCCGATTTTCTGAAAACTGAGCCAGCGGAACAACTCCCCGAAGCCGGGAATATCTTTTTCTACCACGTCAGACAACGCCTCGGGTGTGATATCGCGTCCTGTTACACCGGTGCCCCCGGTGGATAGAATAACCTCAATCTTCGGATTGACGGCCCAGTCTCGAAAGATGTCCGCCACCGCGTCGCGGTCGTCCTTGACAATATCCCGGGCAGCCAGGTTGTGCCCGGCATCCTGCAAGCGCTGGCACAGGGTATCGCCGGACCTGTCATCGTCCGGCGTGCGGCTGTCCGATACGGTGAGCACCGCAATATTGACGGCCTGGAATACGCGCTCAGTCATAAACCGGGTCTTCCTTACTTTCGGCGAGATGCTGGGTTTTCGGCGCCAGCGAGGTGTAGGTGGGCCACTGGCCCGCCGCAAGCGCGGTCAGGGACGGTGAGTCCTGTCCGAACCGATCACGGTAGATCCACAGGTTCGCCAGGACTTTTTCGACGAAAATCCGGGTTTCGCGGGACGGGATGGTTTCGATGAACAATAGCGGGTCATTCTGATGATCCTGATTGCGCCGCCATTTGCCCAGATTTCCGGGACCGCCGTTCCAGGCCGCAACAATCTTGACCAGACTGCCGGATATCTTGGCGTCATCGCGCAGGATTTCGATGTAGCGTTGCCCCAGTGACAGGTTAACCTGTGGGTCCAGCAGCTCTTTTCGCTTGGACGACCGGTAGCGCCGGTCGCGGGCTACAAAACTCGCGGTCGCCGGCATCAACTGCATCAGGCCAAGGGCCCCGGCCCAGCTCTTGGCATCCGGATTGAATTTTGACTCCTGTCGGATCAGCGCGAACACCAGCGCCGGATCGATGCGATACCCGTCATCGGGTCGCCAGCGCGGTACCGGATAGGATGCAATATCGAAACCATCTTCAGGAAAAAACAATTCATCCAGTCGCAAGGCCAGTTGCGGCATGTTGGCCTGCACCGCCAGCGTCAGGATTCCACGAGCCTGCTCCCGGTTTTCACTGGCCGCCGCCAGATTTTTCAACTCCCGTTCGGCGCGGCGGTGCCGCCCCACCTGTACGAGAGCCAGAGCGCGACTACCGCGTGGGCTGGCTGACAATTGACGCAGGTCCCCGTCGCGCACCGACGTGGCCTGCCAGTCCATGTCCAGATCCATGCCCAGTATGCGTCGCGCCAATATCCCATAAAAAGTTCGGGAGTGTTCGGCGGCGCCCTCCAGATTGTGCAGAACGGCCCCCGGTTCGCGATTTTTCAGGTGTGCCCGCGCCGCCCAGAAACCACCGGCGGACGCCAGCCATGGCGATACGCGCCCGGATGTGACCAGTACCTCAAAATAATCGGCAGCCGCGCCCATGCGACCGAGCCGATAGGCCGCCAGTCCCGCCGCCCAGTTGGCCTCGGGCACCAGTTCACTGGACCGCGCAGCGGCTTTGCCCGCCCAATCAAGCGCCCATTCATCCCGCCCGTCGATGAAATAGCGGAAACCCAATCGTGCCCGAACCTCATCATACTGCGATTCACTGAACAGGGTTTTCACCTCATTGGATTTGATCAGACGTTTAGCCGCCAGCGTCAGACCTTTACCAGCATAGCGTTTGATCTGACGGCGCAGTTGCCGGACTTTGCGGCGATCCGACGCATTCAGGTTTTTCCCGGGCAGCGGTTCTGAATAGGCTGCCCTGGGATAGGTCAGCGTCGGCAGGTCCGGCTTCACCGGGTGCTTCCAGTTGGAAGGTCTGCGGCGTAGCGCCAGTTTGTAGACACGGTGCGCTTGCGGATGGTCGTAATAATCCTCCATCCAGTCCTTCAGTTCCTTATAACTGGAGCGGTACTTGTTGGGATGCATGTAGCGCTGTTCCAGGACATGCCCCAGAAGGATGTCGTTCTCCAGGGTCTCGATTAACTGATCGGCCTTTTTCCAGTGACCGTCTTCCTGAATATCAAAAATCTCCACATAGCGCGCCACGTCCGCGTTGCTCAAAACCGGTGGCAGCGTCAGGGCATGGGTGGCCCCGGCCTGGTCATCCACGGCAAGGCGGGCCTGCTGATCACTGGCATAGACCATCTCGTCGGCCATCAACAGGCTTGCCGAAACGATCCCTGCGACCATGGCGTGGGCCATTTTCTTCACAGTCATTGTCGGGAAAAAAGGCAGTAAACCGGTCCTTAAATCATCATAGAAGCTACACGAGAATCAACGCGCAAACCTTATACCCCATACCCTGAATCGCGGCAAGGTGGGGCTACATGGGGGAAAGTTATGTTTCCAACCGCTCTCTGAGCATTAGCAAATCCCCCCACGCCTCTTTTTTCTGGGCGGGAGAACGCAGCAGGTAGGCCGGATGGAAGAGTGCCATGGCGGGAATCGGTTTTTCGCGGGTTTCAGAACCGTAATCGAACCAGCGGCCACGCAAGCGACCTATACCCTGCGCTTCGTTGAGCAAAACCTTGGCCGCCGCACCGCCCAGTACAATCAAAACATCGGGTGTCACCAATTCAATGAGGCGTTCCACGAACGGCATACACATGGCGGCTTCACTGGTGGTCGGCGTACGGTTGCCCGGTGGTCGCCAGAAAACGGTATTGGAAATCAATACACGTTCCCGATTGAGGTCAATGGAAGCCAGCATCTTGTCCAGTAACACACCGCTAGGTCCGACAAAGGGCTTGCCCTGCCGGTCCTCTTCCGCGCCCGGTCCTTCGCCGATCAACAGGATTTTGGCGTCTGGGTTTCCATCAATGAAACAGGTATTGGTGGCAGTTTTCTTTAACGGACAGCCGCCGAATCCGACGATGGCCTCACCCAGTTTGGCCACCGTGCTGGCCGACGCCGCAAGTCCCCTGGCGTCTTTAATCGCTTCTTCCGCACCCATGGGCAGCCCGATGTCTGCCGGTTTGGCGGGTGCCCGGCTGAACTTCCGAGGGGCAGGCGATTTCGACGGTGGTGTGGTTTCAGCTTTGGCCGCTGCGCGGGCTTCGGCCAGTTTCCGGGTGACCTCGAACCAGTTGGTGGGAGTCTCACTGACGGTCTCGTCCACGCCGGCATCAACGTACCAGCGCATCAGGGCCTTCACCTGAGAGGCGTTGAGGGCAGTCATGACCGCAGTTTAGCCAAAACGGAACACTGAAGAAATGCCAACTTTTCCCCAATACCGTGGCGAATTTTACTGCGTTTTGTGAAATCCGGTGCTATACCGCGCATCAACATTTTCATTTGCGCAACGTTATTCATTCCCGGAGGGGAACCGAAATGAGCGAAGAAGCAATCGAGCGCGAATCCATGGAGTTTGATGTCGTTATTGTGGGCGGCGGGCCATCCGGTCTTGCGGCGGCTATTCGTCTGATGCAACTGGCCCGGGAAAACGATCAGGAAATCATGGTTTGCGTGGTGGAAAAAGGCTCCGAAATCGGTGCTCATATTCTGTCCGGTGCGGTTATGGAACCACGGGCCCTGAACGAGTTGATTCCCGACTGGAAAGAAAAAGGCGCACCGCTGAACACGGAAGCCAGGGAAGACACCTTCCTGATCCTGAATGAGAACGGCTCCGTCAGCATGCCGACGCCACCGCAAATGAACAATCATGGCAACTATATTGTGTCGCTGGGCAACGTGGTGCGCTGGCTCGGTGAACAGGCCGAAGCATTGGGTGCCGAGGTTTATCCCGGCTTTGCAGCCGCCGAAGTGCTCTATCACGAAGATGGCTCCGTCAAGGGGGTCGCCACTGGCGACATGGGTCTTCAGAAAGACGGAACGCCCGGTCCCAACCACGAACCCGGCGTGGAATTGCACGCCAGGTACACGCTGTTTGCGGAAGGTGTTCGCGGTTCTCTGACGAAAACCCTATTCGAGAAGTTTAATCTGCGTGACGGTGTGGAGCCCCAAACCTTTGGTATCGGTATCAAGGAACTGTGGGAGATCGGCCCGGAAAAGCACAAACAAGGCAAGATCGTTCACACCGCGGGCTGGCCGCTGGATTCGGACACCTATGGCGGTTCGTTCCTCTATCACCTTGAAGACAATCAGGTTGCCGTCGGTTTTGTGGTCGGCCTCGACTACAAAAACCCGCACCTAAGTCCGTTTGAGGAATTTCAGCGCTTCAAGACTCATCCGGACATCCGCCCCACCTTCGAAGGTGGCCGGCGCATTGCCTATGGTGCGCGGGCCATCAACGAGGGTGGCTATCAGTCCATTCCGAAATTGGCGTTTCCGGGCGGGGCCCTCATCGGATGTTCAGCCGGTTTCGTGAATGTCCCCAAGATCAAAGGCTCTCACACCGCCATGAAGAGCGGCATGCTCGCCGCCGAAGCCGCGTTTGCCGCGCTCGGACAAGAAGATGCCCCGAAAAATGCGATGGACTCCTACGCAGCGTCTATCAAGGACTCCTGGGTCTATAAAGAGCTCTACAAGGTTCGTAACATTCGCCCGGCCTTCCGCTGGGGTTTCTGGGCAGGGTTGGTGTACGCCGCTCTGGATACCTATCTGTTCCGGGGTTACGCCCCGTGGACCCTCGGTCATCACGACGATCACCGGCAGCTCAAAAAAGCCCGTGAGTGCAGGAAGATCGACTATCCCAAACCCGACGGTGAGGTCTCCTTTGATCGCAACTCTTCGGTGTTCCTCTCCGGTACCAACCATGAGGAAGCGCAACCGGCCCACCTGACCCTGAAAGACGATAGCGTTCCGCTCAGCATCAACCTCAGTGACTACGCCGGGCCGGAACAGCGGTTCTGCCCCGCCGGGGTTTATGAATTTGTGGACAACGAAAAAACCGGCGGACAGAGGCTGCAAATCAACTTCCAGAACTGTGTCCACTGCAAGACCTGTGACATCAAGGATCCGACCCAGAACATTAACTGGGTTGTGCCGGAAGGTGGCGGGGGTCCCAACTATCCCAACATGTGAGTACGCGGTTGACGATAAAGAGAGCATACCGCTCCCTTCAGACACTGTTGAGTGTGGGATCGTTTTTTCCAACCAAAAGGGTAGTTTCCACGGACAAAGATGATATTCTGGATATGAACAGAAGGATCGACCTCGCCGTGCCCACTCTCCACCATTTTATGCCGCCTATTCTCCGCCGTACAGCCAGTATTGTTGCCATTACACTGATGATATCCGCCTGCGTCACCGCGCATGTAGACGCCAGTTCCGAAATCTCGCCCGGCGAAAGTGTCGTCGGCAATTATCTGGCCGGGCGGAAGGCCCAGGCCGACGGTAATATGGCCGCCGCCGCCACATTTTTTGGGGCCGCCCTGGAATCCGATCCGGATGAAGCCAGTCTGATCCGGCGAACCTTCCTTGTGTATCTGTCCGATGGACGCATAACCGAGGCTAACGCCCTCGCCAAGCGGGTTCTGGAAGATTTTCCAACCGACATTTATGCCGCCTATACCCGTGCCGCTGTCATGTTGCATGACGGGCGGATCGAAGAAGCCCGAGACCTGCTGCTGAATTTAAAAGCCGAAGGCTTGAACCGGTTTGTCGTGCCCTTGCTGATGGCGTGGAGCCACATGGATACGCAGGACTCTGATCAGGCCCTGAAAATGCTATCGCCACTGGCGGCCAGTGAAGGAACGCAGATGCTGCACAATGCCCATGCCGCACTAATAACAGGTTCATCCGGCCGATATGGCGAATCCGAACAATTTTTTGGCTCTCTGCTGGAAAGTCAGGGGGACATGACCATCCGCACCACGGAGCTCTATGGCGCACTATATGAGAAAATGGGTTCCTTCGACAAAGCCATTGCGCTTTATGACGGCTACACCAGCGAACATGGCCCGACCCGGTTCATGGAGGCAGCCCGCGCCAGGGCGGAAAGCGGCCAAGCCTCTGACTCCCTTCCCTTTGATGTCCGAAAAGGCGCGGCGGAAGCCATGTTTGATATGGCCAGCTCTCTCCGGCAACAGAATTCGTTCGAATCGGCCCTGCTGATGGGGCGACTGGGCTTGTTCCTGCGACCGGATTTTCCGTCCCTGCAATTGATGGTGGGTACATCGCTTGAACGACTGGGTCGTCACCTGGATGCCAACGAAGTCTATCAAACCATCGATCCGGAAATTCCCTTTGCCTGGAATGCCAACCTCCGTATCGCCGGAAATCTTGCTCGACTGGGTCACACGGACGACGCTATTGCCAAACTGGAAAAGATCGCCGCCAATGCCCCGAACAAGGCCGATCCCTTGATTGAACTGGGGGATGTCTATCGTGATGCGTCTCGATTTGAAGAAGCCGCCCGCGCCTATGATCGGGCTTTCGATCGACTGGGTGACCTCAGCCATCGGCACTGGGGCCTTCTGTATGCCCGCGGGATCGCCCTGGAGCGCTCCGGCCGCTGGGAAGATGCCGAAAACGATTTCCTGAAAGCGTTGGAATTCGAACCGGACCAGCCCTACGTGCTCAATTACCTGGGGTATACCTGGGTTGAGAAAGGATTGCACCTGGACCGGGCCCGGAAAATGATCGAAAAAGCCGTGGAGCTTCGGCCCAACGACGGTTATATCGTCGATAGTCTGGGCTGGGTGTACTATCAGCTCGGTGAGTTTGAAAGTGCGGTTAAGGAACTGGAACGCGCGGTCGAGTTATTACCGGAAGACCCCGTTATCAATGACCATCTAGGTGATGCCTACTGGCAGGTCGGGCGCAACCGGGAAGCCCGGTTCCAGTGGCGGCGATCCCTGAGTCTGAGTCCGGAAGACAAGTACATTCCGCTGATCGAGTCCAAGATAGAGAATGGCCTCGTCAATGACGGGACAGACGATAACAACGGATAACGCGCCTCCATGACCGAGGCCTTTTCTTCCGATACACGACATTCTCCTCTTGAACCGGTAACCGTGCGGGCACCTGCCAAGGTGAACCTCTACCTCCACGTCACGGGGCGCCGTCCCGATGGCTTTCACCTGCTCGATTCTCTGGTGGTGTTTACATCGTTCGGAGACACCGTATCTGTTGCACCAGCGCGGGCGGGCACGGGATTGAAATTCTTTGTGGACGGGCCGTTTGCCGATCAGGCCCCGTGCGATGATGACAATCTTGTTCTCCGGGCGGCCCACGCTCTCATGCCGTTTGTATCGGAGAACGATGGCCCAGCCAGAGTGCCGGATGTGACCCTGCGCCTGACCAAACGCCTGCCGGTGGCCGCAGGCATTGGCGGCGGGTCGTCCGACGCGGCGGCGACATTGCGCGGGTTGGACAGATTTTGGGGCCTGGGCATTGATGCTGCAGCCCTGGCCGAGATTGGTTTGGGTCTTGGGGCTGATGTACCCATGTGCCTGCACCGGAGCCCGGTTATGGTCGGTGGTATCGGTGAACACCTGACGCCCGCGCCACGACTGCCCCGGGTGTCGCTGGTTCTGGTCAATCCCGGTGTGCCGCTGGCAACACCCGCGGTGTTTCGCACTTTTGATGGTGTATTCTCCACCCCGGCACCGTTACCTGACTGCGTGAGAGGCTTTGGCGGCCTAACCTCGATCCTGAGGCAACGTCACAATGATCTCAGCAAACCCGCGATCGCCACTGTGCCCGAAATTCAGGGTATTTTGGACGTCCTGTCGTCACAGGACGGTTGTGCGCTTTCCCGCATGTCGGGCAGTGGTCCGACTTGTTTCGGCCTGTTTGCAAACGACCAGCAGGCCGCAATAGCCCGCGATGCCATTCAGGCCGCGCGCCCGCATTGGTGGGTGGAAAGCATGTCGCTGTTCTCAGGTGCTTACGTATCCTAAAATCCCCGCCGAAATTCTTGGGTCGGAAGGTGCACACGGGTCTTGATAGAGCGCGCACAAGACCTTAAAACAACCGGCGCATGAAGGAACGGACCCCGCGTCCAGACTTTTTGCCCGGTTGGGGCGTCGCCAAGTGGTAAGGCACTGGTTTTTGGTATCAGCATTCGCAGGTTCGAATCCTGCCGCCCCAGCCAGCTTTCCTCTGAGGACGGCATGAGTCATCGTGAGACGCCGGAACGTTTTTGCGTTGGTGATCACTCATCAAAATCTCCCGTGGAAATGTTTGCCATCCGGGGGGTCGTGTATCATGAATATGTCCCAATAACCCCCGAACGCCGAGTGCCGGAAGACCACACCTATGAGCACCAAGATTCCCGCCGTGCAAGATACCGCACCGCTGATGACGCCCGTTCTGATCGCGGGATGTATCATCCTTATGACCGGTTTTGCCATTCGAGCAACGTTCGGCGTGTTTCAGATACCCATTGCGGAGCAGTTTGGCTGGCTTCGTTACGAATTCTCGCTTGCCATTGCAATTCAGAACTTGGCATGGGGTGTGGGACAGCCCTTGTTCGGGGCCCTGGCCGAAAAATTTGGTGATCGAAAAGCCATCATTCTGGGTGCCATTCTCTATGCATTGGGTCTCGTACTCAGCAGTTATGCCGTTACCCCTATCGAACACCATATCTATGAGGTTCTGATCGGATTCGGCATTGCCGGTACAGGCTTCGGGGTTATTCTCGCCATCGTCGGGCGGGCATCATCGGATGAAAACCGCTCCATGGCGTTGGGGATAGCAACAGCCGCCGGGTCTGCAGGACAGATTATCGGCCCTCCGGTTGCCGATGGCCTGCTACAGGTTATGCCGTGGCCCAGCGTGTTTCTGGTCTTTGCGGCGATCATTCTCTCGGTTCTTGTTTTCCTGCCCATGATGCGAACCGAAAAACAGGCGACCCGCCAGGAACTTGAGGAAAGTATGGGACAGGTGCTGGTTCGGGCCCTGAAGGACCCTAGCTTCACCATGATTTTTCTGGGCTTCTTCTCCTGTGGTTTTCAACTGGCGTTCATTACCGCACACTTCCCCGCCTTCATTACAGAGGTCTGTGCCGCCATTCCGCCCGATAGCATCATGCGCAGCATCGGCATTTCCAGCACGTCCTCTCTAGGCGCGTTTGCGATCGCTCTCATCGGTCTTGCCAACATTGCCGGTACCCTGATCGCCGGTGCCATGGGTAAGAAATGGACCAAGAAGTATCTTCTGGCCTACATCTACACCGCGCGAACCCTGGCCGCCGCCGTTTTCATCCTGTTGCCCATGACCCCCACAACGGTTGTTGTATTCTCGCTCGTGATGGGGAGCCTGTGGCTGGCGACGGTGCCCTTGACATCCGGATTAATCGCCTACATCTACGGCCTTAAGTATATGGGGACGCTCTACGGCATTGTCTTCTTTTCCCACCAGCTGGGCGGCTTCATGGGTGTCTGGCTGGGTGGTGTTCTTTATGACCAGTATGGATCGTACGACATCGTTTGGTGGGTCGGCGTTGGTGTCGGGGCGTTCTCTGCGATTATTCACCTTCCCATTCGGGAGCGCATAGCGCCGCAAGCAGTCGCCGCATAGGTTCAGAATTAAACTTAAGAGACAGATCATGAGTGTTGAGTTTTCCGCTGAAGATATGCGTGCAACCAGCCATCTTTCCAACCGGTGGGTGCAACCCGGATCGCCGTATCCCGAAACGGCAAAATCCATCGTCGGGGCGGACTTCAGTGCATCCGCCAGGGCGGAAATTCATCAGTGGCCCGCCTATGACAAAACTGACCTTCTTTCCCTTGATGGTCTTGCGGAAAGCCTTGGAATCGGCGCTATTTCCTACAAGGACGAAAGCACCCGGTTCGGCCTTGGCAGCTTCAAGGCCCTGGGTGGAGCCTACGAGGTTCTTTATGCCCTGACCCAGGAAATATCTCGTCAACTCGGCAAATCTGTCACCATGCAGGACGTTCGGGGCGGCAAGTACCGGGATGTGGCATCGGGTATCACCATGGTTTCGGCCACTGACGGCAACCATGGGCGGTCTGTTGCCTGGGGCGCACAGAACTTCGGTTGTCCCTGTCTTATCTATGTTCATGCAGAGGTCAGCCAGGGCCGCTGCGATGCCATTGCCAAGTTTGGTGCAACGGTGGTGCGCATTGAGGGTGATTATGATGACTCTGTACGCGCCTGCGCCAGTGATGCGGCAGAGAACGGATGGCACATCGTTTCCGACACTTCGTATCCCGGATACATGGAACTACCGAAACAGGCCATGGCCGGGTACAGCGTCATGATCGACGAGGTATTCGACCAACTCCCCGAGGGTAACCCTTTAACCCACGTGTTTGTCCAGGCCGGATGCGGTGGGTTGGCCGCCGCCGTTCTGGGTTACATCTGGGATAAAACCGGTGCGGATCGACCACGCTTTGTGATTGTTGAGCCGACCCTGGCCAAATGCCTGTTCAATGCTTCCGAAAACGGCCCGCAGTCCGTGCTCACCATCGAAGAGGAAAGTGTCATGGCGGGGTTGTCCTGCGGAGAGATATCACAACTCGCCTGGCAGATTCTTGGCCCCGCTGTCGATGATTTCATTCTCATCGCGGATGGAACCGTTGCGCCGGTGATGAAACGGCTGGCCTCGGGTGACGATGGTGATCCGAAAATCGTCGCGGGCGAATCCGCTGTGGCTGGCCTCGCCGCATTGATTGCCTGCGCACAGCGTGATGATCTGCGCAAGGCGCTACAATTGACCACCAACAGTCACGCTCTGGTGTTTGGCACGGAGGGTGCAACCGATGCGGTTATCTACAAAGCTATGGTTGGCTGCAACCCGGAAGACGTATGATCAGAGCACGTCACCGCGGTTGCGCATATCATTGATCGCTTGGTCGCTGTATCCCAGCTCACTGAGAATTTCTGTCGTATGTTGGCCATGACGGGGCGGCGCCCGTTTGATTTCCGGACCACCGTGCTCATACAGGAAAGCCGCGACCGGCAACCTAGGCGGCGCACCTTCCACGTCATTGCCATGATAACTTTGCAGCACCCGCCGAGAGGCAATCTGCGCGCTCGCCATGGTCTCGTCAACCGTCCGGACCCGGGATGCCGGCACGTGATGGTCGTTGAGGATTGTCTCCCACGCGTCCGCCGATTTCGCCATCAGGCATTCCCGAATGAAACCGCCGTCTTCCTCGCGCAATGTTCCGACTTCGCCGCGCGGCGTACTTTCCGTTCGTACCGCACGGACTTCATCGCCCAGCACCCGATAGAGCCTGGCCATTTGCCTGTTGGTCCAGCCACCGATCATGATCCGGCCATCAGCCGTGTCAAAAGTTGCATACCCGGCATACTTCGGGTGCGTATTGCCGTGGGATTTCGGTGGGCTGCCACTGGCGAGCGTCGCCGTAACCATGACACCCTGAAGCATCAGGGCTGCATCGGCCATGGCTACGTCAATGCGTTGCCCTCTGCCTGTGCGTTCCCGCTGAAACAGGGCCGCTGAAATGGCAAGGGCGGCTTGTGCACCGGCGCCATAATCCACCATGGGTGCGCCAACCCGGACGGGTGGTGAGTTTTCTTCACCGTTTGAGTCCATCAAACCGGTAAAGGCCTGAATAACGACATCATAAGCCGGATCACCGGCTTTCGGACCGGTCTGGCCAAACCCGGTGAGGGAGCAATAGATCAGGCGCGGGTTCACGGCCTTCATGGCGGCATATCCCAGGCCCAGCCCATCCAGAGTCCCGGTCGTGTAATTTTCCACCAGTACATCGGCTGTCTTTATCAGGGCTTCAATGGCGGCGCGTCCGGCGTCGGATTTGATATCAACGGCGATGGCGCGCTTGCCACTATTCTGGGCCAGAAAATAAGTCCCGTAACCCTGCGCGTTGAGAACAGGTGTCGCCCCTTCTTCACGCGTCATATCCGGCGCATCGGGTCCTTCAACCTTGATCACATCGGCGCCCAGCATAGCCAGTTGGTGCGTGGAAAACGGTCCGGCCAGCACATGGGTCATATCGATAACGCGAATACCGTCGAAGGGTTTGATTTCCTCAGTTTCCGATGGGCTCATCTTCATCTTTCCAGTAATACTGATTATCCTTGAGAGCAGCCTCAACGTCGGCAAGCGCGGCCAATCCGCGTGCGCGTAGAAAACCGCAATAATGTCGTTGACAAGCCTAACATATGCTCCATACGCTTTAATCAATCAATAATGACTGAGAAACACCAAACAACAAGATTCAAAAGGGAGAGTAACATGCTCAGAAAAACCGTATTGGCGGTATCTGCCGCCGCCGTATTCACTATCAGTACTTCCGCCGCCATTGCCGCCCAGTGTACAAACGAGCGTTGGAACAAGGTCATGGAACGCGGCAAGGTCGTGGTGGGTGTAAAAGCCGACTACAAACCCTGGGGGTTCCGGAACGAACAGGGTGACATCGTCGGCATGGAAATCGATATGGCTGAGGCCGCCGCCGATGCCATGGGTGTTGACCTGGAACTGGTCGCCGTTCAGTCGTCCAACCGCATGCAGTTCCTGGAACAGGGCAAAATCGATCTGATGATCGCGACCATGTCCGATCGTGAGGACCGCCGCAAGATAGTCGGCATCGTTAGCCCGAACTACTACACATCCGGTACGAACATCATGTCTCCGAAGGCGCTGGGGCTGGATGAATGGGAAGACTTGCGTGGCAAACCCGTTTGCGGCAAGCAGGGGGCTTTCTACAATCAGGTTGTAACCGAACGTTATGGTGTGGAAATTATTGCGTTCACCGGTAACGCCGAAGCCAAACAGGCGCTCCGCGACAAGAAATGCGTTGCCTGGGTTTACGATGATTCCTCTATCGGTTCCGATCTGTCATCCGGCAACTGGGACGACTTTGAAATGCCGCTGAACTCAGAGGATGACAACCCCTGGGGTCTGGCCGTGCCACTGGAAGAACGCAATTGCGTCTTCGGGCACTTCATGTCCGGTATCAGCTTTGACTGGCTGCAATCCGGTCAGTTGCAGGAATGGGAAGCCAAATGGGGTATCCAGCCGACCCAGTTCCTAGAAGATAAGAAAGCTCAGTACGCCGACTGGCTGGCTGAGTAAGCCGGAAACTTCCGGAAACCGGGGTGTCTCGCCGACTGGCGGGCACCCTTTTCCGGCGGATTAACACGGTCAATGGAAATGCCCGAACTTATCGGTCGGTACTTTCTCGATCTGTATGAAGTCGCACCCCGGTGGAACTTCGTCTTTTTCCATGATCCTGTTCAATGGGAGCGGCTGGTCAAGGGCTTCTGGGTCACCGTTGAGCTCTCTGTCCTTTGCGTGTTTTTCAGCGTAATCATCGGCGTTGTGGGCGCGTGGTTACAGGGTTCCCCGCTGGTGATATTGCGCCGTCTGGTTCAGGGCTATATCCAGTTTTTCCGCAACACGCCACCCTTTGTGCAACTCCTGTTCTTCTATTTCGCCTTGGGGCAGTTCACACCAACCCATTCACCGGATGGCTGGTTGGAAGTCCCCATCATCTCCAACGTTGGCTGGGCCATTATCTCGCTGTCGTTTTTTGCCGGCGCCTTCAATGTGGAAATCTTCCGCGCCGGGATTGAAGCCGTTCCCGAATCCACACAGGAAGCCGCAGAAGCGCTCGGTTTCAACAGATTGCAGATTTACGGATACATTGTTCTGCCGCTAGCATTTCGCGTTTCGTTACCCGCCCTCAATAACAACCTTGTCAACCTGGTCAAGACAACGACCCAGGCCCTTGCCATTGCCGTGCCAGAACTTCTCTATCAGATGCTCGGCATCTGGAATGACTTTCCCTCAGCGCTCTATCCGGCGCTGAGCGTGGTCTTCGTGGTCTATATCGGCCTTGTCGGCATTCTGGTGTTTTCCATGCACAAATGGGAAAAGGCCATGCATATTCCAGGGTATGGCACATGAGCAGATCAATCCCCGGTGTCACAACACAAACCTTTACGGACCTTCCGGTTCTGTTGCCCCTGGACCAGAACCGGGCCAGCGGCCCCCATCCCCTGATGGTCAGCCGGTGGATCGCCGCCATACCATGGTGGGCGCCATTTCTCCTGGTGGCTGTCATCCTGCTTTGGCCGCTGAGCGCATCGGCGGCAAAATTCACCTACACGGATGCGGTTCAGACCCTGATCCGATGGTTGCCGTTTCTAATTACCGAAGGCTTTCTGTTCAACGTCCTGATTTCCTTTTTTGCCATGGCAATTGGCACGTTTCTGGGCGTATTGCTGGGGTTCGCGCAGATATCGCTGATCACACCCGTTCGGATCGCCGCAAAATTCATCACCCAGGCTTTCCGAAATTCACCATGGCTGGTGCTCCTTTACATCGTCCTGCTGGCGTTACCTTTTGAAATCACCATTGGTGATCTCATCATTCCGGTGCCGGACTGGATGAAGGCCGTCATCGGCCTTTCCCTGCCCATCATGGCGAACATCGCCGAGATCGTCCGCGGCGCCGTACAATCTGTTCCCACGGCTCAGTGGGAGGCGTCCGAGGCATTGGCGTTCAATCGGACCCAGCAGCTTTGGATGATTATCCTGCCGCAGTGCTTCAAACGCATGATTCCGCCCTGGATGAACTGGTATGCCATCCTGACCATGGCGACACCGCTGTGTTCCCTGTTGGGCGTGGAAGAACTGATCACCCTGTCCCGGCAGGCCATGGAAGGTTCCGACAACCATCCGGAACTGCTGGTTCCGTTCTATGGTTTTGCCCTACTCATCTTCTTTGTCTATTGCTATCCCATCGCCCGGTGGACCCTGCGGCTTGAGCGCCGCTACGCCGTGAAGCTGTAAGAAACGAGGTACGTGTGATGTCACAACCAGGCTGGACACCCGATCAACCCATGGTTTCCATCCAGGATGTTCATAAGTCCTTCGGACCTCTGGAGGTGCTGAAGGGCGTTTCCATGGACATCATGAAAGGTGAATGTGTCTGCATCATCGGCCCCAGTGGCTCGGGTAAATCCACATTGATCCGCTGCGTGAACGCGCTCAACCCCATTAACGCGGGCTCCATCTTGGTTGAAGGACAGGAAGTCAACGACCCGAACCTCAACAAACTGGAACTGCGTAAAAAAGTCGGCATGGTGTTCCAACAATACAATCTGTTCCCCCACAAAACCGCGCTTCAGAACATCATGATGGCCCCGGTTTCGGTGTTAAAACAGAACAGGCAGGACGTGGAGGTCCGGGCCCGCGACCTGATCAGGAAAGTGCGCCTAGAGGGCAAGGAAGACAGTTACCCCGGCGAACTTTCCGGCGGTCAGCAACAACGCGTTGCCATTGCCCGCTCCCTTGCCATGAATCCCGACGTTATGTTGTTTGATGAGGTCACGGCGGCTCTCGATCCGGAAACGGTGAAGGAAGTTCTGGTCACCATCCGCGAGCTGGCCGAAGAGGGCATGACCTGTATTCTGGTCACACATGAAATGGGATTTGCCCGGGAAGTTTCCAATCATATCTACTTCACAGACCGGGGAGTGATCGTTGAACACGGCCCGCCCACCACGTTCTTTGACGATGCCAGGGACCCGCGCACCAGAGAATTCCTGAGCCAGATTTTGTGAGGCCTCAGCGCGGGTGTCCGCCTCATTCATGCGGCCGTCACTCCGCCGGGGAGGTCGCCGCTGGAGATAGTGTCAAGAAACCTGCGCACTTTTATTTTCAGGCGGTGTCTGCTCTGGTGTTGGTTTCCGTCTGTTTCAGCGGATCCATGTTCATGTAGTGCCGTGTGCTCCATTTGCTTCCAGCGATGTGTCTCAGCCTGGCTGCAGCCATGCTGAGACAGGATTGCGCATCCGGGAAGGCGCCGCCGACGCGGGTCCGTCTGCGGATTTCCCGCCTGAGCCTCTCCAGCGGATTGTTGGTTTTCAATTTGATCCAGTGCTGATCCGGGAAAGCGTAATAGGCGAAGGTCTCCGTAATTGATCCCGCCACCAGTTCCGCCGCCTTCGCCCGTCGGAGAGCCTTCAGTTTAGCGATCCCTTCATTGCTCTTGGTCTTAGCCGCTGATCGGTCCTCGCTGGCGTGGATGGCGTTCAGCATATGCGCCACCTCGCGCACCTTGGTTGACGCTACGTGACTGAAGACGTTGCGGTAGAAATGCACCACACAGCGCTGCTAGCGGGCGTCTGGATAATATTCCCCGACGGCGAAGATCAGACCCAGGCAGGCGTCGGCGATTATAAGTTGAACCCCCTTCAGGCGGCGCCGCTTGAGATGCTTAAGGAACGCAGACCTTCCCGACTTTGCCCTCCTTGGCACCCTCGACAATCCCCAGCATCTCCCTGAAGCCCTCCGCGCCCCCGCCAATGGCGACAAGCAGGCAAACATGGCGGACTTCCCCGGCCCAAGTCCGCTTGAGCACGATACCGTCCAAATAAACGTAAGGATGCGCGCCCGGGATCGCCGCGTTGCGCCATTCCTCGATCTTGGCGTAAATCTTCTTGTTCAGGGTCGACACCGTGCCCGCGCTGACCCGCGGGCCCTTGAGACCATCGGTGATATCCCAGGTCCGGCGCGGACAGACGCCAGCCAAATACATCTCCATCAAAGCTTCTTCGACGGATGCCGCCCGGCGGCGGTAGCGTTCGATGATCGCCGCCTCGAAGGCCTGCCTGCGGAGCTTTGGGACCTTTAGTGTCACCTCACCGGCTTTCGTGTGAAGCCGGCGGGCACGATAACCAGCTCGGTAACCTCGACGAGCATCAGCCCGTTCATAGCGGCCAGCTTCGGCCAAAGCGTCCGCTTCCGCGGCCAATAGCGCGTTCAGTGTCTCCTCGACTGTGGTGCGGACAACCTTGCCCAGGTGATCCCAGATACGCTCAGCGGCAATTCTAATGACCTTGCTCAATGCTTCTGTCTTGTTATGCTCGTTCATGGTGGTTCCTTTCTTCCTGGCTAACATTGATTTTCAGAAAATCAATTCTAACCAGAGGCGAAACCACCGCCCGATCAAATGTGCGCAACTTTCTTTACGTTATTGCTCAATTGCGCCGTCTGAAGGGCAGTCAGGTCGGCGGCAAAATGCCGAACGACTTCGCGAATTTTAGCTTCGGAAATTCTTGAACGGGCCGCATACTTGTTTTTCATTGCCATGCTTAGCTTTATGCCCCTCTTTAAGACACTCAGATAGGCATGACCCATGAAGTATCCTGGGTTAACTGATGGACCCAATGACGCCGCCCTGACAGTCATACTGGCGCATGGTGCTGGTGCGCCTATGGACAGCCCCTTTATGGAGGCATTCGCAACTGGAGTCGCGGCGGCGGGATTCCAATGTGTACGCTTTGAGTTTCCTTATATGGCGGCACGGCGTGAACGTGAGGGGCGAACACCGCCCAATCCCCTGCCCGTTCTTCTTGATACCTGGAAACAGGTTATTAGAGACGTTGCCCGGACCAACCCGGATACGGCAATTGTCATTGGTGGAAAATCCATGGGCGGGCGAGTTGCCAGCATGCTTGCTGCTGATACTGCGCCCGATTGCCCAGAGATTGCCGGTTTGGTGTGCCTGGGGTATCCCTTTCATCCAGCGGGCAAACCGGAGAAGCTGAGAATCGACCATCTGAAATCTATCAAAATTCCATCACTGTTCATTCAGGGCACCCGGGATATGCTTGGCAATCAGGAAGAGGTTGGAGAATATGTGCTCTCGCCCTCAATACACGTCCACTGGCTGGCAGATGGTGATCACAGTTTCAAACCACGCAGGTCTTCGGGACGCACGGAGGCCCAGAATTGGCAGGAAGGCATTGATCAGTTGGTGGTTTTTGCCGAACAACTGTTGAAATGACGGATCCAAATCCGGCTACGATCAAGAAACGCTCAGTCATGATTGCCGGTCCCGCGACAAGTGTTTCAGTAGAGGGTGCTTTCCGGGCGGCTAAAATTTGAACAACTGGTCGAGAAGTTGCTCTGGTGTGATCTTTTGCTGGCTCGGTTGTTGTTGTGTTTCCGTTTCCGGAGCGTCGTTCGTTGTTCCGGATTGAGGCGGCGGCGTTTGTTGTTGTGTTGATCCTTGCGATGTATTACCAGCGCCAAGAACGCCCTGAAGAAGCATACCCAGGCCTGGTACTTTTTCTTCGAGTTTTCCAGGGCCTTGGGAAACCTCACCGCGCCCGTCGCCGCCTTCGTCGCCACCCCCGTCACTGACAAGCGACCCGCCTTCCAGAGTGACAGTGGGCGAATCAATTGAGCCCTGAATACTGAAGGACAGGGTTTGCCGTGATCCTGTTGTTTGCGCAAGGACTGCGGTCAACAGGTTCGGGGCAAGGTTCAATTCACCGACGATATTCATGGTCCAATCACTCAAATCCACACTTCCCGTGGCCGTACCGTCGCCAAAGCCTGATTGCAACCCGAAATCGCTAATCTCTGCAACGCCGTCGGTAAAAGTAAATGAACCACCCGCGTCCGCAAGCCCACCCGTTTTCTTACCGCCAAGCCCAGTGCCCAATTGCCCGATGGCCTGGACAAGATCGGTCAGCCCGGCAAGAGGCGAGCCGCCGCCCGCATTTTTCACGTCAATCCCGGCAGCACCGAATTTTCCGGTACCACTGAGTTTATTGACCAATGCGGCAACGCTCCTGCCGGAGGATTCAAAATCTCCATTAAAGGAAACGGCTCCTGTTGCGCTGCCCTGGCTGGAGAATTTACTTAGCAGAGTTGCAATGCTGCCGCCCTCGAACGACAGGTTGGTCTGAATGGAAGGTGTGGAAACACTGTTCAGCAGACCCTTAACGGTTAACGTTCCACCGAATACATTGCTCTTAACGTCTTTTATGGTGAGAACCCCATCAACCAGTGACAGAGACGCCGCCAAATCCTTGAGGGTAATGGCGTTGTACTTCACCGATGTAGATTGAAGTTGAATATCCGCGTTCACGGAAGAAAGCGCAGAGAGAGCAAGAGGCTCCGTTGACCATTGGGGCGCGCCCGAGGAACTCTCACTCGTTCGCGCGGATGAACTTCCGGAGGAGTTCTGAGAGGTGGTTGATGTATCCGCAACATCGACGGGTAGCAACATATCCAGATCGATGTCATTCGTGCCGAGCGATGCGACAATGTCTGGTTTGGTGCTGCCCAGGTCCACGCTCGCCGATCCCCGGGCAATGAGCGCCCCTTGCTGAATACGAAGATCGGTCAAACTAACGCCGGCCAGTCCGCCTCTGACACGTGACACGAAGTCCAATGGGCCCAATTTTCCAGTGGGCTGATAATCGATTCCAAGCCTTTTGAGAAGTCCGTTTATGTCCCCATGGCGGAGGGTAACATTGGCATCCACCATTGGTTTGATCAGTAAACTCGATAACCGGCCATCGACATCGAGCGCCCCGCCAAAGGCCTTGAAAGTTCCGACCATAGCGGGTTGCAGAACGGACCCGTTAAGCGCGGCATCTATGCTGACCCTGCCAATCTGTTCGGGCGAATGTGGCAGGTCGATGGCAAAGATATTGGCAAGTGGTGCAACGTTACCGGTGCCCATCTGCGTTTTCACGTCGCTAAACGTCGGGTTTCCACCAAGGTCCGTGATGGCCCCGGTTATAGCGGCAGATGCACCGGCGAAATCATCTACACTGGCTGATTCCAGCGATAAATCGCCCTGAAACAGAGA
This sequence comes from Rhodospirillales bacterium, assembly GCA_963921245.4. Taxonomy (GTDB): domain Bacteria; phylum Pseudomonadota; class Alphaproteobacteria; order Rhodospirillales; family Casp-alpha2; genus JABJGO01. Next base: position 183,725 of record CAWUEY030000001.1, on the reverse strand, counting down.
ACCCTCCAGGTTAAGTCCCTTGATGCTGTGCCCTTGATGAATGATCTCGCCAACCTGAACGCGAAGATTGGAATCAAACGTTGTCAAAACCTTTAATGCAGACAGGGGAGAGTCCGTGCCGAACTCCACGTTATTGTCATTAGAACCCGCCTGTGTCTTGGGGTCGGATTTGGATTCCCCGGTCGGTTTTCGAGAGTCCGTGTTGGATAGGGCTGGCAAGTAACCATCAAGGTCAATTCGGTCCAAAGAGACGCTGGCACCAAACGCCAATCGCTTGCGGATCGCAAGTGTTACCCCGCCTGAAAGGTTGGAACGATCAAAAGACGCCTTGGCGTTGGCGATTTGAATCTGTTTGGGATTGGCCCGAATGGTTGCACTGAGGGAAACTTTTCGCAGCCGGTCACCTGGGACGTGTGAAATGTCAATATCCAGCCAACGGGCCAGTCCACGAGTGTCGCCAATGGAAATTTCACTGTCGCCCTCAAACTGGAGAACACCATCCTGTTCATTCAAAAAGCCAAACAGCGCGACATCAGATGCTCCAGGAAGTTGTGCAGAAAACTGGCTTACGGTGAGTTCGCCGTTCGCCATATCGAGATTGAGACGGATAGGCCCCGCTTTCTCGCCACGATAGGTCAGGGCATCGACAACAAGAGACGAGCTCAGTGAGATATTGTCCGGAATCTGTGGAACGGGTTGCTCTCGCGTACTATTGTCCGTGGATTGGGTGTTGTTGGGCTGTACCTCGACACCGGTTGTATCAACCGCTGTGTCTGGTGAATAGGGAGCAAGAGAAAGCACGGTATCCAGGTCGATATGAGAAACCGTCATCGCCGTTTCTGCGGAAACTGTGTCACCCAATGTTGCGGAAGCATCACCTTCCAGCGTGGTACTGCCGAGTTTGAAAGCAAGGCCGGAAACGGCTATCTGATTGGGTGTTGCTTCTACATCAGCAGAGGCATCAAAGTTTTGATTGATGAACCCCGGCAGGTCGGTTGACTTTACAGTCGAATACAGCAACGCAGAGAGCGAGTCACCGCTCGCATCGATACGCCCCTTGAATTTCGGCGCCTCGGATAAGTTGACGACGTTGCCGCTGATCTCGATTGTTGAATTGCTTCCCTCGGATCGGATTTGAGCGGAAACTGGAACGGTTCGTCCCTGGAAGACACCATCGACGGTGATCTCATAAGAAACGGGAACATCGCGAATGTTAAGCTGTCCGACACTGTAGAAAGGGCCTTGAAGGGATCCCGCCACGAACGAGGCGTTGAGTTGTTCAACACGCTCCGTCACACCCGATAGCAGGTCTTCATAAATGATCGTACCATTAACCACTTCGACATTGTCGAATTGAATAGCAGGCGCGGTTTCTGAGGAGGAATTTTGCCCCGCAGCATTTTCCTCGATAGCCGTCCCGTTACCAGTTTGCGCTGTTTGATGAAATGCCCAGTTCTGTTCCCCATTTTCCGAGACTTCGAGGTGTACGACAGGGTCCACAACCCTGACTTTTTGCACCTGAATTTCGCCGCCCAGCAGTGGCCCAAGCACCAGACGTACCTCAAGAGAACCAAGACGGGCCATTTCGGGATTTTTGGACCATTCAGCGTTGGCGAACCGAATGCCACTGGCTGTAAGTGCCGGTGACGGCAACACCGTCATACCGATATCACCCTCTATGGTAAGTTTACGTCCAGTGAGGTTTTCGACCTGTGCGGTAATCTGATTTTTATAGGTATTCCAGTCGATCATACCGGGCACGATCAGAACCGCCGCGATGAGCAGTACGACGATAACTCCCAGGCTAATCAGCACTTTTTTCACAAGCAAGGCTCCTGTTGCCGTTGGTGTTTGAAGGATAGTAGTGACTCTACCGTCACCGATCAATCAATGAGAATGACTCTGAAGTCGTTGACGTTCGTATAGGTTGGCCCGCATACAACAAGGTCGCCGATAACCTGAAAAAAGCCATAAGAATCGTTGGATTCAAGGGACTTTGAGGGTGTTTGATTGTGTTCCCGCGCGCGTTGCAGGGTATCCGGTGTGATCCGGGCACCAGCATTGTTCTCGGTACCATCAATTCCATCGGTATCACAGGCCATTGCGTGGATGCCTTCTTCACTGTTGAGGTGTTCGGCCATGGCAAGCATGTACTCACTGTTTCGCCCGCCTCGGCCAGGACCGCGAACAATAACCGTCGTTTCTCCACCGGAAATTAGTGCACAGGGTGGCTGAACAGGACCTTCTCCACGTTTGATTTGCAACGCCAGACTGGCATGGTCCGTGGCGACTGTACGGGCTTCCCCTTCGAGATCATCGCCCAGCATAAACGGTGTGTAGCCCGCCGCCGCCGCAACTTTTTGTGCCGCCTCCAGGCTGGTTTTTGGCAATGCGACAAGTTTTGTTTTGTTGCCACCAAGACGGGGATCGTCTGTCGTCGGTGTTTCGTCCGGCTCACTTTCCAGGATCGAGCGAACAGCCGGGGACAACTCAATTTTGTATTTTTCAAGGATCGCCCTGGCATCCGCATATGTTGTGTCGTCACCGACGGTTGGGCCCGATGCAATCACGGAAGGGTCATCACCGGGGACGTCAGATATCAGCAGGGAAATGACTTTTGCGGGATGTGCGGCCAAGGCCAGTCGCCCACCTTTAATGCCTGAGAGGTGCTTTCTGACACAGTTCATTTCGCTGATTGTTGCCCCTGAGCGAAGGAGAGCGTTGTTGATGTTTTGTTTCTCTTCGAACACCATGCCTTCAGCAGGCATGGTCAGCAGCGCGGAGCCGCCGCCCGAAATCAGGCACAGCAGTATATCATTTCCCCTAAGGCCACGGGCTATGTCCAGAATCCGGGTAGCCGCTTTCAGGCCCGCCGCGTCGGGGACCGGGTGGGCCGCTTCCACGATTTCGATTTTTTCGCAGGGAACCCCATAACCGTATCGGGTGACGACAAGACCCTGCAGTGGTCCTGCCCAGTTATCCTCAACGGCTTTTGCCATGGCCGCCGACGCTTTTCCCGCACCGACAACAACAAGTCGACCATTCTCAGGCACGTCTGGCAGGTGGGGAGGAACGCATACGCCCGGTAATGCGGCCTGCACCGCGGCGGCAAACATCTGGTCGAGAAGGTCCAGGGGATTTGGGCGCGCCATGAGGTGATACGGAGTTTGACTTTAATGAAAACAAGATCACGCATATGGCTGAATTTGACGGGTAAAGTCAACGCAGCCGTTCATGAAATTTATCGGCCCGCCGGGAAATATTGATTCCCCGTTTCTTAACGGGTTACCGGGCAAACGCTTGCCTGGATTAACGATGTCCCTGGGGTCGCGGACCGCCCCGTGGTTTAGGAATATCTCAAAGAGCTGTCTCAAATCAGGTCGTAAAACACCGCCACGAAAAGGAACTAAATTGATTGGTCGTCGATCATTTTTTTTAACGACTCAATCCGCACCTGAACAGAAGGCATAAAGGGGTTTACAGCAATGGCCTCTTCAAAGGCCTGTAAAGCCTTGTGGGGCTCACCGGATGCCGAATACAGGAGCCCGCGTCCAGAGAGCGCTCCAAAATGTCGAGGTTCCAGTAACAATGTTTCAGAAACATCACTTTGTGAGGCGTCAATCTTTCCCATGAGGTAGTAGACCGTCGCCCGTTTGTTCCATCCTTCTGCAAAATCCGGGTCCTGTTCGATAACATCGGTAAAAACCGCCGCGGCAACGACATAATCACCATTATCCATGGCTTCGATACCTTTGAGCATCTTGTCATTCAGGATCGGATCATCGTGGGCGGTCCAGATTTCCCAGATACTGGAAACGTACTTGTTTGCTTCCGTGAAGCTACTGGCGGTCTGAAGCTTGCCAAAAAGAATATCCAGTTCAGGATCATTTTGATCCGCAAGAACAGGGAAATTGCTGAATGCGAGCGTCAGATAACAAGAGAAAACAAAGAGGGCTAACTTTCTAAACATGCAGACAGCATAGGTTAGGATTTCCCGTGCGCCAATAGTTTGCTATGAAGGTGGGAAACACATTTCTGCGAGCGTGATAAACGAACGTACGTCATCGAAGGATTCTGTTGATGATATGACGGGTAAACTGGCCTACCTCTCTCCTCAATCCAGCGCTGATGTGCCAATTGCTGACTTTAGCCATCTGTACGTCGCCCGTGATCCGCGAGCATATTACATAGCACTCGCTGCCCTCGAATACCAAACGCCAGATCACATCCAGAAACTGGCTCGACAATGTCTCGCGTACCTGTCGGCTCGCCAGCCCGACCGTATTCCCTGGGTTGTAGACGTTGGCTGTGGCTACGGTACAAATGGTGCCGGTTTGTTGTACGACGTTTCCATTCAATCCCTGTTGCGTCGATACGCCAATCCCAGGATGGATACCGTGGCACCGGACGATGTCATTGAACAGGATACATTGTATTTCGTTTTGGGTAAGCGAAAGCCCTATAGGATTGCGGGCTTGGATGTTTCCCGCAATGCACTGGATTATGGATTGAGTGCCGGAACGCTCGATCTTGGTTTTGATGACGATCTGCTGTCCAGGGACGTCCCGGAGCGCCTTGCAGAGATTGTCTGCTCTGGCGCGCTTATCCTTGAAAGCGGTGTGCCAATCTATGTTCTCCCTCGAATTCTCGATAAACTTTTATCTGTATCAAAGGGCGGAACAAAACCCTGGATAATCTCGGCACCCCCGCGATATACCAATGTTTCGGTTTATTCAGAAACCGTGGAAGCGCACGGATATGTTATGGAAAAAGTATCAAAGGTTCCATTGCCTCACCGTCGGTTCAGTTCTGAGGAAGAAGGTTTCCGCATCATGAGCCAGCAGGAGAAAATGGGGCTGGATGTTGAAAGGGAGCAGACAACCGGTTTTATCTACGTCGATCTGTATCTGTCCCGCCCCCGGGAAGAAAGCGAGGGGAAAAACCGCTTTACGCCAGTTTTGACGGCTTAGGTCCGCCCGTCGCCCAGTCGAGCAACTCAACGGTATGGACAACAGGAAGGTTCCCATGTTGTTCGATTTGAACCTGACAGCCGATATTGCCAGCAGCAATGACACTGGCACCTGTTGATCGCAGGTTATCCGCCTTGCGTTTGCCCAGTTCGCCGGCTAGTTCCGGTTGGGTCAGGTTGTAGGTGCCCGCGGACCCACAGCACAGATGGCTTTCCTGTGGTGTTACAACTGTAAAACCTGCTTTTTCCAGCAGCGATATCGGGCCTGAGCCCAATTTCTGTCCATGTTGCATGGAACAGGCCGAGTGATACGCGACGGTTGGTAATGATCCCGGATCTGAAAATGAGAGGTCCATGTCCGTTAGCAATTCGCTGATATCCTTGCAAAGGGAAGAAATTGTTCTGGCTTGAGCCGCCCACTCGGGGTCATCTCTCAACATATGTCCATAGTCTTTCAGGGTAGTTCCGCACCCCGATGCGTTTACGACAACAGCATCAAGGTTCTCAATGGAACTCCAAGCCGCGATGTTCTGTTTTGCCCGTTTCCGGGCAGGGTCCGATTTACCCATATGGTGTTCGAGCGCGCCGCAACAGCCGGAATGTTCCGCAACGATTACCTCGCACCCGTGCCGGGTGAGAAGTCGGATGGTTGCTTCATTAATCTCCGGGCCCAGAACCTGCTGGGCACAACCATTCATCAGGGCAACGCGTTTCAGGGCAGGGCCGTGGGCCGGAAAACTTTGAGGGGTATCGACCGGTGATGCGCCGTAAACACTATCCGGGGCCATTGTGATCATGTTTGTGAGTGTTTTTGGCAGCAATCCCCTGAACGGCTTAATCATGGAGGCCCCTAACAGACACAATCGAAACAGCCATGGACGTGGCAGAATGATTGACAGGAGAATACGGAACCCGTGATCAAAAGCGGGCCGGGTCGTGCGCTCTTCTATTCTCTCCCGCGCCAAGTCAACCAGATGCATGTAATCAACACCCGACGGGCAGGTCGTCATACAGGAGAGACAGCTCAGGCACCGATCAATGTGCTTAGTTATTTTGGTGGACGGCTCTTCATCCTTTTCCAGCATTTCCTTGATCAGATAGATTCGCCCTCGCGGACTGTCCAATTCATCGCCGCGAATGATGTATGTCGGGCAAGTTGCCGTACAGAGACCACAATGAACACACCGCCGCAGAATTTCGTCTGCTTCCTGTATCTGTGGATCCTGTAACTGTGTGATCGTGAACTGTGTTTGCATTGATTTGTTCTTTAGCCGTTACCATGTATGCGCCCGGGGTTAAGAATGCCTTCCGGGTCAAAAGCGGATTTGATGCGTTTGTTCAAGGAAGCTATTCCGGGGGGCATGGGCTGGAAAACAGACACCTGTTGTCGCGCGGCTCTATCTCCAAGAACAAGTGTGGCGTGTCCTGTGACCTGACGGACAGCCTCTCTGATGATGGTCGATTGAGCATGCGGGTCTTTTGCCGATAATCCCAGTGTAAGGAGCCCACCACCCCAATCGAACATTACCTCACCGTCAACTTGACCCAGTATGGTTGCTGCAACACGTGCCCCGTCTGCTGGCGGTACTGAAATGCGCCATAAGGTGGACCAGTTATCCATTTTCCGTAACGCTGATGCAGTGCCGGTCTCTGCCCAGAATTCATGACTGCGCTTAGAATGCAGTTCATCTATTGTCCCGACGTGTTCCAGCAGCTTGCGAAGAGCCGAACACCGGGCAATAACAGAAGGCTCGGGGCCTTCCACACGAACGGCTGTCACGGATGAATTGGAATTTGAAACCAGATCTACATCTGATCCTTTAGCAACGGCCCGCGGTAGGTATGCCGCTGCAGAAACCTCATGCGGGCTGTTCACCGCCGTTGCCATGGCCTGGATGGCTTGCTCGGCGTTAAGTCCCTGCAAAAGTAGAGTTCTTGATTTTTCAGGTGCGGGCAAAACCTTGATCGTAATTTCGTACATCACGGCCAATGTTCCCATGGAACCCGCCATGAGTTTAGATAAATCAAACCCGGTAACATTTTTCATGACGTTTCCACCGGACTTGAAAACCTCGCCTCGCCCGCTAACGGCGTGAAATCCCAGAATATGGTCTCGAATTCCGCCATATTTCAGACGGCCGGGACCGGCCAGGCCACAGGCAACCATGCCGCCAAGAGTTCCGGCGAAACCTTCACTTGAAGGGTGAGAAGACAGAATGGATGCGAGATCAACAGGATCGAACGCCAGACGCTGATTGTTGGTTTCAAGAGCCGCTAGAAGCGCCGTCATGGGTGTTGCGGCACCGGCGCGCAATACCAGCTCGGCCGGATCATATTGAAGAATGCCGGAGAAAGATGACACATCAAGAACTGTATCGCTCGCCATTGCATTCCCGAAACCCTGTTTTGAACCGTGTCCCCTTACGTCGACAGGCGTTCCGGACGAAACGGCCCACTTTAGAACGTCCAGCAATTGCGCTTCGTTCTCCGGTTTCAAATGGCTGGTCATGCTGCACCCTAGAACCGCGGAATGTCCGGGAAAGGGAGCTTGCCATTGTGGACATGCATCTTTCCCAGTTCGGAGCAGCGATGGAGGGTCGGATAAACCTTTCCCGGGTTCAGGAGCTGCTGTGGATCAAACGCACATTTCAGACGTTGCTGTTGTTTCATGTCATCATCGGTAAACATTTCCCCCATCAGATCACGTTTTTCCACGCCGACACCGTGTTCTCCCGTGAGGACGCCACCAACATCAACGCAAAGTTTCAGGATCGCGGCACCAAAGGCTTCGGCGCGTTCCAGTTCACCAGCACTATTGGCATCGAACAGGATCAGGGGGTGCAGATTTCCATCCCCGGCATGGAAAACATTGGCACACCGCAGGCCAAATTTTTGCGACATTTCCGCCATTTCTCTTAACACCCTGGGCAACTGGGATCGGGGTATCGTTCCATCCATGCAGATGTAATCCGGCGACATACGCCCCATGGCCGGAAAGGCATTTTTCCGGCCCGACCAAAAAATCATGCGCTCGCTCTCACTTTCAGATGTTCGTTGGTAGGTTGCTTTGTTCCGCCGCGCGATTTCACCGACACGCTCAATAAGGTGGTCAACCTCGATTCGCGGGCCATCAAGTTCGACAATAAGTAACGCCTCCACATCCATGGGATAACCTGCGTGGACAAAATCTTCCGTTGCATGAATAGCGTGACGATCCATCATTTCCAGGCCGCCCGGTATGATGCCTTCGCTGATGATTGCAGCGACACAATCCCCCGCAGACTCAGAAGACTCAAATCCCAGCAGAAGCGCTCGCGCCACGGAGGGTTTCTGGAGAATCCGAACCGTTACCTCGGTTATGACGCCAAGTAATCCCTCGGAGCCTGTAATGACTCCCAACAAATCATAGCCGCCCGCATCCATATAGCGTCCGCCAATGCGCACAATTTCACCGTCCATAAGGACCATCTCAACCCCTAGGACGTTATTGGAGGTCAGACCATATTTCAGACAATGAACACCACCCGAGTTTTCGGCGACATTGCCGCCGATGGAGCAGGCGATCTGACTGCTGGGGTCGGGGGCGTAGTAAAAACCCCTGTGCTCGACGGCGTGTGTGAGGGCCAGATTGGTGACGCCCGGCTGCGATACCACACAGCGGTTTTCAAAGTCGATATCCAGGATTTTGTTGAATTTTCCAAGCCCCAGGGTCACGCCGTCGGCAAGCGGAAGCGCGCCCCCCGATAGCCCGGTTCCCGAACCGCGGGGAACAACTTTGATCCCACTGGAATGGCAGTATTTCAGAACCGCCGAAACCTGAGCCGTCGTTTCGGGTAGAACAACAACCATGGGCAATTGGCGATAGGCACTCAATCCATCACATTCATATGCCGATAACTCCTGAGTATCCGCGATGACCCCTTCGCCAGGTACAATGGCACCGAGGACGGCAATGATTTCCTCGCGTTTTGCAAGAATTGATTTATCCGGTTCGGGCATTTTCATGGCAGATTAAGCCTCCTGGCTTGTTATTTTAACGCGTTGGTCTGGGCAGATCAAAACCTGATCGACTGTTTGGTGGGTTGTTCCGGGTACGAGTTCCTATATAATGACCCTGTTTAGAATAGAGGATGATGCATGAGCTCAGAGATAACCTACCGTTTTTTGACCCCTGACGGTGAGAAAATATGCGTCATGCTATCATTTGATGACGACACCTATCGTATTATCAATGATGAAGATATTGATCGCCCGGAATGGGCGCGCCTCGAAAACCACAAGTGTGAAAATTGTCCTCTCGGGGCAGAAGTAGAGTGGTGCCCCGCCGCGTTGGTGATGGCCCAGATTGTTCCCAAGTTTCGATCATATTATTCCTATGAAAAAGTCGTGGTTGAAGTGCAAACACCAAGTCGAAAAATTTCGGCGAACACGACTTTTCAAAAGGCCCTGGCATCCCTGATGGGGCTGGCGCTTGCGACTTCCGGATGTCCGCGGACCCGTTTTTTGCGGCCCATGGCGCGGTTTCATCTGCCGTTTTCTGATGAACAGGAAACGGTGTTTCGTTCGCTCTCCACACATCTGTTGAAGTCGTATGTAGAAAATCAGCAGTCCGGCGAATTCAGAGAAGTAGATTTCGATGGTCTTCGCGAAAGTTATAAACAAGTATCTATTGTCAACGGTTTTCTGGCCGATCGCGTTCGAAGCGCCGTGGAAGAAGACGCGGCTATCAATGCGGTGGTTACCCTTGATTTGTTTGCAGCGATTACGCCATCAGATACGGATGGCGGTTTCAAGCACATCGCCGGTGTGTTTGAACTGGAATCCGAGTAAAAGAAGTTTGTGTCGAAATCAGCGGATTTTAATATGAATGAACGACTCACAAAAAAAACCGCGCCAGGAGCGCGGTTTTTGACTACAGTCGAGGTTCTCTATAGAGTCTAAAGAACTAACCCTGTCGCACCTTAAAACGCGGGTTTTTCTTATTGATGACAAAATTGCGACCCTTGCGCCGTATCACGCGGCAATTGCGATCCCGCGTTTTGGCAGACTTAAGTGAGTTTCTGACTTTCATCGTTCAAATCCTTCATATCCCGCGCCGAAACCCGTTCAGGCCGCGGAACATAGGGCGCTGAAACCGTTCTGTCAACGCCACTTTGCCCAAATTTTGGGCTTTCACGCTAAAACTTCGATAAGGGTCGGACAGTCGTTTCCATGTGCCTGTTTCAAACATTCTGTCAGCGCTTCCGGTGTATCTGCCTTAACGGCCTTACAGCCGAAACCCTTTGCAATGGCCTGAAAATCGGGTGTGAATTCAATGCATCCAAGCGGCTCAATCCGGTCTTCAAGCATATAGTTGGAAATCGTTTCATATCCATGGTTGTTCCATAGCAGTATGGCAATTCCGGCTTTGGCTTCTACGGCTGAGGCCAATTCGCCAATCGTGAAAAGAAATCCTCCGTCGCCAACAAGGGCAATCACAGGACGATCCGGTGCGGCCACCTTGGCACCGATCGCAGCAGGCAACGCATAGCCCAGGGTGCCGTATCCGGTTGCCGAATTGAACCATGATCGGGGGGAAGGCGACTGGTAGGTGTGGTTGCCGGTATAGACCAACTGTGTGGAATCGCCGACGATAACAGGGTTTTCAAAGGCGGCGTTGATGGCCTTCAACCAGGGTTCGTGCAGGGTTGCCCATGATGATATGGCTGCCGCACAAGCGCGACACAATTCAGAGGCTCTCTGCTTTCCCGCAGAAGAGTCACTGGAGATATGGCGTGTTTCAAGTGCCGTATTCAAAGCGCTTAGTGCTAGGCGGGCGTCACTGGTGATCGCCAAATCAGCACGGTAGTTCCGAGCGGTTTGATCCGGCTCTATATCAATGCGGATGAGCTTTCCGGAAATCGGAAACGCACCGTGACGATAAACGTCGTAATCAGTTTCCCCCATTTCGGTGCCAACGGCGAGAATCACATCTGCATCCGCGATAGCCGCCCGCATGGGATCATAAGGGATGTAAGAACCACAAGACAGGGGGTGGTTTGGCGGAAGAACGCCTTTGGCGTTGATTGTTAACGCCGTGGGTGCCCCCAACCGTTCCGTAAGTTCTTGAGCCTCTTTGGCAGCGTCCACGGTGCCGCCGCCGTAAAAGATCAGGGGGCTTTTTGCTCTGGCAAGGAAATCGGCGGCCTGGTCAATCGCGTCCGGAGATGGCCCCGGTCGGGTGGCTTGAACGGCACCACCACGCTTCACATCGGCGGTGGGCAGGGAAAACACGTCGATGGGGATCTCGATGTGAACAGGGCGTGGCCGGGCGCCATTGAAAACGGCGAATGCCCGCGCGATTACCCCTGGTAAATCCCGCGGGCGCAGCACCGTCTGGCTGAACGCAGCAACCCCGGCGACGAGGTCGCGCTGATTGCGCAGTTCGTGCAAATGCCCTTCCTGAAGCCCCGCCTCGCCCAGGGCGTTCGTGCTGGAGATAACCAACATGGGAACTGAGTCGCCATAGGCCTGTCCCATTGCGGTGGCTATGTTGGTCATACCAGGGCCTGTGATGATCAAACATACACCCGGCTTTCCCGTAATTCTGGCATATCCGTCTGCCATAAATCCGGCACCTTGTTCATGCCGTGGTGTAATGTGGCGAATATCTGAACGCTGTAACCCGCGGTAGAGCTCAAGCGTGTGGACACCGGGAATTCCAAACACCGTATCGACACCATAGGCTTCCAGAATCTCCATCAACATTTCACCGCAGGTGGTCATTGTATACTCTTCGGAGTTAAAGAAATTACGTTTCGTAAGGCCATAAACGGGCCGGGCAAATCTGGCAACAGAAATCCATTGTTGTTTTGCCCCCGCCATGGCCTGAGAAATGGATGTTATTGTCGCCAACAATGGTTTGAAATTGTTCAAAGGCGCTCATTGTTGAAGGCTACCTCAGCGAAATGTCACGCCTGGCAGGACACACAGCATCTCATACAGCAAATTCGCGCCCAGCAACGCTGTATTGCCGCTCAGGTCGTAAGGCGGCGCCACTTCCACGAGGTCACATCCGACGATATTCAGTCCCCGGCATCCTCGGATGATTTCATAGCCCTGGATTACCGTCAGTCCGCCATATTCGGGTGTTCCTGTTCCCGGCGCGGCAGACGGATCAAGGCCGTCGATGTCAAAGCTGATGTGAACGGGGCCATCACCCAGTTTTTCCCGAACCTGATCCATGAGCGGAGCGAGTGATTTGTGCCAGCACTGGTTGGCTGTGACAACTTCAAAGCCTTGTGATCGGGGCCAATCAAAATCGTCCGCAGCATACCCGGTACCCCTGAGGCCGATCTGGTATACCCGATTGCCGACAAGCAAACCTTCTTCCATGGCACGTCGGAAGGGTGTACCGTGGGCAATGGGTTCGCCGAACATGTTGTCATTGATATCCGCATGGGCGTCGATGTGAACCATGCCTACCGGCCCATACTTCTTCTTCAGGGCCCGCAGGACAGGAAGGGCAACTGTATGGTCGCCGCCGAGGGTCAAAGGAACGCAATCGTGGGACAAAATGTCATCGTAAGCGGCTTCGATTATGTCCATGCTCTTCATGAGATTGAACGTGTTGATGGCGACGTCTCCGATATCGGCAACCTGTAAAGAGTCGAAGGGTGCCGCCCCCGTTTCCATATTGTAGGGGCGAAGCAGGCATGATTCCGCCCGTATGGCTCGCGGGCCGTATCGGGCACCGGAACGATTTGAAGTACCGATATCGAAGGGAACACCGACAAAACAGGCATCCAGACCACCTGCGTCGGGTTGGGACGGGAGCCGCATCATGGTGGCAGGACCACCGAAACGGGGCATTTCGTTGCCACCTAAAGGCTGGTTCTTCTGCGAAGACATGGTCGACTCCCTGGTTGCTTCCTTTTTGTCTGCTCACCTTTCAAATCGCTCAATCGCTTTATCCACAATGTATTCTCCGATGGGAATAGAGGACGTTGCCGCCGGCGATGGTGCATTGCAAACGAGGATACAGCGCGGTGTCTCTGCGAACAAAAAATCGTCGATCATGGTGCCATCCTGACCAACCGCCATGGCCCGTATTCCCGTGGGGTATGGCAGCATATCGGATAGTGTCAGTTCCGGACAGTATTTCCGGCATTTTTCCAGATAACCCCGCTTGAAAATCTGATTTCTGAATTCATCCATGCCCGTTTTTGCATGCTTTTTTACCAGCCGCCAAAATCCTCCAAAACGCGCCATATCGGCGACATCGCGAAGGTTTACGCTGCCTTTCGGGTAACCTTCGCGAGCGAATCCAAGAACAGCATTGGGGCCAATAGTCACACACCCTTCAATCATGCGGGTCAAGTGTACTCCCAGGAAAGGCAGTGCCGGGTCCGGCACCGGATAAATCAGATGTTTGACGATATCATTTTTCGCCGGCGGTAGTTTGTAATACTCGCCTCGAAACGGAATCATAGAGAAATTTTTGTCGACCTTTAACATATGCGCCAGTCGATCCGACATCATACCAGCGCATACGATGAGATGTCGGGCAAAAATCTCTTCATTGCCCGCGGTTAAAACAATCATGGCGCGGTCTTCCCGGGCGGCGGCGACCTCCCACCCCAACCGGATTTCGCCCCCGAGGTCCTGGAATTTTTCGCCCATGACCCGACATATCTGTGGGTAATCTGCGATACCCGTTGATTTTGCCAGGATTGCGCCAACACCGGCTATCCGGGGCTCTCTTTCTCGAAGCGCCGCCGCATCGAGGATCTCGGTATCAATCCTGTTTTGCCGACACCGTTCGGCGAGGTCTTTCATCCTTGCCAGTTCAATATCGTCAGTGGCGACAATCAGCTTGCCGCATTGTTCAACCGGGATATTGTTTTCGCGTGAAAACTGGATCGTTTCCTCTACACCGCGCCTGCAAAACGCCGCTTTCAGACTCCCGGGTTGATAGTAAACCCCGGCGTGGATAACACCGGAATTGTGCCCGGTCTGGTGCGTGGCCAACTGTTTCTCTTTCTCAATTGCGATAATCGAAGCGTTTGGCAATCTTGATTTCAATTGCCAGGCTGTTGACATGCCGACGATGCCGCCGCCTATGATCGCATAATCGTAAATCACGCTTTTTCGGGTAATTGATCGGAAATCAAAGAGAGGTAATCCAGCATGATCGTCGCTCCGGCAAGCGCCGTCACCTCGCCCACGTCATACTGAGGCGCGACTTCAACGAGATCCATGCCTTTGAAGTCGACGCCGCCGAGGTTCATGATAATGCAGCGGGCCTGGTGTGTCGAAAGCCCCCCGCATACAGGTGTTCCTGTGCCCGGTGCGAAAGCCGGATCAAGGCAATCAATATCAAATGTCATATAGGCAGGGTGTCCGCCGACTATGCGCCGCGCTTCTTCGGCGACCTTTTCCGGTCCATGCTCGTGAACGTAAAACGAGTCGAGCCAGATCATGCCCATTCTGTCTGTATTTTCTGTGCGGATTCCGATTTGAACGGAATGTTCCGGATCAATCACGCCTTCCTTGATGCCGTGGTAAAACATGGTCCCGTGATCGATGCGGTTTTCCTCTTCGCCCCAGGTGTCGGAGTGGGCATCAAAGTGAACCAGCGCCATGGGACCAAACTTTTCTGCATACGCACGGAGGATCGGGAGCGTGATGAAATGGTCGCCGCCCATGGATACGGTTGCTGTGTTTTCTTTGAGAATGCCTGCAATGTGCTCCTGGATTTGCCGTGGCACGTCGTTGGGGTTTCCGTGATCCAGACCCGCATCACCATAGTCAACAGCCGCGATCCTTGCAAGCGGATCAAACCCCCAGGGATAGTTGCCACCTTGCCATGCCAGATTGGTCGACGCCGCCCGGATCGCGCGGGGTCCAAATCTTGTGCCGGGGCGGTTTGTGACCGCAAGATCGTATGGGACTCCCGTTACTGCCACATCGATGCCATCAAGGTTCCTGGAGTATTTTAGACGCAGAAAACTTGTCGCCCCGCCATAGGTCGGCTCACCATGGGTTTTGTAAACAGTATCCCTGAGAAACGCGTGGTCTACACCCCACGCGCCGTCATAATCTCCAACATTTGTCATTGGTTACGAGCCTTTGAATCCATCGGATATATTTTGCGATACGCAGGTTTACACCGCGACAGGTACGCTGCCAAGAAGGGTATTGGATACACCAGATACCCCCGCCCGCATCCTGGTGTTTGTGGGTTCGGACGGAATGCGATCGAGTATCGTGGCCGGGATTAATTGTCCCGGAATATGTACCCCATGGCAGTCTTCTTCGACGGCATCCGGTTTCAGGCCCGCAGCGGCAGTTTTTAAACTCGGCTTATCCGAATCTTAACCCTTGGGAGCAAGCTGGTGCTGGTACTAGCGCTGGTGATTCTCAGCAACAGGCTCAGTTGGCTCGTGAACAAATGCGTTCTCAGGAAAAGATTGCAGGCATTCAATCTTCTGCTCAGATTAAGTCTTCTCAACAGCAGGCTGATGCCGGTGTTCAGTCTGCTCAAATTGCTGCTGATGCTTCTAAGTACGGTACGGATAAGACTACTGATGTTGGTAACCGTCAGGTTGATGTCCTCGCTCAACGTCTTCAGGCTGATATTCCACATATCCAGGCTCAGACTGCTCAAGCTGTTGCACAGACTTCATTGATGCATGTTCAACGCATGCAGGCCATGAATGAGGAACAACTATCGCGTGCTATGGTTCCTTTTGCGAAGGACCTTGCTCGCGCGAATCTTACTGCTCAACAGACACGGAGTTTTATTAATGCTTTGGCTAATGTATTTTCTGGTAGCGGTTCTTCTGGGTCTGGTGATCGGTCAGCTTCCGAAGATTCAGATGGTATTGGCTACGCTGTTGGTGGTGCCGCTAGTGTTCTTGGTACCATTGCTCTTTCGCGGACAAAGTTGTTTCGAAGTCTGCTTTCCAAAGTTCCTTCAATGGTAAGATTTATCCGTGATCGCACTAAGTGGGGTTGGTTTTCTAAATCAACCTTCCGCCCGCAGTGGAGAGATTATAAAGATCAAGGCCAGCGGCCCGCGGCGGTTTCGCTTTTATCAGGCCAGATACTTTTTGATTGGATACTGACTGAGCGGCCAGCGCAGACCATCATTTTGGGGCATTAAATTAACTGATAAAGCGCGCTATACTTGAACGCCCGGTTCCTGTATCTAACTGCCCTGAAGCTCCGATTAGACGAATTGACCCGGCAATGCTCATGCGATTGATGACAGGCAGCGTGTTTCGCCAATTAAGTGTCGGCCTTGCGCTTGTTGCGGGTGGTCTGATCGCCATTGCCTGGCTTATCAAGGCTCTTCAATACGTCGAGATGATCATCAATAACGGCGCTTCCCTGTGGACGTTGTTCGAGATAACCGTGTTACTAATCCCGAGCTTTCTTGGCGTGCTATTACCAATAGCTCTGTTTATCACGGTCATGTTTATCTATTCCAAGATGACGACGGACCGGGAACTGGTCGTTATGTCGGCGACGGGCCTTAGTCCTCTACAACTTGCCAGGCCAGCCCTTATTCTTGCCGGGATTATCACCGTCCTCGGGTATTTTGTAAATTTCTACATTCTACCTGAAACCTACCGCATGTTTGGCGAATTGAAGTGGCATATCCGCTATAATCTCGCCCAGGTGCCCCTCGAGGAAGGGACGTTCAACACCTTTGGTGACAAAACCACGGTCTATATCCGGGAAAGAACAGCGTCCAATGAGCTGCGTGGAATATTCGTCCATGACGAGCGCGATCCGAAGGCACCTGTGACTGTCATGGCAAAACGAGGGTCCCTCGTGAAAACAGCCGAGGGCCTTCAAATCGTTATGTTTGATGGAAATCGGCAGGCGCTGGAAACGGAAACGCGGAATTACTCCGTTCTCTATTTTGATCGCTACACCTTTCCACTCAATACATTTGGCGCGCAAAAGGCCTATCGAACGCCCGATAGTCGTGAAATGACGGTGCGTGAGCTCTTTGATATTGAAAACAATACCATTGTGCTTCCTCGAGATTACCCCAAATATCTGATTGAGGGGCATAAGCGACTGGTATCGCCACTGGTGTCGATCGGCTTCGTTATGGTGGCTCTTGTAAGCCTGTTTTCAGACGGCTTCACCCGGCGAAACCAGAACAAACGCGTTGTCGTGGCTACAGTTGTCGTATTGCTTCTCCAGATCAGTCTGCTGGGTGTTGAAAACATGAGTGCCCGCAACCTGGCTCTCGTTCCATCAATTTATGTGGTCACCCTGTTACCGATCATCGTGGGGGCGCGGATGCTGTTCCGCCCGCCAATCCCGGAATACGGCAACTATCCTCTCGTCCCGGGGTGTTGCTGGAAGCGCTGAAAAATCTGGATCTGCTTGCGATCAACCGGGTTGAAGCCGAAACCCTTGTCCCAGTCATATGCGGTCTGGCCAATGATTGTCGTGAAACAGAAGCATCTGACGCCATCGACGATGATCCGCCGGGCCCGCGTCTCATGCGGATAGGATTGGCCTTCGGCGGTTTCGACATGGATTTGATGAGCTACCTATCGCGCATGCGCTCAATGGGTGTTGCCAAGGTCGTCATCACCGACGGAACACACGGTGCCTATCTGGCTGACGACGCCGGTATCCACTATTGCCCCAGTGTCAAAGTCGAACCAAAGGGCACCGCGGGGGCGGGCGATTCCTACACCTCAACGCTTTGCACCCATCTGGCGGGTGGTATTGAGGCCGGTTTTGCCATGCGGGCGGCGGCGATCAACTCGGCCTCTGTGGTCGGTTCAGTTGACACACAAAGCGGATTGCTGGACAGTGCCACCCTTCGCGAGCGTGTGGAAACCCTGACCAGCGATCTCCCCATCATCACTTGGGAGTGGGCCTCATGACACACCACAACGTGCTGATCATCATGTCCGATGAGCACCTGCGGGACGCCGTCGGGTGTTACGGACACCCTTTTGTAAAAACGCCGAACATCGACGCTCTCGCGGCAAACGGCACCCGGTTCACCACAGCCTATACCCCATCACCGATCTGCGTCCCGGCGCGGGCGTCTCTCGCCACGGGGCTAAACTTGCACCAGCATCGGTTCTGGAGCAATGCACAGGCCTATAACGGCAGCATGGAAAGCTGGGGACACCATCTGATCAAGGCCGGGCATCAGGTTCATTCCATTGGCAAACTGCATTATCGCAGGCGCGAAGATGACAATGGCTTCCTGAGTGAGCGGCATTCCATGCACGTCAAGAACGGTGAAGGATGGACGCGGGGGTTGCTGCGCCGCGAGCTACCCCATTGGGGGAAGACACAAGACTTCGCCGAACAGATCGGACCGGGTGAATGTGACTATACCTATCAGGATCGCCATGTTGTGGACGACACCTGTACATGGTTGCGCGAAACCGCACCTATGCATTGTGACAAACCCTGGGTCATGTTTTCCTCGTTCATCACACCGCACTATCCCCTGATTGTGCCGGATGAGTTCTATGATCTCTATCCGGCAGCCGACATGGCCCTGCCTGTTGCGGCGACGGATACGGACGGCTCCGATCACCCTGTCCTGAACAGTCTTCGTAACTTCATGAATTACGACGATCATTTCAATGACGCGAAACGCCGCATCGCCGTCGCTTCCTATTACGGTCTCTGTAGTTTTCTTGACCATAATGTTGGGCTGGTTCTGAACGCCTTGAGCGATAGTGGTCAGGCCGACAACACCATTGTCATTTACCTGAGCGATCATGGCGAAATGCTGGGCAATAAGGGATTTTGGACCAAGTGCAACATGTACGAAGAATCCGTTGCTATTCCCATGATCATCGCCGGACCGGGTGTTGCCAAAGGCAAGGTCTGTGAAACGCCGGTATCCCTGGTGGATATTTATCCCACGGTCCTGGAGGCCACAGGCGTGGCGGAGAACGCCAGCCATAAAGAACGACCGGGGCAATCGCTGTTAAACATCGCCCGGGCAGACAACAACCCGAACCGCCTGGTCCTCAGCCAGTATCACGACGGCGGCTCAATAACCGGAATGTTCATGATCCGTCATGGCCGCTGGAAATATGTTTACTACCCCGGCTACGAACCGCAATTGTTCGACTGTGTGGATGATCCCGAAGAGGCCTACAATCTGGGAACGGATCCCGGCTACGAAAGCACCCGCCGTGAATGCCACGATGCCATGCTAACGCTGGTTGATCCCGACGCGGCCAACGATTTGGCGTTTTCCGATCAGGCCGCCCGCATTGCCGCGCTCGGTGGTATGGCCGCGATCATGGCCACAGAGGATTACGACTTCACACCCATTGAAGATTGAAACCACTACCGATATCCGTGCGCTGACCTGCGGCGGCCATTGGCGTATGGAGATGCCGGGGCATGCCCCCTCCCTGAACCTGCTGGATTGGTCCATTGGCGCGGAATTTGTCCGGGCAGGGCGTTTCCCGGCTCTGCGAGTCAGACCAACGCCAGTGGGAGAACGCTACCCGCACAAATACCGGGCGCGGTTGGAATCCAAACGGTTGGATTTGACCCGGCCCGGGATGACGATAGAAGGCCCGGTGACGGAATTAGTGTAACTCTGCCCGCAGCTTCTGACGCAGGACGTCAATGGGCACCAGCTTGCCACGGGTTTCCACGCACCAGTACTGCCAGCCATTGCAGCTCGGTGCTTTCTGGACATGGGCACCGGCCTGATGGATTGAGCCTCTGAAATCGGATGTGGCGAGGGTGCCGTCCGCACGCACACGGGCGGCATGGCGTTTGTTCATATCATAGAGCGTCGTGCCGGCTTCCAGCAGGCCACGTTCCACAAGCCAGCCGAAAGGAATGCGGGGTTCCGCACGCCTGGCCGGCGTGTTCACAAGCTCAGGATCGTCTACAGGTTTAACCCTGGCAATGCGTTCATTGGCAACGGCGACATAGTTATCTTCGCGTTCAATGCCGACAAAGTTTCGTTTCAACCGCCTGGCTACGGCGCCGGTGGTGCCGGTCCCGAAGAACGGGTCAAGGATCAGATCGCCGGGTTTTGACGACGCCAGAATGATCCGGTGCAACAAGGCCTCCGGCTTTTGCGTCGGGTGCGCTTTTGATCCGTCATCACCCTTGATGCGTTCCTTGCCCGTACACAGCGGCATGGTCCAGTCGGAGCGCATCTGCAGATCGTCGTTCAGATTTTTCATGGCTTCATAGTTGAAGCAGTATCTGGCATCCTGACTGCGCGCGCACCAAATCATGGTCTCATGTGCGTTGGTAAACCGCCGCCCGCGAAAATTCGGCATGGGATTGGTTTTCAGCCATACCACATCGTTCAGAATCCAGAATCCCAGGTCCTGAAGAATGCGCCCGACGCGGAATATGTTGTGATAGCTGCCGATTACCCAGATGCCGCCATCGGGCTTCAGCACCCGTCGTGCCGCCCGCAACCACGCTTCGGTAAAGGCGTCATAGGCGGCGAAGGACTCGAACTGATCCCAATCCTGATCCACGGCATCGACCCTGGAATTGTTGGGACGCAACAGGTCGCCAGACAATTGCAGGTTGTAGGGTGGATCGGCGAAAACCAGATCAACGGAGCCTTCCGGCAATCCGTTCATGATGTCTACACAGTCTCCCTGGAGGATTTTGTTTTTGTAGTTTTTGATCTGCCCAGTCCTTGAACTACCCGGGCCTTAATCCACCCAGTTAAGGGGACACCATGGGCAAGCGGCGATTCGCCGTCAAGAAATAAATAAAATCAACGTATTAGAAAAATATTTTGACCCAATATGTTGAGTTCACGGCTCGACCGTGACTCAATATATAGCCTCGATAAAGAGCGGATAGAGAAAGGCCCTTCGCGCTCCAATCGTCGAAACCTATCAGATCGACACGTTGTCGATAAGGCGGGTCGAGCCCAAACGGACGGCGGCCAGCACCCGGAGATTATCCGGGTCTTCGTCTGTGGCATCCGTCACGGGGGTGAATGTTTCCGCATGACGACACTCCAGATAATCAACCGCCGCGAACCCGGCGGACAGCAGCGACGCCCGACCCATATTCAGCGCGGCAGGGATATCGCCTTTCTTGCGGACCGTTCCGGCAATACCGGTCAACACCTCATAAAGCGCGGGCGCAACCGCCCTTTCCGCATCGCTAAGATAGGCATTGCGTGACGACAGGGCGAGGCCATCTGGCGCGCGAACCGTCGGCACACCGAAAATCCGCACAGGAATATGCAGATCGCGAACCATCCGCCGGATGACCTGCAATTGCTGAAAGTCCTTTTCGCCAAACAGCGCCACATCCGGCAGAACCTGCAACAGAAGCTTGCTGACCACCGTGGCAACGCCGATAAAAAAGCCGGGGCGATACTCACCTTCCAGCGTGCTCCCGAGGTCACCCACGGTGATCCGTGTGACATCGCCCTCCGGGTACATGTCCTCGACCCGGGGCATAAAGAGCAGGTCAACATTCTCGTCCGATAACAGGGCACGGTCCCGATCCCTATCGCCGGGATAGGTGTCCAGGTCTTCGTTCTCACCGAACTGCGTCGGGTTCACAAACAGGCTCACGACCACATGACTGGCCTGTTCTCGCGCCGCTCTTACCAGACTCAGATGCCCGTCATGCAAGGCCCCCATAGTGGGAACCAGGGCAATGGTAACGCCCGCCGTGCGCAATGACGATACATGCTGCCTTAAGTCGGTGACCGTGGAGACGGTTACCAGCGTCTCTTTACCGGTCATTCCGTCTCGACTGATTTTTTCATACCGAAAAGGTGTTCGGGTCCCGGAAACCGCCCGGCCCGAACGTCCTCCGAATAAGCCTTGGCGGCGGCTTCGATCTGTTCACCCAAAAGGGCATAGCGTTTCACAAATTTGGCCGTGAAATCCATGAACAGTCCAACCATGTCTTCGGTCACCAGTATTTGCCCGTCACAGGCCGCTGACGCACCGATACCGATGGTCGGCACCACGGCGGATTCCGTGATTTCGCGGGCCAGCGGCTCCATGGTGCCCTCGATAACCATGGCAAATACCCCGGCCTCCTCAACCGCGCGGGCGTCTCTCAGAATGCGGCGGGCTTCGTCGTGACCCTTGCCGCGGGCCCGAAACCCGCCGGTTGCCTGCACCGACTGTGGCATGAGGCCTATATGCCCCATGACCGGGATCCCCCGCTTGGTCAGATAGGAAATGGTTTCGGCCATTTCGACACCACCCTCGATCTTGACGCCGGAGGCACCGGATTCACTCATAACCCGTGCGGCATTCCGAAAGGCGACCTGCGGGCTTTCTTCATAGGAGCCGAACGGCATATCGACCATGACGCAGCTCCGGCGGGATCCCCGCATGACGGCCTGGGCATGGGCAATCATCATGTCGAGCGTCACACTGAGGGTGTTTTCCATGCCGTAAATTACCATGCCAAGAGAGTCACCCACCAGCAGGACATCGGTGTAGTCATCCAGCCAACGGGCGGTCAGCACCGTGTAGGCGGTCAGGCACACTAAAGGTTCCTTGCCCTTGCGGACCCGGATATCCGGTACAGTCAGTCGCTTCTTGGCATCAATGACAACACTCATGGGCACTTATCCCCGCGGGCATTCTTTTGACAGTCTCGGAGCGGACCATATCAGAGTTGATGAAAAAAATCAGACCTTTTTTGTGCAGCGCACAAATTTATCTGAAATCTGGCGCGGTACCACTGTTTTCCGCGGTTTTTCCTGGTTGCCCGTGCTCTCCCGGGCCGCAGCCGACCGAAACAGGACCCCGGCGAAAAACGCCGCCCGCAACAACAGCCATTGCCCGCCGCCTCTATCAGCGATCTAGTCGAACACGACGTCTGCTCTCCCCATAAGTTTCCGGTTTCTTGAGCGTTAATCACACGATACCATACGGCACCACAGAGAGGATAACCCATGCCACGACAACGGCCTGTTCACGGCATAAATAAAGTTCTCGGCATTTTGACACTCGGCTTTCTGGCCGCGGCGGGGGTGATAAATTCCGCGCAAGCATCCGATCGCATGGTCAGCGATGCAGCGACTGTAAGGACCAACTCGTTCATGGCCGCAACGGCCAATCCGCTGGCCACCGAAGCGGCGGTAGAGGTGTTGCGCGCGGGCGGCTCGGCGGTGGATGCCGCCATCGCGGTACAGATGGTTCTCACTCTGGTTGAACCGCAGTCCTCCGGCATCGGAGGTGGTGGTTTCCTGATGTACTACGCCGCCGCAACCCACGATGTCATCGCCTATGATGGGCGGGAAAAAGCCCCGGCTTCCGCCACAGAAACCATGTTCCTGAAACCGGATGGCGACTACAAGGGCTGGGACGAAGCGGTTGTAGGCGGGCTCTCGGTAGGTGTACCGGGCGTGGTTCGCATGCTGGAGATGGCACACCAGGAACACGGCAAGCTGCCCTGGAGTAGATTGTTCCAGCCCGCCATCAGCCTGGCCCGGGCCGGATTTCCGGTGACTGAGCGCATGAACTACCTGTCGGCGGGCGACAGTCAGCTAAAAACCTTTGCCGATACGGCGGCCTATTTCTTTCAGCCCGGTGGCGATCCCCATCCCGTGGGAACGGTTCTGACAAACCCAGCCCTCGCCGAAACACTAGCCAGGATTGCCGCCGGTGGCGCGGACGCGTTTTACACCGGCGATATCGCCGAGGGCATCGCCCGCACGGTTCAGAACGCGGCGCTGTCACCGACGGAAATGACCATGGAAGATATGGCCGCCTATACCGCCGTCAAAAGACAGGCCGTGTGTGGACCGTACCGCGCCTACATCGTCTGTGGCATGCCACCGCCATCATCGGGCGGCATTACCACGTTACAGATTTTGGGCATACTGGAACACTACCCCCTGAAATGGATGAAGCCCGGGTCCCTGATGGCCAGCCATCTAATCGCGGAAGCCAGTCGTCTGGCCTTCGCCGATCGCAATCACTATCTAGCGGATTCAGATTTTGAACCACATCCGCCCGAGATCATTGATCCTGATTACCTAAAAACCCGTGCCGCCCTGATTGACCTTGGGCGCGCCGCCGAAAAGGCGGAACCCGGAAAACCGGGGAGCATCCAGAAAACACTGCTGGCCCCGGACAACGCAGATAAAGGGTTATCGACCACGCATTTCAGCATCGTGGATGCCGCCGGGAATGTGGTTTCCATGACTTCCAGCATTGAAACCCAGTTCGGATCGCGCCTTATGACTCAGGGCTTTCTGCTTAACAATCAACTGACCGATTTTGCCTGGAAGCCGAAAAAGGATGGCAAGCCTGTTGCCAATCGCCCGGCTCCACATAAACGCCCCCGCAGTTCCATGTCTCCCACAATCGTCTTCAATCAGGCGGGTCAACCCGTCCTTGCCGTGGGCTCGCCTGGCGGGTCTTCCATCATTGGCTATGTGGCGAAGACCCTGATCGGTGTGCTAGATTGGAACCTGAATATCCAGCAGGCCATTGACTTACCCCACGTTCTGAACAAGAACGGCGCCACACGCATCGAAAAGGGCACACCCCTGGGAGCCCTGATTCCGAGCCTCGAAGCTATGGGTCATTCTGTCGACAGTCGGGAGATGGTCAGCGGTCTACAGGGGATCGCCATTACCCCGGACGGTCTTGAAGGGGGCGCAGATCCAAGACGGGAAGGCTCCGTGGATGGCGACTGATGCCGGTTAGCGTTTCGCAACTATAAACAGCCTTTTGAAGGGAAACAGAGTGCGACCGTTCTCCTGCCTGGGATAATGGTGCCGTAAGGCTTCGGCATAGGCATTGTAAAAAGCATCCCGCTCCTCGTCATCCGCCAGCGCATTCAGAAAAGGTCGCAGACCGGTCGTTCGGGCCCAGGCCGCAACCGGATCGTCGCCATCCAGAACATGCGTATAGGTCGTTTCCCAGATATCGATCTGACGCACCAATGGTGAGAGAATCTCGTAATAGTCCGAAGGGCGTGCAACAGGCGCCGCGGCCCGCACGGCGCGCAAACGATCCGCCCATGAGCCATTTTGAGCGACCTCTCGCATCACCTGATGGGATGGTTCCGCAAAATTACGCGGCATCTGGACCGCAAATACCCCGCCATCCGATAATCTCTCGATCAGCCAGGGGAAAAGGCCCGGGTGATTGTCCAGCCACTGCAGGGCTGCATTGGAATACAGCACATCCGCTTTTTCCGGCGGCTCAAAAGTGGTGATGTCTGCTTTGACCCAGGTCACGTCGCCAGCACATGTAACGCGGGCTTTCTCCAGCATGGTTTCCGAGGAATCCACGCCGACAACGCGGGCCGGCGGCCAGCGGCGTTTCATCATCGCGGCCTGCTCGCCCGTACCGCATCCCAAATCAATGACAAGACGGGGGCCGGGGTGGGTTATTCGCCCCAGCAAGTCACGCGCCGGGCGGGCACGTTCATCGCTGAAAGAAAGATATCCGTCAGCATCCCAATCTTTTGCTGTCATTCCTCATCATCCAAAATCAGTGGCGCTTCTTCCGCGGGTAACTCAATACAAAAATCGGTTCCTTCCGGGCCGGTTTCAATCAAATCAATCCGCCCGCCGTGGGCTTGGAAGATGTCATAGGCGATGACAAGTCCGAGACCGGTGCCACCCTTGCGCGAAGATCCGGCAAAAGGCTGAAACAACTGCTCCTGCGTTTTCATAGGTAATCCCGGCCCATCATCCACCAGATGGATGATAACATTTTTCCCGTCCGGCATCATTGACGCCGCAACGACAAACGTCGTCGCGCCCTCGAGCCGGGCATTCTGGGCAAGATTGCTGAACGCTCGAAAAAGCTGGTGCCGGTCACCGACCACCGTAATTTCGAACGGAACCCTGTTTTGCCAGCTCATCTCGATCTTTTCATCCTGCCCATCATGTTCTGCGGGCAGGTCAATCTCCCTGAGCGCCACATCCACCTCGGACATAAGCTCAGCCAGATGAAAAGGTTCTTTTCGCAGTTTCAAATCACTGGCACTAACGTAGTCGATGGTCTGGCTGCACAAACGAACGGCGCGATCAATGGCTTGATAGAGGCGCGGCATGACCCGTTGGACCTTAGTGTCCTGAATGGAAGACAGTCGTTCGGACGCCAGTGCCACAGTCGCCAATGTATTGCGCAAGTCGTGGGTCACCCGGGCAACCGCCGCACCAAGGGCAGCCAAGCGCGTTTTCTGTCCCAGGGAGCGACGGACTTCTTCCTGCATCCCCTGGAGTTCCCGTTCCGCGATGCCGATTTCATCGGTGCGGCGGGAAACCTCAATGACCCGGGTTGCATCTTCCGGGCGGTCCCGAAACCGGCCAAGGTTTCGGATAATACGCCGGATCGGGCGCACCATCAGCCAATTCAGACTGAGAAACACCAACACAGCCGTAAACAGGGAAATCACCACAGACAGCCCAAGTATGCGCCATGAAAAATTGATCATCGCCATCCGCAGGAGGTGTTCATCAATAATCACCTCTACCAGAATGCCAGGATCCTTTGGCGACACACCCAGCACCCGTAATACCCGGTTTTTCGGTTGCGCCAGGGTGCGGAAGGCGTCGACCTGTAACGACAACAGTGAAC
The DNA here is from genome assembly GCA_963921245.4 of Rhodospirillales bacterium. Taxonomy (GTDB): domain Bacteria; phylum Pseudomonadota; class Alphaproteobacteria; order Rhodospirillales; family Casp-alpha2; genus JABJGO01. The sequence continues at coordinate 157,193 of CAWUEY030000001.1, read as the reverse complement.
TGTTGGATAAATCGACATCAATATCCACGCGTGGGGGCATGGTTTCACCAACCATCAGCATGCGGTGATCCGTCAGGTTCAGAACGATGCCATGCGTCCCAGTATAGAGCAGCAATTGTTCCTCCAGATCCATGTCAACGGAATCGGATTTCATGGCGTCTACCGCCACCATGGCGAGATGCGCCTCGGCCAGATGTTCCTGAAGGTAATCAAGCCGGTAACGTGCGACAGATGGTGCCCAAATAAGGAATTCTGCCAACATCAGGAAGGCAATGGTCAGAACCATCAGGCGGGCGGACAACCCCCATATCAACCCTCGCCCAGAGGTCGGTAAGGACTCTTCAACCGCATTACCCGTCGGTTCGGTTTTCTGATCGGCCACTACAAGCTTCCTGACTGCACGGCTATGCTGTCATCCGTCAGCCGGGGGTGCAACATCCGCAATCGGTCGATATATCTTCAACCGAGCCTTGACAGGAACCGAACGATCTTCTTGGTGCGCTCACCAAACAGTTTCGGAGTATAGAAACTACCGGCGATCCGCTTGGACACTTCGCCAAGGGTCGGATAGGGCGCGACCATGCCCGCCATGGCGCCAATTTTCATGCCCTGCGAAAGGGCAAGTTGCCAGACCTGTATCAGCTCACCTGCGTTGGGACCAACGATGCCCGCCCCCAGTATCTTGCCTTTCGGTGTTACAACGACCTTGATCAAACCAGACGTATCGCGCACGGCCTGTGCCCTGTCGTTTTCGTGAAACGGCCAGCGCAAGACCTGAAACCCACTGCCGAGCTGTTCGCGGGCTTGTTGTTCGTCAAGACCAACCTGTGCCACCTCGGGCGACGTATACGTTACCCAGGGGATAAAGCGATGATCCGCCTTTGCAGGCATCTGGAACAGCGCGTTTCGAATGACGATCCCGGCGTGATAGGAGGCAACATGGGTAAACTGCAATCCGCCCGCACAATCACCAATGGCAAACACCTTCCTGTTAGAGGTCCGCAGGCGGGTATCCACATCGATACCCCGTGTGGAATGCCTGATACCGGCGGCGTCCAGATTGAGACTGTCCAGATTGGGTTTGCGGCCCGTCGCCAGTAACAGATGAGATCCTTCTATCCGTTCTTCACCGGCGGCGGTATTCAGGATAACGGCAACCCCGTCCCCGGATTTCTCGACACGAGCCACGCTCACCCCTTCACGCAGGTCGATGCCGTCCGCGATCATGGACTGTCGAGCGACATCGACGAGCTCCGGGTCATCCTTGGGCATGATAGAGAACAGCTCCAAAAGCGTAACGGCGGCGCCTAGACGCCGGTGTGCCTGCGCCAGTTCACAGCCGATGGGACCACCACCGATGACAATTAGACGGGAGGGGAACTCGCGCTTGTGAAAAATGGTCTCATTGGTGTGGAACGGCACCTTGTCGAGACCGGGTATGGGCGGAACGGCGGGCGAAGACCCGGTTGAGATGACAAACCGGCGGGCCCGAATGCGTTTGCCATTGACTTCCACGTCACGGGGCCTGACAAAACGCCCCTCTCCCTGGATAACATTGACACCGAGCCCTTCGAACCGTTCCACCGAGTCATTGGGCTCAATTGCTGCAATGACCCCGTGAATGTGTTCGTATACGGCGTCGTGGTTAATCACGGGTTGTGCGGGCTCAATGCCGAATTGCCCCGCGGCGGTAAATCCGTGTGCGGCCTTGCCTGCCGCCAGCATGGCCTTCGAAGGCACACATCCGAAGTTCAGACAGTCGCCCCCCATGAGGTGCTTTTCTATCAAGACTGTATCGGCACCCAGCATGGCCGCGCCTGCCGCGACGGATAATCCGGCGGAGCCGGCACCAATGACACAAATATCGGTTTTAATGGTTTCAGACATTAAGGTGGTCTTTCAGGTGCCTATTCCCAACGTGGTCCATCTGATCATGCGTCAGAGGTCTTGCTCTTGATTTTTTTATAAACGACGGGAAGCATGGAAAGCCCGGCAAGCCCGAGGATTGGTAAGAGGATGTTGGGTTGGAAAATGATGCTGAGATCGGGCTCCCTACCCTGTTCAAACAAATCGCCCAGACCGCTGCCAACACTGCAATAGACAACACTGCCCGGAATAATGCCCAGAAACGTGGCAATCGTATAGGTACTGAGTCGAACACCGAGAAAGGCGGGCACCAAATTAACCAGCCAAAACGGGAATATCGGGACCAACCTCAACACCAACAGATAGGACATGGCATTTTGCCTGAAGCCTGCTTCCATTTTCTGAATGGTCGCGCCGGCTCTAGCCCGAAAGAAATCAGCCAGAGCATACCTTGCCGCCAAAAAAATGAGAACGGCGCCAAGCGTTGCGGAAGAAATTATCAAAACCGCCCCCAGCACGGTTCCAAACATGAATCCGCCCAGCAACGTCATCCAAACAGCCCCCGGCAATGAAAAGGCGACCGCTAGCGCATAAAGAACACAGAACCCGACGGTGACCACGAAGGTATTCTCGGCGTACCATGTCTGCAGGGTTTCCCGATGTTCGGACAGGGCCGAAAATGATAGGTAATTATGTCCACCAAACGCAAAAAACACCACAAAACCAGCGACAATCGCCAGTAACGGCAGAATTTTCCTCCGCCCCAATTTTCCGTTTTTTGCCGGTTTTTCCCTCTTTTCCATGACCTGTTCTGTCATCCTCTAATCCCCAACGATCTTAGGGTCGAGACTCATTCAAATCCAGTAGCATATGATGGCGACGATGCATAGAGCGGCCATGAAGTTGTCGGCGTTTTTGTGGTATTTTGTGGCGTTGCGCCGCCAGTCCTTAAGCCTTGCGAACATGCGCTCAATACCATTGCGGTTTTTTTGTAGCGTTCAGGGTCGAATGGATAAGGTGTCTTACGGTTGGACCTGTTCGGTATGACCGGCGTGCTGCGCCAGCGTTTTAACCCGTCGCGCCAGTGGTTGGCATCGTAGGCTTTATCGGCGATCAGGTAACGGGCTTTGGGCAGGTTGCCTGCCAGCATTTCACCACCCGTGATGTGGTCAACCTGACCCAGCGTCAGACAGAACGCCAGGGGGCGACAGTGTACGTCACTTATGGCGTGAACCTTGGTGTTGCGGTCTCCCTTTGTACGGCCGATGGTCTGAACAAAGGCCCCCCTTTTCCGCCACCGGCCGAGCGGTGCGCCAGAACGCGCGTGGCATCCATGGAAATCTCTTGCCTAACCTCGCCCAGCACCCTCCTCAGCGCCGCAAACAGATACTGCCAATACCCCTTCTGCGACCAGCGGTTATAGCGGTTATAGATCGTCGTCGAGGGGCCGTATGCCTCAGGACAGTCTCGCCAGCGCAAGCCCGATTGCAACACATGGATGATGCCCGAGATTACCCGCCGATCATCAACCCGCCGCCCGATATGGCAGATGTGGTTCGATCAATGCCCATTGCTAGTCGGAAAGCCAAAAAAGATCCTTCATGGCAGAAAACCTCCATAAGCTGAATGCCAACACATTGAAACACATAAACCTTGATAGGTTATGACCCTAGCCATCCGAACGCAATACGGACGCGATGGCGTCATCCAGGAACTGAGCAAAAGCCGGTTCGTTGCCCGGACTTGCAACGCAATGACCCCAGGGTGAGTCGAAAGGTTTAAAAGCTACAGTCGGCATGTATCGCGCTTCGATCTCGTTATCTTCCGGCGGAAAGTAAAGATCATTGGTACACGGTATCAACACCGCACGTGCGGAAATTGAACCTAGAGTCCGCTGAAAATCACCGTTATAGCGTTCGTTGGCGCTGATATCACCATTCTGCCAACTCCACAGCTTGGCGAGCAAATTGTTGGCATCCCAGTTATCCACGTGGTTGGCTTCCCAATCCAAAAGCAGGTCCTCAACAGTTTCAAAACCGAGTTGTTTATAGAGTCCTTCCCGATAGAAGGTCTGAGAGAAAGCCCATCCTGCATACACCCGACCAAAGGCCCGCAGGCCCGTTTCGGGTTGCCGGTCATAATCCCCGTTGTTCCAGGTGACGTCCGCCTGCAGGGCGGCTTTCACCCCTTCGAGGAACACATTGTTGTGCGGTGATGTCTTTGCAGACGCGCAGTAGGGAACGATAGCCTTGACCATATCCGGGTACTGTGCCGCCCACTGATAGGACTGGCATCCGGCCATGGACCATCCTGTGACCAGGGCAATTTCCGTAACGCCCAGTTCCTCGGTCAGCAAGCGGTGCTGGCAGGCGATATTGTCGTAAAGCGTTGTTTTGGGGAACCGCGGGCCATCCTGAGGGGCGGCTGTATTGCTGGGCGATGAGGAAAAACCATTCCCCATCAGATTGATGCACACGATAAAGTGTCGCGCCGGATCAACCGCACGACCAGAACCGAAAAACCCCTCGTTGCGTCTATGTGTGCCCGTATAGAATGTGGGCATGACGACCACATTATCACCTGCTTCATTGAGGGTGCCATACACCTGATAGGAAAGTTTGGCGTTCTTCAGAACCTCGCCCGATTGTAACGGCACGTCACCAAGTTCGAATATTCTATGATCACTCATATCATCACCCCATCACTGTGCCACCGCCCAAAACCAATCTGGCGGGTCTAACCCGCCAGATTGTCTCGTTGTCTTAATAGAGGCGCAAGTATTCCTGTACCTCCCAGTCTGTTACGGCCTGATGATAGCGTTCCCATTCATCGACCTTGTAGGCGATATAGGATTTCTTCATCACCGGACCCATGACATGTTCGGCCAGGCCATCGGCCTTAAGGGCTTCGATGGCCATCATCAGGTTTCGCGGCAGGCGACGGATACCGGCTTCCACATATTCCTCTTCGGTCATTTCGTAGAGGTCACGATCGGTCGGCTCACCCGGGTCGATCTTGTTCTCAACCCCCTCCACCGCCGCGGCAAAGGACATGGCAAGACCCAGATAGGCGTTCATGGTCATATCGGCAGCACGGTTCTCAATGCAATACCGGCTTTGCGGCAGACGGAACTGGGCGGACCGATTGTTGAAACCATAAGTGATGTTCGTCGGCGCCCAAGTGACGGTGCCGCCTTCAAACCCGCCAACTCGAGGGACGAGACCGTTATAGGAATTGACGGTAGGACAGGTAACGCCCGTCAGGCCCTCAGCGTGCTTCATCAAACCACCGACGGCATAGCGTGACTCTTCGGACCAGCCGTCTTTGCTGTTGCCGAAAATGTTCACATCCGGATCATCCGTGCGGACAATTGACATATTAATGTGTGCGCCTGAACGCCAGTCACCAACCGTAGGTTTCGGCATGAAGGTGATGAACATGCCGTGTTCTTTGGCAACCTCTTTCAGGAGGATGCGCAGGAAGACCAACCGGTCGGCCATTTCAAGAAGATTGGTGTAGTGAAAATCCAGTTCAAACTGAGAGTAAGCACCCTCTGCCACAACGTCATGTACGTTCCAGCCCAGATCTTCCAGGATGTCAATCATGTCCTTGAAGAACGGCATTGAATCGAGGGAATACTCCACGTCATAACCGAAGGCCTGACGGCGGGGCCGCAATCCGTCGGGCGGGTCGTCATCAATGGCTTTTACCGGCTTGCCGTCTTCGTCATAGCGCATGGCAATGAACTCTGGTTCAATGCCGCACATTCCCGAGTAACCCTTTTCCGTGCCTTCCCTGATAATCCGTTTCAGGGCTTGGCGCGGGCAAACATTATACGGCGCATCTTCCCAGAACAGGTCGGCAAAGATGATCGCCATGGAATTGTCCCAGGGGCAAATGTATACCGCGTCAAGATCCGGCACCATTACCTGATCGGAATCAGCTGGGGACAGCTCTGGAACAAAAGACACGGAATGTACCGCAAACTGCGGCCCCTTACCCTTACACAGAGCTTCAAAGTCGCTCATGGGAACGGGTTTAGTTTTTGGAATGCCGTGCAGGTCAATCCAGCTGGACAGCACGTATTTGACGCCTGCTTCGTCAAGTTCCTTGCGCACTTCTGCAATGCGTTCATCCGATGGCAGAGCCTCGGAAAATGTTTCTACATATTCAGTCATTCATAATCTCCCGTAAAATAGAAAATGCGTTCTCATATCTTCGATTAACTTCATTCGCTCCAGTTTCGTTTGAGCAGGAACTGGTTCTTGAAGTTCTTCAGGCCCATCATGGTTTCACTGGCCGTGATATCGGGTTGGCCATGAATCTCCGTATTCAGAAATTCCAGAAAGCCGTCTCGGTCGTTGCTGACCACCTCGATCAGAAGGTCAAATCGTCCGCTAACCCAGAGGATGTAGACCACGTCCGGCAGCTCAGCGAGACGGCGGGCAACAGATTGCGGAGTATGGCCGGGGGCAATCTTGATACCCAACATGGAGTCGGTTTTGTACTGCGCAGCGACCGGATCGACGATAGCGACAATCCGTAACATATCGGCCTGTTTCATACTGGCTACACGGTTACGGATCGTTCCTTCCGACACACCCAGCTCCTGGGCGATTTCAGAAAACGGCATACGGCCATCCCGTTGCAGCATGGCAATGATGGATCGGTTTAACTGATCATCGGGGGAAGACTTGTCGAATTGTCGCGCAGGTCTCGGCGCAAACTTGCGATCCGCAATATTTGTCATGCTTTGCCCTGTTCCGATACCTCGAGCCACTTGGCACTCCGCTAGGTTGCGTGGTGGCATCTTCGGCAACCCGATGCTTATTTTTTAGCCGTAACTGCGAATTTCTTACAAGTCAATGATTTTAATACGAATATCGTATCATATATCTATTGACATGCGTAATCAACCAAACAAAACTTTTATGTATTGCGAATAACGTATTTTAAACACCCGTAACATGAGGCAGTCCTTATTATTAGGGAGACCATCCATGGATCAGGCCCCGCAAAATCCAAAACCCGTTTTAATGACACCACCTGGAAGTCAATTTGTCGGCTACGATCAATCCCAACCAGCAGGCATTGACGAGGAAATTGCTCGGGTCGGCCCCGGCACACCCTGCGGTGAGTATCTTCGCTGTTTCTGGCACCCGGTCCTCATGACCCGGTCCCTGGGCGAACTACCAAAAGCCATCAAAATCCTGGGCGAAGAACTTGTTCTCTTTCGCTATAGCAAAGAGAACAGGATCGGTTTGGTTCACAAGTATTGCCCCCACCGTCGTGCGTCACTGGAGTACGGAAAGTGTGAAGATCGCGGTATCCGGTGTTGTTATCACGGTTGGCTATTCGCCCTGGATGGCGAAATTCTGGAAACACCGGCCGAATCCGCCGATGCGGAACCGGCGATCAAGGTTCGAAACAACACGCGCCTGGGTGCCTATCCCGTTGTTGAATTTAACGGATTGATCTTTACCTACATGGGCAAGCCGGAAACCATGCCCGAATTTCCGTTATACGATGCCTTTGAGGTCGAGGGCATTACAACGCGCCCCTACGAAGTCAAATATACCTGCAACTGGATACAGGTCCTTGATGCCATTATGGACCCGGTTCACACCACGTTCCTGCACAGCCAGAACAGCCATCCGCAATTTTCTGACGGCATGGCTGAAATTGGTGCCCTGAAATTTTACGAGCGCAATGACAATCACTATCTCGGGTCTTCGACCCGCCGGGTGGGTGACAATGCCTGGGTGCGAGTCAATGAACTTATTCTACCCAATTTCACCCAGGCCGGTGCGGCCTATGCGACCGATGGCATGCAATCGCGGTATTTCGGGCGTTCGGCTTTCACCCGATGGGTTGTTCCCATCGATGATGAAAACTCTGTCGCGTATGCCTGGGGCAACTTCGGTGAGCGCGGCGACCCGCACGAGTACAATACCAGGGAAGGCTGCGAGATGATCGAACAGGGCGAAATTGTTGATCGCCCGCCTGAGGAAAAGCAGCGCTTTCCGGCAGATGCAGAAGCCGTAGAAGGCATGGGGCCAATCACGACTCACCGGGGCGAGAACCTTATGCCCACAGACCGAGGGATCTCTCTCTATCGGCGTCGCATCCGGAAACAGATAAACGCTCTAAAGTCCGGCACCTTGCCACCACAACCCGTAAACCCAGAGGGCTTGTCTGTTCGCACCTACGGACAGGATACGGTGCTCAATTTTCCGGCAAAGGGCAACGACGACACTGCCTACCTGCTGCGTATTGGCGAAGCCGTGATGAACATTCAATTCGACCATGAGAACGATCCCAATGACGTACGTGACTCCTCAATCATCGAAAAACTGAAAACGCTGGAAGCCAACGGCCTGGATGGGAATCAATAAACCATGACCACCAAAGTACACGTCAAAAACAATCGCTGGAAAGCGGGCTCCTTTCCCACCACGCCGGAGGGTGAAGAGGTGTTCACCATCACACAGGAACGCTTTGACGCGACACTCCGCGACTTCCCCGATATGGATGGAAAACTCTCCGCGTTCATCGACTGGGATACCGACAACTTCGTAACCTCCATGCGGGATGCGGAGGTTTTGTTGTGCTGGAACCTGCCAACCGATAACCTTCAGTCTAAAGCGCCTAACCTCAACTGGATTCACTGCATTGGTGCAGGGGTCGAGCATATGCGGCCCATGGACTGGCTCCCTGCAAATGTGGTTCTCACCAACAACAAAGGCGTGCACGCCGCCAAGGCCGGTGAATTTGGCCTAATGAGCATCTTGATGCTTCACACCCATATGCCGGCCGTTGTTACCAACCAGCGCAACGCGGTTTACGACTCCCTCTATGCCTCGCCCATCGCCGGAAAAACGCTGGTGGTGATTGGCACCGGCAGCCTAGGCGGAAGTGCGGCAAAGAAAGTTCGCGAACTGGGCGCTCATGTCATCGGGGTCAACAATCGTGGACGCGCCGTGGATGGCTGTGACGAGATTGTCACCGCCGACCGGCTGGATGAGGTCCTGCCACGTGCCGACTATGTTTTTGTTGCGACACCCGATACCCCGGAAACACGGGGCCTGCTGGACCGGCGGCGGCTTGATCTCATGAAACCAACTGTCGGCCTTGTGAACATCGGCCGCGAAGCCGTTATGGACTACGATGCGCTCTGTGACAAACTGGAAGAAGGGTCACTGGCCGGTGCCATCCTGGATGTGTTTGATCCAGAACCCATTGATCCATCGTCCCGATTGTGGGGGACAAAAAATCTGATCGTGACGCCACATATCTCGGCCGACGACGGGGATGCCTACATCCCCCTTACACTGGGTCTGTTCTTCCAGAATATGGAACTGTATCTCGCCGGGAAACCATTGCTCAATCCCATTGATCCTGAACTCGGATACTAACTGTTTAGTCTCGGCATTTGATGGATCGGGTCTAGACTGAATCTTTCCGGCTCATTTGTCCAGATAGGCATGACCTCCATGACGCCTTCAAGATACTCCATGATGGGGTCGAGCTCTTCACCGAACAATTCATGATCGGATTTCCAGCCTGGGACACCCGCGGATTCCGGCCAGGCAATACGTGAGCCCCTTGTCTCATAGGGGCCGATCAGCGCCGACTTCTGTTCCTGGCGATAATAGGAAGAGTTCCGGGGATCGCGGATGACAGGCATCTCCCCGTCCATGTCCTTGAATTCAGGACAGGGGTCCGTAACGATGTATTGGTGCTTCATATTGATGACCGGCAGATCAATGCCGGTGAACGCAGCAATCGCACCAGCATGGTTGCCACCGGCGTTTACCACATGCTCGCAGGTCCACACCCCCTTTTCGGTGGTAACCTCCCATTCGCCGTTTTCGGCCTGCTGAATGTTGGTCACCATGATCCTCTCTGCTAGGCATGATCCATGTTTTATACGATAATAAAGTTTTGGCACAATAGACATTATTGATGCATACGTTGTTCGGAATTATCTCATGTCGAATTCTATCCAACTGGTTCCTGGCTCCGTCACGCTGGATCAACTGGCTCGTATCTTCTGGAATGATCGGTCTGTCACCTTGTCGCGGGGGTGCCGGGTAGATGTGGAGCGGTCAGCCGCGCGGATCGCGGAGGCGGCTTCGGGCGATGCCCCAGTGTACGGAGTCAATACAGGTTTCGGCAAATTGGCGAGCATGAAGATTGCGGCCGGTGATACCAAAACCTTACAGAGAAATCTGATTCTCAGCCATTGCTGCGGTGTCGGAGAGCCCATGCCAGGTCACATGGTACGTCTGATGATGATTCTGAAATTGCTGTCGTTTGGACGTGGGGCGTCGGGCGTCCGCTGGCAATTGATTGAATTGCTGGAAGGTATGCTTGATCGTGGCGTAACGCCTGTGGTGCCGTCACAGGGCTCGGTTGGTGCTTCCGGCGATCTGACACCGTTGGCCCATATGACAGCGGTTTTGATCGGGGAAGGTGAAGCCATTTTCGGCGGCGTTGGTTTGTCCGGTGCTGAAGCACTCAAGCACGCGGATCTCGAGCCTGTTGTGCTTGGGCCGAAGGAAGGGCTGGCGTGTATCAACGGGACCCAGTTCTCCACCGCCTATGCTCTGGCCGGTTTGTTTGAAGCGTGGCGGGCGGCCCAGAACGCCCTTGTCGTGTCTTGTCTCTCGACAGAAGCCATTATGGGGTCTACTGCCCCGCTGCAACCCGAGATTCACGCTTTGCGCGGCCAGCGGGGACAAATCGAAGCGGCGGCTACAATGCGATTGATCTTGCAAGGCTCCGAAATTCGCGAAAGTCATCGGGAAGATGATACCCGGGTACAGGACCCTTATTGCATCCGGTGCCAACCCCAGGTTACCGGGGCCGCCATGGATGTTCTGCGTCAGGCGGCCGGTACGCTGGCGATCGAGGCCAATGCAGCGACCGATAATCCATTGGTTCTACGAGAACCGGACCTGATTGTCTCCGGCGGTAACTTCCATGCCGAACCCGTGGGTTTTGCCGCCGATATGATTGCGCTTGCCCTTTCCGAGATCGGCTCCATTGCCCAACGCCGGGTAGCACTGATGGTGGACCCGACACTGAGTTATGACCTGCCGCCGTTTCTGACTCCCGACCCGGGTCTCAATTCCGGTATGATGATCGCCGAAGTTACGACCGCGGCTCTGATGAGCGAAAACCGCCATCTTGCCAATCCTTGCGTGACCGACAGCACACCCACATCTGCCAACCAGGAAGATCATGTATCCATGGCGGCACACGGAGCGCGGCGGCTGATTCGTATGGTTGACAATCTGAATAGAATTATCGGCATCGAGATGCTGTGTGCGGCACAGGGTGTAGAGTTTCGGGCGCCCCTGAAAACCAGTGCCCCGCTGCAATCCATGATATCCCGCGTGCGCCAGGATGTGAAAACCCTGGAAAAGGATCGCTATCTGGCACCGGACCTTGAGCGGGCCGGGCGCTTGATCGCCGGTGCCAGTATTCTGGATGCTGTTGAAACGAACCTACCACTGCTCAGTGCATAGTGAGTCCTGAAGGATTAATGAGATGACCAACCCTCGTAAAAATACCCGTGATGTGTTTTCGCCGACCGGCACGAATATCACCGCCAAAAGCTGGTTGACCGAAGCGCCTATGCGTATGCTTATGAATAACCTGCATCCGGATGTGGCAGAAAACCCCCATGAATTGGTGGTTTATGGTGGGATTGGGCGGGCGGCCCGGACCTGGAATGACTTCGATCGTATGGTCGAGTCACTGAAAAATCTGGATGAAGACGAAACACTGGTCGTACAATCCGGCAAACCTGTTGCCGTGGTAAGGACCCATGCTGACGCGCCGCGCGTCCTGATTGCCAATTCCAATCTGGTGCCACACTGGGCCAACTGGGATCATTTCAATGAGCTCGATAAAAAGGGTCTGATGATGTACGGTCAGATGACCGCCGGGTCCTGGATTTACATTGGATCACAAGGTATCGTTCAGGGCACATACGAGACTTTCGTTGAAGCTGGCCGCCAGCACTACGGCGGTGATCTTTCCGGAAAATGGATCCTGACAGGCGGACTTGGTGGGATGGGTGGTGCGCAGCCACTCGCCGCTGTCATGGCCGGTGCCAGTTGTCTGGCTGTTGAGTGCAATCCTGATAGTATCGATTTCCGGCTCCGCACCCGATATCTGGACGAGAAAACGGACAGCCTAGACGAGGCGTTAACAATGATAGAGCGCTGGACGGCAGCAGGGGAGGCCAGGTCTGTCGGTCTGCTGGGTAATACGGCGGATATCTTTCCGGAACTCTATAGACGGGGTGTGCGTCCGGATATCGTCACGGACCAGACCTCGGCTCATGACCCCATCAACGGTTACCTGCCTCAAGGCTGGACCATGGCGGCGTGGAAAGAACAGCGCGAGAGCGATCCCAAAGCCGTTGACCGTGCGGCGCGGGCAAGCATGAAAGTCCACGTGGCGGCCATGGTCGACTTCCACAATGCCGGTGTGCCGACGGTCGATTACGGCAACAATATCCGCCAAATGGCCTTCGAGGAAGGCCAGCAGAACGCCTTTGATTTTCCGGGGTTTGTGCCCGCCTATATCCGTCCGTTGTTCTGTCGCGGCATTGGCCCTTTCCGCTGGTGTGCGCTTTCCGGTGACCCGGAGGACATCTACAAGACCGATGCCAAGGTTAAGGCGCTTATGCCCGACAATGCACATCTGCATAACTGGCTCGATATGGCGCGGGAGCGGATCAGCTTTCAGGGCCTGCCCGCGCGCATCTGTTGGGTTGGGCTTGGCGATCGTCACCGGCTGGGACTCGCCTTTAACGAGATGGTCAAGTCCGGCGAACTCAGTGCGCCAGTGGTTATCGGGAGAGATCACCTGGATTCAGGCTCGGTCGCCTCACCCAACCGGGAAACCGAGGCCATGCGGGACGGCTCAGACGCTGTGTCTGACTGGCCGTTACTCAATGCCTTGGTGAACACGGCATCCGGGGCGACGTGGGTCAGTCTGCATCACGGCGGTGGTGTGGGTATGGGCTTTAGTCAGCATGCCGGGGTGGTGATCTGTGCCGATGGCACGGACGCGGCAGCAAAACGCCTCGAACGTGTGCTTTGGAACGATCCGGCCTCAGGTGTCTGGCGGCATGCGGATGCGGGCTATGAAGACGCCATTCAGTGTGCCAGGGACCACAACCTCAATCTACCAGGAATTTTGTAAATGGGTCATGCCTAACAGAGTTATAGTCGAGAAAGGCATAAAGCTCTGTATAGCCATGAAAAACCGATACTCAAAAAGTTCAAAATTTTCTGAAGCCAAAATCCGCGCCATTGTGAAGTGCTTCGCTGCCGCTGGATATGATCAAGACTAAATTGAATCTGCTCTAAAAATGTTTCTCTAAACCCTTGTTTCTGTTTGGGGTCAAAGTGAGGCCAGTTGAAATCTTTGAGAATTATATACGATTTTACCCATTGACTCATTTTACAAGAATGCGCAGTATTTCTTCCGCAGCGTCACGTAACCCACTTCGTCGGGTCGCCCGCTAAATAAAACAGCCCTTGAACGCGGCACGGGGGGTAACTCCCGTGCTTGGCGAATAGGCGGGGCCTCACTCTTATGTGACGTTGCAACGGCCCGGCGCCATCCGGGCCGAAGCGACGGTGTGCATGGGTAGTAGATATAGGTGGTAGAAAAGTGGGTTCTGAAATTACACAACTGACGGCCCTTAAACAGGGTTTGAGCAATGAGGGACGAACTCAATTTGACGTACAGGTAGCCGCCAATCGCAAAAACCCGACAACGTCACTTTTACGTAGCTTGTTTCCTGGCGGTTTCGCCGGAGCAAAGTCGAAACACGGATTGATGAGCAGCGCGAGGGCCGAGGGATGGCCGAATACTGAGGGGGAGGCAAAAGTATGAAAATATCGCAGGCATTGGATAAGATTGATGAACACCAACTCTTTGTTCCAACGTTCCAGAGGGAGTATGTGTGGAATAGGAATGATGCCAAGGAACTGATCGACTCCCTGATAAAAGAATACCCCACAGGGTCGTTGCTGATTTGGGAAACCAACAAACCCCCGGAGCTTAAAGGTCCTCACAAGTATGACGAAAAGCAAGGGGCTGTCAGCATATTGCTTGATGGTCAGCAACGTCTGACAACGCTTTACATGCTTACCCGGGGAAGCATCCCACCATATTACACCGCCGCCGAAATTGAGAACGATATACGGGGTCTTTATGTGAATGTGGAAACCTTAGAATTAGAGTATCACAAAAAAACAAAAATGGCTAACGATCCGAGGTGGCGTAATCTCACGGACATATTTAAGAAAAAGGTGCGGGCAAAAGATATTGTGCGAGACCTCGAAGAAAAGTGCGAGGAGGTCAGCCGGGAGCGGGATGACCGTCTTGATGATCACACGCGTAAAATTGAGAATATCCTTGATCGGGATTTTCCCGTACAAACAGTCCCCATTGGCACAACTCACCGCGAGGCCATTATTATTTTCTACAAAGTGAATTCCGGTGGTGTGGCGTTGACAGAAGCCGAGTTAGCTCTCGCGCAAATATCCGGCTATTGGCCGGAGGCCCGAGACATATTCAAATCCAAATTGACGGCGCTTGCAGAAAAGGGTTTTGTCTTCAAGCTTGATTTTATCGTTTATGTTTTGCTCGGATGTTTGCACCATCAGGGCGCGGATATGAAAAAACTGCACGGGACGGAAAACAATGAACCGCTCCGGTTGGCCTGGAAGCTACTTGATGAGCACGTGCTTGATTACGTTGTTAGCATAATGCGCTCCGACGCCTATGTGGATCACACCAAAGAGATTAATACAGAATTTGCCCTAATCCCGATCATCGTTTATTGCTTCGACAAAAAAGGCGAGCCTTTAGGCGATGCCGAAAAGCGGAAATTGGTGAAATGGTTCTACTACTCACAAATCAAATTCCACTATTCGAGCCAATCGCCCCAAAAGCTTGACCGCGACCTTCGCATTGTAACTGAGTCCGAGAACCCGTTTGATAAGCTGCTTGCTGTCATCGGGGAAGATCGACCACTTGAAGTTATACCAACCGATTTTGTAAACAGAAAAGTTTCGCACCCGTTATTCAATCTTGTTCGTTGGTATCTGAAAAGCAAAGGTGCTTTCTGTTTGACAACCGGCGTTGCCCTGCGTCAGGCGATGGGTAAAAAATACGCGCTGGAGTACGACCATATATTCCCCGCCTCGAAACTAAAGGAAAAGGGTTACGGACCTGACAATCCATCTAAACACCCACTGTCGAACGAGCTGACAAACCGTGCTATTTTGACCCAGATCGCTAATCGCACGAAAAGCGCGATGGATGCGAAGGATTATCTTGCCGGCGTGGCGAAGAAATATCCGAATGCTTTGGCGCTTCAATGTATCCCGGAAGACCCAATCCTTTGGGAAATCGACAACTATGAGGAATTCCTGCAAGAGCGGCGGGAGATGCTGGCGGAGGCATTAAATGATTTCCTCAATGGCATTACGGAAACCAAACCGACCGAAGCGGCAATGACGCTGGAAGAGTTGATCGCAAATGGCGAAGACGAAGAGCTGGAGTTTAAGTCGTCGCTCCGCTGGGACTCCAGGCAAGGGGCGGTAAACAAAAAGCTGGAAGATGTGGTCGTCAAGACCATTGCCGCGTTCGCGAACGCCCAAGGCGGCACGCTTTTGATCGGCGTGAACGACGATGGAGAGGCCATCGGCCTTGAGGGCGATTATAACACCCTTGGTGATGCCGCTGACCGTGACAAGTTTCAGCTTCATTTAGGGAATGTCTTGGACAAAGCCTTTGGTAAACCGCTTGTTACCACCAATGTCCACATAACTTTTCCGACTGTTGAGGAGATAGAAATTTGCCGGGTCGACATTAAGGCGGCAAGCAAACCGGCCTTTGTCCCCTTCAAAGATACGCACGGACAACCACAAGAAAAATTTTATGTGCGCCGCGGTAATTCCTCACAGGAATTGTCGATGAGCGAGGTGCAGTCGTATATATTTGACAGGTTTGCATAATGTTCGGCATGTTCAAAAAAGGGGAAGTGGCTGGCCCGGATAACGCTGATTTAGCGTTATTATGGGTGTTATGCGCAAGAGCCGTCTGCGTGTGTACAAGCAGGATCGTCCGATGGAGCATTTTGTCTCCTGTTCGCCGGTGCTGATGGCAGCCAAACTGTGTGGCGTGAACCGCCCGCCTCGGGTTACAACATAGGAATACCTGTATGGAACACACCCGCATTCGCCCCTTTAACACCAAAGAAACCTATCCCGAACAGAACCTGGACAACGACCTATGTCAGGCCGTGGTTGCCAAGGGTGCGACGGTTTTTGTTCGTGGGCAAATTTCCCAGGACCTTGATACGCGGGAAAGTCTGCACATCGGCGATGCTGGTAAACAGGCGGAAAAGGCCATGGCGAACATCAAGATGCTTCTGGAGGAAGCGGGTAGCAATATGAGTCACGTTTGCCGTGTGGTTGTTTACCTGACGGATATTCGATATCGCGAAGATGTCTATCGTGAAATGGGGAAGTGGCTGAAGGGTGTCTATCCGGTTTCCACCGGCCTCGTGGTTCCGGCACTGGCACGCCCCGAGTGGTTGGTTGAAATTGAGGCCACGGCTGTCATCCCCGAGTGAGTTGAAGTGATTTTATGACTTTTTCCATCGCCGCCCGCTGTGAGGAATCAGGAATGTTTGGCGTTGCCGTCTCTTCGTCCTCGCCGGCGGTCGCCGCCCGGTGTGCCTTTGCGCGGGCGGGGGTCGGGGCGGTACTCAGTCAGAACATCACGGACCCTCGCCTAGGCGATCGTTTGCTCGACCTTCTCGGGCAAGGGTTAAGTGCGACGGACGCCATAGATAGTGTTCACCGCAGCGCGGATTATATTGAGTACCGGCAGTTGCTTGCCGTCGACAATACGGGTGGATCAGCGGTGTTCTCCGGGACGAAAGCACTTGGAAACCGGGGGGAGGCAACAGGGCCGAATGTCGCGAGCGGCGGCAATCTCTTGGCCAACAGCGATATTCCACAAACCATCGTGGAAGCTTTTCTTGCGAGTGAAGGTTCTCTCGGCAATCGTCTATTGGTTGCCATGAAGGCGGCTGTGGAGGCGGGCGGAGAAGCCGGGCCCCTTCACTCAGCAGGCCTCAAACTGGTACGGGATGTGCCCTGGCCGGTCGCAGACCTGCGCGTGGATTGGACAGAGAACTGCCCCATCGATGAATTGACAACATTATGGAATATCTATGAGCCGCAACTGGAGGCTTATGTGACCCGCGCGAACAATCCCTCAGATGCCCCCGGTTATGGGGTGCCCGGCGAGCGATGATATCAATGGTGTGAGCAATGACGGCGCCTTTCCGGGGTACTGTCAGAAGAGGATTACAAAACACCCGGCACCGGGACTAAACGACTAGAGCGTTATGCCATTGATTGGATTTATTTTAGGGATTCCCAAAAGGTTTGATCTGTTATTCAAGATGTCGGCTGTAAAAGGAGGTTGGCATATCATGGCAAGACCATTTTCCATTGATCTTCGCGAACGGGTGGTTTCAGCGGTTGTGCGTGGCGGGGTGTCGTGTCGCGGCGCGGCTCGTCGTTTTGGCCTTGGCGCGAGCACGGCGGTAGCCTGGGTGTCGCGTTTTCGTCGGACGGGGAGCGCGGCACCGGGTCGGATGGACGGTCACAAGCGCCGCAAGATCGCCGGGGCGCATGAGTGCTGGCTGCGGTCGCGGATCGGGCGGGGGGATTTCACGTTGATGGGGCTTGTCTCGGAGCTTGCTGAGCAGGGTCTTGTCGTGGATTACCACACGGTCTGGAACTTTGTCCACGAACAGGGGTTTCGATACAAAAAAAACGCTGGTTGCGAGCGAGCGCGAGCGGCTGGGCGTTGCGTGGCGTCGGCGGCAATGGATAAGATACCAGGGCCGCATCGATCCCTCCCGGCTGGTCTTCATTGATGAGACCTGGACCAAGACCAACATAGCACCATTGAGGGGTTGGGCACTGCGGGGCGCAAGGCTAAAGGGCACCGCGCCTCATGGTCGATGGCGCACGCAGACCTTTGTGGCGGCGTTGCGTCATGAGCGGATCGAGGCACCCTGGCATCTCGACGGGCCGATCAACGGCGAGCGCTTCCGTGTCTATGTGGAGAAAGTCCTCGTGCCCACGCTCAGGCCCGGCGATGTCGTCGTCATGGACAATCTCGGCTCCCACAAGAGCAAGGCCGTACGAAGCGCCATTCGGGGCGCTGGAGCCAGGCTGTTCTTCCTGCCAAAGTATTCCCCCGACTCGAATCCCACCTCTCGGTGAATGCCCTGCATTCACCTGTCGGTCAGTGATAAAAATGGCCTTTTCAAAGCTTAAGGCTCTGCTGCGAAAAGCCGCAACCCGCACCGTCAAAAACCTCTAGGAAACCATCGGCACACTCATCGACACCTTTACACAAGAGGAATGCTGCAATTATTTCGTCGCAGCAGGATATGACCAGAATTAAATCCAATCTGCTCTAGATGGTGGAAAAACGCAATTCGGTGTTTGTGAATAAATTCGGGCGCAAGGCCCGGTATGCTATTGCCGTCAATTTTTTGCTGGCGTGGTTGAAAGCCATACAATGGAACGTCAATGTAGCGCGTGCGCCGCCGGTGGAAAAACCTATGCAACGTGCCAGTGATATGTTGGAAGATTACGAAGGCCATACGTTTGAAAAAATGACCCAGCTTTGTGTGCAGGAAATGTCAAAGCGGGGTGTCGGTGATTTTGAACTTACGGAGGTGATCCAGGGATATTGGAACAAACCCGATGGGTCCGATATTGAGATTAAGTGCCGTGCCTAGCGTAGTATAGCCATGAAAAACCGATACTCAAAAAGTTCAAAACTTTCCGAAACTCAACTTCGGGCTGTGGTAAAGTGCTTTGCAGCTGATCCCACGGCCCTTCAAACAACCCGGATTTGTGATTTGAGCCGCAATACGGTGAACCGCATTGACCTTGGCCTGCGCGAGCGGGTCTTACAGGCATGCGAAGCCAGGTGTCCGCTGTTCGGCGTTGTCGAGGTCGATGAGAGTTTCTTCCGTTGCCGGGCGCGTCAAGGGCAAACGCGGTCGTGGCGCTTATGGCAAGACGGTTGTCTTCGCCATCTTTGAGTGCGACGGCCAGGTTTATACGGAGATCGTACCCGACTGCTCAAAGCCCACGTTACAGGGCATTATCAGGGGCAATGTCGATGCCAGGACCGTCATCAACTCCGATGGCTGGCGGGGCTAGAGCGGACTCGTCGAGCTCGGCTACGGGCATTGCCGCGTCGACCATTCCAGGAACGCGTTCGCACGAGGGCTGCCCATATAAATGGTATAGAAGGCTTCTGGGGCAGGGCGAAAGTCCGCCTCGCCAAGTTCAAGAGCCTGCCCAAACACACTTTCCGTCTGCACCTGAAAGAAACCGAATGGCGAGACAATCATCGACGTGACGACAAGTATAAAACTCTGCTAACCTACCTAAGGAAAAACACTCTCACCTAAGCATGACCCGAGATTAATATTGTCGCGATCAATGAGTTTGACAAAACTGTTCGTTTTGGTTCGTATAAACGAACGCAATCCAAGCAAACTGTTAGGTCGTTAAAGGCTTTTGATGAGCATATAGCCCGTTTTTTTTACGACCCCGGAAGGTCGCCGGGCAAAAGATTGGCGTATAGATAAGGCACTTTATGCGACTCGTTTTGCTAACGATATACGGTGCCGTTTATCCAACAAGGGGTTTTCTTGCTGGGGCATTCTTGATTTTCAGCATTGTCTCTATCCTGAACTCTAAAGGTTAATCGTGATTTCTAATGGTGCTACTGTTCTCGAAAACCTGCTCGATCTGACCCGCGAGGCGGTTGGCTCTGCGGACACGCTGTTGATTGCGGCGCGCGGGCACGTGGCGGACCGGGTGATCTCCGAGGGCCGGGTTGACGGTGAGCGGCTGGAAGCCGAACAACTGGCCGCGCACGGTCTTGCCTGGATGGCCACCTATGTGGAGGCCCTGCGTCAACTGCACGGCTGGGCCGCGCGCCTGGACGCGCAGGGAGCACTGGGCACCCGTGAAAAGTTAATCCTGCAAATCGGATTCGGTGAATATTGTGCCCAGCTTTACGGTGGCATTCCTCTGAGCCAGGTGGAAATCGTTCGGCCCCGCGACCTTGGTATCACGTCCAAGGAAACCCATACTTTTTTCAAGGGTGCGGTGAAAATCCTGATCACCGGGGGCAACACCTCGGATTATCACATGGCGCTCGCCAAAGAGATCGAACAATCGCTGGACGATGGAAACTACGGTGCCCTTGGTCTCGACGATGAAATGCTGGATATGATTAGAGATCAATTTCGGCGTTTTTCCGAAGAGCAGGTGGTATCGCATTGCCATGAATGGCACTTGAAGGATGAACTGATCCCCATTGAGATTGTCGAGCAGATGGCGGCGCTCGGCGTGTTCGGCTTGACCATTCCGGAGAACTGGGGCGGTTTGGGGCTTTCTAAAACCGCCATGTGTGTGGTGACCGAGGAGTTGTCCCGTGGTTACATCGGCGTCGGTTCGCTGGGCACCCGCTCAGAAATTGCCGCTGAACTGATCAGGCTTGGCGGTACCGATGCCCAGAAAAAAACATACCTGCCCAAACTGGCCAGTGGCGAGATTTTGCCGACGGCGGTGTTTACCGAGCCCAATACCGGCTCTGACCTGGGCGCGCTCCGAACCCGTGCGGTACGGGTCGGCGATACCTACAGAATAACGGGTAACAAGACCTGGATCACCCATGCCTCGCGTTCCGACATGATGACCCTGCTGGCCCGCACCAATCCGGATGAAGCCGGGTATCGTGGTCTTTCCATGTTCTTAGCGGAAAAACCTCGCGGTGCGGAGGGAGAGGCGTTCCCTGCCGATGGCATGACGGGTGGCGAAATCCCGGTGCTCGGCTATCGCGGGATGAAGGAATATGACCTCCGGTTTGAGAACTTCGAGGTTCCGGCAGAAAACCTGCTGGGCGAGGTTGAGGGGCAGGGCTTCAAACAACTGATGGCGACCTTTGAAAGCGCGCGAATCCAGACCGCGGCCCGTGCCGTGGGCGTGGCGCAAAATGCCATGGAACTGGGCCACAAGTATGCCAGGGAACGAAGTCAATTTGGCAAACCGCTTTACGCCTTCCCGCGCATCGCCGGAAAGATCGCCTGGATGGCCGTGGAAACCATGATGGCCCGCCAGATCACCTATTTTGCCGGACGGGAACGCGATTCCGAGCGCCGCTGCGATATCGAAGCCGGGATGGCAAAGTTGCTGGCGGCCCGCGTGGCCTGGTCCAATGCGGACAACGCGCTACAGGTTCATGGTGGCAACGGTTATGCCATGGAATTCCCTATTTCCCGCGTGCTGTGCGATGCCCGTATCCTGAATATTTTTGAAGGGGCCGCGGAAATCCAGAGCCATGTCATCGCCCGCGGATTGCTCAGTAACCGGAATTAACGGGTTTATCCTCTAAAAAAGGCCGCCGCTTTGATCGGGCAACCCCCTGTAAGCACGGCTGCGTATTGATAAGCGGCTAAGGTGTGTAAACAGGGGGCTCACCGCTAAGGTGCAGTGGCAATTGCTGTAGACGAGTTGAAATCAAAAGCCGAGTTAGGCGGCCTCGAGTGCCAAACCCAACTGGCACCCGTAGCGAGCCGGGGCAAGATAGAGGGTGAAACCGCCAGGGATGTTTCTACGCTTTCCTGATCGAGTGATCGTGATGATAATCGTTGATTGTGCGAACCGTCGCGCACGGTCATAGTGCCCGCCTATCTTATCGGCAGACTTTTTCGACCGGTGCGTTCGGAGGCGCAGATGACGCGAATAAAAAAAGCTCGACCATGTGGGATTTGAAGTACGGGATATCCACCCTTCAAGCGCGTGGTACGTCTATCTTCCCGGTCCTATAACGCCCGCCAACAACCCATGAGTGACAACAACACCCAATCGAGCAGTCGGCACGTTCAGGAAGGCATGGCCCTGATGATCGTTGCTATGCTGGTCATGCCCGGCATTGACGCCATTGCCAAAGGGTTGTCCGGGTCCATTTCTGCGGGCGAGGTCACATGGGGGCGATTTCTTTTTCAAAGTCTGATTCTCCTTCCACTGGTGTTGGGGGTGAGCGGACTAAATGTCGGGCGAATGATCTGGGGCCATGCGGCCCGCGGCTTTTTTCTCGCCCTTGCAACGCTGATGTTCTTCGCCTCTTTGGAAGTGCTTCCCCTAGCAGATGCGATCGCCATCTTTTTCGTCGAACCCTTCATCCTGACCTTGTTATCGGTGGTGTTTTTGGGTGAAAAAGTCGGATGGCGGCGCCTGGCGGCGATTGCCGTGGGGTTTTGCGGTGCTCTGATTATTGTCCGGCCCAGTTATGCCGTGTTCGGTTTGCCAGCATTGTTCCCCCTCGGCGCGGCGTTGTCTTTCGCCATTTACATGGTGCTTACGCGGATGTTGGCGCGCGGTGATGCCCGGGTGATCCAGTTTTACACCGGTCTGTTTGGATTGTTGACCATGTCCATCGCACTGGTCATTGGTGGACAGTTCGAGATTGATGTGTTCGCGTTCATCTGGCCCACCGCCGGGCAGTGGGGCTTGCTGGCCGCATTGGGTGCCATTGCAACCTTTGGTCATCTCATGATTGTTCTGGCCGTTCGACGGGTGGGGGCAGGGCTTGTGGCGCCGTTCCAGTATATGGAGATCATCAGCGCGACGCTTCTGGGATACATCTTTTTCGACGACTTCCCCGACCAGGTCACCTGGATTGGCATCGCCATCATCATTTGCTCCGGATTGTATGTATTTTATCGGGAAAGATTGCTGGCAATTGCCGACGAACGAGCTGAAACCCTCCGGAATCGCTAATTTTTTCGGACCTGTTAAGAAGTTGCGCGCATCACGCTCTGAATTAAGTTGATTCAGTTCGCGGGAATCACCTATAAAGCCGCCACCCATATGGGAAGAGGAACCCACGGCCCGCAAGGACTACTGATGGCTAGGAAATCATTGTTCGGGCGATTGGCTAACGCCCTTAAGGAAGAAGAAACAGCCGAAGATATTGATAAAGACGTAGAAGCCGCCGTTATGGCGACCATGGCGGAAAAGGTAGGATCTCTGGATGGTTCCGTCGTGCTTCATCCCGGAACCGGCGAGTTGGGCAAAACGGTCTATATCTTCGATCTGGCACCCGTTTACAAAATGATTGGGGGTGACCAAAGCCGGTCCGCCGCCGGGTTGTTGGAAATATGCGAGCGGCGGTTCGAAGCCTACCGGGAACACAATCTTGATATGGCGAGGGTCAAGGGCGATCACTACATTATGCGTTTCGCCAAGGTCAGCAATGAAGCGGGTTATCGTCGGGCGGTCCTGATCATCAACGAAATCGGCACACAGCTTCTGAGCGACCGCTTTAACAAACTGGAAGTTCCGGAAATCCTCGTTGCGGCAGATGTCAAAGATATCACCAATGCGGATGGAGAGGTTCAAACAGAACAGATCGGTGACGTTCAGAAAAAAGGCGGCGTGCCCATTGATCCTCGTAAACTTGGCGATTTGCCCGGCTGGGCGAAATTCGTGGTTACAAAAAATGCCAGGACGGCCTGGGAGTTTTCTCAGCGCAAGAAAAAGAAAAACGACGTTTTTGAGATGGTCGAGATCAAGCACACAAAAGCGAGCAAGCACGACGACATCAAGATGGTCGAGATCGAGAATAAAAAGAAGAGAGATCCCGACTGGTTCTCCAAAGCCATGAAGGCGGACTGATCCGTTAATCTGCCATTCGTGTCCCAGGGACCTTCTACGACGATAGGCGTCTGTGATCGCGGCCTGCTCGCGGGTTTTCCGGGAAGATGCGAGGGGATCTGAGTTGTGCCGGGTCTCCGCGGCTTGCACGCTGTCGAGCCACAGAATGACCATCCGGTATCGCGGCGGGTTTGCTTTCGTGGGCGGGATATCACCGCCGCGAACCACGTAGGTTCCACCCACGGCTTCAATTGCTTTGGCGGCGAGAGACTTCTATTCCTCGTATCGTACCGGATAAGTGACGGCGATTTCAGCGATGTGGTAACCTGCCATGGCCTGGTCTCCTGATTGTGATCATTGATTTCCCGGTCAAATAGGTGTTCTGTTGCTCATCATGTCAATTCGATAATCGCATAAGGCCCCCGGCTCGTGTCAGAGAAGTATCCTACACTATTCACCCCGGTAAAGTTGCGGCACAAGACCCTGCGGAACCGGATTGTCTTTGGTGCCCATACCGTGAATATGGGCGAGGATGGTTTGCCGGCAGACCGACACTTTGGATACTACCGGGAGCGTGCCCGTGGTGGGGCGGGTATGATTGTTGTCGAACCTTCTCCCGCCCATCGGACCGGTGTGCTGACCCGCGGCAATTTTCGTCACGAAGACGATAGTGTCATTCCCGCTTTCCGCCGCATTACGGATGAATGCCACAACGAAGGCGCGGCCATCGTTCATCAAATTTATCATGTGGGGGCCCACGGTGATCAGGACAACTCATGGGAGCCCTATTGGTCGCCGTCGGGTACGGCTTCCATGCACGACCCCTGGGGCAGTCATGCCGTGACTGAACCGGAGATTGAGGAGCTGATCGATGCCTTTGTCCAGACCGCACGGCGCGACAAGGAGGCGGGCTTTGACGGTGTTGATCTGTTTGCCGGGTACAACTGCCTGATTGACCAGTTCTGGTCGCCGATTACCAATCGCCGGGCCGATCGTTGGGGTGGCGCTCTCGAGAACAGGCTGCGGTTCGCCGTTCAGATATGCGAGGGTATCCGGAAGGTTGCGGGCGACGATTTTATCATCGGCATGACGATTTCCGGCGCAGAACCTTATCCGGGTGGTTTAAGCATGGACGATAAACTGGAAATCGTTTCCTGGCTCGACGCCCGGGGATTGGTCGATTATTTCTCCGTCGGCAACGGCAGTTATCTGAACCGGTTTGCCGAGATCGTACCTGGATTTCATTTCGGCATGCGATTGACGGAAACCGACGCGGCATCCTTTAAAAACGCTGTATCCCACGCGCTGATCACATCGGAAGCGCGCATCAAAACGCCTGAGAACGCCGAAGACCTTTTGTCGGCCGGACATGCGGACATGGTCAGTATCGTTCGAGCTCAGATTGCTGATCCCCATCTTGCCAACAAGGCCAGGGAAGATCGGGCGGAAGACATTCGACCCTGTATTTCCTGTAACCAGCTTTGCCTTGGGCGCCGCTTGCGGGATTACTGGGCATCGTGTCTGGTCAATCCCTCGGTGGGCCGGGAAGCGGAATGGGATGGCGACAGTGCACCCCCGGCTGAACAGCCAAAAGAGGTTCTGGTCGTCGGTGCCGGGCCCGCCGGGCTGGAAACCGCACGTTTGGCGGCGGCCCGCGGGCACAAGGTGCGCCTGGTCGAGCGTCTGGCGGAAATCGGTGGACAGTTTCGTCTTGCCGCCGGTCAGCCGGAACGAGGCGAGATCGGCGGTCTGATTGCCTGGTATCAGACGCAGCTTGAGAAATTGCAGGTCCGGATCGACCTGCGTACCGAAATGACCGCCTGCGATATCCGGGGATCGGGCGCGGATGTGGTTGTTCTGTGTACCGGGTCGAACCCGTCCCGAACCGGCTACCAGCGGGCCATGCCGCACAGGGACACGCTGCCTGGCGTGGATCAGGACAATGTCTGTACCGTACACGATGTTTTGGACGGCTCTATCGTACCGGGTGCGAACGTGTTGTTGCTGGACGATATCAACGGTTGGTTGCCGGCGTCCCATACTGCGCTGCACCTGGCCCAGCAGCGCCACATGGTAACCGTGGTCACGGCGGCGGATGTTCCCGCTGGGCAGATGGAATACAGCGCCACCGCCACCACCACACGAGAGCGGTTCTGGAAGTACGGCGTTGAAGTTCTGACATCAACGGCGCTCATGGAATGGGACGGCAATACCGCAACCCTGCTGCATCTCTATGCAGAGGATGAAGAAAAACGGGATTTCGACACTCTGGTTCTGGCCACTACCAACACCCCCGAAGATAGCATCACCCGTGAACTGGAAAGCGACGATATGGTTGTTCACACCATTGGTGACGCGGTTGCCGCACGAACGGCATCCATGGCTTTCTACGAAGCCCGTCGCCTGGGTATGACAATCTAGAGTCTGAAGAGAGAAAAAGATGCTCCCCATTGATCCGACCATATTCATTGCCTATAGCGGTGTTGTTGTACTTATGGCGCTGACACCCGGTACCGACAACATTTATGTCATCACCCGCACACTGTCCCATGGCCGGGCGGCGGGGTTCCTGGCGGCCAGCGGCATTGCGATTGCCCTAGTGGCGCATGTCACGGCGATTACGCTGGGATTGGCGCAACTGTTTGTGACCTCACCGGAGTTGTATCAGGCGGTGCGCTGGAGCGGAATTGCTTATCTGGGGTGGCTTGCCTGGAAGACCCTCCGCGCCACCCCGGATACCGGTCTCGAAGAAGGCTCCAATGGGAAAGCTGACACCCGTATCCGGGTGGTGGGACAAGCATTCATGCTGTGCCTGCTGAATCCCAAGTTGGCTGTGTTTTTCATCGCCTTCCTACCGCAATTCACATCGCCTGACAGTGCCAGCATGACCCTGCAATTGTTTACGCTCGGCCTGACGTTTGCAGTGATCTCGCTGGCGCTTTTTTGTTTGGCCGTTGTGTTTATCGCACCGGTTGGTGAACTGCTGCGCAGCAAGCCGGGTTTCTGGAAATGGCAGGCCCGCATCAGCGGAACGGTGCTCGGCGGCATGGCGGCCTGGCTGGCGCTGGATGAAGGGTAGTCTCAGAAATGTTTGATCTGGTCAATGGACAGCTCTGGCTAGCTTTTGTGGCGGCCTCGGCTGTGCTTGCCATCATGCCGGGGCCGATCGTTGCCATGCTGATTGCCAATTCTCTCTCTTATGGTGCGCGGACGGGAATTCGGAACATGGGCGGCGTGGTCAGCGGCAATATCGTCCTGTTTGCCATTGGCGGGTTCGGCCTGGCATGGGTGCTGGAGCTGTTATCCCATGGTTTTGATGTGATCCGCTGGCTGGGGGCGGCCTACCTGATTTATCTCGGATTTCAGCAGTGGCGGGCAGCGCCTGAGTCGCTGGAAAATCCGGACCTAAAACGCAAACCGGGACGGTCCATGTTCTGGCAGGGTTTCCTGGTTGCCATTACCAATCCTAAAACCATTGTGTTTTACGCGGCCTTTTTTCCACAGTTTCTGGACCCGGCACTGCCGTCTACCGATCAGCTAATCGTGCTCACCATTACTTTTCTGATCGTTGTCAATGGGATTGACCTGATCTACGTCCTGTTGGCCGACAGAATGCGGCCCTTATTGGCCGGTGAAAAGCGGGGGCGGCTGCGCAACCGCATCACCGGCGGTCTGCTGATGGGCACCGGCATTGCCATGGCCCTGGCGCGTCGATGACCGGCGGCTCTGTTTTTTTAGGGTGATATTATCACGCTGACGGGATATAGGATGGTTATGGACGGTTTTCTGCCCGTGTTGTTGGTGATCGCAATGGGCGCCACGCTTGTTGTACTGGTGGTGGGGGTTGTGTCGTTTGCCGTTCATGGCAAGTTCTATCGCCGACATTCCAACAATCTGATGCGGGCACGGGTCATCATGCAGGGCATCGCGCTCGCCATTTTCGGCCTGATCGTGTGGCTGGCGACGGGCTGAATTTCAGGGGGAGGGGGAGGCCGTCCATTGGTCACGTTGAGCAAAATCTACACCCGGGGCGGCGACAAGGGGCAGACATCACTGGGTTCAGGTGATCGGGTTGCCAAGCATTCCTTGCGGGTCGCCGTCTACGGAACGGTGGATGAAACCAACAGTGTGATCGGTATCGCCCGACTGCATGTGGAAGGTGCGGCTGACGCCATGCTGGGCCGTATCCAGAACGATCTGTTCGATCTCGGGGCTGATCTGTGCACGCCCGAAGGCAAGGAACGTGGCCATGGCGCACTGCGGATAACCGAGGCGCAGGTAGAGCGACTGGAACAGGAAATCGACAGCCTGAACGAAGCCCTTAAACCCCTTAAATCATTCGTTTTGCCGGGTGGATCGATGGCGGCGGCCTATCTGCATCTGGCGCGCTGCGTTGCTCGCCGGGCGGAACGCTTGATGAGCGAACTGGCGGAAACGGAACGAGTCAATCCGGCGGCAATCAAATACATAAACCGGTTGTCCGATCATCTGTTTGTCCTGTCACGGCACACCAATGATAACGGAAACAGCGATGTTTTGTGGCAACCGGGGGCCCATACCTGAGGCTCTATCAGACTGGTGGCGCAGGCATGAAAACCCGGTTCGCTGCGTTGACACCCGTGCCAGCCATCTTTATTGTGCAGTGCGAAATAAAGTGCCAATAGTGGCGATATCTACGGGACTTAAAGGTACGGTACATGTCTGAAAATATAACAAAAATTGGCGTCATTGGCGCGGGTCAGATGGGAAACGGCATTGCACATGTCAGTGCGCTTGCCGGATTTGATGTACACCTTGTCGATGTATCGGCGGAAAACCTTGCGCGGGCCATGGAAACCATTCGCCACAACATGAATCGTCAGATCGCCCGCGAAGAGGTTGGCGCCGACGATGTTGCAGCGGCGCAGGCACGGATTTCCATGGGCACCGATCTGTCCGGTGTTTCCGGCTGTCAGATGGTCGTCGAAGCGGCAACGGAAAACGAAGCCGTCAAAAAAGCCATATTGGGTGAAGTGTGCCAGCATCTCTCCGAAGACGCCCTCCTGGCGTCGAATACGTCCTCAATTTCCATCACCCGTCTGGGCTCCTACACTGATCGTCCGGGCAAGTTTGTCGGCATGCACTTCATGAATCCGGTTCCACGGATGGAACTGGTGGAACTGATCCGTGGCATCGCCACCGATGAACAGACATTTTCTGTCTTCAGGGACCTGACCGTTCGTCTGGGCAAGACACCGGTCAGTGCGGAAGATTTCCCGGCCTTTATCGTGAACCGTATCCTGTTACCCATGCTCAATGAGGCTATTTACACGCTCTATGAAGGTGTTGGCTCCGTCGAGTCCATCGACACCGCGATGAAGCTCGGAACCCACCATCCCATGGGTCCGCTGGAACTGGCGGACTTTATCGGCCTCGATGTGTGTCTGGCGGTTATGCAGGTGCTGCACGAAGGCCTGGCCGACACCAAGTATCGTCCCTGTCCGTTGCTGACCAAGTACGTGGAGGCCGGGTGGCTGGGCAAGAAATCCGGTCGTGGATTCTACGACTATTCCGGCGAAACGCCTGTGCCAACACGCTAAATCCTAGAACGCGTCTCTCAGGGCACGGATGTGATCCGGCCCGAGGCCGCAACATCCGCCAAGCAGGGTCACACCATCGTCGACCCAGCCTTTGGCCTGCGATACCAGCTCTTCAGGTTCGATGATATCGACAAAGTTCCAGTTGGGCATGGTGAAGTAACCGGACTCGGGGTAAACGCCGAGCGGACCGTCCCAGTACTTGCGAATGATACCCAGAGCTTCGTTCACGTCTGTCACCGGCGTATGCATGACGTTCATGATATCCACGGAATAAGCCGCCAGTACTTCTATCAGTGGCTCAAATTCGTCGTCCTCCATGTCGAAGGTGGACAGATGCGAACAACCCTTGTGGCGGCGGGCGCTGACCCCAATCCAGATCGGCAGACCTGTTTCCAGCGCGGCTTCGACCACGGCGGGCGAATAATCTCTCCGTTGGCACATTTCCAGGGTGATCAGATCGGCACCGGCCTCTTTCAACAACCCGGCCTGTTCACGCGCAGATACTTTGATGGCGTCCGTTGCGTTCCATTTTTCTATTTCAATGTGGGCCCATTCGCAAATGGATCCGGCAACAGCAACAGGACGGTCCGCAACATTATCCGCGGCGGCGCGGGCGATCTTCACGGCATTGATATTGATATCCCTGACGTGATCGTCCAGACCCCCGGGTTCCAGCATGTGGCGCCCCGTTGCAAACGTGTTGGCGATAATCACTTCGGCACCGGCTTCAACAAAGGATTGGTGGACCTCTCGCACAATCTTCGGATGGGACAGCACGGCCCTCCCGCTCCATATCTTGCCATCCATGGGGACGTTGGTTTTTTCCAGTTCCGTACCCATGCCACCATCGATAATGATCGGCGGGCCTTCGCCGTTGAGCCGTTTTGTTACCCAATCAATGTTGTTCCCCATGTCGCGTACTCCCGCTCGTTTCGGCGGGATCCTGCCCGAAGGCAGATGACGTCGCAAGACGTGCTATAGCCCTCTCCAGGGCAGTATATAGCTTGCCATAGCAACACCCGTTTACATCTTAGAGATTGTCATCTGACCTTTGGCGGTACGCCGCCCTCGCGCGGGGCGGAGATATCCGTGCAGATTGGGAATCGCTTGTGCCCGGTCGGTCGAAACGGATGTGGTAAATCCACGTTTTTGAAGATACTGACCGGGCAATTGGCGTTTGATCAGGATGAGCGGTTTATCCAACCCGCCGTTATTGTGCGTTACCCACCGCAGGAACCTGATGTCGTGGGTTGTGAGAACCGCGCGGCTCAGGGATAGATCGGTTACGAACGTCGTATCCGCCGCCAGCTTTCGGTGCCGTTCAAACATGCGCCATGCTTGCCGCACCGCGCGCGGCCAGCAACAATTTCCCCATGGATCAGCTACCGGCCTCAGATGCTTGCCAATAGGCCTTGTTCATTTGATACATGATCCGGTCATGACGGGTTTCCATACATTGGCGAACGGTGTTGGCCTGGCCCGATGTGGCCCGCTCAACGCATGTATCCAGAATAGCCTTGGCCTGAATAGCGCCGGTGCTCACGGGTTCGTCACCCAGACCGGTGGCCTTCGACCACAAGGATCGATCAGCTGTGTCGCCGGCAAAGCCGTTCAACATCAAATTCACCAGCCGCGCCGTGGTGGTTTGGTCGCTGTCACCACTAAGCCATCCCGACGCCAGGTCCCGCTTCGGTCCCGTTGTTTCCGCGATTTCCTCTGCCGTCAACGGAAACGGATCAAACGGAACGGGTTCCGGAACCAATGTCGTATCTTCGGCGACAACGATAGCGGCATGGCTGGCGCCGAGATCCTGCAAGGTCGTTTCCGGGATCCTTACCGTCACAGCCGTAAACGAGCGTTTCGAGCGTATCGCGGCAACCTCATCAGCAATCATGGTCTGCCGCTGCCCGCGGGAGTCCGTGTAAACCAGCACAATAGAGTCGGGGTTATGGGGGTGATAGACACTCACAGTGCTGGGAAAACGTCGGTTCTTTTGCAGGCACATGGCACTGAGTTCCACGGCACACATGCCATTTTTACAAATTAAGGGCTGGGGCGTGCTCAAGGCGGCAACGGCCAACATCTGCGGCGTTGCAGCGGCTTCTTTCGCGGAGATGGAGGTGATCGCGAATGCCGAGAGGCAGCCAATTAAAAAGGTACGGATCATGATGAAACTCCTTCAGTCTTTAACCGATACTACCACGAGCAACGGACTTTTTCCAGTTGATCTGGTTCAATCGACGGTCACTGGCTCTTTCAAAGGACGTTCTTCGCGCGGTTAAATCTGGGTCCGCGTGAACACCCAGTCGTTTTCCGACGACAGGTCGTCGCGATAGACATAACCTTCCGTATCAAACGATTTCAGGTCCTCCGGTTTTTCGATCCGGTTCTGAATAAGATACCGTGCCATGGAACCGCGCGCCTTTTTAGCAAAGAAACCGATGGCGCGGGCTTCACCGTCCTTGATCTCCTTAAAATGCGGTGTGATCACGCGCGCCGTCATAGTTTTGGCCTGGGCGGCCTTAAAGTACTCGCTGGAGGCCGCATTGATCACAACGGCCGATTTGTGAGAGGCGACGGCCTTGTCCAGGGCTTGTCCGATCCGCCCGCCCCAGAACGTGTAGAGATCGCTCCCCCTGGGATTGGGCAGAGACCGACCCATTTCCAGACGATAGGGTTGAATGCGGTCCAACGGACGCAGGACGCCATAGAGCCCCGAGATGATTCGCAAATGATCCTGTGCGTATGTCAGTTCCTTGTCCGATAGGCTGGTGGCATCAAGCCCAGTGTAGGTGTCGCCGGCGAAGGCAAAAGCGGCCTGTTTTGTGAGGTCGGCACCGGGGTTCGACTTGAACGTCTTGAATCGCTCAAAATTCAGCTCCGTCAATGAATCGCTCAGTTTCATCAGATTTTGCAGTTCCGATTTGCTGAGTTTTCGGGCCGCGGTTGCCAGTTTTTTTGCTTCCGACAGGAAATCCGGATCGGTGCTCTTTAGCGGACGATCCAGTTCGGAAAAATCGAGTTTCTTTGCGGGGGAAACAACAGCGAGCATGATAAAAATCCAGATGGTCAGACATTCAAATGATAGGTGATCTTCTATCATAGGGATGGCGGTTCGCACAGTAAAAGTCACGTGGGTTGAGAAAGCGCGGACTTGTTCACAACGCCCAATGTGGATTATGAAAGGACACCCGCTTGCAAGACCTGGACAATCAAATGGCAGAGTATCTGGTTGCCGCCCTCTACAAATTCGCCAGGCTCGATGATTTTGAGGCTCTGAAAACACCGCTGATGGCGCGGTGTCTGGCCGAGGGGGTCATGGGTACCCTGCTGTTGGCCCGCGAGGGCATCAATGGCACCATTGCCGGGCCTGAAACCGGGGTGCGCAATGTGCTGGCATACCTGCGTGAGGATCCACGTTTGGCGAGGCTAGAACACACGGAGTCCTGGGCCAGCGCGCCACCTTTTCTGCGCATGAAAGTGCGGCTGAAAAAGGAAATCGTGACCATGGGTGAGCCGGACATTGATCCGGAAAACGCAGTTGGAACCTACGTTGAACCTGAAGACTGGAATGACCTGATTTCTGACCCTGACGTTGTGGTGGTTGATACCCGCAATGACTATGAAGTCGAGATCGGAACCTTTGAGGGGGCAATCAACCCGGAGACCGCTTCGTTTCGGGATTTTCCGCGCTGGGTTCAGAACAGCGATCTGCTGAAGACACCGAAGAAGCTCGCCATGTTCTGCACCGGTGGGATTCGGTGCGAAAAGTCCACCGCCTACCTGCGCCAACAAGGTGTGGGAGAGGTCTATCATCTGAAGGGTGGAATCCTGAAATATCTGGAAACCATTCCTGAAGAGGAGAGCCTCTGGCAGGGTGAGTGTTTCGTATTCGATCAGCGCGTTTCTGTCACTCACGGCCTCAGGGAAGGCACCTACGACATGTGCCATGCCTGCCGGCACGCCATTGATGACGAGGCCAAGGCGTCACCGCTTTATATTCCCGGTGTGAGCTGTCCGAAATGCCATGGCCGCCGTACCGAAGAGCAGGTGAGCCGCTACGCCGCCCGCCAAAAACAGATAGACCTGGCAAAACAAAGGAACGTGGTTCATCTGGGCGCCAGTGCACAAAAAGTGCCTGATAAAAAGAAGCCCACCGGTAAAATGAAAGCGCGGGCATGAGCGAGGGGGCCCTGCCCGTTTTATACAGTTTTCGGCGCTGTCCCTATGCCATGCGGGCCCGCATGGCGTTGTATGTCAGCGGCACACAATGTGAGCTGCGCGAGGTGGTTCTCAGCAACAAACCTGCCGCCATGCTCAAAACCTCACCCAAGGGCACTGTGCCCGTGTTGAAATTGCAATCCGGTCAGGTTCTGGAAGAAAGCCTCGACGTTATGACCTGGGCGCTGGCGCAGAACGATCCGGAAACGTGGCTGATACCGGAGACGGAAACGTCGGCAGCCATGATGGCTTTGATCGCGAAGGCGGATACGGATTTCAAGCACAACCTGGACCGCTACAAGTATCCCGACCGCTACGAGGGTGCTGACGCCATTGCTTATCGGACGGCGGGTGAGAAATTCCTGAAACAGCTCGATGATCGGACTGGACACCAGCCCTACCTGTTCGGAAACAGACTCTGTCTCGCGGATGTGGCCATCGCGCCTTTTGTCCGTCAGTTTGCCAATACCGATCGAGGCTGGTTTGACCAGACACCTTACCTGAATCTGCATCGCTGGCTTGACGCGTTTCTCCAATCCGAGACCTTCAATATCATCATGGAAAAGTATCTACCGTGGCAAAGCGGTGATCCAGTAACACTTTCGCCCGTGCCTTAGGCGGGCCCGCCAGCCGTGGTTTTTTACGCACGGCCACGCAATTCTTTTTGTTTGGCGGCGTTCTCTCTGCCTGTCAAAGTCAGGGTATGAGTGAAACCGTATCTCTATCGGAAGGAAAACCTGAAGGATATCGCCGCGGGGTCATGTTGGTGATCCTGGCGGGGGTGCTGTGGTCCACCATGGGGATTGGTATTCGCTCCATGGAAGTCGCCAATGTCTGGCAGATTTTGTTCTATCGATCCTGCGCCCTCACCACGTTTCTGTTCATCGTTATCTCCATTCGTTCCGGTGGGCGACCATTTCCGGTTATCCGAAAGGTCGGGCTGGCCGGGTGTATCGGCGGGGCCGGACTGGTCGCGGCGTTTGCCGGCGGTATCTTCGCCATTCAGACAACGTCCGTTGCCAACGCCATGTTCCTGTTTTCTACGGCGCCATTTTTTGCCGCTTTTCTCGGCCTCGTGATCCTGAAGGAGAGTGTTCGGCGCGGAACCTGGATTGCCATGGTCGGGGCCATCGCGGGGATCAGTATCATGGTCTACGGTGGCTTTGCCACCGGCCACATGATTGGCAATCTGGCGGCCTTGTTGGCGGCGGTGGGTTTTGCCGTGTTTTCCATTGCTCTTCGCTGGCGAAAGCTGGACGATATGACGCCGGCTGTGTTTTTAGGCGGGGTTTTTGCCGCCGTGACCTCAGCCATTATTTGCTATAACGTCGGTTACACCTTCGATATTCCCCTCAATGATATAATGATTGCACTTGCGCTGGGCGTGTTTCAGGTCGGCGCGGGTTTGACGCTCTACACAATTGGCTCGAAGAGCGTCCCTGCGGCGGAACTGACACTGCTGTGCATGACGGAGGTCGTCCTGGGGCCACTCTGGGTCTGGCTGTTTCTGGGTGAGCAGGTGGCTGCTCACACCCTGATTGGCGGCTCAATCCTGCTTGCGGCCATTGCTGGCAACGCGCTCAGTGGCGCACGAAGACGCCCGACCCGGATGATCTGACGCGAATGATCTGACGGGGATGAATTGAACCGGATGACCTGCCCGGATAACCTGCCCGGATAACCTGCCCGGATAACCTGCCCGGATAACCTGAACGAGCGTTTATTGCCGCCCTTCATCCCGGCAGGTCACGGTACTTTAGTGAATCCGCTTCCTTTTTTTTCAGATCAGCGGCGGACAGGTATCGCTGTCTGTTCCCGCAAGGGGGTGTCGGTCCAAATCGATGGCCTTTTTTGGTGTGATATCAGGTGTCATGGTTGTGAAGTCTGTTGACGATGTCCCGGTTTGGTTATTGACGGAACTGTATACTCATCTACGGTCTCAGGGAACTATTCAGGGAAGGATGTATCATGCCCACAATCCTGATCACCGGTGCGAACAGGGGCATAGGGCTGGAGTTGTCCCGCCAGTACGCTGAGGACGGTTGGACGGTCCATGGCACCGCTCGCAATCCGGCCGGGGCGGAAGCTCTGAAATCGACGGGTGCGACCGTTCACGCCATGGATGTCACCCAGCGCGAGCAAATCAATGCGGTTGCCGATAGTTTGCAGGGTATCGCCATTGATGTGCTGGTAAACAATGCGGGGTTTTGGCTGGGGGAAGAAGAACAATTGGGCCGATTTACCAATGCCCAGTGGATGGAGGAATGCCGGGTTCATATCATGGGTACCTTTGCCGTGTGTGAGGCATTCGTCGATCATGTGGCGGCGAGTGAGCGGAAACTGATTGTCAATATCTCGTCCGGTAACGGCAGCTTCGGCTGGGACCGCGGCGCGGGCGACTATCCCTACGACACGTCCAAGGCCGCATTGAACCTGGTCACGAAGGGTCTTTCAACGGACCTCAAGGATCGCGACATCACCGTAATTTCCATGACACCGGGCAATGTTCAGACTGACATGTCCGGGCCCAATGCAGAGCTCACACCAGAGGAAAGCATCACCGGTATGCGTCAGGTGATTGCCGGTTTGACACTGGCGCAGTCGGGCACCTTCTGGCGCTATAACGGGGAGGCCATGCCATGGTAACATCCTCTGAAACCGTTCTGATTACCGGTGCCAACCGGGGCATTGGACTGGAACTGGTACGCCACTACGCGGCTGAAGGCTGGCGTGTTCATGCCTGTTGCCGGAACCCGGAAAATGCGGATGAATTGCGGGATTCATTGATGGGACATGATGGTTTGGTTCATCCTCTCGATGTCACCGATCATCAGTCAATCCACGATCTTGTCGATGCCCTGGAAGGCGAGGCCATTGATATCCTCATTAACAACGCCGGGATGTATGGCGGTGATCACCAAGGCTTCGGCGACATGGATTACGATGCTTGGGCTCGAACCTTTGAGACCAACACCTTCGCGCCTTACCGCGTGATAGAGGCGCTGCTCGACAATGTGGCGGCGGGTCGGCGAAAAACCATTGCCAATATTTCCAGCCGCATGGGTTCCATCACCAACTACGTGCGCGGTGGCGGCTATATCTACCGGACCAGCAAAACTGCACTGAACATGGTCAGTCTCAATCTCGCCAACGACCTGAGAGATCACGGTTTTATTGTTACTGCCTTTCATCCGGGCTGGGTTCAGACGGACATGGGCGGTGCGGCGGCCGATATCAGCGCCGAGCACAGCGCCCGCTCGCTCCGCGATACGATCAATACCCTGACACCGGATCAAAGTGGCCTGCTGCTCAATTACGACGGGGCGGTGATCGAATGGTAAGCGACATTTTCCATTCTGACTTTCAGGTCAAACCCTACTGGTGGGAGGCGTATGAGCCCAAGCCTCTCGACCTTGTCGACATCCCCCAGGCTTGCGACGTGGCGATTATAGGCGGCGGTTATGCAGGACTCTCCACGGCTCTGGAGCTCAGTCATCAGGGCAAAACATCTGTTGTTCTGGATGCGGAACAGTCGGGGTTCGGCGGCTCTACCCGCAACGGCGGCATAGTGTCGGGTGGTCGCAACGTGGGCAAACGCTATACCCGGGAAACCAGAGAAGAAGCTATTCGTATCGAAGCCTTGCGGCGCGATGCCGCCGACGGTTTTGACCTGATCGAACGGATCATCCACGACAACAACATCGAATGCGGCTGGCACAAAACCGGGACATTTTCAGGCGCGTGGTCCCGCAAGCACTACAATGCCATGAAGTCCACGGTCGCCCGCCTCAATACCCTG
This sequence comes from Rhodospirillales bacterium, assembly GCA_963921245.4. Lineage (GTDB taxonomy): Bacteria > Pseudomonadota > Alphaproteobacteria > Rhodospirillales > Casp-alpha2 > JABJGO01. Next base: position 119,916 of record CAWUEY030000001.1, on the reverse strand, counting down.
CACGAGGGCGAAGCCTACATGGTGCCGCGCGAACAACAGCGCGAGGAGATCGGTAGTGACTATTACCGGGGCGGCATGGTGGTTGAGCGGGGTGCACATTTGCACCCAGCGCTTTACTTCAAGGGGTTGCTCGATTTATGCGGGAAAGCACCGGGCATCACCATATGTGCCGAGGCCCGGGTCACCGATCTCAACCCGTCACCGGCCGGATGGCTGGTGGGCACAAACCGGGGCGCTGTCATGGCCGAGCATGTGGTGGTCGCGACCAACGGTTACACCGGCAGGGTCACGCCGGAATTACACAAACGGGTGGTCCCCATCGGCAGTTACATGATCGCTACCGAGGAACTGCCCGAAGACGTGGCGTCATCCCTCAGCCCTAGGAACCGGTCTCTTACCGATTCCCGCCGGTTACTCAGTTACTATCGGATGTCACCGGATGGAAACCGATTGCTGTATGGCGGGCGGGCCAAGTTCGGTTTTGCCGACCCGCTGGAAACCGCACCCATTCTGTACCGCTTTATGACAGCCCGATTCCCTCAGCTCAAAGGGTTCAGGATCACCCATGCCTGGACAGGTAATGTGGCCTTTACGCTGGATGAGGTTCCGCATATGGGCCAGATGGATGGTTTGCACTACGCGCTGGGCTGCAATGGCTCAGGCGTCGCCATGATGACCTATCTCGGGTATCAGACGGCCCGCAAGATTGCCGGTGTCGCCAATTATGAATGTGCGTTCGATACCCCGGATATGCCCACCCACCCGCTCTACAAAGGAAACCCGTGGTTCATCCCCTGGGTTGGGCGGTACTTCTTCATCCGCGATTGGTTCGACCGGTGGATGGGATGATCCTGTTTCCCGTCAGTAATAATTGATCGCCACCGTGACCTGTGCTGGTGGGACAGCGGCGCGGTCAAATTCGCGGGCTTTGCAGGTACGGCATTGTAATTCCGCATTTCTCATCGTCATATACGGTTATGACGATATGGCCTGTATCATTGCGGATGCCGTGAACGGCCACGCGCCAACAACCATGAACAGCCCGCCCAGAACGAGCGCAGAAATAGCATTGCGGACGGGTTTCATCGGTGTCTTTCCTATTGCCGGGCCTATTGCCGGGGTTGTATCGCGCCCGCTGCGGTGGGCGGGGCCGCGATGCCGGCGTCAGGTTCCCAATCGGGAGGCAGTATCAATCGGCGCACCTTGTTCCCCATGCCCGGCGTCTGAACGACCTTGCGGCCCAGATCATAGAGGCCATGGAAAAACACGATGACCGGGTTGACAGTACCGAGCTGCTCGCTCAGGCCGAAAACGACTTTCTCGTTTTCTTCCTGGAACGTACCGAACATCCGGTCCCAGATGATCAACATCCCGGCAAAGTTCTTGTCCAGGTATTGCGGATTGGCACCATGGTGGACGCGGTGATGGGAGGGCGTGTTCATGACCGCTTCGACAAAACGCGGAAATTTTCCAATGCCTTCTGTGTGCAGGAAGGTCTGGTACTGCAGCACGAACAGGGTCGCAAAGAAGGCCAAGAACGGATCGAACCCGATGACGACCAACCACACATCAAAGGCGATGGGCCAAAGGTCGTCTAGGGGGCCAAACCGGTAGGCCACCGACATATTGAAATTGGCCGAGGAATGATGCACCTCGTGGGTCGCCCACGCCATGCCAACCCGGTGGGTAAAGCGATGCCCCCAATAATAGGTCAGGTCCGCCAGGAGAATGCAGACGAGCATACTGAGCCACGTGGTTTCGATATCGAACAGGGCATATTCGTGCGCGCTATAGAAGACTGTGCCGTAAAAGGCATAAAACACCAGATAACTGAGGCCCAGATAGCCGCTGTAGGTGATGATGTTGGTGGCGCAGTCACCCAGTAGATTCCAGGACATGCGTCCTCGATAGACGTATCGGGCGAATTCCAGGCCAAAGATGGCGACGGCCCCATAAAAGAACCAACTGTTTATCAATCCTTCAAATGTCGCGATGGAAGAATCAGGAACGGCGGCGGTGAGGGCGGTAAAAAGCGTGTCCAACGACATGAACTCCTTGCCAGAGATGAATAAATTGTCGATATTGACAATAATAAATAGGTATGAAACTAATAATTGTCAAGATTGATAATTATCAATAAAGCGAAAGAAGAAATTGATGCCGCGACCCAGTCTGAAACAGGTTCGCCGTGAACAAATTCTCGACGCCTATGAGATTTGTCTGATCCGGTATGGTGTCGAAGGAACCACCATGGACCGGGTTGCGAAAGAAGCGGGCCTGGCCAGACCGCTTATCCGTCACAATGTCGGCAATCGGGACGACTTGCTTCAGGCGACCGTCGAGCGATTTATTGAGCGTTCCGATGTTTCCATGCGGCAAATGATCGCCGCGTTGCCGCGCACCGATACCCTCATCACCCTGATAGACTGGCTGTTTGACCCGGCCAGTTCCGATTCCCGTACGGCGCTGATCTCCGCGGCGCTGGTCGCGGCCAGTGCCAACGATCCCAATCTGGCGCGAACCATGCGCGAATGGACGCGTGGGTTTTTAGACTATCTGTCGGGCATCATTCGCGGGGCAGACAGTACCCTTGACGACAAGTCTGTATCGACCATCGCCGCGGGCCTGGTATCGCTCTATTTTTCTGTGGAGTCCCTGTCGCCTGTCGGTCCCATGAGCGACTATCGGGCTGCCTGTAAGGATGCTGCACGGCGGCTTGTTGAGCCATTGAACGTCTGAAAAACTTATCTGGTAACGCGGTCATCAATCAGGGGAAACCACCTCAGGAGATAGGCTGCGGCTGTCTCGGAGGTTAACACTGAAGCATGAGATCACCCGCGGAACCTGAACGGCGCGGCACCCAGCCACCGCCCGGCACCGCCACGGGCATACCGGTCCTTCAAGACCACATTAATTCTCCGCAAAATGTCGCTTTGCTGAAACTGATGCGTCATGACCTTCGGCTTTCCGGTTTTCATGTGCGGGAGGGCTGTGGCGCAGGAAATTTCCGCTCAATCGAAATCTTTTTTTCAAAAGATGGCAACGGCCCGCCACTAGTCAATTACAATCAATTCCCGCGGCGCATCACACAGGCGTTCACCGCCGCTGTCGGTTACGATGAAAGGCTCGGAAACAGCCGCGCCGAACGCATCCAGCCAGACACCGGACTGGAAATGGAAACACATACCGGCCTGAAGTTCCGTTGTGTCGCCGGGGCGCAGACTGACGGTGTGCTCACCCCAATCCGGTGGATAGTTGATGCCGATGGAATAACCCGCCCGGCTTTCTTTCTTGTAACCATTCCGGTTGAGAACCGCCTGCCACGCGGTTTCCACCGCTTCCGCTGTAACGCCGGGTTTTGCCATCTCAAGAGCCACATCCACGCCTTCGACAATAACCTTGGCGAGCTCGGCAATTTCAGCAGGCGGCGCGCCCAGATGGATAGTCCGGGTCAGGGGCGCATGATAGTGTCGGCGTGCCGCAGCGATTTCCATCATGATCAGGGTGTTGTCGGGTAAGGGCGCGTCGGACCACGTCAGATGAGGTGTGCTGGTTCCTTCGCCCACCTGAATAAGCGGGCACAAACTGGTGTAATCCCCGAATTTTCCATCAATACCGGTGACCTGGGCGTGATAGACATCGGCGATAACTTCGTATTGCGGCACACCAGGTGCGATCTTGTCGAGGGTGGCCTGCATGGTGGCGGTGCAGATGACACCGGCTTCGCGCATGTATACCAGTTCGGCATCCGACTTCACGAGCCGTGCCCAGTTCACCAACTCTTTTGAGTCCAAAAGCGCGGCTTTGGGCAATCCTTTGACCAGATGGCTGTGGGCACGGGCAGTATAATAATGGGCATCCAATTCCACGCCGATACGCGCCTTTTCCCAGCCCCGATTTCGGATCAGCGCCGCCAGTTCATCAAACGGGTGTTCAATGGGGTGATGGATCAACGGTTCGGAAAACCCGATAATATTATCGGCGGGAATGTCGGTGGTTATGAGTGCGGCCCTAGCGTCCTGTTCCCGCCCGAACCAGAGCGGCGCGGATTCAGAGATATGAATGAGGACGGCCTGTGGCACATAGAACGACCAGCCGTCAAAACCAGTCAGCCAGCCCATGTTGGCAGGGTCCTGACAAATGATTAGATCCAGCCCTGCAATATCCATCCTGGATTTGGTTTCGGCAAGGCGGCGGGCGAATTCTTCGGGTTTGAAGGGTTTGTTGTAGTTCATGAGTACGGTCCTGCTCGACACGGTTACCCAACATTAGGAAAAAACCGACAAAAAAGGCATCGTTTTAATTTGTCGAGAAACGAAAAAAATCGTCCCGATCGGCGATACCTGTCAGCGCGTTCATCCCGGTGCCTTTGCCCTGCCGGTTTACAAACCGCGTCAACGGTACTATCCGGCGGGATACTGTGCGCCTGGTCGCGCCGTATCCAATGCAGTTGGCCCAATACGGTTGCTGCCAGGTTTGCCTTGCCCGACACACCGATTGTGGTTATAGCAGGTGATGGGGGTGCCATGTTCACCATTCAGGAAATCATCTGCGCTTTGGAACGGCGGCAAATTCCCCGGCGCACTTTCAGCAATCTGTTCGGACGGCGCCCGCCGCCCGTCCGTCCATCACTACTGTTCGCGAAAATTCGGAGTGGTTGTTATGAGCCAGACAACAGTCAACACGCCCCCTGTCGATGAAAAACCCGTGAGCCGGGATTGGCATTGGCATCCCGAGCTACCCATGAAGTTAATGCATCCGCTGACGCTTTCGCCGGCCGTTTTCTGGCGCTGGCTGCGCTATAGCTGGTTGTCGGTGAGCACACGGTTGCTCTGGGTCATTTTTGCCTTGGCCGCCTGGCATTATCTTGCGCCGTCGTTGGAGCAGATGAAAGCTTTTGAAGCGGGCTGGATCGCCCAAGTTTACGCAAAAAACTTTCTGACACTGTGTATCGTCGCCGGGGGTCTACAATTGTTTTTGCATTCGACCAAGAAACAGGGAAAGCAACTGAAGTTCGAACGCAAGGACCTTGCCCGCAACAACCGTGTGTTCCTGTTCAGCGATCAGGTGAAAGATAACATGTTCTGGTCCCTGGTCAGTGGGGTGACCATCTGGACGGCTTATGAGTCAATCTGGTTCTGGGCCTATGCCAATGGCTATGTTGCGGGTTTGACCTACGGTGAAAACCCGATCTGGTTCCTGGCCCTGTTTGTGGTGTTGCCGCTTTGGGCATCGGTGCATTTTTATTACATACACCGGCTCATCCACTGGCCGCCACTCTACAGAGCCGCACACGCGTTGCATCACAGAAACATTAATATCGGCCCCTGGACAGGCATCTCCATGCACCCGGTGGAACATCTGTTGTACTTCTCCAACATCGCGATCCATTTTGTGATCGCCAGTCACCCGTTGCATGTACTCTTCCACATGTTTGCCCAGGGCCTGGGGCCAGCGGTATCTCACTGCGGGTTCGCATCGTTGGTGATCAAGGGCAAGGCCGTACTGCCCATGGGCGATTTCTTTCACCAGCTCCACCACCGCTATTTTGAGTGCAACTACGGCACCTATGAAATGCCCGTTGATCTGTGGACGGGTAACTACAGTGATGGCACCCGGGGTAGTGTGGAAAAAGTTCGCGTCCGCAAACGACAAATATTCGGTGAAATTTGATCTACAAAAGCGGATGATTGCTTATCGCCAGGGCGGCATTCACCAGTGATATGCCGAGGGCAATGATCAGCAAACCACCGACCAGTGCGACTGTGTCGCTGATAATGCCGAAATATCCCGCGCCGCGCCCGGACTCTGCGGCCAGTTTTTTCGCCCACCTTCTTGCTGTGATCGAAAGAAGCGCAAGCCCGGAAACCGTGACTGCCGTCCCTGCCGACATCACCAAAACGGCCACCACCCCGGTCCAGGGCAAGTGCAGTGCAAAGGCAAAGATCAGCACCAAAACGGCGCCGCTACAGGGGCGGATACCGATGGATGCAATCATCGCTAGGTATTGCTTAGATTGAGGGTCCGGCGCGATTTCCGGAATGCCGTGATGATGGTGCTGGCAACCGACGTCATGATGATGATCATGACCATGGTGGTGATTGTGGTTATGGGAGACGGCGCCTCTGGCAAGCAGCTTGCGCCGGAGTTTACGAAAGGCGGTGTAGCTGAGATAAATCCCTAAAACAGTGACCAGTATATAGCTGGTCAGTTCCAGATTACCGGAGATTTTGCTCGCAGATCGCGTTGAAAGGTTTAACAGCCAGACAGAGCCGCCAACAGCCATGATCGCCACAATTCCCTGTGCGAGAGATGACAGCGCGGACAGCAACAATCCTTGCCGAATTTGTGCGGGATGGCTGGCGAGATAGGTGGCAATGATCATTTTTCCGTGCCCGGGGCCCGCGGCATGAAAAATACCGTAAAAGAAACTGAGCGTGATCAGGCTGCCCGCTGACCAACCCGGTTGTTCTTTTATTGCCCGAACCGCGGTCGCCAGCTCGCGGTGCAGATCATTCTGCATTTGTTGGATGTAACCGATCAGCTGCGGCCATATCTGAACAGTGATAAACAGCGCACCCAGAACGAAAACCGCAAACAGGGCCGCGGCAACGCAAAACCTCATGAAGGGTGCTGGCTGAGTTTTCATCAGATACAATTGACTGTCGCCCATTGGGCAAATACCTCTCCTAGGCCGTCTCCGACACTTTGCGTCTGATCAAGTGACGCGGCGAACGCCAGTTGTTCAAATGTCGGTTCCGGTGTTGTCAAATCGATGGCGCAGCCCAGTTTTTCGGCGCCCTCGATCTCCGGCTTTGCCCCCTCTGCATAGAGAATTTCAATGTAATATGTGGGGTCGAAAACCGCATAACGAACTGTCGATGAAAGGGGATCAACGGGTTGGGTCAGCGTCACCGTGAAATCAAGATAAATCCGACCGTTGAGGGCACCGGTTTCAAACGTGGAAACCGGCTGGAACGCGAGGGCTTCACCATCAGAGGTCATTTTTGTAAAATAGTCGTAACCCTCTAGTTCCAGGAGGTTGTTTCGCGCGGTCTCCATCAACCCTTCCCGAATATCCAGTCCGGCGCTCTGAATATCGCTGATAACAAAGCTCGAATAGAAATCTCCAAATAGCCAGTGCTGATTGAGAGCAACGACTTCGCCAGCATCATTGAGTATCAGCGTGGATTTCAAATCAATCCAGGCATGGGGGTGCGCCCCGGCACGATGTTCCGTTACCGGCATCACCAGAAGTGCAAAGGTCAGAAGGATTCCGGGGCTACGCCGCAGGGGCATTTTGTCTCACTTTCGAATCCACCGTATTGTAGAGACCTTTGGAGATTTACAACATTTCGAAAACATAAATCCTGTTCGTCTCCATGAACGGCATCTCTTAGCGTATTGCGCAACCCAGAGCAACAAAGTGGCGTTTTTTTATGGTCAATAATCTGAAGGGCCTAGGCTGGATAACGGCCTCAGATGACGGTTACCCCCGCCTATCGGTGATTGCTTCGCATTCACCTGTCGGTCAACGCCTTTCGGATATGGGGGCAGGGGGAGTAGGTGTGAAAGTTTTTTTTCACTTTTTTTGAAAATTTTCCTTGACAAGTGGATTATTTTGCCCTATGTTGGATCTAGTGACAGGGACAAGTGTATCCGCACCACACAGTCCGGCCGCCGTCTGCGCCGTCGTTAACGGACACAAGAGGCTCCATCGGACGATCCTGCTTATATACATGCAGATACACACTCGGAATTATGTACACCCAGGCGGCTCTTGCCCATGATACCCATAATCACGCCAAATCAGCGTTATCCGGGTCAGGCCCATTAATAATAGATTAGGACCTTTCCACTATAAATGTAGGCATTATAAGGGTTTGCGCTTTCCATTGGGGCGGTGTATGTTTGACATTGGTGACGCGCGGGGCATCCGGGGTCCTATACGGTGTTATGTGTGCTGAGAATGCGTTGACTCGGCGCGAGTCGAGGCTATAAAAAGCTTAAATATGCGCGAAGGATGCGCGAAGAAAAAGTTTCTCCGAACAACATGGCGAGAAACTTTCAAAGAAGGGGAAGTTTGTTGCAGGGCTTGTTCAAGTTGCGGGGTTCAGTCAATAGGTTGACAACCGGGTCTCGGGTAAAAAAGCTGCTGCGCGGTGTCGCCGCGGCTATGGTTGCGGTCACGGTTGTCTCCCATGCCCACGCGGATTCCTTTTCCGATTTATTGCCGGATGTTCTTGAAAATCACGACAGGGTCAAAGCGGCTATTTCTGACCTGAATTCGGCGCGTGAAGGTGTTGATCTTGCCATCGGCGATTATCTCCCGACGTTTACGTTAAATGTGGAAGGTGGGCATGAGCGACGGGACAAGGTTTTTGGTTCTGCCGACACCTCAACAGGCTTCTATCAAACCACATTGCGCGCAAACCAGTTGATCTGGGATATGGGAAGTACCCTGGAAAACATTGACCGGTCTCGCTTGTCTGCTGAACTGGCCGACGTTCGTTTGCGCAATACAAAACAGGCTCTAATTCGCGAGGCGCTGGATGCCTATCTGAATCTGTTCCAGGCCTACAATACCTACAATTTTGCTATTCAGTCCGAAGACAACATCAAACGTCAGACGGGTCTGGAAGAAGCGCTCGTTGAACGTAATTCCGGGTTGGCCAGTGATTTGCTGCAATCCAAATCGGCGCTGGCGGGCGCAGAAGCGGGGCGAATTCAGGCCGAAGGCGCGTTGATCAATGCAAAAAACAGGTATCAGAACGTCTTCAAACATGATCCTGGTAATCTCGAGGAATTGATGCCGCCACGGCTTCCCGTGGAACTGGTTCCGGAAACGCTTGATGATGCAATGGTGCAGGCGCGCGACAACAATCTCAATTTGATCATCGCATCAATGGAAGTTGCCATCGCTGAGTCACAAAGGCGTACCGATGATATCAATCTAACAGGTGCCTCGATCAATCTGGTGGGCGAAGCCATCAACAAGAATAATGTCGGCGGTACACTCGGCTTCCAGGATGAGAAGCTGATTAAAGTAGAGGCTGACATTCCACTCTACAATGCTGGCAAGGATCAGGCCAGATATCGTCAATCTCTGAGCAATGAAAGCTCAGCGCGCAGTCGCTTGCTGGAACAACAACATGGTGTCGATGAGGCTGTGAGAAACGCCTGGCAGGCTCTTCAGACAAACCGGGATACGGCAAGGCTCCTGGAAACACAGGCAAATCTGGCGAGCGAGTTCCTAGAGATTGCAAAAGAGGAACGGCGATTGGGTAACCGCTCGTTAATTGATATCCTGAATCAGGAAACCCAGTTTGTAAATTCCCTGAGTGCTGCGGAAGCCGCAAAAACCAGCGTGGCACTGGCCGTTTATGATCTTTTACTTGCCGTTGGGCAATTGGACGAAAACCTGTTTGCCGACGGCTGAGCGCGGCTTGCTGCGTCTACGCCGGCTGTACTCCTGGAAACGCCGTCACGAACAATGCTGGTGCCAGTTGGCGTACCATTGATATACTCCGCCGATGTATTCAAGTGACTGCACTCAGGGTGCCGCGAAACGATGAAATTTCTTCTTGCCAGACTGATGTCCCGCCGTTCGGTTTTTGCGGCGGTCCTGTTTTCTTCTTTTGTGATCAGCGTCCTTGCATTGGCCTCGCCCTTGTTTGTAATACAGGTTCTCAACCGATATGTGGCCCATGGGGTTGACGCAACCCTGATTACCCTTGCCACCGGCGCGATTTTTGCCGTCATTATGGAATTCGGGTTTCGTCAGGTTCGCCTCAACTTCGCCTCGTCTATAGCCATACGACCGGATGAGGAACTTGCCGTTCAAAACCATCAATTGATTGCCGCGATTAAACAGAACACCCTGCAGCAAGTGCCCATGAATGCCCAGCGGGAGTTTCTGAACAGCACTGACGCATTGGAACGATTGGCATCTGCACCCAACGTCGCAACCCTGATGGATCTTCCCTTTGCAGCACTTTTCATTGCGGCCCTCGCGATGCTCAGTCCGCTACTGGCAGGGATCGCAATCATCTTCATGGTGATCACCGCGCTTTCGGGATGGTTGGGGTCGCGCACCGTGGAGCAGGTCAACGCCGAGGTTATGAAAGAAAAAATCATTGGCAGTCAGCATACGGGGTCCCTGCTTGGTGCCTCTGATGAGGTCAGGGCCTTCCGTGCACGTGGACTGATGGTCAACCACAGTCAGACTCATATCCGGCGCATTCAGGACCTGTCCCGAAAGGTGTCACTCCATCGCGGATTGATGCAGTCCATAACCCATGGCAGTACCGGTATGATGTCAATTTGCATTATTGCCGTCGGCGCAATTCTGGTGGTGCAGGGTACATTGGATGTGGGCATCATGATTGGTGCAAACATTCTGGCCAGCCGGGCTTTAAACGTGGTCAACCGTTTCTCTTCGCTGACAGAACCCTTTGCAAAGGCCAAACAATCTCTGTTTTTGCTGAAACAGTTTCGGGAAATGCCTCGAGAAGCCGCGAAGGGGGCCGCGATGGAGGTCTACAAAGGGTGGGTCGCATTTCAGGATGTTTCCTACAGCCATCCAGGCAACCCAAATCCGTTATTTGAATCGCTGACATTTTCCGTGCCCCCCGGAACGGTCATTTTGTTGAATGGTGCCAATGGTATGGGCAAAACAACGCTGTGTCGAATGATCGCCGGATTGATTGATCCGCAGCGGGGCAGGATTCTCGTGGACGGTGTCGATACACAGCAATTGGCACCAAACTGGTGGCGCTCCCAGATTGCCTATTTACCACAGGAAACCCGGTTCCTGAACGGCACGGTTCGAGAAAACCTGACGACCATGAACCCCGAATTGGAAGACAATGATCTGATGAAGATCATTAATGAAGCCGGTTTGAGAAAATTTGTCGCCGAAAATGCCAGTGGAATCGATCAGAAAATTGAAGATAACGGGCGAACGCTGTCCGCCGGTATCCGGCGGCGGCTTTCTCTTGCCCGTGCTCTTTGCGGTGAATGCAACCTGATTGTTATGGACGAACCAACAGAGGCGCTGGACGCCGATGGTCGAAAAACGGTTCATCAGGTCTTCAATCGATTTCGCGGGGAAGGAAAGACGATTTTCGTAGCGTCCAACGACCCCCAGATCATAAAGGCGGCTGACATTGTTGTGGATTTGAACAGCAAACCAGTACCCGCGTTGAAAAAGGCTAAAGAATTGAACCGTGGCGCGGCGAGTCCAAAGGAAACGAAAAAGCCGACCGCCGATGAGAAAAGGCCCGCCATCACCGGTGACGAGGCCCTTATTCGCCGGGCGCCATCCAGCGGAAATGCCCCGTCATGAGCCAGCCATGGCAAGAACCGCTGGAGCCGTTGGAGGATTCGCTCGCCGGCGTTCACAAGGCCTTTTTTACTATCGGCCTGATTTGTGTTGTCGGTTTTGTCGTGATCGCGTCATTCGGGCGTTTGAATATCGTCAGTGTTGCAACCGGTGAGGTGACACCATCCAGTCAGATTCAGTACGTCCAGCATCTGGAGGGTGGGATCGTTCGTGAGATTCTGGCTGTCGAAGGATCGGTCGTTGAAAAGGGGCAGGAGCTAATCGTGCTTGATCCGATCCAGAGAGGTGCGGATGTGGAAGAACTGCAACTTCGAATAGACTCCCTTAAAATCGACGAGGTTCGTCTGCAGGCGGAGATTGCCGGTGTGGATGCGTTGGTGTTTCCCGCGGAATTGGAGCAACAATCGCCCGACAATATCGCCGAAGCGCGCGCTTTGTTTGCGGCCAGACAGGATCGTTTCGCCATTGAGATGGAGACTCAGAACGAGCTGATTATCCAGCGACAGCAGAATATTCGTGAGATCGAAGCGAGGCTGTCAAATGCCCGGGAAAGCCTGCAAATACTCAAATCCCAGGTCGATCTTTCGACCGAGTTACTACAGGAGAACCTGACCACACAATTCAAGCACCTTGAACTGACCCGCGAGTACTCCAACATGCGCGGCCGGGTTGAGGAGGACCGGGAAGCCGTAAAAGGTGCAAAGGCTGCCCTGAAAGAGGCGGAAACCCGTTTGCGTCAGATTTCCGTTTCTTATCAGACCCAAAATCGGGAAGAACTAGCGGCTGTACAACGCGATATTGAGGAATTCACGCAGCGCGCTCTCAAGTTCAAGGACAGCCTGGACAGGACAACACTTCGAGCGCCTCTGGATGGTATTGTGAAAACGGTTCATGTGTCGACCCTGAGCGGTGTGGTGAAAGCCGGTGACACGGTCGTTGAACTGGTCCCGCTGGATGATACCCTGATTGTCGAGGCGGAGTTGCCAACCCAGGACATCGGTTTCATTGCGTTGGAACAGGAAGCCAGTATTAAGTTGAGCGCCCCGGAATTGAGCCGCTTTGGTGCTATCGACGGCAGGGTGATTGAGATTAGTCCGGACACCCTCGTGCGCAGCGACGGTATTCCCTATTACCGGGTGCGTATTGAAACGGACCAGGATCGCTTTGAACGCGGTGGCGAGGTGTTTAACCTTTACCCTGGTGCCCAGGTTGTCGCCAGTATCAAAACCGGCACCCGGACGGTGGCCGAGTACATTCTGGCCCCCTTCATCAGCTCCATGGGCGAAGCTATGCAGGAGCGATAAGCCGCCGCTGGCCTATCAGAGCTCAAGTGTTTTTCGATCTGGTGGCTTCGTTTTCGGGGCGCCGTTGCCTTTTTGGCTGTTGCTGTTTTAGGCGGGCGTCGGCTTTCTTCTGTGCTGGCGTTTGGTGCAGATATCCTTCATCTTTCCTGCACAAAACAAGGAACTCATGACATGTCACTGCCCCATGCATCGCTTGTTATTGATGCACTTCAGTACAGCAATTGGTCCGACCGTATCTTTCAGCAAATGAACCAGGGCGGTGTCAGCGCCGTTCATGTGACGATCTGTTACCATGAAGATTTCCGGGAAACCGTGGAAAATATCTCGGCCTGGAATCGGCGTTTTGAGGCCCGCTCCAACCTGATCATACCGGGCCGGACGGCGGGCGATGTTGTGGTGGCGAGGGAGCAGGGCAAAACAGCGATTATCTTCGGATGTCAGAATTGTTCGCCACTTGAGGATGACATTGGTCTGGTTGAGATCTGCCACCAGTTGGGCATGCGGTTCATGCAATTAACCTACAACAACCAGAGTCTGCTGGCGAGCGGGTGTTATGAATCCGGTGATTCCGGGGTGACCCGCATGGGTAAACAGGTCATCAGAGAGATGAATCGCGTTGGTCTCGTGGTGGATATGAGCCATTCTGCTGAACGCTCAACACTCGAAGCCATTGATGTCTCTGAACGTCCCATTGCCATTACCCATGCCAATCCGTCGGCCTGGCATGGGGCGCTACGGAACAAATCGGACGATGTGTTGAAAGCACTTGCGGACAGTGGTGGCATGATTGGGTTTTCGCTCTATCCCCATCACCTGAACAATGGTCCGGATTGTACGCTCGCCGATTTTTGTCAGATGGTTGCGCGAACCGCGGACCTGATGGGAATCGATCATATTGGTATCGGCAGTGATCTGTGTCAGGACCAACCGGATAGCGTTGTTGAGTGGATGCGCAATGGCACCTGGACACGAGACCGGGATTATGGCGAGGGATCCGCCGGCAATGCGGGTTTCCCCAGACAACCGGACTGGTTTCAGAACAATCTTGGTTTTGGCAATATTGCCCAGGGTCTCAGTGCCGCCGGATTTTCCGATAATGACGTTGCGAAGATCATGGGAGAAAACTGGCTAAACTTTTTTGAACGATCATTCGGTCCCCAAAGCTGACGCCTATGGTTGATAAACGTCCCCCGGAACAGGTCATGACGCTGGCTCGTATGGGAGCCGGTTTTCCGACGCGTCTTAGTTTTATGCGCACGTTGCTTCGGCGTCTAAGTCGTGAGGATTGGCGTTTTGAGCGATTGCGCTTTGATCTGGACGGCGATGGGTATGGTACATGTCTCTATGCTGCACACGGGCCGGAGAGAAGCTACACGCTCGTGTGTTTTTCCCACTATCTGGAGCCGGAGCAGAGGACCGACCGTGTTATCGCCACCGCCTGGGATGCCACCTTCAACCTGTTTGATGGTATCCCCAGCGAAGAAGATGTTGAGAGACTTTGCACCAATACACCGAAACAGGAAGCGGGCCGATTTTTGCCCAGCGAATTGTGCCTGGCACGGGCAAACAAAAGTCTGCGCCTGTTTGAGCACGTGGCAAGTCGGCTGGCGACAGGAAAACAGCCGGATTTGAAAATGGTAACCGATGTGGGTTATCTGATGCGGACGACGGCGGTGTATGGCAGCGGTAAATTCGGTTGCGGTGTCAGGGAGAAAATCGCCAATCGTCCTGAAACCATGGGCGCATTTCAGGCTGAAATGCTGACGGTTTATCTGATTCGCTGGTTCACCATTGATCTTGTTGAGCACGTGGCATCCATGCGCGGTGGTGAGGCGGCGGCCCAATTGTCTCCGGCCGTGAAGCGGTTCCTGGGTATCGGGAATTCTACCGGTCTTGGCATGGCACCTTTTATTGGCCGTTATCCTGTGCTGGTTAACAGTTGGGTCAACGCCCGTGAAGAAGCCCTGGCCCGCGTTCGAACGCTTGACGTGGCGGATCAGGATAGGGTTGAGGCGTTCCGTCACAATCTTTCCGTTGTCCGCCAACACGTGGAGGAATGGAACGTGGCGGATCAGGTTCAATCCGGGCGTATTGACGGTCTGCGAGACGATCTTGCGATCCTTCAAGAAGCCATTGACGGCGGATTGGCGAATGATCCTGTCAGTTGGGATGCCATCATCGGTTATGGGCAAGAGCACCTGGGTGCGGAAGCCCAGGAATTGCTGGTCAGCATGACTCTCGAAGTTCACGGGGATTTGGTGGATGACCTTTGTGACACCATGACCGCCGTATCCGGGGCGACCTTGGACCCTGCAATGTCTCTTGAAGCGCTTCGCAACCTGATTGAAGATCGTTATCAATGGGCCTTGCAGATCGATTTTGATCAACCGCAGTCGCAGCAGAATTTCTGGTATTACTCTGAAGACAAACTGGAGCCGCGCTTCAGTGACCGATATGACGTCGCGGGATCGGAAATGGAGATGCCGTTGGCCATTGGGCGCGACGTCAGGGATTTGCTCAAGGTTATGGACGGGGCTAATTGTGACGATGAAACGGTGGCCGGATTGCTGCTCACATATCCAAAATTTCGACACGTGATCCGCCGCATTCAGATGACCGCAAAGTATCCCTACGGCGAAATTTACGACAATTTGATCGGCGCGGGTGTTCGACCTATCGACATGTTACGGTTCAAGCTGGCTTTCTTTGGTGCCGCTAAGTTTGATCCAAAATCGGATCTGTGGACCCGGATAACCATGTACCAGGGTGCCCCCATGCCCGATGAACTGGATAACCCGGCCTATGAGAATTGGACGTTTCCGGTGATGCCGAGAGCTGGGCAGCTGGAGGCATGAGCCCGCCGGATCAGCAGGAATCCCCGCTATCCATCGCCGAGTTAAGGTTTTACCTGACCCGCGCTGCAGTAGGATGTGGGGTGCCTTTTGGTGTGGCTGAGGATTTTGCCGAGGCCGTCGTTACGAGCGCCCGCATGGGGCTTGATCCTGCACCGATTGCCCTCCATGCCCTGACATCGCTTGATGAGAAAAAATCGGATTGGGGCGTCTCGGTATCCCGCGCCGGTGACGGATTGATTTTTCGACCTAGCGGTCGTGTTCAGTACTCTGCTGTTTATGGAGGGTGCTCCGTCGTCGATCATCTGTATTTAATGACAGACAGCGCAACGGTTGAGATCATGGACGTTGATGAACCGCTGCTTCTGGCGTGCTATCTGAAATCGCCGTTGCTGGATGCACGCCATCTTCTTGCTTCCTGGAAAACAGTTGGTGGAGAACCGATCATTGTCGAGTTTGAGGGCGGTCGTGTTACCACGGTCTATTGCAAGGACGAGGGAACGCTCCTGATGACGGGTCCTGTAGACGTCCGTATCACGGCCGCCAGCCATGCTGATCAGCCCGACGGCGCACCGTTAATTGACCGTGACACCCTCGAACGTGCCTACGCTCTACCGCTGGAGGCGGGTGTGACGGTGGATGGCTCAATTTGGGCACAGATTTATGAACTATTCCGCCGGTATCTGGTTCCGTCGAGCGAGGAAGAACGGGCAACGGCGGCCGGGGCCGGTCTGGTTGACAGGGATTGATTCCCCATAATTTCAGGGCAGAAACTGACGTATTTCGCCAATCAACCCGTTAACCAGTCGTCGTCTTCCATAACCATGATGATTGTCGGTCCGTTCCGCTCGAGTGCCGCGCACAGCGTCAATTCGAATTCTGCCCCGCTGTTCACCGCTACACCCGGACAACCAAAAGCCGCCGCAAGTTTCAGAAAATCCGGATTTTTCGGATTAACGCCAATCTCCGGGGCCACCGCTTGAGTGTTTCGATGCTGTGGCGGATGGTCGTGCCGATATGTATCACGGCGCGGAATTTTACTGGCAGGATAAATCAAAGGCCTTCAGTTTCTTCACGGCTGTTCCTTTTGGACTGACGGCTGACGAAATGGACGCGTGGCTGCATTCCGGTGGCGGACAGGAGCTTTGGGATGAATTGTCTTCTGGATTTGGGATTAAGGCATTTGCCGCGGGTAATTCAGGCGCACAAATGGCCGGATGGTTTAACAAGGAAATCAATACACCCGATGATTACAAAGGCCTCACCATGCGTATGCCGGGCCTGGCCGGCGAAGTTATACGACGTCTGGGTGCCACGGCCGTGACTATCCCCGGCAGTGAGTTATTTGCTGCCCTTCAATCTGGCACTATCGATGCGGCAGAATGGGCGGGGCCTTGGAATGACTTGGCGTTTGGGTTCTACAAAATCGCCAAATATTATTACTATCCGGGTTTCCAGGAACCGGGAGCGACGCTTTCGTGCGGTGTCAATCTGAATGTCTGGAATAGCCTGACGGCGACACAGCAGGCCGCTGTGATGGCGGCCGCATTTGCGGAAAACAACCGGATGCTTGCCGACTACAATGCCAACAACGGTGGTGCATTGGATGTACTGATTGATAAACATGGGGTGGATTGCCGCAAACTGGACGACAGAGTTCTGCAAGCGATTGGGGAAGCGTCGGGGTCTGTGATGACGGAAGTCGGGCAAAACGATGAAATTACGGCTCGGGTATTCAAAAGTTTCCGAGAATTTCGGCACAAAATTCTGCGCTGGACGGCGTTGGGGGAAACAACCTATACCACTGCCCGGGGCCTCCCGTTTGACTACTGATATGACAGGAGGTATTTGACAGGCCGTGCCCAGGCTTGCAGATCGTCCCACATTCTATTGTTCTGGTGTTACTGGGTGATCGGGTTTCCAGCGGCTATTCGGTAACGCAACGGGCCATCGGCAACTGGTCTCTCGACCCGGTTGCGGTGAGAGACCTGTTCGCACGGGCGCTGTTGCTCGGGTTGCGGCTCGTCGCACTTTACATGGCCTATCAGGTGTTGATGGCGGTACTGAAACCCGACTCCTTACCGACTATTTCCCGCGCCGGTATCGGCGGCGGGGATTGGGCAAGACGGGTTACCGACCCCTTGATTCCGCCTGTTTGTTGATCACCAGCGTCCTTGGATCAATTTTGTCCGGAGTAGCGCCACCGGCCGAGGCGGCGGCTTTTGGCGCGGCGTCATGATGGCCATGAACCTACAGGCGTCGTTTCTCCACCCGCCCTCTGGATTAGCGTTGTTTTACTTACCTGGGGTCGCATCAGATAATGTTCGGACCATGGATATCTACAAAGGCGTTATGCCTATAGTGAAGAAATGCCGGGCGCGAGCGCGGCTTTTCCCGTTGCGGGGATTGATGAGGCGTTTTCGATGACCCGAAAGAATTGGGTAAAAGACGATACGGGGTTTATTGAACTCTCTACAGGGCTTGAGATGCCGTTCCATACCCAGGAGGGATTTTACACACCCAATGAGCAATTCTTTGTGCTCAGTGCCGGAGAGGTGCCGCAGGTCAGTACGGATACATGGCGCCTGGGTGTCGATGGTGATGGCATCGAGCATCCGCTGGCGCTGTCCTATGAAGATTTGTGTGGCATGGATCAGGTGTCCGTTCCGGTTGCCCTGGAATGTGCGGGCAACCATCGCAAGCTGTTCGAAGACGTTATGAATGAGCCCTTGAACCGGCGACCGTACATGACCGAGGTTCGCTGGGGCTTGGGTGGCGTTGGTTGTGCGGAATGGGCGGGGGTGCAACTTCGTAGTGTACTCGAACGAGCTGGTATCCGGTCCGATGCCTATCATGTGACCCCGGTGGGCCTGGACAAGGGGTACGAAGACGAAGATGGCATTCGGGCACCCGTGACGATGGGAAAGGCCATGGACCCGGACACCCTGATTGCCTTGAAAATGAACGGGGAGCCGTTGCCGCCCGATCACGGTTTTCCGGCGCGGCTGATTGTGCCGGGTTGGGTCGGTACGCACAGCATCAAATGGCTGGATCGGATCGAGGTGACAACCACGCATCAGTGGATGCCGCGCAACACGGAATTCTACGTTCTGATGGGTGATGCGTGGCCGGCGGACGATTATGGTCCCGCGAACGGTGCTCCCATATCCGAGCAGCCTATTCGCAGCTCCCTGGCGCTCCCCTGGCCGGCGACCCTGCCCGCGGGCGAGCAGACGCTTAGAGGCTATGCCCGCTCCTGCGAAGCCAATATTACGTCCGTGGACTGGAGCGATGACGGCGGTGCATCCTGGCATCCTGCACGACTGGTCGGTCCGTCACACAGACATGCCTGGCGTTCGTTCGAGATTGATTGGCGAGCGCTACCCGGTGATCACACGATCATGACCCGTGCGAGCGATGAAAAGGACCGCGTGCAACCCATGGAGATCCCCTTCAATAACGGTGGATATCTGTTCAATATGGTCCATCCACACCCGATAAAAGTGACCTGACCCTATTCCTTGAACCTTGGATTACTGACAGCAAGCTCCGCTCGTACGCTCGTTATCAAATGATCCAGAAGGTTGGGGTGGCTTTCTTCCGAAATGGCTCCGGATCGCAAATCATCGGCCAATTGATCCCAGCTTGTATCGGAGTATTCTCCGTACACAGTATTCAAAAGTCGCCCCGTGTGGTCGTCATCTTTTGCCGCCATCTGCCGGGCAGCAATGGCAATGGCATTGACGATCATGGCTGTCATGTAGCGCTTGTCGTGTGGAACATGGGGTAGTATCTCTTCCGTCAATGCCTCGCTGGCGATACGGAGAAGATCTGTTGGCTCGGGTCGTTTATGCATTCAACGTCTCTGATACTCTTTAATCAGGTTTAGCATATCTATCTCCATTTCCGGAACAAGGCGCGGCGTCAGAGCCAGTTCCAGGCTGCGTTGCTGCCCGGAGGTGTGGCGATACCCCTGCAACAAGGCGATCAATGACCAACGCATGGCCCCCATGATCTCCCAGTAGGCATAACCCGATACCAGCACCGAATTCGACGACGCCTTATTGTAGGCTTCGTAGAATACCTCTCGTTTGGCGATGCCTCCTGCCTCACGTTCCAACCGGCCAAAGCGCCAGCACTTCGCACAGAAATAACCCAAATCTTCCCGGGGATCACCCCAATCGGCAAGCTCCCAATCCAGAATGCCGGTCACGGTCCAGTTGTCGACCATGTAATTTCCAGTGCGAAAATCGCCGTGAACCAGACTAAATCGCTGATCACCGGGCTGATGTTTCAAGAGCCAGGACAGTACGTATTCCAGCACGGGATGCCGGTCCGGCAAACCGTCAAGTTGCGCCCGAAATAGTCCAACGCGCCGCTCAACCGGTGTTTCGTTGACGGGGTTCAAGAAGGGCAGGGTGCCCCTGTCCGGGGTGATGGAATGGATTTTTGCCAACGCTCCGGCGACCTGACTGGCAAGGCTATCGCCATATTCCTCGATATCTGAGTGCCGTGCGATCTTGCGACCTTCGGCGATCCCAGACAGGTGGGAGAGGATCAGAAATGGCGCCCCGAGGACCCTGATGTCCAGGCACACGGCGAGAGGTTCGGGTACCGGTACCCCGGCTTTATAGGCGGAACGGATAATCTCGAATTCGTGGTCCTTCCGCAAACTGCCGCCGAGAGGCGACGATGGTTCACGTCGCAAAACCCATTTGTGTGCTGCCTGATCCACACCGCTCGGGCTGAGGACTTCAAGCAGCCAATTCTCCTGAACGGCACCCCCGCGAAGTATATTCAGGGTTTGGATCACAAGGTCTTTGCACTGAAAGGTTTCGCGCAACCAGGTCTGTAGACGATGCGTCTGTTCGTTTGTGATCACCTAGACATCCCACTGCCAGAACGCTTTGGGGTCGGAAAATAGTTGTTGGGCGATCACCATTTTGTGGACCTCGGAAGCACCGTCGAGGATGCGGCCCTGTCGCGCGTATCGGTACATCCATTCCAGCAACGTATCTTTGGAGTATCCCCGGGCACCGCACACCTGAATGGCGGTATCTACGGCATGATGGAGGGCTTCCGAAACATAAACCTTGGCCGCTGACACTTCTTTCCTGGCAAAGTCACCCTGGTCCAGTTTCCAGGCGGCATTTATGACCAAAAGACGGCTGATGTGAAGGCGCAGCGCCGCGTCACCCATCATCAGTTGAATACTTTCACGATCAATGAGTTTCGAGCCGAAAGCTTCGCGATCCCGAATGTAATCTGTACCAATTTCCAGCGCCCGCCGGGCCATGCCGGTCCACCGCATGCAATGTGTCAGCCGTGCCATGGCAAGGCGGGTTTGAACGACTTTCATGCCGTGTCCGACGTCACCTAGACGGTCACTGTCGTGAATTTCCAGCCCGTCAAATGTCAGTTCACAATGGCCGCCATGTTCCTCCGGGCCCATGATGGGGATCCGGCGAACAAGGCTCCAGCCCGGTTGATCCTTGTGAAAGAGAAATGTTGTCAGGCCCCGTCTCGGATCATCCGAGGTTCTGGCCAATAGAATGTAATGAGAAGCGCCTTCCCCGCCGGTGATAAACCACTTATGCCCGCTGATCACCCATGTGTCGCCGTCACGTTTCGCCGTGGTTTTCATCATGCCGGAAGGATCAGAACCCGAACCCGGTGCGGGTTCGGTCATGACGATACAGGATCGAACGGTGCCATCAATGACGGGTTGCAGCCATTTGTCCTTTTGTTCATCGCTACCCAACTTGTTCAGGACCCACATGTTACCGTCATCCGGGGCGGCAGCATTGAAACAGACCGGGCCGAAAATCGAGCGATTCATTTCCTGATACAACACGGCAATATCAACGAGTTTCAGGCCACCACCACCGCGCTCCCTAGGCATGGTCAGGGACCAGATGCCCATGGCCTTGGTTTCTTGCCGCAGAGAGGCCAGCAAATCTTCCCGGATGTTTTCGTGATCGTCATAGGACGTCGGATCAGCTTCGAGGGGGATCAAGCGCTCATCCACAAACCGGTTTATCTGGTCTCTTTTATGTTCAATCTCCGGAGGAATGGAAAAATCCATGATGCCGTTTCCGTTTATCAGCAGCCCCTTATCAACAACCAGCGGCATGGTCTCCACCATCGCGGTTTGGCCCATGAATTCAAGGAAAAATGCAGAACAATCTGAAGGGGTCTCAAAGAGAAGGTGGCGAATTTTGTTCTCTGCACGCCCTCATGAAATACCATGGGATGATGACGAAAGAGCCTCCCAACCTGTATCCCCTATCCAAACCATCGGAATTGGGAGGTGGCATCAATTGTGGCCAGAGGTCGATGCCGCTTAACCCGATGAAATGTCCCGATCAGGCGAGCGCCAGCTTCGGTTTCTTTCTTTTGCTGGGCACCCGATCTGCTTCACTAGCTTGCTCAAGTATCCAGTTCCGAAATGCCGAAATCCGGGGTAATCGGCCGGCCTGATCCGGATAGACCAGATAGTAAGCACCGTAACCCGGCAGATGTTCGTCAAAGGGAATCACCAGTTTCCCTGATCTGAGGGCTTCGTCGACAATGGGTCGACGGCCCATGGCAATGCCAAGTCCTTCGGCCGCACCTTCCAGGGTTTGTACCCGGTTATGAAACCGCAGGTTCTGTCGAGGTTTCAGATCGGGCAACCCAACGTGTTCGAACCAGTACTGCCACTCGGGGTTGGACGCCAGGGTGCACCGGATGACCGCATGGTTTACAAGGTCTTCTGGTTTTTTCAGCGGCGGCGCAGACTTCAGGTATTTTGGGCTGCAAACCGGGAAAATTTCTTCCTGCAGCAATTTTTCTGCACGAACACCGGTCCAATTCCCTGTTCCATAAAGAACTCCTACATCCACTTCCGGCAGTAAAAAATGCGGGTCTTCGTATGGCGTGACCACATTGATTTCCAGATCCGGGTTTTCCTTTCTGAACGAAGGCAGTCGGCGGACCATCCAGGTTGCCGCCAACGACGGGCATAATTGAATGGTGAGCGGCGCATGCCCGCTGCTGTTCACCACTTCGGCGGTCGCATCAAGCAGGTCTGCAATAACGGCCTGAACCCGGACCAGATAGGAATCGCCGGTTCGGGTTAGTTCGAGCTCATGGTGGCGGCGGACAAACAACCGGGTTCCCAGCTGATTTTCGAGGGTGCGAACCTGATGGCTGACCGCTGAGGGCGTCAGACACAACTCGTCCGCTGCCCGTTGGAAGCTCAGGTGTCGGCCAACGGATTCAAAAGCTTTTAACGCGGCGAGCGATGGCAGGCGACTGACCTTCATCGGGCCTCCCGTACAAATCAGATGAAAATGCTGTTTCCAGGCTGATTGAACGCTCACTTTGCTTTCGTTGTCAATTTATTCCACACAAATGGGAAGGTTTTTTTGCCACTTATTTGCGCACTGGTCGCGAGTTGCCGTAATCCGCCGACGGTGGTGTCGACGTTGATGCTACCTTCTAAATCGATTTTAGTCCTGGGTTACGCCGCCTTCGGCTTTTCGTTTCTGAACAAACTCGTCCAGTTCTTCATCAATCGCCGGGTCGAGAGGGGGTGGTTGGTACGAAGCGATCAGGTCTTTATATATTCGGTGTGCACGGGTGGTTGCATCGACGGAGCCGTGATCGCGCCAGGTTTCGAAGTTTCGCCAATCCGATAGAATGGGTGTGTAGAAAGCATTTTCATAGCGTTCCAGGGTGTGGGGCGTGCCAAAATAATGTCCGCCCGGCCCCACATCGCGCATGGCTTCCAGGGCGAGTTCCGGCTCACTGGTATCAAGGGGTTTGAGAAATTCCGCCATCATTTGCATCATTTCAGCGTCGATGATGACTTTTTCATAGTTGGCGCAGAGGCCGCCTTCGATCCAGCCAAACCCGTGCATCATCAGATTGCAGTAGCTCATGACACAGGCCCAGATGGTCATCTGGGACTCATAGGTGGACTGGGTGTCCGGTGCGTTGGACGCATTCACATTGGATGCACGGTAGGGCAAGCTATATCGGCGGGCCAATTGTCCGCCAATCAGTGTCGCCTTGGAATGTTCCGGTGTGCCGAATGCAGGCGAACCGGTTTTCATGTCAACATTGGAGGTGAAGCCGCCATAGACGCACGGGGCACCGGGACTGACCATCTGAAGGAACGCAATGCCGGCAAGCGCTTCGGCGTTTTGCTGAACAAGGGCACCGGCAACGGTTACAGGTGCCATGGCACCCGCCAACGTGAACGGCGTGACAATGACCGGCTGGTTATGTTTTGCCATCTCGATCATGCCCTGCAACATGGGGATGTCGTATTGCAATGGCGAGTTGGCGTTGACCACTGTGAAGAAACTGGGTTCCTGCTTTAATTGATCAACCGTAATGCCGCGGGCGATACAGGCCATACGAATAGCATCACGAATGCGCTCATCGCCCAGGGCATAGGCGAAGTTAACCTTGTCGCAATGTCGGACCATGGCCTGAAAGGCATCCAGATGGCGTTCTTTTGGCGGGATATCGATGGGCTCAACCGGATACCCGCCAATGCAGTGGACGATGTTCAGGGAATGGGCCAGTTTCAGGAAGTCACAATAACGGTCGAATGTTCCTGCCGTCCGTGGCAGGTCCATGGCCGATACGTGAGGCGGGCTGGCGACCATGGCAAAGTTCAGATTGTTACCACCCCATCGCAGGTTTCTTTCGGGGTTACGGGCATGAAGGGTGAATTCTGCGGGGGCCTTGGCGACGTATTCCTTGATCATGGCACTGTCGAACCGAACCCGTGTATCACCCTCGCGCACATCCGCGCCCAGGGTTTTCAGGAGATCGCGCGCCTCCGGCAGCAGGAAGTTCATGCCGATTTCTTCCAGCACCTTGAGCGATGCCCGGTGGATATCTTCTATCTGATCATCGGAAACAAATTTGAACGGTGGAAACGGATTTTCCACCAACTGCCACGGCAATTGCTGGATACCGCCAGAATCGCGTTCGGTCCGTTCTTTTCCGCGCGACGCCGCCCGCCGCCGCCGTCCTTCCCGAGCCTCTGCCATAACTAACGTCCCTGCTTTTGTTGTTTTAGGTTATTTTACGGGTATTTAAGAGGTAATCAGGCGGATTTAAAAGACTCAATCGAGCAACCGTTCATGATTTTTTTTGAGGTCGCACTGTTAACCGGGGTTTCTTGCGTGGATACGGTTGCAGAAAACCGCCCGGTGTCATCAAGAAAGTCGGCGGGAAAGATGGCGAGAAAAAATAGCCGGGTGCAAACAAAGCTGTTCAGGCACGAGCGGTCCTTTTTGCCTCAGCGGAAAACGAATTTTTCTGTATACTCCGGTTAACATGCGAGGCGGGGGTCTCCTTGGCTTTGCGCCTGCGTGTCGCTAGCCTGTTAAACCTTAAACCCGCATCGATGCCACTCCATACGAGGGTCGGAAATGACATCAGCCACTCTACCCCTTCAACAGAACCATCAGCGCATTGACCCATGGTTGCTTACCGTTGCTTGCCATGGCAGCGGTTCTGGTTGCCGGTGTTTGTGTCGCGTTCATTGCCATCATTGCAGACCGTCTGATCGGTGCCAGCGCTCATCGCCGGAATAAAGAACTTGGTTTGGAGTAGATCGTCATGACTGACAATCACACGGTAGAAAAGTCGCGTATCGCCGCACTACCCTGCTGGCAAGGAAAAACGCAAATCGAACCGTTGAGTGGCGGGTTGAGTAACCTGAATTTCACGGTTACCGATGATTGTGGGCGGTATGTCGTCCGGATGGTGGGTGATGACGAGCCGGTCCATTGTGTCATGCGGTTCAATGAACGTGCCGGGCTGAAAGCCGCCCATGCCGTAAACCTCACACCGGCCATGGTATACAACAACGACGGCATTATGGTGATTGAGTTTATCGACGGCAAAACCTACGAGGCCGAGGATATTTGCAATGCCGACAGTATTCGCAGAATTGTTCCCGCGGTCAGAAAACTGCATGACGAGGCCAGGTATCATATAACGGGGCCTTGCCTGGGGTTTTGGGTTTTTCGGTTGTTGCGGAGTTACGCAAACCTTCTTCGCGAGGGGAACAGCCGCATGGTGTCGCATCTTGACGGTTACATGCAGATCACCGATGACCTTGAGAGCGCTGTTGGCTCCGTTGAAATGCGGTTTTGCCACAACGATCTGATGTGCGCGAATTTTATCGATGACGGTGAAAAGATATGGCTCATTGATTGGGAGCACTGTGGCTATGGGGCACGCTTGTTTGACCTCGCCAA
The DNA here is from genome assembly GCA_963921245.4 of Rhodospirillales bacterium. Taxonomy (GTDB): domain Bacteria; phylum Pseudomonadota; class Alphaproteobacteria; order Rhodospirillales; family Casp-alpha2; genus JABJGO01. The sequence goes on along the minus strand of CAWUEY030000001.1, from coordinate 94,148 downwards.
CATTGCGTCGAATGCACAGATGCCCGAAAACCTTGAGCGATTGATGCTCTCGGAATATTACGGAGGAGAAGTCGACGCATCGCGGTGGCGGCGGTATAAGGCGTTGCGCGCAGGCTCGCACCTGCGAGAGGCTATGTGGAGCATGGCTTCCGAAATTCACCTGGATCTGGATGTCGATTACGAAGCATATACCCGGGAGAACCTGGATGCCTTTGACGTTGCCTATGAGGAATTTAAGAAAGCATGAGCCATGATAAATCACCTCCATCGCACGCTCGGATCGTCATTGTTGGCGGCGGGATCATCGGATGTTCGACCGCTTACCATCTGGGTAAACTGGGATGGACAGACATGGTACTGCTTGAACGCGCCAAGTTGACCAGTGGTAGTACTTTTCACGCCGCCGGTCTCGTGGGGCAGCTTCGATCCAATGCCAATGTGACGCAACTGCTGCGATACAGTGTTGATCTCTACAACCGGCTGGAAGCGGAAACGGGACAGGCCACGGGCTGGAAAATGAGCGGCTGTCTGCGTCTCGCCACCAATGAGCAACGCATGATCGACTATCGGCGTCAGGTAACGACGGCGCGGAGTTTTGGTCTCGAAATGGATGTTCTGGGCCCAAGGGAGTGTATGGAACTTTGGCCGATCATGGACGGTAGCGATCTTGTTGGTGGTTGCTACATGCCAACGGATGGGCAAGCCAACCCCTCTGACATTACACAGGCACTCGCAACGGGCGCTCGGCGGCATGGCGTTAAAATCATCGAGAATTGTGGGGTTAACGCCATTCACACCAGAGATGGCTGCGTCACCGGTGTCGTGACAGAACGGGGCAAAATTACCTGTGAAATCGTGGTTAACTGTGGCGGGCAGTGGGCACACGAAGTGGGAGCTATGGCGGGTGTCAATGTTCCGTTGATCTCCGTCCAGCACCAGTACATGGTGAGCGAGCCCGTGACGGGGTTGCCGCGTGACATGCCCACCATCCGCGATCCGGACCGACGGATTTATTTCAAGGAAGAAGTTGGCGGGCTGGTTGCCGGTGTATACGAGCCGAACCCCATCCCATGGGCCATGGATGGAATCCCGAAAGGGTTTCATTTTACGCTTTTGGAGTCCGATTGGGACCATTTTGAACCGGCCGCCGAGCAATGTATAGAACGCGTGCCGGCACTTTCTGATACAGGGGTCAAGGAACTTATCAACGGGCCGGAGTCTTTCACACCGGATGGAAACTTCATTCTGGGCGAGGCTCCGGAAATTCGAAACTTCTTTGTCGGGGCGGGCTTCAATGCCTTCGGGATTGCATCGGGCGGGGGTGCAGGGCGCGCCCTAGCGGAGTGGATTGTCGGCGGCGAACCCCCTATGGACCTGGCCGCCGTTGACATCCGCCGATTTGGCCCGCTTCACAGAGACCGCGATTGGGTAAGAGACCGTACCCTCGAACTCTATGGAAAACACTACACACTTCCCTATCCATTCGAAGAACACGAATCGTGCCGTCCCCGACGAACGTCCAAACTCTATGAACGACTGAAGGAACAGGGTGCCTGTTTTGGCGAAAAGATGGGTTGGGAGAGACCCAATTGGTACGCGCCTGTGGGTATAGAACCCAAAGATGTCTACTCGTTCGGGCGGCAAAACTGGTTTGAGCATGTCGGCGAAGAACACCGGGCCGTTCGCGAGCGTGTTGGTATTTTTGATCAATCATCGTTCGCCAAGTTCGAGGTGCGGGGCCCGGATACAGAAAAAGCACTGTCGTGGATATGTGCCAACAATGTTGCAAAACCTCCAGGACGCGTCACCTATACCCAGATGCTGAACACGAAAGGCGGCATTGAGTGCGATCTGACCGTCGCCCGGTTTGCCGATGACCTTTATTACATCGTGACGGGAACCGGTTCTCGAACCCATGATTTCACCTGGATAAAACGGAATATTTCAGACAATTACAACGCTGACATTATGGATGTCACGGATGATCGATTTACCTTGTCCCTTATGGGGCCGCGTGCCCGCGATGTGTTGAGCGCGGCGACTACAGAAAAGGTTTCCAATGATGATTTCCCCTTCGCTCACTGCCGGGAAATTCCTATCGGCGAGGCACCCGTCCGTGCATTACGCATTACCTACGCCGGTGAATTGGGATGGGAACTCCATGGTGAGATTGATGATGCGCCTGATGTCTATGATGCCATTATGGCGGCAGGCGCGGCGCACGGAATTGCCAATGCCGGTTACCGGGCTATTGAGTCCCTTCGTCTCGAAAAAGGCTATCGAGCATGGGGAAGCGATATCGGACCCGATTATTCTCCCTTCGAGTCCGGTTTGGGATGGGCCGTAAAGTTGAAGGAGAATACCCGTTTCATCGGCCGGGAAGCGGCGCGGGAGAAAAAAGCCTCAACACCTGACAAGGTCCTGGCGTGCTTTACGGTTGCGGGCGTGGAGAACATCCTGTTGGGGCGTGAAGCCATCTATCGTAACGGAGAGCGGGCGGGCTGGCTGTCCAGTGCCGGATGGGGATACACCGTCGGCAGGAATATCGGTTTAGGTTATGTGAGAAACCCGCATGGGGTTGATGAGGATTATCTCTTGAAGGGCAATTACGAGCTGGAGATCGCCACGGAGAGGGTTGCCTGCGACATTCATCTGGCTCCGTTGTACGATCCGAAATCTGAACGGGTTCGGGTATAGGCCGCCGCGACAGCTGCCGCTATCATTTCCAGAAGTGAGGCTATTGCGGCAACTCTGCATCCGCACAACATTCCTCGGTTAGAAAATCGAGGATCGAATCCATGACCGGATAGTTGGCAACGCAAAAATGTGTGGTTCCTTGTTTATGTCGTTGGACAAGGCCCACGTGTTCCAGATGCTTGATGTGGTGGGACAGCGTGGACGCCGGTGTTCCCAGTGTTTCCTGCAACTTACCGACGGGTGTCCCTGTTTTGCCCGCCCTAACCAGCAAACGGTAGACCCCGAGGCGTGTTGGATTACCCAGGGCTTCCAGGCGCGCCGCAGTTTGTTCGAGACTATTCATAACGACGAGGATTATGCCGCGATTATTGGCTCCAGGTCCAGTTCGCGCCAGCGATGACAAGCAACATTGTGTGCCCCTTCCACCTGTTCCAGCCTGGGCTCTTCCTGTTTGCAGATATCCGTCGCAAAAGGACACCGGGTGTGAAACTTGCAACCAGGCGGCGGGGATGCCGGGCTTGGTATCTCACCTTCCAGCTTCTGTGCATGGGCTTCATGATCCGGATCGACAGACGGGATCGCAGACAACAGGGCACGGGTATAGGGATGCCTTGGGCCGCTGAACAAGTCGCGGGTTGGTGCCGTTTCCACCAACCGTCCGAGATACATCACCGCCACGTTGTCACAGGTGTGGGCAACCACGCTCAGATCGTGACTGATGAAAAGGAACGTAAGGCCCAGTTCCGCCTGTAGGCTCTTCAGCAGGTTCAACACATCCGCCTGAATTGACACGTCCAGAGCCGCTACAGACTCGTCCGCCACAATAAACTGTGGGCTGGAAACCAGGGCACGGGCGATGGAGATACGTTGACGTTGACCGCCCGAAAAAGCGTGAGGAAAGCGTCTCAGGTGCTCCAGATTCAAGCGACACTTCGCAGCGATGGAACGAACCTTTTCGTCGGTTTCTTCCCGAGACCTGGTTAGCCCCATGAGTTCCAGGGGTTCCGCCAGAATATCACGGACCGTCATGCGCGGGCTGAGAGCAGCATAGGGGTCCTGAAAAATCAACTGCACCCGCGTGCGATAGTCTTTTAGCTCAACCTTGTCGATGTTTTCGACACTATAGCTCACTTCGCCGTCGTCATATACCACATGGCCGTTGGTAATAGGAACAGCCCGCAACAAGGCGCGGCCAAACGTGGTTTTCCCGGAACCGGACTCGCCGACCAGTCCGAAGAACGTGCCCTTGGGGATATCGAGCGAAATTCCTTCAACGGCTTTGACATAAAGCTGGGGGCTAAAGAATGTTTTGCCCAAAGGAAAATGGACGGCCAGGTCTTTTGTTGAAATGAGCGGTTTTTCACTCACGCCGCTTGCCCCCTTTTTTGATCTTCTGCAACAAAGCAGGCGACATTATGGTTCTCAACAACGTCAAAAGCCTGCGGCTGAGATGCATCACACCGCCCCGGAATATGCCTGGGGCAACGGGTATGGAAGACGCATCCTGACGGTCGTTCCAGTGGGCTGGGGATATCCCCGGGAACCGGTGTCAGTGGCGCATCCAGATCTTCCAGCTTAGGTAAGGCATCCAGCAATCCCCGGGTATAGGGATGGGCCGGGTTGTGCAGAACCTCGCGGACCGGACCTTTCTCGATCAATCGCCCGAGATACATCACAGAAACCTTGTCACAGGTTTGCGCGACCACACCCAGATCGTGGGTGATGAAAATAATGCCCATGCCGAATTCGCGAACAAGTTCTTTCATGAGCTCAATCACCTGGGCCTGAATGGTCACATCAAGCGCTGTGGTGGGTTCGTCCGCGATCAGCAGTTTTGGTTTGGTGGATAATGCCATGGCAATCATGGCACGTTGACGCATGCCGCCGGAAAGTTCGAAAGCGTATTGCTTAAATCGTTTGGCGGCTTCGGAAATGCCCACCCGCTCCAACATTTCGATAGACAGGGTTTCTGCTTCCTGTTTGGTCATGTCCTTGTGCAGCAAAAGCTGCTCAACCATCTGATCGCCAATGGTGATGGCAGGGGCGAAGCTCGCCATGGGTTCCTGAAAGATCATAGAAATGGCGTCACCGCGGATCAATTTCATTTCCCGGGCGGATCGCAAACTCATAACATCGACAGAGTTTCCATCGGTGGTCAGCGTCACTTTACTCTCGGGAGAGTAAACGGCATTACCGGCATTGAGCTGCATCAGTGATTTTGCCGTGACGGATTTTCCCGATCCTGATTCGCCGACGAGGCCCATGATTTCGCCAGGCGCCACATCAAAGGAAACATTGTCGACGGCGGTAATCAAGCCCTCATCCGTTTTAAACTGGAGGGTCAGATTTTCGGCTTTGATTACGGGTTCAGGCATTACTTGTGATCCGAATAGGGGTCTGCCGCGTCGCGCAACCCGTCACCGACGAACACAAACGCCATAACCAGGGAAATAAAGAATATGACCGGTATGAAGTACCACTGATAGTTCAGGAGTACGTCCGCTTTGGTCACATTTTGAAGCATCACGCCCAGTGAGTTCACTGGGTCCTTAAGGCCAAGGCCAATAAAGCTGAGGGCCGTCTCACTAAGCACCATGTACGGGAACGAAATCACAAGGTCGACAATGATGTAACTGGTGAAACTGGGCAGCAGGTGCTTGCGGATCACGTGTCCCGCGGACGCACCGCAGAGCTGTGCGGCAAGGACGTATTCCTGCGCCCGTTCGGTCAAAAGGTGTGTCCGGACCCGGCGGGCCAGAGTTGGCCAGCCGATAAGGCCCAGAATAATGGAGATGAAGCAGAACCGAAGCTCCGCGCTCCACTCATCCGGTACAAACGCGGCCAGCGCCATAAACAACGGAATGGCGGGAACTGTCCTGACGGCATCCGTCAGCATCTGCAAGGCACCGTCAATCTTTCCACCAAAATATCCCGATACCCCGCCGATAATGAGGGCGAGGAAGAAACTGATCATGACGCCGATGCTGCCGACGGCGAGAGAAGTGTATATGGCATGTAGGGTTCGTGAGAATATGTCCTTACCCGTGCCATCCGTGCCAAAGATATGAACGCCACCGACCTCCGTACCGAACAAATGCAGATTGGATTTTAACAATTTTATATCGATATCGAATGTGTCACCGGGCAGGTCGAGTTCCAGATCAACAACATAATAATCCCAACCCTCGACAAAGAACTGAATATGGCGGCGTTTATCCAGATCGCGAACTTCTGTGCTGACCCAACGGAAGTTGGTTTCAATCGATCGTTCCCGCTCATACGTATATACGAACGGACGCAGAGAAAATCCGTTTTCATCCCAGAATTTGGGAATTTGTGGTGCACCGTTTTGATACTCTTCATCCCGCCCGGCGATCGTGGGGTCGTAGGGTGATAGGAACGGCGCAAATATCCCCATGGTTATGAGCACGACGAGAACGCCCGCGCCCCACATGGCCGATTTGTTCCTTTTGAACCGCGACCAGATCAATTGTGCCTGGCTGGCTGTGAAGTAGGCTTCCTTGAGCTTTTGATCCTGTACGTTCATGGACGGGGTCGAATTTGCTGTTGCTTCGCGCATGGTATTAACCTCCACCCACGATACTGCGCCAAACCCTGGGATCGACAACCGCCAGGAGAATATCGGTCAGGAAGTTGAGGGTCACAATAGATGCGGTCAGCATGAAAATAATTGCACCGGCCAGTTGCTGGTCATTGGAACGGGCCAGGGCTTCGATCAACAGGGCACCGGATTCCGTCAGAACCAGAATAAGGGCCACGATCGGTAACTCGTTGAACACCCGGTTCAGGTCAAAACCCAGGGAGTTGACGATGGGGCCGAGAGCGTGCCGGGCCGGATAGCGCCACAGCAGTTTGCCGCCGGAAAGTCCGCGTGCCCTGGCGGCGGTTACGTAAAGCTTGCCGTTCTCATCGGACATGAGTGCCCGAACGGTTTGCAGGGCAAAAGCCGTTGCCGACCAACCAAGAATAAAGATGGGTAACCAGGCACGGGATGCAAAATCCTTGAACCGTTCCCATGACCATGCGGCATCTCGGAATTCCTTGCTGAACAAACCTGTAAGGCTATCCCCGAACAGAACAGTAGAGGTCAGCATGATGATCAGTGCCAACAGGAAGTTGGGCATTGCCAGACCGAGATAGCTGAACAGCCGCAGGCCGTTATTGACCACCGGGTTGGTTGAAGACGCCGAGATGATTCCAGCCGGGATGGCGATGGAATAGGCAAACAAAAGGGCGGTCAGACATATGCCCAGCGATAGCCAGAATTTTTGTCCCAGCAGGTCATTGATTTTTACGCGGAGAATGCAACTCTCGCCAAAGTCGCCTTTGAAAAATACATTTCCGACCCAGGAAACCCAGCGAATGACAAAGGGTTTATCGAGCCCCATGCGCTTTTCTTCTGCTTCGATATCTTCAACGGAAATCTGTCCACCTTGTGTATTTTTGAACGCAAGGTAACGTTCTGCACAGTTGCCTGGAACCATTTCCATGAGGCTGAAGACAATGAACGAAACGGTCAGCAGCGTAACAAGCGCCATGAAGAACCGTGTCAGGACAAAGTGGCCGAATTGGAGCATTTTCCCGTCATCTACCCCTGTTTATTTCAGTGTTCGTTTTTCGAACTTGAAAGTATCTTAGGGACAAGAAAAGTGCCGGTCAACAGACGCTGACCGGCACAATTCAAACCTTAACTACAAGCGATCCTATTCGTCCAGGTACCACTGATGGGCCCGGTACGGATAGGTCCGGTAGTATTCGTAAGACGCGGTTTTGAAGACTGGGAAGTTCTTTAGAGCATTCCGATGGTAGACCGGCGCCGGTGCCAAAACAGTGCCGATGAAGATCAGATTCTCGGTCATGTTTTGAACCATGCGAGCACCGACTTCGTCGGATTCAGGCGTACCGGCAGGCAAGGATTGGAATGTTGCAATATCTGCAACCAGTTGCTTGACGTATGCCGGTGGTTCGATACCCGCTGAACTATCGTCCATGTACTCGGCCCACAGCATACCGTTCCGAATGCCGAAATAGTTTTCGAACGGCGGCTGCCACAACTCGTTGTTGCCAAGGATAATGGCAAGCGGCTGGCCTTTACGCCAGGCCATGACATCAAGCTGGTTGGATGACTGAGCGGAACGGTACTCATCGGGAGTAACCTCTTTTGAAGTCGTCTGAATACCGACGTTGTTCCAGTGCTGGGCAACGAGCTCCACAACTTCCGTTGCCATACCCTGAGTAGCGAACTGAATGTTCAAAACCAGTTTCTGACCGTTTAACAGGTCACGGAATCCGTCGCCGTCCTGATCGACCACGCCAACTTCGTCCAGCAGCTTTTTCGCCCCTTCGGGGTCGAAGTCGATGTAGTAGTTCAGCCATTTAGGATCGACAAAGCTTGGCGGCGGGCTGAAGCCCACATACTGTTTTGCTTCACCCAGGCCAAAGAAAGCAACGTCGTTGATTTCGGCACGATTGATAGCGATAGACATGGCCTTGCGGAACCGAAGATCACTGAAGACTTTTCGTTTTTCTTCATCAGCAGATGTGACGTTGATGGCGAAGGTCGGACCGGCGATCTCTGGACGCAGATCAACGGTATAGTCACCTTTTTCTGCATTATCCATAAGGATCGGCGCCGTCGGCAGGTTCAGCGACTGAAGTTTGTAGTCATACTCACCGTTAATGGCTTTCAGAATACGGACTTCGTGGTCGTTGATGTAAACCTCGTCCTGCTCATCCATGTACGGCAACTGGTTACCTGCCGTATCAACCATGAAAAAGTAGGGATTGGCCACATAGTGTCGACCTTCTGTGGTGTCCGCTGTGGTGATCCAGGGCTCAAGCGAGGGCTGGATAGCCGCGGGCAGGGCCGGGATCTTAGAGGGGTCTCTCAACATGGGAGATGGAACGTCAGTCCAGTCTGATTGACCATAATAGAAAATAACAACCTCATAACCGCTTTCGAAGCCGGCTTCTTTAGCCAGCTTGTCGGCATCCGGGTTGATGTCCGGATGGAACTGACCCAGGAAGTGTTTCGGCTGAAAGCCCTGACCATAGTGTGTGGCAAAGTGAGCCAACAGACCGGGGTAGGGAGAGGGTGTGTTAAAGCGGACCGTTTGATCATCAACAACGTCAACGGTCATACGTTCACCACCGACCAGCAGGTAGTCTTTCGGTTTTTCGATGATGTTTTTGTCAAAGTTCAGGTTGTCATACCAGAACTTCACGTCATGGGCAGTGAAAGGTGCGCCGTCGGACCATTTGTGACCCTTGCGCAGGTGAAATGTCAGCTGCGTAAAGTCATCGTTCCATTCCCAGCTTTTGGCAACGTTGGGAACAATAGTCTGGAGATCGTCAGAGTAACGAACGAAGTTTACGTGACGCGTGGACAACAGATCAGACGTACCGGCTTCGGTCGCGTTCGAAATCATGTCGAAAACCCCGCCGTATTTACCGATAGAATCATACGGTGCCACGACAAGCGGTTCGTCGGGCAAACGTTCGGCCAGAGGCGGCAATGGACCATTGCCAACGATCATGCCGTTGAGTTCACCAATACGGGGATTTTCTGAAAAGCTTAATGAGCAGTTTGCCAGCGATTGAAACTCGCTGAGTTCATATTGCTGCGGGTATGCACCCGCGGGCACGCCCATCGGATCCGCAACCGTAACGGCCGGACAATCGGCGTGGGCAGGAGCCGGGGCCATCCCCAGACCTGCTGCAATGACTATGATAGCGCTCGCACCAACATATCCCTTTCGATTGAACAACATCTAGTCCTCCTGGTTATAATTTGCGCCGAAGGACACGAGGCCCCGCGAGCGCGGTTATTTGTGTCACGGGAGTGACAACCTTTCGTGCTTTATGTGACAGTCGCGAGACCAGCGTTCATGGCAATTAATTGTGACCGCTTTTTTGATTGCTCCGGTACTGTTACACAGAACGCCGCCCAAATCCTTTTCCCTGTAAGATACAAATATGGGTGTCAACGGAACACTAGCCACATTGCATATTTTTGTGAAACCTTTTTTGTCATAAAAGGCATTTTTCCACAAAAAGAGTCAAAAGGTCATATTATTGTCTTGCGCCGGGCACGAACCATTAATCAGACCTGGTGCCGATCAGATCCGGTAGACCGCTAAGGTCGTTGAGGATGGCAACGGGTGAAAAGCCCAGTTGTTCTTCCGGCTGTCCGTTGCGATTGACCCAGCCGACCTGAAAGCCGAAGGCGGCGGCGCCCGTAGCGTCCCAACCGTTGCTGGAGAGAAAGCAAATCCGGGGTATTGGTGTTTCCAGGGTATCGACGGCCAGTTGATAGACCCGCGGATCAGGTTTGTAGACCCCAACCGATTCAATAGAGAGGACATGATCGAGGTCCGATTTTATGCCGGCTGTTGTAACGGCGTTGTCCAACATATCCGGCGTGCCGTTGGACAGGATGGCGGTTTTCAAACCGCCCGATCGCAAGGCGCTCAGAATGGCGGGAACCTCGGGATAGGCGTCGAGAATTTCATATTGTCTCAGTAGTTTCTCCTTCAAGTCATCGTTTTCGATGTCGAGGGCCTGCATGGCAAAATCAAGGGCTGATCGGGTCAAGGACCGAAAATCCCGATGCTTTCCCATGAGGCTGGAAAGCCATGTGTACTGGAGTTGCTTTGTCCGCCACATATCAGACAGGGGCTTCTCCAGTTCGCCCAGTTCACCGCTCAATCCGGCTGCCGCGGAATTGACGTCCAGCAGTGTGCCATAGGCATCAAAGACACAGGCTTCAATGTTATCAAAAGGAGAATCTGTGATCATGGTATTGTACTCGGGCTAATCTGGATTAAATCATCACACATTGAAGCAGATCGATATTGGGTAGTATACGGACCGTTATCGGCACGGGAAGCCTGGAACATGACCACAGAATCGGAAGATACCACAGAACCGGAAGACCCGACGAAAGCCAGAGATTGGCTGGAACAGCAAGCGAAACTGCAATCCGCTTACCAGTCTTTTGCCGAACGCAGCCAACAGATTGTTCAGGCGTTCATGGAACGTCAGGCCGATGGCGACCGTTATCAGATACCGGATCCCGGGGTTATCGCCAAGGCCTTTATGGCCTTTACCTCCCAAGTCATGAGCGATCCCGCCAAACTCGCTCAATCCCAGGCTGCCATGTGGCAACAATATGCCGAGCTATGGGGGAACATGGCGAAACGCCTATCTGGTGAAGAGGTCGCCCCTGTCATTTCGCCGGCGAAAGGCGACAACCGGTTCAGGGATGATGCCTGGACCGAAGAAACGGTATTCGATTTCATCAAGCAATCCTATTTACTTACGTCTGACTGGATTTACGGGTCTATACGAAACGCGGGCGGACTGGATAACAAAACCGCCGAAAAGGTTCAGTTCTATACACGACAGTACGTCAATGCTCTGTCGCCGACAAATTTCGTGCCGACCAACCCGAAAGTCCTGAAAGAAACCATCGACAGCAAGGGTGAGAATCTCCTGAAGGGGCTTGATAATCTGTTGCGGGATTTGGAACAAGGTAAGGGTGATCTGAAAATCACCATGACCGATCTTGATGCTTTTACGGTGGGTGAGAATGTCGGTGCATCTCCGGGCAAGGTGGTCTTTCAAAACGATCTGATACAATTGATTCAGTATACGCCGTCAACAGATACGGTGGCGCGAAGGCCTCTATTGATTGTTCCGCCCTGGATCAACAAGTTCTATATCCTGGATCTTCAGCCCCGAAACTCTTTCATTAAATGGGCAGTAGACCAGGGGCATACCGTTTTTGTGGTGTCGTGGGTGAATCCGGACGCATCACTGTCTCATAAACGGTTTGACGATTACATGCTGGAAGGCCCGCTTGCCGGCCTGGATGCCACTGAAAAGGCAACCGGTGAGCGCGAAATCAACATGATCGGTTATTGCATCGGCGGTACGTTGAGCGCGTGTGCCCTGGCCTACATGGCTGAAAAGGGTGATGACAGAGTCAAATCCATCACCTTTTTCACCACGATGATGGATTTTGGTGATCCGGGTGAATTGGGTGTGTTTGTCGATGATGAACAGATGGACAAAATGGAAGCCCATCTTGAGGAAAAGGGTGTCCTCGACGGCAGCACCATGAGCCAGGTGTTCAGCATGATGCGCGATAACGATCTAATCTGGTCATTTGTGGTGAACAATTACCTGCTCGGACGAGAGCCCATGGCCTTCGATCTATTGTACTGGAATTCGGATAACACACGGATGCCTGCCATGATGCACAGCTTCTATCTGCGAGAGATGTACCTCAACAACAGGCTTCGTGAGCCGGGGGGAATCACCCTGGACGGAGTCGCCATTGATCTGGGCAAAATCAAAGTGCCCGCCTATTGGGTCTCAACCATTGATGATCATATTGCACCCTGGAAGAGCACCTACGCCGGGACGCAGTTGCTAAAAGGTCCTAGGAAATTTGTGCTGTCCGGTTCAGGGCATATCGCCGGGGTGGTGAATCCGCCGGTCACCAACAAGTACGGCTACAGAACCAACCGGAAATTGCCCGCGGATGCGGAAGAGTGGCTATCCCATACCAAACAGCACGAAGGCTCCTGGTGGACGGATTGGGACAAGTGGATCAAGAAACACACGGGTGGTGAGGTACCCGCTCGGGTGCCCGGAAAAGGTAAACTTAAGGCCATAGAGGATGCGCCGGGAGCTTATGTAAAAATCAGGGGTGATGAGGCACGGAATTAGCCGCTGCCAACGAGGCGGCCTACGTTGAAGGTATGACAAGGAACTGGATCGGTGTGTTCTGGTATTTGAAACGTTCCTGGAGTCCTATAGGGGGCGATATCTGGAAAACCTCGGTCGGCACACCTTGTGGGGCGTAAGCCCGCCCGGTTTTGTCTACATCCTCAAGACAGCTTGGGAATTCCGCGCGCTGCGTTGCACCTGTGCCCGCTTCAGGGCATAGTTTTCCCCATGGGCGATACCATTGAATATGATTATGGGCCAAAAGGCGGTGAAGTCACCGCCGATACCCTTGCGCTGCTCGCCGAAATGGGAAAACAGTTCGTTTCAACGGGTGATCTGGATATTTCCCTGAATCTGGCCGTGGAGCATATCACCGATTATGTAGAAGCCGCCGGTGGGGCATTGTTTATGCTCGACGAAGCGGGTGAAACCCTGACCTGCGAAGCCTGTTACGGGGACACTGACATCATCGGCATGAAGGTAGGGGCATCCCAGGGAATCGTTGGGGCCTGTGTTCAGAACGATACCGGCGAGATTATTCGCGACGCCCAGACTGATGACCGCTTTCACAAAAACGTAGACGAGAACACTGGTTTTACTACCAAATCTATCCTATGCGCGCCCATGAGCGTGAAGGATGTGAAGATTGGTGCCATTGAGCTGATTAACAAACGCACAAACGACGGTTTCTTTGAGGAAACGGATTTGGCTTTGTTATCCGCGCTAGCCAGTTCCGCCGCCCTTGCCATCATCAATGCACGGATGGCGGAACAACTGGTGGAACAGGAACGAATTGCCAGGGAATTGGAACTGGCAGGGGAGATTCAACTTTCCCTGCTGCCCAAAGGGGGCGAGGGCTGGCCGGTCGCCGGGATCAATATTCCGGCCCACACGGTATCTGGCGATTTCTTTGATTATTTCCAGCTTGAGGATGGACGTATCGTGTTCAATCTGGGTGACGTTTCCGGCAAGGGGATGAATGCGGCGCTAATGATGGCGAAAACCCACAGTCTGTTTCGATGCCTTGGCAAGACCATTGATCACCCCGGTCGTCTGATGGCACGGGTGAACGAGGAAATCTGCGAAACGGCAACCCGAGGCATGTTTGTGACCATGGTCGGTGGAATTTACAATCCCAAGACCGGGGTGCTGCGGATCGCCAATGCCGGGCACGAACCGCCTTTGCTGCAAGATCAGTCCGGGGCGTTCCATAGCTATCCTGCCGATGCGCCGCCTCTGGGCATTTCTCCGTTGATTGTTCCCGACGACGGGTATCCTGTGGAAGAGATTCACATGAACGGAGGTGCGTTCTATCTGTTTACGGACGGCCTGACGGAAGGATACGTAAACGGCAATGACGAGCTGGGTGTGGAAGGAGTTGAAACACTGCTGAGTCAAAATCGTGAGGCGGATGTTACAAGTCGGCTGGCGGTGGTTATCGGGGCTATCGAGCAAACCGAGACAACACAGCTTCGCGATGACCTGACTATGCTGGGTGTCGATGACCGGGAAGCCATGGAAACGCGCGCCGGTTCGAGCAATATGCAGGCCGCCATCGGCAGCGAACAAGTGGTTATCGCCCGGGTATCTGTTCCCGCGACCGCGGACCGATTGAAGCTGCTTCGATCCGTTGTTGGTGACACGGCACGGCTCGCCGGTTTCGATGATAAAGCCGCCTTTGATATCATGTTGGCCGTGGATGAAGCGGGTCAGAATGTCATCCGTCACGGGTATGGCGAGGATACCAGTGGTGATATGGAACTGGTGATTTCTCGCTGCGCCGAGAATCTGGTCTACGAACTCTTTGACAGTGCGGAAACGGTGGACCCCACGACCATTAAATCCCGTGATCTGGAGGATGTGAAGCCTGGTGGTTTGGGCGTACACTTGATTCATGAGATCATGGATAGTGTAGAATTTTTACCACGAAGTCAGGAAGGTGGTAATATCCTGCGCATGATCAAAAAAGTCGATTCCTGACAGATAAACAATAACCTTGAGGGGAAAAGTCTGTATGCAGCATGAAATCAGAGAACAGGACGGTTCCCGGATCGTTGCCTTAAGTGGCGACGTCGTTCTGCAAAGCTCACCGGAAGTGCGCAGAATTCTGCTCGAATGCGTCGAAAAGGGCGACAGTTTGCTGGTGGATTTGTCGGCGGTGGATTACATCGATTCATCTGGTGTTGCCTCGCTGATTGAAAGCTTCCAGAACGCCCGTAAACGGAACCAGGGGTATGTCCTTGTTTCGGTATCCGAAGGCGCGCTCCGGGTCCTGCAACTGGCTCGTCTGGACAAGGTTTTCACCATTTGTGACACGGTGGAAGCCGGTCTCGCGGAGGTCGGCTGAACTCTTCAGCTGAACCCGCCTTGTGAATGAGAGCCCCATCCATCCCGTAACGCGGACGCTCGATTCCATCGGGCGAAAAACCGTCACGGCTGTCGAGGAAATCGGTAACGGCGCGGTCATGATCGGGCAAAGCCTGTTTTGGCTGGTGTTGGGTCCACGATATGGACAGCCCGTTCGTCCTGGCTCGGTGGTGGTACAAATGATGGAGACAGGCATATATGCTATCCCTATCCTGACACTGCTCAATGCCGCCATCGGTGTGATGTTGGCGATCCAGGGCGTTTACATGTTGGGTATCTTTGGGGCTGAAAACCATGTTGCGGTTGGTGTGGCCTTCACGATTGTGCGGGAGTTTGCTCCCCTGATTACGGGTATTCTGATCGCTGGTCGCACGGGCTCGGCGCTGGCCGCCCGTCTCGCTACCATGCGTATCAATCAGGAACTGGATGCATTGCATGTTATGGGGATCAACCCCATTCGGTTTCTGGTTGTTCCGTCCTTGTTTGCCATGGTGATCATGGTGCCCCTGTTAACGTTTTACTGTGATGTCATTGGGCTGCTGGCTGCCGGAATATACGTAGAGTCCTCACTGGGTATCACAATTTCGGCGTTTTTTGATCAGGTGACGAGTCTGTTGAGTCCCGGTGATCTGTTTCACGGCCTGGGCAAGAGCCTGTTGTTTGGGGTGCTGATCTGCATCATCGGCGTGGTTAACGGGGCTTCAGTTACAGGCGGCGCGGAGGGTGTTGGCAAGGTTACCACCCGCTCAGTGGTTCAGGCTATTTCCGCAATTGTGCTGACCGATATGTTGTTCGCTTATCTGGCTATACAGGGGTGATAACATGAGCGAAATCCATGCCGGCACAGAGCAAACAGGAGACGTCATCCGGGTTCGCGATCTGGTCACCCACTATGGTAGCCGGCAAATTCTCAATGGCATCAGCATGGAAGTCCATGAAGGTGAGATTATGGTGATCATGGGCGGATCCGGGTCGGGTAAGTCCACTCTGCTGAGACATCTTATGGCCCTGGAAACCAAGACCTCCGGGCAGATGACCATTCTGGGCCACAATATTGACGACCTGACCATGAGCGAGATGTCTGATCTGCGCAAGAAACTGGGCGTGGCCTTTCAGGGTGGCGCGTTGTTCAGCTCCATGACCGTCGGGGAAAATGTCATGCTGCCGCTCTATGAGCATACCAAGCTGGACCGGGCAACCATGGATATCATGATGCGGTTGAAACTCGAAGTCGTTGAATTGGGCGGGTTTGAGGACTTGATGCCCGCCGAACTTTCCGGCGGCATGATCAAACGGGCTGCATTTGCGCGGGCCTGTGTCATGGATCCGAAAATCCTGTTTTGCGACGAACCTTCGGCGGGCCTTGATCCGGCAGTGGCATCGGCCCTTGA
Organism: Rhodospirillales bacterium; assembly: GCA_963921245.4. Classification (GTDB taxonomy): domain Bacteria; phylum Pseudomonadota; class Alphaproteobacteria; order Rhodospirillales; family Casp-alpha2; genus JABJGO01. The sequence continues at coordinate 77,937 of CAWUEY030000001.1, read as the reverse complement.
TGACCTGATTTTACGCCTGCGCGATGCGTTGGGCATGAGTATTGTCGTGGTGACCCATGAACTGGACAGCGCATTCAAGATTGCCGATCGCATGACCGTGCTTGATCGGGGCGATATTTTGTTCATCGGCACACCGGCGGAAATCCGCCGATCCAGCAACGATCGTATTCAGAAAATTCTCAACCGCGAGCCGGATACAGAGGAAATGGATGTTGATTCCTACCTTGAACGCCTGACCGGTGAAAAAGCAGAAAGCGACATGTACGGGAGCGTTCAGTTATGAGAAGCAATAAGGTCAACTATTTGGTGGTGGGCACGTTTGTTATCGCGGCACTGGCGGGGCTTGTCGTTTCCGTTGCCTGGCTCATGGGACAGACCGGCCCAACAGAATCCCATTACGCCATTTATCGCAACGTAACCGGAATGAAGTTCGGCTCTCAGGTGTTCTACGAAGGGTACAATATCGGCCAGGTTACCGGAGTCGTTCCGGAGGAACGTGACGGTCGCATGGAGTTTCGTGTCGAGTTTGACGTGAAAGAAGGCTGGCGGATACCCAATGACTCGGTGGCCCGGATCGGCGCGTCTAGTCTGTTATCCGCGGTAAGCCTCAACATTACGGCCGGCAGCTCAAAAACCGCCATCAAACCCGGAGGGCAAATTCTCTCCAAGGAGGCCGGTAACCTGTTCGACGTGGTCGCCGACGTGGCGGTCGATCTACAGGCGTTGGCCGAGAACGATATCAAGCCGTTGATCCAGCAATTTACCCGTGGCGGAGGCGTGCTCACCGATATCCTCCAACAAGATGGCCGTGTCATTGCTGAAAAAGTCCGAATTTTAGTGGATGATCTGTCGCTTCGCGCCCCCGTGATTACGGATCAGGTCGCGCTGTTTGCGAGTGACCTGGAAGAACTGGGTCTCAGTCTGAGACGCTCCGCCCAAGAGATCATGAAAATCGCCACCCCAGCGAACCGCCGCAAACTGGAGGGTATTCTGGATCATATTGACAAGGCGGCAACCAGCTTGGATCACCTTATGATCGAAAGTAATATGATGATCGGTTCCGCCAACGAGCTGATGGAAGCCAGCGAACAGGATATTCAGGAAGCTATTGAGGATTTGCGCCATACCTCCGCATCACTGGCGCGGCACATTGACTCCATGAATCATCACCTGGATGGTGCCGCCCGGAACATGTACGAGTTCAGCCGTCAAATCCGGCAAAATCCGGGTCTATTGCTTGGCGGTACGCCCCCGCAAGACAACTCGGAATAGGGGGCGAAGGGAACAATGACCATGGAAACCTTACGTTCGAACCTTGTCGTACCCGCTGCACTGGCCGTGAGCCTGGTTCTTGCGGCTTGCAGCCAGCCACCTGTACCTCAGGACCGTTATTACCGCCTCGATGTGCCGCAGGCGGCATCAACAGGAACCATCCTGCCTGGGACACTACAGATGGAGCCGTTCATTACTGAGGGATTGACCGCAGGGCGGGCCATTATCTACGTGGCGTCCGAGAGCTCGACCACCATGCAGGAATACAACTATGACTTCTGGGCCGAACCACCAGCAACCATGCTGCGTGATGAGCTGATGGCGTATCTGCGCGATGCCGGCGTGGCCGACAATATCGTCGTGCCGGAAACCCGCGCCGAGGCGGATTACATTTTCTCAGGGCGTATTGATCGGTTGGAGTTGATAAAAGGCCCGGAACCCAAGGCCTTTGTGGAATTGGAAATGGCCGTTACCAGGGAAAGCGGCGGCACGGTCATTCTGGTACGCAGTTACGATGTTACTGTAGAAGCGAGCGATGCGACGGTCCGGGCAGGCGTGGACGCAGCGAATCGCGCAATCACCACAATCTTTCAGCAATTCCTCAGCGATCTCAGGGATAGTTAAACCCTTACGCGCTGGCTTTCAGGCTTTTGGATACTGCCCTTGCTTCCGCGATGATGTCCAGATACGCCCGAATGGCATTGCTCATGCCCATGGTCAGGGCATCGGCGGTGAGAGCATGACCGATGGAAACTTCCTCCACATAGGGAATGGTGCTCAAAAATCTAGGCAGGTTATCCAGGTTCAGATCATGCCCGGCGTTGATACCGAGCCCGGCACGGTGCATGGCGTCGGCGGCGCGGGCAAAGCTTTCCACTCTCTGGGCCGCGTGACCTTCCATGAAGGCGTGATTATAGGGGCCGGTATACAGCTCCACCCGGTCAGCACCAGTTTCGGCAGCGGGCTGGGCCATGGCCGTATCGTCATCCACGAACAATGCAATACGCGCACCCGTTGAATCCTTCAGGCGTGCTACGATAGATTTCAGGGTTTCCATATGGGATGGTATGTCCCAGCCATGATCAGACGTGCTCTGATCCGGATCATCGGGCACCAATGTGATCTGGTGCGGTTGAATGGTTTCCACCAGTTCCAGAAAATCATCTGATGGATAACCTTCGACATTGAACTCTGTATCGTCGTTGTAGTCGGCTTTCAGTATGGCCGCCAGGTCATGGACATCGGACTTGCGAATGTGACGTTCATCCGGACGGGGATGGACCGTAATTCCTCCGGCACCGGCATCCAGACAGATACGGGCAAAGCCGACGACATTGGGATAGGTCAGGTCTCGTTGGTTCCGAAGCAGGGCAACCTTGTTCAAATTCACACTGAGGACTGTCATGGCTCCCTCCTGCGTTTGCTGCGCCGTGTATGTGTATTGCTTTCCAGAACTCATATTGTTATCGTAACAATATGATGCTTTTCATCCCGATATACATATGATTGTTATGGTTTTCCCGTCAATGGCTTTATTGTGTGCATAACAATGTGGATGCCCGAGGTTCTCAATCCTGCAATTCCGCTCTACCGCGCCATCGTTGAGCGCCTGCGGACGGATATGGCGTCAGGCGTGCTGAACGCCGGAACCCGCCTGCCCACTGTCCGCCATCTGGCTTACGATATGGGGATTAACACGGGTACGGTCTATCGGGCCTATACGCTGGCTGAACAGCAAGGACTGGTTTCCAAGGAATTGGGTCGCGGAACTTTTGTTCGGGACCTGAGCGGCGACGGAACATCCCTGACACCTGCATCGGCGGGTTTTGATGAAGATGGCCCTGTTGATCTGACCCGGAACGAGCCCCCCTTTGTGCCGCTGGATGCTTTGCTGCGTCAATCCTTGGCGGATATCAGCCGCGACAGCCCCCTCGACGGCATGTTGGAATACGGCCACAGCCAGGGTTTAGCGCGCCACCGGGAAGTTCTGTCACGCTGGTTGTTGCACTCCCAGAATTTCGATGCCGCTCCGGACAGACTGGTGATCACGGGTGGTGCGCAGCAGGGCCTGACCATTGCGCTCGGTGCGCTGACCGGGCCGGGTGAGTCCGTGTTGGTCGAAGAGCTCTCCTATCCTGGCGTGCGAAACCTAGCGCGGTTTTTCGGCCTCGATCTTGTGGCGGTGCCGATGGATGAGGAAGGTCTGGTGGCCGAGGAATTGAACCGATTGGCCGCGGCTACCGGGGCAAAGGTAGTCTATTGCATGCCCCATGCCCAAAACCCCACGACAGCGACCATGGGGGCAAGCCGTCGCCGGGCCATTGCCCATGTTGCGGAAAAACACGGCCTGATGGTCATTGAGGACGATGTGAACCCCCACACACCGAAAAGCGCCGCCGCCACCGATGATGCCCGATGGTCACCGCTTGCCAGCGAAATTCCGGATCGGGTGGTTTATATCTCCAGTCTCTCCAAGATAATCGCGCCTGGTCTCAGGGTGGGTATGATTGCGCCGCCGCCTTCTGTCCACGAAGAAGTGTTGGCCGCCAGTCAGACCACAAGCTGGATGGCGCCCCCGTTGATGGCGGAACTGGCGTGTGTGTGGATCAGGAATGGTACGGCCAGGGAGCTGTCCGTTCGCCGGGCTGAAGTAACCTCGGGGTTGCTGGAGTTGGCGGCGGAAACCTTGAAGGCCGTTCCCTATCATCACCATCCCGCCAATACACACCTCTGGATACCCTTGTCACCACCGTGGACGGCAGGGGATTTTGTGGCCGCCGCCGATACGCGCGGGGTTTCTATTCTGTCTTCCACGCCTTTTGCCATTGATCCGGTGACGGTTAAACCTGCGGTGAGGGTGTGTTTACGCGATATCCCGGAAACCCGTTTACGCGACGCGCTCTCGAGCCTCGCAGAACTGTACACCAATCCACCAAGAGCCCGTGCCTTCAGGATGTAGGCTTGATTACGATTTGCCGTGATCGGTGTAATGGTGGGACGGCTTGTTGATGATAACCCATCGCCCGGTGTGCTTCAGCAGGCTCAAGTAGTCCGTATACCATTCTCCGATAAAGTTGTTGGTGACCCTGGCAACGGCACAATCACCGGTAATATCAACCGCCTCTTTCGGCTCATGAGCTTGGTATGCGGCAACGGCAGTTTTTAAACTCGGCTTATCCGAATCTTAACCCTTGGGAGCAAGCTGGTGCCGGTACTAGTGCTGGCGACACTCAGCAACAGGCCCAGTTGGCCCGTGAAGGTATGCGCTCTCAGGAAAAGATTGCAGGCATTCAGTCTGCTGCACAGATTAAGTCTTCGGAGCAATCTGCTGCCGCTGGTGTTGAAAGTGCTCGTATTGCTGCTGATGCTTCTAAGTATGGCACTGATAAGACTACCGATGTTGGTAACCGCCAGGTTGATGTCCTTGCTCAACGTCTCCAGGCTGATATTCCGAATATCCAGGCTGATACTGCGCTTAAGCTTTCCCAGATTGGGTTAACTAACGTCCAACGAATGCAGACTATGAATGAGGAACAGCTATCGCGCGCTATGGTTCCTTTTGCTAAGGATCTTGCTCGCGCGGATCTTACGGCTCAACAAACACGGAGTTTTATCAATGCTTTGGCTAATGTATTTTCTGGTAGCGATTCTTCTGGGGATGGTAATGAGTCTGCTGCCAACATTGCAAAGGATATTGGCTACGCTGTTGGTACTGCCGCTGGCATTGCTGGGTCCATTGTTTTTTCTCGGACAAAGCTGTTTCGAAGTCTGCTTACCAAGCTTCCTTCAATGGTAAGATTTATCCGTGATCGTTGGAAGTTTGGTTTTTTCAAACATTCAACTTTCCGTCCGCAATGGCGTGATTATCGTCCAGGCGGAAGATAGGAATATGTTTTGTGAAAGGCCCTGCGCAAGCTGCTCTGGCTGTTTAAGACCATGCCGTCGTAGTACGCCATAACAACATCCTTGATGGCTACATATTCGTCGATGTTTCCGGTCATGATTTTCCTCTTCCCTGGGTCGCGTAGTAATCATCGGCGCGATTGAAATAGGCGTCCTGGATGGTCTCAAAATCCGCTTCTCTCAGTAGCTGTCGGACCGCCGCGGCGCGATCATCGGCGTCGATGTCTCGTATGCCCTTGTCCAGGCCATCGAGACTGGCAGTGACGATATCCTCTGCGGACGCCATGTCACTCTGGATTCCGGCGGTCATATCGGTGGCAATATATCCCGCATAGACACCATGGACTGTTGTACCCTGATCACGAAGTTCATAGCGCAGGCTCTGAGTCAGGGACATGGCCGCGGCCTTGGTCGCGCTATAGGTTCCAAATGGTGCAAAGCCATGAAGGCTGGCGGCGGACAGGACGTTCAGAAACGCTCCACCGCCGTTCTGTTTGAGCACAGGAGCAAAGGCGAGGGCCATGCGGGCAACGCCCAGGGTATTGACGTTCAGTTCGGTTTCCAACGCTACAAGAGAACCTGCCTCAATGAGACCTGTGCGTTTCAGAATACCTGCGTTGTTGATCACGAGGGTGGCATCCGCCGCGAGCGATGCAGCGTTTTGAACATCTGAATCCCGGGTAACATCCAGTGCAATCGGCGTGACCTGCTCACCGAGTTGTTCTTTGAGGGATTCTGGATCGAATGGTGTTCGGGCACCAGCGTAGATCTTCGCGGCGCCACGCTCGACCAACTGCTCCACGAATACCCGGCCGAGGCCGCGATTGGCCCCGGTGACCAGGGCAATGGAGCCGTCGATGTTCATGAGACTCTCCGATCAGAATTCCATATCGAGTGCACGAAGATAAATCGCCATGATCTCTTCCTGTTCACGGCGATCAGCGGCGTCCATCTTGCGAATGCGCAATATCTGGCGCATGACCTTGATGTCGAAACCCGACCCCTTGGCTTCTGAAAAAACTTCCTTGATATCATCGGATAAGGCTTTCTTTTCTTCTTCCAAATTTTCTATCCGTTCAATAAAGGATTTCAAACGATCAGCGGCAACTCCAGCTACGTCGACCATGAACTGCGGTCTCCTCAAAATCAGCTCTTAGTAGTGAAACAGGCGCTGAGGGTACCTGTCGCCCGCTGCCCTCGCAAGGTCCGCGGCGGCGATTTACCGTGGATGGTCTGGGGATAACTTTCCGGAACGCCGCCGCCGCCCGCGGCGAATGAGCAGGATCAGGGCCAACAGGGCCAACCCGATCATTCCGCACAGAAACAATAGGTTTTGGTCTTGCGGCGGGCTTCATAGGCGCACTTGGCTGAGTTGGTCATGATGGCCGCACAGTTGCCGCGCAGAACTATGGAGAGCCCGACGAGAGTGGAGTCCCGAACCGTGGGTTGTTTATTGACCGATTGATTCATGTAGTTGGCCGGGTGGTGCTGACCAGCATGTCCACCACAGCTTTCAGGGCTTCCGGGTCACTGGCACCGGAGGACTTTGCCTCGCTGAAGACACGGCGTTGCTGGTGGGCGCTGGTACCGCGTTTCAGAATGGTTCGAATATGCGCGATCTCGGACTCGCAATCGGCTTCCGCTGCATCTTCGGCGGTCAGATCAAGCAATTCTTCCATGAGGGCCGGAACGGGGACCGATTCCCCCTTGCCAAAATCAATCAACGGGCCGTCGATGCCGTATCGTTGGGCCCGCCAGCGGTTTTCAGAAACCAGCATGTTGGAATATCGTCGCCAGCGCTGGTTGCTGCCTTTCAGGCGATAGAGCATACGCAGGATGCACATGAAGAGTGCGGCAATGGCGACGGCGTCATCCACATCTGTGCAAACATCGCAAATCCGCATTTCCAGGGTCTGATAGCGATCGCTGGGGCGCATATCCCACCAGATCTTGGTCGCGTCTTTTAGAATGCCGGCCTGGATCAGCACATCCACATGGCGCTGATAGTCCACGAAGGTGGTGAAATGCTCTGGCAGGCCCGTTCTCGGCAGTTCCGTGAAAATACTGAGCCGGTAACTGGCAAGCCCGGTGTCGCTGCCCTGCCAAAACGGAGACGAGGTTGAGAGCGTCAGCAAATGGGGCAGGAAATAGGCCGCCTGATTGAGCAAGTCCACGCGCAGTTCGTCATCTTCACCAAGACCCACATGCACATGCATCCCGCAGATCAGCAGTCGCCGGACGACAGTTTGCAAGTCCTCGGCAATGTCATTATAGCGTGTATCGTCGGTGTGTTGCACGTCCTGCCATCGGGACGTGGGGTGGGTGGCCGAGGCAATTGGGGCAAGGCCGTATTCCCGCGATACGTCGGTAACCGCTGTGCGTAGTCGTACAAGCTGATCACGGGCTTCAGCAGCGCTTTTGCAAACCGATGTGCCAATTTCGATCTGGGAGGCCATGAATTCATGGCTTACCTGTTCCCCCAGTTGTTTCTTGCAAGCGGCAAACAACGCGTCTGGGCCGGCAGCGACTTCCCGCGTTTCCAAATCTACGAGATGGTATTCTTCCTCAACGCCGATGGTAAACGGGGGGTGTTCTCTTGGCATGGAGGACTCCTTTTGCCAATCAGGGCCGCTGTACGCGGAACATGTGATCCCTGGTGATGAGCTGACGAAGGGCGCCGGCCAGCAGCCTGGCCCAGCGGTCCTGTCCGGCCTCATTCTCGACCTGATCCTGGCGGATTTCGATGACACCGTTGGCAATGCCGGGCGACGTGCCGTGTATGTCGATGGTGAACGCGGCTTCTGCGCCGGAGTAGGGCTCGTTGTCGCCAATGTGCAGGCCTTCGCCTTCCAGAATTTCCTTCAGGGGATGCCCGATCCGGGAATCCTGGTTATAGAGCACACCGGCATCCCAGGGCCGCCGCTTATCGTCAAAATTCGGGGTGAAGCTGTGTATGGAAAACAGTACGGGCGGCACACCCTCCGTGCGCCAACGATTGCCAATTTCCGTGGATATCGCCTGATGATAGGGCCAGAAAAGCGTATCCGCACGGCTCTGCGCGGCGTCGGCGGTCAATCGTTCGTTTCCTGGAATAAGTGTCCCATCGCTGATTTCGGGCATGGATTCCGGATGACCCAGAGGTCGATTACAGTCGATAACCAGTCGCGAGTAGTTGTGCATAAGAGCAACCGCATCCAACATCCCGGACAACAACTCTGTCACCCGTCGTGCACCGATATCATAGGCGATGTGGCGTTCTAGTTCATCCTCGGGAACACCGAGTCCATCCAGTACACGGGGAATGTTGCGGCCCGCGTGATCACAGATCAGTACCAGATGAGCCTCGCCGTCCGGGTTGATAACGTCAAACGCCGGGGGCTCATCCGGTGCCAGAAACGGGGCTTCGCTATCGGTTAATTTGACGAGATCGTCCATGGCCGCACTATACCCCGCCCTTCCCGGAAATCGAGTGTTTCTCAGGTAAAAAAACGGGCGGTATAATACCGCCCGTATCGCTATGTCACACGGACTGGCGGGCGTATTACATATCTTCCGGGTCAATACCAATACCCAGAACATTGTTCAGGAAGTTGATACCGCCCGCCCTGCTTTCACTGTTTTTGACCGTAACGAACGGTTTGATGTAAGTGCCGTTTTCACCGAGGCTGTCTTTGCGGTGACGGATATCGGCCATGCGAAAGACTTTAGGCGTTTTGTCCATAAATTTGCTCCGTCAAAAGAGTTGTTGGATTGATGGTCAGTCGTCGAGTTTATCGAGGGTTTCGTTGATTTCGATTTTATAGCCGTCCGGATCCTCGATAAAAGCCAGCATGCGCTTGCCATTTTTCATGGGCCCCGCCGGGCGAACGATGTTAACGCCTTCTTTGGCGAAATATTCGCAAGCCTCGACCACGTCAGGAACCTTGAGTGCCAGATGGCCCCAGGAATTGCCTTTGTCGTAGTCTTCTTCCTGATCCCAGTTGTACGTCATCTCAATGCTGGGGTACTTGTCTTCCGGACCGTACCCCACAAACACATTGGTAAAACGCCCGTCCGGATATTCCGTGTTGCGCAGTACTGTCATGCCCAAAATACGGGAATAAAAATCCAGGGATTTGTCCAGATCCTTTACCCGGATCATGGTATGATCAAGCATGAAGCCGTTATTGTCACTCATTGTCGATATCTCCCAAGTTCAGCGGTTCTACTTCACCGCATCATAAACGAGTTCCTGAAAGGCGCGTACACTGGTTTCCCAGTGCGGTGACAACACCCCGCCATCCGCGGCAACGTCCGAGGCGCGGCCTTGCTGCATACGTTCGCACATTTCGTGATCTTCCTTGTGAACATCCCACCACAACTGCATGAGGCGATCGGACTCTTCCTGTGTTGGATCCGTGCCGTCGGTTTTGTAGATGGCGCGGTATTGTCGCGTTTTGTTTGGTGCCACCGGCAGGTTCACATAAACGCCCAGTTGATCCGGGAAGTACCGGCCCAGAATGAAATTTGGAAACAGTGTCAGATAACGGGAACTGACCGCCAGTGATCCGGCTTTACCTTCCCCGCTTTCATCCCGGCTGATGTCGACGGCACAACCGAGACAGTTTCTGTCCATGACCACGTAGTGATCGCCCAGCGGCTGGTCCGTGGTCGTTTTGTGCACCACAGGGACGTGGTAGGGCTCGATAAAATTTTCCATGAGGAACTTCCAGTTGGTGACGACTTCGCCGAAGTCCAGAACACCGACCAGACGCAGGTCATCCAAGTCAATGCCCTGTAGACGCTCAACCACCGGGGCCACGTGATCTTCAATACTACCCGCGTTGCCGTTGAGGTTGACAAAAATCCATTGTCCCCAGGTCGCACAAGCGACCGGCACCAGGCCATGGTCCTCGAAATTGAAGGAGTCCGGTTTCTGAACACCCATGCCACCGAAATGGGGAGCGGCTCTCAGGGTACCATCCAGGTCATAAGCCCAGGCATGGTAGGGACATTTCAGCAACTTGCCGACATTGGCGGCTTTGTCTACCAGCTTCATACAGCGATGGCGGCACACGTTCTGAAATGCACCAATATCGCCCGCCTCGTTTCGGACCAGGACAATGGGTTTACCGGCAACGTCAACGGGGCGCACGTCACCGGCTTTCCGAAAATCGTGGCTATACCCCACACAAACCCAGGAATTGGGAAATAGTTTATTCTGTTCCAGGTGAAAGAAGTCTTCAGCTGTGTAGGCAATGCCGGGCAGCCCCTTTGCCAGTTTACCGGGGTTTTCAAATACAGTGAACAGGTCAGACTTCGTGATGTTCCGCAAGGTTACGTCCATCAAAAGCTCCCCACAAAAAACAGCTCAGGCCCTTGGCGTTCGCACAGCTTAGGGAGTCTCTGTTGTTGACCGTGCGACCCTATGCCGGTCATTGTTCGCAGGCAACCCGGAACTTGGCCTTTCGGGACCCGGCAGGCGGGTTTATTCGAGAGATCAATCTCGATGTGCTCATGGGAAAGCCCCTTTTCGGCGAGTACGATCAAGGTGCGTTGGGCACAAGAACAAACTTCGGCACTGGATAATTTCAAGTCTGTCATCATGGCGAGAGTCTGGTCTAGACACGGGATATCCGACAACGGACAACAAAGATCAGAGAGTGACCAGAGTCAATCGCAAGTCAGTTTTCCCTTGATCCCCGGCGTGCCCAGGCGTACCTAAAAGCCTGACTGGAAATCAGGAACGCTTAATCCGTGAACAATGTCGTTTCTCCTTGCATCTCGGTCTGTGTATTGAACCGGAAAACCGGGCTGTGTGAAGGTTGCTGGCGGACCCGTGAAGAAATTGCGGGTTGGCGCGGCATGGGCAACGACGAGCGGTGGTCCGTGATTGAACGTCTGCGAGAACGCCGCGAAAAAGCCGGTATCGGTCGAAAACGCCGCCGCCCCCGCCGGGAAAGAGCAGCATCCTGATACTATTTGATAACTGTTGTTATCCTATTGGTGGCGTAACGCCCCCAAAAGCCCGAGATAGGACCAGACCATGACGCCCTTGTTTGAACGACTTTTATCCGAACGCGATTACCTGATGGCCGATGGTGCCATTGGCACCAATCTGTTCGCTATGGGCCTTTTGTCCGGCGATGCACCGGAACTCTGGAACACAGATAAACCCGCAAACGTGCGTGCGTTGCATGACAGTTTTGTTGAAGCCGGGGCAGATTTGCTGGTCACCAATACATTCGGGGCCAATCGTTACCGATTGATGTTGCACGATGCGCAGGACCGCGCCCATGAACTCAACTATGAAGGCGTGCGTCTGGCCCGTGAAGCGGCTGATGCTGTTGACCGTCCGGTGATTGTGGCGGCTTCCATGGGACCTACCGGCGAGATTTTTCAACCTGTGGGTGCTCTGAGCATTGAGGATGGTGAAGCTGCTTTTGCAGAACAGGCGCGGGCCCAGGCCGAGGCCGGGGCGGATGTGCACTGGATTGAAACTATTTCGGGTCGGGAAGAACTGACGGCGGCGGTTCGCGGGGCATCTGTAACCGGGTTACCCGTGGTCTCGACCATGACCTTCGATACGGTAGGGCGGACCATGATGGGGCTGACCCCCGAAGATGCGGTGGCGCTCAAGAATCAACTCAGTAACGAATTGTTGGCGCAGGGTAAAACCGGGGTATTGGCCTTCGGTGCAAACTGCGGTGTCGGACCCAGTACATTGGTGGATACGGTTCTCGGAATTGATCGTGGTTCCCCTGAACAAGAAGTCATTGTCGCCAAAGGCAACTGCGGCATACCCGCTTATGAAGACGGCAAGATCGTTTACTCCGGGTCCCCTGAAATCATGGCGAATTATGCGCGAATGGCGCGAGATGCAGGTGCTCGGATCATCGGCGGTTGTTGTGGCACAACGGCGGCGCACGTCAAGGCCATGGTTGATGCGCTGAAAGATTACACGCCGGGCGAAAAACCGTCCAGGCACCAGATCGAAGCAACCCTGGGGCCGATCGATTCGGCACCGGTGCAGCCCGAGGGTACAGAAGAGGGCGGACGGCAACGGCGGCGCAGTCGCCGTCGAAGTTAAACTCTCATGGGTTATGCTTAGCAGAGAGGGTTTTGCTAGGCTCAGGACTCATTAAATTCACCACATGACAATAGCTGCGATACAGATTGCAGAAAAGAAGGTATGTGCGCACCTGTCGTATAGGGTTGCGATGCGGCGCCAGTCCTTGAGCCTTGCGACCATGTTTTCGATTTTGTGGCGTTGTCTGTACAGGACGGCATCGTAGTCGATCACCTGCCTGTGGCTCTTCTTCGGTGGAATGCAGGGCGGGAGGCCCTTTTCTTCCAGGGCCTGCCTGAACCAGTCTGCATCGTAACCTTTGTCCGCCAACAGATGCCTGGCGACGAGCATATCATTCACGAGCCGGGCCGAGGCTAGAGAAGTCACTGACCTGCCCTGCGCTCAGGTAGAACAGACAAGGGCGACCATCTCCGTCGCAGACAGCATGGAGCTTGCTGTTCAGCCCGCCTTTTGTGCGCCCAATGTCTCGGGGAATAGCCCCTTTTTCAGCAGACTGGATGCCGTGCGGTGAACTTTCAGAGATAACGTAAAGAATCGTTCGCACTTTTGATTTTGACGGCTTCTTCCAGACTTTGAGAAGGAGCTGGCATGAATGGTTAGTTATCGGTCCTGCATCCCGGCTCTGGTAGAGTGTTGGGCGCGGCGGATGGGTTTCAGGCTGAATGATCATATAGGGCATTTTGACCCTGTAGAGGAGATTAACCCGCGCCTGTATCCGAACGACCAGCCTGAGGCCCGGTTTAGGCCGGTGATCTCGTATAGGCGTTTGGACCGGGGTTTTGCTCAGGATCATCTACGACACCCTCAAAAATGGCGGCGGCTTCCAAGACTTCACAACATTTACCCTGGCGGAAATCAAACGAACCCCTAGATAATCATCATAGGAGTCACTTCATGTCTCAACCCAACATCGTCCTCATTCAGGTTGACCAGCTCACGGCGCTGGCGCTTTCGGCCTATGGAAACGGCTTGGCTAAAACTCCAAACATCGACCGTCTGGCCGCGGAAGGCGTGGTTTTCGAAAACGCCTACTGCAATTTTCCGCTTTGTGCGCCGTCGCGCTTTTCCATGATGTCGGGCAAGCTAGCCTCGCGCATCGGTGCCTATGATAACGGCGCGGAGTTGCCTTCCACCATTCCCACCCTTGCCCATTATCTGCGCCGTCTGAACTACCGCACGTGTCTTTCCGGTAAGATGCACTTTGTCGGCGCGGATCAGTTACACGGTTACGCAGAACGGGTGACCAGCGATGTGTACCCCGCCGACTTCGCGTGGGCAGCGGACTGGGAAATCAGCGAGCACCGCGATACCAACGATCCGCGTGCCGTGCGTATTTCGGGGGTGAGCGAGACCTCGGTACAGATCGATTACGACGAACAGGTCACAGAACGCGCCGTTGACTGGCTTAACGCTTTGGCGGACACCCGTGACCAGCCCTTTCATCTGACGGTTTCCTTCACGCATCCCCATGATCCCTTTGTCTGTCAGCAGCAAGACTGGGATGTTTACGAGGGTGTGGACATCCCGCTGCCCGCCGTCCCGGAACCGCTCACCGACGACAAACAGACCATAACCTCCATCGCGTTGCTGGGCATGAGCAATGCCAATTTTACCGCCGATGAAATCCGCACCGCGCGGCGGGGATATTATGGTTCCATTACCTACGTAGACCGCAAGGTGGGTGAGGTCCTGAGCGCCCTTGAACGCCACCCGAACACTATTGTCGCGTTTACCAGTGATCATGGCGAGATGCTGGGCGAGCACGGCCTCTGGATGAAGCGCTCGTTCCTGGAACCGGCGGCGCGGGTGCCGCTAATCTTCCACGCACCATGGTTGTTCGGGCCGGGGCGCCTGTCCGAACCTGTATCGCTGGTGGATATTCTGCCCACTTTCCTTGGCTTTGCCGCCGGGAATACAGACGCCCTGGTGGAAGACGTGGATGGCAGCGATCTGTCCGCTGTGATCCAGGGTGTTTCCCCATGCCCAAACCGGCCTGTGCTGGCGGAACTCACCTGTGAAGGTACCCCGGCACCGGTGGTCATGGTGCGCGAGGGGTCTTTGAAATATGTAGCCTCATCGGTCTATGCGCCGCGCCTGTTTGATGTCGCCGCCGACCCCATGGAAGTCAGTAATCTGTCGGAGGTCCCCACGATGGCTGAAGCCGAAGCGCGACTGGCGGCTATTGTGGCGCGGGAATGGGATTTTGCCTTGCTGTCCGCTAATATCCGCCTGTCCCAGCGCCGCCGCCATTTCGTGCAGCGCGCCCATCAGACCACCGGTGAAAAACCGGACTGGGACTACCGCGAGTCGGAAACACCGGACGATCGCTGGATGCGGAGCGGCATGTCCTACAATCAATGGGCCTATGGGACGGTAAAGGTGGAGGATTAATCCCGCCGCCCCGCCTTTGCCGTGACCGAGTCCCAGTTGGCTGCGCGATGCCAGTCGCACCTGGCCCCGCCCGCGGACAGTTCCGCCCGTTGGACCGCCGGGTTCGGTTCCTCGAACCCGGTCAGGTTGAACCCGGTACCCGTATCGAGAACGGTTTCAATATCGAAGACAAACAGTCTCTGGGGTGGCATGACACGCCCTTTCAGGCCTGTTATACAACGGGACAGTGCGCCTGTCTCTGACGGCGGGCACTAAACCTGAATGAAAGAGATTTCCATGAAGAACTTCGCCCAAATGATGAAACAGGCCCAGGACATGCAGGGCAGGATGCAGGATATGCAAGACAGCCTTGCGGAGCTGGAGGTTTCAGGCACTTCCGGCGGCGGTATGGTGGAAGTGACCCTCAACGGCAAGGGTGAAGCGCGGCGCGTGCGAATCGACCCTGCCCTGGCCGGCAACAATGATACCGGCGTACTGGAAGACCTGATCGTTGCCGCCATCAATGACGCCAGAAACAAGGCGAACGAGGCCGCCAGGGAAAAGATGGCTGAAATTACCGGCGGCCTGCAACTGCCGCCAGGTATCCAGCTGCCCTTCTGATATTATGAGCTTTTGACGGCCCGCCATGAACACCCCTGCCATTGATCAGCTGACTCAGTACCTGTCGCGCTTGCCCGGTCTGGGGCCGCGCTCGGCTCGGCGGGTGGTGTTGTATCTGATCAAGCGTCAGGACTCGCTCCTGCGGCCCCTGATCCGGTCCCTGGAAACGGTTGCCGCCCGTATCACGGTGTGCAGCATCTGCGGCAACGTGGATACGCACGACCCGTGTTCCATCTGTTCCGATGCCCGGCGGGATCACAAAACCGTGTGTGTGGTCGAGGACGTGGCCGGTCTCTGGGCCCTGGAACGCACCGGCATTTTCAAAGGGGCCTATCACGTCCTGGGTGGAACACTGTCGGCGCTCGACGGTGTGGGGCCCGATGACCTAAACATCCCGGCGCTGGTTAGGCGCACGGAAGAAGCCGGCGTCACCGAGTTGGTAATGGCCTTGAGCGCAACCGTGGACGGTCAAACCACGGCGCATTACATCGCCGACAGCCTGAACCGTGATACCGTCAAGATTACCGCACTGGCCCACGGTGTGCCGGTGGGTGGAGAGCTCGATTATCTCGACGAAGGCACGTTGTCGACAGCACTCCGCGCCCGCCGCTCGGTCGATTGACCATTCAATGAGCGCCCTGAAACCAGCGGTTTGTGCTGCGCTTCAACAAGCCGGAACGCCGGAACGGGCGGAGAAGGAAAAAACCTACCAGAAATCATCGTGGACCCATTGGGGGTGTGCTTTCCCGATTATGGATAAAGTGCTGCGGCAAACCCTGAAAGGGGTGAATGAGGATGAGCTGATCGCGCTGGCCTATGATCTGTGGAGGGAACCCGTCTGGGATTGCAAGATTGCCGCCGGGCGGGTGATCGCGCTGCCAAAGATAAATGATGTTCCGAGGGTCTGGGGTTTTGTGACAGACAAGGTCACCGAGATCGATGGCTGGGCCATCGGTGACAATCTGGCGCCCGCGGCGCGGCATTGTCTACTGGCGGATACAACTCTGTTGGATGAGGTGGAAGGCTGGATCAAGCACGACAGTTTTTGGGTTCGTCGCGCCGCGCTGATCTTCACGCTACCTTGGGCCAAACCTGGCATGGACCCATCCCGGTCGCTGGGGTGGGCAGCGAAACTGGCCCCGGAACGGGAGTGGTTTATCCAGAAGGCCATTGGCTGGTGGTTGCGGCAACTCGGCAAGCATGATCCTGACCGGGTGCGGACGTTTTTGGAAATCCATGAGGACAACTTGATGGCCGTCGCCAAAAACGAAGCGCGGAAGTATTTGACTTAGTCGTCTGTCTGCCGGGTTATACGCAGATCAGCCCGCTCAGGATCACGTCCCGTTTCGGGACCATTACCGATCTGTCCGTTGGGATCAAAAATACGACAACCGGGTGATACAGCCAGCCGATAACAGGTTTGGCAATAATACATGTTCTCGGAATCGGAATTGTCAGATCATCTTGGTAATCGGTGGTACGTCGCTGGGCGGCTCCACTGCCTTTGTGTCATCCGTATTCTCGCCCAGTTGAATGGCCTCGATTTTCTCACCACGTGACGAAATCTTTCGCGATGAGGTCTCAATCCCGTCGATATCTTTTTCGGCCTGTGCAAAGTGGGTCTTCAACTTACCAACCCTATCGTCCAGGCGACCAACATCGTCCAGCAGGGCCAGCACTTCTTTCTGTATGACTCCTGCCTGTTCCTTCATGCGGGCATCTTTCAGAACGGCGCGCACGGTGTTCAGGGTCGCCATCAACGTTGTGGGGGAGACGATCCAGACCCGGCGGCGGAAGCTTTCCTCGACCACGTTGCGGAAGGTTGCGTGCAACTCCGCGTACACCGCTTCGCTGGGCAGGAACATCAGCGCCGACTCTGCGGTTTCACCCGGAATGATGTAGCGCTCTGCGATATCCATGACGTGTTTCTTGACGTTGGCGGAAAACGCGCGCCGCGCCTGTTCCTTGGTTACGTCGTCTTCCGCGTTGCGCAGGGTTTCAAAAGATTCCAGCGGGAACTTGGCATCAATAACAATCGGCCCCGGTGGATTGGGCAACTTCAACAGACAATCGGCCCGGCGATTGTTGGATAATGTGGCCTGGGTTTCAAACGCGTTGGGCGGCAGGATGCCGGAGACCAGATCATTCAGCTGAATTTCACCAAAGGCACCGCGGGCCTGTTTGTTGGAGAGAATATCCTGCAACCCGACCATCTGTTCAGACAGGTCGGTGATGTTCTGCTGGGCCGCATCGATCACGGCCAAGCGCTCCTGTAACACGCCCAGGGATTCGGTCGTCTTTCGGGTTTGCTGGGCGAGTCCGTCACCCAGACGCTGATTGAGTGATTCCAGACGGGTATTCAACGTGTTTTGGGTCTGCTGCAACCGATCGGCCAGCACACTCTGGCCGGTGCCGAATTTTTCAGTCAGTGCGGCATGCTCGGTGCTGATCCGGTCGGTTGTTTCTTGCATGCGGATCATGGCCTGGGTCACCGCGGCTTCGTCGGCACGTCGGGTACGATTGGACATCACCATGATGACGCCGAGCACCACAACCACGGCCAGAACACCAAGGCTCAACAAGGTATCCAGGGTTAATTCCATACCCCTCTGTTAGCACAGGCGAGTGGGGCTATGCACGCAGGCCTGTGAACCCGTTGGTAAAGCAGAGGTTTTGATGAGGGGCGGCGTGCCGAACCTCTGTCATTTCAGCGAATCGGCGGACATTCATGGTCCAGCTCCATTCCTGGTACACGGATTGGTTAGGGAGTGTTTCCTGAACAAAAAGCACCTGCCCGCCGCACTATCGGGGGAGCGGCGGGAGCTTTCTCCAGTCAGGTCTTGATGTAATGGCGCGGCGAAAACAGACCGCGTTTCAACACCGCGGCAACAACAACCAAACCTTCGAGTCTTCCCATGACTTCCCCCTGAACAACGCTGGTGAGGGTGATGGGAAATTGCCTCAAATCTTGACGTTACGGCCCACATTACCTATGTGGATGACAGTGAGTTCGGACAATCGAGTCCAAAGCTGTGTTTGTGAGGTAAACGCGTGGCCCGCCTGCCCGTTATCGTTGCCCCTGATCCCCGCCTGAAGGCACAGGCAGAGCCGGTTGCCGAGGTCACGGATGGCATCCGCACCCTCATGGATGACATGCTGGAAACCATGTACGCCGCCAATGGCATCGGATTGGCCGCCCCACAGGTGGGCGTGCTGAAACGGGTGATCGTTGTCGACGTTGCGCGTGGTGATGAAGAGTCCAATCCCATGGCACTGGCTAACCCGGAAGTGACCTGGAAATCTGATGAAATGGCTGTATATGAAGAGGGTTGTCTGTCTTTGCCTGAGCATTACGCGGAAGTGGAACGCCCTGAAAAGGTTGGGATCCGTTATCTGGACCAGGAGGGCCGTGATCAGGAAATGGCGGTGGACTCGATCATGGCAACCTGTATCCAGCATGAAATTGATCATCTGGATGGCATGCTGTTCGTGGACCATGTGTCGTCCCTGAAACGCAACATGATCCTGCGTAAACTGGCAAAAGCCAAAAAGCAGGGGCTGTTGAAAACTGCCTGACCTGCGTTGGGCAGGATTTGATTATCCCCTGGTATCCATATGTATAGGCAAGGAAGCCTCGCGTGCGCATCGTTTTTATGGGCAGTCCCGATTTTGCGGTTTCCACCCTGAACGCCATTTTGGAGGCCGGGCATGATGTCATCTGCGTCTATGCACAGCCGCCAAGACCAGCCGGTCGAGGTCACAAGCAACAACCGTGTCCTATCCATCGTACAGCCCTGGAATTCGAACTTGAGGTCCGCACCCCCGTTTCCATGAAGGACCCGGCGGCCATCGACGCGTTCACTGAGCTGGAGGCGGATATCGCCGTTGTTGTCGCCTTTGGTCAGATCCTTCCTCAAGCGGTGCTGGATACGCCGCGATTGGGATGTATTAACGTACACGCATCGTTGCTGCCCCGCTGGCGGGGTGCGGCGCCCATTCAACGCGCCATTCAGTGGGGTGACGGGGAAAGTGGTGTCTCTATCATGCAAATGGATGCGGGCCTCGATACGGGCCCTGTGCTGATGCGCCGGGTCATGATGCTGGATGAACAAACAACAGGCGGTGGGCTCCACGATGATTTAGCGACCAGAGGTGCTGAGGCGTGTGTTGAAACCCTGAACGCACTGGAGAATGGCTCTCTGGATGCCGTACCCCAACCGGAAGAAGGCGTGACATACGCGGACAAGCTGAACACCCGGGAAGCCCGTCTCGACTGGATGGACTCTGCCGAGATGCTGGCCCGTACGGTGCGGGCCTTCGATCCGTGGCCCGGCACCTGGTTTGAACATGATGGTGAGCGAATCAAGGTTCTTGCCGCTCATGCGGATGCCAAGAGCGAAATATCCGCCGCAAAGCCCGGCACCGTTATCGATAGCCGTCCGGCCATTGTTTGCGGTTCCGGTGTGCTGGTGCTCGACCGATTGCAGCGGGCGGGCAAAAAAGCCCAGGATGCAGAAACATTTACGCGGGGATATGCGTTGAAGGTGGGAACATGCGTCGCTTTCGAATGATCCTGGAATATGACGGCGCGGCCTTTGTCGGCTGGCAACGGCAGGAAAACGGCCTGTCGGTACAGGCGGTCATGGAGCAAGCCGTCCGGACCATTACCGGAGAAGAGGCTCTTGTTTGCGGTGCTGGACGCACCGATGCCGGTGTGCATGCGTTGGCACAGGTAGCGCACGTTGATCTGGAGAAGAACATTACCGCCAACAGAATGCGCGAGGCCCTGAATGCCCAGGTTCGCCCTCATCCCATTGCGGCGGTAGACGTGGATGAGGTCGACGAGAGTTTTCATGCCCGGTTTTCGGCGGTGGATCGCAGCTATCAGTACCGCATTCTAAACCGGCGGGCGCCCGCCGCACTGGATGCCAAACGGTGCTGGCATGTGCCGGTGGTGCTGGATGTTGAACGCATGAATGCGGCGGCACAGGTGCTGGCGGGTGAGCATGATTTTTCCGCCTTCCGGGCGGCGGTATGTCAGGCCAATACACCGCTCAAATCCATCGATTACATCGCCGTCCGCAAGGTCGTCGATGAAGTGGTTCTCGATATCACGGCCAAGTCGTTCCTTCACAATCAGGTCCGCATCATCATGGGCACCCTACGCAAGGTGGGCGAGGGCCACTGGAGCATTGCCGATGTAGAGAACATTCTGGCGAGCCGCGATCGCACCAAAGCAGGACAGACAGCACCGCCCTATGGGCTGTACTTGACTCGGGTCCGATATTAAATTTGGAAACGGGAGGAGCAGGGAACGAAGATCATGAGCGATAAAATCCCCAAACCCATCAATCTGAACCTGAGCACAGATACATCGCCGGGCAAGCAGGATCACTCGCAGGATCAACAGGCGAGCGGCGGACCGGAATTTGATCCAGGCGGTGGATACGCACAACCACAGGCCATGCCCCGGGAAAGCCGCCCGATCATGGGCTGGATTGCCGCGATTTTTGGTATTCTGGGCATTTTGGTCAACGGTGTTGTTTTTGTTCCCCTCGGGCTGGTTTGTTCCATTATTGCGCTCTTCATGGGGCAGGGCATGTGGGCGTTTATCGGTATTGCCCTCAACCTGATCGGGCTCGCGACATCGCCGGTGCTGCTGGGTATTTTGGGGCTCGGCGCGTTGGCAGCGTACTTCGACATTTCTCTTTGATTAATAGAAACCAACCATGACGGAACTTCCACAGACCATGCATGCCGTCTTGCTGACCGGTCACGGCGGCATCGAGATGCTTGAATATCATACTGACGTACCCGTTCCACGACCGGGCGAAAGCGAGGTGCTGATCCGGGTTGCGGCGGCCGGAGTGAACAATACAGACATCAATACCCGCATCGGCTGGTATTCCAAGGCGGTGAGGGCAGATACCAACGCCGGCGGCACCGGCGGTTTTGAAACTGTTGATGACAATGACGCCAGCTGGGCGGGTAGGCCCCTGGCGTTCCCGCGTATTCAGGGTGCTGATGTGTGTGGCCATATCGTTTCCGTCGGCAATGGTGTGGCTGCGGCACGTATAGGCGAGCGGGTGCTGGTCCGTAATATGCTCAGGACCTATGTGGATTATCGACCTTACGAATGCTGGACCTTCGGTAGCGAATGTGACGGTGGCTTTGCCCAGTACGCGGTTGCACCAGCCCGGGAAACCCATGCTGTAGACTGTGATTGGTCGGACGAAGAGCTGGCGTCGATTCCTTGCGCTTACTCCACAGCCGAGAATATGCTTCATCGCGCCGGTGTTGGTGCAGAGCGGGTCCTGATCACCGGGGCTTCTGGCGGTGTTGGATCAGCCGCCGTGCAACTGGCGAAACGCCGGGGGGCCGCGGTGATCGCCGTGTCGTCGTCGTCCAAGGCCGGTGAGGTCAAAGCGTTGGGCGCGGACAGCGTCGTGGACCGAAATGCGGATATGGTTGCCGAACTGGGCGAAGGCTCTATAGATGTGGTGATTGATCTGGTGGCGGGTGAGCAGTGGCCGTCATTCCTTAATGTGCTGTGCCGGGGTGGGCGCTATGCAACTGCCGGCGCCATTGCCGGGCCTATATCCGAGATTGATGTACGCACGCTGTACCTGAAAGATCTGACGCTCTACGGCTGCACCTTCCAGGAAGACGTGGTGTTCGATAATTTGATTCGTTATATCGAGGTTGGTGAGATCAGGCCCGTGGTCGCGGAAACCTATGCGCTGAAAGACATCGCAACGGCGCAAGAAGATTTTCTATCCAAGAAACATACGGGCAAACTGGTTCTTGTTCCGCCTACCGGTGGATGAGCCGGTTAACTGCCGAAAATCAGGCTGTCGGTCCACACGCCCAGAAACAGGCTGATGACCAGATCGAGGATGACGATGATGGACGCCTGTGAGCCGGTAATTTCCAGCACGTTTTTCAGTACATACCAAGTGTACACAAGGACCAAGATGAGGATCAGGAAGGTCAGGAAACCCACCATCTGAACGCCGAGAATACCGATAGTCGCTACCGGAACGTAGACCAGGTTTTTCAGGACACTGGCCCAGTTATAGGCGACAACGCCTCGAATAAAGAGATGATCACGGTCCATGGTCGTCAGGATGATGGGCAGGATGTTGGGCAGGATCGCCCAGGACATGACGAAGCCGATGCAGTGCACGGTGGCGAAGCGAAACATACTGACATCGCCGATCATGGTCAGCCAGGAGGCACCGATGAGCAGTAAATAAAGCGGAAAACAGAGGACGGCTGCAAAGAAAGAAAACCAGAACGCCGCCGGTGTATCGTCGAAATAGGACACACCTTCCGGATCAAACCGCGCCAGTCGAAAGGCCCCATAGAGCGGGCGGGAAGCGGCAGCAAGCAGGCTCATGACGGTGTCAGTCCCAGATACCCCTCGATGGCGAGGACGTAGATATCCGTCAGCCGGTTAATATCCTCGACCAGCACGTGCTCATCCACCTTATGGGCCGTGGCACTGATCAAACCGAATTCCACAACCGAACAATAATCCTTGATAAAGCGTGCGTCCGAGGTTCCGCCGGTGGTGCTGAGTTCCGGTTTCTGCCCTGTTATGGTGGAGACCGCGTTCACGATGGTATCGCTAAGAGGGCCGGTCGGAGACAGGAAGGACTCTCCGGAAACACGAATATTCAGCTCGTAATTCGGGCTGACGCTATCCAGCCGTTCACGGATTGTTTGTTCCACATCCGCACTGGTATGCAGATCGTTGAAACGCACGTTAAACCCTGCGCTAACCGTTGCCGGGATGACATTGGTGGTGTCGTTTCCTACATCAACGGTTGTTACGGTCAGGGTTGAGGCCTGAAAATGTTCGCTACCGGTGTCGAGAGGCTCGTCAACCAGGGCGGATAGCATGTGAACCATTCGCGGGATGGGATTGTCGGCCATGTGCGGATAGGCTGCATGGCCTTGGGTTCCGTGCACCACCAATTTGCCGTTCAGGCTCCCGCGCCGCCCGATTTTTGCCATTTCGCCCAAGGTGAACGGGTTGGTGGGTTCACCGACAATGCAGGCGTCAAGCGTTTCGCCCATCGCCGTGATCCAGGGCAGGGCCTTTTTGGTGCCGTTGATGCTGATGCCTTCTTCATCACCCGTGATTAACAGGCTGAGAGAACCGTTTAAATTGTCGCCATGGGTCTCCCGCACCCGTGCGGCGGCGACGGCAAAGCATGCGATAGCACATTTCATGTCTGTGGCGCCCCGACCAAAAAAAACACCATCAACAGTGGTGGGCTCAAACGGCGGGTGGGTCCATTGTTTTTCGTCACCGGGTGGAACCACATCCGTATGTCCCGCAAAACAAAGGTTTGGACCTGTATCCCCCAGTCGGGCATAGAGGTTGTCGACCGGTTCGGTGCCCGCTTCCTCAAAGATTTGGCGATGGCACGCGAACCCAACTCCCTCCAGGAAATCCTGCAGTACATCCAACGCTCCTGCACTCACCGGTGTAATGCTGGGGCAACGGATCAGGTCTTCACTGAGGGCGACAGGGTCCGGGCGGATGGCGTCCACTGCCATGGGATCAGTCGCGCAACAATTCGTTGATGGACGTTTTGGAACGGGTTTTTTCATCCACGGTTTTAACGATGACCGCGCAATAGAGTCCCGGGCCCGGCGTTTCATCGGGCAGAGGTTTACCCGGCATCGTACCGGATACAACGACCGAATAGGCCGGGACCCGTCCGTAGTGCACTTCACCCGTTGACCGGTCGATGATCTTGGTGGAGGCACCGATGTAAACACCCATGGAAAGCACCGAGCCTTCTTCAACAACCACACCTTCGACCACTTCGGACCGGGCGCCGATGAAACAGTTGTCCTCGATGACAACCGGACCGGCCTGTAGTGGCTCCAGAACGCCGCCGATACCGACACCACCAGAGAGATGGCAGCTCTTGCCGATCTGAGCACAACTGCCCACGGTGACCCAGGTATCGACCATGGTGCCTGAGTCCACGTAGGCGCCCAGATTGACGAAACTCGGCATCAGGATCACCCCCGGTGCGATATAGGCGGAATGGCGGACGGTGCAGTTGGGAACGGCACGAAACCCAGCATCGCGGAAGGTATTTTCGGACCAGCCAGCAAACTTGTTGGGCACCTTGTCCCACCAGGACCCGCCCCCGGCACCGCCTTCGATGATGCCCATGTCATTCAGGCGGAAGGACATGAGCACGGCTTTTTTGAGCCACTGGTTTACGGACCATCCGGCGGCGGTTTTTTCGGCAACACGGGCCGCCCCGCTGTCGAGTAGGTTGAGGGCTTCCCCGACGGCTTCGCGGACTTCGCCGGTGGTACTCAGGTTGACGGTATCCAAGTCTTTCCAGGCGGTTTCAATAACATTCTGCAGCTGGCTTGTATCGTTCATCGTTGACCACAACCTCGGGGTAGGATTTGATGTTTTGCGAATATTCCCAGAGGCACGGAACATGCGTCAGCAGGTCTTTCCTGTCAATTGAAACTACTTCAATGTGGACGCGAAAGCGGAAGTTTTTGTGGAGATGAAGATGCTTAAAGGATTAACACAGGATCAATACGATGCCTATTCATCGGGACGGCTTTTGCGCGCCCATCGATGTGATGGGTGAAGACGAAGCCCTTGCCTTGCGTGAGCGGATGGAAGAGTTGGAGCGTACTCACCCGGATTTGCTCGCCCCCAAGGAACGCAACAATACCCACCTCATTCTCACCGCCGTTGACGAAATCGCACACCATCCCCGAATTCTGGATGCGGTCGAAGACCTGATCGGGCCTGATATCATGGTGTTTGGCTCCGTTTTGTTTATCAAGGAACCGCACAATCCAGGCTATGTAAGCTGGCATCAGGACGCGACCTATATGGGGATTGAACCGCATGACGGCGTAACGGCGTGGCTGGCACTTTCAGACAGTACACCGGAAAGTGGTTGTATGCGGATGCTGCCCGGTACCCACCGGGACGAAATCTGGGATCATGTGGACACATTTGACGTGGATAACATCCTGACACGGGGACAGGTTATCGATGTTGGCGATGAGTCATCTGTCGTCGATCTTGTTTTAAAGCCGGGCCAGATGTCGCTTCATCACCGAAGGGTCATCCATTCCTCGCAGCCCAACAACAGCGATTATCGTCGTTATGGCGTGGTCATTCAATCCTACATACCACCGTTTGTGAAACAGACATTGGGTGCCGGTGCCGTCCAGTGGGGGCGCGGTGTCGATGTGCCGGATTATTATCGGGTCTTGAAGCGGCCCAGGGTGGATCTGGCACCGGAGGATATCGCCATCCGCAATCAGGTCAATGCAGAGTGGGCAGATATTCTATACCACAACGCCAGTCAGAAACGTGATCTGTAAGGATTGGAGCCGGCTCAGGCTGTATCGCCGATAGCCCCAAGCCACGGGGGCAAGTCGTCTACCACGTGGTGGATGTGATCGCCGTCTGAATCACGTTGTCCCCAGTCGGCGTCCACCCTGACCCAAACCGTGGTCATGCCCATCTCAGCAGCAGGCCGTAGATTGATCGCCATGTCTTCCACCATGACAGTTTTTTCCGGGTTGATGTCGTGCAGCTGTGTCAATTGATCATAGACGCTGCGCGTGGGTTTCGGAATGAAATTGGCGGCAACGATATCGAACACGGCCTCGAAATGGTGGCGAATGCCAAGATGTCCCGCAACATTGTCGGCGTGTCGCGCCGAGCCGTTGGTAAAGATGATTTTGCGCCCTGGTAAATTGGCGAGGGCCACATCCAGTTGGGCGCTGATCGGGACGTCGCTAAGATCGATATTATGAACAAAGCTGAGAAATTCTTCCGGTGCCACATTGTGATGGCGCATCAGTCCGGCCATGGTGGTGCCGTGTTCGCGAAAATAGGTTTTTTGAACGCTGTACGCTTCGTCCCGCTCGCAAGACAACAGGTTCTGAATGAATAGGGTCATGTTTCGTTCAATCTGATCGAACAAACGGCAGGATGCTGGATACAGTGTATTGTCCAGATCAAATATCCACGTTTCGGTGTCCCTTAAGGTGGTAATTACAGAATCACAATCGTTCGAGGGGGTGACCATCGGAGAAGACGTACAACTTATCATGGGCGTGATGTTGGGAGGTCCCCGCCGGAAACGCAAGTGAATCCTCTCTAAAATCGCGTGATTTGTCGATCACACACGTGAGAGGAATGGGTTATTCGGTAAGGCATGGGCGTACTATATACTGAAAACATAAGGTGTTTCGCGATGGGGAGCGGGGCCTTCCGGTTCACTTGCAGACGATGTTCAAGCCAAGGTCGCGGGCCTGAAATCTGATGCTCTTTTAGCCGCCAAAGGCAAGGATCATGCGCGGGCCTGAAACCTGGCATGAGGGCGATTATTGCCGAACTGAAAAGCTAAATCTGGTCTTCCCGGGCCGGGCCCCGACACATCAGGAATCTGGTAAAATCAACGTGCCCGCGCCGTGCTCTGTATAGAGCTCAATCAGGACGGCATGCGGGACGCGGCCGTCCAGAATAACGGCACCGCGGACACCACCCTCCATAGCTGCTATGCAGGTTTCCATTTTGGGAATCATGCCACCCGAGATGGTGCCATCCTCCATAAGCGCCTTCGCCGCCGAAACGGTGAGTTCCTCGATAAGCTTGCCATTCCTATCGAGCACGCCGGCAACGTCGGTGAGCATGAGCAAGCGGCGGGCGCGGATCGCGGATGAAATGGCACCGGCGGCCGTGTCGGCATTGATGTTCAGGGTTTCACCCTCCGGACCGACACCTATGGGCGCGATAACCGGTGTGATGTCAGAGCTTTCGAAAAATTCGAGAACGTGGGGGCGAATTTCTGCCGGTTCACCGACAAGGCCGAGATCGAGTAATTTTTCAATATTGGAGTCCGGATCGCGTTTTGTGCGACGCAACTTGTCCGCCATGATCAGGTTGCCGTCTTTGCCCGATAATCCCACCGCAAACCCACCAGCTTCGTTGATGTTTGAAACAATGCTTTTGTTGATGGAACCGCACAGGACCATTTCCACGACTTCCACGGTTTCCCGGGTTGTTACCCGAAGTCCGTCGATGAAATCGCTTTTGATCTGAAGACGATCCAGCATGTTTCCGATTTGCGGACCACCGCCGTGTACCACAATCGGGTTGCCGCCAACTTGCCGCAGCAAGGCAACGTCACGGGCAAACAGTTTCGCCATGGCTTCATCACCCATGGCATGACCGCCGTATTTGATAACGATGGTCTGCCCTGCGTTGCGCTTCATGTAAGGCAGGGCTTCTGAGAGGACCTTGGCCTGCTCAAGGTGTTTTTCGACGGTTTCGGGCACGTCGCTTTGGTTTGGGCTGGCGCTCATGGTCTTAATCCCAGAGATGGTTCCGGGCGGGACACTAAACGGTATCCGCGTTTCGGGCAATCATCTTCAAGGCAGGGCAAGTTGTGCAAGAACGGCCCGTAGATGGGCGATGCCTGCCCCTTTTCGAGCGCTGGTCGCGATAACCTCGGGGTGAAGGGCCGTATACTCACGTGCCTTGGTGGCGATGGCAGTTACGAATTTGTCTCGGTCGGTGGGTTTGATCTTGTCGCCCTTGGTCAGCACAATCTGATAGTTTACCGCCGCCCTGTCGAGCATTGTCATAACGTCCAGATCAGCGGGTTTCAGGCCGTGTCGTGAGTCCACCAGAAGGCAGACCCGCCGCAGGACGGCGCGACCTTTCAGATAGGTGTTAACCAGCCTGGTCCATTCCCGCACCCGCGATTTGGAAACCCTGGCGTATCCAAACCCCGGAAGGTCCGCGATCATCAGGCGGCTGTTCAGGTCAAAGAAATTGATTTCCTGTGTCCGGCCCGGTGTGTTCGAGGTTCGCGCCAGAGCCTTGTGTCCGGTCAGTGCGTTGATCAGGCTTGATTTGCCAACATTCGATCGACCGGCGAAAGCAATCTCCGGCAGATCCGTAGCTGGAATTTGCTGAGGTTTCACAGCACCCATCAAAAATGTACAGGGTTTCGCGAACAGCAATCGACCCTGTTCGAGCTGGGCCTCATCGGGTGGTTCGATATCGCTGACCATCAGGTCCTGATCGGATATCGTCATGGCCGGGTCCTCCGAACCCAGGTGATTGGAGCGCCAGTAGCGAGGTGAAGTCCTGTATCAGGACGCGGCAACCCCCATGCGCCGCATGATTACCCACTGCTGCAGAATCGACAATGTATTGTTCCAGGCCCAGTAGATCACCAGACCCGCCGGGAAACTTGCCAGCAGGAATGTAAAAAGGATCGGCATAAACAGGAAGATTTTTGCCTGTACGGGATCGGTCGGCTGTGGGTTCAGTTTCTGCTGAAGGTACATGGTACCGCCCATCAGTAGCGGCCAGATACCGATCATCAATAGGCTGGGCGGATCCCAAGGAAACAGGCCAAACAGGTTGAAAATCGTGGTCGGATCGGGTGCCGAAAGGTCCTGAATCCAGCCGAAGAACGGTGCGTGACGCATTTCAATGGTGACAAACAACACTTTATAGAGCGCAAAGAATACAGGGATCTGTACCAATATGGGGAGACAGCCTGCGGCCGGGTTTGCCTTCTCCCGTTTGTAAAGCGCCATCATTTCCTGATTCAGTTTGGCCTTGTCTTCCTTGTAGCGTTCGCGCAACTCAACCAATTGCGGTTGCAGCGCTTTCATTTTGCTCATGGCGACGTACGACTTGTTGGCGAGCGGGAAGAAGGCCAGCTTGATCCCCACGGTCAGGATCAGGATAGCCACGCCCAGGTTTCCAACGTGATCGTTCAGCCACAAGAGCGCGTAGAAGATGGGTTTGGTCAGGAAGTAGAACCAGCCAAAATCAATCGCCAGATCAAACCGGTCGATCCCGTGCTGCTCGGCGTAGGCGTCGAGCAACTTGGCCTGTTTGGCACCAAGGAAAAGCAGGGATTCAGCCGAAGCCTTGCCGCCAACGGGTACCGTCCGTGCCGGTGCCAAGAAATCGGCCTGATATTTGTCAACACCGTTATCCAGCCGGTGGACGAAACGCGTGTTCACGGTTTCTGTCTGGTCAGGAATCATGGCCGCCAGCCAGTACTTGTCCGTAATGCCGAGCCATCCGCCGGTGGTCGGGTTCTGCATGACACCTTCGTCCTGGATATCGTCATAATCCACTTCGCTGAGGGTTTCTGCAAAAACACCGATCAGCCCCTCGTGCAAAATGTAGAAGCCGGTTGTTTCCGGTGTGGTGCGGCGGGTGATCAGACCATATGGGTGCAGGGACAAAGAAGAAGCGGCATTGTTCTCTACTTCCTGATAGATCGTAAACAGGTAATCGTCATCCACGGCGATTCTTGTGGTAAATAATAGACCTTCACCGTTGTCCCATGTGAGAGTTACCGGCGCGCCCGGACTGAGAACGGAGCGATCGGATTGCCACACAGAGCCATTGTCGGGCAGCTTGATCCCGGAAACTCCTGCACCCGGGACCCAGCCAAAGGTCGTGTAATAGGCGGTTTCCATATCCCGCGGGTTCAGGTAGGGAATATTGGCGCTTTCATCGGTGTTTTCAACGCGATAATCCAGCAGCTCAATATCATCGAGGCGCGCTCCTACCAGCGAAATTGAACCCCGTAGACGTGGCGTTTCGATCTGGATACGCGGGCCTTTCGCCACGGCCTCGGCGCGGGTGATTTGACCCGTTAGTCCGCCATCTTCTGTGCTCACGGACGGGCCGGTCAAGCCACCTTCAGTTGCGACATCACTTGCAGACGGCAAATCAGGATCCGTCTGCGCGATCGTCGTTTCACTGCCATCGGGTTGCGATATGGCGACAGGTTCCTCGTATGAGGACAAAACAAACGCCTCGTATCCGAGAACGATTGCCAGGGATAGAACAACCGCCAAAAGCAGGTTTTTGTTTTCAATCATCGTGGTTTTCCGTTCTTTCCCTGTACTTGGGTCCTGTGCTCAGGCCTTGTTAATGGACGTATGACTTGAATTGCATGCAGTTTCATCGCGGGATGGTACGGGATCATAACCCCATCCCCCCCAAGGGTGGCAGCGCAAAAACCGGCGAATGGCAAGAAACAGCCCTTTGATTGGGCCGTGCGTTTGAATGGATTCAACGGTGTAGCCGGAACAGGTCGGTGTGAACCGGCAGGTTCCTGGCAAAACAGACGAAATGGCAACCTGATAAAACCGGATCAGCGCAATCAGCAGGCGCGTAAAGGCATCGACAATCCGTTTCAGGCCGTTTGCGATACGTTTGTTTTGCACCTTTCAGGCCTCCCGCCAGGCATCCAGTTTTTTTAATCCCGTCGTCAGATCCTTGATCAGACGGTCAAATGATCGTTTCACCGTTCCCGCCCGTCCGATGACCACATAGTCATACCCCGTCGCGGCATGGGGGCCGAAAATCCGGTCAACAGCAGCCCGCAGCCGTCGTTTCGCCCGATTGCGCTGAACCGCGTTGCCGACTTTCTTGGAAACCGTAAAGCCAACGCGGACCACGTCCCCCGGTGTTGCGTCTTCGGTTTCGGGTCGCCGCCTGATCTGAAGGATAAGACCCGGTGCAACCCACTTCTGCCGTGTTCCGGCCACTTTCAGGAATTGGCGGCGGCGTTGCAGTCGTAGAACGATGGAGGACATGTGTGCGCTCAGGCAGAAAGGCGTTTACGGCCCTTCGCCCGGCGCGCGGCGATGACTTTGCGGCCACCAACAGTCGCCATACGGCTACGGAAACCGTGGCGGCGTTTGCGAACCAGTCTGCTCGGTTGATACGTACGTTTCACGGAAACTCTCCGATGTTGATTGGCCCCGGTGTATACGGTTTCGCCTTGCCGAAGTCAACGCCGCACGTGTGGTTTTTTGGCCCTTTGGGCACAATCCGAAATTATGGAGATCAAACACTCTCCACGGTTAGGTGTTTAGGGCGTAGACTCATAAGAGCCATATGACGATTGCTGCGATGTGTGCGGCTGCGAGGAAGTTTCCCGGACATCTGAAGGTGCGCGGGCTGAGTTGCCGCCAGTCCTTGAGCCGGTTGAACATGCGTTCGACGATGTTCCGTGTTTTGTAGAGCTCAATGTCGTATGCGCATTGGATTGTCCGGTTCTTGCGGGGCGGGATGCAGGGCTTTGCCTCCATATCCGTCAACCAGTCCCGCAGGTGGATGGCATCATATCCCCGATCCACAGTGACCGTTGTTCCTTTGGTGACATAGGGCTCAAGGCATTGACGGGCATGCGCAATATCGGCCTTGTTGCCTGCGCTCACGTGCAGATGCACGGGCCGCCCCCGGCCATCGCAGACCAGATGCAGCTTCGAATTCAGCCCGCCTTTGGTCCTGCCGATAGCGCGCCCGCCACGGGTCTTTTTTTTAACACCATTGGCAGCGATACGGTGGGCTTTGACGCGGCTCGCATCAATCATCAGCGGGCTCAAGTCGGCGGCGCCTTCCCGGATGCGCAATCCTGTCTCAGCATGGCCGCAGCCAGGCTGAGACACATCGCTGGAACCAAATGGAGCACACGGCACTACATGAACATGGATCTGCTGAAACAGATGGAAACCAACACCAGAGCAGACACCGCCTGAAAATAAAAGTGCGCAGGTTTCTTGACACTATCGGGCATGGTACATGCTCGAGAAGGGGAATTGAGAATTTCTGATCCCATTGCCCGGCCAAGGACTGCTTGCAGGCCCGAGCGGGGGCGAAGCGTCATATGCGCCGTTTCAATGGTGTCCCAAAGGCCCCGTTCGGGCTATACTTGAAGGAATGTCAGTGGCATTTTAACCACCGTGGCCCTTCAGGCCCGGTTAGAGTCGAGACTCATTCAAATCCAATAGCAGATTAGCGCCGCGATACATAATGCGGCCATGAAGCTGTCGGCGCTTTTGTTGTATCGGGTGTCGATGTAAATCTCATCCGGTGTTCCGGACAGCATCGCTGTCAGGGCGGCGAACAGGTATTGCCAGTTCCCTTCTGCGACCAGCGGTTATAGCGGTTGTAGATCGTCGTCGAGGGGCCGTATTCTCCGGGACAATCCCGCCAGCAGCAACCCGATTGCAACACACATGGATGATGCCCGAGATTACCCGACACCTCACTCAACCCGCCGATACCCTGCAGCGCGATACGGCTGATGGGGTTTGATTCGTTCCCATTACTGGCCCGAAAGCCAGAAAAGACCTTGGGCCTGACTCAGATAGCTCGGATTTGGAGTTATCATGGGTGTTATGCGCAAAAGCCGTCTGAGTGTGTATAAGCAAGATCGTCTGATGGAGCATTTTGTGTCTGGCTCGACGGCGCTGACGGCGGCCAGGCTGTGCGGGATGAACCGCTTCGGCGGCGGTCTATTTCTTTCTCCGTCTGCGCGAGATCGTCGTGCTTGAGCTGGACGCGGCGAGCGAGGCGTTGTTTGGCGGCGAGATTGAAGTGGACGCGCGTTACTTCGGCGGCAAGCGCAAAGGCAAGCGCGGCCGGGGTTCTGCGGGAAAAGTCGGGGTTTTCGGCCTGTTGAAGCGGGGTGGAAGGGTCTACACAAAGATCATTCCAGATGCCTCATCGGCCACCTTGATGCCGATTATCGAGCGCAAAGTGGTGCCCGATAGCATCGTCTGTTCCGACGGCTGGAAAGGCTATAACGCGCTTGATATATCGGACTTTCACCACTTCCGGATCAACCATTCCGAGCACTTTGTGGATGAGCACAATCACATCAATCGCTGCCTGTCAGGGCATGGTACATGCCCGAGAGGGGGGATCGAGTATTTCTGGTCTCAAGCGAATCGCTACATGCGCCGTTTCAATCATGTTCTGAAGGCCCAATTCGGGCTGTATTTGAAGGAATGTGAGTGGCATTTTAACAACAGTGACCCTTCGGATCAATTAACGCAATTAAGACAATCGTTGACCGACAGGTGAATGTAGAGCATTCACCGAGAGGTGGGTTAAACGTCATCCAAGGTCGTTATCTGGGTCAGCCCCATAGTATCAAATAAAACCTCTGAAATTACTTCTACTTTCCCAGCTTATCTTTACCTTGGCGAACAGGATTTGGATCGAGAGCGTCGCGTCAACTTCGATCCCAAGTTCTACATGAAATTACGGGGCCTGACCGAACATCCAAAGCATGGCGTCCCCGACGAGGTGCAGGTGTTCGACTACATCTACGGCGTGCTCTACTGCCCGACCTACCGCGAGGCTTACGCCGAATTCCTGAAAACCGCTTTTCCGGGTATCCCGTGGCCGAAAACACCGGATGATTTCTGGTCCGTTTCGGATAAGGGTGCGGCACTGCGACGGCTTCATCTGATGGAACCCGACGCCATCGGCGATGCGCCTGATCCCTTCACAGGCGACGGCGACAATGTGGTCAAACACGCCAGATATGGCGGCGGCAAGGTCTGGATCAACGCCGATCAGTGCTTCGAGGGAGTCCCGGCGGGCTCCTGGGAATTTTTCATCGGCGGCTATCGGCCTGCGCAGAAATGGCTCAAGGATCGCAAGGGCCGAAAGCTCGACTTTGGCGACGTAAGGCACTATCAGCGGATCATCAAAATCCTCTCCAAAACCGACCGGATCATCAAAACCATCGAAATGGCACTTTAGACAAGGCCCCAACGCACCGGGACTAAACAACTAGGTCGTGCTGTGCCTTGAGTGGGCTGTTTGTGTATGGCTGTGTCATATGCTTTCCTTTTCAGAAGGAATGGCGTGGCGCGAACCCTGCCGCGTTCTCATTCTCCGTCCATTTCTCTGCGAATAACGTCGTGATGGAAATCGTTCCCGTGCAAAAAATCAAATGCGCAGCAATCCCAGTACAGCTTTAATGCTGACAGGATTTCACTGGGGGAGTATTGGGCGCGTGATAGCTGTGAGGCATACACGCTATGAATGCCGAACCGTGTAGCGATCTCATAGATCGGTGTTTCGTTCAGCTGTGCCACACGCATATCGCTGATCATTTTTAGCGGATAGCCACGTTCCCGCAACGGGATCAGTTGTGGTTGCTTTCTGCTGTATGATTCTATTTTGCGGACCGCGGGCGGCACTTCCGATGTTACCCATTTCTGGAACTTCCGGTCGCCCGGCTTTCTACTTTTGAAGATCAGGGCGTATAAGCCGGATTCGGATATGATGTTGGTTTTACCCTGACGCCTTAACTTAAAGTTAGACCGCTCATCATCATCCAGCGGCGATAATGCTTTCGTCACGTTATTCAATCCAAGGATATCACACACGTCTTTCGCCACGAACCACGGTTCATCATAATTCATTATGGGTCATGCCTAGGTGAGAGTGTTTTTCCTGAGGTAGGTTAGCAGAGTTTTATACTTGTCGTCACGTCGATGATTGTCTCGCCATTCGGTTTCTTTCAGGTGCAGACGGAAAGTGTGTTTGGGCAGGCTCTTGAACTTGGCGAGGCGGACTTTCGCCCTGCCCCAGAAGCCTTCTATACCATTTATATGGGCAGCCCTCGTGCGAACGCGTTCCTGGAATGGTCGACGCGGCAATGCCTGTAGCCGAGCTCGACGAGTCCGCTCTAGCCCCGCCAGCCATCGGAGTTGATGACGGTCCTGGCATCGACATTGCCCCTGATAATGCCCTGTAACGTGGGCTTTGAGCAGTCGGGTACGATCTCCGTATAAACCTGGCCGTCGCACTCAAAGATGCTGAAGACAACCATCTTGCCATAAGCGCCACGACTGCGTTTGCCCTTGACGCGCCCGGCTCCGAAGGAGCTCTCGTCCACTTCGACAATGCCAAACAGCGGACACCTGGCTTCGCATGCCTGTAAGACCCGCTCGCGCAAACAGCGATAGATACGGTTCACCGTATTGCGGTTCAGGGGGCTCAATTGCGCCGTCTGGAGGGCAGTCAGGGCGGCGGCAAAATACCGAACGACTTCGCGAATCTTAGCTTCGGAAATTCTTGAACGGGCCGCATACTTGTTTTTCATTGCCATGCTTAGCTTTATGCCACTCTTTAAGACACTCAGATAGGCATGAGCCACTCTCATAACCGAAAAGCTCTTACCACTCGCCGGTGTTTGCCATGGAAACCCAGGGCTCTTGTGGCGGCAGATTATCGCCTTCCTGCAGCAATTCAATGGAAATACCATCGGGAGAACGGACAAAGGCCATGTGGCCACACCGCGGCGGGCGATTGATGGTGACGCCCGAATCCATGAGCTTTTGACAGATGTCATAGATATTTTCAACGCGGTAAGCCAGGTGGCCGAAATTACGTCCGCCATCATAGTTTTCCGGATCCCAGTTGTAAGTGAGCTCCAGTTCCGGTCCTTCGCCTTTCGTATCGCTGTCTTCGCTGGCGCTCAGGAACACCAGGGTAAACCGCCCGGTTTCGCTCTCATAACGCCCGGTTTCACGCAGGCCCAACTTGTTGCAGTAAAAATCCAGTGAGCCGTCCAGATTGCGAACCCGGACCATGGTATGGAGGTACTTCATGATAATGCCCTGATTGATTGATGATGATTATTATGGTTGTCGCGATTAAGGCCCACGCCTCGGCAGGCGTCAAGGGGAGGGGGCGTTTTCCTCGCCCGGGTTGCCTCTGTCGAAAAACTCAATCCACTGTCGAAGAGCCGGTGTGTCCGCCGTTGTCATTCGGAGTTGCCGCAGGCAGACCCGCGCCGCCAGACGGTGGTGCCGATCTTCCGGCTCGAAAAAACTGAGCGGCAGTTCACCTTGGGCAATAGATGCCCTGATTGACTGCTTGAGCGCGACCATGGCCGGATCGCCAAACTGCTCCAGAATGCTCTGGAACTCGGTATGCAACTTACCGTCAAACTCACGGGGTTCGCCATGTTCATCCCGTACGGGATTGGCGGGGTACAGCGTGAGCACGGGTAACCATCCTCTCGGAATGGGTACAGTGGCGGCATGGGTGCGGTTGTGGGCCAATAGCTCCGGCAGGATGTGGGTGTGCGCCCCATCCGGTGTGACCGTACCAGGCTTGGCTATGGGGGTATTCACCTCGATACGGGCAAGGGCCGTGTGAAACACGCGGAAAGGGCTGCTTTCGGTCATTTGATGGACAAGATCAATGCAATCGTGGAACAGGTTTTTGCCCAAATTAAGTTTAAGGGCCGCTACAAGAGCAGGGTCCTCTGTTCGGATGCAGGCGTCCAGATGCGGCAGGCCGAGACCAAGATCGAACAGCCCATCCTCGTCCTCCCTGGTCAGAACAGTTCTGGCATTCATGGCGGCATCCGCTTCGGGCAGGCAGATGGCAACACCATGGGACCATAGCCGAGGATCTTTGGTCAAACCTTCGTATCCAACGGCCCGCATGGCCGAGTTGAATTCGATCCTGGCAGAACCGCCCGAACATCTAAGAGAGATAGTCTGATCACCGCCGCTGACCTCAACAACGTCTTCGCCAGTTCCGTGGAATTCGGCAACGGCACCGAAGGTGGAAACACTCCAGACGGTTTCCAGTTGTGATGTCTGACGTCGTAAAAACGACCAAACAGACTCGGCAATATTTGAAGGCGAAAACATCAATTTTAACCTACCCTAAACGAGCTATCGCCCGAAACGGCGGGCCATGCAAGGATGCTGAGAGGAATTTTTGATGGGGGAACATCCACGTGGACGCTCACGTGACAGAATATTCGGCGGCGGACAAGAGAAAGGCGCTCTTTGCCATCTTTGTTGCAGCGTTCGCCGCCGGTTTGGCTATTGGTGCGGTCATGCCCATGATTGCCATGTCCATGGAACTGCGTGGCATGGCGGCCTCCGAAATCGGTTACGTGGTCGCGGCGGCACCTGTTGGCCTGATTGTGATGGGGCCGTTTATCGGGCATCTGGTCAACCGGCTCGGGTTGCTGGGCACCATGCTATTAGGCGGTTCGATTGTTGTTTGCTCACTTTTGATTATGCCCAGTATCTTTGGTGCACTGCCCTGGGTCATCACCCGATTTGTCGCGGGTTTGGGGGTTGCCACCATCTGGATTCTCAGTGAAACCTGGGTCAATGCGCTGGTCAGTGACGAGGAGCGCGGGCGGGCCATTGCGGGGTTTATGATCACCATGACCATCGGGTTTGGTATGGGGCCGCCGGCGGTCAACTACATCGGTGTTGAAAACTGGACGGCGTTCTATCTCGCCGCGGGGGTTCTGGCCGTGGCGCTTATGCCGCTTGCATTGGCCCGTAACGTGGCACCTCAATTACCTAAACCAGAGGGATGGTCCTTTGGAACCGCTGTTCGCGCTGCGCCGGGGCTTATGATTATTGCTCTATTTGCGGGTGTAACCGACGCCACACAGATTTCGTTTTATCCGGTCTATGCCGTTCGTGAGGGCTTCACCACTGAAACGGCACTCTACATGCTGACGGCCATCGTTATCGGCAGTCTGGTGGTACAGTTTCCACTCGGTTTCATAGCCGACAAAATTGGGCGGAATGCATTGCTATGGTCGCTGCTGGTTCTGACCGTTATTAGCGGCGGGCTGATTCCGTTTTCGCTGCACAACACTTATGCGATCTGGCCGTTGCTTGTGTTGTGGGGTGGTGTTGCCTTTGGCCTCTACACCTTGTGTATCATCATCCTTGGAGACCGGTTCGATGCGGCGACGCTCGCCGGTGCCAATGCCGCGCTGGTGACCATGTACGAAATTGGCGGGGTCTGTGGACCTGTTCTTGTTGGCCACGCCATCGATCAACTTGGACCCGATGGCATGCCCATTGTTCTGGTTCTTTCCGGTGTCCCTGTCGTTCTCTATTATGGGTATCGCCGCATCAGTAAGATGAAGAAGGAAAAGCAATATGGCGCGTGATCCACGTTATGACATCCTGTTTGAGCCGGTAAAAATCGGCCCGAAGACCGCTCGCAACCGGTTCTATCAGGTGCCGCACTGTAACGGTATGGGGCGCACCCATCCATCAACACTGGCGGAGATGCGGGGCGTCAAGGCCGAAGGAGGCTGGGCGGTTGTTTGTACCGAGGAAGTGGAACTCCATTACACAAGCGATACCACGCCCTACAACGAAGGGCGATTGTGGGATGATCGTGACATGCCGGCGCATCAGCGTGTGGTGGAGCGCATTCAGGCCCATGGCTCCCTTGCTGGGATTGAACTGGTTCATCAGGGGTTGGCGGGTACAGCACGGTTGACGCGCGAACCGGTCATGGGGCCAAGCTGTCGGCCGGTGACAGCACTCGATCCTCTGCATAGCCGGGCCATGGATAAGGAAGACATCCGGAATTTCCGCCGCTGGCACCGGGAGGCCGCTATCCGCGCCAAGCGGTGTGGCTATGACCTGATTTACACCTATTGTGGTCATGACCTGACGTTGCAGATGCATTTTCTGTCTCGCCGCCACAACGACAGGATTGACGAGTACGGTGGATCGCTGGAAAACCGGGTCCGTTTGTTCCGCGAAACCCTAGAAGATACGCTGGATACTGTCGGCGGCGACTGTGCGGTACCGGTTCGTTTTGCCGTTGATGAGCTGCTTGATGAAGGCGGGATCAGTTGCAAGAATGAAGGCCGGGATGTGGTTGAGATGCTCGCAGAAATGCCCGACCTCTGGGATGTGAACATTTCAACCTGGGAAAATGATTCCCAAACCTCGCGATTTGCTGAAGAGGGGTTCCAGGAACCGTTCATTTCCTTTGTAAAGGGGTTGACGACTAAACCTGTGGTCGGTGTCGGGCGATACACGTCTGCCGACAAGATGGTCTCGCTGGTCAAAAAAGGCGTTTTGGACATGATCGGCGCGGCGCGGCCCTCTATTGCCGATCCGTTCCTGCCGAAAAAGATTGAGGAAGGTCGTATCGAGGATATCCGCGAGTGCATCGGCTGTAATCTGTGTGTGATCGGTGACCACGTGATGGCACCCATTCGCTGTACTCAGAACGCAACAATGGGTGAGGAATGGCGGCGCGGCTGGCATCCTGAAAAATTCGCGCCGAAAAAAAACGATGAGCGGGTTCTTGTGGTGGGCGCGGGGCCAGCCGGTCTCGAAGCGACCCGGGTGCTCGGTGAACGCGGTGTCGAGGTTGTGCTTGCCGAAGCAACACAAGAGCCGGGCGGACGGGTTAATCTGGAGAGTGCTTTGCCGGGTTTGAGTGCCTGGGCGCGTGTTCGTGACTATCGTGTCAGTCAAATCCAACCCATGACCAACGTGGAAACCTACCTGTATAGCGAATTGAATGCGGACGCAGTTCTGGAATTTGCCGCCGACCACGTGGTGATCGCCACCGGAGCCGATTGGCGCAAAGACGGTGTGGGGCGCAGCAACCACTTCGCTATCGCTGGAACCGATGCCGCTCATGTCTATTCCGCAACACATGTTATGAACGGCGGTTCGGTGGAAGGCCCCGTCGTTGTTTTTGATGATGACAGCTACTACCTCGGCGGGGTGATTGCCGAGAAACTTTTGAATGACGGGCATAGCGTAACTCTGATGACTCCGGAATTGGATGTCTCCAGCTTTACCCATAATTCCCTGGAGCAGCACGTCATACAGGCGCATTTGCTCAACATCGGCGTAAAGATTGTAACGAGCCACAATTTGTCATCTGTGGGCTCGGATGCCGTGACGGTTTCTTGTATCTACACAGGACGCGAACAAGTGATGCAGGCGAATTCAGTGGTTCTGGTTACCGCCATGTTGCCGCGCCTGGCCCTATACAATGCTCTGATCGCGCGGCAGGAGGAATGGGCGGATTTCGGCATTCGAACCGTTCGTCGATGTGGTGACGCAGAAGCGCCATCCATCATCGGTGCCGCGGTGTGGTCAGGTCATCGCTACGCCCGTGATCTGGGTGAGCCGGAAACGGACGGTGTTCCCTTCCGCCGCGAAATTACTAAAATCGCGGATGATTTCCCGGTCCTCTGATCGTGGAAAGGATGACGGATACGCGCGCTGATCGGTTGTATCGAAGGCCCACCCGGTATTCTGATTTCGGGGTTCACTTTCCAGGCTCGAAT
The DNA here is from genome assembly GCA_963921245.4 of Rhodospirillales bacterium. Classification (GTDB taxonomy): domain Bacteria; phylum Pseudomonadota; class Alphaproteobacteria; order Rhodospirillales; family Casp-alpha2; genus JABJGO01. Next base: position 37,728 of record CAWUEY030000001.1, on the reverse strand, counting down.
GCTGATAGGGATACGATATGATACTGGTAACGATAAAAAGCATGTTGGTTCCATGACGGTAGGTGTACGTCGCCTGACCAAAGATCACATCATCCATGCTGGTTTGGATGAAAGTATTGGTGAAAACATCAATGGACCCTCCATGATCAAGGTACCGGCATGGGTTAAGAGCCCACTGGCACAATACTATCTGTATTTCGCCGATCATCGGGGCACGTTCATCCGGATGGCTTACGCGGATGATCTGAAAGGGCCATGGACGGTCTATGTGCCCGGTACGCTTCATCTTGAAAATTCCGGATTTCCCGCCGCGGATAGCTTATCGCCGAAGCGTCGCAAAACTGACCCTAATCACTATGCCCATATCGCATCACCGGATCTGCATATACTGGAGGATCAAAAACATCTGCGGATGTATTTTCATGGTCTCAATCTCGATGGAAGTCAATCAACCCGCGTTGCCCATTCTACCGATGGTATACATTTTGACGCCGTTGATGAGGTCGTAGGTCCGGCCTACCTCCGAGCCTTTTCTTATGGGAACGTATGGTACGGGATTGTTATGCCCGGGGACCTGATGATGTCGCCCGATGGATTGGAACCGTTCCGCAAAATAGCAGAAGTTCTACCCGCCTCCAGCCGCCACAACGCGGTTCTGGTTAGTGAAGATACCTTGTGGATCGTATGGTCTGAAGTAGGTGCGGCACCGGAGCGGTTGTATATCGGGTGGCTTGACCTGTCTTCTCCACTTGAAAAGCTAGTTCTTGCAGACAAACAAGAAATCTTGCGGCCAGAGCGAGAATGGGAGGGGGCGTTTGAGTCGATCTATCCTTCTGAATATGGTCCGGCGGATTCACGTGTGAATCAGTTACGCGATCCGTGTCTGTTTGCGGAAGGAGACAATGTTTACCTGCTCTACACCGGCGGCGGCGAGTGTGCTATCGGGTTGGCGGAACTGGAGAATTTGCCTCGCCAGGCTTGAAATTTTGGCTTATTGTTCCATGAAAACCCCGGCCTGAATTCGTGGTCTGAATGTCCATGTCGTTAAACATAATCACCTCCGTCTGTGTGTTTCGATACTGTCAGTACCGCTCTGGTGGCGCACGAAGTCCAGTCCGAAACACGGAGAAAGCGACGTATTTGCAGGGATGATCTGGGTGGCGTATAAGATTAAAACAGTCATTGTGCGGCATGTTAGAATTGGAAATTTTTTACTACAAAACCATGTGCCGCGCTACAGGTTGCGGCGGCGGCGTTTCCGGGCCAGGCCGGACTTTGGGCAGGAGCCGGTTCATGCATCCTGTGCCTTTAATTTCGGAAAGTGCTCAGCAAAAGCCTCCCGAACGCTTTTCCAGACTTCGTCGTCGTAAGGGTTTTTCCAGTTTACAGTGTTGAGAACCGTATACCCTGAATTTTTAAGGTCTTCGGCCAACGCCTTCTCCATTGCGCCAACCCGATTTCGCCAGGGTTTGTGCTTTTCCATCAGTACGTCGCGATCACATCCGTCCTTATGGGAAATTTCAGGATAGATTGGACCGCAGGCAATCAGATGAAAAGCCGTACAGTCTTCTGGCTCAATACCACGATTGTTTAGATTTCTGCGCAAAGCATTCTCTTTTTTGTTAGGGCTAAGATGCTGCATCATGCGGGTATATAGTGCCGCGGCGTTGGGACTGGAATTGTCACCTGTCCGGCCAACATAGAGCATTTCGCCATCCGGATGCTCGATCCGCCATACATACAGCCAAAACCCGCGCTCCAGCATTGGGCCCGGCAGGGAGATTTTATATGTCGCGGCGGCTTTTATTATCTGCTTCTCTCCATGAACCAGGGCAAATTGTTGCTGAATGAATACCTTGACCGAAGCAATGACACTAAAGCAATGGCGTCAGGCTTGCAACGGCATGGCGAACCCGCCGCACCATCGGCTTCATACAAACGCCACCATTCATTATGCAGGGAATGCGGGGGCGCTGACCACAGAAAAAACCGGCACCCCGGAGAAAATATCCAGCCGAGCCCGCCATCGCCGCAAAAAACATAAGGCCGGTCCGCAATCATGGCAACAACCATTACTGATGCGGCCAGGACCAGTCCATAGCGGTACGCGCCCATAAAATTTTTCCGGGGCTCAACATATTTCCAGATTGTCAGGGACGCAACAACAATGAGCAGAATACAGGCCGGATAGCCCGCCACGGTTTCAAATCCGACGACCCATTCAAAAATAACAATGACGGGCCAGTGGACCAGATAAATCGAGTACGATGCGTCGCCAATTATCCCGAGGAACTTGTTTGACAACACCTCGGTGTGTCTCCCCCCGCACATACGACCAGGGGAGTTTATTATGATGATCGCCGATGTCATTGTACAGGTCGCCAGAACAGCCGTTTTTTGTGAGAGCATACCTTGATCGGAAAAGATAACGGCGAGTAAAAGCACTGACAAAATATTGCTTAACGGCACCGATGAGCCGGGGAACAGCCTGATCGGGGGAGCCGTTAAACGGGGGCTTAAAGCCAGCAGCGCATAGGCAAAAACGCCAAGCAAAAATTCCCAGATTCGGTACTGGGGCAAATAAAATTCCTTGGGGCTAGTCCAGATAACTACCTCAGATGACGTTTAACCCACCTCTCGGTGAATGCCCTGCATTCATCTGTCGGTCAGTGATAGAACAGTTTTTCTCAAAGCTGAAGCATTGGCTCCGAAAGGCCGAGCGAAGGCACGCGGACGGTATCTGCGAGGCCATCAACCACATCCTCAACACCGTCACACCGCAGGAATGTGCAAACTACATCAAAAATGCCGGATATGAATATACCTAATGGCATAACGCTCTAAACACTAACCCCTTAGATACTTCAGCCCCTTCAGTTTTGCCTTGGGGGTGCCTCGGGTTGAGGTTGGACGGTTAGGCAACGAGAGGCCGCGAGGGACGCTGTGTGCTTTGGTTGCCTAATATTTGGAGAGTGGTTGTTGGGTAGCAGCAGGGTCATAGGTCGCGAGAAGTCAAAACAAAAACGCCAATACGCTGGTCAAACAATCTTAGTGCGGAGCCATCCCTTTTATTCATTGCCGTTTATGGGCTCTCCAGATTGTCCACCATCGTGAGCAGGACATAGTCGATGGTGAAAGTCACAACCGTTCACGCCGTACCGGTGCCCGCAATCTAAACACTCAAGTTCATAGATCCTCGCACATGGATGAGAAGAACTTTTGCGACCTGTGTTGCGAATAATGGTCTGTCTGTTCGCGTTGGTGGCACCGGGCTTGATCATAATTTGACTTGGATATTTTAGCAAAATTTTGACCTTTTTCAAATGCCGATTATATCCGTCATTCATCAATCCCGATCAGGGTTGAAGATCATAGCTCAGATGTATCGGGGTGCGGCGGGGACTCACTGGCTCCGATTGAATGCTATGGGTACGGGGCGTAAAGATATCATGACCCCGTTGGATGAATGGCTTTACCGGGTGGTAGACTGGAAAGCGGACATCCTGAAACGCCGGATCAGTGATTTTGTTATTCCGATGTCTTCATCTGAAACGGAACCACGCGGCTAAAGCCGGAGCGTACCGTCTCGCAGTACCTCGATCGTGTCACCATCCCTGAGGATTGAAAAATCATTTTTTTCCACAACAACCACCGGAACATGGATGCTATAAAGCCGCGCCGCAACCGATGCACCAACCGCAATATTGATGTCTTCCCTGCCAAGAATGATTGCGGCGGGGCCAACCCCAAGACGGATCGACTCAGCGATTCCGGCCGGTGTACCGGCAGAACCGCGCGATGAGGGTATGACGAGAGCGTGTCCCCCAACGCGTTGACCGGCTTGTGGATGGTGTTGGTCAATGATTTCACCGGAAAGTGGATCGAAACCGCCCCAGAAACTGAGCGGGTCATCTAGCACCATGGCAGGTGCCGCGGCCTCTCCGGGGTTCAGAACACGGCTTTTCACAATGTTCTCTGCCACGTTTGCTCACACCAGAGATCAGGATCGCGCCAGGCCGCCCCGCGGATGGCAGTTTCGACACATTCTCGCAGGCTACCAAAGACAACCCCGTCAATGGGCAACATTCCCGGTGCGTAGTACGCCCATTTTGCGGAATTGGTCATTACTCGCCCGCGGCAGTTTTTTACAGCGGGCGTGAAGTAGGTACAGGTATCGACAATCACGTCGATACCTGCATTTTCCAGCATTTCGAGCCAACCTTCCTGTGCAACCATATCGCGAACAAACCGGCTGGTGGTGACATAGAATGTGACATCATCGTGTACCAATTGGCCGTCCATCAAGGCTGTAAGTGACTGAAACTCGGAGAAGGAAAAGTGTGGTGTACCCACGGCGACCATGGCAACGGGACCATTTGATACGGTGGTCAATTGATCGCGGGCATTCATCAGCATGTCTGACGATACTTTTATCGTCTGCCGCGGTGATTGTCCCTGAAACACGGTTTCAAGATCAGGCGCTTCCGGCGTGACGCCAATGGCATGGAACAGCCCAACGCCGCCCGATGCTGCAACGGCGGCACTGATGGCTTTCAGTTGATCTTTCGTTGTATCGCTCAACAATCCCTTTATCACTGGTACCCCCGCTCCGGCGAGCTTACCGGTCAAGTACCCCAGTACATGGTGAAACATGTTTTCCGATTTCAAGTCGTCCGAAAAATCACTGACGTCCAACAACAGGGTGCCTCGGCGACCCGCGTTTGTATGCAGCCCTGCGTAGGGTGTTCGTCCTACCAAACCGGCACAAACCTCGAAAAAATCACCATATTTGTTGGTGCGCGCACCGACCACAGAGTTGTAATAGGCTACGGCATTGGATTCCGATCCGATGATCTGATCGCCAAATTCAGGCCCGCCGAGTAATTGGTAAGGCGCACAGGTCCATACCGGTTTTGCACCCATGGCTTCATACAATCCCGGTAATTGTCGCGCTTCCCTACTGAAGGTTGGGTCTGCGTCCGCTCGGATATCCGAGCCTTCCAGGTTTACCGGAATGGTGTTTGTCCATGCCGGGATGTCAAATCGGGCCTTGAGATCAACAAGGTATTGGGCAAAGTCGATATGGGCACGCCCGTAATAGTGACAGGCATCGATATGCAGAAAGCTGACATCGATCAGGTTGGTCGCGTTCATGATTTCTGCGGCCTGAACGACGATCTCCATGGCAAAGCGTTTTGCTTCGCCTTCATCGCCGTTCAGGATCGCAGCGTCCCGTGTGGTCAGGTCCGGTTTCACAGGGCCTCATAGACAGCCACAGGATCACCCAGTAGAGCAACATCGGGTTCCACGCCAATGCCCGGCAGATCCGGCGCAGATGACTCACCATTTTGATTGCGGGAGCCCTGACCGGGGGCAATTTCTGCTTCATCATTCAACAGGTCATTGCAAAGCCAGGTGCCGAGGCGGAACTCCCGTGGTATGGATTGGGCGAAATGCTGAACAACAGTGTCGGCCAAAACAGTGCCACCCGTATCCATGGCCAACATCTTAATGCCCGTTTGCAGGCAGAAATCCCGCATACGGATAGCCTTGGTCAGGCCCCCGACACGGTTGATTTTGATATTTACCACGTCACCGATGCGCTCACGCTGAATACGCAACATGTCCTCAAAGGACTCGAGACGTTCATCAATGGAAACGGGCTGCGTGGTCTTTGCCCGCCCGGCGGCGCACTGGTCCAGGGTTTCACAGGGCTGCTCAAACATGACGCTCAGGTCACCCGTAGCATTCATGACCTGAATGGCATCCGCCGGTAACCACGCGCGATTCACATCGTAAAAAATCAACTCACCGGGATTCTGATTGCCGGCCATGTGGCGAATGCGTTCAATGTCCATATCCACGTCTGCGCCGACCTTGGCCGAATGGACATAATAACCCATATCCCGGTAACGCTGAATATCTGCCATCATACCGTCAGGCGTATCTGTGGATATACTGCTGGCGATAGGCGTGGGTTCTTCATACCGTCCGCCAAGAGCATCAACGAGCGGAAGCCCCGCTGCCTTCGCCCGAATATCCCAGCAGGCAATGTCTAGCCCAGCCTTGCCATAGAGATGTCCTGGAAGGGCCAGATCGAGTGCCCGGTCGATGTGATTGCTTTGTCTTGGGTCCATACCCATCAACGCCGGGCCGATCTCTTCAATAACCGCCCGAATGCCTTTTCCGTGAGCTGGCAGATAGGTCACCCCCCAGGGACAGGCTTCTGCCCAGCCGTGAATGCCTTGGTCTGTATCAATCCGTACGATTGTCGAATCGATACGTTCGAACTTCAGGCGCCCGCCGGAAAGGGTGTAGGGATACGCCAGGTCCAGATCTTTTTGATAAACAGTAATCCGGGTTATTTTCATTGAGTTATGCCTTCAGGTGCACTCGACAACAATATTGCCAACGTGCTTTTTCTCCATAAATCTGACCTGCGCCGCGCGGAGGTCTCTCAGATCGAAGGTCATCGCGAGTGAGGGTTTTAGCTCACCCCGTTCAATCAGATGAACCAGTCTCGCCATGGTACCAGGAGGAACAATGGTGGCGCCGGTCATCTGCAAATCTTTATAGATGAGTTGCCGGAGGTCAAAATTCACAATGGGTCCCGAAATAGCACCAGATGTAGAGTACCGTCCACCCTGACGCAGGGCATTGATCAGTGGCATGAACATGGTGCCGCCGACAACGTCGAGAACAACATCAACGGGACCGCTGGCCGTGTCTCGAATGGCCTGTTCCAGGTTGCTCTCGTTTCGGTCAATGACGGTTGTTGCACCCAGAGATTTCAGGTTATCTGCCTTGGACGCTGACGCTATGGCGATGATCCGCCCGCCGCGCAGGCGGCAAAGCTGAATAGCAGTGGTGCCGACACCTCCCGAGGCGCCGGTGATAACGACGGTTTCGCCCGGTTGCAAGGCGGTTCGAGCGACTAGATTTTCGGCGGTGGTGATGGCACAGGGAAATGTTGCCAGTTCCGCATCCGAAAGATCGCTGTTGATTGTCAGGGCATTTTCATGACGGACCTTAGTGTACTGGGCATAACCACCATCCACTTCTGAGCCGTAATAGGCTGAATTTGAGGGCTTAAGCCAGTCCCCATGCCCGAGAAGCCAGGGGTCAACCAGAACCCGTTCTCCCACGCGGGACGGATCCACATCATCTCCGACGGCGGCAATCCGTCCGGCTACATCGGCACCCTGAATGCGGGGAAAGGTGATCGTGGTGCTTCCCCAACTGGCGTTATCGGCCTCCGCTTGCGCGAAACCCTCATGTCCACCTTCATTGGTGATGCCAGCCTTGACGGCCCTGGAATACCAGCCCGTCCGGGTGTTGATATCGGTGTTATTGAGGCCACAGGCCCCCACCCGGATCAGAACCTCGCCGGGACCGATGGTGGGAACGGGCACGTCATCGCGTATCTCTATCATATCCAGACCGCCATGACCCATAAGGAGAGCGGCTGTCATGTGTGTTGGAACGTCGGTCATGGCTGTGTACTGGTCCTTAGCTGTTTGATCAGTCTATCAGGGCCTCAGGGTAATTGGTGTGTTGGCCCAGACGACCAGTGTGTCGGTTTCACCGGGGTTGTGAAAGCGGTGGGGCAGATGGCTGGGAAAGGAAAAGCTGTCTCCCTCTTCCAGAATAAAGACATCTTCGCCGATAGATATTTCGAGAATACCCTGGATAACCAACCCGGCTTCCTCACCACGGTGGTCGTATTGATCATCACCGGTTGATCCACCCGGTGCGTATCGGGAAAGCCCTAGCGCCAAACTGCCATCAAGGTTGGAGGATAGCAAATGGTCGGTTAGACCCAGATAATCTGTGGACCCCAGCCCCGAGTAGGACAAGCGCCGCCGGTTCGCTGCCCGCACGATATACTGGCGCTCCGCATCAGAAGCTTCCGGATCGGACTGAAAGAACCAACCAACATTTACGCCGAGGGCTTCGCTGATGTCTTGCAGGACGCGGACCGATGGTTTCTGTTTATTGCGCTCTACCAGACTCAGGTATCCAGCAGTCTTTCCAATCAGTTCACCCAGTTCCGTTAGGGTCAACCCGCGTGCCCGACGAAGTTGTCGCACCTCATCGCCGAGGTTTTCGATGTCCGCATCCCACTCATGGGGTTTGCGCTGGGCTTGACTGCTCATAGCGCACATCCGGCCTTAAGACCGTCAAAGACGGCTTCTTCCGCCGTTCGCGGGCTGAGACAATCACCAATGGCAACAACCTCACCGGACCAGGATTCAAGCGTTTTCTGAAGCTCCGTTTCCGGGTAAGTGGCGTGCGCCGTAACAAGGGTGTCGACACCCTCAAGGATCACCGGGTCACCGGTGATCGTATGTTTCATGTAGGTCGTATTGCCGGCGGCACCATAGAGACCCGTGTACGGAATCACCTCCACACCCAGGCGGTGAAGTTTGCCATTCCAGATGTCCCGGACGATACCCTGAATATGCTCACCGGCGACGGTTCCATTGACACACAGGCGTACGCGACAGCCATCCCGAGCCAATTTTTCCGCAACGCCCAACCCAACCCAGTCGCATCGCCAGTCAGAGATGACCACGGATTGGCCCACGTTGGCCGCCCCCCGGATTACATCCCAGGCGTCAACAGCGTGACAATCTTCCCGCCCTTCGAATTCGGGCAGGCAGGACCTGGCCCCCGTTGCGAGGACGATGGTATCGGGGTTCAGTTTCTCAATTGTGACGGCATTAACGCTACTGTTGGTCTTGACGGTCACGCCTGCTAGTTCCATCTCCCGGGTCAGGTTGGTGACGATGCCGCCGAATTCCGCGCGCCCGGGCAGCAGTTGCGCGAGAAGGGCCTGGCCGCCCAAACGCTCGGTTTTTTCGTGGAGTGTCACAGCATGGCCGCGAACAGCGGCAACGGCAGCGGCTTTCATGCCCGCCGGGCCACCGCCAACAACCAGAACAGTTTTCGCCGAACCGTTCAGCGGGGGTAGCGGGTCGAACCGGCTTTCGCGTCCGGTTTCCGGGTGCTGGATACAGGAAATCTTTTCGTGGGACAGTCGGTGCCCGACGCAAGCCTGGTTACAACCGATGCAATCCCGGATGTCGTCCGGGCGGTTTTGCTGTGCCTTGTTGGGAAAGTCGGGGTCGCAAATCAGGGCTCGGACCATTCCACACATGTCGGTTTGTCCCCCTGCGATAATCTGTTCGGCGACCTGCGGCTGGTTGATGCGCCCGGCAACGAACACTGGTCTGCTGACCACCTGTTTGATGGCGGCGGCATAGGGGGCCACGTAACCGGCGGCCATGGCCATGGGCGGAAAAACGTGGGTCCAGCCCTGTGCGTCGGCTGACGAGCCCGCAATGACGTTGAAGTAATCCACATCACCGTCCGCATCCATGGCTTTGCATACGTTGAGCACACTGGCCGCATCTAGGCCCTGTTCCGTCATTTCATCACCAGAGATACGAATGCCAACAACCATGTCTCGCCCCACTTTTGCCCTTACATCGGCAATGCATTCCCGCAAAAACCGCAAGCGATTGTCAAAACTGCCGCCGTATTTATCGTCGCGTTGGTTGGTGACGGGGTTGAGGAACTGGGATGTCAGGTATCCCATGCTTGCCATGATCTCGACGCCATCTAGTCCGGCCTCCTGGAAGCGACGGGCAGCATCGCCGTGATTGGCGACAATGTCATCAATCATCTCCTGATGCATAGGCACGGGCACGATTTTGTAGCGATCGTGTGGTGTGGCGGAAGCCGAGTAAGCGACGCCCCGCGCACCATCCACGGTGGCCCGGACCGCGTAACCCGCGTGGAAAATCTGTCCAAAAATTTTGCAATCGTAGGCGTGACAGGCGGCACCCAATGCCCTCAGACCCGGAATGCAGCGGTCTTCATCGGCAATCAGGAACAGTTCTGGGAACCTGTAGGTAGGGTGAATGTTCATGCCTTCGATGATGATCAGGCTTGTGCCACCGCGCGCACGGGCGGCGTGATACCGGATCATGTCGTCACTCACCAGGCCATCATGGGTGCCGAGTGTGGTGCCGTGTGCCGGTGAGAAGATACGATTTTTGAGCGTAAGGTTGCCCAGTTTCATGGGCGCGAACAGGTTTGGGAAAGCGCTCATGGGGCGGTGCACTACTCGAGTCGTTTGAGAACAAGGATAGTAATGCATGGAATAAAATTTTATTCAAATTTAAAAAATTTGCATATTTTTTTAATTTATATGAGTATTTTTCATGACCAAAAACACAGCAAAACTGGATGATGTTTCCCGTCGGGTTCTGACGGCCGATGTCATGACGAGCCTGCGGGCACCGCTTGGCGATGCCAAGGCGTTACCCAATGCCGCCTATACGGATGCGGATTTTCTGACCCTGGAAAACGCGCGGCTGTTTGCACCGCACTGGATGCTGGCCGGATTTGGTGGCCGCATTCCCAACCCGGGTGACGCCGACCCGGTGATGGTCGCCGATGTACCGGTGATCCTGGTGCGTGGTGACGATGGTGAGATCAGAGGATTTCAGAACGTGTGCCGCCACCGGGGTGCGCGGTTGATGGAAGAACCCTGTCGAGGAAAACCCCTGATTACCTGCCCCTATCATTCGTGGGCTTATGATACCAGGGGCAATTTACGCAACCGGCCTCATTTTTTTGGCCCCGAACAGCACGACAGCATCAGGGACGGCAGCGGGCCCAATCTGTTCGGTGTTCGCACCCAGGTGTGGAACGATCTGGTTTTTGTGAACATATCCGGCGACGCAGGCCCGTTGGAAGATTTTCTCCAGCCCATGGCTGAGCGCATGACGGGCTATGACATGTCCGTCCTGACATACGCGGGGAGCACGTCTTTCGACGTAGATGCCAACTGGAAGTTTGCCGTTGAAAACTACATTGAACCCTATCACGTCTTTGCGTTGCATCCGCGTCTGTTGAACTACGCTCCCATGAAAGTCCGCAAACCCAGTAATGTGGACGGGCATTGCTTCCATAATGAGTACACTGTGCCGCATATGGAAGAGGGCCGCGGCGAAGGTTTGCCCCATTGGCCGAACTTACCTGATGCCTGGCATCGGCGGGGCCTTTGGTTCCATATGTTCCCCTCGTTCAGTGTGGAGATTTACGCCGACCAATTCACCGTGTTTCACGTCATCCCCACAGGGCCAGAAACAACGCGAGAGGAACTGCATTTCTATCTCATCGGTGATGCCGCCACGTCGGAGGAACACGCCCATGGACGTCAGGATGTCATGAACATGTGGCATGACCTGAACATGGAGGACCTGGATGCACTCCGGTACTTGCAGGAAGGCCGCAGGGCACCCGCGTACGACGGTGGCCGTTTGTCACCTTTCTGGGATGAGGCGCCGCTGGCCTTCAGTCGCTTGATTGCCGAAGCGCTCGTAAACGAGGTAACCCCGTGAAAATCACCAACGTTCGGATTTAACGCAAGGGGTTGACCTACGTAGGTGACGAGTACGTATGGTGCCGAGGCAACGTGATTTCCGGCGCTTCGGATTCCATCGTTGTTATTGACACAGATGCCGGCATTTCGGGTGTCGGCGAGTTTTGTCCGTGCGGTAACAACTACATGGAGGCGCACGAGTAGAACGGCGCTGCTTAAGCTGGAAAGGCAACCGCGCCGCCTGATAAACCGGCGTTGCTTGCGTTACGCCCCGTCCATCTCCGCGAACACGCGGTTGGCGATGCGGTGACACTCAACAGCCACCGGCACACCGCAGTAGATGGCGATCTGATTGATAATGGCTTTCAACTCATCGCGGGTAACACCATTGGTAATGGCACCCTTGAAGTGCAGCTCCCATTCGTGCATGCGGTTGAGCGCCGCAATCATTGAGACGTTGATGATGGAGCGGGTTTTCAAATCCAGCGTCTCGTCCCCCCAGGCCGCACCCCAGCAGAACTCTGTCAGGATTTCTTGGAAGTCCCTGCTGAACTCGGTGGCGTTGGCAAGGGATTTTTCAACATAAGCATCGCCCAGGACTGCCTTGCGTTTGGCAAGGCCGCGTTCGAACCGTTCTTTATCCATGATCTGTCTCCAGGATGATCTGTTATGACTGCGGGCTGATCTAATTAGCTTGATGCAACCTCATCGGTGAGGAAGCCCCTAAATATGATATAGAGGGCGATCCACACATCAGGTGAATAACCTGGTTATTCTGCCCATATGATCACATTCTAGAGGGTCCTGCAGACCTCTTCCAGTGTGTCGATGGTCTGGGCGAAATCATCATCCGTATGAACGGCGGAAACGAACCGCCGAACACCTGGCAATACATAGATGCCGCGCCGCAGCAGTTCCGTATCCAGCCTGCGCATGGCGGCCATATCGCTGTTCATGATGTCCACCTGGGTTTTCGGCGGTTCCGCCATAAACAGGAACTGCCAGAAGGATTTATCGCCAGCGGCCATTGCCGGAACCCCATGGCGGTCCAGAACATCCTGCATGCTGGCAAGGAAACGAGCGGAATTTGCGTGCAGCTTGTCATAAAAACCATCTTCTGAGAGCACATTGAGCGAGGCGATGGTGGCGGCGGCGGCAACCGGGTTACCGTGCAGGGTTCCGTTCATATAGGCGTAATTAGCCTGACCTTTTTTGGCCGGGTTGGCACCATCAATAACGTCAGCGCGGCCGGCGACACAGGCCAGCGGTCCACCGGCACCGATAACCTTGCCATAGGTGGCCAGGTCCGGCAGGACACCGTGGACTTCCTGGGCACCACCCCAGGCAATGCGGAAACCGGTAACGACTTCGTCAAACATCAGCAGGATGTCGTGCTGGTTACAGAGAGCTCGAAGACCTTTCAGGAAGTCGGGGTCCACCATGATGATACGTTGAATGCATTCCACCACGATGACGGCGAGGTCGTCTTTGTTGCCATTCACAATACTCTCGACGGTTTCAAGGTCATTGTATGGCGCGACCAGAACGGCAGATTGAAGCTGTTCCGGAACGCCCCCGGAATTGGCCGCGGCCACGGGGTAGTTTTCCTGTTTGGTGGGGAACACCGAGTACATGCAGTAATCGTGATTGCCGTGGTAAGCGCCCTCAAATTTCAGGATTTTGTTACGACCGGTGTAGGCGCGTGCCATGCGCATGGCGTACATGGTGGCTTCAGAACCGGTGGTGGCAAAGGCAATTTTCTCAGCGCACGGAATAGCATCCACCAGCCAGTCCGATAGCTTGATCGCCACATCATTGAGAGTGCCGAAAAAGTGCATGCCACGTTCAGCCTGTTTTTTTACGGCGTCCACCAGGGCCGGGTGACAGTGGCCCAGCAGATGAGCACCAGCGCCGCCAACATAGTCAATGTATTCCTTACCATCCACAGAGCGAACACGGGAACCTGAGGCGCTCTCGGTCACGAAGCGGACATCTTCGCCAAGGGCGTATCCGCCAAGTCCGGCACCGGGCAGGGTGCGTTCGGCAATGTCGTAGTAATCAGCTTCGGTCATGGTCGTGACCGGTTTCAGTTGAGGTGCGTTTGACATGACCTGTTTCCTCTCTACATCCGGGGCAGTGCGTTGCCGGGATCATATACGGGTTCGGCAAGGACCCGGGCTTTGCGCATGACATTCAGGATATGAATGTCCAATTCTGTGCCGGGTTCGGCGGCTTTCGGGTTTACGAATGCGAAAGCGAGGCTTTTCCTAACGCCATGGCCGTAGCCACCTGAGCTCACCTGACCGACGCGTTGGCCGTCCATGTAGACGGTTTCGCCGCCGACACAATCTGCACCATCAGCATCCACTTCCAGATAGACGCAAATCCAGGGGAGCGGGTTGTCCAGACTGTTCTGTGTCTTGTCCTTCCCGATAAAGTGTTCTTTGTCCATCTTGACGAACGCCATAACATCGGCTTCGGGTAGGGTGACCTCGGTGGTCAGTTCGGTTGCACCCTTGAAGCCTTTTTCCAGGCGCATGCTGTTCAGTGCAAAGGAGCCGAAGTTGGCGATGCCATACGGTTCGCCTGCTGCCCAAAGGGCGTTGTAGACGGCCAGCAGACCGTCCATGGGCACGTGCAGTTCCCAACCCAGTTCACCCTGATAGGACATGCGAAGGGCGCGAACGCCATCAACACCGGCAACAGTGATGGTCTTAGCTTTCAGCCATTTCCAGTTGTCATTGTCGAGCGGCTCCCGGGTTGTCTGTGAGAGAACATCCCGAGACCGGGGGCCAGACAGCACCAGACAGCCGTAATCCTTGGAAACTACAGTCACTGTCGCGTTGAATTTAGCTTTGTTGTTGTTCAGCCAATCGCGAACGCGCAACTCGGAGAAGGCGGCGAACATCAGATAATAGTGGTTTTCGGCAAGCCGGGCGACGGTGATTTCCGCTTCGATGGTGCCCTTGTGGTTGAGGATGTGTGTGAGCACGATCCCACCTTCTGTGCGGGGCGCACGGTTGGCAATGATGGTGTTCAGGAAGTCCTCGGCGTCCGGGCCACTAACATCGATCTTGCCAAATCCCGACAGATCAAGAATACCGACCCTTTCGCGAACGGCTTTGCATTCAGCGCCAACAGCGCGAAAGTGAGCGGCACGCTGGAAGCTGTGGCAATCTTCACGTTCCATATCGTCGAGGGCGAACCAGCGCGGGCGCTCCCAGCCGAAGATTTCTTCGTGAATGGCACCCTGTTCTTTCAGTCGATCATAGAGCGCGCTGGTTTTGACCGGACGGCCTGCCGTACGGTTGAAGCCGGGGAAGGGGATTTCGTGACGCAGGAGGTAATCTTCCCTGGCTTTGATGATCTGGTACTCGCGATCCGCGAAATCGCCATAGCGACGGGGATCGAAATCACGCATGTTGATGTCGGCGGCACCATGGACCATCCATTGGGCCAGATATTTACCGGCACCCGGTCCCCAGGCGATGCCCACCTGCGATCCACAACAGCACCAGAAATTATCGATACCCGGTGCCGGGCCCAGCAGCATGTTGCCGTCGGGTGGATGGGTGATGGCACCGTGAATGGTTCTCTTGATGCCTAGTTCTGCCAGAATGGGCATACGGTCGAAGGCGTTTTCCAGCCATGGCATGATGCGTTCGAAGTCGGCTTCAAAAAGTTCGTTTTCCGAATCCCAGGGGGTGCCGTCATCCCAGACCGTATTGGGATTGGCTTTTTCATATATGCCGATCAGGCCTGATTTCTGTTCCATACGGATATAGCCGGACACCATGCGGTCGTCACGTACCACGGGCAGCTCTTCATCCAGTTCCAGGAACTCAGGCACCGTATCGGTGACCAGATAATGGTGGGTCATGTTGGTGCTCGGCAGGTCATAACCAAGCCACTCGGCGATCTGGCGCGCGTAGGTGCCGCCTGCGTTCACAACCATCTGGCAGGTGATATCACCTTGTTCGGTGCTCACCTTCCATTCGCCATTGCCCAGCTTTTCGAGGCCGGTCACGCGATTATGCCGAACAACGGTTGCGCCCATATTGCGAGCGCCCCTGGCCAGCGCCATGGCGGCACCGGCCGGGTCAACGTGACCGTCGTTGGGGGTGTAAAGCGCACCCAAAACACCGTCCAGATTGTAGAACGGGTGCAGCTTGCGGATTTCTTCGGTGCCGATGACATCCAGCTCCAGATCCAGACCATGGGCGACGCTGAGGGTGTATTTCAACCAGTCCATTTCATCTTCATTGTAGGCCAGCCGCAATGACCCGCAGCCGTGCCAGGTGGCAGATTGACCGGTCTCTTCTTCCAGCCGGGGATACAGCTCAGTGCCGTACTTCACCATGTTGGCGAGACCCCAATGGGATGTGGAGTGGGAAATTTGGCCGGCGGCATGCCAGGTGGAACCGGACGTCAATTCCGCCTTTTCGACCAACATGCAATCGGTCCAGCCTTCCCTAGCCAGATGATAAAGAAGGGAACACCCCATAATACCCCCACCGATGATGACCACGCGGGCTTGTGACTGCATCTTTTTTGCACTCCATCAGAAAATTGAGGATGACATCTTTGTCAAACAATTGTACCATAGTCAATAATGAATGATACAAGTGTACCATATTCTGAGTTTGCGGTGCCTGATAGCGGCGTGCAACCGGTGGTCAATCGCCTGCTGGAAACCCTGCCGGACCTCAGTCCGCAATTACGCAAAGCCGCCTGCTATGTGCTGGATAACCAGCATGAAGTGGGTATGACTTCTGTGCGTAGCCTGGCGGACTCGGCGGACGTGAAGCCCAACACGCTGGTACGTATGGCCCGTGCCGTTGGCTTTGACGGGTTCGAAGATTTCCGCGAACCTTTTCGCGAGGCGTTAAAAACCCGTCGGGAAAATTTTCCCGACAAGGCGCGCTGGTTGCAAGATGTTGCCCATAGTGGCAAGCATGGCAAACTGCTCGGCGAGATGGCTACCGCTGCGTTCGGCAATATACAGGACCTGTACACCGCGTTTTCTGCCGATCAGATTAAGCCAGCTGCTGATGCTATTGTGGCCGCACGGACAACTTACGTTCTTGGGGTTGGGGTCGGATACTCTTTGGCACACAATTTCGCATACCTGGCCGGGATGGCTCTCGACGGTGTTGTTGCTATCCCTCAGGATGGCAGTCTACCCATGGATGACGTCGTGCGCGCGGGCTCGGAAGACGTCTTGCTGGCAATGACCTTCCAACCGTTTCGCCGAGAGGTTGTTGATGCCGTTGAGTTCGCGAAAGAGAGGCGCGTTACCATCATCGGCCTGTCGGATTCTTTGAGTTCGCCGGTGCTCTCAATTGCCGATCACGGGTTTTGTATCCCCACTGACTCGCCACAGTTTTTTACCTCGACGGTTGGGACTGCCGCTTTTCTTGAGACGCTTATGGCATTTGTGATTGCCGAGGCGGATGCGGCGGTTATAGACAGGATTCAGGCATTTCATTCCCGCCGCCACGATGTGGGGGTTTACTGGTCTGAAGATACATAGGAACAGAAATACATGTCGGAAAATGAACTGGTTCGGGCTTTGGAACCCAGGTACTACACCGATCCCTCTATTTTTCAGCGTGAGCATGACGGTATTTTCTTCCGCACGTGGCAGTATGCCGGCCATGTTTCCCGGATACCGGAATCCGGTGACTACTTTGCGTTCGATTTGAATGGTCAACAGTTGTTTGCCGTTCGCGACGGGGATGTCATCAAGGCTTTCTACAACGTATGTCTCCACCGCGCCCACGAACTTGTGCAGGGTGAAGGCCGCCTGCGCCGGATTGTCTGTCCCTATCACTCGTGGACGTATCATACCGACGGACGTCTTATGGCCGCCCCCAACAGCGACAAAGTTCCCGGTTTTGACAAATCGAAAATCTGTCTGACGGCTGTCCGGCTGGAAGTGTTCTGCGGCTTTATCTTCATTAATCTCGACCCCAATGCAAAATCCATGGACGAGTGGTTCCCTGGCGTTCGGGAAGAATTGAGCGAATTTGTTCCGCAGATCGACGACTTAAAGCCCTATATTACGAATCACGTTGAGGAAGCCTGTAACTGGAAAGTTACAGTCGAGAATTACAGTGAGTGTTATCACTGTCCAACCTGTCACCCGACTTTTGCCAATGGCGTGGTTGATCCGAAAACCTATGATATTCGCCCGCAAGGGTATTGCCTCCGGCACACAACGGTTTCAGCTAACCTGGAGCGCATGAGCTATGCCATTGATGCGGACGCGAACCCGCGGGCAACAGAATACAGTTCCTGGTTCCTATGGCCGACCTTTTCGTTTCAGGTCTACCCCGGCAATGTGCTCAATACCTATTTCTTCGCGCCAAAAGACCATGTGAACACAACTGTGTATCGGGGCTGGTATACGATCAATGGCGAGGATTCCGAAGTCATCGACAGTCTCGCAGAGCAGGACCTCGGGACGACCGTTGCAGAGGATATTCGACTGGTTGAGTCCGTACAGCGGGGCCTCACCAGCAAGGGCTACACAGCAGGACCGCTGGTCCTTGATCCCGATTTCGGTGTCGCCAGTGAGCATTCGGTAAATACCCTAAATACCTGGGTGCGCGAGGCTTTGGCCTCCGCCTGAACGGGGCACGCTGTCGCTCACTTTATTGGTGAGACGAATTTCCTCGAAGCAGGTCTCGTTGACTAAAATGACGGGCAAGGACGTGTCCGGTTTTCATCGGGTGCTGAAGTTCCAGCCTCTGTACCTGATCGGTGTGTTGCAAAGGGAAAAGTCAGCGTGGGTATTCGTCCGGAACACGCAGAGATTAACCCGGGTAGTGGTGCAATCGGTGAAATGGTTGGTGTCAGAATTAAAGGCAATGAAGTTCAGTTGCGGCTGGACTAGCCGGGAATGACATGAGCCAGATGACCGCCACCATGAACATGCCGCGTCCGATCTTTACGTGACACTGTTTCAGGCGTTTCGGCGCGTAACACTACCCTTGATGTCACCAGGTATTCTGGCGGGTGCCGTGTTGTCATTCGTCATCTCTCTGGGTGATATTATCATCAACCTGTTGGTTGCCGACGCGGTCGAAACAACGTTGCCGGTTTACTTGATCGGGCAATTGCGGCGAGGATTAACATTTGAGGTCAACGCCACACCGAAAATTCTACTGGGGGTTATACTTACTCTTTGTTTCTTTCTTTTTCCTGCTCACCATGCGGAAAAGTAGGAGGTCGTGACAACAAAAAAGAACAGTCTTAATGGACGCAGGAAAAACTCATGAAAATATCAGACGCACGATTGGTCAATTGTTTGAGCAACTGAGTATTAATGGTAAATCGGAAGAATAGCTTTCCGATTCAAAACGCAATCAGATTTAACTAACCGAGGGATTAATTCTTTGCTCTAAAAAGAGAAGATGGAACCGCCTTTGCTTTCGCCGAGGTTTGTAAGATTGAAAAGATAGTGAAGCTGATACCCGCATCAATTGAACCTGGCCCTGGTCGCAAAGTATCACTTTAAGATGACATTAGGGCGAAAAGCCGCTCTAGCCTGATGGCGGTTTCGAGAGAAGTATATCATGACATCGATCTAAAGTTGGTGTGGTGGGAGAGTTCTCGGGCGGCGGCTTATTTGGTGAGCTTTCTTTACTTGCCGAATAGGATTGTGATATCGAGGTGTTCGCGTTCTTTTATCACACTCATAGTGCCACATGGTTTGAGGTCCGAGAGGAACTGGGAAGGTTGCAGGTCTTATCCTGCAACGATGTTCACGGTTATGACCCTAGAACAACAGTCTGGGAGAGAGAGACTTGGCTCGTATTTATCCTTCAAATGCCCTCGATAATTGGCGCCTGATCAGGCGCCAACTGCCGCTTGGTAAGCAGGCAGAGTATGAGACCTTAGAAAAGCTGCGCGACGAATTGCCGGACTCGATAGTCGTTTACTTTGGCACAACCTGGAGCATACGGTATGGAGACAGGATTCATGCCCGAGAGACAGACTTCATTGTCGTCAACCGCGAGGGGCGATGTATCCTTGTTGAACAGAAAATGGGAGCTCTTCAGGAGACACCTAAGGGACTTTGCAAAAATTATGGCTCAGGCTCTAAGGATATTCCCAAGCAGATTCATGACTCCCGCGATGGTTTAAGGGACCAGTTCAGAAAGCAACACGGCAATGGGAAAGGGATCAACGTTGACTACCTTCTTTACTGCCCGGGGCATGAAGTAAAATACCTTAACGCCACGGGAATTGACCGGCAGAACATTATCGATAAACGCAATAAGAAGACCCTGTTTTCCGTTCTCAAGAAGCGGCTCAAATGCGAAGCACGAAAGCCAACCAAACATGGGCAAAAAGTACACAGGTTCCTGCGTCAGTCTCTGTCACTTGTTCCTGATGTTAGCACGTCACGTGATCTGGCAGAGAAGCGATTTAGTCAATTGCTGGGCGGAAGCTTGGAGTTTGTTGCCGGAATTAGAATAAGCCCAATGCGTATGCATATCTCCGGGGTAGCAGGTTCTGGGAAGTCTCATATTGCTCAATATCTTTTGGAACGGAGCCTGCGAGAAGCGGATAAGCGAATTTTGTTTGTCTGCTTCAATAACCCCCTAATGGAGCTTGTTTCCAATCAATGTGACGCCCGTATCGATGTCTCTACGTTTCATGGTTTGATTCATAATTTTTGCTCTCGAGACGACGTTGCGATTGACTATGCGCCAGGACAGAAGTCGGGCAAGGAATGGCAAAGGTTACTAGAAGAAGTCATCGAAAACGTGTCTGAGTCTGATGCTGTCTATGATGTGCTCATAATTGATGAGGGACAGGACTTGGGCCGGGAAGCTTATGAGTTCATCCGACTGTTTGGTAAGGACGACTGCGATATCTATTGGCTGGAAGATAGGGATCAAGAACTTGGCCAGGCATCATCTGGTCCGATAGATATTGGGGATTTTGTGGGGATAACGCTTAAGCGTAATTATCGCTCGCCGCTCTCTATCGCCTCGGTGATAAATAAATTTTTCCCGGACCGGTTTTCATTCGGGAACGAGACCGAGGGATTGGGAGTGGATTTCGTAGGATACAGGAATGCCGAAGATCAATTAAGGCGCGTAAACGATGCGGTCGAACGGGCAGTTAAACGAGGATTTGAGCCTTCCCAGATCGCAATTGTCAGCCTTTCTGGCCAGTCTAGTGCGACTTTAGCCAACGAAAAAACAGTGGCTGGGATTGGTCTTCGGCGGCTTGTGCCGGGCAAGTATGAGGGGAGCAAACAAGTCTATACGGATGGGCAAATCGTGTTTGATACCATCAGAAGGTACAAGGGCCAGCAAGCCCCGCTCGTGATACTAACCGATGTCGATTTTGATCCGTCGAAGAGCTTTCAGAAAAACGCGCTCTATTGTGGTATGACTAGAGCAACACTTAAGCTCATCGTTCTATACAATGAGCGTAATGAGGATTGCTCAAGGTTTATCAAAGCGTCCGCTCATTGAAACCCCGGCGGCGGCTCAGAAGGCTTGGTTGAAGCTAGTAAAATCCGAGATTATTTTGAAGGCAGAGAACTTCGAGCTCTCAGAAGAGGAAATTCGCCGAGTGAATGGCCAGTGGGTCGAGGAGAATGGTTTAGAGATCGTGATCCTTGATTTTGAGATCAATTTAACTGAGACGGCGGGCGTTATTATCGATTTTGGGCGGTTTTACACGGAGAGGGACATAAACCCCGCCGAGCAATATCTAGGTCGTAAACTCATAAAATCCTAGGGGCATTGATGGACTTTGGTCTTCTCATAGAGGGGAAGGGATCCGTGAGCCCCCGCCGTTACGAACTGACCGATAGGGAATGGTTGATCATCGAGCCGCTGTTAGCGAACAAGTCGCGAGGGGTTCCCCGGGTTGATGACCGGCGCGTGTTGAACGGCATTCTCTGGCGGTTCCGGACGGATGTGCCCTAGGCGGATAACCGAGCGGGTGAACTGGACACGACTATTCGGCCAATGACAACACACGTCCTTCAAGTTCTTCCCGATGGAATATTTGTATGCACCTATCATGTGCATATATGGGGCAAGGTTTTTTGGTTTCGATAAGCAGTTCAACTTTGTCGAAGCCTAGTTCGCTTCTGGTTGATCGAGGTATCAAAGTCATAGATCAGCGGTGATCTCAATAACTGTTCTCTACTCTTCATTGCTGAACCGCCCTTTGTAACAGGTTTCTATGATCCCGCATGAGGCAACAATTTGTGCAACCAACTACCCCACTTATTTCTGAGTATCTCGAGCTGATCTCGATCAATTTCCCGGCCCATTTCATCTTCTGCACGACAGTAAGCCATAAGTACGATTTCCAGGGCTTCAAAGCCTCGTTGATCGCCCATTTCCTCGAGTAGACGCCACAGCTTCTCATAAAATGTATGTTTGCGATTGATGATTCCGACAGTCGCGTTGGCCACAAGCTTATTGTCAAGAAACAGGTCGCCGGGCCATTCGGCGGTTTGTAGATCAATCCGATAGCTCACAGTTTCCTTTGCGAGACTTTTGGCGGCTTCTTCGCTCAAACCACTATCATTGTTCAAGAGAAGCTCTGCTCTGTTACGGATTTTATCCTCTTCGGTTGTCGATCCAGACACCTCCCCCGAGACGGTCTCTGTCGGATCTCTCGAAACATCGTTGTTCACAAGCTCAACGATTTTCTTCTTCTTGCTTTTCTTAATTCCTTCACGCCGCCCCTTGATGATCGACATACACCCTTCAATGTGTTGTTTGATGTGATCGTTGAGCTTAAGTTGAAACTCGATTTGGGCCTGCTGAACCGCGTCTGCGCTGGCGCGAACATCTTGGAACGCCTCAATGTCAGCTTCGTCAAATCGACGTAACGCTCTAACCTCTTGCTTGTTATTGGTAATTCCGAAGACGTCATCCAACGCTGGGAGAAAGCGAATTTCCATACCCCACCACCGGTGTCTCGGTTCCGATTGTTCGATGAAACCAAAAGACCCAAGTTGGATTTCCCTGCCCGCCCGCAGTAGCGAAATTCCAGTATTTTTACCGTAGTGTTTGCCGACATTTGAGTTTCCACCTAACTCCTGGATCTCCGGCAGTGCAACGGAATATCGAATGTGAACGGTGCTTGACCCTATGGGAGATTCAAAAGGTAAATCGTATGCCTGGAGCAACTCATTGGTTTGTTGGCTATTGTAATCAGGAGTATTGTTTGGAGTTAACAGATAGAGCGGATCATTGGACTTCAGCGGGATGGGTTTGTCCTCTGATTTTCCCCTCTCATCAATTGAATGGAGACGGATAAAAACGCGCTTTCCGTAAGTGTCATCGTCATCAAGGTAGTGCCGATAAATTCTACACAGCTCGGCGTTCATCCGTCGAAATAGCGTGCTGGCTCTTTTGAGATCAATCTTGTCGAGTTTCGACCAACAGACCACCGTCCCGTGTTCCTGAGATGCCCCTATTCTCTGTAGATATGTTTCCAACGCTCTCGGTAGGTTCTTCTTCGAAACCTCTGGTAGTTCGCTTAGGTCGTTCTCCTCAACCTCATCTAGATCCAAATAGGAGTGGTGTACGTCACCTTGCTTCTGCCAACTGAATACATCAACTCGGCGAGCCTGGGATATCGAGGCACCTTTGAGGCCAAAACCAAACCTCCCCAGTCCTTCGTACCGATCGAGTCGCGTTCCCCATCCCAAGCTTAAACAGTTTTGTATGACTTCCGGCGACATACCTTCGCCATCATCGAATACCGCAATGCTTGATATCTGTGTTGACTGTCGCTGTTCGACAAAAACCTGTTCATTAGTCGCGATAATTTCGATGTTAGCGGCTTCAGCTTCGATCGAGTTATCTACCAACTCTGCGACTGAAGACGCTGTTGTGCGATATCCCGCTTCGCGCAATGCCTGTAGTCCTAAAGCGGCGGATATAATCTTCGTCATTCAGATGCTCCCGTGTAGATGCTCCCGTGGTGTAAAATCGATCGAAAAATCTGAATGATTCAGACGCATTCGGTAGGTTGGTTATGTTGTCTTGAACATCGACAATAATACAGGAGTTGGCCCCTCCCATTTTAGATCCTCTGAGCCTACGATCGATCATTTGCGAATACAAGACGATAGATGTTGTTGGCCTCGCGATGACAACAGCGGAGATGTTTGTACATCCAACCCCATTGTGGGGATACCAAAGTTTGTCAGAACTTGGATATCTCCTGACTTGAACAACTCGATGTATTCGCGGCGGTCTTGTCTTGGCGTGTTCGATGTTATCGCTCTCGTGTTGCACCCGCGTTGATTGAGGATAAGTGCCAAGTCTACAGCATTTTCCTTGGTTGGCGCAAAGAGGATGTGCGGCAACTTTTTATCCGCTGCCAGCTCTAGTGTGTTGGCCGCTACTCGGATTGTGCGCTGGTGATCGGCCGCTATTCATTCCAAAACGCTTGTCGGAATGTCCAGTTTAGCTTCGATCCTAGACGTCTCTGTTCCAGTGAGCTCGATATCGCCGCCGCCCCAGATCCTATGGTCGAATCTCGATAGAATTTGCTCCAACTGAAGAAACTGGATTGGATCCTCGAGGCGGACTATCGGTTCCTTGAAAATGCGAACACCGTCCTTTATCCACAAACACCACGCCAGCGGGGGTTTGGACAAGAATTGGCTCGCCAAGGGCTTGAATATCATTTCACAACATTTGGTTCCCAAAATCTCAACTAATCTTGAGACGCCCAATTGGGCAATTCTCTGGGCGAGCTTGTTGTTCACTATCCGCTCTTGATCAGTTCAAGATTGTGGAAGAGTGGACTAAAGGCGTGCAGGTTAGCAACCCTTAATTGTGTTAGAGTCGTTTGGAGCACGATAAACGCTTTTTGCCGCCGCCCTGACTGCCCTCCAGACGGCGCAATTGAGCCCCCTGAACCGCAATACGGTGAACCGTATCTATCGCTGTTTGCGCGAGCGGGTCTTACAGGCATACGAAGCCAGGTGTCCGCTGTTTGGCATTGTCGAAGTGGACGAGAGCTCCTTCGGAGCCGGGCGCGTCAAGGGCAACCGCGGTCGTGGCGCTTATGGCAAGATGGTTGTCTTCAGCATCTTTGAGTGCGACGGCCAGGTTTATACGGAGATCGTACCCGACTGCTCAAAGCCCACGTTACAGGGCATTATCAGGGGCAATGTCGATGCCAGGACCGTCATCAACTCCGATGGCTGGCGGGGCTAGAGCGGACTCGTCGAGCTCGGCTACGGGCATTGCCGCGTCGACCATTCCAGGAACGCGTTCGCACGAGGGCTGCCCATATAAATGGTATAGAAGGCTTCTGGGGCAGGGCGAAAGTCCGCCTCGCCAAGTTCAAGAGCCTGCCCAAACACACTTTCCGTCTGCACCTGAAAGAAACCGAATGGCGAGACAATCATCGACGTGACGACAAGTATAAAACTCTGCTAACCTACCTAAGGAAAAACACTCTCACCTAAGCATGACCCATAATGAATTATGATGAACCGTGGTTCGTGGCGAAAGACGTGTGTGATATCCTTGGATTGAATAACGTGACGAAAGCATTATCGCCGCTGGATGATGATGAGCGGTCTAACTTTAAGTTAAGGCGTCAGGGTAAAACCAACATCATATCCGAATCCGGCTTATACGCCCTGATCTTCAAAAGTAGAAAGCCGGGCGACCGGAAGTTCCAGAAATGGGTAACATCGGAAGTGCCGCCCGCGGTCCGCAAAATAGAATCATACAGCAGAAAGCAACCACAACTGATCCCGTTGCGGGAACGTGGCTATCCGCTAAAAATGATCAGCGATATGCGTGTGGCACAGCTGAACGAAACACCGATCTATGAGATCGCTACACGGTTCGGCATTCATAGCGTGTATGCCTCACAGCTATCACGCGCCCAATACTCCCCCAGTGAAATCCTGTCAGCATTAAAGCTGTACTGGGATTGCTGCGCATTTGATTTTTTGCACGGGAACGATTTCCATCACGACGTTATTCGCAGAGAAATGGACGGAGAATGAGAACGCGGCAGGGTTCGCGCCACGCCATTCCTTCTGAAAAGGAAAGCATATGACACAGCCATACACAAACAGCCCACTCAAGGCACAGCACGACCTAGTTGTTTAGTCCCGGTGCGTTGGGGCCTTGTCTAAAGTGCCATTTCGATGGTTTTGATGATCCGGTCGGTTTTGGAGAGGATTTTGATGATCCGCTGATAGTGCCTTACGTCGCCAAAGTCGAGCTTTCGGCCCTTGCGATCCTTGAGCCATTTCTGCGCAGGCCGATAGCCGCCGATGAAAAATTCCCAGGAGCCCGCCGGGACTCCCTCGAAGCACTGATCGGCGTTGATCCAGACCTTGCCGCCGCCATATCTGGCGTGTTTGACCACATTGTCGCCGTCGCCTGTGAAGGGATCAGGCGCATCGCCGATGGCGTCGGGTTCCATCAGATGAAGCCGTCGCAGTGCCGCACCCTTATCCGAAACGGACCAGAAATCATCCGGTGTTTTCGGCCACGGGATACCCGGAAAAGCGGTTTTCAGGAATTCGGCGTAAGCCTCGCGGTAGGTCGGGCAGTAGAGCACGCCGTAGATGTAGTCGAACACCTGCACCTCGTCGGGGACGCCATGCTTTGGATGTTCGGTCAGGCCCCGTAATTTCATGTAGAACTTGGGATCGAAGTTGACGCGACGCTCTCGATCCAAATCCTGTTCGCCAAGGTAAAGATAAGCTGGGAAAGTAGAAGTAATTTCAGAGGTTTTATTTGATACTATGGGGCTGACCCAGATAACGACCTTGGATGACGTTTAACCCACCTCTCGGTGAATGCTCTACATTCACCTGTCGATCAACGATTGTCTTAATTGCGTTAATTGATCCGAAGGGTCACTGTTGTTAAAATGCCACTCACATTCCTTCAAATACAGCCCGAATTGGGCCTTCAGAACATGATTGAAACGGCGCATGTAGCGATTCGCTTGAGACCAGAAATACTCGATCCCCCCTCTCGGGCATGTACCATGCCCTGACAGGCAGCGATTGATGTGATTGTGCTCATCCACAAAGTGCTCGGAATGGTTGATCCGGAAGTGGTGAAAGTCCGATATATCAAGCGCGTTATAGCCTTTCCAGCCGTCGGAACAGACGATGCTATCGGGCACCACTTTGCGCTCGATAATCGGCATCAAGGTGGCCGATGAGGCATCTGGAATGATCTTTGTGTAGACCCTTCCACCCCGCTTCAACAGGCCGAAAACCCCGACTTTTCCCGCAGAACCCCGGCCGCGCTTGCCTTTGCGCTTGCCGCCGAAGTAACGCGCGTCCACTTCAATCTCGCCGCCAAACAACGCCTCGCTCGCCGCGTCCAGCTCAAGCACGACGATCTCGCGCAGACGGAGAAAGAAATAGACCGCCGCCGAAGCGGTTCATCCCGCACAGCCTGGCCGCCGTCAGCGCCGTCGAGCCAGACACAAAATGCTCCATCAGACGATCTTGCTTATACACACTCAGACGGCTTTTGCGCATAACACCCATGATAACTCCAAATCCGAGCTATCTGAGTCAGGCCCAAGGTCTTTTCTGGCTTTCGGGCCAGTAATGGGAACGAATCAAACCCCATCAGCCGTATCGCGCTGCAGGGTATCGGCGGGTTGAGTGAGGTGTCGGGTAATCTCGGGCATCATCCATGTGTGTTGCAATCGGGTTGCTGCTGGCGGGATTGTCCCGGAGAATACGGCCCCTCGACGACGATCTACAACCGCTATAACCGCTGGTCGCAGAAGGGAACTGGCAATACCTGTTCGCCGCCCTGACAGCGATGCTGTCCGGAACACCGGATGAGATTTACATCGACACCCGATACAACAAAAGCGCCGACAGCTTCATGGCCGCATTATGTATCGCGGCGCTAATCTGCTATTGGATTTGAATGAGTCTCGACTCTAACCGGGCCTGAAGGGCCACGGTGGTTAAAATGCCACTGACATTCCTTCAAGTATAGCCCGAACGGGGCCTTTGGGACACCATTGAAACGGCGCATATGACGCTTCGCCCCCGCTCGGGCCTGCAAGCAGTCCTTGGCCGGGCAATGGGATCAGAAATTCTCAATTCCCCTTCTCGAGCATGTACCATGCCCGATAGTGTCAAGAAACCTGCGCACTTTTATTTTCAGGCGGTGTCTGCTCTGGTGTTGGTTTCCATCTGTTTCAGCAGATCCATGTTCATGTAGTGCCGTGTGCTCCATTTGGTTCCAGCGATGTGTCTCAGCCTGGCTGCGGCCATGCTGAGACAGGATTGCGCATCCGGGAAGGCGCCGCCGACTTGAGCCCGCTGATGATTGATGCGAGCCGCGTCAAAGCCCACCGTATCGCTGCCAATGGTGTTAAAAAAAAGACCCGTGGCGGGCGCGCTATCGGCAGGACCAAAGGCGGGCTGAATTCGAAGCTGCATCTGGTCTGCGATGGCCGGGGGCGGCCCGTGCATCTGCACGTGAGCGCAGGCAACAAGGCCGATATTGCGCATGCCCGTCAATGCCTTGAGCCCTATGTCACCAAAGGAACAACGGTCACTGTGGATCGGGGATATGATGCCATCCACCTGCGGGACTGGTTGACGGATATGGAGGCAAAGCCCTGCATCCCGCCCCGCAAGAACCGGACAATCCAATGCGCATACGACATTGAGCTCTACAAAACACGGAACATCGTCGAACGCATGTTCAACCGGCTCAAGGACTGGCGGCAACTCAGCCCGCGCACCTTCAGATGTCCGGGAAACTTCCTCGCAGCCGCACACATCGCAGCAATCGTCATATGGCTCTTATGAGTCTACGCCCTAAACACCTAACCGTGGAGAGTGTTTGATCTCCATAATTTCGGATTGTGCCCAAAGGGCCAAAAAACCACACGTGCGGCGTTGACTTCGGCAAGGCGAAACCGTATACACCGGGGCCAATCAACATCGGAGAGTTTCCGTGAAACGTACGTATCAACCGAGCAGACTGGTTCGCAAACGCCGCCACGGTTTCCGTAGCCGTATGGCGACTGTTGGTGGCCGCAAAGTCATCGCCGCGCGCCGGGCGAAGGGCCGTAAACGCCTTTCTGCCTGAGCGCACACATGTCCTCCATCGTTCTACGACTGCAACGCCGCCGCCAATTCCTGAAAGTGGCCGGAACACGGCAGAAGTGGGTTGCACCGGGTCTTATCCTTCAGATCAGGCGGCGACCCGAAACCGAAGACGCAACACCGGGGGACGTGGTCCGCGTTGGCTTTACGGTTTCCAAGAAAGTCGGCAACGCGGTTCAGCGCAATCGGGCGAAACGACGGCTGCGGGCTGCTGTTGACCGGATTTTCGGCCCCCATGCCGCGACGGGGTATGACTATGTGGTCATCGGACGGGCGGGAACGGTGAAACGATCATTTGACCGTCTGATCAAGGATCTGACGACGGGATTAAAAAAACTGGATGCCTGGCGGGAGGCCTGAAAGGTGCAAAACAAACGTATCGCAAACGGCCTGAAACGGATTGTCGATGCCTTTACGCGCCTGCTGATTGCGCTGATCCGGTTTTATCAGGTTGCCATTTCGTCTGTTTTGCCAGGAACCTGCCGGTTCACACCGACCTGTTCCGGCTACACCGTTGAATCCATTCAAACGCACGGCCCAATCAAAGGGCTGTTTCTTGCCATTCGCCGGTTTTTGCGCTGCCACCCTTGGGGGGGATGGGGTTATGATCCCGTACCATCCCGCGATGAAACTGCATGCAATTCAAGTCATACGTCCATTAACAAGGCCTGAGCACAGGACCCAAGTACAGGGAAAGAACGGAAAACCACGATGATTGAAAACAAAAACCTGCTTTTGGCGGTTGTTCTATCCCTGGCAATCGTTCTCGGATACGAGGCGTTTGTTTTGTCCTCATACGAGGAACCTGTCGCCATATCGCAACCCGATGGCAGTGAAACGACGATCGCGCAGACGGATCCTGATTTGCCGTCTGCAAGTGATGTCGCAACTGAAGGTGGCTTGACCGGCCCGTCCGTGAGCACAGAAGATGGCGGACTAACGGGTCAAATCACCCGCGCCGAGGCCGTGGCGAAAGGCCCGCGTATCCAGATCGAAACGCCACGTCTACGGGGTTCAATTTCGCTGGTAGGAGCGCGCCTCGATGATATTGAGCTGCTGGATTATCGCGTTGAAAACACCGATGAAAGCGCCAATATTCCCTACCTGAACCCGCGGGATATGGAAACCGCCTATTACACGACCTTTGGCTGGGTCCCGGGTGCAGGAGTTTCCGGGATCAAGCTGCCCGACAATGGCTCTGTGTGGCAATCCGATCGCTCCGTTCTCAGTCCGGGCGCGCCGGTAACTCTCACATGGGACAACGGTGAAGGTCTATTATTTACCACAAGAATCGCCGTGGATGACGATTACCTGTTTACGATCTATCAGGAAGTAGAGAACAATGCCGCTTCTTCTTTGTCCCTGCACCCATATGGTCTGATCACCCGCCGCACCACACCGGAAACAACCGGCTTCTACATTTTGCACGAGGGGCTGATCGGTGTTTTTGCAGAAACCCTCAGCGAAGTGGATTATGACGATATCCAGGACGAAGGTGTCATGCAGAACCCGACCACCGGCGGATGGCTCGGCATTACGGACAAGTACTGGCTGGCGGCCATGATTCCTGACCAGACAGAAACCGTGAACACGCGTTTCGTCCACCGGCTGGATAACGGTGTTGACAAATATCAGGCCGATTTCTTGGCACCGGCACGGACGGTACCCGTTGGCGGCAAGGCTTCGGCTGAATCCCTGCTTTTCCTTGGTGCCAAACAGGCCAAGTTGCTCGACGCCTACGCCGAGCAGCACGGGATCGACCGGTTTGATCTGGCGATTGATTTTGGCTGGTTCTACTTCCTGACCAAACCCATCTTCTACGCGCTCTTGTGGCTGAACGATCACGTTGGAAACCTGGGCGTGGCTATCCTGATCCTGACCGTGGGGATCAAGCTGGCCTTCTTCCCGCTCGCCAACAAGTCGTACGTCGCCATGAGCAAAATGAAAGCGCTGCAACCGCAATTGGTTGAGTTGCGCGAACGCTACAAGGAAGACAAGGCCAAACTGAATCAGGAAATGATGGCGCTTTACAAACGGGAGAAGGCAAACCCGGCCGCAGGCTGTCTCCCCATATTGGTACAGATCCCTGTATTCTTTGCGCTCTATAAAGTGTTGTTTGTCACCATTGAAATGCGTCACGCACCGTTCTTCGGCTGGATTCAGGACCTTTCGGCACCCGATCCGACCACGATTTTCAACCTGTTTGGCCTGTTTCCTTGGGATCCGCCCAGCCTATTGATGATCGGTATCTGGCCGCTACTGATGGGCGGTACCATGTACCTTCAGCAGAAACTGAACCCACAGCCGACCGATCCCGTACAGGCAAAAATCTTCCTGTTTATGCCGATCCTTTTTACATTCCTGCTGGCAAGTTTCCCGGCGGGTCTGGTGATCTACTGGGCCTGGAACAATACATTGTCGATTCTGCAGCAGTGGGTAATCATGCGGCGCATGGGGGTTGCCGCGTCCTGATACAGGACTTCACCTCGCTACTGGCGCTCCAATCACCTGGGTTCGGAGGACCCGGCCATGACGATATCCGATCAGGACCTGATGGTCAGCGATATCGAACCACCCGATGAGGCCCAGCTCGAACAGGGTCGATTGCTGTTCGCGAAACCCTGTACATTTTTGATGGGTGCTGTGAAACCTCAGCAAATTCCAGCTACGGATCTGCCGGAGATTGCTTTCGCCGGTCGATCGAATGTTGGCAAATCAAGCCTGATCAACGCACTGACCGGACACAAGGCTCTGGCGCGAACCTCGAACACACCGGGCCGGACACAGGAAATCAATTTCTTTGACCTGAACAGCCGCCTGATGATCGCGGACCTTCCGGGGTTTGGATACGCCAGGGTTTCCAAATCGCGGGTGCGGGAATGGACCAGGCTGGTTAACACCTATCTGAAAGGTCGCGCCGTCCTGCGGCGGGTCTGCCTTCTGGTGGACTCACGACACGGCCTGAAACCCGCTGATCTGGACGTTATGACAATGCTCGACAGGGCGGCGGTAAACTATCAGATTGTGCTGACCAAGGGCGACAAGATCAAACCCACCGACCGAGACAAATTCGTAACTGCCATCGCCACCAAGGCACGTGAGTATACGGCCCTTCACCCCGAGGTTATCGCGACCAGCGCTCGAAAAGGGGCAGGCATCGCCCATCTACGGGCCGTTCTTGCACAACTTGCCCTGCCTTGAAGATGATTGCCCGAAACGCGGATACCGTTTAGTGTCCCGCCCGGAACCATCTCTGGGATTAAGACCATGAGCGCCAGCCCAAACCAAAGCGACGTGCCCGAAACCGTCGAAAAACACCTTGAGCAGGCCAAGGTCCTCTCAGAAGCCCTGCCTTACATGAAGCGCAACGCAGGGCAGACCATCGTTATCAAATACGGCGGTCATGCCATGGGTGATGAAGCCATGGCGAAACTGTTTGCCCGTGACGTTGCCTTGCTGCGGCAAGTTGGCGGCAACCCGATTGTGGTACACGGCGGTGGTCCGCAAATCGGAAACATGCTGGATCGTCTTCAGATCAAAAGCGATTTCATCGACGGACTTCGGGTAACAACCCGGGAAACCGTGGAAGTCGTGGAAATGGTCCTGTGCGGTTCCATCAACAAAAGCATTGTTTCAAACATCAACGAAGCTGGTGGGTTTGCGGTGGGATTATCGGGCAAAGACGGCAACCTGATCATGGCGGACAAGTTGCGTCGCACAAAACGCGATCCGGACTCCAATATTGAAAAATTACTCGATCTCGGCCTTGTCGGTGAACCGGCAGAAATTCGCCCCCACGTTCTCGAATTTTTCGAAAGCTCTGACATCACACCGGTTATCGCGCCCATAGGTGTCGGTCCGGAGGGTGAAACCCTGAACATCAATGCCGACACGGCCGCCGGTGCCATTTCATCCGCGATCCGCGCCCGCCGCTTGCTCATGCTCACCGACGTTGCCGGCGTGCTCGATAGGAATGGCAAGCTTATCGAGGAACTCACCGTTTCGGCGGCGAAGGCGCTTATGGAGGATGGCACCATCTCGGGTGGCATGATTCCCAAAATGGAAACCTGCATAGCAGCTATGGAGGGTGGTGTCCGCGGTGCCGTTATTCTGGACGGCCGCGTCCCGCATGCCGTCCTGATTGAGCTCTATACAGAGCACGGCGCGGGCACGTTGATTTTACCAGATTCCTGATGTGTCGGGGCCCGGCCCGGGAAGACCAGATTTAGCTTTTCAGTTCGGCAATAATCGCCCTCATGCCAGGTTTCAGGCCCGCGCATGATCCTTGCCTTTGGCGGCTAAAAGAGCATCAGATTTCAGGCCCGCGACCTTGGCTTGAACATCGTCTGCAAGTGAACCGGAAGGCCCCGCTCCCCATCGCGAAACACCTTATGTTTTCAGTATATAGTACGCCCATGCCTTACCGAATAACCCATTCCTCTCACGTGTGTGATCGACAAATCACGCGATTTTAGAGAGGATTCACTTGCGTTTCCGGCGGGGACCTCCCAACATCACGCCCATGATAAGTTGTACGTCTTCTCCGATGGTCACCCCCTCGAACGATTGTGATTCTGTAATTACCACCTTAAGGGACACCGAAACGTGGATATTTGATCTGGACAATACACTGTATCCAGCATCCTGCCGTTTGTTCGATCAGATTGAACGAAACATGACCCTATTCATTCAGAACCTGTTGTCTTGCGAGCGGGACGAAGCGTACAGCGTTCAAAAAACCTATTTTCGCGAACACGGCACCACCATGGCCGGACTGATGCGCCATCACAATGTGGCACCGGAAGAATTTCTCAGCTTTGTTCATAATATCGATCTTAGCGACGTCCCGATCAGCGCCCAACTGGATGTGGCCCTCGCCAATTTACCAGGGCGCAAAATCATCTTTACCAACGGCTCGGCGCGACACGCCGACAATGTTGCGGGACATCTTGGCATTCGCCACCATTTCGAGGCCGTGTTCGATATCGTTGCCGCCAATTTCATTCCGAAACCCACGCGCAGCGTCTATGATCAATTGACACAGCTGCACGACATCAACCCGGAAAAAACTGTCATGGTGGAAGACATGGCGATCAATCTACGGCCTGCTGCTGAGATGGGCATGACCACGGTTTGGGTCAGGGTGGACGCCGACTGGGGACAACGTGATTCAGACGGCGATCACATCCACCACGTGGTAGACGACTTGCCCCCGTGGCTTGGGGCTATCGGCGATACAGCCTGAGCCGGCTCCAATCCTTACAGATCACGTTTCTGACTGGCGTTGTGGTATAGAATATCTGCCCACTCTGCATTGACCTGATTGCGGATGGCGATATCCTCCGGTGCCAGATCCACCCTGGGCCGCTTCAAGACCCGATAATAATCCGGCACATCGACACCGCGCCCCCACTGGACGGCACCGGCACCCAATGTCTGTTTCACAAACGGTGGTATGTAGGATTGAATGACCACGCCATAACGACGATAATCGCTGTTGTTGGGCTGCGAGGAATGGATGACCCTTCGGTGATGAAGCGACATCTGGCCCGGCTTTAAAACAAGATCGACGACAGATGACTCATCGCCAACATCGATAACCTGTCCCCGTGTCAGGATGTTATCCACGTCAAATGTGTCCACATGATCCCAGATTTCGTCCCGGTGGGTACCGGGCAGCATCCGCATACAACCACTTTCCGGTGTACTGTCTGAAAGTGCCAGCCACGCCGTTACGCCGTCATGCGGTTCAATCCCCATATAGGTCGCGTCCTGATGCCAGCTTACATAGCCTGGATTGTGCGGTTCCTTGATAAACAAAACGGAGCCAAACACCATGATATCAGGCCCGATCAGGTCTTCGACCGCATCCAGAATTCGGGGATGGTGTGCGATTTCGTCAACGGCGGTGAGAATGAGGTGGGTATTGTTGCGTTCCTTGGGGGCGAGCAAATCCGGGTGAGTACGCTCCAACTCTTCCATCCGCTCACGCAAGGCAAGGGCTTCGTCTTCACCCATCACATCGATGGGCGCGCAAAAGCCGTCCCGATGAATAGGCATCGTATTGATCCTGTGTTAATCCTTTAAGCATCTTCATCTCCACAAAAACTTCCGCTTTCGCGTCCACATTGAAGTAGTTTCAATTGACAGGAAAGACCTGCTGACGCATGTTCCGTGCCTCTGGGAATATTCGCAAAACATCAAATCCTACCCCGAGGTTGTGGTCAACGATGAACGATACAAGCCAGCTGCAGAATGTTATTGAAACCGCCTGGAAAGACTTGGATACCGTCAACCTGAGTACCACCGGCGAAGTCCGCGAAGCCGTCGGGGAAGCCCTCAACCTACTCGACAGCGGGGCGGCCCGTGTTGCCGAAAAAACCGCCGCCGGATGGTCCGTAAACCAGTGGCTCAAAAAAGCCGTGCTCATGTCCTTCCGCCTGAATGACATGGGCATCATCGAAGGCGGTGCCGGGGGCGGGTCCTGGTGGGACAAGGTGCCCAACAAGTTTGCTGGCTGGTCCGAAAATACCTTCCGCGATGCTGGGTTTCGTGCCGTTCCCAACTGCACCGTCCGCCATTCCGCCTATATCGCACCGGGGGTGATCCTGATGCCGAGTTTCGTCAATCTGGGCGCCTACGTGGACTCAGGCACCATGGTCGATACCTGGGTCACCGTGGGCAGTTGTGCTCAGATCGGCAAGAGCTGCCATCTCTCTGGTGGTGTCGGTATCGGCGGCGTTCTGGAGCCACTACAGGCCGGTCCGGTTGTCATCGAGGACAACTGTTTCATCGGCGCCCGGTCCGAAGTGGTCGAAGGTGTGGTTGTTGAAGAAGGCTCGGTGCTTTCCATGGGTGTTTACATCGGTGCCTCCACCAAGATCATCGACCGGTCAACGGGTGAAGTGCACTACGGACGGGTCCCGGCCTATTCGGTCGTTGTATCCGGTACGATGCCGGGTAAACCTCTGCCCGATGAAACGCCGGGCCCGGGACTCTATTGCGCGGTCATCGTTAAAACCGTGGATGAAAAAACCCGTTCCAAAACGTCCATCAACGAATTGTTGCGCGACTGATCCCATGGCAGTGGACGCCATCCGCCCGGACCCTGTCGCCCTCAGTGAAGACCTGATCCGTTGCCCCAGCATTACACCGGTGAGTGCAGGAGCGTTGGATGTACTGCAGGATTTCCTGGAGGGAGTTGGGTTCGCGTGCCATCGCCAAATCTTTGAGGAAGCGGGCACCGAACCGGTCGACAACCTCTATGCCCGACTGGGGGATACAGGTCCAAACCTTTGTTTTGCGGGACATACGGATGTGGTTCCACCCGGTGACGAAAAACAATGGACCCACCCGCCGTTTGAGCCCACCACTGTTGATGGTGTTTTTTTTGGTCGGGGCGCCACAGACATGAAATGTGCTATCGCATGCTTTGCCGTCGCCGCCGCACGGGTGCGGGAGACCCATGGCGACAATTTAAACGGTTCTCTCAGCCTGTTAATCACGGGTGATGAAGAAGGCATCAGCATCAACGGCACCAAAAAGGCCCTGCCCTGGATCACGGCGATGGGCGAAACGCTTGACGCCTGCATTGTCGGTGAACCCACCAACCCGTTCACCTTGGGCGAAATGGCAAAAATCGGGCGGCGCGGGAGCCTGAACGGCAAATTGGTGGTGCACGGAACCCAAGGCCATGCAGCCTATCCGCACATGGCCGACAATCCCATCCCGCGAATGGTTCACATGCTATCCGCCCTGGTTGACGAGCCTCTCGACACCGGTAGCGAACATTTTCAGGCCTCAACCCTGACCGTAACAACCGTTGATGTAGGAAACGACACCACCAATGTCATCCCGGCAACGGTTAGCGCAGGGTTTAACGTGCGTTTCAACGATCTGCATACCAGTGCGGATGTGGAACAAACAATCCGTGAACGGCTGGATAGCGTCAGCCCGAATTACGAGCTGAATATTCGTGTTTCCGGAGAGTCCTTCCTGTCTCCGACCGGCCCTCTTAGCGATACCATCGTGAACGCGGTCTCCACCATAACAGGGCAGAAACCGGAACTCAGCACCACCGGCGGAACCTCGGACGCACGCTTTATCAAGGATTATTGTTCGGTTGTGGAATTCGGTTTGATCAGTGCCACGGCCCATAAGGTGGATGAGCACGTGCTGGTCGAGGATATTAACCGGCTGACGGATATCTACGTCCTCGCCATCGAGGGGTATCTGGGACTGACACCGTCATGAGCCTGCTTGCTGCCGCTTCCCGCCCGCTCTATGGGGCCTTTCGACTGGCGCGGTTTGATCCGGAAGGTGTGTCCTATTTCGACGATACACCGGCGGCGTTCTGGTTTTCTTTCTTTGCAGCCGTCCTCTGTTTTCCGCTTTATTTACTGCTCATCGGTGCCTCCTGGCTGACCATGATCGGCGATGTCAGTATGTTTCGCTTCGCCACCGTGCACTGCATCGGCTTCGTCATGTCCTGGGCGATCCTGCCCAACATCCTGCCCATCATCCTGACGACCATGGACCGTGATCATCTCTTTATTCGAGGCGTTGTCGCCTATAACTGGGCCAGTGTCCTGAAAAACCTGGTCTACGTTCCGGTAGCGACTATCGGTATTCTCGGCGTTCAGATGGTGGGTTTCCTGACCTTCCTGATCCTCATCTTGGTCCTTGTGTACACTTGGTATGTACTGAAAAACGTGCTGGAAATTACCGGCTCACAGGCGTCCATCATCGTCATCCTCGATCTGGTCATCAGCCTGTTTCTGGGCGTGTGGACCGACAGCCTGATTTTCGGCAGTTAACCGGCTCATCCACCGGTAGGCGGAACAAGAACCAGTTTGCCCGTATGTTTCTTGGATAGAAAATCTTCTTGCGCCGTTGCGATGTCTTTCAGCGCATAGGTTTCCGCGACCACGGGCCTGATCTCACCAACCTCGATATAACGAATCAAATTATCGAACACCACGTCTTCCTGGAAGGTGCAGCCGTAGAGCGTCAGATCTTTCAGGTACAGCGTGCGTACATCAATCTCGGATATAGGCCCGGCAATGGCGCCGGCAGTTGCATAGCGCCCACCCCGGCACAGCACATTAAGGAATGACGGCCACTGCTCACCCGCCACCAGATCAATCACCACATCTATAGAGCCTTCGCCCAGTTCGGCAACCATATCCGCATTTCGGTCCAC